>NC_013967.1 GCF_000025685.1 Haloferax volcanii DS2 | reverse complement strand
AGTACCGGCGGTCGCTGGGAGACGAACCAGATGGCGAACGGGCGAATCGAGCCGCGTCGGAAAGTCGGCTCGGCTCGAGTCGAAACAGGTCGAGTCGGCCGAGTGGTGGGTAACGAGTTGCGCCGGCAACTGCGCGGCAGCGTGACTGAACGATGGTGGGTAGCCGGATGGGTGTCGGAGACCGAGTACCGACAGTAACTGAGCGGTGGCGGTGACTGACCAACGGGCGTCGTTGGAGTGGAACTCGACGTGCGATGTGTCCCCGACAGAAAATTCGATGGGAGTAACCCCTTCGTTTCGCGTGGAGATGTCCGAATAACGATTTGGACGAATTCGGGTAGTAGAGCGAGTATTGACCTTGTGTAACGTCTCGATTTCTCTTGTAATTAACTGTCGTTCTCCAGTTCGACGGGAAACCCCTGCGTCTCGGTTCCCCCACACCCCTTCGTTTCAGGTGGAGCCGCGAACAGGAGGGGAGGGGGTTCGGTAGTCTTTGTATAGCGGTGGTTTTATCACAGATATTTGCATATCAAACCCGTAGTAGAGAGAAAATGGATAATATTACTCACCCTCTCTATTCAATTAACATCCGACCGCCGTCTAGCGGTCTCCCCCCACCCACCCCTTCGGCCCGTTCCACCTGAAACGAAGGGGTGGGGGTGTTGCCTTGCGAGTGGTTCACGTCCCCGCGGCACGTGTCACTATATCAGAATCACGGCTACTGCGGCGAGGACAGACTGTGGGGAGGTCGGCGCGGCGGCTTCAGAACGCTCGTCGTGTTCGAGAGACACTGCGGTACTCCGGAGTCATGCTCGGTATCCGTTCGAGTTACGCACGTGTACGCCCAAAGTAACAACTAAATGAACGCGTATCGCCGCCGAGCGGCCGCCTTTCTATCGCTCGGTACGTCCCGCTCGAACGCCGGCCTGTCGATTTCGTCGTTCGAGTTCGCCCAATCGGACTGGCCGCCGTCACCGACGTTCTTTTCTGTCGTTTTGTCGACCACGTGACTGGTGTCTGACGTAGTGCTTAAGTGAGTCCGGTTGGGTGATACCTCCATACGCCCTCCACGACGCGTTCGGGAGGTGCGGGAGGCCCAGGATGGGACTGCTCACAGATTTAAGAGACAGCATCTCACGAGTCGTCGACCGGCTCTTTTCGGAGAGCGAGCCGAAGCGGATCGGTATATATGGCCCGCCCAACGCCGGGAAGACGACTCTCGCAAATCGTATCGCCCGTGATTGGACCGGTGACGCCGTCGGTCCCGAGAGCCACATCCCTCACGAGACTCGCCGCGCCAGGCGGAAAGAGAACGTCGAAATCGAGCGGAACGGCAAGAAAGTCACTATCGACATCGTCGACACCCCGGGGGTTACGACGAAGGTCGATTACAAGGAGTTCCTCGAACACGACATGGAGAAAGACGACGCCGTTCGCCGGTCCCGCGAGGCGACCGAGGGCGTCGCCGAGGCCATGCACTGGCTCCGCGAGGACGTCGACGGCGTCATCTACGTGCTCGACAGCACGAAGGACCCGATATCGCAGGTCAACACGATGCTCATCGGTATCATCGAGAGCCAGGACCTGCCCGTGCTCATCTTCGCGAACAAGATCGACCTCGAAGACTCGAACGTCGAGCGCATCGCGAACGCGTACCCACAGCACGAAACAGTCGAGTTGTCAGCGCTCGAAGGGGAGAACATGGACGAAGTGTACGCCAAAATCGCGAAGTACTTCGCGTGATCCACCATGCCTGAAGCAACCGCCTCCGACAACGGCTCCGACGGGGTCCAGATAGACCTCTTCAGCGGGAATCGGATGGCAAACCTCACCAGCATGGAGAAGATTCGACTCATCCTCGACGGCGTCCGTGACGGGAACATCGTCATCCTGGAGGAAGGCCTCTCGCCCGACGAGGAGTCGAAGCTTATCGAAGTCACGATGGCCGAGATAAGCCCCGACGAGTTCAACGGTATCGAAATCGAGACGTATCCGCGTTCGCAGACCGCAGACCAGAGCTTCCTCGACCGGCTCATGGGCCGACAGTCGACCCAGAAGCTCACGGTCATCGGTCCCGCGAACCAGATTCAGACGCTTCACAAGGACGAGAATCTCATCAGCGCGCTCGTCTCGCGAAAGTAGGGGGCCCCACGAACGCCCTCACGCGTCATCCGGCGCCAACATCCACCAATGCCACATCAATGCACCACGTGCGGTAAGGTGTTCCCCGACGGTTCGAAGGAGATGCTCTCGGGGTGCCCGAACTGCGGCGGCAACAAGTTTCAGTTCAAGCCCGCGTCGAGCGGGAGCGCTCCCGCGAGCGCAAGCGACGACACGCCGTCGACGGGCGGCGCCGGAACGCGGGACCTGAGCTCTTCGGCGGCCGACGCCGTCCGAGACCGCGCACAGCAGCAGTCCTATCCCGACTCGACCGACGAGGAGTCGATGACCGTCAGCGACTGGGCGGACGCGAATGCGGACGCGAACGCCCCACAGCGATCCGAGACCGGTGACACCGCCGGTTCGACCCGAAGCGAACCGTCGTCGACCGGTGCGGCCGGGTCGAGCGACGCGTCCGACGCGGCCGACGCGGGTGGCGAACCCGAAGACAAACCTCGCGGTTGGGGCGAGTGGCCGTCCGCGCCCGGCGAGTCTCCGGGAGCAGACCCGCAGGAACCTTCAGCGTCGCGGAACAAATTCCGAGGTGACGCGACGGAGCGACCCAGTAGCTCGGCGGACTCGGCTTCGCCTCCGGACCGCGACCCCGGTAAAATCAACGCGCGCGAGACGGACGAAGACAACTCCCAGAAGAGCGCTCGGAGCGATGTCGTCACGCCGGAGGAACTCGCCGCCGCCGACGCGAACCGACGCGGTTCGGCGGCTGAGACGCCGTCCGAAGCGCCGCCCGCCTCCGAGGGGCCGGCCGGTCAGCCCGCCGACGCGCCCACGGACGCGGACGGCACGGTCATCGAGCCTTCGTCCGACGAGCGGCCCGACCTGGACCAGCTTCGCGAGGAGCTCAACGACCAGTTCGAGAGCATCAAAATCGTCAACCCCGGGCAGTACGAACTCAACCTCATGGAGCTGTACGACCGAAGCGAGTACATCATCTCGCTCCGCGAGGACGGCCGGTACGTCATCGAAGTTCCGGACACGTGGGGCCCCGGCAACCGCGAGGACTGAGCGCGCTTTCCGCGCCCGCCCGACTTTTCACCCCGTCGTTTCCGGTGGAACGCCGACCGTCCGGCCACGTACGCGCGAGTCCATCCGTCGAATCGGCATAACCGTTATATACGATAGTTGAGAGTATATCTCCTTGGGGAAGCGCTATGTCCAATCCGCACAACGAAAAGGTCGCCGAGTGGGCGTCGCTCCTCGGAGCGTCGCTCCCGACCGCGCGACCAGACGACCCCGACCTCGATACCGCTGACAGCACGGGGTAACGACCGCCGCGGCGAGGCCCGGCGGACGCTTTACTTTCACCCCGCTCTGCGAACCCTTATCGGCAAGGGCGAGCAATCGTCACCGATGTCGGCCTCCGAGGACGTTGCGTACGTGGACCACCCGCTACTCGCGCCGTCGTTCATCGAGCGGCGGCTCTATCAGATTCGCCTCGCCGGGACCGCGCGCGACGGCCACACGCTGGTCTGTCTCCCCACCGGCCTCGGGAAGACGACCGTCAGCCTGCTCGTCACCGCCCAGCGCCTCCACGACGTGGGCGGAAAGTCGCTGTTTCTCGCGCCGACGAAGCCGCTGGTCCAGCAGCACGCCGATTTCTACCGCGAGGCGCTGACCGTCCCGGACGACGAAATCGTCGTCTTCACCGGCGACGTTCGGCCCGACGACCGGGCCGAACTCTGGCAGGAGGCCCAAATCGTTATCGCCACGCCGCAGGTCATCGAAAACGACCTCATCGGCAACCGCATCTCGCTTCGGGACGTGACGCACCTCACCTTCGACGAGTGCCACCGCGCGAGCGGCGACTACGCCTACGTCTACATCGCAGAGCGCTACCACGCCGCCGCCGAGAACCCGCTCGTCACGGGGATGAGCGCCTCGCCCGGCGGCGACGAGGAGGCCATCCTCGAAGTCTGTGAGAACCTCGGCATCGTCGACGTGGAGGTGATGACCGAGGAGGACGCCGACGTGTCGGAGTACACCCACGACACGGACGTGGAGTGGAACCGCATCCAACTCCCCGACGAGATTCTGGAGATACGCGACGCGCTCAACGAGGTCATCACCGACCGACTGGAGAAGCTCAAGCAGTTGGGCGTCACCAAATCGACGAAGCCCGATATCTCCCAGAAGAAGCTCAACCGGATGCGCGCGGAGCTCCAGCGGCTGATGAACGCCGACAAGTCGGAGGGCTACAAGGGGATGTCGACGCACGCGGAGGTGATGAAGCTCCGCCGGGCGGTCGAACTCGTCGAGACCCAGTCGGTGGAGTCGGTCCGGCGGTACTTCGAGCGCCAGCGCAACGCCGCCCGGTCGTCGGGCGCGTCGAAGGCGAGCCAGCGACTCGTCGCCGAGCCGAAAGTCCGCGAGGCGATGCGGAAAGCCGAGTCGTTCGACGGCCTCCACCCGAAGTTCAGGAAGACGCGCATCCTCCTCGCGGAGACGCTCGGCATCCAGAACGGCGAGCGCGTCATCGTCTTCACCGAGTCGCGCGACACGGCCGAGGCGCTGACGGAGTTCCTCTCGGAGAGCTTCTCGGTCCGGCGGTTCGTCGGGCAGGGCGACCGCGAAGGCTCCGACGGGATGACCCAGAACGAACAGCAGGAGACCCTCGACAAGTTCCGAAACGGCGAGTTCGAGGTACTCGTCTCGACATCCGTCGCGGAGGAGGGTCTCGACGTGCCCGAGGTCGACCTCGTGCTCTTTTTCGAACCCGTGCCGACCGCCATCCGGTCCATCCAGCGGAAGGGGCGGACCGGCCGGCAGGCCGACGGTCGCGTGGTCGTCCTCCTCGCGGAGGACACCCGCGACGAGGCGTACTTCTGGATATCGCGCCGCCGCGAGAAGACGATGCAAAACGAGCTTCGAGACCTCAAGGGCGCGGCCGACGACCTCGAAGCCGAACTCGACCCCTCCCAACGCGACCTCTCGGCGTTCGCGGGAGACGACGCCAGTTCAGCCGGTAGCGCGGGGAGTTCCACCCGAAACGAGGGGGTTGACGTCGCGAGCGAGGGCGATGCAAACGGGGCGTCGGCTACCGCGTCATCCGCCTCGAACGGCCGGACCGCGACCGCGGCGGCGACCGACTCGGACGGGCAGTCCGGCCTCGCCGACTTCGGTCCCTCGGACGAGGCGTTGGCGCGGGCGGACGACGGCGACGACAGCCACGGCGAGGACGCCGACCCGGCCGACTCGGGCGACGACCCGGCGTCGGACGCAGAAGGAGACGAGGTGGACGACTCGGCCACCGTCGCCGCGGCGGGCACCGACGACGAGGACACCGTCGAAATCGTCGTCGACCAGCGCGAACTCGACTCCAACATCGCCCGCACCCTCTCGAAGCGCGAGGACCTGACGACCCGACTGGAGACGCTCGCGGTCGGTGACTACGTCCTCTCGGACCGCGTCGCGGTCGAGCGAAAGAGCGTCTCGGACTTCCTCGACACGCTCACGGGCGGCGACCGCTCGATATTCGAGCAGATAGCGGACCTCACGCGCCACTACGCCCGGCCGCTGCTCGTCATCGAGGGGCGCGGGCTCTACGAGGAGCGCAACATCCACCCCGGCGCGATTCGCGGGGCGCTGTCGTCGGTCGCGGTCGACTTCAACGTGAGCGTGCTGTTCACCGAAGACGAAGACGACACCGCGGAGCTGCTGGCGACCATCGCCACCCGCGAGCAGACGGACCGCGAGCGCACCGTGAGCGTCCACGGCGGCAAGAGCGCGAAGACGCTCGACGAGCAACAGGAGTACGTCGTCTCCGCCATCGCGGACATCGGCCCGGTCACGGCGCGGACGCTGCTCGAAGCGTTCGGGAGCGTCGAGGCGGTCATGACCGCCAACGAGGAGGACCTCAAGGAGGTCCGCGGCGTCGGCCAAGTCACCGCCGAGCGAATCCGCGAGGTCGTCGGCTCGGAGTACCGCTGAGCCGCGTTCACCGCCCGGAGCGCGTCAGGGGACGATAGTCACCGGAACGGCCTCGGTCCGGAGCACCGTCTCGGCGGCGCTCCCGAAGACGGTTCGCTCGACGATGCCGTCTTCGTGGTGGCCCATCACGACGTGGTCGAAGCCGCCGCGCTCGACGGTGTCGAGAATCTCCTCACCGACGCGGTCGGCGGTCCACACGTCGACCGTGATGGTCGAAAGCTCCGGTTCGCCGCCGAAGTCGCCCGCTTTGAGTCTGCCGCGCGCGTCGTCGAGAATGGCCTCCGTCGCGTCGGTCTGGTTGTTCGTGTAGTGGACGACGTGGAGGCTCCCGCCCATCCCGCCGACCATCTCGATGGCGAAGTCGAGCGCGCGTTTGCTGGCGTCGGTGCCGTCGATGGGGATGAGAACGTCCATACGAAACAGAGGACCCGCGGGGCGGTAGTTCTACCGCCCGGAGCGACAGCCGACGCGAGGTGGCGAGGACAGGCAGTCGGTTATCGGTCGAGCGCCGAGATGGCCTCGGCGGCCTCGCGCGCGGCGGTCAGATACTCCGTTGCCCGCCGCGGGTCGTCGGTCGACTCGGCTTGTTCGGCGGCCCACGTCAGCGTCCGCACGAGCGACTCGCGCGCGGCGGTCACGTCGCCGGCGACCTCGCGAGGCGCGCGTCGCTCGGTCGCCTCCCGCTCGCCCGCGGTTCGCGTCCGAGTCGGTGCCGCGGCGCGCCCGTTCGCGCCGGTGGGGTTGCGGCGCGTCTCGTCGGCGGCCTCGGTGCTCCCCGCGGAGGCGGCCGTCTCGTTCGCGTTCGCCTCGGCTTCGGCTTCGGCTTCGCTTTCGTCGGCTTCGACGGCCGCTTCGGCGGCCTGCTCGGCGTCTTGGTCGGCGTTCGCCGCGGCCTGCCCCTCGGCCTGACAGGTCGGACAGAACACCTGCCCCTCGTAGCGGAACAAGGGGTCGCCGCAGTTGTCGCAGTGCTTGTTCGTCATCGTCGCGCCCTTGAGGAGCAGCTCGCTCATCCGCTGGGTCGACCGTCGCTTCGTTTCGTCTCGCTCGTACTTCTCCCGAAGTCGCTGGCGCTCTGCTTCCTTGTCGAAGTCGCTCATGTGCGTGTGGACGCGACGTGCGTCGAAAAACCCCACGGCGTCGTTCGACCGGTTTCGTCACCGGCGGTTTCACCGGCTCTCGCGCCCGAGTCCACCCCGTCGCTGTCGCCCGAAGTTCGACGACTGACGAACACGAAATCGACAGACTGCGGTTCGGTGCCCGTTCCGAAACGTTTACTCGGAATCCACAGCGTCGTTAATGTGGCATGACGAAAGTTAGCGTGATTGGTGCGGCCGGCACGGTCGGTGCCGCGGCTGGGTACAACCTCGCGCTTCGCGATGTCTGTGACGAACTCGTGTTCGTCGACATCCCGAAGATGGAAGACAAGACGGTCGGACAGGCGGCGGACACGAACCACGGCATCGCGTACGACTCCAACACGGTCGTGACGCAGGGCGGCTACGAGGACACCGCCGGCTCCGACGTGGTCGTCATCACGGCGGGCATCCCGCGGCAGCCGGGACAGACCCGTATCGACCTCGCGGGCGACAACGCCCCCATCATGGACGACATCGGCTCCTCGCTCGCGGAGTACAACGACGACTTCGTCTCCATCACCACGTCGAACCCCGTGGACCTGCTCAACCGTCACCTCTACGAGACGGGCGACCGCGACCGCCACAAAGTCATCGGCTTCGGCGGCCGCCTCGACTCCGCCCGCTTCCGCTACGTGCTGAGCCAGCGCTTCGACGTGCCGGTCAAGAACGTCGACGCGACCATCCTCGGTGAGCACGGCGACGCGCAGGTGCCGGTCTTCTCGAAGGTCCGCGTCGACGGCAACGACCCCGCCTTCTCCGCCGACGAGAAAGAGGAGATTCTCGGTGACCTTCAGGAGTCCGCTATGGACGTCATCGAGCGCAAGGGCGCGACCCAGTGGGGCCCGGCGACCGGCGTCGCCCACATGGTCGAGGCCGTCCTGCACGACACCGGCGAAGTGCTCCCCGGCTCGCTCGTCCTCGACGGCGAGTTCGGCTACGAGGACACGGCCTTCGGCGTCCCCGTCAAACTCGGCTCGAACGGCATCGAGGAGGTCGTCGAGTGGGACCTCGACGACTACGAGGCCGACCTCATGGACGACGCGGCCGAGAAGCTCCGCGACCAGTACGACGAAATCGCGTAAGCCGCTCCGGTTCGCTCGCGCGACGAATCCAATCCGTCTTTTTCACCCGAGTATCTGACGCCGCTCAGAGCCGCCGCTTCAGTTCGTCGGCCGTCTTCTCGCCGACGCCGGGCACGTCGGTCAGGTCCTCGACAGACGCCTCGCGCACGCCCTCGACGCTGCCGAACCGCGTCAGCAGCGCCCGGCGGGTCTTCTCACCGACGCCGGGCACGTCGTCGAGGACGGTCTTCACCTCGTCGCGGAGCGTCTGGTGGTACTGGACGGCGAAGCGGTGGGCCTCGTCGCGGACCCGCTGGAGGACGTGCAGGTGCGGCGCGTCGTCCGGCCAGTCGAAGGTTCGGTCGGGCGTGACGACCAGTTCGCGGTCCTTGGCGATGCCGACGGCGGGCACGTCCCAGCCCGTCTCGTCGAGGGCGTCGAGCGCGGCGTTCAACTGTCCTTTGCCGCCGTCGATGAGGAGCAGATCGGGGTCCGGGCGGTCGTCGCGGCCCTCCAGCGCGCGGGTCGCCCGCCAGCGGACGAGGTCGCGCATGTTCGCGTAGTCGTCGTTGCGCTCGGGGAGTCGCCGCCGGCGGTAGTCCGCGGTCTCGGCGCTTCCCTCGACGAAGCACACGTCGCTCCCGACGACGGCCTTGCCCTGCGCGTGGCTCACGTCGAAGCCCTCGATGCGGGCGACGCGGCGCACGTCGAGGTCGAGTTCGCGGGCGAGCGTCGCGAGGCCGTCGTCGCGGCCGGCGCGCCGGCGGGCGTTCTTCAGCGCGAGTTCGACCAGTTTCGCCTCGCGGCCGGCGCCGGGGATGCGGACGCCCACGCCCTCGGCTTCGAGCCACGCGACCACGTCCTCGTCGTCGGGGTGCTCCGAGAGGACGACCGCGTCGGGGAGGTCGCGTTCGGCGTAGAACTGCGCGAGGAACGCCGAGAGGACGGCGGCCGTGCGGTCTTCGCCCTCGGGCGCGTCGAGGTGGTGGCGGGTCCGGTCCACCAGTTGACCGCGCTCGGCGTGGAGCCGGGCGACCGTCGCCGAGTCGCCGCGGAGCGAGACGCCGAGCACGTCGATGGCGCGCTCGTCGGACTGCGACGAGACGGCGTCTTCGCCCGCGCCGTGGAACGACTCGACGGCCTCCAGTCGGTCGCGGAGATTGGCGGCGCGCTCGAACTCCGCGTCCTGCGCGGCCGCCTCCATCTCCCGGCGGAGCGGGTCCGCGAGGACGCCCGTCTCGCCCTCGAAGAATCGAACCGCCGACTCCACGTCCTCGCGGTAGTCGCGCTCCGCGATTTCGCCGGTACAGGGGGCCGTACACAGGCCCATCTCGTAGTCGAGACACGGCCGCGAGCGGTTCGAATACTTGTGGTCAGAACAGCCGCGGAGGCCGTAGGTCTCTCGAATCGCCTTCACGACCGTCTCGACGCGGCCCTTGTCGGTGTACGGCCCGAAGACGGTCGCGGAGTCCTCGGGGTCGCGGGTGACCTCGATGCGCGGGACCGCGTGGGCCGTCAGTTGGACCAGCGGGTAGGATTTGTCGTCTTTCAGCCGGACGTTGTAGCGCGGCTGGTGGCGCTTGATGAGGTTGGCTTCGAGGAGCAGCGCCTGCGTCTCAGTGTCGGTAACGGCGAAGTCGATGTGCTCCGCGCGGTCGACCATCCGGGAGATGCGCTCCGAGCGCGGGTCCGCGTACGACCGAACTCGCGCGCGGATGTCGACCGCCTTCCCGACGTACAGCACCGCGTCGCCGGCGACGAACTGGTAGACGCCGGGGTCCGACGGCAGCGCGCTGGCTCGTTCGCTGACCGCGGCAGGGTCCATCTGGGGTGGCTTACCGCGCGAGGGGCTTGAGGTTGACGCGTCGGCCGCACCGCCCTCCAGCGGCCATCCAATTATCTTATTTGATACTGTCCTCGAAAGATACTCCTGTGATGCCCTGAAACGAAGTCGATAATGTCACTTGGTATACTCTCACGCGTCCGCTCGTGGTTCGGTGAGGAGACGCCGTTACCGGACGGCGGAATCGTCGCCGGTTCCGCCACCGACGCGCCGGACCTGAACGTCGACGACGACGTACTGCTCGACGGCGTCGGGCTTCCGGCGTTCGTCCTCGACGAACAGGGCCGCATCGCGGCATGGAACGCCGGCGTGGAGTCGTTGACCGGCACGTCCGCGGCCGACGCGCTCGGCCGGCGCGACCTCGGTGAGACGTTCTACGGCAACGCCGCGGCCCGGGTGCTCGCGGGGCAGGTCCTCGACAACCCCCGCGACGCCGCGTCGCTCGACGACGTGGAACTCGACGACCCCGACCGGCTGCTGTACGCCGCGGAGGAGACGTTCGCGGACGCGAACGGCGACGACTGTCACGCCCGGCACACCGCGATGCCGCTGTACGAGGGCGACGAGCTCGTCGGCGTCCTCCAGACCGTCCGCAACCGCACGACCGAGGTCGAGCGCCACCGCGAGGTCGCCGCGCTCGTCTCCGAGGTCGAATCGACGCTGACCCAGTTGAGCCAAGGGAACCTCGACGCGCGGGCGACGATAGACGACAGCGGGGCCGTCGACGACCAACTGTATCTCGTCGTCGACGCGGTCAACGAGACGGCGCGGAATCTCTCGACGCTGGCGTCGAACGTCGAAGACGAGACCGAGACGGCGACCGCGGCGGTCACGCGGGCGGCGTCGGCGGCCGACGCCATCGTCGAGAACGTCGACGAACAGCGCGACCTCCTCGACGAGGGCGCGACACAGATGCAGCAGTTCAGCGCGACGATGGAGGAGGTCGCCGCCACCGCCGACGAGGTCGACACCGCAGCCACCGAGGCGCGGCAGGCGACCGCCGAGGGTCGCGAGGCCAACAGCGAGGCGCGAGAAGCGACCGAGAGCGTCGTCACGATGGGCGACGAACTCGTCGACCGCGTGACCGAACTCGGCGGCCGCATGGACGACATCGAGGCGGTCGTCGAGGTCATCTCCGAGGTGGCCGAACAGACGAACCTGCTCGCGCTCAACGCGAACATCGAGGCCGCCCGCGCCGGCGAGGACGGCGACGGATTCGCCGTCGTCGCGGAGGAGGTCAAGTCGCTCGCCGACGAGACGCGCCAGCACACCGAAGACATCACCGCGCAGATAGAGAACATCCAGTCGCAGACCGACGAAGCGGTCCACGCGGCGACGGAGTCCAACGACCGCATCGAACACGCCGACGAGCGCATCTCCGAGATGCTGGCGGCGTTCGAGGAAATCGCCGCCTCCATCGACACCGCCGCGGACGGCGTCGCGGAGGTCTCCCGCGCGACCGACGAGCAGGCCGAGGCGGTCGAGGAGCTGACCGCGACCATCGAGGACGTGCGCGACCGGACCGTCGAGACCGAGGGCGCGGTCGACAGCATCGTCGCGGCGACCGACGAAAGTACGCAGGCGCTGTCGTCACTCGCCACCGAAGTCGAGGAGCTGACCGGGAGCCGGTCCGCCTGACGTGAGTCGGACACGCGCCCGCGTCAGGCGACGCCGGCAAGGAGGTTCCCGACCGCGTAGGCGACCGTGGCGGCCGCCATTCCGACGACGAACATCTCGACGCCGTTAGCGAGCCACGAGCGATTCGTCACGAGGCTCCGGCTCGCGCCGACGGCGAACGTCGTGACGATGCCGTCGTTCGCGCCGTAGATGAGTTCGGGAAGGTATCGGCCCGACGACTCCACGTCGTCCCCGAGCAGCGTCTCCAACATGCCGGAATCGTACGCTTGCGGAGCGAATAAACGATAGGGGGGACTCCCGGCGCGGCACGCTCCGCGATGCGATGCCGGCACGCGTAAGGGAACCCCGGCCGAACCACGGCCCATGAGCGACGACGACACGACGCGGCTCTGGTTGGTCGAGCGGTCCTACGACGACCGCGACCTCATCATCCTCATCTACGCGACGCCCGACGGCGAGTACGAACTCCGGAAGGAGCTCGCCGCGGCCGTGATGCACCAGCGCCGGATGACCGTGACCGCCGCCATCGACGCGCCGACGGAGAATCTCGAACCCGTGGATGACGACGACCTGCGCGAGCGGTACGCCGCGGAGGCGACGAAGATGGCCGACTCCCACGAACCCGACGACGAGGTCTGACGTTCCAGCAGCGGCGAACTGCGCCTCCGACAGCCCCCGATTTCCGCCCGCAACGTTATCGGCCGTGATTTCCGCACCTAAAACACTTTAAGGCAGTGCGACGCAGGCCCGCCCATGGCCGCCATCGAACTAAACGGGGTGACGAAACGGTTCGAAGACGACGAGGGACTGTTCGATACCCTCCTCCCGTCGTCCGAACCCGACACCGTCACCGCCGTTGACGACCTCTCGTTTTCCGTCGCCGAAGGGGAGGTCTTCGGGTTTCTCGGTCCCAACGGTGCTGGAAAATCGACGACGATCAACATGCTTCTCGACTTCGTGCGTCCGACGAGCGGGTCCGTCCACGTGCTCGGACACGACGCGCAGGCCGAGAGCGTGGCCGTCCGTCGTCGGACCGGCGTACTCCCCGAGGGCTACGAGGTGTACGACCGGCTCACCGGGCGCGAACACGTCGAGTTCGCCATCGAGTCCAAGGAAGCCGACGACGACCCCGACGAACTGCTCTCCCGCGTCGGCTTAACCCCCGACGAGGCCGACCGCCGCGCCGGCGGCTACTCCAAGGGGATGTCCCAGCGCCTCGCGCTCGCGATGGCGCTCGCCGGCAGTCCCGACCTCCTCGTCCTCGACGAGCCCTCCTCCGGTCTCGACCCCGCCGGCGCGCGCGAGATGCGCGACATCGTCCGCACCGAGGCCGACCGCGGCGCGACGGTGTTCTTCTCCAGTCACGTCCTCGCACAGGTCGAAGCGGTCTGTGACCGCGTCGGCATCATGCGCGACGGCGAACTCATCGCCGAGGACACCATCGAGGGCCTCCGCGACCGCGTTGACGCCGAGGCGGTGCTCCGCATCGACGTCGACGGCGACGCCGACCTCGACGCGGTCCGCGCGCTCGACGGCGTCTCGTCGGTCGAATCTGACGGCGACCGCCTCGTCGTCGGCTGTACCGACAACGCCAAGACCCGCGTCATCGAGGCCGTCGAGGCCGACGGTGCGACCGTCGCCGACTTCGAGACCGACTCCGCGTCGCTGGAGGACATCTTCCTCGCGTACACCGAGGGCGACGACCCGGCCGACGAACCGGAGGTGGCGGCGTGACGCTCGAATCCGTCGCGCGCAAGGACTTCCGCGACGCCCTCCGGTCGCGGTGGCTCCTCGGGCTGACGCTGTTTTTCGCCCTGCTCATCGGCGGGTCGACGGCGCTGTTCTACGGCGTCCTGCTCTCGGGCGCGGGCGCGAACTCCGAGACGCTGTTCGGCCTCACGACCGCCCCGGGCGGGCTGTTCAACTTCTCGTACGCGGGCATGCTCGGGTTCGTCCTCGCGCTCATCGCGCTCGTGACGGCCCACGGCTCGCTCATCGACGAGCGCGAGTCGGGCACCATCAAGCTCCTGCTGTCGCTGCCGAACTCCCGGCGCGACGTGGTGTTCGGAAAGCTGGTCGGCCGCACGCTCGTCGTCCTCGTCTCGATGCTCGTCGGCTTCGTCGTCGCCCTCTTCGCGATGCTGTTCACCGGCGGGCAGGTCATGTTCGTCTCCTACGCCGGGCAGGTGGCCCTCTCGGGACTGCTCGCCACGGCGTTCGTCTCCATCGGCGTCTGGCTCTCTGCGACCTCGGCCTCCCAGCGGCAGGCATTGTTCGGCACCGTCGGGCTGTACTTCATCTTCGCCGTCCTCTGGTCGACGGTCGCCACGGGCGTCCCGCGGCTCGTCAACTGGGTCGTCGAACAGCTCGGTCTCACCGCGCTGACCGCGCCGCAAATCGTCCAGATGCGGCTTTTCATCAAGTACCTGAACCCGCTTCGGGCCTACGAGACGCTGGTCGCGGAGCTGTACGGGCCCGCGGTCGCCGCCCGCCTGTTCAAGGCCGGCCTCGCCGAGCGACTCACCATCGAATCGACGTTCTCGCAGTCGCTGCCGTTCTACTTCACCGGGCCGTTCATCCTCGCCATCCTCGTCGCGTGGATTGTCGTCCCGCCGCTGCTCGGCTACCGGGCGTTCGAGAAGGCCGACCTCTGAGGCCGACGTACCGGGCCTGAGGCGGTCGCCTCAGCGCCCGTCTCAGCGAACCGATTGACCGTTCTATTCCGGCGGATACGCCACGCCGCGCTCCGCGAGCAGCGCCTCGAACTCGGTTTCCGCGAGCGTCGGCACGTCGTTCGCCTCGGCGTCGTCGCGCTTCGACCGGCCGGGGTTCTCCCCGACGACGAGGTAGTCCGTGTTGCCCGAGACGGAGCCGGTGACGTTGCCGCCGTGGGATTCGACGAGTTCCGTCACGTCGCTTCGGCTCGCCGCGAGCGTCCCGGTCACGACGAACGTCAGGCCGTCGAGTTCGTCGCCGCCCGATTCGACGGGTTCGGGGTCGACGCCGCGGTCGAGCAGCGCGCGAATCACGGCGCGGTTGTCCGCGTTCTCGAAGAAGTCGCGGACGCGACGCGCCACCGTCTCGCCCACGTCGGGCACGGTCGTCAGGCGTTCCTCGAACGCGTCGAACTCGTCTTCTTCGGCGTCGGCTTCGATGGGGAACGCCTCGATTGACCCGAACTCGCGGGCGAGGCCGCGGGCGGTCGCCTCGCCCACCTCGGGGATGCTCAGGCCGACGAGAAACGAGTCGAGAGAGGGGTGCTTGGCGTTCTCGACGGCGGCCACGAGGTTCTCGGCGCTCGTCTCGCCCCACCCCTCCAACTCGGCGAGGTCGTCGGCCGTCAGGTCGTAGAGGTCGGCGACCGTCTCGACGAGGCCGGCGTCGACGAGTTGGGCGACGCGCTCCTCGCCGAGGCCGTCGATGTCCATCGCGCCCTTGACCGCGAAGTGGCCGATGGAGGCCTCACGTTGGGCCGGACACGACAGCCCGCCCGAGCAGAACGCAAGCGGGCCGTCGCGGTCCACGGCGCTCCCGCAGACGGGGCACTCGTCGGGGAACTCGTAGCACCCGCCGCCGTCTTCGGTGACCTCGACCACCTGCGGAATCACGTCGCCGGCGCGTTTGACGCGGACGCGGTCACCGACTGCGACGCCGAGGGCGGCTCTCTCGTCGGGGTTGTGGAGCGTCGCCCGCGAGACGGTGACGCCGCCCACGTCGACGGGGTCGAGGATGGCGACCGGCGTGAGCCGGCCCGTCCGCCCGACCTGCACGACGATGTCGCGAACGGTCGTCACCTCGTGGCGCGCGGGGAACTTGTAGGCGAACGCCCAGCGGACCGAGCGGCTCTTCTCGCCCAACCGCTCGCGGGCGTCCCGCGAGTCCACCTTGATGACCGTGCCGTCGATTTCGTAGTCGAGGTCGTCGCGGGCCGCCTGCATCCGGTCGCGGTAGTCGATGGCCTCCGCCACGTCTTCGGCGCGCTCGATGCGGTCGGTGACGCGGAGACCCCACTCGCGCAGGCGGTCGAGCGCCGCCCACTGGCTGTCGGGTCGCGCGCTCGCGTCGAGGATGTCGTAGAAGAACACCGCGAGCGGGCGGTCGGCGACGACCGAGGGGTCGAGGTTGCGGAGCGTCCCGGCGGCCGCGTTCCGGGGGTTGGCGAAGGCGTCCTCGCCGGCTTCGACGCGCCGGGCGTTGAGGTCGCTGAAGTCGGACTTCGGCATGTAAATCTCGCCGCGGACGGCGAGTCGGTCGGGGTGGTCGCCGCGGAGGGAGAGGGGAACGGTCGGAATCGTCTTCACCTGCGCGCTCACGTCGTCGCCGCGCCGGCCGTCGCCGCGGGTGGCCGCGCGGACGAACTCGCCGTCCTCGTAGACGACTTCGACCGAGAGGCCGTCGAACTTGGGTTCGCAGACGTAATCGACCGCGCCGACCTCGCGGCGGACGCGCTCGTCGAACTCGCGGAGGTCGTCGGCGTCGGTGCTCTGGTCGATAGAGAGCATGGGCGCGACGTGTTCGACCGTCTCCAGCGCGTCGATGGGCTCGCCGCCGACGCGGTTCGTCGGGCTGTTGGTCGTGTCGAGGTCGAACGCGTCTTCGAGCGCGACGAGTCGGGAGAACAGCGCGTCGTAGGCCGCGTCGGAGACGAGCGGGTCGGCCGCGACGTAGTAGCGGTGGTCGTGCTCACGGACGGCCTCGCGGAGGAGTGCGGCCTGCCCTTCGGCCGCCTCGCGCGAGAGCGACTCGGCGGGTTCGAACTCGGTCGGAGGGTCGCGGAGGTACGGGTTCGACTCGGCGTCGACGTCGGCGTCGCTCATTGGTTCGGCTGTCGGCCGGACGGCGGGTAAACGCTCCGGGGTGGCGGTGCGAAGATGGGCGGGTTGACGGTGGGAAGGGAGGCGGGTTGACAGTGAGAAAACGGGCGGCTGACGAGTGCGCGCCGGCCGAACCGCCGTCCTCCGGACTGGCCGCACTTTTGACCCCCAACCACGGGCAACGCTTGCCGTAACTGACGGTTATTCCTCTGTCGAAGATTATGCACCTCATACATGAACCGAGGCTTCCGCACGCTCGGCCTCCACGCCGGACAGGACCCGGACCCGGCGACAGGGGCCCGCGCCCCGCCACTCTATCAGACCACGTCGTACGTCTTCGACGACGCGGACCACGCCGCGGACCTGTACGCCCTCGAAGCCGACGGCGACGTCTACTCCCGCATCTCCAACCCGACGACTCGCATCCTCGAACGCCGCCTCGCCGCCCTCGAAGCGGGCGTCGACGCGGTCGCCACCGCCTCGGGCATGGGCGCGCTCGACGCGCTCACGACCGTCCTCGCGTCAGTCGGTGACAACGTCGTCCTCTCGGAGGACATGTACGGCGGCACGGCCTCGTACTTCTCGAAGACCGCCGTCAGGCGCGGCATCGAATCCCGGACCGTCGAGACGCTCGACGTGGACGCCTACGAGGACGCCATCGACGAGGACACCGCCTTCGTCCACGTCGAGACGGTGGCGAACCCCTCGCTGAAGACGCCGGACTTCGAGGCCATCGCCGAGGTCGCCCACGAGAACCGCGTCCCGCTCGTCGTGGACAACACGTTCGCCACGCCCGCGCTCTGTCGGCCCATCGAACACGGCGCGGACATCGTCTGGGAGTCCACGACGAAGTGGCTCCACGGCTCCGGTACGACCGTCGGCGGCGTCGTCGTCGACGGCGGCACCTTCCCGTGGGACGCGGCCGACTACGACGAACTCTCCGGCGAGAACCCCGCGTTCGGCGTCGACTTCGTCGAGCGATTCGGTGAGCGCGCTTTCGCCGAGGCGGTCCGCCAGCGCGCCGTCAGGAGCACCGGCAGTTGCCAGTCGCCGTTCGACGCGTGGCAGACCCTCCAGGGCGTCGAGACGCTCGCGCTCCGGATGCGCGCCCACTGCGACAACGCCCGCCGCGTCGCCGAGTTCCTCCGCGACCGCGACGGCGTCGCGTGGGTCACCCACCCCGGCTTCGAGGACCACGAAACCCACGACCTCGCCTCGAAGTACTTGCAGGGCGGCTACGCCGGCATGGTCACGTTCGGCCTCGACGGCGAGGACGACGAGGCGGCCTACGGGGCCGCCAAGACCGTCTGCGAGTCGGTCGACCTCGTGAGCTTCCTCGCCAACATCGGCGACGCGAAGACGCTGCTCATCCATCCCGCCTCGACCACGCACGCCCAGCTCTCGATGGACGAACAGCGCGCCGCGGGCGTCGCCCCCGATATGCTCCGGCTGTCGGTCGGCATCGAGGACGCCGACGACATCATCGACGACCTCGACCGGGCAATCGAACACGCCTTGCGTCAGCAGGCCGACGGGGACGCGGAGGAGCGATGAGCCGTACCCGAACCACGCCCGGCCGGCGGGTCGAATCCGATGTCGTCGACATCGGGGAACACGAGTTCGAGTCGGGCGAGATACTGCCCGACCTGAAAGTCGCCTACGAGGCCTACGGCGAGTTCGACGGACAGAACGCAGTCCTCGTCTGTCACGGTCTCACCGGGAGCCAGCACGTCGCCGGCCACGGCACCGAGTCGGGCGTCTCCGGGCAGGCCCGCGCGTGGTGGGGCGACATCGTCGGGCCGGGCAAGGCCATCGACACGAACGACTACTACGTCATCTGCGTGAACGTCCCGGGGTCGTGTTACGGCACGAGCGGCCCGGCCAGCGAGGGTCCCGACGGCGAGCCGTGGGGCACGGACTTCCCTCCGGTCACCGTCCACGACTGGACCCGCGCCCAGCGCCGCCTGCTCGACCACCTCGGCGTCGGCCGCCTACACGCCGTCGTCGGCGGCTCCGTCGGCGGCATGAACGCCCTCGACTGGGCCGTGCAGTTCCCCGACGACGTGGAGCGCCTCGCGGTCGTCGCCTCGGCGGCCCGCCTCGACTCGCAGTGTCTCGGTATCGACGCCGTCGCCCGCCGCGCCATCACCTCGGACCCGAACTGGAACGGCGGCGACTACTACGGCGAAGAGCGCCCCTCGCCCGACGCGGGTCTCGGCCTCGCCCGCCAACTCGGCCACCTGATGTACCTCTCGAAGGACTCGATGGAGCGCAAGTTCGGCCGGCGCTCCGCGGGTCGCGGCGAGCGCGGCGACGCCTTCCCGTCGGACCCCGCGGCGTCCTTCTTCCCGTACCGCGAGGTCGAGTCCTACCTCGACTATCAGGCCGAGAAGTTCGCAGAGCGCTTCGACGCCAACGCGTACCTGTATCTCACGCGCGCCATGGACGACTTCGACCTCTCGGAGGGCTACGAGTCCGACGCGGCCGCGCTCGCCGCCTTCGAGGGCGAGGCGCTCCTCGTCTCCTTTACCGGCGACTGGCACTTCACGACCGAGCAGTCGGAGTCGCTGGCGGGCGCGTTCCGCCGCGGCGACGTGCCGGTCGCCCACCACGTCGTCGAGTCCGACCACGGCCACGACGCCTTCCTCGTCGAACCCGAGAAGGTCGGCCCGCCGCTCGCTGACTTCGTCGACGAGGGCGTCGCGGGCCGCGCCGTGACCGACACCGCACCCGACGGCGGCGAACCCGACGAGGACGAGGACTTCGCCCCGGTCCACTCCTCTTTGTTCTCGCGCTGAGCCGCGGGGGGGCGACGCGGGGACGACCCTCGGTTCTCAGGGGTTTCTTGTGAATCGCTACCGTGTCGCAGAACCCGGCGGGAATTGCGACCGACGCCGTGCTTTAGCCCCGTCCGGGTCGACGTTCGGGTCATGAGCGACGACGACAGCCCGGGCTTCCACACGCGGAGCCTCCACACCGGTCAGAGCCCCGACGACGCGACGGGCGCGCGCGCCCCGCCGCTGTACCAGACCACCTCGTACGTCTTCGACGACGCCGCCGACGCGGCCGCGCAGTTCGCCCTCGAAAAGCCGGGTCACATCTACTCGCGGCTGATGAACCCGACCGTCGGGATGTTACAGGAGCGCCTCGCCTCGCTCGAAGGCGGCGTGGGTGCGGTCGCCACGTCGTCCGGGATGGCCGCGTTCGACCTCGCGACCTTCCTGCTCGCCTCGGCCGGCGACAACATCGTCTCCGCGTCGTCGCTGTACGGCGGGACCTACACCTACCTCACCCACACCGTCGAGCGCCGCGGCGTCACGACCCGGTTCGTGGACACCCTCGACGTGGACGCCTACGAGGCGGCCATCGACGACGACACCGCGTTCGTCCACCTCGAAACCATCGGCAACCCGGCGCTCGTGACGCCCGACATCGAGGCCATCGCGGAGGTCGCCCACGACCACGGGACGCCGCTGTTCGTCGACAACACGTTCGCGACGCCCTACCTCTGCAACCCCATCGAACACGACGCTGACCTCGTCTGGGAGTCGACGACGAAGTGGATTCACGGGGCCGGCACGACCATCGGCGGCATCCTCGTCGACGGCGGCAGCTTCCCGTGGGACGAGTACGCCGACGACTACCCCGAAATCGCCAAGCCGAACCCGGCGTACCACGGCGTCAACTTCGACGAGACGTTCGGCCCCGCCGGCTTCACCTACGCCGCCATCGCCCGCGGCCTGCGCGACCTCGGCAACGCCCAGTCGCCGTTCGACGCGTGGCAGACGCTCGAAAAGCTCGAATCGCTCCCGCTTCGGATGCGCGCCCACTGCGAGAACGCGCAGGCCGTCGCGGAGTTCTTAGACGACCACGAGAAGGTGTCGTGGGTGAACTACCCCGGCCTCGACTCCCACGAGACCCACGAGGAGGCGTCGAAGTACCTCGACGGCGGCTACGGCGGCATGATTACCTTCGGCCTCACCGACGGCTACGAGGCCGCCAAGGGCACCGTCAACAACGTCGAACTCGCGTCGCTCCTCGCCAACGTCGGTGACGCGAAGACGCTCGTCATCCACCCGGCGTCCACGACGCACCAGCAACTCACCGACGACGAGCAGGCCGCCGCGGGCGTCACGCCCGACATGGTCCGCCTGTCTGTCGGCATCGAGGACGTCGACGACATCGTCGACGACCTCGACCAGGCGATTCGCGCCGCGTCGAACTGAACTGAGCGCGCTCGCCTCGGGCGAGTCGTTCCCGGCCGCCGCGTCGGCGGACTGGCCGGCCACCGACCGCCATTCCTTTTATTGCCGCGCCAGTTGGTAGTTCCGTGGTAGAAGCACTCCTCTTCGTCGGTCTCCTGGTGGCAGTGTTCGTCGGGTTCAACATCGGCGGCTCGTCCACGGGGGTCTCCTTCGGTCCCGCGGTCGGGAGCGGTGTGCTCGGGAAACTCGCCGCAGCGGCCCTGATGACGGGGTTCGCGCTCCTCGGCGGGTGGACGCTCGGGAGGGAGGTCGTCGCCAAGATGGGCGGCGAAATCGTCCCGCAAAGCGAGTTCACCCTCGCGGCGAGCGTCGCCGTCCTCTTTTTCGTCGGCCTCGCGCTGTTGGTCTCTAACACCTTCGGCGTCCCCGCCTCCACGTCGATGACGGCGGTCGGGGCCATCGCGGGTCTCGGCCTCGCCAACGGGTCGCTCGACTCCCGCGTGATGCTCGAAATCATCTCGTGGTGGATCGTCGCGCCCGTCATCGCCTTCTGGATCTGCGCGGTCATCGGTCGGTACATCTACCCTTACCTCGATGCGTGGCTCAAACTCGACCAGAGCCCCGGTGCCCTCGTCAGGCTCGACCGCGACGGCGGCTTCCCGCGGCCGCGACTCGGCCCGAACACGACCTACCGCGAGTTCGGCAGCACCGTCCTCGTCGTCGTCGTCGCCTGTTACATGGCGTTCTCCGCGGGCGCGTCGAACGTCGCCAACGCGGTCGCCCCGCTCGTCGGCAACGGCGCGCTCGAGATGAATACGGGCATCCTCATCGCCGGCGGCGCTATCGGCCTCGGCGCGTTCACCATCGCCCGTCGGACGCTCGACACCGTCGGCAACGACCTCACGCAGTTGCCCATCCTCGCGGCGCTCATCGTCGAGACGGTGAGCGCGTCGCTCATCTCCTTCCTGTCGGCCATCGGTATCCCCGCCAGCCTCGCCGTGAGCGCGACGATGTGCATCGTCGGCCTCGGCTGGGGACGGGCGACCCGAACTGTCACTCTCGGCGAGGCCCTGAGCGGCGGCGAGGCCCCGCAGGTATCGGTCAATGCCCTCACCGTCGAACGCGAGGACGAGGTGCCGAAGATGGGCGAGGAAGCCCCCGACGAACTCTCCGCGCAGGACCTGTTCGACCCCGGCACGACCGGGCGGGTCATCTTCTTCTGGATGCTCACGCCCTCGCTTTCGGCCCTCGCGTCGTACGCGCTGTTCTCCGCCGGCATTGTCTGACCCGTGCACCCGTCGCACCTGTCATTCTGCAATCATCACGGTCAAAAATGTAATAAACGGGCGGTCGCCGCCGGAACGCGGGCCGAATTCGGCGCACGGAACAGCAAAGTCTAATGGGGTGGCCTTCGAATCCTCTGTCGATGCCCACGGTAACCTACCTCAACTACGAAGTTCTCGACGACAACGGCTGGGACCTCGACGACGACGGCCTCTTCGAGCAGGCCGCCGACGCCGGTCTCGACGCCGAAGACTACGGTGAGATGGAAGTGAACCAGGGCGAGTACATCCTGGAAGCCGCCGAGGCGCAGGGCTACGACTGGCCCTTCAGCTGCCGCGCAGGTGCCTGTGCGAACTGTGCAGCCATCGTGAAGGAGGGCGAAATCGACATGGACATGCAGCAGATTCTCTCCGACGAGGAAGTCAACGAGAAGAACGTCCGCCTCACCTGCATCGGTTCGCCGGTCGAGGACGAGGTCAAGATCGTCTACAACGCGAAGCACCTCGACTACCTGCAGAACCGCGTCATCTAAGGCGCTCACCCGCACATTTCTTTCGACGCGCCGACCCGTGACCGGTGGGTCCGCCATATGTCCGCGCAGTGAGCCGCGAGCCGACAGCGATTTGTCCCGCGGCGCGGTCGCTCCACCCGTGTCGAGGTTCGCGACCGCCGTCCGCGCGTTTCGACCCGACCGCTCGCACCCCAGCGAAGCGTCCGAACTCGGTCGAATCGGGCTGTTTCTTGCCTGTCTCGCAGCCGCGAGCGCGGCCAGCTACTGGGTGTCGCTCAGACTTCTCGGCGTCCCGGTAGTCGGCGCGCTCGCGTCGCCGAACGTCGCCGGCCTCGCGGTTCCGACGCTCGTCTACGCGCGCTATCGCGGTGTCCCGCCGTCGTTCGGTCTCCCCGAGCGCTCCCGCATCACCGACGCGCTGGCGGCGGCTCTCGCGCCGGGATCGCCGTCGTCGCCGCGAGCGCGCTCCTCGCGGTCGGCTTCGACGCCTCGCTCGCCGCGCTCGTCGGGTGGACGTACCACCCCGAGGCGTCAGTTGGAGCGGCGGCAGCACGGGCCGCCGAAGACGTGGTTCTCTCCGGTCTCGGCTTCGGGTTCCTCGTCGCGGCCGTGTTCGACCTCGCCTCGTCGCGGGTCGGACTCGCGCTCGCGACGTTCTTTCAGTCGGTGCTTCGGGACGCCGCCTTCACGCTGGTCGTCTTCCCGAAACCGTGGCGCGTCACCGTCCTCGGCCTGCTCCTCGTCGCGACCGTCTGCGGCTGTGTCGCGGTCGGCGTGACGTACCGAAGCGCGGCCGAGCGCTCGCTTCGGCCCGTCTCGCGACCGACGCTCGCCCCCGTGTTCGCCTTCGGACTGCTCGGTCTCGTTGTCTTCGGAACCGTCTTCGTCGACGTTCCCGGCGGCGTCGAACACGTCTTGTGGGCGCTCGCGTTCGGACTCGCCGCCGTCGGCTACCAGCGCTCGCGGTCGGTGTGGGTCCCCGCGGCCGCGCTGGCGCTGTTTTCGCTTTCGGTCGGCTCGTCGGCTTCGTCGAACTCGCGGCGTTCTGACCCGCCGCTGGGGCCGGTTTCAGGATTGATACCCGTCCCGAACACCTAACTCCCCTGCCCCCAGTCTCCGGGTATGTTCGGTATCGGCACGCTCCCCGACCTCCTGCGGTTGGCGGTACTCCCCGTCCTCGCGTGGACCGCGGTACGCGACGTTCGCACGCGGCGCGTCCCCAACATCGTCTGGTATCCGCTGGCCGCGCTGGGTATCGCTCTGCTCGCGTGGGAACTGCTCGGCCACTTTCCGCCCGAGACCGTCTTCGACCGGCTCTACCTGATTCGCGTCGGCGTGAGCGTCTGTCTCGTCGTCCCGCTTTCGTATCTGTTCTGGCGGCTCGGCGGCTTCGGCGGCGCGGACGCGAAGGCGCTCATGGTGTTCGCTGTCCTGCTCCCGACGTTCCCCAGCTACACCCTCGCCGGGACGGAGTTCCCGCTCGCCACCACCCGCCTCGGCGTCTTCTCGATGACGGTTCTCACGAACACGGTCATCGTCGGCCTCGCCTACCCGCTTTTCCTCGCCGCCCGGAACCTCGCCGACGGCGAGTTCGAGTTCCCCATCTCGTTCGTCGGCCGCCGCGTCTCCGTGACGTCGCTCTCGACGGCCCACGGCCGCCTGTTCGAGTCGCCCGAGGGCGTCACGCGGAACGGCCTCGACCTCGACGCGCTCCGGATGTACCTCCGCTGGCGCGGCCTCACGTTCGCGGACCTGCTGGCGGGCCCCGAGACCCTCCGCGACCCCGACAGCATCGGCGAGACGTTCGACCCGACCGACGGCGCGGTCCACCGCGCGGCCACCGACGGCGGCGCGTCGGCGGATTTCGACGGCGACGGCGAGACCGCGGACGCCGCCGGCGGAGACGCCCCCGGAGACGACGGCCGCGAAGCCGACTCTGGCGGGTCGTTCGACGACCCGTGGGGCGCGGCCCAGTTCCTCGACAGCATCGAGGGCAGCGCCTACGGCACGTCGCCGGAGAAACTCCGCGGCGGACTGGACCTCGTGACGACCCGCGAGTCGGTGTGGATTTCCCCGGGCATCCCGTTTCTCGTCCCCATGTTCGTCGGCCTCGTCGTCGCGTTCGTCTACGGCGACGTGCTCTTCGGCGTCCTCGGCGCGCTCGGTATCGTCTGAGTCGCTGCGGAGTCGGCGTCGGGCGCGCCTTCCGCGCGGCGACGCACAAGAGATAACCCCCGCGACCGCGTGGCCCGAATCATGACCGTCGATGTCGACTTCGGCGAGGACGGCCTCGTACCCACCGTGGCGCAGGACGCCGACTCCGGAGAGGTGCTCATGCTGGCGTACGTCTCGCCGGAGGCGCTCGACCGAACCGTCGAGACGGGCCGGGCGCACTACTACTCGCGGAGCCGCGACGAACTCTGGGAGAAGGGGGCTTCGAGCGGCCACACACAGGAGGTTCGGGAGGTCCGCGTCGACTGCGACGCCGACACCCTGCTGTATCTCGTCGACCAGAACGTCGGCGCGTGCCACACCGGCCACCGGTCGTGTTTCTACCGCACCGTCGAGGGCGAGCACGTCGGCGAGCGCGTCTTCGACCCCGACGCGGTCTACGACGACGAGTGACCGATGCGAGCCGACCGATGACGACACCGACCGGCGCGGCGACCACGGCGACTCCCGTGGCGACCGACCTATGACCGCGGGCGCGGGCCGATGGTGAACGTCAGTCCGATTTCGCTGGTCGCCATCGTCGTGGGGCTGAGCTGTTTCGCCCTCGGCGGCCGACTGCTCAAGAGCGCCGCGGCCGCCCGTCGGGTCGCCCGCTCGGACGACCCGGAGTTCGTCCTCGACCCGACCCGCGAGGACCCGCCGGACGACGACCTCGACGGCGACGACCTCGAACGCGGCTTCATGCTTCTGGTGTTCGGGGCGCTGACGCTTTTGTTCGCGGCGATTAGTCTGTGAGCGGCGGAGAACGTCGCGTAGAATCGCTACGAATCTAGCGTCCGCGCCATGACGACGGCCGGGTACGTCTCGTCGCCGACCTCGGTCTCGATTTTCTTGCGGAGTAGCGGCACGGACTAGCGGAGATCGATGTTTTGCGCTGAGATCGAGATGGCCGCTCTCGTGTTAGTCAGCACAGAAGACGGGTGGAACCATTCACATTTTAGTCGAGGTAGCGTATTAAATACTTCAACCACTTTCAAATGACTCGTATTCTCTATTTTTTCGTCGACGAAAGCGGGAACGCCGATGCAGGGACGGGGTTCTCGATTGTCGGTTGTTGGTGTGTTTCCAAGCGGTCTAGTGAGTACGAGGTCCTCGCTTCAACCAAGGGATTCTTGCTGGAACAAGCCCGCCGCCTAAGAGACGATGACGACTTTTCGGAAATCAAGTCCTCGAAACTTCACCCGAGCTACGTCGACGATTTGATGCAGGCCATGGTCCCGAAGCTTCACAGCGACAAGACCATCGAAACGCCTCGTGTCTGGACCACCGGCCAACCAATCCGATATTCGGCGTACACGACTCTTCCCGACATAACAAGAGGGGCTTTTGACGGGAGAACATCCGGTAGCTTTTCGAACGGCCAAATGATACGCTCGATGAGTCTTATCTCGGCTATCAGCCCGCTCTTTCAAGAAGGGTTGATGAACCTCGACGTGATCGACGAAATCAACGTTGTACTGGACGATACCGTGTGGGACGCTCCCGCAGACGTCGTCGGTGGATGCTTCGATTCTCACGAGGAGATTGGTGTCCCTACTACATTCACAACCCAAGATAGCAGGTCCGTACCGGGGCTACAAATAGCCGACTTAGCGGCCTACTCGTGGCCTCGAAACCAGCGGAAAGGGGACTGTGCCGCCGCTAGTAACGTAGTTCGGGACCACCGACTCTAAGTGTGTAAAATCCACCGCCGAAAGAGAACTCAGCCCCTGCAGAGAGGGATCATTATCTCTCCAGCGTCACTTCTCGGTTAAATCGTTGATCGGCAAAATGCTTAAATCTTAGTAAAGACGCTCAAATGCGGATAAATGGGTCTTTGGGGCCTGTAACGCCGAATTCGGCTCTGGGTCTGGAAGTATCAACGAAGCATCTGAAGATCGTTTGGTGTGTTGCGGGGTGTCTCGATGAACGTCTCCTTGTTCAGACCGATTACAGCGTCGCGACCGCGCTTCGGAGCGCGTCGGCGGCGTCTTCGGCGAGTTCGGTCGCGCGCTCCTCGGAGCGGCCTTCGGCGTAGACGCGGACTTTCGGCTCGGTCCCGGAGGGGCGGACGAGCACCCACGCGTCGCCGTAGTCGAGGCGGTAGCCGTCGGTCGTGTTCGGGGTCGCGTCGGCCGATTCGGCGTAGTCGGCGGCGGCGTTGAGCATCGCCGTCAACTCGGCTTCCTCGTCGTATTCGAGGTTGATGCGGACGTTGTAGTAGTCCTCGTAGGGCGCGACGAGTTCGCTCGCGGAGCGCTCGGCGACGAGTTCGAGGAACTTCGCCGCGATGTACGCGCCGTCGCGGACGAGGCGGTAGTTGGGGTAGAACACTCCTCCGTTCCCCTCGCCCGCGACGGGGACGTTCCGACCCTCGCGCCAGAGCTCGCGGATGCGGGTGATGAGGTTCGTCGCGCCGATGGGCGTGAGTTCGAGGTCGGCACCGACCTCCTCGCAGACGTCGACGAGGCGCTGGGAGACGTTCACGGCGGAGACGGTCGCGTCGCCCGGTTCGAGGGCGGCGGCCGCGAGGGCGGCCAGCGACGCCTCGCCGGAGATGCACTCGCCGCGCTCGTTCACGAAGACGGCCCGGTCGGCGTCGCCGTCGTGGGCGATTCCCACGTCGGCGTCGGTCGCGCGGACGAGGCGTTCGAGGTCGCGGAGGTTCTCGGGGACCGGCTCGGACTGGCGACCGGGGAAGTGGCCGTCGGGCTGGGCGTTGACCGTGCGGACCTCGCAGCCGAGTTCGCGGAGGAAGTCGGGCGTGACGAGCGACCCGGCGCCGTGGCCGGGGTCGAGCGCGACCGTGAGGTTCGCGGCAGCGATTTTCTCGCGGTCGACGTTGGCGAGGAGGTCCTCGTGGTAGTCGTCGTTCGCGGTCTCGACCGACCGGACGCTCCCGACGGCGTCCCACTCGGTCACGTCGAACTCCTCGGCGAGGATGTGGTCTTCGATGCGCTCTAGCTCCTCGACGGCGAGTTCGACGCCGTCGTCGCCGACGAGTTTGACGCCGTTGAACTCCGGGGGGTTGTGCGAGGCCGTGATGACGACGCCCGGAACGGCCTGATTCTCGCAGTAGCGGACCGCCGCGGGGGTGGGGACGACGCCGAGGTCGTCCACGTCGACGCCGACGCTCGCCAGCCCGGACTCGGCGGCGTTGACGAACATCTCGCCCGTGGTTCGGGTGTCCCGTGCGATGGCGACCCGGCCGGTGTTCCAGACCGTGCCGGCGGCCTTGGCGACGCGGAGGACGAACTCCGGGGTGAGGCTCTCACCCACCACGCCGCGGGTGCCGCTGGAACCGAAGAGTTTCATTGAGTGTGTGTGAACCCCGGCGCGACAAAGCCGTTCCGAACTGTTGGTTCGCTCGTTACGTTCCTCGGTGAACCCGAGTCGCCGTATCCGGTGCGTTTACGCACGCCGCTCGCCCACGGTGACGTATGTTCCCGGAGTTCGAAGTCGTCCCCGCGGTCGACATGCAAGACGGCGAAGTCGTCCAGCTCGTGCAGGGCGAACGCGGCACCGAGAAGACTTACGGCGACCCGGTCGAGGCCGCCCGCCGCTGGGTCGACGCCGGCGCGGAGACGCTCCACCTCGTCGACCTCGGCGGCGCGTTCGAGGGCGAGCGAAAGAACGCCCCGGCGGTCGACGCCGTCCTCGACGCGGTCGACGTGCCGCTCCAACTCGGCGGCGGCATCCGCACCGCCGACGACGCCCGCGACCTCTTGGACCGCGGCGTCGACCGCGTCATCCTCGGCACCGCGGCCGTCGAGAACCCCGACATCGTCGCCGAACTCGCCGCCGACTACCCCGGCGGCGTGATGGTCAGCCTCGACGCGAAAGACGGCGAAGTCGTCGTCTCCGGCTGGACCGAGGGCACCGGCCTCGACCCCGCCGAGGCGGCCGCCCGCTACGAGGAACTCGGCGCGGCGGCCATCCTCTTCACCGACGTGGACGTGGAGGGGCAACTCGAAGGCGTCCACCTCGAGACGACCTCGGCGGTCGTCGACGCGGTCGACATCCCGGTCGTCGCCTCCGGCGGCGTCGCCTCGCTCGACGACGTGCGCGCGCTCCGCGAGGCGGGCGCGGCGGCGACCGTCGTCGGCACCGCGCTCTACGAGGGTCGATTCACGCTCGAAGAAGCGATGGAGGCGTAGTCGCGTCGCCGGCACGCCGAGGCGTGGCCGAGGCGTGGTCGGGACGCCGCGCGCCGCTACGCGTCGAGATACGCGGCGACGGCCGCAGCGAGGCTCTCGACGGTCCCGTAGACGCCGGCGGCGCCGAACAGCGCGCCGATAATCGCCGTCACGGGGCGCGAGGTCGCCAGGAACGGCCCGGCGAGGACGAGCATACTGATCGTCACTACGTCGCGTTTCGGACTGGCGGTCGCTCCGTGGCCCATCAGTCGCCCGCCCCCTGACGGGTCGACACTTTTCGCGTCGGTTCGCTCTCTATCACTTCAGACGCCCCCGCCGAGCACGACCGCGCTGACCGCGAGCGTCACCAGCGCGACGCCGAACAGCGACCCCGGACCGCGCGGTGAGCAGAACTCCCCCGACGCAGATGGTGTACCCCACCACCAGCGCTCCCTTTCGCTGCATACCCCACCGTACGCGTCCGAACGCATGAACGTCCGTCAGACGCGCGTCTGACGCGTCGGTGGCGTGCTCCGCCCGCTCGACGACGAGAATCCCTATATGCGCGGCCCGCATCGAACGCGACATGAGCGACGCCGACCGACGCGCGGCCGTCTCCCGCGAGACGGCCGAGACGACCATCGACGTGACGCTGGCCATCGACGGCGACGGCGACGCGGTCGTCGACACCGGTATCGGATTTTTCGACCACATGCTGGAGGCCTTCGCCAAACACGGCCTGTTCGACCTGACGGTCCAGTGCGACGGCGACCTCCACATCGACGACCACCACACCGTCGAGGACGTGGCTATCGTCCTCGGCGAGGCGTTCACCGAAGCGCTCGGTGACAAGCGCGGTATCGTCCGCTACGCCGACCGCAAAGTCCCGCTCGACGAGGCCGTCGCCTCCGTCGTCGTCGACGTGTCGGGCCGCCCCTTCTTCGAGTTCTCGGGCGACTTTTCCCAACCGTACGTCGGCGAGTTCACCAGCCACATGGCCGAACACTTCGCCATGTCGCTGGCGATGAACGCCGGCCTCACGCTCCACGCGGGCGTCGAGGGCGACAACGCCCACCACGAGGTCGAGGCGCTGTTCAAGGCGCTCGCGCGCTCGCTCGACGACGCGACCCGCGTGGACCCGCGGCGCTCCGACACGCCGAGCACGAAAGGAAAACTGTAATCGCCGCCTGCTCTCTGATTCCGCGCGTTCGACCGCTCAGGGCCGCCGGAGCGTCCCCGAGTCGTCGACGAGCAGCCCGCGTTCGATTGCGTAGTCGAAGATGTCGGCCACCTCGTCGTCGTCGAGGTCGTACGCGCCGGACGCCAACGCCTCGACCTCCGCCCGCTCGACGGGGAACTCGCGGTTCTGGAGGATACGGATGACCTTCCGGAACTTCGGCGGCTCCTCACCCCGGCCGGACTCGCCGTCGGGTCGGGGCTGCTCGTCGGCCGCCGACGCGGAGGGCTCGTTCTCGGTTTCGGTCCTGGCCTCGGCTTCGGTTTCGACCTCGGCTTCGTCGTCCACGCCGTCGTTGTCGTTCGCGTCGTCTCCCGGAGAACCAGCGTCGTCGCCCTCGTCGGGCGAGTCGTGGTCCGCCGGCTCCGGCGGCGTCGGCGCGGGGTCGACCGCGTTCACGTCGACGGAGGCGGCCTCGCCGCCCGACCCGCTCGTGGTTCGCTCCGGTGTCGCGGACGCGCCGGTCTCGGCCCGCGCGTCGTCGGCCACGTCCACGTCGGCGTCGACGCCGAGTCGGGAGAGAAGCGGCGCGATGACCTCGCTGAGGGTCTCCTCGCAGTGCTCGCAGAGGACGACGCGCCGCTGGTCGTCGGCCGGCGTCAACGCCGGCGGGAGTACCTCGAACACGCCGACGGCGTCGGTCCCACAGAAATCGCAGGTGCGTAGTTCGCGCATGGACGACCGGTCTCCGCGCCGACGGTTAAACCCATTCCCCGGCCGCGGCGTCGGCGGCCCGCCGGCGGGGTCGCCGCCGAATCCCTCGGCCGCGGCGTCGGCGGTGACGGACCACTTAATGCATCCGCCCGCAAATCCCCCGACCAACGAATGTTCGACGAGATTATGGAGAAGTTCGAGGGCAGCCCGAGCCAGCAGGCTGTCATTCGGCTCCTCTTGGAACGGGGCTTTTCCGTCAACGACCAGGGACGGGTCGTCTCGGGCGGCATCGAGATACCGAACACCGGAATCGCCCGCGAGGCCGAGGTCGACCGGCGGGTCGTCGACTCGACGACCGACGCCATCCTCGACGACGAGGAGCTTCGACGAATCTTCCAGAACATCTCGTCGATTCCGAGCCTGATGGACCTCGCGCCGGTGCTCGACCTCTCCGTGCTCACCGTCGAGGTGGCCGACGCCGACGAACCCGGCATCGTCGCCACCGTCACCTCGAAACTCGCTGACGCGGACATCTCGATTCGCCAGACGATAAGCGAGGACCCCGAGTTCACCGACGACCCGAAGCTCTACATCATCACCGACGAGCCGATTCCCGGCGACCTGCTCAACGACCTGTCGAACCTCGGCTTCGTCCGCCGAATCACCATCGCCTGAGCCCGCCCGTCGGCACGCGAATATTCTGTCAACACGACAATAAGATTCTTGTAACCTCCCGCGGTAGTTTTTCGCATGGTGTCCATGCGCAGTTGCATGTGCTGTGGTGAGCCGATTTCCGAGACGCGCCACCTCTGCGGCGTCTGCATCCAAAACGGGTGTACGTCGTACGCGGACGCCTGCGGCCAGTAGCGCGTCGATTCCGGTTCGAATCCCCGTCGCCGTCGCCGTCGCTCCCCGTTGGTCGCGTCGCTTGCCCTCCTCGCCGCCCGCGTCGGTGCGCCGACGACACGGTGCGAACGCTTTTCCACGCCGCGACGCCAACTCGGTGGCATGACCGACGCCTATCGAACCGTCGCCGGCCGGAGCGACGCCCGCTTCGAGGTCAACGGCTCGGAGTTCATCGGCTACGTCTCCCCCGCGGAGACGGTCGAGGAGGCGGAGGCGTTCGTCACCGAAATCGAGGAGCGCCACCCCGACGCGACCCACAACGTCCCCGCTTACCGGGTGCCCGCGGGGTCGGCCTCGTCGTCGGTCCCCGGCGAGGGGAGCGTCATGCTCCGCGAGTACCAGAGCGACGACGGCGAGCCGAGCGGCTCGTCGGGGAAACCGGCGCTCAACGTCCTCGTCCAGCAGGACGTGCGCAACGTCGCCGCCGTCGTGACGCGCTACTACGGCGGCACCAACCTCGGCGTCGGCGGCCTCGCCCGCGCGTACTCCCGGGCCGTGAAAGAAGCGCTCGACGCGGCGGGCGTCGTCGAGGAGATTCCCCACGAGCGGTTCACCGTAACCGTCGAGTACGACGACTCGGGGAGCGTTCGCGGGCTGTTAGAAAGCGCGGGCGTCGAGTTCGAGGCCGCCTACGAGGCCGACGTGTCCTTCGAGGTTCGCGTCCCCGTCGAGGACGGCCCGGAGCTCCGCGACCGCATCCGGAGCGCGACCAGCGGCCGCGCGAACATCGAGTAGCACGGCCGTCGGTCCGATTCGACGACCCTCGGCGCGTCGGCGCTCTCTCCGTTTCCTTTTCGCCCCCGACCCGCGAGCCCGCGGGGCTTCGACCCGAAACGAAGGGGTTCGCGGACTCGGGTGTCGACCCCGCCGCACCCCTTGTAACAGTCTCTCACAGTAGTCTACGGGGGTTCGGTTCGGGACGTTCGACTCGAACGAAAACCCGCCGAGGGGAATCGTTTCTCGACCCGAAAAGAGGGGGTCTACGTGGTCGTGGGAGACACGCCCCCGACCCGACGCCGTCAGTCGACGATTATCTCGGAATCCGTCGAGTCGTCCGACGACCGCTTGGGCGACATCTGTTCTTCGTACTGGGTGATCCAGTCCGCGAAACAGGTCGGACAGAGCCGCTGGTCGTCCACGGTCGAGCCGTCGACCTGTAACTGGACCGCACGAGCGAGGGCGTCTTCGACCGCTCGTCCACAGCCGTCGCACGGGTCGCTCATCGTCGGCACCCTCCGGCGGCGCGAGGTTCGTCCATGCGTCGGAGGTGCGCGGGCGGTAACTTAGTCGTTACCCGAATCCGGGCCGGCGGTCGTCGCGACCGCCCGCGAGCCGTGACGCGACGAGGCGGGGCGAGGCGGGGCGAGACGAGACGAGACCGAGTTACGTCGTGCGGAACGCGCGGTCGCCGGCGTCGCCCAGACCGGGGACGATGTAGCCGTCGTCGTCGAGGTAGTCGTCGATGGCGACCGTCAGCAGGTCGACCTCCGGGAACTCGTTGTCGACGCGGAGCAGGCCGTCGGGCGCGGAGACGGCCGAGAGGACGAACAGCTTCTCGGGGTCGACGCCGGCGTTTTCGAGGATGTGGTCGAGGACCGAGCACATCGTCGAGCCGGTGGCGAGCATCGGGTCCGCCACGATGACGGTGTCTTTCTCCGTGATTTCGGGGAGCTTCACGTAGTCGATGGTGATGGGGAAGCCGCCGTCGTCGTCCATCCCCGCCTCCTCGTCGCGGCCGGCGGAGATGACGCCCTGCTTCGCCCGCGGGAACGCCTTGAGCAGCCCTTCCACGAACGGCGTCGCGGCGCGGAGCACGTTGATGATGACGACGTTGTCGAGCCCTTTCACGCGCTCGCCGGTCGTCTCCGCGAGCGGGGTCTGGATGGTGACGTATTCGGTCTCCATCGCGCCGTCGATTATCTCGTAGCCACAGATGCGGCCGAGTTTGACGAGGCCTTTCCGGAAGGCGACCTGCGTCGTCTCCACGTCCCGGAGGCGCGAGAGCGTGTCCTTCGCCAGCGCGTGCGTGATGAGGTACGCGTCGTCTCGGTCTTCGATGGGCATCTTACTGAGAAGGCGGTTTCCCGAAGGACATAAATGCGGCTATCGGCCGCCAGCGGTCGCCTGCGGGTAGTTCACGCGGAGAATGGGTCGGTGACCCATCCCGCGGTTTCAGTTCGTCACGAGGTACGTGACCGCCGTGAGCACGAGCGCCGCCGACGCGACGTTGACGACCGAGAAGGCCGCGAGGTCGATGTACGAGAGGCCGTAGACGACCACCGCCGCGAACACGGTCGAGAGGACGAGATTCATCACGAACAGCACCCGCGGGTCGCCCTCGCCCCACTCTATCTCCTCGCCGCGCTTCTCGTCGTCGCCGCCGGCCCGCTCCGACTCGCCGCTCATCGTCGGCCCTCCGGGACCGCGCCCGCGGTCGGAACCGACTCGCGTTCCCGGGTCGGCTCCGCGAGCGCGATTTCCTCGCCGGGGTCGGTCGGGAAGTCGCCGGCGTCCGCGGACGTGCCGGGGTCGAGCAGGTGGGCGTCGAGCGCGGCCGCGAGTGCGTCTTCGTCCATCTCGCGGCCGATAAACACCAGTTCGGTCCGCCGGTCGCCGTGGTCGTCGTGCCAGTCGAAGTCGGGGTGGTTGCGGCGGTAGGTGTCCTGTTCGAACTCGGGTCGGGAGGCGACCCACGGGCCGGCGGCGGCGACGTACGCCGACGGCCCGGCCTGACTGTAAGTGTAGTGAACGTCCTCGGCTCCGGCGACCCACAGCGACCCCTTCGCGCGAACGACCGAGTCGGGGAGGTCGCCCAGCACCGCGGCCGCGCCGTCGGGGTCCAGCGGCGCGCGGCGGCGGTAGACGAACGACGTGACGCCGTAGGTCGCCTCGGCGTGGGGCGTTTCGTCGTGGTCGTGGTCGTCGTGGTGGGTATGGCCGTGGCCGTAGTCATCGCGGTCTGCGTCCGCGCGTTCGTCGCGGCCGCGGTCGCCCTCGTCGCCGTCATCGTGGGCCGTTTCGCCCTCCAGCGCCGCCCGCCAGCCGACGGGCGCGTCGGGGTCGTGGCAGTCCGACAGGAGCAGGTCCACGTCCACGTCGCCGTGGTCCGTCTCCACCGCGGTCGCGCCGGGGCGGAGCGCCTCGACCGCGTCGCGGACCGCCCCGAGCTCCGCGTCGGAGACGAGGTCGCGCTTGTTGAGGACGACGAGGTCGGCGCTTTCGACCTGCTCGACGAGGAGGTCCGACAGCGGGCGCACCGAGCCGTCTCCCTCCTCGGCGACGGTTCGGTCCGGGTCGCCGCCGCCGAAGGTGTCCGCGAACAGCCGCGAGTCGACGACCGTGGCGAGGCCGGCCACGTCGTAGCGGGCGGCCGCCCGCGAGGTGACGAACAGTCGAGCGACCGGGCCGGGCTCCGAGACGCCCGACGCCTCCACGACGAGGTGGCCGAACGACCGCTCGCGCGCGAGGCGGACGACCGCGGTTTCGAGGTCGTCTTGTAGCTCACAGCAGATGCAGCCGTTCGACAGTTCGGTCACGCCGCCGCCGACCGCGAGGTCGGACTCCTCGGCGACGAGTTCGGCGTCGACGTTCACGGAGCCCATGTCGTTGACGAGCACGGCGATGTCGCGGTCGCCGGCGTTCGTCAACAGGTGGTTGAGTAGCGTCGTCTTGCCCGCCCCGAGACTCCCGCCCAGCACCGTCACCGGAATCGTCTCCCCCGCGTTCATGAGCGGGCCTACCGGGGCCGCACATATGAAATCGCAGGTAACCAGCGCGGACGTTCGTGAACGATACCCTTTTGTCCGACAGCGGGCGAGTGTGTAAACTGATGACGCTCGCCGCGCGCATCGAATCCTTCCGCGAACTCGTCGAAGAGTGGCTCCGCGGCCTCTACCACGGGATGATTTCGCACCCCGCCTACGAGAAGATAGAACAGCAGGCCGAGGACGACGAGGACGCGTTCATGCTCGCGTGCTTCCCCGACGCGTTCGGCATCCCCTCGCCCATCTCGTACTACACCGCCGAACTGCTCCCCTATCTCGAAGACGAGTTCGAGGCGTGGGAGCGGCGGATGTGGGACCGCGGGTCCCTCCTCGAACGCAAAGGTCACCAGTACCACTTCTAACATGCGCAAATTCGTCTTCTTCGGCGGCAAAGGCGGCGTGGGCAAGACGACGATGTCCAGCGCCTACGCGGTCAAGTGCGCCCGCGACGGCGTCCGGACGCTCCTCGTCTCGACCGACCCGGCCCACAGCACGAGCGACGTGTTCGACCAGTCGTTCACCGACGAGCCCGCGGCCGTCGCGGACGAACCGAACCTCGACGCGATGGAAATCGACCCCGAGACCGAGGTCCGCGAGCACCTCATGGAGACCAAGCGGGCGATGGGCGACCAGGTCAGCCCCGCGATGGTCAACGAAATCGACCGACAGATAGAGATGGCCCACCAGACGCCCGGCGCGTACGAGTCGGCGCTGTTCGACCGCTTCATCGACGTGATGCGCTCCGCGGACGAGTACGACCGGGTCGTCTTCGACACCTCGCCGACCGGCGGGACGCTCCGACTGCTCTCGCTGCCGGAGTACCTCGACGGCTGGATTCAGCGGCTCCTCCACAAGCGAAAGGAGTCGGTCAAACTGTTCGAGCGCGCGGCCATCGGCAACAACGAACCCCGGCGGATGATGGACGGCGACCCCATCATCGCCCGCCTCGAACAGCGCCGCGACGACTTCTCGTTCGCCAAGGAGACGCTTCGGGACGACGCCGCGTTCTTCCTCGTCGTGAACCCCGACGAACTCTCGCTCCGGGAGACCGAGCGCGCCATCGACCAACTCGACGACTACGGCCTCGACGTGCGCGGCCTCGCGGTCAACCGCCTCACGCCCGAACCCGACCCCGAGGAGTCCGGGCGGGGCGCGACGTTCTTGCGCGAGCGAGTCAAGACAGAACGAGAGCACCTCGACGGCCTCCGCGAGAATTTTTCACCGCCGCTCGTCGCCGCGGTCGAGACGCGGGTGGCCGAAGTCAAAGGCGACTTCCTCGGCGAGGTCGCGGCCGAACTCGACATCGACACCGCGCCCGACGTTCAGTGAGCCGGTAAACCGACCGCACGGTGAGAATTTTCGGTCACCTCGGCGATTGAACCTGTCGTTCGAACACGATACATTCCTATCTATCGTTAACGTTAAGGTGGGCATTTTCGTGTCACCGAGTGGGGCAGCGTACCATGGTACAAGTCATCTGGTTGGTCGTCACGGTGCTTGCGTTGTTTACCGTCGGGTATCTCGGTTACTCCCGATATCTCGCGCAGTTCGTCGAACTCGACGACAGTCGTGAGACGCCAGCGCACAAGTACGAAGACGGCCAAGAATACGTTCCGGCGAAAAAGCCGGTGTTACTGGGGCATCACTATTCGAGCATCGCGGGCGGCGCGCCGATTGTCGGGCCGATTACGGCGGGCGTGGTGTGGGGCTGGCTCCCGGCGCTCGCGTGGATCGCCATCGGCAACCCGCTTCTCGGGAGCGTTCACGACTTCGTGTCGCTGTCGAGCAGTCTGCGACACGACGGGAAGTCTATCGGCTACATCATCGGCGAGTACGTCGGCGAGCGCGGCAAGAACATGCTGTTGTGGTTCGCGTTTCTCACCATCGTCCTCGTCGTCGCGGTGTTCGCCCTCGTGGTGGCCATCGTGTTCAACGCCTATCCGGAGGCCGCCACGGCGAGTCTGGTGTACATCGTCCTCGCGGTGCTGTTCGGCGTCTACCTCTACCAACTGAACCTCCCGTTCCTGCTCGGGACGGCCGTCTTCGTCGTGGCGATGTTCGTCGGCGTCTACGCGGGGATTCAGTTCCCGATTGCGCTGTTCGAGCCCGCGGCCCGCGCGCCCGCCGAGACGTTCGTCCTGTTCTCCGGCTCCGGCTCGTGGCTCCCGGGCGCGAGTTCGTTCAACGGGAACACCGCGGCGTGGGTGCCGCTCATCCTCGTCTACGGGGCCATCGCCAGCGCCCTCCCGGTCTGGGTGCTCCTGCAACCGCGCGACTACCTCTCGTCGTTCCTGCTGTACGCGGGCGTCGGCGGCGCGCTCGTCGCTATCGTCGTGGGCACGTTCTTCACGAACCCGACCCAGCCGCTCGTGACGAACCTCGAACCGTACTACGGGTTCATCGGGCGCTCCGGCGCGCCGCTGTTCCCGCTTCTGTTCATCACCATCGCCTGCGGGACCATCAGCGGGTTCCACTCGCTCGTCTCGTCGGGCACGACCTCGAAACAACTGAACAAGGAGTCCGACGCGCGCGTCATCGGCTACGGCGGCATGCTCGGTGAGGGCCTCCTCGCCACCGTCGCGCTGGCGACGGTCGCCATCATCGCGCCCGACGTGGGCGGCGGTATCGGCCTCGCGCTGCCGACGTTCGCCGCGGGCGGCGGCGTCATCCTGTCGAGCTTCGGCATCCCGACTGACTTCGGCGGGCCGTTCATGGCCCTCGTGCTGGTCAGCTTCCTCCTCACCTCGACCGACACCGCGGTTCGCCTCGGTCGCTACATGATGGAGGAAATCGTCGGGACGCCCGAGACGCCGGTCGAGGAGTTCGCGACCAACCGCTACGGCAACGCGTTCGTGCAGTCGCTGCCGGCGTACATCCTCATCACGAGCGGCTCGTGGCTGACGCTCTGGCAGCTGTTCGGGGGCGCGAACCAGCTGCTCGCCGCGCTGGCGCTCCTGACCGCGACCGTCTGGCTCGCCAACTGGGACGACTCCAAGCAGCTTCTCAGCACGGGCCTGCCGATGGCTCTCATGACGACCATCACGTCGCTGGGCCTGCTGTGGCTCGCGTTCCACGACAACGTCTACGCGAAGTTCATGAACCCCGAGTGGATGGCCTCGGCGGGCACCTTCGCGATGGTGTCGGCGGTCGTCCAAATCGTCCTCGCGCTGGTGCTCGTCTATCTGGCGCTGTCGCTGGTGAAAATCGGCTACGACAACATCAAAGACGCCCGGAGTTCGGGCGGCGGTGGCGGTCGCGGCGGTCGGCCGCAGCCGAGCGACGACTGACGCGCGACCGTTCGCCGTTCCGACGCCGCTTTTTTCACCGACGCAGCTTCCCGAGGAGTCGGTCCAACAGTCCGTCTGCGGCGGCCGGCGAGCCGTCGCTCCAGAGCGTGAACGCGGCGACCGAGTCGGCGTTGCGGCTCGCCGCGGCGTCCTCGTCGCTCGGCGCGACGACGGCGAGGTTCACCTCGTAGTGGCCGTAGTAGCCGAACTTCAGGAGCGTCCGGTCCGCGAAGTCGGACACGAACGCCCGAACTTCCTCCGGCACCGCGTCGGCGACGAGCACGAACGTGAACTCCGTCCCGTAGTGCTCCTCGTCGGGTTCTATCCACTCGTCGGCGAGCGCGTGGCCCAGTTCGACGAGCCGTTCGAGTTCGGCGACGGTGGCCGCGTCGACCCGCCGCGCGAACATGTACTCCATCGCGTGGTGGTTGGCGTAGTTGATAGACCGGTGGAGGAACTGCTTTTGGCCCTCCATCCGCATCGAGCCGAACAGGTCGAATCGCTCGCCGCGGACGGCGTACTCCCGCTGCAAGTCGTAGTTGTACATGAGCCGCTCGGCCGCCCGGTCGAGGTACTCGTCGTCCCACTCGGGGCGGTCGAGGGCGGACTCCGTGGCCGACGCATCCGACTCCTCCGGCCCATCCGGGTTTCCCGCCCCCTCGGCGTCCTCGGGTTCGACGCTCTTCATTCCTCGTCGGAGTCGTAGGGCACGGCATCGCCCGACACGGCCGGCGAGCCGAGCGCGAGCAGTTCGACCGGCTCCGCGGCGTCCTCGGGGTTGTACGCCCGGTGGGGGCTCTCGGGGTCAGCGACGAACAGGCCGTCAGCGCCGACTTCGAACGTCTCGTCGGGCGTCTCGACGAACAGCGTGCCCGAGAGGACGTAGAACGCCTCCTCCTGTTCTGTGTGGTAGTGGTACGAAAGCGGCACCTGCTCGCCGGGGGCGGCCCGGAAGCGGTTGAGCGCGACGGTCTCCAAGCCGGCCTCGCCGCCGATGCGGCGGAGTTCGCACGGGCGGTCGTCGGCGGGCTCGACGGCGGTTGCGTCCACGACGCGATATCCCATGAGACGGAGCAACACGTTCGACCGTATAAGCCCGTCGCGACCCGCCCGGAAACCAAGGTTTATTCGTGAAGGTTCCGAAGCGCGGCGCATGGCAGACTCGACCCGCGAGGGGTGCGGTCGGTGTTCGATAACGACCGTCGTGGACGCCACCGCCGACGAGTCTCGCGATCCGCTCGGCGACGACCGAATCGAACTCGACGAGGCGGCGCTTCGGGCCGCGTCGCCGGGGGCGTGGCTCGGTCGGCTGTCGGCTCGCCTCGACGCGGCCGCCGAGCGCTTCGTCTACGGCGACCGCTAGACGTTCTCACCCGTGTGCGAACCGTCCCCTCGCAGAGTTTATACCATCTGGCACGTACTCCCGTCAACGACAATGGAAGAGAGCATCTCCGGGTTCAAACGCCGTGGCACCTGGGACGAGGTCGTCGAACACGGGGAGCGAATCACCCGCGCGCTCCGCGACGCCGACGTCGACAGCGCCGCCTTCGACGACTGGGACGAGTGGCGACCGAAGTCCCACGAGCGACTCGGTGAGGACGTAAACGAGAAGACGGCCCAGCAGGCCAGCGTCGGCGAGGGCGAGGGCGAGAAGGCGGGCAAGACGCCCAACGACGACCTCAAGACGGCGGGCGAGAAGCTCTCTCGGTCCTACGAGCGTGTCGAGGAGGGCGACAACGAGGGGGCCGTCGAGTCGTGGCAGGACTCCATCAACTACGTCGCCCGCGCGGCAGACTCCGCCGGCCGGAAGGCGCTGCGGAAGGTCGAGGACACGGTCTACCGCAACGTGATGACCCAGTTGGCTCCGTACTACTTCGACAACGAACTCGTGAGCGCGAACATCCAGCGGGTCGGCCGCGCCTCCGGCGACGAGCGGTTCGTCTTCGAGGTGAACGTCAACGACGACGAACTGAAGTCGATGGTGTCGGAGACGCTGCGCGACTTCAAGGACGAAATCGACCGCTGGCACATCGACACGCCGAAAGAGACCGAGGTCGCGGAGGCCGTCGAGGGCGTGGAGGTGCCGACGACCGACGAGGAACACCGGTCTAACTGGACGACGAACTGAGCCGGGTCCGGGTCCGGGTTCGGCTCGACTCGCCGCCCGCCGTCGGCACGCGCCCCCATCGACAATACTGATACCGCTCGCCCGCGACCCTCCGGTATGCCCGAGCCACTCCGAGTCGAGTCCGGCGAACTGACCGCAGACGAAATCCTCGACGCGCTCCGCGAGGGTCGCCGCGTCGTCGTCCAAGCGGAACTGCTCGGCGGCGTCCACGAGGTGACGCTCCGCCACGACGGGACGGTCTTTTACTGCGACACGCCGACGACGCTCCACAAACACGAGGACGAAGACGGGATGCGCGCCTGCGTGCTGAAGATGGGCTACGCGAAAGAGTAGCGTCGGTGCGGTTCCCGGCCGCGGCGGCCGCTCGCTCGCCTGTAAGTGAGGGTTTAATCCGACGCACGGCGAACAGGTGTGCATGGCCGACGCACCGGACATGGGCGAACTGATGGAGACCGAGGACCCGAACTTCGGACAGGTCCTCGCGTGCGTCTTCGGCATCCAGAGCCACGAGAGCCGGACGTATCTCGCACTACTCGACAACCCCGGAAGCACCGTCGCGGAGTTGGCGGAGGTGCTCGACCGCGACCGCAGCAACGTCAACCGCTCTTTGACGACGCTCCTCGACAAGGGCCTCACCGAGCGCAAGCGCCGCCTGCTCGACCCCGGCGGCTACGTCTACCAGTACACGGCGACCCCGCTCCCCGAGGCCAAGGAGATGATGCACGCCGCGCTCGACGAGTGGGCGGAGGACGTTCACGCCCGCATCGACGCCTTCGGCGAGTCGTAGGCTCGCGGCCGACCGCGTCCCCGGTGAGCCCGTCGCCCGGCAGGTGCCGCCCAAACCCGCCCGCTTTTGTCCCTCTGGTGCCACCGCCCGAGCAATGAGCCTCGAACTCACGGCACCCGCCCCCGAGGAGCCATCCGTCGCCGCCGACGGCACCTGGCTCGAATGTATCGCGTGCGGCGCGCAGTTCGCGCCGTTCGAGGACGTTCGGTACACCTGCGACGACTGCGACGGCCTCCTCGAAGTCCGCTACGCGTCCCCGCCGACCTGGGACGACTTCGAGGGCCGCGGCGTCTGGCGCTACAACGCCGCGCTCCCCTTCGAGGAGGGCGTCTCGCTCCCCGAGGGCGCGACGCCGCTCCACGAGGTACCCCGCCTCGAAGCCGACGTGGGCGTCGAGACGCTCCGCGTCAAACACGAGGGGATGAACCCCACCGGCTCGTTCAAGGACCGCGGCATGACCGTCGGCGTCCGCGTGGCGAAGGAACTCGGCGTCGGCCGCCTCGCCTGCGCCTCGACCGGCAACACCTCCGCGGCGCTCGCCGCCTACGGCGCGCGCGGCGGGATGGAGACGCTCGTGTTGCTCCCCGCCGGGAAGGTCGCCGCCGGGAAAATCGCGCAGGCGTCGCTCCACGACGCGCGCATCCTCGAAGTCGACGGCAACTTCGACTCCTGTCTCGACATCGTCCAGGACCTCGCCGCCCGCGGCGAGGCGTACCTCCTCAACTCGCTGAACCCCTTCCGCTTGGAGGGCCAGAAGACCATCGGCCTCGAAATCCTAGAGGAGTTTCACGAGGACTACGGCAGCTACCCGGACCGCATCGTCCTCCCCGTCGGCAACGCGGGCAACACCTCCGCGCTCTACAAGGCGTTCCGCGAACTCGTCCAGTCGGGCGCGCTCGACGTCGACGACGTGCCGAAACTGACCGGCGTGCAGGCCGAGGGTGCGGCCCCGATGGTCGAAGCTATCGAGAACGGCTGGGACGAAACCCGCCGCTGGGACGACGTCGAGACGCGTGCGACCGCCATCCGCATCGGCAACCCGGTCAACGCGCCGAAGGCGCTCCCCGGCATCCGCGAGACCGACGGCACGGCCGTCGCCGTCTCCGACGAGGAAATCACCGCGGCGCAGCGCGACCTCGCGGCCGAGGGCGTCGGCGTCGAACCCGCCTCCGCCGCCTCCGTCGCCGGCCTCCGAAAGCTCCGCGCCGAGGGCGTCGTCGACGCGGACGAACAGGTCGTCTGTCTCACGACGGGCCACCTGCTGAAGGACCCCGACGCGGCGTTCGAAGCGGGCGACGACCCCGAACCCGTCCCGAACGACACCGAAGCGGTCCTCGAACACCTCGCCGAGTAGGCGCGACCGGTTCGGTCCGACCGTGGCTGACCGTCGCTGACGGCCGCACACGACGGCGCTCGCCGCGGTCCGACCGCCGGCGATGACGCGCGTCGGGTGCGCGTCTGACACATTCTTTTCATTCTGTGGTACGTCGTGGCACACGATGTCGCTCAGCAGTATGCCGACCGGGACCGTCAGCCGGGACGGGGCCGGTTCGAGAACGTACCCGCCGGACGGAATCGACAACGGGCCGTCCGAAACCGCGTCTTCGGCCTCCGCAGCCCCCGCGTCTTCGGCCACGTCCACCAACGCATCTACGGCCTCGTCAGCGCCCTCGTCCTCGCCCGCGTCCGCGACTCCGTCAGCACAGGCGTCCACGGCCTCGCAGTCGCGCGGCCGTCAGCAGTCGCGCAGTCGTCAGCAGTCGCGCGGTCGCCGCCCGTCGCCCCCCGCCGACGCGCGGGGCCGAGACGCCCTCCAGCGCGAGAACGAGGCGCTTCGGCGCGCGAACGCTCGGCTCAACGCCCGACTCGACAGCGCCGAAACGAACCAACAGGAGATAATCGACCGCTACGAACGGTTGCTGGCCGAGCGTCGGGACGGGAGCCGAAAACAGACCCGCGGCCGCTCGGCCCCGCGAAACGACCGGTCGCGCCGCTCGGGAGTCGAATCGAACGCGGCCGACGCGGTGCGGTCCGCCGTCGGGCGCGTGGTCGAGGGCGTCGCGTCGGCGCTCGGCCGACGGTAGCTCGTCTCGTTTTTCAGAAGATTCGGGTCGGCCGCTTCAGAGCGTGATGAGGTCGACGTCGATGATGCGGGCGTCGGCGAGGAGCTTCTCGCGGACGCTTTCGGGCACGTCGTCGTCGAGGTTGTAGACGGTCAGCGCCTCGCCGCCGGCCTTCGCGCGGCGGGCGTTGAACATCCCGGCGATGTTCACGTCGTTCTCGCCGAGGACAGTCCCGATGAAGCCGATGACTCCCGGCTTGTCGTAGTTGCGGGCGACGAGCATCTGGCCGTACGGGATGGCGTCCAGCCGGTAGCCGTTGATGCGGACGATGCGCGGGTCCTCGCCGGTGAACAGCGTCCCCGAGACGGTCATCTCCTCGTCGCCGTTGCGGACGGTGACGGTCACGAGGCTCTGGAAGTCGTCGGACTGGCGGGACTTCGACTCGACGACCTCGATGCCGCGCTCCTCTGCGACCTGCGGGGCGTTGACGGCGTTGACCTGCCATTCGAGCGGCGCGAAGACGCCCTTCAGCGCGGAGGCCGTGACGAGTTCGATATCCTCGGCGGCGATGTCGCCGGTGTAGGTGACCTCGACCTCGTTGAGGCGGCCGTCGAGCAGTTGGGCGGCGATTTTACCGGCGGTCTCGGCGAGGCCGATGTACGGCTGGATGCGCGGGAAGGCGCTCTCGTCGACCGAGGGCGCGTTGAGCGCGTTGATGACCGGCTCGTCGCGGAACGCGGCGACGATTTGGTCGGCCGTCGAGACGGCGACGTTCTCCTGTGCGGCCGAGGTGGACGCGCCGAGGTGCGGCGTGACGACCACGTCGTCGACGGAGAGAAGCGGGTTGTCGGGCGAGACCGGCTCGTCGGCGAACACGTCGACTGCGGCCCCGTCGATGACGCCGGCGTCGACGGCCTCGGCGAGGGCGGCCTCGTCGACGACGCCGCCGCGGGCGCAGTTGACGAGGTAGCCGCTCCCCATCGTTTCGAGTTCGTCGGTGGAGATGAGCCCCTCCGTCTCGGGGGTCAGCGGCGTGTGGACGGTGAGGAAGTCGGCGCGGGAGAGACAGGCGTCGAACTCGACGAGTTCGGCACCGAGCTGGTCGGCGCGCTCCTCGCCGATGTAGGGGTCGTAGGCGACGATGTCCATCCCGAGCGACGAGAACTTCTTTGCGACCTCTTGGCCGACGCGGCCGAGGCCGACGACGCCGAGGATCTTGCCGTTGACCTCGTTGCCGAGGTAGTCGGACTTGGCCCACTCGCCGTCTTTCAGGCGGGCGTGGGCCTGCGGAATCGAGCGCGCGGCGGCGAAGCCCATCGCCACCGTGTGTTCGGCGGCGGCGCGGACGTTCCCCTCGGGTGCGTTGGCGACGATGACGCCGTGTTGAGTCGCGGCGTCGATGTCGATGTTGTCGACGCCGATGCCGGCGCGTCCGACGATGACGAGGTCGGGTGCCGCCTCGAACACCTCGGCGGTCACCTGCGTTCCGGAGCGGACGATGAGCCCGTTCGCGTCGGAGACGGCTTCGAGCAGCGCGTCACCTTCGACGTCGTACGCGGTCTCTACCTCGTAACCGGCCTCGCGTAACCGGTCCAGACCCGCGTCGGCGATCGGGTCCGTGACGAGTACCTTCATGCGCGTAGGGTCTGACCCGTGCGGGTTAAGGGTTGTCACAACGGCCGATATCGTGACATTGAGACTGTCTCGCATGGGCTGGAGTACCAACACGTTCGCCCACTAGTATTATCTGCGCGAGTCCGATAGATTCAGTAGATGGTCTTCCGTCCCGAGAACGCTTCGCCGGCGACGCAACCGCCCGAGGTGTCGCTTCCGGACTCCGGGTCCGTGCTCATCGCCGGCCCGACGATGACGCGGAAGCGGCGGCTCATGCTCTCGATACTCGCGCCCGGCGAGCGTACCGACGCGGGGACGGTCGTCGTGACGACGAAAAAGCCCGCCCCGAGCATCGCACGGGAGCTGTCGTACATCAGCGGGTCGCCCCCGGAGCAGTTCGAGGTCATCGACACGACGAGCGTCGCCGACCTCCTCGATGACCGCGCCGACGCGGGAAACCTCCGGTACGTCTCCAGCCCCGGCGACCTGACCGGCATCGGCATCCACCTGACCGAGTCGCTCCGGGAGCACTACGAGGCGAGTCGGTCGGCCCGCGTCGGCCTGCACGTTCTTTCGACGCTCGTGATGTACACCGACCTCAAGCGGCTGTTCCAGTTCCTCCACGTCATCACGGGCCGCATCTCCGCGGCCGGGTTCACGGGCGTCTTCACGCTCGACACCGGCTTCGTCGACGAGCGCGAACTCGCGCTCCTCAAACAGCCGTTCGACGGCTTCGTCGAGACGCGCGACACCGACGGCGACCCCGAGTTCCGGGTCCGCGGCCTCGACGACGGCCCGCGGTCGTGGACGCCGCTTCGAATCTGAGCGGGTTCCGGAGGCGGCCGGCGAGCCTTCTCACGACAGGTGCGTCACCGCGAGGTCGACCAGCGGCGAGTTCGCCCGGTCGAACGTCGCGATGGCCCCCGACCACTCGTCGTGCGGATAGATGGCGACGACGACCTCGTCGAACCACCGGATGACGGCGTTCAACTCCCCGTAGTCGTCGAGTTCGGGTTCGTTGACTGGCTCGCCGAGCGCCTTCATAACGAGCGTCTTCACGCGCTCGGTGCGCGCGTCCGGTTCGAGCGCCTCGTCGATATCGTCGCGGAGGTAGAGCAGTTCGAACGCCTCGCCGTCGTACTGGCCGACCGCGCGCACCTCGGCCTCGTCGAGGTCGTGCAGGCTTCGGACGAACTGTCGGAGCGGACTGTCTCCTTCCTCGCCGAAGTCCCCGGCAAGGTCGGCTTCGACGTCGCTGAGCGTCTCGTGTTCGGCGTCGTGGAGGTCGTCCATACGGTGTTGTCAGGGAGACGATGGATAAATAGCTGTGCGCGGCGTCGCCGCGGTTTCCCGGCGGTCGGCTCGCCAGCGTCCCTCCCGCGCCGCATAACTGCCGACGCGGAAGCTTTGAAACCCCGCGGCGACGACGGGCAGATATGCGCATCATCGCCTTCGACTTCGACGGCACGCTCTCGGACTCCGAGATGACGGTTCTCCTCGGCAAAAAGAACGGCACGGCCGACGAGATGGCCGACATCACCGAACGAGCCATGAACGACGAGATGAGCTACGCGGAGAGCCTCCGGTCGCGCGCCCGCCTCCTCGAAGGCCTCGAAGAGGAACTCGCAGAGGAAGCTTACGGCGAGGTCGAACTCCGCCCCGGCGCGGCCGACCTCATCCAGCGCCTCCGCGACTACGGCCACCACGTCGCCATCTTCACCGGCGGCTTCGAACGCGGCGTCGAGCGCGCGCTCGAAAAGGAAGGCGTCGAAGTCGACGACATCGTCTCGAACCGCCTGCCCGTGAAGGGCGGCCGACTCACCGGCGACGTGGAAGGGTCGCTCATCGAGGGCACGAAGGACACGGCGCTGGAGACTCACGCCGCCGAACTCGACGTACCCATGGACCGAACGGTCGCGGTCGGCGACGGCGCGAACGACCTCCCGATGCTCGAAGTCGCCGGCCTCTCGGTCGGCTTCGTCCCCAAGGACGCGGTCCGCCCGGCCTGCGACGCCGTCGTCGCCTCCATGGACCGACTCGGAAAGCTCTTCGAGAGCCACGGGATTCTCGACGCCGACGAGTAGACCGCTTGTGTTCTGCTAACACTTATCACATCTCGGCCCGTAGCGCCGCGCATGGCAATCAGCGACGTCAACACGCCCGAACTCTGGGTGGCGGGCTTCGCCTTCGTGGTTCTCGCGGTCGCCGCCCTGTTCGAGGGCGTCGTCCTCCTCGATGTCCGCACACTCGGCGTCGACGAGTCGCTTCCCGCGGCCGTGGCAGTCGTGGGGACGATGTTGGCGCTGTGGTGGTTCGACGACGGGTGAGCGCGACCGCGACTGCGACCGCGACCCAGACAGGACAGGACAGAACAGAACTGAACCGACGCTGAACTGCTCTTTTTGCGACTGTGCGAACCCCGGAGCGACGCGACCGAACGGGGACAACGATTAAGTCGATGTGTAAAGTACACTTTACTGTAAAGCGAACTTTCCACCCGGCTTCCCGCGACCGGCGCTTTACACAGCACTATGTCACAAGTCCAACGCTCACCGACGCCTCGGCTCTCCAGACAACGGCGGTACCGGCGCCTGCTGTTCGGTTCCATCGGAGCGGGCGTCCTCGCCTCCCTCGTCCTCCGATTCCTCGACTACCCCGTCCTCGGGGAAGCCGTCTACTGGCTCGGCATCGTCGCCGCGCTCGCCGTCTGGCGTGGCACCGACGTCGCGCTGTTCGACGAGCGCGACCGCTCGCTCGAACGGCGGGCGAGTCAGCTCACCATGACCGTCACCGCGGTGGTTCTCGTCCTCGGCGCGTCCGCCGCCCGACTCGGTGCGACGCTCGGGCTGTTCGAGGTCTCGCCGTTCCTCTCGGGCGCGCTGTACGGCTACGTCGGGCTGTTCGGGCTCTTCGCCCTGTGCTACCTCTGGGTCCGCGCTCGGACATGAAAAACGGGCTCCGAACGCGCCGCGAGGCCGCCGACCTCAGCCAAGGCGAACTCGCAGAGGCGGTCGGCGTCACCCGCCAGACCATCAACGCCATCGAGCGCGAGCGGTACGACCCCTCGCTCGAACTGGCGTTCAAGCTGGCGGCGTACTTCGACTGCCGCGTCGAGGATCTCTTCGACCCGGAACTCGATGCCGACCTGACCGCTTAAAAAATCAGCTCGCCGTTTTTCGGACGCTTCCTCACCGATTCAGGGTGTGAATCGCCTGTCCGAGCGCGTTCTCGGCGGCCTCCATGACCGCTTCCGCGAGCGTCGGGTGGGTGTGGATGGTCGAGGCCACGTCTTCGAGCGTCGCGCCCATCTCGATGGCGAACGCGAGTTCGGCGATGAGTTCGGAGGCCTCGGGGCCGACGATTTGCGCCCCGAGGACGAAGCCGGACTCCTCGTCGGCGACGACGCGGACGAAGCCGTCGGCGTGGTTCGTCGTCAGCGCGCGGCCGGACGCCCGGAAGGGCATCTGCCCGACGACGGGCGTGAAGCCGGCCTCCTCGGCGTCGGCCTCGGTCATGCCGACCGTGCCGATTTCGGGGTCGGTGAACACCGCGGCGGGGACGGCCTGACTGTCGAAGGCGACCGGTTCGCCGGCGACGTGCTCGGCGGCGACGATGCCCTCCTTCGAGGCGACGTGGGCGAGCATCGGCGTGTCCTCGACCACGTCGCCGACGGCGTAGATGTGCTCCACGTCGGTGCGGCGGCGGTCGTCGACCGAGAGGAAGCCGCGGTCGTCGGCTTCGAGGCCGGCGTTCTCGATGTCCATCGTGTCGGTGACGGGCGAGCGCCCGACGGCGACGAGCACCTTGTCGGCGCGGTACTCGTTTTCCTCGCCGTCTTCGGTCTCGGTCGTCACCATGATGCCGTCGTCCTCCTCGCGCCAGCCGCTCGCGCCCTCACCGAGGTGCATGTCGATGCCGAGCTCTTCGGCGCGCTTGCGGACGACGCGGGCCACGTCGGACTCGTAGCCCGGCAGGATGTCGTCGAGCATCTCGACGACGGTCACGTCCGCGCCGAGCTTGGCGAACGTCGTGGACAGCTCCATCCCGATGTAGCCGCCGCCGACGACGACCAGTCGCTCCGGGACGGTGTCGGCCTCGAGGGCGTCGCGCGACGACCACACCGGCTCGTCGCCGAAGTCGAAACCGGGAATCTGGATGACGCGCGAGCCGGTGGCGATGATGCAGTGCTCGAACTCGATGGTCTCCGAGCCCTGCCCCTCGCCGCCGTGGGCGATGCGGACGGCGTTCTCGTCCTTGAAGCGGGCGGTTCCCTCGACGAGGTTGACGCCGTTCGCCTTACAGAGCTTCTCGACGCCGCCGGTGAGTTGGTCCACGACGCCGCTCTTCCAGTCGCGCAGTTGCGACATGTCCACGACGGGGTCGGCGTGGATGCCCATCTCCTCGGCGTTGCCCGCCTCGTGGGCGAGGTTCGCCCCCGTGATGAGCGCCTTCGATGGGATACAGCCGTAGTTGAGGCAGGTGCCCCCGTAGGCGTCCTTCTCGACCAGCGTCGTGTCGATGCCGTTCTGTGCGGCGCGGATGGCGGCGACGTAGCCGCCGGGTCCCGCGCCGATGACGAGCAGTTCGGTTCCGGTTGCGATGTCTCCGACGACCATTATTCTAACACCAGCAGTTTGGGGTCTTCGAGCAGTTCCTTCACGCGGTTCGTGAACCGAGCGCCCTGCGCGCCGTCGACGACGCGGTGGTCGAACGACAGCGAGAGGGTGAGGACGTTTCGCGGCACGACCTCACCGTCGACGACCCGGGGCTTTTCTTTGATGGCTCCGAGCGCGAGAATCGCCACCTCGGGGTAGTTGATAATCGGCGTCGCGTACTCGCCGCCGATGCCGCCGACGTTGGTGATGGTGAAGGTGCCGCCGCGCATCTCCTCGGGCGCGATTTTGCGGTTGCGGGCCTTCTCGACCTTCTCGTTCATCTCGTCGGCGAGTTCGAGCATCCCCTTGCGGTCCGCGTCGTGGACGACGGGGACGAGCAGACCGGCGTCGGTCGCGGCCGCGACGCCGATGTTGTACTCGTCGCGCAGGACGATTTCCTCGTTTTCCTCGTCGAGCTGCGAGTTGAGGTACGGGAAGCCCTTCAGCGCCGCGACGACGGCCTTCATCACGAACGGCATGTAGGTCAGCCGCGAGCCGCGCTCCTCGGCGACGGGCTTGAGCTGTTCGCGCAGTTCGACGAGCTCCGTCACGTCCACCTCGTCGTGGTGGGTGACGTGCGGCGCGGTGTACTTCGACCGCTGCATCTGGTCGCCGATGGCCTTGCGGACGCCCTTGTAGGGGACGCGCTCGCCGGCACCGGGGCCGGCCTCGGGCGGTGCGGGTTCACTCGCCGCGTCGACCGTCGCCTCGGCGGTCGCGGTTCCGGCGTCGGCCTCGGCGGACACCGCCTCGGCGTCCGCGGCCTGCGCCTCGCGCTGTGCTTGGGCGTACTCCTGGACGGCCTCGGGCGAGACGAACGCCTCGCCGTCGCGCATCTCCGTCGCGGGGACCGCGTCGATGTCGACGCCCTCCTCTTTGGCCAGCGCGCGGGTCGCGGGCGCGGCGAGCGTCTGCTCGCGGTCGGCGCTCTCGGTCGGCGCGGACGAGGAGGCGGACGCGGACGTTCCCTCGTCGCGCTTCGCGGTCGCGGACTTCCCGTTGGTCTGGACGGTCCGCGGGCCGCTGGGCTCGTCGTCCTCGTCGCCGTCGTCGTCCGCGGCGGCGCGAACGTCGCCTTCGGTCACGCGGCCGCTCGGGCCGCTGCCGTCGACGGCGTCGAGGTCGACGCCGAGTTCGCGGGCGAGGCGACGGACGCTCGGCGGGGCGAACACGCGCCCGCCGGAACCCGACTCGTCGTCGCTAGCGCCGTCGTCGCCCTCGGCCGACTCAGACCCGGCCGCTTCGGCGTCCGCGTCGGCGGCCTCGGCGGCCTCCTCGTCGTCGCCATCCTCCTGAATGGTGATGATGACGTCGCCGACGGGGACGACCTCGCCCTCCTCGGCGAGGAGTTCCTTCACCGTCCCGTCGAACGGCGAGGGCACGTCGACGAGCGCCTTGTCGGTCTCGACCTCCGCGAGCACCTGGTCTTCGGTTACCTCGTCGCCCGGCGCGACGTGCCACGTTACGAGTTCGCCTTCCGCGACGCCTTCACCGACGTCGGGGAGTTTGAATTCCTTGAGCGCCATCGTTCAGAAGTTCACCGCCTCACGAATACCTTCTTCGACGCGGGCGACCGACGGGAGGTAGTAGTCCTCCAGCGCGTACAGCGGGTACGGCACGTCGTAGCCCGCGACGCGCTTGACCGGCGCTTCCTGATAGAGCAGCGCCTCCTCCTGAACCGTCGCCGTGATTTCGGCTCCGAGGCCGCCGTTCTTCGGGGCCTCGTGGACGACCACCGCGCGGCCGGTCTTCTTGAACGACTCCACGATGGTCTCGCGGTCGAGCGGCGAGATGGTTCGGATGTCCACGACCTCGGCGTCGATACCCTCTTCTTCGAGGTTCTCGACGGCCTCCAGCGTCGGGCGCGTCATCGCGCCGAAGGTGAACACGGACACGTCCGTGCCCTCGCGGCGAACCGCGGCCTCGCCGATGGGGACCGTGTAGTCGTCTTCCGGGACTTCGCCGCGGAACGCCCGGTAGATGAGCTTCGGCTCCATGAAGATGACCGGGTCGGGGTCGCGGATGGCGGAGATGAGCAGTCCCTTCGTGTCGTACGGCGTCGAGGGGATGACGACCTTCAGGCCGGCCTCGTGCGCGTAGAACATCTCCTTGGACTCCGAGTGCGACTCGGGGGCGCGGATGCCGCCGCCGTAGGGCGCACGAAGCACCATGGGGAGCGTGTAGCGGCCGCGGGTGCGGTTGCGGAACCGCCCCATGTGGCTCACGATTTGGTCGAATCCGGGGTACATGAAGCCGGAGAACTGAATCTCGGGGACCGGCTTCAGTCCCATCGCGGCCATGCCGATGGCCGTGCCGACGATGCCCGATTCGGCCAGCGGCGTGTCGATGACGCGGTCGTCTCCGAACTCGTCCCAGAGGCCCTCCGTAGCCCGGAAGACGCCGCCGTTCTTGCCGACGTCTTCGCCCATGACGAGCACCTCGTCGTCGAGGTTCATCTCGGTGTAGAGACCGTCCCGTACCGCCTGCACGATGGTGAGGTTCTGACTGCTCATTCTCTGAGGAATCCTTCGTCGCCGAACTTCTCGCGGAGCGCCTCGAACTCCTCGTACTGCGCTTGAATCTCCGGGGTTCGCTCGGCGTATGCGTGGTTGAACATCTCGCTCGGGTCCGGCCGCGGGTCGGACTCGGCCGCCTCGATGGCGTCCGCGACCCGCCCTTTCACGTCTTCTTCGATGGCCTCGACGCCCTCGTCGTCGATCCGGCCCGTCTCGCGGAGGAACGCCTCCAGCCGCGGGATGGGGTCTTTCGCCTTCCACTTCTCGACTTCCTCGTCGTCGCGGTAGACGGTCGGGTCGTCGGCGGTCGTGTGCGCGCCGAAGCGGTACTGGACCGCCTCGATGAGCGTCGGGCGGCCCTCGCCCTCGCCGGGGTTCTTCGCCTTGTCGAGCGCCGCCTTCGTCACGGAGTAGACCGCGAGCGGGTCCATCCCGTCGACCTGCACGCCGTCGATGCCGTAGGCGGTCGCCTTCTGCGCCAGCGTCTCGGAGGCGGTCTGTCGCTCCCGCGGCACCGAGATGGCCCACTGGTTGTTGTTACAGAAGAAGACGTTCGGGGTGTCGAAGACGCCCGCGAAGTTCAGCCCCTCGTGGAAGTCGCCCTCGGAGGTCGCGCCGTCACCGAAGTAACAGATGACGGCCGTGTCGTCCTCGCCGCGGAGCTTCTTCGCCCACGCCGCGCCGGTCGCGTGGGGAATCTGCGAAGCGATGGGGACCGCGGGCGGGAAGAGGTTCACGCCCTCGGGCATCTCGTTGCCCTTCTCGTGGCCCATCCAGTACAGAAGCGTCTGCTTCAGCGGAAGCCCCCGGAGCAGCGACGCGCCGTGTTCGCGATAGCTCGGGACCATCCAGTCCTGTTCGTCGAGCGCGATTGCGCTCCCGATTTGTGCGCCCTCCTGTCCCGACAGCGGCGGATACGTCCCCATCCGCCCCTGTCGCTGGAGACTCACCGCCCGCGTGTCGAAGTGCCGGGCGAGACGCATGTATCGGTACATCTCGACGAGCGTCTCGTCGTCGATGTCGGGAACCTCGCCGACGACGGTCCCGTCCTCGTCGAGCACTCGTACCCGGTCCTGCGGGTCGCGTTGAAGCACGCTCACGGGAGAACCCTCCTGTTCATGGCAAAATCGACACCCGCCGGCGTTATATTGTTTTCGTATATAATTTACTTTGACTCGGAATATTGCGCCTCGCGTCGTGCTATGTCAACTCACACGAGATAAAATTGGACATTTTCGCTTCTAAACGATTCTTCCTGACGTTCATTCGTGTGAACCCACACATCACCGAGAGATAATCGGAAATATCGGCAGCGTTGCAGGTCCGCTTCGGGGCGGGCGTGGAGTCGGACCCGGTCGGTCGAGTCGCGCGGAGTGGGCTGGGATGGCGGCGAGACTTACTGTCCGGCGGCCGCGCGCGCGGCCTGTCGCGCCTCCTCGACGCTCGACCCCTCGCGGAGGAGCGCGTCCACGAACAACTCGCCGGCCTTGTACGACGACCGGACCATCGGGCCGGACGCGCAGTAGAGGAAACCCAGTTCGTCTTCTGCGACGCGCCGCCACGTCTCGAAGGCGTCGGGGTGGACGTACTCGAACACGTCGAGGTGGCTCCGAGAGGGCTGGAGGTACTGGCCGAAGGTGACGATATCCACGTCGGCCTCGCGGAGGTCGGAAAGCGTCTGGTAGACCTCGTGGGCGTGCTCGCCGAGACCGAGCATGACCGAGGTCTTCGTGTGGATGTCGGACTCGTCTGTCACCTGCTGGAGCACCGAAAGCGACTGCTCGTAGCCGGCACGGCGGTCCCGAATCGGCCACTGGAGGCGCTCGACGGTCTCGATGTTGTGGGCGATGACGTCGGGTCCGGCGTCGATTATCTTCCGGACGTGCTCGGGGTCGCCCTGGAAGTCGGGAATCAGCACCTCGACGAGCACCTCGGGGTCGCGGCGCTTGATTTCGCGGATGGTCTCCGCGAAGTGGGCCGCGCCCTGGTCCGGCAGGTCGTCGCGGTCCACGGAGGTCAACACGACGTAGTCGAGGCCGATTTCGGTCACCGCGTCGGCGACGTTCGCCGGTTCGTCGGAGTCCAGCGGCTCCATCCCGCCTGTCGTCACGTCGCAGAAGTTACACCCGCGCGAACACCGGTCGCCCATGAGCATGAACGTGGCCGTCCCGGGGCCGTCGCGGCCGCTCCAGCACTCCCCGAGGTTCGGGCAGTTCGCCTCCTCGCAGACGGTGTTGAGGTTCCGGTCCCGGAGCGTCGATTTGATATCGGTGAAGCGCCGGCCCGATGGCGGTCGCATCTTCAACCAGTCTGGCTTCCGCCGCGTGCGCATAGGCAGTTCTTGCGAGGCGACGGGCAAAAACGTGAGGATTGGTCCGCCGTCTGTCGGGTTGGCGGCGGGATCGCTCGCCAGAGGCGAGCGAACCCGCGTCGCCACGACACCGTTCGGCCGAACAATGGTCTACGGTAGCACACGTTGTTCAGAACAGTTCAAACGAACAGTTCTATCACGGAAAACGAAACGTCCACCTCGGATACATCACGACTTTCCATCAAACAGCACGTACGACCGTGCTAGATATATCACATAACTGAAAAACTTATATTCGAGTAAATACTTCTCTCGAGTATGAACTGGAAACATCGCCGCGACATGACGAAGGCCGAATCGAAGAAGCACGAGGCCACCGCGGGGACGAACTGGTCGTTCATCGCCGCGCTCGCCGGCGCTGCGTAAGCGGGCCTGCGCCTCGGTCCCCGAACCAATCCTCACCACCCTACCACCCACCAACCTCAGCCCCTCCGTGTTCCGCTCGTTCGACGCTCCCGAGCCGCCGCGCCGGATGGAGAAACGCCTTTCCCCACGGACGACTCGGCTTCGTGTATGACGCTCGTCTTCGTCTCGTCCCCGACGCCAGCGCGCACCCGGAGGTGCGCCCAGTGAAAGTCGCCGAGGCGGTCCCCGAGTTCGCAGACGCCTTCGGGTTCGAGGAGTTCAACCGGATGCAGCGCGAGGCGCTGCCCGCCATCCTCGACACCGACCACAACGTCGTCGCCTCCGCGCCCACCGCCAGCGGGAAGACGGCGCTCGCCGAACTCGCCATCTGCCGGACCCTCCGCGACGAGGGGACGGCGCTTTTCATCGCGCCGCTCCGCGCGCTCACCACCGAGAAGGAGACCGAGTGGGAGCGCTTCGAGGACCTCGGTTACTCCGTCTACGTCGTCACCGGCGAGCGCGACCTGAATCCCCGCCGGGCCGCCCGCGCCGACATCCTCGTGATGACGCCCGAGAAGACCGACTCCGCGACCCGGAAACACGACTCCGCGCGCTACTCGTTCATCGAGGACGTCGACTGCGTCGTCATCGACGAGGTCCACCTGCTGGATTCGGAGACCCGCGGCGGCGTCCTCGAAGTCACCGTCTCGCGGATGCGCCGCATCTGCGACCCCCGAATCGTCGCGCTGTCTGCGACCATGCCCAACATCGACGACGTGGCGGCGTGGCTCGACGCGCCGGACGAGACCACCTTCGAGTTCGGTGACGACTATCGCCCCGTCGACCTCCACGCGGGCGTCAAGACCTACACCCACGGCGAGAACTCCTTCGCCGACAAGTACCGCCGACTGTACCGGGCGTTCGACCTCGCGGAGCCCCACATCCGCGACGGCGGCCAGTCGCTCGTCTTCGTCTCCTCGCGGCAGGACGCCGTCCGCGCGGCCGCCAAGGCCCGCGACGAACTCGCAAAGCGCGACGTGCCCATCGGCGCGCGCGGCGACTACGACTTCCACAACGAGGCGAAGGAACTGAGCAACGACTCGCTCGCCAAGGGCGTCTTGGACGGCGTCGGCTTCCACCACGCCGGCCTCTCGCGGGACGACCGCGAGGCCGTCGAGGAGTGGTTCAAGGAGGGCAAGATTCAGCTCCTGTTTTCGACCTCCACGCTCGCGTGGGGCGTGAACCTCCCCGCCCGCTGTGTCGTCATCCGCGACACGAAACACCACGACCCCCTCGAAGGCGAGGTGGACATCTCCCCGCTCGACATCCTCCAGATGCTCGGCCGCGCCGGCCGCCCCGGCTACGACGACGTCGGCTACGGCTGGGTCGTCTGCGACCGCTCGGACCAGAACAAGTACCGCCGCCTGCTCCGCGAGGGCAAGGAAATCGAGTCGCGCCTCGCAGAGGACCTCGACTCGCACCTCAACGCCGAAATCGCCATGGGGACCATCCGCGACCTCGACGACGTCATGTCGTGGCTGGAGACGACGTTCTACTACCGGCGGGCGCAGTCGAACCCGGCGGCCTACGACTTCGAGGACCTCCGCTCGCGCGTCCGCGACGTGCTCGACCGCCTCGTCTCCCGCGGCTTCGTCGAGATGGACGACGACCTCTCCATCGACGCGACCCCGCTCGGGCGACTCACCTCGAAGTACTATCTCCGACTCGGGACCGCCTCGCGCTTCGCGGACCTCGCGGAACGGGACCGCATCACCGCCGACGACGTCCTCGAAACCGTCGCGGGCGCGGCCGACTTCCGACAGGTGTCGGCGCGCCAGTCCGAGGTGGACGCCGTCGACTCGGTGCTGACGGGCGTCTCGACCACGCTCGAAGACGGCCCGAAGAAGGTGCTCGCCATCCTCCACGCCAGCATGGCGAACTCGACGCCGAGCGAACTCCGGAGCGACGCGTGGGTCATCAAGCAGAACGCGCTCCGACTCCTCTCGGCGCTCCGGGAGTTCCTCGACACCTTCGCGGACGCCCGCGCGGCCAACCTCGCGAAGCGCGTCGAGGCCCGCGTCGACAACGGCGTCAGCAGCGACGCCGCGGCGCTCACGGCCGTCGACGGCATCGGTCCCGGTCGCGCGCGAAAGCTCGCCACCGGCGGCCTCTCGACCCCGGCCGACGTGGTCGACGCCGGCGTGAAGGAACTCACTCGCGCGGGCCTCTCGCAGGGCGTCGCCGAGCGCGTCATCGAGAGCGCGAAGGACCTCCCCGCGCCCGACATCGACTGGGGCGAGTTCCCCGAGTCGGTCGCCCGCGGCGAGAGCGACATGCACGACATCCGCGTTCGAAACGACGGCGGCGGCGGCTCGGTCGGTGTCCGCGTCACCGTCAACGACGTTGAGATGTCGACGAAGACGTGCTACCTCTCCGACGAGGTGACCGTCCCCGTCGGCGTCTTCGGCGCGGCGGACGACGAACTGGAGTTCGTCGTGGAGGTCGCGTTCCCCGACCTGCCGCTGCTCCCGATTCGGGAGTCGCGGACGGTTCGGGTCGAATAGAAAAGCGCGGCGGCAGCCGCGTTCGGTCGGGGTTCGGTCGTTTGTAATCTCGTCTCGGTCGCCTCTCGCTTACTCCTCGCCCAACAGCGCCGCCCGCAACTCCGCCGCCCCGTCGACGATTCTATCCGCCCGCGAGAGGTCGAGGTCGGCGTTCTGCCCGCCGCGGTAGGCGATGGTGTACGCGCCGGACCGCACGGCCGCCTCGATGCCGTTTATCGAATCCTCGATGACGACGCACTCCTCGGGGGCGACGCCGAACTCGGCGGCGGCGTGCTCGTAGATGTGGGGTTCGGGCTTCCCCGGTTTGTCGATGTCGTCGGCCGAGAGCACGAGGTCGAGCGGGTCGAGGTCGAATCGCTCGCGGACGGTCGAAATCCAGTCCTGCGGGGCCGACGAGACGATTGCGAGTTTCTTGCCCGCCGCGCGGAGGTCCGAAAACAGCTCCCCCGCGCCGTCCATCAGGACGACGTGTTCGCCGTAGACGCTCTCTGAGTTCTCGTGGTACGCCGCGACGAACTCGTCTTTCGTGACGGTCGTCCCGTACTCCGCGTCGAGGTAGTCGTATATCTCGCGGAAGTTCATCCCCGTTATCTCCTCGTGGTCGGGGTCGCCGGACTCGATGGCGTCGGCGAACACCCACTCGTCCTCGAAGGCGTGCCAGTACTGCTCGGAATCGACTAACACTCCGTCCATGTCGAACAGCACGGCGTTCGCGTCCATGATTCGCCCTCGGCCGCGACCGACCAAAGAGCTTCGTGCCGCGGAATGCCCGGTGAACCCTCGCACGTAGGTTCAAATCGGAACCGGCGACCACCCCGCCGCATGGATTCGATACGCGTCTTCGCCGGCGACTGCACCGTCAGCTTCGAAGGCTCCCGCGACCGCACCCAGCGCGGCCGGGTCGTCGTCGTGGCCAAGCCCGACAGAACCGTCCTCGTTCACGACGCCGGGGGCTACCAGCCCGTCGCGTGGCTGACCCGCGCCGACTCGCTGACCGTCGAGTCGGGACCGGGGTCGTTCGGCCTCGTGGCCCGCGCGGGCGACCAGACCCTCACCGTCGACTCGAACGACGTGACCGGCCGCGCCGAGTACCCCGCGAGCGACGCGGGCGTCCCGGTCGGCTCGCATCCCGACACCGGCGACCCGCTCGTCAGGACCAACGGCTCCGTCGTCGCCCTCGACTCGGGGACCGAGTATCGCCTCCCTGCGGGCGCGACCGTCCTCGACGAGACGTGCGACGACTGCGGCCTGCCGCTGATGCGCGTCGAGCGCGGCGCGCCGTTCGAGGTGTGCATCGACCGCCGGTGCGACCCGCTGGACGACCACGTGAAAGACCGGTTCGACGGCGAGTGGTCGTGTCCGGACTGCGGGTCGCCGCTCCGAATCCTCCGGCGGAGCGGTCGCCTGCTCGCCGGCTGCGACGCTTATCCCGAGTGCGAGACGGCCTTCTCGCTCCCCGCGGGCGTCGTCGGAGACGACTGCGACTGCGGCCTGCCGACGTTCGAGACGGGTCGCGGCCGGCGGTGTCTCGACTCGACCTGCGAGGGCCGATGAGTCGAGACGAGGGGCGGCGAGCGTGGCCCCGTCGCTGGCGACACGGCCGGCCGCGAGGGGTGCGTCCGGGGTCGGGGCCGCGACCGCGACGAACCGGTGGCGGCGACGGCCGCCGCTCCGACGCCCCCGCGGGCCGCGCCGCCGGCATCGCAGGCCCTTTGTCGTCGCCGCGCCCCGGTTCTGGTATGCAAGGACGCCTCGAAGACGGCGTCGTCCATCTCCCGGGCGACGCTCGACAGCGGTTCCACGACTCCCGCGGCTACGGGAGACCCACCGGCGGCGACGACCTCGAGGTCGCGCCCGTCGAGGCCGCCCACCTGCTCTCGCGGGACGACATCGACGGCGTGGACGGGATGGGCCTGCGCGAACTCCTCGCGCGCACCGGGACCACCCTCGACTTCGTCGTCTACAAAGACCTCCGCGACCGCGGGTTCTACCTCTCGCCCGCCCGCGAGGGCTGGCCCGGCGTCGCGGACGCCGCTGACGCGGATTTCCTCGTCTACCCCCGCGGGAAGGGTCCGTGGGACGGCGAGGTCGAACACCGGGTCCGCGTCGTCGGCGAGCGCGAGAGTATCCCCGTCTCGTCGCTCGGCGAGGTGGTCCTCGCCATCGTCGACGAGGACGGCGACCTGACGTACTTCGACACCGAGGGGGACGACCCCGAGGGGACGGCCGCAGAGGACCTCCCGGCCGACCTCGACGCGGAACTCCTCTCGGACCGCGCGCTCGTCTGGGACGGCGTCGACCGCCTCTACCAGCGCGGCTTCTTCGGCCAGCGCCTGTACGGCAGAAACGCCGACAGCGGCCCGCTCCAACTGTCGCTGCTGGAAGCCGCCTACCTCGCCCGCGCCGACGCGCTCGCCATCGACGAGGCCGACGTTGTCTCCCGCGGCCGCGACGTGGAGGGCGACCGGTTCGACCGTCGACTCGCGGTGTACGCCGCGCTCAGGGAGGCCAAGACGGTCCCGAAGAGCGGCTTCAAGTTCGGCTCGGACTTCCGCGTCTACACCGAGTTCGAGTCGGTCGACGACCTCTCGCACTCCGAGTTCCTCGTGCGCGTGGTCGCGCCCGACCACACGTTCGTCCCGCGGGACCTCTCGCTCGACGTGCGCCTCGCCGGCGGTGTCCGCAAGCGAATGGTTTTTGCGCTGACCGACGACAACGGAGAGATAGACTGGCTTTCGGTCAGTCGGCTCACACCATGACAGACGACGAACCCGCGGAGCGCATCCGCACCGATGGAGGCACAGCAGAGGGAGCAGATGACGTCGCCCTCGACCCGTGGGGCTCGTCGACCGTCTCCGACTACCGGAAGCTGTTCGAGGAGTTCGGTATCGAGGAGTTCGACGAGGTGCTCGACGAGGTGCCGAACCCGCACTACCTGATGCGCCGCGGGGTCATCTTCGGCCACCGCGACTACCGGCCGGTCCTCGACGCCATGCGAAACGGCGACGACTTCGCCGTCCTCTCGGGCTTCATGCCGACGGGCGACCCCCACATCGGCCACAAGCTCGTCTTCGACGAGATAATCTGGCATCAAGAGCAGGGCGGCGACGCCTACGGCCTCATCGCCGACATGGAGGCGCACTCCGCCCGCGGCATCCCGTGGGACGAAATCAACGAGCACAGCCGCGACTACCTGCTGTCGCTCATCGCGCTCGGGTTCGACCCCGAGGAGGGCGAACTCTACCGACAGTCGGACAACGACCGCCTCCAGCGGCTCGCGTTCGAACTCGGTGGGAAGGCCAACTTCTCGGAGTTCCAGTCCATCTACGGCTTCGACGGCGAGACCAACGTCTCGCACATGCAGTCGGTCGTCACGCAGATGGCCGACATCCTCTACCCGCAGTTGGACGACCCCAAGCCGACGGTCATCCCGGTCGGCCCCGACCAGGACCCCCACGTCCGGTTCGCCCGCGACCTCGCCATCCGGATGCGATTCTTCAAGGTGACCGAGGCGTTCGCGAGCTTCGAACTCGACGACGCCGAGCGCCCGCTCGTCGCGGCCGCCCACGACGCCCGCGAGGCGTACGCCGAGGACGCCGACATGCCGCGGTGCGGCGAGGCGGCCGAGTGGCTCGCCGACGCCGACCTCGACGCGGCCGGCGTGCTCGTTTCCGAGTCGGTCCGCGAATCGGCGGTCGAGAAGCTCGAAAACGCCGGGATGGAACCGCTCCGCCCGCGGATTCGGTTCTTCGCGCGGCAGGCGACCGACGAGGCGTTCGAGGCGCTCATCGAGGACATCGAGGGCGAAAAGCGCCGGTACGACCAGCACATCGACGCGTTCGACATGGACGTCGACGAGGCCGAAGACCTCGCCCGCGAGGTCGAGGCCCATCACGGCGGCTACGGTTTCATCGCGCCGTCCTCTATCTACCACCGCTTCATGACCGGCCTCACCGGCGGCAAGATGTCGTCGTCGATTCCGGCGAGCCACATCTCTCTTCTCGACGCGCCCGAGGAGGGCTACGACAAGGTGAAGTCGGCGACGACCGGCGGCCGCGACACCGCCGACGAACAGCGCGAACTCGGCGGCGAGGCCGACAAGTGTCCGGTGTACGAGCTGTACGCCTACCTGCTGACGGGCGACGACGACGAACTCGCAAAGGAGGTCTACGACGAGTGCGTCGGCGGCGAGCGCCTCTGCGGCGGCTGCAAGGAGCAGGCGGCGACGATGATGCGGGAGTTCCTCGAAGACCACCACGAAAAGCGCGAGGAGGCCGCGGAAGTCCTCGATTCGCTGGACATCGACTTAGAGACGGAGCGGCGGGGAGTGGCGGCCGAACATTAGTGAGGCGGCAACACTACCGACCGCTCACAACCCCACTTCTTCTCCCACGCCGCGGGCGTTCGACTTCTCGTAGAGGTACTCGGCGGTCGCGGCGTCGAGCACCGCCGACCCGACGCTCTCGACCACCAGAATCTCGTCGTCGCTCTCGCGGCCGGCGTCGCCCTCGAAGACGGCCGAGAGCGGAAGCAGGTCGGATTCGTCGATGCCGGCCCCGCGAACGTCACCGATGTCGGCCACTTCCCCGGGCACGTCGGCGAACACCCGCGCGGCTCGCTCGAACGTCTCGGCGTCGAGTTCGCGCGCCTCGGGCGTGTAGGCTCCGACGGCGACGACGAGCGTTCCGGGGTCGAGCCACGAGCCGTCGAAGACGGGCGTCTCGCTGGTCGTCGCGGTGACGACGACGTTCGCGCCGGAGACGGCCGCTTCGGGGGAATCGACGGCCTCGGCGGGGATGCCGTCCTCACGGAGGTCGGCGGCGCACGCCTCGCGGGAGTCGCTCGGGGAGTAGACGCGGACCGACTCGACCGCGGAGCCGACGGCGATAGCGCGGCTCTGCCAGCGGGCCTGCGCGCCCGCGCCGAGGACGCCCAGGCGGACCGGGTCGGTCCCGAGGGACTCCGCGGCGAGCCCGCCGATACAGCCCGTCCGGGCGCTGGTAATCGTCGTCCCGTCGAGGAGCGCGAGCGGGAGACCGGTCGTCGCGTCGGTGAGGACGACCTGCGCGTTCACCGTCGGAAGGCCGTGAGCGCAGTTTTCCGGGTGGACGGCCGCGAGCTTCGTCGCGTACACCTCGCGGCCGTGGATGTACGCCGGCATGGTGAGGCCGGTGCCGAGCGGGCCGTCCTGCTCCGTCGGTTCCGAACCCGAGCGCGTTTCCGTTCCCGCGCTCGCGACGCCGTTTCCGTTCGTCCCGTCCCGGACTCTGTCGGTGTCGATACCCACCGGAAAGTGCGGCCGTGGCGGGCGTTCGACCTCGCCGCGGCCCTGCTTGACGAACGCCTCCTCGACGACCGGGAACAGCTCCGCGAGCGAGAGTAACTCGCCGACGGCGTCGGCGGAGAGAATACGGACCATACCCGAACTACTCTCCGCGGCCGCGTGAAAACAGTGACCCTCGACAGTATGTGACAGACACACTCATGTCGGTGGCGAATCAGACACGACCATGCACGTCCTCATCGTCGGCGGCGGGGTCGTCGGACTCGCCTGCGCCCACGCGCTGGCCGGTCGCGGGGCCGAGGTCACCGTCTGCGAGGCGGGGACGCTCGGCGGCGGTAGCACGGGTCGCGCGGCGGGCGGCATCCGAACGCAGTTCTCGACGCGCGTGAACGTCGACCTCTCGCTCGCAAGCGTCCCAGTCTGGGAGTCCTTCGCGGACGAGTTCGGCGTCGACATCGACTACCGGCGTTCGGGCTACCTCTTTCTCGCCCGGACCGAGGCGACCGCCGCGGCGTTCCGCGAAAACGTCGCCATGCAGACCGACGCGGGCGCGCCGAGTCGCGTCCTCTCGCCCGCGGAGGCCGCCGAGTACCTCCCGGAGTTCCGAACCGAGTCGTTCGTCGCGGCGACGTTCTCGGCGGCCGACGGCGTCGCAGACCCGCACTCCGCGGTGCAGGGCTACTCGGACGCGGTCCGCGCCGCCGGCGTCGACCTCCCACTCGCGCCGCGCCGCCGACAGATAGCCGTCGTCGAACCCGAGGGGGACCTCCCCGCGGACGCCCCGCTGACCATCGACCTCGACACGGGGGCGTACTTCCGGCCGGAACGGGGGGGGACCGCCATCGTCGGCGGGCACTTCTCGGCGTCGGACCCCGACGTGGACCCCGACCGATTCGACGAGTCGATGGACGTGGAGTGGGCGGTGGAAGCGACCGAGCGGACCGACGACGCCGCGGCCTACTTCGGCCCGGAGACGCGGATTCGGAACGGTTGGGCCGGGCCGTACGCCGTGACGCCCGACCACCACGCGATTCTGGACGAGGCGGCCCCCGGTCTCGTCGTCGCCGCGGGCTTTTCGGGCCACGGCTTCCAGCACGCGCCCGCCACGGGCGAGGCCGTCGCCGACCTGGGTCTCGGCGAGGACGCCTGCGAGGTGGACGTGTCGGCGCTGTCGCTCGACCGGTTCGAGTCGGGCGAGACGCTCCGCGAGCGGAACGTCGCGTAGGAGCGCTCGTCGGGCGGCGCGGCGCCGACGCGGAACGTTTTTACTCGGCACTCACAATCGGTCGCATATGGTATCCGAACCCAAGCGCGGGGCGCGAGCGAGCGAACCGACCACCGACGGGTTCGGAGTTTTCTTTCTGACCGCCTGAGGTCGGCGGACTCCGGCCGGGCGTCACCGCGCCCGCCGGACGAAACCGACCCCGCCGGTCAGCCCCGCCAGCGCGGCGAGGCTTCGAAACTGCTAACCGACCACCAGACGGCTAACGCCACAACGAACCAGATGCGACTTCCGGAATCACAGGTCGCGGTGTTGAACGCCGCGAGCGCCACGGACGAACGAACGATTGCACAGCTCGCGGAGGCGACGGACCAGAAGCCCGAGACGGTGACGGGCGCGGTCTTCGACCTCCGCGACGAGGGACTCGTCTCGGTCGCAGAGACCACGGCGGAGTCCGTCGAACTGACAGACGAGGGCGTCGAGTACGCCGACGAGGGCCTCCCCGAGGTCCGGCTCTACCGCGCCGCGCTCGACGCGGGCGACGGCGACGCGGTCCCGATGGGACAGGTCATCGGCGCGTCCTCCCTCGGCGGCCCGCAGGTCGACATCGCGCTGTCGAACTTCGCGCGCAAGGGCTACGGACACATCGACTCGGGCGAACTCGCGCCCGACGCGGACGCTGACCCCGACGCCGACGAGGAGGCCGCCGCGCTCGCGGCCCTCGCCGCGGGCGAGTCCGTCGACGGCGACGTGCTCGACCAGCTCGAATCGCGGAACCTCGTGGTCCGCCACGAGCGCACCATCCGCGCCGTCACCCTCACAGACGAGGGCGTCACGGCGCTGATGGAGGGCGTCGAGGCGGCGGAGACGGTCGACCGCCTCACGCCCGAGCTGCTCACCTCCGGCGAGTGGGAAGACGTGGAGTTCACCGAGTACAACGTCGAGGCCGACGCGCCCGAGGCCCGCGGCGGCAAGAAGCACATCCTCCGGCAGACCGCCGACCGCGTGAAGGACGTGCTCACCGGCATGGGATTCGCCGAGATGGAAGGCCCGCACGCCGACGCGGACTTCTGGATCAACGACTGTCTGTTCATGCCGCAGGACCACCCGGCGCGCACCCACTGGGACCGCTTCGCCCTCGACGTGCCGCCGATGGAGGACATTCCCGAGGACCTCATCGACCGCGTCCGCGACGCCCACCTCAACGGCGTCGGCGAGGACGGCGACGGCTACCACTCGCCGTGGTCCGAGGACTTCGCGCGGGCCATCGCGCTCCGTGGCCACACCACGTCGCTGTCGATGCGCTACCTCTCGGGCCACGAGGTCGGCGAGTTAGAGCCGCCGCAGCGGTACTTCTCGGTCGAGAAGGTGTACCGCAACGACACGCTCGACCCGACGCACCTGCTGGAGTTCTACCAGATAGAGGGCTGGGTGATGGCCGAGGACCTCTCGGTGCGCGACCTGATGGGCACCTTCGAGGAGTTCTACTCCCACTTCGGCATCACGGACATCCAGTTCAAGCCGCACTACAACCCCTACACGGAGCCGTCGTTCGAGCTGTTCGGCCGACACCCCGAGACGGGCGAACTCATCGAAATCGGTAACTCCGGCATGTTCCGCGAGGAAGTGCTTCGCCCGCTCGGCGTCGAGTGCGACGTGATGGCGTGGGGTCTCGCCTTGGAGCGACTCCTGATGCTCATGTACGGCTTCGACGACATCCGCGACGTGCACGGAACGCTCTGCGACCTCGACCTGCTCCGCGAGACGGAGGTGCTCAAGTAATGCCCGTAGTCGACGTTCAACCCGACGAACTGCGCCGCCTGACCGGCCACGAAGACAAGTCCGACGAGGAGTTCAAAGACGACCTGTTCGCGCTCGGACTGGAGTTCGAGGGCGTCACCGACGACGGGGCGTTCCAACTCGAGTTCGGTCCCGACCGCCTCGATCGCCTGTCGGTCGAAGGGGTCGCCCGCTCGCTTCGCTACCAGTACGGCGACGCCCGCGGCGTCTCCGTGCCGAACACGAACGACCCCGACTGGACGTTCGTCGTCGACGACGACGTGCCCGACGAGCGCCCCTACGTCACGGGCGCGGTCGTCCGCGGGGTCGACTTGGACGACGCGGCGCTCGACTCGCTCATCCAGTTGCAGGAGAAACTCCACGCGACGATGGGCCGCAAGCGCGCCAAGGGAGCCATCGGCATCCACGACCTGACGATGCTGAAAGGCGACGTGCTCTCGGAGAACGCCTCCGGCAACTCCATCACGTACACCGGTATCGACCCCGACGGCGACACGTTCGTCGCGCTCGACTCCAACGACGAACTCACGCCCGCCGAGGTGCTCGAACAGCACGCGACGGGTCGGAAGTACGCCGACCTCGTGAGCGAGTACGACCGCTATCCGGCCATCTACGACGAAATCGGCCTGTTTTCGTTCCCGCCGGTCATCAACGGCCGTCGGACCGAGGTTTCGACGGACTCCCGCGACCTGCTCGTCGAACTCACCGGCACTGACCAGTGGACCATCGACCGGATGTGCAACATCATCTGCTACGCGCTGGCCGCCCGCGGGGCGACCATCGAGGAGGTCGAGGTCCAGTACGAGACGGGCACCGTCACGAAGCCCGACTTCGAAGTCGAGACGAAACACGTCTCTCACGACCGCATCGAGACGGTCCTCGGCGTCGAGTTGGAACTGGACGAGGTCATCGACCTGTTCGAGCGCTCCGGCCTCGACGCGAACGCCGAACTGGGCGAAGAAACCGTCTACGAGGTCTCCATTCCGCCGTACCGCGTCGACGTGCTCCACCCGCTCGACCTCGTCGACGACGTGGGCCGCGCCTACGGCTTCAACGAACTCGAACCGCGCTACCCCGACGTGGGGACGGTCGGCCAGCGCCACGAGCGCTCCCGACTCGAAGACGCCGTCCGCACCTCGCTCGTCGGCCTCGGCTTCGAGGACCTGCTCAACTTCCACATGATTTCGGAGGAGGAGAACTACGAGCGCATGGACGTCGAGGTCGGTTCCGACTATCTCGGCGGCGGCGAACCCGCCTCCATCACCGAACCGTACAGCGAGGACTACACCATGCTCCGGACGTGGGTGTTGCCCTCGCTGACGATGGTGCTGGAGAACAACACCCACCGGGCGTACCCGCAGGACCTCGCGGAAATCGGCCACGTGGCCCACCGCGACGACGACGAGAACACCCGCGTCGCCGAGGCCCGCCACGTCGCGGCCGTTCTCGCCCGTCACGACGCGACCTACGAGGACGCGAAGGCCCGCCTCGCGGCGCTCTGCCGCGACTTCGACGCGGACCTGGAGACGCCCGCGACCGACCACCCGTCGTTCATCGACGGCCGCACCGCCGCGGTCGTCATCGACGGCGAGGAAGTCGGCGTCGTCGGGGAACTCCACCCGAAGGTCATCGTCGAGCACGACCTCGAACTGCCGGTCGCGGCGTTCGAGTTCGACCTGTCGGCGCTGGCGTAGTCGTTTGGCGATTATTTTTGGTCCAGATTTTTGCGCGACGAGCGATGCGAGTCGCGGAAAAAGGTGGGAGCTTCGACCTGTCGGCGCTGGCGTAGTCGCTTGGCGATTATTTTTGGTCCGGATTTTTGAGAGTCCACGAACCGAACTCGGATAACTCTGAGTAATTCCACACCGCCAGTAATTCTTTTCGTGCATTTAGTCAGAACGCGATAGAAACCTTTAGGACGCGAGTCGTCACGTTTCCTGTATGAACGATAGTGATGTTCGTCGCGAGACGCTGGCGGTGACCCACGGCGAGCGCGGGCAGGCCCCGGCCCCGGGCGTCGAGGACGTCGTCGTTCCGGTCCACCTCTCGTCGACCTACTCGGTGCCGAGCATCGACCCCGACGCGGACTTGGAGACGCTCGACCCCGACGCGGGCGAGTACCTCTACTCGCGGCTGTCGAACCCGACGCGGAACGCGCTGGAACACCGGCTCGCGGCGCTGGAAGGGGCCGACCACGCGCTGGCGTTCGTCTCCGGCACGGCGGCCATCGCCGCGACGATGACCGCGGTGGTCCGGCCGGGCGACCACATCGTCGCGTTCGAGGACCTCTACGGCGGGACGAAGACGATGCTCACCCGGCTGTTCGCCGACCGGCTGAACGTGGACGTGTCGTTCGTGGACGCCACCGACCCCGAGAACGTCGCGGCCGCGATGCGCGAGGAGACGGCGCTCGTCTGGATGGAGACGCCGACGAACCCGCTCATGCACCTCTGCGACATCGAGGCCATCGCGGCCATCGCCGACGAGGGCGACGCGGTCTTCGGCGTGGACAACACCTTCCTCAGCCCGCAGTTCCAGACCCCGCTGTCGCTCGGGGCCGACGTGGTCGTCCACAGCACCACGAAGTACCTCAACGGCCATTCGGACTCCATCGGCGGCGCGGTCGTCACCGACCGCGAGGACGTACTGGAGGAGCTCACGTTCCTCCAGCGCGTCGGGATGGGGTCGATGCTCTCACCGTTCGACTCCTACCTGACGCTCCGGGGCATCAAGACGCTCCCCCTGCGGATGCGCCAGCACGAGACCAACGCGATGGAAATCGCCGAATTCCTCGACTCCCACGAGGCGGTTACGCGAGTGCTGTATCCGGGGCTGGAGTCCCATCCGCAGCACGACCTCGCGGCCCGCCAGCAGTCCGGCTTCGGCGGCGTGTTGTCGTTCGAACTCGACACCGACCTCGACGGGACCGCCGAGTTCCTCGGCGCACTCCGGGAGTTCCCGCTGGCGGTCAGCCTCGGCGGCGTCGAGAGCCTCATCGAGCATCCGGCGACGATGACGCACTCGCCGCTCTCGCAGACCGAACGCGACGCGCTCGGCATCTCCGATTCGCTGTTGCGGCTGTCGGTGGGCGTCGAGCACGTCGACGACCTGCGCTCGGACCTCGCGTCGGCGCTGTCGGTCCTCTGAGGAATCCGGGGCTCGCACGGCCGAATTTCGTCCCCTCGGGCACTTAACCGAGGCGTTTAACAGCCCGCCCGGTTGTAGGTACGCCAACGCAATGCCGAGCGGAGAATACGACCCGGAAACCGTCGAGGCGAAGTGGCAAGAGAGGTGGGTCGACGAAGACCTGTACGCGTACCCGGAGCGTGCGGTAGACCCCGACACCGTCTTCTCCATCGACTCACCGCCGCCGACGGTGTCCGGAAGCTTGCATTGGGGCCACGTCTACGGCTTCACCCTCCAGGACTTCGTCGCCCGGTTCACCCGGATGCGCGGCGACGAGGTGTACTTCCCGTTCGGTTACGACGACAACGGCATCGCGTCGGAGCTCCTGACCGAGGACGAACTCGGCATCAAACACCAGGACTACGAGCGACGCGAGTTCCAGAAGCTCTGCCGCGAGGTCACGGCGGAGTACGAAAGCGAGTTCACGGAGAAGATGCAGAACCTCGGTATCTCCATCGACTGGGACCAGACGTACCAGACGATTTCGCCCGAGGTCCAGCGCGTCTCGCAGCTCTCTTTCGTCGACCTCTACGAGAAGGGCCGGCAGTACCGCCAGCGCGCGCCCGCCATCTGGTGTCCCGAGTGCGAGACCGCTATCTCGCAGGTCGAGACCGAAGACGACGAACAGGGCTCGCACTTCCACGACATCGAGTTCGGCGTGGCCGATTCCGAGGAGTCGTTCGTCATCTCCACGACGCGGCCCGAACTGCTCCCCGCCTGCGTCGCCGTCTTCGTCCACCCCGACGACGACGACAACGCGCACCTCGTCGGGCAGGAAGCCGAGATTCCGCTGTTCGGCCAGCGGGTCCCCATCCTCGAAGACGAGCGCGTCGACCTCGAAACGGGCACGGGCCTCGTCATGTGCTGTACCTTCGGTGACCAGACCGACATCGAGTGGTATCAGGCCCACGACCTGCCGCTCCGCGTCGCCATCGACGAGTCCGGCACGATGACCGAGGAGGCCGACGACTACGCCGGGCTCTCTGCCGACGAGGCGCGGGAGGCCATCGTCTCCGACCTCGACGACGCCGGGGCGCTCCTCGACAAGCGCGCCATCACGCACACGGTCAACGTCCACGAGCGCTGCGGCACGAGCGTCGAGTTCCTCGTCAAGGACCAGTGGTACATCAAACTGCTCGACAAGCGCGAGGAGTACCTCGAAGCCGGCGAGCAGATGGACTGGTACCCCGAGAAGATGTTCACGCGGTACAAGAACTGGATAGAGGGGCTCCAGTGGGACTGGGCCATCTCGCGGCAGCGCTCCTCGGGGATTCCGTTCCCCGTCTGGTACTGCGAGGACTGCGAGCACGTCGTCGTCGCCGACCGCGAAGACCTGCCGGTCGACCCGCTTTCCGACGGCCCGCCGGTCGACGCCTGTCCCGAGTGCGGCCACGACGAGTTCGCCGCCGAGGACGACGTGTTCGACACCTGGGCCACTTCGTCGCTCACGCCCCTCATCAACGCCGGGTGGGACTGGAACCCCGAGACGGAGGCGATGGAACTCGACCGGCCCGAACTCTACCCGTTCGATATGCGCCCGCAGGGCCACGACATCATCTCCTTTTGGCTGTTCCACACGGTCGTCAAGTGCTACGAGCACACCGGCGAGGTCCCGTTCGACAGCGTCATGATAAACGGGATGGTCCTCGACGAGAACCGCGAGAAGATGTCGAAGTCCGTCGGCAACGTCGTCTCGCCGGACGAGGTTCTAGAGAAGTTCCCGGTCGACGCCGCCCGCTACTGGGCCGCCGGGAGCGCCGTCGGCGACGACCTCCCGTATCAGGAGAAGGGTCTCGTCGCGGGCGAGAAGCTCATGCGGAAGCTCTGGAACGCCTCGAAGCTCGTCGAGAGCCTCACCGAGGACGCGCCCGCCGAGTTCGACCACGACGACCTGAAGGCCATCGACCGCTGGCTGCTCGCGTCGCTCGACCGCGAACTCGAGTTCGTCACGGAGAAACTGGAGAACCGCGAGTTCTCGAAGGCGCGCGACCGCCTGCGCAGTTTCTTCTGGCACACGTTCTGCGACGACTACCTCGAAATCGCCAAACAGCGCGTCCGCGAGGGCGACGACCCCTCGGCGGCGTACACGCTCCAGACCGCCCACAAGCGGTTCCTGGCCTGCTTCGCGCCCATCCTCGCGCACGTCACGGAGGAACTCTGGCGCGACATGTACGACGAGGCGAGCGTCCACGACCAGCCGTGGCCCGAACCGCTCGGCCTCGACGCCGACGTGGCGGCCGGCGAGACGGCGATGGCCGTCGTCGGCGCGCTCCGTAAGTACAAAAGCGACAACCAGCTCTCGATGAACGCCCCGGTCGACCTCGTGGAAGTGTACGGCGACATCCACGGCTTCGAGGAGGACGTGAGCGGCGTGATGCACATCGAGAAACTCGAGCTCCTCGACGAGGAGCCCGAAATCGAGTCGGTCGTGACCGGCGTCGACCTCGATTACTCGCTCGTCGGCCCCGAGTACGGCGCGCAGGTCCCGGACATCGAGGCCGCGCTCGAAGGCGACGACTACGAGGTCGAAGACGGCGTGATGCACGTCGCGGGCGTCGAACTCGACCCCGAGATGTTCACTATCGAGGAGTCCCGCGAGTACGTCGGCGACGGCGACATGCTCGAAGCCGGCGACGCCATCGTCATCGTCCAGCACGCCGACTGAGGGGTCGTTCGGTCGGTTTCGTTCGCTTTTTTCTCGGTACCCGGTCGCCTAGCCCGCGGCTCGTCAGCCGTCGCGGCTCGGCACTGGTGTCTCGCTCTCGGCCTCGGTTTCGGCTTCTGTCTCGGTCTCAGCTTCCGTCTCCGCCTCCGACTCAGCTTCAGCCTCAGTTTCGCCGCCGCCGTCGAAGGCGGCCAGCACCGCGGCCGCGTCTTGGACGTGGGGAACCGTCATCGGGTGGTTCGCGTTCGCGTCGTCGGTGCGGACCTCCTCGGGGTCGGGGACCGTGAGTTGCACGTCCGGTGTCGTGTCCACGTCGGTCTCGAACCGCACCGTCTCCGTGCCGAACAGGCGGTCGACGGCGTGGGTGGACACGCCGACCTCGGTGACCGCGTCGCGTTCGAGGCGGGCTTGCGGCTCGTCTAACAGCGCGTCGTGGGCGACGAGTACGTCGCCGTAGCACCGGAACTCGACGGGGCCGGTTTCGAGATAGCGGGAGACTCCCCGGAGGGTCCCGAACGCGGCGGCGAGGGCGAGCGGCGCGAGCGCGAACGTCCACGCGCCGAAGAAGACGAGCGCGGCGGCGACGCCGTAGCACCACAGCACGCCGCTGGTGACCGTGTACCGGAGGCTCTGGTAGACCGCATCGGTGAGGGCGACCGCGCGGGCGGGCGCGGTTCGATAGGTCGGCGCTCCCGTCGGCTCCTCGACCGGAATCGGTTCTATCTCGGTCTCCTCGCTCCCGTAGAGACGGTAGAAGACGCCTCGCGTTTCGCTCCGTTCGAGCTGGAGCGCGCGGAGGTCGTAGAGGAGTTTCAGGCCGACGAGAACCACGAGGAACACGTCGTTTTCGAGTTCGACCGCGAACGGCCCGAAGACGAACATCAGCAGTCCGGCGGCGAACAGGAACTTGAACGGGGGAAGCAACACCGACCGCGCGGAGTGGTCGCGGTAGCTGCCCGCGGCGAAGTATTTGGTAACCGTTTTCACACCCCGCCCGACGAACACGCCCGCGCCGCCCAGCAGGATTTGTCCGGCGACCTCGTCGGTGACGACCGGGTCGGTCAGGCCGAAGGCGACGAAGGCGACGGCGAGTTCGAGCGGGACGAGCAGGAACGCCGCGATGAGGAGCGTCGGGACGTTCCGAAGATAGCCCGGCGGGAGCGGTCCGGGCAGCGAAACCGACCCTCGTTTGGCCTGCAACGGGCCGAACAGCCGGTCCCCGTCGCCGATGGCGTTGTTGGGGCGCTTGGCCGCGAAGGGTATCTTCACGAGCGTCCACCACAGCACGGCGGCGATTTCGGCGACGAACACGCCGAAGAGCGCGGCCGGTGCCCAACCGAGAAACAGGACGCCGAGCGGCGCGACGGCGTTCGAGACGAGAACCGCGAGCACGCCGGAGACACGAGTGGAGGGCGGGCGCACGATTTGTCAAGCGACCGGGCGGAAAATCAGTCTTCGGTTCGGAACCGAGACGCGGGCGGTCGGTTCTCGCGGTGAGCGGTCGTCGCGGGCGACGTTACAGTCCCGACCCGACGGCGTCGGCCACGTCGTCGAAGCCGTCGCGGTCGAGCAGGTCGAGGAGGCCGCGGTTGATGTCGCGGGCGATAGACGGTCCCTCGTAGACCATGCCCGTGTAGAGTTGGACCATCTCGGCCCCGGCGCGAATCTTTCTGTAGGCGCTTTCGGCGTCCGAGACGCCGCCGACGCCGACGACGGGCACGTCGGTCCGCTCGGCGATGAAGCGAATCATGTTCGTGGCCTCGGCCTCGATTGGCTTCCCGGAGAGGCCGCCGCGTTCTGCCCGGTTTGGGTTCCGCAGGGTGTCGGGCCGCGAGGTGGTCGTGTTGCTGGCGATAACGCCGTCGAGTCCGAGGTCGTCGACGACTTCGAGCGCGTCCTCCACGGCGGGGTCCGGGAGGTCCGGCGAGAGTTTCACGAGCAGCGGGTCGGCACCGGCGTCGACGAGCGTCCCGAGAATCGCTTCGAGGGAGACGCGGTTCTGCAAGTCGCGGAACCCCTCGCTGTTGGGACACGAGACGTTGACGACGAAGTAGTCCGCGCCGTCGGCAACGCGCTCGTAGGTGTAGCGGTAGTCCTCGGGGGCCTCCTCGGTGGGCGTCACCTCCGAGAGCGCGAGGTTGACACCGACCGGGATATCGGGGTGCGGTCCGGCGGCGAGGCGCTCTCCGACCGCGTCCGCGCCCTCGTTGTTGAGGCCCATACGGTTGATGAGCGCCTCGTCTTCGGGGAGGCGGAACATCCGCGGGCGCGGGTTTCCGGGCTGCGGCTCCGCGGTGACACCGCCGACCTCGACGTGGCCGAAACCGAGCGCCGAGAGGACGGTGGGTATCTCGGCGTTCTTGTCGAAGCCGGCCGCGACGCCGACCGGGTTCGGGAAGTCGAGGCCGAACGCGCGCGTGGCGAGCCGGGCGTCGTCGACGCGGTAGCGCCGCTCCAAGAGCGGTTCGGCGGGCGTGCCGCGCGCGGCCGCGAGCAGGCCGTGAATGGTCCGGTGGGCGGTCTCGGGCGGGAGCGAAAACAGGAGTGGTTTGGCGAGTCGGTAGGGGTTCATTGCTGTCTGTCGGGCCGTCCGCTGGGGGCGAGTCGGTTCGAGACGATACGGGTCACGCGCTTAGAAGTCGTGTTCGACCTGGTCTGGGTCCGCTTTCTGGATGATGATTTTGCCGTCCCGAACGCGGACGAACACCTCGTCTCCGATCTCCATCCCGGCGACCGCGAGTTCGTCTTCGTGGAGGTTGACGTGGACGTTGTGGTACTCGCCGTTCTCGTCTTTGGCGCCACTCGGACTGAGCTTCTTTTTCCGGACCATCTGGGGGTCTATCCGTTGGTTCGCCGCAGGGGATACATAAGTGTTGTCTCCGTCTCTCCGTGGAGTGGTGACTTTCGCCGCAACCGGACCGTCTCGCATCGAAACTCGTCGCCACCTCGGTGGGGTCGGCGGCCCGGCAAATCGGTCGAGTTTATAAGTAACACGGCGTCGTCGGTCGAAATCCGGCGATATATTTATCACGTGCCATGTGGTTCATTGCCATAGAGGTGGAAAATCATGGTACGCGAGGACGGTAAGCGAAACTTCGTGCTCCGAGAGGAGGACGGTACAGAGACGAGTGTGTTTTCGGGCAGCATGCCGAGACAGGCGGCGCTCAAGGCGGCCCGACGACTCGACCCCGCCGGCTCCGAGGACGACGCGAAGTCGGACGCGGTCGAGATTCGACTCCGGGAGAAAGGGACTGATAAAGTCCACATCTTCGACGCGTGGGCGTGGAACAGCAGCGCCCCCGAGGACAAGCCCGGCTGGATGGAGGGGAAGATTACCAAAGGAAACGTTTCCAAGAAGGGAATCGAGCACCTCGACGAGTAATCCGACCGACGTTCACATTCTTATCGTGCGCACGCACGTGTAGCATCTCGAGTCGTAGTGCAGTCGATACGCCTTTCAGATAGCGCCGCCAGCGTCTGCTTGCGTGACCGACACCCGGTCAGACCGCACGTGCGACGCGGGGGATGACCGACCGGCCTCCAGTCGCGCGATATCTATCCCTTCGAGACTCATCGCTCTCCCCGACAGTCTGTCATCATTTTATGAGTAACCCCGCCATGAAACCGCATGACGATGCGCCATCGGTTCGACGGCCTTTTATGTACCCCGGGCATTCGGATTAATGCGAAGAAGCGCACGGGGGCACTCCCCCCCGAAAGCTTCCACCGAACGCCCCCGACCCCAAGGTCGTCAGGCGCTCACCGGGATGACACACCTTCCCGGGGGTCGCCACGATACGACGGCCTTAAGTGGTCCAAGGCATTTCGGATGAATGCGAACGACACACCGCGATTGCAGGGCGATTCAACGCGTCCTGCCTCACCGGACCCGAACCGAACGAGGTTCGAAGGGTTTATACCCTCGAATCGCTTCGGTTCAGGTCCGAAGGAAATGAGGATTCCGCCCCTGCGGTACGCCGCAAGACGGTATCTGATGTTAGCCCTAGTAGTTCGGTGACATCCGAACGGATGTCACGCGAACTCGGACCTTTGAACGGTGATTTGACAGCATATCGCTGCCATTCACCCGCCAACACCCCGCGACCAGGTTTAAATGGTCGCGACCCATTCCGGTTGATCCTGCCGGAGGTCATTGCTATTGGGGTCCGATTTAGCCATGCTAGTTGCACGAGTTCATACTCGTGGCGAAAAGCTCAGTAACACGTGGCCAAACTACCCTACAGAGAACGATAACCTCGGGAAACTGAGGCTAATAGTTCATACGGGAGTCATGCTGGAATGCCGACTCCCCGAAACGCTCAGGCGCTGTAGGATGTGGCTGCGGCCGATTAGGTAGACGGTGGGGTAACGGCCCACCGTGCCGATAATCGGTACGGGTTGTGAGAGCAAGAGCCCGGAGACGGAATCTGAGACAAGATTCCGGGCCCTACGGGGCGCAGCAGGCGCGAAACCTTTACACTGCACGCAAGTGCGATAAGGGGACCCCAAGTGCGAGGGCATATAGTCCTCGCTTTTCTCGACCGTAAGGCGGTCGAGGAATAAGAGCTGGGCAAGACCGGTGCCAGCCGCCGCGGTAATACCGGCAGCTCAAGTGATGACCGATATTATTGGGCCTAAAGCGTCCGTAGCCGGCCACGAAGGTTCATCGGGAAATCCGCCAGCTCAACTGGCGGGCGTCCGGTGAAAACCACGTGGCTTGGGACCGGAAGGCTCGAGGGGTACGTCCGGGGTAGGAGTGAAATCCCGTAATCCTGGACGGACCACCGATGGCGAAAGCACCTCGAGAAGACGGATCCGACGGTGAGGGACGAAAGCTAGGGTCTCGAACCGGATTAGATACCCGGGTAGTCCTAGCTGTAAACGATGCTCGCTAGGTGTGACACAGGCTACGAGCCTGTGTTGTGCCGTAGGGAAGCCGAGAAGCGAGCCGCCTGGGAAGTACGTCCGCAAGGATGAAACTTAAAGGAATTGGCGGGGGAGCACTACAACCGGAGGAGCCTGCGGTTTAATTGGACTCAACGCCGGACATCTCACCAGCTCCGACTACAGTGATGACGATCAGGTTGATGACCTTATCACGACGCTGTAGAGAGGAGGTGCATGGCCGCCGTCAGCTCGTACCGTGAGGCGTCCTGTTAAGTCAGGCAACGAGCGAGACCCGCACTTCTAATTGCCAGCAGCAGTTTCGACTGGCTGGGTACATTAGAAGGACTGCCGCTGCTAAAGCGGAGGAAGGAACGGGCAACGGTAGGTCAGTATGCCCCGAATGAGCTGGGCTACACGCGGGCTACAATGGTCGAGACAATGGGTTGCTATCTCGAAAGAGAACGCTAATCTCCTAAACTCGATCGTAGTTCGGATTGAGGGCTGAAACTCGCCCTCATGAAGCTGGATTCGGTAGTAATCGCATTTCAATAGAGTGCGGTGAATACGTCCCTGCTCCTTGCACACACCGCCCGTCAAAGCACCCGAGTGAGGTCCGGATGAGGCCACCACACGGTGGTCGAATCTGGGCTTCGCAAGGGGGCTTAAGTCGTAACAAGGTAGCCGTAGGGGAATCTGCGGCTGGATCACCTCCTAACGACCGAGACCACCCCGACGGGGTGGCTCACACGCGATCTTCCGAGTTCACCAATGACACCCGTTCGGACACCTTAGAACTACTAGGGCTAACACGGGCCCATAGCTCAGTGGTAGAGTGCCTCCTTTGCAAGGAGGATGCCCAGGGTTCGAATCCCTGTGGGTCCATGGTAAGCAGTACTCCACTCCGAAACGATCGTGCCCCTTAAGTGTGGCAAGACGTTTCGAATGAATGGATACTGACGACAGATGCACCATCCCGCGCAAGCGAGGTTGGGAAGGGTCGAAAACACGCCTCGGCTATCTCCGAGGGTGTTTGATGAAACCGTGTGTACGTGCAATCCAGGCGTCCACTGGACCCGTTCTCCGGGTCACAGTGACTATATCAACTGGCTACTGTGCCAGCTGGTGGATAGCTCGGCTCGAGAGCCGATGACGGACGTGCCAAGCTGCGATAAGCCTCAGGGACCCGCATGGAGGGAAAGAACTGAGGATCTCCGAATGGGAATCCCCACGCAATTGCCTCGCGCAATGGGGAACGTTCCGAATTGAAACATCTTAGTAGGAACAGGAAAAGAAAGCAATCCGCGATGTCGTTAGTAACGGCGAGTAAACGCGACACAGTCCAAACCGAAGCCTTCGGGCAATGTGGTGTACGGACTACCCATAACGGACCTGGGTCTTATGTGAAGTCTCCTGGAACGGAGCGTGATACAGGGTGAAAACCCCGTAACATAAGAACCAGATCCCGGGGTTGTTCCAGAATAGCGGGGGTTGGATATCCCTCGTGAATTTCGCAGGCATCAACTGCGAAGACTAAACACTCCTCGAGACCGATAGCGAACAAGTAGCGTGAGCGAACGCTGAAAAGCACCCCGAACAGGGCGGTGCAATAGGGCTTGAAATCAGTTGGCGATAGAGCGACGTGGCATACAAGGTCACTCGACGAAAGAACTGGGAGCGATCCCGTAGTATGACTCGAGTGAAGCCGATGTTACGTCGTACGTTTTGAAAAACGAACCATGGAGTGCATCTGACTGGCGAGTCTAAGGGGTGAACCCCCGGAGGCATAGGGAAACCGATACGGCCGCAGTCTTTGACCAGGGCCACCGTCTTCAAGGGCGGGGAGCCAACCGGATGCGACCCGAAACCAAGTGATCTACGCCGGAGCAGGGCGAAGCGTGGCGAAAGCTGCGTGGAGGCCCGTTAGAGTTGGTGTCCTACAATACCCTCTCGTGACTCTGGTGTAGGGGTGAAAGGCCCATCGAACTTGGCAACAGCTGGTTCCAACCGAAACATGTCGAAGCATGACCTCTGATGAGATAGTTCGTGAGGTAGAGCGACCGATTGGGAATCCGGACTCCGAGAGGAGTTCGCTTCCCTGTCAAACTCCGAACTTACGAACGTCGTAGACTCAGGGAGTCCGGTGTGCGGGGTAAGCTTGTGCACCGTGAGGGAGACAACCCAGAGCCAGGTTAAGGACCCAAAGTGTGGATTAAGTGTGATTGAAGATTGTCTCGAGCCCTAAACAGCCGGGAGGTGAGCTTAGAAGCAGCTACCCTCTAAGAATAGCGTAACAGCTTACCGGCCGAGGTTCGAGGCGTCGAAAATGATCGGGACTCAAATCCACCTCCGAGACCTGGCGGCGTGTCTTATGACACGATTCCGTAGGTTGGCATACTGCATGGGTGGAAGCACGGGTGAGAACTCGTGTGGACCGTGCAGCAACGAAAATCATGGTCTCAGTAGCAGCGAGAGTCGGGTGTGAACCCCGACGGCCTTACGCGCAAGGGTTCCTCGGCACTGTCAATCAGCCGAGGGTTAGTCGATCCTAAGTCTAACCGTAATTCGAATTAGATGAAAGGGAAACTGGTTAATATTCCAGTACCTTCTTGCACCAAACGTCGACGCTTTAGGAAACACCGAGCGGGGCCTTCGCCCCGTCGAATCACCGAAATTCGTGGAAGCCGTAACGGCACGAAGCGAACGAACGGTGAGATAGGGAAACTCGGCGGTACCTAGAGCCCGTGAAAAGACAAGCAAGAAGCTCGTACCGAGATCCGACACAGGTGCGCTGGCAGAGCAAGCCAAGGCCTGTCGGGATCAACCGACGTTAGGGAATTCGGCAAGTTAGTCCCGTAAGTTCGCGATAAGGGATGCCTGCTCTTGACCGAGCAGGTCGCAGTGACTCGGACGCTCCGACTGTCTAGTAACAACATAGGTGACCGCAAATCCGCAAGGACTCGTACGGTCACTGAATCCTGCCCAGTGCGGGTATCTGAACACCCATTACAATGGGACGAAGGACCCGTCAACGGCGGGGGTAACTATGACCCTCTTAAGGTAGCGTAGTACCTTGCCGCTTCAGTAGCGGCTTGCATGAATGGATCAACGAGAGCGTCACTGTCCCAACGTTGGGCCCGGTGAACAGTACGTTCCAGTGCGGAGTCTGGAGACCCCCAAGGGGAAGCGAAGACCCTATAGAGCTTTACTGCAGGCTGTCGCTGAGACGTGGTCGCTAATGTGCAGCATAGGTAGGAGCCATTACACAGGTACCCGCGCCAGCGGGCCACCGAGGCAGCATTGAAATACTACCCGTTAGTGACTGCGACTCTCACTCCTGGCGGAGGACACCGGTAGCCGGGCAGTTTGACTGGGGCGGTACGCGCTCGAAAAGATATCGAGCGCGCCCAAAGATTTCCTCACGCGAGTCGGGAACTCGTGGAAGAGCGCAAGAGCAAACGGAAGTCTGACAGTGACATTCCCAACGAGTGTCGCTGACGCGAAAGCGTGGTCTAGCGAACCTACGAGGTTCATTCATGGGACCCGTAGATGACAGAAAAGCTACCTTAGGGATAACAGAGTCGTCACCGGCAAGAGCACATATCGACCCGGTGGCTTGCTACCTCGATGTCGGTTCCCTCCATCCTGCCTGTGCAGAAGCAGGCAAGGGTGAGGTTGTTCGCCTATTAAAGGAGGTCGTGAGCTGGGTTTAGACCGTCGTGAGACAGGTCGGCTGCTATCTATTGGGGGTGTTAAGGAACTTGACGTGAACGTTCGTATAGTACGAGAGGAACTACGAATGGGTGCCACTGGTGTACCGGTTGTCCGAGAGGGCAGATGCCGGGCAGCTACGCACCACGGGGTAAGAGCTGAACGCATCTAAGCTCGAAACCCACACGGAAAAGAAGTTCCACTGAGGACACTCGTAGAAGACGAGTTCGATAGACTCGGGGTGTACGCAACGAGGTAACGAGTTGTTAAGCCCGCGAGCACTAACAGTCCAAGCCACATTCATACGCACTGAGACCCGAGAACGGGTCCAGGCGCAAACTGGATTGCACGGACACATTGGTAAGACGGCCCGACCGATATTGGTATGGCAACGGTTCGATTCCGTTGATCGGTATTAAGGCGGCCAGAGCGGTGAGGTTCCACCCGTACCCATCCCGAACACGGAAGTTAAGCTCACCTGCGTTCTGGTCAGTACTGGAGTGAGCGATCCTCTGGGAAATCCAGTTCGCCGCCCCTATTCATACTTCACAGAGCCCACTGGACGCGGTGTCCAGTGGGCTTTGTTCATTTTATGCAGAGCGGCACGCACGGTCGTTCAGCGACTCGCACCGACCCCGTCGAGTCGCATCTTCCATCGTCCGAGAGTGGCAACGCTCGCGTCGAGCACACCGGTTCGGCCGACAGCCGCTCGCGTTCGACTGCGGGGGTGTTTCGATACGACTTGATCGCCCGTTCGGCACGGAAGTCGATAAAGTCGACAGACGACGCCCCGATTTCGAACGCGTTGATTGGGGTGAAATTCAGCGAAAACCGGGGTTACGATTCTCCCCTTTTACCGTATCAGGGTTAGAAGGAAGGGTTGCATGCGCGGCAGCAAACACTTCACCGTAGTCATGGTCGTTGCGATGCTCGCCGTCGCGATGGTCCCCGGGGCCGTCGGAGCAGCGAGCTCCGATGCCCTCCAGGTCGGCGTCACGCAGGACGCCGACACGGGCGACGCGACAGTGACCGTGACGCGGAACGAGACGGCCGTCGAGAACGCGACGGTCGTCGTCGAATCGAGCGGTAACTACGCCGGAAACGGAACGTACGCGGCGGGGACGAACGGCACCGTCGACCTCCCCAATCCGCAGGAACGCGTGAACGCGACGGTCACCGTTACTGAGGGGAACAACACGACCGCCTCCTCTGTCGTCCTCGTCCCGCTCGACGAGTCTCTCGATGTCTCCGTCGAGGTTGACGACGCTAACGACACGGTCGTCGCCACCGTCACCCAGTACGGTGACGCCGTCGAAGGCGCGTCAGTCATGGTTAACGGGACGGACTACGCCGGCAACGGCACGTACGAGACGGACGCGGACGGTACGGTTGACCTCATCTCGCCGTTGCAGACCGTCACGGTCGACGTGGCAGCCGAGCACGACGGCCTCACCGCCGAGACGACCGTCACCCTGCAGGGTGAGGTCGCCGCCGAGGACCCGTTCGGACAGCTCGTCAGCAGCTTCGTCGAGCGTCTCAAGGACACGGGTAGCGACGGCCCGCTCGGGCAGGCCGTCTCCGACTTCGTGACCGAGAACAACCCGGGTAACGCGGACGACAAGCGTCCGGACCACGCCGGTCCGCAGAACGGCGACGACGCTGACGACGAGTCGGACGATGACTCCTCGGACGAGTCGGATGACGACGACTCGGGCGATGACGACTCGAACGGCAACGGCAACGGCGGTGGCCCGCCGGACCACGCCAACAACTAACTAATATACGTTCCCACGCAGCGAGCGTGGGGTTCGGGCTTCACTCTTCCGCGTCCGGGCGGGTACTGTGGATCAGAGGCACCCCATCCCGCTACGCCCCCGACCGTCGTTGTCAGAGGCTGACGGTCGGGATACTCACTCGCCTGACGCGACTCTTTCTATCGAAACGTCACCGAGCGCGGCGACGAGCGCCGGGTCGGCGTCGAACCGTCGAACCGCGAGCCGCGCGCCCGCGACCACGAGGTCGTCGTCGACGCGGGCGGGAGCGCCGCTGGGATACCACGCCGAATCGTCGGATGCGCGGACGCTCGCCCGGAGCGACTCGTGGAGGCGACGGTGCGCGAACAGCGTCGAGACGAACGCGAGCGACGCCACGAGCGTGACGCCGCCACCGTCGAACGCTGCGTCGGTCGCTTCCGTTCTGGCCGTTTCGAGCGCGCCCGCGACGGCGAGCGACTGTCTCGCGTGGTCGTCGTCGGTGAGCGCGCGACTGAGCGCGGCGTCTTGCATCTCGCGAATCGCGGTCTCAGTCGTGGGGTCGGTCATCGGTGACGCCGAGTCGGGTCACGCGCCGTCGAGCGGCGGCACGCGGAGGGTGTGGTCGACGACGGTCTCGTCCGGTCGGAGCGTCACCGTGCCGAGAAACATCGTCTCGCCCTCGGCGGCGTTGGTCGCGACGGTCTGGAGCGTCGCCCGCTGGTCGAGTTGCTCCCAGGTGACGCGTTCGACGAGGCGCTGGAACGCGTCGGGGTCGGTCCACCCCGAATCGATGTCGGACGGGACGTTGACCACGAATCGGAGTTCGGTCTCCGTGACGTGGATACCGACGCGGAACGTGTCCGCGTCGGTCGCGCCGTCCGTCGAGGAGTCGGTGGTCGCCGCGCCGGAGTCCGCAGTCGACGCGGATGCGGGTTCGCTCGCCGTCTCGTCGGGGTCGGTCATGCCCGGCAGTCGGGGACGTGAAGACAAAGATGCACCGGACGGCGTCGTAGCGTCGACTCGTCGGATGGTGACGAGGAGACCTCCGACACCGAACCGGACCCGGCTGCTGTCCGCTCCGAACCCGACGACGGCGTCACCTCTCCGGCGCTCGAACCCGGGAGTCGAGCGCGGAGAATTACCCTCCTCGGCCCCGGTAGCGTGTGAATTTCACGCACGGCGAGGCGAACGTCGAACGGTTATTAGCGTTCGAGACACCAGTCCGACCAACGAATGAGTTACAAGATCGGTCTCGTCGGAAAACCGTCCGTCGGGAAGTCGAGTTTCTTCAACGCGGCGACGATGAACGACGTACCCGAGGGTGCGTATCCGTTTACGACCATCGACCCCTCTATCGGCGAGGCGTACGTCCGCGTCGAGTGTGCGGCCCCGGAGTTCGACGAGTCGTGTACGCCCTCGGTCGGCTACTGCGACCACGGAATGCGGTTCGTCCCCGTCAAACTCGTGGACGTGGCGGGGCTCATCCCCGGCGCGCACGAGGGGAAGGGCCTCGGAAACCAGTTCCTCACCGACCTCAACGAGGCGGACGTGCTCGTCCACGTCGTCGACTTCTCCGGTGAGACGGACATCGAAGGCGAGGCGACGGAGGGACACGACCCCCGCGAGGACATCGACTTCCTCGAAAACGAACTGGACATGTGGTACCTCGGTGTCTTAGAGAAGGGTATCGACCGCTACCGCTCGGGCTATCACGGCGAGGACAAAGATATCGAAGTCGACCTCGCGGAGCAGATGTCCGCGTTCAAGACGAACAAGGACGAAATCAAGCAGATAATCCTTTCTCTCGGCTTGGAACTCGACCCCGACGAGTGGGACGACGCGGACAAGGAGTCGCTCGCCCGCGAGATTCGAAAGCGCACGAAGCCGATCATCATCGCGGCGAACAAGATGGACAAACCGGTCTCCCAGGAGAACTACGAGGAGATCACGGCCGATTCGGACTACGAACACCTGACGTTCGTCCCGACCTCGGCGCACGCGGAGAAGGCGCTGAAGAAGGCCGACGAGGGCGGCGTCGTCGATTACCGCCCCGGCGACGACGACTTCGACATCGTCGGCGACGTGAGCGACAAACAGGAGGCGGGCCTCGAACAGATTCGCGAGTTCGTCACCGAGTTCGGCGGCACGGGCGTCCAACAGTCGCTCGAAAACGCGCTGTTCGACGTGATGGGAGCGATTGCCATCTTCCCCGGCAGCGCCAACGGCAAGAGCGACTCGCAGGGCGTCTTCCGCGACTGCTTTATCCTGCCCGAGGGTTCGACGACCGAGGACTTCGCGTACCATCTGCATTCGGACATCGGCGACGGCCTCCTCCACGGCATCGACTGTTACTCGAAGCGCCAAATCGGGTCTGACCACGAGCTTTCGCACCGCGACGTGGTCGAAATCGTCTCCACCAACTGACTCTCTCGGACGCCAACCGCAACACCGTTATATCCGTGGACGTAGGACCCGGGTATGGGTGAGGCCGAAACGACGGCCGCGACGCTCGACGTCGAGATTGGGGGTCTCGGCGGCGAGGTAACGCTGGCCGACTTGTTCCCGTCGCCGTGGGTCGAGTCACATTGTGAGGCGGCATCGATTAGTGAATTCCTCGAAGAAAGCGGATTCGCGGTCGCGGATCAGGATTCTTTCGAGTCGATACCGACCCACGAGTTGGACCGGTACGTCGACGCGAACACCGAGTTCGACGACTGGCAGGCGATGCTTTCCGCCGGCGTCGAGCGCTACGTACTCGAACAGGGAGCGACGGGCGAAGCAGCCGCCGACGCGGCAGACGAAGTCGAGGCGGCCGAGGAAGGCGACTCGGCGGACGCCGAGACTGAGGACTCCCTCGAAGCCGGCGTCTGAACGCGACCGAGTCGGACGACGGGAGTTGACTCAGTTCGGGTGGAACCGTTATGCGCTGTTTTCGACGAGCGCCGCACCGCGGGTGAGCGCGTCGTCCCACCAGTCACGGTCGCGAGCGTCGGCGACGGACAGCGGCGCGTCGGGGTCGTCGGGTCGGTCGTCGAGGTCGAGGCTCCACCACTCCACGTCGTGCCACGCGTCGCCTTTGTAGCCGACGCGCTCGAAGCGGCCGACGCGCTCGAAGCCGAACGACTCGTGGAAGGCGATGCTCGCGGGGTTCGGCGTCGTGATGACGGCGACGGCCGAGACGTAGCCCTGCCGTTCGAGCAGGTCCAAAAGCGCCGTGTAGAGACCGCGGGCGACGCCGCGGCGCTGGAACTCAGGGCGGACGTAAATCGATGTCTCGACGGCCCACCGGTAGGCGATGCGCTCTCGAATCGCGCCGGCGTAGGCGTAGCCGGCCACCTCGCCGTCGAGTTCGCAGACGAGCCACGGGTAGTCGGTCTTCTGCTCCAGTTTCGTTTCGAGGTCCGCGACGCTCGGCGGGTCGTAGGCGAACGAAATCGCGGTGTTCTCGACGAACGGCGCGTAAATCTCCCGAATCGCGGGGAGGTCGGACGGCGTCGCCGCGCGGAGTCGGACGGTCATGACTCAGGTGGCGTCGCGCGGAGAGAAAGAGGCGACGATGGCGGCGGGCCTCGCGGGTGCGGCCGGCCGGTCTCGCGTGCGAGGTGGTCTCGCAGGCGGAGACGCTGTTCAGTCGCTCGTCGGTGCCGAGTCGAGACCGTCAGCGACCGCCCGTGCCCGTTTTCGGATGCCGTCGGCGTCCGCGCGGACGTGTTCGCCCTCGTCGTAGAGCACGTCGCCATCGACCATGGTGAACACCACGTCGTCGCCGTGGGCGGCGAAGACGAGATGAGACAGCACGTCGTGGAGCGGCGTCGCTCGCGTGCGGTCGGCGTCGATACCGACGATGTCGGCCTTCCACCCCTCGCGGAGTTCGCCGACGCGGTCGAAGCCGGCGGCCTTCGCGCCGTTGCGGGTCGCCATCTCGAAAACGGTCGCGGCGGGCGTGCTCGTCGGGTCGAGCGCATCGACTTTCTGGAGGAGACTGGCCTGTCGCATCTCGGTGAAGGGGTCGAGCGTGTTGTTACACGGCGGGCCGTCGTTGCCGAGTGCGACGTTGATGCCGCGGTCGAGGTAGTCGGGAATCGGCGCGATACCCGACGCGAGCTTCATGTTCGACGACGGGCAGTAGGTGACGTGCGTGCCGGTCTCTGCGAGCACGTCGCGCTCGGAGTCGTCGGTGTGGACGCAGTGTGCGAGGACGACGTCGTCGCCGGTGAGACCGACTTCGTCGAGCCAGTGGATGTTGCGCATTCCCGTCTCGTCTTCGACCGTCTCGATTTCGCTTCGGTTCTCGCTCGCGTGGGTGTGGATGCGGACGCCGTCGTAGCGGTCCGCGAGGTCGCGGGCGCCCCGCAGACACGCTTCGGAGCAGGTGACGGCGAACCGCGGCGTGACGGCGTACTGGATGCGCCCGTCGAAACTGTCGTGATAGCGCTCGATGAGGCGCTCGGACTCGGCGAGGCCCGCGTCGGTGTCTTCTTGGAGTCCCTCGGGAGCGTTCGTGTCCATGAGCACCTTCCCGATGCGTCCGCGGATACCCATCTCGCCCGCCGCCTCGAACGCCTCCTCGGCGTGTCGAACCGAGAGGTGGTCGACGACCGTCGTCGTGCCGGACTCGATGCATTCGAGGTAGCCGAGTTCGGCGGCGACGCGCATCCCCTCGGCGTCGAGACCGGCCTCCATCGGGAGTACGTGGTCGAAGAGCCAATCCAAGAGTTCGGTGTCGTCGGCGATGCCCCTTCCGAGCGACTGCACCGAGTGGACGTGCCCGCCGACCAGTCCCGGCGCGACGATGCCGAACTCGCGTCGCTCGTGGTTAGGATACCGGTCTGTGAGGTCCGCGTGCGCTCCGACCGCGACGATTCGGTCGCCGTCGACGACGACGGCACCCTCTTCGATGATGGTGGACGCGTCGACGACCACCGTTCCCGCGAGTAACATCCTCGTGCGGGTAGACGACCGGGCGTAAAATAGGTGGTGACCCGGCCGTCGTCCGAGGTTGGTTGGAGCGTTCGAGTGCAGTCGGTGGTGGGGGTGGGGACGGTCGGAACCGGTCCCCGCGGACGAACGAACCGGCGGGACGCGAGCGCGTGTCCGAAAGAGCGGGTGGAGACCACGCCTGACGCGCGGCGTTCGGTGTCCGTTCGTCGTGGCCGCTACTCCGTGCTCAAGTACCCTCCCAGTTCTGTTGGTATCTGCTAACTTCAGCAAGTGGTGTGCCTCGAAGCCGAGTCAGAACCGGAGCGAAGGTAGAACGCGGTCGGTGTCTGATTAGTACCTGCTAAGTCGCTCCGCGACAGAGCGAAAACCGAATGCGCGAGTTCGAATTCGTCGTTCGCTTCTCGGAGGGAACCGACGAGCTAATGGACCTGTTTTACGAGTACCCGAGCCTGCGGTCCCGGTCGTCGGTCTGCTCGTCCACCACGGACGTGATGTGGCGGGTCGACCACGTCGTCGGCACGCCGGAGGCGCTGTCGGCGTTCGAGGAGGTGTTCCTCGACGAGACGCGGTGTAACGAGTGTCTCGACGCGCCCGACTGCCACACCCATCGCAACTACCACGTCCTCGACCGCTCGGACAACTCGATGACCGTCTACACCTACCGCGAGGAGGTGAGCAACTGCCACTCGATTCCGCGCTACGTCCTCGAACACGTCGGGCCGGGGGTCATCTTCGAGTCGTCCCGCCGCGCGGGCGCGTACCGCTGGCGCATTCTCTATCCCGGCGACCACCCGCTCGGCGAACTGTACGAGACCATCGAGGCGCAGCTCAGAGAGGGACTGCAACTGGACGTCGAACACCTCACGAGCGCCGGTAACTGGGACGCCGAGTCGCGCATCGCGGCCGACCTCTCGTCGGCTCACTGGGAGGCGCTCGAAACCGCCGTCGAACACGGCTACTACGAGCGCCCGCGAAAGGTGACCGTCGAAGACCTCAGCGACGTGCTCGACGTGCCACGTTCGACGGTTCAGTACCGACTGCGAACCGCCGAGGACCTCGTGATGTCGCAACTCGGTGACCCCGACTCGTAGGTGCAGCGCGGAATCGTGCCACGTAAAAGCACACGCTCGCTGCCGCTCACGGTTCGAGAGATGAGAGAAGTGCTCCGTCAGGGATTCGAACCCTGGTCATCACCGTGAGAGGGTGATATGATTGGCCGGACTACACCAACAGAGCACGTTGGTACACCACCAGATATTGCTCGCGATTGTAAAAGGTTGTCGCTTCAAATCGGGTGTGATACCGACTGCCGTGTTGCGATTAGACAACCCGTTTGCCCTCTCGATACACCTGCCGGACCGTCCGCCACGCGCCGGCGTCCTCGCTCGGGTCGGCGTCGAGCACGACGAGGTCCGCGACGTAGCCCTCGGCGACCTTCCCCACGTCGTCCAACCCGAGGAGGTCCGCGCCGCCGACGGTCGCGGCTTCGAGCGCTTCGGCGGGCGACAGGCCGTACTCGACGAGCAGTTCCATCTCGCGGAGCGCGTTCTCGCCGTGGTCGTTGAACGGCGTGCCCGCGTCGGTGCCCATGGCGATGTTCACGCCGGCGTCGAGCGCGTGGGACCACGCGCCTTCGAAGCGCTCGGCGGCGTCTTCGGCCTTCGCGACGGCCTCCGGCGGGATGCCGGCCTCGACGCCCGCCTCGACGATTTCGCGGACGGCCGAGGCCGTCGGCACCCAGTACGTGCCGTTGTCGACCATGAGGTCGGCGGCCTCCTCGTCCATGAACATCCCGTGTTCGACGCTCGAAACCCCCGCGCGGGCGGCGTTTTTGATACCGTCCTCGCCGTGGGCGTGGGCCGCGGTCGGGACGCCCTTCGCGCTCGCGGCCTCCGCGAGGGCGCGAATTTCCGCTTCCGTGAGCTCGGGTGCGCCCGTGACCGCGCCGGGCGTGAGGACGCCGCCGGTCGCGATGCATTTCACCACGTCGGCGCCGCGCTTCAGTTGCTCTCGGGCGGCCTTGCGAACCTCGTCCGGACCGTCGGCCTCCCGACCCAACCAGTGGGCGTGGCCGCCGGTCATGGTGATGGGTTCCCCCCGCGGCGAGGACGCGCGGCCCGTCGAGCTCGCCGGCGGCGACTGCGGCCTTCGCACTCGTCGCAGTGTTGCCGGGCGAACCGAGGTCGCGGACGGTCGTGACGCCCGCTTCCAGCGTCTTCCGGAGGTTGGCCGCGGCCCGATAGCAGGCGCGTTCGACCGGCTCGGACCGATAGGCGGCCACGTCGGGGCGACCGTCCATCATGAGGTGAACGTGGGCGTCGACGAGTCCCGGCGCGACCACCGCACCGAGCAGTGTCCCGTCTCGCCTTCGGTCTCGTCGCCGACGGACGCGATGCGCCCGGTCGACTCGTCTATCACCACGTTCGCCTCGCGGGTCCCGTCGGCGTCGACGACCCGCACGCCGGTTAGCGTGAACATACGTGTGTCAACCCGGGCAGGTGACCTAAAGCCGCGGGTGTCAGCGAAGAACAACCGACCGACTGCGAGGCGTTCGAACGCGACGAAACCCGACTCCCTCACTCGGGGACGATGTCACCGACGGTGACCGCGTCACCGACCGACAGCGTCTCGCCCCACGACGATTCCGGCACCGCGGTGTTGACCATGAGCCGGAAGTCGTGGTCGAACCAGTCGCCGCCGGACCACTCGGGGAGCGTCTCGCGGCGCTTCGTCATGAACGTCGTCCGGAAGTCGGCCGTCTCCGCGCCCGTGTCCGGGTCGCGGCTCGGGACGACACAGCGCTGGCAGGGGTTGACGCCCTCGAAGGCGACCCCGCCGACGCTGAACTCGACGACCGTCCCGCGCCGGTCGAACAGGTGGTCCTCCCAGAACGGCTCGCTCGCGTCGAAGACGAGGTTCGGCCGGAGGCGACGGCGCATCTCGTCGGCGTCGACGCCGTCGAACCACGAGGCGACCGCGTCGAGCGTCCCCGTCGAGATGACGGTCGGGCCGCTGGCTTCGGTGTCGTCGGGGAACCCGCCGGCGGGGTCGCGCCGGAGTTCGACCGGGTAGCCGAAGTACGCCGAGAGCCAGCCGTCGGCCTCGGCTATCGAGCCGTCGTAATCGTCCATCTCGGGGGCCGACAGTTCGACCGCTCCGTCGGCGAGCGAGACGGAACTCCGGATTCGGAGGACCGCCCGCTCGCGCTTGCCGTTGACGTACTCGTCGTCCTCGTCGAAGATGGCGTACTCGCGGTCGCCGCGGAGCCCGCCGTTCTCGACGATGTCGGCGGCGTCGACGAACTCGGCGTCGAGCGATTTCACGGGGTAGACCGCGATGCGGTCGAGCGTCACGGCCGCCGCGCCGGCAGTCGCGCCCGCTTCCGCATCCGCGGCCGCGGCCGCGGCCGCTGTCGTCTCCGCCTCGGCCGCCGAGGTGTTACCGTCGGTCGGGCTCCCGTCTGTCATCTACTCCTCGCGTTCGTCCGTCTCGTCGGACTCGTCGTCCGCGGTCGCGTCGGCGAACAGCTCGGCGATGGTCTCCTCGTCGACGATTTCGTAGCCCGCCTCGGAGACGGTGACGAGATTCAGTTCGTCGCTCTCGATTTCCTCGTCGGCCGCGACGAGCGCCTCGACGGCGAGCGCGAGGCCGTCTTCGAGCGACAGGTCCTCGGCGTAGCCGTCTTCGAGGGCGGCCTGGACGTCCTCGCGGTGGCCGCCGATGGCGACCGCCTTCCACTCTTGGGGCGTCCCCGAGGGGTCGGTCGCAAACAGGCGACCCGAGCCGTTTTCGACGCCGCCGATGAGGAGCGACGCGCCGTACGGGCGGGTGCCGCCGGACTGCGTGCTCTCTTGGATGTTGTCGGTGATGGTTTTCGTGAGCGTCTCGACGCCGATTGGCTCGCCGTAGCGCAGGTGCTCGCGCTGGGCGGTCGTCCGCGCGAAGTCCACGAGCTTCCGCGCGTCGGCGACGTGGCCGGCCGTGGCCGCGCCGAGCGCGTCGTCGAGCTTGTGCAGTTTCTCGATGCTTTCGGCTTCCATGAGTTCCGACGGGGTCGACCGGAGCGCCGCCAGCACGACGCCGTCGGCGGTGCGGACGCCGAGAACCGGCGCGCCGCGCTTGACGGCCTCCCGGGCGTACTCGACCTGATAGATGCGTCCGTCGGGGGAGAAAAGCGACGTTCCGCGGTCGTAGGCCTGCTTGTCGTTTCGGTTCATCGTGCGACCTCCTCGCTCGCGTCGGCGACGTTCGTCATTACTCTCCGGTCAGTCCCGGAGGCGGAAAAAGCCTCCACACCCGGCATCGGTGTGGGGTTCGTACTCGAATCGGCGGGCTATCCGACGATTTCAGGCGAATCGAGGGCTCGAACCGCGGAACTACGCTTCGATAACGTCCGCGTCGGGCGCGTTCCGCTTGACGCTCTCGATGCCCTGTTTCGCCTTCTGTTTCGACGCGTAGCCCTCGCCCGAGTCGGCGAGGATGTTCCCGTTGTCGTGGACGAGTCGCCAGCGGTACTTGTCGGCCGCGTCGACGAACACCTCGAAGTGCGCCTTGTTCATACGGAGAAACTGTTGTCAGCCGACAAAAATGTATTCGCCGGCGGAGCGTCGCGGCCGACGCGCCAGTCCGGCGGCTCAGGCGGCTTCGGGTTCGAGCGCCTCGGCGTCGACTTCCAGCAGTCGCGTCTCGCAGTCCTCACAGCGGACGACGAACACCTCCCACGACCGGCAGCACGATTCGGCGGTCTCCGAGCCGAACCGGACGCCGCCGCCGCAGGTCGGACAGCTGTTGAGGTAGGTGCGGAGCCCCCGCGCCAGCGCGCTCCGCTGTTCGGCCGTCAGCTGGTCCCGGTCGTCGAGGCGACCGTCGAGGGCGGAATCGGCGGCCACGTCCGCGACGAGCGCGCCGTTCGACTCCCAGGTGCCGAGGGTGGTGCCGTCGGCCATCGCCACGAGCCACCGGCTCCGAGCGCGAGACTCCAGCGTGACATCGGCCTCGTCGACCCCGGTCAAGCGGGCGAGCCACCGTCGAGCGACCGTCTCGTCGGTGCGCGCGATTTCGTCGTCCCACGCCGATTCGAACGACGGTGCGAGGCGGAGTTCGTCGCCGCTCTCGTCCAACTCCAACGCGCCGGCGTCCATCAAGGTCGCCTCCGCGTCGAACGCCGCGACTGACGCGCCATCGCCGTCTAACTGCCCCGATTCGACCTCCTCGCCCGACGATTCGGCGTCAACGTCGTCATCGGCGGCCGACCCAGGCGCGGATGCGGTGGCCCCGACGCGAGTCTGCGTCGGCTCCTTGTCGAACCAGCGGAGGGCCCGGTCGGGGAAGTACGTCTTCGTGAGCGTCGGCGTGCCGGGAATCAGGTAGCCGCGGAAGTAGATGGCCCCCGCGAAGAGGGCGAACGAGACGAGTCCGAGCGGCGGCCACGCGACGCCGAGCACCAGACTCAACGCGGCGGCGATGACGACGTTCACGACGGTACAGGGCGTACACCGGTTCTCGCCGGTGTACTCGGGTTGTCGGAGTTGGTCTGCGAGTGTCGAGGCGGTCATAGCGAGGGGAAGCTTCGTTCCCTCTTACGAGGTCGTTCGCGTCAATAAAGCTACTCGTGATGCGTCACGAGAAACGCAGGTCGTTCACGAGCGCCCGTGAGGTGACGCCCGGCGTCTCAGCGCTTCGGCCGCTTGAACACGAGCGCCGTCTGCCCGCTGTTCGCGCCAGCGCCGCGCGAGTCCGCAATCGTGTCCACGAGCTCCCAGCCGTCGCCGCCGAGGGAGTTGAGCGCGTCTTCCATCGGGGAGGTGTCGCCGCTGAACAGGCCGCCGTCGGCCGTGCGGACGATTTTGTACTCCCACTCGCCCGAGTTACTCATCGGATTCCTCCGCGCCGCGGTCAGCCGCGGCGGGCTGTTTGCGCTCGTACGTGACGAACGAAAAGCCGTCGCGGTCGTCGCGGTCGGTCTCGACCCACTTCCCGCGGTCCCACTCGGGGAACCGCGTGTCGCCTTCGTGTGCCGCGTCGAGTTCGGTGAGCACCAGCCCCGCGGCGCGGCCGAGGAACTGCTCGTAGACGGTCGCGCCGCCGACGACGTAGACGGTCTCGACGCCCATCTCGTCGGCCGCGTCCTCGGCGGCGGCGACCGCCGACTCGACCGACTCGACCGCTTCAGCGCCCTCGGGGAGGTCGAGGTCGCGGGTCGTCAGCACGACGCTGTGACGCTCCGGAAGCGGGCCGCCGAGTTGGCGGGCGATGCTCTCGTAGGTCTTGCGACCCATCACGACCGGGTGGCCGGTCGTCGTCCGCTTGAACTGTTTCAGGTCCTCGGGGAGGTGCCACGGCATGTCGCCGTCGCGGCCGATGACGCGGTTGTCGGCGACGGCGGCGACGAGGACGAACCGGACCGCGGCGTCGCCCTCGGTTTCGGACCCAGAAAGCTCCTCGCCGCTCATTCGGCCACCGCGAAGCGAATCCCGTCGGCCGGGTCGTAGTCGCGGAGGACGATGTCCTCGAACGAGAGGTCTTCGAGCGGCACGTCGGCCACGTCGAGCGCGGGGCGCTCGCGCGGCTCGCGCGAGGCCTGCAAGAGCAGTCCGGGGACGTGGTCGTAGTCCTCCTCGCCGTCGGCCTCCTCGGGGGCCGCGTCGAGGAGCCATTCGCGCACGTCGAGGTATTCGTCGGGCGACTGCACGTCGGCGAGGCGGGACTGGAGTTCGTCGAGGTGGTCGCCGTACCACGCGCCGCGCTCGCCGGCCCCGCAGTAGACGTGGGCGTCGACGATGGTGTGGGCGAACGACCCGAGTTCGAAGCCGGCGCGCTGGGCGACGACCTGCGCGAGGATGGCGTACGCCGCGAGGTTGAACGGGACGCCGAGCGCGATATCGCCGGAGCGCTGGGTCAGATGGAGGTTGAGTTCGTCGCCCTGCACGTTGAAGACGAACGTGTAGTGACACGGCGGGAGCGTCGAGACGGCCGCGTTGGCGGGGTGCCACGCGTTGATGACCAGCCGGCGCGAGTTCGGGTTCTCGTCGAGCGTGTCGAGGACGTACGCGAGCTGGTCGAACGTCCCCTCGTCGTTCATCCAGCGGTGGCCGTCGTCGGGCCACGCCTCGCCCGCAAGCCCCTCCTCGGGGACCGGGTAGCGCCGCCAGAACCGGCCGTAGGCCGTGTCGAGGTGGCCCTCCTCGTCGGCCCACGCGTCCCAGATGCCCGTCTCCTCGCGGAGGGTGCGGATGTGTTCCTCGCCGGAGAGATACCACAGCAGTTCGTGGATGAGGGAGTTCCAGCGGAAGCCCGAGAGGTCCTTCGTCGTGAGCAGCGGAAAGCCCTCTTGGAGGTCGACGGTGTAGTGCTTCGAGAAGCCCGAGATGGTATCGACGCCCGTTCGATTCGGTTTGTGCCGCCCGGTTCCGAGAACGTCCGTGACGAGGTCGAGATATTGGCGCATGAGAGGTGCCCTGGTTGGGTGTTGGTCGTCGTCGGTCCCTCTAAATCCTACCGTCCTCGGCCCGGATTTCCGCAGCGCCCACAACACCGAACACCCCGCTTTTCGTACCCGTGACCGTGATTCGCAATCTCACAGGAGACATCCGCGCCTTCACGAGCAACGTCTTTCTCGTCGACGGCGAGACCACCGCGCTCGTGGACACCGGGGCGAACTTCGACATGGTGCCGACGGTCCGCGAGGTCACCGACTCGCTCGACGCGGTGTACCTCACCCACACGCACCCCGACCACATCGGCAACGTCGACGCCGTCCGCGAGGCGTTCGACGTGCAGACGTGGGGCTACGACACCGGCAACCTCGCCGTGGACAGGCGCATCGACGACGGCGAGCGCGTCCAAATCGGTGACGACGTGTTCGAGGCGGTCCACACGCCGGGCCACAAGGACGACCACCTCTGCTTTTTCTCCCGCGGGTCGGGCGTCTGCTTCGCGGGCGACCTCGTCTTCGCCAACGGCGGGTTCGGTCGGACCGACCTCCCCGAGGGCGACCGCGGCGCGCTCGTCGAGAGCATCGACCGCCTGCGCGAGGTGGTCGGCGGCGACCTGACCGAACTCCACACCGGCCACGGCCCGAGCGTCGCGACTCGCCCGAGCGAGGACCTCGAACTCGCGGCCCGCGCGGCGCGGACGAGGTGAACCGTCGCCTCGCCGCGTCACCTCGCGCTAGCGACTCGTGTAGCCGCCGTCGACGGTGAGCGCCTCGCCGGTCGTGAACGACGCGCCGTCCGAACAGAGCCAGACGACCGCGGAGGCGATTTCGTCCACGTCGCCGAGGCGGTTCACCGGGTGGAGCGACTCGATTCCCTGGCGCGCTTCGGGGTCGTCGAGGCCGCCTTCCCCGAGCAGGGGCGTGTCGACGAAACCCGGGCACACCGCGTTGACGCGGACGCCCTGTTCGGCGTACTCGATGGCCGCGGTCTTCGTCAGTCCGAGGACGCCGTGCTTCGCGGCGACGTACGGGGCCGCGTTCGCGAAGCCGACTTTCCCGAGAATCGACGCCATGTTGACGATGACGCCGCCGTCGACGTCGAGCATCGCGGGAATCTCGTGTCGCATCGACCGCCAGACGCCGTTGAGGTTCACGTCGACGACCCGGTGCCACTCGTCGACCGAGAGGTCGGCGGTCGGTTTCTGCGGACCGCCGATACCCGCGTTGTTGCAGGCGAAGTCGAGTCGGCCGTACTCGGAGACAGCCGTGTCGACCAGCGCGGCGACGGCGTCGTCGTCCGTCACGTCCGTCTCGACGAATATCGCCGTCCCGCCGGCTTCTTCGATGCGTGCGACGGTCTCCTCGCCGCCCTCGGCGTTCACGTCGGAGACGACGACGCGCGCGCCATCCGCGGCGAACGCCTCCGCCGTCGCGCGACCGATTCCAGAGCTAGCGCCGGTCACGACCGCGACTTCGGTGTCGAACTGAGTCATCGTACGAGCGAGAAAACAACTACCTGACAGATAACCGTTTGTGCGACTCTCAGGTCGGGAGAATATCGGGGACACCGAACCGCGCGGTGCGGGTGTGGTCGTTATTCCTCGTCTGCTTCGGGGACGGCGTCGGGATGAAGGCCGAAGTAACCCGGTTCGTCGCTCCGCGGGTCGTTGATGACGAAGTCCTCTTGGTTGGCGACGATCCACGGAATCGTCCACTGGATGATGCGGTCTTCGGTCTCCTCGGCGAGGTCGTCCTGCGGCGACAGCCCCTGCATCAGGCGGGCGATTTCGCCCACGGTGTACATGTAGTCTGGGTCGAGGATGTCGGCGGGTTCGTACAGGAGATACCCGTAGAGGGTGTCGAAGTCGTCTTTCGGCCTGGGCATGCGTGCGCTTCTCGGCCGACGGGCAAAACCCCGACGACCGCGGGCGGCGGGTGACGAGCATCGGCGGCGACGGCAGTGCGACTGACGAGCGTGCCCATCGCTCCCTTACAGCCTTCGATAACCCCATAAGTAGGCTTATCAGCTGTGACGCCAGACCCGAAACGATGAGCGACGCCGCCGCACGACTCGTCGAGGCCTTCCGTAGCTTCTGCGGGGATGACCTCCGCGACCTCTGGGTCTTCGACCACCACGGGTACGAACACCTCTACGTCAGAGAGGACGTGTCCGATGCGCTCGAATGTCTCGACATCTCGCAGTTTATCGACAACGAGCGGTTCGGATACGTCACGAGAGACACCTACGAGACGCTGTACTACGCGGACTACGGCTACACCGTCCGCGGGTTCGACTCGTTCGAGCAGTTTCGGACCTTCGTCGGCGACCGCCCCACCGGAATCCTCGCCGGCTTCGACCGCGGGGCTGGCCGCGACTTCGCCGCCCTGCACGACCGCGTCTGCGCGCTGAACGACGAGTTCGACGGGGCGGACCTGTTCAGCGACCCGACCGCCCGCGACCGACTGCCCTGAGGTCGAGCGGAGCGCACCCGCGGACTGATTTGATTCGATTCGCGGACAGCGCCGCCGCTGACGGCGTTGCGTCCGAAAGAAAAGTCGGGATGTACCGGGTTTACTCGAAGAGTTCGACGGCCTGCTCGTAGCGAGCGGCGGGTTCGTCCCAGTCGACGACCTCGAAGAACGCGGAGACGAAGTCGCCGCGGGCCGGGCCGTAGTCGTGGTAGTACGAGTGCTCCCAGACGTCCAGCGCGAGGATGGGATGGCTACCCCAGAGCGCGCCCTGGTCGTGCTTGTCGACGACGACGTTCCGAAGCTGGTTCGAGAACGAGTCGTACACCAGAAGCGCCCAGCCGCCGGCCGCGCCGGCCGCCGCTTCGAATTCACCCTTCCACGCCTCGTAGGAACCGAAGTCCTCCGCGATGCGCTCTGCGAGCGCACCCTCGGGCTCGTCGCCGCCTTCCGGCGACATGTTCTGCCAGAACAGGTCGTGCAGAATGTGTCCCGAGCCGTTGTGGGTGACGTTGCGGAGCGCGCCGGCGGACGAGCCGAACTCGCCTGCTTCGCGGTTCTCGGCGAGGGTCTCCTCGGCCGCGTTCCAGCCGTTGACGTAGCCCTGGTGGTGGGTGTCGTGATGCCACGTCAGCACCTGCTCGGAGATGTGCGGTTCGAGGGCGTCGTACTCGTACGGAAGCGGGTCGAGTTCGTAGCTCATAATGTGTAACCTCCGTATCATGCGTCGGGCGGAATCATGTTAAAACTTGAGGAGGGGTATGCTAGCACAAACCACAGTTTGCGGGTCGCTATCGGTCGATTTCTCCGCTTCGAGAAGCTCCGGTTCGCGCGAGCGTGTCAGCCGTCGAACGGCTTCGTCCGGCGCTCGTACTCGATTTCCGTCGAGACGGCGTCGGCGATTTCGGCTCCGAACTCGCGTTCGACGAGATGTAACGAGAGGTCGAGACCAGAGGTGACGCCGCCCGCGGTGAGCACGTCGCCGTCGTCGACGACGCGCGCTTCGACGACTACTGCGGCCGTCTCGCGGAGGTCGGAGAGCGCGCTGCCGTGGGTGACCGCGGGGCGACCGTCGAGGATGCCGGCGCGGGCGAGGAGTATCCCGCCGGTACAGACGCCGGCGACGGTCGTTCCGGCCTCGTGGAGCGCGGCGATGGCATCGGGAATCTCGCCCTTCTCGGCTTCGGCCCACGCGCTCTGGTCGGCGCGGGAGTTCCAGCCGCCGCCGGGGACGACGAGCAGGTCCGGGCGGTCGGTTTCCGGGTCGAGGGCGCCGTCGACGCCGACGCGCATCCCGTGGCTCGCGGTCACGAACTCGCGGTCGTCGAGCGCGACGAGTTCGGCCTCGCAGTCGGCCCCGGCCGCGCCGGCGTTCTGGAACACCTCGAACGGCGCGACGGCGTCGAGTTCGTCGAAGCCGTCGTAGAGGATGATAGCGACGTGCATGAACTCGGAATCGGGTCCCGAGGCCAAAGTCGTTCGTGCCGCGGCGACCGAGGGCAAAAAACAGCAGGCGGGGTCAGTCGTCGCTCAGTCGTCGCCGCGGGCGGCCTCGAACATCGAAATCGCGCGCTCGCGGCGCTCGGCGTGGTCCACGATGGGCTCCGGGTAGTCGGGCGCGAGCCGCTCGCGTTCGAGGTCGGTCAGCTCGTGCCACTCGTGGATGGTGTTGGCCGTCACGTCCGAGAGCTCGGGGACGTACCGCTTGATGTACTCGCCGTCGGGGTCGTAGCGCTCGCCCTGCGTCATCGGGTTGAAGATGCGGAAGTACGGCTGGGCATCGGTCCCCGTCGAGGCGGCCCACTGCCAGCCGCCGTTGTCGTTTGCGGTGTCGTGGTCCGCGAGGTGCTCGCGGAAGTGCGCGTAGCCGTGTCGCCAGTCGCACAGCAGGTCCTTCGTGAGGAACGACGCGACGATCATCCGGACGCGGTTGTGCATGTACGCCTCCTCGCGGAGCTGTCGCATCCCGGCGTCGACGATGGGGTAGCCGGTTTCGCCCGCCTTCCACGCCGCGAGTTCCTCGTCGTCGTCGCGCCACGCGATGTCCTCCTCGTACTCCTTGTAGTTCTCCGTGACGACGTTCGGATGCCCTCGGAGGACGTGGGCGTAGAACTCCCGCCACGCCAACTGCGACTGGAACTCCTCGACCGACTCGTCTCTCTCGCCGCCGACGCCCTCGCGGGCCGCGGCGGTCGCCGCGTACACCTCGCGGATGCCGATGGTCCCGAACTTGAGGTCCGTCGAGAGCCGCGACGTGGCGTCCCGCGTCGGGTAGTCGCGGTCGTCGGCGTAGCGGTAGATGGCGTCCGCGCAGAACGCCGAGAGGCGCTCGCGGGCCGCCTCGGTCCCCGCCGGCTGGACCGATGCCGACGGCTCCTCGAAGCCGAGGTCCGAGATGGTCGGGAGGCCGCCGACGGCGATGTCGAACTCTGCGTCGCCGTTGGTGAGGTCTTCGGCCGCGGATTCGAGCGTGGCGGCGTCGACGAGGTCGTCGGCGTCCGGTTCCGGATAGGGGTCGGGTTTGTCGCGGTCGCGCCACTTCTTCCAGAAGTAGGTGTAGACGGAGTAGGTGTCGCCCGCGTTTGTCGTGATGCTCCCCGGCGGGTGGAAGATGGCGTCGTGGACCGGCTCGCGGGCGACGCCGGCGTCGTCGAGGGCGAGCCGCACGTCGGCGTCGCGCTCGCGGGCGAGTCCGGAGTAGTCGATACCCCACACGGCCCGCTCGGCGTCGAACGCCGCCGCCACCGCCGGCACGACCGTCCGGGGGTCGCCGCGGGCGACGAGCAGGTCGCTCCCGCGCTCTTGGTACGCGCCGCGGAGTTCGGCGAGCGCGTCGAGTAAGTACCTGACGCGGGGCGCGCCGGCGTGGTCGAGCACGTCCCGATCGAAGACGAAAAGCGGGGCGACGGGGCCCGCCTCCGCGGCCGTCGCGAGGCCGCGGTTGTCCGCGACGCGCAGGTCCCGGCGGTGCCAGTGCAGTTGCATGTGCGCGCCTCAGGACGGCGGCTATGTGAATGTAGCGGCAGTCGGACGCCGACGGGCCGAAAAATCGGCCGACCGGCTCGTTCGACTGCACTTAATCGCTCGCTGTCGCTGGAAACGGTGTCCTACCGCGTCTCGCGGCGGCAGTCGCTCGTGTTCGGACACCCGTTGGCATGGATGTGGTACGATAGTCGACACTCGCGGCGGCGCGACTGTCGCGGGTAATGTGATGTTATCGACCGAAGTCCGGCACGGGAGCACGTTTACGTTCTTGCTATCTGGTGTACCCGGTTCATACCTATACGGCGTCGTACCCACGGTTCTGGTATGTCCGGGCATCGCTGCCTTCCTGACTCCGGGGTCCGACAGCCGCGTCTCCGGTCTCCGCTCGTGTTTCCGCTCCTCCTCTTGACGTTCGTCTGCGGGACGCTCGGGTGGCTCGTCTGGGTCCCCTACGGCGCGTTCCTCGGCGTGCTCCCGCCCGTCGTCGTCTTCGGCTTCGCGTTCCTCGAACTCTCGTCGGCCTCGCCGTCGCCCCCGCAACTCCCGTCGGCGCGGCCGTCGCCGCCGCTCTCGCTCGACGGCCGGGTCGACCTCGCCGCCGCGTTGCACGGCGCGGGCGTCTTCGCGACCGACGCGGACGACAGCCTCTCGCTGTCGCCGCAGTTCGCCGACGACTGGCGCGCCCGAATGCTCGAAGCCGACGGGCGAGACGGCGACCGCGAGACGCTCGCGGCGCTTCTCGGCGTCGACTCGGACAGAATCGAGATGGGGTGGACCGAGCGGGGGCTGTTCGCGCGACTCGACCACGGAACCGTCGGTCGGTGGTCCTCCCGCGCCGCGTTCGTCGCCGACCGCACGGCGGTCGCGACGTTCCGCCGGTACTACCCCGAGTGGTGGCGGCTCTCGACGGCCGACCGGAACCGCGTCCTCGGGGCGCTTCGGTTGTGTCTCCAGACGTGCCCGACCTGTGACGGCGCGGTCGCGGTCGAAACCGAACGGGTGCGGACCTCCGACGGGACGAAACGGCACGTCTCGGCCGTCTGCCGGGGCTGTGACGCGACGCTGTTCGACGGCGTGGTCGAGCAGTCGGCGGCCGAACAGTCCGGGTCCGACGAGGGTGCCGGCGTGCACCCGCAGAACACGCGGTAAGCGAGGCGAGAGCGCGAGGCACGCCGCGCCCGACGAGCGCCGACGGGTCGGCGCGATCGCGGGCCTCTCAGGGGAGCGGGTCGATGCCGTCGCGCCGCCCGTCGAGCACCGAAAAGCGCTCGTCGCGGCGTCGTTCGAGCCACCGGAGCAGGCGCTCCGCCCACCGGAGTTTCCGCGCTTTCATCGCGTCCACGGTCGGGTCGTCGAAGTCCCAGCCGGCGAAGACGAGCCGCTTCGCCCCGAGTTCGTCGGCGATGAAGGCCGCTCGGTCGCCGTCGGTGAAGCCGCCCCAGTTGACGACGGGGCCGACGGGAGCCGCCTGCGTCGTCCCGAGGACGTGGTCGGCGTCGAACTGTGGAACCCACTCGCGGACCGCGGGAAGGTTGTCGCCGTGGGCGTGGGCCGCGACGGGCACGCCCGATTCGGTTAGTTCGACCGCCGTCTCGGGGTTCTTGTCGAGGTCCGTCACCATCAAATCGAGGTCGAACCCGGCGTCTCGCACCGCGTCGGCTGCGGTGGAGGCGGCGACGACCACGTCCACGTCGGGGTCGTCGAGTCGGTCGAGTTCGGCGTCGAGCGTCGGGGCCGCCCCGCAGACGGCGACGGTCGCGCCCGCCCAGTTCAGCCGGTCGCGGTCGAACGGTTTCACGAGGTCCGCGAGCGCGTCTCTGGCGCGCTCGTCGCCGGTTCGGTCGAAGCCGAAGTCGTCGAGAATCCGCCCGTAGACGGGTTCCCACGTGGTGAAATCCATGGTATAGCTGTCGCTCAGAATGTAACTGTATGGGCCGGAACGGCACTCGTGTACCCCTACCCGCGTGCCCTTCCGGCGTCCACAGGACCGTTTTAGAGTCGGATGGTATAAGTTTTCTCTTAGTAGAACGGTCAACGTCTGCCGAACGTCAGACGGCGAGACGGGTCTGTGAGGGGTTCACGAACCAGTTATCGCGTCGCCCGCTCGACCGTTTCGAGGGCGGCTTCGAGGGCGTCGGAGGCGTCCGTGACGAGCGTCGAAAGCCGGGCGAGCGCGGCGGGCGTCCCGACCAGCAGCGCCCCGGTGTCGCCGGCGGCCAAGACGGCTCCCGCGTCGCCGGCGGCGGCTTCGAGGGCCTCGCGGTCGTCGGCTCCGAGTCCTTCCAGTTCGAAGACGCGCATGACGCTCTCGGCGGCGAGGTCGCGGTTCGCGCCGACCCGGTCGAGGTGTCTGGCGGCCTCGCCGGTCGTCGTCACGTCGAGTTCCTCGACCGACACGTCGCCGGGGTCGCGGACGCGACGGCGCTCGAACTCGTGACCGATGAGGGCCGCGTCGCGGGTCTCTTTCACGTCGTGAGTCCGGACGACATGGGCACCGCGCTCGACCGCCATCGACGTGGCGGCGAGGCTGACGGGCAGGGCTTCCTCGGTCGAGCGGCCGGCCACGTCGCGGAGGAAGTTCTTGCGGTTGATGGAGACCAGGATGGGGTAGCCGTAGCCGCGGAACTCCCGCAGGCGGTCGAACGTCTCGCGGTCGTGTTCGAGCGTCTTCGCCTCCGACCAGCCGCCGAAAGCGGGGTCGAGGATGGTCTTGTCGGTGAAGCCGTTCAGTTCGAGGGCGTCGTAGATGTCGTCGACCTCCTCGATTGCACCGGGGCGGGTGAGGTCCGGGGGGCTCGCCATCTTGGCGACGGCGGCGTCGAACTCCTCGCAGACGCGGGGCATCACCGGGTCGGCGAAGCCGCAGATATCGTTGACCATGTCGAACCCACCGTCGAGCGCCGCCTCCGCGACCTCGTGGTAGCGCGTCTCGATGGAGAAGACGGCGTCGCCGGAGACGCTGTCGAGGACCGAAAGCGCCGTATCGAGGCGGTCGAGTTCGTCTTCGGCCGACAGCACGTCGAGGCGCTTGTTCGCGGATTCGAGGCCGATATCGACGATGTCGGCCCCCTCGTCGATGAGTTCGCGGTCGACGTACTCGGCGGCCTCGCTCGGGTCGTTGAACACGCTCGGCTTGTACGGGGACTCCTTGGAGACGTTCAGCACGCCCATGATTCGGGGCGGGTGGTCGTCGCCGATTTCGAGTCCTGCCGCATCGACGGTGCGCATACCCGTCGGTTGGACCACACGACTATATGCCGACCGGTCGCGGAAGGCGGGCAGCCAGCCCTGCGGCGCTCGTTCGCCGTCGCTCGCGGACGACTGACCGGCATCACGCCACTTTTATCCGCCGCTCGGCTACCTCGGACCATGGCGAAGGTCAGCGTCGGACTCCGCGGATGGCGCTTCGAAGAGTCCGAGATATTCACCGACGAGGGCGAGTTCAAACCGCTCGACGAGATTCCCGAGGACCCACGGGAGCGTCTCATGCGCCTCGTCTCGCTCGTCGAGGAGCCGTGCGACGCCTGCTATCTAATCCACGGCGACGAGGAGATACAGCAGTGCCGACAGGCCGCCATCGTCTACGGCGAGCCCCGCGAGGAGGTGCTTCTCTGCGAGCACCACGAGCCGGACTTCCTCTACTGGTTCCGCGAGGAGGACGGCCGCGACCTCGTCGGCGACGCGGTGTTCGCCGACGCCTTCCACGAGTGGTTCGCCGCCGGCGGCCGCGCGCCCGACGGCTACGGCGGGCTGGAGTACGTCGACACCGAACCCGACGAACTCCCGTCGCCGCCGGACGCCAACGAGATACAGCGCCGACTGGAGGAGAACTTCGTCGAGGGCGAGCGTATCAACCTCCGCGACTACGGCCCCGGCGCGGACGACGAGGACGGGACGCCCCTGACCGAAGACGACCTCGACGGCGTCGACCTCGACACGGACTACCCGACGAAATGAGCGACGACCCAGACGCCGACGTCGTCGATGTTGCCGACGCCGCCGATACCGCCAACACGGCCACCGGTGACGCCGGGGACCGCGAGTTCGTCGTCGTCGTCGTCGAACCCGAGACGCCCGGCAACGTCGGGACCATCGCGCGGGCGATGAAGAACTTCGGCATCTACGACCTCCGCCTCGTCGACCCGCCGCCGCTCGACCCCGACGGCGAGGCCTACGGCTTCGCCGGCCACGCCCGCGAGGACGTGCTTCCGAACGCCACCGAGACGACCCTAGAGGAGGTCGTCGAGGAGTTCCACACCGTCGGGACGACCGCGGTCTCCCACGAGGACTCCACCCGGCACGTCCGCTACCCGTTCAAGACGCCGGTCGAAATCGCTGACTCGCTGGAGTCGGTGGAGACGAAGACCGCGCTCGTCTTCGGCCGCGAGGGAACCGGCCTCGACAACGAGGAGTTGGCGATGCTCGACGAGGTCTGTTGTATCCCCGCCGACGACCGCTATCCCGTGCTCAACCTCGGGCAGGCGGCGACGCTTCTCATGTACGAACTTCGCCGGTTTACGGTCGAGGAGACGCAGCTACCGGATGTGGAGCGCGAGCGCGCCTCAGAGGCGGAAATCGAGGTCGTCTACCGCTTTTTCGACGAGTTGCTCGACGCCGTGGACTACCGCGAACACAAGCGAACCAAGACCTCGCGGATGATGCGCCGACTGCTCGGCCGCGCCCACCCGACCGAGCGCGAGGCCGCGACGCTGACGGGCGTGTTCCGTCGGGCCGCCGAGGCCGTCCGCGACCCGGACCGCTTCCGCGACGACGAGAGCTGACGCGTCCGCGCTACTCCGCGTCGTCGTCCCGGCGGGCGAACATCACGTAGCTCACGAACGAACAGACTTTCTCGACCTCTCCGGACTCGCGCTCCGCGCGGGTCGTCGTCCGAATCTCCACGAGGCCGCGGCTGTCGGTCTCGACGGTCGTCTCCAGCACCTCGTTTTCCACGACGAGCGTGTCCCCCGGATACACCGGTTTCCACCAGCGAAGCTCGTCGACGCCTTTCGCGCCGAGGGCGGCCGAGTCACCGAGGAAGCCGTCAACGAGCAGGCGCATCGTCATCGCCGTGGTGTGCCAACCGCTGGCGATGACGCCGCCGTACATCGACTCGGACTCGGCGCGCTCCGGGTCGGTGTGGAACCACTGCGGGTCGTACTGTTCGGCGAACTCCAGCACCTCCGCTTCGGTCACGTCGTACGCGCCGAACTCGTGGGTGTCGCCGGCCGCGAAATCCTCGAAGGACTGCATGACTCCCCTTCGGCCGGCCCCGTGGAGAAAGTAGCGGTGTCGGCGGTCCGGGCGGCGCGCGCGGCCGAGCGCACCCCGTTTTCGTTCCCCCGCCCCTGAGTGCCAGACAGCTTTTGCGGTCCGACCCCGTATCCCCACGCGAGATGGCAACGTCCCCGCGCCGCTCTCGCTTCCCGATGGTCGTCGTCGGCGTCGTCGTCCTCGCGTTCTACCTCTCGCTCAGCGCGCTCAGCGCGTTCGCGGTGGTGACGCTCTGGCGGCTTCGCCCCGACCCCCTGACCGCCGCCGTCGTCGGCGTCGCAGTCGCCGTCGTCCTCGGCTATCTGAGCTTCCGCTTCGGCACGGTGCGCCTGCTCAGCCAACTCGACGCGCGGGATATGTCGCCCGCGGAGTCGCCGTCGGTCCACCGCCTCCGCGACCGCCTCGCCGAGCGGATGGACCTCGACCCGCCGACGCTGAAGCTCGCGCGTTTCGCCGCGCCGAACGCGATGGCGCTCGACCCGATGGGCCGCGACGTGGTCGTCCTCGACGCCTCGCTGTTCCGCCTCCTCGACGCCGACGAGTTCGAGGCGCTGCTCGCGCACGAACTCGCGCACCTCGAACGGAAAGACGGGCTGGTCCAGTCGCTCGTGGCGAGCGTCCTCCAGACGGTCGTCGGCGTCGGCTACCTGTTCGTCTCGCCGGTGACGTTCCTGACGACGGGCGTCGCCCTCGGCTCGGCGTGGATGCGCGGCCGGCCGGGGTCGTGGACCGAGACGCTCGCCGGGCGGGTTCGCCTCCGACTGGACGAGTTCGTCGGGCTGTTCGGCTTCGGCCTCACCGTGTTCGTCCGGTCGCAGTCGAGAAAACGGGAGTTCGCGGCCGACGCGCGGGCCGCCGAGGTGACGGACAAGCCGATGGCGCTCGCGTCGGCCCTGCGGAAGTTAGAGCGGGCCGCCCGGCCGCAACACGGCCTGTCGCCGCTGTGGGTGTACGGCGAGGTCGAGGTCGAAGACTCGGTGTCGGACCTGCTTTCGACCCACCCCTCGACCGACGAGCGCGTGGAGCGACTGGCAGCGATGGCCGACGAGTCGATGACGCGAATCGAGGTGCGCTGAGATGCCCGGCTCGCCCGACCCGGTGCTCGGCAACTGGCTTCTCACTCACATCGTCGCCGTCGCCGCCGCGCTCGGCACCGTCGCCGTCGTCTACGCGACCCGCGCCCGGAGCGCCCGAAGCTTCCTGACGCCCGCGCTCGTCAGCGGCGGCTACGCCCTCGCCACGCTCGCCGTCTGGACCGCGCCCCGACTCGTCACCGACGCGTTCCCCTCGGGGCTGGTCGAAGACCCGCTGACTGCGGCGGGCTTCCTCGGCGTTTCGTTCCTCCTGCTCGCCGGGTTCGTCGCCGTTTCGGCCCTGCTGTTCGCTCGCCGCGGGCTGGTCGCGCCGCTCGTCGGCCTGTTCGGCGTCACGGAACTCGTCTGGTGGGCGTTCCTCCACGTCCGCGGCGAGACCGATGCGCTGGGGATGTTCCTCATCTTCGGGCCGGTGCTGTTGGTGCTTCTCGTCGTCGCGGCCGGCGTCGAGTTCGCGGGGCGGTGGGGCTGGCGGCGGTTCGTCCGCGAGAGCGGGCGCTCGGCGTCGTGAGAACGGAGAACGGAGAACGGAGAAAACGGGATGCGGTCCGAAGCCTCGGCGGTCAGGCCCGCTTTTGAATCTCCTCGCGGAGCACGTCGCTGACGACGCCGCCGTCGGCCTTGCCGCGGAGCGCGCCCATCGCCTCGCCCATGAGCGCCGAGAACGCGCCCATGCCCTGCTGTTCGACTTGGTCGGCGTTGCGCTCGACGACCTCCGCGATGGCCTCGCGGACCTCCTCTTCGGAGACGCCGGAGAGGCCGGCCTCCTCGACGGCTTCCTCGGCCGTGAGGCTCGGGTCCTCGGCGATGGTGGTGAGCACGTCGTTGACGCCCTCCTTGGCGAGGTCGCCGTCCTCGACGAGCTGCATGACCGCGAGCAGGTGGTCGTCGGTGAGTTCGGAGACGGCCACGTCGTCGCGGCGGAGTTCGGTCAGCGTCGATTCGAGCAGCCCCGCCGCGAACGTCGCGTCGATGCCGGCGTCCACGGCCTCCTCGAACAGCGGCATCGTCCGGCCGTAGGCGACCTGCTCCGCGAGGCCGGCGTCGAGGCCGAACTCGGCTTGGTAGCGGTCGACCTTCTCGGTCAGGAGTTCGGGCGTCTCCACGTCGCTCGGGTCGAGGTCGACGGGGGGTACGTCCGTCTCGGGGTACATTCGGGCCGCGCCGGGGAGCGGGCGGAGGTAGCGCGTCGTGCCGTCGTCGTTGGCCCCGCGGGTCTCCTCGGGGACCTCCTCGATGGCGACTTCGGCGCGTTCTGCGACCGCGTCGATGGCGAGGTCGGCCGTCTCGGGGTCGTCGGCGACGATGGCGACCGCGTCCTCGGGGCCGGCGTCGACCGCCTCGCGGAGCGATTCGACCTCGGCCTCGGTGACGCCGTAGGCCGGGAGTTCGTCGGTGTGGAAGATGCCGCCCGCGCCGTGGCGCTTGGCGTGGTCGGAGAGTTCGGTGCCGAGGCGGCGGTCGGGCTGGAGTTCGCGGCCGACGAGGCCGTCGAAGCCGTACAGCGGGACGGCCGTGACCTTCCCGCCGGCGTCGAGCGCGCCGCGGATGACGCCGGAGTCCGAGTCCTCGAACACGTCGGTCACGTCGGCCACGCCGCCGACGGAGGCGTCGCGCGACTGGAGTTCGTCACGAATCTCGACGAGTTCCGCCTGTCGGCCGACCTCGAAGCGGACGATTTCGTCGATTTGGTCGAGCGCCTGCACGCCCTTGATTTCGACGCGCGCGCCGTCGGCGATGGAGACGTTCACGTCCTGCCGGATGGTGCCGAGGCCGCGTTTGACCTTCCCGGTCGAGCGCAGGAGCATCCCGATGGTCTGGGCCGCCTCGCGCGCCTGTTCGGGCGAGGAGATGTCCGGGCCGGTGCCGATTTCGACGAGCGGGATGCCGAGGCGGTCGAGGCTGTATAGGACGCCGTCGTCTCGCTCTTCGACGCGCTGGGCGGACTCCTCTTCGAGCATGAGGTCCACGACGGAGACGGGGCCGTCTTCGGTCTGAATCTCGCCTTCCTGCGCGATGAGCGACGAGCGCTGGAACCCCGAGGTGTTCGAGCCGTCGATGACGAGCTTGCGCATGACGTGCGCCTCGTCGACGACGTTCATGTCGAGCAGTTCGGCAATCTGCATGGCGACCGTCCGCGCCTCGTGGTCGAGTTCGTGCGGCGGCTCGTCGTCCTCTTCGACCAGACAGGTCGAGTCGTAGGCGAGATACTCGAACTCGCGTTCGACGCGGCTCTCTTCGAGCGCGGCGTCGTCGAGTTCGCCCAGTTCGCTCTTGGTCGGGTGGAGGAAGCGCGTGAACGTGCGCGTCGCCTCGTCGGGCTCGCGGAGGTCGGTCGGACACCCGCAGAACAGCTTCGTCTCGGTGTCGAGTTGCTGGTGAATCTCCAGCCCAGCCACGAGGCCGAGGTCCTCGTAGTCGTAGTCGTACTCGGTCATTGGTACTCCCTGCGTTCGGGGGGAGTAAAAAAGGATTCAGTCTGCCGTCAGAGGCGACGAAGCCCCTCGCCGATACCTTCGACCTGTTCACACTCGGGACAGACGTACGTCCACCCGTCGTTCGTCGCTCGTCCCTCCGGGAATACGGCCCCACAACCTCGACACTCCAACATGTCTCGCCCGCGGGCCCGCTGCTGTTGCAGTCCGGCCATACTGGTATAATCGTCAAAATCAAGCTTCAAAATACCGATTTTCGAGATTTCGTGACAGTTCTTCACTCGGGGGTAACTGTCACGGCAGCGCCGGAGTGCGATTGCTACCGCGAGCCGAGTAAATATAACCGTCTTCGCGGCTGAACTGACCGAAATCGACGCGAACGCGACCCGAACCGAGCGGGTCGCCCGCTCGACTCAACGTATCAAAAAATGGACTGCTTTTCGCCGGAGCTCAGTCGTCGCCGAGGATGCCGCGATGGGTCATCTTCTCGGGGTCGAGCACCTCGTCGGCTTCCGCCTCGGTGAGGTAGCCCTCGTCGACGGCGACCTGTCGGACGCTTTTGTCCTCAGCGAGCGCCTTCTTCGCCACCTTCGAGGCCTTGTCGTAGCCGATTGCGGGGTTGAGCGCCGTCGCCAGCGCCATCGACTGTTCGACCCGCGTCTCGCAGTGTTCCTCGTTAGCTTCGAGTTTGGCGACGAACCGCTCGGCGAAGACCTCCGAGGAGTTCGCCAGCAGCTTCGCTGATTCGAGGAAGTTGTGCGCGAGAACGGGCTTGTAGAGGTTGAGGTCGATTTGGCCCTCCGCGGCACCGGCGGAGACGGCGGCGTCGTTGCCGACGACCTGCTTGTGGACCTGATTGACCGCCTCCGCGACGACCGGGTTGATTTTCCCGGGCATGATGGAGGAGCCGGGCTGGTTCTCCGGCTGTTCGAGTTCCCCGAGCCCGTTGCGCGGGCCGGACGCGAGCAGGCGGAGGTCGTTTGCGATTTTGTTCAGGGAGCCGGCGACGGTGCGGAGCGCGCCGTGGGCCTCGCTCATCGCGTCGTGGGCCGCCTGCGCCTCGAAGTGGTTGTCGGCCTCGCGGAACTCGACGCCGGTCTCCTCGGTCATGTACTCGGCTGCCTTCGCCGGGAACTCGGGGTGCGTGTTGAGTCCCGTGCCGACCGCGGTGCCGCCGAGCGCGAGTTCGCCGAGGTGCTCGCGCACGTTCTCGACGCGGCGGATACCCTTTTCGACCTGCGTGCGGTAGCCGCCGAACTCCTGTCCGAGGCGGACGGGCGTGGCGTCCTGCAAGTGGGTTCGGCCGGTCTTGACGACGCCGTCGAACTCGGCTTCCTTGTCGCCGAGCGCCGCGGCGAGCGTCTCCAGCGCGGGAAGCAGGTCCTTCTCGACGGCTTCGAGGGAGGCGACGTGCATGGCCGTCGGAATCACGTCGTTGGAGGACTGGCCGAAGTTGACGTGGTCGTTCGGGTGGACGACGCGGTCACCGATGCCCTCGCCCATAATCTCCGCGGCGCGGTTGGCGATGACCTCGTTGGCGTTCATGTTCGAGGACGTGCCCGAACCGGTCTGGAACACGTCGACGGGGAACTGGTCGTCGAGTTCGCCGGCGATGACCTCGTCGGCGGCCTCGACGATGGCGGCCGCGACGCCCTCGTCTATCATGCCGAGGTCGCGGTTGGCCTGCGCGGCGGCCTTCTTCACCACGCCGAGCGCGCGGACGAACCGCCGCCCGAAGGTGATGCCGGAGATTGGGAAGTTCTCGACCGCCCGCTGGGTCTGTGCGCCCCAGTAGGCGTCGACAGGCACTTCCATCTCGCCGAGACTGTCCCGCTCGATTCGATAATCATCGTCGCCCATGATTCGGGGGTCGTTTTGGCAGGAGGTAAAATCCATTGGTCCGTGCGCCTCACTGACAGCCGCGACTGTCGGCGGTCGCGCGGCGCGTCAGTCGGCGCGTCGGCTGACATGCCAACCGCGACGGCCGCGGCGACCGCGGCGGTTCGGTCACTCCTCGCGCGCCGCGTACTCCTCGGGCGTGTACGTCTTCAGCTCCATCGCGTGGATGTCCGTCGTCATGTGGTCGCCGAGGGCGTCGTAGACGAGCTGGTGCTGTTGGACGAGCGACTTCCCCTCGAAGGCGGGCGAGACGACGACGGCGGCGTAGTGGTCGTCCTCGTGGTCCTGGTCGACCGTTCGCGGCCGCGAGACCGTCGCGTCGGCGTCCTCGATGTGCGATTCGATGAGGTCCTCGATGGCGGCGAGTTCCATGTGCGTACTGGCGGCCCGCGCCGGGAAAAAGCGTCCGGGAGGTGGCGACCGCGCTCGCGGAGGTTTTTATTCGGGGACGACGCACCTCGGGTCGTGACTGACGCGACACCCACCGCCGGGCCCGAGGAGGCCGTCCGCGTGCTCCGCGACGACCACGAGCGACTGCTGACCGTCGTCGGCCAGTGCGCCACCGCCGTCACCGCGGAGTGGGACGGCGATTCCGTGACGGACCGCGAGCGCGTCGTGCCCCCGTTCAGGCGCGCGCTCGACGGATCCGGCGCGCTGTCTCGCCTGCCGCGGGCGCTCGCCGACGCGGTGACGGCTACCGGTCGACCGATGGCCGCGCCGCCCGTCGCGGCCCCGCCCTACGTGGTCGTCACCGGCGAGGGCGTCGTCCTCCGCGCCAACCTCGGCGACGGCCGACTGGTGGTGCTCCTCCGGGCGTTCGAGGTCGACCGTGGCGGCGATGGCGACGGCGACAGTGACGGCGACGGCGGCGACAGCGAACCCCACCGCTACCGCCGCATCGACGGCGTCGAAATCGAAGCCGAAATCGTCTGAGTCGGGTCTGGTCGGAGCGGGGCGGGTCGCTCTCGGCCGCGTTTACATCTGATAGCGGCGCACGTCGTCCCGCGGCGGGGCCTGCGACTGCCCGGTCATCTCGTCGTAGGTCATCCCCGCGAGGTACTCGTCGTAGGTCACGTCGTAGCCCTGCCGGAGGTGGAAGTCCAGTTGGCCGCGGTCGAGTTCCGACTGGAACAGCGCGTGGACCGCCCGGCGGACGAGTTCGTCCGCGTCGTCGGGGTCGAACAGGGCGACGAGCATGGCGAGTTCGTGTCGCGTCTCGCGGTCGAGCGACACGTCGAGGCTGTCTCCGAGGTCTCCGTAAGCCGCGTCAACGTCGTCTGTGAGTTCGTCGAGCGTCATCGCCCGGCGATGGGGCCGTCACGGGGATACGCGTTTCGACCGCGCGGGAAGGACCGCGCTCCGGCATCGCCACGGCTAAACGCCGGCCGTCCCAAGCCGGGGCGATGAGCGACGCGTCGTCCGAACTCCCCGCCGACCTCGACCGCGAAGCAGTCCAGTCCGCGCTCACCGAGTGGTACGAGGCCGACCACCGGGACTTCCCGTGGCGGCGCACCGACGACCCCTACGAGATTCTCGTCTCCGAGGTGATGAGCCAGCAGACCCAACTCGGCCGCGTGGTCGAGGCGTGGGAGGCGTTCCTCGACGAGTGGCCGACGACGGCCGACCTCGCGGCGGCCGACCGCGCCGACGTGGTCGGCTTCTGGACGGACCACCGACTGGGCTACAACAACCGCGCGAAGTACCTCCACGAGGCCGCTCGGCAGGTCGAAGAGGACCACGGCGGCGAGTTCCCCCGGACGCCCGACGGCCTCTCCGAGCTGATGGGCGTCGGCCCCTACACCGCCAACGCGGTCGCCTCCTTCGCGTTCAACAACGGCGACGCGGTGGTCGACACCAACGTCAAGCGGGTGCTGCACCGCGCCTTCGCGGTCCCCGACGACGACGCGGCGTTCGAAGCCGCCGCCTCGGAACTCATGCCCGACGGCGAGTCCCGCGTCTGGAACAACGCCATCATGGAATTGGGGGGCGTGGCCTGCGGGAAGACGCCCACCTGCGACGAGTCCGGCTGTCCGTGGCGGCGGTTCTGCCACGCCTACGAGACCGGCGACTTCACCGCGCCCGACGTGCCGACCCAGCCGAGTTTCGAAGGGAGTCGGCGGCAGTTCCGCGGCCGGGTCGTCAGGATTCTCGGCGAGTACGACGAACTCGGCCTCTCGGAGTTGGGGCCGCGAGTCCGCGTCGATTACGGCGGCGACACGGGAGCGGAGTGGCTCCGCGGTCTCGTCGACGACCTCGAATCCGACGGCCTCGTCGACGTCGCGGAGGGCGACGACGGCGTCCGCGTCTCGCTGGCGAAGTAGCCTGCGCTCCGTTGATGGCGCTCGCCGCGGTTGTCTCGTCGCCCGCATTTATCCCACCGGACTAGTCCGGCAGCAGTCGCACCCCTCGGTTCCGACTACGTACACTCGATGGCAACACGCGACGCGTCGTCGTTCGACCCTCGCGAAGCCGCGGAGTCCGCCGAAGCGAAGACCCTCGCGCTGGACGGCGGAGGGCGACTCGCATACGCCGAGTACGGCGATTCCGACGGCATCCCAGTCGTGTTTCTCCACGGCGCGCCGGGGTCGCGCCTCCTCGGGGCGCTGTTCGACGCGCCCGCTGAGGAACGCGGAATCAGAGTCCTCGCGCCCGACAGACCCGGCTACGGCCGTTCGTCGCCGTGCCCGATACCCGAGGAATCGGGTGACCCGAGCCAGCGACCCGCGGAACCGACACCCGCGGACTTCTTCGACGCGCTCCTCGACGACATCGGCGCGCAATCGGCGGGGGTCGTCGCGTTCTCCGGTGGGAGCCGCGACGCGTTGGCTGTCGCGTCGGCGCGGCCGGACAGGGTTCGGCACGTGAGCGTCGTCGCGGGGGCGGTTCCTCCGGGAGCGCGCGAGGAGACGCCCGGCACGCAACGACTCCTGTCGTGGCTGGCGACGAACGTGCCGGCGCTCCTCGGCTATCTCTTCCGCGGACAGGCGTGGCTCGCCGACAGACTCGACCCCTCGGTCGTCGTCGCGCAGTACACGGCCGACGACGCGGACGGAGCGGTTCCAGAGGGGGTCGCCGCGCTGGTTCGAGACGACTTCGTGGCAGGGGTCAGTCGCTCGCGGCGGGGCGCGGTCGACGACTTCCGAACCGCGGCCGCGCGGTGGGGGATTCCCTTCGACGACATCGAGGCCGACGTGTCCCTGTGGCACGGCGACGCCGACACGAACGTCCCGATAGCCGGCGCGAGACGCCTCGAATCCGAGATATCCGGCGCGCGGCTTCGAGCGGTGCGTGGCGCAGATCACCTCCGGACGCTTCTCCGGAGCGTCCCCGACGCGCTGGACGAACAGTGCCGTGCCGCGGGGTCGCTCGACCCGGATGCTTCGGACGCCTCTCCGGGGTCGACCGCCGCCGCCGAATCGCACCACCGCGTTTGATATACCGGACCGAAAAACGGTCGGTCGAAACGGAATGAAACACGCCCAGTTCTCGGTCGACTACCCGGACCGACTGGTCCACCCGCTCCAGCGCGGGATGATGCGCGACTCGCCGGTCGACCGGGCGGAGCTGTTGATGTGGAGTCCGACGGCCGACGCGACGACGCTGTTCTGGTTCGACGGCGACCGAGACGCGGCCGACGCGCTCGTTTCGGGCGTCGATTCGCTCGTTCGGGCGCACTTCGTCGAGGGCGCGGAGGGGACCTACGGCTTCCTCCACCAGCGCGACTACGAGTTCGCGGACCCGCTTCTCGGAGTCATCGCCGACTCGCGGGTGATCTTCCTCCCGCCGGTGGTGTTCCACGCCACCGGATCCGTCCGGTTCGAGGCGGTCGGGGAGGTGTCGGCGCTCAGCGCGTTTTACGACGACATCGCAGCGCTCGGCGACCTCACGGTCGAGCGCGTGCAACCCTTCGACCGGCGGCGGTCTCCCTCGCAGCTCACCGACCGACAGCGGGCCGCGCTGGAGACCGCGGTCTCGACCGGCTACTACGAAATCCCTCGCGAGGGGTCGGTCGCGGACGTGGCCGACGCGCTCGACTGCTCGACGAGTACGGCCGGCGAGCTACTCCGAAAGGCCGAGGCGACGGTGCTCCGGGAGTTCGTCGGTTCGGGGTGACGCGCGCCGACGCTTACGGCACTTTCAGATAGGCGTCGCCGGCCGCCTGTCGCGTCACGAGTTCACCGACGCCCGAGGGAACCACCTCGACGCCGTCGGCCAGGCGGTCGGCGTCGAACCCGCGGCCGTCGAGGGAGTTCCGACAGGCGCAACAGCGGACGCCGGCCTCGAACAGCGAGTCGAGGCGGTCGCGGACGGGCGAGTCATCGAGAAACAGGAGCGCCGCGTCGCCGTTGGCAAGAAGGGTGACAGTGTCCGTCTCGACCGTCTCGTCGTCGAGCAGGTTTCGGACGTTGCGGATGGCGTGTCGCCAGTCACCGAGGTCGGCGCTGGAGACGTGGAAGACGACGTTCACGGTTGGTTTTCGCCCCCCGGCTCCCTGTGTGTTGCGCCCGTCCGACACGCCCGGAGGCGGCCGACGGGGTTTTCACGCAGTCACGGAGACACAGGATATGACGCAGCCACACGTGGTCGCCATCTGCGGCAGTCTCCGCGACCGCAGCTACACCCGATTGGCGCTCGAACACGCCCTCGCCGGCGCGTCGGCCGCCGGCGGTACGACGGAACTCGTGGACCTCCGCGAGTACGACCTCCCGCCGCTCGACGCCGACTTCGACGAGCAGGGCGGCTCGGCCGAACTCGTCCGCGTCGTCGACGGCGCGGACGCGGTCATCCTCGGGACGCCGGTCTACCACGGCTCGTACTCCGGAATCCTCAAGAACGCCCTCGACTACTGCGGCTTCGACGAGTTCGGAGAGAAGACCGTCGGCCTACTCGCCGTCGCCGGCGGGTCGTTTCCCGTGACCGCCCTCGAACACCTCCGGTCGGTCTGCCGGTCGCTGAACTCGTGGGTGCTCCCCCATCAGGTCGCCATCCCTCGCGTCTCCTCGTCGTTCGACGGCGACGACCTCGCGAGCGAGGACCTGCGCGAGCGGGTCGAGCGACTCGGCCGCGACGCGGTCGTCTACGCCAACATCGAGCCCGAGCCGCCGACGTTCGAAAGCGGCGAGAACGTCGGCGCGGACGACTGAGCAGTCGCCACGCGCTGTTTCGAACGCGGCGTGGGTTCGGTCGGCCGACCCGTCTCGACTCCCGACCGTCGCGGCAGATGAACAATCGTTTTGACCCTCCTCGTCCCCCAGTCAGGATATGCACGCCATCACGCAGAGCGGATGGATAGAGGTCATCTCCGGCTCTATGTTCTCGGGGAAGACGGAGGAGCTCCTCCGACGCCTCCGCCGGGCCGAAATCGCGGGTCAGGAGATCTCGGTGTTCAAACCCCAGCTCGACGACCGCTACGGCGAGACGACGGTCGGCTCTCACGCCGGTCGTTCGTGGGAGGCGAGCGTCGTCCCCTCCGAGGGCGAGGGCGTCTGGCAAATCGCCGAGGAACTCAACGGCGAGGACGTGGTGGCCATCGACGAGGCGAATTTCTTCTCGGCCGAGCTGGTCGACGTGTGCGAGGCGCTGGCCGCCGACGGCAAGCGCGTCGTCGTCTCCGGGACCGACCAGACGTTCCGCGCCGAACCGTTCGACCCGCTTCCCCAACTGATGGCGCTCGCCGAGTACGTCGACAAGCTGCAGGCCATCTGCACCCTCTGCGGCGAGCCGGCCACACGGAACCAGCGACTCATCGACGGCGAGCCCGCGCACGTAGACGACCCCACTATCCTCGTCGGCGCGGAGGAGTCCTACGAGGCGCGGTGCCGGAACTGTCATACCCTCCGGCGGGACTAGAGGCTAGCGTGACTACTTGGGTCGAAACCCCACGCGAGGGCCGCGACCGCGGGCTGACCGGCATCCTCCGCGCGTGGGTCGCTGTGGTCGTTCGCCCCCGCCAGTTCTTCCGCGACGGCGTCGCCCCCGGCGACCAAGCGCCCGGCCTCGTGTTCGCCATCGCGGTAGCGCTCGTCTATCAGGGCCTCGGGTTCGCCTTCGAGCCGGCGACGATTCCGGCCATCGAGGGCGGCCCGCTCGTCTCGGCGCTCGTCGCCCTGCTCGTCGTCGCGCTGTTCGTCGCGCCGGCGCTCCTCCACCTGACGGCGGCCATCCAGACGGCCCTTCTCATCCCGCTTTTGTCCCGCCGCGCGGGGGTGAGCGAGACGGTGCAGGTCATCGCCTACGCCGCCGCGCCGTGCGCCTTCGCCAGCCTCCCGATTCCCGGCGTCCGCGCGCTGTGCGCCGTCTACGGCGCGGTGCTCCTCGTCGTCGGCATCAGCGAGGTCCATCAGACGACGGTTCCGAAGGCGGCGCTCGCCGCGGCCGTCCCCGCCGGCGTGGTCTTCGGCTACGCCTTCGGCGGCTTCCGCGCCCTCTCGGAACTCGCCGCGGCGCTCGCGCTCGTCTGAGCCGAACCTCGCCTCGAATTCCCGCGTTTCGACCGACGGAGCGGCGGTTTCCCGCCCGCACACGCGCAAATCTCCCCTGAGCGTTTTTCGACAATCGTTTTAGTTAGGGGTTGTTTGCTCAACGCAATGGATTGGATTACGCACGAGGAGGACGTCTGGTTCGAATTCCGGGGCAATAGCCCCCACCAGCTCGTCCCCGGCCGATTTTACAGAGGCACCGTCGACGGGTACGCCGACTTCGGTGTCTTCGTCGACCTCGCTTCGAACGTGACTGGCTTACTGCACCGCAGCGAACTCGACCGCCGCCTCGAATCCCTCGACTGGGAGCCGGGCGACGAGGTGTTCGTTCAGGTGAAGAACGTCCGCGACAACGGCAACATCGACCTCGGCTGGTCGATTCGCCAGTCCGACTCGGAGTTCCGCGGCGCTCGCATCCACGACCCCGACGGCGACGCCGACGGCCAGCCCGTCGAGCAGGATGCCGAGAGCGGCGGTCCGACGACCGTCAAGACGCGCCCGAAGACGGGCAAGACGACGAAGCCCGCCGGCGTGAGCACGTCGTCCGAGCAGACCGAGTCCGACGCCGACGCGGAGCCCGAACCCGAACCCAAACCCGAGTCCGACGCCGGAGACGAGGACCGCGCGCCGACCGCCGGCGACGTCGTCGACGACATCGCCGCAAACGGCGAGTCCGAGCAGGAAGCCGACGCGGAGCCGGAGAGTGAGCCCGAGAGCGACTCGGAGTCCAAAGAGGACGCCGAGTCTGACGACGAGCAGGAAGTCGAGACCGACGCTGACGCCGAGTCCGCCGACGAGGCGGAGCGCGTGACGCTCGCCAGCATCGACGACCGCGTCGGCGACGTGATTCGCGTCGAGGGCGAAATCGCCAGCGTCCGCCAGACCGGCGGCCCGACGGTGTTCGAACTCCGCGACGAGACGGCCATCGCAGACTGCGCGGCGTTCGTCGAGGCCGGCGTCCGCGCGTACCCCGAAGTCGAAGTGGGCGACTACGTCCGCATCGACGGCGAGGTCGAGCGCCGCCGCGGCGAACTCCAAATCGAGACCGAGGAGCTGACGATTCTCGACGGCGACGAGGCCGACACCGTGGCCCAGCGCCTCGCGGACGCCCTCTCGGACGAGGCCCGCCCGGACGCCGTCGCGCCCCTCGCGGCCCACGAGCCGGTCGCCGCCGTCGGCAAGTCGCTGCTCGACGCCGCGGAGGCCATCCGCCGCGCCGTGCTCGAATCGCGCCCCATCGTCGTCCGCCACACGGCCACCGCCGACGGCTACGTCGCCGGCGCGGCCGTCGAGCGCGCCGTGCTCCCGCTCATCCGTGAGGAGCACCCCCGCGACGACGCCGAGTACCACTACTTCACCCGTCGCCCGCTCGAAGAGGCTGTCTACGGCATGGACGCCGCCACGAACGACGTGACGCGGATGCTCGAAGACCGCGACCGCCACGACGAGAAGCTCCCGCTCGTGCTTCTCCTCGGTGCCGGTTCGACCGCCGAGTCCCTCGACGGTCTCGGCCTGCTCGGCGTCTACGGCTCCGAGCGCGTCGTCGTCGACGCCGCGCCCGCCGACGACGAGGTCGCCGCGGAAGTCGACGTGCTCGTCAACCCCGCCCGCGAGGGGGCCGACGCCCGCGACCTCTCGGTTGGCGCGCTCGCCTCCACGCTTTCCGTCGCCGTCAACGACGACGTGCGCGACGACGTGTCACACCTCCCCGCGGTCAGCTACTGGGAGAACTGCCCACAGCAGTACCTCGACCTCGCGGAATCGCACGGCTTCGACGTCGACCGCGTCCGCGAACTCCGCGAGGCCGTCGCGTTGGAAGCCTACTACCAGTCGTATCAGGACAAGCGCGAACTCATCGCAGACCTGCTGTTCGACGCCGACGAGGGCCTCGCCGGCCACGTCTCCGAGCAGTTCCGCATCAAGCTCGAAGACGAAATCGAGACGGCGCAGGCGAACCTCGAACGCCGCGAGGTCGGTGCCATCTCCGCGGCCGTCCTCGACTCCGACGCTTACAGTCACCGCTTCGACTTCCCGCCGACGGGCCTGCTCGTGGACGAACTCCACCGCCGCACCCGTGAGGGCGACGCCTTCGTGACCGTCGCGCTCGGCATGGACGAACTCTACCTCCGCGCCACGGGCGACCTCGACCTCCGCGCGGTCGTCGAGTCGGCCGCCGAGAAAGCGCCCGCCGCCGGCCTCGCCGCCGCGGGCATCCGCGAAGGTCGCATCGAGTTCCTGACCGGCGCGCGCGACGAGGCGCTCGAAGCCGTCCTCGACGCCGCCGCCGAGCAGTTCTAAGCCGAATCCAGACTCCTCCTCGCGCGGTTCGACGGAGGGCCCTATTCTAGCCTCCCGAGCGACACGCTTATCCACGAAACGACCCGATTCGCGCCCATGAACCGCCACCACGTCGCTGAACGGGAGGTGTGGCCGTGAGCGCCGAGACCGAGACGGAGTCCGAGGCGTTCGAGCGGACCTGCGAGGCGCTCGTCGAGCGCATCCTCGCGGGCGACGTCGACCGCGACGACCTCGAATCCGCAAAGCTCGACGCCTGTTCGGAACACTCCTCGCCGAAGGTTCCGAAGAACGCCGAGATTCTGCAGTACGCCCCGGAAGACCGCCGCGAGGAGGTCAAGGAGGTCGTCCAGCGCAAGCCCGTCCGCACCGCCTCCGGCGTCTCGCCGGTCGCCATCATGACCTCGCCGCACATGTGCCCCCACGGGAAGTGCCTCTACTGTCCCGGCGGACCCGCCAGCGAGTTCTCCTCGTCGCAGTCGTACACGGGCCACGAGCCCGCGGCCGCCCGCGGCGTCCAGAACGACTACGACCCCTACGGGCAGGTCACGCTCCGCCTCGAACAGCTTCGACACATCGGCCACCCCGTGGACAAGGTCGAACTCATCCTCATGGGCGGGACGATGACCGCCCGGAGCCACGACTACCAGGAGTGGTTCGTCAAGCGGGCGCTCGAAGCCATGAACGACTACGACCTCGACAAGGAGCCGGAACCGGCCGAAGACCGGTCGTTCAAGCCCGACCCCGAGGATGTCGAGTTCGAGTACATCGAGGACGTCATCGCGGAAAACGAGACGAACGACATCCGCAACATCGGAACGACGTTCGAGACGAAGCCCGACTGGTGCGACCCCGAGCAAATCGACCGGATGCTCGATTTGGGCGCGACGAAGGTCGAAGTCGGCGTCCAGACGACCTACGAGCGCATCAACCGCGAGATGCACCGCGGCCACGGCGTGCAGGCCTCCATCGACGCCAACCGCCGCCTCCGCGACTCGGCGTTCAAGGTCGGCTTCCACATGATGCCCGGTCAGCCCGGCATGACCAAGGAGATGTGTCTGGAGGACTTCCGTCAGCTGTTCGAAAACAGCGACTGGCGGCCCGACTACCTCAAAATCTACCCGACGCTCATCGTCCGCGACACCGTCACCTACGACATGTGGCGGCGCGACGAGTACGAGCCGCTGAACAACGAGGAGGCCGCCGACATCGTCGCGGAGGTCATGGGCATGATTCCGAAGTACACACGCCTCCAGCGCGTCCAGCGGGACATCCCCGCGGACTTCATCGACGCCGGCGTCTGGAAGTCCAACCTCCGCCAACTGGCCGCCCAGCGCGCCGAGGAGCGCGGCATCGTCCAGCGGGACATCCGCGCCCGCGAGGTCGGCATGAACGAGGCCGACCCGGACCCAGAACGCATCGAACTCGACGTGATGACCTACGAGGTCGCCGGCGGGACCGAGCACTTCATCTCGTTCGAAGACCCCGTCGAGGACCTGCTGGTCGGCTTCTGCCGGCTCCGATTCCCCGGCAATCCGGTCCGCCGCGAGCTTCAGGACGCGGCGCTCGTCCGCGAACTCCACGTCTACGGCTCCGAGGCGGGCATCGGTGCCGACGGCGACTGGCAACACAAGGGCTACGGGAAGAAGCTCCTCGCCCACGCCGAGGAACTGTCCCGCGACGCCGGCTACGACAAGATTTCGGTCATCTCGGGTATCGGCGTCCGGCAGTACTACAAGCAGAAGCTCGGCTACCATCAGGACGGGCCGTACGTGTCGAAGCGGTTGTAGCCGACGAGCGCTCTCCTGCCGATTCTCATTCCTGAGTGTCGCTCCGTCACGCTTTTACTGTCTGACCCATCGCACACGGTAGGATGGCACCACAGGGGGGTGCGGCGGGTTCGGGGCAGGCGACAACGTGGCTTCAGGACCTCCGCTCGACGCTCGCACAGTTCGTTTCGACAGAAGAGCGACTCGGTATCTCGGCGGCGCTCGTGGCGCTCGCGCTCGGTATCGCGGTCTTTCTCGCGCCGCGGCTCGTCTCGCGGGCGACCGCCGAACTCCGGACGCGGGTGTTGGCCCATCCGCGGGTCCCGGACGCCGTCACCGACGCGGCGTGGCTGTTTCCCGCGACGGTCGTCGTCCGGACGCTCCAACTCGCGGTGTTCGTCGGCGCTGCGCTCTCGCTGTTGCTTCTCTGGGGCTACACCGGCCTCGCCGCGGACCTCACCGAACTGCTCGCCGTCGCGGTGCCGAACGCCGCCAAACTCGGGGCCACGGTCGCGCTGTTCGCCGGGGCGCTCGTCGGGACGAACGTCCTCGAAGAGAAACTGGACTCGTACGCGACGGCCTCCGACAACATCAACGCCCACCAGCAGGGCATCGTCTTCCGCGTCCTCCAACTGGTCGTCCTCCTCGCGGTCGGGATGGCGGCGCTCACGGTCTGGCAGGTCAGAATCGGCGGCCTGCTCGTCGGAGCGGGCTTCCTCGGTATCGTGGTCGGGATGGCCGCGCGACAGACCCTCGGGTCGCTCATCGCGGGCTTCGTGCTGATGTTCTCCCGACCGTTCGAACTGGGTGACTGGGTCGAAATCGACGACGCCGAGGGCATCGTCACCGACATCACCATCATCAACACCCGCCTGAGCAACGCCGACGGCGAGACGGTCGTCTTCCCAAACGACCGCGTGACCAACGCGAAGATAACGAACCGGACGAAGCGCAACCGCCTCCGGCTCCGCCTCGACGTGGGCATCGACTATGAGGCCGACATCGAACGCGCCGAGTCGGTGGCCGAGGAGGCGCTTTCCGACCTCAAGTTCGTCGAGGGGGTGCCGAAGCCGCAGGTGATGCCGACGACGTTCGGTGACTCCGCCATCGGCCTCCAACTTCGTTTTTGGATTACGAACCCCTCGGCCCCGCGCCGTGCGCAGGCGAAAGCCGAGGTGTTTCGGAGCGTGAAGCTCGCCTTCGACCGCGAGGGAATCAAGATACCCTACCCGCAGCGCGAACTGCTCGCCCGCGAGGAGGCCGACGGCTTCCAGTTACGGGAGGACCGCCGCAGTCAGCCGGTCGAGACGTCGGTTTCGGAGGATTAGGCGTCGTTACAGCGACTTCCGCATCTCGACGTGCGGAATCCCGGCCTCGTCGAACTCGTCGCTCTTCGTCTCGTAGCCGAGACCGCGATAGAACCCCTCGGCGGTCGTCTGGCCGTGGAGGAGAAGCGAGTCGAAGCCGCGCTCGCGCGCCTCGGCTTCGAGCGCCTCCATGAGTCGCCGCCCCCAGCCCTCGCCGCGGGCCGATTCGAGGACGGCGACGCGCTCGACTTTGCCGACGCCGGGTTCGTACTCGCGCAGTCGGGCCGCGCCGACCGCGTCGCCGTCGCGGGAGGCGACGAAGTGGACCGCCTCGGCGTCGGGGTCGTCGTGTTCGTCCCACTCCAGTTCCTCGTCGACGCCCTGTTCGTCCACGAAGACGGCCTTGCGGACGCCGAAGGCGTCGTCGCGTTCTGCGTCGCCGGTGGCGACGCGAACGTCACTGTTGGTCATCGTCGGACGTTTCGTGGGGTGCTACCTGACGATTTCGGAGCGGCCGCGCGAACTGACGCCCGACCGGGGTGCGTCACACTGGGACGGTCAGTCTGCCGACGACACGATATCCCGGAGCCCGTCTGCCGACCGTGCCCACACCCCGTCGTCGAAGTCGACTGCGTCGTTCCACTTCGCGACGACGCTCGAAACGGCCAAATCGCCGGTGACGTTGTTCATCGTCGCGATTCGGCCGAGAATCGGGTCGACACCGGCGACGAACCCGACGACCTCCAGCGGCAGCCCCACCTGCGTGAGGACGACAGTCAACATCACGAGCCCCGCACCGGGGACGCCCGCGGTCCCGATGCTAATCAACACCGCCACCAGAAGGACGAGCACCTGCTCGGAGAGCACGAGCGGTTGTCCGACGACGTTTGCGGCGAACACGACGGTTATCGCCTGTCGTATCGCAGCCCCGTCCATATTTGCGGTTGCTCCGACCGGGAGCGCAAACGAGTAGACACGCTCGTCGATTCGAAGGTCCTCCTCTGCGTTCTGCATCGTGACGGGGAGCGTCCCGCTCGACGAACGGGTGGCGAACGCCGTCACCATCGCGTCTTTCGCGCCGGCGAGGAACGCGACCGGCGAGACGTTCATCACCAGTCCCATCAGCAAGAACAGATACGTGATGACGATGTGCGCGACGACGGCGACAGCGACGGCCAGCACCAACTCACCGAGCGAGGAGAACACGCCGATGCCCTCGGTGCCGATACCGGACGCCATCAGCGCGAAGATACCGACGACACCGTATTCGAGGACACCGCGGACGATGACGAACAGCGCTTCCGTGCCGACTTCGAAGGCAGCGAAAATCGAATCGACAGTCTCGGCGAGGTCATCCTGCCGTGCTCGGACGTACGTGAGCGCGATGCCGAAGGTGATGACGAAGAAGACTGTCGCCAACAGGTTCCCCTCGGCCAGCGCAGTCACGGGGTTACTGGGGACGATTCCCAGGAGAACGTCTGTCAGCGACGGTGGCGCTTGCGATCTGGCTTCCGCATCGAGAAACTCGACTCCTCGCCCCGGTTGCAGGATGTTCGCGACGGCGAGGCCGATGAGACCGGCGATGGTCGTCGTCACCGCGTAGAGTCCGACCGTCGAGCCGCCGATTTTCCCCAGCTGAGCGGGCGAAAGTTGGCGAATCCCCGAGAGAAGTGTGAAGACGATGATGGGGATGATGAGCATGTTGAGCAACCGGATGAACAGCTCGCCCAACGGGCTGACCACGGCCATCCGTTCCCCGAAGAGGATACCCGCCGCCGACCCGGCGACGAACGCAACGAAGATACGATAGATGAGTGGGACCGAGCGATACTCGTCCCACACGGTTCGTACTGTCCCGAACATACCCCAGCAACGGCTTCCCTTTTCAAAAACGCAGTTCTCCCCATCGCTCCTGCGCCTATCTACAACGGTCACCGACCGTCGCGTTACTGCCCGTACACTGACGTTTCAGGGGCGAGACCGCCGATAGACGGGGGATTCCGCGTCGGCCCGGTTCGCATCGAAACCCCCACCGTCGGTATCGGATACGACTACGCTTCGTAGCTATGCACAAAATTTGCTGCTTCGCCCGGCGATTCGCTGGGGGGAGCACCCAGTACGCGACCCCGTCGGACCGTGACACCACCGCCTCTCACGTCGCCGCGTCGGTGGTCCCACCGGACGGCCGACGGTCGCCGGTCCGTCCGCCGAGCGCCCAGCCGAGTCGGTAGACGAGCGACCCGGTTGCGAGCGTCACCAGCACCCAGACGACGAGCAGCAGGCCGACGAACAGGACGCCGTAGCCGCCGACGGGGACCATCGGAAGCGCGAACGCCGTGGGTGCGGCGACGATGGCGAGCGACAGTAAACGCGTGCTCCCGCCGCGCCGGGCCGCGTAGCCGAGGGGCAGAAACAACACGATGGCGGTTGCCAACGCGAACGCGCTGAACGAGACCCACGGGTTCGCCCCCGGCATCGAAATCGCGGTGGCGACCGCGAGCGCGACCTGCGGGCCGACGGCGGCGGCGACGAGGCGGCGGAACCCGAGCGCCTCGGGGCGGGCCGCCGAGACGACGCCGAGCGCGACCAGTTGGAGGGCGAGGAGCCACGCCACCGCGGCGGCGCTCCCGGAGAAGGCTTGGACGACGAGGAGACAGAGCCCCCACATGACGCCGAGTGCCGCGACGGGGGGTCCGAAGCGCCGCGCGCCGCGCTCGTCGTCGAACCGGCGGTCGAACTGCCGGACGAGGAGCACGCCGACGATGAGCACGAGCGTCGGGACGACCGCGACCCACGCGAGGTTCGTGAGGACGCCGGGGCCGGAGTCGGCGGCGAGGCTGGCGTAGGCCGCGGCCGTGGTGGCAAGCCCCGCGTCGGGGCCGAACGTGAGGTACGTCTGGCTCCCGATGCTCGACGCGCCCTCGTCGGCGGCGCTCCAGACGGCGGCCGTCCCGTTGGTCCGCGTCTCGGCGGGCGCGGTGAGGAGCGACGACCCCTCGGGACCGGTCACAGTGAACCGGTCGGCGTCGACGTAGACGGTGCCCCTGACCCCGTCGTCGTGGAAGTAGTCCACGACCAGCACGTCGCCGTAGCCGCGGGACGCCATCTCGGGCACCTCGAAGGTCACGACCGCGGTGTCGCCGTCCATCCGGGTTTCGAGGCGTCTGCGGTCGTCGGTGAACACGCGGTAGTCGTCGAACGTCCCGCGGACGACGCGGTCGAGTTGTTCGGGGTTCTCGCGGAACGTCGCGGCCGACCCGCCGTCGAGTTCGACGCGGGCGGTCCACGTCCCGCTCCGGTCGTCGTTGACGCGGACTCGGAGCGTGCTCGATTCGACCGTGAGCGGGACGCCGGCGGCGTCGCCCGCTTCTTCGAACGCCTCGCCGCAGACGCCGCAGACGGCCTCTGGCGGGGGTCGCGCTTCGGCCGGGGCGTTTCCGACGGGGAGTCCGGCCAGCGCGACGAGGAGGGCGAGGGTGACGAGCGCGAGGGTGCGAGAGCGCATTCACCGACAATATTCAGGGTTATTGATAAGTATCTTCTCCCCGAGTCGGGGAGGCGTCGCATCCGCGGAAACGACACCCCTTTTCGTTCGCCGCCAAAAAGCGAGTCCATGGATCCGAAGCGGGAACTCACGAGCGTCGACCTCGCGGCCCTCGTCACCGAGTTGAACCGGTACGAGGGCGCGAAGGTCGACAAGGCGTACCTCTACGGCGACGACCTGCTTCGCCTCAAGATGCGGGACTTCGACCGCGGACGGCTCGAACTCCTCCTCGAAGTGGGCGAGATAAAGCGCGCGCACCTCGCCGCACAGGAGCACGTACCGGACGCCCCCGGTCGGCCGCCGAACTTCGCGATGATGCTCAGAAACCGGCTCAGCGGGGCCGACTTCGCGGGCGTCGAGCAGTACGAGTTCGACCGCATCCTCACGTTCACGTTCGAGCGGGGCGACGAGAACACGAAAATCGTCGTCGAGCTGTTCGGACAGGGCAACATCGCGGTGCTCGACGAGACGGGCGAAGTCGTCCGCAGTCTGGAGACGGTGCGACTCAAGTCGCGGACGGTCGCGCCGGGGTCGCAGTACGAGTACCCCGCTTCGCGGCTCGACCCCCTCACCGTCAGCCGCGACGCCCTCGGCCGGAACATGGAGCAGTCCGACACCGACGTGGTGCGGACGCTCGCCACCCAGTTGAACCTCGGCGGCCTCTACGCCGAGGAGCTGTGTACCCGCGCCGGCGTGGAGAAGACCCTCGATATCGCCGACGCCACCGACGACGACTACGACGACATCTACGACGCCATCGTCGACCTCCGCGAGCAGGTGCGCGCCGGGGAGTTCGACCCGCGGCTCTACCTCGACGACGACGGCGAAGTCGTGGACGTGACGCCCTTCCCGCTGCGCGAACACCAGAACGCCGGGCTCGACGAGGAGGCCTACGACACGTTCAACGACGCGCTCGACGAGTACTTCTTCCGGCTCGATTTGACCGCCGACGAGCAGGAGGCGACCTCCGACCGCCCGGACTTCGAGGAGCAAATCGCCAAACAGCAGCGCATCATCGACCAGCAGGAGGGCGCAATCGAGGGCTTCGAACAGCAGGCCCAAGACGAGCGCGAGCGCGCCGAACTGCTGTACGCCAACTACGACCTCGTCGACGACGTGCTGTCGACCGTCCGCGGCGCGCGCGAGGAGGGCGTCCCGTGGGACGACATCGCCGCGACGCTGGAAGAGGGTGCCGAACAGGGCATCCCCGAGGCCGAGGCCGTCACGAACGTCGACGGCGCGAACGGCACGGTCACCGTCGACCTCGACGACGCGACCGTCACCCTCGACGTGTCGATGGGCGTCGAGAAGAACGCAGACCGCCTCTACACCGAGGCCAAGCGCATCGAGGAGAAAAAGGAGGGCGCGCTGGCCGCCATCGAGGACACTCGCGAGGAGCTCGCGGCCGTAAAGAAGCGCCGCGACGAGTGGGAGGCCGACGACGGCGACGAGGACGAAGACGACGAGGACGAAGAACCCGAGGAGACCGACTGGCTCGCGCTCGACTCGGTGCCCGTCAAGTCCACGGAACACTGGTTCGAGCGGTTCCGTTGGTTCCACACCTCCACGGGCTACCTCGTCGTCGGCGGCCGCAACGCCGACCAAAACGAGGAGTTAGTGAAGAAGTACATGAGCAAGCACGACCGCTTCTTCCACACGCAGGCCCACGGGGGACCGGTCACGCTCCTGAAGGCGACGGGGCCGAGCGAGCCCGCCCAAGCGGTCGACTTCTCCGAGGAGACGCTCCGCGAGGCCGCGCAGTTCGCCGTCTCGTACTCCTCCATCTGGAAGGAGGGCCGCTTCGCCGACGACGCCTACATGGTCGAGCCGTCGCAGGTGTCGAAGACGCCCGAGTCCGGCGAGTACATCGAAAAGGGGAGCTTCGTCGTCCGCGGCGACCGCGAGTACTTCGAGGACGTACCCGCGAAGGTCGCGGTCGGCATCCAGTGCGAAGACGAAACGCGGGTCATCGGCGGCCCGCCGTCGACAATCGAGACGCGCGCGGAGACGACGCTGACGCTCACCCCGGGGCAGTACGCCCAGAACGACGCCGCGAAACTGTGTTATCGTCGGCTCCGCGAGCGCTTCGCAGACAAGTCGTTCGTCAGAAAAATCGCGTCACCCGACCAGATTCAGGAGTTCCTCCCGCCGGGCGGGAGCGATATCGTCGACGAGTGAACGTCGCCGCCTTCGGGTAATCGGGCGTTAGACGGCTTAATATTCAATTATTCGGATGCTTCGGGTACAAGATTATATACTTTCCCGTCGTAATGTTGCATCGAGCGCGCGTGTCAACCCGCGAATCTCACATTCGGCCGAACGGCCGGTGGATGGGTGGGTGGTGGCGCTCGGTGAAACCTCATGATTTCAGAATCACTTTCGTATCCTCGCAACGACGAGAATTGGCTCAAGACAGTCCTCATCGGTGGGGTGCTCAGTTTCCTTGGGTTCCTCATCGTACCGACGTTCCTCGTCATTGGCTATCTGCTCCGCGTCGTCCGCGCGACGATGAAGGGCGACGAGCAACCGCCGGTGTTCGACGACTGGGGTGACATGGCCGTCGACGGCGTGAAAGGCTTCGCCATCGCGTTCGTCTACGGTGTCCTCCCGCTCATCATCATGAGCGTGTTCGTCGGGTCGGCCATCATTGGCATCTTTGCCGGCGGTGGCTCCGACACTGCGGGCATCTTCGGCGGCATCATGACTCTCGTCGGGCTCCTCGTCTCGCTGGTGCTCGGCCTGCTCGCCGCCTACATCGTCCCGGCGGCACTGGCCAACTACGCTGAGACCGACCGACTCGGGTCCGCCTTCGACGTCGGCGCGCTCAGACCCGTGCTCACCTCGGGCAAGTACGTCACCGCGTGGCTCACTGCCTTCGTGGTGCTGTTCGCCGTGTCGGTCGTCCTCAGCCTGCTCAACGTCATTCCGCTGTTGGGGCAACTGCTCAGCTTCGTCCTCGGCCCGTTCGTCGGGTTCTACGCGGCCGTCGCCGCCTACTACATCATCGGCCAGACGTGGGGCAAACTCCACGAGGTCGAGATGATGGACGAGGGCGAGATATCCGGTGAGCAGCCGGCCATTTGAGAGCAGATATCTACCTCGTTCCGACTTTTTTAAAGTGAATATTTATCTGTTCATAGAACAATCAGTCTCAATACACTATGCTCGCTGATGCGCTCGGTTATCCATTAAAGCATGAGGACTCTGTGGGAACGATTATAATCGGTTCTGTCCTGCTACTCGCTTCAGCCGCAGTCTGGTTCCTTTCGGGAATTCTTTTGGCTGTACTTATTGGCATCTTCATGCTCCCTCTTGCGCTGGTTCCATTAGCAATTGTTCAGGGCTACCAAGTTCGTGTTTTAAAAAGAACAATTGATGGAGATAATGCGCCTCCAAGTTTCACGCAGTGGGGTGAATTACTGGCAGATGGAATCAAGGCGTGGCTTATCAAATTTATTTACGCAATTCCGCTTTTTGCTATCCTTGCGATATTATTCTTTTCCGGATTTCTAAGTTCAATATCCCAGTCTGAGCTTGCCCAAGCTAGTTTCGGGATATTCTCGATTATTGGTCTACTCTTTTTTGTCGGGTATTCCTTACTCAGCTTGTACTTGATCCCGCTCGGGTTGTGTAGTTTTGCGGACGATGGCACGATTAGCGCGGCATTTCGGTTTTCTCAACTCTCAGAAGTGGGGTTGAACGGCAACTTCGCGGTTGGTTGGCTATTAGCCGTTTTTGTTGTCGTCATAGGCCAAATATTCGGTGTTCCGCTGTCACTACTCATCATTGGCGTCACTATTCTCTTCTACACCCGCGTGGTAGAGTATCGACTCTTTGCTTCGGGGTATCGACAGGCAATAGCTGGGAGCCAATCTAACTCTGAACCGAGAGATATGGAATCGATGTTCTCGGAAACCGGCACCGAATAACAACCCTTGTAACGGACTCGATAGTTGTAACAATATGCGCATTTCGAGCCGCGGTCGCGGCGAGGAGGGGCGCGAGCGAATCACGCTCGTCCCCGAGAACGTCGACGACCTCTGGCACCTCTCGTACGTCCTCGAACCGGGTGACCTCGTCTCCGGCGACACCACCCGGCGCATCCAGCGCGACGACGAGCAGATGCGGGACACCGGCGGCGAGCGCGAGCACCTCAACGTCACCATCGAGGTCGACGACGTGGAGTTCGCCCGCTTCGCCAACCGCCTGCGCGTCGGCGGCGTCATCGTCTCCTGTTCCCGCGAGGACCAACTCGGCCACCACCACACCCTCAACGTCGAGGAGCGCGCCGAGATAACCATCGAGAAACAGTTCAAGGCCGACCAGATAGACCGCATCGAGACGGCCGAACAGGCCGCGGAAAACCCCGACGTGGCCATCGCCACCGTCGAGGAGGGCGCGGCCTACATCCACACCGTCGCCCAGTACGGCACCGAGGAGTACGCCTCGATCACGAAGCCGACGGGGAAAGGCGAGTACGCCCGCCCGCGGTCCGAACTGTTCGACGAACTCGGGTCCGCGCTGTCGCACCTCGAGGTGGACGCCATCATCCTCGCCGGGCCGGGCTTCACGAAGAACGACGCGATGGACTACTTCGAGGACAACTTCCCCGCGGTCGCGGAGACCATCGTCACGACCGTCGACACCGCCGGCGTCGGCGACCGCGGCGTCCACGAGGTCCTCAAGCGCGGCGCGGTCGACGACGTGCAGAAACAGACCCGCATCGCCGAGGAGGCCAACCTCATCGACGAACTGATGGAGAACATCTCGACGGGCGCGAAGGCGGCCTACGGCGTCGAACAGGTCGCGGAGGCCGCGGAGTTCGGCGCGGTCGAACACCTGCTGCTTCTGGACTCGCGGCTCCGCGCGGAGCGACAGGGCGACGGCGACTGGGACGTGGACGTCAACGACATCATCGACTCGGTCGAACAGAAGGGCGGCGAGGTCACCGTGTTCTCCGCGGAGTTCCAGCCCGGCGAGCAGTTGAAGAACCTCGGGGGCATCGCGGCGGTCCTCCGGTACCGATTGCAGTAGCCGCACGCCGGAGAAACCGTTTAGCCGTCCGAAACCCACGTCTAGTCGTGATTCGGAGCGGGCTCTCGGAGGCGACGAAGCGGGTCGACAGCTGGCTCGACCGGGTGTTTTTCGCCGCGTGGGAGGTGTCGGTACTGGCGATTCCGACCCTCTGGTTTCTGCTTTTCGCGACGCCCAGAGCCGCGGTGTCGCTGTCCGGCCTCACCGCCCTCGCGGCGAGCGCCGTCGGCGCGCTGGCGTTCGTCTCGGTCGTCCTCGCCGGGACCGAGCGGGTCGCACGCCTGAGATGTGACCGGCCCGCGGACGCTTACTGCCCGGTGAGCGACTCGCTCGCCGGCGAGAAGTCGATGGTCGTCCCGAGTCCCTCCTCGTGCGCCTTCTCGTAGAGCATGTGGGCCGCGGCGACCGTCTCGATGCCCGTGCCGCCGCTGTCGAAGACGGTTATCTCTTCTCTGTCCTCGCGCCCGGCGGCGACGCCCGCGACGACCTCACCGAGTTCGGCGTGAATGTGGTCTTCGTCGACGACGCCGGCCTCGACGGCGGCGAGGAACGACCCGGCGTCCATCGTCGCGCGCTCGCGGAGGTCGGGGACGTACGTCGCGCGCTCGATGGTCGTCTCGTCGAGTTCGCGCTTTTCGGGGTGGTACTGGCCCATCGCGGTGACGTGCGTGCCGGGGTCGAGCAGGTCGCCGTCGAACACCGGGTCCGTGGCGGTCGTGGCCGTGACGACGATGTCCGCGCCCTCGACGGCCGCGGCGCTGGAGGCGACGGCCGCGACGCTGGCGTCGAGCGTGCGGTCCATCTCGCCCGCGAACGACTCGCGGCTCTCCTTGGTGGGCGAGTAGACCCAGACGCTGTCGAGGTCGCGGACGGCCGCGGCGGTCCGAAGCTGACCGCGGGCCTGCGCGCCGCTCCCGATGAGCGCGAGCGTCGAGGCGTCGTCGCGGGCGAGCGCGTTGACGGCGACGCCGCCGGCCGCGCCGGTCTTGAAGGGGTTCATGCTCGCGCCGTCGAGGAGCGCCAGCGGCTCGCCGCTCTGGGCGTCGAAAAGCGGCGTCATGAACCACGCGTCCTCCGCGCCGAAGCCGGCGGAGTACATGTAACCGCCCATCGCGCCCGTCTCGGGCAACACGGCCGCGTAGGTGGTGAGCATGCCCGGCGGCTCGCGGTTGAACAGCTTGGTCCGCGGCTCGGCCGGCGCGCCCTCGCCGCGCTGTCTGTAACCCTCGCGGACGGCCGCGACGTACTCGGCCGGCGTCGCCAGTCCGCTAATCTCGTCGCTCGTGAGGAACAACGTCGCTGTCATGGTCGGAAAAACGAGACCTGCGGTCAAAACCCTGTGGGCCGGCGAACCGGCCGGGCGGGCGTGCGATGGGGGGTTAGTCGGCGTCGAGGACCGACGGAGAAGGCGCGTCAGCGGCGTTGGGACCGGCGTGTTCGTTGAGGCGGGACGGAGACGGCGACGAGGGCCCGTTCACGAAGAGCGCGTGGCCGGTGAGGAGCGCGGCCACGCCCGCAGCCATCGGCACTGCCGTGGTCAACTGCAACCCGGCGACGGTAAGCGTGCCGGTGATGCCGAGGAGTGCGAGCGGGATGAGCCCGAGAATGTAGTCGTAATATCCGGTCATAATATATATCACACTACGGACGTAAGTGGTATAATTCTTTCCCATAGATGACTGATACTGTTTTCGTGGCCTATCGATACTATTCTCATAACTTATGAACAAATAATCGCAGGACTGCTCCGGGATAGAACGCTGCAAAGAACATCACAAATCCGATACTGTGGATTGTGCCTCTCGCCCGAACAGTCGCTCCGGTGCTCGTCGGCTGCCGGAACTCCACACGGTTATGGGAGTCGGTACCGTGGCCGGAGACGTGAACCGTAACGACCGCTCCATCGTCGCGTTGGTGATGCTCGCCCACGGGATGGTCCACACGTACGAACTGTCCATCCCCATCTTCGTGGCCATCTGGCTCGGGGAGTTCGCGAGCATCGACCTCGGTCTCGCGACGGTGCCAGTCACGACCGCCTCGCTGGGCGTGATGACGGGCCTCGGCTTCGCGCTGTTCGGGCTCGGGGCGCTCCCCGGCGGCATCCTCGTCGACCGCGTCGGCTCCAAGCGCCTCATCGTCGCCTGCCTCCTCGGGATGGCCGGGTCGTTCGTCCTGCTCGCGCTGTCACCGAACCTCGTCGTCGTCGCGCTCGCGCTCCTCGTCTGGGGCGCGGCGGCCAGCGTCTACCACCCCGCCGGACTCCGCCTCATCAGCACCGGCGTCGAGGAACGCGGGACCGGCTTCGCCTACCACGGCATCGCCGGCAACATCGGCATCGGCTTCGGTCCGTTCCTCACCGCGCTCCTCTTGCTGTTTTTCGACTGGCATCTCGTCGCCGGCGTGCTCGCGCTCCCGGCGCTCGCGGCCGCCGCGCTCGCCACCCGCGCCAACTTCGAAGAACAGGCCGCGGTCGCCGCGGCCGACGGCGGTGAGGGGGGTGACGCCGGCGATAGCGACACCGGCGGCGACGGCAAAGCCGGCGCGGGCGTCGAGTCGTTCGCGGAACTGGTCTCGCAGTCGAAGCACCTTTTCGCCGGCGGCTTCGCGCTCGTCTTCGCACTCGTGATGTTCTCGGGACTCTACTACCGCGGCGTCACGACGTTCCTGCCGGACCTCCTCGGCTCGGTCATCGGCATCGAGCCGATTCCGGTGTCGGCGCTCCTGCCCGCCGGCCTCGTCTCCGGGTCGGCCGGCCGCGCGCCGACGCTCGACGTGGAACTGTTCGTCTACGCCGGCCTCCTGACGGTCGGCGTCTTCGGGCAGTACGTCGGCGGCAAGCTTACCGACCGCATCAGGACCGAGCGCGGCATCGTCGCCGGCTTCGGCGCGCTCGCCGTCATCGCCATCGCCTTCCTCCCCGTGGCGAGTCTCGGCGTCGGCCCGCTCCTCGCCATCTGTGCACTGCTCGGCTTCTTCCTGTTTATCGTCCAGCCGTTCTACCAAGCGACCGTCGCGGAGTACACGCCCGCCGGGCTTCGGGGGCTCTCCTACGGCTTTACCTACCTCGGCGTGTTCGGCGTCGGCGCGCTCGGCGGCGCTATCGCCGGTTACATCCTCACGGTCGCTGATTCGACGGCGTTGTTCGCGGTCCTCGCGGGGTTCGCGGCGGCCGCGACGCTCCTGGGCGTGACGCTGTTGCGACGGCGGCCGACGCCCGCCTGACACCGGGTCGAGTGGGAGGCCCTCCGGGTCGGGGGGGACGGCCGGCAGAAAATACGGTTTCGGTCGGTTCTCCGGTGCGGTTCGAGAGGTTCGAACTCGGCGCTCGGCGTTCGACGCTCAGACGAGCTTGAAGTACAGCGTCCGCCAGACGCCGAGGGCGACGGAGCCGAGCACCAGCATGACCGCGACGAACGTGAGTTCGACGCCGCCTTCGAAAAGCGGCGTCCAGCGAATCGCCATGCCGACGACGGTCGCCGCGAGCCACGAGCGGACGCCGAGCGGGACGGCCGATTTCGCTGATTCCGCCGCGCCGGGCGAGTACGCGCCCAACAGCGGAGCGGTGAAGAGCCATCCGATGAGGAACGGGACCGCGGTGAGCACCCAGCCGACCGGGTCGGCCGAGAGGTACGACACTCCGTTGTGCTGAATCACGCCGACGGTGACGAGGAGGAAGATGGCGAGCACGTCGCCCACGGCGATGGGTAACGCCCCGGCATCGAGTCGCTCCTCTAAGAACGACGTCGAGGTTGCCATAGGCGTGGATTCGTCGCCCCCCTAATGGCTCTCCCGCTTTTTTCCGACCACCGTGTACTCGAAGCCGCGTTCGACCACGGCGGCCTCGAAGCCGACGCGTTCGAGAAAGCGCACGAGTTCGTCGGGCGTGGCGAACGCCGACCCGAAGCCGACGACCCGCTCGGCGGCGACCAGCCCCCGGCCGAGAAGCGTCTCGGGGTCGAACTCGTTGACGGCGAACACCCCGCCGGGCGCGAGCACGCGGAAGACCTCCTCGGCGACGCCGCGTTGGTTCGGCATGTGGTGGAAGGCGTCCACGACGGTCACGGCGTCGAGGGAGTCGTCGGCGAAGGGCAGTTTCCGGGCGTCGCCGCGGACGCAGTCGAGGCCCCGCCCGCGCGCCCGGCGGAGCATCCCGGCCGAGCGGTCGAGGACGATTCGCTCGGGAACGTCGAGCGCGAGGGTCGCCCGCCCGGAGCCGCCGCCGATGTCGACGACGCGCTCGACATCCCGGTCGGCGCGGTCGAGCGCCGTTTCGAGCGCGCCGGGGTCGGCCGGCGGCATCACGAGGTCGTAGACGGGTGCGAAGCGGTCGAAGAACCGAACGTCGCCAGCGCCGTGCATGGCAGACGCCACGGCCCCGCCGGGGAAGGTTCTTGCGCGCGGCGGCCCCAGTTCGGCCATGGAGTTCGACCTGCTCGGCTGGCCCGAAGACGGGCCGCGACTCCGCCTCGACTACCGGCGGTTCGCCTACGCGGGGAAGTTCGTCACCGCGGCGACGGGCAAGACGGTGCTCCGCGACCCCGACGACTCTCTGCCGCCCCTCGACGACGACCGACCCGCGCCGACCGGCGGCCCCGATTCCCTGCCGCCGCTGGCCGAGGACGTGGTCGCCGCGGTCGCGTTCAACGAGGACCGGACGGACCCGACGACGCTCTGGCTCCGGTACGTCACGGTTCGGCGGGACCGCCGGGGCGACGGACTCGGTCCCGACCTCCTCCGCCGGACCTGCGACGCCGCCGACCGCGGCTACGAGACGGTCCGCATCGCCGCGAACAACCCCTTCGCCTACGAGGCGTGCCACAAGGCCGGGTTCGGCTTCACGGGCCGCGAAACGGGCGTCGCCGAGTTGGTGCTGGAGCGCCCCGCCGGCGCGCCCGCGGCGGTCTCCCGCGAGGCGTACCAGTCCGGTCTCGACCGCTATCGCGCCCGCGACCTCGACGACCCGGAGCGGGCGTTTCTCGCGGCGCGCGAAGGAGTTGAACCCCCCGAAATCGACGCCGGTCACTCGGACGATTGAAACCCTCGGCCCCCGAAAGCCGAGCAAATGGGAAACGCAGACCTGCGGACGCTCGCCGCGCTCTCCGAGGTGTCGTTTGACGAGGTGTCCGGGAGCGTCGTCGCCGTCGACGCCCACAACTGGCTGTACCGCTATCTCACGACGACGGTCAAGTGGACGAGTTCGGAGACGTACACGACGAGCGAGGGCGAGGAGGTCGCCAACCTCGTCGGCATCGTCCAGGGGATCCCCAAGTTCTTCGAACACGACCTGACGCCCGTCTTCGTCTTCGACGGCGGCGTCACCGAGATGAAAGACGACGAGGTGGCCAAGCGCCGCGAACAGCGCGAGAAGGCCGAAGAACGCCTCGAAGAGGCCCGCGAGGCCGGCGACGCGGTCGAGGCAGCCCGGATGGAAGCGCGCACCCAGCGGCTCACCGAGACGATTCAGGACACCAGCCGCGAACTCCTCTCGCTGCTCGACGTGCCGGTGGTCGAAGCGCCCGCGGAAGGCGAGGCGCAGGCGTCCTACATGGCCCGTAAGGGCGACGCCGACTACGTGGGCAGCGAGGACTACGACACACTCCTGTTCGGCGCGCCCTACACGCTCCGACAGCTCACGAGCAAGGGGAACCCCGAACTGATGGACCTCGACGCGACGCTCGACAAACACGACATCACCTACGAGCAACTCGTCGACATCGCCATGCTCTGCGGGACCGACTTCAACGAGGGCATCACGGGAATCGGCCCGAAGACGGCCGTGAAGGTCGTCACGGAACACGGCGACCTCTGGTCGGTCCTCGAAGCCCGCGGCGCGAGCATCCCCAACGCCGACCGCGTGCGCGAGTTCTTCTTGGACCCGCCGGTCACCGACGACTACGACTACGACACCGACATCGACCCCGACGTGGCCGCCGCCCGCGAGTTCGTCACCGAGACGTGGGAGGTCGACCCCGAGGAAGTCCGCCGCGGCTTCGAGCGAATCGAGGAGTCGGTCACGCAGACCGGCCTCGACCGCTGGACGTAGGGCGCGCTCGCATCGAGACAACAGCCCGCCGACACGTTTACACGGGCTGGTTCGGAACTCCGGCGTGTGTCCCCCGACGACGCCGAATCCGATTCCGACACGACCTCCTCTGCGGCCAGCTCTGACGAACGCTCCTCGCTCTCGCGTCGCCAACTGCTCGGCCTCGTCGGCGGCGCGGGCGCGGTCGGCGGTATCGGCTGGTTCAGGCCGACGTGGCTCCCCGACCCGATTACGGACTGGCTGACGACGATGTACCCCGACCCGCCGAGCAACTACGTCTGGCAGCCGCCGGTGAGCGACGAACACGCCGACGCGGCGGTGGCGAACCTCGAAGAGACCGTCGAGCAGGCGAAGCAACTCCGTTCGCAGGTCGACCTCGACTCGGTGGACGAGGATATGCGGTTTCATCTCCGCGGGTCGCCCGCCGGCGGCCACCTCGACGCCGCGAAAGAGGAACGAGATGCCCGTGAGCGTCTCTTCTCGGCAACCTACGGAATGCTGTTCGCCGGCGAAGCCGTCGGTTACGCGAAGGTTGCACTCGGAGAGGAGGACCCGGATGCCCGTCTCGAACGCGGCCGTGAACTGTGGGAGGCGAGTGACGCGGTTGCGGACTCCATCTCTGCGTACCGTGTCTCCGACCCCGGCCGTGACCTCGGGTATCTCTACGCCATCGAACGCCAACTGGCCTTTGTGCGAATCAGTTCGAACTGGAATGGGACGTCCGTCGGCGGCGACCCCGACTCGGTAGACGAGTACTCTCCCCACGGACTCGCGAACACCTGGGGGTCGCAGTTGCAGGCGGAACAACGACTCGAAAACGCACGACACTACCGAGAGCAGTATCGCTCGGGTCTCGGAGACGACCCACAGCCGCATCGCGAGCGACTGGACGACGCGCTTCTCGGCCTCCTCGCCGAAACCGACCGGTTCCCGAGACGTGACCAGATGCGGACGAAACTCGAAGACGAACTCGAACTCGACCGGTCGTCGCCCTACGGTGCTGCCCGCTGGGAGTTGTACACGCTCTGCTTCGACAACGGCTTCAGATTCTACGGCAACGACCTCCGCCGAGACCTGACGGTCCTTCGCGTCGTGAAGACCGGTCAGGCCCTCCTCGCGCGACAGGCCCACGAGTACGCCCTCGAGGAACTCGGCGTTACTCCTGCCGACACCGGCTACGACTCGGGTCGAGCGTTCCGGGCGAAACGCCGTTCGATGCGCGACTTTCGGGCGACGCGCGACGAATACGACTCGAACTTCGCGGGCGTCGTCGCGAACGAGGCGGCGAGCATTATCCGCGCCGGCGACGTGAGTCTCGAAATGGGCGACGGTCCCGCGTGGAAAGAGCGCGTCGAGTCGGCGGTGTACTACCTCGTCGGTGCTGGAATGATGCGGGAACTCGGGAACGTGGTCGAACCCGTCGTCAGCCTCGACACGAACTGACCGACCACGTTACGACACGTCTTCGATGGCGTCCAGCAGCATCGTCGCGCCGAGGTCGATTTCGCGGGCGGTCACGTCGAGCGGCGGGAGGATTCGAAGCACCTTGTAGCCGCACGAGAGAGTGAGGAGACCGCGCTTGAGAGCGGCTTCCTGCACGGCGTCGCGGCGTTCTTTGGTATCGAACTCGACGGCGAGCAGCAGGCCCTTGCCGCGCACGTCGACGACGGTGTCGGGCGCGTCGTCGCGCATCCGCTCGATGAACTGGCGGCCGCGGGCGACGGCGTTGTCGAGTAGGTCGTACTCCTCGATGGCTTCGAGGGTGAACACGCCCTGCATCGAGGAGACGATGTCGCCCGCGCCCCACGTCGAGGAGAGCCGCGAGGTCTCGTCGGGGAATATCCCGTCGTTCGAGATTGTCGCGCCGACGCGGAGGCCCTTCGCGCCGGTGATGATGTCGGGTTCCAGCGGGTAGTGGTCAGAACCCCACAGCTCGCCGGTGCGGCCGACGCCGGTCTGAATCTCGTCGGCGATGAGCGTCAGGTCGTAGTCGTCGACGACGGCGGCGAGTTCCTCGACGAAGGCGTCGGAGGGGAAGCGGTAGCCGCCCTCGCCCTGTATCGGTTCGACGATGACGTAGGCGACCTCGTCGGCGTCGATGTGGCCCTTCTTCGGGTGGAGCTTCTGTCGGAGTTTGGAGACGGCGGAGTCGGCGTCGGGGAAGAAGCCGCAGGAACACGTCTCGGGGGAGCAGGTCCGGTCGTCGCAGAACGGTACGTCGAGGACGCCCGAAATCTCGGGGAACTTGCGGCGATAGACGGACTTCGAGCGGTTGAGCGAGAGCGCGCCGAGGGTGCGGCCGTGGAACGCGCCCTCGAAGGTGACGCCGTACTTCGCGCCGTCGGCGTGGTCGTAGGCGATTTTGATGGCGTTCTCGACGGCTTCGGCCCCGGAGTTCGACAGGAACACCGTGTCCATCCCGTAGTGGCTCGTGAGGTCGGTCAGTCTGTCCATGAGCGCGGCGGGACCGGGGAGTCGCTCCTCGCCGGGCGCGGAGCCGTCGCTGACGTAGAAGTCCTGGCCGGCGATTTTCGTCGGGTCCACGAGGTCGAACTCGGCCATGCGGTCCGTGAGTTTCGGGTTGTTGTAGCCGAGCGGCGCGGCCGCGACGTGGCTCGTGAAATCGAGGAGGACGTTGCCGTCGATGTCGGTGCAGAAGGGGCCTTCCGACTCCGCGGTGATGTCCCAGACGAAGTCGTAGACGTACGTGCTCGGCGCGGCGTGTTCGTGGTGGTACGCGACCCACTCGCGCGCTTTCTCGCCGGGCATCGAATCGACGCGTGGCACCGCCGTCTCTCGGTCCATGCGCCTCGGTACGGCGACACATAAGTTAAGATGTTCGTTATTATTGATGCAATATCGGCTGCCCCTCGGTCGAGTCGGTCGGTTTCGCCGCGCGAACCGACGGCTTCGGCGGCCGGTCGTGACGGCGTTCCGTCGTGACCTATCGCTCCCGCGATAGGCTTTTGATGCCTCCGTGTCCGTGGTTGGGTATGGCTCTCCCTGACATCCAGCGCTCCCGCGCGATGTGGTGGTCGCTCGCGTTGGTCCTCGCGGGCGCGCTCACCTACGTCGTCTACTCTTTTATCGGGACGTTCGTCTTCGGGCTCTTCATCTACTACGCCACGCGGCCCATCTACTGGCGGATTCGTCGCCGGGTGAAACCCCCGAGTCTGGCGGCTGCCGTGGCGCTTTTCGCCCTCGCACTCCCCGTGCTCGGCCTCGTCGTCTACGCCGCGACCATCGCGCTCCGCGAGTTCCTGCGGTACGCCGACCGGCTCTCGACGGACGAGGTTCCCATCGACCTCGAAGCCTACGGCATCGACCCGACGCTGTTGGAGGGAATCGCCAGCCCGCAGGCGCTGTTGGAGTACGACTTCCGGTCGGTGCTGACGCCCGAGGCGCTCGGCTCGGTGTTCGATTCGCTGAGCGTCGCCGCCAACACGTTCGCTTTCCTCGGTGTCGGTGCGATTCACCTGTTCGTCATGATTGCGTTCGCGTTCTACCTCCTCCGCGACGGCCACCGCCTGCGACGGTGGGGCCAATCGATGTTCGCCGACGACCACGGCATCCTCGAAGCCTACATGCGCGGCGTGGACCGCGACTTCAACAACATCTTCTTCGGCAACATCCTTAACGCCATCCTCACGGGCACCATCGGCGTCATCGCGTACTCGCTTTTGAACGTCCTCGCGCCGGCGGGCGTCCGCATCCCCGCGCCGGCGCTCATCGGACTGCTCGCGGGCGTGGCGAGCCTCATTCCCGTCGTCGGCATGAAGCTCGTCTACGTCCCCATCGCGGGCTACATGGGACTCGAAGCGGCGATTGCGAACCCGCCCGGACTCTGGTTCGTCCTGCTTTTCGCCGCCGTCTCGTTCGTCATCGTGGACACGATTCCGGACCTCGTGCTCCGGCCGTACGTCTCCGGTCGGAGCCTCCACGTCGGAGCCGTGATGCTCGCGTACACGTTCGGCCCGCTGCTTTTCGGCTGGTACGGCATCTTCCTCATGCCGATGATACTCGTGTTGTTCGTGAACTTCGCCCGACTCGTCCTGCCGGAGCTCTTGGCTGGAAAACCGATTCGGCCGTACATGGTTGACCCGGCGCACTTGGTCGACGGCCCGCCGGTTGAGGAGCTAACCGCTGACGAGGCGGACGACACGCAGCGAGAGCCAGCCGAAACCGAACGGTCGTCGGAGGGCGAGTCGGACGTTCCGGAGACGTTTACCGACCGGGACGAGACGAGGTCAGGTCGAGACTCGCGGTCTCCGTCCGACGCCGGCGTTGACGGGTAGCCCGGGTCGTTCGCTCACGCCTCGAAGTCTTCGGGGACGTACTCCGCTTCCCACTCGTCGCGGGCCTTGATTTCGCGGCGACCGCGGCGGGTGAGCGTGTAGTAGTTGGTTCGGCGGTCGCGCTGGCCCTTGTCGACCAACCCCTTCTCGACGAGCGTGTCGAGGTTGGGATAGAGCCGCCCGTGGTGAATCTCCTTTTCGTAGTAGGCTTCGAGTTCTTCTTTGATGGCGAGTCCGTGCGGCTCTTCGAGACCAGCGATGACGTACAGCAGGTCTCGCTGGAATCCTGTCAGGTCGTACATCGGTAAATTCGACTCGTATGTTACTGTCTAATTCAGATAAGCATATCGGCCTCGACCGACGATTCACCCTCGAAACCGCGCCAGTCTCCGAAATCTTCTGGACGCGATTATGTTATTAATCTTACTAATATTCCGGAGTGTCCGTTTCGAGGACTGGATATGTCCACAACTGGACGACTCTCGTGGTTCGCGCGACGATATTGTTAATTGTTATCAGTGAACATAGCACGGCTGTTCGGAACGAAAATCCCGCCGGTCGAGGAAACTCCTCGACAGTTCCGGGGAGACAGTCGGCCGACTCGGAATCAGGAGCTCGTTTTCGGACGGCGAGTGAGACGGACCTGCCGATCTCAGGTCGTAGTTTCGCGCAGAAGGAAAGCAAGCCGTGCCGGAAATCTCCGGCACGGCATGCCGCCCTGAATTGGTCCCCGCTGACGCTTCGGCCCTCCAAAGCGAAGCGTCACTTACGGCTACTGTTCGGTTTCACTTAAAGATAACGACGCGTGCCAAGGGTTGACAATGGTGCTAACTGTCCATCTGAGTGGTACGTACGCGCCGAATTCCGGCGTTCGTCGATTTCGTTCTGTTCGAAGAGTTATGTTCGAAGAGTTATGTTCGAAGAGTTATGTTTGGTTAGTCACATATGCTCTTCTTCCAACACCCAGCCGAGCGCCCGCTTGTAGTGCGTCATGAGCTTTCTGACACCTTCGTGTCGCATCTCCTCGGAGTCAAGTTCATGCTTCAGGAACTCGTACTGCTCTCGAACTTCGGATTCGCTTCGCATACGCCGACGGTGGGCCGCCGGACGTATGTAGCCCGGCGGTCGTCTCGACTGGCGACCGCTCGCGGCCGCGTCGACTCGCCTCACTCTTGATGCTCTCCGCGTCGGGTCGCCGTGCTTTTGCGCCGTCGGAGCCAACCCGGTCGCATGGAGATACGCGGCGAGCGCGAGTGCAAGGAGTGCGACCACCGATGGTCGTACTACGAGACGGGAAGCGTATCGTGCCCGCAGTGCGGGAGCCTCCGGAGCGTCGGCGTTGGCGGCAGGGAGCGCCACACCGCCACGCAGACCGACCTCGATCTCTCGGCGCACCGCTCCGCCGTCGGCGACGGGTCGATTCGAGACGCCGCGCCGGCGTTGAAATCCGACCTCCGCGACTACGTCCGGCAGACGGGCTACATCCGCGGGGGCGAACTGCTCCCCCTCGGAGACACCCCGCTCGCGGCCCACGAACTCCTCCACGCGGTCGACGTGGTCGCCCGGTCGAACCGACCCACGGACGACGAACAGCTTTACGTCATCAGCCTGCTCCAACGCGCCGACGAGGGCGAACGCCTCGCGCCGGACCCCGTGCCCGACTCGATGACCGACGCCCGCGGTCTCGCCTACGCCGAGGCCATCGACGCCTACTGTCGCGACCTCTCGACGTGGCTCGACGACAACCCGAACCCCGAGGTCAGGACGACGCTCGAAACCCTCTCGAACCACCGCAAACGCGTCGAGGCGCTCGACGGGGCCGTCTCGCTGTCGGAGTCCGAGGCGCTCGTCGAGGCCGCCCGCGAGATTCACACCGCGCTCATCGACAACGACCTCGACGCGCTCGCGTCGGCCCGCGACACGCTCGCGGCGCTGTTCTGAGGCCGCCGACCACCGCGTTAACGTTTTTGCCCCGCGGCGACCCTTCGCAGACGATGACTGCCGGATTCGACATCCACGAGGTTCGCCACCGGGTGAAACTACTCCGCGACGACGGCGACACGATGCTCGTCGAGAACCGCGACGGCGTGGCCTGTCCGGCCTGCGGCGACGACTTCTCGCAACTGCTCATCTCCGACCGAACCGCGCACAGCTTCGACGTGGACGCCGACACCCGATTCTGCGTCCGGCGGGACGGCGACCGACTGCTCGTGGCGACGCACGAGTGAGAAAAATCGGTTGGGCGGGCGTCAGCGCCCGACCGGGAGCCGAATCGGCCTGTGGACGCGGGCTCGCGTTCCGCTCCGAACTCAGGGGAGGTCGACGTCGACGCCCTCGGCCTCGGCGGCGGCCTTCACGGTGTTCCAGAGGAGCATCGCGCGGGTCATCGGGCCGACGCCGCCGGGGACCGGTGTGATGGCGCTGGCCTTCTCCTTCGCGGAGTCGAACTCCACGTCGCCGACGAGCTCGTAGCCCTTCTCGTTGTCCGCGTCGACACGGTTGACGCCCACGTCGATGACGACGACGCCCTCGGAGAGCATGTCGCCGGTGACGAGTTCGGGGACGCCTGCGGCCGCGACGACGATATCGGCCTCGCGGGTCTTTGCGGCGAGGTCGTCAGTGCGGGAGTGGCAGACCGTGACCGTGGCGTTGCCGCCCTCGGCCTTCTGGATGAGCAGGTTCGCCATCGGCTTGCCGACGATGTCCGAGCGACCGACGACGACCACGTCCGCGCCCTCGGTCTCCACGTCGGCGGCGGCGAGGAGCTTCTGGACGCCGTGGGGCGTACAGGGCTTGAAGCGGGCGTCGCCGGCGACGAGGCGGCCCACGTTCTCGGGATGGAAGCCGTCGACGTCCTTGGCGGGGTCGATGCGGCGGAGGACCGTCCGGTCGTCGACGTGGTCGGGGACGGGCATCTGGACGAGGATGCCGTGGACCTCGTCGTCGTCGTTGAGGTCGTCGACGAGCGAGTACAGCTCGTCGGCGGGCGTCTCGGGGTCGAGTTCGTAGTCGAACGCCTCGATGCCGACCTCCTCGCAGTCGCGCTGTTTCATCGAGACGTACGTCTCGCTGGCGGGGTCGTCGCTCATCAGCACGGTGGCGAGCCCCGGCTTCACGCCGGCCTCGTCGAGCGCGTCGATGGCGTCGGCCAGCCCGTCGCGAATCTCCTCGGCGACGGCGTTGCCGTCGATGATGGTCGTCATTGTCTCAGACAGCGCGCTCCGGGCATTTCAAAGATTCGAATTCGTGCGTATTCTTGGAGACGAGAGAAGCAAAATATACACGTCTGTGGCCATCTGCGGTCACCCGAACAGCAGATTCACGGCGGCCACCGCGACGCCCGCCAGCGCCATCCGCAGGCCGGCGACGTACCACCGCTGTTCCGATATCGACCCCATGTACGCGCCGAACGCAAAGAGGATGGCCGTTCCGAGGCCGACCGAGGCGAGCGTCGCCCACGTCATCGTCAGCAGCGTGCCGACCGCGAGAAACGGGAGGAGCGGGACGACGATGCCGACGAGCGGGCCGAGTCCGCTTGCGGCCGCGTTGATTCCCCGCGCCGCGACCTGGTCGCGTTCGACCGCGGTCCCGCCGAGGTCGGCCAGCATGGCGTCTTCGATGCGCCCGAGTTCGGCCCGCTTTTCAGCGCGCTCTATCTCCCAGACGCTCCAGACGCCGGAGGTCGTCAGCCCCACCGCCGCGCCGACGCCGATTTCGACGACCGTCACCCCGTCCGTGACGCCGGTGAGGTACGCGCCGATGACGAGACCGATGCAGGTCAGCGCGCCGTCGAAGCCGTTCGAGACGAAGTACCGCCGGGAGATGGCGCGGACGCGGTCGTCGCGCAGGAGCGCGCCGAGTCGACCGAACATCACGACGGTGACGGGTCCTGCGGCTGGTTTCGGTACTCCACCAGCGTCTCGCCGGCGACGACTTCGTCCACCGAGTGGACCGTCCCGCCGAGGTCGCGGACGCGGCGTTCGACCTCGTCGGCGTCGATGGCCTCGCCCTCCACGACGAGCCTGAGGTTCTGTACCTCGCGGTCGGTTTCGAGGAGCGTCGCGTTCACGCCGGCCACGCCGGCCGCGTCCGCGACCTCGCGGGCGACCTCCACCGTCGAGGGGCTGTGCGGTTTCAACACGTCGAGAACGAGCCGACGAATCGGAGCCATATCGGACGGTGATACGGCGGCGCGGCTAATAGTGTTACTCGGGAGAGGGGTTTGAAAAGCCGAACGTCGGGCCGCAGTGGCCGCCTGCGAGCGTCGCTTACTCGTACAGCGGGTTGGCGTCGCAGAGTTCCTGCACGCGCTCGGAGACCTCCGCGAGCACGTCGTCGTCTTCGGGGGCGTCGACGACCTTCACGATGAGTTCGCCGACTTCGCGAATCTCGTCTTCACCGAAGCCGCGGGTGGTGAGCCCGGGCGTGCCGGCGCGGATACCGCTGGGGTTGAACGCCGAGCGCGTCTCGCCGGGGACGGTGTTCGCGTTGAGGACGATGCCCGTCGATTCGAGCGCCTCCTCGGCGGTGCCGCCGGTGAGGTCGGGGTGCGAGTCGCGGAGGTCGACGAGCACGAGGTGCGTGTCGGTGCCACCGGAGACGACGCTGAGACCGTGGTCTTCGAACGTCTCGGCGAGAGCCTTCGCGTTGTCGACGACCTGCTGGGCGTACTCCTCGAACTCGGGCTGAAGCGCCTCTTTGAAGCCGACGGCCTTGCCGGCGATGTTGTGCATGAGGGGGCCGCCCTGCGCGCCGGGGAAGACGGCGCTGTCGATGTCGGAGGCGTACTTCTCGTCGCACATGATGATGCCGCCGCGACCGGCGCGGATGGTCTTGTGGGTCGAGCCGGTGACGAAGTCCGCGACGCCGACCGGCGAGGGGTGGACGCCGGCCGCGACGAGGCCCGTGATGTGGGCGATGTCGGCGAGGTGGAGCGCGTCAACGTCGTCTGCGACCTCCTGAATCGTCTCCCACTCGACGGCCCGCGGGTACGCGGAGTAGCCGGAGACGATGATGTCCGGCTCGAACGCCGCGGCCTTCTCCGCGAGCTGGTCGTAGTCGATGTGGCCGGTTTCGGCGTCGACTTCGTACTGTTCGACGTCGTAGAGCTTGCCCGTGAAGTTCGCGGGGTGACCGTGGCTCAGGTGGCCGCCGTGAGTCAGGTCCAAGGAGAGAATCTTGTCGCCGGGGTCGAGCATGGCGAGGTAGACGCCCATGTTGGCCTGCGTGCCGGAGTGGGGCTGCACGTTGACGTGCTCCGCGCCCCAGAGTTCCTTCGCGCGCTCGACGGCGAGGGTCTCCACGTCGTCGGCGTACTCACAGCCAGCGTAGTAGCGCTTGCCGGGGTAGCCCTCGGCGTACTTGTTCGTCAGCGCGCTCCCCTGCGCTTCGAGGACCGCTTCGCTGACGTGGTTCTCCGAGGCGATCATCGCGAGCGTGTCGCGCTGGCGTTCGACCTCGCCGTCGAGGGCGTCTGCCACGGCGGGGTCGACGTCGCGGACGTGGCTGTAGTCCATACGTAGTATCCGGTCCAATCACGGCATAAATGTGTCCCATTTGGCTACGCCTGCCGGTGTTGTGTTGCACACCCATGTATATTCTGTGGCGTGCTACCGCGAACAGATACACGAACGCGCGAGACCCGCCTCTGTCGTCGTGTCTCCGGGCCGAACAGACGACTCGGGTCAGACCCCGCGGGTGACGACGACGCTCCGACCGAGTCCCTCGGTTCGGAACCGATTTTCCCACTCCACGATAGACGTAAAATTTCTGAAATTAGCAGCTCAATTCGCTCGATACAGCGTTAGTACAACTCGATTTCGAATACGTTCTGCCAGTCGTCTTGCGTTAATATTAAATATATTACCGGCGATATTCAAGCTATGACTATTCGTTCTAATCTACTCGCTGAGGGGGTAGAAGACATCATCCAGTCCGTCCTCTCCTCGTCGGAAGACGAGGTGTTGGTCGCGAACCCGACCGCCGAGGTCATCGAGGGGCTCGTCGCCGTGGCGACAGACATCGACGGCGACCTCCCGGAAATTCGGCTCGTCGCCGACGAGGGCGTCCTGAAGGACGTGCTCGACGACTTCATCGTCGCCTCGAACGCCGCGAACCTCGTCGCCGACGGCGCGCTCTCGATGCGAACCGCCGCCGACGAAGTCGAGAACACGCTGTTCGTCACGCCGAACTCGGTCGTCGCGCTCGTCGCCGCCGGGGACAAGGTCGCCGGCCTCGTCACCGACGACGAGGCGTTCGTCGAGACGGCGTTCGAAGCTCATCAGGCCCACTGGGAGGACGCCCCCGAGTTCAAGCTCCGGACGCCGCCGCTCGCGCGCGTTCGCGAGACGCTCGGCGAGGACATCAGCGAAGAGACGCTCGCCGATTTCGACGCCGTGCTCGGCTCGCTGTCGTCGGCCCGCGGCGACGGCGACGGCCTCGACGAGGTGACCATCTCGCTGCTCGTCGCCGCCCGCAACGAGGTCCTCCTCTACGATATCTCGAAGTGGGGCGAGGACGTGGGCATCGCCAGCAAGGCGACGTTCTCCCGGACGAAGACGAAGCTCGAAGAGCTCGGCCTCATCGACACCGAGAAAGTTCCTATCGACGTCGGCCGCCCGCGACTCCGCCTGAAGCTCGGCGCGGACGAACTCGTCGCCGCCGGCGCGGACGAACTGGCCGACGAGGCCCAGAAACTGCTCGACGCGTAGCCCGACCGCGACCCCCTCGCTTTTTCCCTCCGTCTCTCCTCGTCGCGCGCATGGACATCGGACTCGTCGGGAGCGGCCCCGCCGCCGAGTCGATTCGCGCGGCGTGCGCCGACATCGATGCGACGGTCGTGGAGTCGACCCCCGACTCGCTCGGTTCGTTCGACCTCGGATTCGTCGTCGCCGCGGCCGGAAGCGACGCCTTCGACACGGCCGACGAAGCCGCTTCGCGCTGGCTCGCGGTCGAAATCGGCGGCGTCGGCGGACACGCCGTCCCCGACCTCGACGCGGCCGTCTCGGCGTTCGACCCCGAAAGCGCCGACTTCGCGGCCCTCCGGGCGCGGGTCGCGTCTACCACGGAGTCTGAGGGTCGCCCCGGCGGCGACCGTGCGGCCGTTCGACTCGCCGGCGCGGTGGCCGGGCGGCGCGGCATCGCGCTCCTCTCGGGCGACGACGTGGCCGGGACCGTCGTCGAAGTCTCCGGCCCCGAGCGGTCGTTTCTCCCGACTCCGTCGCCGACGGAGCGGGACAGAACTCTCGACCGCGACTTCCGCGCCGTCGAGCTAGACGACGCGCTCGCGCGGGCCGAATCGGCCGTTGACGACCGCGTCGGCATCGTCAGGCAGGTCGGGGAGCGCGAGTCGTTCCCGCTTCCGTACTACGTCGCGCAGACGGCGGACACGACGGTGTACGCCGACGCTCGGGCGGCCGAACTCGCCGGCGGCGCGGCCGCCGGCTGGGACGAGGCCTACATGAAGGCGCTCGGCGAGGCGCTCGAACGCTATTCGGCGGGCGTCTACCGAACCAGCGAGTTCGCCGTCGCGCCCGCGGCGTCCCGGCCGGCCGCGGTGCCGCCGAGTCGCTTCGTCAGACCCGACTCCTTCCGCGACCCCGACCCCGACGAACCGATTCAGTGGGTCGAAGGCGAGGACCTCGCGACCGGGGCGACCGTCTCGCTCCCGGCGGAGTTCGTCCACTATCCGCCGCCGTCGGAGCGACACAAGCCGTCGATTACGACCGGTCTCGGCCTCGGTAACTCCGGGACCGAGGCGATTCTCTCGGGGCTCTACGAGGTCGTCGAGCGCGACGCGACGATGCTCGCGTGGTACTCGACGTTCGACCCGCTCGGGCTGGACGTGACGGACGAGACGTTCGAGACGCTGGCGGCCCGCGCCCGCTCTGAGTCCCTCGAGGTGACTGCGCTCCTCGTGACGCAGGACGTGGACGTGCCGGTCGTGGCGGTGGCGGTCCACCGCGACGGCGAGTGGCCGAAGTTCGCCATGGGCTCCGGCGCGGACCTCGACGCGAACCGCGCCGCTCGGTCGGCGCTGGCCGAGGCGCTTCAGAACTGGACCGAACTGCGCGGCATGGGGCCAGAGCAGGCAGCGACGCAGGGCGGCGCGATTGCGACCTACGCCGACTTCCCGAAGCCGGCACGGACGTTCGTCTCGCCGGACGCGACCATCCCCGCGGACTCGGTCGGTCCCGACGAAACCCCCGAAGGCGCGGCCGAACTCGACGCGGTCGTCTCGGCGGTCACAGACGCCGGTCTCGACGCCTACGCGGCGCGGACCACCCCGCGCGACGTGGCGCGCCTCGGCTTCGAGGCGGTTCGCGTGGTCGTGCCGGCGGCGCAACCGCTGTTTATCGGTGAGCCGTACTTCGCTGACCGCGCCGAGTCGGTGCCGCGAGACCTCGGCTTCGAGCCGCGACTGGACCGCGAGTTCCACCCGTTCCCGTAGTTGGCGGGTCTCGGGGTTCGTGGGCATCGTAGCTGACAGCCGGCACGGACGGCCGCGCGGCAGGCGGGCCGAATCGAGTCCGCGCGGCGGTGTGCCGGACACCCGCGAGCCGCCGCGCGGCCTGCGTCACAGAATAGCGGTGCTGGCCGCGGCTCGGTACTTGAAGCTTCGTCGGGAGGGGTACGAGGGGTCGGAGCGCGGAAACGAGCGGCCGGAACGTGGGAACGAGCGGCCGGAACAGAGGAGACGGCGGGTCGATTAGACGCCGAACGTCGCGCGGAGCATGTCGCGGCTCCCCGGCCCGAGCCCGACCGCGAGGACGGCGATGAGAAGCAAGATTGCGTAGCGCGGGCTATCCTCGAATATCTGCTCGTCGAACACCCAGACGACGGCCGTCGCGGCCACGAGTTTGACGAGCAGGAACGGCCACGCGTCGCCCGTGACGGCCAGCACCGACTCGGGGAGCGTGGAGGAGGTGAAGTCGACGACCGCCTGATTCACCGGGTGCTTCGGGACGAGGTTGTGCCCCGCGCCGAGGTCGGTCATCCAATCGAGGCCGATGACGTTCGCCACGCCGTCGATGGCGTGGCCCCAGATGACGACGAGACCGATGTATCCCGTCCCCTCGTTGACTTCGGGGGCGAAGCGCTCGACGAGCCACCACGTCGCCGCGGCGGTGAGCGTCGCGCCGACGAGGATGACGACGAGCACCTGCGGGTAGAACGTCGCGCCCTGCGCGCCGGTGAGACCGGCCCACAGGAGGTAGCCGAGCGTGACCGCGAGCACAGCGAGACCGGCCCCGAACAGGGGTTTCACGTAGTCGTCGACGAGGCCCCGCCGCTCGGCGAGGACGCTCCCGACGACGGCGACGAGCGTGATTGCGAAGACGGTCACGTAGATGACCGGGCTGATGACGAGCGTGTTCAGCGGGTAGGTGATGAGGGCGTCGGCGACGCCGGGGGCGTCGTTGGCGTCCTCGACCACGCGGAACGCGCCGCCGAACAGCATGAACGGGAAGAGGGCGTAGAAGAACCGCGGGCGCTCACCGATGTCGAGGCGGCGGAGGAGGAACACGACGCCCGAGAGGGCGATGACGAGCGTGACCATGTAGCCGACCTCGGAGACGAGCGTGTAGCCGGGGTACGCGACGGGTTCGGCCGCGGCGGTGCACGCCGACGCCGTGTCGAGGTACTGGGTGACGCCGCCCGCGCGAACCGCGCAGACGGCCGAGTTCGCGTCGGCTTGGACGGGTCCCCAGAAGTAGTGCCAGACGAAGCCGTCGTAGACGACGCGAGGGAACGCGAGCGACCCGCCGACGAGGGCGACGAGGATGGCCGCGACGCCGAGCCCCCAGAGGCGCTCGGAGTCGAGACCCATTCGCTCTGCTACCGTTGCCATAGCCGATACCCCGACGGCGGGCCTGTTGAGGGTTCCGGTCTCTCGCACTCCCGGCGCACGCCTCGGCGGGGTGAGTCAGTTCCCGTCGCTGCGAGTCGCCCCCGCGGTGGGGTTCAGTCCTCGTCGTCCGGCTCGCGAATCGGCAACACCGGGTCGTCGTACTCGGTCCCGAGGATGACCATCGTCTGGGACCGCGAGAAGCCGTCGAGTTCGGCGATGTGGTCGAACATGAGCTCGCGCAGGGCGTCGGTGTCCTCGGCGTACACCCGGAGCATCACGTCCCACTCGCCGGTGGTGAGGTTAATCTCTTGGACGCCGTCGATGTCGCGGAGCTGCTGGAGCGCCTCCTTCTCGCGGCCCTGTTTCACCCGGAAGCCGACCAGCGCGGAGGTTCCCAGCCCGACCTGCCGCGGGTCGACGTGGGCGTGGTAGCCCTCGATGACGCCGGCGTCTTCCATCCGGCCGACCCGGTCGTGAACCGTCGCGCTCGACATATCGATTCTGCGGGCGATTTCGCTGAACGGGGTCCGCGCGTCCTCCATCAGAATCCGGAGAATCGCCCGGTCCGTCGCGTCGAGGTCCATGCTATCCTTTCTGATGGGGGGTAACTTCGCACTTGCGGATGGGAATCCGCCCGCGTCGGCGGCGGCGTTCGGCGGCCTCGGCTCGCCGGAATCGGCCGCCCGCTTCGCGCCGGTGCTACCGCCCGTCGATTTCGCGGGCCGCCTCCAGCACCGCGTCGTGGACGTGGCCGTTCGAGGCGACGAGGCCCTCCGAATCGTGTCGCCACGCGTTGCCGTCGAGGTCGGTGACCGTGCCTCCGGCCATCCGGACGAGGTGCGCGCCGGCGACCGAGTCCCACGGGTTCGCCCGCTTGTTCGTGATGACTCCGTCGAGCGAACCGTCGGCGACGTACGAGAGTACGACCTGCATGCTCCCGTAGCGCCGCAGGTCGCCAAAGCGAGTGACGATGGCGCGGGCCGCGGCGGCGTACTCGTCGCGGGCGTCGTAGTCCCACCAGAACGTCGGACAGACCGTACACGTCTCGGGGTCGTCGCGCTGACTCACCGAGATTTCCTCGCCGTTTCGGGAGGCCGTCTCGTCGTCGGCCGCGTAGCAGTCGTCCAGCGCGGGCAGGTAGTTGGCCGCCGCGATCGGGTCGCCGTCGCGGACGGCGGCGACCGCGGTCGCCCAGACCGGGACGTTGCGGACGAAGTTGTTCGTGCCGTCGATGGGGTCAACGACCCACGCCGGCCCCGACTCGGGAACCGATTTGCGTTCGTCTTCTTCCTCGCCGACGATGGGTTCGTCGGGGAACGCGCCGCGGATTCGCTCGACGACGCGGCGCTGGGCGTCCTTGTCGGCCTGCGTGACCACGTCCGTCTTCCCGCCTTTCGTCTCGACGGCGATGCCGGTTCTGAAGGCGCGCCGCGCGACTGCGCCGCCGTCGCGGGCCGCGCGTTGTGCCCGGTCCGCCCGGGCGTCGAGTTCGTTCATGGGCGTGACAGAACCGGCAGGTGCCTATATCCACCGACTCGGAGGCGACGCGGCCCGGTGGCTTATGTCGATGGGCGGTTTAGCTCGTGGCGTGTCAGACGCTATCGACCTCCCGGCGCGGGTCCGCGAGTCGCTCGCGGACTCGTTCGACGACGCCAGAGCGGCGGTCAGAGCCGGTGACGCCGAAACCGCGCTGGAACACGTCGAGGAAGCGTCTCGGGTGCTCGGCCACAAGGTGCCGCCGAGCCCGCTCAAGGAGAAACTGAAACACGGCGTGGCGGCCGTCGAGCGGACCGCGGCCGACGAACCGCTCGTCGCCTCGGAGTATCTCCGGCTGATGAGTCAGTTGGTGCAGCCGTAATCCGGGCGGAACGTCGCTCCCGTAACGGCGACCCGACGCGTCGCGTCGTCGTGTCGTAAACTGCGCCGCCGCGCGGGACGGCTCGCCCGCTCAGAGGGCGAACAACGGAAAAGCCAGAATCCGCAATTAGAACCCGGACGGAAGACGTTTTCCACAGCCTTCACGACCGTATTCGGCTTGCGCCGACTTCCCGAACTCCGATTCCTCGTGGTCCGGTACTTGGTCTTCCCGCCGCTCGCTCGCAGAGCGGTTACGGGGCTGTTTCGGTTCCTCTTCGGTACTTTGACCTCGTCTTCCTGTTACGAAAGACTCGGTGTTCGCGTCGATTCCATTCCTCCGCACCTTGCGATGCGTACCATCGTCGACGCCTTTCACGTCGCCCGACGGATTCGGTTTGGTCGTCCGGTGCGCCCTTGCGCTTCCGGCAACACTACTGTAGGTCCGATAACATAATGAACGTTTCTGATATTTTCTGAATAGTCGGGGAACGACGATAGTCAGACCGTCCGATAGGTCAGTTGAAGCCGCCGTCGAATGTCGTCATCGGTCGGCTCTCTCCCGGCCATTTTCACCGGAAACGTGGTCTGTTCATGATGAATTGTTCGGGATGTCTCTAGAGACGCGTGGCGTCCCTTCCGCGGCGGCGTGGCCGAACAACTCACCGGAGTAGAAAAGACGGTGTCGGCGGTCGCCCGACCGGGTTTATATGGAACGGCGACCCACCTCGGCGTCCGTGTGCTCGCCCGTGGAAGGTGGGCCGCGACTTCACGGCGGCCGCTTACACGCCCGGATTCGAATCCCGCAGGACGCACCCACCGCTCATCGCGTCGCGTTTCGACAGAAGTGCGAGGGGAGGGATTTGAACCCACGGACCCCTACGGGAGCGGATCTTGAGTCCGCCGCTTTTTCCTGACTTAGCTACCCTCGCGCGTACTCAAGTACGACAGGGGGACCGCTAAAACGTTGCGAAACGTCAGACGAGGCCGCCGAACTGCTCGACGACGAGTCCGTGGTGTCGCCACCGATGGAGTTACCGGCCTTCCGGTCGCCCTGACTCACATGGACGAACACACCCGCGACCCGAGCGTCGCCCCGCCGCTCGGCAACCCGACGGGGTGGGACGACGACCTGCGGATGTGGGAGCACGCGACGCTCCGGCGGGCGGTCGAACACGGCGTCCGCCTGTTCAACGCCGGCGACTTCCACGAGAGCCACGACTGCTTCGAAGACGAGTGGTACAACTACGGCGCGGGGACAGCCGAAAGCGCCTTCCTCCACGGGATGGTGCAGGTCGCCGCCGGCGCGTACAAACACTTCGACTTCGAGAACGACGTCGGGATGCGGTCGCTGTTCGAGACGGCGCTGGAGTATCTCAGCGGCGTCCCGAGCGACTTCTACGGCGTCGACGTGGACGACGTGCGCGCGACCCTCCGGGCGGCGCTGGACGACCCGACGGCGCTCCACGGCTGGCAGATAGCCCTCGACGGACACCGCGCGACCGCCTACCCCGCCGACTACGACTACGTCGAGGGGCTCGACCACTAATCGCGTCAGACCGGAGGTACCGAAGTTCCGAGGCGACCGTCTCGGCTGACACGTCCGCGAAAGCGGCGCGAACCGGGAGAATCTAAAGGTCCATTAGCGTCCAGTTCTAGGAACCGGCAATGCGAATCTACGAACTCGGTGACGGCACGCCGGAAGTCTCCGTCGTCGGGTCCATCCACGGCGACGAGCCCTGTGGTGCTCGCGCCATCGAGCGATTCGTCGCGGAGGACCCCGACGTCGAACGGCCGGTGAAGCTCATCGTCGCTAACGAAGAGGCGCTGGCGGCCGACGAGCGCTACCTCGACGATGACCTCAACCGGGCGTTCCCCGGCGACCCCAACGCCGAGAGCCACGAACGACGCCTCGCCCACGACCTCGGCCGCGAGGTCCGCGGCACCACGGCCTTCTCGATTCACTCCACCCAGTCGTACGCCGAACCGTTCGCCATCGTGGACGCCGTCGACGCCATCTCCCGGTCGATTCTTCCACGCCTCCCGGTCGACGTGGCCGTCGAGACGAACCACTTCGCGGAGGGTCGCCTCATCGAACACGCCCACACCATCGAGGTCGAAGCCGGCCTCCAGAAGTCCGACGAGGCCGCCGACAACGCCTACTGGCTCATCCGGGCGTTCCTCACCGCGACCAACGTCCTCCCCGCGCCCGCGGTTGCGAGCGACGGGGGACGCGAGGGCGGCGCACCCGACGATGCCGCGTCGCAGACCGAAGACGACCGCCTGAAACTCGGCATCCCCGAGGAGAACAGCCTCGACGTGTTCCGCCTGCTCGAACGGCTTCCCAAGCCGCCGGCCGACCAGTACGAGGTCCACGCGACCAACTTCGAACCCGTCGTCGCCGGCGAGACGTTCGCCCGCGCCGACGCCGAGCAGTTCGTCGCCGACCGCGACTTCTACCCCATTCTCCTTTCGGCGTACGGCTACGCGGACATCTTCGGCTACGCCGGCGAGAAAGTTGGCACGCTCCCGTAGTCGGTCGGTTCTCTCGTTTCCCCCGTCTGTTCGTCGTCCTCCCCACGAATCAGCGACCGCGTCGGTGGCGCGAACCGCAACGAACGCCTACTCGTCGGCGGGTTCGAACTCGACGAGCGTCAGGTTCCGGTCGAGGTGGCAGTGGTCGTGCGGGGGGTCGCCCAGCACGTCGTGGATGCGGTACTCCTGGTCGAACTCCGCCCCCTCGGGGACGCAGTACTCGTGGCTCGGGCACTCGGTGTGCGGGCAGGGACCTTGCAGGCTGGCCTTGCTCCCGGCGTACGCGCCCTTCGAGGGGACGTTCGCCGTGACCGGGGCCGGTTCGACCTCGACGGCGCGGACGCCCTCGTCGTGGACGGCGCAGTCGAGGACCTGCGTGTTCTCGCGCACGTCGAGGACGCGGTAGCGGACGCCCTCGATGAGGTTGAGACACTGGCGGCGATACGGACAGCCCTCGCAGGCGCTCGATTCACCGTGGTAGACAAACTCGGTGCCGGGGTCGGTCAGGCGGGCACCGACGAGAGTGACGGAGGTCATAGCGGGGATTCTCCTGCGAGGCGGTTAAGGCTCCCGCCCGGTCAGTTCGTCGAGCTTCTCGAAGTAGTCCTCGCGGGGGACCTGGTAGGCGCTCCGGTAATCTATCTCGCCGTCGGCAAAGCGCCCGGCGATGTCGGTCGCGCCGTCGACGGCCGCCTCGCGGGAGTCGAACTCCTCGACGACGACCTCGATTTCCGGTTCGAGATAGAGCACCGCGTGCCACGTCTTGGTGCGTATCTGCGTCGCGCCCGGGCGGTTCGCCCGCGACCCGTTCCACACGAATACGGTCGGCATGCACTCGGCGGGGAAGGCGCTCTCGTTGAACACGTCGGGGCGGAACGCGAGGATGCGCCGACCCTCGTGTTCGTCGTTCCAGAGGGTCCACCCGTCGGGCAGGTTGGTCATGGGTGTGCTAGTCCGCCGCGCGTCCTAAGCCTTCCCGCTTCCGCGCCGAAGGCCGGTCGTCTCGACCCGGCTCGAAGCGCGTGGTTCGGGCCTCGAACGCGACCCATCGGAGACGACATGAATCCCAGCCGACCCGATTAACGACACCGACAGTCGACTGAACCGCCGATTAAATCGATACACTTCGGCAGGTTGGAGGGTCACGAGACGTGGTACGTATCTGGATTGGTTGGCGTTCGAGACAATATGTTGACTACTTTCAGAGAAAGCGTTATATGTTAACGTCCCTCATTGACTGGTAGTCTCGGTCCCCGGGCCGAGCGAGCCGTCGCGCATCGTCCGCAAATTGCCGATTCTGTCGCCAGTCGCCGACCCGTCGTAAGCGCGCAGCGGCGGCGACGCACTTCGACCTACTGCCCGCGGTCTGCGCCGCGGGTCCGTGGTTCGCGGTGTGTCGTCTGCGACCCGCGAATGCGGGCGCGTCGCCCTCGGTCGTCTAACCGGACGGCTGGTCCGACGAGGCTCCACGAACAATGACCGGCGAAATTGAAACACTCGCAGACCTGAGCAAGCACTACAAAGACTCCGTGCCCGCGGACCTCCGCGAGGCGAAGAGCTTCGAGTGGTACTTGGAAGAGGTCTACGCTCACCCAAAGATCGCTCGCAACGCCCACCAGCGCGTGGCGGACATGTTCGACTTCTACGGCACCCGTTACGACGAGGACGCGGGCGTCGTGGAGTACCTCATGGCCTCCGAAGACCCCCTTCACGACGGTGAAAACGTCTTCTACGGCCGCGAAGTCCACGAGTCGATTCACGAGTTCGTCAACAAGGTGAAATCGGGGGCCCGCGGCCTCGGCCCCGAAAAACGCATCAAACTCCTCTTGGGTCCCGTCGGCTCCGGGAAGTCCCACTTCGACTGGATTTCCCGGCGCTACTTCGAGGATTACACGATGTCCGACGAGGGGCGGATGTACACCTTCCGGTGGACGAACCTCGGCGACGTCATCCGCGACCAGGACCCCTCCGACGACGTGGTCCAGTCACCGATGAACCAGGACCCGCTCGTGTTGCTCCCGCAGGAACAGCGCGACGTGGTCATCGAGCAGTTGAACGAGAACCTCGACGCGCCGTACACCATCCGGAACGACCAGGCGCTGGACCCCGCCTCGGAGTTCTACATGGACCGGCTGCTCGCCCACTACGACGACGACCTAGAGGAGGTCGTGGCGAACCACATCGAGGTTATCCGACTCGTCGCCTCCGAGAACAAACGGCAGTGCATCGAGACGTTCGAGCCGAAGGACAAGAAGAACCAAGACGAGACCGAACTCACCGGCGACGTCAACTACTCGAAACTCGCGGTGTACGGCGAGTCCGACCCGCGGGCGTTCGACTACGCCGGCGCGTTCTGTAACGCGAATCGCGGCATCTTCTCCGGCGAGGAACTGCTGAAGCTCCAGCGCGAGTTCCTCTACGACTTCCTGCACGCCTCGCAGGAACAGACCATCAAGCCGAAGAACAACCCCCGAATCGACATCGACCAGGTCATCGTCGGGCGGACGAACATGCCGGAGTACCGAGAGAAGAAGGGCGACGAGAAGATGGAGGCGTTCAACGACCGGACCAAGCGCATCGACTTCCCGTACGTCCTCGAGTACGAACAGGAGGCCGAAATCTACCGGAAGATGCTCCGGAACGCTGACGTGCCCGACATCCACGTCGAGCCGCACACGCTGGAGATGTCCGGGCTGTTCGGCGTCCTGACGCGCATCGTCGAACCCGACTCCGACACCATCTCGCTCGTCCAGAAGGCGAAGGCCTACAACGGCGAGCTGGACGACGGCGACGACGTGGACGTGCGCAAACTCCGCGAGGAAGGCGAGAAGAAAGCCGACATCGCAGAGGGCATGGACGGCGTCTCCGCCCGGTTCATCGGCGACGAAATCGCCGAAGCCATCATGGACGCGACCCACCGCGGCCGGGGCTACCTCTCGCCGCTGTCATCCTTCACCCACCTCGAAGAGAACCTCGAGAACCACGGGTCGATTCCCGAGGAGAACCTCGAACGCTACCACCGCTACCTCGAAATGGTCCGCGAGGAGTACAAAGAGCGCGCCATCGAGGACGTGCGCCACGCGCTCGCCTACGACATCGACGAGATTCGCCGGCAGGGCGAGAAGTACATGGACCACGTCATGGCGTACATCGACGACGCGACGGTCGAAGACGAACTGACGGGTCGCGACCAGGACCCCGACGAGAAGTTCCTCCGCGCGGTCGAAGAGAAGCTCAACATCCCCGAGGACCGCAAGGACGACTTCCGACAGGAGGTCTCCAACTGGGTCTCCCGGCGCGCCCGCGAGGGCACGTCGTTCAATCCGCAGGACAACGACCGCCTCCGCCGCGCCCTCGAACGCAAGCTCTGGGAGGACAAGAAGCACAATATCAACTTCTCGGCGCTCGTGAGCGCGAACGAGCTGGACGACGACGAGCGCAACGCGTGGATCGACGCGCTCGTCGACCAGGGTTACTCGCGCGACGGCGCACGGGAGGTGCTCGAGTTCGCCGGTGCGGAGGTGGCGAAGACCGAACTCGAAGGGTGACCATGCGAGACTACATCCGCGAGGCGGACGAGGCGCTCCGCGGCACCTACGAGGAGCCGATGAGCCTCGGCGAGTACGTCGACGCCGCGTTCGAGTCCCCGTCTATCGCCTCCCACGCGTCGAAGTACCTCCTGGAAGCCATCGAGTCGATGGGGACCAGACAGGTGGTCGAACAGGGCGCGGAAAAACAGCGCTACCGCTTTTTCGACGACCCCGCCAACGACGGCGAGCACGCGGTCCTCGGCAACACGGAGGTGCTCAACGCTTTCGTGGACGACCTGCGGACCATCGCCGCCGACCGCGGCAAAGCCGAGAAAATCGTCTGGTTCGACGGCCCGACGGCCACGGGGAAATCCGAGTTGAAACGCTGTCTCATCAACGGGCTTCGGGAGTACTCGAAGACCGACGCGGGGCGACGCTACACCGTCGAGTGGAACGTCGCCAACGCCGACGACACCCGCGGGCTGTCCTACGGCGGCGAGGTCGACGCCGCCGACGAGGACTGGTACGAAAGTCCGGTCCAGTCGCACCCGCTTTCGGTGTTCCCCGCGGAGGTTCGCAAGCGGCTGCTCGCCGACCTCAACAGCAGGAACGGCGACCACATCCCCGTCGACGTGGACGAGGACCTCGACCCGTTCTGTCTGGAGGCGTACACCTACCTCGAAGAGGAGTTCCGCCGGGCGGGGAAAACCGACCTCTTCAGCGCCGTCACCGACCCGAAACACCTCCGGGTGAAGAACTACGTCGTCGACGTCGGCCGCGGCGTCGGCGTCCTCCACTCGGAGGACGACGGGTCGCCCAAGGAGCGACTGGTCGGGTCGTGGATGCCGAGCATGCTCCGCGAGCTGAACTCCCGCGGCCGGAAGAACCCGCAGGCGTTCAGCTACGACGGCGTGCTGTCGCAGGGCAACGGCCTCCTCACCATCGTCGAGGACGCCACCCAGCACGCCGACCTGCTCCAGAAGCTCCTGAACGTCCCCGACGAGGGGCACGTCAAACTGGACAAGGGTATCGGGATGGACATCGACACCCAGCTCGTCATCATCTCGAACCCGGACCTCGACGCCGAACTCGACAAGTACGCCGACAGGAACGGCCGCGACCCGCTGAAGGCGCTCAAGCGCCGGCTCAACAAACACGAGTTCCGCTACCTGACGAACCTCTCGCTGGAGGCCGAACTCATCCGCCGCGAACTGACCAACGAGACGAGCGTCTGGACCGACGACCCCGAGGCGATGGCCGACCGCGTCGCCGAGGCCGTCGCACTGGACGTCCGCGAGGGACCGGGCGAGGTCCGCACCCGCGAACTCGCGCCCCACACCGTCGAGGCCGCCGCGCTATACAGCGTCGTAACCCGCCTCGACGACGACGACGTGCCGCGCGACCCGGACCTCGAATTCGACCTCGTGGACAAGGCGCTGTTGTTCGACCGCGGCTACCTGCAAGTCGGTGACCAGCGCCGCGAGGTGTCCGCGTTCGAGTTCGTCGGCGACGCCGAGGGAACCCACGGGATTCCCGTGACGTTCACCCGCGATGTCATCGCTGACTTGCTCCACGACCGCATCGACCGCAGACACCCCGACCTCGACGTGTCGTCGGTGGTGATGCCGACCGACGTGCTCGACGAGATGGTCGCAGAACTCTCGGACGCGCCCGTGTTCTCGCGGGCGGAGTCCTCGGAGTACGAGGGCCGCATCGCGGCCGTCAAATCGTACATCTTCGACCAGCAGGAGGCCGACGTGCTCGACGCGCTCCTCGCGGACAAAGGGGTCGAGCGCGAGACGGTCGAGGAGTACGTCGAACACGTCTACGCGTGGGCGTCCGACGGACAGATAGAGACCGAACGCGGGCCGGTCGACCCCGACCCGCTTCTGATGAAACTGTTCGAGACCGAGCACCTCGGGCGCTTCTCGCCGGACGACTACGAGGGCAACGAGCCCTCCGAGTCGGTCGAGGAGTTCCGCAACGAGAAGGTCATCACCGCGCTCAACCGCTACGCGTGGGAGAACCGCGACGAGGGCTTTACCGTCTCCGACGTGGACCTCACCGAGATTCCGGTCATCCGGACGGTGCTCGAAACCCACGACTGGGAGGACGTGCGCCGGCTGTTTGCCGACCTCGACCCCCGCCAGTGGGACGACCCGCCGGCGAACACCGAGACGGCGCGGGTGAAAGCCCGCACCATCGACGAACTGGTCGACCGCGGCTACACCGCCGCGTCGGCCGAACTGACCAGCCGCGCCGTGATGAAGGAGGTGAGCCACACATGGGACTGAGAGACGACCTCGAACGATTCCGCGAAGTGGGCGAAGAGCGCCGCGAAGACCTCAAGGAGTTCATCTCCTACGGCGACCTCGGCGCGTCCGGGTCGAAAGACATCAAGATACCCATCAAGGTCGTTGACCTGCCGGAGTTCAAGTACGACCGCCTCGACATGGGCGGCGTCGGACAGGGGAAAGGCGGCACGCCCGACGTGGGCCAGCCGCTCGGCCAGCCCGAGCCCGGCGACGGCGAGGGCGAAGACGGCGACCCCGGCGAGGAGGGGGCCGAACACGAGTACTACGAGATGGACCCCGAGCAGTTCGCGGAGGCGTTAGACGAGGAACTCGGCCTCGAACTCGAACCGAAGGGCAAGGAGGTCGTAGAGGAGGTCGAAGGCGACTTCACCGACATCACCCGGAGCGGCCCCCACAGCACCCTCGACTTCGAGCGCCTGTTCAAGGAGGGCCTGAAGCGCAAGCTGGCGATGGACTTCGACGAGGAGTTCGTCCGCGAGGCGATGAAGGTCGAGGGCACCACCGCCCGCGAGGTGTTCGAATGGTGCCGCGAGAACAACATCCTCGTCTCGATGGCGTGGATAGAAGACGAGTGGAGCCGCATCCCGGACGACGAACGCGGGGCGTGGGCCTCCTTCGCGGAGATGGAGGAGAACGTCGAGCGGACGACGGCCATCCAGCGCATCCGCCGGGAGGGGCTCCGCGAGATTCCGTTCCGCCGCGAGGACGAGCGCTACCGCCACCCCGAAGTCATCGAGAAGAAGCAGTCGAACGTCGTGGTCGTCAACATCCGCGACGTGTCGGGGTCGATGCGGGAGACGAAGCGCGAACTCGTCGAGCGCACGTTCACGCCGCTGGACTGGTATCTCACGGGCAAGTACGACCACGCCGAGTTCGTCTACATCGCCCACGACGCCGAGGCGTGGGAGGTCGAACGCGACGAGTTCTTCGGCATCCGCTCGGGCGGCGGGACGCGAATCTCGTCGGCCTACGAGCTGGCCAAGGAGGTCTTAGACGAGCGCTACCCGTGGCGCGAGTGGAACCGCTACGTCTTCGCCGCGGGCGACTCCGAGAACTCCTCGAACGACACGAAAGAGCGGGTCGTCCCGCTCATGCAGGAGATAGACGCGAACCTCCACGCCTACGTGGAGACCCAGCCCGGCGGGACCGCAATCAACGCCACCCACGCAGAAGAGGTCGAACGGAGCCTCGGAGAGCAGGGTAACGTCGTGGTCGCGTACGTCTCGGAGCCCGACGACGTCATCGACGCCATCTACACCATCCTCAGCACGGAGGCGACAGCAGAATGAGTTTCAGACGACACCGCAGAGACGCACAGCGCGAGGCCGCCAGACTCGACGAGCCCGTCCGGGAGGCCGGCGCGCTCGCCAAGAAGCTCGGACTCGACCCCTACCCGGTGAACTACTGGGTGGTCAACTACGACGAGATGAACCAGCTCATCGCCTACGGCGGCTTCCAAGAGCGGTATCCGCACTGGCGGTGGGGGATGACCTACGACCGCCAGCGGAAGACCGACCAGTTCGGCATGGGCAAGGCGTTCGAAATCGTCAACAACGACGACCCCGCGAACGCCTTCCTCCAGGAGTCGAACTCGTTGGCCGACCAGAAGGCCGTCATCACCCACGTCGAGGCGCACTCGGACTTCTTCAAGAACAACCAGTGGTTCGGGCTGTTCTCCGACGAGGGGCAGTTCGCCGCCGCGGCGATGCTCGAACGCCACGCCCAGACCATCGAGCGGTACGTCCAGAACCCCGACATCAGCCGGGACGACGTGGAGAAGTTCATCGACGCCGTGCTCTGTCTGGAAGACACCATCGACCAGCACCGGACCATCCGCGAGGCCGCCGCCGACGAGGACGGCCGCATCCCCGAGGACATCCGCGCCCAGTTGGACAGCCTCGACATCTCCGACGACGTGCGCCGCGAGGTGTTCGACGACGCGTGGCTCGAACAGGTCGAGGAGGCCGAACGCGAGGCCGCGAAGCTCACCGACCCCCGGAAGGACGTGCTCGCGTACGTCCGCGAACACGGGATGCGGTACGACGAGGAGACGGGCAAGGCCGAAGAGATGGAGCCGTGGCAGAAGGACGTCCTCGACATGCTCCGCGAGGAGGCGTACTACTTCGCCGCCCAGAAGATGACGAAGGTGATGAACGAGGGCTGGGCGGCCTACTGGGAGTCGCTCATGATGGGCGACGAGCGCTTCGCGGGCACGGACGAGTTCATCACCTACGCCGACCACCAGTCGCGCGTCCTCGGGTCGCCCGGGCTCAACCCCTACAAGCTCGGCAAGGAGCTGTGGGAGTACATCGAGAACTCGACGAACCGCGCGGAGGTCGCAGACAAACTCCTGCGCGTGACGGGCGTCACGTGGCGCAACTTCCACGAGACGGTCGACTTCGACGAGGTGCAGGAACACCTCCGGGCGGACCCAGCTATCGACGGCGTCAGCGCCGACTCGCTCGACGAACTGTCCGAACTCGGCCCCGACGACCCGAGAGTCGACCACGAGACGCTCGACAGGGCGCTGTCGGGCGACGACTCGCTCGACCTCGATGCCTACCCGTGGAAGCTCCTCACCTACGAGGGGCTCGCGGAGCGACACTACTCGCTCGTCAAGTCGCAGAACCGGGGGTTCCTCAGCCGGATTCGGCGCTCCGAACTCGAACAGCTCTCGCGGTATATGTTCGACGACGAGGTGTACGACAGCGTCGAAGACGCCCTCGCCGACGTGGACAAGACCGCCGGCTGGGACCGGATGCGCGAGATTCGCGAGAGCCACAACGACGTGACGTTCCTCGACGCGTTCCTCTCCGAGGAGTTCGTCCGCGCGAACCACTACTTCGCCTACGAGTACTCCCAGTCGTCCCGGCAGTTCCGCGTCTCCTCGTCGGAGTACCGGGACGTGAAAAAGAAGCTCCTGTTCCAGTTCACCAACTTCGGGAAGCCGACCATCGCGGTGTACGACGGGAACTTCGACAACCGCGGGGAACTCCTCTTGGGCCACCAGTACAACGGCGTCATCCTCGACATGAAGCAGGCCAAGGGCGTCTTGGAGCGCGTCTACCACCTCTGGGGCCGGCCGGTGAATCTGATGACCATCACGAAGGAGTTCGACGAACACGAGGTCGAAGTCGCCCGGCGACGGGGGCGCGAGCCGACGCCCGAAGAGCGAGCCATCCGGATTCGGTACGACGGCGAGTCGTTCGAGGAACACGACCTCGACCCCGAACTGGAAGCCCGCATCGCCGCCGGCGAGGTCGACTACGACACGAAGCCCGATGACTGGCTCTGAGCGGAGCGATGGACGACGCTGACTCGTCGACTCCGCCCGGAGACGAAGAACAGGCGGACGACTCGCTCGACGAGGCCGACATCCACGACGTGCTCAGAAACGAGCGGCGACGGCTCGCGCTCGAACGGTTGCGCGACGGTGACGGGCCGGAGTCGGTCGGTGACCTCGCGGAGCACATCGCCGAGATAGAGTCCGGCGAGTCGCCGCCCCCGAAGAACGTTCGCCAGAGCGTCTACATCTCGCTGCATCAGACCCATCTGCCCAAGCTCGATTCGCTCCGCATCGTCGCGTACGACTCGCGGGCGAAGACTGTCTCGCTCGGGTCGAGCGCGGCCGAACTCGACTACTTCTTGGACGACGCGGAGCCGACGCAAGCTCCCTTCGCGCTCCTGTCGCTCGCGACCTGTCTCGCCGGGCTCGCGCTCCTCTTCGCCGGCTGGATGGGCGTCCCCGTCATCGACCGCGTGGACCCGCGGCTCGTCGCCGGGCTCGCGCTCACCGCCGTCGCCGTCGTCGCCGGCGCAGAGCTCGGATTGCGGACGCGAAGCCGAACGTAGCTCGGAGACACGGTCGCGGTCCGTCCTATTCCACCCGCCCCGATTCCATCAGCCCCGAATCCGCCGTTCGACTCAAGTCACCCCCATCCTAAGCGCCGCCGACGATGTCCGAGCCAACTTCGCTCGCGTGGTTCCGCCGCGACCACCGTCTGCACGACAACGCGGCGTTCGCGGCCGCCTGCGACGCCGACCGCGTGGTTCCCGTCTACTGCGTGGACCCGCGCGAGTACGGCGACCGACCGTTCGGCGGCCCCGACTCCTTCGACTTCGAGAAGACCGGCGCGCACCGCGCCCGCTTCCGCCTCGAATCGCTGGCCGACCTGCGGGCGTCGCTCCGCGACCGCGGAAGCGACCTCGTCGTCCGCGAGGGTCGCCCCGAGTCCGTCCTCCCCGAGGTGGCCGCCGCCGTCGACGCCGACTTCGTGACGGTCCACACGCGCCCGACACCCGAGGAGTCGCGCGTCGAATCGGCGGTCGAAACGGAACTTCGAGACGGCGGCGTCGAACTCCGGCGCTTCTGGGGGCACACGCTCACCCACCTCGACGGCCTCCCGATGGCGCTTTCCGACCTCCCGGACACGTACACGACGTTTCGGAAGGCGGTCGAATTGGCCGCCGAAGACGCCGGGACGGGCGATGCAGCAGCCGGCGACGAGCACGCGAGCGACGGCGACCCCGGCGGCCGCGACCCGCTTCCCGAACCGACCGTCCCGCCGCTTCCCGACGACGCGCCCGACGCGGGCGACCTCCCCGCGGTCTCGGACCTCGTCGGAACCGCGGACGCGAACGCCGACCGCGCTCCCGACGACCGCGGCGTCCTCCCCTTCGACGGCGGCGAGACGGCCGCGCTCGACCGCGTTGAGTCGTACATCTGGGCGGGCGACCACCTCCGCGAGTACAAGGAGGCGCGGAACGGGCTGCTCGGAGCCGACTACTCCTCGAAGTTCTCGCCGTGGCTGAACGAGGGCTGTCTCTCGCCGCGGTACGTCAAGGCCGAGGTGGACCGCTACGAGGACCGCCGAGTCGAAAACGACTCGACGTACTGGCTCGTATTCGAACTCCGCTGGCGCGACTTCTTCCAGTTCCAGTTCGCCAAACACGGGAGCGACTGCTTCCACCGCGAGGGCATCCGCGAACGGACCGATATCGACTGGCGACGCGACGACGCGCAGTTCGAGCGCTGGGCGGCGGGGAAAACTGGTATCCCCTTCGTCGACGCGAACATGCGAGAACTGAACGCGACGGGTTACATGTCGAACCGCGGGCGGCAGAACGCGGCGTCGTTCCTCGCCAACGACCTCAGACTGGACTGGCGACGCGGCGCGGCCTACTTCGAGACGCGACTCGTCGACTACGACCCCGCGTCGAACTACGGCAACTGGGCCTACATCGCGGGCGTCGGCAACGACTCGCGGGAGCGCTCGTTCGACGTGCGCTGGCAGGCGAACCGCTACGACGAGGACGCCGAGTACGTGAAAACGTGGCTCCCCGAACTCGACGCGTTACCCGCCGAATACGCTCACGAACCGTGGAAACTGAGCGGGGCCGAACAGGCGTCCTACGGCGTCGAGTTGGGCGTGGACTACCCCGAACCGATGGTCGATTTCTCCGATTAGATGCCCCACGCGTCGTCGGTCTCGCCGCCGACACGGGCCACGGCGACCGCGAGAACCGTCACGAGCGCGAACCCGATGAACGCGAGTCGGGGAATCGTCAGGAGGCCCCCGAGCATCGAATACTGGATGGACGTACACGGGCCGCCGACGGTACAGGTCGCTCCGGGCGCGACTTGCAGGTACGAATGGTAGGCCGAAAGCGCGAGGCCGCCGAGCGAGAGGGGGAGCACCGTCTTCCAGACGTCGGGTCGGTCCTCGACTGCGGCGACCCCGAGCACCACGACGAGCGGGTACATCAGGATGCGCTGGTACCAACAGAGGTCGCAGGGCGTCAGTCCGAGGCCGAGGCTGAAGTAGAGGCTCCCGCTCGTCGCGGCGAGCGCGACGAGAGTCCCTGCTGCGAGCGTGGCGCGCGTCGCGTCCGACACGGTCAGGCGCTCCCGCGACGAGGCGCGCGCCTCGCTCCGCTCGGTCCGTTCGGCTTCGGAGCCGACTGCTGTCGCTCCTCGGGCGGTTCGCCACGGTCTCGTCGAGTCGAGTTGCGTATCATCGCTCGTTGGTCGTGGCGCGACGATAGCCCTCGGCGTACCTCAAGCCATCGGCTCGCCCGGCGAGCCGTCGTCGCTCCGGTCGCACGCCCGCGGCGGTCGCTGGCTGCTCGCGTTGGGGTCGCCAGTCCCGCTCACGGCTGAAAGCCGACGGTAGTGACGATGACGACGCCGACGACGCCGGCGACCACGAGGAGCCCGCTTCGCCGGGCCACCGGCCCGAGAAGCTCCCGGTCGACGCTCGCCGCGAGCGCGACCTTGACCGCGATGCTCGCGGCGGTGCCGGCGAGGACGCCGACGACCGCGGTCGTCCCGCCGATAGTGCCGCCGTCGTAGAGCGTGACGGCGGTCGTAACGACCGAGCCGCTCGACACGAGTCCGCCGAGGAAGCTCGTCACGACGAACCCGGTCGCGCCGAAGTACTCCTGTGCCGCCGCGGAGGCGAGCAACACGAGGAGGAAGAAGACGCCGAATCGGAGGGCGCTTTCGAGGCTGAACGGCGACTCGAACGCCACGTCGAGGTCGACGTTCCACTCGCGGGAGTGCAGCGCGTAGCCCACTCCGGCGAGCGCGACGAGACCGAGTGGAACCCCCACCTCGACCGCGAGTTCCGGGACGAACACGGCGACGAGCGAGAGGTTCCGCAGCGCCATTGCCGCGTCGGCCATCAGAATCGCGGCGGCCGCGAGCGGCCGAATCGACGGGTTTCGTGTGGTCCGCCCGGCTATCTCGCCGATGACGGCCGTCGAATTCACCAGCCCGCCGAAAAACCCCGTGATGGCGATACCGCGCTCGCCATATCGCCGGATGATGACGTAGTTGACGAAGCCGATTGCGCTCACCGCGACGACGAGCAGCCAGACGGTCCGGGGGCTGACGGCGTCCCACGGACCGACCTGTCTTTCGGGGAGCAACGGGTAGACGACGAACGCGATGATGGCGAACTCGACGGCGCTTCGGACCTCGTCGGTCGTCAGTCGCCGCGCGAACCCGTGGAGTTCTCGCCGCAGGACCAACAGGAGCGACGAGGTGAGCGCGACGACGACGCCCTCGATGACGAAGCCGCTTACGACCGCCGCGCCGACCGCGTAGGCGACCAGAAGCGACGTGGACGTAGTGAGCGAGAGGCTCACGCCGAGGTCGTCTAATCGAGCGGCGCTGTCAGCGGTGCTGTCGTCGTCGCGGCGGGCATCGGACTCGTCGCCGCCTTCGGTTTCGGCGTCGTCCTGCGAGTCGGCTCCGTCGCCCCGCCCGTTCGGCCCGCGGTCGAACAGCCCGCGACTCCCGAGCAACACCGCCTGGACGACCACCAACAGGCCCCCGACCGCCAGAAGGATGTCGCTCCCGACTGCGACGGCGATGCCGCCGAGGAGGCTCGTCAGGGTGAACGTTCGAACGCCGGCGCTCTTTTTCGACCGCTCGCGCTCCAAGCCGAGGAACATCCCTAACGCCGCCGCGACGAACAGGCGGACGATGACGGGGTCGACCTGCGAGGTTAACTCTTCGACCATCACCGAACCCCTGTATCCCCGTGTTCCATGCTATCGTGTGTATTTTAATTGCTATCGTTAAAAACGTGTAAGCTAATTGGATGTGGAGATGGCGGTCGTTCACTCGCCCAACTCCGCTTGCCCCACGCAGTCACGGGGCCGAGGGACACGGACAGCTCTCGGTGGTCGGGTTCGACAGCAGCGCTCAGTGGGCGATTCCACCGACGTGGGCGCACCTCCCGCGCCGGAGAGCACCGTCGTTGACGCGAGCCAGTCCGGGCATCAGTCGAACGCGTCTGGAACGTGGTCGTCTCCCGGCGGCATTTCCGACGGAGAAACACTGCTCTCGGTTGTTTACGCTTTCCAAGCGAAGCACCGTGTAGGCATGGCCGATTCAAACCCTGAGGAGCACTGTGGTATCGGAATCCGAGGCGTCGCAATTGGAATCGATTCGTTCGTGTGGATTGCGCTGCTATTCGTTTCGATTTTGGTCGCAGGAGTGTTCACCGGACAGGTCGAGACAAGCGCACAAGGGCTGAACACGGATTTAGAAGAGGGCTCTGCGTCGATGGCGCTGGGACTGTGGCTCGTTTTGGCGCTCGGCTATCACACCGTCATGGAGTGGCAGTTCGGGAAGACGATCGGGAAGGCGCTCGTGAACATCCGCGTGACGAGTACCGGTGGGGCCGGCCTTACGCTCGGCACCGCCTCGATACGGAACGTGTTACGTCTCGTCGATTGGTTCCCCGGTTTGTACCTCGTCGGCGTCGTCGGGATTGCGGTGTCGGACCGGCAGCAGCGCCTCGGTGACAGGCTGGCGGGAACCACGGTCGTCAGTGCGTGACACGCTACGTGACCCCGTCGTAGAGGCGAATCGTAACGATACTTCCGTCCGGAGTGTTCGGCTGGAACCGAAGCTCGCCCCCCATCTGGGTGACGGCCCAGTTGACGAACCAGAGCCCGATTCCCTGACCGTGTTTGAGTTGCGTCTCGGTCCCAGCAGCGAGAATCTCCTGTTCCCGTTCGGGAAGTCCCGGCCCGTCGTCCGCCACGACGAGTTCAGCCGATGCGTCCGAACGCTCTCGAACCCGGAGTTCGACGGCCGGCGAGTCCTTGTCCGAGTGAATGATTGCGTTTTCGACTAGCTCAGTGAGCACCTGCTGAAGTACCGTTCGGTGAGCGGTGACCGAGACATCGTCGGGGGAGTCAAGCGTTATTTCGGCCGGATTGTCACCGGTTCGGAACTGGTCGGCCACCGATTTCGCAACGCCCGTAAGAGCGACCGATTCCGGTGGTTCGGTACTTGCTGACATGAGTTCCTCGGCCTCTCTGACTTTCTCACTCAGTTCGAGCAGGTCCGTCGTACTGTCTCGGATACCGGTTCGTATCTCTTCGTCATCGACGTGGTCGGCGTAGGCGAGGACGACATCCAAGTCGTTTCGCACGTTGTGACGGAGGATTCGGTTGAGGACTGTGAGTCGCTGTTCACGGGTTCGCCGGTCTGTCACGTCTCGGAAGAGGGCCGTTCTGGCGACCGGGTTGTCCTCCTCATCCGTCGCGGATTCGGTGACCGCGGAGACGCTGTATTGGAACTGTCGGCGGCCCTTCGAGGTCTGGAGTGCGACCGTTCCGCTGGCACCCACGGAGAGGTCCGCCCGTTCGAGCCCGTCGACGACCGACCGAATCGGCGCTCCGATTATCGTCGCTGCCGACCTGTCGAACAACGCCGCGGTCGTCTCGTTCACGTCGAGAACGTGGTCGTCCCAATCGAGGACGAAAATCGCCTCCTGTAAGGTTTCTACCACACGCGTCCGTGCGACGTAATCGGCTTTCGGGAAGCCGATCATGACGGGATACCGTCGCACGGCAACCGCGAGGAGGACGCCGGCCACGAGCAGGCCAACCGTCGTACTGCCGGGGAGCGTGGCACTGTTCCCCGCGAGGCTGGGCAGGTAGGGCGCTGAAACGCCACCGGTGAGGATTGCGACGTGTGTGTTCGACACCCTGGCGTGGTTGCCACCGAGGTCAACCAAGAGGTACGTCGCGTACAGGTACAGTGCGAACAGGTACAGGACTTCCGTGCCGATTAGCGAGGCGATCATGTATTCGACGGCCGTCTCCGACGGCCCGACCACGATGGTAAGCCCGCTCAAGAGAACCGGGAGTGCGATTCCGGCGAGCAGCGCGACTCGCTTCCGCGTCAGACCGGTTCCACGACCGGTGTAGCTGAGCGCGTACACGACCCAGATACCCGGGATGACCAGTGCGGCCCCGATTTGGCCAAACGACAACAGCGTCGAAAGCACAGCGACGGACGATGCGCCCGGGAGGTCGGATCCGAAGGCGAATACGGCCCACAGCGTCAGCGCAGCGAGGAGCGAGATGAACGGTTCCGCACTGGGTTGCTCCCGAGACTGGAACGCCGTCCATGTGGTCCGGCCAAGGAGAACGACCGCCGCGGCGTTGAGAGCGAGCGCACCTAGTGTCGATTGGAACGCCATTGATTGGGAGTCTCGTGTCAATCTATCGTACAGTATTATGAACTCGGTGATGACGCGTCTCGAACTGCCCGGTGAGCAGTCTCGTTGCGGGTTCACGCGCGGTCGAATCGGACGGATTCCAAGATGCGGTTCGGAAGTGAACTCGCAGTCTGTCTTCGAAGCGAGGCCGATACGCGTTGCGGGACGAGCAGGGAGGGAGAGAGGTGGAGGCCATCCAGTCACCCGTCCGGGGGATGACGGGCAGGTAGGCCGTGTCGCCCGTTGATGATAAGAGGTTTTTCTGCGTTTCTCCGTCTGAAACAGGTGCAAATCGGCTTCTCAGCTAGCCCGAGACACTAACCATCGCATCGATGCCGTTCTCGTCGAGGGAGACCGAAAGCGAGGTGGGGACGGCCTCGAACCGCTCTCGATGGTGTCCGTCCTCACAGATGGACATCTCGGTTCGCACGAGCCCTGCGTCGCGAAGGGCGTTGAGGCGGCGGTACGCCGTCGGCCGTGAGACGTCGGCGGCTTCGGCGACATCCCTGCCACACCGGGGTTGCTCGGCGACGGCTTCGTAGACGCGGCGGGTGTACTTGTCACCGAAGAGGTCGAAGAGCTCCGCCGTCGTGAGGTCGTCGGTCTCGGTTCGTTCGAGCGGCTGCTTCGACCTGGATGCTTCGGGGTGGGCGGTCATACGATTGGGGATGGCCCGTGACCTACTGGAGGGATGTGCTAGGAGTGCAGACCGCTCCACGCGGCCGACTCTAGGAGTCCAGACGAGTCTGCGAAGAGAAGGCCATCAGTTATGGGGGCTCAGTCACGACGCCCACGGTAGATAGCGAGACAGATGCCCGGAACAGATGGTGCGGCGGACGTTCGCGCGCTCATCGTGGACGACGAGCGGGAAGTAGCGGACGCGTACGCGTTGCGCTTGCGAGGCTACTGCGAGGTCGAAACCGCATACGGCGGTGAGGAGGCGCTCTCGGTTATCCGCGATTCACCGGTCGACATCGTCCTCTTAGATCGTCATATGCCGGGACTGTCCGGTGACGACGTGTTGACCGAACTCGACGAACGCGACTTCTCTGGCCGTGTCGTCATGGTGACCGCGGTCGACCCCGGAGTGGAAGTCCTGGATATGCCGTTCGACGACTACCTGTGTAAGCCCGTCGACCGGGAGGACGTGCGCGCCGTAATCGACCAGCAGCAACGGATTCTCGCCTACGAGACGCTCGGAGAATTCTTTCGCGTCGAGGCCAAGCGCGCGGTACTCGAAGCGGAACTGAGCCCGGAGCGACGCCGTGAACACGAGGGATACGATGAGACCGCAGCGCGGGCGCGACGGCTCGAACGACGAACGCGGCGGCTGTTGCCGGACGACAGCATTCTCGACCAGTTCGACGAAATCGAGCGCGAAGGCGTCTGACACTCGTCTGTTCCCGCGGAGCCCCTCACTACGGACCCGCGTGCTGACCCCAGAGACTGAACAGACGCCACAGAGACGACGTCACAACGGCAGGTTCGCAAACGTAACCACGAGTCCGATGAGGACGAACCCAACAGACGTAACGATTCCGTACCAGACAACGCCAATTCCGAGGGCCAGTCGGGGACTCAGCCCATCCCCGGTGGGCGTCCGATGGCCACGTTCTGGCAGGACCCGGAGAACGACGAGCGCGAGGGTACTCGGGAAGAGGAGATTGACAGCGAGAACATCACCAACGATGCCGACGGCATCACCCCCCGTTACCGTCCCCGTTCCCGCGGTGAGTAACATCACGACGAGATACGAGAGAGACTGCGCCGCGAGTAGCACGCTCCCGATTAGCGGATAGTTCACGACGAGCCGGTTGGTCGGCCACCGGAACAGTTCACGGAGCCGTGTAATGGCCAGAAGCGGGGACCAAAACAGGAGAGTAACGACGGTGAAGCCGGCGACGACGCTTAGTGCTGCTCGGACCATACCCATCCACGTGCGCTTGCGACTGTATCTTTCCGGGCTGTGTTTCCATCGCTGAAGCACGAACGGACCAATATCGCACGGCTCAGACGGATGACAGCAGAGGCGTTCAACGCGTCTCGGAGGACCGCGAACTCTCGTTGAGATACGCGTCGAGGAGCTTCCGTTGTCCCGCTCGGAGGTGGTAGAGGAGCGTCGAGCCGGTGATATCGAGGGAGGCAGCGACTTCTTCGGCTGTGCTTCCACGGGGTGATTCGAAGTAGTCCGCGAAGTACGCGGTCTGAAGTGCGGTTCGTTGTCGCTCCGTCAAGGCGTCGTGCAACGCGTCTCTGAATTCACGAGCGGTGGTCACGGAGCGCTCTCGTTCCTCTTTGGCGACGAACTCCATGTTGTAGTCGCGGCTGACCGCGTCTGCGATACGCCGCACGTCGCCGTCTGGTGGCAGCTCTACGACGATTCGGCCGGTACCACTGTCGAAGTTCGCACGGCGAACAGTCCCACCGAGAGACGAGATGGCGAGCAACGGAGTGGACCCCCTGACGGTGAGTTCCACGGACCCCCCCGACTCAGACTCGCGAATGGCTCTCAAATCGTCGATACCGGCGATGTCAGCGGCAGCCCCCTCGACCGCCTGCATAGTCGAGCCCTCGACCGAGACGAAGCAAAGTAGTGCGTCATCTCCGTGCGGTACGACTCCCTCCAGTCGCAACGTCGAATCCAGAGCCTTACTCAATCGAGATACGACCGACCCGTCACCAACTTCGAAGGTGAGCTCCGCGACGCTATCTGAGAGCAGTAGATTCCGGTTCCGAGCGGCGGTGACCGCGAAGCCGGCGACATCACCTAACGTCTCGAAACTGGTGTACGCTCGGTCCGAGAACGCCTCGGTTCCGCTGGCGTAGATGCCGACCACACCGTGTACGTTCGAGCCGTACACGAGCGGAACCGCGAGCGCTGATTGGACGCCGTCCGCAAATCCGGCGGTTCCGACCGAGTCCGGGACTTGAGAGTCATCGACGAGCGGTTGCGCCGCTTGCAGACGCCCGGTCTCTACCGCACGCTCTTCCAGCGTCGTGGTCGTCTCGTCGTCGAGCGCGTCGCGGACGGCTGCAACGGTCTCGCCGGTGTCGCCAGCGGCGGCGTGAAGGACGAGACTGTCGCTCCCGATTTCGCGCTCACCGACCCAGGCGAACTCGTAAATATCCGTCTCTCCGAGGCTGCGGCAGATGGTCTCGGCGATTTCCGCGCGAGACGTTGCTCCGACGAGTTCTGTGAGGATTTCCGAAAGCACGGTTTCGATGACGGCCGTCCGCTTGTGCTCGATCCGCAGTTTCTCGACCGACTGCTCGTGGCGTCTCCGCTCCGTCACATCTTCGACGTAGATGGCGACCCCGTCGTCAGTAGACGCGACGGAGACGCCGAGCCAGCGTTCCAACTCGGGATAGTACTCCTCAAAGGACGTTTCCGTAATGGAACTCCCCTCGAATGCGAGCAGCAGCGAATCCTCGACGGACCGGGGGAACACCTCGGCGAGTGGGGCACCGACTACGTCTCCCGCGGCACCGATGCGCGACCGCGCGACCTCGTTGATATCGTTCACGGTCCCATCCGCCGAGACGGCGAGGACGCCGACGGGTGCGTGCCGGAGTCGGTCATCCATAGTTAGTGACTGCGTTCGTCCGACAATGGTCTATTGGTTCCGAGCGCCGCCTCGGACATCAGTGTTAGAACCATACCTCAACGCGCGTCCCGCCGTTCGCTGCGGTCGTGAGGGTCAGCTCCCATCCGTGTGCGACGACGATTCGCTCGACAATTGCGAGACCGAGGCCGGTCCCCCCCTCCCGAGTCGAGTATCCCGGTTCGAAGACGACCGCTCGCTCACCCGCGGGAATACCCGGCCCGTCATCTGCGACGTAGAAGCCGTTTTCCAACGCGCCTACTGTGACGGTCACCGCGCGCGCCGAGTTCGCCGCCCGACTGCTCGTGGAGTCGCTCCCCGCGCTGTCATCGGACAGTGTCTGGTCGGCCGTGGCACCATGTTCCACGGCGTTCCGGAACAGATTCTCGAACAGTCGCTGGACGCGTCCAGAGTCGGCAGTCGCAGTCGGGAGTGTGTCCGCCACATCCAGCGTGGCGTACTCGGTATCGACGGATTGCCACGCATCCTTCGCGGCGGCTTCTATCGAGACGTTGCCGGTCGGGTCCAACACGGTTCGGTCCCGCGAGATAGTCAGTACGTCGCGGATGATACGTTCCATTCGCTCGTGCGCGTCGGCTACTGCCTCGAAGTGCTCGGTGTCACCTGTCTCCCGTGCTGCTCGGAGGTGGGCCTTGGCGACGTCCAGCGGGTTACGGAGGTCGTGGCTGATCACACTGCTCACGGGTTCTACGGCCGGAGTGCACGCGATACCGGGGAACTCGTTCGCGTCTCGAAACACAACGTAGCCGGTGTCACCGTCAGAAGAGAGTATCCGAGCGAAGAACGGCCCACCCGAACCGCCCCCGTCGAGGTACATCCCGACACTGTCGCCACGAATGAGGTGCGTGACCGGGTTCTCGTCACCGGTCGAGTTGACGAGACTGAATCGCTCGAATATCGCCGTTACGGGCGTTTCGGGCGAGGGACTCTCGAACACCGACTCGAAAGCCCCGTTCGTTGCAGTGATACGAGGCTCGCCGTTCGTCACGGCGTAGGCGACGACTGGCACCCGAAATTCGTCGAGCGGGATGGCCATGGAGGTTCCGTCTGTCATCGATTCCCTACGCTCCTGCAACGTTCCAGACGCGGTTTCTCCCGACCGATGGGGGTTGGTTGACCCATCGACGGAGAGCGTTCAGGAGCCCGTGCATGCGTCATCGTTGGACTGTGGATACGTATAGTGTTTCCCGCCCGTTCTGACACAGAAACGCGGTAGCCGGATAATCTGCCAGACCCTCAGTTTCGAAGGACCGAAACGAGCGTGCCAAGCACGAGAGCAGCACCAAACCCGGTTATGTAGAGCGGCTTAGTGCTGCTCTCATGTATCAGGAACGCGTCACCGGGGGAATTCGATGGTACGTAGGCGGTCACGGTCGCTCCTTGCTCGTAACCCCCTAACTGCGATTGAGCGTCTTCCTTCGTCTCGAATTCGCGCGAAACACCTCCGGGATACATATGTGTTGACGTATAGCGTTCGCCTTCATAGGTGTATCTGAAAGTCGCTTGCGGTCTGTAATCGTCCGTCCCTCGTCGCTGGTTGACCTGTTCGATTGCGGTCGAAACGATAGTCGCGTCAACCGTCTCCGTGGCGTCCAACGCCGAAGATTGGGCCAAGTAACTGTACCCCCCGTACCCCATAACGCCCAGTCCTAAGATAAGGAGGAGTGCGACCCCGAGCGGTCCAGATGGGCCATTGAACTTGAATTCCATGTCCGAGGGCATGAGATGTTGAACGGTAAATGGGTAATCAGTGTTTCGCGTCCTGTAACACCGGAGCGAGCCCACCGTTCGACTGTGAGTTCAGCGGGGCTCTCATGAACGCCTCCCCCAGCGGCCGCACCTACGGTTCCGCGTGAATCCGGCGACGCTACTTGGTGGGACACAAGAGCTATCGCAGACTGCGGTAGAATGGGATGGTCTGGAGGGGAGTTGAACTCCACTCGCAACACGGTGCTCGCTAGTTCTAATTCCCTGGTCGCATTCCTGCTCCACAGTCGAAGCGACACGCAAAGCGGTCGCTTCGAAGATCGTTCAGCAAAGAAGTGCTCGGTCAGGGATTTGAACCTCAGTCGCTCGCTCTGTTCGCTCCCTGTTTCAAATCCCCTACGCTCCGCTCTCTCTTCGTCACGTTGTTCCTCAGAGAAGTGCTCGGTCAGGGATTTGAACCCTGGTCCTCGGCTCGAAAGGGCTCCTTCGTTCGCCGCGAGCTCGGCCCGTTCGAGTGCATCCCACTTCCGCGCATCTGCGGTTTTCGGCCGCTACTGACTGGACACACGCGGGCTATCCACTTAAATCACCAGATGCTTGTCCACCGGCCAAGTTCGATTCGACCGGATATCACTGTCTCTATGTCGTCGAACGAGTGGTCCCGGTAGCGACGCGAGACGATCATCGTACTTCAAAGTATCATACTCTGAAGTACGATCCGGGCGAAGCTGAACCCACCATCGAGGAGAATCGAACTACCGACGTCCCCGACGAACGTATTTCATCGATGACGCGGCAGAGCGTCACGTGTTGAACCCTCAGCAGTCGTTCGTCGGACCACTACTTGCTTGGCACGAAGAGAACGGCCGGCATCGGCTACCCTGGCGCGAGCCCGGCCGGTCGGCGTTCGAGATCCTGATCGCGGAGATACTGCTTCAGCGAACGACCGCCGCGTCAGTCTCTGGTGCGTACCTCCCGATAGTCGCGCGGTACCCGTCGCCCGAAACCGTCGTCGCCGCGAGCCCGGAGGCGATCGAACGACGAATCGCTCCGCTCGGTCTGGCGAAACGAGCGGAGTTCATTCGACGGACCTCACAGCAGTTGATCGCGCGGCACTCGGGCGACGTCCCTCGCCGATATGCCGACCTACTGGAACTCCACGGCGTCGGAGATTACACTGCACGCTCGGTACTGATACACGCGTTCGACGAGGACATCGCGGCGGTGGACACGAACGTTCGGCGTCTGATATCTCGCTTCTTCGACTTACCCCCGGACTCGGAAGTTCTCCCACATCTCGCCGACGCGCTCGCTCCCTCTCGACGCGGGAGCGATTTCCAGCACGCTATGTTGGACTTCGCGGCCGACGTCTGCACCGCACGCACTCCGCAGTGCGAGACGTGCCCGTTCGGGGAACACTGCCGAAGCTCCGAGCGCGCGGTCTGAGCTGGCGCGTGACGCAATCGAGCCCTTTCCCGTACCGGGAGCACGCTCAGACTAAGGGCCAAATCGTAAACCAAACCGTGGGAACACTTTTGAGTGTTCGGACAATATAGTTTACAAATATGCTCTCGAAGACCGGAATCGCTGTTCTCGACGCGCTCTCCACCGGTCGGGAAGCCACCGCTCAGGAACTCGCGGCGGACACGGGGAACAGCAGGAAGCAAGTCTATCGCGTCGTCGACGAGATGATCGAGGCGGGCCTGGTACGCGAGACGCGCGGCCATCACAACCAGCGCGTCGTGAGAGCGACGGACGATCCGGTCGTCGAAGCGTACCGCCGTCTCGCCTCGAAACTCGGACACGTCGAATGGCCTGAGCTCCTCTCTCCCGCGACGATACGCGTCTGTTGGTTCCTCGACGAACCGCGTCGCGTCACGGCGATCGCCGACCGCCTGGGGATCACGAGACAGGCCGTTCACAAAGCCCTCTCACCGCTGAAGAACCGGGCGATGTTAGATCCGGCAGGGCCGGAATACGCGCTCGCCGACGACCTGCGACCGCTGCTCGAATTCGCTCGCGCGGTCGTCGCGCACGAACACCGAGTCCGAGTTCGCGCTCTCGCGCCCAGCGCGACCGTGGAGTGGTGCGACCCGAAGCGGGCTCTGGTCAGAGTCCACGACCCGGAGGACACGGACACGCTCCAGAGCGCGGAAGACTGGGAACTGACGGGGCTGGCGAGATTTCGGGCGTACGGCCTGCGGTTCTTCCTCGCGGGCGAGCCGGCGTTCTGGTACGCGCCGGACGTACCTCTCACCCCCGCGGATGTCGTCTGCCACACGCTCGTTCTAGACGCGGACTCGCGGCGGACGAGCTACGCGTTACTCCTCATCGAACAGGAAGAGATCGATCGGGAAGCGCTCACTGAGACCGCGACTTGGTACGGGGTCGAGCAGACGATCTCTCAGATGTACGCTTTCATCGACGAGGACATCGAGGCGGGCGATGAGGGAGGAGTTCGCTTACCGAGTCCCGGAGAGTACGCGGCGCTGAAAGACCAGTACGGGGTCGCCTGAATGGCGGTCTTCAGCGGCGGCGACGCCATCAGGGAGTTCCTGTCCGAGTTCGACGAATGGCTCTCGGAACCCGTCGACGTGTACCTACTGGGCGGGTCGGCGATGACGGTTCGGGGACTCAAAGCCCAGACCGAGGACATCGACTTGGCCCTCGCCGTGACGACCGAATTCGAGCACGTGTACGAGGCGTTGCAACGGAACGGGTTCGAGGTGATTGACGAGCCCACCGAGCCCTTCGACGGCGTCGGGAAACGGTCGAGACGCGTCATCCCGAGCGAGGGCTCCGAATCGACCTGTTCGAACGGCAGGTAGTCGGGAAGGTGTGGATCACGACTCGGATGCACGAGCGGGCGGAGGAGTTCTGGGTCGGCGAGCACGCGACGGCGTACGTACTCTCCGACGAAGACATGTTCCTGCTGAAAGCCGTCTCAGGCGGTGACTTGGGGAGCGGAAGGCGGCGGGACATCGAGGACATGCGATTGTACGCGCAACGCGGGCTGGAGTACGAGTCGATCCTGGAGGAGATCGAGAAGCAGCGCCCGTTCAATTCGGGTTCGACGGAGGCGCGACACATCCGCGATCGATCCCACCCGCTGTTCGCTATCGAGACCGCGGTGCAGATGCTATCCGGGTTACCGGTGTCGTTCACAGAACGCGTTTCGGAATTCGCAACCGAATTCGAGGCCGAGTACTTCGTTCTGGGGGCGATCGACGACGGGAGGCGCGAAACGAGTTCGATTCGGTCCTTCGTCCTGTCGAACGTGCGGTCGCTTTCGGACGGTGACGAACGGGCGGTGACCGATGCGATCACCCGCCTCCTCGATAAGCAGGTCATCGAACGCGACGGCGACACGCTGCGTCTCAAGACCACGGAGTCGAACTCCGGTGCAGAGTGACTGCGCGGCATAGACCGGACCAGTGCAGCCGACCAAACAGAGAAGGAAGCCATTGAGACATCCGTCGCGTCAATCCGTTCGGGGGGTTCCGGACGTCGAAGATGGGGCGTTCGACTAAGCGCATCGAACCACCCAACCGCGACCACCGACTCTGCATACCAGCAGAGAACATATTTTCAGAACACTCTCTGTTGGTATTTCAAATTCGATGATCGGCTAGAACCCCTCCAACTCCGGTCTGCTCGGACAAGCTATCAGATTCCTCATTGAATCCGTCAAAACTCTTGATAAGAATGCACATCTATGTTATATGTCCAATCAGCAGTTGTGCGAGTTCTATAATGGTATTCGAGAGAGTTATTCGATTATATGATAGAATTATGTCCAGACAAATATCGGACACGAATGGCAGAAATTCAAACACCGCTAGCTGGGGATGCTGGCGCTTCTACTTGCCACACGAAGAAGTCGTACGAAATTCAATGTGAGTATTCGCCGGTAGTACCCGGGAGATCCGTGGTTTAGGAACCTATCATCTCAATCATCAGTATTCCGATGCCACGTCGAGATCCGGTACCCGAGCTGCGGGATAGCGATTCCCAACGGATCGTGTCGATTTCACAGCGAAGCGTGAAGTGAGCCCTGTCTCCGGATTACGAATCAATCGTGCGGATTTCAATGTAGGTAAAAGTTCAGAGATCTGACTACAATCACGTCCAGAAGGGTCAAATCAGGATTGACACCGAAAGTAGCCGCACAAGCGGAGTTCGGCCGGGAAATGGAACTTTCTTTCCGCCTCTCCGCCGTCTTTCGATCCCAAAGAATGCGTGCAGAAATCAATGTGATGGACGGATCTATCGCCGTCTTTTGGTTCCAAACAGATCATCGTGATTTCGTTGCATGGGTTGACCTGCGGATTAGCGGACTCCACTCAAATTCGACCCAGATAAACTAAAAATTCTCACACATACAGAGGATTTTCAGAAACGTCTCCCCTTGCCGTCCTACGATTCCAAATAGATCGTGCATTTTTCAATGTACATTTCCGGGATGTTTATCAATATATTGATGTTTTCTCAAAGACCGTAGACACTTTCTACACTCCTTAGAGAGTGTCTACGGAGATATGAACTTGCGAATCGGTCTGTAGACACTCCGCTCAGGGGGGTGTATCGTCCTAAGACCATCCGTGTTCGGTTAAGCGGAGAAACCGACAGACGGCGCTCTAGTGACGAAGCTATCGTTGTAGACCGCGTGGGGAGAGAATGTGCTAAACCAACTCTCCCCGGATCTCATACGACGACGGTTGACTTCCCTGTTTCCCACCGAGCTAATCGAAGACATCGCGCGCGAGCGCGATGTCGTCCAGCGTGACCGGAAAATCGACATCACGATGCTCGTCTGGACGCTCATCATGGGCTTCGCCGTCGACGGCGAAGCCCGAACTATCGCCGGCTTTCAACGGGCGTACTCCGCAGCAACCAACCAGACCGTTGCCCGCTCAAGCTTCTACGATCGGTTCACGCCGGCCCTCGCAGCACTGTTGAACGACCTCCTCGAGCACGCTCTCGAGGAGGTCGCGGTTCCTCACACGATCGCGCCACAGTTCGAGCTGTTTCGAGACGTACTGATCGCCGATGCAACCGTGTTCAGGTTGCATCGGCTCCTCGATTCGTTTCCAGCCACTCACTCGGGTCAATCCGGCGCGAAACTCCACCTCGTGCAGAACGCGACCAAGCAGACGATCGAGCAGTTCCAGCTCACCGATGAACGCACCCACGAGAGCAGCCAACTCCGCACCGGGAGTTGGCTACGAGGCCGGCTGTTACTGTTCGATCTGGGCTTCTACAGTTTCCGCCGCTTCGCGTTGATCGAGGAGAACGGCGGGTTCTTCCTGAGTCGGCTGAAGTCGAACGCGAATCCGTTGATCGTTGGAGAGCGACGGAAATGGCGCGGGCGCGCCATTTCCTTGCCAGAGCGTCGTCTTCGGGACGTTCTGGAAGATCTCAGTCGGGAGATCATCGACGTAACGGTAGAGATCGAGTTCAAACGGCGGGCATACGCTGGGAAGGAATCAACGGATTCGATGGAGTTTCGCGTCGTCGGTGTCCGCAACGAGGACACCGACGACTACCACCTGTACGTGACGAATCTGCCCGATGAGTTCACTCCAAGGCAGGTCGGGGCGCTGTACGGGTTGCGGTGGGAAGTGGAGTTGGTGTTCCGGGAACTGAAGTCGCTGTATGGGCTGGAGAAATTCCAGACGAGTGATCCAGCGATCGTGGAGCTGTTAGTGGTGGCGGCTCTGCTGACGCTGACGGTCAGCAGAGCCTTGCTCGGGGTGTTTCAGGAGCTGTTCCCAGAGACAGTGTTTCCGCGAGAACGCTGGGCGAAGACCTTCCGGTCTCTCGCCCAGCTCATGCTCGAAGATCTGGCCCAGTCGTTCGGCCATCCACCGCCGAACCTGTCGGAACTGCTGTTTCGTGACGCCCGCCAACCAGAGAAATCGCGGCTCTTACTCAACGAACGAGTAGCTGAGGCCTTCAGGAGGCGATCCAGTGCTTAACCGAACACCAATGGTCCTAAGACGTACGGTGATATACCCTGAGGGATTTACCCTCCAACCGGGATTACGTTCAAGCCAGCATGGCTACCGTCCTTCAAGCGCCAGACAGTGACGGCTCAAACGATCGTCGAACCTGTCTGTTTCTTTTGAATTTTCTGGCGTGGTGATCCATGGTGTCTTTCCCGGAAAGTTGATGGTTGATTCAACTAGTCCACTCTTTCGTCTGGACAGGCTATGTGGATGTCCTCTTTTTCGGCGCGGTGTTCTTTCTTATCCAGCGGAGACATACTGAACTTTGGAATCTTCTTGTAGACTCCAAAGTTCAAAGGGGTTTGGAGCGTTACCCTTTATAAGATGAATGTGCCAGGATGAGCGAATATGCAAACTCCAAAGTTCGAGCGAAAGTGTGGGTGACACCCGACCAAGTCGAGGCGCTCCGCTCGGCGTGTTACACGACCGGTGCTGAGTACCTACAGCAACGCAACGAAGCCATCGTGACCGCGATGTACGACACGGGACTCCGCGTCGGCGAACTCGTCCGCGTCGACGTCGAGTTCCTTCGCAACGACAACTCGGAACTCTACCTGCCGACCGAGGTCCAGAAGGACTACCCCAACGAGCACTCGCCGCCGCCGGTCACGCTCGAATGCTCCGACGACACCACGCGACTGCTGTCTTCGTATCTCACCAACCGGTGGAAGGACACACCGGCGCTCTTTCCATCGCGCTCTTCCGATCGCATCTCCGAACAGGGTGTCCGTAATATGATCCACAAAATAGCCGAAAAGGCGGAGATTCGCCCCTTCAGGCTTGATGGGAGTAGGGGGACTCCCGGCGACGTCACGCCGCACGCCCTCCGGCACGGCGTCGCCTACCGGATGATGAACGAAGAGGAAGGGAACTCGCTCTACGACGTTCGTAATCGCCTTCGTCACAGGAGCATCCAGACGACCGAGCGAATCTACGACCATCTGCTGAAGGTGTGATCGTGCGCTCAAACTCGATGTCCCAGTGAGGAAACGAGGTGAGGCCTCAGTGCGGAAATGATGTGCCCCAGAACATCCAGTGCGGAAACGGGGTCACCTTCAGTGCGGAAATGTGGTGTCCGGAAAACACCCAGTGCGGAAACGAGGTGGTGTCTTCAGAAGGACGTTAAGCGCTCGAAATCCTCCCAGTGCGGAAACGGGGTCTACCCTCAGTGAGGAAACGAGGTGTTCCAAAACCCCCAGTAAGGAAACCAGGTGCCCGGAAGGCTGAAGTCAGGAAACGAGGTGCGCTCTTCTATCGGACGGGAGCGGTCGAGGGAACTACTCGTCCATAGCGTCCTCGTCCCACGACGCGAGCTCCGGGAAACACGTCTCACAGAACCGGACCACGTTACCCTGTTCGATGACGTCGGCGACCGTCGGTCGGACATCCTCGAACATCTCCCGAATCTCTTCGTCCTCTTCCCCGCCCCAGAGGGGCGAATCGCGTTCGTATCCACAGGGCGGACTCTCCGACTCGTGGAGTATCGGCGGTCTCGTGTCGGCCGTGTCCGTGACGCGGTGCTCGTGGACGACCTGCGTTCGAAGCGCGTCGTCGCCGAATCGATCACGAACTGCTGGCAGTTCGTCGGGCTGTATCGACCTGAGCTTGGACACGTGTGCCATCGACGGCTCCGCGGCCATCGCCTGCTCGAACGACGCGTAGTCACACCGCCGAATCGGCATGTACGAGACGCGAAGCCGCCCACCGGCGGACCCGGCGTGTTTACGAACCGCGCGAGCGCGGTACAGCATCGACGTGTATGAATCGTGAAGCGAATCGACGGTCCAGTCGGACTCCAAGTCGTACCGGGTGGAGAGCTTGAACACGACACCCTCGACGCCCGGTTCGGTGAGGAGCCCGTCGTCTCCTCGCTCCCTCTCGATACGACGGTCGGTCGCGTACCGCGGGAAACAACTGGTACACGGGTCGATACCGCGCGAAAGCGCCTCTCGATGCGTGAGGAACACGTGGCGGGGGTCTCCCGCGTCCCCTTCGAGCGCACCGTTCGAATCGACGGGGGCACCGGTCGCGGTGACTACCTCGCTGTCTTCGACTTCCGGAAGATCTCCGTCCGCGATCTTCTCGGCGTCGTGAAAGCCGTGGAACGTGTCGAGCTTCGGCCGTCCGTCCTCCTCGAACTCGAACCACCACTCCACCGCGACCGCGGCGTCGAGCGGCGGCGTCCCCTCGTTCGGCGGTGGGAGTTCCGCGGGGTCCGATTCGGTCATACACGCTAATTCTTCCGAACGGTCATAAGTCCACGACCGCCCGAAACCGGATTACTGAAGGACGTATTCGGCTGGCTGAGATCAGTACGGAGCAGGAACTCCGACTCCAGGTGAAGGGGTCCACGCTCGGAGAGAGCCGTCTCCCGAACGTTCGCCCTCAGAGACCGTACCGGGCCGATGGCACGGATTTAGAAATCGTGATTTCCGAAATCTCGATTTCCTTATCGGTCATGTACCGGTCAATCGTCCGTGAGCATGGACAACCGGCGTTCGACGATCGACGGCGACCACGACGACGAGACGGTCTCGCGCGTCGCGCCGAACGTCTCGACGGTCCGTCGCACCGGCTCCGCCGATGCCTCTTGCCGGTCGAAGAGGTATCCGTAGGCGGCTACCTGTAGTTCGTACCGGCGTCGGGTCTCCTCGGTCAGATCGGTCAGGGACGCCTTCACGTCGGTGACGTGAATCTCACCCGAGGGAGACACGGTGAGGAAGTCCGCCTCGCCGTGGACTTCGATCTCGACGTCCCCGAGCGACACGAGTCCGTCGACGGGGCGCTCGACGACGACGGTCTCCGCCTCCGCGATCCGCGCCCAGAGGTCGGATTCCAAGAAATCGTCGAGCACATCCGAGAAGAAGGCGAACAGCCCGTCCCGCTCGTCGACGCCGATACCCGGTTCGCGTTCGTGAACGACCTCGTCGAACACGTCTCTGACCTCGTCGCCCATCGATCGGACGGCGCGCTCCGACACCTCGCGTTTGACGAGTTCGGTCAGTACCCCGTGCACGCAGGACCCGACCTCGTCGGGGCCCATCCGCTCGAAGACGAGTGGCAGGTCCTCCGCGACGTCGTTCGTCTCGGTGTGGAGCGGTTCTCCGAGCAGGTGAGCGAGCGCGTATCGGTCCTTGTCCTTCGTGAGGGGATACATCGTGCTCGGGTTGACGAAACGAGGAACCCACGGAGCCAGTCGATCGGAGATGGGAGCTCTCACGGCGACCTCGGGAAGCGGCGTCGAGCTCCCCTTCCTGTGCCGACGGGCCAGCAGGTCGGCGTCGTTGACGCCGATCCGTATCCGCTCGCTGTTCGGGTCCGACTCGATCGGCGCGAGCGTGTACGTCTCTGTACACCCGTCCGGGAAGCGGAGCCCGTCACGGATCGAGTCGAGCCAGCGGTCTCGCGGGCGTCCCCCGGGAAAAGTCCTCGGTAACGGGATCATCAAGTGGTCCATCGCACGCGTGAGCGCGACGTACAGCAGCCGCCAGGACTCGGCCCGCTCGTTCTCGGCCAACCGGCGGAGTCTCGGAGGACCGACGAGGACGTCGGGATCTGCAGTGGGGACAGCCGTATCACGCCATCGAGCGGTCGCCCAACGGAGCCCGACGTCGCGCTGCCACCCGTCGCTCGGGTCGTACAGCCCACCGTCGAAGGGCGGGATCGTGACGTCGGTGGGAGCGCTCGCGTCCGTCGGCGGCGCGAGCCCCGCGATGTTGCCCTGTGCGACGAAGCGCTGGGCGTGGGGGCCCTGGGTCCAGATATTGAACCCTGGGTCCGCGATAACGACGACGTCGTCCTGGTCGCCCTTGGCGCGATGCACCGTCTGGAAGAGCACGTCGTAATCGGCGTCGACGGAACTCGGCCGTGTCGGCCCGGCGTCCGGTTCCTCTCGGAACGGCTCGACGAGGTCCAGTAGATCGGGGAGAGAGTGGTGCTCGTCACCCGCCCACTGCGCTATCGTCTCGACGAGCGCGTCCGCGTTTGCGACCCGCTGCGCGGGATCGACGTCTCCGAAGTCACCGTGAGGGTCCGCCCTGAGCGCGAGGGCTCCGACGACCTCCTCGACGTACGTCCGAGCGGGGAACGTCTCGAAGACGTCGCGGCGGTCGCGGAGCCGACGAAGCGCCGCGAGCGTTTCTCTTTGGGCTTCGGTGAGAGCGCCCTCGTCTGCGCTGTCGAGCACGCGATCGACACTCCACGCGTTCGCTTCGAAGATCCCTTCGAGAGATTCGAGGCCGAGACCCGACTCCGTGACGAGTCGCCTCGTCCCCTCCGGCGAAGCCGAATCGACGAGCCAGTCACAGACGTCGAACACGGCCCGAACTGCGGGGCAGTCGAAGAGGTTCTCGCTCGCGTTTCGGACGCGGAGCCCCTCCGCTTCGAACGCGGCATCGTAATCGCTCATCCTCGATTTGCGCCTGAACAGGACGGTGATCCCGAGCGGGTCTCCGTTCTCGTCGGCGAACGTCCCGTCGGAGATACCGCGAGAGATGTGCGTCGCCAGGATGTTCGCCTCTCCCCGTCCCCCGTCGGGGTTCGCCCACGTGGACGTCCCGGGATGGCCGACGCCGGTGAACGAGGAGACGTGCACGGCGGTCTCTTCGACCTCGTCTCGCGCGGCCTCCAGCGGAGTGTATTCCGCATCGAGGTCGCCGATGTTCCCGCGGGCGGGATCGCCGAATATCGGTTCCGCGACGGTGTTGACGGCGGACGCGATCGCCGGCACGCAGCGGTACGTCGTCGCCGCGGTCCGGTTCTCGTGGACGTCCCAGTCGATACCCAGGTACCGACCGGATGTCGTGGCCGACTCGAACAGCGACGGGTCCGCGTGCCGCCACAGGTAGATTCCCTGCAGGACGTCCCCGCAGCCGAGAACGCGCACTTCGGGCGTGACGAGGTGCGAGAGCGCGGCGTGCTGTATCGCCGAGACGTCCTGCGCCTCGTCGACGATGAGGCTCCGAATCCGGGACCGGTACTTCCCGAGCACGTGGTCCCGGAGCTCGCGGTCGAAGTCTTCGAACTCGCCGCCGAAGTACGCGTCGACGAGGTACGAGACGTCGATGTGGGACAGGACGCCGAACTCACGAACGGCGTCTCGGTAGGTCTCCCGGTACGTCGAGAGCGTCTCGCAGAGGTCTTCGATACGCGCGCCCCACGCGTGGTACAGCGCGTTGTCCGCTTCGACGATGCGGCCACGGTCCACGTCGCTTACCGAATCGCGGGCTCGCTCTCCGGCCGCCTCGTAGTCGCCGAGACAGCGCTCCACGCTCGATACTACGTCCTCGAACGAGTCCGGCTCTCCGTCTCCGTACACCGCGTCGCGCGTTCGTTCGAGCTCGACCCGAAACGCTTCCGTCGTGAGCCGCCGGTCGCGGCAGTACCTCAGCGCCCGTTCGAGCATCTCCGCGACGCCGGCGTCGTGGTCACCCGACGGATACGCGGCTTCCAGCCGTTCGAGTCGGCGTGCGCACGCCGGGTCGTCGGAGATTCGGTCGTAACACTCTGCGTGGACTCGTTTCAACAGCGCCTCGTTTCCGACCGACGGCATCGTCTCGAACCCCACGTCGTGAACGACCTCTCGGAGGACTCCCCTGAGTAGGCTGTCGATGGTCCCGATGAACGGCGCTCGACGAACCCGCTGGAGGAGGTACTTCAGTTCCGGTTCGGACACCTCCGACGCGGCCGGAACGAGCTCGTGTTCGACGATGACTCGGAGCCGCTCACAGACCGCGGGAACGATCGAGGCGGCCTCGTCCCTGTTGAACGAGACCACCGCGACGTGCAGCTCGGGGGTCGGATCACCGTCGACGTACCGACGGAGGAGGTCTTCTGCGGCGATGTGAGTTGCGGTCGCCGACTTCCCGGAACCGGGAACGCAGCTGAGCGTGAACAGCCCCGCGTCGCAGGCGAAGTACTCGTCCCTGATCTCCCGCTGTGCCCCTTTCAACCGGAGCGGGCCGTCGGGTGTCGCCTCCTCCTCACTCACCATCGCTCACCTCCGCTTGCGGTGGCAGTAACCGTCGTATCTCCGGTGGCAGCTCTCGTTCCTCACTCACCAGCCGCTGTCTGTCGGATTCGTTGATCCTCCGGGCGTCTATCCGGTCGAGAAACGGGGATGGATAGACTTCGTTCCCGTCGACGGTCTGCGTGTGCCGCGTCACGATGACCGCTTCGCCGGCAGCGCCGAGCGTGTCGAGGAACTGGTCGCGGTCGCGTCCGTTCACCCACGACGGTCTCGGCGCGAGCTTCCCGACGTCGCCGTCTCCCCTCAACACCGTCTCTTGGAACTCCGGCGGGACCATCGAATCGGTCACTCTATGCCAGTCGTCGGCAGTCAGACCGACGGCCACGACGAACGGGACGTCTAGCGCCCACACGTCGTTCGCCTCCAGTACGTCCAGCGCGCGGGCGTTGGAGTGCTCGCGTCGCCCCGGGCGTTGCGTGGCGATCACGTTGGCGAGTTCCGCCACGTCGCCCCACGAGCGTTCGACCGCTCCCTCGTCGAGCCTGTCGTCGAACTTGTGACGGAGCTGCCGGACGAGGGTCCGAACCCGAACGACCGCCCGGGCGTCGGTCTCCGTGTCGAGCAGTGCCGGCGAGTCCGCCTCCTTCGTCACGGGGAGCCCGTGTTCGGCGTACCCCTCGACGACGTCGCTCAGGACGGACCGAACGGTTTCAGGACTCGGGTCCGGAGCGGTACCGAGCCAGTCCGCGAACGTCAGAACGCGGGGGTCCGCGTCGCTCGCCTCCAGCGCCTCGGTCCACTCTTCGAGCGTCCGAGAGCCCCCGGGGAGGGCTCGTCTCACCCGGTCGAGTGCCGCCGGTTCGACGGGCCACTCGTCCGTCGTCGCCTCCACCGGGGCCCATCGGTGTTCGAGCGGGCGGAGGAGCGTGTCCGAGTCGAGTTCCTCCGCGTCGAGCGCGTCGCAGACAGATTCGACGAGCGCGTACGGGCGGGTCCTGGTGACGTAGAGCTGCGTCCAGAACACCGGGGCCATCCCGTACTGAACCGCCGCCCTGAAGAACGGCGGTTCGTACGCGTCGAGGTCTCTGACCACCACCGCGATATCGCGGACGGGAACGCCCCGGTCGCGCAGCGCCGCGACGACCGCCATCGCGCTCCGCGCTTCCTCGCGGCGGGTCGTCGCCACGACTTCGACGACCGGCGTCTCGGTCTCTGCGAGCGGACGCGAGAGCGAGAGCCGGTTCGACGACGTCATTCGAACACCTCCCTCCCCGGGCCGGCGATGTCGAGAAGTGCCGGCGTCCGACCTCGGAGGAACTCCCCGGTTCCCCGGCGGAAGTGGACGTGAACCTCCAGCGACGTCGCCAGCAGCAGCGAGTGAACGAGGTCGGCGTGCGGTGCGGAGAGACTGCTCACACCGACGAGCGTGAGGCGCTCGATTTCCGGATACGCGTCCGTCCACGCGGAGCCCTCCGTCGCCGTGATCGCACGGGTCGCTCGTCGGACGAGTTCCGTCTCGGAAATCGCTTTGGGCGTCCGCTCTCGGAGCGCGCGCTCCACGTCGAGCGCGGCGTCCAGTTGCCCCTCGCTCTCGGCGTCGATCGGTTCGTACAAGCTCCCGGCCGCGCTCCTCCACGCCCCGACCCGCTCCGGGTGGAAGTTGGTTAACGCCTCCACCTCGGTGCGAAGCTGTTCGACGGACTGCGGGTCGCGCGAGGGGACTCCCGAAGGTAACGATACCCCGGCTGCCTCCCGCGACTCGCTCTCCGTCAGAAGCGAGCGCACGAGCGCGAGGCGGTCGATTCGGTCTATCGCCTTGCTCGGCACGTTCGTTTCGTCGAGGACGCTCCGGCTCACTCCCACGGGGTCCTCGAACTCGAACGCGCCCTTCGACGCGCTCCGCTCACGAAGTCTCCGCTGGACGTTCCGCTTGTGCAACTCGACGGGTGCGACCACCAACTCGGTCGGTCGAACGCGGGGGCGAGCCCGGTCCAACAGCAGTTCCTCGTCGCCGACGTGCAGCGTCAACTGCCCGGGCAGTTCGTCATGTCGCGCGTGTACGTGTTCCATCGATCGGCTCCGACTCGTCGTCGTTCTCTCAGTCGCTACACACATCTCCCTTGAACAATTACCGGTCATCTCGACCGGTCGCTACCCCTGAACAATCGTTCCATCCCATCGACCACCCGGTCGAACTCGTCTTCGTCCATCAGCGCGTCCGGGTGAGACTCGTCGTCGAACGGGACCCGGATCGCTCCGGCCCGCTTGGCGATGTAGAAGGTGGCTCTCCGAGAACGACCGAAGAACAGCGCGAGGGTCGATCGGTTCACGCCTGCATCGAGGAGCCGCCGGAGCAGTTCGTCCCGCAACCGGTTGACTAACTCCTCTTCTCCCTCGGGGACGCGTCCGCGGACGGTCCGACCGATGTCGTCGGGGTACCCCCACTCGTCCGTGTCGAGGTCTTTGTCGATGAGCGGCCCGTCGAGGGAATCGACGTCTCTGTCTACGGACATCAGCGTCCAGAGCCGCTCGATGATCGACGTCCGGGCGGAACCGCTCGTCGCCTCGCGGATCTCGCTCGTCGTCGCGGGGCCGTGCTCGTACAGGTACACGAGGATCTCGATGTCCTTGTACAGGAGGTTGACCTCGGCGGCGACGTCGTCGAGGGCGAACAGGAGGTCGTCGGCCGTCGTCCGGTGGGTGATCAGGTGGTGACACGGGATGCACATCGTCGTGCCGTTGTCCGCGTGGTCCCGATATACGTACTCGGGGTCCTCCCGCATGTGGTGCGCTTCGAGGTCGATGTTCCCGCCGCGCTCGGGGCCGAGGCGTCCGCAGACCTGGCACTGGAAATCGTCCCGCTTCAGGATTTCTCTCCGAACGCTCGTCGGGAAGGTTCGGTACCCGTCGCTACGACTCATCGCCCCTCCCCGCGTCCGGCCTGTAACACGCCGTCGTGATCCGGCGGACGTGTCCGGCGACCGGTTCCGTGGCGTCGGTCGGCGAGACTCGCTTCCCCCGCTCGTCGTACTCGACGACGCCCGCCCGGTCGAGCGTCTCAAGGTGAGACTGGACCAGCGAGACGTAGACGCGGGTCCGCTGCTCGCTCGTTACCTCGGACGGATCGACGAGGTTCTCGATCGCCGCGATCTCCACGGCGAGTTCCGACGCCGTGAGCGCGCTCTCGGACTGTGCGAGCGAGAGGATCACCTGGCGACGCCTGCTGTTCGAGATTGCCCGGAACGCGTCGTCGGGGTCCATGGGGATGGCGTACGCGTGCTCGGCGTCGCTCATCGGTACCCTCCGGCGAGGTGTTCCCCGCGGAACGTCAGCACGACCAGTTCGTGGTCCCCGTCGCTGATCTGGTCTACGTACCCTCCGTCTTCGAGCGTTTGTAGGCGTTCTCCGAGTTCACTCGCGGTGAGATCCGTCTTCGCAACGAGGTCTCTGCGGGTCGTCGTCCCGCCGTTCTCCCGCGCGTGTCGGACGATTCGTCTGCTTCGTGTATCGTGTTCGGTGACGATCTCCGCGCCCTCGACCGACCGAGGGTCAGAGTTATCACTCAAGACACGATTAGTGTCTCTTGCTGTCATCTGAGGCAGCACCTGTTGCCCGGTGTTGCACCACCGGGTGGCGGTTTCACGCCGTCTCAGGATACTGGATGAAGTCTAAAAACTATTTGTATAATTAGTGAGTGGTAAGCCAAACAGTCATTTCAAGACCCGTACTTGTGGGACGGCCGTCGTCGCTTAGTCGAGACCTATAGTCAGGTGGTCTGGTGATGTTTTCAGGGTTGATCGGAGGGGTGTGCTGACTTGATGGAAATTCTGCTATCCCATCGGAGCGTGAATCAATTATGGGACGCAAGAGACCGAGCTGTATTCCGTGCGCTAGAGCACGTGGTGCTGACTGGTCCGAGTGCGAAAGAAGCCGAGTTATGGGCGTCACAGCCCGGATGCCGCTCCTGGCGGCATCCGGGAAAGCCCGCATAGGTGAATTTCTGATTCACGCACCGCCGTCCTATCCCGGAGGAACGAACCATGTACCTCGGAATCGACCTACACAAACGATACGCACAGGTGGCAGTAATGGACCTCGAGGGCGAGATTGTCGAAGAGGTTCGCGTCAAAAACGCGAACCTCGACGACCTCGCTCAGCGATACGCTGGCTCTCGTGCAGTAATCGAGGCGACCAGCAATTACTACCACGTCTACGATACTCTCGCGGAGTACTTGGACGTAACCGTCGCTCATCCAGGCAAACTGACGCTCATCGCTCGGTCAGACAAGAAAACCGACCGCGTCGACGCGAAAGAACTCGCGCGGCTGCTCCGGCTGAACTCTGTTCCGCAGAGTTACGTTCCTACCGACGAGATTCGGGAAGCCCGCGCACTCGTGCGCGGGCGACAGACCTTGGTCGAAGATCGGACCAAGTTCGCCAACAAAATCCACGGCTTGCTCGCCGATAACGGCATCACTCAGACGGTAAAACCGCTGAGTGTCGAGGGACGAGAGTTCCTCCGGGAACTCTCGCTCCCGTCTCCGTGGGACAGTCTCTTGGACTCGTATCTCGACGTGGTCGAGACGCTAACCGAGCAGATGACTCAGTTGGAAGCGGCGATTGAGGAGCGCGCTGGGTCTCTGAAGGAGACCCAGCTGCTGATGACCATCCCCGGTGTCAGTTACTACTCCGCGTTGCTGGTCTACGCTGAACTGGGTGAGATCGATCGGTTCGACGGCCACAAAGAGGTCGTGAGTTACATGGGACTGAACCCGACGATCCGCGAGTCCGGTGACTCGCGGATCGAGGGTGGTATCTCGAAACGCGGCTCAGGACGAGTTCGCTGGATCTTGGTTCAGAGTGCGTACTCAGCCGTGTACACGTGTAAAGACGCGTATCTAAGCACGTTCTTCCACCGGTTGAATCGTCGAATGAACTCGAAAAAAGCGATCGTCGCGACGGCACGAAAACTGCTCGTCTCGATGTACTACATGCTCGTCCGAGAGGAAGTCTACGATCCACCGGGGGTGAGCGCCTGAAGAAGGGAATCTGAGGAACGCCGGACCGGCGTTCCTCAGTGGCCGGATGAGGCCAGCGTAAGCGACAGCTCTAGCAAGACTCGTTCCGACCGCCTACCGGTTGTGGAGGTCTCAATCACCACGTTGTCTAGTGGTTTCTCGTCGTTGAGGGACTAGAGAAGCTAGATCGTGCGAACAACTTTATCGCCAGCGGTGGTTAGTTGAGCCAGCAGAATTTCCATAGGTGAATAGAGAGATGTATCCTTCACGACGGCGAAATCCTATCTCTGGTCGAAAAATCCAACAGAGCCAATGGAGTCAAAGATCTGTCTCCCACAGAATTACAGGTCAGTGTTGAAATCGGACAGATTGATTTCCCGCCGAACCCAGTCCTCAAAGGCAGCATTAGTACCTCACAAAGCATCCTCGCCTAGCTGTCTCTGAAGCCTGAATTCTGTGGCCGAGCGGTTGCATTGGCGGTTTCGACGAGAGAATCATGGACGGATCGGCGGAGAGCCGTCGCTGTCGGCGGCGGCTGCCGCCGACGCGACAGCGTCGCCACTCCCACCGTTGGCTAGCCCGGTCGGGAGTTACCGGTGGAACCGGTCGTCCGGTGGCCGGTTCGCGGGGACGGCCCGACGCGTCGCGAGGGCCGTCCACGCTGCCCGCCGGATCATGTTGATGAACTCCTTGAATGGCCACTGCCAGAGGCGACGCCCGCCTCGGCGGGGCGTCGCCACGTACTCCCAGTGCAGATACCGCCACACGTTCTGTAACAGCAAGCTCACCACGACGTACAGCAGCCGTACAACCGGATTTTGTGTCGAGGTCGTCGCGATACTTTGTTCAGAGAGTCGATAGCTTGCCTCGATACCGAAGCGTTTCGCGTAGTGGTATCGAGCGTCTCGTGGTGAGTCGATGAACGGCGCGTCAGCGGCGTAGCCGTGACGCGCCACGCCATGTTCGTCGTACCGTCCGTTCTGGTAGGTACAGTCGATGTAGACGGGAAACTCGACGGTCCAGCTGTGACCGTCGAGTCTCGCCGTCAGACTGTGCTGAATCACGCGACTCCACCCTTCCGAGAGTTCTCGCTTGATCGTCCGTCCCCAGCGGACGATCGGCATGACGTACGCGTGGTTGTGCGCCTGAAGCAGCGTCAAACACTTGCTGTCGTAGAATTCGCGGTCAAGATAGACGGCCTTGACACCGAGGTCAAGGCCGTCGAGAATACCGAGGAACTCTGCGAGGACACTGCTGGCGGTGTCGCCGTCTTCGAGACGGCGCACCGCCAGCGTGTAGCGTTTGTTCTTCACGCGTGCGTACAGCGTCGCGTACGCGTGGAACGCGGTGGTTCCACGCTTCGCTTGTGAGTGATACAGGCCGTCCGTGTCGTCTTCGTCACCATAGTAGGGCCGCAGGTGGAGGTCTGCGCAGACCTCCACCTGCTGGGGAAGGACGTCGAGAACGTCTTTCTGGAGGAGCATGTTGCCAACCTGTTCGAGCGTTTCTAGATCGAATTTAGTGCGGAGATGGTAGAGAACGGAGTTTTCGTGGGGTGCATCTTCGCTTCTCTCACAGAGCGTTGAGACCGAGGTCCCGTCGGCGCAGGCGCCGACGAGGACCTCGTAGATGTCTTCAGCATCGAGTTCAGCGTTTTCAGCGAGTGAGAGAGCAACTTCCTCGTCAAGAGAGTTGACGAGGAAGTTAAGGAGCTGGTCCTCGTGGATTTCATCGTCTGCTTGCTGTGGTTGCTTGGACACATCTTCAGCAAGCAGACGTCTCAACTAACAGGCTTTGTGATGTACTGAGTCTTCCGCAGGGGTCTCGGGGGGGTCCCGAGGGAAACTTACGGTTGACTCACGTCTGCGCTGCCAAGGTGGGAGCGCTTTGGAATAACAGCGCACCTCAGTTATTGCAGAGACATTTTGCCAGTGCCGTCATCTACAGCTACCCCATCCGATCTAAGGCGTCCTGACGATCCTCGACCGGCACCTGATCGTACTTCATCGTCGTCTCGGGGCTCTTGTGGCGGAGCTGTGCCTGCGTCGCCGCGAGGTCCTCCTCCCGGGTCATGTACGTCCCGACGGAGTGTCTGATCGCGTACCACGACATCTTCCGGTGCGTCGTGTCGATTCCGGCGATGTCACACAGCTGCCGCAGCAGGTATGCAAGCGTGGCCGTGCCGTACGGGTTCGACTTCCGCGTCAGCCAGATCGCGTCCGTGTCGTCGTACTCGGGGTACGTCTCGCGCTCTTCGAGCCAGTTGTCGAGCGCCTGCGCGGTCCTGGACGTGAGGCCGACGACCCAGTGATCTCGGTTCTTCGAGCTCTCCTCCTTCGGAATCCGGAGGACCGCGTTGTCCGTATCGACCCAACCGACCGTGGAGCGTTCTACCTCGATGGGTCGGAGCCCGGCGTCGAGGCTCGTCCAGACGAGCGACGGGACCTTCCACCCGTTCGCTCGGTCCCAGTCGTCCGGCGTGACCTCGGACTTCGGTTTCTCGAACCGCTGGGCGAGGTACTGCTTCCACCGGTCTCGCTCGGCCGGAGCGAGACCATCGTAGTTCGGGACGGATCCGTATTCGAGCGCGGCTTCGCGCACACTCGCGCGTTCCTCGCGCGTTAAGTAGTCACGGGGGTTCGTGCTGGAGTCCGCGGCGAACGTAATGTCCGGTGTCCACTCCCCGAGACCGTGCTCGTGCTGCCGCCACTTGAACAGGCGCTTGATCGACTTCTGGCAGTTGCGTTTGTGTGCCGCGCCCGAGTTCCCGCGTGCGAGGTGTTTCATCCAAGCGTCGGCGTGCTCGTGGGTGACGTTCGCGGTGTACCCGCCCTCGTCCTCCCAGACGAACCGGTAGAACCGGTCCATCCGGTAGGCACCCGTCTTGATGGTCCCGAGCGCGTAGCCCTTCGCCTCGTCCGGTTTCTTCCCGAAGGTGAGCAGCCAGTCGAGACACGCCTCTCGTTCGGCTCGGTAGTCGAGCAACTGGCGGGGGTTCAAGTACTCCTTCGAGGCGTCGGTGACGACCGGGAGTTCGTCCAGATCGCTCATGAACGCCGCCTCCGGCGGCCGTACCTGCGGTTCCGGGCAAACCCGGCGAATCTACTTGGCGGGACAAAAAGGCTAATCGCAAGACGGCGTCGGGTTCGTCGAGTCGAGTGAATCGGCTTGGCCTGAAACATTGGCTATCATCGCTCTGTTCACGACCCATGCGTTCTAGTTTAGCAGAGAATGCGGTCGCTGTTTGTTGATTAGATATCGTCGCAACTACCCGGTTGAAGAACCCGGTGGATGATGTGTACTCACCACCGGACTCGGTAGTTGTTGACCGGATTCAAAGAGCGTTTCCCTCCGATGAGTTGCGCGAGCGCGCTCGCGCAACGAATCTCGTCCAACGAGAGCGGAAATTCGACATCGTTGCGCTGTTCTACACACTCTCGTTTGGCTTCGCTGCTGGCTCAGACCGCTCTCTCCAAGCATTTCTCGAACGCTACGTCGAGATGGCTGACTGTGACGAACTCTCCTACGCATCGTTCCACGACTGGTTCGAACCAGGATCAGTACCTCACAAAGCATCCTCGCCTAGCTGTCTCTGAAGCCTGAATTCTGTGGCCGAGCGGTTGCATTGGCGGTCTCGACGACAGAATCATGGACGGATCGGCGGAGAGCCGTCGCTGTCGGCGGCGGCTGCCGCCGACGCGACAGCGTCGCCACTCCCACTGTTGGCTAGCCCGGTCGGGAGTTACCGGTGGAACCGGTCGTCTGGTGGTCGGTTCGCGGGGACGGCCCGACGCACCGCGAGGGCCGTCCACGCTGCTCGACGGACCATATTGATGAACTCCTTGAACGACCACTCCCAGAGGCGACGCCCCCCACGGCGGGGCGTCGCCACGTACTCCCAGTGCAAATACCGCCAGACGTTCTGTAACAGCAGGCTCACCACGACGTACAACAGCCGTACGACCGGATTTTGTGTCGAGGTCGTCGCGATACTTTGCTCGGAGAGTCGATAGCTTGCCTCGATACCGAAGCGTTTCGCGTAGTGGTATCGAGCGTCCCGTGGTGAGTCGATGAACGGCGCGTCAGCGGCGTAGCCGTGACGCGCCACGCCATGTTCGTCGTACCGTCCGTTCTGGTAGGTACAGTCGATGTAGACGGGAAACTCGACGGTCCAGCTGTGACCGTCGAGTTTCGCTGTCAGACTGTGCTGAATCACGCGACTCCACCCTTCTGAGAGTTCTCGCTTGATCGTCCGTCCCCAGCGGACGATCGGCATGACGTAGGCGTGGTTGTGCGCCTGAAGCAGCGTCAAACACTTGCTGTCGTAGAATTCGCGGTCAAGATAGACGGCCTTGACACCGAGGTCAAGGCCGTCGAGAATACCGAGGAACTCTGCGAGGACACTGCTGGCGGTGTCGCCGTCTTCGAGACGGCGCACCGCCAGCGTGTAGCGTTTGTTCTTCACGCGTGCGTACAGTGTCGCGTACGCGTGAAACGCGGTGGTTCCACGCTTCGCTTGTGAGTGATACAGGCCGTCTGTATCGTCTTCGTCGCCGTAGTAGGGCCGCAGGTGGAGGTCTGCGCAGACCTCCACCTGCTGGGGAAGGACGTCGAGAACGTCTTTCTGGAGGAGCGTGTTCCCGATTTGTTCGAGCGTCTCGAGGTCGAACTTGGTGCGGAGATGGTAGAGAACCGAGTTTTCGTGAGGTGCATCTTCGCTTCTCTTGCAGAGTGTAGAGACCGAGGTCCCGTCGGCGCAGGCGCCGACGAGGACCTCGTAGATGTCTTCAGCATCGAGTTCAGCGTTTTCAGCGAGTGAGAGAGCAACTTCCTCGTCAAGAGAGTTGACGAGGAAGTTAAGGAGCTGGTCCTCGTGGATTTCATCGTCTGTTTGCTGGTTGTTGGACACATCTTCAGCAAGCAGACCTTCTAACTAAACGGCTTTGTGAGGTACTGAGAATCGTAATATACGGCGGAGGTTTATCACCGATTCCAAATTATTTAATAATTTTGATAGCTATTCAATTTGTTTGCAAAATTTGGTACTGGTTATATTTAGAGTAGCTAACCACCATCTTGGAGACAAAACCCCAAGGGTAGTCACCACTAGAACCCCACTCGACGGATTTCTAATCGATGTTAAATAATCCCAATCCGCCTAACAAACAATGCGGCAATAAATTCCCCAATATCGCTAGACAGCAAAATCGGCTCATAAAACCCTACCCCACCCGAGGGCGGTCACAATTCCACCTATCAGATACGTTGTGATTTGTACTGTGCTGTTTGCGGGAACGGTTCAACGTGAGGACGAGAAATGCTGAAAGTATTTCGAGGACGAACCGTTGAACCATATCTATCACAATCTCAATCTCCAAGGAAGCTTTCTACATTAACATCTACTGTACTTGGTCCTTATAAAAGAAAAAAGAGTGAGGACTATCCGATTCTATCTAATGCGTCTCGTCTGTCGTCAGTCGATACAGAATCATACTTCATGGTCGTTGTCCGTGACTGGTGACGCAATTGTACTCTTGCGGCTTCTAAGTCACGTTCGTTAGTCAGGAGTGTACCGACACTATGCCGAATTGAGTACCAACTTAGGTCCCTGTGTGTGGTATCAATTTCAGCTTGTTCACACAGATTTTCTAAGAGTCGATTCAGGGAGGTAGAACCGTATGGATTTGACTCTCTTGTTAGCCATAATCTGTCTGTTCCACTATACTTGTCATAGCACTCTCGTTCACCAATCCACCGTTGTAGTGCTTGTGACGTTTGTGGTCGGATTGCGACCGTCCAAGAGTCATTGCTCTTTGTAGCGTCCTCGGGTGGAATACGGAGGACGTTATTGTCCGTATCGACCCACGACACTCTTGCCCGACCAACTTCCTTCGGTCGAAGCCCACCGTCTAACGTAGCTTGTACCAAGGACGGTATTTTCCAGCCATTTGCCCGTTCAAACGTATCCGCATTGACGCCTTCAACGGGGATACCGAACCGTTGGGCCAAGTGTCGTTTCCATATCTGACGTTCATCAGCACTAAGGCTGTTGTAGTGTGGAACAGTACCATATTCTAAGGCGGCTTCCCGCAATGCTGTTCGTTCATCTTTTTCAAAGAAATCCTTAGGCTGTCGTGAGGGTGGTGCGCCTGTGAGGGTTATCGTAGGTTCCCACTTGTCACCCCCACGTTGGTATTGACGCCACTTGAATAGGGATTTGAGGGCTTTCTGTGTGTTTGCACGGTGGTTATCCGAGTAGTCACCCGCAAGTAACTCACGACAGTAGGCATCAGCATGGTCCGTCGTCAGGGTGGTTGTGTAGGCCCCTTCAAATTCCCAAACCCATCGGTAGAACGCATCGATGCGATAAGCACGGTTGTAGACTGTATCTGATGCATAGCCCTTCCCCCGTGACGGGTTCTTTCCTATGTCTCGAAGCCACGTTAACAATGACCGCCTTTCTTCTTTGTAGTCTACAACCTGTCTTTGATTCAGCTGTTTTCGGGCAGGTTCAGTCACAAGGGGCGCTTTACAGACTTTGGCTGTCTCACCGTCTGTATCCTCCTTGGCCCCTTCATTGGATTTAGACGGCATCTACTGTCGCCTCCAAACCCCTGTTGTGGCAACAGACGACCGTCTACAAGGGGGAACAACGGTGCTACGGGAACGGTACGACGAACGTGTTTGGCCTAAATGGACCATTTGCTGTTTCTCCTAGACCACGGAAAAACAGGCGGTAGAAGCCTTGAGATGCTCGGTCAGGGATTTGAACCCTGGTCCTCGGCTCGAAAGGCCAAGATGATTGGCCGGACTACACCAACCGAGCGTCTGCATTCACGAGTGGTCGTTGGACTATTTTAAGCGTTGCGTTCCATCGTGGGTGAGTGAGAGGAACCCTCCCACGACGGCCGGTTACTCGCCCGTGAACTCGGGGTCGCGGTCGCTCGTGAAGGCGGCGACGCCCTCCATCAAGTCCGAGGTGGTGAACAGCAGACCGAACGCCTGCGCTTCGACTTCCAGTCCCGAATCAGTGTCTTCCCAGCCGTTGTGCATGGCGCGCTTGGTGTAGCGCTGGGCGACCGGCGGACCCTGTGCGAACCGCTTCGCGTACTCGAAGGCCCGTTCTTCGAAGTCGTCGTCGTTCTCGACGACCTCGTTGACGAAGCCGTAGTCGGCCATCGTCTCGGCGTCGTAGCGGTCGGCGCTGAAGATAATCTCCTTCGCGCGGCCGGTGCCGACGATGCGCTGGAGGCGGACCGTGCCGCCCCAGCCGGGAAGGAGGCCGAGGTCGTGCTCGGGCTGGCCGAGTTCGGAGCGCTCCGTGGCGATGCGGAGGTCGGCGCACATGGCGAGTTCCATCCCGCCGCCGAGACAGAAGCCGTCGATGCCGGCGACGACCGGCTTGTCGAGTTCCTCGAGCTTTCCGAACGTCTGTTGGCCCTTCCGCGAGATTTCGACGCCCTCGACGGGGTCGCCGCCGCCCGCGGCGATGCTGGTCACGTCGGCACCGGCGGAGAACGCGCGGTCGCCGGCTCCCGTGAGGAGCACGGTTCGAACCTCGTCGTCGTCGGCACACAGGTCGATTGCCTCCGAGAGTTCGTCCATCAGTTCGACGCTGATGGTGTTGAGTCGGTGCGGCCGGTCGAGGGTGATGTGGCCGACACCGTCGCGCACCTCGACGGCGATGGCGTCGAACGCGGGAGCGTCGCCGGATTCGTCCTCGCCGCCGTCGCCGTAGAAGCCCTCGCCCGACTGGGCGAGGTCGCGGAGGTACTCCACGGCTTCGTAGCGCGCTTCGCCGGTCTCGTCGTGGAGTTCGTCGAGGGCGTCGACGAGGGCGGCGATGCCGGCGCTGTCGGCCATCTTCGCCGGGCCGTCGGGGAAGCGTCCGCCGAGTTTGACCGCGCGGTCGATGGCGGCCGGGTCGGCCACGTCGTTGCCGACGAGACCGGCGACCTCGTTCGCCATGACGCCGAGGAGTCGGTTCTTGACCGCTTCGCTCCCCTCGTCGTGGGGGATTTCAGCGCCCGCGCCGTCCTCGTAGTCGTAGAAGCCCGCACCAGTCTTCTGGCCGAGGTCGCCTTCTTCGACCTTCTCCGAGAGGAGCGGACACGGTTCGTAGGCGTCGCCGAGCACCTCGTGCATGTATTCGAGGACGTGGTAGCCCACGTCGATGCCGACGTAGTCGGCGAGTTCGAAACTCCCCATCGGGAGGCCCATATCGTACTTCGTCGTGGCGTCCACTTCGGCCATCGTCGCGTCGCCGGCGTGGACAATCCACGCGGCCTCGTTCATCAGCGGGACGAGGATGCGGTTCACGATGAAGCCGGGGCTGTCCTTACGGACGCGGACGGGCGTCTTGCCCATCGACTCGGCGAGGTCTTCGACGAGGTCGAGCGTCTCGTCGGCGGTGTGCGCGCCGGAGATGACCTCGACGAGGTCCATGCGGACCGGCGGGTTGAAAAAGTGCATCCCGCAGAAGCGCTCGGGGCGCTCCGTGACCTCGGAGAGTTCGGTGATGGAGAGGCTGGAGGTGTTGGTGGCGAACACCGCGTGGTCGGGGGCGTACTCCTCCAACTCGGCGTACACCTCCTTTTTGATGGCCATCTTCTCGGGGACGGCCTCGATGACCACGTCGGCGTCGGCGACGGCCTCGCCGAGGTCCACCGCGGTCGAGACGCGGGCGAGCGCGGCGTCGGCGTCGTCCTGCGACAGTCGGTCCTTCTCGGCGAGTTTGTTCAGCGACCACTCGATTTTGTCGTAGCCCTGCTGGACGAACTCGTCTTCGATGTCGCGCAGGACGACGTCGTAGCCGGCGAGGGCCGCGACCTCCGCGATGCCGTGGCCCATGTTGCCCGCTCCGAGCACGGTGATACTGTCGACGTCATCTACGTTCATGGAAGAACGTTACACTGCGTCGCGGTTTCAACGTTTCCCTCGCGTGAAATGTAAACTCAGATTGTGTTTATTCGATTGGCGGTCTACGTGGGTGCAGTGTATCGATTACTCGGACTAGACTCCGTTTCCACCCAGCTGAAGTTAGTCCACGCACCGCCAGAGATACCGGCTGGCGTAGCTTCGATAGGGTGCCCATCGCTCGGCGCGCTCGCGCATCTCGCCGCGGGAGACGGCGTCCTGTTCGAACCCGAAGACGTGTTCCATCCCGCGACGAATCCCGAGGTCCTCGACCGGGAACACGTCCTCGCGGGCGAGCACGAAGATGAGGAACATCTTGGCGGTCCAGTCACCGACGCCGCGAATCTCGGTGAGCGCCGAGACGACCTCGCCGTCGTCCATCTCTCGTAACGACTCGGCCGACAGGCCGTCTCGGAACGCGTCGGCGACGTTGCGGACGTAGCCAACTTTCTGGTTCGAGAGGCCGCAGTCGCGCAGGACATCCTCGTCGACGGCGAGTATCCCCTCGGGGGTGACCTCGACGCGGTCGAACAGGCGGTCGCGAATCGTCGCCGCCGCGGTCGTCGAGAGCTGTTGGTTGACAATCGAGACGACCAGTCGCTCGAAGGGGTCGTCGGCGGGGTCGAGCGAGAGCGGGCCGTGTTCGTCGACCACATCGCCGAGGTTCGGGTCCGCACGGAGTTCTCGGTAGGCGTCGTCGCTCATCGACTCGTGGTTGGGTCGTCGGAGAGAAAAGTGCGCGTGTCTCGGGTGCTCGGATGCGGTCGCCCATCTTCGACGGCGGTGGCCGCGCTGGTGGTCCGGTGTGGCGGGCCGGCTTACTCTTCGAGGAGCTCTTCTTCCTCGTCGTCGCTGTCGTTTCGGTCGGCGTTGGCGCGGCGGCGCACGTCGACGCGGTAGTGTTCGAGGATGTCGCGACCGAGCAGCAGCGGGTAGTCCATGTGCGAGCGGTCCTCGACGCTGGCGGTCACGGTGTGCTGGGTGCCGCCGATACCGATGACGAGGTCGACTACGGGGCGGGCCTTCCCGCTCTTGAGGCTCCCGGACTTCACGCGCGTCATGCTCTTGATGGGCCCCGCGCCGATTTCGGCGGCGAGGCTCGTGTCGATGCTCGTCCGGGTCGCGCCGGTGTCGGACTTCGCGAGGGTCTGCTGGGAGCCGCTGGTCCCGTTGACGACGACCTCCTCGATGTAGCCGATGAGGGGCGCTTCGCCGTCGATGATGGGTGACTCGTTGGGGGCACACGAAGGGACGGAGTCGTCGAGCGTCGCCGACAACTCCTCGACGCGCGTCTCGTCGGCCTCGCCGCCCGCGCGCTCGATTGCGAGCTTCGCGATGTGCGGTGCGGGGCTCTTGCCCGTCGCCTGATAGAGGCCCTTGAAGCCGGCCGTCGGGTTGGCTTCGAGGACGAACCAGCCGTCGTCGCCCTCGACGAGGTCGACGCCGACGTAGTCCATCTCCATCACTTCGGCGGCGTAGAGCGCCGTCTGCTTGGCCTCATCGGGCATCTCGTCGGTCGCGTCGAGCACGTCGCCGCCGAGGGCGACGTTGGTCCGCCAGTCGCCCTCCGGGGCGTAGCGGTACATCGCGCCGACGATGTCGCCGTCGACGATGTAGACGCGCAGGTCGCGGTGGCGGTCGCCGTCGCGGTCGATGAGCCTCTGGAGGAACGCCTGCCGGTTACCGACCTTCGGGTTGACGGGCTCGGTCAGGTCGACCTTCCACGTCCCGCCGCCGTGGGTGCCGATGGCGGACTTGTAGACGCCCACGTCGCCGAAGCGTTCGCGGCCCTTGTTGAGCCGGTCGTTCGAGAGCGCGAGCAGCGCGTCGGGTACCTGGATGTTCCAGTTGGCGAGCGTCGCGGCCGTGGCGAACTTGTGGATGGCCGCGAGAACCGCGTCCGGCTCGTTGAGCATCGGTCGGATGCGGTTGAACGTCGTCGCCAGCCCGAGGAGTTCGGCGGGTTCCTCGGTGTTCGACAGGAGCAGTCGGTTCGCGATGATGTCCACCTCAGGCTCGACTGTCACCTCGCCGTCTTCGATGCTGACCGCCGCGTTCTCTCGACGGAGCCACACCGGCTCGTGACCGAGGTCTTCGACCGCGTTGAGGATTGCCTTCGTCTCCTTACTGTTGTGCAGAGAAAGCACGCCGACACGCACGGCGTCGTCTGTGGTGGACATACTCAGTTGATATCCTCCCGGTTTCAAAGACATGACGGTCGAGAGTTGGAGGCCTTCGGTTCGCAGCCGCGAGGACGGCGTCGGGCGGTCCGTCGCGACCGTTTATAACCCCGGCCCTCCCATCGCATCACATGGCCGACAACGAGGCCTTCACCTACAACGGCGGGAAGGTCGAGCCGGGCGAGACACAGGACATCCGGTACGGCATCTCCGAGACGTATCTCGGGGACCCGGTTCGCATCCCCGTCACCATCATCAACGGGGAGCCGCCGGGGCCGACCGTGTTCCTCTCCGCCGCCGCTCACGGCGACGAACTGAACGGTATCGAGGTCGTCCGCGAGGTGGCCTATGAGTGGGACCTCGCGGACCTCGCGGGCACGCTCGTCTGCATGCCGGTGATGAACGTCCCGGCCTTTCTCGCCCAACAGCGGTATCTCCCCATCTACGACCGCGACCTGAACCGGTCGTTTCCGGGCTCCGAGACCTCGACGGGGGCCAAGCGGATGGCCCACCGCATCTACCAGAACTTCATCGCGCCCTGCGACCTCGGCATCGACTTCCATACCTCGACGCGGGGGCGGACCAACATGCTCCACGTCCGCGCCGATATGTCCGACCCCGCGGTCGCGCGCCTCGCCAACGCCTTCGGCTCGCACGTCATCATCGACAGCTCCGGGTCCAGCGGGATGCTCCGAACCGAGTCGTCCGCGAACGGGACGCCGGCCATCACCGTCGAGATGGGCGAGGCACACCGCTTCCAGCGCGAACTCATCGACGAGGCGCTGGCGGGCGTCGAGAGCGTCTTCGCCGAGTACGGCCTCCGAGGAACCTCGACGGTCAACTGGCCGGGCTGGCGCACCGTCATCTCCGACGAAAACGAGAAGACGTGGCTCCGCGCCGACGCGGGCGGCATCGTCGACATGCACCACGACCGCGGCGCGCTCGTCCACGAGGGCGACCGCATCTGCACGATTACGAACCCGTTCAAGGACGACAACGTGACGGTCGTCGCCCCCTTCACGGGCCTGCTCGTCGGCGTCCTCGAAAACCCGGTCGTCTACCCCGGCAACCCGCTTTGCCACCTCGTCGAACTCAAAGACAAGGTGCGGCGCGTCGTCGAGCGCGAGCAGTCCGGCTCCCCCGAAACGACGCGCTGAGACCGTTCGGCTCGACCCGAGACGCCCGGGGGCGGCGATTTTTGCCGACCCTCACGAAACTCCATACACGTAAGTTCTATACCCTCCCCTTCCCGACACTCACAAGAGCATGAGTCAGTCTTACAATCGGGGCCTCATCGAGGACTTCAGCAGATGGCGGGAGTTCTCGGCCGGCATGTGGGCCTGGATATTCCACAAGTTCACCGGCTGGGTGCTTGTGGGCTATCTCTTCACCCACATCGCCGTGTTGTCGACGGCCCTCTCGGGCGCGACGGCGTACACGAACACGATTCAGGCGCTCGAGAGCCTCCTGGTCGTGCGTATTCTCGAAGTCGGGCTGCTCGCGGTGGCGGTGTTCCACATCCTCAACGGGCTGCGGCTGCTGTTCGTCGACCTGGGCGTCGGGCTGGAAGCACAGGACAAGAGCTTCTACGCGTCGCTCATCCTCACGGGTGTCATCGTCGTTGCGAGCGTCCCCACGTTCCTCTCGGGGGTGAGCATCTAATGGCAGAACGATACACGTCCTTCGAGCCCGGCGGCCGGCGGTGGCTCTGGCAGCGGCTGACCGCCGCCTTCCTCGTCGTGGTGCTGGCGTTCCACTTCTTCCTGCTCCACTTCGTCAACCACGCCGACGAAGTGACGTTCGCCCTCTCGCAGGCGCGCATGGAGCAGCTGACGTACTTCTCGCTGATGATCCTGTTCCTCGTCACCGCGACGTTCCACGGGGTCAACGGCGTCTACAACGCCCTCGTCAACCAGGGTCTCTCTGGAACCCGGAAGACGGCGGTCAAGGCGATTCTCGGTCTCGCGAGCGTCCTGCTCATCGTGCAGGGCGTCCGCACGGCCCTCGAGTGGGCCGGAGGTGTTCCCATCTAATGAGCACGCAAGTTCCCGAAACTGTCGAGGAGGAATCGGCCACGGAGGCGGCGTCCGCCGGCAAGCAGAAGCGCGACGCCAAAAAGCGCGAGCGCGCCGAGCGCGTCCAAGAGCAGCGCGAGGCCGAGGCGGCCGAGAAAGCGCGCTCCGCGGACGACACCTACCACCTCAAGGTCTTCCGCTACGACCCCGAGGTGCCGGAGAAACAGGAGCCCCGCTTCGACGACTTCCACGTCCCGTACAAACAGGGCATGACGATTCTCGACGCGCTCATGTGGGCACGGGACCACTACGACTCCTCGCTTACCTTCCGGCACTCCTGCCGGCAGGCAATCTGTGGGTCCGACGCGCTGTTCGTCAACGGGTCGCAGCGACTCGGCTGTAAGACCCAACTGTCGGACCTCTCGGAGCCGATTCGGGTCGAACCGCTCCCGCACTCCGACGTGGTCAAAGACCTCGTCGTCGACATGGAGCACTTCTACGACCAGATGGAGTCGGTCGAGCCGTACTTCCAGACGAACTCGCTTCCGGACGGCGAACTCGACGAGCAGCGCCAGACGCGCGAGAACCGCGAGAAGGTCAAGATGTCCACCCGCTGCATCTGGTGTAGCGCGTGTATGTCCTCGTGTAACATCGCCGCCGGCGACAACGAGTATCTCGGTCCCGCGGCCATCAACAAGGCCTACCGCTTCGCCATGGACGAACGCGAAGGCGAGGACATGAAGCAGCGCCGCCTCGAAATCCTCGAACAGGAACACGGCGTCTGGCGCTGTCAGACCCAGTTCTCCTGTACGGAGGTGTGCCCGAAGGACATCCCCCTCACGGAGCACATCCAGGAGCTCAAGCGCGAGGCGATTAAGAACAACCTGAAGTTCTGGTGAACTTCCCGGTGAAACCCTGAAGTTCGACCAACCCTACGACACACCCAAACACACCATGTACGAACACGACGTTATCGTAGTCGGCGCGGGCGGGGCGGGCCTGCGCGCGGCGATTGCGGCACACGAGGAAGGGGCCGACGTGGCCATCGTGTCGAAGCTCCATCCGGTCCGAAGTCACACGGGCGCGGCGGAGGGCGGCATCAACGCCGCGCTCCGCGAAGGCGACTCGTGGGAGGACCACGCCTACGACACGATGAAGGGCTCGGACTATCTGGCCGACGCGCCGGCGGCCGAGACCCTCTGTAAGGACAGCCCGAAAGAGACCATCAAGCTCGAACACTGGGGGATGGCGTTCTCCCGTGACGACGACGGCCGCGTCAGCCAGCGGCCGTTCGGCGGGCTCTCGTTCCCGCGGACCACCTACGCGGGCGCGGAGACGGGCCACCAGCTGCTCCACACGATGTACGAGCAGCTCGTCAAGCGCGGCATCAAGGTGTACGACGAGTGGCACGTGACCCGACTGGCCGTCTCCGACGAGGAGAAGCCGGAGGACCGAACCTGTCACGGCATCGTCGCCTACGACGTCCAGACCGGCCAGGTCGAGGGCTTCCGCGCCCGCAACGGCGTCATCCTCGCCACCGGCGGGCTCGGACAGGTCTACGACCACACGACGAACGCGGTCGCCAACACCGGCGACGGCGTCGCGATGGCCTACCGCGCCGGCGCGCCGATGGAGGACATGGAGTTCATCCAGTTCCACCCGACGACGCTCCCCTCGACGGGCGTTCTCATCACCGAGGGCGTCCGCGGCGAGGGCGGCATCCTCTACAACGAGAACGGCGAGCGCTTCATGTTCGAGTACGGCTACGCGAACAACCTCGGCGAACTCGCCTCGCGCGACGTGGTCTCCCGGGCCGAACTCACGGAGGTCAACGAGGGCCGCGGCATCGAAGACGAGTACGTCCACCTCGACATGCGCCACCTCGGCGAAGAGCGCATCATCGACCGCCTCGAGAACATCGTCCACCTCTCGGAGGACTTCGAGGGCGTCAACCCCCTCGACGCGCCGATGCCGGTCAAGCCCGGCCAGCACTACGCGATGGGCGGCATCGAGACCGACGAGAACGGCGAGACCTGTATCTCCGGTCTCTACGCGGCAGGCGAGTGCGCCTGCGCCTCCGTCCACGGCGGCAACCGCCTCGGCGGCAACGCGCTCCCCGAACTCATCGTCTTCGGCAAGCGCGCCGGCCACCACGCCGCGGGCAAGGACATGGAGGAGGCCAAAATCACGACCGGCAAGGAAGGCGAGTACGAACTCGGCGAGGTCGACTCGCCGGTCGAACTCGGCGAAGCGGGTATCGGTGAGGACGCCGTCGCCGACGGCGGGACGGCGGCGGACGCCGGCGCGTCCGTCTCCGGGGCCGACCTCGTCCAGCGCGCCGTCGAAGACGAGCGCGAGACCATCGACACCCTCCTGGAGCGCGAAGACGGCATCCAGCAGGCCGAGATTCGCGAGCGCGTCCAGAAGTCGATGACGCGCAACGTGAACGTCTTCCGCGAGGAGTCGGCCCTCAAGGACGCGCTTCGCGACATCCGCGAGGCGCGCGAACTCTACCAGCAGGTGTTCGTGGGCGACAAGTCGCGGACGTTCAACACGGACCTCCTCCAGACGCTGGAGATGCGCAACATCCTCGACATCGCGGAAGCCATCACGCTCGGCGCACTCGCGCGCAACGAGTTCCGCGGAGCCCACTGGCGCAAGGAGTACCAAGAGCGCCGCGACGAGGAGTGGCTCAAGCACACGATGCTCTCGTGGAACGACGGCCGCCCGGAACTCTGGTACAAGCCGGTCATCCTCGAAGGCGAGAACAAGACGTACGAGCCGAAGACGCGGAGCTACTGACCCGACTGCGCCCCGTCCGAGTCGCGATCAATCTCTTTCGTCGCCGCTTTCGAGCGGTGCATCGCATGGAACCCAACGCCCCACAGCCGAGGGCTTCGGCCGAGTCCACCAACGCCTATTTGCCCGCTCGACCCCTACGCGCGACCGGAAGGGTGGCTCAGTGGTAGAGCACACCGGCACAGGCCCTCGCGGTCGGTCCGGTGGTTTTCAATGGCTTCGCGTGGTTCGACTCCCGCCCCTTCCGTCGCTTCGGGACGGCGTCCTCCGAGAACCCGAGACGCGCGTCCTTCGACGACAGTCGAAGTTAGCGCCGTCGAACGCCGCAGCGAATCGGATGTACGTTCGTGATGGATGCGACGATTCTCTCGAATTCGTGACGTTCGCGGCCTCACTCCCGACCACCAGACTTCGACGATTGTTGTAAGAGAGTTTTATTATCGTCGAAGCAAAGAGGATGACAACGACCATGCAACAGACGGTTCCGACCATCGAAGTCCCCGGCGAACTCGAATCGCCCTCGGCCAAGCTCGTGTACCTCTATCTCACCACGCACGACGGCGCGTCCATCTCCGACTTGCAGAACGGGTTGGAGATGAAGAAAATCGCCCTTTACAGCATCCTCAGCACGCTCTCGAAGCGCGGCTTCGTCCGACAGGACGCCGAGCACTACCACGTCGCTCAGTGACGGCCCAGCGAGTCAGTGATTTCTCGGTGAGCGCGCCGCCCGCACCTGCGCGCCGTCGCGGACCATATCCTCGCAGTTCGGGCAAACGCGCGGGTTCTCCATGCCATCGGGAGTGAATACTCGGGCGTATGCGGGCGTCACGAACGAACCACAGTTCTGACATTCCGGCATGGTATCTAGTATCCTCCATGAATATCACATAAGTTTTCTCCCTAGACGAGTGCGAGAAGTAGGCCGACGAGGAGGAGCGCGAAGATGAGAAGCGTCACGGCGAACATGAATTGATCGGTCCCGTTCATACCGAACATGACGTTCCCGATAAAGATAAAATTCCGTCTCGACGCCGCGGCCCGTCGCTCTCGGCGGTGTTGTCTAATTTTCGGCCGCGATAACGAGGGGGGTAGAACTAAATTCCTCGCACCCGTCGGTCCCCTAACGGTCCCCCCAATGGAGTTCGTGTACGCGCTGTCTGGGTTGTTCGCCGGGCTCTTTCTCGGAGCGGTGGCAGTCGTCACTGCGCTCACGTACACGCCCTACGGCGCGTCGCTGTTCGACACCGCGATAACGGCGCTGACCGGCGTCACGCTCCAACTGGGCAATCTGCTTTTCATCTCGGCGCTCACGGCCCTCGCGTTCGAGGGGCTGGCGATGGGCGGGATTCGGTATCCGGCCGTCGTCCCCGCGGCGTTCGCGTACGTGCTGACCCACGTCACGGTCTACTACTCGTGTATCCGAATCACCGACCTCCAGTCGGAGCCGCTCGACCCTGACGTTATCATCAAGCATAACCCGTTCCGCGCGCTCGTCCTCGGCGTTCCGGGGTCGTTGCTCCTCATCCGGGTTCGGTCTCCCACTCGACGGAACTGACGACGGTCCGGAAAACGTGAGTGAAACGGCGAGAGAAGCCAGGAGTGGGATTTGAACCCACGAAGTCTCGATTACAAGTCGAGTGCATGAACCGCCCATGCTCTCCTGGCGCGTCTGTCGATTACCCGTCCTCCTTTGAGTGTGTATCGCTTCGCATCGATTTCTCCAGTTCGACGCGGTGGGGCCGGTAGCCGTGTCGCCGGTAGAATCGACGGGCGGCCTCGTTGTCCGCCAGCACGTCCAACGCGACGGCGTCGACGCCGGCGTCGGCCAGCGCGTCCTCCGCCGCCGCCAGCAACCGCGTTCCGACGCCGGCGTCTCGGTACGCCGGGCGGACGAACAGATTCCGAACCATTCCGCGAGTCGCGTCCTGTTCGTACGCTCCCGCCTCGATGTCGAACATGACGAACCCGACGAGGCCGTCGGCGTCCGCGTCCTCTGCGCTGCTTCCGACCTCCGTGCCGCCATTGCTCACATCGCCCTCGCGGGCGACGAGGACGCCGTCGGCGGCGACGTGTCGAGCCAGCGCCTCCCGTATCGGTGTTCGGTTGGCCTCGGCTCGGAGGTGCGAGCCGGACGCCCGCTGGTCCGCGGCGAGTTCGACCCACAGCTCGACGAGGTCGTCGAGCTCCGAAAACGCCGCCGAACTGACGCGCATGGTCCCTGTCGGGACTCTACCCGCTTTTAAGTGTCGACGATTCGGACCGAATTCGAGTAATCGAGGTCCTGCGGGGTGTCAAGCGGGGTCAGTAAAGACGACCGATGAAGAAAGATTTATCTATGTTTATCGTCCGCACATATCATGAGGATAGTTATCAATGGGTATTGCCGAAACCTACTCCCGTGGAAGGCGGTTCGCCATCGAGCGTCCGTTCGCGCTCGTCTTGGCGGTCATCGTAGTCGTACTACTCGGTGACTTACTTCGCGGGTTAGCAACGGGGCAGACGCAGTTTGCCGACATTGGCACGCTCGTCTGGGATGGTCTGATGCGGGGGCTCGTAATCGGCCTCGCGGGCATCGGGTTGTCGATGACGTACAGCATTCTAAACTTCGCTAACTTCTCCCACGGCGACTACATCACGGCCGGGGCGTTCTCGGGGTGGGCGACGACGTACCTCATCGCCGGGTTGGGACGCGCCGATATCGGCGCGCTCCTGCTCGTCGGGGCCGGGGGGTCGGTCTACGGCGGGACGCTCGGCATCGGGATGCTCTCGACGCCGCTCGCGGTCGTCGCCGGTATCGTCGTCTCCGGCGGCTTCGCCATCGCGCTGTCGCTCGCGGTCGACCGCACCATTTTCAAACCGATTCGAAACGAGGACGGTATCACGCTTCTCATCACGAGCGTCGGCGTCGCGTTCGCGCTTCGCTACCTGATGCAGTTCGTCTTCGGCTCCGACGTGCGCGGCACGACCGCCCAACCGCCCTCGCTGTCGCTGGACTTCATCGACGGCACGGTGTTCATCAACGCCCACGACATCACGCTCCTCGTGGTCGCGTCGGCGCTGATGCTCGGCGTCCACGTGCTCTTACAGCGGACGAAACTCGGCAAGGCGATGCGCGCGATGGCCGACAACAAGGACCTCGCGCTCATCACCGGCATCTCGACCGAGCGCGTCGTCCGCGCGACCTGGATTATCGGCGGCGGGCTGACCGGCGTCGCGGGCTACATGTTCATCCTCTGGAAAGGGACCCTCGGGTTCAACGACGGGTGGCTGCTGTTGCTTCTCATCTTCGCCGCGGTTATCCTCGGCGGCATCGGCTCCATCTACGGGGCCATCGCCGGCGGCCTCGTCATCGGACTGACGGCGTCGATGTCGGTCCTGTGGATTCCCTCGGCGTTCTCGCGGGCCGCGGCCTTCGTCGTCATGATCGTCATCCTCCTCGTGAAACCGTCCGGGCTGTTCAGCGGGAGGGCGACCGCATGAGCGTCCGCGACGACTTCACCGCCCGCATCCCGGGCGGCGACGCGGGCCTCATCGTACTGGTCCTCCTCGGGACGTACCTCGCGTACGTCCTCGCGGGGGTCGTTCTCGGATACACGCTCCGCGGTCAACTCAACTCCATCGCGACGCTGACGTTCTACATCGGCGTCTTCGCCATGCTGTCGCTCGCGCTCAACCTCCATTGGGGGTACACCGGGCTGTTCAACATCGGCATCGTCGGCTTCATGGCCGTCGGCGTCTACGTCACGGCAATCGTGACGAAGCCGACGTACGTCGCCGGCGGCGCGGCGCAGGTCGGCGGCCTCGGCCTGCCGCTTTGGGTGGGTATCCTCGCCGGCATGACCGCGGCCGCGCTGTTGGGACTCGTGGTCGCGCTCCCGGCGCTTCGGTTGCGGGCCGACTACCTCGCAATCGTCACCATCGCGATGTCGGAAATCGTCCGGTTCAGCTTCCTCTCCGGGGAACTCCAGCAGTTCCAGCTGTTCGGTAACCGCGTCGGATTCGGCGGCGGGTCGGGTCTCATCCTCGACTTCTCCCCGCCGCTGGAGGCGCTGCTTCGTGGCGTCGGCCTCTGGAACGGATACCTCGGCTTCGTCGATGCCTTCCAAGTCCTCGTGCCGAGGAACCCCAAGCCGGTCGTCGACGGTCTCGTCTACGGGCTGTTGCTCCTCGGGTTCGTCGCGGGCTTCTACTGGCTGCTCAAGCGCACCGGCGAATCGCCGTTCGGTCGCGTGCTGAAGGCCATCCGCGAGGACGAGGACGTCGCGAACGCCCTCGGCAAGAACACCGACCGGTTCAAAATCAAGTCGTTCATGCTCGGCTGTGCGCTCATGGGGCTCGCCGGCATCCTCTGGCTCGTTCCACAGGGCGCGGTGACGCCGAACTTCTTCCGGCCGCGCGTGACGTTCTTCATTTGGATCGCGCTCATCATCGGCGGGGCCGGTTCGAACACGGGGAGCGTCCTCGGTGGGGCCGTCTTCGCGGCGGTGCTCTACCAGGGACCGCGGTACTTCCAGAACCTCGTGTCGGCGGTGTTCCCCAACTTCGACTCGCCGTCCGGCTTCGGACAGGCCATCTCGCCGCTCATCTCGCAGTTCGACCCCGTGCCGTTCCTCCTGTACACGGTCGACAGCATCCGACAGCTCCAGTTGGTCGTGATGGGCCTCGTGCTCATCTGGCTGATGCACAACCGGCCGGAGGGGATGCTCGGCTACCGCAAGGAGACCGCGTCCGTCATCCCGCTGTCGCGGCCGAAGTCGATGGCCGCGGACGGCGGCGTCGACGCCGCGGCCGAAGGAGGTGAGACCGATGAGTGACGCCGCCGACCAGCCCGTCGAAGACGTGGCGAACAAGGTCGACGAGGCCGCGCTCGGCGCGTTCGCCTCCGGCGTCGACACGTCGGTCGACTACCCGCTTCAGGTCGAGGGACTGGAGAAGTCCTTCGGCGGCATCACCGCCGTCGACGGCGCGACCTTCGAGGTCGAGTCCGGGACGCTCACGGGGCTCATCGGCCCGAACGGGGCCGGGAAGTCGACGACGTTCAACCTCATCACGGGCATGCTCAAGCCCGACGCCGGCACGGTCACGTTCAACGGCGAGGACATCACCGGCGAGGAACCCCACCAAATCGCCAACCGCGGGATGGTCCGAACGTTCCAAATCGCCCGCGAACTGAGCGAGATGACCGTCCTCGAAAACATGATGCTCGCGCCGAAACACCAGCGCGGCGAGGCGCTGTGGCGCTCGGTCATGCCGGGCGTCCGCGACGACGTCCGCGAACAGGAAGCGGAACTCCTCGAACGCGTCTGGGAGGTGCTCGACTTCTTCGACATCGCCCACATCGCAGAGGAGTACGCGGGCAATCTCTCCGGCGGGCAGCGCAAACTCCTCGAGATGGCGCGGGCCCTCCTGACCGACCCCGACATGCTGCTCTTGGACGAGCCGTTCGCCGGGGTCAACCCCACGCTCGAGAAGAAACTGCTCGAACACGTACACGAACTCCGCGAGCAGGGCTACACGTTCCTGCTCGTCGAACACGACATGGACCTCATCATGAACAACTGTGAACACGTCATCGTCCTCCACCAGGGCTCGGTGCTCACGGAGGGGACGCCGGACGAGATTCGGAGCAACGAAGAGGTCATCGAGGCCTACCTCGGAGGCAACGTATGAGCGTCGACGCCAACACCGACGCGACGAGCGGCGCGGGCGTCGAAGGGCGCGACGACGTGCTCCTGCGCGTCCGCGACCTCGACGCCGGCTACGGCGACCTCCAGATTCTCACCGACGTCGACATGGACGTGTTCGACGGCGAGTACGTCACCATCGTCGGCCCGAACGGGGCCGGCAAGTCCACGACGATGAAGTCCGTCTTCGGCCTGACCGCCCACATGGGTGGGACTGTCCGGTTCAAAGACGGGGACATCACCGGGCGTCGACCCGAGGACATCATCCACGTCGGCATCGGTTACGTCCCGCAGAACGACAACATCTTCCCGACGCTGACGGTCGAAGAGAACCTCGAGATGGGCGCGTACATCCTCGACGAGGTGCCGCAGGACGCCATGGAGGCGGTCTACGAGCGGTTCCCCATCCTCAGAGAGCGGAAAGACCAGAAGGCGGGCACGATGTCCGGCGGGCAACAGCAGATGCTCGCGATGGGTCGCGCGCTCATGCTCGACCCCGACTTGCTGCTTCTCGACGAACCCTCGGCGGGGCTCGCGCCCGACCTCGTCGAGGAGATGTTCGACAAAATCGACGAGATTAACGAGGCCGGCACGGCCGTCCTGATGGTCGAACAGAACGCGAAGGAAGCGCTCCGACGCTGCGACCGTGGTTACGTCTTAGCCAACGGACAGAACCGCTACATGGACACCGGTACCGCGCTCCTCGAAGACGAACAGGTCCGGCAGGACTTCCTCGGCGGCTAGCCCGTCTCGGCGGTCCACGCTCTTTTTGGGCAATCAACTGCAGACGTACTCGAATGACTCGACCGAGAGGTCGCCATCTCCACCGCCGGCGTCGTCACTAGCGGCGTCCGCGTCAGCGGGTCGAACGAGCGTCAGCGTCACGTCAGGTCGCGCTCCGCCTCGCCCTCGTTTTCGACGTGAACCGAGGCCGTCTTGGGCCAGCCAGACCCGACCCGAAGCGAGCCGTCTGCCGCGACGAGCACCGCGAGCGTCGGCCAGCCCCACTTCTCCGAGATGTCCCACTCGTGGGTCGCGGTGCGGCCGTCTTCGGCCTCCACGACACCTCGTAGGTCCCGTGGGACGCCACGAGCGCCGGCGTCGAAATCTCGCGGTCGGTCGCCGCGTCGAAGGCGCGTTCGAAAACGCGGCTTCCGTCGTGGTCGATGGCGACGGTGAGCCGAGCGTCGGCGTCGCTCCGATTCCGAATCGTCGCGCTCGGCGGTGCGAAGATGTCTTTCGCACCCGTGACGGTGTACGGGAGATCGGCAGCGTCGAGAGCCGGCCGCACGCGTTGTCGCGGTTCGAGGTCCGCGTCGGACGTGACGACGAGTTCGAGATGGCGCGTCTCGTCGGTGACCGTCCACTCGTAGTCGAGCGTCGCACCCGCTTCGAGTTCTGCGACGACGCGGACAGTTCTCTCACCGACGAGGTCGTTCTCGACGCTCCGCCCGCGGCCGGGACCCGCTCCGATGTCGAGCGACCCGACGAAACGCGTCTCGTCGCCGCCGGTCACACGGACCGACAGCGTGTGCGACTTGTCGTCCTCGTTGACGACCGAGAGGCCGATGCTGGAGTCCGGTTCCGACGTGTTCGTCTCGGTCGGCGGGTCGGTCGTCGCCATCGTCGTCTGTGGGTTCACGGGGGTCTCAACCGGTTCGTCCAAGTCGCTGAGACAGCCGGCAGCGAGCCCGAGGGCCGAACCGGCGACCGTCGAGAGGAGGGCGCGGCGCTTCATCGACTCACATCTGTCAGCGGTCGTGTGAGTGTCTTGTGTCGGGGAGTCGTGTGCGGCAGTCGAGCGCAACCGCTCGCGTCGGCGGCGACGAAAGAAAAGTCGGGTCTGTCGAGTCGGTCTCAGTTGTCCGGGCCGGAGAGCGCCGTCTCGATGACGGAGGAGTACGACGACTCGCCGATGTTGAACGCGACCTGGTTGTACACTTCGCCGTCGAACGAGTCGCTGAACACGTTCGAGAAGCGCTCCGAGAGCTGCTGGCCGTAGTCGTTGTTGACGTACAGCGTCGAGACCGAACTGACTTCGAGGCGCTCGGCCATGACCTGTGCCATGACGCGGCCCTGCAGGAAGTCGGACGGTGCAGTTCGGAAGATGAAGTCGTTGTCTTCGAGGTTCGAGACGGACAGAGCCGTTGAGGACGGCGAGCAACCGACGATTTCGTTCGGGATGAACGCCTGCTTCGAGACGGGGACGTTCACGCCGGACGACGCGGACCCACAGACGGACGGAACACCCGCGGAGACGAGCGACTGCGCGGCGGAGACACCGGAGCTCGGGGACGTTTGGGTGTCTTCGATTTGGGCGTTGACGGAGAGCCCGGCCGGGTTGGCGTCGTTGACCTGCATGACAGGAATCTGTGCGGCCTGAATCATCGGCGCACCGACGGCAGCGAGGTCGCCGGTTTCGGGCAGCAGGATGCCGACCGACATCTCGCGGTCGGAACCTCCCGGACCGCTGTCCGCGGACGGGCCGTCCCCGTCGGAGTTCTCGCCGGCGAACGACTGCGTCTCGACGCTCGACGTGGCGTTGTTCTCGGCGTCGAACTCCCAGATGGAGTACGCGGCTTCCGCCGGGTCGCCGTTCTCGTCGAAGTTGACGGACGAGGACGCGCCCTGGTAGTCGATGTCTTCACCGTTCGCGGCGGCCTCGATGCCCTCGACGAGGTTGTCCGGTCCGACGGTCATTCCATCGGGGTTCGCCATCCGGCGCATCTGGTCTTTGATGGCCGGGCCGGAGTTCTCCCCGGCGGCGGCGTTCGAGAGCAGTTGAATCGCGACCGAGTCGTAGGTCTGCGACGTGAAGACGCCCGGGGCCGCGCCGTACTCGTCTTCGAACAGTTGGTTGAACGTGTCTTGGTTCGGACCGCCCGCGGCGGGTGCTGTCCCGGTCACGTTCGCCATGTCGTTGCCGACCTGTCCGGGCATCGACCCGGAGCGCATTCCGTCGGGCACGAGTATCTCCTCGCTCCCGTCGGACGCGCTGTAGTAGTCACGGAACAGTTGAATACCACTTTCGGGGTAGCCGATGACGACGAGCCCCTCGGGACCGCCGCCACCGCCGCCGCCACCGATGCATCCGGATAAGCCAGTCAAGCCTGCCGCGCCCGCGGCTCCCACTCCCTTGAGGAAGTCGCGGCGTACGATATCACGTACCATGTGAAAGCCAATGGCAACTCCCACCTATAAAACTTACTTCCCGAGTTTGAAAAGCCACGATAATTGCGACCGACGGCGGTGCGAGAATCGGTTGTGTGAAACTGCCTGTCAATGTGTTTTATATACTCGTCAGTCGAAGCCGGCGAACCGCTGCGTTCAAACCCGTTCGCGGGCGTCTTTGGGACAATGACCATCCCGTCGTTCGTCATCGGTATCGCCGGGGGCAGCGGTGCCGGAAAGACGACCGTGGCTCGACTCATCACGGAGAACGTCGGTGAGTCCGTGACCCGGATTCCGATTGACAACTACTACAAAGACCAGAGTCACCTCGATATGGCCGAACGCGAGCAGGTGAACTACGACCACCCCTCCGCGTTCGAGTGGGACCTGCTGTACGAACAGCTCTCGGAGCTCATGGAGGGACGGGCGGTCGAGATGCCGCAGTACGACTTCGAGATTCACAACCGAAAGTCCGAGCGTGAGACCGTCGAGCCGACTGACGTCATCATTCTCGAAGGGATTCTCGCGCTCTACGACGAGGACGTAAACGAGATGCTCGACCTTCGGCTCTACGTCGAGACCGACGCCGACGTTCGCATCCTCCGGCGCATCCAGCGCGACGCCATTGACCGCGGACGCGACCTCCAGGGGGTCATCGACCAGTACCTCTCGACGGTCAAGCCGATGCACGAGCAGTTCATCGAACCGACGAAGAAACACGCCGACCTCATCATCCCCGAAGGGGCAAACAGCGTCGCCGTCACGCTGCTCGAAGAGAAGGTTCAGGCCGAAGTCGAGGGCGACGAGACGCGCACCTGGGAGCGCGACGCCATCGAACGGGAGGTCCAAGAGCGGGCCTCGTCCCGCGGGTCCGGAAACTAACTCGCCGTCGCGGGCCGAAAACAATCTCGAAACTTACGCCTTCTTACCGGTGACGAACTGCGCTGCGCCCTCGTAGAACCAGAAGTCGTTTTCGCGCATCGCCTTGCCGACGGCCTTGTGTAGTTCGACGAAGTCGTCGAACTCCTCACCTTCGACGTGTTCGAAGATGTCCGAAAGCGAGACGACGCGCTCGGAGTCGAGTCGGATGGGGTGGTCGCCGTACTCCTCGACGAACGCCGCTTTGTTCAGCGGGAAGTCCTCGTCTTCGTCGACCTTCTTCGCGATGACCGCCTGGCCGTACTTGCGTCCGCCTTCGCTCCCCTCTTCGCCGTCCGGGTCGTGTGGCCAATCCATACCCGAGTGTTGGCAGGCCGATTCAAAGCCGTTACGCATCTGTTGATATCTGTCATGCGAAACGCCGCGTGGTCACGGTGTTTGCTACCGATGAACAAGAAATATACGCGTGGCACGCCATGGTTCTTGGAGTCATGCGAGCGACCGAGCGCCCGACGTTCGAATCCGAGGCGAGCAAGGTTATCTACGAGTACGTCGAGCGGCACGGCACCGCCAAGCGAAACGTCCTCCTCGACGTCGCGCCCGTGCCGTCCGACGAGTTCCGAACCGAACTCGACCGACTGAAATCGCGCGGCTACCTCGAAGAAGACGGCGGCACGCTCCAGTTGGCGCTCGACGTAGGCACCATCGAGGAACACGACACCGACGCCGGCATCGTCACTATCCGGCCCGGCCGTCAACGCGACTTCGAGGGCCTCATCGACGCGATTCGAGACGTGACCTCCGAGGAGACGTACGTCGTCGCCGAGACCATCGCCGAACAACTCCTCTACGACGAGGCGGTCACGCGTCACAACCGCGTCGAGTCCCGCGTGTTCTTCGTCGCGACGCTCGGCGAGGAGGTCGTCGGCTGGACGCACCTCGACCTCCCGCAGGTGTCGCGCATCCGCGAGACCGCCCAGCAGACCGTCGGCGTCAAGGAGGACTACCGCGGGGCGGGCATCGGCAGCCTCCTGTTGCGCCGCGGCCTCGACTGGGCCGAAGCCAACGGCTTCCGGAAAGTGTACAACAGCGTCCCGATGACGAACGACCGCGCGCTGGAGTTCCTCGGCGACCACGACTGGGAGACCGAGGCGATTCGCAGAGACCACTACACCATCGGTGACGAACACGTCGACGAGGTGATGATGGCGTACCGGTTCTGAACGGGTCGAGGGCTGTGGGTCGCTTTTTCGGGGTTGTTGGTGTCGCTTGGAGTGGATGCGATGGGACTGGGAGTTGAACCTCACTCGCTCCGCTCACGTCGTTCGCTCCGCTCCCTGCTTCAAATCCCAGTTGACCGAATCAACGCTCACGCCGGCGAGCACACGCTACGCGGTGCTCGCCGAGTCGTTCGCGTCAGAATGCGGTGGGACTGGGATTTGAACCCAGGATTCCGTGAGGAAACCTGCTTTCAAGGCAGGCGCGTTAGGCCACTCCGCCATCCCACCTTCACACGGGGATTTTGAGTCGGATACCTAAGAGTTGTCGCTTCGCTCAGTCGCGGACGAGTTCCAACACGCCGTCGGTCGACTCGACCCGGAGTCCCTCCTCGAAGACGAACGTCGTCGTGTGCTCGGGGACGAGCCGCTCGGATTCGACCCGCGACCGGAGCATCGGCACGACCGTGGCGAGGTCCGCGCCCGTTTCGAGGACCGGAAGCATCGGGACGTAGTCGAGGCCGTGACCCGCGTCGTCGGCGCGGCGAGCGAGCGTCTCGACTTCCGGCTCCGCGTAGGCGTCGGTGAAGTCGATGGGGTCGAGGAAGCCCGAGAAGTAGACGCGGCCCTCCGTCGAGGGGCCGAGGACGACCGGCGTGCTCCGGAGCTTCATCGCCGCGCTGTCGAGGTGCGTGCGGCCGAGCAGCGGCGCGATGGGTCGAACGACTGCCGCCGAGTGGACCTCCTCCTCCTCGTTGAGCAGATGCGAGACGGTGTTACCCGCGCGGGCGGAGAACGTCGAGCCGACCTGCGGTTCGAACCGCGCGTTGTCGGTGCCGCCGAGGGCGTCGGCGACGACGCTCCGAATCTCGGCTTCCGAGTCGTGGTCCCCGGCGAACTCGTCGGGGAGCTCGTCCTCGGCGCGGTAGTTGACGAGGAGGTCGCCGCCCGACCGCTCGACGGCGATACAGACGTCTTTGAGCATCGCGGCGTAGAGGTCCGCGGCTTCGGCCTCCGAGAGCGGACTCGTCTCCGCGAGTTCCGAAAGCACCAGTCCCGGCCGCGGCGGTTCGGCGAGTACGGCGATGACCGTCATACCCACCCCTCGCGCCGGGGAACCCTTGAACCCGCCGCTTGCGGGACGCGGCCCCGGACGCGACGGGAATCGTCCGCCCGACTCAGCGACTCTGCCGTCCCTTCGTCTGCCGGTAGTCCCGGCCGAACACGGACTCGCGGACGTGTTCGACGAACGCCTCGGCGTCGGCGTCGGTCAGGCGCTCCGGCTCCTTCATCGGGACGAGTTCGAAGCCGCGGCCGCGGATGGTCGTCGCGTGCTCCGCGTCGACGTCGAAGCTGTCGGCCGCGCGCGTGGTGTAATCGAACGCGAGCGCCTCCAGCGCGGCCTGTCCGACGGGAACGATGATGTGCGGGTTTATCATCCGAACCTCCGCGTTCAGGTAGGGCTCGCAGGTCGCAACCTCGTCGTCGCTCGGCCCGCGGTCGGGGTGTCGACAGCGCGTGAGATACGTGAAAAAGACGTTCTGTACGTCCGGCTCGTCGGCGTCCGGTTCGGACCGGACGAAGCCGAGGTCGCCGAGGATGCGCTGGACGCGCCGTCCGGCCTCGTCGCCGGTGAAAGGGACGCCCGTCCGTTCCGCGGCCGCGGTCGGAGCCTCGCCGACGAACAGGAACTCCGCGCCCACGTCGCCGTAGCCGTGGACGACCTGCTCGCGCGTCTCGCAGAGCCCCGAGCAGTTCGTGCAGTCGGTGTCCATCGAGAAGGGGTTCCGGAACTGGCGTTGGTGTGCGTCCACACCCTCGAATTCGGCTCCGGGACCAAAACCCGCCCGGTCCGTGCAGATAGTCCATCACTCTCGACCCCGCTCCTGCACCGTCCGTCCACCTCTCGCTGACGGGCTTCGGCCGAGCCGGCGGTGGTGCGTGGTGAAAGTGAACGTGGGACGAACAGGCGGACTCGTGGGTGAAGACGACGCTGTCGCTCGAATCGCGGAATCGGGAAAAGCGGAAGTGAACCGAGCGGAGGCGAACGCGAGTCGGTCGGCGGCAGTTCGGTGGTCAGAGCGGTTCAGCGGTCGATGCCGCCCTGCGCCTTGATGTCCATGATGTGGCGGACGTTCAGGTAAATCTCCTCGGGCGAGGTGTCGCCGTCGGGGTCGTAGAGGTCGCTGACGCGGTAGAGGATGGCCGACACCTGCCGGCTCTCGGAGGACTCGCCGTAGATGTCGTCGGCGATTTCGCGGAGGAACGCGACGCGCTCGGGGTCCGCGGGGAAGTCGGCGTCGGAGTCCGGGGCCATCTCCCAGTCGACCTCCTCGGCATCGCCGTCGGTGTCCGCGCCGGCGTCAGCATCGGTGTCCACGTCCGCGTCAGCGTCGGGTCGCCCGTCGTCGCTCATCGCTCGCTGACGCTCCGCCGCTGGACGATACCGACCATGTCGGCGATGTTCTCGGTCATCACGCGGAACGCGTCGGCCGTCTCGTCGTCGTCTTCGAGGACGATGGGCTTGCCGCCGTCGCCGCCCTCGCGGACGGCCGGGTCGAGCGGGAGCGCCCCGAGGAACGGCAGGTCGTTCGAGGCGGCGAACTCGCGGCCGCCGCCCGCGCCGAAGATGTCGTGGCGGTTCCCGCAGTCGGGACACCGGAACGTGCTCATGTTCTCGACGATGCCGAGGACGTTCGTGTCGTGCTTGCCGAACATCCGGAGGCCCTTGTTGGCGTCGTCGAGGGCGACGTTCTGCGGGGTCGTGACGATGACCGCGCCCGTGAGCGGGAGCGTCTGGAGGATTGACAGTTGGGTGTCGCCCGTGCCCGGCGGCAGGTCGAGCACGAGGTAGTCGAGGCTGCCCCACTCCACGTCCTCGACGAGTTGGGTGAGCAGCTGGTGGACCATCGGGCCGCGCCAGATGACCGGGTCGTCGTCGCCGACGAGGAACGCCATCGACATGAGCTTCATCCCGTACTTCTCCGGCGGGACGATGGTCTGGTCTTGGGTCGCCTGCGGCGCTTCCTCGGCGGCGACCATCCGCGGGACGTTCGGCCCGTAGATGTCGGCGTCGAACAGGCCGACGCGCGCGCCGAGCTTCGAGAGGCCGGCCGCGAGGTTCACGGCGACCGTCGATTTGCCGACGCCGCCCTTCCCGGAGGCGACGGCGATGATGTTCTTCACGCCGGGGAGCACCTCCTCGTCGGGGTCGCGGTCGGTCGGCACTTTGGCGGTGAGGTCGACCTCCAGCCCGTCCTCGGCGAGCACCTCGCGGATTCGGCGGCCGATGTCCGTCTCCGCCGGAGAGTACGGCGCACCGAGCGCGAGCGAGATACGGACGGTGTCGCCGTCCACCTCGACGGCGTTCACCAGTCCGAGCGAGACGACGTCGTCTCCGAGGTCGGGGTCCTCGACCGCACGCAAGCGGTCGCGTACGTCGGCTTCGTCCATGTCCGTCACTCCGGCGGTGCGGCCGATAAGGGTTTTGTAAGGTCTCGTCGCGCGGTGACGGTCGCAGGCGACGACCCGACCGACACCGTCTTCGAGACGCCGAGAGCGTAACGGATTCCAGTTACCACGCCACGGTCATCGACAGCGAATTTATCAACGTACGCTCCCAGGATTCGGTATATGGTGCTGGTGGACGACTTCGGCCGCGAGGTAACCGGCGTTCGAATCTCTCTGACCGACCGGTGTAACTTCGACTGCGTCTACTGCCACAACGAGGGGCTGGGCGACACCCGCGGGCCGATGGACGCCTCGGACGAGGAGATGAGCGCCGACGACGTGGTCAGATTTCTCGAAGTCGTCGAGGAGTACGGCGTCGAGAAGGTGAAGTTCACCGGCGGCGAGCCGATGCTCCGCGCGGACCTCGAAGAGATAATCCGGCGGACGCCGGACTCGATGGAGACGTCGCTCACCACCAACGGGACGTTCCTCGGCGACCGCGCCGAGGACCTCGTCGCGGCCGGCCTCGACCGCGTGAACGTCTCGCAGGACGCCCTCGACCCCGAGGCGTTCGCGCAAATCACGAAGTCCGGCGCGTACGACAAGGTGACGGAGGGCGTCAAGGCCGCCGTCGACGCCGGCCTCACGCCCGTGAAGCTCAACATGGTCGTGTTCACGAAGACCGCGGGCCACGTCGAGGAGATGGTCGAGTACGTCGCAGAAAACCCGGGGTTACAGCTCCAACTCATCCAGTATATGCCCGAACTGACGGGCAAGCCGGAGTGGAACATCGACATCGAGCGCGTCCACCGGTGGCTGACCGACCTCGCCGACGAGGTGGAGGTCCGCGATATGCACCACCGCCGCCGCTACTACGTCGGCGAGGGCATGGTCGAAATCGTCGACCCCGTCGAGAACCCCGAGTTCTGCGCCAACTGCCATCGCGTGCGCGTGACGCACGAAGGATACCTGAAGGGCTGTCTCAACCGCAACGACGACCTACGCCCGATGGGCGAGATGACCCGCGAGGACATCCGCGAGACGTTCGAAGCGGTCGTCGAAAACCGCGTGCCGTACTACGGCGAGTACCTCGTCCGCGACGGCGACGACGGCTGGACGATAAACGAAGAGTACATCGGGGCCTGAGAACGCCCCTCCGACGCGCGAGTTTTTCTCCTCCGACGACTTCTCGGGGCGCATGACTGTCACCGTCGAGCGAGTGGTTCTCGCGACGGACGGAAGCGCCTCCGCGGCGACCGCCGCGGCCCACGCGCTGTTTCTCGCCCGCGTCCTCGACGCGTCGCTCCAAGCCGTCTCCGCGACCGGTACGCCGCAGTCCTCCGCGACCGAGACGACCGAAACCGAAACCGCCGGAGCGTCCGCCAGCGCCGCCTTCGAAGCGGAGGAAGCCGTCGGCGCGGTCACGCGTCGGGCGCTCCTCGCGGGCGTTCGTCTGACTTCGGAAGTCGTCGGCGGGCCGGCCGCGACAGCGGTCGTCCTCGGCGTCGGTGGGGACGACGAGGCTCGGCTTGCGGGGTACCGTGCCGCCGGAACCGTCGCCAGTCGCGTCGTCCGCCACGCGGAGGTTCCGACACTCGTCGTCCCACCGAGCGCGGGCGACGGCGATACTTCCGGGCCGCGCGGGCGACGATGAAACGCCGAATCCGTTTGTAGTTCTGTTCAATTTATACGTGCGCACCACGAACCGTCGCGTGTTGCTCGGGCGTGCGGGCGGCCGCAACGGACCGCCCGGACCTCCACAAGCCGACCCGCCGAATCCGTTTACTGCTCCCCGGCCGCTGCATCGCACGCGAACTGGCTTCCGACCCCGACCCCGACCGCGACTCCACCGACGCTTTACGAACGGAACTCTCATGAGCGAATCCCAATCGAGTCCACGTATGTCCGCACTCACGAAACTCCGCCCCTGGCTCGCCGCGATACTCGGCCTCGTCATCACGGGCCTCGGGCATCTGTATCTACGACGCTGGCGGCGGGCCGCGTTCTGGGTGCTTCTCACGTTCGCGGTGTCCGCGCTGTTCGTTCCGGCGGAGGCGTTCGACCCGCTGATAGGCGGTGCGGTCATCCCGCCGTCGGAGTTCGCCGCGGTGCTCAGGGAACTGGTCCCCATCCTCGTGGTGAGTTTCGCGAGCGTCCTCGACGCCTTCTTCCTCGGCTTGCGGCAGGCCGCGGCGCGGGCGGACCGCTCCGCCGTCGAAGACGCCGAGGAGTCGGCGGCCACCGTCACCGATCCCGTCGCCGACCCCGACGCGGCCACCGTTACGTGCCCCGAATGCGGTCGCGAGGTCGACGCCGACATCGACTTCTGCCACTGGTGTACGACCCCCCTCGACGACCCGGCCGACCGCTGAGATGCCACCGCGGGGTCGAAAGAGTGCCCCCATCCGAACCCCCGACGGAGTCCACGCCGAACTGACGCGACCCGACCTTACCGCTCTTTCTCGACGAAGTCGACGACCGCCTGCGCCCCTTGGAAGCCGTCGGCGAGGCGGTCGACGAGTTCGCCGTCTTCGAACAGGAGGAGCGTCGGGACGCTCCGAATCGTGTACCGCTCTGCGACCGACATATCCGTCTGCGGGTTCAGCATCGCGACGACCACGTCGGTTGCTTTCGAGACGTTGCCGAGGACGGGTTCGATGCTCTGACACAGCGTACAGCCCTTCGTGTAGATGTCGAGGAGGACGCGGTCGTGTTCGGCCACGAGGGCGTCGAGTTCCTCGACGGTGTCGATTCGAACGGGCTTCGTCGGCGCGGTCGCGGACTCTGTCGAACTCATTGACGCGAATACGTAACCAGAGCTCTTATGATTTTGGAGAGGTGGTGTACCATACCACGATTCGGCGGCGAGCGGAGGTGACTCGGGCTGTCACGCGAGGTCCCTTTCGTGATGTTTAAGTAATGCCACCGTCTCGTAACGGATGCAATCGATGTAGGGGAATGTCGTCCCCGAGTCCGGAAGGGCGAAACTAACACGACCGAAGTGTTGCGGTAGCCAAGCCTGGCCCAAGGCGCTGGGTTGCTAACTCAGTGGCGTCAAGCCCCCGGGGTTCGAATCCCCGCCGCAACGCTCACAACACGACTTCCAAAGTCATGAGTGCAGAAGAACCACAGGACAGCTCTCCGGAGGAGGAAGAGGACCTCCGTTACTTCATCCGAATTGGTCAGACCGACCTTGACGGAACGAAGACGGTAGAGCGCAGTCTGACGGACATGAAGGGTATCGGCAAGCGCACAGCGCGCATCATCGCCGACGCCGCGGAAGTGGACCGAACGGCGCTGTTCGGTAAGCTCCCCGAAGGCGAGATCGACGCCGTTGTCGATGTCGTCGAGAACTTCGAGGACCACGCCCCCGAGTGGATGGCAAACCGACGGAAGGACTTCTTCTCCGGTGACACCGACCACATCACGGGTTCGGACCTCGAAGAGAAGCGGCGGCATGATATCAACCGCATGAAGATGATCAGCTCCTACAAGGGCGTTCGACACCAGCGCGGCCAGAAGGTTCGCGGCCAGCGGACGAAGTCCACTGGACGTACCGAAGGCACCATCGGTGTCAACGTCGAGGAGATCAAGGAGGCGCAGGCTGAAGAATGACGACGGGTAACAACACCAAGTTCTACGAGACCCCGAATCACCCGTTCCAGGGCGAGCGCATCGCACAGGAATCGGACCTCCTCTCTCGGTACGGTCTCAAGAACAAGGAAGAGCTCTGGCGCGCGCAGTCCGAACTGCGCAACCTCCGCCGCGAGGCGCGACGCCTCCTCGGCGAGGCCCAGGGCGACGTCGAAGAAGCCGAGTCGCTCGGTGCCGAGTTCATGGCGCGCATGCGCCGCTACGGCATCCTCTCTGCGGAGGACGACATCTCCCAGACGCTGCGTCTCGACGTGACCGACATCCTCGAACGTCGGTTCCAGACGGTCGCCTACCGCAAGGGGCTCGCACAGACGCCCCAGCAGGCCCGTCAGTTCATCGTCCACGGTCACGTGACCGTCGACGGTGCGCGGACGACCGTCCCCTCCCGCAAGGTCGAGGTCGACGAAGAGGACACCGTGGCGTTCGACGAGACGTCGAAGCTCGCGGACGAACTGCACCCTGAGCGCGCGGAGGCCCAAGAATGAGCGAATCCGAAACCGGTGACAAGTGGGGTATCGCCCACGTTCACGCATCGTTCAACAACACGCTCATCACGGTGACTGACATCACGGGCGCCGAGACTATCGTCAAATCGTCCGGTGGCTCCGTCGTCAAGCAGAACCGTGACGAGGCATCTCCGTACGCGGCCATGCAGATGGCAGAGAGCGTCGCCGACCAGATTAAGGCGGCCGGTATCGCCGGTCTGCACGTCCGCGTTCGCGGTCCCGGTGGCAACGGTAACAAGAGCCCCGGACCCGGCGCACAGGCAACGATTCGCGCCCTCGCTCGCGCCGGTCTCGAGATCGGTCGCATCGAGGACGTGACGCCGATTCCGCACGACGGAACTCGCGCGCCGAAAAACAGCCGACTCTAACACACCATGGTAAACGACTTCCAGGTCGAGTTCATCGAACGCGAAGACCGACGCGCCCGTTTCGTCGCGCGCGGTCTGACCCCGGCGCTAGCCAACGGCATTCGCCGGGCGATGGTCGCCGACGTGCCGACGTTCTCCATCGACACCGTTCGGTTCGTGGAGAACACCTCGGTCATGTTCGACGAGATGATCGGGCTTCGTCTCGGTCTGGTTCCGTTGACCACGCCTCTCGACGACTTCGAACCCGGTGACACCGTCACCGTCGCGCTCGAAGTCGACGGGCCGGCAACCGCCTACTCCGGGGATATCGAATCCGCGGACGACATGGTCGTCCCGGCGGACGAGAACATCCCCATCATCGAGCTGAAGGAGGGCCAGCGCCTCGAGTTCGAGGCCGACGCCGTCCTCGGCCACGGAAAAGACCACGCCAAGAACCAAGGCGGGGTCGCCGTCGGCTACCGACACCTCCAGCGCGTGGAGGTCGTCGGCGACGCCGGCGAGTTCGATGAACAGGAGCCGAACATCCTCCGCGGCGTCATCGAAGAGGCCGCGGCGGAACACGCCGAGGGGGACGCCGAAGACGGCGACCTCGTCGCGACGGAGACGTTCGGCAACGACCTGACGGAGCGGTACCCCGGGAAAGAGGTCGAAGTACACGACGTGCCCGGCGCGTTCGTCTTCAGTGTGGAGACGGACGGGTCGTTCGACGTCGACGAGCTCGTGACGCGCGCCGTCGCCTCCTTGGGTGACCGCGCGGCCGAACTCGAAGAGAAGGTCGCACTGTAAGAATGAACACTGCCCCGTCTCAACACCGGCGTTCGCCCGCCCCACGAGGGGTCACAACCACCGATAGCGTGGCGTGTGACTCCCTCACGGCGGCGGGCCGGACCGAAGGTGTTTTTACGGGGCATGAAGTACAGCGGAATGCTTGCAGGGATAGCCAAGTCTGGCCAACGGCGCAGCGTTCAGGGCGCTGTCTCATAGGAGTCCGCAGGTTCAAATCCTGCTCCCTGCACTCCGCTTTCTCTCTGGAGGTAGACAATGAGTAAGACGAACCCGAGACTCAACAGTCTCATCGCCGAGCTGAAGGCGGTCTCGCGTGAGTCCGGTGCCAACGTCTGGCAGGATGTCGCGGACCGTCTCGAAAAGCCACGGCGCACCCACGCGGAAGTCAACCTTGGTCGTATCGAACGATACGCTCAGGAAGACGAGACCGTCGTCGTGCCCGGCAAGGTGCTGGGTAGCGGTGTGCTGCAGAAGAACGTCACAGTCGCGGCCGTGGACTTCTCGTCCACCGCTCGAAAGAAGATCGAGCAGGTCGGCGACACCGTGACGCTAGAACAACTCGCTGAACAGAACCCCGACGGGTCCAACGTACGGGTGATCCGATGAGCCTCGCAGAATTCGACGCAGACGTCGTCGTCGACGCTCGAAACTGCATCGTCGGCCGCGTCGCCTCGGAGGTCGCACAGCGCGCCCTCGCAGGCGAGACGGTCGCCGTCGTCAACGCGGAAGACGCCGTCATCACGGGCTCGGAAGAGGACGTGATGGCCAAGTACAGAAAGCGCGTCGAAGTCGGTTCGGACCAGGGTCCGTACTACCCGAAGCGTCCCGACCGCATCTTCAAGCGTGCCATCCGCGGCATGCTTCCGTACAAGAAGCCCCGCGGCCGCGAGGCGCTCTCGAACGTCCGCGTCTACGTCGGCAATCCGTACGGCGAAGACGGCGAGATGCTCGAAGACACCTCGCTGGACCGCCTTTCGAACATCAAGTTCATCTCGCTCGGAGAGGTCTCCGAGAAGCTGGGTGCTAACGTCACATGGTAACGAACACGTCTGGTAAGAAGAAGACCGCAATCGCCCGCGCCACCGTGCGCGAAGGCGAGGGTCGAGTCCGAATCAACTCCCAGCCGGTCGAGCTGGTCGAGCCGGAGATGGCCCGCCTCAAGATGCTGGAGCCGTTCCGCATCGCAGGCGAGGACCTCCGCTCGCAGGTCGACATCGACGTGCGCGTCAACGGCGGCGGCGTGGCCGGTCAGGCCGACGCAGTCCGCACCGCGCTCGCTCGTGGGCTGGTGCAGTACCTGAACGACGCGGAGCTTCGCGACGCGTACATGGAGTTCGACCGCTCGCTTCTGGTCAACGACGTTCGCCAGTCCGAACCCAAGAAGTGGGGCGGACCGGGCGCGCGCGCTCGTTACCAGAAGTCCTACCGCTGAGGTGATCTAACCATGATGATTCCCGTCCGGTGTTTCACCTGCGGCACAGTGATCGGCGAACACTGGGACGAGTTCAAAGCCCGTGCTCGCGAGGGAGACGAGGACCCCGCTGAGGTCCTCGACGACCTCGGGGTCACGCGTGCCTGCTGCCGGCGGATGATGGTGTCGCACAAGGACCTCGTGGACGTCGTATCCCCCTACCAATGATGCAACGGTACAACCGATACGAGAAGGCACGCATCCTCGGCGCGCGAGCGCTGCAGGTCTCCTACGGGGCCCCGGTTCTCGTCGATTCGGAACAGACAGAACCGATATTAATCGCCGCTGAGGAGTACGACGCAGGTGTACTTCCGTTCACCGTCAAACGAGAGGGTAAGTGACAACATGACTCGAATCACATCCGTAGCTCTGCGCCGCGTGCTCGACTCCCGTGGAAACCCGACGGTCGAAGCCGACGTGCTCACCGAATCCGGTGGGTTCGGTCGCGCTGCGGCCCCGAGCGGGGCATCCACCGGCGAGTACGAGGCAATCGAACTGCCGCCGACCGAAGCAATCGCCGCCGCGCGGCGACACGCGGTTCCCCGACTCGTGGACGAGGTCCACGCGGGCAACCAGCGCGAGGTCGACGCGACGCTCCGCGCCGCCGACGGTTCCGAGAACTTCTCGGAAATCGGCGCGAACAGCGCGGTCGCCATCTCGATGGCGGCGGCCAAGGCCGGTGCCGACGTGCTCGGTGCGCCCCTGTACCAGCATCTCGGCGGCGCGTTCCGCGGCGACAACTTCCCGACGCCGCTCGGGAACGTCATCGGAGGCGGTGAACACGCCAAAGAAGCGACGAACATCCAGGAGTTCCTCGCCGCGCCGGTCGGCGCGCCGAGCGTCTCCGAAGCCGTCTTCGCCAACGCGAAGGTCCACGCCCGCGCGTCCGAGATTCTCGACGAGCGCGGCGTGCCCGCCGCGAAGGGCGACGAGGGTGCGTGGGCGCCGCCGGTCTCCGACGCCGAGGCGTTCGAAATCATGGGCGAAGCGGTCTCCGACGTCGAGGACGAACTCGGCTTCGAGATCGGCTTCGGTCTCGACATCGCCGCCTCGGAGATGTTCGAAGACGGCGTCTACCACTACGGTGACGAGACGAAGACGACCGACGAGCAGATCGACTACGTCGCCGAGATGGTCGACGAGTACGACCTCGTCTACGTCGAAGACCCCCTCGACGAGAACGACTACGAGGGCTTCGCGGAACTCACAGAGCGCGTGGGCGACCGCACGCTCATCTGCGGTGACGACCTGTTCGTCACCAACGTCGACCGTCTGCAGGACGGCATCGACGTGGGCGCCGCGAACTCCATCCTCATCAAGCCGAACCAGATCGGGACGCTGACCGACGCGTTCGACGCCGTCGAACTGGCCTCCCGAAACGGGATGGACGCCGTCATCTCTCACCGCTCCGGTGAGACGGAAGACGCGACCATCGCACACCTCGCCGTCGCAACCGACGCGCCGTTCATCAAGACTGGCACGGTGCAGGGCGAGCGAACCGCCAAACTGAACGAACTCATCCGCATCGCGGACGACGCAGTATGAGCGACAACGAAAACGACGCGGTGGAGGTCGCCGACGAGGAACCCGAGACGGAGACCGAAGCGGTCGCCGAGACGGAACCCGCCGAGGCCGCCACCGAAGACGAGACAGCAGAGACCGCCGAGGCGGCCGACGACGCCGCCGAGGCCGAAGAAGCAGAGCCGGAACCGGCCTTCGACGAGGACGTTATGCCCGACGAAGACGCCGACCTGCTCATCCCGGTCGAGGACTACCTGGCCGCCGGTGTCCACATCGGTACCCAGCAGAAGACCAAGGACATGGTCCGGTTCATCCACCGTGTCCGCGACGACGGGCTCTACGTGCTCGACGTCAGCCAGACTGACTCGCGAATCCGCACCGCCGCGGACTTCCTCGCGAATTACAGTCCGGAGCAGATTCTGGTCACGTCCTCCCGCCAGTACGGTCGCTTCCCGGCCGAGAAGTTCGCCGACGCCGTCGGCGCTCGCGCCCGCACGGGCCGCTTCATTCCGGGTACACTGACGAACCCGGACTACGCCGGCTACATCGAACCCGACGTGGTCGTCGTCACCGACCCGATTGGTGACGCGCAGGCCGTCAAGGAGGCCATCACGGTCGGCATCCCGGTCATCGCGATGTGCGACTCCAACAACCAGACGTCGAACGTCGACCTCGTCGTCCCAACGAACAACAAGGGTCGACGCGCGCTGTCGGTCGTCTACTGGCTGCTGGCCAACGAGACGCTCGACCGCCGCGGCTCCGACACCGTCTACGCCCTCGAAGACTTCGAGGCCGAACTGTAGTTCGGGACGACCTTCCGATTCGACTTTTCTGACACTCGCCCGGTGAGCGGCGGCGCTGTCGCTCAGTTCGGTGCAGCCACGACGCCGCCGACGCGAGTCGAGTCGACGTCACGCGAGACCGCGGCCCCGCATCCGCCACAAACGGTTTTGTGCGCCGTTCCCATAGCTAAACACATGAGCAAACTCCTTCACCAGCTCACCGTGGGCGAACTCGCAGACAGGGTGGACGCGGGAGAGTCGTTCACCGTGGTCGACACGCGGCCGCCCGAGAGCTTCGAGTCGTGGCACATCGAGGGCGCGGTCAACGTCCCTTTCCACCCCGTCGACGGGCTCGGCGGCGACTGGGACTGGGACCGCGTCGGCGACCTCGTCCGTGAGGGGCCGGTCGTCGCCATCTGCGGGAAAGGGCTGTCTTCGACGTCATTCGGGTTCGGACTGGCCGAACGCGGCTACGACGACGTGGAGGTCGTCAAAGGCGGCATGGAAGACTGGAGCAAGCTGTACGAGGTAGTCGAACTCGACACCGGCGACGACGATCTGTTCGTCGCGCAGGTCCAGCGCCGCGCAAAGGGCTGTCTCGGCTACGTCGTCGGCTCGCGGTCGGCCCGCGAGGCGGTCGTCGTGGACGCCACCCGGCAGATTCACGAGTTCGAACTCGTCGCCGCCGACGCCGGGATGACGGTCGCTGGTGTGCTCGACACGCACGTCCACGCCGACCACGTCTCCGGGGGGCGGGCGCTCGCCGACCGCCTCGACGTGCCGTACTACCTCGGGGCGGAGGCGACCGACCGCGACGTGGCCCACGAGTTCACCGCGCTGGACGACGGCGAGACGCTGGCCGTCGGCGACTACGATATCGAGGCGATGCACGCGCCGGGGCACACCTCGGACATGACGAACTACCTCGTCGACGGCCGGTTCCTCCTCACCGGCGACACGCTGTTCGTCGAGTCGGTCGGCCGGACGGAACTCCAGTTCGGTGATTCGGACGCCGCGACGGGGGCGGAACTCCTCTACGAGACGCTTCACGACACGCTGTTGTCGCTGCCCGACGAGACGCGCGTCCTCCCCGGCCACGTCTCCGTCGGGGCGGACGGGCGCTACGGCGTCGCCGCGCCGGGCGAACTCGTGAGCGCGCCGCTCGGCGACCTGCGCGAGGGACTCGACTTGCTGTCGATGGACGTGTCGGCGTTCGTCGCCCGCGTCACCGAGGACACGCCCGAGAAGCCCGCGAACTACGAGCGCGTCATCGACATCAACACCGGGCGGGCCTCGGTCGGCGGCGAGGAGGAGGCGACCGAACTCGAACTCGGACCGAACAACTGCGCCGCCTGAGCCGACCGTCCGGCATCGGTCGGTGATTCGAGGTTTTCAGGACGGAATCGGTCGGTTCAGGACAGTTCGACCGCGCCTAACCGACCGTCGAACAGGTCGTGGTCGAACCACGCCATGCGCCGGTCGCTGTATCGAATCTCGGGACCGAGCGACAGCGCGGTGCGCGCGCGGTCGGGGTCGGTGACGCCGACGAGGAACGCACACGGCCCCTCACCGACCTCGTCGATGCGCGCGTCGAGCGCGCCGTCGCCGGGTTCGCACAGGGCGAGCGGCGTGCCCGGAAGCGTGGCGAACTCGGGAAACGGGCCGTTGATATCGACCGGAGAGGGGTACCGGTGTCGCCGGGCGAACAGCGCCGCGGTCGCCTCGCGGTCGCGGGTGGCGACGACGACGGTCTGGAGGCCGCGAAGCGACGCGTTCGGCGCGGCCTCCGGGACGCGGTAGCCCCGCGGAGTGCGGTCGTGAATGAAAAAGGGGAGTCGCTGGTCCGACCCCTCGAAACACATGTCCCACTCGACGAGGCGGCCGTCCGGTCGGGCGCGAGAGGCCTCGTGGGGGCCGTCGACGGGGAGGCCGGCGTCGATGGCGGTCTTGACGCTGGCGGCGTCGTCGGTCTCCAGACACCACGCCGCGGGGCCGACGTCGGCAGCGAGATAGTCGGGCCAGAAGCCGGCGTCCGTGGCGTCGGTCCCGAGCGTCGGCGCGATGAGTTCGAGGTACGACCCGTCGGGGAACGGCACGACGGCCATGTGGGTCGTCCCGGTCCCGTGTTCGCCGCCGTACGTCGGCGTCAGTCCGACCTCGTTCGCGGCCGCCCGGAGTTCGTACAGTTCGGTCCCACCGAACGCGACGTGGTCGATGGTTCGGTCCATACGCCTTCCACGTTCGACTCGGTATAGTGCTTAGGGGCGGTCCTGTCTGCGAGTTAGCGGGTCAGACTCCCCCGACCGAAGCGTTTTGCGTCCGGCCCACCACGATACGGTATGAACCTCTTTCGGAGCGTCAGAGCGGTCGCGGACGCTTCGGCAACCGGCTCCGGAACCATCGACTGGGACGCCGTCGCCGAGGCCGCGAAGTCCGCGACCGACCCCGGTTCGCTCGACCTCACGGACGCCGAGCGCGCGGGCTACGCGGCAGACGTTCGCGACGCGCGCGACCGCCTCGCGGCCGTCGCCGAGGTGGAGTTCGACGTGCCCGAGGTCGTCGAAGTCCAGAACCGACACCACTGGATAGACGCGAACGTGGCGACGTTCCGCCGGGTGATGGTCCCGTTCGAGGAACACGGCCCCACCGTGCTCCCCGGGTTCACGCGCGCCGTCAACACCGGGTCGTTCGCCTTCGTCCTCTCGTTTCTCGGCAACAACGTCCTCGGCCAGTACGACCCGCTGCTCCTCGCCGACGGCGACGACGACCACGGACTGTACTTCGTCCACCCGAACATCCGCCGGGTCGCCGACAGCCTCGACGTGGACTACCCGCGGTTCCGCCGCTGGATTGCCTTCCACGAGGTGTCGCACGCCGCGGAGTTCGGTGCGGCCCCGTGGCTCTCGACGCATCTCGAATCGCGGATGCAACGCGGGGTCGACGCCCTCGTCGACGGCGGCCTCGACCGCGACGCCTTCCGCGAACTCGACACGACGATGACCGCCGTCGAGGGCTACGCGGAACTGCTGATGGACCGGGCGTTCGACGACGACTACGAGGACCTCCGCCGGAAGCTCGACGAGCGTCGGCAGGGCGGCGGCCCGGTCGCCAAACTCGCGCGTCGGCTCCTCGGACTCGGCCTCAAGCGCCGGCAGTACGAACGCGGCGCTCGCTTCTTCGAGCACGTCGCCGACGAGCGCGGCGTCGCCGCCGCGTCGCGGGTGTGGGACCATCCGGAGAACTTACCGACCGACGCGGAACTGGACGCGCCCGAGCGATGGGTCGCCCGGGTGTCGCCCTGAGGGCGGCGTCGCTACCGGCGGTTCACCGCGGTGAACTCGCGGCTCCACCGCCGCAGATACCACGTGAGGAGCCCCCCGATGACCACCCCACAGAGCAGCGCGACTGCGGCCTGAACGAGCGTCGCCCCGGCCTGCACGGCGACGAGCGCGGCCGACGCGCCGACCAGCAGGATGAAGCCGATTTTGAGTCGGTTGTTGGCGAGTCGCGTCTCCTCGTCGCTCATGCTCGAACCGACCATCGTCCCTCCGAAGTCGCGCCGTGCGGGGAGTGTCGCGACCGCCCGCCGAGCCTATCGTCCATATCCGTGTATTGGATGCCGAGGGTTTGAAACCGAGGTTCTCACTGGAAGCCGCGGTCGACGCCGTCGGACTCGATGAGGTCGTCGAGGTCCGACGAGAGCAGTTCGTCGGCGTCCGTGAACTCCTCTGAGAGGTCGTCGAGGCGGTCGGGCCGGGCGTCGAACTCGTAGTCCATCGGGCCGAACGCCGGACTGTCGAGCGCCTCCATCACGTCGGTGAAGAAGTCGTCGGCGGTGGTCGGCGCGTCGGCGTGGACCTTCACGGTCTCTTCGAGCCGCCGCGCCATCGACTCGGCCTGCGACTCGTCTTCGGGCGGGTTCTGGACGGCGAACCGGCCGGGGGTGGCCTCGCCGTCGCCGTCGTCGCGCCGACGCGGGAACAGCGGGTCGAGGTCGTCGTCGATGCGGCGGGCGACGCGAGCGCCGACGCCGCGGACCTCGTAGGGGTTCTTCGCGTACGTCTTCAGCTGGTAGACGCCGGCGTCGGGTGGGCGAGAAAGAGGTCCTCGCCGAGGCTCCGGCGGCGATTCCCCGCGACGGCCCGCCACGCGTCGGGGTCGCGGTCGCGGCCCGCGTCGACGACCTCCGAGAGGATGTCCTGCCAATCTCTGACGCGCATGGATGTGCGTACCGCGCGGGAGAGAAAGAGCGTGACGGTCGCGGGGGGTTCGGGTGCGCCCCGCCCCGTCGCGGGCGCACGTCCGGTCCCCGGGTTCCACCGACGGCTATTTGCCCGCGCCTCACCGACGGTTTCGACGTGAACCTTCGCGGTCCGCTCGTCGAGGTCGGCGAGCCGCGCGACGTCGAAACGAAGTACGGCGAGCGCTCGCTGGCGGAGGTGACGCTCCGCCCCGAGCGCGGGACCGGAGAGCCAGTCACCGTCACCCTCTGGGGGAAGTGGACCCACGCCGCCGAACACGCCGAGCCGGGCATGGACATCCTCGTCACCGACGCCGAGGAGTCGGAGTACCGCGGCGAGACGACGTACTCGACGGGCTCCGAGTCGTTCGTCGTCGTCGAACCCGACTTCCTCGTCGACGTGACCGACGTCCGCTCGTGGGTGCAGTGCTCGCGGATGTACTACCTGAACAAGCTCTCGGGCATCCCGCTGAACTACCCGGTGGTGAAGGGGACCATCGTCCACGACGTGTTCGGCGACCTCCTCCGCGGCCGCGACCTCGACTCGTCCATCGACGAGCGCATCGACGAGCGCGGCCTCGAACTCGGCCTGCTCGGCCGCGAGGTAGACGAAGTCGCGGACGAGGTGCGCCGCAACGCCGCCGCCATCGAGGGGTGGCTCTCGCAGGGCGTCCTCACCGACGAAGACGAGTGGCGCTCGGAGTACACCCTCATCTCACCGACGTTCGGCATCAAAGGCCGCGCCGACGCCCTCCGCCGGGGGTCGCCCGTCGAACTCAAGACCGGCAAGAACCTCAACCGCGACCCGCGGTTTCAGGACAAGATTCAGGCCGCCTCCTACGCGCTCATCCTCGAAGAGCGGGGCTTCCCGGTCGACACGGGGACGCTCCTCTACACGAAGAACACGACGCTCGACCGCACCGAGGAGTCCGGCGACCTCTCGCCGGCGAAGGACTTCTCCATCGGCCGCGGCCTGCTCGAATTCGTCGTCCGCACCCGCAACGAAATCGCGGCGATGGAACACGACGTGTCGGTGCCGACCGGCTACGAGGTGAACTCAAAGTGCGAGTACTGCTTCGAGAAAGACACCTGCATGGTCGTCTCCGGCAGGCTCGACCAGGAGTCGAAAGCCGGCGCAGTCGGGAAGCCGGTCCCCGAGGACGAACGCGACTACTTCGACCGCTTCTACCGCGCCGTCGAAGAGGAGCGCCGGTCGGTCCACAAGGAGTATCGAAAGCTCTGGGACCAGAGCGCCGAGGAGCGCGCCGACGACGACCGGGCGCTCATCGGCCTCGAACCCATCGGCCAGACCGAGCGCCCCGACGGCACGTGGGAACTCCGGGCGAAGCAGACCGACGACGCGGTGTCGAAGCTCCGCGCCGGCGACGTGGCGCTCGCCAGCGACGGCCACCCCGTCGAGGGGCACGCCGAACTCGCGCGCATCGTCGAACTCGGCGACGAGGTGGTCGTCACGACCGACGAACCCGTGCCGCTCCGCCGCCTCGACGTGTACCCGTCCGAACTCACCGTCGACCGCCTGCTCACCGCCCTCCACGACGCGGTGCTCAAGGGCTCGCCCGACCGCAAGGACGTGCTGTTCGGCCGCCGCGACCCCGACTTTTCGGACCGCTCTGCGGGCCGCACGTTCATCGACAACAACGACGCCCAAGACGACGCGGTGCGCCTCGCGGTCGACGCCGACGACCTCGCGCTCATCCACGGGCCGCCGGGGACGGGCAAGACCCACACCATCGCCCGGACCATCCGCGCGCTCGTCGAGGACGGCAACCGCGTCCTGCTGTCGGCCTTCACGAACCGCGCGGTCGACAACGCGCTCGAAGCCCTGCGCGACCAGGGATTCGAGAATATCGTCCGCGTCGGCACCGAATCGGGCGTCCGAGAGGACATGCAGGACGTGCGCCTCTCCCGGAGCGGCGACCCGAACGCGCTCGCCGCCGCCCTCCGTAACGCGCCGGTCGTCGCCGCGACCACCGCCTCCTGCGGGTCGCGCGTGATGCGCGAGCAGTCGTTCGACGCGGCGCTCGTCGACGAGGCGTCGCAGATAACCGAACCGGGGACGCTCGCCGCGGTCAACCTCGCAGACCGGTTCGTCCTCGTCGGCGACCACAAACAGCTTCCGCCGGTCGTCCGCGCCGAAAACGACCTCCAGACATCGCTGTTCCAGCGACTCATCGAGACGTACCCCGACGCCTCGGTCATGCTCGACCGCCAGTACCGCATGTCCCAGCGGATTCAGGCCTTTGCCTCGAGGGAGTTCTACGACGGCGCGCTCCGCCCGGCGACGGGCGCGGTCGCCGCCCAGCACCTCCGAGACCTCGGCGTCGACACCGCGGACCTCCCCGCCGAACTCGCGGACCAAGTCGCCTTCGTCGACCCGGACGGCCGGCGCGTCGGCAACACCAACCCCACGGAGGCCGACCGCGTGGCCGAGGTCGTCGCCGCCTACGAGGCCGCCGGCGTCGACGCCGACGACATCGGCGTCATCGCTCCGTTCCGGGCGCAGGTCGCGGAAATCTCCCGCCGAACCGACGCCACCGTCGACACGGTCGACCGATTCCAGGGCTCCTCGAAGGAGGTCATCGTCGTCTCGTTCGTCGCCACCGGCGAGTTGGACGGCCCGCTGTTCGAGGACCACCGCCGCATCAACGTCGCGCTGACGCGGGCGAAGAAGGCGCTGTGTCTCGTCGGTGACGCCGACGCGCTCGAATCCGACCCGTTCTACGACCGGATGCTCGCGTGGGCGCGGCGGTAGGCGTCTCCGCGGCTGTCCGACTGGAGGGCGTCTCACTCCACGTCGATGCCGAGGTCGGATTCGCCGTCGTTGATTTCGGCCTTGACGCGCTCGTGGAACTCCCGGAGCGCCGCGCTCTCGTCTTCGGCGAGAACCACGTCGCTCGCGGTCAGCGTGGCGAGCCCGAACGCCCGCGGCGTCGGCGACGAGACCTGCTGGCCGACCACGTCCACGTCGCCCGCCCGAATCGCCGCTATCGCGTCCTCGATGGCGGCGAGGTTCAGTTTGTCTTCGAGAATCTCGCGGTAGGTCTCCTCCATCACGGCGAACTCGTCGAGGTCCTGCGCGAACGACAGCAGCATCTCGGAGGAGACCTGCTGTTGGGCGGCGGACTTCTCGTAGCCCTTGTAGCGCTTGAGAATCATGAGCGAGCGCGTCGCGTCGATGCGGAAGTAGCGCTTCAGGAGGTCGGTCCCGTCGAGGGCGGCCCGGAGGTCGGCTTCGACTGCCTCGGGGTCGAGGTCGCGGAGGACGCCCACGAGGTCGACTTTGCGGTTGAGCGGCATCGACAGCGAGAAGCCGTTGTCGGCGACGGCGACCTGCACGTTCGCGTTCGTCCGGCGGGCCGCGTGGTACGCGAGGAGCCGCGAGAGGCCGTCGTTGAACCGCCGGCCGTAGGTGCAGTGGACGTAGAACTGTCGGCGGTAGGCCTCGCGGTCGAGTTCGGTCTCCACGACGAGCCTGTCGGGCGTCGCCACGCTCTCGGGGCCGGCGTATCTGACCTGCTCGTCGAACATCCGGGTGACGGCGCGGACGCTGTTCTCGTCGAGCGGGAACTCCCGGAGCCACGACCTGACGGCGGGCGCGCCGCCGGCGTCGAGTCGGTCGACGAGGTCGGCCTGAAACGCCGCGAGTTCGCGGCCGAGGTCGTACGAAAGCGGCAGGCGCTCGGAGAACCACGAGGGGACCGTCGGCCGCTGTGAGGTGCGGTCCACGTACACCTTCGACCCGCGGCGGTAGCGGTAGGCGAAGTGGTCGCCGCCGAGGACGAACACGTCGCCTTTCTCCAGCGTGTCGAGGTAGCCCTCGTCGAGCGTGCCGACCCACTGGTCGGCCCCGCGGACCAGCACGTCGCAGGTGAAGGAGTCGGGAATCGTGCCGATGTTGGTCATGTAGATGACGCGGGCCATCCGGCCGCGTTTGCCGATGAGGGGTTCGCCCACGGGGTACCCCTCGTAGTGGTGTTCGCCGTCCGGCGGGTCGTTGGTGTCCCGCCAGATTTTCGCGTAGACGTTCTTGTCTTCGAGGCCGTCGTAGTCGGCGGTGAGATAGCGGAACAGGCGCTCGAAGTCGTCGTCCGAGAAGTTCCGGTACGGGTAGGCCCGCCGGAGCGTCTCGCGGAGTTCCGACTCGGGGCGAATCGCGTTGATTGCCATCCCGTACACCTGCTGGGCGGCCACGTCGAAGGCGTTCTCGGGGATGAACACCCGGTCGACGAAGCCCGACTCGGCCTTCGAGAGCATCACCGCGCACTCGACGAGTTCGTCTCTGTCGAGAGCGATGACGCGACCCTCGACCGTCTGGCCGAGCTGGTGGCCCGCGCGGCCGACCCGCTGGAGGAGCGCGGCGACCGACTTGGGCGAGCCGACCTGCACCACGAGGTCGATGTGGGGCATGTCGATGCCGAGTTCGAGGCTCGTGGAGGTGGTGACGACGCGTAACTCGCCCGCCTTCAGCTTCGATTCTATCTCCTGTCTGCGCTCTTTCGAGAGGCTCCCGTGGTGACAGCCGGAGTTCGACTCGTCGATGTCGTCGAACCCTTCGCGGAGGTTGTGGAGGACGCGCTCCGCGCCCGACCGCGTGTTGGTGAACACGAGCGTGTTCGTGTGCGAGGCGACGAGGTCGTGCAGGCGGTCGTAAAACCGGCTCTGGACCTCGCTTCGGGGCGTCCGAATCAGGTCGTCTGTCGGACACTCCAGTCGCACGTCGAAGTCGCGGACGAACCGCGTGTCCACGAGTTCGTAGTCGCGGGGCTCGCCGTCCTCGCGGCCGACGAGAAACTCCGCGACCGTGTCGAGCGGTTCGACGGTGGCCGAACAGCCGATGCGCGTCGGCGACGACGTGGCGAGGTCCTCCAGTCGCTCCAGCGACACCGACAGGTGGGTGCCGCGTTTGTTCTCCGCGAGGCTGTGAATCTCGTCGACGACGACGTACTCGACGGTTCGGAGCTTCTCTTTGAACTTCGGTGAGTTGAGCAGAATCGCCAGCGTCTCGGGCGTCGTGTTGAGGATGTGCGGCGTCTCCGAGAGCATCTTCTGGCGGTCCGCCGAGGAGGTGTCGCCGTGCCGGATGGCGTGTCTGATGTCCACGGTCCCGCCGCGGTCGGCGGCGATGTCGGCGATGCCCGACAGCGGCTCGGTCAGGTTCCGGTGGATGTCGTTGGCGAGCGACTTCAGCGGCGAGACGTAGAGGCAGTACACCGAGTTGTCGAGGCCGTCGGGGGATTCGCGCTCCCGGCGGAACAGCTCGTTGATGATGGCCGTGAAGGAGGCGAGCGTCTTGCCCGACCCCGTCGGCGCGCAGATGAGGGCGTTGTCGCCGTCGTGGATGCGCGGGATGGCTCCGCGCTGGGGTGGAGTGAAAAAGCCGCCGTTGCCGGGGACGAACTCCCCGAACCGGTCGACCCACCACTCCTGGACGGCGGGCTCCAACAGGTCGAGTACGTCCTCGTCGGCGACCGTCACCGACTCGGGGTCGAACTCGTAGTCGCCGCCTCTCGACGCGAGAAGCGAGCGGCCGCGCCGGGTCATTACCTCGGGGTTAGCCTGCGCGGGTATGAGGGTTGTGCCTGTGCCCGCGGTGGTCGGAGCCGACGCCGCGCCCGAAGGGGCTGTCCCCCGTCAGTCGTCGAGTCGCGGGTCCACGACGGTTCGGAGGCTGTCGCCGAGGACGCTGAACGCGACGACCGTCACGCAGAGCGCGACGACCGGAGCGGCGGATATCCACCACGCCCGCGGGAACTCGGCCATCCCGGTCTTAATCGTCCGCCCCCACGACCCGGAGGTGACGACGGTCAGTTCCATGTACGACAGCGCCGCCTCTACGAGCAGGAGCGTCGGAATCTGTCGCGTGACGGCGGTGGCGATGGGTCCGGAGAGCTTCGGCAGGATGTGTCGCCGGAGAACGTGGAGCGTGCCCGCGCCGACGACGGTGGCCGCGGTGACGCTGTCGCTCGCCTTCAGGTGGACCGTCTCGTTGCGGACGATGCGCGCGACGCTCCCCCAACTCGTCAGGCCGAAGACGGCGACGAGGAGGAACTGGCTCTCGCCGGCGAGGAAGCTGGCGATGACGTAGATGACGAACGCGGGGAGCGTCTGCTGTACGTCCACGACGCGCATCAGGAGGCTGTCGGTCAGCCCGCCTCGGTAGCCCGCGACGACGCCGACGGTCGTGGCGACGGGGACGATGAGTGCCGCGACGATGGTCGCGAACGTCAGCGCCTCGCGCATCCCGAACAGGACGAGCGTCAGCACGTCGCGGCCGATGCCGGTCGTTCCGAGGGGGTGGGCCCACGTCCCGGAACACCGGCCGGCCGCGAGGGTGCCGAGGCAGTCGTCGGTGAACGTGCTCGCGACCGTCGCGTACACGGGCGGTTGGTTGGTCGCGTCGAGGTCGTACGACAGGTCGATGAACGCGGGCGCGACCAGTCCGACGACGACGAACAGGCCGACCCACAGCAGGCTGAACGCAACCAACGGTCGCTCTCGCGCGTGGTTCACCATGGGCTTCGCCCGCTTGGGCTCGGCGACGAGCGGGGCGACGCCGTAGGCGCACAGGAGGAACAACGCGGGGACGAAAAGCAGGTCGATGCGGCGGAGGTCGCCGACGAACGGCAGGGGGTCCAACGCGGACGAGTACCACGCCAGCGCCGCGAACGCGAGCAGGCCGACGGCGACGACGACCGGCATCAGGTCGCGGCTCTCGGTGCGGCCGCGGGTCGCGCTCCCGGTGGCGGTGTCGCTCATGGCGCGCCCCCGCCGTCGCCGATTCGCGGGTCGAGGAGCGTGTTCGCGACTTCTTGGAGGAAGTTGGCACCGATGCCCGCGAGCGCGACGACCATCGTCATCCCGAGGACCACGGGCATGTCGCGGTCGAGGACGGCCTGATAGGTGAGGAAACCGACGCCGGGGACGTTGAACACGTACTCGACGACGAACACGTTGACGACGAGAATGGCGATGAGGTCCGCGAGCGACACCGCGAGCAGCGGGACCGCGGCTACCCGGAGGACGTACCACATGACTTTCCGGCGACTCACGCCGACGGCGCGGTGCTGTCGCACGAAGTCGGACTGGAAGTACTCGCTTCCCTTCGTCCGGGCGTACCGGAGTTGGCCGGCGAAGACGTTCACCGCGACGATGACGGCCGCGGGGGCGAGGAACAACAGTACCTCGGGAGAGAAGGGACCGGTCGTCGGCAGGCGGTCGGGGAACCACGAGAGCTTCGGAGCGACGGTGACGAAGAAGACGGCCGCCAGCCAGAAACTCGGGACGCCGAAGGCGGCGTACGAGAGGACCGATAGGCCGCGGCCGGCGTTCGACGCCGAGTCGCGGGCGGTCGACAGGCCGGCCCAGATGCCGCCGGCCGTGCCGACGACGACGCCGGGGACGACGTACGAGAGCGTGTACGCCAGCCCTTCGCGGACCATCGACAGCACCGAGCGCCCGGTCGCGAACGAACGCCCCCAGTCGAGGACGGTGATATCGACCAGCCAGCGCGCGTACCGTGTCGTGACGGGTACGTCGAGGTTACGGGCGGCGCGGTAGGCGCGGAGTTTCGCTTCGAGTTGGTCGCCGCGGCCCTGTCGGACGAGGCTGTGCGCGAGCGCGGCCTCGCCGGGGTCCGGGGTGAGCGCGATGACGACGAATGCGAGCGTCACCACCGCGTAGACCGCGACGACGGCGAAAATACCGTGCGAGAGGAAGGTGCGAATGCGGGACACAATCTCACCCACGACAAGAATCATGTCTACCATCAATATTTTCATTCTCGTTGACTCGTTCACGCGAGCACAAGGACTAACGCCGCCGCCGTGGTATCTCGGCGCATGCGCGTCACGTTCCTCGGAACCGGTAGTGCGATGCCCGTCACCGGCCGCGCCCAGACCGGGCTCCTCCTCGAATCGGACGGTAACGCCCTCCTCGTGGACTGCGGGTCGGGCGTCCTCGCCCGACTGGCCGAGACGGAAGTCGGCTACGAGGGCGTCTCGTCGGTCCTCCTCACGCACCACCACCTCGACCACGTCTCGGACCTGATGGCGCTCGTGAAAGCCCGGTGGCTCGCCGGCGCTGACAGCCTCGAAATCGTCGGCCCGGAGGGGACCGAGGAACTCGTCGAGGGACTGTTCGACGTCCACGACTACCTCCGAGGCCGCCTCGACATCCAGATTCGGGAGGTCGGCCCGACCGAGTTCGGCATCGCCGGCTTCGACGTGATGGGGTTCGAAGTCCGCCACTCGATGCCGACGCTCGCCTACCGCTTCAGCAACGAGCGCGGCGAGGCCGACTTCGTCTTCTCGGGGGACACCGAGGCGTTCTCCGCCCTCGGCGACTTCGCCGACGGCGCGAGCGTCCTCGCGCACGACTGCTCGTTCCCGGACGACGTGGACGTGTCGAACCACCCGACGCCGTCGCAGGTGGGCGAGGCGCTCGCCGGGCGGGACATCGACTCGGTCTACCTGACGCATCTCTACCCGCACGCCGACCGCGTCACCGACGACCTCCGGGCGAGCGTGAGCGAACAGTTCGACGGCGAGGTCCGGGTCGCAGAAGACGGGTTGGTCGTCGAACTCTGAGTCTGACTCCGAGTCTGAATCCGATCCCGACGCCGACTACTCTCCGCGGATGACGGTTCCCGGCGACTCGCCGGCGACGAACGCCGACAGTCCCTCGGGGCCGAAGACGTGCGCCGGCGCGCCGAGCGCGAGCAGTTTTCGCACCTTCGCGGCCATCCCGCCGGTCACGTCGGTGGAGTCAGACCCGCCGAGCGCGTCGGCCGCGTCCGCGAACGCCGTAATCTCGGGAATCACGTCGCCGTCGGCGTCGAGCACGCCGGGGACGGTCGAACAGAGGCCGACGCGGTCCGCGCCGAGCCCCGACGCGAGCGACACCACGAGGTCGTCGCCGCTGACGATGGTCGCGCCCTTGCCCGCGTGCGAGATGACATCTCCGTGGAGGACCGGGACGAAGCCCTCGTCGAGCATCGTCTCGGTCGCCGCGAGCGGAAGCGACAGCGAGCCGTCGGCCTCGCGCGCGCCGGCCGAAAGCGGGTGGACCGGCAGGGCCGCGACGCCGCGCTCTTCGAGGGCGTCGAGGACGGCGTCGTTGAGGCGCTTCATCGCGTCGTGGATGGCGCGCACGCCGCGGGCGTCGTGGCTCCCGGACTCCGAGGAGACGCCGTGTTCGGCGGCGTGGTGGTGGCCGAAGCTCCCGCCGCCGTGGACGACGACGACGCGGCGCGATTCAGCGAGGGGCGCAACCGCGTCCGCGGCGGCCGCCAGTCCCGCCTCGTCGACCGTCTCCGGTTCGTCCTTGTCGGTGACGACGCTCCCGCCGAGTTTGAGGACGACGAGGCTCACGACGAGTCCGCCCCCGTCTCCGTCCCGTTCCCGTCGTCGCGCTCGCGCTCGGCCTCGCCCTCGGCGTCCGCATCCGCGTCCGGCGGCACCTCGACTCTGACGCCCTCGGTGGCGAGTTCGGCGCGGAAGGCGTCCTCGCAACCGGGGGTGAACCGGAGCGCGGTCTGCGTCTCGGGCGTCGGGTCCAAGGAGACGATACAGCCGCCGCCGCCCGCGCCGGTCAGTTTCGCGCCGTACGCGCCGGCCTCGCGGGCGGCCCACACCATCGAATCGAGCGAGCGCGAGGAGACGCCGAGGGCTTCCAAGAGGCCGTGATTGAAGTCCATGAAGCGGCCGAGTTCGGAGAGGAGTTCTTCGGGCGGGTCGTCGGCGTCGGGGTCCGCCTCGGCCAGCAGTTCCTCGCCCCGGCGGACGATGTCACCGACGGTCGAGACGGTGTCGGCGGCGAAGTCGTACTCCTCGCGGAGCGCGCGGACGCCGGAGACGAGCGCGCCGGTGTCGCCCGCGCCGCCGTCGAAGCCGATGACGAACGGGAGGGGCGGCGCGTCGATGGTCCGGCAGTCGTCGCCCTCGACGCGGACGGCCCCGCCCATCGCGGAGCAGAAGGTGTCGGCGCGGGAGGCCTGTCCGTCTTGGACCTCGTGTTCGGCCTGGTAGGCGCGTTCCGCGAGTTCGCGCGGTTCGAGTTCGAGGCCGAGTTCGCGGGTCGCGGCGTCGATACCGGCGACGACGACCGCCGCGGAGGAGCCGAGACCGGCCCCGAGCGGGATGTCGCTTTCGACGGTGATGTCGAAGCCGGCGTCGGGCGCGTCGGCGGCGTCGCGGGCCTGGTCGACCGCGGCGTCGATGTAGCCCATCGCGGCCTCCACGAGCGGTGCCGGAACGTCCACGTCGGGCCGGTCGCGGGTCGAGCCGCGGTACTCGACGGTGAAGCCGTTGAGACTCAGGTCCTCGGCGCGGACGCGGACGTGGTCGTCGTCGCGGGCGGAGACGGTGACGGTCGCCCGGCGCTCGACCGCGCAGGGAACCGCCGGCTCGCCGTAGACGACTGCGTGCTCCCCGAACAGATACACCTTGCCGGGAGCGCTCGAAACGGTCATACCCCGGAGTTGCTACGGGATTCGCTTAAGGGTATCCGACTGCGGTCGAACCCGGCCGCGGGCGTCGAGAGGAGCAGTCGGTGGAAACGGTCGGGAGAACCGGTCAGTGGAAACGCTCGGTGGAAACGGCCACAAAAAACGGTGTTCGGTGCCGTCGGTTCAGGCGTCGACTTCGACTTCGTCGCGCTCCTCGTCGTCGGCGTCGTCGAGGTCGGCCAGTTCGTCGAGGTCGTCGTCGCCGCCGCGGATGTAGCGGACCGCCGCCGCGATGCCGACGAGCAGAACCAGCCCGACGAGAAGCCCCAGTCCGGGGCGGCCGCCCGACTCGGCGTCGTCGGCCTCGTCGAACTCGTCGCTTTCGTCGGCGTCGAACTCGGCGTCGAACTCGGCGTCGTAGTCGTCGTGCGATTCGTCGTCGGCGTCGGTGAGGGCGTCGACGCCCTTGGAGAGGAGCGGCGCGCTGTTGGTCGGACTGAACTCGAAGCCGTCGTGCAGGTGAACCTCGAAGAGGGTGAAGTCGGCCATACTCATCAGTAGGCTCACAAGATGGATATGCCTTGTGGCGACGGACTGATGGGGCCGTCTCGGGCCGCCGCGGGACGCTGCGAACCACGACGCCCTGCTCGGCTTCCGGTGTGGTGTGCTGGAGTCGCTGTGTTCTTGTTTCGCCGCCCCCGAACGTCCCGTATGGACGACGACCGACGCGCCTTCCTCGAAGACCTGCTCACCACACCCAGTCCGTCCGGCTACGAGGTCGCCGGCCAGCGCGTGTGGGTGGACTACGTCTCGCAGTTCGCCGACGACGTGACGGTCGACGACTACGGCAACGCCGTCGCGGTCCACGAGGGCACCGGCGAGGGCCCGGAAATCGCCTTCACCGGCCACGCGGACCAAATCGGCTACATCGTCCGCGACATCGACGACGACGGCTTCGTCCGCATCGGCCCCATCGGCGGCGCGGACCGCACCGTCTCGAAGGGCCAGCACGTGACGGTCCACGGCGACGACGGCGACGTGGCGGGCGTCATCGGTCAGACCGCCATCCACCTCCGCGACGTGGGCAGCGAGGAGTACGACGACCTCGAAGAGCAGTTCGTCGATATCGGCGCGACGAGCAAGGGCGACGCGAAGGACCACGTCGAAGTGGGCGACCCCGTGACGGTCGAAGCGCGGGTCCGCGACCTCGCGGGCGACCGCGTCGCGGCCAACGGGATGGACAACCGCGTCGGCACGTGGTCGGCCGCCGAGGGACTGCGCGCCGCCGTCGAGGCCGACGTGGATGCGACGGTGTACGCCGTCAGCACCGTCCAGGAGGAAGTCGGCGTGCAGGGCGCGAAGATGGTCGGCTACGACCTCGACCCCGACGCGATGGTCGCCGTCGACGTGACCCACGCCACGGACAACCCCGACGTGCCCGGCAAGCGCAAAGGGCCGGTCGAACTCGGCGAGGGACCGGTCGTCTCCCGCGGGAGCGCGAACCACCCGAACGTCGTCGCGCTCGCCCGCGACGCGGCCGGAGAGGCCGACATGGGCGTGCAGTTGCAGGCCGCCGGCATCCGCACGGGCACCGACGCCGACGCCTTCTACACGAGTCGCTCCGGCATCCCCTCGCTCAACATCGGCATCCCGAACCGCTACATGCACACGCCCGTGGAGGTCGTCTCCACGAGCGACCTCGACGACGTGGCCGAACTTCTCGGGTCGATGGCCGCGCTCGCGGGCGACGTGGAGTCGTTCGGCGTCGAACTGTGAGCGTTCCCGTCGACCCGTCGGCTGGCGGGCGGTGACTCCGCCATCTGTGCGTAGTTGTCGCACACGCCTCCGGCCGAAAGAAAACCGTTAAAAGTCGCCACACGGTGTTTCCACGTATGGCTGGAACTATCGAAGTACTCGTTCCCGGCGGGAAGGCGAACCCCGGTCCGCCGCTCGGCCCGGAACTCGGCCCGACCCCCGTCGACGTGCAGGACGTCGTCAACGACATCAACGACCAGACGGCTGCCTTCGACGGCATGGAAGTCCCCGTCACCGTCGAGTACGACGACGACGGCTCGTTCAGCATCGAAGTCGGCGTCCCGCCGACGGCGGCGCTCATCAAGGACGAAGTCGGATTCGACACCGGCAGCGGCGAACCCCAGGAGAACTTCGTCGCCGACATGTCCATCGAACAGCTGAAGAAGGTCGCAGAGCAGAAGTCCTCTGACCTGCTCTCGTACGACCTCAAGAACGCCTCGAAGGAAGTCGCTGGGACGTGTGCGTCCCTCGGCGTCACCATCGAGGGCGAAGACGCCCGCACGTTCAAACAGCGCATCGACGGCGGCGACTTCGACGACTACTTCGACGACGAGTAATCGTCTCGGAACCGTCTCGGCGGTTCGAACCGCCCTTTCCGTCGGGCCGAGTCGACTCGGCCCGCTTTCTTCTCTCCACCGACCCGATTCGACCCGGAGCGGCCCGACCGTCGACGACCTCACATCGCTCGCGTGCTCGCCAGCCCGCATGTGTGGCTGTGGCACGCGAAACCCCCGAATTCGAGGGTTTCGGCTCCCGTAGTTCGACGGACTTAAGTTGAGCCTACTCGTCCTGCCGGACGAGGCAGGCAGTAGCCTGTTTCACTGACCCGTAGGAGCAATCCTGCGTACTACGGAGGTGAATAATGGCAGACACAATAGTTGACGCAGTCTCTCGCGCTCTCGACGAGGCACCCGGGCGGAACTTCCGCGAAACGGTTGACCTCGCCGTGAACTTGCGAGACTTAGATCTTAACGACCCGTCGAAGCGTGTCGACGAGAGCATCGTGCTCCCGTCTGGCACCGGCCAGGACACCCAGATTGTGGTGTTCGCGACCGGTGAAACCGCGCTCCGCGCAGAGGATGCCGCCGACGAAGTTCTCGGGCCCGATGAGCTCGAAGACTTCGGCGACGACACCGATGCGGCGAAAGACCTTGCCGACGAGACCGACTTCTTCGTTGCCGAGGCTGGACTGATGCAGGACATCGGTCGCTACCTCGGTACCGTGCTCGGTCCCCGTGGTAAGATGCCGACCCCGCTTCAGCCCGACGACGACGTCGTCGAGACGGTGAACCGGATGAAGAACACGGTGCAGCTCCGCTCGCGTGACCGTCGGACGTTCCACACGCGCGTCGGCGCAGACGACATGACGCCCGACGAAATCGCGGAGAACATCGACGTCATCGTCCGTCGTCTCGAAGCGACGCTCGAAAAGGGCCCGCTCAACATCGATTCCGTCTACGTGAAGACGACGATGGGGCCGTCCGTGGAGGTGCCCGCATGAGCGAATCCGAGGTTCGGCAGACCGAGGTCATCCCGCAGTGGAAGCGTGAAGAGGTCGACGAGCTCGTCGACTTCATCGAATCCTACGAATCCGTCGGCGTCGTCGGCGTCGCAGGCATTCCGAGCCGCCAGCTTCAGTCCATGCGCCGCGAGCTTCACGGCTCGGCCGCCGTGCGCATGAGCCGGAACACGCTCGTGAACCGCGCGCTCGACGAAGTCAACGACGGCTTCGAGGAGCTCAAGGAGTACATCGCCGGGCAGGTCGCCCTCATCGGCACGAACGACAACCCGTTCGCCCTGTTCAAGGAGCTCGAGGCGTCGAAGACGCCCGCGCCCATCAACGCCGGTGAAGTCGCCCCGAACGACATCGTCATCCCCGAGGGTGACACCGGTGTCGACCCGGGTCCGTTCGTCGGCGAACTCCAGCAGGTCGGGGCGTCCGCCCGCATCATGGACGGCTCGATCATGGTGACGGAAGACTCCAACGTCCTCTCCGAGGGCGAGGAAGTCTCCGAGGAACTCGCGAACGTCCTGGCGGAACTCGGCATCGAGCCCAAGGAGGTCGGTCTCGACCTCCGCGGCGTCTTCTCCGAAGGCGTCCTGTTCGAGCCCGACGAACTCGCCATCGACGTGGACGAGTACCGCGCCGACATCCAGTCGGCCGTCTCCGCCGCGACGAACCTCTCTGTCAACGCGGTCTACCCGACCGCCCAGACCGCGCCGACGCTCATCGCCAAGGCGACGAGCGAGGCCAAGGCCGTCGGTCTGTTCGCCAACATCGAGAGCCCGGACTTCATGCCCGAGCTCATCTCGAAGGCGGACGCCCAGCTTCGGGCGCTCGCGGCGAACATCGACGACGAAGAGGCGCTTCCCGAGGAACTCCGCGGCGTGTCCGCGGCTGACACGGGTGCCGCCGAGGAAGAAGAATCGACTGACGAAGAAGCAGCGGACGCCGACCAGGCAGACGCCGCCGAAGACGACGACGCCGCCGACGACGACGGCGACGACGAAGACGCTGGCGACGCCCTCGGCTCCCTGTTCTAACAACACACAAGGTACACAACAATGGAATACGTCTACGCTGCGCTCATCCTGAACGAGTCGGACGAAGAGGTCAACGAAGAGAACATCACCGCGGTCCTCGAGGCCGCCGGTGTCGATGTCGAAGAATCCCGTGTCAAGGCGCTCGTCGCCGCGCTCGAGGACGTCGACATCGAAGAGGCCATCGAGACGGCCGCCGCTGCCCCCGCGCCCGCTGCGGGCGGTTCCGCCGGTGGCGAGGTCGAGGCCGCTGACGACGACGACGAGGAAGACGCCGAAGAAGAGGCCGCTGACGAAGGCGGCGACGACGACGGCGACGACGACGAAGAAGCCGACGGCGAGGGCCTCGGCGCGCTCTTCGGCTAAACTCTCGCGAGACCCCGCCGCACCCGCGGCGACGCTCGCTTCGAAACTCCGATTTCTTTCGATGGAACCCGCAAGCGGCGGCTCCGTCCGTCTCCCGACTCGGATACTGACCGCGCCGGCAGCGCCAGCATCGCCGTCGGCGTCGGTGGCGACGAGGGCGCGCTGCGGCGCGTAGTTTCATACCCGAAGCCGCGGCCACTCCGCCTCGATGCTCCTCATCGGCGGCGCGGCCGTCACCCACCTCGGCCGAGTGGCGACGCTCGCGTCGTCCGCCGCGGTCGACCCGACGACCGCGGCCCTCCTCGGCGTGGTCGCCGGCGTCTGCCTCGGAACCTGCTCGGGGCTGGTCCCCGGTCTCCACGCCAACGCCTTTGCCCTGCTTCTCGCCGGAGTCGCCTCGGAGTTCCCCGGCCCGCCGGTCGCAGTCGCGGCGGCCGTCCTCGCCGCGTCGACCGTCCACACGTTCCTCGACGTGGTGCCGGCGTTGACGCTCGGCGTGCCCGACGCCGCGCTCGCGCCGGGCGCGTTGCCGGCGCACGAACTCGTCCTCGGCGGGCGCGGGCGGGAGGCGCTTCGGCTGTCGGCGCTCGGCAGCGGTGCGGCGCTCTGTCTGGCGGTGCCGGTCGCGGTGCCGCTCACGGAGGTGCTGGTCGAGGGCTACCCCGTCGTCCGCGACCACCTGTGGCTGGTTCTGGTCGGCGTCGCCGCCGCGCTCGTCTGGACCGAACCGAGCCGGCGGGCGAAGCTGGCGGCCTGCGTGACCATCGCCGCCTCGACGGGACTCGGACTCGCAGTCCTCGACCGGCCGTTCGGGGGGCCGCTCCCCGTCGGCGGCGTGTTGGCCCCGCTTTTGGCCGGGCTGTTCGGCGTCCCGGTCCTCTTGGCGGCGCGGCGGGGCTCCGGCGTGCCGCCGCAGGGCGACGCCGCGCTCGCAACGTCGCCGGGGTCGGTCGCGCGGAGCGTCGCCGCTGGGACCGGCGGCGGGGCGTTCGTCGGTTATCTGCCCGGCGTCTCCGCGGGGGTCGCCGGCACGCTCGCGTTGGCCGTTCTCCCCGGCCGCGACCCCGACGAATCGACGCGGGCCTACGTCACCGCGACCAGCGCCGCCACGACGGCGACGACGGTGTTCGCGCTGTTCGCGCTCGCCGGCCTGGGAACGCCCAGAACGGGCGCACTCGTCGCGCTCACCGAAGCGGAACTCCCGACGGGACTCGGTCTCGCAGTGCCGGTGACGGTGGTCTCGGGGCTCTGCGGGGCGGGGTTGGTGCCGGTCGTCGGTGACCGGGCGCTCGCGGTCGTCGGACGGCTCGACCAGCGCCGACTCGTCGCCGCCGTCTGCGCCCTGCTCGTCGCGCTCTCGTGGGCGTTCGCGGGGGGCGGCGGCGTCGCCGTCCTCGTCGTCGCCGCGGTCGTCGGGCACCTCCCCGTCCGGTTCGGCTGTCGGCGCGTCCACCTGATGTGCGTCCTCATGGGACCGTTGGCGCTCGGGTGAGCCGTGTCCACGCGGGCCACGGATTTCCCCCGCAGGAACCCGGAAAGACAACGGTTAAAAGTCGCGCGCCGGTTTATGAGCGTATGAGCGAGTCCGAACAGCGACACGCGCACCAGTGTGTGTCCTGTGGCATCAACATCGCCGGCATGAGCGCGGCGACGTTCAAGTGCCCCGACTGCGGCCAGGAGATTTCGCGTTGTTCCAAGTGCCGCAAGCAGAGCAACCTCTACGAGTGTCCCGACTGCGGCTTCATGGGTCCATAATCATGGGAAAAGTAGCTGCTAAAATCAAGGTCATGCCGAACAGCCCCGAACTCGACCTCGACAGCCTCGAGGACGCGCTCGAAGACTCTCTGCCCGAGGGTGCGAAAATCAAGGGCTTCGAACGCGACGACGTCGCGTTCGGACTCGTCGCCCTCCTGCCAACCGTCATCGTCCCCGACGACGCCGGCGGCACCGAGGCCGTCGAGGAAGCGTTCATCGAAGTCGAAGGCGTCGAGAGCGTCTCCGTCGAGAACGTCGGCCGTATCTGAACGGACGACCGACCTTTTTCGCAGGCAAGTCCCGGAGCGACCGCGTCGCCCGTCGTCAGCGGCGCTCCATGAAGTAGACGCCGAGGACGACGCCGAACGTGAGCCCGAGCATCACGCCGATGGGTAGCGAGTTGCCGATGACGCCCGCGACGCCGCCGAGGAGGAACCCGAGAGACAGTCCGATACCGAACTGCTCGGCGCTGTGGCTCGACCCCTCGTGGTCGTCGGAATCGACCGTCACGCTGTCGGTCGGTTCGGCGTAGCTCTGTCGCTGTGCGGACTCCGCGCTCAGGGAGACTGACTCCTGGGACATACTTCACTATTCATCGTGCTATTCAATAACCCTTACTCGCGTTCCCAATCTGCGGCAACGACTGGTCGACCACTGGTGCGTGAGGGTGCGCGAGGGCGGGCGCGTGCGGACGAGTCGCGGGGTCCGAGCCTCAGAACGCCGCGTCGAACGCCCGCTGGAGGTCGGCCTTCATGTCGTCGATGTGCTCGATGCCGACCGAGACGCGGATGAGGCCGTCGGTGAGGCCCGCTTCGAGGCGCTCCTCGCGGGGGATGGCCGCGTGGGTCATCGCCGCGGGCTGTTCGATGAGGCTCTCGACGCCGCCGAGGCTCTCGGCGAGCGTGAACACCCCGGTCTCCTCGACGACGGTCGAGGCCTGTTCGAGCGGGCCGTCGAGTTCGAACGAGAGCATCCCGCCGAAGTCGTCCATCTGCTCGGCCGCGAGGTCGTGTTGCGGGTGGGAGTCCAGTCCGGGGTAGAACACCTCGGAGACCGCCTCGTGGTCGTCGAGCCACGCGGCGAGGTCGCGGGCGTTGTCGCAGTGGCGGTCCATCCGAACCGGGAGCGTCTTCGTCCCGCGGAGGACGAGGAAGCAGTCGAACGGCGAGGGCGTCGCGCCGACGGAGTTCTGGTAGAAGCCGAGTTTCTCGTCGAGTTCCTCGTCGTCGGTGACGAGCGCGCCGCCGACGACGTCGGAGTGGCCGCCGAGGTACTTCGTCAGCGAGTGCGAGACGATGTCCGCGCCGTGGTCGAGCGGGCGCTGGAGGTACGGCGTGGCGAAGGTGTTGTCGACGGCGCAGAGCGCGTCGACCTCGTGGGCGATGTCGGCGAGCGCGCCGATGTCGTTGACGCGCATGAGGGGATTCGTCGGCGTCTCGACCCACACGAGTTCGGTCTCCTCGCTGACGGCGTCGCGGACGGCGTCGTGGTCGGTGGTGTCGACGAAGTCGAATTCGAGGTCGTACTTCTCGTACACCTGCGTGAAGATGCGGTGGGTGCCGCCGTAGACGTCGTTGCCGGCGACGACGTGGTCGCCCGCTTCGAGGAGGTTGAGCGCGGTGTTTATCGAGCCCATCCCCGAGGCGAAGGCGCGGCCGTACGAGCCGTGTTCGAGCGCCGCGAGGTTCGATTCCAGGTCGGTTCGCGTCGGGTTCCCGGTGCGGGAGTACTCGTAGCCGCGGTGGTCGCCCGGCCCGTCTTGGGCGTACGTCGAGTTCGCGTAGATGGGCGTCATGAGCGCCCCCGTCTCCTCGTCGGGCTCCTGTCCCGCGTGGATGGCGCGCGTCTCGATGCGCCGCTCGTCTTCGGACATACGAGAAGCGCCGCGCCGACTCGGGTTAAGTCCGTCCCTCCCGCGCGACCACGCGGGAGACACACACGCGCGGTTCGTAACGTGCAATTTATAATGGCGACGCAAGTATTCGTTCTCACGACTATGCCGAGCTCCAACGGTCCGATGAAGGGGACGCGAGGAAAGCTCTCGAACAAGCCGCGCGAGCGCGGCACTTCGCCGCCGCAGCGCGCCATCGCGGAATTCGAGGAGGGCCAGAAGGTCCACCTCAACCTCGACCCGAGCGTTCGCGAGGGTCGCTTCCACCCGCGCTTCAACGGTCTCACCGGTGAAGTCACCGGGAAGCAGGGCCGCGCGTTCAAGGTTCAGATCAACGACGGCGGCAAAGAGAAGACGGTCATCGTCCGTCCCGCTCACCTGCGCGCCCAGCAGTAAGCGATGACCATCTTCAAAGAAAAGCTCGACGAGGAGTATCTGACGACCTCCGAGGTCAAGGAACTGCTCGCCGAGGTTGAGGCGGAACGCGCCGCCGACGAAGAGCGCGAGATGCGCTACGAACTGGCCCGTGCGATAGAACACGTCAACCGGTTCGCCCACCTCGACCCCGAGGAATCTCGCGAACTCGTCGAGGAGCTCGCCGAACTCGAGAAGGTCGACGGTCCGACCGCCATCAAAATCGCGGACCTCCTCCCGCAGTCGCGCGACGAACTCCGCGCGGTGTTCGCCCAGCAGCGCTACGCGCTCTCGGGCGACGAACTCGACGAAATCCTCAACGTCGTCGCGAAGTACGTCTGACCGCGTGACAGCGCGGCCAACTATTTAAATATCGGCTCACCGTAACTACTGGTATGACACGTACGGAGAGCGGTGACGCCGACGCCACGACCGAGTACGTCGTCGTACTCGACGTACTCCGCCACGGGCGTCAGGGAGACGACCGACGGCGCTTCGACGCGGCACCCATCGCGTACGCGCTCGGAGAGTCCGACTTCCGTCTCCTCGAGCTGACCCTCGTCGAAGACGCCGACGTGAGCATCGGCGACCGACTGGTCGTCTCCCCGGTCGCCGACAGCGAGCTGATTCAGTCCGTCGAAGAGCTCTCGTACGGCGACCTCTCGAACACGGCGACGGCCGAAGTCGACTACGTCGTCGAGGACATCGTCGAGGCCGACGAACGGCGGTTCGTCGACTTCTACAACGACGCACAGCCCATCACGCTGCGGCTCCACCAGCTCAACTTGCTGCCCGGCATCGGCAAGAAGCTCCGCGACAAGATTCTCGAATCGCGGAAGCGACAGGGACCGTTCGAGTCGTTCGAGGACCTCGAAGCACGCGTCTCGGGGCTCCACCGCCCGAAGGAGGTCATCGTCGAGCGCATCCTCGACGAACTCCGCGACAACGACGTGAAGTACAAGACGTTCGTCGGACGCGACGGACAGTAGCGGAACGGGACTTTTACCCGCTCCCGCACGATACCTCTCCCAATGACGAGCGACGGCAGCGAACAGGTCCGCGAGGTCGCCGCGCGCGACCCGGACGCCCTCATCCGGCGGGCGGGCGCTCGCGGGAACCCGGACCACGACCAGCACTTCCTCGTCGACGACCGCGTCGTCGACCGCATCCCGACGTATCTCCCCGAGGAGGCGGACCGCTCGCACGTCCTCGAAATCGGCGGCGGGCCGGGCGTCCTCACGGACCGACTGCTCGGCGTGGCCGACCGCGTGACCGTCGTCGAACAGGACCGGACGTTCGCCGCGCACCTGCGCCGCGAGTTCGCTGACGAGGTCGAATCGGACCGGCTCACCGTCGTCGAGGGCGACGCGCTCGACGTCGACCTCCCCGAGTTCACCGCGTGCGTCTCGAACCTCCCGTACGGCATCTCCTCGGAGATTTCGTTCCGCCTGCTCCCCCGAGGCAAGCCGCTCGTGTTGATGTTCCAAAAGGAGTTCGGCGAGCGGATGGCCGCCGAGGCGGGCACCTCGGAGTACGGCCGCCTCTCGGTGAGCACCCAACACTACGGCGAAGTCGAACTCTGCGAGCACGTCCCCCGCGAGGCGTTCGACCCCAAGCCCGCGGTCCAGAGCGTCGTCGTCCGCATCACGCCGCGCGAGCCGGAGTACGAGGTCGACGACGAGGCGTTCTTCCTCGACTTCGTGAAGGCGCTGTTTACCCAGCGGCGAAAGACCATCAGAAACGGCATCCGCAACACGGCGCACATCTCCGGACTGTCGGACCCCGAAGCGGTCGTCGAGGCCGCCGACGAGGACGTGCTCCGAAAACGCGCCGGCAACATGGCACCCGCCGAGTTCGCCGAACTCGCGCAACTCGCCGCGTCGGTCGGCCGCTAATCCATGACGCTCCCCGCACTCGCCGCGGTGCTCTTCCGCCTCGCCTCGACGGCAACCCCCCTCCAGAGCGGTACGGTTCTCGACATCGCGTCGCTGTTCCCGACGTTCGAACTCCGCGTCGCCGCGAGCGTCCTCGTGACCGTCGCGGTCGTCGCCGCCTGGCGGCTCGGCGCTCGGCTCCACGACAAGGAACTCGAGGCCGTCTCGATGCCGGTGTGGCATCTCTCGGTGACCGTGCTTCGACTCGTCGTCGTCGCCGGCGGCGGGGGGTTCGTCTTCGCGCTCTGGTCGCTGTCTGGCGACATCGGCACGATTTCGGCGCAGTACGACCTCGGCAGAGAGACGTTCGTCCGCATCGCGCTGTCGGCGGCGTTCGTCGTCGGCGCGTACGTCCTCACGAGCGTCCTCGGCCGGTTCATCGGTGAAATCGCGAGCACGCGCCCGGAGATTTCGGACCACCAGCGCGAAATCATCTACCGCATCGCGCAGGTGACGACCTACCTCACCACGCTCGCGGTCATCCTCGGTATCTGGCGGGCCGACCTCGGCGGCTTCCTCGTCGGCGCTGGCTTCCTCGGCATCGTGGTCGGGATGGCCGCGAGACAGACCCTCGGGTCGCTCATCGCGGGCTTCGTCATCATGTTCTCCCGACCGTTCGAAATCGGTGACTGGGTCGAAGTCGGCGACCACGAGGGAATCGTCACCGAAATCACGGTCGTGAACACGCGTATCCAGACGTTCGACGGCGAGTTCGTGATGATTCCGAACGACGTGGTGAGTTCGGAGAGCCTCGTCAACCGGAGCCGAAAGGGGCGGCTCCGCCTCGACATCGAGGTCGGCGTCGACTACGACGCCGACATCGACCGCGCCGCAGAGGTGGCGCAGGCGGCCGTCGAAGACCTCGACGAGGTGCTGTCGGTACCGAAGCCGCAGGTCGTCGCAAAGCGGTTCGGGGACTCGGCGGTCGTCCTCGGGGTGCGCCCGTGGATAGACCGCCCGAGCGCTCGGCGGTGGTGGCGCGCGCGCACCGCGACCATCTCGGCCGTCAGCGAGGCGTTCGACGAGGAGGGAATCGCGATCCCGTTCCCGCAGCGCGCGCTGTCCGAGCGCGACCCTTCGGGTCCGATTTCGCTCACGGATCAGCGACCCGAGGCGAGCCCCGAGGCCGACGGCGGCGTCGAGGGAGGCGACGAATGACCGACCTCGCCGAGCGCCGCGGGATGAACACCTCGGTCTACCAGCCGGCGGAGGACTCGGGCCTGCTCGCGCAGGCCGCGGTCGGACGCGTCTCGGGGCGCGTCCTCGAAGTCGGGACCGGCTCGGGCTGGGTCGCAGAACAACTCGCGACGAAAACCGACGCCGACGTGGTCGCGAGCGACCTCAACCCCCACGCTTGCCGGCAGGCGGCCGAGCGCGCCGCCGCCCTCCGAGCCGACGGCCACCGCGGGTTCGAGGTCGTCCGCGGGAGCCTCGTCGAGCCGTTCCGCGACGACGCCTTCGATGCGGTGGCGTTCAACCCGCCGTACCTCCCCGAGGACCTCGAAGCCGCGCGCGACGACTGGATGGAGGTCGCGCTCACCGGCGGCGAAGACGGCCGCGAAATCATCGACCCCTTCCTCGACACCGTCGGGCGCGTGCTCAAACCCGGCGGCACCGTGTTCCTCCTCGTGAGTAGCTTCACCGGCTACGACGAGGTGCTCGCCCGCGCCGAGGCGAACGGCTTCGGCCACGAGGTCGTCGTTCAGGAGTCGTACCCCTACGAGACGCTCACGGTGCTCGCGTTGGAATAACTAATGCGCATATGTTGATACAGGAAATATTATACACCGTCATTTCTTAGCGAGAGGTGATGACTGAACTCGTCTCGACGACACCGGGACTGTATCCCCTCCCGGATTGGGCGAAACAGGAGCTTTCGGACCTCAAGGGCCACCAGAAACACGACCTCATCTCCGGTAACGAGGGCGGCGACATCGTGGGCGCGTACGACCGCGCCCGCGAGGAGGTCGTCTCCGAACAGACCGACGCCGGCCTCGACCGCGTCGTCGAGGGGCAACTCCGCTGGGACGACATGCTCGCGCACCCGCTGACGGTCCACGAGAACGTCGAGACCGGCGGCATCGTCCGCTACTACGACAACAACAACTTCTACCGCGACCCGCAGGTCAGCGGCGAACTCACCTTCTCCGGCGACGTCGCGGCCGAACTCGACGCCACCGCCGACCTCCTCGGCGGCGACGAGTCGCTGCAGGCGGTCCTCCCCGGCCCGTACTCGCTTTCGGACCTCGCGACCGACGAGCACTACGGCGACGAGGCGGAGTTCCTCGACGCCGTGAGCGAGTTCCTCGCGGGCGAGGTCGACGCCTTCCCCGACCACGAGACGCTGTTCCTCCTCGAACCCTCGCTCGTGTTCTCGCCGCCGGGCGAGGACGTCGACGAGCGCGTTCCCGGGGCCATCTCGGCCGTCTCCGACGCGACCGACGCCGACGTGGTCGTCCACACCTACTGGGGTGCGCTCGACGAGAAGGTCTACGCGCACCTCATGGACGCCGACGTGGACGCCATCGGCTTCGACTTCGTCGCCGGCGACCGCGACCAGACGCTCTACAACGTCAACGAGTACGGCACGAAAGACGACATCGCCCTGGGCCTCGTCGACGGCCAGAACACGCTGGTCGAAGACCCCGAGACGATCCGCGAGCGCGTCGAGTGGACCCTCGACAACGTCCAGAGCCAGACGTTCGACACCGCCTACGTGACCTCCAACACCGAACTGTTCTACCTGCCGGAGAACCGCGCGACGGAGAAACTCGCCGCCCTCGCGGCCGCCACCGAGGACGAACTGGAGGTGGAAGCATGAGCCGCGACGCCGAGAACCGCGAGCAGTTCCGCCCCGAAGCTCACGACACCGAGCACTTCCTGCTCACCACCGTCGTCGGCTCCTACCCCAAGCCCAAGTGGCTCAACCGCGCCAACGACCTCGCGGAGGACCCCGACTCCAAGTTCACCCAAGAGCACCTCCACGAGGCTCACGACGACGCCTGTCGCGTCATCACCAACGAACACGAGCGCTCCGGCCTCGACACCGTCGTCGACGGCGAGATGCGCCGCGAGGAGATGGTCGAGTACTTCGCCCACCGCATCCCCGGCTACGAGTTCAACGGCCCGGTGAAGGTGTGGGGCCACAACTACTTCGACAAGCCCTCCGTCGTCGGCGAGGTCGAGTACGACGAGCCGTGGCTGGTCGACGAGTTCGAGTTCACGAGCGACGTGGCCTCCAAGCCCGTCAAGGTGCCCATCACGGGCCCGTACACGCTGGCGAGCTGGTCGTTCAACGAGCACTACGACTCCGAGGCGGACCTCGCGTACGCGCTGGCCGACCTCGTCAACGAGGAAATCGAACAGCTCGTCGAGGCGGGCGCGACCTACATCCAAATCGACGAGCCCGCGCTGGCGACGACGCCGGACGACCACGCCATCGTCGGCGAGTGTCTCGAACGCATCGTCGCGGGCGTCCCCGACGAGGTCCGCATCGGCCTCCACGTCTGTTACGGCGACTACTCCCGCATCTACCCCGAACTCAACGACTACCCCATCGACGAGTTCGACGTGGAGCTCTGCAACGGCGGCTACGAGCAGATTGACGTGTTCACCGACCCCGAGTTCGAGCCGGACCTCGCGCTCGGCGTCGTGGACGTTCACACCGCCGAAGTCGAGACCGTCGAGGAGATTAAGGAGAACATCAAGCAGGGCCTGAAGGTCGTCCCGCCGGAGAAGCTCACCGTCTCCCCCGACTGCGGCGTGAAGCTCCTCCCCCGCGAGGTCGCCTACCAGAAGATGGAGAACATGGTCAAGGCCGCCCGCGAGGTCGAAGCCGAACTCGACGCCGGCGAAATCGACCTCGACGCGCCCGTCCCGCAGGCCGACTGAGCGACCGCCGCCGCGTTCGCGTTCGTTCTTTTTCGTCCGTCACGACCCGCGACCCCAGAGCCGCGGGCCTTCACCGCGTTCGGTCGCGCCCCAGCGGACGGCGAACACCGCCGCGAGCGCGAGGGCCACGGGTTCCATCTCGACCGTGTGACACGCGGTTCGCCGGGAGGCGAGAAAACCGTTGTTCGCCGCGCGGTGGACGGTCAGGCCGCGGTGAGGGTCGGCCTCGTCCGGCCTCGCGTGGCTGGTGGTAGTATCCCGCACACCCCGTCGCAGACGACGCGATGTCCGACGGCTGGAGCGCGGACGAGAGGGGAGACGTGGCCGTCGCTCCTCTCGGAAGAAAGCGTGAGAACCGCGAGACGAGACTTACTCGTAGAGCCAGGTCTCGTCGACGCGCTCGTAGTCGACGAGTTCGTCCTCGTCGAAGAAGAGCGCGATTTCGCGCTCGTTCGCGCCCTCGTCCTCGTGGTCGGAGCCGTGGATGACGTTCCGGCCGAGGTCGAGACCGTAGTCGCCGCGGATGGTGCCGGGGGCGGACTCTGCGGGGTCCGTCTCGCCCATCATGCGGCGGACCTGTCGCGTCGCGTCCTGCCCTTCCCAGACCATCGCGAAGACGGGACCGGACGTGATGAAGTCGACGAGACCCTCGAAGAAGGGCTTGCCCTCGTGCTCGCCGTAGTGGTCGTGGGCGAGTTCCTCGTCGATTTGCATGAACTTGCCGGCGACCATCTTGAGACCGCGGTCCTCGAAGCGGGAGACGATGTCTCCGATGAGGCCGCGCTGGACGCCGTCGGGCTTGACCATCACGAAGGTGCGCTCTGCGTCGGACATCTAGTTGTCCTCCGCCTTGCCGCTCGCGCGGCGGCCGGCCTCCGTCCACTCGAGGTCGCGGGCCTCGCGGCCGAGGAAGTAGTTCTTCTCGGCCTTCGAGTCCTTGAAGTGGAGGACGGTGCCGTCGGTCTTGACGTACATCGTGCCCGTGCCGGGCTCGATTTCCTCACCGCTGTAGTCGCACGTGCGCTTTTCGACCATTGTTACTGCCCTCCGATGGAGTCGGCGTCACGCTGAGTCTCGCGGAGCTGGAGGATGTCGCCCTCGCGGACGGGACCCAGCACGTTTCGCGTGATGATACGGCCCTGGTTGGAGCCTTCGCGGATGCGGCACTTGACCTGCATGGCCTCGCCGTGCATCCCAGTCTTTCCAACGACTTCGATGACTTCGGCAGGCGTCGAGTCGCTGGCTTGTTCGTCCGCGCTCATGGTCGGTTATCGAAGGTCCTCGACCTTAGTCGCGATGTCCTCGACATCGTCGGACGCGTCGCCGGCGTCGACGATGGCGGCCGCGGCACTGCCGACTTCGAGGCCGGCGGCGTGGCCGATGTCGTCCTGCGTCTCGACGAAGATGAACGGAATGCCCTTCTCGTCGGCGAGTTCGGGCAGGTGCATGACGATCTCCTCGGGGGAGACGTCTTCCGCGATGAGGACGAGCTGGGCGTTGCCCCGCTCGATGGACTTGGTCGTTTCGTTGGTTCCTTTCTTCACGATACCAGTATCTCGGGCGACCTCGAGCGCCTCGACGGCGCTGTCAGCGAGGTCGGCCGGTACGTCGAAGTCTACGTAGACAGCCATTGTTGTTCACCTATATCCTGCTCGCGGGCTCGACTCCCTCGCCGGTATCACACCGGTCGGTCGGTCGCGACCGGTCAACGATATCCCTACGGCGAGGAGGTTCATCAACCCCGGACAGGCTGTAAACATCCTTTGCTCCGGCCCCCATAAAAGCGCTTTCAAAATCGTAGCGCCGTGCGACGCGTCCGCACGACCCGCGAATCGCCCGATTTCTCGTCGACGGGACTGTCGAAATATCCGTGTCGGTTGGTCACTCGACCCATCATGTGCTGGGCGTGACGCCCGACTGGAACCGCCGCTTCACCGACCGACGGACGAGGTCGCTCGCAGCCGACCGAAGGAGGTGAATAGCCGCGCCGACGTATCCATCCCATGACCGAACTCGGCGACGACCCCGATGTCGAGGCGCTCGCCGCCGCCCGCCGCGAGGAGGCGCTGGCGACGAACCAGCGACGCCTCCTCGTCCTCGCCGGCGACCGCGACGCCGGCATCGACGCCGCCTTCGACGCGGTCCGCGGGGCCGACGTGCCCGACGACGAGGTGACGTTCGTCACCGCCCGCGAGGGGTTTCGCTTCCACCGCGTCGAGCCGAAGCGCGCCTCGTCGCTCCTCGGGACGACCCGGACGCTCGTCGTCCTCGACGCCCACGAGGAGTTCTCGGCGAACGCGCTCGGCCGCGTCGCCGGCGCGGTCGACGGCGGCGGCCTGCTCGTTTTGCTCACCCCCTCGCTCGACGACTGGCCGACTCGTCGCGACTCGTTCGACGAGCGACTGGCCGTCCCGCCCTTTTCCGTCGCGGACGTGACCGGTCGCTTCCGCGGCCGACTCGTCTCGACGCTCCGGGACCACCCCGGCGTCGCGCTCGTCGACCTCGATTCGGGGACCGTCGAACGCGACGGCGCGTACCGACAGGGAATCAGCTTCGACGCCGCCCCGCCGCGGGTGCCGACGGAGAAAGACCGCCGATCCCCGCGGCGCGCCTACGAGGACTGCCTCACCGCCGACCAGTCCGAGGCGCTCGCCGCGCTCGAAGCCCTGACGGAACCGGGGACCGCCGTCGTCGTTGAGGCCGACCGCGGCCGCGGGAAGTCGAGCGCGGCGGGCCTCGCCGCGGGGAGCCTCGCCGCCGAGGGCAAAGACGTGGTCGTGACCGCGCCCGGCGAGCGAAACGCCGCCGAGGTGTTCGCCCGCGCCGAGCGACTTCTTTCCGAACTCGGCGCGCTCCGCGGCGGCGGCGCGGGCGACTTCGACATCGCGGCCGACCGCGGCGGGCGGGTCCGTTACGTCCCGCCGACAGAGGCCGGCGACGCGGCGGCCGACGCCGACGCGCTCGTCGTGGACGAGGCCGCGGCCCTCCCCGTCGGGCTCCTCGAATCGTTCCTCGCCGCGCCCGCGGTCGCCTTCTGTACGACCGTCCGCGGCTACGAGGGCGCGGGCCGCGGCTTCACCGTCCGCTTCCGCGACCGTCTCGACGACGCGGACCGCGAGGTGACCGACGCGCGCCTCGACGACCCGATTCGCTACGCCGCCGGCGACCCCGTCGAGTCGTGGACGTTCCGCGCGCTCCTCCTCGACGCCCGCCCGCCGGTCGACCAACTCGTCGCGGACGCGACGCCTGAGACCGTCTCCTACCGGGCGCTTTCGCCCGACGACCTACTGGCTGACGAACACCTGCTCCGCGAGGCGTTCGGCCTGCTCGTCCTCGCGCACTACCGGACCGAACCGGACGACCTCGCCCGCCTCCTCGACGCCCCGAACCTGACGCTCCGGGCGCTCACCCACGAGGGCCGGGTCGTCTCGGTCGCGCTCCTCGCCCGCGAGGGCGGCCTCGACCCCGACACCCGCCGGCAGATGTACGACGGCGGCCGCATCCGCGGGAACATGCTCCCCGACGTGTTCACGAGCCAACTCCGCGACGAGGGCGCGGGCGTCCCCGTCGGCTACCGCGTGATGCGCATCGCCACCCACCACGCGGTCCGGTCGTCCGGCCTCGGCTCCCGGCTCCTCACGGAGCTACGCGACGAGTTCGCGGACGACGCGGACTACCTCGGCGTCGGCTTCGGCGCGACCCCCGAGCTCCTCTCGTTTTGGCGCGACAACGGCTACGGCACGGTCCACCTCTCGACCACCAGAAACGACACCAGCGGCGAGTACTCGGCGCTCATGACGCGCCCGCTGTCGTCCGCCGGCCGCGACCTCCGCGACCGCCACGCGAACTGGTTCCTCGGCCGCGTCGGCGACGTGCTCGGAGACGCCCTCTCGGACCTCGACGCCGACGTGGCGCGGGCCGCCCTCGCCGCCGTCGATAGCTTCCTCTCGCCCGACCTCTCCGAGTACGAGTGGCGCGTCGTCGTCGGCGCGTCGTACGGCCCGGGGCTCTACACGACCGCGCCCGGCGCGTTCCGCCGTCTCGGACTCGCGCACCTCACGAACCCCGAACGCGCGTCGCTCACCCCCCGAGAGGAGCGACTGGTGGTCCGCAAGGTCCTCCAGACGCATCCGTGGGACGCCGTCGCGGACGAACTCGACTTCCACTCGACCGCGGGCGCGATGCGCGCGCTCGGCGACGCCTACGAACCGCTCGTGGACGAGTACGGCACCGACGCGGCCCGCGAGGAACGCGAGCGATTCCGGTGAGACCCGCCCGGGGAGCGGCCGCGTCTCAGTCGCTCGCCCGCCGACACACCGATGGTCGTCGGAGCCGACGCTCTCCGTATGGCCGAGTGCAGCGAACCCGACTGCGAGAACGTCGCGGCGGTCAGGCTCCACGTGCCGTGGGACGCCGACAGGAACGTCTGTACGGCTCACGCGAGAGCGCTCGTTCAGCAGGACGGCGTCGTCGCTGAACCCCTCGACGGGGCCGAAGACGACTGGTCGTAAGCCGGTCGGGTGGTCGCGCGACCGGTCGTGGGCGGGACCCGCGAAGCCGACGCGTCGCTGGCGAGCGCGACGACGCGCAGAAAATCAGGGTCGGAGACGGAGCGAATCCGCGCTCACCGGAGCGAGACGGCCATCATCACTTCGTCGACGTAGTCGCCGTCTATCTTGTAGTGGCCGTCGCGGACGGCTTCGGTCTCCCAGCCGTGGCCTTCGAGGAACGCGATTGCCTCCTCGTTGGTCGCCGGGACGCTGTTGTAGAGCTTCTCGAAGCCGCGCTCGCGCGCCCAGTCGACGCCGCGGTCGAGGAGTTTGCTCCCGATGCCGTGGCCGCGGAACTCCGGGCGCGTACCGACGGTCAGGACGGCGGTGTGGCTCAGTTTCTCCGCCTCGGGCAGGTCGAGGTGGACCCAGCCGGCGAGTTCGTCGCCGACCGTGGCGACGAACACCATCCGGGAACTGACCTCGTTGTGTCGGAGGACGACTTCCTCGTGGTCCAGCAGGTCCGCGACCGTCTCGGCCTCGATGTACCGGCCCTCGTCAGCGACCTCGTGAATGGCGTCGACGAGGCTCTCTAAGTCGACGTTCTGGGCCATCCGAATCGTCACGTCGAGGTCACCGAGTTCGACCGTCTCCGCCTCGCCGGGCGCGTAGGCCACCTCGACGTGGTTGCCCACCTTTCGGATGTAGCCGTCGCGTCGCAGGACGGTCAGGTGCGCCCCCAGCGCCGCCGGCTCGAAGTTGAGCGCCCGCCGTACCTCGTCCTCGCGGACGGTCCCGTGACGCTCGATGTACTCGTAGATGTCTTTGCGGTCTTTGTGTCCGAAGTTGAGACTGTCGGTTACTTCCATGGTACACAATCACACTCGTGATTTATAATTGTTGTTCGTGCCGGACCCGACGACAGTCGGCCCCGCCAACGGGTAGGGTGGGGGAGCTGTGGGGCCCCTCAGCGCCGCTCGGGGACGCAGGTCAGCAGTTGGGCGGTGTCGACAACGTCGTGGGTCCGGAGCAGGACTTCGGCGGCCTCGCGGACCGTGAAGTCCGCGTCGAGGTCGACGCCGTAGCATCGCGCGTACATGGTCAGCCAGTCGTTCATCGCCCGGTGGAGCAGTTCGAACTCCTCGCCGGTAAACGAGACCTGCCGGTCGCCCGTCCGCGCGCTGACGTAGAGCGACACCGCCGGGCCGACGCCGTCGCGGGCACATTCGAGCGCGCGCCGGTCCGCGGCCGACGACGGCGGCGGCTCGAACGACTCCCGGGCCTCTCGGGCCTCGGCGGCGAGGACTCTGGCGCGCTCCCCGAACCGAACGTCTTCGGGGTGGCGCTCCGCGGCCCCGCGGCCGTCAGCGACGGGGCGGGACTCCGATTGGGTCACGTCGCGACTCATGGGCTCACCTCGGTCATCCCCACTTGAACTCGACGCCCTTGTCGCCGCGCGGGTGGCTCCAGTCGGTGTCGGCGACGACGGCGCAGGTGCCGCACTCGACGCAGGGTTGGGTGTCGAGGCTGACGACGCGCTCCTCGGAGCCGTTGGTGCGGACGACCTCCTCGCGGTAACAGCCGCCGCCGAAATCGACCGCCGAGACCGGACAGGCCGCCACCGCGGCCCCGCTCGCCTCGTAGGACTCGTCGCGAAGCGTGATGTGCGGGTTGCCGATGTCGGTGTCGTAGGTCAGCCCGCCGATGCGGGCTTCGAGGTCCGGCGGCGTCACCGAACTCGCCTCGCGGACCCGCGTCCCCAACTCCTCGGCGATGACCGCCGGGAGCGTGACGTAGGGCGTCCGCGTGTCCGGCATCAAAGCCGACAGCGTCGGGACGTTGTAGAGGCGTTCGAGCCGCCCCGAAAGCGCCCGAATGCCGGCGCGTCCGACCGCCGAGGTGAGCACGGTGTCGACCACGTCGGTCACGCCGTCGTCCTCGGCGACGCCGCGGAGCAGTTCGTAGCCGCGGGGCCGGAGCTTCTTCATCACGCCCTCGCTCCGGAGTTTGCGGGCGTAACGGATCCCCGCTTTCTCCGGTTCGTTGCGCGACTTGGCCTGCGCGTACGACTCGGCCGCGAGCGCCCCGGCGGTGACGGCGTGGTTCATGCCCTTGATGATGGGCCCCTGCGCCTGCATCTGGCCGGCGGCGTCGCCGACGAGGAGCAGTCGGCCGAAGTGCGGTTCGCGTAAGGCGACCTTCTTCGAGTCGGGCACGAGCTTCGCGCTGTACTCCAGTTCGGTGTAGTCGTCACCGAGCCACTGCGCGAGCAACGGATGGGTCAAGAGCCCGTCCAGTAGCTCGTGCGGTTCGGCCCGTTCCGCGACGAGGCTGTCGAGGTGGAACACCGTCCCGAGCGACAGCGTGTCGCGGTTCGTGTAGAGGAAGCCGCCGCCGCGGACGCCCTCGAACAGGTCGCCCGAGAACAGGTGCGCCGCGCCCTCGTCTTCGGCCACGTCGAACCGGTCGGCGATGGCGGCTTCCGGCATGTCGACGACGGCCTTGACGCCTTGGAACCACTCGTCTGGCTCGTCCCAGTCCATCAGGCCCGCGTCGCGGGCGAGTTCGGAGTTCACCCCGTCGGCCGCGACGATGATGTCGGCGGTTATCGGGTCGAGTTCGTCCAGCGTGACGCCGACGATGCGGCCCTCCTCGCGGAGCAGGCCGTTGACGTGGACGCCCGTCAGGAGGCCGCCGCCGGTCTCGCGGGTCCGCTCGTGGACGCGGGCTTCGAGCCACGAGTCCATCTTCCGCCGGAGGACCGAGTCGGACCACTCGGTGTCGTGTTCGTGGAGGTCCGTGAGGTCGAACGACTCCACTTTGTCGCCGGCGATGTTGTGGATGCGGTACTTCGTGATGGGCCGCTCGGCGGCCGCCTCGCGGAACCCCGGAAAGAGGTCGTCGATGGTGTAGGGCGCGGACTCCTCGGCGTAGATGAGCCCGCCCGAGACGTTCTTCGACCCGGCCTCGACGCCGCGTTCGAGGACGAGCGTCTCGATGCCGTAGTTGGCGAACGTCGCGGCCGCCGCCGCGCCGCCCGGTCCGGCCCCGACGACGAGCGCCTCGTAGTGTTCGTAGTCGCTCATCGCGACTCACCCCGGTCGTCCGCGGCCGCGCCAGCGCTAGCGCCACCGTCGGAGGTTCCGGCCGGCGGCGTCGATGCCGCGCGCCCCCCGTCGCTGGCGACCGCCGCCTCGAACCGGCCCTCCTTGAGCGCCGTCGTCAGCCTCGGCATCACCTCGAACAGGTCGCCCTCGATGAAGTAGTCCGAGAAGTCGCGGATGCGGGCGTCGGGGTCGGTGTTGACGGCGACGATGGTGTCCGACTCGTCCATGCCGACCTTGTGCTGGACCGCGCCGGAGATACCCGCCGCGATGTAGAGTTTCGGCGCGACGACCTGCCCCGTCTCGCCTATCTGTCTGTCCTCGTGGGTGTACTGCTCGACGTGGCCGTCGAAGTTGAACGACCCCGTGACGATGCCGCGGGTGACGCCCACCTCGGCGTCCTCGAACTGGTCGACGAGGTCCAAGGCGAGTTCGATGCCCTTCGTCGGGTCGTCACCCATGCCGCGGCCGACCGCGACGATGACCTCGTGGCCGGTCAGGTCGATACCCTCGTCCAGTCGGTCGTAGGCGGTGACGGTGACGCGGAACCAGTCGTCGTCGAGCGGGGCGTCGTGTTCGACGACGAGGCCCTCGCGCTCGGCGTCGGGTTCGGGCAGGTCGAAGCTCCCCGGGATGACCGACGCGCCCTGCGGGTGGAACTCCCGCGCCGGGTTGTCGATACAGAGGATGGTCGAGTACTCGAAGCCGGAGAAGTCCGGGCGCTTCATGTGCAGGACGCGCTGGAACTCCCTTTTCTCGCCGGCGACGCCGGTCTTGACCGGGTTCGAGATGACCTCCTCGGTGATGTAGAGCCCCGAGCAGTCGCTGGCGAGGCCGGAGTCGAGTTCGGCCTGCACGAGCGCCGAGAGGTCCCGGCCGTTGTTCGTCGCCGGGAACAGCACGTACCGCGGCTTGTCGTAGTCGCGCCACGGTTCGTCGCGGCCGTCCGTGACCTCGAAGTTCTGGTGGGTGGCTCCCGCGCGGGCCATGTCGCAGAATATCTCGGTGTACGGCTTGTGCTGGAAGCGTTCGAGTCTGGCGTCCTCGCGGACGACGACCACGTCCGCGCCGTAGGCGATGACGTCCTCGACGTGCTTCGACACGTCGGCGCCGATGAGCACCGCGACGACCCGCTCGTCGGTCGTGTAGTCGTCGTTGTAGGTGTCCATCAGTTCGCGGGCCTTCCCGAGCATCTCCTTGGACACGTCTACGAGTTCGCCCGCCTGCGTCTCGCAGTAGACCCACATGTCGCGGTAGGTTCCCCCGTGGAGCGACCGGACGTGACGCTTGTCGCGGGTCGGGTGATCGAGGTCCGGGTGGCGCTCCTCGGGTGTCCGGTCGTCCACCTCGACTTCCGTGTCCTCCTCGTCGCTTCCCTTCACGGAGTCGATGCGGTTTCTGATGAGTCGCTTCACCGGGTCGCGGTTCTCGCCCGCCTCCTCGCGTTCGAGGAGCGATTCGAGCTCCGAGACCTCCTCGACGCTCTGGAGGGCATTTCCGACCTCCGCGGTGCTCATCGACGCGAGGTCCAACCCGTCGGCGTCGGCCGGCTCCTCGTCCTCGGAGAACTTCTCGATGCGGCTCTCGATGAGCGCAACGGCCGGCGCGCGATTCTGCCCGCGGTGTTCGGCCTGCAGAATCTCCTCTAACTCGCCGAGGTCGTCGATGTCCTTGATGGCCGGGCCGAGCTCCGAAACCTCGTAGTCGCCGGGGTCGAAGTCGGTCACGCTCAGTCACCCCCCGCGGCCGCGGCGTCCCCGTCGCCGTCGCCCACCGCCGACTGCATCGCGGTCAGCACGTCCTGCATGGCTCCCGCGTCGTCGGGGTCGACCATCGTGGCCTCCCGCTCCGCCGGGGCCTTCGGAATCGGGTCGACCGACGAGACGATGGTCGGCGAGCCGTCGAGGCCGATATAGTCCGGGTCGACGTTGATGTCGGCGTGGTCCCGAACCGTCAGGTGCTCCTCGTAGTTCTCGGCGCGCGCTCGAGTCTCCTCGCGCAGGTCCTTCAGCGTCAGGCGTTCGCCCGCCGTCCGATACGACGGCTCGAACTCGGGGTCCGCGACGACGAACGCCGGAAGCTCCGTCTCGACGGTCTCTATCTCCTCGATATCGCCTTCGACCAGTCGCTTGGCGCGCAGGGTCCCCGCCTCCTCGTCGATGTCGAGGGAGACGACGTGCGTGACGAGCGGCATGCCGAGACACCAGTTCGTCTGCGGCCCGGTGTGGCCCGTCTCCCCGTCCGCGGTCTTGAACCCGGCGAACACCACGTCCGGTTCGCCGAGCGTCTCGATGCCCCCGCTGAGCGTGATGGCCGTCGCCCACGTGTCGGCGGCCGCCATCTCGCGGTCCGAGACGAGGTGCAGGTCGTCGGCGTACACCGTCTCCATCGCCTCCTGTAACACCTCCTTGTACCCCGGCGGCCCCATGCTCATCACGCTCACTCGCCCGCCGTGTCGAACCCGCGTCTGGAGCGCCGCCTCCAGCGCGAAGCGGTCGTTCGGATTCATCACTGTGGGCGTCTTCCCCCGTTCGAGATGCCCGTCCTCGTCGAACGATACCTGGCCCTCCCGGAAGTCGGGCACGCCTTTGGTAAGTACCACCATGTGCATTGAGAACACTCTCCAGTTAGTGCTAGCTCATATTCATAATAATCTTTTGTGCTAGGTGATTGGAACGTCTGCGCCGCTCAGCGGCGTCGTTCTCGGCGGGGCTACCCGCAAAAAATCGGGGTTTCTTCCCTCAGATGCGTCCCGCTCGCCCGGGGTCGACGTCGATGGCGTCGACCGGGCAGACGTCGACACAGAGCATGCAGTCGATACACTGGTCTTCGTGGGTCGGTTCGGCCTTGATGTCGGACTCCGGGTGCCCCGGCGTATCGACCCACGTGAACACGTCCACGGGGCAGTCCTCCAGACACGCCCCGTCGGCGAGACAGATGTCGAAGTCCACCGCGACGTGCGTGCCGTGGATGCCGTGTTTCTCCGGCGGGTCGACCGGTCCCCAGACGGCCACGCCGTTTTCCTCGCCGACTTTCTCCCTGTTTGCCTCGAACTGCGGGTCGATAGCCATGACTCTTAGTGACATATTCCGGTAGAGGCAATAAACTATCCCCCGAACGGGCGGAAATCAGGCGACGCGACGCGCGAATCAGTTCCACGACCCGCGCCGCGGCGGAGACGAGGCCACGCAGCGCCCACTCGGTGGGGTGAATAGCCCCCGGCCCGAACCACCCCGGTATGGACGTGTTCCTCTGGGTCGCGCTCGCCCTCTTGGTCCTCGGCGTCGTCGGGAGCGTACTCCCGCTGCTTCCCGGTGCGCTCCTGTCCGTAGTCGGCGTGGTCGTCTACTGGGTGTCGACCGGCTTCTCGGAGCCCGGTCCCATCGCGTTCGTCGGGCTCACTCTCGTCGGCCTCGTCGCGCTCGTCACCGACTACGCCGGCGGGATGGTCGCCGCGCGGTTCGGCGGCGCGTCGACCCGAACCTCGATTGTCGCCGGCGTCGTCGGCTTCCTGCTCATGTTCCTCATCGGCCCGCTCGGCATCTTCGTCGGCGTCGCTGGCACCGTCTTCGCCCTCGAATACGTCGACCATCAGGACGCGGAAGAGAGCGGTCGGCGCGCCCTCGTCGCCACCGTCGGCGTCCTCGCCACCGCGGCGGTGCAGGCGCTGTTGACGTTCTCGATGCTCGTCGGGTTCGTCCTGACCGTGGTGCTCTGAGCGCAGGCCGGTTTTCGGGTTCCCACCGACTCACCGCTCGTCTCGCCGCCGAATCAGCCCCGTCTCCGCGTCGGCGACGACCCGCGCGGGCGCGCCGTCGGCGTCCACCCGAAGCGGCATGACGTACAGGTCGAACGTCCGGTCGGTCGGGAGCGCGTCCAACCCGCAAAGGTTCTCGACGACGAGGAGCCCCGCCCCGAGAATCGCGTGGTGGGCGGGCACGCCGTCGCCGCCGGTCGGGTCCGGGCTGAGCGCGTCGATACCGACCGAGAGCCCGCGGTCCGCGCAGGCGCGCGCCGTCTCGGGCTCGAGTGCCGGGTGGTCGGCCATGCGTTCGGTCCCCCACTCGTCTTCCCAGCCGGTTCGGAACACGAGAAAATCCACGCGCGGTTCGAGGCGTTCGGGAATCGCGTCCGGGCCGATTCGACCGCGGGGTCCCGCGTCTCGACAGTCGATTGCGCGAGCGGTGAACCGGAGGTCGTCGGCCGGGAAGTCGTCGAGCGTCGCGCCGTCCGGCTCGGTGTGCGCGGGGGCATCGACGTGCGTGCCCGCGTGGGTTCCGAGTTCGAGCCGCGAGACGCGATAGCCGTCGGTCTCGAAGTCGGCGTGCGACTCGACTGCGACCGGCGGGTCGCCGGGGTACGTCGGCATCCCTGTTTCGACGCGGCGGGTGAGGTCGAGGAGGGTCATACGGCTCCTTAGGCGGGGGTGGGTAAAACGAGTGTTCGTGTCGAAAGCGACTGTCCGTCGCTCGACCTACTTGTGCGCGAAGTAGACGACCGTCTCGTCGTCGCCGCGGTCGTCCACGCGGACGAAGCCGACGCGCTCGAACTGGACGAGTTCGTCCTCGGGCACGTCACCGAAATCGGGTTCAGCGACGCCCGTCACGTCGCCGTCCATGGTGCGCATGCGGACCGGGACGCCGTCGGTCGGTGCCCAGTGAATCACGTCGACGCCGCCCTCGCGGACCACGTCGAGGTCGTCGCCGGTGGCGACGAGCGAGTCGCCCTCGCGGCGGACCGCGCCGAAGCCCTTCAGCCAGACGCGCTCGCCCTCGGCGGGCACGTCGCCCGATTCGAGGAGGACGCTGTCGCCGACGGGGATGTCGCGGGTGCCGCGCTCCTCGAAACTCGGGTGGAGCGGCGGGTGGGCGCTGTCGGGGCCGCCCTCGACGGCGAACGCCTCACACGGGCCAGACATAGTCTGGCTGTCCGCCGAGGTTCCCTCGGCGACGTCGCGAACGAGGAAGTAGCGGTCCGTGTCGTCGTCGACGAGGTCGCGGTTGTTCGCGTAGACGGTCGACATCGAGAGGTCGACGTTCGAGGTGGAAGTGCCGAGGCCGACCATCGCGTCCACGATGGCCTGCCCGCGGATGCCGCGGCGGCGGAGGCTCTTGATGGTGGGCACGCGCGGGTCGTCCCAGCCCTCGACCTCGCCCGCGTCGATGCGTTCCTTGATGCTCGACGTGGACATCTTCACGTCGTAGGCGTCGACCTGTACGTGACCCCAGTGGACGACCTCGGGGTAGTCCCAGCCGAAGTAGTCGTAGACGAACTGCTGGCGCTTCGCGGAGTCTTGGAGGTCGATGCCGCGGATGATGTGGGTGACGCCCGTGAGGTGGTCGTCGACGCCGGACTGGAAGTCGAGCATCGGCCACGCGCGGTAGTCGGCCGCCTCCTCGCGGGGGTGCGGCGTGTCTATCATGCGGAAGGCGACCCAGTCGCGCAGCGCGGGGTTCTTGTGCTCGATGTCGGTCTTGACGCGGAGAACCATCTCGCCCGAACTGTACTCGCCTGCGACCATGTCCTCGAACTCCTCGCGGGTCGTCTCGGGGTCCTTGTCGCGGTGCGGACAGGGCTTCCCGTCGTTCTTCAGATTCGAGAACTCCTCGCCCGAACACGAGCAGGTGTACGCGCCGCCCATCTCGATGAGTTCGCGGGCGTAGTCGTAGTACGTCTCCACCCGGTCGGAGGCGCGAATCACGTCGTCGGGCTCGAACCCGAGGTAGTCGATGTCGTCGAGGATGGCGTCGTACGCCGTCAGGTCCGGTCGCTTCGTCTCCGGGTCGGTGTCGTCGAACCGAACGATAAACGAGCCGTCGTACATCTGCTTGTACGTCCCGATGACCGCGGGCATGCGGGCGTGGCCGAGGTGCCACGGGCCGTTGGGGTTCGGCGCGGCGCGCATGCGGACCTCGTCGTACGCCTCGACGTTCGGAAGGTCGGGGAGCAGCGAGTCGTCCGCCTCCTCCTCGGCTTCCATCTCGGCGAGTTCCTCGGGCGCGAGCTCTTCGAGTCGCTCGCGCTTTTCGCCCGCCGACAGTCGGTTGACCTCGGCGACGACGGGGCCGATGAGGCCCGGAATCTCGCCGCCGTGCTGGCGGAAGTCGGGGTTCTCGCCCATCAGCGGGCCCATAATCGCGCCCACGTCGGCGTCGCTGTCGTGTTTCACCGCGTTGAGAAGCGCGTGCTTCTCGGCCTCTCGCTCGATGCGCTCTCGAAGCTCGTCGTCCATTACCGTTCGCTTCCGCGGCGCGCCTAAAAACAGGCCCGGATTGCGGGGAAGGGTCCTCGCGCGGGCAGGGGTACGGTACGTGTTAGCATTTCAGGGTGAATATGAGTTGCGGCGGGGCTCGGTGGCGGACGGTCGAAAGAAAAGCCCGCACGACAGCGGTTCGCTGTGGGCGCGGGGTGCGCCGCGCGCTCAGTAGCCGCGGGTGATGAGGTAGTCCGCGATGTCGCACAGCAGGTCGCGGGCCTCGTTGTCCGGGAGGACGTCGAGCCGCGATTTGGCCTGTTCGGTGAGGTCTTCGGCCATCTCGCGGGCGTAGTCGATGCTGCCCGCCTCGTTCAGTTCGGCGACGGCGGCCTCGACGGCGTCTTCGGTGAGTTCCTCGGCCGTCTCGGCGTCGACGAGGTCGTCCACGTCGATGCCCTGCTGGCGCGCGTGAAGCGAGATGATGGTCTCTTTGTTCTCCACGAGGTCCGAGCCGCGCTGTTTGCCGAGCTGGTCGGACGGCACGGTCAGGTCGAGCACGTCGTCTTGAATCTGGAACGCGCTGCCGGACGCGATGCCGTACTGGTAGAGCGCCTCGACGACCTCGTCGTCGGCGCCCATGACGACCGCCGGAACGGCGGCCGCGGTCCCGTAGAGCACCGCCGTCTTCAGTTCGACCATCTGGAGGTACTCGTCGGGGAGCACCTCGGTGCGGCGCTCGAACTCGATGTCGAGCGCCTGCCCCTCGCAAATCTGCGTGCAGGTGGTCGCGAGTCGGCGGACGGCTTCGAGGCCGTCGGCGGGGTCCGCGCCCGTCTTCGTCAGGAGTTCGAACGCCTTGGCGTACAGCGTGTCGCCGGCGAGGATGGCGGTCGAGTTGTCGTACTCCTTGTGGACCGCCGGGACGCCGCGACGGAGGTCGTCGTCGTCCATGATGTCGTCGTGGATGAGCGTGAACGACTGGATGACCTCGATGCTCACGGCGGCGACCATCACGTCGATGGGGTCGCCCGCGAGCGTCGGGAACGCCCGGTAGTCCTCCGACATCGGTTCGACGTCCGCGAGGGACTCCGCGGTCAGGAGGGAGACGGTCGGCCGGAGGCGTTTGCCGCCGGCTTTCAGGAGGTACCGTGAGGCCTCGTAGAGCCGTTCGGGCTCGGCCATCGGTACGTCCTCGTCGAGCGCGTCGTTGACGAGTTCGCGCCGCTCGCGAATCGCCTCGAGCACCCGCTTTTCGGTCGCGTCGGGAGTCATCACTCCACCAGCTGAATCATGTTGCCGTTCCGCGTGACGTGGAGGTCGCGACCGAGGGCGTAGCCCTGACTCTCCGCGAGGTCCACGTACGGAGCGAAGCCTTTCAGGTTCTGGTGAGCCGGGATGACGTGCTGGGGCTGGAGCGCCTGGAGCATCTCGTAGTGGCCCTCCTCTCGGAGGTGGCCGGAGACGTGAATCTCGTCGTAGATGCGCGCGCCCTGCATGCGCAGGAGGCGTTCGGACTGGTAGCGCTGGCCCTCGTTCGTCGGCTCCGGGATGACCCGCGCCGAGAAGATGACCTTGTCGCCGTCGTCAATCTCGTACGGCGTCTCGCCGCGGCCCATGCGGGTGAGCATCGCGCGCGGCTCGCCCTGGTGGCCCGTGACGATGGGCAGGTAGTTCTCCTTGCCCTCCTTCATGATTCGCTTGAAGGTGCGGTCGACGGACTTGCGGTGGCCGTACATCCCGAGGTCGTCGGGGAGGTCGACGAAGCCGAGGCGCTCGGCCGTGCCGGAGTACTTCTCCATCGAGCGGCCGAGGAGGACCGGCTGGCGGCCGATGTCCTTGGCGAACTCGACGAGCGAGGAGACCCGGGAGATGTGCGACGAGAACGTCGTCGCGACGATGCCGCCGTCGTAGTCCTCGACGGAGGTCATCACGTCTTTGAGGTGGCGGCGCGCGACGGACTCGGAGGGCGTGCGGCCCTTCCGGCCGGCGTTCGTACAGTCTTCGATGTACGCGAGCACGCCGTTGCCCTCGCGACCGATTTCGCGGAAGCGCTTCATGTCGATGGGGTCTTCGAGGACCGGCGAGTGGTCCATGCGCTTGTCGAGACCGTAGACGACAGCGCCCTCGGGCGTGTGGACGACCGGGTTGATGGCGTCGATGATGGAGTGGGTGACGTGGACGAATTCGAGTTCCACGTTGCCGGAGTCGCCGATGGACATCGTCTCGCCGGCTTCCATCTTGACGAGGTCGTTGTTGACGTTGAACTTGTTCTCGCCTTCGATCTGCTGTTTCACCAGTTCGATGGTGAAGGGCGTCGCCACGACGGGGGCGTCGTAGCGGTGGGCGAGCTTGGAGATGGCACCGATGTGGTCGAGGTGGCCGTGCGTGGGGACGATGGCCTGCACGTCTCCTTCGAGGTCGCTCATGACCCGGTCGTCCGGGATAGCGCCCATGTCGATGAGGTCGAGGCTGTGCATCTTTTCGGTCTCGACGTTGTCGTGGATGAGGACCTGCGACAGGTTGAGACCCATGTCGAAGACGACGACGTCGTCTCCGGCACGGACAGCCGTCATCTGACGGCCGACTTCTTCGTATCCGCCTATGGTTGCGATTTCGATTTCCATGGTTTGTGTCTCGATATTCCGAGCATCGAAAGCCACGATGTGGCGAAGGTGCTCACGGAAAGACGGGTGTCTGGGGGCCATCGGCCCCGGCGTCTTGCAGCTCGTCGGTCGAATGACCCCGCGTACGAGACGGCCCGAACCGGTCGAACTGGGCGCGCCCGCACTTACCCGCGGGTTTCTGGTACTGAGTTCTACTCACGGGGGTACTAAAAACTACGTGGGTTCACCGCGCCCGCACGCCCGGGGTCGTGAGAGAACGTCTCACGTGAGACGAGGATTCTCCCCGTTCGGCGACGATTTCGACCCGGACGGTCGGATTCGACGCGACTCCGCACTGTCGGTCCGGCACATTTAAGACAACTACGAGACGGATTTGATGCATGAGCGGCCGACCCCTCGACGTCCTCGAAGCGTCACTCGACGAGCCGGTGACGGTTCTCCTCAAGGACGGAAACGCGTACTTCGGCGTCCTCGCTGGTTACGACCAGCACATGAACGTCGTACTCGAAGAAGCGCTGGACGAAGACACCGTGCCCGGGGATATCGAACTCGAGCAAGTCCAAGACACAACCATTATACGCGGCGATAACGTCGTCACCATCAAAGCATGACGGGTGCAGGAACCCCCAGCCAAGGAAAGAAGAACAAGACGACGCACGTCAAGTGCCGTCGCTGCGGCGAGAAGTCCTACCACGTGAAGAAGAAGGTCTGCTCGTCTTGCGGCTTCGGTAAGTCGAAGAAGCGTCGGAGCTACGCCTGGCAGTCGAAGTCCGGCGACAACTAACGACTCTCGACGGTCTCCAACCGTCTCTGTCTTCTCTCTCGCCGTCTGCGGCGAGAACGAACCCGCGTTCCTGACTCCCGGTTCGTCTTCGACCCCGTGACACTCGCTAGCACCGAGTACGGCGTCCCACTCCCGACCTGCGTGCAGTTCTCACCACTTTCCTGACAACCGCTACCGCCCCGAGCCGACGCTGTCGCCGCGGCCGACGAGACCAGCCACGGGTGCGTCGCTTCCGTTCTCGTCGGGTTACGCGCCGGCTCGTAGTCGCCGTCCCGATCCGCAAACATATGCACTAACGTGGATATTTATCGGTTTGAGACCCCGTCGTTACTGCATAAGGACGGGTTTTTTACCCCCTCGACTCTCTATCATCTTCCATGGTAACTGGGCGGGACGACTCCCACCACCACATCGGCGGACTGACCGAGAAGTGCGGTGTCGTCGGCGTCGCACTCGGCGGTCGAGACGCCGCACGGCCCCTCTACTACTCGCTGTACGCCCTCCAGCACCGGGGCCAAGAGTCCGCAGGCATCGTCACCCACGACGGGTTCCAACAGCACAGTCACGTCCAGATGGGTCTCGTCGGCGACGCGTTCGGTGCCGACGACCTCGACGGCCTGAAGGGCGAAGCCGGCATCGGCCACGTCCGCTACCCAACCGCGGGCGACGTGTCGAAGTCGTGCGCCCAGCCGTTCGCCGTCTCGTTCAAGTCGGGGTCGCTCGGCCTCGCGCACAACGGCAACCTCGTCAACGCCGACGAACTCCGCGACGAACTGGAGAACTTCGGTCACGCCTTCACCTCCACCGGCGACACCGAGGTCATCGCCCACGACCTCGCGCGCAACCTCCTCGAGGAGGACCTGGTCCGCGCCGTCAAGCGAACGATGGAGCGCATTCACGGCTCGTACGCGCTCACCATCATGCACGACGAGACGGTCCTCGGGGTGCGCGACCCCGAGGGGAATCGGCCGCTCTGCATCGGGAAAGTCGACGACGGCTACGTGCTCGCCTCCGAGTCGGCCGCCATCGATACGCTCGACGGCGAACTCGTCCGCGACGTGAAGCCGGGCGAACTCGTCGTCCTCGAACCCGACGGCTCCGGCTTCGACTCGTATCAACTGGTCGAACGCGACAACACGGCCCACTGCTTTTTCGAGCACATCTACTTCGCCCGCCCGGACTCCGTGATGAACGACACGCTCGTCTACGAGGCCCGCCGGGGACTCGGCCGGAAGCTCTGGGACGAAAACGGCGTCGACACCGACGTGGTCATGCCCGTCCCCGACTCGGGCCGCGCGTTCGCCTCCGGCTACGCCGAGGCCGCACAGGAAGACGACGCGACCGCCGAGTTCGCCGAGGGGCTGATGAAGAACCGCTACGTCGGCCGGACGTTCATCATGCCGACCCAAGACGAGCGCGAGCGCGCCGTGCGCCTGAAGCTCAACCCCATCAAGAGCACCGTCGAGGGGAAGTCCGTCACGCTCATCGACGACAGCATCGTCCGCGGGACGACCTCGAATCAGCTCGTGCAACTCTTGTACGACGCCGGCGCGACCGAGGTCCACATGCGCATCGGCGCGCCGCCCATCGTCGCGCCCTGTTACATGGGCATCAACATGGCCACCCGCGAGGAACTCATCGCCTCGGACAAGTCAGTCGAGGAGGTCCGCGACACCATCGACGCCGACAGCCTCGGTTACCTCTCTATCGACTCCGTGGCCGAAGTGCTCGAAAAGTCCCAAAGCGACCTCTGTCTCGGCTGTGTCACCGGCGAGTACCCCTACGACATCGACGGCGAGGAGACCGACCGCGACGTGAGCCGCCCCGTCGTCGGCGCCGAAGCGCCGCTGAGCGACTGAGTCTCACCGACGCCCGTCCGACCTGCCGACCCGTCCGACCCAACCGACCTCTCGACACAGAAGACAGTCGCCGAGAGCCGCGATAGCATAGTCAACGCGGCCTTTCTTTTCTCTCGCGCCCGTCGTTCGAACCGTACTCCGACTCGCCGAGGACCGGGTTGCGAGCGGAGTACGGAGTGCGAATCGACGGGGCGGACGCCGCGGGAGGGCTCGCACGCCCCGTCTCTGTGACCTGCCGGTCGCACCACGTACTACCGCCCGTCCGAACCAGCGGCCCCCGGGCCGCGCGCTCCGCCGCGGGCGTCGGACGGGAACTCCCTTTGAACGCCCGAGCGACGGCGCTCGCCGTCCCTCCTCAGTAGATGACGTAGAGGAGGACGTAGACGACGTTTCCGAGGACGAACGAGACGAGCCACAGCGAGGCCGCGACGCGGCCGAACCGAGCGTGTTCGGTTCCGAAGACTTCGGTTATCGGTCGCGTCAGTGCCAACAGCAGGACGTAGTAGACGACGGGGACGCAGACGATAGCCAGAAGGATGTGAATCGCCAGCGTCGGGAGGTAGACGAACTGATAGACCGCGTCGGGGCCGGGGAACTCGGCGGTCCCCTGAACGACGACCTTGTAGAGATAGAGGACGAGGAACGTCGCAAACAGGAGGAACGAGGCGAGCATCATGCGCCGGTGGCGCTCGATGTCGCCGCGGCGGACGAACCGGACGCCGGCGAGGATGGTGACGATGGCGACGGTGCTGATGACCGCGTTGACGTGTGGAATCGCGTTCAGCGCGGCCGCCGGCGCGGTCGGAATCGCGGCGCGGGGAATCGCGCCGAGCGCCGCGCCGAAGACGAGCGCGAGCGACAGCACCGAGAGGAGAGCGGTCAGTCCGCGGACGTGGTCGCGTGCTCGGAACTCCATGGGCGTACTCCGGGGCCGCGAGGCCAAAATCGTTCGGTCGCCCGACCGCGGTACGACGCCTGCAAACGCCCGACATTGCCGAGGCGAAAGGAAAGTCATTTAAATTACCGCGGGGTAACGGAGAGTGCAGCAAGACACAGCGAGCGTGGGTAGCCAAGCCAGGCCAACGGCGCAGCGTTGAGGGCGCTGTCCTGTAGAGGTCCGCCGGTTCAAATCCGGTCCCACGCATCGCATGTGCGGACTCACAGTCCGCAATGAGGCGGCGTAGCCGCCGAATGATGCAGGTGACGTCCCTACACGGACATCACCCACGCACAATCCTTCCACGAAACTACACCCCTGAGAGGCATCCTTCTCCGGTTTTTTCGGTGTTTACCGGCCAGTGGCCGTGTAACCGTCGACCTCGGTCTCGGCCGCATCCCCGTGGCGCGAGTTTAAAAGGGTCGAACGAGTAACACGCGGCATGGCCAAGTACTCGACGAACCGGGGCGGTGGCGGCGGCGACGGCGACAGTTGCGAACTCTGCGGCCGAAGCACCGCGAAGCTCCGGCGTGCGAACGTGGCCGGCGCGGACCTGTTGGTCTGTCCGGACTGCGCGCCGCACGGCGAGAACCGCCACGCGGACCGAAAAAGCGGGTCGAGCGACGCCTCTCGCGACGGTTCTTCGGGGAACCGCAAGAAGCGCGCCGCCCAGCGCACCGCCAAGCTGTACGACAGCGCGAAAGGCGACTCCAAACACTGGGAGGAAAAAGGGACGAACTACGAGAAAGACCGGCTTCCCTACCTCGTCTCCGGCTACGGCGGCGTCGTCGAGTCCGCCCGGCAGGACGCCGGGCTCCAGCTCGCTGAACTCGCGGACGAACTCGACCTCGACGAGAAGCAACTGCTCGCCATCGAGCAGGGCCGCGCCACGCGGGCGAACGTCGGGGGGTCGGCCATCCGCGCCCTCGAAGAGCGCCTCGACGTGACTCTCGTCGACGAGTAGCACGATTTTTCTCGGTCGGGCGTCTCGACGCGCATATGTCCGACTCACTCGCACCCGACTCCCCGACGGTCCGGGCGTTCGACGCGACGGTGACGCGCGTCGACGGTCGGTCGGTCGTTCTCGACGAGACGTACTTCTATCTAGAAGGCGGCGGCCAGCCCGCCGACCGGGGCGTTCTCGGCGGCGTCGACGTCGAACACGTCCGCACGAACGCCGACGGCGCGGTCGTCCACGACCTCGCGGCCGACCCCGGTTTCGCCGCTGGCGACGAGGCGACGGGCGTCGTCGACGACGACTTCCGGACGTACTGCATGCGGGCGCACACCGCCAGTCACGTCCTCTACGGCGCGGGTCGCCGCATCTTCGACGACCTCGGCTACGGCGGCTTCGACATCTCCGCGGAGAAGGTCCGCGTCGACTTCGAGACCTCGACCGAGGTCGACGACGACGCGCTCGTCGAACTGGAGCGCCTCGTCAACCGGGCGGTGTGGGACAGCCGCGAGGTGTCGTGGGAGGAGATATCCGTCGCGGAGGCCCGCGACCGCGAGGAAATCGCGTTCAACGTCAAGACCGAGGAAGGCGTCTTCTCCGAGTCCGAAACCGTCCGAGTCGTCTCCATCGACGGCTGGGACTGGGCGGCCTGCGGCGGCACGCACGTCTCGAACACCGTCGAAATCGGGCCGGTCGAGGTGCTCGGCCGGTCGAACCCCGGCGAGGGTCTCACCCGCGTCGAGTTCGCGGTCGGGTCGTCGGCCGTCGACCGCCGCGCCGCGGTCCGCGGGTCCGCCTACGAGGCCGCCCGAGCGCTCGGGACGAACCTCGACGGCCTCGGAGAGTCAGCCGCCGCAGCCGCGGCCGCGCGCGAAGAACTGGAGTCCGAACTCGCGGACCTCAAGTCCGAGGTACTGCGCTCCCGACTCGCGGACTTCGAGACGGTCGAACGCGACGGGCTGACGTGGAACGTCGGTGCAGTCTCGGGCTTCGACGCGAACGAGGTCGGGGAGGCCGCCAAAGAGGCCCGCGACGGAGCGGCCGTAGACGTGTTCGTCGCCGTCGGCGAGTCGGACGCGCCGTTCGTCGTCGTCGCCAGCGCCGGCGACGCGGCCGCCGGGAAGGTCGTCGCCGAGGTGACAGACGAGTTCGGCGGCGGTGGCGGCGGCGGGCCGACGTTCGCGCAGGGCGGCGGTCTCGGAGCGCCGGCCGACGAGGTTCTCGCGTACCTACGCGACTGAGTGGAGTCCCGCACAGCGACCGAGACTGTGGCGTGCTGACGCCCGACGGACGACCGCCAGTCCAATCATCTTTTTCAATGATGGTCCGTACTCATCACCATGGAAACCGTAGGGTCTGCCACGGGTCTGACCGACGAGCAACGGGCCATCCGCGACGTGGTCCACGAGTTCGCCGTCGAGGAGATTCGCCCGACTGCGCGCGAGGCCGACGAGACGGAGGCGTTCCCGGAGGACGTGTGGGACGGCCTCGCTGACCTCGACCTGACCGGCCTGACCGTCCCCGAGGAGTACGGCGGGTTCGGTGCCGACCGAGCCACCTACGCCGTCGTCAACGAGGAGGTCGCCTACGGCCAACTCGCCGTCGCCACCGCGCTCTCCGTGCACTGTCTCGCCACCGAGTGCATCGCCGAGTTCGCTACCGACCAACAGAAGGAAACGTGGCTCCCCGAGATGGTCCGCGGCCGACCGGTCGGCATGTTCGGCCTCTCCGAGCCGGACGCCGGGTCGAACCCCGCGGAGATGTCGACGGTCGCCCGGCGCGAGGGTGACGAGTACGTCATCAACGGCAAAAAGCAGTGGATAACGAACGGCCAGCGCGGCGGCGTCTGCATCCTCTTCGCCAAGACCGACCCCGACGACCCCTCGTCGGTCACGCAGTTCCTCGTTCCGGAGTCGGCCGGCTACGAGGTCGGCAAGAAAGAGGAGAAGCTCGGCCTCCGCGCGTCCGACACGACGGCGCTGCTCTTCGACGACGTGCGCATTCCTGCGGAAAACCGACTCACTGAGGAGGGCAAGGGCCTCTCTGCGGCCTTCCGCATTCTGACCGGCGGTCGCATCGGCATCGCCTCGCAGGCCGTGGGGCTCGCGCAGGCCGCGCTCGACGACGCCATCGACTACGCGAACGAGCGCGAGCAGTTCGACAAGCCCATCTCGAAGATTCAGGCGGTTCGCCACAAAATCGCGGACATGGGCACGCAGGTCCACGCTTCGCGGATGCTCGTCCGCGAGGCCGCCCGCGTCGCCGACGCCGGCGACGACCCGCGGACCGCGGCGTCCATCGCGAAGTACTTCGCCAGCGAGGCCGCGGTCGACGTGACCAACGAGGCCGTGCAGGTCCACGGCGGCTACGGCTACACCACCGACTTCGACGTGGAGCGGTACTACCGCGACTCGAAGATTACGACCATCTACGAGGGGACCAGCGAGATTCAAAAAGAGATTATCGCGCGGTCGCTCCTCGACTGAGTGGGCGAGCAGACCTCTTTTTCAGCCGGTCGAGTCGCTCACGGACTCCGGGCGAGCGTCGGCAGCCTTCGCTCGCGGACCACGTCGACGGCGGCGACGCCCGCGAGGAGGAGACAGCCGACGAGCATCACCCACGCGCCGGCCGCCGAGACGAACGTCTCGTCCCACAGCTGGGTGAACCGCAGGACTGCGACGGCCCCGACGACGCCGACGACGAGTTCCGCGCGTCGGGAGCGCCGTCCGGCGAGCGCGGCCACGGAGAGCAAAACGACGGTCGGGAGGAGGACGATACCGTGGACGAGTTCCAGCCCGTTTCCCATGCCGCCGTAGTAGACGTCTATGACCGGCCCCTCGTGGGCCGGGTCGACCTGTATCCACGGGAGGAAGACGCCGGCCGCGACGACGAGCGACGGGAGGTCGGCGCGAGGCGGTCGCGGAGCGCGGATGCCATGCGGGAAGCGACGCCGGGGTCCCGTATAGGCCTTCGCCCGAAGCGTCTTTTCCCCGCGGTGCCCTACTGCGGGCAATGACGCTCCCCGACCTCTCGGCGTTCGACGCGGTCGTCTACGACCTCGACGGGACGCTCGTCGACCTCCGCGTCGACTGGAACGACGCCGCCAGCGACGCCGCGGCCGTCCTACGGAACGCCGGCGTCGATGCCGACTCGCTGGACCTCTGGAAGATGCTCGACGCGGCCGACGACGCCGGCGTCCGCGACGACCTAGAGCGAGAGCTCGCGGCCCACGAACGGGAGGGCGCGTGGCTCTCCGACCGCCTTCCCCTCGCGGACCACCTCGCCGATGACGGCGTCCCCTCCGGCGTCTGCTCGCTCAACGCCGAGGACGCCTGCCGGGTCGCGCTCGACGTGCACGACCTTTCGGACCACGTCGACGCCGTCGTCGGCCGCGACAGCGTGGCGACGCGCAAGCCCGACCCGGAGCCGTTGCTCACGACGCTCGAACGCATGGCGGTCGACCCCGACTCGGCCGTGTTCGTCGGCGACTCGGCCCGCGACGAGGTGACGGCCGACCGCGCCGGCGTCGCCTTCAGATACGTCGACGGCGGTCCCACCGGCGTTTGAGCGAGGGTCGAAGGAACTGGACTGGTCTGGACAGAGCAGAAGATACGACGGGAGCAAACAGGCGGCACGGTCGCTCCGCCGGGCGGCGTGCCGCACTCCCGCGTTGCGCCCGGCGGCGATGCTCAACGCACGGGGGCGCTGGCCGCGGAATACGTGATAAATCTCCGCACCGGCGCGGCCGTTAAGCCCGCAGAGTCCTACGCTCACCCATGGGATTCCCCGTCTCGTACTACTGTCCGCACTGCGGCGCGGTCGTCGAACTCGAACGCGACGGCTATCTGGCCGACAAGTCGGTGACGCCGTACCCGCTCGAAGGATGGGCGTACGCCGACCCGTCAGACGACTTCGAAGACGCCGAGGGCGTCCGGTTCGTCTGCGGCGAGGGCGCGGATGAGAACGCGGGTGCGAGTGAGGGCGACTCACCCCTGTCGTGGACCGGCGACGCGGTCGACGCCGACGACGTCGAACAGCCCGGATTGGCGTCGCCCTGCGGCCGCGAGTTCTACCTTTCGTTCGTCAGATACGAGGACGGCCGCGAGGTCGAGGCGGTGCCCGAGAGCGACTACGTCGTCATCGGCGGACGCGCCCCCTCGGGGCCGCCCGGCCCGCGAGGACCGGACGCGGGGCCGCGCGGTCCCGGCGGGTTCTGAGCCTCGTCCGCGACTCGCACGCTCGTTGGCGCAACGACGACACCGCTCACCTCGTGCGAGCACGCATCAGCTCGTATTCAATAGCTCACGCGCCGACTATCCACCATGGTTCCCGTTCAGTCCTCGTTCGGTCTCGGCGACGCGCTGTTCTTCGCGCCGTTCGTCGCCCTCGCCGTCGTCATCTTCGCGTTCGCCGGCGCGGTTGTCTACCTCGAACACAGAAAAGAGATGGCGCTCATCGAGCGCGGCCACTACGACGAGGGCGACCGCGACTCGCGGGCGTGGATTCTCGGCGGCGGCCTGCTCGTCCTCGCCATCGGTCTCGGGAGCGTCGTCTCGGCGCTCCTCTCGGGCGGTGCGGTCGGTGACGGCGTGACCGCGGTGTTCGTCGGTCTCGCGGCGCTCGCGTACTACTTCTACAAGCGCCGCGCGGTCGGGACGACCGTCGCCTGAGCCGCGAAACGCGGTCGGGTCGGGGACTCAGCCCTTGATGTTGCAGACGGGGAACGTCCGCGCGACCTTGTCGCCGATGCCCAACTCGTCGGAGACGCGGACGACCTCGTCGACGTCCTTGTAGACGCCCGGCGCTTCTTCTGCGACCGTCGCGCCCGACTGGGCTTTCACGTATATCTTCTCCTGCTCGCGGAGCTCGTCCTGCACCGTCTCGCCCCAGTACTCCTGTTTCGCCTTCGTTCGGCTCATGAGCCGGCCCGCGCCGTGGGCGGTCGAGCCGAAGGTGAGGTCGAGCGACTGGTCGCCGCCGCGGAGGACGTAGCTCCCCGCGCCCATGCTCCCGGGGATGATGACCGGCTGGCCCACGTCGGCGTAGGCGGGCGGGAGTTCGGGCCGGCCCGCGGGGAACGCCCGCGTCGCGCCCTTCCGGTGGACGTAGAGTTCGCGCTCTTCGCCGTCTACCATGTGGACCTCCTTCTTGGCGATGTTGTGCGCCACGTCGTACAACAGGCGCATCTCCATGTCGCGCCAGTCGCGGTCGAACACGTCCGCGAACACCTCGCGCGTGCGGTGCATGATGAGCTGTCGGTTCACCCAGGCGAAGTTGATGGCGGCGCACATCGCGCCGTAGTACTCCTCTGCGAGTTCGGAGCCGGCGGGCGCGGCCGCGAGCTCCTTGTCCGGCAGGTCGTCGAGCAGGTCGGCGTGTTCTTGCTCGATGCGCCGGAGGTAGTCGGTGCAGGTCTGGTGGCCGAGTCCGCGGGAGCCACAGTGGATGAGGACGACGATTTGGTCCGCTTCGAGGCCGAACGACTCGGCCACGTCGTCGCGGTAGACGTCCGTGACGCGCTGGACTTCGAGGAAGTGGTTTCCGGAGCCGAGACTGCCGATTTGGTTGCGGCCGCGGTCTTTCGCCTTCTGGGAGACGAACTCGGGACGGGCGTCGTCGCGGAAGCCTTCGTCCTCGCAGTGGGCGAGGTCGTCGTCCGTGGCGTAACCGGCGTCGACCGCCCAGCGCATCCCGCGGGCGAGGATGTCCTCGATGGTCTCGGCGTCGCCCTTGACGACGCCGCCGCCGCCGAGTCCCGAGGGGACGGCCTCGAACAGGGCGTCGACGAGTTCCTCCTCGTGGCCCTGAAGGTCCTCGTAGGTGAGGTTCGTCGTCATCATCCGGACGCCGCAGTTGATGTCGTAGCCGACCGCGCCGGGGGAGAGACAGCCGTCCGCGGTGTCGGTCGCGCCGACGCCGCCGACCGGGAACCCGTAGCCCTGGTGGCCGTCGGGCATGCAGATGGCGTGTTTGGTGATACCTGGCAGGTGCGTCGCGTTCCGCAGCTGTTCGAGCGTCTTGTCGTCGCCGATGTGGTCGAGCAGCGCCTCGGAGGCCAGCACCCGCGCGGGGGCGTTCATCTCGCCCTCCCGCGGAATCTCCCAGACGTGCTCGCGAACCCGTCGCAGTTCGATGTCGCCGAACTCGCGCGTTTCCATACGCGGACAATCGACGCGGCGACTCAATAGGATTCCGTCACGCGCCGGCGGACCGCCCAGACGCGTCGCCGTCGCTCTCGGCGTCGTCCGCGCCGCGGCTGGAAAGCGCGCGGTCCACGGACAGCGGCCCGCCGCCGGTCACGAGCAGCGCCGACACGAGACCGAAAAGCGAGATGTGCGCCAGCACGGGGTCGTCCGGCAGGCCGAACAGCGTCGTCGTGAACAGCAGGAAGGCGACGCCGGAGGCCGCTCTGGTGAACGCGCCGCCGACGAGCAGGACGCCGACGAGCGCCTCAGTCAGCCCCGCGCCGACGACCCACAGTTCTGGTGCGACCGGGACGACCGCGGTGAGGTCGTACTTGGCGACGACCGCAAGCGCGTCGCCCGGCTCCATGAGCTTCTGAGCGACGCCGAGGTAGACGAACGTGAGGCCGAGGCCGACCCGGAGAACCGCGGGCACGTAGGCTTCGAGGTGGCGAGTCCGCTCGACGAACGGGAGGGCGACCCGACGATAGAACGGGTCGATGCGGGAGTAGAACGTCCGGTCGTCGGCGGCCATCGAGGCGACGACGTGGTCAGCGCTGGGGCGGCCGCCGCCGACGAGTGCGATGGCGAGGAAGCCCGGCACGTACTCGAACGCGAGGACTAACGCCGGCTCGACCGCCAGTCCGACGAGGTAGGTTCCGAGGCCGACCGCGGCGACGAGGCGCGTCCCGAACCCGAACAGCAGGAGGAACCCGACCGTGATGCCGAACAGTCGGACGAAGACGGGTGACGAGGACTGGACTGCGGGCGAGAAGAAGTAGCCCGAAAACCCCGCGCCGACGAGCGGGAGCCCAACCGCGAGGCGGAGGAGCCACGGGAGAAGCGACTCGTAGGACGCCATCGTTCGGCGGAACGCCCGAACGTCGTTCGGGAGCGGTCGGAACCGAAGGTAGGCCGCACCGGCGACCGCGACACCGACGCCGCCCGCGCCGAGGACGGCGAGATTGAACGGGTCGGTCAGCGCAGCCGACAGAAACGCCGCCACTTCGACGGGGTCGCTCCCCGGCGTCACGTACTTGACGTGCGCGCTCGCGCTCCCCGCCCCCGCCGCGAGGAGCGCGACGAGGCCGGCGAGTCGGGTCGCCCCGCGGACATGCTGTGTCATGTCTCGGGTTACGACCGAACGAACATAACGGCGCGGGATGAATACAGCCGAAACCGGGCGAGAGAAGGTATGAAACGATTGAATCGGAACGTCACACGTCGAAGACGACGTACGCCTCCCACCCGGCGTCGGTCTCCGCCAGTCGCATCTCGGAGTAGGTGACAGCCTTCACGTCGCGGGCGTCCACGTCGGCGAAGGGGACGCCGCGTGCGGACGCCTCGACGACCCACTCGTCGCCCTCCAGCCGGACGGTCGCCTCGTGGGCCGCGGGGAGGACGCCGCGCACGTCGCGCTCGTAGATGAGTTGGTCGAGGTAGTCGAACAACAGCGCCTCGCGGCCCTCAGCGCGGACGGCGAACGAAAAGCGGTCGCCCGTCTCGGCGGGGTCGTCGCACATCGCGGCGGTGAGCCCGTCGGCGACGGCGGCGAAGACGGCACCGAGGCTCTCGCCGTCGGCCTCGACGGCCACGTCGGCGGTGTGGTCGCGGAGCGTGAATCCCATACCGAAGGGACGGACGCGGCCGACCCTCGTCCTTTCGGTCGGCGACGGGTTCGCGTCCCGGACCCCCCGCGTTCGCGCGTCGTTCGTGTCGGTGAGCTATCCGGTTTGCCGACGGCGGCTTCGGTCGGACCTGCAAACGGACGGTGGAGTTATATTCTCGCTCCGGCTACGACGGGACGTGAGCGTCAACGTGGAGATGCGGGTCGACGCCCCCGGCCAGCGCGAGTACGCCGAGGCGGCCTGGGACCTGAAAGAGCGGATTCGGGTCGAGGAGGGCCTCCTCAAGCAGCGACGGGGCTTTTTCATGGACGCCTACCGCCGGTCGAACACGTATCTCCTCTACGAGAACGACGCGCTCGTCGCGTTCGCCTCCACGCGGCGCGACGGCTACATCCTCTTTCTCGCGGTCTCGCCCGACGCCCGCGGCGAGGGCTACGGCAAGCGACTCGTCGCCGAGGTCGCGAGGGAGCATCCGGTCGTGACCTGTCACGCCCGGACGACGAACACGAACGCCCTCGACTTCTACGAGCGGATGGGCTTCGAGGTCCGCCGCCGCATCGACAACTACTACGAGGACGGCGGGGCCGCGTTCTACCTCCGACTCGGCGAGGAAGCAGGCCTCAGAGAGAAGCTCTCGGAGTTCCTCCGCCGGTAATCGCCTGACAGAACCGTATTCGACGCCGATTCGGAGAGCCGCCGCGCCGCCGTTGACCCGGTTGCGCGTATCCTTAATTTTTATTCACTTCCTAGTATATGTGGTTGATATGTACATCGGAGTGCTCACCGTCCCGCTCGGAGACGAACCCCTCGACGACGCGCTCGACTACCTGTCCGGTATCGGCGTCGACGGCGTCGAACTCGCCGTCGGCGGCTGGCCCGGCGAGGACCACGTCGACCGAAGCGCCGTCCTCGCGGACGACGACGCGCAGGCCGACCTCCTCGACTCGGTCGAGAGCCGAGACCTGCAAATCAGCGCGCTCGCGACGCACAACAACCCGCTTCACCCCGTCGAGGAGACGGCCGCCGAGGCCGACACCGAACTCCGCGAGGCCATCGAACTCGCGGACGCCCTCGACGTGAACACCGTCACCTGTTTCTCGGGACTCCCCGCCGGCGGCCCGAACGACGAGGTACCGAACTGGATTACCGCGCCGTGGCCGACCGAGCACGCCGACGCCCACGACTACCAGTGGGAGGTCGCCGTCGACTACTGGTCGGACCTCGCCGCGTTCGCCGACGACCACGGCGTGGACATCGCCATCGAGATGCACCCGAACATGCTCGTCTACGAGCCCACGGGCATGCTGAAGCTCCGCGAGGCGACGAACGAGCGCATCGGCGCGAACTTCGACCCCTCGCACCTCTACTGGCAGGACATCTCCATCACCGACGCGATTCGGTTCCTCGGCGAGGAGGACGCCATCCACCACTTCCACGCGAAGGACACGAAGGTCTACGAGTCCGAGTCGCGCATCAAGGGCGTCCTCGACACGACCTCCTACGCGGACACCGCCGACCGCTCGTGGCTGTTCCGCTCTATCGGCTACGGCCACGACGAAGGCCACTGGAAGGACGTGGTCTCGACGCTCCGCATGGTCGGCTACGAGGGCGCGCTCTCCATCGAACACGAGGACGCGCTCACGTCGTCCACGGAGGGACTCGAAAAGGCCGTCGACGTGCTCTCGCGTGCCGTCTTCGAGACGCAACCCGGCGACGCCTACTGGGCGGAGTAATTCATGACTGACAAACTTTCCGTCGGCGTCCTCGGCTACCGCTTCATGGGCAAGGCGCACTCCAATGCGCTCGCCCGCCTGCCGATGTTCTTCCCCGACGCGCCCGACGTGGAGCGCTCAGTCATCGTCGGCCGCGACGAGGAGGCGCTTTCCGACGCGGCGGAGCGCTTCGGCTTCGAATCGACCGCGACCGACTGGCGCGACGTGGTCGACGACGTGGACGTGTTCTACAACCTCGGCCCGAACCACCTCCACGCCGAACCCTCCATCGCCGCGCTCGAAGCCGGTGCCAGCGTCTTCTGCGAGAAGCCGCTCGCGCCGACGCTCGACGAGGCCGAGGCGATGCGCGACGCCGCCCGCGCGGCCGACGGCGTCGCCGGCTGTGCGTTCAACTACCGCTTCGTGCCCGCCATCCGGTACGCCAAGCGACTCATCGAGAGCGGCGAACTCGGCGAGATTCGACACGTTCGCGGGCGCTACTTGCAGGATTGGCTCGTCGACGCCGACGCGCCGTGGACGTGGCGCATGGACGAAGACGCCGCCGGCTCCGGCGCGCTCGGTGACCTCGGCGCGCACACCATCGACCTCGTTCGGTTCCTCGTCAGTGACCGCGCCGGCGACATCGACCGCATCTCGGGGCATCTCCAGACGTTCGTCGACGAGCGGCCCGTCCCCGGCGAGGACGAGTACCGGCCCGTGACCGTCGACGACGCCTACACCGCGCAGGCCGAGTTCGAAAACGGCGCGGTCGGGAGCTTCGAGGCCTCGCGCTTCGCAGACGGCCACAAGAACGACCACACCATCGAGATTCACGGCTCCGAGGGCAGCCTTCAGTTCTCGCTCGAACGCCTCAACGAACTGGAGGTGAAAACCGGCGACGCCCGCGGCTACGAGACGGTGCTCGTCACCGACGAGGACGACCCCTACCTCGACCACTGGTGGCCGCCGGGCCACGTCCTCGGCTGGGAACACACGTTCGTCCACGAGAACTACGAGTTCCTGTCGGCGGTCGCCGGCGGCGGCGACTTCTCGCCGTCGTTCGAGGACGGCTACGAGGTCCAGTCGATTCTCGACGCCATCGAGCGCTCCGACGAGGCCGGCGAGTGGGTCAGCCTCGGCTGACGGGTCGAACGGCGAGAAGTCGAATCGGGCCGCGGGCGACGCGCCGCCCGCTCAGAACTCGATGACGCCCTCGTCGGTGATGACCTCGTCGATGAGGTCGACCGGCGTGGCGTCGTAGGCGGGGTTCTCCAGTTCGATGCCCTCGACGGGTTCGAGCATGACCTCGCTGGGCGAGCGAATCTCGTTTTCGAAGCGGAAGCCGCCGTCGACGACTTTCGCGCCCGAACCGACGACCGTGACCGGCACGCCGACCTCGTTGGCGGCGGCGACGAGCGGGAACGTCCCGATGCGGTTGTAGAGCGTCTCCTCGACGATGCAGTCCATGCCGATGATGACGCGGTCGCACCCCGGGAGGAACATCCCGGACGCGCCGTCGACCATCAGGTGCGGCTCGACGTCGTCGATGGCGGCGAGTTCGCGCGCGAACTTCCGGCCGAGGAAGCGCGGGCGGGCCTCCGTCACGTAGGCGGTGAGCTGCGCGCCGTCGGCGACGGCGAGTTCGACGGCCTCCATGACCGTCGAGGAGTAGTCGTGGGTGAGGAACGTCTGGCCGTCTTCGATGGTCGCGGCCGCCTGTTGGGCCGCGTGGCGCTTGCCCGTCTCGACGGTCTCGACCACGCGGTCGATGGTCGACAGGGTGAGCTCCCGCGCCTCGTCGAGGTCGTCCGCCTCGCCTTGGACGCTGTGAAGCACGTCCTGGAGGGCGTTGTACAGCGACGCGTGCGACGGGTTCGCCCGCTTGAGCGCGCCGACGTTGCGTTCGAGGTCGCGTTCGAACTCCTCGACGGTCGCGTAGTCGCGCTCGGTCAGTTCCGCGAGCGCCCGCGTGGCCTTGACGGCGACGACCGAGGAGCTGTGCGTCTGCATCTCGCGAATCTCCTCGATGGTCTCGTCTATCATACGAGAACGTCGCCGTATCGTGTGAAAGAGTTTCCGGGAGCGAGCGCCGCCGCGGTCGCGGGGGGCGTCCCCGGTCGCCGCGTTCGCGCCGACCTCAGTCCTCCGCGTCGATGTCGGTGTCTAACTCCGCCTCGGGGGGCGTCCCGCCGTCGCCCGCGTTGGTCCGCTTGGCGTAGACGAACAGGACGACGGCGGTCACGAACCAGATGACCGCGCCGACGCGAATCGCGAACTCGGCGCGCGCGCCCCACGTCTGGAGCCCCGCGTTCACGGAGAGGACCGCGACGATGGGCGACCCGACGAGAATCGTCGTGACGAAGGTCATCTGCATGACCCACCCGTAATCGACGCCGTCCGGATTCGAGCGCTCGACTGGTTGCACGGGTAGCAGTATCACGGGGACGGCTAATGCGTGCCGGTTCGCGCTCGCGACCCGCGGTGCCGGCGTTCCGGTGTGCCCCGTCGCTCAGCAGGCGGCGCTTTTGGAGGTCGGCTCGGTCGGAATCTCGTAGTCGACGAGGATACTCGACGACCCGTCTTCGTGTTCGATGACGACCCGGTAGCGCTGGCCCGCCTCGCAGATGGGCTTCAGCGCGCTGTCGGAGCCGGCACCGTCGATGTGGGCGTACTCGCCCGCGGGACCGACCGTCTCGCCGCCGGTCCACACGTCTTCCCACGCGATTCGGTTGTTGGCGTCGTCGACGACGAACACCCGACTGCCGTCTTCGAGACTGCCGAACTCGTGGGTGATGTTGATGTACGCGCCGTTCGCGCCGTTGTCGACGCCGTCGGGGTGGTAGTCCACGTCGAACGACACCTGCGGTTGCGGCTCGGAGAGCACGTCTTCGAACCCCATCACCATCATCCCGACCATCGCGGCGAGGAGGACGACGATGACGACGAGAAGCGAGACGCCGACGACCGGGGAGATGCCGCGGGACGAGCGGCGCTCGGAGGGTGCTAAAGCGGGCATGCGTCGTTCGGACAGGCGCGCCCTCCTAAGTAAAGTGTTACTTCAATCGCAGGTCGGGGCGACCGGCGCGACTCCCGGCGACTCGCGGTCGGCGGCGCGCAAGGGTGACGCTGATAACCCGGACGCGCGAACGACACGCATGGTCACGGTACGGTCCATTCGGGCGAAGGCTGGTAGCGAGCCCATCACGATGCTCACGGCGTACGACGCGCCGACCGCGGGCGTCGTCGACGAGGCGGGCATCGACATCGTCCTCGTCGGCGACAGCATGGGTAACACGGCGCTCGGCTACGACTCGACGCTCCCGGTGACCGTCGAGGACGTGGCGAGCCGAACCGCCGCGGTGGCGCGCGCGACCGACGACGCCCTCGTCGTCGCTGATATGCCCTTCCTCTCGGTCGGCGTGGACGAGGCGTCGAGCGTCGAGCACTGCGGCCGGATGCTCAAGGAGGCCGACGCCGACGCGGTCAAACTGGAGTGCGGTCCCCACACCGTCGAGTTGACCGAACGCCTCGTCCGACTCGGCGTCCCCGTGATGGCCCACCTCGGGCTAACGCCCCAGCGCGTCAAGGAGGTCGGCTACGGCAGGCAGGGCACCGACCGCGACGACGCACAGGAGATTCTCGACCTCGCGAAGGCCCACGCCGAGGCGGGCGCGTTCTCGCTCGTCCTCGAACACGTCCCGGCGAACCTCGCGAAACAGGTCACAGAGGCCATCGACATCCCGACAATCGGCATCGGCGCGGGCCCCGACTGCGACGGGCAGGTGCTCGTCGTCGACGACGTGGTCGGCATGAGCGACCGCACCCCGCCCTTCGCGACCCAGTTCGGCGACGTGAAATCGGAGATGGAGAAGGCGGTCGGCGCGTACCGGGACGCCGTCGAGGCCGGTGAGTTCCCGGCCGACGAACACAGCCACGTCGAAGACGACCTCGACGAACTGTACTGAGCGCGCGACCCCGAGACCCGCGCTCGCGCCCGGTTGCGACGACTTACGCCACGCGGCGGTCGAGGAACGACTTCACGGCCTCGTTGAACGCCGCCGGCCGTTCGAGCATCGCGAGGTGCGCGGCGTCTTCGACGGTCCCGAGTTCGCCGTCGGGCATCGTCTCCGCGAGGTACTCGTGGTACGACGGCGGCGTCAGGCGGTCGTACTCGCCGACGAGCGCGAGCGTCGGCACCGAAATCTCGCTCACTTCGTCGCGCACGTCGAACGTGTGACACGACAGGAAGTCTCGGAGGGTGACCGCCTGTCCGGCGTCGTACATCGCTTCTTTGGAGCCCTCGACGAGGCGCTCGTCGTCGGTGTGGAACAGTTTGTCCTCGCCGTGGAGGAAGGAGACGGCGCGGTCGAAGTCGTTTTCGAGCCAGTCCAACAGGTCCGAGAGCACGGCGAGTTTCGCGCCCGTGCCCGCGAGGACGAGCGCGTCGAGGTCGAGGTCGCGTTCGAGCGCGAGCGTCAGGACGACTGCGCCGCCGAGCGAGTTGCCGACGAGGACGCTCGCGTCGGTCTCCTCGGCCACGGCGACCACGTCGTCGACGTAGGCCGACAGCGTCTCGTAGCCGGCGTCGGCGTCCACGTCGTCGCTGTCGCCGTGGCCGCTCAGGTCCAGTGCGGCGACCGGGTAGTCGCTCGCGAGGCGGAACTGGCCGCGCCAGACGCCGTGTGCGCCGCCGCTGCCGTGGACGCAGAGGAGCGTCGGTCCCTCGCCCCCCGCGTCGCGGTGTCGATAGGCTGTCTCCCGTCCGTGGTGGTCCACCGAAGCCGTCTCCATACCTCGAAACTGGTCGCCGCGAGCCAATAAACCCCCACCCCGGCACCGAGTTTCGGCGGCGGAGCGAGTCGGTCGACCGGGCGGCCCGCTGCCGAGGCCACTAGTTTGACGTTACTCCGCCGCGAACTACTCGGTGAGGCGTGGCGACTGTGAACCGCAATTCAACCGAAATGCGACATATCGGTGTCGTCACCCGATTCGCCTGAGAAAGGCTTATATACTTAAAACGCTAACCTTGGGTTAGACTCACCATGAGCATGCAACAGTTCGCCGGCGGGAACGAGCGGTTCATTCGCCGGTACGAATACGAAGACAGCTGGGTCATCGCGGCCGACGTGGGTCTCTCGGAAGACGAGGTCGACGTGGACATCGTCGGGTCGACGGCCATCGTCGTGGCCGACACCGGCGACCGCGTGACCGAGACTGAGTTCGAACTCCCCGCCGGCGGCGACGCCGACGTGGCGGTTCGAAACGGCGTGCTCACCATCACCCTCACCAAGTAAATGAAACTCATCGTCAAACCCCTCAAACAGAAGGACGCCGGCCGCGGGCTCGCCGCCATCGACCGAGCCGCGGCCGCGGAACTCGACCTCGAAGGCGGGGATTTCATCCGCATCGACGGTCCGAACGACGGGACCGCCATCGCCCGCGTCTGGCCCGGCTACCCCGAAGACCAGGGGACGGGCATCATCCGCATCGACGGCCGCCTCCGCCAGCAGGCCGGTGTCGGCATCGACGAGCGCGTCGACGTGGAGAAAGCCGACGTGACGCCCGCAAAGCGCGTCACCATCGCGCTCCCGCAGAACCTCCGCATCGGCGGCAACATCGGGACGTACATCCGCGACAAGCTCTCGGGCCAGCCGGTCGCACAGGGTCAGAGCGTCCAGCTTCCGCTCGGCTTCGGCTTCATGAGCGCGTCGAACCAGTCGGTCCCCATCAAAATCGCGTCGACGGACCCCGACGGGACCGTCGTCGTCACCGACAACACCGAGTTCCAGGTGAGCCAGAAGCCCGCCGAGCAGATTTCGGATGCTTCGCCGGGTGACGACGGTGGCCCCTCCGTCACCTACGAGGACATCGGCGGCCTCGACAAGGAGCTCGAACAGGTCCGGGAGATGATTGAACTCCCGATGCGCCACCCCGAACTGTTCAAGCGCCTCGGCATCGAGCCGCCGAAAGGCGTGCTCCTCCACGGCCCGCCGGGGACGGGCAAGACCCTCATCGCGAAGGCCGTCGCCAACGAAATCGACGCCTCGTTCCACACCATCTCCGGCCCGGAGATTATGTCGAAGTACTACGGGGAGTCCGAAGAACAGCTCCGCGAAATCTTCGAGGAGGCGACGGAGAACTCGCCCGCCATCGTCTTCATCGACGAGATAGACTCCATCGCGCCCAAGCGCAGCGAGGCCGGCGGTGACGTGGAACGCCGCGTCGTCGCCCAACTGCTGTCGCTCATGGACGGTCTCGACGAGCGCGGCGAGGTCGTCGTCATCGGCGCGACCAACCGCGTGGACGCCATCGACAACGCGCTGCGCCGCGGCGGCCGCTTCGACCGCGAAATCGAAATCGGCGTGCCGGACCGCGACGGCCGCAAGGAAATCATGCAGGTCCACACGCGGAACATGCCGCTGACCGACGACGTGGACCTCGACGCCTACGCCGACAGCACCCACGGCTTCGTCGGGGCCGACCTCGAATCGCTGGCCAAGGAGTCGGCGATGCACGCCCTGCGGCGCATCCGCCCGCAGCTCGATCTCGACGCCGAGGAGATAGACGCCGAAGTGCTCGAAGGCCTCAAAGTCACGGAAGACGACTTCAAGCAGGCGCTCAAGAGCATCGAACCCTCGGCGCTCCGCGAGGTGTTCGTCGAGGTCCCCGACGTGACGTGGGAGGACGTGGGCGGACTCGAACCCACCAAAGAGCGCCTCCGCGAAACCATCCAGTGGCCCCTCGAATACCCCGAGGTGTTCCAGCAGATGGACATGGACGCCGCCAAGGGCGTCCTAATGTACGGCCCGCCGGGCACGGGGAAGACCCTGCTGGCGAAGGCCGTCGCCAACGAGGCGGAGTCGAACTTCATCTCCATCAAGGGCCCCGAACTCCTGAACAAGTTCGTCGGCGAGTCCGAAAAGGGCGTCCGCGAGGTGTTCAAGAAGGCCCGCGAGAACGCCCCGACGGTGGTGTTCTTCGACGAAATCGACTCCATCGCGACCGAGCGCGGCCGCGATTCGTCGAGTTCGGGCGTCACCGAGCGCGTCGTCTCCCAACTGCTCACCGAACTCGACGGTCTCGAAGCGCTCGAAGACGTGGTCGTCATCGCGACGACCAACCGGCCGGACCTCATCGACTCGGCGCTCCTGCGCCCCGGTCGCCTCGACCGCCACGTCCACGTGCCCGTGCCCGACGAGGACGCCCGCCGCGCCATCCTCGACGTGCACACCCGCGAAAAGCCGCTCGCGGACGACGTGAACCTCGATAAAATCGCGTCGAAGACCGACGGCTACGTCGGTGCCGACCTCGAAGCGCTCGCCCGCGAGGCGTCGATGAACGCCTCCCGCGAGTTCATCCGGAGCGTCCAAAAAGAGGAAATCGGCGAGAGCGTCGGCAACGTCCGCGTGACGATGGATCACTTCGAGGACGCCCTCGACGAAATCGGCGCGAGCGTCACCGACGACGTGCGCCGCCGCTACGAGGAAATCGAAGAGCGCTTCCAGAAGAGCGAGGTCGAACGCGACCGCGAGACGGAAGTCGGTCGCACCTTCCAGTAAGCGCCTCGTAACGCCCGCTCAGACGTATTTTTCGAACGCGTCCCAGCCACTGAGCGACGGCGCTATCTTCCGTTCCGGAGACCCCGACGCGACGGTGCGACCGTCACGTTCATATCACTCCCATCTGCTACGTAGTGGTACGCGGTTCTCGGGATGCGAAATAATCAACGAGTTCTGCGTTTATTTCACCGGAAATGCGGTGTGTCACCCGTCGTTTGTAAAGAATGTACTCGGTCGGTAGTTGTCAGTTCGACGCGAGGGGGCGCGGAGTGGCCGGCCGCCCGCTCAGCCGTCGAGGTCGGCGAGGATTTCGTCGGCGTGGCCGTCGGGCGAGACGCCCTCGTAGACCCGTTCGACGGTCCCGTCGGGGCCGACGAGGTAGGAGTTGCGGAACACGCCGTCGAACGTCTTGCCGAACATGTTCTTCTCGCCGTAGGAGTCGTACGCCGCGGAGACGCTGCCGTCTTCGTCCGACAGGAGCGTGAAGGGGAGGTCGTACTTCTCGGCGAACGAATCGAGGTCAGACACGGGGTCGTCGCTGATGCCGAGGACCGTCGCGTCGCGGTCTTCGAACTCGTCCCACGAGTCGCGGAAGCCGCAGGCCTCGGTGGTACAGCCCGGCGTGTCGGCGCGCGGGTAGAAGTAAACCACGACGTGCTCGCCGCGGAAGTCGGACAGCGAGACGAGGTCGCCGTGCTGGTCGGGCAGTTCGAAGTCGGGGGCGTCGTCGCCGGGTTCGAGCATGGCCACCTGTTCAGGCGGCGGAAAGAAGGGTCTTTCTCAGTCGAGTCGCTCGGCCGCGCCGCGCTCGACCAGCGGGTCGGCGTTGGCCGCCGGGAGCGTCACCACGTCCTCGGTGGCGAGGTCGTACTCGCGCTCGTCGACGCCGAGGATGGTCCCCACGTCGGCGGTGATGCGCACCGTCTCGCGCTCGTCGGCGAGGCCGGAAAGCGGGTCGTCCGCGGACGGTTCCACCGTGTCGGTGTCGCCCGCCGACGGGGCCGCGGTCTCCGGGTCGGGGCCGTCCGGGGGAATCGCGGGCCCGGAATCCGCAGAGCCGGAGTTCGCAGCGTCGGAGTCCGAAGGCCCGGACTCACCGGAGACCGCGGCGGCCTCGGTGGCCGGTCGGTCGGCGTCCGATTGGGGCGTCGATTGCGCATTCGAGGCGTCGCCGCCGGTTCCGCCGCCCATCGCGTCCGCGAGCACGTCGCCCGCGGCCAAGTCGCCGGTGACGGCCTCGAGAGCGCTGGCGTCGGTTCCGGGGCCGGTCGGCGCGGTCTCCGGGTCGGGTTCGTCCGGCGGAATCGCGGGCCCGGAATCCCCGGGCGCGTCCGGCTCCGCGGTCGTCACGTCGGTCGCCGCAACGTCTCCCCGCGGGGAGTCGGCGGCCGACACGTCTTCGAGCGCGGACAGCACCGTCCCGCGGTTCTCCTCGATGCGGGCGACGAGGTCGTCGAACAGCCGCTTTTCCTCGCGGGTCAGCCCGTCCGTCTCGGAGGTCATCCCCGCGGCCGCGAAGCTCGCGGCCTTGACGACTTTGCCGACGCGGCGCTCGTAGATGGAGGTGACGACCTCCTCCGCGGTCTCGATTTCGTCCGTGAGCCGCCGAATCTCCGGCGAGTAGTGGGTGCCGAGCTGTTCGGCCTTCTGCTCGCGTTTCGCCTTCTGCTCGGCGATGAACTCCGCGACGTCCTCGTAGAACGACTCGCGGAGGTGCTGTAGGCTGTCTTTCTGTCGCTCCGTCCGAAGCACGCTCCTGAGGTCGTCCACGTTCATTCTGTCACCTTCTCGGCTCGACCGCGAGTCATGAGAAACACGCCGAGGCTCTCGTCTACCGACTGCACGCCGGAGTCGAGTGTAAAGCTATCGCCGTCGAACTCGACCTCACCGGGGTCGGTCACGTTCACGCTGATGTCGCGGCCGCGGAAGCGGTCCGGGACCGCATCGGAGAGGGGGTCGAAGCCGTCGATTTCGTCGCGGTCGAGCGGTTCGACGACGAGCCCCGACCCGCCGTGGAGGCTCTTGGGGAGGCGAATCAGCCGCTTCGTGTCGGTCGTCACGGGTTCGTCTATCGGCGAGGTCTGGTCCTCGACGGTCTCGTGTGCGAGCGCCTCGACGAGCGTCCTGACGCCGGGGCCGCCGGCCTCGACGTTGCCCTCGCGGACGGCGTCGGGGTTGTTGCGGAACGCGCCGAGAACCGTCTTCGCGCGCCCGTCACCGATGCCGTCGAGTTCCTTCAGCCGCGAGAGCGCGGCGTCTTCTTCCATCTCCAACAGCGCGTCCACGAAGTCGAGGAGTCGCCGGTGGGTCCGCCGACCCCACCCGCCCTCGGTTCGGAGGACGCGCTGGGTCGTCGTCCCGTGCTGTCGTGTCTCGATGAGCGCGTCGAAGTCGAGGTCGATGGCGCGGATGTAGTCCACGATTTCGCGGCGGGCCTCGCTGTCGAGGCTGCGGACCGACTCGTCGCGCACGTGGACGTGGTAGCCGCGGCCGCCGGAGAACACCGCCTGCATCTCCTCGAAGTCGAAGTCGTCTTCGAGGAGGTCGAGGAGGTCCAGCAGGGCGTCTTTTCCGGCGTCGAGCATGTCGGCGTACCCCGTCGTCTCGGGGTCGACGCCGGGGAGATGGTCCGCGTCGATGTCGAAGACGAGGTCCGCCTCGCGCCAGCCCTTGTCGTCCATCGACCCCGCTCCGGGGTCCGCAAACCGGGCCGACGAGAAGTAGACGTGTCGAGGGGCGCTGCGGGCGAGGTAGTCCGAGAGGTCCCCGAGGTCGAGCAGCGACTGGTGGCGGTGCATCCGCGTGCCGCCGGCCGACCACGGGATGACGCCCCACTCTCGCTCGCCCGGCGCGGGCGGGAGCGGAACGTCGGTGCTCCGGTAGTAGTCACCGAAGCGACCTTCGAGGTACTCGCGTGTGCGCCCGTCCATACACCTCGGGTTCCGGAGGCGTGGGTAAAGCGATTACGTCTCCGCGCCTCCGTGGTCGTTTCTCTCACTACCGTATTGTGAGTCTGCTTATCATTGTCGTTCGTGTATGAACCGGTGTGACCGACATGGAGTACACCTACCTCGGCGACACCGGACTCGAAGTCTCGCGGCTCTGTCTGGGCTGTATGAACTTCGGTTCCAGCGCGGAGTGGATGATGAACGACAGGCAGGCGAGCCTCGACCTCCTCGACAGCGCGCTCGACGCGGGTATCAACTTCCTCGACACGGCGAACGCCTACTCCCGCGGGGAGTCGGAGGAAATCGTCGGCGAGGCCATCGCCGAGCGCGACCGCGAGAAACTCGCCATCGCGACGAAAGTCTACTTCCCGATGGGCGACGGGCCGAACAAATCGGGGCTCTCGCGCAAGCACATCATCGACCAGGCGCACGCGAGCCTCGACCGCCTCGGCACCGACTACATCGACCTCTACCAGATTCACCGCTGGGACGACGGCGTTCCCATCGAGGAGGCGCTATCGGCGCTCGACCACCTCGTCGAGGAGGGGCTGGTCCGCTACGTCGGCGCGTCCACGATGTCGTCGTACCAGTTCACGAAGGCGCTGTACACCGCCGACGTGGAGAACCTCGAACGCTTCGCCTGCATGCAACCGGAGTACAACGCGGTCGACCGCCACGAGGAGGCGAACTTGCTTCCGGTGTGCGAGGGCGAAGGCGTCGGCGTCGTCCCGTGGTCGCCGCTCGCGGGCGGCTTCCTCACGGGCAAGTACGAGCGCGACGCCGAGGTGCCGGCGGGCACGCGCGCGAACTCGGACGAGTACACGTCGAACCGCTTTACCGACGAGAACTGGGCCGTCCTCGACGCGATTCGCGCCATCGCCGACGAAAAGGGGGCGACGCCCGCGCAGGTGTCGCTCGCGTGGCTGCTCCACAAGCCCGTCGTGGACGCGCCCATCATCGGCCCGCGGCGACTCGACCACCTCGAAGAGAACGTCGGCGCGCTCGACGTGGCCCTGAGCGACGACGATATCGAGCGAATCGAGGCCCCGAAGACGCCGCGGTGGCCCGCGCCGGGAAAGGACTAAGTTTTCAGCCCACAATCATAATACACGATTGTTATAATTATTGGATTGATTGAATTTCGGGGCGCAGATACTATTATCAAGTAGTTTACTACAACACCGGTAGTGGCCAGCACCAAAACTATAAATAATCACTAATTGTAGAATACAGACTGTAATGGTTGATGCTGACTCACGTAAGGGCAAGCGGAATGGCGTCTCTCGACGCAGCTTCGTGAAAGCTGCCGGCGCATCGGGCGTCGCGGTCGGACTCGCTGGTTGTATCAGCACCGGTGGGGGAGACGGAGACAACGGTGACAACGGTAGCAACGGCGGCGGAGACAGCGACACCTCCACGCCGATCAACACCGAAGAAACGACCGAAGACATCACCGTCAAGATCGCGGGCGATACTCGGATGGCCGACAACAGCGATGCGATCGTCCAGTCGATGCGCGACGCCGGGCTTCCGGACAACATCTCCATCGACATCATCGCCGGCTCGCAGGTGACCGACAACCGTCAGGCACAGTACCAGCAGTGGCTCGGTGGCGGCCGTGAAGAACCGACCCTCCTGATGATGGACAGCGGGTGGACGATTCCGTTCATCGCGCGCAATCAACTGCAGAACCTCTCGGAGTCGCTCCCGAGCGAGATGATCTCGACTATCGAAGACGAGTACTTCGAAGCGTCCGTCTCGACGGCGAAGGGCTCCAACGGTGACCTCTACGGCGTTCCGCTGTTCCCCGACTTCCCGACGATGCAGTACCGCAAGGACCTGCTCCGGAACGCGGGCTACACCGACGACGACTTCGACACGTGGGCGACCGAGTCCATGTCGTGGGAGGAATTCTCGAAGGTCACGAAGGAAGCGCTCGACGCCAACGACGTCCAGTACGGCTACACGTTCCAGGCGGACGTCTACGAAGGCCTGTCGTGTTGTGACTTCAACGAGTTCATGACATCGTACGGTGGCGCCTTCTTCGGTGGCCGCGACAACCTCTTCGGGCCCGTCGGTGAACGCCCGATTACGGTCGACGAACAGTCGGTTCTCGATTCCATCCGGATGGTCCGCACGCTCATCCACGGCGAGGACGACGAGTACGCACTCGACGGTATCACGGGCGGCATCGCGCCCGAAGCCGTCCTCCAGTGGACCGAAGAGCCGTCCCGGAAACCGTTCACCGGCGGCGACGCCATCATGCACCGCAACTGGCCCTACTCGATTACCATCAACGGTGCCGACGACGTCTTCGGCGAGGACCTCGGCGTCATGCCGATTCCGTACGGCGTCCCGGCCGACGAAGCCAAGTACGAGGGAACCGGCGGCCCCGTCGCGGCCCTCGGTGGCTGGCACATGACGATGAACCCGAACGCACCGCAACAACAGAAGCAGGCAGGTGCGCAGGTTCTGGAAGTGATGATGAAGCCACAGTTCCAACTCGACAACTTCGGTATTCAGGGATGGATTCCACCACGTCCGGAACTCCTCGACTCCGAGGAGGCGAAAAATGTGGACGTCATCGGTCGCTACCTCAGCGCCCTGAAGGTCGCTGGCAACAACGCCATCCCCCGTCCGGTCACCGTCGTGTGGCCACAGCAGTCCGGGAAGGTCGCTCAGGAAGTCAACAACGCGTATGCTCAAGAGAAGACGCCCGAACAGGCGATGTCCGACCTCAAGTCGCAACTCGAGGCAATCGAACAGAGCCTTGCGTAAACTCCGTCTTGGGTAAGACGTAATATCACCTACATACGTTATCAATTGTCATGGCTACAGAACAACAATCGGGGGAGGCACTGTCTGAGTCTCGTCGCTCAGGTCCGTACGCGTCTGCCGTCAACTGGGTCGAGGCGTTGTCGGAGACCCAGTTCGCGTACCTGCTTCTGACGCCCGCACTCATCCTTTTGGGGGTAATCGCGATATACCCGCTCGCGTCGACGTTCAGCATGTCGCTGTACGCAGACCAGCTTACGGGGTCCGCACGACTGGGTGAGTTCGTCGGGTTACAGAACTACATCGACCTGTTCACCGGTGCGCGAAACTACGCACTTCCGTCTGCCTTCCTCCCGACGTTCACGTCAGAATTCCCGTTCGTGACGAATATCTACGGGAGCGCGCTGATGGTGACGCTCATTTTCACCGTCTTCAGTGTGCTCTTCGAAACGCTCATCGGCTTCGGTCAGGCGCTCATCTTAGACCAGGACTTCCGTGGTCGGCGATGGGTCCGCGTCGCCATCATCATCCCGTGGGCTGTCCCCATCGTCATTCAGGGGATGATCTGGTACCTGATGTTCCAGCCGAACATCGGGTTCCTCGTCGGCACGACCGAAAACCCGGCGCTGTTGAACCAACTCGGCCTCATCGGAACGACGCCGCTGCGGAACACCGCAGACTCGTTGTTCCTCATCATCGTGGCCGACGTCTGGAAGACGTCAGCGTTCATGGCACTGCTCATCCTCGCCGGGATGCAGAGTATCGACCGCTCGCTGTACGACGTCGCGAAGGTCGCCGGTGCGTCGCGCTGGCAACAGTTCAAGATGATCACTTTCCCGCTCATCCTGCCGTCGGTGCTGGTCGCGATGCTGTTCCGCACCATCTCGGCGATGCGCGTCTACGGTATCATCGAGACGATGGCCGGCTGTCAGACAGTGCCGTCGCTGTCGTGTCTCGTCGTCACGACGTTCAACGCACCGCTGTACGGGACCTCGGCGACGGTGGCGTTCGTCACCGCCGGTATCATCGCCATCGTGGTCTCGGTATACATCGTGAACTTCGCCAGCGAGGATCTCTAAGATGTCGAGCGAACAACCAGGAGCCGGTCTCCATGACGACGACGCAGAGATGAAGCGCGGGCCGTTCGGCCGCTGGGTCGCCAAGGCCATCAAGAACCCGGGGAGAGTCTACCGAGCGATGTTCTACGTCGCGACGGTGTTCTTCCTGTTCACGACGCTGTTCCCGTTTTACTGGCTCTTGATCATCGCGCTCACGCCGAATCGACTGATCAGCGACATGGGGCTCCTGCCGAAGGGGTTCAATCCGGAGGTGTTCGTCACCATGTTCGAGCGCGTGCCGTTCCACCTCTACATGTTCAACAGTTTCGTGTTGGGCATCACGACGACGGTCATCGTGTTGCTCCTCGCGAGCCTCGCGGGATACGTCTTCGGACGTCTCCGCTTCCCCGGGAAGGGCGTGCTGATGCTCGGTATCCTCGCCATCTCGTACTTCCCGCCAGCGGCGTTCCTCATCCCGCTTTTCGAACTGTTCACGGGGAACACCGCGATTAGCCTCGGGGCGGTCACCATCTCGTCGCCGGACCTGTTCAACACGCCGGCACCGATGGTGTTCCCGTTTAGCGCGTTGTTCCTGCCGCTGTCGATATTCATCCTCACGACCTTCTACGGACAGATTCCCGACGGGTTGGAGGACGCGGCGCGTGTCGAAGGGACCACCCGACTCGGTGCCCTCTTCCGCGTCATCGTGCCGCTTTCGGCACCCGGCGTGGCGACCGCAGGCGTCCTCACGTTCATCTCGGTGTACAACGAGTTCTTCTTCTCGTTCATCATGAACAACGGCGAGGCCGACTCGTGGGCCCCCATCGTCGCGGGTATCCTGAAGTATCAGGGGCAGTTCGACACCCCGTACAACCTGATGGCCGCCGCCTCAATCGTGGGGGTCTTACCCGTGGCAATTCTTGTCATCATCGCACAGGAACGCATCGTGAGTGGACTGACCGCAGGAGCGCTGAAGGAGTAATCATGGGAGACGTAACACTCGAACACGTAAGCAAGCACTACGACGACGTAACGGCGGTCGACGACATGAACCTCGACATCGACGACGGAGAATTCATCTGTCTCGTCGGTCCGTCGGGGTGCGGCAAGTCGACGACCATGGAGATGATAGCGGGGCTGACCATCCCCTCGGAGGGGAAGATGTTCATCGGCGACCGCGAGGTGACGAACCTCCCGCCGAAGGACCGCGGGGTGGCGATGGTGTTCCAGAACATCGCGCTGTTCCCCCACATGGACGTCTACGACAACATCTCCTTCGGGCTCCGCCTCCGCAACTACGACAAGGAGGAAATCGAGCGCCGCGTCGAGCGCGCCGCCGAAATCGTTCAACTCCAAGGAATGCTCGAACGCATGCCCGACGAGATGTCCGGCGGGCAGCGACAGCGCGTCGCCATCGCCCGCGCCATCGTCCGGAACCCCGGCGTCTTCCTGATGGACGAACCGCTCGCGAACCTCGACGCGAAGCTCCGGGTCCACATGCGGACCGAACTCCAGCGCCTGCACAAGGAACTGGACACGACCATCATCTACGTCACCCACGACCAGGCGGAGGCGATGACGATGTCCGACCGCATCGCGGTCATCGACTCGGGACAGCTCCAGCAGATCGACCCGCCGCTGGTCTGTTACAACGAACCCGCGAACCTGTTCGTCGCCGGCTTCATCGGCTCGCCGTCGATGAACTTCCTCGACGGCGAGGTCGCGGCCGACGGCTTCTCGTCGACCAACATCGACGTGGAGTTCGACCCCGCGGACCTCGGCGTCGAACCGGGGACGGACGTCACGATGGGCATCCGCCCGGAAGACGTGTATCTCGTCGACGAGGAGTCGCTCGTATCGAACCCGAGCCACCGCATCGACGCCGTGACCGACGTGCTCGAACCGATGGGCGACGAGATATTCGTCTACCTGAAGCTCTCGGAGTCGGCCGAGACGGACCTCGAAGACACGAGCGGCGTCGCCAACGACCAACTGCTGATGAGCGTCGCCCCCGACACCGACATCGCGGAGGACGAGGACGTGACGGTCGTCCTCGACCGCTCGCGCGTCCACCTCTTCGACACGGCGACGGGCGAGGCCATCAGCCACGGCATCGAGACGCCCGTCCAGACGAGCGGCGCGCCCGGCACGGAAGCCGAAAGCGACGACTGACGCGGCCGTAACGCGGCCCGCTCCGGGGGCTCCCGGGTTCGTCGCCGTCCCGCCCCCGACTCGCACAGCCCGCACAACGCGCACCGAACCAACCCACAGCACACTCACCCACACAATGGTCAACGAACTCGGCCTGTTCTACCTCGGCGGGATGACCGTCCTGTTTTTCTTCTGGGCCTACGGCATCGTCTCGTTCCTGCTCGACCTGAAGAACAAGTTCATCCCGAAGGGCAAGCAGTACCTCCGCGGGCGACGCCGCCTCAAGGAAGAAAAACGCCGCGAGGAAGAACGCAAGGAGCGAGAAGAACAGCTCTACTGACCCGACTCGACCCGTGTTGCTCGCCTCACTCCGCCTCTATTGCGTGCCACCCGTCACAGTGAAAACGCTCTCTGGCCGGGGTCTCGCGGTCGATTCTGGCAAATCAGCCCAAAGAACGTGAAACTTAACACCACCAGTAGTTAATCATCGAATCATGAGTACCGAATCATCAGTCCGGGTCGGCATCGTCGGCCTCGGCAACATCGGACACCACCACGCGGACCGCCTCGTCGACCTCGGCGCGACCCTCGTCGGCGGCCTCGACATTCAGGCGGACGCCCGTCGCCGCTTCGCGGAGAAGTACGACGTGAACACCTACGAGGAGAAGTCGGAACTGTTCGAGGAGGTCGACGCGGTCATCATCACCACGCCGAACCGCTTCCACGAGGAGTACGCCGTCGCCGCGCTCGACGCCGGCCTCGACGTGCTGCTCGAAAAGCCGCTGGCGCACTCGCTCGAATCCGCCGAGCGAATCGCCGCGGCGGCCGAAGACGCCGACGGCTTCTGCATGGTCGGCTTCAACAACCGCTTTGCCAACCCCGTCGAGGTCGTCCGCCACCACTACGAGGAGGGCCGCTTCGGGGACGTGACCCACGTCGAGGCCAACTACGTCCGCCGCCGCGGCATCCCCGGGCGCGGGTCGTGGTTCACCTCGAAGGAAATCGCCGGCGGCGGGTCGCTCATCGACATCGGCGTCCACGCCATCGACCTCGCGCTCTACTTCCTCGACTTCCCCGAGGTCGTCGAGGTCTCCGGCGTCACCCGCTCGGAGTTCGGTGACCGCGACGACTACACCTTCGTCGAGATGTGGGGCGAGGACGTGGGCCCGGAGGCCTTCGACGTGGACGACTCCGCGAGCGCCTTCATCCGCACCGACGAGGGGACGACCATCTCCCTCGAAGTCGCGTGGGCGACGAACCGCCCGACCAACGACGAGTTCTTCCTCCGCGGCACGGAGGGCGGCGTCCGCTTCGACCGCGCGAGCCACGACCTCCAGTTCTACGAGGACGGCGTCGGCGGCGGCAACCACCTCTCGACGACGGACGTGGAGACGCAGGACAACGACACCCACAAGACCGAACAGGAGGCGTTCCTCGCGGCCGTCGCCGAGGGCGAACACCCCGGCCGCAACACGGTCGAACAGGGTCTCGCCGTCCAGCGCGTCATCGACGCCATCTACCGCTCGTCGGAGACGGGCGAGGCGGTCCGCCTCGGCGCGGCCGAGACCGAGACCGAGACGCCCCCGGCGAACTGACCACCGCGAACGCACACCCCTCACAGCCCCACTGTTCACACCATGTCCGTCATCGACTCACTCAGGCGACCGGAACACACCGGCGAGAACCGCTGTCTCCCGTGTACCGCCGTCAACGTCGCACTCGTCGTCGTCGTCGGTCTCGCGGTCAGCGTGCTCTCGCCGGTCGCCGGTCTCGTCGTCCTCGTCGGCGGCGCGCTGTCGGTGTACCTCCGGGGCTACGTCGTCCCCGGTACGCCCTCGTTCGCGCCGCAGTTGGTCGGCGCAGTCGGTCTCGCCGGCGTCTTCGACCACGGCGACGACGCCCCCGACCGCCGCTCGGAGTCGCTCGACGCCAACGTCGACCCCGACGTGATGCTCTCGACGCTCCTGAACGCCGGGGTGCTCGTCGAGGAGGAAGACGGCCTGTTCCTCGCCGCCGACGCCCGCGAGGAGTGGGAGTCGACGATGGCGACGCTCCGGAAGGCCACGGACGAGGAACTCGCCGAGGCAGTCGCCAACGCGGTCCCGTTCGAGGCGACCGTCGACGCCGAGTTCGGAGGCATCTCGCTAGACGGCCCCTCGATGTCCGTGTGGATTTCCCGGCCGCAGGCCATCGCGGACGTGGCGACGCTCTACACGGTCGTCGAGCGCGGCGTCGACCCGATGGTCGCGCTCGCGGCCACGGAGCCGATGCGGATGTTCGTCGAGGTCTGTCCGGACTGCGGCGGCCCGGTCGAGGAGACGACGACGCGCAACTGCTGCGGCGGCACCGCGGGGCTGTACGACTCGCCGGAACACGAGGTCCTCGGCTGTGCGGACTGCGGCGCGGTCGTCTACGAGTTCCCCGACGAGTAGCCGTCGCTGGCGGGGACTAGTCGAGCGGAAAAGACGCGAGCGGAAACTGACGACGCGGCTTCAGACGATTTCGTCGCGGTTCGGAACCTCGTCGCGGCCGAGCAGAATCTCCTGTCCCTCCACGTCTTCGAGCGCGGCGACCAGCCCGCCGACCTCGACGACGCCCTCTTCGGTCTCGATGTGGAGCGACGCGACCTCCTCCGTGTCCTCGAAGGCCGTCTCGATGACGCGCCCTTCGACCACGATGGGGTCGCCGGTCTCGATGTCGCGGCCGGAGACGGAGGCGTAGAAGTCGCCTTCTATCTCGCGGATGTCCTTGACGGCCCGGCGGATGGAGGCGTAGCGGCGCGGGAACGGCCGGCGCTTGCCGTTGGCGACGATGGTCTCGGCGGTGCTCCAGAGGACGGTCCCGAAGAAGCCGCTCACGAGGAAGCCGAGCGCGGAGCGGTTGAAGATGACGCCGTAGCGGTCGCGGTCGTCGCGGAGGGCGTCCTGGGTCGCGTAGATGGAGTACTCGCCGTCGGCGACCGCGAGGACGGGCGAGGTGATGCCGCGGCGGGCGCGGGCGATGGTCGCCACGTCGAGGTAGTTGAACTCCTCGGGGTCGGGCGCGCGGGAGGCGGGCGTCACGAGCAGGTCGATGCTGACGCCGCTGTCGATGGCCGCCGCGAGGTCGTCGCGGAAGCGACGGAGCAGGTCGGGCGTCAACGAGAGCACGAGTTCGTACTCCGCGGCCTCGATAATCTCCTCGATGTAGCGGAGGATGGTCGACCGCGACTTGACGAGCGAGACGGCCTCGGTGTCGCGGGCGGGGGCGGTGTAGCGTGCCTCCAGTTCCTCGATGAGTTCCTCCAGCGAGGTCTTGACGTTCGCGAAGGCGTCGTCGGGGTCGACGGCGACGATTTTCATCGGGCGCGACTCGCGGAGTTCGACGAGGCCGCGGTCCGACAGGCTTCGGACCGTGTCGTACACCCGCGGCTGGGGGATGCTGGTTCGGTCCGCGATTTCGCTCGCCGTCAACTGTCCGTGTTCGAGAACGGCCAGATACGCGTCTATCTCGTACTCACCGAGGTTGAAGCGCTCACCGACTCGCTCCATGGTGAGCCGCAGTTCGTCAGCCATGCTCGTGACGTGTACGGCATCACCTAAATCATTTACTGAAATCCGAGTAGCACGACATTCCGAAAACAAGTGGCACAACTGATGGCAGGGCGGCCGGCGAGCGTCGCGGAACGGCGGGCGGGCCGGTTTTCACATGTACATACGGTCTTCCGGGAAGTCGGCCTCGCTTTCGTGGAGTCGCTCGGCGAGTTCGGCGTAGTACTGCTGGACCTCGGCCGCAAAGGACTCCAGCGGCGAGGAGTCAACGCCGAGGTCGTACACCTCGTTGGCGGCGTCGACGAGGCGGATAGCCGCCTCTACGTCGGGGACTTGAGCGTGAACCGGCGTGACGTAGACGCCGACGCCGAGGGGCGACCCGATGCCGCGCTCGACGAGCGCCGCGTTGGTGCCGTCGAAGAACCCGCGACCCATCGGCGGGATGTCGCTATCGGCGAGTCGCGCGTCGCGGTAGTCGTCGGTGGCGATGTAGAACACGCGGTGTTCGTCGGGGCCGTGGGCCATCGGAATCCCCGAGAGGACGGCGAGTTCTTCGACCTGATTTCGTTCGGTCCATTCGAGGATGGCGTTTCCGAACTGCGTGCCGTGGACCGCGGGGACGAACAGTTCGCCGACGAGCACGGTCACGTCGAGATCCTCGCGGGAGAACAGTCGCGTGTGGTGTCAGGGGCGACCGTCCTCGAACGGCGTCACCGCCGGGATGCCCTCGACGGTGAGGTGGCCGGTCTGTTCGAGGTCGAGGTGGTCGACGATGAAGTCGACGGCCGTTAGTCCGGCGAGTCCGAACGACGAAAAGCCGCAGAGGAGCGCTCGACTGGGCGGCGTCTCGTGGGTGATGCGGAAGTCGGGACGGGCGGTCGTCGCGTCGGCCATACAGATACTGCGACGGCCCGACACTTAGCCGTTCACCGCGACCGAACCCCCCAAAGTAACAACCCTTTTTTCGCCGCTCCCCGTTGCGGGTTCCATGCACGGAGTCGAGGGGGTTGCCGACGCGTCGGCCGCGGTCGGCGGGGTATCGGCTGCGGGGAGCCACCTCGCGGTCGCCCCGCTCCAGTCGACGGCGCTCACGCCGCCGGCGTTCGTGCCGGACCACTTCCTGTTTCCGGGGTGGCGCATCGCCGTCGCCCTCGTCATCGTCGCCCTGTCGGTCGGGCTCTCGAAGTACGCTGTCCGTCTGCTCGGCCGGCCGGTCGCCCGACAGTTCCGCCGTCAGAGCGTCGCCCAGACCATCCTGCGAATCGTTCGTCTCGCTATCGTCCTCGTCGGCGTCGGCGTCGGCGCGAACGTCCTCGGCCTCGAACTCGGCGACATCGTCCTCTCGGTGACGGTGTTTTCGGCGGTGCTCGGTATCGTTCTCGCGCCCATCGTCGGGAGCATCATCAACGGGGTGTTCGTCCTCTCGGACCAGCCGTTCGAAATCGGCGACATGATAGAACTCGACGACGGCACGAAGGGCTTCATCGACGAGATTACCCTGAGCTACACGAAGATATTCACCCTCGACAACACCTTTCTCGTGATGTCGAACTCGAACATCCGCGACCGCGACGTCATCAACTACTCCGCGGAAGACGAGCGGACCCGTCTGTCGCTCGACGTGCTCGTCACCTACGAGTCCGACATCGACGCCGCCCGCGACCTCGTCGAGCGCGCCGCCCGCGACTGCGACGCGGTGGTCGAAGGCGGCCCCGACATCCGCATCGGGAGCGCCCGCTACCCGGCGAAGCCGACCGCCTACATCAACTCCTACGCCGACAACGGCGTCCTCCTGCGCCTCCGCTACTGGGCGCTGAAACCGTACAAAATCGGCCGCATCCAGTCGGAGGTCCAGACGCGGCTCTGGTCGCTCGTCGAGGAGTCCGACGCGACCGTCGAGTTCGCCTACCCGCACACGCACCTCGTCTTCGACGAGACCAGTGGGAGCCTCCACGTCACCAGCGACGAGGCCGCGAACCGGCGTCACGCCACCGCGTCGCCGGCTCCGGGAGCGCCCGTCCAGTCGGTCTCCGACGGGGAGGGCGGCGAAGCCTCGGTCGATGCGGCTGATTCGGCCGACGCGACCGACGCCCCGGACTCGGCGGGCGCGGAGTCAGCGGACACCGCCGAGAACTGACGGGGAACGGCGAACGCAGTCGAAACTGGTCGCATCGAAAACGGGGAAACCCGAACTCGAATCCGAGTCCGAACTCGAACCGAACCGTGCGCCGCCGGCTCAGTCGTCGGCGCGGACGGTGATGACCGTGCAGTCGAGCTTTTCGCGGAGGAACACGTCGATGTCGGGGTCGTCGAGGAACCGGCGGAGCATCCGCCGCCAGCGGCTCGCCTGTTTCGACCCGATGACGACGATGTCGGCCTCCTCGGCGGCGACCTCTTCGAGAATCGTCTCCTCGACGAGGAATCCCCGACGGACGACGTAGCGCGCGCGGACGAGCGGCCCGAACTCGGCTTCGACCGCCCGCTTGAGTTCGGTCCGCGTCACGCCGCGGTTCGACTGGTAGAGGTCGACGTGGAGGACCGTCAGTTCGGCGTCGCGCTCGCGCGAGACGCGGACGGCCTCTTCGAGCGTCGCCCGGGAGTGCTTCGAGAGCGGGTACCGAACCGGGACCACGACCCGTGTCATACTCCGAGACCACTCGCCGGGCGTGCGTGAACCTTTCCCTCTCCGACGGCCGCGTCGCCGTTGCTCACGCTCTTTCCGTCTCCGTCAGTCGTCGGCGCGGCTGGCCGACCGGCGCTCGATGCGCCCCTCGACGGCGGCGTCGAAGCCGACCTCGCGGGCGTAGCGCGCCAGCGCGTCGTGTTGAATCTCGAACTCGCCGCCCCGGTGGGCCTGCGTGATGGCCGGGAACTCCTGTGTGCTGTGGAGCAGGTAGTCGCTCGTGGCGACGGTGTAGCTCGCCTCTGGGTCGATTGGCTCGCCGCCGACGAACGCCGCGACGACCTCGTCGCGGTCGTCGTCCCAGACGATGCGCGCGCCGCTGACGTGGGCGTGCCACCAGTCCGGTTCGCCGAATCCCATCTCGGCCCCGCGGGCGGCCCCGAACGCCGCCAGTAGCTCCGTGCCGGTCACCTCGGCGACGACGAGGTGCTCCTCGAAGGGGACGAGGCTCACGAGGTCGGCGTGGGTCACCTCGGGACCGATGGGCGGGCCGGAGCGGATGCCGCCGCTGTTCTGCAGCCCCACGTCCGCGCCGGTCGCCCAGCGGTAGGCGTCGGCGATGGCGTTGCCGACGCGGCACTCGCCGGCCGCGACGGTCTCTTCGGCGCGGTCCATGGGGCGGTCGATTCGACAGAGCACCTCGTCGAGGCCGGCGGCGTCGACTCGACCCGCCAGCGCCGCGACCAGCCCCTCGTCGGCCCGGTACTCGGCGGTCCGGTGGCGGACCGTCTCGATTCTGTCGGCGGCGACGCGGACCTCCCAGACGACGTGGCCGTTCGCGCCGGGGCGGACGATTGGCACGCCGTCGACCACGTCGTCGCGCTCGGCGTGGACGTGGCCGCCGAGGACGAGGTCCACGTCGCACCGGGCGACCAGTTCGTCGTCGCCGCTGCCGAGGTGCGAGAGCGCGACGACGAGGTCCGCGCCGTCGTCCCTGAGTGCGGCGGCCGCGTCGGCGGCGGCCGCGTAGGGGTCGGAGAAGCCGACGTCGGCCGCCTCCGGGTTGATAGTGCCGGTCGCGGGGTCGGTGACGCCGAAGAAGCCGAGGGTCAGCCCGTCCACCTCTCGGGTCGTTCGCGGGACGGTTCCCCCGGCGGCGGCGAACCGGCCGCCGTCCTCGCCGTGGACGTTGCTCGTGACCCACGTCGGCCGGCTCGCGGCGACGAGTTCGCGGGTCCGGCTCGGCCCGTAGTCGAAGTCGTGGTTGCCGAACGTTTCGAGGTCGGCGTCCACGGCGTCGTAGAAGTCGAGCGCCTGTCCGCCGCGCTCGACGAGCGAGAGGACGCCCGGCGCGGTGTTGTCGCCGGTGCCGACCACGAGCGTGTCGTCGCCGTCGAGGGCGCTGACGCAACCCGCGAGGCGGCCGGCGCGCTCGGTGTCGTCGAAGACGTTCTCGATGTCGGAGTAGTGGAGGAGCCGAGGCATTCGCTTCTCGAATGTGGCGGTGCGGGCGGATAAGAAGCCGTCGGGACGGCCCGTGGGCGGGCGAGACGGCGCGGAACCGGCGCGGCCGTCATCGCCTCGACCGAGTGAGCGTCGTCTCTACTCGCCGTCTTCCCCTTCGAGTTCGAACGCGACTTCGACCTCGGCTTGGTACTCTCGCGTCTCGACGGACGCGAGTTCGACGCCGAGTTCCTTTACTTCGACCCAGTGGACGCCCGCGAGCGTCTCCTCCGCGCGGTTAATCGCGTCGTCGACGGCGGCGTCGAAACTCTCTGCACTCCGACCGACGAGGGTGATTTTCTTGAACACCATCTCGTCGGACCCTTCGTCGTACTATCACAAATAATCGTCCCTGATTCGGCGGCGGTGGGCGGGCGGGTCATCTCGCACCGCGCTGTCGCGGGCTCACTCGTCGGGCCGATACGGGCGCGCGGTCTCGGCGCGCGCCGCGACGAGTCTGCGACCCCACGCCACGGCCGAGGGCTCGTAGCTCACGACTAGCGCCTCCGGAGCGCCCATGTGGTCGTAGACGACGAGCGTGACGGAGGCCGTCGTCGGTCGGTCCATGACCACGACGCCGAACGTCGGGTCCTCGTCGACCGCGGCCACGCGGACGCCGGCGTCGACCATGGCGTCGAGGTCGTCGGGATAGCGGTTCGAGAGCCAGTCGAGCGACTCCGCGGAGAGGACGAGCGTGACGCTGTCGCCGAGCCGGGTGAGCTGCTCGCGCGCCTCGGGCCAGTTACTGAACAGAAACGGGCCGTTGAAGCCGGCGAGCTCCGTCACCTCGTTGATATCGAAATCGAGCGGTGCGCGCCGTTCCATCTCCGAGAGGTCGCCGGTACAGACGACCGCCTCGCGGAACAGCGAGGGTGGCGGCTCGACCGACTCGGGGAGGTGGTCGAGCACGGGTACCGCGCCGAGCACGTTCGCCATCGCCCGAATCGCTTCGTCGTGCGTCTCTAGCGCGACTCGACCCGCGCTCGTGGCGACGAACCTGCCGTTCGACCGCTCGACGAGACCGAGCCCGACGAGTCGCTCGACGCCGCGGTCGACGGTGGACCGAGAGACCGAGAGCGTGCGGACCAGTTCGGCCTTCGAAAGTGACTCCGTCGAGAGCGCTTGGAGAATCTGCCGGCGACGGCCGACCGTCTCGAACGCGTCGGCGGCGTCCTCGTCTCCATCACCGATCCAACTCGACATCGGTGTGAACGTCTCAGTCCGTGTACAAATGTATATCGGGATTCGAGAGAAATCGCCTGCTGTCGGCTGATTCTGACGGCCTGGTCCCCGCCAGTTCGTGTCAGCGAGGCGCCGTTTCGAACCGCCGCTGCAACGCGCCGACCACGTCCGAGAGGTGGGCGGTCCCCCAGACGGCGACGATGACGCCGCCGACGGCGTCGAACACGAGGTCCAAGAGCGTGTCGTCGAGACCGTACTGCGTCAGCACCGACGCGGTGCCGGCGAGCGAGGCGACCCCGGAGATGGCGAACTCGATGACCTCCCAGAAGACGCCGAACGCGAGGACGAAAAGCAGGATGAAGACGAACATGAACCGCGGCGGCAGGTAGATGTCCGCCGTGTGCTCGTCGACCGCGCGGACGGTCGCGTAGCCGGCGGCCGCGACGACCGACGACGACAGCGCGTGCGTGAGATGGTCCCACCACCAGACGCCCGCGTAGAAACTGGTCTCCGAGCCGGGGAAGCCGACCGTCCCGAGCGCGTGGAGGAACGCCGCGGAGGATATCCAGAGCGTCAGCCCGGCGTCCATCGGGATGCGGTAGTCGCGTTCGAGTATCGCCGGCAGATAGGTCACGCCGAGACCGACGAGCGCGTTGACGACGATGCCGAGGTTCCCGCGGTCGAGGCCGATGAAGACGAGACCGACGAGGACGACCTGCATCGCCCGCGAGAGTTGGGACTGCCGTCGCTCGTCGATACGGAGGTGCGAGCGAATCTTCACGGCGACTCACCTCCCTCCGGCGCGCGGGAATCGCCGTCCGTCTCCGCCGCGTCCGAGAGCCCGGCTACCTCCGCCGCCTCCGACTCCTCGGCCATCTCCGCCACCTCCTCGGGGAGTCGCTCGCGCGACCCGGCCCGGCGGCGGAAGTAGTACTCGAACAGCAATCCGGCGAGGAGTCCGGCGACGGTGGCGGCGACGAAGTCCCACATCAGCCCCGCCTCGACGACGTGCTCGGGCCGCCCGTTCAACAGCAGGCGCGTCCCGAGGTAGAGGTCCGAGAGCCACTGGACGACCGCCCAGACGCCCGCGGCGGCCATCGTGGCGATGACGACGAAGAAGACGGCGAAGGAGTGGTTCATCCGGACCGGCGTGAACACGTCGAGTTCGACGGCGACGATGAGCGCGATGGCGGCCACCGCGAGATACGTCGACACGCGCCCGGTGAACGTCACGCCGCCGATGGTCTGGCCCCGGACGAGAACGCGGGCGACGAGCGGGAACGAGGCGAGCGCGACGACCTCCCACGGCAGCATCGCTCGCGGTTCGCGGAAGGCGACGGCGGGGACGACGGTGACCGCGGCCACGACGGCCGCGAACCCGCCCCAGACGAGGTCGCCGCCGGTGACGACGCTCCCGACGGCGACGGCGACGAGGAAGCCGACGAACAGCCACGCGAGCGCCGCGTTGAGCCGTCTGCTCCGGACGAATCGCGCCAACTCCGTCTGTGCGGCCTGCGACATGCTCGCCCGTTAGCGACGGGCTGAGAAAACGTTTGGGCGAAACCGCCCCATTTCGATTACGTGTTCGTGCCGTGAACGACCTCGTAGTCGTTCCCACCACCGTTCGACACGCCGATGATTGCCCACTCGTATGGAAGGTCGATACCGCGAAGCCGCTCTCGAAGCGCGCTGATGTGGTCGTCCCACGTCACGAAGCAGCGGAACCGATACGGTGTCTCGGTGCCGCCGTCTGCGAGCACCGGACGGCATTCAGTCGCTTCGCGCGAACTCAGTGCGGTCACGTGGACCGTACGCCACTTGCGTTCGGCCAGCATATCGGGTCCGTCCCCCGAGACGGAGTAGCCGAGCCGGCCGAATATCGACCGAGCCTCCTGAACAGGAGGCATCGAAGCCTGGGCCATGCACGTCTACGTACACCCGCACTCCTGATAAAGATTGTCACGCCATACCATACCAATAATTGACGAACGGTCGCGCCGAGACGCCCGGCTACTCGTGAGCGGCGTCCCACTCCTCGGGTTTGCGGACGTTCCCGCAGTTGTTGCACTCGATGCGGGCCATCGTGTCCATCGCGGTGTCGAACGAGTCGCAGTTGCCGCAGAGGTAGCCCCATCGGTTCTCGGCGTCCTCGGTCGAATAGACGACGTAGAACGGTCCCTTCGAGCCGCGTTCGGGCTCGTCGGTGGCGACGAAGACGGTCTTACCGCTCGATACGGTCTGGGTCTGGAGTTCGGCCATGCCACCGATTCGCGCGCGGGTGGCTTAAGAAATTGGTCCCTACGTCCGGAACGACTCGCCGCAGCCGCAGCTGCTCTCGGCGTTCGGGTTGTTGACGTGGAAGCCCGCGCCTTGCAGGCCGCCCTCGAAGTCGAGGGTCGAACCGCCGATGTAGTTCATGCTCGCGGGGTCGACGAACACGCGGAGGCCGTGCTGTTCGACGACCGTGTCGTCGTCTTCCGGTTCGTTGTCGAAGCGCATCCCGTAGGACAGACCGGCGCAGCCGCCCTGCTGGACGAACAGCCGAAGTCCGGCCACGTCGGTGTCCATCGACTCCCCTTCGAGGAGGGAGACGGCTTCGTCCGCGGCCGCGGGCGTGACCGTGACCGCCATATCGCCGCCGCCACTCGCGGATTCCGTGCTCATACGTCCCACTATACTGTGGGAACGGATAACTGTGGCGCAGGCGGAACTTCGCGCGCCGCCCCGGTAGGCTGTGGCTACCCGGTGGAACGCCTCAGTTCACTCTTCGAACCGCTCGCGGACGCTCTGGGCGTGGGCGTCGAGGCCCTCCGCCTCCGCGAGCGTCGTAATCGTCTCGGAAAGCTCCGACAGCCCGTCGCGGTCGAGGCGCTGGACCGTCGTCGAGCGGACGAAGTGGTCCACCGAGAGGCCGCCCTGTCGCTTCGCGCCGCCGCCGGTCGGGAGGACGTGGTTCGTCCCGGAGGCGTAGTCGCCGGCCGCGACGGGCGTGTACGGGCCGAGGAAGACGCTCCCCGCGGAGTCGATGCGGTCCAACAGCGCCTCGTCGTCGTCGGCCTGAATCGTCAGGTGCTCGGCGGCGTACTCCTCGGCGAACAGCACCGCCTCGGACATCGACCGCGCGAGGAGGACGCCCGACGCGTCGCCTTCGAGCGCCGCCTCGATGGTCTCCGCGCGCTCGCGCTCGCCCGCCTGTCGCTCTACCTCCGCGACGACCTCGGCGGCGAGGTCGGCGTCGTCGGTGACGGCGACGACCGACGCGTTCGGGTCGTGTTCGGCCTGCGCGACGAGGTCGGCGGCGACGAACCGCGCCTCGGCCGTCTCGTCGGCCACGACGAGCACCTCGGAGGGACCGGCGAGGAAGTCGATGTCAACGTCGCCGCGGACCTCGGCCTTCGCCGCGGTGACCCACTTGTTGCCCGGGCCGACGACCTTCTGGACGGCCTTCACCGTCTCCGTGCCGTAGGCGAGCGCGGCGATGCCCTGCGCGCCGCCGACCGAGTAGACCGCGTCCGCGCCCGCGACGTGCATCGCGGCGAGCGTGACGGGGTTCATCGGCTCCGCGGGCGGCGTGGCGACCGCGACGTGTTCGACCCCCGCGACCTTCGCGGGAATGACGCCCATCAGGACGCTCGAGGGGTAGGCGGCGGTGCCGCCGGGGGCGTAGACGCCGACCCGGTCGAGCGGGCGGTACCGACGCCCGAGTTCGCGGGTGCCGACGTCGCCGAACTCCTCGTGCCAGTCCTCGGGGACCTGTTTTTCGTGGAACTCGCGGACGTTCGCCGCGGCGGCCTCGATGGCCTCGCGCACGTCGTCGTCGATTTCGTCGTAGGCGCGCTCGGCGGCGTCGGTCACGTCGATGTTGCCGACCTGGACGCCGTCGAACTCGTTTGAGAACTCCCGGACCGCAACGTCGCCCTCTCGGCGGACGCGCTCGACGATGTCGCGCACGTCGGACTGGACCTCCCCGACGCCGGCGTCCCGCTCGAAGAAGGCGCGGCGGGCGTCGGTGCCGAGGTCGGCCAGTTCGCGAACCTCGATGTTCATACCTCGGCTTTGCGGCCGGCGCGAAAAGTCGTTGCGGAAGCGGTGGGGCGGGCTGTCGGCGGCCGTCCGGTCCTCCGGACAGTCGCGGAGCTAATCCGACGTTCGGCCGCCCCCGCCCCCGCCCGGTCACCCGAGGAGCGTCGAGTACAGGAGCCAACCGTTCAGGGCCACGATAACGGCGATGGCGACGCCGAGGACGCCGGTCGTGGTCGCCCGGTTGCGGAAGTTTCCCATCAGCGACGCCTCGTGGGTGAACCAGAGGAGCGGAATCAGGACGAACGGGAGCTCGAAGCTCAGCGCGACCTGCGAGGCGACGAGCACCGACGTGGGGTCGAAGCCCGCGGCGACGATGAGGAGACTCGGCACGAGCGTGACCGACCGCCGGAGCCAGACGTTGATGTCGAGGTCCAGAAAGCCGTCCATGACGGTCTGGCCGGCCATCGTCGCCACGAGCGACGACGAGAGCCCGGCGGCGATGAGCGCGACGCCGAACGCGAGGCTCGCGTTCGCCCCGAAGACGCCGCTGAGGGTGACGTACGCCTCTTCGAGCGTCTCGATGCCCGTCCCCTGAAGCGCGGCGGCGGCGACGATGAGCATCGCGGCGTTCACGAACATCGCGCCGAAGAGCGCGACGACGGTATCGAGGCGCTCCAGCCGGAAGTGGCGGCGGTGGACGGCCTCGGTGTCGCCGTCGGACTCGATGAGCCGGTCGCGGCGGTCCTGTACGATGTACGGGTGGAGATAGACGCTGTGCGGCATCACGGTCGCGCCGAGGATGCCGATGGCGACGTACAGCGCCGAGGCGTTCGGGACGGTCGGGACGAGGCCGGAGGCGACGGTCGAAGCGGTCGGTCTCGCCAGCGCCATCTCGAAGACGAACGCGAGGGCGATGACGCCGACGAGCGACATGATGGTGAGTTCGACCCAGCGGAACCCCCGTTTGTGTGCGGTCCGAACGCCGAGCAGGGCGAACGAGCTCACCGCCGCGAGGACGGATCCGGCCCACAGCGGCAGGGAGAAAACGAGGCTGAACCCGATGGCGGCCCCGATGATTTCGGCCATGTCGGTGGCGACCATCGCCAGTTCCGCGGCGGCCCACAGAAGCACGACGACGGGCCCCGAAAAGCGCTCCCGGCAGAGCTGTGCCACGCCCTTCCCGGTGGCGATGCCGAGTTTGGCGGCGAGCACCTGAATCCCCATCGCCATGACGCTGGCGAGGACGATGACCCACAGCAGGGCGGGGCCGAACTTCGCGCCGCCCGAGATGTTTGTCGCCCAGTTTCCGGGGTCCATGTAGGCGACGCTGATGATAAAACCGGGGCCGAGATACGAGAGCAGTTCGCGGAGCGAGGGGCGCATCCCCTACCGACACCTCGGTTGTTCACATACGCAAACGTCTGAATTTGCCATGTCTAAATAATAATTTCACCTGTCAAGCAAAACTGCTATCGGTCGTTTCAGACGCGAACCACAGTCACGGTGTCAGTCGGAAGCGTGACGGCCGGCCCACCAGTGACCGAAGACTATCGCGCGACGGGGACGGCGGGAGAGTTCGTCGCTCAGTCCCGCGCCGCGGCCTCTCCGACTACGCCACGTCGCGCTGTTCAGTGTACGTCAGCGTCCGGTTGTCCGTCTCGATGGTCGTCTGGACCGTAATCCAGCCGTCCGCCTGCTGGACCGCGAACACCTCCGAGTACGACAGTTCGACGCGCTTCGTCGTCGTGTACGACTCGCCGGCCGCGAGGTCACCGACCGCTTGGGTCCCGCGCCAGACCTCGTCGTCCGGGTCGGTGTCGTTGCCGACGAAGATGCGACTGTACAGGGTGACGCCGGAGCTATCGGTGTCCTGTTGGTTCGTTATCGTGCTCGTCACGTCGCGGCAGGTCTGTCCGCACTCCTCTATGTCGACGACGACGACGCCGAACGGCGGCCTCGATTGGGTCTCGGTCGCGTCACCGTCGCCGCTATCGCCGTCGCCATCGCTGTCGTTGCTCCCGGTGTCGTTCCCGCCGGTGTCACTGCTGTCCCCCCCGCCGCCGTCGGGCGACACGGTCGTCTGCGTGGGGAACGCTCCGTCGGAGCCGTCGGCGGAGGTCGTGTCAGCGAACGGTCCGATTCCCGCCAGGAACGCGGCGGCGACACCGGCCGTGAGCAGGACCAGCACTGTCGCGGCGACGAAAACTGTGCGTCTCATAACTGAGTTGGGACCTCATATTGGGCGGCTGTCATGTGCCACGTCGCTCGATAGCGTCGGGTCACACTTAGTTACGCACCCGAAACGTCGTTCGCGCGGTCGCTCAGCGAGCCCCCGAGCGACCCGTCGAGGCCCCCGCTCAGGAAGTCGCTCACGAGGTCGTGGACGCCTGAGACGAACTCGGGGACCGGGCCGGGGAGTTCGCCGGGCGGCCCCCGCTGGCCGGCCTCGGACGCGGGGGACGATTCGCGCGCGGTGTCGTTCGGTGCGGCGGCGGCGACGCCCGCGGTCGTGACGAGGACGGCGAGCAAGACGCCGACGAGGGAGAGTCTGCGTCGGTTCATGGTGAGTCGCTCCGGTCGCCACTCGCGGGTCGATGCTCATGAAAAGCGGACACCGTGGCGGGCGTTTTGCGTCGGTTTCGCTGAGTTTCGACGCGGTTCACGGCGAATTGCCGCCGGTTCGGAGCCGTTACTGGTTCAGCGCTTCGCGCATGGCGGCGAAGCCGGCTTCGGGGTCCACGTCCGCGCCCTGCGCTTCGAGCGCCTCTCCGAGGGCGGTCAGGAGGAACGAGACGTTCTCCGGCCGCGCCGAGTGGCCCATGCAGCCGACGCGGAAGATGTCGCCCGCGAGCGCGCCGAGGCCGCCGGCGATTTCGAGGTCGTAGTGGTCGAGCACGTAGTCGATTGCCGCGCCGGCGTCCACGCCGTCGGGGACGAGCACCGCGTTGAGGCTCGGCAGCCAGTACTCGTCTTCGGGGTTGAGACCGAGACCCATCGCCTCGACGCCGGCTTTCAGCGCGCCCGCGACCCGACGGTGACGCGCCCACCGCTCCTCGATGCCTTCCTCCGCGACCAGTCGGAGCGCCTCGCGGATGGCGTAGACGTTGGTGATGGGCGCGGTGTGGTGGTACGAGCGGTCGTCGCCCCAGTAGCCCTCCAGCAGCGACAGGTCGAGGTACCACGAGCGGGTGGGTTCCTCCCGCGAGAGCACCTTGTCCATCGCGCGGTCGTTGAGCGTCAGCGGGCTCGCGCCCGGCGGGCACGACAGGCACTTCTGCGGGCCGGAGTAGGCCACGTCGATGCCCCAGTCGTCGGCTTCGAGTTCGACCCCGCCGAGCGAGGTGACGGTGTCGGCGACGACGAGCGCGTCGTGGTCGTGGGCGATGCTCGTCAGTTCGGGGACGCTCGGCTGTTTCACGCCCGTCGAGGTCTCGGCGTGGACGAACCCGAACACGTCCGGCTGGTGCTCGTCGAAGGCGTCCTGTACGTCCGCGGAGTCGAGCGGCTCGCCCCACGGCGCGTCGACGTGGACGACCTCGCCGCCGGCGCGCTCGGCCATCGACTCCATGCGCCCGCCGAAGTAGCCGTTCGTCGGGACGAGCATCGTGTCACCCGGTTCGACGAGGTTGCCGATGGCCGCCTCCATCGACGCCGACCCGGTCCCCGAGACCGGAATCGTCCACTTGTTGTCGGTGCGGAACGTGTAGCGCATGAGCTCCTGCACCTCGTTCATGACCTCGATAAACGACGGGTCGAGGTGGCCGACGAGCGGCGTGGACATCGCGCGGAGGACGCGCGGGTGAACGTCGCTCGGGCCGGGGCCCATCAGCGTGCGATTCGGCGGGGTGAGTTCGCCGACATCGGGTGCATCGGACATGGTCTGCCTTCACCTGCCACGCAAACCGGCAAAAGGGATGTGATTGCGGAACGCCGCGAGACGGATACCGTCCCGACCCGCGGGAACCCGACGACTGCGCCGACGCGCGCCCGCTCAGCCCGACAGCGCCTGCGCGACCTTCTCTATCGGGTGCGGCGGTCGCCGCGCCGCGTCGTCCCTGTCTTCGAGTTGCGTCCGACACGACGCGCCGGGGGCGACCACCTCGTCGCCCTGACTGTCGTCGACCTGCTCGAGCAGGATGTCTCCCATGGCCTTCGAGAGGTCGTAGTGTTCGGCCTCGTAGCCGAAGCTCCCGGCCATGCCGCAGCAGCTCGAGTCCAGGGGGTCGACCTCGTAGCCGACCCGCCGGAGGACGCCCACCGCGTGGTGGTCCTTGTTCAGCGCCTTCTGGTTGCAGTGGCCGTGGTAGGTGAGGGACCCGAGGGTACCGCCGTCAGCGACCGCGGAGGCGACGGGTCCGGCCGCGTCGTCGCCGTCGGCCGAGCGCCCGCGAATCGGGAGGTTCTCGTCCAGCCGGTGGGCGTCGAGGAACTCCATGACCCCTGAGGCGGCCGCGGCGACCGGGGCGACCGCGTCGTCCGGCAGCAGGTCGGCGTACTCGTCTTGGAACATCACCGCGTCCGAGGGCTCGACGAAGACGACCGACCAGCCGTTTTCGACCGACGGGCGGAGCGTCTCGACGTTGTGACCCGCGCGCCGTCGCGCGAGGTCGAGGAAACCGCCGGAGTAGGCGGCCCGGCCGCTCGGACCGACGCCCTCCGCGAGGCGGACGTGGACGCCGGTGGCCTCCAGCACGCGAACCGCGGCCTTCCCGATTTCAGGCGTGACGTAGTTCGTGTAGGTGTCGGGAAACAGGAGGACGCGGTGGTCGGCCTCGCTCGCCGGGACGCGGGGCCGTCGCCCGTCCATCCACGATTCGAGCGTGTCGCGGGTGAACGAGGGGAGCGCCCGGTCGGCGGCGACGCCCGCGAGTCGTTCCATCGCGGCCCGCGCGCCCGGGAGTTCGGCCGCCCAGTTCGAGACGGGCGCGAGCGCGCTGCCGACGCCGGCCAGCCGGTCGATGTTGGCGAACAGGCGCTCGCGGAGCGACGCGCCCGCCTCGGCGTGGTGGGCGTGTTTCACCTCGGCTTTGAGCTTCGCCAAGTCGACGCCGGTCGGACAGTCGTTCTGACAGCCCTTACAGCCGACACAGAGGTCGAGCACCTCCTCTTGGAAGCGGTCGGAGTGGATCTCGTCGTCCGAGAGGTCGCCTGAGATGGCCGCGCGGAGCATATTGGCCCGGCCGCGGGTCGTCTCGGCTTCGTCCTTCGAGGCGCGGTAGGTCGGACACATCGTCTCCGACCCGGTCTGCCGGCAGGTACCGCAACCGTTACAGAGTTCGACGAGGTGCGAGAATCCGCCCTCGTCCGAGAAGTCGAGCGTCGTCGCTGGCTCGATGGACCGGTAGGCCGCGCCGTACCGGAGGTTCTCGCGCATGTCCGCGCCGACGCCGCGGTCGCCGTCCGGCCCGAGGTCGTCGGAGCCGTCGCGGTAGACGACGTTGCCGGGGTTCATGCGCCACTCGGGGTCGAAGGCGGTCTTCAGTTCCTTGAACGCGCCCCAGAGTTCGGGGCCGTACATCTTCGGGTTCCACTCGGTCCGGGCCATTCCGTCGCCGTGCTCGCCCGAAAAGGCCCCGCGGTGGTCCAACACGAGGTCGGTCACGTCGTCGGTGATGGCGCGCATCTTCTCGATGCCCTCGTTCTCCTTGAGGTTCAGAATCGGGCGGATGTGGAGCGTCCCCGACCCGGCGTGGGCGAAGTACGCGGCCGACGTGCCGTGGTCCTCTAACACGTCTTCGAACGACTGGACGTACTCCGCCAACTCCTCGGGCGGGACGCTCGCGTCCTCGATGAACGGGTAGGGCTTCGGGTCGCCCGGCAGCGACATGAGAAGCGGTATCGCCGCCTTGCGAAGTTTCCAGAGGTCGGCCTGCGCCGCGGGCGTGTACGCCTCGATGGCCTCGAACGCGCCGCCGTCGTCGGCGTCGCCCGCCGCCGTCGACTCGTCGCCCGCCGCCGACCCGGGGTCGCCGTCTCGCAGGAAGTGGTCGTTCGCCTCGCGAATCACGGCCTCGAAGTCGTCGTGCAGTTCGGAGTCGAACTCCAGCATCAGGGTCGCCGCCGTCCCGTCGGGAATCTCCTCGACGTACTGCGCGTACTCGCTGGACTCGGCGGCCATCCGCAACACCTCGTCGTCCATGAGTTCGACCGCGCTGGCGTCGAAGTCCAGCGCGTCGGGGACCGCGGCCATCGCCTCCACGAGGTCGTCGTAGGCGTAGAGGACGAGCGCCGTCTCCTCGGGGACCGTCACGAGCGACACGGTGGCCTCGACGACGACGCCGAGAGTGCCCTCCGCGCCGACGAACAGCTTCGAGAGGTTGACGACCGTCTCGCCGTCGTCGGTCTCGGAGACGACTTTGTGGAGGTTGTAGCCCGACACCGACCGCTTGAGGCTCGGATACCGGCGCTCGATTTCCTCCTCGTGGTCCTCGACGAGGCCGAGAACGGTCCGGTAGAGGGCGGCCTCGCGGTCGTCCTTGCCGACGATGCGGTCCCACTCGTCGCTCCCGACGACCACATCGCGGGTGTGGACGACCGACCCGTCCGCGAGGACGACCCGCAACTCCTCGGTGTAAGCGTCGGTGATGCCGTAGCGGACCGAGTGCGCGCCCGTGGAGTTGTTGCCGATGCCGCCGCCCACGGTCGCTCGGTTCGAGGAGGCGGGGTCCGGCGCGAACTTCAGGCCGTGGTCCGCGAGGCGGTCGTCGAGGTCGTCCTGCACCACGCCGGGTTGGACCCGCGCCCGCCGCGCGTCGGGGTCCACGCGGACGATTTCGTCCATGTACTTCGAGCAGTCGACGACGACACAGTCGGGGCCGACGGTCTGTCCCGCCAGCGACGACCCCGCCCCACGCGGGAGCACGGGCACGTCGTGTTCGGCCGCCGTCCGCACCGCGGCGCGCACGTCGTCTTCGTCGCGGGGGATGACCACGCCCGCCGGGCGCGCCCGGTAAATCGAGCCGTCGGTCGCGTACAACACCTGCGCGTACTCGTCGAATCGCACCTCGCCGGAGACCACGTCCCGGAGGTCGGCGGCGAGGTCGGCGTGTTCGGCCACGTCCGCCACGTCGTAGTCGCGCGACTCCTGAAATCGTTGGAAGTCCCCCCGTCTCTCGCCGTCCGTCTCCGCCGTGATTCGTGTCGCCCGTGAAGGGCCGTCACCAGACATTACCATTTATAATCGTGCAGGATAGCAAAAACCTGTGTGTGGCTCGCCACGTTTGCCCGAAGCGGTAGTCGTTCGCGGCGGGTCAGCCCGCCCGCTCAGACCGCCGCACCTCCCGCGGCGGTGCCCGCCGTCGGCTCCACGTACTCGACGAAGTCGGCGGCGAACGACTCGACTTCGTCCCAGTCGGTGTACTCGTAGTCCCGCGAGGCGTCCGTGTCGCCGGTCGCGTCCGCGGCGATGCGCTTCATCACCAGCCGGGTGAGAAAGCCGTACTCGGAGTACCGAAGCGCCCCGCCGAACGCGGCCATCCGCTCGGGGGGCCAACCGCTCTCTTCGACGAACTCGTCGAGGTACGTCGCGACCTCGGCGCGGGCGTCCGCGTCGTCGAGCGCCGACGACAGCGACACTTGGAAGAAGCCGTTGGGCCGCGCCTCGATGTCGTCGCGGTGCTCGCGGACGAACCCGTACACCGACTTCGAGTGCGCGCCGAGGTGAACCGACGACCCGACGAGCACCGCGTCGGCGTCGGCGAGCGCCTCGGCGGCGGCGGCGTCGGTGACCGACTCGGTCCGCACGTCGTGTCCGTGGGCCGCCAGCGCCACCACGATGCGCCCGGCTATCTTCTCGGTCTGTCCCTCCTTGCTCCCGTACGCGACGAGTACCGTCCCCATACAGCTCACCGCGTACCCGTTGGCTCGCTCATACCATAACGGCGGTCGACAGCTCTCAGCCGCCGGGAATCCGGCCGGACGACGCCCGGAGGAGGAACTATTTTGCCCGTCGCCGCATCACTCCAAAATACAACTCATGAATACTTCGATGGGAACCTATCTGGTCACGCAGTCGGACCGCTCCGGCGGGCGGTCGACGCCGGACGTGGTGCGGGCCGCGGTCGACGGCGGCATCGATGTCGTGCAACTCAGGGAGAAGCACGCGAGCGCCCGCGACCGCTACGAGGTCGGCCGCGAGCTTCGCGCCGTGACGGCCGACGCGGGCGTCCCGCTCGTCGTCAACGACCGGGTCGACATCGCGGCCGCAATCGACGCCGACGGCGTCCACCTCGGCGACGACGACGTGCCCGTCTCGGTCGCGCGCGAACAGCTCGGCGAGGGCGCAATCGTCGGCCGGTCGGTCTCGACCGTCGCGGGCGCGAGAGCCGCCGAGGAGGCCGGCGCGGACTACCTCGGCGTCGGCGCGGTGTTCGCCACCGACACGAAGGAGACGAACCCGGAGCAGTCCGAAATCGGGACCGAGCGCGTGTCGGCCATCGCTGAAGCCGTCTCGATTCCGTTCGTCGGTATCGGCGGCGTCACGCCCGACAACGCCGCCGACGTGGTCGCCGCCGGAGCCGACGGCGTCGCGGTCGTGTCGGCCATCACCGCCGCTGACGACCCCGCCGACGCGACCCGCCACCTCGCTGATTCGGTCGCCGCCGGGAGGAACCGCCGATGAGCGGACGCGACGGCTCGGACGGCGCGGGTGGGTCGGGCGGGTCGGACGACGCGACCGGTGCGGGCGGCGTCCCCGACGTGGCGCTGGACGAAGCGCTCGCCGCCGTCGCGGGCGAACAACCGCTCATCAACTCGGTCACGAACGACGTGACGGTCAACGACGTGGCGAACGTCACGCTCTACTGGGGCGGCCTGCCGGTCATGTCCGACGACGAGCGCGAGGTCGGCGATATGGTCGGCATTGCGGACGGCTGTCTGCTCAACATGGGGACCGTGAGCGAGTCGGGCGAGGCGACGATGCTGACCGCCGGCCGAGCCGCGAACGACCACGGCGTTCCCCTCGTCATCGACCCCGTGGGCGTCGGCGCGACCCCGACGCGCGACCGGGTCGCGGACCGCCTCGTCACCGACCTCGATGTGGACGTGCTCAACGGCAACTACGGCGAAATCTCCGCGCTCGCCGGCGACGACGCCGAGGTCCGCGGCGTCGAGTCGGTCGGGGAGTACGCCGAAATTGCCGCCGCGGCCGTCGAGTGCGCCCGGAAGACCGGCGCGGTCGTCGTCGCCTCCGGCGAGACCGACATCGTCGCCACCGAGGAGGCAGCTTTCGAGGTCGACACCGGCCACTCGATGATGGGCGCGGTCGTCGGCACCGGCTGTATGCTCGGCGCGACGCTCGCCGTGTTCGGGGCCGCCCTCGACGACTCGCTTTCGGCGGCGCTCTCCGGGACCGCGGCGTACGGACTCGCGGGCGAACTCGCCGCCGAGGGCGCGTTCGGGGACTACCGCGGCCCGGCGAGCTACAAAACCGCCTTCCTCGACGCGGTCGCGGGACTCGCGGACGCCTCGACGCCAGACATCGCCGACCGAATCGACCGAATCGAGGTGCGGTAGATGACGGGAACCGCGCCCGACCCGCAGACGCCGCCGTACGCCCTCACCATCGCCTCCAGCGACTCCGGCGGCGGCGCGGGTATCCAGGCCGACCTGAAGACGATGACCCGACTCGGCGTCTACGGCGGGTCGGTCATCGTGGCCGCAACCGCCCAGAACACCCGCGGCGTCGAGGGGTCGCACGTCCTCCCGACCGAGTCGATTCGCGCCCAGTACGAGGCCGTCGCCGACGACTTCGACATCGCCGCCGTCAAACTCGGGATGCTGGCGACCGTCGAGGCGGTCGAGACGGTCGCCGACTGCCTCGCCGACTACGACGGCCCGGTCGTCCTCGACCCCGTGATGGTCGCCACCTCCGGCGACCGACTGCTGGACGAGGACGCCGTCGACGCCTACGACGCTCTGTTCGCGCAGGCGACGCTCGTGACCCCGAACGCCGACGAGGCCGAGGCGCTGACGGGCGTGTTCCCCGACTCGCCGGCACCCGTCTCCGAGGCCGCCGACTGGTTCTTCGACCGGGGCGCCGACGCCGTGCTCTTGAAGGGCGGCCACGTCGCCACCGACGGCGACACCGTGGTCGACACGCTCGTCACGTCGACGGAGACGACGACGTTCGTCAACCCGCGCATCGACGCGACGGCGACCCACGGGTCGGGCTGTACGCTTTCGAGCGCCGTCACCGCCCGCCTCGCCCGCGGCGACGACCTCACAGACGCGGTCCGGCACGGCATCGAGTTCACGCGTGCGACCCTCGCTGAACCCGCCGACGTGGGCGAGGGCGCGGGGAGCGTGAACCACCTCGTCGGCGTCGGCGACGGCTGGACGCCCGACGAGTCGTAAGGGACGACCGCCGACCGGCGACCGACGACCGGCGACCAACGACCGGCGACGCGGCTCTCCGACGCTCGCCACGCCCCTTTTCTGGCTACGTGTCGTATCACGAACATGGTAGCGACACCATCATCGAACGCGCTCCGCGCCCGAATCGAGGCCGGCGGCGTCGCGCTCGGCGTCCTCGACAACGCCTACTGCCCGACGCTCGTGGAGTTCTACGGCGAACTCGGTCTCGACTTCGTGTGGCTCGACCTCGAACACGGCGGCCCCAGCCCGCTCGACTCGGGCGCGATGGAAGACCTCCTCCGCGCGGCGGAACGAACCGGCATCGAGCCGCTGGTTCGGCTCCCGACGACCGACCCCGAGTTCGTCCGGAAGGCCCTCGACCTCGGCGTCAGGAACGTCTTCCTCCCGCGCGTTGAGTCGGCCGAGGAGGTGCGCAAGGCGGTTCGGTCGGCCCGCTTCACCTACGGCGACGGCCCCGGCGACCGCGGCCTCGCGTCGCCGCGCGCCCGCCGCTGGGGACTCGCAGACGACTACGTTGCAGGTGAGGACCGCGAGACGCTCGTCGGCGTGACCATCGAGACCGCCGAGTCGCTTGCGGACCTCGACGCGATTCTCGACGTGCCCGAACTGGGCTTCGTCTTCATCGGGCCGTTCGACCTCTCGGTGGCGCTCGGCCACCCCGGCGAGATAGACCACCCGGACGTGCAGGAGGCGGTCGAGCGCATCCGCTCGGCCGCGGTCGATGCGGGCGTCCCCGTCGGCGGCCTCGGCTTCGGCATGGACGACGTAAACGAGAAGGCGGAAAACGGCTATCAGCTCATCAATCTCGGCAGTACCACGGGCGCACTCAAGGGCGTCGTCGACGGCTGGTTCGACGCCGTGACGTTCGACCGCGAGGAGTAGCGGCCGCCTATTCGGGAGCGTCCGCCGCCACCGAGTCGGACAGCCGCATCGCCACGCTGTACATCTCGCCCGCGGACTCCGATTCGACCGCGTCGGCGACGCGCTCGGCCTCGTCCGCGAGCCACCCGCCCATCGGGTCGGGAACGTCGGCCGCGAACGATGTCGCCACCGACGCATGCGCCTCGACGTGACTCGCGGACCACGGGACCGGGTCGAGCAGGGTCAGTTCGCGGTCGAAGCGCCAGCCGTATCCCGAGAACAGCGCCCCGAGCGCGTCGGCCGGATAGAACGTCAGCGCGGGTCGCCCGCGGGCCAACTGGCTCGCCGCGTTTTCGAGCGCGAACAGCTCCCGAATCGCGGCGTCGTCGGGGAGCGGTTCGTAGTCGTCGACGACGAGGTGACAGCCGGGCGCGGCGACCCGCGTCAGCTCGCGCGCGACGGCGGCGACCGACGCTGGACCGACGAGGTTGAACAGCCCGTGAGCAGTGACGATACCGACCGAATCGTCTGCGAGCGGGAGGCTTCGAACATCCGCCTCCAGCACTGCGGTCCTCGCTCGGTCCGTCGGCGACGGGGCCACCCGGTCGCGGACGATTGTCGCGTGCTCGGGGTCGTTGGTGACGGCGTAGACCTGTTTTGCGCCCGCGTCGAGGAGTCCGGCGGTGGCGTTGCCGGTCCCCGCGCCGGCCTCCAGACAGACCGCGCCCCGGACCGGCCGGTCGTCGAGGGCGGCCGTGACGGTCGTTGGAACGTCCATTGGCGGCGGGTGGAATCCGAGGCGGGAGTCGTCTCGCCTCGTTAGTGGTGCAGTTGCTCCGGCACCGGGCTCTCGTCGTGGCGGAGGCGCTCGACGAGCGACCGCTGGGCCGTCTCGTCCATGCCGTTGTACCGCGTCGCGGCGTCGAGAACCATCGCAACGAGCTTCGGGTCGCCCGGCGTGACGACGCTCGTGAGGCCCTGCGCGGCCGCGAAGTCGAACCGCTCCGCGATTTCGTTCGGGGTGTCGACCGGCTCGTACCAGTTGGGGAACGGTCGGTCGGCCTCGGGCAGTTCGTCGGTGTCGGGCCACGGGCCGCGGGCGAACGCCTTGATGCCGAGCGTGCCGATGCCGGCCTCTTCGGCCGCCTCGAAGACGCCCTCGTAGTCGTGTTCGTCGTCGCCCTTGCCGACGACGACGGGGTTCAGCGGGAACATCAGGGTTTCGAGGCCGTCGATGCGGTCGATGGCATCGCGGATGAGTCCGGGATTCCCGTGGCTCGTCAGGCCGATGTGGCCGATTTTCCCCTCGTCTTTCGCCTCGCGGAAGGCCGCGAGCGCGCCGTCGTCGGCGGTGATTTCGTCCAGTTCGGACTCGTATTCGAGGCCGTGGACCTGATAGAGGTCGATGTAGTCGACGCCGAGGCGGTCGAACGAGCGGTCGAGTTTCCGTTTCGCGCCCTCGTAGCTCCGCTCTTGGGTCTTACAGCCGAGGAAGATGTCCTCGCGGTGCTGGCGGAGCTTCGGCCCCAGTTTGAGCTCCGCGTCGCCGTAGGTCGGGGCCACGTCGAAGTGGTTGACGCCCTTCGAGAGGACGTGTTCGACCATCTGGTTCGCGCCCTCCTGTTCGAGCCAGTTGAGCGCGATAGCGCCGAACGTCGCGATGGTACTCTCGTGGCCGGTGTCGCCGAGTGCGCGTGTCTGCATACGTCGAACGTCACCGTCGATGGTCAAAAACGTGTGTCTCACCGATTCGACTGCCGGGTCCGTGCGAGCGGCGATGACGCCGCCGCGACCCGGTAACACTCGCGTCAGCGGATACTCAAGTCCTTGCGGCCCGTAGGACCGCCTATGGCAGAACCCACGCCGACACCCGGCATCCACCACGTCACCTGCATCGCGGGCGACCCGCAGGAGAACCTCGACTTCTGGGTCGAGACGCTCGGACTCCGCCTCGCCAAGCGCTCCATCAATCAGGACGACCCCAGCACGTACCACTTCTTCTTCACGGACGCGGCGGGAACGCCCGGCACGAGCATGACGTTCTTCCCGTGGGAGAACCTCTCGCGCGGGAAGGTCGGCACCGGGCAGGTCTCTCGGACCGCGTTCCGCGTGCCCGAGGGGAGCCTCGACTACTGGGAGGACCGATTCGACGAGTACGGCGTCGACTACGACGACCGAGTCGAGCGATTCGGTGAAACGGTCCTCCCCTTCAGCGACCCCGACGGTCTCCCGGTCGAACTGGTCGAAGTCGAGGTTCCCGACGACGACCCGACCGTCCCGTGGACCGAGTTCGTCCCAGAAGACGTTGCGATTCGCGGCTTCCACTCCGTGACGCTCTGGCTGGCCGACCCCCAGCCCACCGAAGACCTCCTCGAAACGATGGGCTTCGAGCGCGTCGGCACCGAGGAGGCGCAGGGCGACACCCCCGGCGACGAGCGGACGCGGTTCGCCGCGACCGGGAGCGTCGGGAAGTACGTGGACGTGCTGCCGACCATCGAGAGCGGCCGACAGGGCCTCGGCACGGTCCACCACGTCGCCTTCCAGACGCCGACCGACGAGGACCAAGAGGCGATGCGCAAGGCCGTCCAGTCGAAGGGCCTGCGCCCGACCGCCCAAATCAACCGCCACTGGTTCCGGTCGGTCTACTTCCGCGAGTTCGGCGGCGTCCTGTTCGAACTCGCCACGAGCGACCCGGGCTACACCGCCGACGAACCCCTCGACGACCTCGGCGGCCGCCTCGTCCTCCCCGGCGAGTTCGAAGGTCGGCGCGAGCAGATAGAAGCCGGCCTGACCGACGTGACGGTCCCGCGGGCCGAGTCGGCCGAAGCCGACGACTGAGCGCGGACCCGCCGCGCTCCGCGGGGGTTCTCCACCCGTCCATCCGTCGTCTGCCGGCCCGTATTGTCCCGTGTTAACACTGCCTGAGCAACTGCGACGAGTGTCGCAATCACAAGTACCATCATCGCCCACGACGCAGTGACCCGTATTCAGGTGGATGACGTGACGGAAAAACGCGAATACACGGACGACTATCAGGACAAGACGCTGTACATCCCCGGTCCGACCGAGGTGCGCGAGGACGTCATCGCGGAGATGTGCCAGCCGATGTTCGGCCACCGCATGGACCGCATGACCGACCTCTATACGACCATCGTCGAGGACACGAAGGAGTTCCTCGGCACGGACAACGACGTGATGATTCTCACGGGGTCGGGCACCGAAATCTGGGAGTCCTCGACGCTCAACCTCGTCGACGAGAACATCCTCGTGCCGACCTGCGGGAGCTTCAGCGAGCGCCACGCCAACGTCGCGGAGCGCCTCGGCAAGAACGTCGACCGCATCGAGTACGAGTGGGGGCAGGCCATCAAGCCCGAGGACATCCGCGAGGCGCTGGAATCCAGCGACAAGCAGTACGACGTGGTCGCCACCGTGATGAACGAGAGTTCGACCGGCGTCCGCAACCCCATCGAGGAAATCGGTGACGTGGTCGCCGAGTACCCCGACACCTACTTGGTCGTCGACGCGGTGTCAGCCCTCGGCGGCGACTACGTCGACATCGACGAGCACAACATCGACGTCATCTTCGCCTCGTCGCAGAAGGCGTTCGCCATGCCCCCGGGGCTGGCCATCTGCACCGTCAGCGACGAGGCCTACGAGCGCGAACTGTCGAAGGACTCCGCGTCGTGGTACGGCGGTTTCCAGCGCGCCCTCGACTACTACGACCGCAAGGGCCAGACCCACTCGACGCCCGCGATTCCCATCATGCTCGCGTACCGCAAGCAGATGAAACACATGCTCGAAGAGGGCCACGAGGGCCGCGACAAGCGCCACCGCGAGATGGCCGAGTACACCCGCGAGTGGGCCTACGAGCACTTCGACATGTTCCCCGAGGAGGGCTACGAGTCCCAGACCGTCGCCTGCATCGAGAACACGCAGGGCATCGACGTCGCCGCCACTATCGAGGAGGTCAACGAGGAGTACGACATGGCGTTCTCGAACGGTTACGGCTCCGCGCTCGGGGAGAAGACGTTCCGCATCGGCCACATGGGCGAACACGACGTGGAGTCCATCAAGGCGCTGACCGACGCCATCGAAGACGTGGCGGACCTGTAAGCCGCGACTCGCCGCACGTCTCGACGCCTCTCACGGGGGTTCTTTTGCGCCGCGGGCGTATCGGACGCACACGCAGATGCCGCATCTCCAATTCGACCTCGACTTCGAGGTCACGGCGCGCGAGGCGGACCAGTTCGCGACCGAGATGGCCGAGTTGTACGCCGAACGGATGGACGCCGACACCGACTACGCCGCCGTCAGCGTCCGCGAGGCCCGGGCGATTCACCTCGGCCGGGCGACCGGAGACAAGACCGTCGTCTTGCAGGCCGACATCCGGGCGGGCCGGACGGCGGACCGGAAGCGCGACCTCGCCCTCGCGGTCATCGAGGCCGTCACCGAGCGGTTCGGCGTGCCGGAGTCGAACCAGAAGGTCGTCTTCACCGAACACGAGGGGAGCCAGATGATGGGTTACGACCGCGTCGGGGACGACTGGTCCGAGTCGGACTGACCGCCGTCGACGAGTCGGAGTTCGACCGCGAAGACGGAGCCGCTGGGGTCGTTGTCCTCGACCCACACGTCGCCGCCGTACTTCTCGACGAGCGACTGCACGAGGTACAGTCCGAGTCCGGTCCCCCGACTCTCCAGCCCCTTTTCGTCCTTGGCGAAGATGGCGTCTTTCCGCTCGTCCGGGACGCCGCGGCCGTCGTCGGCGACGCGGACGACGACGCGGTCTTCGCGCTCGGCGTGCGTGACGGACACGTCGACAGTCGGCTCGTCTTCGTCGGTGTGCTGGATGGCGTTCATCAGGAGATTTCGGAAGACGGAGCCGAGCATGTCGTCGGCGAGCACCGTGACCGGGGGCACCTCGCCGTCGACCGCCACGTTCGCGTCCGGTGCCATGTCGCGGACCGACGCGATCTCCGCGTCCAGCACCTCCCGGAGGGGAACCGGCTTGGTCTCGACCCCTCGGGTGCTCATCATCTCGGCCATGTCGCGGGCCGTCTTCGTCAGTTCGACCGCGTGGTTCGCGCGCCTCCGGACGATTTCGACGTACTCCCGCGCGTCGCCGTCGTCGACGTACTCAGCGAGCAGTTCCGCGTAGGCGGTCACTAACTGCAGGTCGTTGCGAACGTCGTGGCGGACGACCTGATTCAGGACCCCGAGCTCGTCGCGCTGCGTTTCGAGGAGGCGATTCTGTTCGCGGAGCTCCGCTTCGTAGCGCTTCCGCGTCGTGATGTCCCGGGCGACGCTCAACACGACCGTCTCCCCCCGGTAGGTCACGAGGCTCGAACTGATTTCGACGGGTATCTCTCGACCGTCTTTCGCCCGGTGGACCGTTTCGAACACCTGCGTCCCGTCGGTCGGCATCTGGGTAACGAGTGCCGACGCCTCGTCGTCGCTGAGTCCCGCGTCGATGTCGTGGACCGTCATCGAGAGGAGTTCGTCCCGCGAGTAGCCCAGCAGCTCCACCGCGGTCTCGTTCACCGCGAGGATGTGGCTGTCGATGTCGATGACCCAGACGGTGTCGTTCATCCCGTCGATGAGCTCCTGGTACTCCTCGCGGGCGCGCTTCAGTTTCTGCTCTCGCTCCTGTCGTTCGGTGACGTCCCTCGATACGCCGATGACGCCGACGACCTCACCGGCCATCCGAAGCGGCGCGAAGCGATAGCTCAGTATCCGCGATTCGCCGTCCGGCGTGACGAGTTCGGTCTCCCCTTCGAGGGAGTCTGTCTCGCCGTCCAAGAGTCGCTGATACGGGTCGCCCGGGCGTTCCTCGCGAATCGTCTCGACGAGGCGGCTCCGCTCGCCTTCGAGTTCGGCGGGCGTCGCCCCGTAGAGTCCGGCGAGCAAGTCGCTCACGAGTATGAACCGCCCATCGCGGTCGTACAGGCACGCCCCCTCGAGTATCTGTTCGAAGACGCGTTCGTAGACGAGCGACGGGTCGACCGGTCGCCGGCCGGACGCCGCGACCGTCCGCTCGACTCGGGCGGCCACCTCGTCGTACCTCTCCGGCCCTCGGACCCGGACGTAGTCGGTGACGCCGGCGTCGAGGGCGTCGCTCGCCGTCACCTCGCAGTCCCCGCCGGCGACGACGAGAAACGGCAGCGCGGCGTCTCGCTTCCGAACCGCGGCGAGGAACTCGAGCGCGTCGGTCGCTCCCACGTCGTCCGCCGAGACGACGCAGTCGAAACCGGCGTCGGCATCGGCGTCGTCGAGCAGTGTCAGCCCCGCAGCCGCGGTTCGAACCTCCTCGATGTCGACCCGTGGTAGCCGCCGACGGACGGCCTCGGTGACCGCCGCCGCGACGCCCGAGTCAGCGGCGACGAGGAGTCTCATTGTGCCGACACCATCGTTCATTACCTATGGTTGTCGCGAACGTCGGATAAAACGTCGCGTGCCACCTCCCGCGACGCGGGGAATTACTCGGTTGTAACACCCAGTAGCAACACTTTTGTGACGACCGCCGAGACCACGACGGCATGAACGAACCAAGACTCGACGTATCGGCGGTAACGGGCGGCAATTGGCGGGGATATCTCTCGGAGATGGGGCCGTCGTGGGTCGCCGGCGCCGTGGCGGCGGGGCCGGCGACGATGGCGACCGTGCTCACCGCGGGCGCGACGTTCGGCTACGCGATGCTGTGGGTCGTCGTGCTCTCGGCGGTGCTCGGGGCGTCGGCGCAGTATCTCTCGATGCGGCTCGGCCTGCTCACGGAGGACGGCATCGTCTCGGTCGTGGAACGCGAGTTGGGCGACGGCTGGGCGTGGGCGCTCGTCGCCGACGCGGTGCTGGCCGCGGGGCTGGCCCAGTTGGTCATCATGCAGGGCCTCGCGAACGTGAGCGCGACGATAACCGGCGTCGACGCCCGCGTCTGGGGCGTCGTGTGGGCGGTCGTCCTCGCCGCCGGCCTCGCCGGGCGCGGCTACCGCTTCGTCGAACTCCTCGCGAAGGGACTCGTGGCGGCCGTCGTCGTCGCGTTTCTCGCGTCGCTGGTGTTGGTTCCCATCGACCCGGCGGCCGCGGCCGGCGGGCTCGTCCCGCGCATCCCGTCCGGCGTCGACGGCGCGCTCGTCGCCGCCGGCATCCTCGGCGGCGCGGTCCACATCACGCTCATCACGATGCACTCGTACACGATGCGCGCCCGCGGCTGGACGACCCGCGACTACGGGCTGGCGACGTTCGACGTGGGCGCGTCGATGCTCGTCGCCTTCGGCGTTTACAGCCTCGCCATCTTCCTCGTCGCCGCGAGCGTCCTCCACAGCCCCGAGGTGGCCGCGGGCGACCTCACGGCGGTGGCGGCCGCGCAGGCGCTCGGCCCGATTGCGGGCGCGAACGCCAAGTGGCTGTTCCTGCTCGGCCTCTTGGGCGCGGCCGTCTCCACGCTCGGCGGCAACACCGTCGTCCCGCCGTTCCTCGTCGCCGACAAACTCGGCTGGGGGACGGACCTCTCGGACGGCCGCTACCGCGCGCTCCTCGCCGGCGTGGCGCTGTTCTCCGGCGTCGGCGCGTTCCTCGGCGGGGCCTTTTTCCCGCTTCTCGTGTTGGTGCTGGCGTTCGGCCTCGTCGGCACGCCGTTCGCCATCGCCGTCGTGCTCGTCTTACTCAACGGCGACGCGGTCTCGGAGCCGAACTCGACGCCGGCGAACCTCGGCGGCGTCGTCCTGTTCGCGGTCACGACGGTTCTCGCCGCGAACTTCGTCCGCTCGCGGGCGCTTTCCGACCTCGGCGACCCGCTTTCCGTCTTCGTCGTCGTCTTCGCCGCGGCGATGGGAGCGGCGACGCTCGGCCTGCTCGGGAAGTTCGTCCGCGAGACGGTCGGGCGACCGACCGCGGCCTGACCTGAATCCGAACCGCGGGCGACCCGGCTTACTCGCTGTAACGGCCCGACGCCCGGTCGTACTTGGAGACCATCGCGACGACGGCGGTCCCGAGCCCGCCCGCCGCGGCCCAGAACTGCCACGGGAGCGACCCCGAGGACCCGCCGCTCGGGACGTAGGGATACGACAGCGACCCCGCCTCGACGATGTCTCCCGACCCGGGCATGAGACCGGACCCCGGCTCGTTCGGAATCGCTCCCTCCTCGGCCGGCCCGCCGGGGTCGCCGCAGACGACCCGACCGACCATCCCGAGCTGCTTGTGCGGGCTACAAAAGTAGTCGTAGGTGCCCTCGGCTTCGAAGGTGTACGAGAAGCTCGCGCCGGTCTCCTCCAAGAGGCCGCTGTCGAAACCGGACGCGTCCGCCGGGATGCGCTGTTCGGCCTGATTCGACTCGGCGTAGGCCGTCGCGGAGTGGTCGCCGCTTTCGAGGACCCACTCGACGGTGTCGCCGGGGTCGACGTGCAGTCCGACGGGGTCGAAATAGTACTCCCCATCTTCTGTCACCATCTGGATAGTATAGGTGGTCGAACCGCCGCCGCCCGAACCGCCGCCGGCGTCTGTACCGCCGCCGGACTCGGCGGTCGAGTTCTCGTTCGACGCCCTGGTGACGCCCGTCGACGCTCCGAGGACGGCGACTCCACCCGCGATATTTTTCATGAACGTTCGTCTGTTCATAATGGTGTTTGAGTTCGTATTACCGCTAATACTGCCTACTATCTGACCGTTCGTCTACTGTCTTGTAGTTCTGTTGGTTCTCGAACATTCCGAAACAGAAAGACAAATAACCGCTCGTCTGAACGCTTACGTGGCATCGTCGCTCCCGCGAATCCGCGGTCGGCCCACAGTCGTGGGAGCGTCAATCCGGCAGTGACAATTAGGTAAGTCTATTGGTACATTCATGAAATCCGTGGTGAATCCGACCCGACGTTCGGCGGTGAGAACCGATGCGGCGTGAAACCGCAGTCATCCTGCTCCTCATCGCGGTCGTACTGCTCCCGATGTGGTACGTCGCGCTGACGAGCGGGACCGAAGGCGGGGGTATCGGCGTCGGCACCGGCGCGGAGCCGGTCGCCGTCAACACCTCGTCCGACCTCCAGCCCGCGAGCGGCTACCTCCCCGGCCCGGTCGAAGTCGGCGTCAATCAGGCCGGCGTCGTCGCGTGGGTCGCGCTGCTCGGGATGGTCGGCGTGATGGTCGGGACAAAGCGGTTCCTCGACCGCATCAGCCACCTCGGCGACTCCGTCGTCGCCGACGGCGGCCACGCGACCGTCTCCGTCCCCCCGTACATGGAGACCGAGTCCCGGCGCATTCTCGACTACGTCCCGGCCGTGTCGTCGCGGACCGGACTGCTCGTCGTGGCGCTCCTCTCGTGGGTGGACGTGTCGTTCGCCGCCCTCCTCGCGCTGGAGGGGCTCGGCCCGGCGCGGACGCAGTTCCTCGGCACCTACGCCGGGATGCTGTTCCTCTCGCTCGCGCTGACCGTCCTCGCGTACACGGCGTACTTCGTCCCGAGCATCACCGTCGCAGAGACCAGAGACCACTGACCACCCGCACGGACATGAGCAAACGCACCACCAACACCGACACTGAGACCGACACCGACACAGACGCCCCGGACATCCCGCAGAGCGACGACGAACTGACGCGGCGAAACATGGCGAAGCTCCTCGCCGGCATCGGCGGCGCGGCCGCCATCGGAAGCTTCGGCGTCGACTACGCGGCCGGGCTTCCCGGTAGCCTCGACACCGGAAACGAGACGCTCTACGTCGAGGGAACCCGCCTCGTCGACAGGGACGGCAACCCCCTGACCGCCGCCGACGCGCTCTCGACCGACGAGTTCGACAAGATGGACGTCTTTCCGGAGAAGGAAGGCGGCGGCGCGCTCGTCACCAAGCGCGCGACCACGCTCCTGCTTCGCTTCCCCGAAGACGAGTACGAAGCGCCCACGAACATCGAGGGGACGGCCAAGGGCTACGTGGCCTACTCGAAGGTCTGTACCCACGAGGGCTGTCTCGTCGCCGGCGACCAGGGCTCCGAGCTTCGGTGTCCCTGTCACGGGAGCCTCTACGACCCGACGAAGGGCGCGTCCGTGACCGGCGGCCCGGCCTCGCGGTCGCTCCCGCAGCTTCCCCTCGGTATCGCCGACGACGAGGACGGGACGCTCCTGCTCGCAACGGGGCCGTTCGAGGGACCGATAGGGACGGAGGAATGAGATGACGGGGACAGCACCGAACGACGGCTCCGGCGACGACCGACCCGACGCGCGGTCGGACGGCGGCGAGGCGGGCGGCGACCTCCCGGAGACCGACCTGACGGTCCGGACCCACGAGGCGTACCCCAGAAACGCCCTGTTCGACTGGCTGGACCAGCGGCTCGAACTGGACCACACGCTCCTCGGCAAGGCGTTCCCGGAGGACGACTACGGTTCGTTCCTCCTCGGCGAAATCGCGCTTTTCACCTTCGTCATCCTCGGGCTGACGGGGACGTTCCTCGGCCTCCTGTACAACCCGGCGGTCAACAGCGTCACCTACGAGGGCAACGCGCTCCAGTACGCCGGCACGGAGGTTCCAGCGGCGTTCGCGAGCGTCCTGCACATCACCTACGACACCACCTTCGGGATGTTCGCACGCATGATGCACCACTGGGCGGCGTACCTCTTTATCGCCGCAATCGCCCTGCACATGTTCCGCGTCTTCTTCACGGGCGCGTACCGCAACCCCCACGAGCCGAACTGGTTCATCGGGAGCACCCTCCTCCTGTTCGCCCTCGTGGAGGGCTTTTTCGGCTACGCGCTCCCCTACGACAACTTCAGCAAGACCGCGACGACCATCGGCTTCCAGATGACCGGCACGATTCCCGGCGTCGGCTCGTTCTTGCAGTCGCTCGTCTTCGGCGGGGCGTTCCCGGCGGGAGCCGACCAGGTCATCCCGCGGATGTTCTTCCTCCACGTCTTTCTCATCCCGGCCGCGCTGGTCGGCGCTATCGTCCTCCACATGGCCGTGTTGATGCGGCAGAAACACACCGAACACGCGCCGAGCTCCCGCGGCGAGGGCCGCCCCGACGGCGATGACGACAGCGTCGTCGTCGGTATGCCGCTTTTCCCCCAGCAGTTCCTCGTTTCGACTATCGTCTTCCTCCTGACGGCCGCGACCGTCGCCTTCCTCGCGGGCTTCTTCCCGGTTCAGCGCATCGCCGCCATCGGCCCGGCGACGCCCACGTCGACGCCCTCGCACGTCGGCCCGGACTGGTTCTTCATGTGGGTGTTCGGCTCGCTGAAGATGATGCCCTCGTGGCTCGGCGAGTGGGGCCGGTTCGCCGGCGGCGTCGTCGTCCCCTCGCTCATCATCGGCGTGATGATGATTTGGCCGCTCCTCGATAACCCCGAACACCCGGTCCACTTCACCGCCGACCCGCTCGACCGACCGCTCCAGACGGCCCTCGGCGTCGCGGCCGTCATGCTCATCATCGTCCTCTCTATCGACGGGATGCGGGCCACCGTCGCCGCCGTGTTGGGCGTCTCCGACGCCGTCCTCTACCCGTGGCTCGTCGCGCTGACCGTGGGGATGCCGCTTTTCGACTTCGCCGTCGTCTACTGGCTCCTCAAACGTCGCAAGCGCCGACTCGGCACCGCCGGCTGACGCACAGGCTCGCGACCCGCCGACTCCGACTTCGACTATGAACGTTCCACTCTCGCCCCGCGCGTTCCGCCTCGTCGACGCCGGCTCGAAGCTCGTCGGCCTCGTGGCGATAGCCGCCGCGCTCAACGGGGCCGCGGCCCCGCACTCGCTCGCCGTCGGCCTCGCGGGCTTCGTCGTCGGCGTCGGGACCGCGTTTCTCTCGCCCCGCGAGGCCCCACCCGACGACGACCGCGGAGACGACGCCGCCCCGGCAGCCGACCCCCCCGACGACCTCCCCCGACGACCGCTCACGAGTCTCGCAAAGCGCCTGTGGCGCAGTCGGCTGGCTCGGCTGGGCGGCGCGCTCTGGCTCTCGGCGTTCGGCGTCGCGGCCGCCGGCGTCGCCCTCCGGGCCGCCGGCTCGTACCGCCTCGCGGCGACGCTGTTCGGGCTCTCCGGCCCTCTCGGACTGCTCGGCATCCTCGGCATCGTCGCCGGCGGTGGCTGGCTCGCGCTCGCCTCGCGTCGGGACTGACCGCGGGCGCGGTGGTGACTCGCGGGCGAATCAGGCGACTTATTTTCGACCTCGACAAGCGACAGAGACGCGACAGTGCCCTCCGATACATCCGACGCCGACGGTTCCGACGACCGGAGTCCCGACGCCGCGCCCGACGCCGACATCCCCGACGACGAGCGCGAGGCGCTGTTGACCATCGGGCACGGCGCGGTCGTCGCCTCCGGCGGGCAGTCGCTCCAGCGGGCGCTGACGACGGCGACCGAGTACGCCCTCGCGCAGGGCCTCGGCCCGGTCGCCTACGGCGTCTACGCGTTCGCGTGGCGCATCTCGCAACTCCTGTTTCGCCTCGTGAACTTCGGGTCGGTCGGGACGCTCCAGCGGTATCTCTCCGCGGACGACGACGACCCCGAGCGACGGGGGCGAGTGGTGGCACTGGCGTATCTCACGACTCTCGCGGTCGGGCTCGGACTCGCCGGCGGGTTGGTGCTCACGAGCGGGCGGCTCAACGGCGCGACGGTCTCGCACCCCGACTTCCCGCCGACGATACACCTGTTCGCGGCGCTGGTCGTCCTCGTCGGCGTGGTGCGGATTCACGCCGGCGTCCTCAGAGCCGTGCAGTCGGCCCGCGGCGAGGCGCTTTTCAATCGCGTCCTCCGCCCGGCGGTCAAGCTGGTCGGTGCCGTGGGTGCGATGGCGCTCGGGTACTCGCTGGTCGGCGTCGCCGCCGCGTTCGTCGTCGGCATGGCCGGACTCGCGGTACTCGGCTTTCCGATGGTCGTCTCGGCGAGCGGAATCCGACCGTCCGTCGGCGGCCTGCGCTCCGAGGCCCGGCGGTTCTACAACCACTCCGCGCCCATCGCGCTGAGCAGCCTCGGCAAGGTGTTCCAGAACCGCGTCGACGTGATGCTCGTCGGCTTCCTCCTGACCGCGACGGCGGCGGGCGTCTACAACGTCGTGCTCGTGTTGGTGACGCTGGCGTGGATTCCGCTCCTCTCGTTTAACATGCTCCTGCCGCCGGTCGCGTCGGGACTCTACGCAGACGACGAGATGGAGACGCTCAACGCGGTGTACACGGCGGTGACGCGGCTCATCGTCACCTGCGTCGTTCCGATTCTCGCCGTGCTCGCGGTGTACGGGCGGTCGATTCTCTCCGCGTTCGGGCCGAACTTCGCGGCGGGCTACGTCCCGCTCGTCATCTACCTCGGCGGCGTGTTAGTCGGCAGTGCCGTCGGCGCGACGGGGTGGCTGCTCATGATGACCGACCACCAGTACGCCCGGATGGCGCTCGACTGGCTTCTGGCCGTCCTCAACACGCTCCTCACGTTCGCGTTCGTCCGGGCGTTCGGCCTCGCCGGCGCGGCGCTGGGCACGGCCGTCGCCATCGCCGTCCAGAACTCGGGTCAGGTCGTCCTCCTGCGGCGCTTCGAGGGGCTGTGGCCCTTCGACGCGACGTTTCTCAAACCCCTCGGCGCGGGCGTCGCCGCGGCCGGCGTCATGTTCCTCGTCCGCGAGACGCTGGTCGGAGCCGGGACCGGCGGACTCGTCGTCGTCGCCGGCGCGGCGCTGGGCGTGGTGACGTACGTGGGCGCGCTCGTCGCCCTCGGCGTCAACGACCGCGACCGGCTCGTAGTGACGGCGTTGGCCGCCCGCTACCGCCGGGCGATACTCGTGGCTCTCGGTGGACGGTCCGGTACGTTCGGGGACCGATAGCGGTCGCTCGCGGAGGTTCTGATTCGTCACACTCGCGGGCCGGACTGGGGACCGCCGACAATCAGCGACGCCGCTCGCCGAGTGAAGGTGTCGCCCAGAACACTAACGGCCGGTCTCATCCCGAGGCGGCGTGCCGCGTCGACCGGGAAACCCTCGTGCCGGGCGGTCCGTCTTTCGGGCGCAGACGTTCCGAAGTACGCCGGCGTCAGCCGGCCAGTAGCTATTGCGCACCCGGGTTCGCCGTGCTGTCATCGCTCCCGAAGCGGGAACACTCGGCCGGGGACTTGAGGTACGCACCCGATCCTAGCGCGCCGGGGGTAAAACGAGTTCCGACCGGCGGGCGTCGTCGCCGGCGAAGAAGACGGCCCGAAGCCGGACGACCTGCCCGTCGACGCGGACGTAGTAGAGACGGTCTTCGGACCGGTCGACCGACGGGAGCGCGTCGAGGTCCGCGCGGAGGGCGTCGTAGTCGCTCAGACAGTCGGTGACGCTGGACTCGCGCGGGTGGCCCTCGGCGGCCGCCTCGACCACCTTCAGCACCCACGGGCTGTTTGCGACCCGCGGGTCGGCGGCGTCGACGACGGTCGCCTCCTCGGGTGCCGTTCCGACCAGTTCCGCCCGGAGGAAGATTTCGGCCGACGAACAGCCTCGAAGCGACGAACAGCCCGCGAGCGCGCCGGTCAGTCCGACGCCGACGGCGACGGCTCCGCGGCGGAGCAGCTGACGCCGAGAGGGTCGACCGGCCATCGACTAACAGAGCTTCGGAGAAACCGATAACTCTTCCGTCGGCTACAACGCGTACTCGTCTTCGCGCAGTTGGACGTACTTGCCCTTGCGGTACTTCACTTTCGTTCGCTGGTACTGCGTGGCGAGTTTGGCGGCGCTGAACCCGGCGCTGAGCTTCGCGGCCCCGAACGCCTTGTAGCCCTCGTCCTTTTCGAGGAGTTTCCGGGCCGCCTTGAACGTCTTGTCCCACTGGGCGGGGCCGTAGTCGTGGACGATTTCGGCCATGGCGACGTTGCGGAGAATCTCGTCGCCGATGGCCTCCTTCCAGCGCTCGTTGTAGTCGCTCAGGTCGCCCTCGGCGGCGAGCTCGCCGGCGATGGCCCCTGTCCGGACGGCGACGTGGTCGCCGCCCTCGTGGAAGGCGGAGGTCGCGCCCATCGCGCCGCCGGTGACGGCGATTCCGGCTTCCGCGGGCGAGTCGATGGGTCGCGTCGAGGAGATGGCGTACGTCTCGGTCCCCTTCGTCTTCCCGCGGTCCTCGACGAGCGGGAAGTCCTCGTCGATGTCGTACTCGTCGCCGTACTCCTGTTCGAGGAGGCGGCGGACGTACTCGCGGCCCTGCGGGATGCGCTCGTCGTCCTCGCGGAGGAGCGCGTACGCATCGCGGTCGTCGACCTCGTCGATATCGAGGCCGATTGGCATCGTGAGACCGACCCGGCAGACGTTGTCGTCGTTCGGGAACACCCACGGGTACGCCGTGTGGCCGGGCATGTAGCCCCACCAGAACTTGATTGCGCCGTCGACCTCGTCGAACAGTTCCGGCGGGAACTCGCGGTGCTCCTGATAGGCGATGTGGTTCGCCTCGGTGGACGACAGCCGGTCCGTGATGGGGAACGGAAGCAGGTCGTCGAGCACCTTGTTCGTGACCGTCCGCTGGGGGCCGTCGGCGAGGACGACGAACTCCGCGCCCACGTCCTCGCCGTTGGCGAGGCGGACGACGTGGCGGGCGTCGTCGACGGCGGCGTCGAGGTCGGTCTCCACGTCGCGCACGGAGGCTTTCACGCGGTACTCCGCGCCGGCGTCTTCGGCGCGACTGCGGAGCCAGTCGTCGAACTTCGCGCGGTGGAAGGTGTAGCCGAACTCGTCGTACGAGGAGTCGATACCGGTGCTTCGAAGCGTCAGCGACTCGTTCGGCCCGATGAACTCCGCGCGGTCGAGGATGTCGAGCACGATGGCGTCGGGGAACTCGTCGGGGTGGATGCCCATGATGTCCACCCAGTAGTCGAGGATACCGGCCGCGTCCGTCGAATCGGGCCCGAGGCCCGGTCGGTCTGCTCGGGGGACGCCCTTTTCGAGGACCACGGCGGAGGCCCCGGCCGAGGCCGCGGCGTGTGCCGCCGACGTGCCGGCCGGACCGCCGCCGATGATGGCGACATCTACGCGTTCCATACCGTTACAGCACTTTGCTCGGGTATTAAACCCCCTGAACCGACGCGGCGTCCGACGATTTCGAGACCGCGCGTCCGCGCGCTGCACCGACCGCGCTCCAGCAACGCCGCGTTCGCAACTCGACGCGCCGCCGCTCGGCCCTCTCGACGGGAACTCCCCGGTCGATTCCGTGACGTGGCTCACCGCTCTTTCAAAATACTACTACCGATAATCATAGGATTCGATGAATTTCATCGACGTATGGCGTTTTTGTCAACAGAATCCAGCTGAATACCGCGTCTGATAACCAGAGACGGAGGTTTATAGCGGAGACCGCGGTAGCTCCGAGTCAATGACCGCAGACGAGCCGGACGAACCGAGAGAGCCCGTCGTGTTTCGCGACGAGACGGGCGACCTCGTCTTCGTCGACGGCGGCCCCGCCCCACAGGGGTATGCGCCCGTTGCGTGGAAACTCGGTGAAGACGGTTCCCGGTTCGTCGTCGACCCGACAGTCGATGCCGTCGCGGTCACCCGTACGATTTCGAAACGTCGCCCGCGACGGCGGGAGCCCATCGAGTGAGCGTACACCCGGCCGAATCGGACAGATTCATCACCGACTTCGAGAATCATCGAGCATGTCCGACCCAGACATCGCGGTGCTTCGGCAGAAGATTCACGGCCTGTCTGCCGAGGCGTACGCCGAAACGCTCCGCGAGCGGCTCCCCGACCGCGAGGTCGCCCTCGCCACGACTCCCGCGGAGGAGCGAGACCTCCTCTCCCGCGCGCGAGTCGCGACCGGGTTCGACGTGAGCGAAGCCGACCTCGACGCCGCCGAGAACCTCGACCTGTTCGCCTGCGTGTTCGCCGGCACGGGCCACCTCCCCATCGAGGCGTTCGAGGCCCGCGACGTGGCCGTCACCAACGCCTCCGGCGTCCACGGCCCGAACATCGCCGAGCAGGTCCTCGGGAGCCTCCTCTACTTCGCCCGTCGCTTCCACGTCGCGGAGCGACAGAAAGACGCCGGCGTCTGGCAGTCGTACCCGACGGTCGAACTGCAAGGCTCGACGGTCGTCGTCGTCGGCCTCGGCGCGCTCGGCGAGGCCGTCGTGGACCGACTCGACCCGTTCGGCGTCGAGACTGTCGGCGTGCGCCACTCGCCGGAGAAGGGCGGCCCGACCGACGAGGTCGTCGGCTTCGACGACGAACAGGGCCTCCACGACGCCTTCGCGCGCGCCGACTACGTCGTCATCGCGTGCCCGCTGACCGACGCCACTCGCGGCCTCGTCGACGCCGACGCGTTCGCGTCGATGGCTCCCGACACCGTCCTCGTCAACGTCGGCCGCGGTCCGGTCGTCGATACCGACGCGCTCGTCTCCCAACTCCGGAGCAACGGCATCCGCGGGGCCGCGCTCGACGTGACCGACCCCGAACCGCTCCCCGCGGACCACCCGCTTTGGGAGTTCGAAAACGTCCTCATCACGCCCCACAACGCCGGCCACACCCCGAAGTACTGGGAGCGCATGGCCGACATCATCGCCGAGAACCTCGACAAACTGGACGCCGGCGACGACGACCTGCGGAACCGCGTGGCCTAAGCCGAGTCGGCTCGGCGACCCCGCGGGGGCGCGGAGTCGGTGACATCGCAGATGCGGAGTCGGTGACGCCGCGACCGGATTCCGCACCGAAACTGTCAACCCGATAGCTGCTGTCGACTGCGCCGTGCAGTTCTCCTCGTGGCGGTGGAACCGAATCATCGCGTTCCTCGGCGGCGCTGGACTCCTCTTTTGGGTTCCGTGGTCGGGGCTCTCGCCCGTCCTCCCGGAGTGGACGATAGACGTGCTTCGGTCCGTCCCGCTCGGCCTGTGCGTCTACGGGTTCACCGAACAGCCGCGAAACGTGATTGCGATGGTTCCGGCCGGAACCGCGCTCGGAGTCGGGATACTCGCCCTGTACCGGGCGTTCGGATTCGGCCTGTTCTGACGGCGGCGTCCACGTCGCGGGAGTCGCCGCGGCGACTCGCCGTTATTCGTCGCGCGTGAGCGCCGGGTTCGTCACCGCGCCGTTCGCGGCGGAGCCGAAGTCACGGGCGTACTTCGCCAGCACGCCGGAGGTGTACGCCGGCGGCTTGGGTTCCCAGTCTTCCTTCCGCGCTTCGAGTTCCTCGTCAGAGAGGTCCACGGAGAGTTCGCGGTTCGGGATGTCGACGGTCACCTCGTCGCCGTCTTCGAGGAGACCGATGGGGCCGCCCTCGGCCGCCTCGGGAGCGACGTGGCCGACCATCGGGCCGCGCGTCGCGCCGGAGAACCGACCGTCGGTGAGAAGCGCCACGTCGTCCTCGTGGCCCTGTCCGACCACGGCGGCGGTGACGCCGAGCATCTCGCGCATGCCGGGGCCGCCGCGCGGTCCCTCGTTTCGGATGGCGATGACGTCGCCTTCCTCGATGTGGCCCTCCTGCACGTAGCGCATCGCGTCCTCCTCGTTCTCGAAGACGCGGGCGGGGCCGGTGTGGTGGAAGGCGTCGTCGCCGGTCACCTTCAGCACCGCGCCGTCGGGCGCGAGGTTGCCGGTGAGAATCTTGATTGCGCCCTCGTCCTGATACGGCTCGTCGACCGTGTAGAGGAAGTCCGCTTCGAGGCCGTCGTCGTCCGGGAGGTCGAGGTGGTCGAGCTCCTCGGCGATGGTGCGGCCGGTGACGGTCATCGCGTCGCCGTGGAACAGGCCGGCCTCGACGAGACGGCGGATGACGACCGGGATGCCGCCGATTTCGTGGAGGTCGTTCATGACGCGCGTGCCGCCGGGCTGGAGGTTGGCGATCTTCGGCGTGCGCCGGGAAATCTCGTTGAACTCCTCGATATCGAGGTCGACGCCGGCCTCGGCGGCCAGCGCGAGCAGGTGGAGCACGGCGTTGGTCGACCCGCCGGTGGCGACCTGGAGCGTGATGGCGTTCTCGAAGGACTTCTTCGTGAGGATGTCGGAGGGGCGGCGGTCGTTCTCCACGCAGTCGAGGACGACCTCGCCGGCGCGGCGGGCGTTCTCGTAGCGCTCGTCGGACTCGGCGGGCGCGGAGGCCGACCCGAGGGGGGCCATCCCGAGCGCCTCGGAGATGGAGGCCATCGTGTTAGCGGTGAACATCCCGCCGCAGGAGCCCGCGCCGGGGCAGGCGTGGCGTTCGAGGTCGTCGAGTTCGTCGGCGCTCATGTCGCCTTCGGCGTAGGTGCCGACGCCCTCGAAGACGTTCTGGACGGTCACCTCGCGGCCCTCGTGCTGGCCGGGCATGATGGAGCCACCGTAGAGGAAGACGGAGGGAAGGTCCGTTCGGATGGCGGCCATCATCATGCCGGGGAGGTTCTTGTCGCAGCCGGCGACGGTGACGAGCGCGTCCATGCGCTCGCCGAAGGAGACGAGTTCGACGGAGTCGGCGATGACCTCGCGGGAGATGAGCGAGGCCTTCATGCCTTCTGTCCCCATGGAGATGGCGTCGGAGATGGTGACGGTCCCGAACTCGATGGGCATCCCGCCCGCGGCGTCGATGCCCTCGATGGCGGCGTCGGCAACGTCGTCGAGGTGGACGTTACACGGGGTGATGTCGGCGGCGGGGTTCGGCACGCCGACCATCGGCGACGAGAAGTCCTCGTCGTCGAAGCCCATGGCGCGGAACATCGCACGGTGCGGGGCCTTGTCTGGACCCTCCGTGACCTCCGTGCTGCGGAGGTTCGGGTCCTTACCGCTGGAGAACACGTCGTCCGGGTCCTCCTCGCGTGGGGACTGCTGGCTCATACCTCTTCGGAGCGCGTGCGCGAACTTAAATGGCCGCGACTGGGCAGACGTTGCAGTCGGATTCGCCCGACGACCCCCGATTCTGTGGGCGTTTTCCTACTCCGCGTCGCGCCGCGCCAGTCCGGTGAGATGCGGCGCTTCGGGGACGATTATCTCCGCGGTCCCGAGGCGGGCGGCGTTCTCGCTCCCAGGCAGGCAGAACGTCGGCATCCCGTCGACGACGCCCGCGGTGGCTCGGGTGCCGACGACCTTGGTTCCGATGTCGTCGTACGAGAGCCGCCGGAACAGTTCACCGAAGCCGGGAAGCGTCTTCTCGAACAACTGCGTCGCCGCCTCGACGGTTCGGTCGTCGGGCGTGACGCCCGTTCCGCCGGTCGTGACCGTCACGTCGACGTCGCCGCGGTCGGCCATCCGTGCGACCGCGATCTGTATCTCGTCGTAGTCGTCGTCGACGACCCGACGGACCGACACCGAGTGGCCCGCCTCGTGGAGCAGTTCCGCTATCGCGTCGCCCGCGGGGTCGTCGTCAACGTCGCGGGTCGAGGAAATCGTCAGCACCGCCGCTTCGAGGTCGTCGACGTCGTGGTGGTGATGGCCGTGGTCGTCGTCGCCGTCCCCCTCGCCGTGGTGCTGGTCGCGGCCGTGGTCGTCGGCCCCGTAGTGCTGGTCGTGGTCGCTCACGGCCGCGGCTTCGTCGTCTGGCGATAAAATTCCCGCGTCGCCCGGCGGTCGTCTGTCTGCGGCCGCCGGTTCACGGACACCCCGCTTCGGAGGGCGCGGCTCACCCGTTGTCTGTGACTTCGTCGAGCGAGTCGAGCGTCCGGCGGTCCGCGTTCTCGCGGAGCGCTTCGAACTGCGCTGTGGCCCACTGGACGGCGGCTTCGGTGTCGTTGCGGGCGACTCCGCCGACGCCCGTGTCGGTGTAGACGACGAGTCCCGCCTCCGCTTCGGTCACCCAGAGGCCGAACCGGAACGGGACTTCCCCGCGGTAGAGCGTCACCGAGTCGTGTCGGAGCTGGTTGGCGATGACCGCGTGCGAGTCCGGGGCGGCGGCGAGTCGGTCGAACAGCTCGTCGGCGATAACCATCTCGACGACCGTCCCGCCCTCGGTGGCGGTCTCGTAGAACGGGCGAAGTTGGCCGACGAGCGCGACCGGGGCGACGCCGTAGACTCGCTCCGCGTCCTCGACGCTCGAAAACAGCTCCTGAATCGCGCTGTCCGGGATGTCCGGCGTCGACGTGTGGACCGTCGCGCCCGTCAGGAACGCGGGGTCGAGCGGCGCGTCGGCCGGCAGCATCGACAGGAGGTCCCGCGCCGAGCGGACGCCGCGGAGCGAGTCGAGACACTCGTCGTACGCGCCGAGCGCGCACCGGCCGACGCAAGTCAGCCGATACCGACCCTCGGCGCGCTCGGCGAGGCCGGCGTCGAGCAGTTCGCGGACGACGCGGTCGACCGTCGACCGCGAGGTGTCGAGGTCGTCCGCGAGGCCGCGCTTGTCTCGCGGTCGCTCCGCGAGCGCCCGGATGAACGACGACCGCCTCACGAGGAGGTGCGAAAGCTGTGCTGAAGTCTCGTCTCCGTTCACGTACCTGATACTCCTTCGAACGGCGCCGAACGCCTGCCGATGCCGCTGTTCGGCCCGCCGAACACCCGCTGGCGAGCGTGACTGTCGAACTCGACTGTGTTGGGAACCCTGTGCCGTATATATCTTCGCACCGATATGATTTGAATCCACGAGGATTCGTCGGTTGTCGAATAAGAGGAAAGACGATTGGCGTAAAACACACTTTAGTTCCTGCCCATCCTCGGTCGGGTCGAGATGAAAGCGGTCCAATTCACGGAACACGGCGACCGAGGCGTCCTCGAATACGGCGACTTCCCGGAGCCGGAGGTCGACCCCGACGAGGTCCTCGTCGACGTGAAGGCGGCGTCGCTCAACCACCTCGACATCTGGACGCGACGGGGGCTTCCGGGCGTCGAGTTGGAGATGCCGCACATCCCCGGCAGCGACATGGCCGGCGTCGTCACTGAGGTCGGCGAGCGCGTGACCCGGTTCGAGGCGGGCGACCGCGTCGCACTCATCGCGGGCGTCGCCGGCGGCGGCGACGAGTTCTCCCGGAAGGGCGACCCGACGCTCGCGCCGGACTTCCACATCATCGGTGAACACGTCCGCGGCGTCCACGCCGAGTTCGCGGCGATTCCCGAGGAGAACCTCGTGCCCGTCCCCGAGGGCGTGCCGTGGGAGGTCGCCGGCTCCGCGTCGCTCGTCTTCCAGACCGCATGGCGGATGCTCGTCGACCGCGGCGAACTCCGCCCCGGCGAGAAAGTGCTCGTCCTCGGCGCGTCCGGCGGCGTCGGCCACGCGGCCGTCCAAATCGCCGACTACGCGGGCGCTGAGGTGTACGCGACCGCCTCCACCGACGAGAAACTGGAGTACGCCGAGGAGTGCGGCGCGGACCACGTCATCAACTACGAGGAAGACGACTTCTCGAAGGAGATTCAGACGCTCACGGACGGCCGCGGTGTCGACATGGTCGTCGACCACATCGGCGAGGCCACCTACAAGCAGTCGCTCAAGAGCCTCGTCAAGGGCGGCCGCGTCGTCACCTGCGGAGCGACCACCGGCCCCGACCCGGGTGCGGGGCTCAACTACATCTTCTGGAACCAGCTTTCGGTCATCGGCTCGACGATGGCGACGCCCGGCGAGGCCGACGAGGTGCTCGACCTCGTCTGGGACGGCACCTTCGAACCCCGCATCCGCGAGACGCTCCCCATGAGCGAAATCGACCGCGCGCACGAACTCATCGAGGAGCGACAGGGCTTTGGCAAGGTGGTCGTAATCCCAGATAGTGAGCTCTGACACCACGGCTCGGGAGGACGCGACCGCCGAGTCCGACACCTACGTCCACCGACCCGACGGCGTCGCGGTCGGCGGTGACGGCTCGGAGCCGGAAGCGACCGGCTTCGGAAGTCGCGGCTGGGTGCTCGTCGGCGTCGTCGCGCTCTGTTTCCTCGTCATCCCCGGCGCGGTGTACCTCGTGCCGTCGCTGCCGGCGATGGCCGGCCTGCCGTACCTCGCGGCCATGCTGGCCCTGCCGATGCTCCCGGCGCTCGCGCTCGGCCTCGTCGCCGTCTGGTCGATGACCGCGGCGACCCGCGGCGACGAGTAAGACCCCCGTAACCGGCCCGTTTTCGCGACCGGCTCTCTCCCACGCGAGCCGCGTTCTCGTCTGCCGATGCCGACTGCCGTCCCCGAGTCTCGGCGGTGGAATTGCGTATCGATATAAATGGTTCCGACAAGGCTTATCACTGTTCGTGGTTGACATTCACACGCACAGATGTTCGAACGCTTCTCCAGCAGTTACTTCCTCGGTCGGTTGTACGTCGAACCGTACGACGGGGCCGAGGCGGCGATTCACCGAACGGAACACGAGCGACTCAACGAGTGCGTCTACACGGACGGCCGCGGCGTCGAGCGAGTCGATTACCCGCTCGTGATGAAACTCGACACGGCCCACTTCCCGGTCGTCGGCGACGACGGCGTTCCCTCGGGGACGCTCGCGCTCCCCCGAGACGCCGTGGACTCCGACGCGCTCCCGGACGACCGACCGGTGCTTCTCGCCGACGCCCCGCGAGCCGCCGAGTTGCTCCGATACGCCGGCTACGACCCCGACGACCTCGCACCCGGCGGCCCCGGCGGCTCCGACCCCGACCGACCCGACGACAGGCTGGCCTGAGTCGCTCCGCCGCCGTCGTCGCGCTGGCGGAACGCCCGCCGCGCGCCCCGTCCCCGCGTCCGAACGCTCAAGTGGTCGGCCCGCACGCGTCCGTGTATGCTGGACGAGTTGTTGGGTCGAGCCGAACTCAAAGCGCGCATCGCCGAGTTGGAAGACGAACGCGACGCGTTGGCCGGGCGTCTGGAGGGCGAGTCCGAGCGGCGAGCGGAGGCGGCCCGCGCGCGACAGGAAGCCGAGGCGGAGGTCAACCGCCTCGAAGACCGCATCACCGAACTCGAAGACCGCGTGGAGCGCCTCTCGGGCGACGACGACTCGCTGGACTTCCGCGGGACCGAGGACCTCCGCGGCGACCGCCTCCGCGAGGTGCTGTCGCGCCTCGACTCGCTTTCGACCGACGAGGAGGGCGCGCTCACCGCCGCCGTCTCCGACGACCGCTCGCTTCCCTCGGCCGCCGAGTCCGCGTTCGGCGGCCGCGCCCCGCTCGTCCGCCGGGCCGCGCCCTGCGTCGCGCTCACCGACGACGCCGGAGTAGTGAGCGTCGCGCTCTCGCCGCCCCGCCAGCCCGACGACTTCGACCGCTGGAGCGACGGCTTCGACCTCGACCCGGTGTGGTTCCACCCGACCGAGACCACCGCCGTCGCGCTCGTCCGCGGCGACCTGTTCGCCCTCGGCCGCTACGAGGACGGCGACCTCGAATTCGTCGAGGGCTTCGAGAGCGACGTGAAGTCCGCCCACTCGAAAGGCGGGTTCTCGCAGGGGCGGTTCGAGCGCATCCGCGAGGGCCAAATCGACGACCACATCGACCGCTGTCACGAGGCGCTCGACGAGTTCCTCGGCGGCGGGTCCGGCGCGGGCGAGAGAGCCGGCGACGACGCCGACCTCGTCGTGCTCGGCGAGCGAACCGTCCTCGGTGAGTTCCGCGACCGAGCCGCGCTGACCGCGACCGTCGACGCCAGCGGCGACCCCGAGACGGCGCTCACGGAGGCGTCCAGAGAGTTCTGGACCACGCGGCTCTACCGGCTCTGAGCCGGCGGCGACGCCGCGGATGTTCTCCAGAGAATACCCGAATACCCGCAGACGACTCGGCGGCGCGACCCGGCAGCCGCCGCCGAATCGCCTCCCCTTTTAGGGTGGCACGTAGTGACACCCTGTATGAACGACCCACAGCGAGTCGTCGTCCTCGCACACGAGAAGTTCCCCGACCGCGCGAAGACCGCCACGGGCGTCCTGAAGTACGCCGACTACGACGTGGTTGCCGTCCTCGACCGCGACAACCCCGGCACCACCGCCGCCGACCACCGCCGCGACCTCCCGGACGTGCCCGTCGTCGCCTCGATGGCCGACGCGCCCGACGCCGACGCCCTCCTCGTCGGCATCTCGCCCATCGGCGGCGCGTTCGACGAGACGTGGCGCGACGACGTTCGCACCGCCCTCGAACGCGGCTGTGACCTCATCTCCGGCCTCCACTACTTCCTCGCCGAAGACGAGGAGTTCGCCCGCCTCGCCGACGGACACGGCTGCGACATCAACGACGTTCGTAAGCCCCACGACGACCTCGGCGTCGCGCAGGGGAAATCCGCCGACGTGGACGCCGAAGTCGTCCTCACAGTCGGCACCGACTGTTCGGTCGGCAAGATGACCGCGACGCTCGAACTCGTCGAGGCCGCCCGCGAGCGGGGTATCGACGCGGGCTTCATCCCGACCGGCCAGACCGGCATCATGATTGCGGGCTGGGGCAACCCCGTCGACCGCGTCGTCAGCGACTTCACCGCCGGCGCGGTCGAGGAGATGATTCTGGAGAAAGGCGACGAACACGACGTGCTGTTCGTCGAGGGCCAAGGGAGCATCGTCCACCCCGCGTACTCCGCGGTCACCTGCGGTATCCTCCACGGCGCGATGGCCGACAAGCTCGTGCTCTGTCACGAGGCCACCCGCGAGGCGATTCACGGCTACGAGGAGTTCGCGCTCCCCGACCTCTCGGAGTACGTCTCGCTGTACGAGAACCTCGCGGACCCCGTCCACGAGGTCGACGTGGTCGCCGGGATGCTCAACACCTCCCACGTCGACGACGACGTGGAGGCGGCCGAGGCCGTCGACGCCTTCGCGGACGAACTCGGCGTCCCCGCGGTCGACCCCGTCCGCTTCGGCTCGGCCGACCTCATCGACGGGGTGTTCTAGATGCTCGCGACCGAGTTTGAGCTCGTCTCGATGTCGCTCGCGGAGCCGTTCGGCATCGCCCGCGGCGTCCAGACCGAGGCCGAGAACGTCGTCGTCCGCATCGAGGACGAAGGCGGCATGACGGGCGTCGGCGCGGCCGCCCCGTCGTCGCACTACGGCGAGACCGCCGACACCGTCGAGGCCGTGCTTCCCGACCTGCTCTCGGTGGTCGAGGCGGTCGGGGACGCCCACGCCATCGACCGCATCGAGCGCGAGATGGCCGAGACGGTCCGCCGCAACCCGGCCGCGCGGACCGCCGTGAGCATCGCGCTGCACGACCTCGCGGCCAAGCGCCTCGGCGTCCCGCTGTATCGCCTCTGGGGGCTCGACCCCTCGCGGACGCCCACCTCGTCGTACACCGTCGGTCTCGACGACCTCGACACGATGCGCGAGAAGACCGCGGAGGCCTACGAGGCCGGCTACGGCGTGCTCAAGGTCAAACTCGGCACCGACCGCGACAGAGCTATCATCGAGGCCGTCCGCGACGAGGCTCCCGGCGTGACCATCCGCGTCGACGCCAACGAGGCGTGGACGCCCCGCGAGGCCGTCGAGATGACCGAGTTCCTCGCAGACCACGGCGTCGAGTTCGTCGAACAGCCGGTCCCCGCCGAGGACCACGAGGGCCTGAAGTTCGTCTACGACCGCGGCGCGCTCCCCATCGCGGCCGACGAGTCCTGCATCACCGCCGCCGACATCCCGCGCATCGCCGACCGCGTCGATATCGCGAACCTCAAGCTGATGAAGTGCGGCGGCCTCACGGAGGCGAAACGCGCCATCCACGCCGCCCGCGCCCACGGGCTGGAGGTCATGCTCGGCTGCATGATAGAGTCGAACGCCGCCATCGCGGCGGGCTGTCACCTCGCGCCGCTGCTCGACTACGCCGACCTCGACGGCTCGCTCCTCCTCGCGGACGACCCCTACGAGGGCGTCCCGATGCCGAACGGCGAAATCGACCTCGACGCGCTCGACCGACCGGGAACCGGCGCGCAGCGTCGGTAAGGCGGGCGCGGTGACGCAGATGCGGTAACGCGGCGACACCCACCGACGCCGATTCGGGACTCGGTCCCCGTCAGGACTCCCAGTCGAGGTCGTCTTCGCGGGTCTCCGACCGGAGCACGAACGGCCCGATGGAGAGCGTCCGTTTTGCGACCGTCGAGATGCGGAGGACCGCGGACGCGAGCACCGCGAAGGGCGCGATCGAGACGGCCACCACGAACGCCACGGTGAGAAGCAGGTTCGACACGCCGAGCGTCGCGCCCGTAATCGTCGTCGGGTCGTCGAGAAAGAGAATCGCGCCGATGCTCGCCACGAGCGCGGGGACCGCCGCGTAGAACATCGTCCGCGAGAGGTCGACCAGTTCCCACCGGAAGTAGAGCGTCTTGACGTGCTCGCGGGCGGGGCCGAACAGTTCGAGCGCGTCGCGGAGCTCCGACAGCGCGGTCTTCGTCTCCGCCGAGAGGTCGGCGTCGTGGACGCGGCGGAGCCGCGCCGCCTGATAGATTTTCCACGAGTAGTTGAGGTCCAGCGCCGCCGACAGCACCGCGAACGTCCCGAACTGCCGGCCCTCCAGCCGCCCGGCGACCGCCTCGGCGTTCGACTCGACCTCCCTTGCGAACTCGCGGACGCGGGTCGTCGGGTCGCTATCGGCGTCGCTCGCGGTCGCGTCGTCGCTCTCGCCGGCGTCCCCGTTCCCACCCGCATCGAGCGTGTCTTCGACCGCCCGCGCCCGCGACGCGATGCCCTCGGCCAGCGCGCGCAGGAACGCCGACGGCTCCGGCGGCGCGACCGGCGCGTCCAGCAGGTCGGCCACGTCCTCGCGGAAGCGCATCGACCCCTCCATCCGGTCGCGCTGGTCGCCCAGCGGCCCGAGTTCCCGCGAGAGCACGAGCTGATTGATGGTGACGACGAGCGTGACGCCCGTGATAATCGCGGTGAGAAGCCCCTGCGCGAGCGTCTCGATTGGGTCCGAGGACTCGACGGCGACCCGGAGCGGGGTCGAGTCCAGTTGGCCGAGGACGACGACGCTACCAAAGACGACGACGAGCGGGGCCGCGGCGACGACGCGGCGGTCCGCGTCGAGGAGGGCGCGGAGCTTCGCGCGGCTCGTCGTCCCGCGCTCTCGCATCGTGTCGTCGGGCTCGCCGGCCGACGGCCCGCCGGTGTTCGACATGACCGAAGCTATCGCGGGGTGGGGTCAAGTGCGTACTGGCGGGCGAGTCGCGGGAGCGGGTGGGCCGCGGGGGACTGCACGGCGTCGGTTCGGGCGGGCGCGCTCAGGAGGACGAGGAGTCGTCTTCGTTCTTCAGCTCTTCGAGTTCGGCTTCGACCTTCTCGTCGGCCACGTCGGTTTCGACATCCACGTCGGCGTCGCTCGCGCTCGCGCTCTTGCTCGACGACGACCCGGAGGATTTGCCCATCTCGGCCTTGAGCGTCCCCAGTTCGGTGTCGACTTCGGCGCTGGTGCGGCCGGCTTCGAGTTCGCGCTCGATGGAGTCCTTGTCCGACAGCGCGTCGTCGAACGCGCCGGAGTCCATGAGTTCGTCCATCGCGGCCGAGCGGGCCTCCATCTCGTCGGTCTGCTCCTCGGCGCGTTCGAGCGCGCGCCCCACGTCGGCCATCTCGTCGCCGACGCCGGTCATCGCCTCGGAGACGCGGCTCGACGCCTCGGCGGCCTCGTAGCGGGCCTTCATCGTCTCCTTTTTGGTGCGGAACTCCTCGATGCGGCTCTGGAGCTCGTCCTTCTTGTTGACGAGTTGGTCCTGCGTCTCCTGCAAACTGGCGATTTGCGTCTCCAGCTCCTCGATTTGGCTCATCTTGGCCTGCTTCTTTTCGAGCGCCTTGCGGGCGAGGTCCTCGCGGTCCTGCTGGACGGCCTCGCGGGCCTGGTCGTTGTGCTTTTCGACGTTCTCTTCGAGGCGACGCTTCTGTATCTCCAGTCGCTTCTTCTGGGTGGTCAGGTCGGCGATACCCTGTTTGACCTGTTGTAGCTCGTCGCGCATCTTCTCGTAGGAGTAGTCGAGCGTCTCCGTCGGGTCCTCCGCACGGTTGAGGAGGGAGTTTACCTTCGACCGGATGACGTACGACGTGCGAGAGAGAATTCCCATACTCCATTACTACGCGACGTTCGGCTTAAAACCTCACCAGCGCAACCTGTCCCTATGACCGAGACGATTCTCGTGCCCGGCGGCCGCGACGTGCGAGCGACCCTCGACCCCGCCCGCGGCGACGGTATCGACGACGCGGACGAGACTGACGACACCGACGACGCGGCGGCCGGACGCGACGCGGTCGTCATCGCCTGCCCGCCCCATCCGCAACAGCAGGGTCACCGCGGCGACGCCCGCCTCGTCGCCGTCAGCGACGCGCTCACCGCCCGCGGCGTGGACTGCCTCCGGTTCGACTACGGCGCGTGGGACGAGGGCTACGGCGAGCGCGCCGACGCCCTTCGGGCGGTCGAGTGGGCCGCGGAGCGCTACGACCGCGTGGGCCTGTTCGGCTTCTCGTTCGGCGGCGCGATGGCGCTCCTCGCGGCCGCCGAGGGTGCTGACGTGGGAGCCGTCTCCGCGCTCGGCCCCGCCGGGCGACTCGCCGACGACCTCGACGCGGTCGCCGCCTTCGACCGCATCCCCGTCCCCGTGCAGGTCGTCTACGGCACCCGCGACGACATCGCTGACTGGAAGCCCGTCGTCGAGCGCGCCCGGGAGTACCACCAGCCGGTCGTCGAGTTCGCGGCCGACCACTTCTTCGTCGGGCAGGAGGACAAGGTCGCGGCCGCCGTCGCTGACTTCCTCGTATCGAACCTCGGCGTCGAGTGAGAACCGAAGCGAGCGACCGGGTCGCCGCCGCCGTCAGCGACCTGCGACGAACCGCCCGACGAAAATTCGACCGAACGACATTTTTGGTTCGACTCCGAAGCCGGGATTATGGTCCCTCGCAAGCGACTCGCCGCCGTCGTCGCCCTTCTCCTCGTCGGCGTCGCGCTGAGTCAGTCGTTCGCCGTCGCGACCTCGACCTCGTCGCTCGAATCGACGTACGAAGCCGAGGAAGTGACCGCCGACTCGCCGCCCGGCCGCGTCGCCTCCTACGACCCCGACGTGGTCAACCTCGATGAGGCGGCGAACGAGACGCCGCAGCTCCGCGAGCCGGTCGCCACCGCCGCCCGCACCGGCCGGTACGACGGCGACATCGAACCCGAGGCGTACATGACTCTCTCGGACGTGAACGAAGACGCCGCGTTCGCGGTCTACGACGGCCGGTACTATCGGTTCTCGCTGAACGTCTCGGGCGACCCGGTTCGCGCGACCATCGAACTCGACCCGACCGACTGGGAGACCGTCGCCGCCGGGGCGTCGTCGCCCGCCGCGAACGCCAGCGCCGACGTGCGCGAGGCCATCGACGGCGGCACCGTCACCAACAGCACCTTCGTCGTGCCGGGGCTCTACGAGCGCGGCGACGCGCACTATCTCGTCTATCCCGCGAATGAAGGCGAGATTCTCGGGAACTTCCTCGCCCTCATCGGCGGCTTCCTGTTCAACCCCATCGGCTGGGCGTACACCGTCGCGGGCCTCGGCCTCCTCGGCGCGTTCCGGCTTCGACGCCGCGCCCGCCCGCTGGACCGCCGAACCGCCGTCCTGGTCGTCCCCGGCACGCTCGTCGCCATGTGGCTGGGGACGACGCTCACCAACACGGGGTCGCTCGGCATGCGCTACGTCCTCATCCCCGGCATCGGCGTCGTGACCGCCTTCGGCCTGTTCGCCGGCTTCTGCATCCGTCGCGGGTCGTGGAAGTCGCTCGTCGGCTGGAGCGTCGCGCTCGCCGCCGTCGTCGTCGCGGCCGACGCCGTCGCAATCGGCATCGTCGGGACGATTTTCGGCACGCTCGGACTCGTCGTCGGCTGGTTCGGGAGCCTGTTGCTCGTCCCCTACGGCTACGCGCTCGCGAGCGATTCGGAAGACGAGCGTGAGGAGGGGCCGGGTGCGGTGACGGCCGAGGAGTTGGGTGAGAGGTGATTCGGCTCTTTGAGAGTTAGGAGCGTTAATAAGTCTCTTTACGAGTAGCTTGTCTGTAATATTGTCGTCCGAAGGTTATCTATTTCTTCACGAACTTTCCTCAAATCTTCTAAATCCTCGTCTATTCTATTATAGTGAAAGATACGTTCAAAAACAGCGGTTCCTATCTCTTCGGTCGATTTATCCTGAGATGTTTGTATGGAAAACTCATCATTGTGGATAATCTGTTCAGAGTGTCGTTGAATGACCAATTCCAGTTGTGACTTCAAGTCTGGAATTAGTGAATCGTTGAATTCGTTAACTGTTGCGCCAAACTCATCTTCAATATCCGACAGTTCTGCGAGGATTCCAGATGCATCTCGAAATGGGTCATCAATCATAAAAGACCGATCAGCAACGTACAACTCATCTCGATCTCCAATTTTCACTTCTACGAGATACGGCTCATTCTCTCGAATTTTATTTGACAACTGTTCTGGATCTGATACTTCATTTGAATCACTTATATGTCCGGTTACTATTTTTGTGAATATAGAAATCTTATCTTTTCCAAGCTCATGTTTACAAGCAAATATCTCTCTTGGAATCTCAATAAGGCGCAACTCGATATCCTCATGTGTACGAGGATTGGTCAGTTCTCTCTCGATGTTTTCTAGGCTATCCTGCACTTTTTCATCTTATTCGCTAACTTTCTCAGTTTATCTTTCTGTCGTTGCTGATATTTAGTATGTATCGAGATTATAACCGCAATTATTGAAAGCCCGACTCCAACGAACTCATGGAACGACATCTGTGTTGTGTCATCACGGTAGCAATTTAAATTGTATCCATATCTAGCAAGACTCACAAGCAGACAGAAAAGACGAGACATCCTCTAAATCAGAACCTACCGAGATCAGCAGTTCAAGTGCGTATCTAGTTGTACTCCCGCCACCGATACCCGCACTCCTGACATTTAAAGAATCGCGTCGGCGGTTCGTCGGCCGACCCGGTCTGCTTGATGGTGTACCACGCCTTCGTGTGGCCGCAGTCGTCGCAGTGAACGTCTTTCGCGGTCGGCTTGCCCTCGAACTCAGCGCCCTCTTCGGTCTCGATGAGTTCGTCGCCCGACTGCGCCTCGGTGGAGACGAACTCCGCCGCGAGTTCTTCGTCGCGCTCGGCGGTGCCCCCGCAGTCGTCGTTCGTGCAGGTCATCGCGCCGTTCTGGCTCACCATCATCGAACCGCACTCGTCGCAGAACTGCATACCCGCCGGTAGCGGACCGAGGGCAAAGAAGCTGTCACTCCGCGCCGTCGGGAGAATCAGAACTGGCCCGCCGCGCGACCGCCGTCAGTCGTCTTTCTCGACCATCGGGCAGTTCCGCACCCGGAAGTGGTCGCTGTCTTCGAGTCCGACGATAGTCGTCCCCTCGTGGTGGCACGCGAGTTCCGGCGGCGCGGCGAAGTGCTCGCAGCGCTGACAGAACTCGCTTTTCGGAACGACGTGGTCCGCGACGCCCTCGCCGTCGTCGACCGGGGTGGCCTCGGCTCCGACGCCGACGCCCTCCGCCTCCACGTCGTCGCCGCCCTCGACGAGCGACGTCCACACGTCGTCGCGGTCGAGTTCTCCGATTTCGACCGACTCGAAGAGTTCGTCCGTCTCGTCGCGCTGGTCGGTGACGCGCGAGCGAGCGCGGCGTTCGGCCACGCGTCCGGCGAGGTCCGAAAGCGGGGCCGAGTCGGCGTCGTCGCTTCGCCCGTCGCGGCTTCCGTCCGGGGCGCGGACGGCTTCGGCGCTGTCGTCTCCCGGGTCGGCGCGTCCGAATGAGTCGTCGCGGTCGCCGGAGACGGATGGCTCGCCCTCCGCCGCGTCGTCTGTTGAGTTGTCGTCGGTCATCGTCCTCGTGAGTCTTCAGTCGTCGCCGTGTTCGCTCCCCGCCGCGGCACCCTGCTGAGCCGACTCCTCCTCCCGGGAGGCGTATCGGTCGTCGTCGCCGTCGGTCGCGTCGTCGACCACGCCGGTGGGCGCCTCGTCGAGCAGGTCTTCGACCGCGTCGGTCGCGCGGGCCGAATCGGCCGACTCCAGCGCGGGGGGGCGACCGGTGTGGAGCGTCGCCGAGCCGAAGAAGCCGGGCGACGACGACAGGTCGCGGAAGGGGGTCCGACACGACGGACACCGGGGCTCGGAGAGCAGGTCCAGGTGGACGGTCTCGCCGCAGTCTTCGCACCGGGCTTTCTTCTCTCCGGTCGCGTTCGCAGTCCGGAGGAGCTCCGAGAGCGCCGTCCGTTCGCGCTCGGCGGCTTCGAGGTCCGCCGCCCTCGCGCGGAGGTCCAACAGCGTCCGCGCGACCGTCCGAAGGTTCTCGTCGACCGTCGCGGTCGTCTCGTCGAGATAGGTGAGAATCTCCTCGAAGTTCTCGAAGCCGGCGTCGACCCGCTCGTCGAGGTCGGCCATGCGGTTTCGGGTCGCGTGCACGTCGTCGGCCAGTCGGTCGAGTTCGGCGTCCAACTCCGGGTGCGCGTGGTCGCGCGGCGCTTTCTCGTCGGTCTCGCGTTTGACCTGCACGACGCGCGTCCGCACGTCGGATATTTTCTCGTCCAGTTCGCCTTCGAGCGCCTCGACGCGACCTTCGACCCCGTCGAGGCGTTCGGGGACCGTCGCGTCGCCGTCGAGCGATTCGCCCGCGTCGCTCACGGCGAGCCGGTAGGTCCCGAGGGCCCGCGCGAGCACCGTCTCCGGGTCGACGCCCTCCTCGTCGGCGCGCGCTTCGACCCACGTGCGGAGGTCGTCTGGGAGCGACGCCCGGTCTTCCCCTTGCATCTTCGTCCCCTCTTTGTCCCTGTGGACTTAAGAACTATCCCCGAATTCTCGACAGTTCATCGCGTCCCCGTCGCGGCGGGTCGCTCAGCGAATCTTCCGCACGTCGCTCACGTCGAGGCCGCTTTCGTTGATTTCGGTCTCGAACTGCACGATGTTCTCGCTCTCCAGTCGGGCGAGCACGCCGCGGAACTCTTGGACGACCATCGTCCGCGCGCGCTTCGACCCGCCGGACTCCCACTCGAACAGCAGCGTCCCGCCGGTCGCGCCCTTGAGGACGCCGAGTTCGGTCTTCGAGAGCGCTTCGGTGCTCACGAGCACGAGGATGAGCCCGCCCCACTGGTAGGAGGCCTTCTCCAGCCCCTTGATGACCATGGCGATGTCCGACCACGTCATCTCGTCGGACTGGCCCGCCACGAGGTCGGTCAGGGAGTCGATGACGACGAGGTTGCCGGCGGCGTGTTCGCTCAGAGTGCTCCCCAGCGCGCCCAACACGGATTCGCGGTTGTGTCGGTGGCCGAGGTCCTCTAACTTCGTCGGCTGGCCGAGATACCACTCGCGCGGAATCGGGCTGAGCTGGAAGTACTCCGGCGAGAGGTCGTGAAACTCGATGTGTTCGACCGCGGACTCGACGACCTCGTCGTCCATCGTGTAGCCCATCTCGCGGCGCAGGTACTCCTCGCCGGCGGTAAACGAGACGTAGTGAATCTCCGGCGGCGGCGTCGCGGTGTCCGCGAGCGAGCCGTAGTGGAGGTCGAACAGCTCTGCGTCGGTGTGCGAGAGGGCGTTCATCGTCGCGCTCGTGTAGAGGAACTCCCGAGCGCCCGCGCCGGACTCCCCCGCGAGGAGCACGACGTTCCCCGGGGGTGCGCCGCCGCCGATGATGCTGTCGAGGCGGGGGACGCCGAAGGGGATTTGAGACATACCGAACCCGACTCGGCCGCGTCGGTTAGGCGTTTCGGGGAGCGCGACCCGGATGCCGCCGCCCTGCCGCCTGTCGCGCCGCCCCGTCACTCGACGCTCGCGCCGCGGTTCCGCCCGCGGGCGACCGAGACGGTGCCCTCGATGTCGGCGTCGGACAGCGCGGCGCGGCCCGCCTCGACCGCCTCGTCGACGTGGTCGGCGTCGGTCACGCCGTAGACGGTCGGCCCCCACGACGACTGGCCCGCGCCGTAGACGACGGGCGACTCCGACAGCGACGAGACGAGCGCGCCGACCGGCGGCCGGTAGACGCCGCCTTGCTCGTCGGCGTACCACGTCCCGTTGAGCCGGCCGACGGACTCGACGGCCTCGCCGAAGCGCTCGGCGGACCCCTCGGCGAGCGCCGGGAGGAGCCGCCGGGTGACGATGCCGGCGATTCGGTCGCCGGTCTGGGCGTCCGCGCGCTCGACGACGGAGCGCATGCTCGACTCCTCGGCCGCGCCGTTGCGGCCGGGGTCGGCGTCGGGGACGACGAGCAGGAACCGCCAGCGGTCGGGCACCTCGTGTCGGGCGGCGACCGTCGGCACCGACCACGAGCCGTCTTCCGGTCTGTCGGTGGTGAAGCGCGCGGTCGGGTGGCCCGCGTCGAGGACGGCCCCGCCGGCTTCGAACGTGGCGACGCCGACTCCGGAGCGCCCGCCGCGACCCATCTCGGGGGCGAGTCGGCGTACGTCGGCCTCGCGGTCGGTGGCGGCCGCGACCGACCGCAACACCGCGAGCGCGAGCTGCGTCCCGCTGCCGAGGCCGGCGTGTCGCGGCAGGGTACGCTCGACCGATACGTCGACGCCCTCGACGCCGAGAAGTTCGACCGCCTGCTCGGCGTACTCGCGGGCGGCGGGATGCCGACACCGAACCTCGGACGCGGGCTCGGCGGCGACGACCACCCGCGGCTCGTCGAGCGCGACGCCCACGCCGCCGTAGAGGCGGTCGCGGGCGAGGCTCAGATTGAGGAAGCCGAAGTGGATGCGCGCGCCGGTCGAGACCCGGACCATGTCACCGGCTATCGGCGGGGACGCCAAAAGGGGGTTTCGACCATGGCAACGCGGGCCGGAGTCACCCGCCGCTGTCGGCCGGTTTCGACTCTCGCGGCGGGCGGCGACCGGTATCGACTCAGCCCACGCGACAGACGTCGCCGCCGGACGGTGGCTTGGGCTTGCGAGCGGGCGAGACGGCGTCCACCACGGGCAGAACGCTGAAGCCGGGCGACCCGCCGGTGGCGAACCCGATGGCGAACACCGAGATGGTCCGGCCGCCGGGGAGCGTCGTCCCGGGGAGGTCGAGCACGACCGCCCCGTTCGACGACAGGACGACCTGGAGGTCGTACGTCCCGGCGGGCACCGTCTCGTACTGCGAAACGTCACCGAACGCCAGTCCCGAGAACAGCGTCGGGCCGTCTTTGACGACGATGTCGACCTCGGGCGCGTCGGGCGAGAAGTGCACGACGCGGACGCTGGCCTTGCCGTACGGTGCCGGGCGGTTCGTGTCCGTGAGCACGACGGGCGTGATAGCGTCGAGCACGTCCGTCGCCGCGACGGTGTAATCGCGGTTGCGCCGGAACGTGACCCCGGCGTCGATGACCACCGTCGAGGCGTCGCCCGCGGGCGTCACCTCGACCTGATACGTCCCCGCGGGGACGGTGAAGTAGTCGGAGAGCGCGCCGAACGGGACGCCCTGCAAGCCGGGGAAGGGGTCGCCGTTTACGTACACGTCTACGGGGGGCGCGTCGGGCGAGAAGTGGCCGACTCGGAACCGCGCATCACCCGCGGCGACGCCACCGGAGCGTGCCGCCGCGGTCGTCCCGCCGCCTGCGAGCAGGAGGCCGGTCGCGCCGAGGCTCTTCAGCATCGTTCGTCGGGAGAGGGACGACATCTGCGATTATCATGAAGGACCGCGATGGCATCAATATTTGCACAACTAGAATCTTGAAAGAAAGTCTGCGCACCGAGACGGTCAGGAATCCCAGACCGTCTCAGACGAGTTCTTCGGCGACCACGTCGACCGCGAGCAGGTTCGGGTCGATGGCGAGGTCGGCCTGTCCCTTGGCGAACTCCGGAAGGGTGTCGTAGGCGTAGGTCACGACGCGCACGTCGGGGTTCTGCTCTTTGGCCACCGCGATGGCCGTCGCGTCGTCCATGTCGGTGAGCACGAGCAGGTCGGCGTCCTCGATGCCGGCCTCGCTGAGGGAGTCGGCGGAGGCGATGCCGGCGACGCGGACGACCGTCGCGCCCTCGTCTTCGAGCGCTTCACCGAGTCCGTCGGGGTCCGCCCCCGCGACGACTGCCGTCGTCATTCGTACTCGATGGTCGCCGGCGGTTTGTGGGTCACGTCGTAGACGACGCGGGCGACGTTCTCGTTCGTCCCGGTGATGCGCGACTGGATGCGCTGGAGGGTGTCCCATGGCAGTTCCTGCGCGCGGGCGGTCATGCCGTCGCGCGACTCCACGGAGCGCACGGAGACAATCCAGCCGTGGACGCGGTTGTCACCCTTGACGCCGGTGCCCTTGCCGATGACGGCGGCGAACGCCTGCCACGGGTCGTGCTTTTCGGTCTCGTCTTCGACGACGTGACACGCGTCGCGGGCGACCTGCACCTTCTCGGGCGTGACTTCGCCGAGGACGCGGACCGCCAGCCCCGGCCCCGGGAACGGCATCCGCTCGGCGATGATGGATTCGAGGCCGAGCGCGCGGGCGACCTCGCGGACCTCGTCTTTGTAGAGGTCGCGGACGGGTTCGACGATGCCCTCGAAGTCCACCACGTCCGGCAGGCCGCCGACGTTGTGGTGGGACTTGATGTTGCCCTCGGACTCGATGCGGTCGGGGTAGATGGTCCCCTGCACGAGGTACTGGGCGTCGGTCTCTTTGGCCTCGCGCTCGAACTCGCGGATGAACTGCTCGCCGATGACCTTGCGCTTTTCCTCGGGGTCGACGACGCCTTCGAGGGCGTCGAAAAAGCGGTCCCGGGCGTCGACGACGCGGAGGCTCTCCATGAAGGAGAAGGTGTCCGCAATCTGCTCGGTCTCGCCTTTGCGCATCAGGCCGGTGTCGACGTAGACCGGGGTGAGTTGCTCGCCGACGGCCTCGTAGGCGAGCGTCGCGGCGACCGAGGAGTCCACGCCGCCCGAGAGGGCGATGATGGCGTGCTCGTCGCCGATTTGGTCGCGAATCGATGCGGTCGCGTCTTCGATGAATTCGTCTACGTTTACCATTATGCTGTCACCTCTTCGTTGCCGAGTTCGCGCGCGTCGAGTTCGCCGAGGACCGCGCGGAGGAAGCCGAGGAACGGCGGGCTCGCGCGGTCGGGTCGGGAGCGGAACTCGGGGTGGAACTGCGTCCCGAAGAAGAACGGGTGGTCGGTCAGTTCGAGAATCTCCATGCGGTTTTCGGCGCGGCCGGAGAAGCGAAGCCCCTCGGATTCGAGTTCGTCGATGAGTTCGGGGTTCACTTCGTAGCGGTGGCGGTGGCGCTCCGTACAGGAGGTGTCGCCGTACACCGCCTCCGCGAGCGTTCCGGCGTCGATGTCGGTGTCGTGCGCGCCGAGGCGCATCGTGCCGCCCATCTCGTCGACCTCGTACTGCTCCGGCAGGAGGTCGATGACCGGGTAGGGCGTCTCGGGGTCGAGTTCGGCCGAGTGTGCGTCCTCGTGGCCGAGGACGTTCCGGGCCTGCTCGACGACGGCCATCTGGAAGCCCAGACACAGTCCGAGGAAGGGCACGTCGTTCTCGCGGGCGTAGCGGATGGCCTCGATTTTGCCGCCGGTTCCGCGGGAGCCGAAGCCGCCGGGGACGACGACGCCGTCGGCGTCCTTCAGGCGCTCTTCGTGCTTGTCGAGCATCTCGTCGGAGTCGACCCAGAGGATGTTCACGTCGACGCCGCACTCGATGCCCGCGTGCTTGAGCGCCTCGTGGATGGACATGTAGGCGTCTTCGAGGGCGTACTTGCCGACGAGCGCGATGTCGACCGAGCCGGTTCGGTCGGCCGTGACGAGTTCGCGCCAGCGGTTGTCGCGCTCTGCCTTCGGTAGCGCCTCGTCGGCGATGCCGAGGCGCTCCATGACGTACTCGTCGAGGCCCTCCTCTTCGACCATCAGCGGGACGTGGTAGATGTCCGGCACGTCGGGGTTGGAGAACACCGCGGCGTCCGGCACGTCGCAGAACTGCGCGATTTTGCTCTTCGTCGCCGGTTCGAGTTTGTCGTCGGCGCGACCGACGAGGATGTCCGGCTGGAGGCCGATGCTCCGAAGCTCCTTGACCGAGTGCTGGGTGGGCTTCGTCTTCTGCTCGCCGTTCTTCGAGTAGGGGACGAGCGTGACGTGGGTGAAAAGCACGTCGCCGTCTTCCTCCTCGGAGGCGAACTGGCGGAGCGATTCGAGGAACGGCATCGACTCGATGTCACCGACGGTGCCGCCGACCTCGACGATACACACGTCGGTGCCCTCGGCAGCCTCGCGGATGCGGCGCTTGATGTCCTCCGTGACGTGCGGGATAATCTGGACCGTCTTCCCGAGGTAGTCGCCGTCGCGCTCCTTCTGGATGACGTGCTGGTAGGTCTTGCCCGTCGTGATGTTGTGGTCGGCGGTCATGTCGATACCCAGGAACCGTTCGTAGTTCCCGAGGTCGAGGTCGACTTCCGCGCCGTCTTTCAACACGTACACTTCCCCGTGTTCGTAGGGGTTCATGGTCCCGGCGTCGACGTTCAGGTACGGGTCAATCTTGACCGCGGTGACGTCGAACCCGGCGTTCTTCAGGAGTCGGCCGGTGCTCGCGGCCGTGATACCCTTCCCGAGGCCGGACATGACACCCCCGGTTACGAAAATGAACTTGCGCCCCATCTCTGGGTCGTATTCGTCCGTCGGCATACTGACCGTGTGCGAGCGTACTTCAAAACCATTTCGGAGCCAACACCGTGTGCCAGACGACCGCATACGCCGAAATTCTCCAGAATCGCCGGACGGGGAACGAACTATCAGATGCTGTGAGTGTCTGGTGCTGGGGGAGGTCGTCTTGACGGTTAGCCGCGGCTTTCCACTTTGACCCGTCAGTCCAACTCCTTGACGACGCGCGCCGGGTTCCCCCCGACGACGACGCTATCGGGCACATCATCTGTGACGACGGCCCCCGAAGCGACCACCGCGTCGTCACCGATGGTGACGCCGGGGTTGACGACCGCGCGGCCGCCGAGCCACGCGTTGTCACCGATTGTCACCGGCTCGCCCGACTCCGGGCCCTTGATTCGCTCCGCGGCGTCGACCGGGTGGGTCGCCGTGTAGACGTGGACGCCCGGCCCGAGTTGGCAGTTGTCTCCGATGGTGATGGGACACACGTCGAGGAAGACGCAGTCGAAGTTGGCGAAGAACTCCTCGCCGACGCGGACGTTGTAGCCGTAATCGCAGCGGAACGGCGGCTCGATTTCGAACGACTCGCCGACCGCCCCGAACAGCTCCCGAATCAGCTCCTCGCGGCGCTCGATTCGGGTCTCGTCGGTGTCGTTGAACCGGCGCGTGAGCCGCCGCGCGCGCTTTCGCTCCGCGACGAGTTCCGGGTCGCTCGCGTCGTACGAGTCGCCCGCGAGCATCTTCTCCTTCTCGGAGGGCATACCCCAACCACTGGCGGGCCGGTGGTAAGTGTGTCCACGACTTCCGCAACCGCAGGATTTGACTCGCCCGCCCGCAATCGTTCGCCCATGAAGGACTTCCCGCGACTCGGCTTCGGGACGTACAAGCTCGAAGACCGCGACGAGTGCGTCGAGGCCGTCAAGACCGCCCTCGACGTTGGCTACCGCCACGTCGACACGGCCCAGATGTACCACAACGAGGAGTTCGTCGGCGAGGGTCTCGCCGAGTCGGACGTTGACCTCGACGACATCTTCGTGGCGACGAAACTCGACACCGACAACCTCGGCTACGACGACGTACTGGAGACCGCACGGGAGTCCGCCGAGAAACTCGGCGTCGAGACCATCGACCTGTTGTACGTCCACTGGCCGCTCGATAGCTACGACGAAGACGAGACGCTCGCGGCCCTCGACGAACTCTACGAGGACGGACTCATCGCCAACATCGGCCTGAGCAACTTCCGACCCGACCAACTCGAAACGGCTATCGAGAGCCTCGACGCCCCGGTGTTCGCCCACCAGGTCGAGATGCATCCGCTGCTCCAGCAGGACGAACTCCGCGCGTTCGCCGAGGAACACGACCACCGGCTGGTCGCCTACTCGCCCATCGCGCGCAATCAGGTCGCCGACGAGGAGGTCATCGTCGACATCGCCGGGAAGCACGACGCCTCGCCCGCGCAGGTCGCCCTCGCGTGGCTCATCGAGAAGGGCGCGACGCCCATCCCGAAGGCCGCCTCGCCCGAACACATCCGCGACAACTTCGCCGCGCTCGACCTCGACCTCGACGACGAGGACGTGGCCGCCATCGACGACCTCGATTCGACCCACCGCATCGTCGACTTCGAGGAAGCGCCGTGGAACCACGCCTGACCTGAGTCGACTCAACCCTGACCGATACCGGTGACGCTGAGAACCCTCATTTTTCGCCGCGAACGGCCCGCTGTGTGTCGTCTTCGTCACCGACGAATCCCTGATAGAGCGGGCCGTGCGACCCTGACACAAACAGGGTGAACATATATGATGGACTCGCCCGTACCGTCGAATATGGCAACGGTGGTGGTGGTGTGCCCACACTGCGGACAGCAAGTGGAATCGAGATACGAGGGCGACGCCGACTTCGACGGCGTCAGACAGCGGTTGAAAAGCGAGTATCGCGTCGCGCGGCAGACCTGTCCGGTCTGTTCGAACCCGTACGACCTCCGTCGGGCCTAGTCGGTCCCGGCGGCGCGGCGACGGTGACGGCGTCGACCTCGGCGGGTGGCCGAGGGCGTCGGCGTCGCGGTCGCGTTATCCCGTGTTCTTCATCCCGGCGGCGATGCCTTTGACGGTGAGCCGCAGGGTCCGTTCTTCCTCGTCGGTCCGGTGGGTCTGCGACAGCAGGTGGGTCTGCAACAGGTTCAGCGGGTCGACGTAGGGGTTGCGGCGGCGGAGGCTCTCTTCGAGCCACTCGCGCTTCAGGAGGCTGCTGCGCTCGCTGATGTCGAGCATGAGGTCCGCGGCGTCCTCGTATTCCTCGGTGAGCCGGGTGAAGAACTCCTCGCGGAGCTCCTCGTCGGCGAGGTTCGCGTACTCCGTGGCGATTTCGAGGTCGGTGCGCGCCAGCGCCATCGCGGCGTTGTCGAACGTGCTGCGGAAGAACGCCCACTCGTCGTACATCTCGCGGAGGTCGTCCATATCACCGCCGTCTTCGAGGAAGGCGTTGACGCCGGCGGCCAGCGAGTACCAGCCGGGGAGGATACACCGCGACTGGGTCCACGAGAACACCCACGGGATGGCCCGCAGGTCCTCGACGCTCCGTTCGTCGGACCGGGAGGCCGGCCGGGAGCCGAGGTTGAGTTCCTCGATGACGGTGATGGGCGTCGCCTGCTCGAAGTAGGAGACGAAGCCGTCGGATTCGAGGAGGTCGCGGTACTCCGCGCGCGCGGCGGCCGCCATGGTGTCCATGGCGTCGACCCAGCGGTCGGGGACTTCCTCCTCGGGCGTCCGAATCGCTTGCAGGCGGGCGCGAATCTGGGCGTTGAGCATCTGTTCGAGGTTCCGCTCCGCGATGCGCGGGTTGGCGTACTTCTCGGCGATGGCCTCGCCCTGTTCGGTGAACTTAATCTGCCCCGTGACGGTCTCGTTCGGGAGCGCGAGCATGGCCTCGTTCATCGGGCCGCCGCCGCGGGAGATGGAGCCGCCGCGGCCGTGGAACAGCCGCATCGTCACGTCGAAGTCGTCGCAGATGTCCGCGAGGCGGCGCTGGTTCTTGTAGAGGTCCCAGTTGGCCGCGAGGAAGCCGTTTTCCTTGTTGGAGTCGGAGTAGCCCAGCATGATCTCCTGGACGTCGTTGCGGGCGGCGAGCGCCGTCCCGTAGGCCTCGTTCTCGAACAGCGTGCCCATGATTCGGCGCGCGCCGTTGAGCGCCGACTCGGTTTCGAGGAGCGGGACCACGTCGATGCCGCAGTGGTCGGGCAGGGAGACCACGCCCGCTTGGTCGGCGAGGAACAGCACTTCGAGGACGTGCGACGGCTCTTCGGTCATCGAGATGCAGTAGGTGTCGATAGCGCCGACGCCGTACTCGCGCTGCCACTCGCCGAGCTTGCGGAACCGGCGGAGGACGCGCTCGGCCGTCTCGGACACGTCGCCGGGGTCTTCGAGGTCGACGACCGGCTCCTCCTGGAGAATCGCGTCCGTGAGGAGTTCGACGCGCTCCTGTTCGGAACTGCCGTAGTAGTCGAGACCCTCGTGGGCCAGCGCCTCGTGGACGGCCTCGGTGTGGTTCTCCTGGTGGTCGCGGAGGTCGAGGCTGGCGAGGGTGAAGCCGAACGTGTCGACCTGTCGCATCAGGGGCTCGACGTACACGTCCGCGACCTGCTCCGCGCCGGTCCGCCGGAGGCTGGCGTCGACGACCTCGAGATCGGCCATGAGTTCGCTCGCGTCGGCGTAGCCGTTCGGGCGGACGTCCTCGGCGCGGCGGAGCCGCTCGCGCATCAGCTTGAGCTTCTGGCGGTACGGCTCGTTGGGGTAGCGCTCGTCGGCCTCCTCGGCGACGACGGGGAGGTGTTCGCGGTCGGCCTTCAGCGAGCGTTCGAGCTCGTGGCCGGGGTCGATTCGCGTCGCGTCCTGACTCAGCACACCGGAGAGACGTTTGAGCGAGTCGCTGTACTTTTCCAGGGCGACGCTTCGCTGGCGTTCGAGCGTGTCTTCGGTCACCTCGGGCGTGACGAAGGGGTTGCCGTCGCGGTCGGAGCCGGCCCACGACCGGAACTCGAACAGCTTCGGCACGTCGAGGCCGGGGTACTCGGCGCGGAGCTCCTCTTCGAGTTCCTCGTACACCTCGCCGACCACGTCGAACAGCGTGTTTTCGAGGTACCACTGGACGTTTCGGGCCTCGTCGGTCGGCTCCGGGCGGCGGTCGCGGACCTGCGAGGTTTGCCAGAGGCTCGTCACCTCGGCGACGACGTGCCGCCACTCCTGGTCGTGTTCGAGGTCGGTGAGACGGCGCTCGTCGAGCGTCTCCAGCCGGTTGGCGATGGAGCGGAGCTTCGATTTCACCGTCTTCCGGCGGGCCTCGGTCGGGTGGGCCGTGAACGTCGGCTCGATGAGCACGTCTTCGAGGACCCGTCCCAGAAGCTCCTCGTCGACCTCCTCGTCGTCCAGCGCGTCGAGCGTGTCGAGGATGCCGTCTTCGAGCGTCCCCTCCTGGGACGCCTCGCGGATGACGCGAACGCGCTCGCGCTCCTCGGCGAGGTTGATGAGTTCGAAGTAGGTCGTGAACGCGCGGGCGACGACGCTCTCGCGCTCCGGTTCGAGGTCGCCGACCACGTCGTAGAGCCGCTCGCGCGACCCGGACTCGCCCTTCCGGTAGGAGATGGCCGCCTGTCGAAGCTCTTCGACCGTCTCGAACGACGCCGTCGACGTCTGCGCTTCGAGCACGTCACCGAGCAGTGCCCCCAGCTCGCGAACGTCTTGCCGCACGTCTCTGGTGTGCAATCGCATCCTACTCGAATACGAGTACCACATTCTAAAAGGCCACGAGTAACGCCGAAAATTTGCCCGGAGACGATTCCTCAACGAACGTTTCTAATAGTTCGTCCAGTTTTTCACTCGGTCGCTCGGCCGGCCGCACCCCCTCGCGGGCGGCCGGTTCGTCGGGCGCACTAACACGGTTGATTCGTCACGCTTTTACTGGCTGGGTCGAAGGTGAATGTATGAGCGATAGCGACAAGTACCCCGCCGATTCGGGTCGCCGTCGGTTCGTCAAGGGCGTCGTCGGGGGAGCGGCGCTCGCGGGCGTGGGAACGACAGGCGCGGCCGCCGTCAACAGCGCAACGTCGTCCACCGGGTCCGGTGGCGGTCCGACGCAGGCGTACGCCATCGAGAACACCGGCGGTCCCGCACCGCGCGGTATGCCACAGATTCCGATTGAAATCGACGACGAGGGCTACATCAGAGGCGTCTGGCCCGAGGTTCAGACCGTCACCCAGAACGGTGTGGAAGTCGAACTCGCCATCACCGAGGACTACCAGGGAACCGGCGTCACCTACTCGCAGGACTGGTTCCAGTACTGCGGCGTCCAGACCTACGACGGGCTGAACCCGACGTTCGAGTCGGACAACTACTTCCGCTCCGACAACGGGGCCTACGACTGGCAGTCCGAGACCTACAGCGCCGGCGACCGCCTGAACGTCAACGACTTCGACGAGTACGAGACGTGGGGCAACGGCATCGGGCAGGCCGGTCTCGGAATGCCCGCGACCGGGACGTGGCGCTCGCAGGACACCGAGGACACGATGCCGATTCAGGTGCTCCGTTCGACGCGCATCGAGGAGGCCGCACAGGACAACGAGTGGCTCGCCGCCTCGACGGACCAGGGCGTCATCGCGTGGCTCAACAAGTGTACGCACTTCTGCTGTGTCCCCGGCTACAAGCAGGCGGCCAGCTCCGCCACGTTCGGCGGCGAAGACGGCGTCTACTGCCAGTGTCACCAGTCCGTCTACGACCCCTTCTCCATCGTCGAGACGCTGTTTACGGCGCTGCCGCGCCCGAGCGAGTAACTCGGACCGAAACTCGCCTTCCCGCTTCGCGACCGACCGCGACGCGTCTCTCCGTTCCGTTCTCTCTCGCGTTATCGCGTCCCGTCCCGCTGTTCTATCTCACCCAGTTCTCTCCCGTCCCGCTGTTCTACTCCCACCCTTCCATCTCGTGCCGTCGTCCCCCGTCCCGCGTACTGACGGACCGGCCGCTCGCGGGTCGTCCGTCAGGCTTCGAGAACCGATGACCGTCGCCGCGTCGGGGGGACGACCGCGCGCTAGCCGCCGCTGACCGGCGGGAACAGCGCGAGTTCGTCGCCGGCGGCGGTCGCCTCGCCGAGCGCGGCCGCCTCGCCGTTCCGGAGGACGTTGATGTGGTCGTACAGTTCGCCGTCGTCACCGAACACCCGCGATTCGAGCGCCGGATGCGCCCCGACGAGGGCGTCGAGCGCGTCGCCGACGGTCGCGTCGCCGTCGACGTCGACCCGAACGGTGCGCGAGCCGGCGACTTCCGCGAGGTCGGCGAACAGCTTCCACTCCATACTCCCGTCTCGTCGCCCGGCGCTCATGAGGATTGCGCCCCGGACGACCGCGAGGCCTCGCCGTCGGACCCGCCGGTGTCGGCTCCGTCGTCGTCGCCGCCGTCGGTGCGGCCCGTGTCGGTCGTCGCCCGGCGTTCGACCTTCCGGAGCACCTCCGGTCGGCCGACGACGTAGAGCGTGTCGCCGGCCGCCAGTTCGCGTCCCCGGCCGGGAATCGCGTCCACCGGGCGGTTCGAAGACCGGATGGCGACGACCGTGGTGTCCACGTCCGACACCGTCAGTCCGTCGAGGTCGGCATCGGGTGCGACGGTCGTGACCGCCATCGTCTCGTCGGCGTTCCGCAGGAGCGACGCGAACTCGCGGTCCACGTGGGGGTCCGCGGGGAGCGTCACGAGCCGGTAGGTCTCGCCGCTCGCCAGCCGGTCGGCGTCCTCCGCGTCGAGGGCGACGGTCGCCACGTCGTCGGCGACGCCGCGGAGTTCGCCGAAGGCGACGCGGGTCGGTTCGGCCGGCGCGTCGGTGTCGGTGCCGCCGTCCGACAGCGAACCGGGGTCGGGGCCGCCGCCGGCCGTCTCGGTCACGTCGGCGGCGTCGGGCGATTCGGTCGCGTCGGCCGCGCTCGCGATGGCGTCGGCTGCCGGGTCGTCGTCGGCCGCGTCCGGCTTCGGAACCGACCAGACCTGTACGGGGTCGCCGGCGGCCGCGCCGGAGCCGGGGTCGCCGCGAATCGCGACCGCGACGGTGCCGGGCGCGAGCGTCGGCCCGAGGCCGGCCGCGCGACTGCCGAGCGCGAGGTACGACACCTCGCTCCCGCCGGCTTCGAACTCCACGTCGACGTGGCCGACGCCGTGGTCGTCCTTGATGCGCGTCGCGAGTCGGTCGCGGAGTTCGGCCTCGCCGAGCCGTCGGGGGAACAGCAGCGTCTTGCCGCTCAGCTGGGTCTTGACGGTCTCCCCGACCGGGTCGTAGCCCTCGATGTCGGCGATGTCCTCGGGGAGCGTCACCGACGTGACGCGGCCGACGGTCCGGACGAGTCGGCTCACGTCGGCGTCGAGTTCCTTCGCGCCCGCGACGGCGAACACGTCGGTCGCGAGTCGGTCGCCGGCGACCCGGCCGACCGGGGCGATGAGCGCCCCGCCGGCGAGCGACGCGACGTTGAAAACCACGGTGTCCAGCTGAAACACCTCGGTTTCGGTGCCGGTTGTGAACGCGCCGAACAGGCCGATAGTGTTCAGGTAGAGCGCGACGACCGCGCCGCCGAACAGCACCGCCAGCGCCCGCGGGATTATCTCGCGGGTGTACCAGCGGTAGAGCAGCGAGGCGACCGCCGAAACGACGAACGCGCCGACGACGAGGCCGACGAGCCGGAGCGCCTGCAAGACGAGCGAGTCGTCAGCCGGCGGAATCGACACCTGTCCGGCGGCGGCCGGCGAGCCTCCGACCGCCGCGAACAGGTCGGCGGCGGGCGCGACCGAAACGGCGGTGCCCGCGCCGGCGGCCGAAGCGAACGCGGAGAGCAGCGCCGACATCACGCCACCGCCTCCTCGAAGCCGGTCAGGTCGGTTCTCGACCCGACCGCGTAGAGCGTGTCGCCGGCGGAGACCGCTTGGTCCCCTCGCGGCGCAATCGTCCAGTTTCCGCCGTGCCGGACCGCGAGGACGGCCACGCCGTAGGCGTCGCGGACGCCCGCCTCGCCGAGTGTCACGCCGTCGAGCGGGCTCTCGGACCGAACCGAGAGCCGAGAGAAGCGCTTGCCGGCGCGGCGGAGCAGTGAGACGAGTTCGAACTCCCGACGGACGCCGCGGGAGGTGACGACGAACCGCTCCACGTCGCTCGTGAGGAGCGGTTCGACCTGCCCCCGGTCGACCGCGAGCGTGACGCGACCCTCGCCGCCGACGGCCGTGGGGGCGCGCGGCGCGGCCTTCGGGGCGTCCGCGTCGTCGTCATCGTCGTCGGGTTCGCTCGGGACCTCCGCGACGGAGTCGACTCCGGCGACGGTCGCCGAGACCGTGCCGCCGTCGGTGACGACGACCACGTCGTCGCCCTGCGCGAGCCCCGTCGGCACGAGCGCCGTCACCGACACCGCGCGCTTACCCGCCGGGAGGCGCTTCGAGAGGCCGCCGACCGGGGCCGCGGCGGTGACGGTGGCGCGGGCCCGCTCGTCGAGTCTGACCTCGACGGCTGCGAGGTCGAACTCGTTTTGCAGGCGGTCGGCGAACCGCGATTCGAGTTCCACGAGCGGGATGTCGGCGGGGAACGTCCACTCGCCGTTGCGGATGCCGGTGCGGATGTCGAGCGGAACCGGCGGGTAACCCTCGATGTCACCGACCTCGCCGGTGACGGTGACGCTGACCTGCCCGCGGCCGCCGACGAGTTCGACCACGTCGGTCGACAGCGACCGCTCGGTGAGCTTGCGCAGCGACATCTTCCGCGGGATATCGTTGGCGAAGGCGTCGCCGCGGTTGTGGGCGTACAACGACCCCATCAGGACGACCAACAGCGCGACCGTCAGCCTGACCTGGCTCTCCGACTGCGTAATCGTCGGGTCGGCCAGCGCCATGAGGCCGCCGCTCGCGCCCGCGATGGCGACGCTGAGGACGACGACGGCGAGGCCCGGCACGGTGACGCCGGTGACGTAGCGGAAGCCGAAGCCGAGGAGCCACGCGACGGCGGCCGGGACGAGGCCCGTGAGGACGCCGAAGTACAGCCCGTAGACGACTTCGACGGGGAGTGAAGCCATGCGCCGGTACACTCACCGACGCGATAAAGACGTGACGACGCACCCGTGACGGGCTGATACCCGACCGCTTTTGGCCTCGGACGCCAGAACTGCGAGAGACATGGCTTCGGTACGCGAGTGGGTCGGTGCCCGCGCGACCATCGGGACGGTGTTCGTCGCCGCCGTCCTGTCGGTCGCCATCGGCATCCTCAACATCAGTTCCCCGGTCGCCGGCGGCGTGCTGGCACCCTACATCCCCGACGCGGTCCGCATCACCGCCGGCTTCACCGGGACGCTGACGGGCTTTCTGCTCCTCGCGAGCGTCTTCGGGCTCCGCCGCCGCTACCGCGCCGCGTGGTACTCGACCGCGGTGATGCTCCCGGTGACCGCCGCGCAGGGGCTAATCCAGTCGCCCGAGCGGGCGGCCCCGCTCGTCGGGCTCTCGCTTATCAGCCTCGCGCTGTTGGTGTTCAATCACAGGGCGTTCGACCGCGACCTCGACCTGACGGCGACGCAGCTGTCGGCGCTGCTCGCCATCGCGGGCGCACAGACCTACACGACCGCCGGCGCGTGGGCGCTCAGAGAGCAGTTCAACGGCATCGACACGCTGTTCGACGCGTTTTATTTCGGCGTCGTCACCGGTAGCACGGTCGGCTACGGCGACATCTACCCGCAGACCGCCATCGCCAGGCTGTTCGGCATCTCGGCGCTCCTCATCACGGTGGCGACGTTCGCCGTGGCGCTCGGTGTCCTGCTCACGCCCGCAATCGAAGCGCGACTCACCAAAGCACTCGGACGCATGACCGAATCACAACTCGACATCCTGGAGAACCACGTCCTCGTCCTCGGCTACGGGGAACTGACCGAACCGATTCTCGAAGAGCTCGGCGACCGCGCCCGCGTCGTCATCGTCACGCCCGACGAGGGGCGCGCCAAGCGCCTCACCGACCGCGGCTACGACGTGGTCACCGACGACCCGAGCGACGAGGAGGCGCTCCAGCGGACCCGCGTCGACGCCGCCCGCTCGGTCGTCGTCGCCACGAACAACGACGCCGAAGACGCGCTGGCCATCCTCACGGCGCGACAGCTCAACCCCGACGTGCACATCGTCGCGGCGGCGACCCAGCGGGAAAACGAGCGGAAACTGCGCCGCGCCGGGGCCAACACCGTCATCAGCCCCGCGGCGCTCGGCGGCCACTTCCTCGCGGAGTCGGCCGTCGGCGGGAGCGGCCTCGAAACCATCGAGGAACGGCTGCTCGACGAACAGCCCACCGAGCCGGCCGAAGACGGAACGGGCGAGGCAGACGACCCCGGAACGGACGACCGTAACTGACGACCCCGGCGACGCCGGTCGCAACCGCGAGCCGATTCCGACGCCGGCTGCTCCGCGTCGCTCTCTCTCGGCGCTCAGTGCCCGCGGTCGAACACCGCCACGTCGCAGTCTACCTCGCGGATGCGCTCGAACGTCGGCGGCGAGATGAACCGCGAGGCGGGCGAGCGGTCGCCGCTGGAGCCGAGCACCACGAGGTCGTAGGAGGCGGCATTGGAGGCGATAAACGCCGTCACCTCCGAGCGGGCGACCCGCGTCTCGATGTTCCCGTCGGCCGTCTCGACCAGATTGGCGAGCTTCGACTCCGCGGGCCGGCGTTCGACCTCCGAGGAGATGCACGTCGTGACGCTCACGCTCCCCGTCTTCCCGGCGAGGCGAGTCGCGAAGTCTATCATCGCGTGGGCGGCGTCGCCGGGGCGCGCGACGAGGACGAGAACGCGCCGCCAGCGGTAGGTCTCGCCGGTCGAGCGGAACGCCACGGTGTCGTACGAGCCGCCGAACAGGCCGCGGATGTAGTCCGAAAGCAGGCCGCGGTCCTCCTCGTAGGGCGTCACCACGAGGTCGGAGTTGGTGTTCGCCGCGGCCTCGGTGGTCGCCGTCAGCGGGTCGCCGCGCGCGACGGCGATTTCCACGGGGACGCCCAACTGGGTCCGTAGGTTGTGGGCGCAGGATTCGAGGCGCTCGACCGACGCGTCGGCGTCGGCGTCGAGTTCGCCGTCGGCCGTGGTGTCCGGGGTCGCGTCGCTCTCGTCGGCCGGCGTCGCCGGGAGCACGTCGAGGAGGACGACTTTCCCGGCGCTGTGGGCGGCGGCGAGCCGGGCGGCGAAAAAGGCCGTCTGGGTCGCCGTCTCGCCGCGCATCGGGACGAGGACGTGGTCGTCGCCGCGGACGGTTCCGTAGAGGTACTCCGCGCGGCGCTCGTAGAACTGCTCGCGCCAGACGGTAAAGGCGATGGCGATGACGACGCTGGCGAAGAAGATGCTCACCACGTACTCCTCGGGGTTCACGTTGCCCGTGACGAGCGTCAAGAGCGCCGTCGAAAACGCGGACGGCGCTTCCACGTCTAACGCCCACGTCGTCGCGCCCGCGAGGAAGATGGCGAGCGCCGCCGCCGACGGGTGGACGAGCGCGGTCCCGGTCGGGCCGTACGCCCAGCCGGTGAAGCCGACCGCGACGAGGCCGCAGAGCGCGCCGACCGTGAGGGCGACGACGAACTTCACGGGCGAGGCGTACCGCCCCTCGGGGTCGGAAAACAGCGTGTACGACCCGGACGCGAGCGGCGGGAACAGCAGGAACGACAGCGTGCTGACCGAGTTGGAGATGAGCGTCACCACCGCGATGAGCACGGGGATGATGAGGAGAATCGAGAGATGCAGCAGGTTGTTCGTGTTCTCTATCCAGCGGCCGAACGCCACCATCTCGAGCCGCTCTACCCGGCGAATCCGGTCGCGGAGCGCGCCGACGCGTGCGACCGCGCGGGCCGCGAGATGGCGAGGGTCCACGGCTGTCGTCTACGCGAGGTCGGCAACGGCGTCGAGCGAGATGGAGATGGCGCGCTCGACGTTGTTCTTCGCCTTCTCGGGGAGTTCCTCGTCCGAGTCGGCTCCCTTCTGCGTGCCGGCGACGAGGTTGCCGTCGACCGTGCAGATAGCGCCGGCGCGGAGCCCCCGACGGCGGGCGAGCGAGAACACCGTCGCGGCCTCCATCTCGATGGCGAGCAGGCCGGCGTCGTTCCAGTCTTCGACGTACTCGTCGGACTCGTTGTAGAACGCGTCGTCGGAGACGATGGGGCCGACGTGGACGTCCTCGTCGTTGGCTTCGGCCGAGTCGACGAGCGAGGTGAGCACGTCGTAGTCGGGGACGGCCGGGTACACCTCGGACTCGTAGCGCTTCGAGGTACCTTCCTCCTTGGCCGCGCCCGTGGCGACGATCATATCACCGACTTCGATGTCCGCTTGCAGCGCGCCGATAGTGCCGACGCGGATGAACGTCTCCACGCCGACGCGGGCGAGTTCCTCGATGGCGATGGCGGCCGAGGGACAGCCGATGCCGGTCGAGGAGATGGTGAGCGGGACGCCCTCGTACTCGGCGTTGACGACCTTGTACTCGCGGTTCTGCGCGACTTCCTCGACGTTCTCGCACTGCTTTGCGATGCGGTCGACGCGCCCGGGGTCGCCCGGGATGAGCGCGATGTCGTTCACGTCGCCTTCTTCGACGAGGAGGTGGGGCTGTTTCGCCATGTACCGACCCACTCGGGTCGCGGGCAAAAACGACGCGGTTCGACCGGGGGGCACGGACCGCGGTCCGTCGGCCGGGCTTCCGACCGAGCCGCCGTCACGCGAACCCGGGGAAAATCGCCGGCGCGAGGACCAGTAGCGTCGCCCCGAACACGAGCGAGGAGCGGAGCCACTGCCCGCGGACCGCCGTCGCGCGCTCCCCGTAGATGCGCCGGCCGGCGCGAGGGAAGATAAACCGGGCGAACGCGACGTAGATGAACGCCACGACGACCGCGGTCGCGACGAGGTGCGAGGGGAGGTCGATGCCGATGCCGGCGACGCCGAGGTCCGGCGCGACGGCGTCGGTGACGAGGTAGACGACCGCGTAGAGGACGCCGGCGAGCGCGCCGGCGGCGTGGTGGGCGACGTTCGCGTCGCCGAAGCTCACCTCGTCGGGCGTCGTCCGGCGGACGACCGCCGCGGCGACGTACGCCGGGGTGAAGCCGTCGTCCTGCCGCCACATCGGGATGGCCATCACGACGGCGGCCGCGACGCCGACGACCGCGCCGAGCAGCAGTCGCCCGGCGACTGCGCCGAGGCTCGACGCGGCGTCGAGGGCGGCGACGGCGGCCGGGAGGTGGTCGAACATCGTCCCGACGAATGGCTGGTGAGGATAAAACTGGTTGGGTCGGAGCCGAGCGGCGTGGACGCGGCGGCTCAGCCCTCGATGAGGTCGTCCAGCCGCCGCCAACTGAGTTGCGTCCGCGCGCCCGGTTCGGCCGCGGTGAGCGCGCCGCAGGCGTTGGCGACCGCCAGCGCCCGCTCGTAGGTCGCCCCGTCGAGGCGGGCCGCGATGAAGCCCGAGGCGAAGGCGTCGCCCGCGCCGGTCGTGTCAACCGCGTCGATAGGGTAGCCCGGGTGGACGTGTCGGTCGTCGCCGTCTCTGACCTCCGCGCCGCGCGGGCCGTGTTTGAGAACGAGCGTCGTCTGCGCGAGCGCCTCGGCCACGTCTGAGACGGGGTCTGCGGCGGCGTCTCGTCCGCGCTGGACCGCCGCTTCACCGAGCGCGGTGGCGGCCTCGCGGTCGTTGAGAAAGACGAAGTCCACCTCGCGGAGGGCGTCGGCGTAGCCCCGGTCGCCGACGCGCCGCCCGGGGTCGAAGCTGACCGTCGTATCCTCCTCGTGGGCCCGTCTGGCGAGCGTCGCGGCCGTCTCGGGCGACTGGCTCGTCAGGTGGAGGTGGTCGGCGGCCGCGAGCGGGTCGGTCGGGAGGTCGGTCGCCTCGAACGCCTCGTTGACGCCGGGCGAGCCGAGGACGAACACCTCGCCCGCGGCGTCGACGACGATGTACTTGACCGTGGTCGGGCCGCCGTCGACGCTGACGACGTGGCGGCAGTCGACGCCCTTCGAGGCGAGTTCGGCGACGGCGGCGTGGCCGTGTTCGTCGTCGCCGACGCTCCCCAGGAGCGCGGCGGGCACGTCGAGGCCGACGAGGCCGCTGGCGACGTTGGCGGCGCTGCCGCCGCCCGCGCCGACCCGCGACTCGACGGTCGCCTCGCCGTCGGGCTCCGGCAGGGCGTCCACGCGGAGGGTGACGTCCCAGTTGACGTGGCCGGCGCAGATGACACGGGACATGCGTCCGCGGAGGTCGGGTCGCCGGTGGGATAACTCTCCCGGGTCGGGCGACTACGGAGCGCGGCGCAACAGCGGGCATGCGGAGGCCGGCAGGCGGGCGGCCCAAACAGGGTCGCGGCCTCAGCCGGCGATGGCGAACAACAGGAGGTTGTGGACGCCGGGGCCGAGGCCGACGGCGGCGACGAGGCCCAACAGGAGCGACCCCTCGGTCGGGTCCTCGCGGACGTAGTCGGCGAGGAGGGCGACCACGAAGCCGGCGACGGCGAGTTTCACGAGGACGAACAGCCAGCCGACGCCGATGACCTCCGCGGTCGGGAGCGCCGCGGCGGCGTCGAGGATGACGCGCGACAGCGGCGTCCGCTCGCCGAAGCCGAGCACGTCGACGCCGACGGCGGTCGACAGCGCGTCGAGGGCGTGCCCGAAGAGTGCGAGGAGTCCGAGCGACCCCGCGGCGGCCGCCTCGGGTGCGAGTCGCGTCACGACCCGCCACGTCAGCGGGGTGACGACGAGCGCGGCGACGAGTGCGGTACCGGGCCAGACGACCGAGAGCGTCCCGGCGGCGAGGCCGATAAAGAGCGCGAAGCCGGCGAGGCCGGCGGCGACGAGCAGCCCCGGAGCCGCGAGCGTCTGCGGCGAGGCGAGGTCGGCCGCGTCGAGCGCGAGCCACGTCGCGCCGGCGACGACGGCCACGGAGAGGTAGACCGCGGGCGTGCCGGCGAGCGGTTCGACCGCGGGCGGGAGCGCGTCGACGACGTAGAGGACGTGCAGCGCCGACCCCGACACCATCCACGGGACGAGCGCGAGGACGTGCGCGGGCGTGACCGTCGGGCGCGTGCGAGTCAGTCCGACGCCGACGCCGACGAGTCCCGCGACGAGGGCGACGAGGTAGGGGAGCGGCGGGAGCGCGAACCCCTCGGGGAGGATGGCCATGCAGGAGGCGCGGTGGGGCGGCGTGAAAGCCTTACGTTCTTTAGTCTCGGGTCGCCTCGACAGGGTATGAACCGAGCCGACCTCGCCGCCCGCATCGACCACACGGTCCTCGGACCCGAGACGACGATGGCCGACGTGGAGGCCGTCCTCGACGCCGCCGCCGAGTGGGGGATGAACGCCTGCATCCCGCCGTGCTACGTCGCCGAGGCGAGCGAGTACGCCCCGGACGTGTTGCTGGCGACGGTCGTCGGCTTCCCCCACGGTCAGCACACGACGACGGCCAAGCGCGAGGAGGCCGTCGACGCGTGGCAGGCCGGCGCGGACGAACTGGACATGGTCATCAACGTCGGTCGGCTCAAAGCCGGCGACGACGAACTCGTGACCGAGGACATCTCGGAGGTCGTCGCCGCCGTCCCGGTTCCCGTGAAAGTCATCATCGAGACGGCGCTTCTCACCGAGGAAGAGAAACACCGCGCCTGCGAGGCGGCCGCCGAGGCCGACGCCGCCTTCGTCAAGACCTCCACCGGCTTCGCCGACGGCGGCGCGACGGTCGAGGACGTGGCACTCATGGCCGAGTACCTGCCCGTCAAGGCCTCCGGCGGCGTCGGCTCCTACGACGAGGCGGTCGCCATGTTCGAAGCCGGCGCGGAGCGCATCGGCGCGTCGTCGGGCGTCGACATCGTCTCCGGCGCGCCCGAGGAGTAGGTCGGCAGTCTGGGGGCTTCGCGGTCTCGCGGTCTCGCGGTCGTCGATAGATTGTGAACGCCGCGCGCCCAACATTGATTATCCGACTCCCGGGAACTCAGTACCATGCTCAGAGGCGGACCCGTCGTTCAAATCGGCGTCATTCTCGTGTCAGTGCTCGGGCTCTGGGTCGGCGCGCGGCTGTTGGTCGACGCCGCCGTTCGGTCGGCTCGGCGGTTCGGCCTCTCGGAGCTCACCATCGGGCTGACAATCGTCGCAATCGGGACCTCGACGCCGGAGCTCTCGGTCGCGGTCGACGCCGCGTACAAGCGGTTGGGCGACATCGCGGTCGCCAACGTCCTCGGCTCGAACATCTACAACGTGGCGTTCGTGTTGGGCGTCATCTCGCTGTTCCGGGTGATTCCGGTCGCGGAGTCGCTCGTCTCCCGCGACGGCGTCGCCCTGCTGGCGAGCACGCTCCTCGGCGGACTGGTTCTGTTCGACCTCCGGGTGACGAGGCTCGAAGGCGCGCTCTTAGTCGCGGCGTTCGTCGCCTACACGGCGTACCTGCTCCGTGGCACCCAGACTGAGGCCGATGGAGCAACCGAGCAATCGACTGAGCAATCGGCCGACCAGTCGCTCGGAGACGGCGGCGTGACCCGCCCGATAACCGACCGAATCGACTTCCCCGGGCGGGACGCCGTGTTCCTCGCGGGCGGGTTGGCGCTGGTGTTGGTGAGCGGCGACTACATGGTGCTCGCCGCCTCGGAGCTGGCCCGCGGGGCCGGCGTCTCCTAGTGGGTCATCGGCGGCACAATCGTCGCGGCGGGGACGTCGACGCCGGAGTTCGCCGTCTCGCTGGTTGCGCTCCGACAGCGGAGCCTCGGGGTCTCGGTGGGCAACGTCGTCGGCAGCAACATCCTCAACATCACCGGCATCGTCGGCGTCGCGGCGGTCGCTCGCCCGCTCGTGGTGAGCGCCTCGGCGCTCGGGACGTTCGCGTGGCTCGTCGCGGTCACTCTCCTGATAGTCGCCGCGCTCTGGACCGGGAGGGTTCTCTCCCGGGTGGAAGGTGCCTTCTTCGCGACCTCCGAGGTCACGCGGTGGATACTGGGGCTCATCTGAGGGTCGCGGTCTCCCGAGACGACCCTGTCGAGCGCCCCCGAATCGCTCTGTTACCCGGCCCGCAACGCGACGAGTCGCCGTGGTCCGTCGTCGCCGCCGGATTCGACGACGAACAGCGCGTCGCCCGCCGGCGTCGGACCGGTCAAGGCGCGCCCCGCGAGGTCGTAGCGCCAGCGCTCGGCCCCGATTCGGGTGTCGTCGAGGCCGACGCCGCCCCCGGCATCGTAGGCGACGACGCCGCCGTCGTCGCTCGTGTCCGAGACGAATATCGTGTCGCCGGCACCGGCGGGCGGGGCGAAGAAGTCGTCGCCGGCCTGCCACGCGGGCGACCCCTCGCGCCTGTCGAAGGCGTCGAGGCCGGCCCCGTCGGTCGAAAAGATGCGCCGGGGGCCGACGACGAGCGAGCCGTGGGGCGAGGGGTCTTCTTGGTGCCAGGCCACCGCACCGGCGCGGAGGCCGCCGCTGAGTCGGGCGACGCCCGCGCCGAAGAAGCCTGCGAACACGTCGCCCGACCCGGCGACTGCGAGCGACTGCACGCCGCCCGGGTGTTTGGTTCGCCAGTTCCCGGTCAGGCCGCGCTCGACGCCCTCGTCGCGGAACGTGACCACCTCGCCGCCCTCCGTGCCGGCGACGACGGTGTCGTCCCGAGCCGCGAGGGACCGAACCGGGCCGAACAGTTCCTCGCGCCACTCGACGCTCCCGTCGCTGGCGCGGACGCGGTAGAGGTTCCCCGCGGTGTCAGCGGTGTAGAGACAGTCGCGGTCCGGTTCGGGTCGGACGACGGGTGCCCAGACGCTCGACGCGGTCGGCGCGTGCCACGCTTCTTCGCCGTCATGGGTGTACGCGAGCACGCCGGTTCTGGCCCCGGAATGGCCGACGTAGACGCGCTCCGAATCGACCGTCACCGACGAGCGGAAGCCGCTCTGAGTGTCGCTTTCGACCGACCACAGCTCGGTGCCATCGGCGGCCGAAAACGCCCGGAGGCGCTCGCTGGTCGCGAGATACACCGTCTCGTCGAACACGACCGGGCGTGCCAGTTCGAGGCCGTTCACCTCGATGCCCCACGACTCGCTCGGCTTCGACGCCGGGCCGGTCGCACGGGGGTTGTAGCCCGTTCCCTCCGGCGAGAAATACGGATGCGGCCAGTCGGCGCGCCCGTCGCCCGTGGAGCCCTCATCGCCACCGACACAGCCCGCGAGACCGACGGCTGCGCCGGTTCCGAGAGTCCCGAGGAACGCCCGTCTCGATAGTCTCGCGTCGGGGTTCGTCACGACTCCGACCCGCCGGCGTCCGCGGTCGTTCCCGCGCTCGACTCGTCGGCGTCGGCGACGACAGTTATGCTCGGCAGGCCGTCGTCGCGGACGAGCGGACAGAGCACCCGGCGGTCGGTCGCGGCCAGCGAGTGGCCGACGTTACGACCGAGCGAAATCGACCAGCGCTCGCGGTCACCGAACAGGCCACCGTCGCCGGTTCGGTTCAGGGCGACGAGGTCGCCGCGTCCCGTGCCGACGTAGACCGTGTCGCCGACGACGCTCGCGGCGGAGACGGTCTCTTCGGGGTCGTAGCGCCACCGCTCCTCGCCGGTCGCGCTGTCGAGCGCCCGGAGCGACCCGCGAACCGCGTAGAGGCGATCGCCGTCGAACGCGAGGCGTTCGTGGACGCCGCGGTCGTCCTCCCAGACCACGTCGCCGTTCCGCCGTTCGAGCGCGGCGATGCGGTCCCAACCGGCGATGTACACCCGCTCGTCGCCGACGACCGGCGCGACGGTTTCGACCGTCTCGGTCGGAGTCTGCCAGCGGGCACGTCCGTCAGTTCCGAGGCAGTAGAGCCGCTGGCCCTCGGTGACCACGAAAATCGAGTGGAGGTTGACCGCGAGGGGTCGCCGGACCGCGCCGAACAGCGACCGCGTCCATTTGACCTCGGCGGCGTCGATATCGACCGCGCAGACGCGCTCGTCGTCGAGGCCGAGAAACAGCGTCTCGCGGTCGTTGGAGAACGCCGGTGGCGTCCGCGGGCGGCCGGGGAGTTCGATAGTTCGGAACAGCCGACCGGTCCGGGCGCGGTAGAGCGCGAGTCGGTTCGGGCCGTGGACCGTCACACCGAGCGAGTAGACGATTCCGTCGAGGACGACCGGTGCGGTCCACTCCTCACCCTGTGCGGTCCACAACTCCTCGCCGGCGGCCGGGTCGAGCGCCCGTATCGGGTCGCTGGGCGTGTAAGCCACCCCGTCGGCGGCGACTGGCTCGGTCGAGCCTATCCCGAAGTCGGGTTCGTACTCGATAGTCGGCTCGGAGATGGCCGTTCCGTCGCGGAGGAACGCGGTGTTCGCGTCGTCGTGGGCGTAGGTCCGCCAGCCGTCTTCGAAGCGGACGCCCTCGGGGAAGTCGTCGTCAGTCTGTCCCTCGTCGCCGCCGAGGCATCCGGCGACCCCGGCGACCGCGCCCGCTCCGAGCAGGCGAAGCACGCCGCGGCGGGTGCTGGTGCCGGTGGCGGCCGAAGCCGGGTCGTCGGTCCCGGCCGAGTCGCTGGCGGAGAGCGAATCGGGTGGTGTCCTGCGGGAACGCATCGACCGAAACGTCATAGCACAGTGACAAGTACTTTTTCGCCGGGCGCGGTGGCGAGGGTGCGAGTGGGAAGCGGGAGGTGAGAGGCGGAAAAAGCGGAGGGCAGACTGCGGATGCGGCGATGACGCTCCGGAGGGAGCGCGCAGACGACCCCCGAGAGACGCTATCACGGGTCGCGGACGCCGGCAGTCTCGGGGGAGACCGCGGCGTTTTTGCCCGCTGACCCGGTACGTGGGATAACCGAATGGCCCGATACCACATCGAGACATACGGCTGCACCTCGAACCGCGGCGAGAGCCGCGCCATCGAGAGCGCGCTCCGCGACGCCGGCCACTACCGCGTCGACGGGCCCGAGGAGGCCGATGTCGCCATCATGAACACCTGTACGGTCGTGGAGAAGACGGAGCGGAACATGCTCCGTCGGGCCAAAGAGCTGGCGGCGGAGACGGCGGACCTCATCATCACGGGCTGTATGGCGCTCGCGCAGGGCAACGACTTCCGCGAGGAGGGCATCGACGCCCAGATTCTCCACTGGGACGACGTGCCGGCCGCCGTCACCAACGGCGAGTGTCCGACCCCCGGCCCCGGCGTCGAACCCGTCTTGGACGGCGTGGTCGGCATCCTGCCCATCGCCCGCGGCTGTATGTCGAACTGCTCGTACTGCATCACGAAGTTCGCCACCGGCCGGGTGGATTCGCCCTCGGTCGACGAGAACGTCGAGAAGGCGCGGGCGCTCGTCCACGCCGGCGCGAAGGAACTCCGCATCACGGGCCAGGACACCGGCGTCTACGGCTGGGACAACGGCGACCGGAAGCTCCCCGAGCTACTGGACCGCATCTGCACCGAAATCGACGGCGAGTTCCGCGTCCGAGTCGGCATGGCCAACCCCGGCGGCGTCCACGGCATCCGCGACGAACTCGCCGCGGTGTTCGCCCGACACGACAAGCTCTACAACTTCATCCACGCGCCCGTGCAGTCGGGCTCCGACGAGGTGCTCGAACACATGCGTCGCCAGCACCGCGTCGACAAGTTCAGAGAAATCGTCGAGACGTTCGACCGCGAACTCGACTACTGGACGCTCTCGACCGACTTCATCGTCGGCTACCCGACCGAGACCGACGCGGACCACGAGCGGTCGATGGAGCTGCTCCGCGAGGTTCGCCCCGAGAAGGTCAACGTCACGCGCTTCTCGAAGCGCCCCGGCACCGACGCCGCGGACCTGAAGGGCCTCGGCGGGACGCTCAAAAAGGAGCGCTCCAAGGAGATGTCCGAGGCGAAGATGGACATCGTCGCCGCCGCGTACGACGAGATGGTCGGCACGGAGCGCGACGTGCTCGTCGTCGAGGAGGGTACCGGCGACTCCGTGAAATGCCGCGACGAGGCCTACCGCCAGATAATCGTCCAGAACGCCACCGAACACGGCCTCGAACCCGGCGACTTCGCCCGCGTGACGGTGACCGCCCACCAGACCGTCTACGCCTTCGCCGAACCGGTCGAGGCACAGCCCGAACCGCGGGAGCCCACCGCCGCCTGAGCGGTCGGTTGCGCGCCGAAGACGCGTCGCCCCGCCGATTCACACTCCGCTCGGTTCTCAGTTCTCGTCGCGCCCGCGGACGCCGCCCTCGCCCACTCGGAGAAACATCCCTTTCGACGCCGGCGCGGTCGGTTCGAACCCCCAGCGCTCGTAGTAGCCGTCCACGTCGGCGAGGAGATTCACGAACGCCGACGGCGGGGCCTCGCGGTCGAGGTAGTCCACGAGCGCGTCCATCACGCGGGTGCCGAGCCCGCGGCCCTGATGGTCGGGGTGGACCGCTACGTCGACGACCTGAAAGACGGTACCGCCGTCGCCGACGAGCCGACCCATACCGACTATCTCGTCGCCGGTCGCCCCCTCGAAGACGACGCGCACGCCGAAAATCGTGTTCGGAACGCCGCGCTCGGCGGCCGCGAGAGACCGGGGAGGCATCTCCGCGGCGTCGCGGAGGGAAACGTACGTCTCGGGGGCGGGAAACTCGGGGACGAGGTGGTAGTCGTCGTTCACGACCCGACCGTCGCGCCACCCGGCCCTAACGGTTTCTCTCACGCCGACGCCGGCAACAAGATTGATAGCGACGCGACGGCTGACAGCACCCGTGTCCGACGACAGTCAATCGGAGGCCCGAGCGTTCGCCAGAGACGCGCTCTCGACGGTCGCGGTCGTCGTCGCGGTCGGCGCGGTGCTGTTCGCGGTGAGCGGCGTGTGGCCCCCGATGGTCGCCGTCGAGAGCGGGAGCATGCAACCGACTCTCGAACGCGGCGACCTCGTCGTCGTGACCGCGGAGGTTCGCTACGGCGGCCCCGCGGCCGACGACTACGGCGTGGTCACGGCCAACGCGAGCGAGGGCTACGGCCGGCTCGGCGGCCCGGGCGATGTCGTCGTCTACGACACGCCGTCGCGCGACGGCTCGCCCATCATCCATCGCGCGGTCTTCTGGGTCGAGGACGGAGAGAACTGGTACGACCGGGCCAACTCGTCTTACGTCGACGGCTCGGACTCCTGTGCGGAACTTCTGAACTGCCCCGCGCCGCACGCCGGCTACGTCACTCGCGGCGACGACAACGACTACTACGACCAGGCGCGGGGCATCGCCTCGCCCGTCCGACCCGACTGGGTGCGGGCGAAAGGCCAGTTCCACGTGCCGTATCTCGGGGAGCTACGGCTGGAAGTCCAGAAGCTTCTTTGAACCCCCAGCGGTCGTCAGCGGTCGTCAGCGTCCGTTAGTGGAAGTTAGTGGCCGTCAGCGGTCGTCGCCGCCGTCGGGCGAGAACATGGTGTAGCGCTCGGTCTCGTCGTCTTCCTTCCACTCCCCGAGTTCCTTCGGGTCGATGTGGACGAACACGTCGTCGACCTCGTCGATGTTCCGAATCGCCTGCACGACCCACGTCTCGATGTCGTGAGCCTCGGCAATCGTCATGTCGCCTTCGACCTCGATGTGGAGGCTCACGTCGATTTCGGGGCCGACGTAGTGGGCGACCACGTCGTGTGCGCCGTACACGTCGGGGTGCGACAGGGCGGTCTGGACGATGAGCGCCCGGAGGTACTCCGGCGGGGCGGCCCCGACGAGGTAGTTCACGTTGTCGCGGACGATTTCGTAGCCGGTGTAGACGATGCCGATGGAGACGACCATGGCGGCCAGCGGGTCCAAGATGGGGTAGCCGAACTGCCCGCCGACCACGCCGACGAGCGCCGCCCCGGCGGTGAGGATGTCGTTTCGGTTGTCGACGCCGGCGGCGACGAGCGCCGGCGAGTTCTGCTCGCGGCCGACCGAGTAGCAGTAGCGGTAGAGGACGTACTTGGCCGCCGCCGCGACGACGAGGACGACGACGCCGAGCGTCCCCGCGTCTCCGCCGTAAGTCCCCGCGAGGATGCTGGACGTGCTCTGCCAGAGAATCGCCCCGCCGGCGGCGAAGATGCCGACCGCGACGAAAAGCGAGATGAACGGCTCGATACGCTCGTGGCCGTGGGGGTGTTCCCAGTCCGGCGGCTTCGTCGTCAGATAGAGGCCGCCGAGGATGATGGTGCTGTAAACCGCGTCCGCGAGGCTGTTGACCGCCTCGGACCCGAGGGCCAGGCTCCCGGTCGTCCACCACACGCCGGCCTTCCCGGCGACGAGAAGCACGTTCGCCGCGAGGACGACGAATCCGACCCGACGGATGGCCCGCTTCCGCTCCATTACCGTGGCTTTCGGGAGAGGGGTTCAAATGCGCTTCGGGCCGGAGCGGGCTATTAGATGCACTCGACGTGAGTTTTAGGGTCAGTCTAATTCGAAGCGAACCGCGTCGTCGTCGCCGTCGGCGAGTGCCCCGTCGAGGCCGGCGAACGCTTCGTGAATCTGGTCGTAGGAGTCGTCGAGCGCCTGCACGAGCACTTTCGTGTCGGAGATGACCGGCATGAAGTTGGTGTCGCCGTTCCACCGCGGGACGACGTGGGTGTGGAGGTGGTCGTCGATGGAGCCGCCGGCGGCCGAGCCGCCGAGGTTCTCGCCCGCGTTGAACCCGGCGGGGTCGAAGGCGGCGTCCAACGCGGCGAGCGTCTTCGATTTGAGCCGGGCGTGGTCGAGGAGTTCCGCGTCCGAGAGGGCGGCGAACTCGCCGGTGTGGCGGTGCGGGATGACCATGACGTGCCCCGGCGCGTAGGGGTAGTTGTTCAGGAGGACGAACGAGTGCGGCGAGCGGGCGACGATTTTGCTCTCTCTGTCGTCGTCGCGCTCGGGGAGCGCACAGAAGGGACAGCGGTCGTCGTCGTCCGGGTCGTCGGCGTCGGCGTCTTGGTCGTCGTCGCGGGCGACCCACTCGATGCGCCACGGGGCGAACAGTTGGTCCATGGCGGCTCAATGGACCCGGACGGGCAAGCCGTTTCGGTCTCGGGGCGGTCGGTGCTGGCTCCGACTCCGGTTCCGTCCGACTATCGCGTGAGGTTCTCGTAGCCGTCTTCGGTGACGATGATGGTGTCTTCGGCCTGTCCGACCATCGCGCCGTCTTCCTCTTTCAGCACGGGGTAGCCGCGGAGGATACCCTGCTGTTCGAGCCGGCGAATCGCCATCTCTGAGCGACCGCCCTCGAACCAGCGGGCCGCGAAGGGGAGCAGTTTGTACTCCTCGCGCACCTCGTCGAGCAGTTTGCGCGACATGCGGTCGCGGACCGAGCGGTCGTTGACGAGGCTGTAAATCTCGTTTTTCGACCCCTCGGTGACCTTGCCCGTGCCGTCGGTGGCGAACGGTTCGATGGCGACCACGTCACCGACTTCGAGTTCGACGCCGCGCTCTGCGCCGCGGTTCGGGATGGTCGGGTCGGTGTGGGCGTCCCACTGCTCGACGCCGTGGCCCGAGAGGTTGAGGACGGGCGTGTAGCCGTAGCCGCGAATCACGTCCTCGATTTCCGCGCCGATTTTCCCGGTGTGCGCGCCCGCTTCGACCATGTCGAGGGCGGCGTCGAGCGCCTCCTCGGCGGACTCGACGAGTTCGTCGTTGCCCGAGAGGTCGACTGTCACCGCGGAGTCTGCGATGTAGCCGTCGACGTGGACGCCGACGTCCAGACAGACCATGTCCTCGCCGAACACGGTGTCGTCGTCGCGGCCGGGGCTGGCGTGCGACGCCTCCTCGTTGATACTGATGTTGACCGGGAACGCACAGCCATCGGCGAGTTCGCGGATGCGCGCTTCGGCGTGTTCGGCGACTTCAAGGTGGGTGACGCCGGGTTCGACCATCTCGGCCGACTCGTCCAACACCGTGCGGAGGACCTCCCCTGCCTCTCGATACTTCTCGACCGTCTCGTCGTCGAGGGGTCCGATGCTCATGGCCGCGACTTCGCGGCCGCGCCGGAAAGCGATTGCGGGATGGCCGGCGACAGAGGGCGGGTCGTCGCCGGCGGCTCGCGCGGCGTGCGTGAGACCCACAGCCATGTCTATATAGCACAATAGTTCGAAACTAGCAACCCTTTCTTAGGTAGCCGTCTTCAGGCAGAGGAGAGAACGTTTCCAATGAGTGTCCCGTCCTTCCACCCCGACGTCGCCGAGCAACACCTTCGAGTCGACATCGACGACTGGGACGACGTGTACGTCGTCGGCGACGTACACGGCTGTCTGCCGGCGCTCGAACGCCTCGTCGACCGGCTCGAACCCTCCGAGGACGACCTCGTCGTCTTCGTCGGCGACCTCGTGCGGAAGGGCCCCGACAGCAAGGGCGTCGTGGACTACGTCCGCGAGCGCGACAACTTCCTGACCGTCCGCGGCAACAACGAAGAAAAGCTCATCCGCGGCACGAAGGAGCTAGACGCGCTGACAGACGACGACCTCGAATGGATTTCGAACCTCCCGGTCGCCATCACGTGGGAAGACGCCATCGTCGTCCACGGCGGCGTCCACCCCGAAAAGCCGCTTTCCGAACACAGCGTCGACGAACTCGAAAACACCCGGGCGATGAACCCCGGCGACAGCTACGACGGCCCGTTCTGGTTCGAGTACTACGAGGGTCCCGAGCGCGTCTTCTTCGGGCACACCGTGATGGCCCACCCCGCCGTCTTCGAGTACGCGATGGGCCTCGACACGGGCGCGGTCTACGGCGGCGCGCTGACGGCCTACGACCTCCACGCCGACGAACTCGTCGCCGTCGACTCCGAGGTCACCCACGAGTCCCGCAAGGACTCGAAGATTCTCGAACCCCGCCAGCCCGCGCTGGTCTGAGCCCCCGAGGCGACGGTGGCGGCGACGACGGAGGCGGCGAACTAAAGGCCGCCGCCGAACCATCTCCTCTCAAGCACATGTCCGACGACGAGGTTCGCGGCGGCGACTCGCAGGGCCGACAGGCCGGTCAGGGGCAGGCGACCGCGCCGGTCCGCGTTCGCGACCGCGACGACGACGAGTCGAATCCGGTCGACGCCGACCTCGCAGACCCCGCGCTGTATCTCAACCGCGAACTCAGCGAACTCGCCTTCCACGAGCGCGTCCTTCACGAGGCGAGAGACGACCGCAACCCGCTTTTCGAGCGCGTCAAGTTCCTCTCGATTCTCACCTCGAACCTCGACGAGTTCTTCATGAAGCGCGTCGGCGGGCTGAAACAGCAGATGGCCGCCGGCGTGAGCGAACCCTCGCCCGACGGCCGGACGCCGAGCCAGCAGTGGTCGCTCGTCCTCGACCGCGCCCGCGACCTGCTCGACCGACAGTCCGACTGCTTCCACGACCTCGTCCGCCCCGCGCTCACCGACGCCGGCATCGACATCGTCGGCTACGACGACCTCGCGCCCGACGAGCGGGCGGCCCTCCGCGACTACTTCGAGGCGTCGGTCCTGCCGACGCTGACGCCCCTGACGTTCGAGCCGGCCCATCCGTTCCCGTTCATCTCGAACCTCTCGCTGTCGCTCGCGGTCCGCACGACCGAGGGCCCGGAGGAGCCGACGAAGTTCTCGCGGGTCAAAGTCCCCGGCAACCGCCCGCGACTCGTCAACGTGGACGAGCGCGTCGGCGACGCGGGAGGGAGGGCGGACGACGACGGCCCCGCGGGACCCGTCAGGTTCGTCCCGCTCGTGGCCGTCATGGAGCGCAACATCGACCTGCTGTTCCCGAACGTCGAGGTCGTCGACACCTCCGCGTTCAGGGTGACGCGGAACGCCGAGGTCCGCCGCAACGAGGAGGTCGCAGAGGGGCTCATCGCCACGATAGAGGACGTGCTCCGCCAGCGCCGATTCGCCACGGTGGTCCGCTTGGAGGTCCAGTCGGGCACGCCCGAGGTCGTCCGCGACCTGCTCGCAGAACAGCTCGGCGTGGACGACCGCGAGGTGTTCGAGCGCGACCTGCCGCTGGACTACGGCGCGCTCGCGTCGCTTTTCGACCTCGACCGGCCGGAACTCGAAGTCGCGCCGTGGACGCCCCAGCCCCACCCACGGTTCGCCGGCCGCTCCGCCGACGACCCCGACTCGGTGTTCACCGAAATCGCCCGGAAGGACGTGCTCGTCCACCACCCGTACCACTCGTTTACGGGCACGGTGGGGACGTTCCTCGCGGCGGCCGCGGCCGACCCCGACGTGCTGGCCATCAAAGCCACCATCTACCGGACCGCGCCGGACTCCGAGGTCATCGAGACGCTCATCGAGGCCGCCAAGAACGGCAAGCAGGTCGCGGTGATGGTCGAACTCAAAGCGCGGTTCGACGAGGAGAACAACCTCCGGTGGGTCCGTCGCCTCGAAGAGGAAGGCATCCACGTCGCTTACGGCACTATCGGGCTGAAGACGCACACGAAGACCGCGCTCGTCGTCCGCGAGGAGGGCGACGAGGTGCGGCTGTACTCCCACGTCGCCACCGGCAACTACCACTCCCAGACCGCGAAGCTCTACACCGACCTCGGGCTGTTCACCGCCGACCCCGACATCGGCCACGACCTCGTTCGCCTGTTCAACTTCTTCACCGGCCACTCGCGGCAGGAGACGTACCGGAAACTGCTGGTCGCGCCGACGAACCTCCGCGAGGAGATGACCCGGCTCGTCCGCCGGGAGGCCGACCACGCCCGCGCCGGCCGCGACGCCCGCATCGTCGCCAAGATGAACGCGCTCGAAGACCCCGCGATGGTCCGCGAACTGTACGAGGCGTCGATGGCCGGCGTCGACATCGACCTCGTGGTCCGCGGTATCTGTCGGCTCAGACCCGGCATCGAGGGGCTCTCGGAGCACGTCTCGGTGTCGAGCGTCGTCGGCCGGTTCCTCGAACACTCGCGTATCTTCTACTTCGAGAACGGGGGCGAGCCGGACTACTACGTCGGCTCCGCCGACTGGATGACCCGCAACCTCGACCGCCGGGTCGAGGCCGTCGCGCCCGTCGAAGACCCCGAGCACCGCGCCGAACTCGACGCCGTCCTCGACGCGCTCCTGTCGGACAACCGCCGGCGCTGGGTGATGGACAGCGACGGCCGGTACGAACAGCGTCGCCCCGGCGACGGCGAGCGGGTCCGCGAGGCCCACCGAGAGCTGATGGACCGGGCGCTCGGCGCGGCGTACCGCGCCGGCGACGACTGAAGAAAAAAGCCCGATTCAGGCGCTCGGTTGCACCCGCGCGAGCACGTCGCCGCGGGCGAAGTCGTCGCCTTCTGCCACGACTATCTCCGTGACCGTCCCCGTCGTCGGCGCGGCCACGTCGATGCTCACCTTCTCGACCTGTATCTCGCAGAGCGTCTCGCCCGCGTCGACCGCCGAGCCCTCGCGGACGAACCAGTTGGCGAGGTAGCCCTCGGCCACGTCGTCGGCGTCGTCGGGCCACGAGTCCGCCGAGTTCACGTCCGCGGCGTCCGTCATGCGCGACCCCCGTTCGGTTCCGACTCGCCCGTCACTCGTGGAGTTCGCGGACGGCCGCCGCGATGTCGTCGGTGCCGGGGTTGACCTCGTCTTCCAGCGGGCGGGCGTAGGGAATCGGCACGTCGTGGATGGCCAGCCGCTTGACCGCCGAGAGGTCGTCCAGCGCGCCCTCGGCGGCCCGCGCGATTATCTCGCCCGTCACGCCGAACGACCGGTAGTCCTCGTCGACGACGAGGAGCTTCCCGGTCTTGCGGACCGAGTCGAGCACCGTCTCGGTGTCGAGCGGCACGAGCGTCCGGAGGTCGATGACCTCGGCGTCGATGCCGTCGTCGTCGAGCCGTTCCGCGGCCTCCATCGCCCGGTGGACGTGCAGGCCGAGGGTGACGACGGTCACGTCGTCGCCGGGGCGCTTCACGTCGGCCTCGCCGAACGGAATCGCGTAGTCCTCCTCGGAGACGCCGGTCTTCGGCCCCGAGGGCGACGGCATCCAGCCGAGACCCATGAGACGCTTGTGGAACATGTAGACGACCGGGTCGTCGTCGCGGATGGCGGTGTGCATCAACCCCTTGGCGTCGTAGGCCGTCGAGGGGACGACGACTTTCATCCCCGGCAGGTGGGCGAAGGTCCCGTAGAGCGTCTGGGAGTGCTGGCCGGCGTCGTTGTAGGTGCCGCCGACGGCCGTGGTCAGCACCATCGGCACGGAGAACGAGCCGCCGCTCATGTAGGTGTTCTTCGCCATGTTGTTGTAGATCTGGTCCATGGCGACGCCGAAGAAGTCGACGAACATCAGTTCGGCAATCGGGCGCATGCCGGCCTGTGCGGCCCCGACGGCCGCGCCGAGGTAGGCCGTCTCGCTGATGGGAACGTCCATCACGCGGTCGCGACCGAACTCGTCCAAGAGGCCCGTCGTACTGGAGAAGATGCCGCCGTAGTCGGCGACGTCCTCGCCCATGTAGAACACCTCCTCGTTCTCGCGCATCTCCCACGCGATGGCTTCCACCATCGCCCGGCTCATGGTCAGTTCGCGGTCCGTCTCGGTCGCCTCCGTGTAGTCTCGTGATTCGGTCGCCATCAGTTGTCGCCTCCCGTCTCGCCGGCGTCGCCCGGCGCGTCTGCCGCGCTCCCGCCGTCGGTCGCCGCCTGCGCCGGCGGGTTCGTGAACACGTTCTCGTACGCCTCCGCCGGCTCGGGTTCGGGCTGTTCTTTCGCCCACGAAATCGCCGCCTCGACCCGCCCGTGGGCGCGCTCCCGCATCTCGTCGATGTCGTCGTCGGTCACGCCGTGCGAGCGGAGGTCCGCGGCGAGTCGCTCGATGGAGTCGCGCTGTTTCGCGCGGTCGATGTCGGCCTCCGGGCGGTACGCCTCGGCGTCGCCCATGAAGTGACCCATCCGGCGGTGGACCTGCACCTCGATGAGCGTCGGCCCGTTGCCGTCGCGGGCGCGCATCACGGCCTCGCCCGCGGCCTCGTAGACCGCCGTGGCGTCGTCGGAGTCGATGCGGACGCCCGGCAGGTCGAAGCCGGCGGCGCGCTGTGCGCCGTTCTGCACGTCGGTCACGCGGTCTTTCGGCATGCTGATGGCCCAGTCGTTGTCCTCGACGACGAAGACGACCGGGAGGTCGTGGACCGCCGCGAGGTTCAGCGATTCGAGGAAGCCGCCCTGGTCGATAGCGCCCTCGCCGAGGAAGGCGACGGCGACCGAGTCGGTGTTCCGCTTTTTCGCGGCCATCGCCGCGCCGACCGCCGGCGGACAGCCCTGCGCGATGATGCCCGCACACGCGAAGTTCACGTCGGGGTCGAACAGGTGCATGTGGCCGCCCTTCCCGCGGCACAGCCCCGTCTTCCGGCCGAAAATCTCGGCCGTCATGCGCTTGAGGTCGACGCCCTTCGCGATGGCGATGTGGTGCGGTCGGTGCGGCGCGGTCACCGTGTCGTCGTCGCGGAGGTGCATGCAGACGCCCGCCCCGGACGCCTCGTGGCCGGCCGCGAGGTGCAGTTCGCCGGGAATCGGCCCCGCCGAGATGTCGAACGCCGGCTGTTTGCCGACGAGGTACTCGTCCACTAGTCGCTCCTCGTAGTGCCGAGCGGTCACCATCTGCTCGTACATCGTCTGTAGGTCGGTAACACTCACCATGGTTGGCGTCCGGGTGTACTCTCGTAGAACTATTAACATTAATTGTGTAAGTCATGACCATCAGAACGAGCGGACTACGAATTCACGCGAAGCGACGGGTCGAGACAGGTCTAAGCCCGACTCGAGCGTATCGTCTCGTATGAACGACACGACCGCGAACGGGGCGAGGCGTTCCTCTCCGACTGGGCGACCGAACACGGCCTGCAGGACGCGGCGCGAATCGTCGACGATTCCGGCGACATCGAACGAGCCATCGCCGACCGGGCCGACAGCCACTCGATGGTGCTGATGGGAGCGACCGAACGGGGCCTTCTCACTCGACTCCTGACCGACTCGCTGCACCTCGACGTGGTCAACGACACCGACCACGCGGTTCTCTTGGTGGAGCGCGCCACCGACCGAAGCCTCAGGCAGCGTCTGTTCGGACGCTGAGGCGGTCGGCTACTCTCCTCGCGGCCGTTCGCTCTCTGCAACTCAGTAGCGTCGGCATTCGAACTGGTCGCCCGCGACCGCGCCGTTTTTGTAACCGTAGGAGAGACAAATACGCATGAGTTCAGACGCCGACCAGGCGATAACGGTCTACTCGGACTACGTGTGTCCCTTTTGCTACCTCGGGAGGCAGTCCCTGTCGCAGTATCAAGAGACGAGAGACGAGGAACTCGATATCGACTGGCATCCGTTCGACCTGCGGAGTCAGAAGCGCCGCCCCGACGGAAGCATCGACTTCTCGGTCGACGACGGAAAAGACGAAGACTACTACGAGCAAGCGAAGCAGGGGGTCCGTCGGTTACAAGAACGGTACGACGTCGAGATGACGCTTGACCTCGGGACCGACGTTGACTCGCTGCCGGCGCAAATCGTCTCGTACTACCTGAAGGGACACGCCGACTACGAGACGTGGCTCGCGTTCGACGAGTCGGTCTTCGAGGCGCTCTGGCAGGACGGCAAAGACATCGGCGACGAGGCGGTGCTCGTCGAACTCGCCGAATCGGTGGGCATCGACGGCGAGGAAGTCGCGTCCGCGCTCGACGACGAAACGCTTCGGGCCGAAGTGCGCGAACGATTCAGTGAGGCCCAGCAGCACGGCGTCACCGGTGTCCCAACCTTCGCGTACGAGGGCTACGCCGCGCGAGGAGCGGTGCCGCCGGAGCAGCTAGAGCGACTCGTCGAGGGAGTGTAGACACCGGACGACCGACCAACGAGACCGACAGCGCTCGAGGAGTCGTCACGCCCGCCGGCGAGTCGGTTCACCCGGCGGTGGTCGTTTCGAGCATCCGGCGGAGCGCGACTTCCATCTCCTCGAACTCCGAGAGTTCGAGTTCGTCGGTGGTGACGATGACGCCGCGGTCGCCGCCCACGACGCGGCCGACGAAGCCGTCCGAGAAGACGCGCAGGGTGAACTCGTACTCGCCGAAGTCGGAGGTCGCGCCGGTCGCGCCGGCGTTGTAGGTCTCTCGCGGGCCGAATCCGGTGCGCTCGCTCTCGACGAGTCCGGCGCTCGCTGCGCGCGCCGCGGCCTCGTCGCCGTCGTGGAGGTTCCGTCGGACATACAGCACGTCGAAGTCGTCGCGGGTGAAGTGGACGACGCTCCGCAGGGAGTCCTCGAGGGTCGTTCGGCAGGTGGAGACGAGAGCGTCGGCGACGCTCCGGGTGATTGTCGGCGTTGATTCGGTCACGGGAGTAGATAGCACGCCGCAGTATTTGGCCGTCTCGCCTCCCGGCGCTCGTCCGAGACAGGTGGTGAATCAGGCCAGCCGGAACCGCGTGTCGGTGAGCTCCTCCGACACGTCCCAGAGCCGGGCGGCGGTCTCGGGGTCTCTGGCGCGGTCGCTCGGCTCCGCGATGCCGGGGGTGCCGCGCATGCCGAACAGCCCCTGCGGGCCGACGTACTCCCCGCTTTCGACGGCCGGCGACGTGGCAGCGTACAGGAGCGGGAGCGCGCCCATCTCGGCCGACTGGGCGAATATCGCGTTGCCGAGCTTGCTCATCCAATACCGGAGCGTCGACCCGGAGGCCTCGGGGCCGCGGAACTGGAGGTTCGTGGCCGCGTACCCGGGGTGCGCGCCCACGCTCAGCACGTCGTCGATGCCCGCGGCGGTCAGCCGGCGGTCGAGTTCGAACGCGAAAAGCAGGTTCGAGAGCTTGCTCTGGGCGTAGGCGTCCCACTCGTCGTAGTCGCGTTCGCCTTGCAGGTCGTCGAACTCCATCCGGCCGCGCTCGTGGAGGCCGCTCGACATCGCGACGAGTCGCGTCTCGCCGGGCGTGTCGCGGAGCGTCGGAAACAGGCGGGCGCTCAGGACGAAGTGACCGAGGTGGTTCACGCCGAACTGCGTCTCGAAGCCCTGTGCGGTCTCCCGCCGGGGAATCGCCATCACGCCGGCGTTGTTGCAGAGGACGTGTAGCGACCCGTGTTCGGCGGCGAACTCGTCGGCGAACCGCCGGACGGAGTCGAGGTCGGCGAGGTCGAGTTCCGAGAGGGTCAGCGAGGCCGCCGGCACCGAGTCGCGGATGTCGGCCATCGCGTCCTCGCCGCGGTCGAGGCTCCGGCAGGCCATGACGACGTGCGCGCCCTTCTCGGCGAACGCGCGCGTCGCTTCGAAGCCGAGGCCGCTGTTCGCGCCGGTGACGATGACGGTCTTCCCCGAGAGGTCGGGGGCGTCGGCCGCGGTCCAATCGCTCATGGGGAACTGCAAGGACCGAACCGAGTAAACCGTGGCGGCGACCGCCGGCGCGGCCGGGCGAGCGGTCGCAGACGCTCGATTGAGACTACTTCGACGCGGTGCTGGTCTGCATCCCGTCGGAGTTGTACGCCGAGCCGAAGCCCTCGTCGTCGAGGAGGATGATCCCCGCCGACGACCCGGTGAGTTCGCCGAACTCCTCGATGGCGAGGTCGGCCGCGGTCTGGGCGTCGCAGCCCCGCTCGAGGTGGCCGACGGCGCGGCGCGCGAGCGTCACGCGCGCGATGTCTTCGCCCGCTCCCGTGGTCGACGCGCCGCCGGCCGGGGAGGCGTAGAAGCCCGAGCCGATTTGCGGCACGTCGCCGACGCGACCCGCGAGAGCGAACCAGCGGCCGCCGGTCGAGGTCGCGGAGGCGAACGTCTCGCCGTCGGTGGCGACCGCCCCGACCGTGTCGTGACCGGGAAGGCGAACATCGTGAGCCGAGCGGTCACTGCTTGCTGAGGTTCCCTCAGAATTGTCGTGGCCGGGCAGGCGAACGTCGTGAGCCGAGCGGCCACTGCCTGCCGAGGTCTCCTCGGAACTGTCGTGCGCCGGCAGATAACCGTCGCCCGCCTCGGCCGTCGGGTCGCTCGTGCTACCGCCGAATCGGTCGGCCAGCCACGCGAGGTGTTCGCTGGGCGAGCCCTCGGGCGCGTCCGCGTTCGCCCAGCGCTCGCGGGTCTCGTCGGTGAAGAGGTCGACGCCGGTCTCGACGCCCGCGTCGGCGGCGAAGTCGACCGCCGGCTCGCCCGTCAGGAGGACGTGCGGGGTGTCTTCGAGGACCGCGCGCGCGACGGAGACGGCGTGTTCGACGCCCTCCATGCCGGAGGCCGCGCCGGCGCGTCGGTCGCTCAGCATGACGCCCGCGTCGGTGCGGACGACGCCGTCGGACTGGACCGCGCCGCCGACGCCCGCGTTGAACCGGTGGTCCGATTCGAGGACGCGGACTGCGGTCTCGACCGCCGAAAGCGGGTCGGGTTCGCTCGCGCCCGCGTCGGCCGCGTCGTCCAGGACGGCCTGTCTGGGTTCCGGTTCGCCGGGGATGCCGCCGGCACCGCCGTGGAGGATAATTCGCATACGAGAGTGTCTTCGGAGCGCGGTCCTAAACGTATCGACCGACGAATAGAGCGATACTTGCACTTCGCCGTCGATAACGGCAGGACTTTTACACCGCACTGGAAAACCCAAAATGTTCATGAGCTACGACCAGATTGAGGTTCCGGACGACGGCGAGAAAATCACGGTCGACGAGGAGACGGGCGAGCTCTCCGTCCCCGACAACCCGATTATTCCGATCATCCACGGCGACGGAATCGGAACGGACGTCGGCCCCGCCGCACAGAAGGTCCTCGACGCCGCCGCCGAGGCGACCGGCCGCTCTGTCTCTTGGATGCGCGTCTACGCCGGTTCGTCCGCCCGCGACAAGTACGACGAGAACCTCCCGGAGGACACGGTAAGCGCCATCCGCAACCACCGCGTCGCAATCAAGGGCCCGCTCACGACACCCGTCGGTGCCGGCTTCCGCTCGCTCAACGTCGCGCTCCGCAAGAAGCTCGACCTCTACGCGAACGTCCGCCCGACCTACCACCTCGACGGCGTCCCGTCGCCCGTGAAGAACCCCTCGGCGATGGACATGGTCACGTTCCGCGAGAACACCGAAGACGTGTACGCCGGCATCGAGTGGGAAGCCGGCACCGACGAGGTCCAGAAGGTCAAGGAGTTCGTCGAAGAAGAGATGGGCGCGGACGGCGTCATCCACGACGGTCCCGTCGGCATCGGCATCAAGCCCATCACCGAGTTCGGGACGAAGCGCCTCGTCCGCGAGGCTATCGAGTACGCCCTCGAAAACGACCGCCCGTCGGTCACGCTCGTCCACAAGGGCAACATCATGAAGTTCACCGAGGGTGCCTTCCGTGACTGGGGCTACGAACTCGCAGAAGAGGAGTTCGGCGACGTCACCATCACCGAAGACGAACTGTGGGAAGAGTACGACGGCGAGCGTCCCGAGGACAAGGTCGTTGTCAAGGACCGCATCGCCGACAACATGCTCCAGCAGCTTCTCACCCGCACCGCCGACTACGATGTCATCGCCACGATGAACCTCAACGGCGACTACATGTCCGACGCCGCCGGCGCGCAGATTGGCGGCCTCGGCATCGCCCCCGGTGCGAACTTCGGTGAGGGCCTCTGTCTCGCAGAGCCCGTCCACGGCTCCGCACCCAAGTACGCCGGCGAGGACAAGGTCAACCCGACCGCGATGATTCTCTCCGGCCGTCTCATGTTCGAGTACATGGGCTGGAAGGACGCCGGTAAGCTCATCCGCGACGCCGTCGAGAAGACCATCTCGGACGGCGACGTGACCTACGACCTCGAACGCCAGATCGAGGGCGGCAACAAGCTCGCCACGAGCGAGTACGCCGACAAGGTCGTCGAGAACATCAAAGAGTTAGCTTAAGGCAACTCTCTGAGCAGCCAGAAATCTTCGATTTCTGGATACATTCACGAACTCGCGTAAGCGACCACACAACTTCTCTCTCGCGGCACCGACGCCGCACTCGTTTCGCGCCGCTTACAGTCGATTCGGGTCCCGCCAGCGACGAATCCGGTTCCACAGCGGTCTGACGACGCCGAAGACGACCGCGCCGGCGGTGTCGGCGACGATATCGACGGCCGTGTCTTCCAGGTAGACCGAGCGGGGCCACTCGACCCAAAAGCCGGTGAAGAGCCGCTCGTACACCTCGAACCACGTCCCGATCGCGGCGACGGCCATCGGGAGGACGACGAGGAGCGCGAGCCGCGAGTGGAGCAGGCGGGGATTGAGGACGTAGAGAATCGCCGCGACGCCGAGCCCGGAGGCGGCGTGGACGAGAATGTCCCACCACCAGATGCGCGTGTAGAGAAACAGCGCCATGCTCGTGAAGTGCGTCACGGTGACGACGCTCCCGAACACGGCGATGGCAGCCATCTCTCGGGGGCGTTCTTCCCAGCCGGCCAACACCGTCTCGTTCAGCGTTCGTCTCAGCATGCGCGGGTCGATAGACGAGGCGGTAGACGGGGCGGGTCGACTGCGGTGGCGGGGTGCTGTGCCGTATCTCCTGCGAGCGGACGCATAGACGAGAGATAGGACATCATCGATATGTACGTTATCTCGACGGAGCAACACGTTTGGGGTTAAATTAACCCCGCCGACGGGGGCATCGCGGTCGAGTCAGCGGTTCGAGCGGCGGTCGTCGTCCGGCGTCTCGCCGCCGTCCGAGCGGACGTGAGCTGAGCGCGGCGGCGAGTCGCCGCGGCGGGCGTCCGCCTGCCCCCGCGACCAGAAGATACCTTCGACGAAGGCGAAAAAGCCGAGACCGCCGGCCACGTTGACCACGAGGTCTATCGCGGTGTCTTCGGCGTAGTAGGTCATCGACCAGCCCCACCAGAAGTCCTTGAACAGGTACTCGTACACCTCGAACCCCGCGCCGAGGGCGAGGAGAGTGGCCGCGACGACCGCCGGGGCGCGAGCGCCGCGGAACGTCTGCGGGAACACGAGGAACAACACGCCCGCGACGCCGAAGCCCGAAAAGGAGTGGGTGAGCACGTCCCACCACCAGATACGCGTGTAGATGTCGTACGCGAGCCCGCCGAAGTGGAGCGCGCTGACGACCGCGGCCCAGACGCCGACGAACGCCCACAGCCACGGCTCGCGCGCGAGCTTCGAGTGGCTCATCGTTGCCCGCTGCTCGACGTGCTGACCGGGGTGTTCGGCGCGCCGTACGCTGTCCATGGTGAGAGTACGCGTGGGGAGGGCATAGTTAGGGACTACCGTCTACTGAGTGATGACACGGGTTTGATAAATGCTTTCTCCTCACACGTCGCGGCTGAGCCGACCCAAGCCACTCGTTCGAGAGGCTCCAAACCCCCCGAAACACACCGCACGGAGAGTTTAGTCCGGGTGGCGGTTCGCGCTCGACTCAGTCCAGCCACGGCGGGTTGGCCCGCGGCGGCGAGAACACGTCGATGCCGACGACGGTCTCGTCGCCGCGGTTCTCCGCGCCGTGGGGTTCGCCGCCGGCGAGCGAGTAGGAATCGCCGGGGCCGACGACGAGTTCCTCGCGGTCGTCGCCGACGAGGAACGTCAGTTCGCCGGCGACGATGTAGCCGACCTGCTCGTGGGGGTGGTCGTGAACCGGGGCCGCCGCGCCGAGTTCGATGCGGAAGTGCTGGACGTTCATCTCCTCGCCGCCCGCGAGAAGCGAGAGGAACACGTCGTCGGCCGCCTCGGCGGACGGCGCGTCGTCGACAGAAACTCGGTCCATGCTGACACGCCACGGGGAGCGAAAATAAATCCGCCGGGGAGACGCCGCCGGGGAGACGCCGCGTCGGGGTCCGCGGTCGCTCGCGCTCCCGAACGTTCAAATCCGCCGCCGCGGAACACCGACGTATGTACGCGGTCGTGGGGTGTACGGACTGCGCGAACATGTGGCTGCTTTCGGACCCCGACGGGTCGAAGACGGCGACGTGTCCGCGGTGCGGCAGGCGACACCAGACGAAGAAGCTCCGGCGCTTCTTCGAGTCCGACGACAGGGACGCCGCGCGACAGGCGCGGTCGGCGCTGTTGGCGAAGAAACACGGCGACAGCGAGGCGTTCGCGCAGGTCGAACACGTCTCGGAACTCGACCGGCGAGTCGAGGAGTCGGGCGTCGACGACCGCGAGTACCTCGAAGGCTCGGGGCTCGACGCCGACGAGGTGTTCGAGGCGGGCGAGGCCGCCGCGCGGGGGCGGGACTCGTCGTCGGGGTCGCCCGACCGCCTGACGGTCGTCCGCGAGGCGATACGGGACGGCGACCGGCCGACCGAAGAGGAAATCGTCGCGGCCGCGGTCGAACGGGGCGTCCCGGCGGACCGCGCCCGCGACCTGCTCGACAAACTCCGGCGGCGCGGCGAAGTGTCCGAGTCGCGGGGGCGACACCGACTGGTCTGAGATTCGGCGCGGGCGAGCGACCGGCCAGCAGGTCCGCGAGCGCGAGCACCTCAGAGCGCGCCGAGGAGCTTCGCCACGGTCAGCGCGGAGGCGACGACGCCGAGCGCCAGTTTCACCAGCCTGAGCGCGAGCGCCACCCGCCGCGCGTCGTCGTACTCGTCGGGCGATTCGGGGTCGGTACCGCGTGTGAAGAGTGGCATGGGAGGGGATGGGGTGTGGACACGCCCGCGGGTGCTCCCCGACGGACGCATTTTCATCGTTTCCGCGGAAACGGAATAAACGCGACCCACAGGTGCGGAGTGAAAGTGAAAGTGAACGACGAGGTGCGAAGTCGGAGGAACAGACCGGAACAACGCGAAGAAAAGCAGTCCAGCCGTCCCTGCTGTCGGTGAAAATGAACCCGCGAGTTACCGACCGAGTTCGGCGTGGGCGCTGGAGAGGTGCCGCGAGGCGAGCGCGGAGAGAAGGGAGAGTTCGCCCGCGAGGGAACCGACGGCGATGCATTCGGCGAGGGCGTCGGCGTTGGAGCCGGCGGGGTCGCCGCCGCCGCTGACGCCGAGGATATCGAGGCCCTCGGACTGCGTCGGGAGTTTCGTGCCGCCGCCGACGGTGCCGACTTCGAGGGAGGCGATGGAGACCGAGACGTAGAGGTCGCCGTCCTGCACCTCGGCGGTCGTGATGGCGTTCGCGCCCTCGACGACCTGCGCCTCGTCCTGCCCGGTGGCGAGGAACATCGCGGCGACGACGTTGGCGACGTGGGCGTTGAACCCGAGGCTCGCGGCCTTCGCGGAGCCGACCAGGTTCTTGCGTGTGTTGAGTTCCGCGACCGCTTCGGGCGTGGTGTGCAGGCGTTCTTCGACGACCTCGCGCGGGATTCGAACGTCGGCGGTGACGCTCCGGCCGCGCCCCTCGACGGCGTTGATGGCGGCGGGCTTCTTGTCGGAACAGAGGTTGCCCGAGAGGGCGACGAGCGAGGCGGCCGTCTCGGCTTCGACGACGCCGCAGACGGCCTCGGTGGCGATGGTGGCCATGTTCATCCCCATCGCGTCCTTGGTGTCGTAGCGGAATCGCAGGTACACCGAGTTGCCGACGACGTACGGCGTCACGTCGAGGAGTTCGCCGTGGTTCGTCGTCTCCTCCGCGGCCTCCTTCAGCGCCGCGAAGTTGTCGCGGGTCCACGAGACGAGCGCCTCGGCCTCGGCAACGTCGGCGACGCGGAACACCGGCGCGCGGGTCATCCCGGACTTGAGGACGCGGGCGGTCGCGCCGCCGGCGCTGTTGATGACCGAGCAACCGCGGTTGACCGACGCGAGGAGCGCGCCCTCGGTGGTCGCGAGGGGGAGGTACTTCTCGCCGGCGACGGAGCCGCCGTCGACGCTGACGGGGCCGGCGACGCCCATCGGCACCTGGATCGAGCCGACCATGTTCTCGATGGCGGACTCGGCGGCCTCCGCGGGGAAGCCGTAGTTCCCGACCGCGTCGAGCGACGCGCCGGACTGCGATTCGACGAGCAGTCGGCGCGCCTCGGCGGCGGTGTCGGCGTCGGCGTGCGCTTCGAGTTCGTGGAGGCGGAGGTCGCCCTCCCGAACGCGGTCTGCGAGGGACGCGGCGTCTGTCATGCTCCGACGTTTCCCGCGCCGGCCCTAACGCGTTCCGGTTCTTCCAACGGCCGCCACCGACCCGGCCGGCGTCACCCGCGACGACCGACCGCCGCTCGGCCACCCCGCCGCCTCCCGAACCGTTTTGCCCTCCCGCGTCGGGGTCGAACGTATGACCGCGGCAGCGGACCTCGTACTGACGAACGCGGAGGTACACACCCTCGGGTCGCCCGACGAGACGCACGAAGCCGTCGCCGTCCGCGACGGCGAGGTCGTCCGCGTCGGCCGCGCGTTCGACGTGGGACTGCTCGCCGGCGTCGAGACGCGGGTCGTCGACTGCGGCGGCCGCGTCGTCCTCCCCGGCTTCATCGACGCCCACACGCACCTCCCGATGGTCGGCCGCTCGCTCGTCCACGCCGACCTCTCCGCCGCCGGCTCCCCGGCGGAGGCGGTCGAACTGCTCCGCGAGCGCGCCGCCGAGGTCGAATCCGACGACGAGACCGGCGACGAGGCCGGCTGGGTGCTCGGCTACGGCTACGACGAGAGCACGTGGGACGACTCGAGATACCTCACCCGCGACGACCTCGACGCTGTCTCCGAGTCGCGTCCCGTCGTGGCCTTCCGCGAGGACGTCCACACCGCCGGCGTCAACTCGGTCGTCCTCGACGAGTCGCCGTGGGAGGCCGACTCGATTCGCGATATCGCGGTCTCGATGACCATCGTGGACGGTCGCGTCGTCTTCGAACGCGACTGAACGAGTAATCGCCACCGACGGCGGCGTATCTTTGAACTGAATTGTTCTTCGGACGAGTAACGACTGTATTCGGCTTCTAATGGCTCATCGGGTGCATTTACCACCAGCGAATCAATAGTATAGAGAATTTTTACTGATGGGTAGCGAGTATTGGAGAAAAATATTTTTCAATAAGGCCCACTGATTGGACTGCTACCGTGGTGACCAATCGTGGTTGAATTACAGTCGGTCGGGTTCGAGTCGGAGCTCAGCCTGTTCAAATACGACACGCTCGAACAGCTACCGGAGAGCCACCGCGACCTCGACGAGGCCGCCCGCTCCCGGCGAATCGCCGCCGCCCGCGAGGCATTGGGTGACCGAGTTATCGTCCTCGGACACAACTACCAGCGACGCGAAATCGTCGAGCACGCGGACTTCGTCGGCGACTCCTACGAACTCTCGAAGCGCGCCGCCGAGTCGGACGCCGACTACGTCGTCTTCGCCGGCGTGACGTTCATGGCCGAGAGCGCGGACATCATCACCGACGACGACCAGACGGTGATTCTCCCGTCGATGGAGGCGTCGTGTCCGATGGCCGGGATGGCCGAGGCCGTGCAGGTCGACTCCGCGTGGGAGACGCTCGTCGAAGAGAGCGGCGGCAGGGACATCGTCCCCGTGACGTACATGAACTCCTACGCCGACCTGAAGGCGTTTTGCGCCTCTCACGGCGGGCTCATCTGCACCTCCTCGAACGCCGCCGACGCCTTCGAGTGGGCGTTCGAGCGCGGCGACGCCGTGCTGTTCCTGCCCGACAAACACCTCGGGCGCAACACGGCCGACGACCTCGGCATCGACGGGGTGGTCGAGTGGGACCCGTGGGCCGGCGACGTGACCGAGTCGACGGGCGCTGCCGACGAGCTGGACCCCGACATCCCGGAGCTCGGTGACGCCGAAGTCATCCTCTGGGACGGCTACTGTCAGGTCCACGAACGCTTCCGCGTCGACCACGTCGAGGGGGCGCAGGCCGACGGCGCGAAGGTCGTCGCCCACCCCGAGTGCCGCCCGAGCGTCGTCGCGGCCGCCGACGAAGTCGGCTCCACGAGCCACATCTGCGACGTCGTCGCGAACGCCGACCCCGGCGAGACGTGGGCCATCGGCACCGAGGTCCACCTCGCGCGACACCTCGCGCGCTGGCACCCCGAGGTCGACGTGCGGCCCCTCTGCGGCGACGCCTGCATGGACTGCAACGCCATGCGACAGGTCGACCCCAACTACCTGACGTGGGTGCTCGAAGAGCTCGCCGCGGGCCGCGAACCCAACGTCGTCGAGGTCGCGCCCGAGGAGAAGGAACTCGCCGCGGTCGCGCTCGACCGCATGCTCGAACTATGAAGGCCGACGTGCTCGTCGTCGGCTCCGGCATCGCCGGCTGCGCCGCCGCCCTCGCCGCCGCCCGCGAGGGGGCCGACGTGCTCGTCGTCACGAAGGCGACCGAACCCGAGGACGCCGCGTCCGACTGGGCGCAGGGCGGCATCGCCGTCACCCAGTCCGCGCCCGAGGAGTTCGCCGCCGACATCCGCCGGGCGAGCGACGGCACCGCCGACCCCGAGGCGGTCGAGACGCTCGTCTCCGAGTCCCGCGCCGTCGTCGAGGACGTGCTGTTGGACACGCTCGGCGTCGCGTTCGACGCGGTGGGCGAGGGCACTGACGCCGACGCCGAAGCTAGTGCCGACACCGACACCAACTCCTTCGACCTCGCCCGCGAGGCGGGCCACTCCAGCCGCCGCATCCTCCACGTCGACGCCAGCACCGGCGCGCACGTCCTTCGGCCGTTTCTCCAGCACCTCTCGGCCCGCGACGGCGTGCGAATCGTGGAGGACGCGACGGCGCTCGACCTCCTGACCGAGGAGGGGACCGTCCGCGGCGCGACCGTCCTCGCGGACGGCGAGGTCGAACCCGTCTTCGCCGGGGCGACCGTCCTCGCCACCGGCGGCATCGGGGACTGTTACGCCCGGTCGACCAACCCCGCGGGCGCGACCGGCGACGGCGTGGCGATGGCCGCGCTCGCCGGCGCGACCGTCTCCGACATGCAGTACGTCCAGTTCCACCCGACGGCGTACGACCCCCGAACAGACCCACGGGCCGACGACGACGCGCAACCGTTCCTCGTCAGCGAAGCCGTTCGCGGCGAGGGAGCGGTCCTGCGCGACGCCGACGGCCGCCGATTCATGCCCGACGTGCACGACGACGCCGAGCTCGCCCCCCGAGACGTGGTCGCCCGCGCCGTCTCCCGCGCCCGCGACCGGTCCGGCCGCGTCGTCCTCGACGTGTCCGACCTCGACTTCCGCGATGAGTTCCCCGACCTCGCGGCGCTCTGCGACGACCGCGGCGTCGACCTCGACGCCGGCATCCCGGTCGCGCCGAGCGAGCACTTCCTCTGCGGCGGCGTCGCCGTCGACGACCGCGGGAGGGCCTCCCTCCCTCGGCTGTTCGCCGCCGGCGAGTGCGCCCGCACCGGCGTCCACGGCGCGAACCGACTCGCCTCGACCAGCCTGCTCGAAGGCCTCGTCTGGGGCGTCCGCGCCGGCGAGACGGCGGCCGACCGGGGTCGCGACGAGGCCGAGACCGTCGAGTACGCGCCGCCGCGCGACTCCGACCCGGCGCTCCCCGACGCCTTCGCGGACGCGAAGTTCGACCGCCTCGGGCGGACGATGGACGAGCTCGTCGGCATCGAGCGCACGCCCGACGGCCTCGACACCGCCCGAGCGCGGCTCCGTCGCCTGAAGGGCGAGGTCGACGCCTACGCCCGCACCCGCGTCTCGCGGTCCGTCTACGAACTCCGGAACGCCTGCGTCTCGTCGCTCCTCGTCGCCCGCGCGGCCGCCGACGCGCCATCGGCCGGCTGTCACTCGCTCGTCGACCCGGACGGACGCGATGGGGGCGACGGAAGCGACGGAAGCGACGACGCCGGACGGGGGGTGACGCCGAGTGCTGACGACTGAGACGGTCGAGCGCTGGCTGGCCGAGGACGTCGGCCACCGCGACGTGACGAACGACGTGCCCGGCGACACCACCGGGCGACTCGTGGCCAAAGAGACGGCGGTCGCCGCCGGTCTCGACGCCGCCGTCGCCGTCTTCGACTCCCTCGGCGTCGAGGCCGAGAAAGCGGTCGCGACCGGCGACGCGGTCGAATCGGGCGACGAAGTCCTGCGGGTCGACGGCGACGCCCGGAACGTCCTCCGCGGCGAGCGCGTCGCCGCCAACGTCGTCGGCCACGCCTCCGGCGTCGCCACCACGACCCGCGAGGCCGTCGCCGCCGCCCGCGAGGTTTCCGATTCGGTTCGGGTCGCCGCGACCCGCAAGACCACCCCCGGCCTCCGCGGCGTCGAAAAGCGCGCCGTCGTCGCCGGCGGCGGCGACACCCACCGCCTCACGCTCTCGGGGATGGTGATGGTCAAGGACAACCACATCGCCGAACTCGGGTTGGAGGCGGCCGTCCGCCGCTTCGCCGAGCGCAAGTCGTTCGCGACGAAACTCGAAGTCGAAGTCGAGACGCCCGAGATGGGCGAGCGCGCCGCGGCCGCCGGGGCCGATATCGTCCTGTTCGACAACCTCCCGCCCGAGGCGGTCCGCGAGGGCGTCTCCCGACTCCCCGAAGGCGTCATCTCGGAGGCCAGCGGGGACATCACGCTAGAGACGCTCCCCGCCTACGCCGACACCGGCGTCGACGTGGTGTCGATGGGGTGGCTCACCCACAGCGCGCCGAGTTCCGACTTCTCCTTCCGGACCGGGTGAACAGCGGGCGTTTCGCTCGACCCGGACACCGCCGCCGCCGGTCGAATCCACACGTTCTTTGCGTCGTGTCGAGACCATGGGACGATGACTTCGTGGCCCGTCACCGCCCGGCTGCGCTCTCCGGTCGCGAAGTACTACGCCTACAAGACGACCGAGTTCGTCTCGTTCACGACTGCCATCTGGATTCTGTTCGTCCGCTCGCGGGGCCTCTCGTTCGCCGAGGTGGGCGCACTCAACAGCGTCTGGTGGCTCGCGCTCGTCGCGGCCGAGATACCGACCGGCTACCTCGGCGACCGACTGGGTCGCCGGAGCGCGATGGCCCTCGGCACGGCCGTCATCGCCGTCTCGACCGCGGCGATGGGCCTGTCGGAGACGTTTCTCCAACTCGCGGTCGTCTACGGCGCGTGGGCGGTCGGCCAGACGTTCCGGTCCGGCAGCGACGACGCGTGGCTCTACGACCTCTTGGCCGAGACCGACGAGACCCACGAGTTCGCCGCCGTCCGCGGGCGCGCCACCGGCGTCGGCCTCGCAATCGGCGCGGTGACGACCCTCGCCGGGGGCCTCCTCGCCGACGCGACGAACTACGCGGTCCCCTTCTTCGCCACCGCCGCGGTGACGGCGCTGGGCGTCCCGATTCTGCTGTCGGTCCCCGAGACGGGCGCGACCGGCGGCGACTTTACGCCGCGGACGGCGCTTCGGGTCATCCGCGAGAAGCTCTCGCGCCCGCCGCTCCGCGGCTTCGTCGCCTACTTCGCGCTCCTGTTCGGCGTCGCCAACATGGTGTACATCTTCGACCAGCCGATTCTCCGCGACGTGGCGCTCGACCTCGGCGTCCCCGCGACGGCGACGAACACCGCCGTCAGCGCCTCCTACGCGCTGTTCTCGCTCGTCGCGGCCGCGGCGACGTTCCGCGCCGGCTGGGTCGAATCCCGCGTCGGCGTCCGCCGGTGGTTCCTCGCCTCGCCGCTCGTGCTCGCGGTCGCCTACGCGTCGGTCCCGCTTTTCGGGCCGCTGGCCTTCCCCGCGTTCGCGGTCGCCCGCGGCGTCACGAACGTCTCGTCCGTCCTCGGGAACCAGTACGTCAACGACCGGGTGGACTCGGTCGGGCGCGCGACCGTCCTCTCGGCCGCCGGGATGCTTTACTCGCTCGCTGTCGTCCCGTTCGAACTCGCCGGCGGGGTCGTCGCCGACGCCCTCTCGCCGGCCGGCGCGCTCGCGCTCTTCGGCGGGGTGCTCGTCGTCGGTGCGGGCCTGCTCTGGACGGTCGAGCGACCCGTCTGAGGGTTCGGGGTGGGGCGGCCAGCGCGCTCGGCTCGTGAGAGGCCCGCCGCCCACGCCGAAGGGAAAACCCCTTACTGTCGGTCGTCGCACTCGCGGGCAATGGGCTTCTTCGACGACCTCCGCGACCGCATCGAGGCGACAGACAGCGTCGTCTCGGTCGGCCTCGACGCCGACATCGACCGCCTCCCCGACCACCTGCTCGACAAGGACCTGCCGCGGTGGGCGTTCAATCGCCGCATCATCGACGCGACTCACGAGCACGCCGCGGCGTTCAAGCCGAACGCGGCGTTCTACGAGGACGAAGACGGCTGGCGCTCCCTGCGGGAAACTATCGCCTACGCCCACGGGAAGGGCGTGCCGGTCCTGCTGGACGCCAAGCGCGCCGACATCGGCAACACGACCCGCAAGTACGCCGACCTGCTCGACGACGCCGACGCCATCACGGTCAACCCCTACATGGGCCGCGACTCCATCCAGCCGTTCCTCTCGCGGGAAGACAAGGGCGTGTTCGTCCTCTGTCGCACCTCGAACCCCGGCGGCGCGGACCTCCAGTCGCTCGAACTCGACACGGGCGAACCCCTCTACGAGCGCGTCGCGGCGCTCTGCGACCTCTGGAACGAACACGGGAACGTCGGCCTCGTCGTCGGCGCGACCGGTCCCGACGAACTGGAACACCTCCGCGAGCAGGTGCCCGACCTGCCGTTTCTCGTCCCCGGCGTGGGGGCGCAGGGCGGCGACGCCGAGGCCGCCGTCGAGTTCGGCCTCGCGGACGGCGTCGGTCTCGTGAACTCCTCGCGCGGCATCATCTTCGCCGGCGAGGACGACGGTGAGGACTTCGACAAGGCCGCCGGACAGGCCGCAAAGCGCCTCAAAAACCGGCTGAACCAGTACCGCTGAGGCGACGCAGGCGGTCGATTTTCCCGACCGAATCGTCCGGCGGTCGCCGCCCGGCGAGACGTTTACCACCGTGCGACCCTAACTGCGCCCGTGGACCGAGACCGACTCGTCATGGGGCTCGCGGCGGTGTTCGCGGGTATCACCATGCTCCTCGTCGTGTTGGCGTTCGCCTACCGACAGCTCTTGTTGCTGTTCGTCGCCGTCCCCTTCGGCGCGACGACGTACTTCATGTACGCCCACGTCAGCGGCCGCCTCCACGAGCGGTTCCGCCGGACGCGCGTCCGCGCCGACGCCGGACGCGGCGGGTTCGGTTTCCGGTCGGAGCGACGGCGAGGCGACCGCCGGGAGACCGGTGGCTTCGGCGCGGGCCCCCGCGACGACCCACAAGAGGGTCCGCGTGCCGGGCGGTTCGGCCCTAACGCCGGTCCCGACGGCGGATTCGACGGCGACCGCCGGCGGCGACAGCGAACCCGCGGTGACGGGCCGAGCGTCCGCCCGCCGCGGCGCGGCATGAGCCGACAACAAGCCCTCGACACGCTCGACCTCGACGGCGACGCCTCCGCGGACGACGTGAAAGCGGCCTACCGCGAGCGGGTCAAAGAGACCCATCCGGACTCGAAGACCGGCGACGAGGAGGCGTTCAAGCGCGTCAACCGCGCCTACGAGCGTCTGACCGAGTAACGCGTTTTCTTTTTCACCCGCATTCGACCGTTACGACCCCCGACGAGCGCCTCCGCGTCGCTTCCGTCTCGGTTGTGGTACAGTCTCATGGCAATCACTACCGCGGAAAGCGTTTTCACGGTCGGTTTCCTACCCGCTTCCATGAGCGCGGATCGGGCTCTCTTGGACGAGGCCCTCGAGCGCGGTGAGGAAGAAGGCGGAAACGTCGAGTTCAAAGAACGCCTCACCCGCGCCGTTCACCTGTCCGACGGCCGGATGGAGTCGCTCGCGGCTCAACTCAGACACCGAGTGCTCTCCGGCGACGGCGTGGCGACCTACGTGGTCGGCGTCACCGACGACGGCGGCATCGCCGGCATCCCACCGGACGACTTCTCCGAGACCATGGACGTGCTGTCGCTTCTGGCCGAAGAGGCCGGGGCGCACATCGAAGACGTGGAGACGTGGGGCGTCGGTGACTCGGTCGAACGCGGCCTCGTCGGCGTCGCGACCATCCGCGAGGGCGCGATGCTCGACGTCGACGACGACCACATCGTCGTCGGCACCGCGGGGCACGTCGACCACGGCAAATCGACGCTCGTCGGGTCGCTCGTGACCGGACAGGCCGACAACGGCAACGGAAGCACGCGGTCGTTCCTCGACGTGCAACCCCACGAGGTCGAACGCGGCCTGTCGGCGGACCTCTCGTACGCCGTCTACGGCTTTTCCGACGACGGGCCGGTCCACATGCGCAACCCCCACCGGAAGTCCGACCGGGCGCAAATCGTCCAGGAGGCCGACCGGCTGGTCTCGTTCGTCGATACCGTGGGCCACGAGCCGTGGCTCCGGACGACGATTCGCGGCCTCGTCGGCCAGCGCCTCGACTACGGCCTGCTCGTCGTCGCCGCCGACGACGGCCCGACGCGGACGACCCGCGAACACCTCGGCATCCTGCTCGCCATGGAACTGCCGACGGTCGTCGCCATCACGAAGGTCGACGCCGTCTCCGAGGAGCGCGCCGCCGAGGTCGAACGCGAGGTCGAGCGACTCCTCCGCGACGTTGGTCGGACGCCCCTGAGCGTCGAGCGCCACGGCGTCGAGGCCGCCGTCGAGGAGATAAGCGAGTCGGTCGTCCCGCTGTTCCCGACGAGCGCGGTGACGATGGACGGTCTCGACGACCTCGACCAGTTGTTCGAGTCGCTCCCGAAGCGCAGCGCCGCCGAGGGCGACTTCAAGATGTACATCGACCGGACCTACTCGGTCACGGGCGTCGGCGCGGTCGCCTCGGGCACGGTCAACTCCGGGGCTGTCGAGGCCGGCGACGAACTCCTCTTGGGGCCGATGTCGGACGGCGAGTTCCGCGAGGTCGAGGTCCGCTCCATCGAGATGCACTACCACCGGGTCGACCGGGCCAACGCCGGCCGCATCGTCGGCATCGCGCTCAAGGGCGTCCGCGAGTCCGAAATCGAACGCGGGATGGTGCTCCTCCCGGCCGACGCGGAGCCCACGTCGGTCCGCGAGTTCGAAGCCGACGTGATAGTGCTCAACCACCCGACGCGGATTCAGGAGGGCTACGAGCCGGTCGTCCACCTCGAAACCATCTCCGAGGCGGCCGTCTTCCACCCCGACGGCGGACGACTCCTGCCGGGCGACACCGGCACGACTCGCGTGGAGTTCAAATTCCGTTCGTACTTCGTCGAGGAGGGCCAGCGATTCGTCTTCCGCGAGGGGCGGTCGAAGGGCGTCGGAACCGTGACGAAAGTCGACTAGAAACAGAGACGAGTCCCGGCGGCCGCTTCGACGCCGGCGACCGGTCAGGCCGAGTGCTCGACCGCGACGTAGCCGTCCGATGTTCTCGCCGCCGCGTCGAACAGCACCGCCCAGTCGAGGAGGCGGGCGACTCTGTCGCGCCAGCGCGACTCCCACCCCTCCGGGTCGCGGTGGCGCTCCCAGTTCGGCACAGTCGGCGCGAACGCCTCGAACACCGCGTCCGCCGACATCGGCTCGTCGTTGAGCGCGTCAAGCACCTCGCGCGCGCCGAAGACGTTCTCCTCGAACGCGCGCCGCAGGTCGTCTTGGTCGGGGTCGTCGCGGACGCGCTCGAAGCCGCGGCTCACCTCGCGGGCGAGCCCGAGCGACTGACAGAACACGAGCCAGTCGCGTCCCTCGTCGGGCGTCACGTCGAGTCGGGTCGCCACTCGGCCGCAGCAGTCGTCTTCGGAGCCCGGAATCAGCGGAACGGCGCGGTGGGCGTCCCACAGCCGGTCGAGGGCGTCCGGCGCGGGCGGGACCGGCTTGCGCCTCACAGCCCGAACGAGTCGGCGAGCACGTCCTCGTCGGTCTCGCCGAGGGTGTACGTCGGACCGTCGACCACATCGACCGTGACCTGCGCCGGGCCGAACACGTCGGGGTCGACCGCGCCGAAGTCCCAGTCGGCGTCCTCGAACAGCTGTTCGAACGGGACGCCGTAGTCCGACTCGGCCGTGGAAATCGCGCGGTCGAACTCGTCGAAGTCCTCGCTGACGGTGACGTGGACGCGCCCGCCGTAGGCGACGGCGTCGTTCGTCCGGCCCATGGCGACGCTCTCGTCGTAGCTGACGGGCGCGAGCGGGGCGGAGCCGTTGATAGAGAGGACGTTCGTCGGGTCGTAGCCCGCTTCGAAGAGGTTGAACACGGCGAGTTCGGCGGCGCGGGCCGCGCCCGTGACGCTCCCGACGAGCGAGCCGGTCGCGTAGGTCGGCAGGAAGACGGCGCTCGGTTCGAGGCCGGTCGTCTCCGCGACGTGTTCCGCGACTTCGTCGGTCGGGAGGTCGATGCTCTCGACGGCGAGGACCGTCAGGTCGAACTCGTCGTAGTAGCCGAGGTGGTGGAACTCCTCTTCCTCGCCGACCAGCGCGCGCGCCGGGCCGGAGCCGAGGCCGTCGAAGTCGTCGAAGGTGAGCTCCCAGCCGGCCTTCTGCGAACAGAGCAGGGCCAGCGCGGGGCGGTCGGTGGAGAGTTCGACGTGCGGACGGGGCGTGCCGGCGACCTCGCCCATCCGCGTCTGTACCGTGGCGAGACCCGCGGTCTGAATCTCCGCGAGGAGCATCCCCGCTTCGACACCGCCGTCGGCGTCGACGCCGAAGTCGATGACCGTCGCACCCGAGTCGAGTTCGTAGCCCTCGATGCCGAGCTCTCCGGCGAAGTCGAGCGCCTCGTCGACCAGTTCGATGGCCATCCGATTGATGCTGTCCATGCGAGGCGATTGCGCGCCTTCGGCTAAAGGGTTTGTCAGTCACCCACTGCTGCGGGTCGCGTGGACGTGTCTCGTGTCTCGAACGTCGGACCCGCGCGACGGGTCCGCGGGCCGTGACCGTGAGCCGCGACGCTACTCGCGGTCGCTTCTCGCTTCCCGTCCGAGATGGGCTTCGACGGCGTCGACCTTGTCGGCGGCCGTCTGTTCTTTCGTGCGCTTGTCGTCTATCTTCAGGAACGTGCTCACGCGGTCGCCGTCGACCGCCTTGTGGGCCGCGCCGACCGCCGCGAGCAGTTCGTCGATGTCGTCGGCCTCGATGACCGTCCCCATCGGGTTCGTCTCGTAGGACACCTCGAAGTCGTCGAGGGCCGCGACGGCCTTGGCGACCTCGCCCGACATGCTCCCTTCGACGACCGGTGCGACGCTCAACATAGCGATGACTGTCATGGCCGAACCAACGCGCCACGCGGTAGTAAAACGGGGTGACCTGTCGACCGAATCGACGACGGAACCGACGAGGCTATCCCCTCGAACAGCCACAGATTCCGATATGTTCCAGAGCGAACTCACTCGGATGGCGCTCGTCGCGGGAGCGAACGTCGCCGGCGGGGTGACTCTCGGCTCGGCCATCGGCGGAGCGGTCGGCTACGCGGTGGAGTGGACCGTGACGGGTGCCGTGTTGGGGCTGGCGGTCGCCGTCTTCGCCGCCCGTCGGTAGCTCCCACCACCGAGGGCCGCCACCACCGACAGCCGCCACCGCTGACCCGACCGCGCAGCGCGCTTTTCTCGTCTGCCGACGTATCAGCGCCCATGAATCCGCGCATGACGAGAGCGCTCACGCTCGGCCGGGCTATCGTGTACGAGGTGCGCACCGAGCGGCTCACCTTCATGGCGGGAAGCATCGCCTACGGGGCGTTCGTCTCGCTGTTACCGCTGTTTCTGCTCGTCCTTGCAGCCGTCTCCGCCACCGGCGACAGCGGTCTCCGCGAGGGCGTCATCGCCGTCATCCAGTCCGTCCTGACTCCCGGCGCGGGCGACGTTATCGTCGCCGAACTGGAGTCGTCGACCCAACTGGCGAGCCTCTCCGTCGTCGGGGCGCTCGTGTTGGTGTGGGGGACGCTCCGCATCTTCCGCGGTCTCGACACCGCCTTCTCGGACATCTACGAGTCGGAGGCGGCCAACACCTTCGCCGACCAGCTTTTGGACGGCATCGTCGTGCTCGTCACCGTCTCGCTCGCCGTCGTCGCCGGCGCGCTCATCGAGTCCGCGCTCCCGGCGCTCGACGGCGCGCTCGGCTGGGTCGTCTACCGCGGACTCCTCGTCGCCGTCCTGTTCGTGACGTTCTACCCGATGTACTACATCTTCCCCGACGAGAACGTGACCTCCCTCGAAGTCGTTCCCGGCACGCTCGTCGCCGCCGTCGGGCTGACGACGTTCGAGTCGCTGTTCCGGCTCTACGTCGAGTTCAGTAGCCGCACCCCCGAGTCGAGCGTCGTCGCCGGCATCCTCGTCCTCCTGACGTGGCTCTACTTCAGCGGGCTCGTCATCCTCCTCGGCGCGGCCGTCAACGCGGTGCTGTCGAACCGCTCGCGCGACGTGAACGTCCGCCCGCTGTTCGGCGGCGTCCCCCTCGACTCCCGGACCGACACCGTGACGCGCGGCGAGGTGACCGCGGCCATCGAACGACTCGACCGCCTCGTTGCGGCCGCTCCCGACGAGGACCTGACGCTCCGCGTCGGCGACGAGTCCGTTACGCTCCCCCGCCCAGAGCGGGTCGTCACCGACACCGAGACCAGCCGTTTCCTCCCGGAAGACCCCGTCAGACTGGAGCTCAGGTGGTCCTCGTGGCCTGACAGTCACGAGGAGTGACGACGGGCGTTTATGCGACTGGCGTGCGTATGCGACACTATGGCAATAAAGACACCTGCGCGACCGACCGAGCCGGCGCAACCGCTCGACGACGAACGAGCGCGGTGGGAGGCCGTCGAGACGACCGCCGAGACGGCGTCTCGAGCGGTTCGACCGCCGACCGTCGTCGAACATCAGCGACTGCCCGAGAAGGACTTCGGCGAGGCGCGACTCGTCTGGCGCTGCGACGACTGCGGCGAACTCGGCTCGCTGACGGCGTTCCCGTCGGCGTGTCCCGACTGCGGCGCGGGTCGCGAGGCGCTGTTCTACTTCACCGAGGACTGACCCGCTTCCCTCGGTCGAAGGCGGCCGGCCATCGGCCGACCGCGACCGTTTTCCCGCCGGGCGACGACCGCCGGGTATGTATCTCTCTCACCCCGTCCGCCGGATGCGCGACGACCCGCTCGACGACGAGGTCGCGGCACTCCGCGTCGAACCCGCCGACGACGACGCCCGCACCGCGCTCGAAAGCCGCGTCGAGTCCCTCGGCGGCAGCCTCGAACGCGAACTCCAGTTCGGCGGCATCGTAGTCTCGCTCGCCGAGCCGGCCGTCTCCGACCTCTGCGAACTCGACGGTATCGAGCGAATCGAGACGGTCGACACGCTCGGATACTGATTCTTCGCCCACGCGTGCGGGGCCGGCGTCCCTCGAGGCGAATGGTGTCAACCCTTTAGTGTGTTCTCTGCGGAGGTGGCGTATGGTCCCTCTCCCTTCCCGCGCCGCGCCATCCGGATTCGGCGTACTGCTCGCCGGCTTCGCGACTGTGATTCCCCTCGCGGTGTTCCCGACGGAACCGTGAGCGTGCTCGCCGACCTCGGGGGCGTTCCCCTGCTCGTCGCGTACCTGTTGCTCCTCGCAGGCACGGCCGTGCAGTACCGGCGCGGGAAACTCTCCGGCACGCGGGCGGTTCTCCTCGTCGGGATGTGTCTCACGTGGCTCTCGTACGCTCTCTTACAGGTGACGCAGTCCGGGACCGTGCCGACGGGAACGCCGCTCAACTACGCCCTCGACGCGCTCGCCGTCGTCGTCCTCGTCGTCGGCGTGGCCGCGATGGGCTGGTGGTGGCGGGCGCGGGACGAAGCGTGAGTTTTCGGGACGCGTCGGTGACTGAGTCGAGTTCAGAGAGAAGTGCGTCGGCTGGGAGTTCACCGAACACTGTGAGGTGAACTCAGGAGCACCGGCGAGGCCAGCGGCCGAGTCGGTGAGACGGGATTTGAACCTCAGTCGCTCTGCTCACTCCGTTCGCGTCGCTCCCCGATTCAAACCCCAGCGTCCAGCATTCACAACTCACAGTCCGAGCGACACGTACAGCGGTCGCTCGGAAGGTAGGTTCGTTGTAGAAGTGCGTCGGCTGAGATTTGAACTCCACTCGCTCACTCGCGTTCGCTCGCTAGTTCAAATCTCAGCGTCCCGCACGCAGCCTCGCAAGACCGAGAGACACAGAGGTCTCTCGGAGGTTTGTGTTCGGCAGAAGTGCGTCGGCTGGGATTTGAACCGAACCCAGACGTGCTCGCTCACTTCGTTCGCTGTGCGCGACTGGTCGGGTTCAGAATCCCTCTTGGCCGCACTTCTTCACTCCACGGAAACTCGGAGTCCGGCGACTCCTCGTTTGGTTCCGTTCAGAAAGTGCGTCGGCTGGGATTTGAACCCAGGTTGTGACCATGGCAAGGTCACGTGATACCACTACACTACCGACGCATGTGGTGGAAGTGCGCTGGCTGGGATTTGAACCCAGGTTGTGACCATGGCAAGGTCACGTGATACCACTACACTACCAGCGCAGTCCGTGTGTATCGTGGCGTGCTGCTGCGTTACTCGATAGTGTCGGGTTGATAAATAAGACTTGCGAAACGGGGGAGAAATCGGGCGACGGCGCGCCACCTGCTACCACGTGAGATTCGCCTTCGACGACCTGTCGCCGGCCGTGTAATTATGTACCACGCGACGTTCGCCAATCCCCCGCAAACTGGGTCGTGGGACGCTCTATCACCCCAGAATGGATTCGCTACTCTTTTAGGTAGGCCCCCGGTAGAAACGCCACAGTCTAGACGAGACGAGGATGAACCCGGCATGAAACTCAGCGTACTCGTGCCGTCCTCACTCGTCCGGGAAGCCGAAGATCAACGCGAGGCAACTCGCAAACTCGGCTACGTCGCCCGCGCGGCGGCGGTCTTCCGGGCGAACGAACTCGTCGTCTTCCCCGACGAAGACGGCGAGAACAACTGGGGCGGCGAGTTCGTCGAAACCGTACTTCGGTACGCCGCGACGCCCCCCTACCTCCGCAAAGAGGTCTGGGGCAAGCGCGACGAACTCCGCTACGCTGGTATCCTGCCGCCCGTTCTCGTCGCGTCTACGACCGCGGACGACTCCGACGAGTCGCCCGCGTTGCGAGAAGGAATCGTGACCGAGGTCGGACCTGACGACCGCGTTCGGGTCAATTGCGGAATGCAACACCCGATCTCCCTGTTCGTCCCTCCCGGGATGGACCTCACAGAGGGAGAGCGCGTCGCTGTCAGGATCTCTTCGCGAGAACCGGTCCGTGCGCGGATCGTCGACGAGCCCCTTCCGGGCTTCGACGTATCCCGCATGGACCTCACGGAAGCACTCGGCAGGCCGGATGCGGGCGTGCGAATCGCCACGTCTCGCTATGGCGAACCGCTGTCGGTCCCCACATTGGGCGACTTGACGGCCCGCATCACCGATGCCGGCGGCATGACCGTCGTCTTCGGGTCGCCGGGCCGTGGGCTTCCGGACATGCTCGGGATGCCTCCCGAGGATGTTGCAGACGTCGAACCTTCCGTTGGTCCGGGGTTCGACCTCTGGCTCAATACGATTCCGCGACAGGGCAGCGAGGTCGTGCGAACGGAGGAAGCGATGTTCGCCTCCCTCGCCTCCCTGACACTCACGGAGTGAATCCATGCCACAACCAAGCAGACCACGAAAAGGCTCGATGGGCTTCAGCCCGCGCAAGCGAGCAGTCAAGGAGGTTCCACGCATCAAGTCGTGGCCGTCCGACGACGGCTCCCCAGCGCTGCAGGGCTTCGCCGGTTACAAGGCCGGTATGACCCACGTGATGATGGTCAACGACGAGGCAGACTCCCCCCACGAAGGAATGGAGGAGTCCGTCCCGGTGACCGTCGTCGAGACGCCGCCGATGCGCGCCGTCGCCCTTCGCGCCTACGAGCAGACGCCGTACGGTATGAAGCCGCAGACCGAGGTCTGGGCGGGCGAGTTCCACGACGAACTCGACCGCGTCCTCGACCTGCCGGCAGAAGACACGTTCGACTCGGACGCCGACGCGCTTCGCGAGGCCGTCGAGGCCGGCGAAGTCGATGACCTCCGCGTCATCACGCACACGGTGCCCTCCGAGCTCGCGAACGTGCCCAAGAAGAAGCCCGACGTGATGGAGACTCGCGTCGGCGGCGGCTCCATGGTGGAGCGCGCCGACTTCGCCCTCGACCTCGTTGCCGAGGGCGGCGAACACGAGATGTCCGACGTGTTCCGCGCCGGCGAGTACCTCGACGCCGCGGGAGTCACGAAGGGTAAGGGTACGCAGGGTCCCGTCAAGCGATGGGGCGTCCAGAAGCGTAAGGGCAAGCACGCCCGCCAGGGCTGGAGACGCCGTATTGGCAACCTCGGCCCCTGGAACCCGTCCCGTGTCCGCTCTACGGTTCCGCAGCTCGGTCAGACCGGTTACCACCAGCGCACCGAGCTCAACAAGCGCCTCATCGACCTCGGTGAGGGCGACGACGCCTCCGTCGAAGGTGGCTTCGTCAACTACGGCGAGGTCGACGGCTCGTACGCGCTCATCAAGGGCTCGCTGCCGGGCCCCAACAAGCGCCTCCTGCGGTTCCGCCCGGCCATCCGGCCGAACGACCAGCCGCGCCTCGACCCCGAGGTGCGCTACGTCTCTACCGCATCGAACCAGGGTTAAACCATGCAGGCAACTATCCGAGACCTGAACGGCGACGACGCGGGCAGCATCGACCTGCCCGAGGTCTTCGAGACGGCTTACCGTCCGGACCTCATCAAGCGTGCCGTCATCGCCGCGCAGGCAAACCGAAAACAGCCGTACGGTGCCGACCCCTACGCCCGACTTCGAACCCCGGCAGAGTCCATGGGCAGCGGCCGTGGGATGTCCCACGACCCACGCCAGAACGGCGTCGCCCGACGCGTCCCGCACGCCGTCTCCGGCCGTCGCGCTCACCCGCCGAAGGCCGAGAAGGACCAGGGGAAGGAGATTAACACGAAGGAGCGTAAGCTCGCCGTCCGCTCGGCGCTCGCCGCCACGACGGACCCCGAGCTGGTCGCCGAGCGCGGTCACCGCTTCGACGACGACGTCGAGCTCCCCCTCGTCGTCTCCGACGACTTCGAGGACCTCGTCAAGACGCAGGAGGTCGTCGACCTCCTGCAGTCGCTCGGCGTCTCCGACGACATCGAGCGCTCCGAGGAGAACAAGAAGGTCAAGAGCGGCCAGGGCAAGCTCCGCGGTCGCAAGTACACCCGTCCGAAGTCCATCCTCTTCGTGACGGCCGACGAGCCCTCGAAGGCGGCTCGCAACCTCGCCGGCGTCGACGTCGCCACCGCGGCGAACGTCTCCGCCGAGGACCTCGCGCCCGGCACCCACGCCGGTCGCCTCACGCTGTTCACCGAGAGCGCGCTCGAGGAGGTCGCAGAACGATGAGCATCATCGAACACCCGCTGGTCACGGAGAAGGCGATGAACCAGATGGACTTCGACAACAAGCTCCAGTTCATCGTCCACATCGACTCGACGAAGTCCGACGTCAAGTCGGAAGTCGAGTCGCGCTACGACGTGACCGTCGAGAAGGTCAACACGCAGGTCACGATGAAAGGCAAAAAGAAAGCAACAGTTCGTCTCTCTGAAGACGACGACGCGCAGGAAGTCGCGTCGCGTATCGGGGTGTTCTAACCATGGGACGCCGAATTCAGGGCCAGCGTCGCGGTCGCGGTACGTCCACGTTCCGGGCGCCGTCGCACCGCTACAAGGCCGAACTGTCGCACAAGAAGTCCGAAGACAAAGACACCATCTCGGGGACGGTCGTCGGCATCGAGCACGACCCCGCACGCAGTGCGCCCATCGCCCTCGTCGAGTTCGAGGACGAACAGCGCATGATTCTCGCGCCCGAGGGCATCAGCGTCGGCGAAGAGCTTCAGATCGGCGTCTCCGCCGAGATCAAGCCCGGCAACACGCTGCCGCTCGCCGAGATTCCCGAGGGTGTTCCCGTCTGTAACGTCGAGCACCAGCCCGGCGACGGCGGGAAGTTCGCCCGCGCCTCCGGCGTGAGCGCGCAGCTGCTCTCGCACGACCGCAAGGTCGCTATCGTGAAGCTCCCGTCGGGCGAGGTCAAGCGCCTCAACCCCAACTGCCGAGCCACCATCGGCGTCGTCGCCGGTGGCGGCCGCACGGAGAAGCCGTTCGTCAAGGCAGGGAAGAAGTACCACAAGATGAAAGCGCGCGGTATCAAGTGGCCGCGCGTGCGTGGTGTTGCTATGAACGCCGTCGACCACCCGTTCGGTGGCGGCGGCCGGCAGCACCCCGGTCAGCCGAAGTCCGTCTCGCGGAACGCTCCGCCGGGCCGGAAGGTCGGTGACATCGCCTCCAAACGCACCGGTCGCGGTGGCAAGGGAGGTAAGTAACCATGAGTACGCAATACCGCACCGGCCGCGAAGGTGAGTTCACCTACCGCGGCTACACGCTCGACGAGCTGCAGGAGATGGAGCTCGACGAGGTCGCGGAACTGCTCCCCGCTCGTCAGCGGCGAACCATCACCCGAGGCCTGTCGGCCGAGCACGAGAAGCTGCTCGCGAAGGCTCAGGACAAGACGGAAGAGGAGACGGCCAACGCGCCCATTCGAACGCACCTGCGCGACATGCCGATTCTCCCCGAATTCGTCGGTCTCACCTTCGCCGTCTACACCGGTCAGGAGTTCGAGCGCACCCAGATTCAGCCCGAGATGATCGGCCACTACCTGGGCGAGTTCCAGCTGACCCGTAGCTCGGTCGAGCACGGTCAGGCCGGTATCGGCGCGACCCGGTCTTCGAAGTTCGTGCCCCTCAAGTAAACCATGGGAATCAACTACAGCGTCGAGGCCGACCCGGACACCACGGCCAAGGGTATGCTCCGGGACCGGCCCATCAGCATCAAGCACAGCAAGGCCATCTCCCGCGCCATCAAGGGGATGCCCGTCGCCGACGCAGAGGAGTACCTCGAAGCCGTCATCGACGGCGAGCGGTCGGTTCCGTTCAAGCAGCACAACTCCGGCGTCGGTCACCGAAGCGACATCGACGGCTGGGACGCGGGACGGTACCCCGAGAAGGCGTCCAAGGCGTTCCTCGAACTCCTCGAAAACGTTCGCAACAACGCGACCGAACAGGGGTTCGACGGACCGGCCATGGAGATCAAGCACGTCGCCGCCCACAAGGTCGGCGAGCGTCAGGGTCGCAAGCCCCGCGCCTTCGGTCGGGCGGACCCGTGGAACACCCCAATCTGTGACGTCGAACTCATCATCGAAGAGGTCGAGGAATAATGGCTGACGAACACCAATTCATCGAGAACGGACTGCAGCGGTCCCAGATCGACGAGTTCTTCGCAGAAGAGCTCGGTCGAGCGGGCTACGGCGGCATGGACGTCGCCAAGACGCCGATGGGCACGCAGATCGTGCTCAAGGCCGAAAAGCCCGGGATGGTCATCGGGAAAGGCGGGAAGAACATCCGTAAGGTCACCCGCGAACTCGAAGAGCGGTTCAACCTCGACGACCCCCAGATCGACGTGCAGGAAGTCGACGAACCGGACCTCAACGCCCGGATCGTCGCCGACCGCCTCGCCAACGCGCTCGAGCGCGGTTGGTACTTCCGTAAGGCGGGCCACACGACCATCGACCGCATCATGGACGCCGGCGCACTCGGTGCCGAAATCGTCCTCTCCGGTAAGGTCACGGGCGCTCGCTCCCGTGTCGAGAAGTTCAACCGCGGCTACATCAAGCACAACGGCGAGCCCGCACAGGAGATCGTCGACGAGGGCCAGGGCGTCGCAGTCATGAAGCTCGGTACCATCGGCGTGACGGTCAAAATCATCCCGCCGGGTGCCCGCCTCCCCGACGACTTCGAAGTCGAGGAAGACGCCAACCCCGACGCGGTCGAACAGATCGAAGAGACCGAAAGCGTCGAGGACCTCCTCGAAGAGGAGCCGGAAGAGGTTCCGGACGTCTCCGAGGACGCCGACGCCGACGCCGAGACGGACGCCGTCGACGAAGACGTCGTCGAGGAAGCGGCCGTCGAAGCGGTCGAAGAGGAAGTCGTCGACGATGCCGACGACGAGGAGGAAGCAGTCGAGGAAGTCGTCGACGACGACGAAGAACTCGACGAAGACGTCGCCGAAGAGGCGGCGGACCTCGTCGCGGAGATGGAAGACGAAGACGACGACGAAACGGAGGAAGAATAAATGGCGATCCTCTACACCGAAGAGATTCGCGACATGACGCCCGCAGAGCGCACCGCCGAACTCGAAGATCTCGAGACGGAGCTGCTCAACGCGAAGGCCGTGCAGGCCGCGGGTGGCGCGCCGGAGAACCCCGGTCGCGTCTCTGAACTGAAGAAGACCATCGCCCGAATCAAGACGATTCAGGGCGAAGAAGGCGACCTCGACGAAGAATAATGCCACTGACACCCGAGACCCTCACGCGACACGAACTCAACGGCCTCCACGTGGAGGTCGTCGACGCGGCGAACCCCGACCTCGTCGGAATAGCCGGTCGCATCGTCGTCGAGACGATGCACACGTTCATGGTCGACGACGGGTCTCGGGTGCGGCAGGTGCCAAAACGAGGGGCGACCTTCGAATTTGCGATTCCGCGTACAGATGAAGCCGCCGACGCTGCGAAGGCGTCGGGGACCGCGTCCAAACTTCGGTCGGATACTACTGGCGGATTTGATGCCAGTCAGTCTGATCGGCTCGCCGACTCATCATCGGCGGCTTCCCCCTCGGGGAATTGCGAGGGCGTGGCCTACGTTACGGTGGATGGCGCACAACTGCTCTCACGACCCGCCCTGCGCACCGAAACTACTGGTGACTCGAAATGGCGATAGGACTTGACGTTCCAATGCCTCCGGAACCTGACGATTCCGAGGCTTACGACTACGAAAAATGTCCGTTCTACGGCTCGCTCTCCGTCCGGGGTCAGACCCTGGAGGGGACGGTCGTCTCGACGGACATGGCAAAGACCGTCATCGTCGAGCGGGAGTACGACGTATTCGTTCCGAAGTACGACCGCTACATGAAGCGACGTTCCCGCATCCCGGCACACGTGCCGGGCGTGCTCGACGACGTCGCTGTCGGTGACGAAGTAACGATTGCGGAGACCCGACCTCTCTCGAAGACGAAATCTCACGTCGTCGTCGAGATTATGGGAGGTGACGAGTGATGGAAGCGCTCAAAGCGGACATCACCAAGGGTGTCGCCCGTGGCTCGCTGGTCACGTGCGCCGACAACACCGGCGCTCGTGAACTGAAGATTATCAGCGTCGCGGGTTACTCCGGCACGAAGAACCGCCACCCCAAGGCAGGCATCGGGGACAAGGTGACCGTCTCGGTCACCAAAGGTACCCCCGAGATGCGCCGCCAGGTGCTCGAAGCGGTCATCGTCCGCCAGCGGAAATCCATCCGCCGGCCCGATGGCACGCGTGTGAAGTTCGAGGACAACGCCGCCGTCATCATCGACGAGATGGAAGAGCCTCGCGGGACCGAAATCAAGGGTCCCGTCGCACGCGAAGTCGCCGAGCGCTTCGGGAGTATCGCATCGACGGCTACGATGATCGTATAGTATGACTCGACAACCGCGCAAACAGCGAACCCAGATTCGCGACGCGCCGCTCCACGAGCGGCAAAAGCAGGTCCGCGCACCGCTGTCGGCCGACCTCCGCGAGGAGTACGGCAGCCGTAACGTCCGCGTCAACGCGGGCGACACGGTCGAGGTGCTCCGCGGCGACTTCGCCGGCGAAGAAAGCGAAGTCACCGAGGTCGACCTCACCGACGCCGTCATCTACGTCGACGGTGTCGTCGTTGAGAAAGCCGACGGCGAGGAGGTCCCACGCCCCCTTCAGGCCAGTAACGTCCGCGTGACGGAACTGGACCTCGAAGACGACGTGCGCGAGGCCCGACTCAAGGAGGATAACGAATGACTCGACACCAGAAGCGACTGTCCGTACCGAAGTCCTGGCCGGTCGAGCGCAAGACAGGCACGTTCACGGTCAAGGCCGGAGCGGGTCCGCACGGCGAAGAGGGGGTTCCCCTCCTCATCGTCCTGCGCGACGTGCTCGGCTACGTGGACTCGAAGAAGGAGGCCCAGTACGCCCTCAACCACCAGAGCATTCTGGTCAACGGCGACGTGGCCTCCGACGTCCGCCGTCCCATCGGGATGTTCGACATCCTGGCGTTCGTCCAGCGAGAGGAGTACTACCGCGTCTTCCCCGACGAGGGAGGCCGCCTGGCGCTGACCCCCATCGACGCCGACTCGGCATCCAGCCGTCTCGGTAAGATCGTGAACAAGACGCAGGTCGGCGGTGGCGACTTCCAGCTGACGCTCCACGACGGGGCGACCCTCGTCGTCGAGGACGCCTCGGAGTACAGCGGCAAGGACTCCATCGTCGTCGACAACGAGACGAAGGATGTCGTCGCGCACTTCCCCTACGAGGAAGGCGCGCTCGTCACGGCCGTCAACGGCCAGCACGCCGGCGAAATCGGCGAGGTCACCGAGATCATCGTCACGCCCGGCAGCGGAAACAACTCCGTTGTCGTCGAGACCGAAGACGGCGAGTTCGAGACGGTCGAACAGTACGTCGTCGTCATCGACGAGAACTTCACGGGTTCGGACGACGAGTCCGAAGCACGTCAGGCTGCTGACGGCGGTGATGACGAATGAGCGAGGCTGACTTCCACGAGATGCGCGACCCGCGCATCGAGAAGGTCGTCGTCCACATGGGCGTCGGCGAAGGTGGTCGCGAACTCGCCAAGGCCGAAGACATCCTCGAAGAGATCACCGGTCAGGAGAGCGTTCGCACGATCTCCGGCCGCGCCTCCCAGGACTTCGGCGTTCGCCGCGGCGAACCCGTCGGCGCGAAGGTCACCCTTCGCGGTGACACCGCCGTCGAGTTCCTCGAAACCGCACTCCCCATCGCGGACCTCTCTGTCTCGTCGTTCGACGAGACCGGCAACTTCGGCTTCGGCGTCGAAGAGCACACGGAGTTCCCGAGCCAGGAGTACGACCCGCAGATCGGTATCTACGGGCTGGACGTGACGGTCAACCTCGTCCGCCCCGGCTACCGAGTGAAAAAGCGCGACAAGCGTTCCCGTCAGATTCCGTCGTCCCACCGGATGACCGTCGAGGACGCCGTCGCGTTCATCGAGTCCACGTTCGACGTGGAGGTTGAAGAATGAGCGATAGCGAAACAGAACAGACGGGCGAGCACGCGTCCCGCCGCACCGGCCAGGAGAACGAGTGCCGGCGCTGCGGTCGAAAGCAGGGACTTGTCAGCAAGTACGACATCAACCTGTGCCGCCAGTGCTTCCGAGAGATCGCCCGCGAGATGGGATTCAAGAAGTACCGATAAGCAATGGCTGACAACGACCCACTCAGTAGCGCGCTCTCCGGTGTGGACAACGCCGAGAGCGTCGGACACCTGTCCCACGAGATCCAGCCCGCCTCCAACATCATCGGCTCCGTCCTCGAGGTCTTCTACGACCGCGGGTACATCGACGGCTTCGAGTTCGTCGACGACGGCAAGGCCGGTCTGTTCGAGGTTGAACTGAAAGGCGCAATCAACGATTGTGGCGTCGTCAAGCCCCGGTATTCCGCCGGAGCCGACGACTTCGAGAAATGGGAGAAGCGATTCCTCCCCGCCCGTGACTACGGCGCGCTCATCGTCACGACGAGCCACGGCGTCATGAGCCACTACGAGGCCCGCGAGAAGGGCATCGGTGGCCAGATCATCGCCTACGTCTACTAGTACAATGAGCCGAATAGAAATCGAAATCCCGGACGAGGTATCCGCCGAGGTCAAGAACCTCGAGCTCACCATCGAGGGCCCCAACGGAAGCGTCACCAAGCGCCTCTGGTACCCGAACGTCTCGGTCTCCGCCGAAGACGGCGCTGTCGTCATCGAGAGCGACGTCGAGAACGCGAAGACCAACGCGACCATCGGTACCTTCGAGAGCCACGTGAACAACATGCTTCACGGCGCGACCGAGGGGTGGGAGTACAAGATGGAAGTCCACTACGCTCACTTCCCGATGCAGGTCAGCGTGGAAGGCAGCGACGTGGTCATCAAGAACTTCCTCGGCGAGAAGTCCCCGCGACGAGCGCAGATTCGCGGCGACACGGACGTACAGGTCGACGGCGAAGAACTCACCCTGACGGGCTCCAACAAGGAGGACGTCGGGCAGACCGCCGCCGACATCGAACAACTCACCCGCGTCAAGGACAAGGACACTCGCGTGTTCACCGACGGCGTGTACATCACCCAGAAACCGCAGACTGGTGATGCCTAATGTCGGAAGAAATCACCGAACTCGAAGACATCAGCGGCGTCGGCCCGTCGAAGGCCGACGCGCTCCGCGAAGCCGGCTTCGAGAGCGTCGACGACGTACAGGCCGCGAGCCAGTCCGAACTGGCCGAGGTCGACGGCATCGGGAACGCGCTCGCCGCGCGTATCAAAGCCGACGTCGGTGGCCTCGAGGTCTCCGACGAGGCCGAGGCCGAAGTCGAAGACGAGTCCGAAGCCGAGCTTGAGGAAGAGGAAGCCGAAGCAGTCGAGACGGAGCTTCAGCCCCGCGGTCACGCGGACAAGAAGCCCCAGCTCGACGACGAAACCGCGGAAGCCCTGGCGCAGAAGCGCCGCGAGGGCAAGCCGCAGTTCAACCGGCAGGACTACCACAAGAAGAAGCGCACGCCCACGTCGTGGCGTCGCCCCCGTGGTGGTCTCTCCAAACAGCGTATCGGCATCAAGGGCAAGGGCGCCAAGGTCGAGGCGGGCTACCGCACGCCGAAGGCCGCCCGCGGCCTTCACCCGTCGGGCTTCGAGGAGGTCCGCGTGTTCAACACGGACGACCTCGAAGGCATCGACGGCGATACGCAGGCAGTTCGCATCGCCTCCTCGGTCGGCGCGCGCAAGCGCGAGCGCATCGAGGAAGCGTGTGAGGACCGCGAGATTCGCGTCCTCAACCCCACCTACGTCGAAGTCGAGGTGGATAACTGATGACGGACCTCAAAGCGCAGAAGCGAATGGCGGCCGACGTCCTCGACGTCGGCAAGAGCCGAGTGTGGTTCGACCCCGAAGAACAGGCCGAAATCGCGGAGGCCATCACGCGCGAAGACATCCGTGAACTCGTCGACGAGGGCACGATTCGCGCCAAGGACGCCAAGGGCAACTCGAAAGGTCGCGCACGCGAGCGCGCCGCCAAGCGTTCCTACGGTCACCGCAAGGGTGCCGGCTCCCGTAAGGGCCGTTCCGGCGCTCGACAGAACAAGAAAGACGCATGGGTCAGCCGAATCCGCGCCCAGCGCCGTCGCCTGAAGGAGCTTCGCGAGGACGGAACGCTCGACCGTTCCCAGTACCGCACGCTCTACAACAAGGCGTCCGGTGGCGAATTCGATAGCGTGGACCGGCTCGAAGCATACATTCAGAACAACTACCAGGTGGAGATTCAATAATGGCGACCGGACCACGATACAAGGTTCCGATGCGGCGTCGCCGCGAAGTCCGGACCGATTACCATCAAAGGTTGCGCCTGCTGAAATCGGGCAAGCCCCGCCTCGTTGCTCGCGTGAGCAACAAGCACGTCAGGGCGCAGCTGGTCACTCCGGGCCCGCAGGGCGACGAGACCCACGCTGCAGCGACCTCTGCTGACCTCGACGAGTACGGCTGGGAAGCCCCCACGGGCAACCTCCCGAGCGCGTACCTCACGGGGTATCTGGCAGGTAAGCGGGCGCTGGCCGCCGGCGTCGAGAAAGCGGTCCTCGACATCGGCCTCAACACGGCCACGCCCGGAAACAAGGTCTTCGCGGTGCAGGAGGGTGCTATCGACGCTGGCCTCGAAATCCCCCACAACGATGCAGTACTCGCTGACTGGGACCGCAACCGCGGTGTCCACATCGCCGAGTACGCAGAGCAGCTCGACGAGCCGCTCTACAGTGGAGAGTTCGATGCCACGAACCTCCCCGACCACTTCGACGAAGTGCTCGGGAACCTTCAGGAGGACGAATGAGCAGCAATAACAACGGCTGGGAGCCGCGAACGCGGCTCGGCCGCATGGTGCAGAACGGCGACGTCACGTCGATGGACCAGGCGCTCGAGACGGGACTTCCGCTCAAGGAACCCCAGCTCGTCGACCAGCTCCTTCCCGGACTGGACGACGAGGTGCTCGACATCAACATGGTCCAGCGCATGACCGACTCCGGCCGCCGGGTGAAGTTCCGGTGTGTCGTCGCAGTCGGGAACCGTGACGGCTACCTCGGCTACGCTGAGGCCCGCGACGACCAGGTCGGCGGTGCCATCCAGAAAGCCATCGAGGTGGCGAAACTGAACATCATCAAGGTAGACCGCGGCTCGGGGTCGTGGGAAGACCGCGCAGGCGGCCTCAACTCCCTCTCGCGCAAGGCAGAGGGCAAGGCCGGCTCCGTGACGGTCCGTATCATCCCCGCCCCGCAGGGTCTCGGCCTCGCGGCCGCAGAGACCGTCCGGAACATCCTCGAACTCGCCGGCGTCCAGGACGCCTGGACCAAGAGCGACGGGAACACCCGGACCACGGTCAACCTCGCGAAGGCGACCTACAACGCGCTCAAGAACGCGTCGCAGTCCCGCACGCCGCGGCGCGCTCGTGAAGTCCGTCAGGAGGTGCGCGAATAATGCAGGCTATCGTTCAGCTTCGCGGCGAGGTCAACATCGCACAGGACGTCCGCGACACGCTCACGATGCTCAACATCCACCGCGTGAATCACGCGACGTTCGTGCCCGAGACCGACGCCTACCGCGGGATGATTTCGAAGGTCAACGACTTCGTCGCGCACGGCGAGCCGAGCGTCGACGTCGTCGAGACCCTCATCAGCACGCGCGCCGAGCCCGAGGAGGGCGACGGCGACATCACCGACGAGTGGGTCTCCGAGAACACCGACTACGACGACGTGGCTGCGCTCGCGCAGGCCATCGTCGACGAGGAGACGACGCTGCGAGAGCAGGGCGTCTCCCCCGTGATCCGTCTGCACCCGCCGCGCGGCGGCCACCGCGGACAGAAGCACGTCACCAAGGAAGGCGGCCAGCTCGGTAAGCACAGCACCGAACAGATCGACGAACTCCTGGAGGACATGCGATGACGTCCAAGAAGCGACGCCAACGCGGTTCCCGCACGCACAGCGGCGGTACGCACAAGAACCGACGCGGTGCCGGTCACCGCGGCGGTCGCGGCCGCGCCGGACGCGACAAACACGAGTTCCACAACTACGAGCCGCTCGGCAAGCACGGCTTCAAGCGACCGGATGTCCTGCAGGACGACGTCGCTGAAGTCAAGGTCCAGAAGCTCGACGAGGACGCGGCGCTCCTCGCGGCCGACGGAGTCGCCGAGAAGGACGGCGACACCTACGTCATCGACGCCCGCGACGTGGCCGAGGACGGCTGGGAAGCGGACGTCGTGAAGGTGCTCGGCGGCGGGCAGGTTCGCAACGAACTGCACGTCGTCGCCGACGCCTTCACGGCCGGTGCCGTCGAACTCATCGAAGAGGCCGGCGGCGACGCCGAACTCTCCGAACGCGCGGAAGAAGCGGCTGAAGCCGAGGAATCGGCCGACGCCGACGAAGACGACGAGGAATAAATCATGGGATGGAAGGACGCCGCCGAACCAGTGCTTTCGCGGATGCCCGCAGTCGCCCGACCGGAGGGACACGTTCCGTTCCGCCGGAAGCTCGGGTGGACCGGCGGCATTCTCGTCTTGTACTTCTTCCTGACGAACGTGACGCTGTTCGGCCTCGACGCCGCGACCGCGAACGACCTGTTCGGTCAGTTCCGGTCCATCCTGGCCGGCCAGCAGGGTTCGGTGCTCCAACTGGGCATCGGTCCCATCGTCACCGCGAGCATCGTTCTACAACTGCTCGGCGGTGCTGACCTGCTCGGGCTCGACACGGACAACAACCCGCGCGATCAGGTCCTCTATCAGGGACTGCAGAAGCTGCTCGTCGGGGTCATGATCTGCCTGACGGGCCTGCCGATGGTGTTCGCCGGCAACTTCCTGCCGGCCGACCAGGCCGTAGCGACATCGCTCGGTATCGGCACGGTCGGCGTGAAGGGACTCATCTTCGCGCAGATCGCCGTCGGTGGCGTCCTCATCCTCTTCATGGACGAGATCGTCAGCAAGTGGGGCGTCGGCTCCGGGGTCGGCCTGTTCATTATCGCCGGCGTCAGCCAACAGCTCGTCGGCGGGCTGTTCAGCTGGCAGGGCCTCGGCGGCACGTCGGGCTTCTTCGCGACGTGGATCGGCATCATCACCGGTGCCATCGAACTACCGGCCTCGCCGACCGACCTGCTGTCGACGGTCTTCCTCGGTCAGGGACAGCTGCTCGCGCTCATCACGACGTTGCTCATCTTCGGCATCGTCGTCTACGCCGAGAGCGTCCGCGTCGAGATTCCCCTCTCGCACGCCCGCGTGAAGGGTGCCCGCGGCCGCTTCCCGGTGAAGCTCATCTATGCGAGCGTCCTGCCGATGATCCTCGTTCGCGCCCTGCAAGCGAACATCCAGTTCCTCGGGCGCTTCCTCAACTCCTCGTGGGTCGGCATGCCAGCGTGGCTCGGCCAGTACACGAGCGGACAGGTCACAGGTGGCCTGCTCTACTATCTCGCGCCCATCCAGTCGCGGTCCGACTGGATGTGGTTCCTCGGACTCACGTCGGCCGACCCGCTCGATATCGCCATCCGCGTGCTCATCGACCTGATCTTCATGATCGTCGGTGGCGCGGTGTTCGCGATATTCTGGGTCGAGACGACGGGAATGGGTCCGAAATCGACCGCGCAGCAGATTCAGAACTCCGGGATGCAGATTCCCGGGTTCCGCCGTAACCCGCAGGTGATAGAGCGGGTCATGGAGCGGTACATCCCGCAGGTGACCGTCATCGGTGGCGCGCTCGTCGGCCTGCTCGCCGTCATGGCGAACATGCTCGGCACCATCGGCGCAGTCTCCGGGACGGGGCTACTCCTTACAGTCTCCATCACGTACAAGCTGTACGAGGAGATCGCGGAGGAACAGCTCATGGAGATGCACCCGATGATGCGCAACATGTTCGGCTCCGAGTAGCGAGCCGAGCCCCGACGCGCTCGACTGCCGCCGCACACCCGCGGCGAACGTCACTTCCAGTTCACTTCATTTCTGCCGCGCTCGACCGGATAGCGGCGCGTTCGTCTCGGATCGCCCGACTCGCCGGATAATCCGGCCACTTTTGACTCCCGCCGGCGGAACAGCGGGGTATGCACGAGGGGCGACTCGCGGTCGACATCGAGACGGCAAGCCCGAACGGTCAGCCGAGCGACTTCCGAAACACCGACGACTTCGAGTTGGTCGCCGTCGGTCTCGGCCACCGCGCCGGCGACGACGCTACCGTCGACGTCGAGGTGCTCCTCCGCAACGGCGACTGGTCGCTCGACCACACCGCCGACCTCCTCCGGCGGGTCGTCGAGTGGTGCGAGGCCCGCGGCGCGGGCGGCGAGGGCGTCGTCACCTACAACGGCGAGTACTTCGACGAACACCACCTCCGCGCGTGGGCTGACCGCGTCGCCGACGCCGGCGTCTGGGCGGACGCGCCGCGTCGAATCGACGCGCTGTTCGCGGACCACGTCGACCTCGGGACGCTCGCCGCCGAGGCGTACCCGGAGGCGGTCCGGCCGAACCGCGACATCCCGGCGCTGTGGAAGGCGTGCAAGGAGGCGGGCGTCGACCAGCCGACCGTCTGGTACGACGACTACGACCTCCCGGCGGGCTACCTCGACCGCCTCGGCGTCGAGGCCGACCACGTCAAGGGCGCGCACGTCGGCGAGGCGCTGGGCGAGGCGTACGTCGAGGGCGTCGTCGCGGAACTCGACCACACGCGGACGCACGCCGAACTCACTCGACTCCTCGTCGACTACGCCGCCGGCGACATCGAGCCGCTGTTTTCGCTCCACGACGCGCTTCGCCGGGCCGACGCGAGCGCGGACTGACCCGGTTCGTCCCGTCGACCCGACGCGACGCCGTCGGTCGGACCCGCGCGTCGTTCTGTCTCGCGGCAAACGTTTAGCCGCCGGCAGTCGTATCGCGTGGTATGAACGACCTCGAACCGGCGACCGCCGTCGAGGAGGCGCTCCGCGGCAACGGCATCAGCGTCGAATCGGTCTCGCTCGACGACGCCGTCTCGCTGACGTATCTCACGGCGTTCCCGGACGTCGAACCCGATCACGGCGAAGTGGGCCGCGCGGTCACGTCCTTCCTCGAACACGCCCGCGACGACGAGTTCGAACCGAGAACCGTCGAGGCGACGGTGCTCCGAAGCGAAGGCGACGTGCAGGCGACGTGGACGCTCGAAGCCGACTGGATTCGCGCGTACAACGATTACGCGCTCGACGACGAGGAGTTGTCCCAGCGCGTCCTCGACAGCCTCTACGAGGAGGGCGACGCGTGAGCGCGTGGCGACACCGCGGCGAGCCGCCCGCCGCGCGCGGCCCGCGTCGGCCCTCGCACTTCGAGTACTCGCGCGTCGCGCTGACGTTCGACAGCGAGGGGTCGAACTGCGCGGGCTGGCTCTACCGACCCGACGGCGTCGAGTCGCCGCCGGTAGTCGTCATGGCGGGCGAACTCGCCGCGGAGCGTCGCTTCGGGCTTCGACCCTACGCCGAGCGACTGGCCGAGGCTGGCTACGCGGCGTTCCTCTTCGACTACCGACACACCGGCGACTCCGACGGCGAGCCCCGGAACCTCGTCGACCCCGACTCGCAGATTGTCGACTGGCACGCCGCGCTCTCGGGGCTCCGCGGGCGCGACGAAATCGACTCCCGCTCGCTCGTCCTCTGGGGCGCGGGGCTCTCCGGCGGCTACGCCCTCCGCGCGGCGGCCGAAGACGGTCGCGTCGCCGCCGTCGCCGCCCAGAATCCGATGCTCGACGGGAAAGCCGTCACGCGGGGCCGCGGCGTCAAAGGCGCGCTCGCCGCCCTCGCGGCCGGCGTCCGAGACAGACTCCAGTCGCGGCTTTTGGGTCCGTATCGCGTCCCGGTCGTCGGCGACGGCTCGTCGATGGCCGTCTTCGAGGACCCCGGCGTGCGCGCCGCCTACCGCGACCTCGTGCCGCCGGGGAGCGCGTGGCGCGACGAGACGCCCGCTCGGCTGTTCCTCTCGTTACTTCGCTACCGAGCGCTTCCCGACCCGGACGCGATCACCTGCCCGACGCTCCTCGTTTCGGGAACTCGCGACGACCTCGCGCCCGCCGACGCGGTCGCCGCCCTCGCGGACGAACTTCCGGACGCAACGCTCGTCGAACTCCCCGCGGGTCACTTCGACCACTACGACCGGGCGTTCGAACAGACGTTCGGCCATCTCCTGTCGTTCCTCCGAACGGTTCGCTGACGGAAGCCGTCAATCCGTTGAACGCTCGCGCGAACCATTATGACCTCGGCAGGCCTATACCACACAGAAATGTCCACATCCACCCGTCTCGTCTCGTTGTTCCTCGCCGTCGCGCTCGTCACGGTGGCCGCGTCCGCGCCGGTGGTCGCACAGGAGTCGGAGACGCCGAGCGACGCCGACACACAACGGCTCCTCGAAGAGGGGGTCGCGCTGTACAACGACAACGTCGAAGAGTTAGACGTCTCGTTCGCCCGGAGTCTCATCGCGGGGCGAACGGTGAACGTCTACGTCGAAGACGGGGGCGAGACTCGGGTGTTCTCCGCGTCGGTGCGAGACGATATGCGAATCGAGGACCTGTCGACCGGCCCCGACAGCGAGGCGTCGACCCGAATCACGACGGACCGAGAGACGCTCGAAACCATCGCCGAGTCGCCCGAGCCGATGTCCGAGGTGCGAAGCGCCCTCTCCGACGACCGCATCCGCGTCAACGGCGAGCGGGGCCACCCCGTCGACCAGGTCGTCTGGACCGTCGCCAACACGTTCAAGAGCTTCTTCCTCTGAGCCCGACCCGAACTGGACGCAACTGGACGCCGACCGACTCCGGCTTTTCTCAGCGTCGCCCCGTCCGCGCGTCCGTAACCCACTTTGCCGCCTTTCCCCTCTCTCCGTCGATGACGTTCACGCGCACGGTCGAACTCGACGGCCACATCATCGACTCGGGGATGATGCAACAGGCCATGGGCATCGTGATGGACCTCGGCGGCGACTTCGACGTCGAACAGTTCGACGTCGGCCGGCAGAAAGACGAGCCCTCCTACTGCCGGATGTCGGTGTCCGCGGACGACCGCGAGACGCTCCAGGAGATACTGCACGAACTCCACCAAATCGGCGCGAACCTCACGGACCCCGTCGACGCCCGCGTCGAGGCCTCGCCGGCCGACCGGGTCGTCCCCGTGGGCTTTTACTCGACGACGAACCACCCGACCGACGTTCGGTATCAAGGCGAGTGGCTCCCGGTCGAGGACATCGAGATGGATTGTGCGATAGTCATCGAGGAGACCGACGACGGCCCGCGGGCCTCCACGAAGGTCCTCAACGGCATCGAGGAGGGCGACCTCGTCGTCACCGACGAGGCGGGGATTCGCGTCAAGCCGCCGGAGCGCCCCCGCGACGCCTCCGGTCCCTTCGGGTTCATGCAGGGCGGCGTCTCCTCGGAGCGCCCCTCGGAGTCGCTCATCGAGGAGGTTGCCGAGGCGCTCCGCGAAACCAAAGCCGACGGCGGGAACGTCCTCGTCGTCGCCGGGCCGGCGCTCATCCACTCCGGCGGCGGCGACGCCCTCGCCGAACTCGTCCGCGAGGGCTACGTGGACATGATTTCGGCCGGCAACGGCTTCGCCACCCACGACATCGAACGCGGGTTGTACGGCACCTCCCTCGGGATGGACATGGAGACGATGGAACACCCCCGGAAGGGCCACAAACACCACATCTACACCATCAGCGAGGTCATCCGAGCCGGCGGCATCGCCGAGGCCGTCGAGGAGGGACTCATCGAATCGGGCGTGATGTACGAGTGCGTGAAACACGACGTGCCGTACGTCCTCGCGGGGTCGATTCGGGACGACGGCCCGCTGCCGGACACCATCACCGACACCATCGAGGCGCAGAACGCCATCCGCGAGCAGGCCCACCGCGCCGACATGGTGCTGATGCTCTCGACGCTCCTGCACTCTGTCGCCGTCGGCAACTGCCTGCCGTCGACGGCGAAGACCGTCTGCGTGGACATCAACCCCGCGACCGTCACGCAACTGCTCGACCGCGGCTCCTCGCAGGCCATCGGGATGGTCACGGACATCGGGACGTTCGTGCCGACGCTCGCCGAGAAGGTGCTCGAAGCCGACGACGACAACGACGACAACTGACTGGGTCGTCCCTGCCCGTTCGGCCGCGCCGCCGCGTCGCGCCGTCTGACGTGTCTATTATGACCCCGGGTGGCCTCTCGTGTCCTGTATGCAACCCACAGCAGCGCGAGTGCTTCTCGCGGCACTCATGGTTCTCCTCGCCGGGTGCGGGGGCGGCGTCGGCGGCGACGCCACGACCGCAACCGACGCATCGACGGGTGCGACAGACGCGACCGCGACAGCCACCGACGGCGAATCGGCCGACCAGAGCGGCGACGGCGACGCCGAACGGGCCTCGTTTTCGTTCAACGGGACGTGGGACCAGCGGTACCGGACCGGGCAGTACTACCGCTACGATATCGAGAGTCGGAGCATCGACGGCACCGCGACCTACGAGTGGGAGGTCGTCTCCGCGACCGACGACGAGGCGACGGTTCGGACGAAACTGGTCACGCCCAACGGGACGACCGAACAGACCGTGACCGCGCCGCCGGACGAGGTGTACGGCGAACTCGCCGGGACGCCGTCAGGGTCGGTCGCCACCCTCGGATTCGACTCGCCGTACTACAACGGCGTCGACGGCGAGACCCTCAGCGTCGGCGACAGCTGGGAGTCCTCGGGCCCCAACGGGACCGTCAGCTTCGAAGTCGAAGCGCTATCGACCTACGCCGGCTTAGAGTGTGCGGCGTTCGTGGTCCGGACGAACGGGAGCGCCTTCTGGGAGAGTTGCGTCACCCCGGAGAGCCCGCTGCCGGGCTACGTGGCGTTCTACGAGGAGGAAGGCGACGACACGCCGGCGTTCGAGATGGAACTCGTCGAGTATCGAAGCGGGAACTGAGTCGGCCGCGGCCAGTCTCGGGCGCGCCACTCAGACTGTTTCGAGCGGGACGACCGCCATCGGGGTGTTCGAGTGTAATAGCACGTCCTGTGCCGTGCTCCCGAAGACGATTTTCGAGGTCGGATTGCGCTTTCGGATGCCGATGACGATTTCGTCGGCGTCGTGTTCGTCGGCGCACTGGAGGACGTCGTCGGCGGCGTCGTTGCCGCGGATGTACTGGTGGGTCTCTACGTCCACGAGGTCACCGAGTCGGGAGACGACGACGTTCAGCGCGTCTTCGCCGTCGCGGACGTCCTCGCTGTCGGTGTCGTCGCCGCCGGGGTGGGAGTTGACGACGTGGACCACGTCGCCGGCGTCGATGCGCCGCGAGAGGTAGTCGCAGACTTCGGCGCTCGTGTGGACCGAGTTCGTCCCGATAACGTATGTTGCCATGCCACATATCGCTACGCCGTCCTATAAAAATCCACGCCCGACCGCGCTCGTCAGGCCTGCTTCATCATCGCCAGCACGTCGTCTCTCGTCATCTCTTTTCCGTGCTCGTCGTGGGCGTGGTGCTGAATCACTTTCACGACCTCGTTTCTGTTCTCGGAGGTCACGCTGAACCCGCACGAACACGTCGCCTGTTGCATCGCCTTCGACATGGTAGCAGAGATAGGCGCCCCGAGAGCAAAGCGTGTGTTCACACTCGTCGTGACACTCCCGCTGACGGGCGGGTCCCCGCGGCCACGGTGTCTCCGCGGCCGTGGTCTCGCCGTTGTGTCGCCCGCTCCGCCAACCCATCGGGGACAAAACATTTACCCAATCGTAAATGTCAGTCGGGCATGGAAAGAAACGCCCTCCTCACGGCCGGAGCGGTCGGCGTCGTCGTCGTGGCGCTCGTCGCCGCCGCCGTCGTTCCGGGGGTCATCGCGGACCCCACCGACGACGGGCCCGTCCGTCCCGGTCCGGTGGACGTCGCCGGCGTCTCCATCGCGGCCGGACAGGCGACGGGGGAGACGGTCACCCTCGAAATCGAGACACGAATCGACCACCGAGGCAATCCCACGCAGAACGTGAGCGTCCTCGTTCGCGCCGTCGACGCCGAGTCGGGGCTGTTGACGACGACGCAGGAACTCGACGTGGGGACGCTCTCGAAGGACGGTGAGACGGCGACGACGACCAATCTCACGGTCCCCCGCGAGGGCGGCTACGACGTCGAGGTCGTCCTATACAGCGACGACGAGCGGGTCGACGAGGCGCGAAAGAGCGTCCGCGGCGTCTCGGCTATCAAGCCGCCGTACCTCCAGTCGACCACCTCGTTCACCGACAGCGAGGCGCTTCCGCCCGTCTCCTTCGCCATCGCGGAGACCGGCGAGGACCGGACGACGCTCGACCTGACGGCGACGCTGACGAACGCCGGCGACGACCCGGCCGAGGACCTCTCGGTGCTGTTCGTCCTCCGGCAGGCCGAGTCCAACATCGTGGCCTCTCGGACGACGGTCGACGCGGGGACCATCGAGGCCGGGCGAACCGAGACGGTGGACGCGTCGGCGAGCGTCCCGAACGACTACAACTACTACATCGACGCCGTGTTGCTGCGCGACGGGGTCGTCATCGACACCGCCCGCGGCGCGGCGAACCTGAACCCAACGAGGACGATTAGCGTGAACCAGACCAGAGAGGACGTGGAACTCCGCGTCGAAGACTTCGAGAACGGCGACGGCGGCGACGCACCGCGGGAAACCGCGTACGAACCGACTGAGACCACCTCATCGGCACCCGGATTCGGCCCGCTCGTGGCGGTCGTGGGACTGCTCGCGGCCGTCCTCGTCGCCCGGAGGTGGTCGAAATGAGCGAGCGCGACGACTCGACGACTGCCGACGAAGCCGACATCGAGACGATGGTATCGACCGACTCGACGCCAGAGTCGACCGAGAGTACCGAGGACACGATAGACGACGAGGAAAAGAACCGCGAGTTCGCGGAGCGGATGCGCCGCTTCCTCGACTACGCCGTCCTCGCGGGACTGCTGTTGCTCGCGCTTATCGCGGCGTTACAGTTCTACCTCAACGCCAGCCAGACTATCACGACGTGGGTGAATCCCGAGTACCGCGCGCCGTTCCAGATGGCGTTCAACCTCGTGTTGCTCCTCGGGGCGGCGCTCGGCGTCTCCGTGCAGCTTCGCCGGCTGGCGAGCGACTGAGCGGCCCGCGCTACCTCTCACCACGCACACAGTTTTCAGGCCGCCGCCCGAGTCGAGAGATATGAAATTCCTCTTCGTGTCGGCGGACGCCGCGCTCATCGCCGACCTCGCGTGGCAGGTCCGCAGAGAGGGCCACGACGTGCGGTACTATATCGAGGCCGAGCACGACAGGGAAATCGGCGACGGCTTCGTCCCGAAGACCGACGACTGGCGCGCGGAGGTCGAGTGGGCCGACGTCATCGTCTTCGACGACATCTGGGTCGGCTCAGACGTCGGCACCGGCGCGCTCGCTCAGGAGCTCCGCGAGGAGGGCCACGCCGTGGTCGGCGGGACGCCGAACACCGACCGCCTCGAAGAGGACCGCGGCTACGCGATGGACGTGCTCGAAGAACACGGCGTCAACACGGTCGAACAGCGCGTCTTCCGCGACTTCGACGAGGGAATCGAGTACGTCCGGCGGAACCGCGCCCCCTACGTCATCAAGCCGCTCGGCGAGGTGCAGAACGTCAAGCGCCTCCTCTACGTCGGCAACGAAGAGGACGGCAGCGACGTGGTCGAGGTGCTCCGCGCGTACAAGCAGGCGTGGGGCCACCGGATGAAGGGTTTTCAGCTCCAGCGGAAGGTCGAAGGCGTCGAAATCGCCGTCTGCGGCTTTTTCGACGGGGAGACGTTCGTCGACCCGGTGAACTTCAACTTCGAGCACAAGAAGCTGTTTCCGGGCAACATCGGCCCCTCGACCGGCGAGATGGGCACGTCGATGTTCTGGGCCGGGCGGAACCGACTGTTCGAGGAGACGCTGGGCCGGCTCGAACCGTGGCTCGCCGAGGAAGGCTACGTCGGGAGCATCGACATCAACTGCATCGTCAACGAACACGGCATCTACCCGCTGGAGTTCACGCCGCGGTTCGGCTATCCGACGATTACGCTCCAAGAGGAGTCGTTCGAGTCGTCGACGGCGCAGTTCTTCTTCGACCTCGCCCACGGCAACGACCCCGAGCTTTCGGTCCACGGCGGCTACCAAATCGCGGTCCGCATCGTCCTGCCGCCGTTCCCCTTCACCGACGAGAAAACCTACGACGAGAACTCCCGCAACGCGGCGGTCGTCTTCGAGACCGACAGCCGCGAGGGCGTCCACATCGAGGACGCGAAACTCGTCGACGGACAGTGGCGCGCCGCCGGCGAAAGCGGCATCCCGCTGGTCGTCACCGGGAAGGGCGAGACGATGCAGGAGGCGAGAAAACAGGCGTACGACCGCGTCGACGACATCGTCATCCCGAACCTGTACTACCGCGACGACATCGGCGAGCGCTGGATAGACGGCGACGGCGACCGACTGCTCGCGTGGGGCTACCTCGGGCCGGCGAGCGAACGAAAGATTAGTTGAGCACCAGCCACGCGGCGAAGACGGCGAGGCCGCCGACGCCGGTGCTCAGCGCGGCGTGGACCCGGAGGCGGTCGAGAATCGCGTGGGCGTGGCCGTCTTCGACCGACAGCAGTTCGTGAATCTCGCTGCCGATTTCGCAGCGCGGGAGGAAGTCCATGGCGACGTGGAGGAACACACCCGAGGCGAAGCCGAAGACGACTCCGCGGAAGGCGTCGGTCGCGGGGAGCGACACCGCGCTGGAGATGATGGCGGCGATACCGAGGCCCGCCGCGGGGAGGAGCAACGGCGCGACCGACTCGCCCCGACCCGAGAGCCGCCGAGCGGCCGCGTACCCGGCCGGTCCCTTGTGCGAGACGATGGCGAGGCCGAGGCCGACGCCCACGTCGATGTTCCCGTAGACGATACCGATAATCGCGCCCGCGGAGACGGCGTGCGCCGAGAGTTCGGTCACGGTACGGTCCACGGGGAACTCCATGTGGGCGAAGCGGTGGCCGACGGTGTGGGCGGCGAAGCCCGCGAGGATGCCGAAGGCGATGCCGAAGCCGCCGAACTGGGGGTGATGGCCGAGCGCCTGCGGGAGCAGAAACACCGCGGCGCTCGTCACCATCGCGCCGCTGGCGAGGCCGTAGCCCCAGACGAGACCCTCGGCGTGCTCGGCCCGACTCCACGCGCCGAGGGGGGCGGCGAGCGCCATCGCGCCGAAGGCGGCCCACGAGACGACGAGGAGGTTCCACGCCTCGACGCTCGCGGCGTACGCGGAGAGCGCGACGAGTGCCGCGACGCTCCCCGCGCCGATGGCCGTCGCCGTCGAACGGTTCATATTGTGAACGAACCGATTGGGATTAATAAGGGGCGCGGTTCCGGCGGAACGGGTGGGTCGACACGGCGGGAGGCCTCAGCGCGTCGCCCGTTTCCACGCCTTGAGGTCCGCGATGTCGCCGTCGAACTCGGCGGGGTCGGCGTCGGTCGCCGCCCAGACGAACAGATCGGCCACGTCGTCGGGGTCGCGGCCCTGCCCGCCGGTGAGGTCGGTGGCGACGAGGCCGGGGTCGACGACCGTCACGGTCCGGTCGCAGTCGGCGGCGAACTGCCGGACGAGCGCCTCGGCGGCCGCCTTGGAGACGGCGTACGCGCCCATCCCCGGTTTCGCCTCGCGGGCGATGGAGCCGGAGGGGACGAGGATGCGCCCGTCGTCGGCCATGTGCGGCAGCGCCTCTTTGACCGCCGCGAAGACGCCGCGGACGTTGGTTCTGAGGGTGTCGTCGAACGCCGCGTACGAGTCCTCGGGCGCGGGCATCTCGCCGGGCGTCCCGTGGGCGACGGCGGCGTTGGCGACGAGTACGTCGATGCGTCCGCCGGCGCGGGCCGCCGTCTCCATCAGGCGCTCCATGTCGAGTTCGTCGCGCACGTCGGCGCGGACTGCGCTGGCGCTGCCGCCGTCGCGTTCGATATCGTTGACGACCGACTGGAGGGCGTCGCCGTCGCGGGCGCAGGCGACGACCGTCGCGCCGGCGCGACCGAGGGCGCGCGCGACCGCCGCGCCGATTCCGGAACTCGCACCCGTGACCACCGCGGTGGTGTCGTTCATGCGGGGCCGTAAGGAGGGACCGAGCCTAAAGCTACCCCCCGACGGCGGTCGATTCGGTCAGTCGATTTATGTTCTCTACGTCCTTACGAACGGACATGAATTCTGTCTCGGCTCTCGACTCCCTCGCCGGCGAGTCCGTCGTCGTCGTCGGCGGCGGGTTCGGCGGCCTCTCGACGGCGTGCTACCTCGCGGACGCCGGTGCCGACGTGACGCTGTTGGAGAAGAACGAACAGCTCGGCGGCCGAGCCAGCACGCTCGAACGCGACGGCTTCCGGTTCGACATGGGGCCGTCGTGGTACCTCATGCCCGACGTGTTCGAGCGCTTCTTCGCCTACTTCGGCAAGCGGCCCGAGGACTACTACGAACTGACGCGGCTGGACCCCCACTACCGTATCTTCTTCAAGGACGGCGACCGCGTCGATATGCTCCCCGACATCGCGGCCAACAAGGCCACCTTCGAGTCCTACGAACCCGGCGCGGGCGACAGGCTCGACGACTACCTCCGGAAGGCAGAGCGGAACTACCGAATCGGGATGGAACACTTCGTCTACACCGACCGCCCGGCCCTCACCGACTACATCGACCTCGACGTGTTTCGGTACTCGTGGGGGCTGTCGCTCGTCGGCTCGATGCAGGACCACGTCGAGAACTACTTCGACCACCCGAAGCTCCAGCAGATAATGCAGTACACGCTGGTGTTCCTCGGCGGCGCGCCGAACAACACCCCGGCGCTCTACAACCTCATGAGCCACGTCGACTTCAACATGGGCGTCTACTACCCCGACGGCGGCCTCGCGGGCGTCGTCGACGCTATCGTCGACCTCGCCGGGGAGTTGGGCGTCGAGTTCCACACCGACTCGCCCGTGGCCGAAATCGCCGGTCGCCGCGGCGGGTTCGCCGTCCGCACCGAAGACGGCCGCGAGTTCCTCTGCGACCAGGTCGTCTCCGACGCCGACTACGCCCACACCGAACAGGAACTCCTCCCGGAGAAGAAGCGCCAGTACGACGCCGACTACTGGGACTCCCGAACGTACGCCCCCTCGGCGTTCCTGCTCTATCTCGGCGTCGAGGGCGACGTGGACGAACTCGCCCACCACACGCTCGTGTTACCCACCGACTGGGACGACCACTTCGAGACGATATTCGACGACCCGGCGTGGCCCGACGACCCCGCGTACTACCTCTGTGTGCCGTCGAAGACCGACGACTCGGTCGCACCCGAGGGTCACAGCAATCTGTTCGCGCTCGTCCCCATCGCGGCCGGGTTGGAGGACACGCCGGAACGCCGCGAGCGCTACCGCGACCTCGTCCTCGACGACATCGCCGAGAACACCGGCGTCGACCTCCGCGACAGAATCGTCCTCGAGGAGTCGTTCTGCGTGAACGACTTCAAGGAGCGCTACAACAGCACGCAGGGCACGGCGCTCGGCCTCGCGCACACGCTGTTCCAGACGGCGCTGCTCCGGCCGCCCCACGGCTCCGACGCGGTCGACGGCCTCTACTTCACCGGCTCGTTTACCACGCCGGGCATCGGCGTCCCGATGTGTCTCATCAGCGGTCAACTCACCGCCGAGGAGATGGCCGAAGACGCGAGATGAGCGCCGATATGGCCGCACAGAGCGAGTCCGGCGAGGGCGGCGACGACGGACGAGCAGACGGCGGTCTCGGAGACCGACTCGTCTACCTCGCGGTCCTCTCGCGGCCCCGGTTCTGGCTCTACCTCGCCGGCCCCGTCGTCGTCGGCGTCGCGGCCGCCGCGAGTGCCCTCGCCGACCTGTTCGGCCTCGAACCCGTCGCCCTGTTCGCGTACTTCCTCGTCCCCGCGAACGTCTTTCTCTACGGCGTCAACGACGTGTTCGACGCCGACGTGGACGAAGCGAACCCGAAGAAGGACGACCGCGAGGCCCGCTGGCGCGGCGACCCCGTGAACACCGTCGTCGTCGCCGCGAGCGGCCTGCTCGGAGTCGGCCTGTTCGCCGTCGCTCCGCGGGTGGCGTGGCCGTGGCTCGCCGCGCACTTCTTCCTCGCCGTCGAGTACAGCGCGCCGCCGTTTCGGTTCAAGACGACGCCGCTTCTCGACTCGGTCTCGAACGGCCTGTACGTCCTGCCGGGCGTCGCCGCCTACGCGGCCGTCTCGGGGTCGAACCCCCCGATGCTCGCCGTCGCGGGCGCGTGGCTCTGGACGATGGGGATGCACACGTTCTCCGCGATTCCGGACATCGAACCCGACCGCGAGGCCGGTATTCGAACGACCGCGACGGCCCTCGGCGAGCGGCGGACCTACTGGTACTGCGCCGCGACGTGGGTTCTCGCGGCCGTCGCCTTCGCCGCGGTCGACCTCCGTCTCGGCGCGCTGTTGGCGGCCTACCCGGTCGTCGTCCTCGGCATCGTCGCCGCCGGCGTCGACGTGGACCGGGCGTACTGGTGGTACCCCGTCATCAACACCGTCGTCGGCATGCTCATCACCCTCGGGGCGCTCTGGAGGCTCGTCAATGGGTAACGGCAAGTCCCCGGAGGTGCGCCCGTGAGCGCGAGCGACCTGCGAGCGCGGCTCCCTTCTAGCCGCCGCGAGGCCGAAGACGCGCTCGACCGACTGGTGCGCGACAACCGCTTTACCATCTCGGTGTTCTTCCCGCTGAACGGCGCGGTGCTCCTCGTCGCCAGCGCGATGGACTGGCTCCCCGACCCGCTGGCGTTCAACGCGTTTCTCATCCTCCTCGGGACGCTCGTGATGCGCTCGCCGCTCATCGTGGGCGTCCTCCCGCTCGTGACCAGACGTGCCGCACTCGGCGTCGGCGCGCTCACCGCCTACGCCTACGCCATCGAGTACACCGGCGTCACCACGGGCTGGCCGTACGGCTGGTTCCACTACGGCGTCGACCTCGGGCCGACGGTCGCCGGCGTCCCCGTCGGGCTGCCGGTGTTTTTCATCCCGCTCGTGATGAACGCCTACCTGCTGTGTCTGCTGTTGCTGGGCGACCGCGCCCGCAACGGGGCCGTCCGCCTCGGCGTCGTCACCGCGGCCGTCCTCGCCATGGACGTGGTGCTCGACCCCGGCGCGGTCGCGCTCGGCTTCTGGGAGTACTACCGCCTCGGCGACGACGCACTGTTGTTCTACGGCGTCCCGCTTTCGAACTACGCCGGCTGGGTCGTCAGCGCGACCGTCGCCGTCGTCGCGCTCGACCGGTCGTTCGACCGCGAGGCGCTGCTCGCCCGCCTCGACCGCACGGAGTTCATGCTCGACGACCTCGTGAGCTTCGTCATCCTCTGGGGCGGCATCAACGCGTGGTTCGGCAACTGGATTCCCGTCGCGGTCGCGGCGCTGTTCGGCGTCGGCCTGCTCAAAACGGACCGGTTCGACTCGCGGCTCCTCCGGCTCCCGCGGCGGTTGCCGTGGCGTTCCTGAGCGCCGGGAAGCGCTCGCGCTCGTGCTCGTGCTCGTGCTCGTCTGGCGCGACTCCTGTGCTGTCCCCCAGTCCGACTCGACGCCGCGACGCCGGCCACGGTAGACGGCCCCGAGTCGTTTCCACTTGAGCAGGCCGAAGCCGAGCAGGATGAGCCCGAAGCCGAGAAGCGTGGTCGGGGTCACGGGCTCCGTGAACAGGAGCCAACTGTACACCGTCCCGAAGCCGGCGACGGCGTAGGTGACGAGGTTGAGTTCGACCGAGCCGAGACGGGGGAGAAGCGAGAAGTACAGCAGGTAACTGACCGCGCTCGCGAAGACGCCGAGGTAGACGAGGCCGGCGATGCCAGCCAGCGACACGTCGACCTGCGCCAGCGACTCCGTCGGACTCGCGGCGCTGGCGAGGTGGGTCGCGGCGGCCCCGACGACCATCGCCCACGCGGTCTGGGCGGCAAACGGCAGGTCGGTCTCGATTCGCTGGGTGAGCACGCCGCCGAGCGCGAACGCCGCCGCGGCGAGCACCAGTATCGCCTGTCCCGTCGCGTTCGCTCCGAGGAGGTTCGCCGGCTCCGGGTCGGTGACGACGACGAGTCCGAGGAAGCCGACGGCGACGCCGAGCAGTTCGACCGGGCCGAACCGCTCGTCGGGAAGCCACAGCTTCGCGAAGCCGACGGTCAGTATCGGAACCAACCCCGCGAGCACCGACGCGACCGCGCTCGGGACGCTCTGCTGACCGATGTTTTGGAGGGCGCTATACCCCGCGAGCGACAGGACCCCGGCCGCGGCGACGACCGCCCAATCGCGTCTCGTCCGGGGTCGCCAGTAGTCGGCGCGCCACGCCGCGTACGGCAACAGAAGCGCCGCGCCGATGTCGAGTCGGAGCGCGGCGTACAGAACCGGCGGGAACGACTCCAACCCGAGCGTCACCGCGGGGTACGCTCCGCCCCAGAGCGCCGCCAAGACGGCGAACAGGACGGCGCTCCGAGAGCGACCGGCGGGAAACGACTCACCGACCATGGCGCGTGAAGATGGGAGACAGCGGGGTCGCGGGCGTGAGCGAGTCGACGGTCTGTGGATGCGTCTCTGGTGTCGGCTTCGGTCCGTCGGCGGTCGAGAGCGGTGCGTCGGCGTGTGCGCTCATCACCGAGACCTACGCCGGCGGTCCCGGAGAACCGGAGGGTTAGGATGCTAACCCCCGCCGTCGGGTCGCGCGTTCGTCGAATTGGGGTCGGAGTTGGAGTCGGGGTCGGAGTTGGAATCAGAGTCGGGGTCGGAATCGAACCCATCGAGGCCGGCGAGCGCGGAGACGGCGGCCCCGAGGAGTTTTCGCTCAGCGCGGCGGAGCGTCTTCGAGATGGCCACGTCGGAGACGCCGCAGCGGTCACCGAGAGAGGCGAGCGATTCGCTCCGCGGCGTCTGCTCAACGGCGGCGAGTTCGTAGCGACGGTCGAGCGAGTCGAGGGTGGCGGCCGCGGCGTCGGCGTCGGCGAACCCGAGATGCCACCGTTCCCAGCCGTTTCTGTCGCGGAGCGGGCCGATGACCGCGCCGCCGTTGGCGAGGACCGTTTCGATGGCGACCGTCTCTTCGAGCACCACGTGGGCGGTCGAGTGCGAGCCGCGCTTCCGCTTGAGTTCGAAATAGCTGACGCCGTCGGCGTCCCTGAGCGCCCGGATGCCGGACTCCAACTGCGACCGCCCGGGCGACGAGGCTTCGACCCAGAGGTCACACCGACCCGTCTCGGGCGAGAGATTCCAGTACGGCGTGGTAAGCGTCACGTCGTGCGCGGCGGTCACCCGTCCCAGCGGACAGTCTAACCGGGTGTCAAGGGTGACGCGGTACATGGAGAGGACTCCGTCGGCCACCCAGTAAACCGTTTCACTCGCGGAGAAATCACGCCGTCAGTCCGAGCCCCAGCGGCTCAGCGACCGAAGCCACCCCGAGACGCGCCCGCTCCGCCGCGAGTGTTCGACCGGCGTCGAACCGGGGCCGAACTCCGCGGCGAGGTCGTCGTCTTCGGGGTACGGGACGACGCTGACGGCCTTGAACACGGCGACGGGGTCGCGCCAGACGGCCCAGTACGCCGCGGTCTTCGCGAGGAGCGTGAGCTTCCGGCCGAAGCCGAGTTCGGGCGTCGTCGTGAGGGTGTCGTAGTCGAGCTTTCGAATCGACCGGTGGTGGTCGGCGTACAGCACCGCCGACAGCAACACCGGGAACTGGCAGTCCGCCGGGAGGTACTCGATGCCGGCGACGCCGTCGCGGTACAGCGACTCCGTGCGGCGGAGTTCGTCGCGCATCACGTCGGCGACGCGCTCGTCGAAGTCGAGGTCGAGAATCTGTTCGGTGTCGACGCCGTGGCGGTCCAGCGTCGTCTGCGGGAGGTAGACCCGGTCGCGCTCGACCACGTCTTCGCCCACGTCGCGGAGGAAGTTCGACATCTGGAACGCCTGCCCGAGCGCCGTCGCGTGCGGGAGCGCCGCCTCGGGGTCGTCGGGCCGCATGACGGCGGTCATCATCCGGCCGACCGCCGAGGCCGACCCGTCCATGTACGTCTCTAACTCCGCGTACGTCTCGTAGCGGTCCTTCTCGATGTCCGACTCCATCGCGTCGATGAAGACGTTCACGTCGTCGGGGTCGATACCGTAGCGCGCTCTGAGTTCGGCAAACGCCGACAGGACGGGGTCGTCGGTCTCGACCACGCCGAGCGCCTCGGCGCGGAGGCGTTCGAGCCGGTCGCGCTGTTGTGCCGGCGGCGCGGTCTCCTCGGCGTCGACGACCTCGTCGGCGACGCGGAAAAACGCGTACAGGACGTACGTGGCGTGTCTGACGCGCTCCGGAAGGAGCCGCGTCGCGAAGTAAAACGTCTTTCCCGTCCGCTGTTGGATGTCTTTTCCCGCCTCGACCTGTGATTCGTTGAGCATCGTTTCGTGTGCGTGGGCGCGTCCGACTCGGGACCAACTGAACTGACCGGAGAGGACGGCCGTTTGTTAGGCCGCCGCCGACATAACGCTTCGTGCCGTCGTGAAATCAACCCGCGAATCCCCCGACTTCGCGGCGGTTCCATCTCAGGCGGCTTCTGTCAGTTTTCGTTACCAGAACGTGTCGCTGCAATCGTAGACGACCCCGTGTTCCGGGCAGACGTACTTGCAGTGGCGGTGGTCCATCGACGTGCCGCAGAAGGGGCAGGGTCTGCCCTTCGGGGATTCGATAGCGCACGCGTTCCGTCCGGCGTCGTCGTCCATACGAGGTTTCGTAGGACGCGACCGACATATCCCTTACTGCCGTCGGCAGCGTCACTCGGAGATTCGCCCCGGCTCGTTCGATTCCGTCCAGTTCGGTCCAGTTCGGTCCGGTCCGGTTCGGCTCGGGCCGACTCGGTCCACCCCGGTGCCGGCAGCCTCGGACAGACGACGACACCGCTGCACTCGGCGCGGCGGAGGTCCCACCCGAAGTAGTCGCTCGGACGGCGACTCTCGACCGGCGGGCGCGTCGCTCACGGGTCACAAACGGCGGTAGAGAACGAACAACCGAGGCGTGGACGCCGTCGGAAGCGAACGACCGGGGGCGGTCGTCCGGTGAAACCACGTAGCGTACCACGCGGCGAGTGCGGGGACCTCGACCGCGCGATGCTGTTGCAGCTGCGTCTACCCGTTGTCGGAGCGCGTTGAACCGCTCTGGTGGTGGTGGTGGTGGTGGGGGGCATTCGGTCGGCGAGAGACCGACGCGAACGGGAGGGTCTCTGACAACGGGATTACCAGTTCGTTATTACCTATCAAAGCTGTACCGGTGGTTCGGGAACCGCGTCACCGGAGACGAAACGAGGCGAACTCCCCCGTGAGACGGCGTGTCGCCGCTCGTGCAGTCGGTCACTCGTCGCCATCCCCGAACTTCGCGTACGGGCTCCGGTGGGTGTTCCGAATCAGGTCTTCGTCGGAGACGCGGAGGCCCAGTTCGTCTAACTCCTCGCCGATGCGGCTGAGGTCGTCGCCGTCGACGCCGATGGCCCGGACCATGACGTTCCGCTCGCCGGTCATCACCTCCTGTACTTCGACGACGCCCGGAACCGCGGCGGCGGCCTCGGCCAGTTCCTCGCGCTCCGGAATCGGTGCCGTACAGACGATAAGTGTGTACAGTTGGTAGCCCGCCCGCTCGTAGTCCACGTCGGCGTGATAGCCGCGGAGTACCCCGTCGGCTTCGAGCCGCTGGATGCGGTTCCGGACGGTGCTCGCCGAGGCGTCGAGCGAGTCTGCGATGTCGGTCGACGACGTGCGGCGCGCCTCCGCCTGCAACGTGTACAGTATCCGCCTGTCCAGCGCGTCGAGTTCTCGACTCGTCATTCACGTGGTCGTCTGTCGGCCGCGACATTAACCTTCCCGACAAGATTATCAGAACAGCAGTTTTCTTCAATTTATAACCAACTCCCGACAACTGGTTGTATATATATTCGGACGACCGATGCTTTCTAACCGGTCGCGCTCGAACGGACGGGACACCGACACAGATGAACCCAACAGAGATCGGTATACGACTCGTCGCGGGGGTACTCCTCATCCTCGCGAACGGTTTCTTCGTGGCCATCGAGTTCGCGCTGACGCGCGCCCGACAGTTCACCGAGTCCGAGTTCGTCGACGGCGACTCTCGGCTCGAACGCGCCTGGGAGATGACCCAAGAGCTCGAACTGTATCTCACGACCTGTCAGGTCGGAATTACGGCGTCGAGCATCGCCGTCGGTATCGTCGCCGAGCCCGCCCTGGCGGCGCTGTTCGAGCCGCTGTTCGCCGGCACGACGCTCGCGACCATCGGGACCGGCGCGCTCATCGCCTACCTGATTATCAACCTCCTGCACCTCACCCACGGCGAGCAGACGCCGACGTACCTCGGCGTCGAGCGCTCCCGGATGGTCTGTCGCTACGGCGCGACGCCGCTGCACTGGTTCTACGTCGCCATCTCGCCGCTCATCAAGTTCGGCGACTGGGTCGCCAAGTGGACGCTCAAGCTCTTCGGCATCGAGATGACGGGCGCGTGGCTCGAAACCGAGACCGACGTCATCGAGTCCCGCGGCCAACTCCGCGAGCGCCTGCACTCGCTGCTTCAAGAGGGCGAACTCCCCGAGGAGCGCCGCGACGAGGTGCTCAACGCGCTCGACGTGGACGAACTCTCCATCAGCGAAATCATGATTCCCAGTTCCGACATCGTCGCGCTCTCGACGACCGCGACGCCCGGCGAGAACTTCGAGCGGATTCGGAACACCCCCCACACCCGCTTCCCGCTCGTCGGTGAGTCGCTCACCGACTTCCGCGGCATCGTCTACGCGCCCTCCATCATCGACAACTTCGAGGCGCTCCGCGCCGGCGAGCGCTCGTTCGACGAGATTGCCGCGCCGACGATGACGCTCGCCGCCGACACGAACGTCAGCGACGCGTTCGACCAGTTCCAAGCCGAGGACCAGGAACTCGCGCTCGTCCTGCGGGACGGCGAGGTCGTCGGCCTCCTCACCGCGACCGACGCCCTCGAAGCGGTCATGGGCGAACTCGACGACCCGCTCGACTAGCGCTCTCGACGCTCCGCCTCGAATTTTTCGGCGTGCGGCCGCGCCCCGCGGACGAACCGACCGCGTGACGACTGCCCGAGTGGTTCTCGACACCGCCAGTGACGACCCGACGTTTTCGTCGACCCCCCGGGGGTTGCGGGTGAATTGAGGGTCGACGGAAACACTCTTTTGAATTCGGGTGATACACATCATTGTACCCGTGAATTCGGGATGGTTTCAGACGAACCCTTGTGGGGTTGAAGCGAGGAAAGGTCCGAAGATGCCCTCGAATCTCAGAAAGTTTCAGACGAACCCTTGTGGGGTTGAAGCGAGGGAACGCACGTCTGCGGCGACTTCGAAGTCACGGTTTCAGACGAACCCTTGTGGGGTTGAAGCCGGTCGACGACCGGTTCATTGGTTCCACGCCCCCAGTTTCAGACGAACCCTTGTGGGGTTGAAGCATGCCCGACCTCGTCCGAGACAACATCGTCGACGTCGTTTCAGACGAACCCTTGTGGGGTTGAAGCGACGGCACTGGCGGCTATGGGAGCATGCCGAACCCGTTTCAGACGAACCCTTGTGGGGTTGAAGCACAGTTAGTGGGGTCTTTGTGGAGACCGAATCCCAGTTTCAGACGAACCCTTGTGGGGTTGAAGCATATCGCTCACCAGCTTCCATCCGAGTCGTTGGTGTTTCAGACGAACCCTTGTGGGGTTGAAGCTTTCAACGTCCATTCTTTCGATAATCTCGTAAATCGTGTTTCAGACGAACCCTTGTGGGGTTGAAGCGCGGAGGTCGCTGACAGCAACGACGGTATCGAGCGGTTTCAGACGAACCCTTGTGGGGTTGAAGCAAAATCCTCGATTACTACGAGATCCCACGGAAGATTGTTTCAGACGAACCCTTGTGGGGTTGAAGCGTCCTCGCCCTCCGGGGCCATGTATTCCTCGAACACCGTTTCAGACGAACCCTTGTGGGGTTGAAGCGCGTAGGCGAATGTCAGCGCCGTGATGGCGACGCGAGTTTCAGACGAACCCTTGTGGGGTTGAAGCGACATCCGACTGCGACAAGAGACTGAACACGGTGGTTTCAGACGAACCCTTGTGGGGTTGAAGCATCGAGTTCCGCATCGACGCCGACAGCGCATCGGACGGTTTCAGACGAACCCTTGTGGGGTTGAAGCGTCGAAATCCCCGCCGGAGCGAACGACCTCGACACCGGTTTCAGACGAACCCTTGTGGGGTTGAAGCACCGCACTTGAAGCGGTTGACAACTCGGGGGCAGCGGGTTTCAGACGAACCCTTGTGGGGTTGAAGCAATTTTGCAAATGTTGTCGACACCTCAAACGACACGCGTTTCAGACGAACCCTTGTGGGGTTGAAGCTGGATAACGCCATGGCGGTGGGCGACGGCGAAGACTGTTTCAGACGAACCCTTGTGGGGTTGAAGCCGGATCGTAGACGTAGATGTCCAGGCGGTCGGCGTCCGAGTTTCAGACGAACCCTTGTGGGGTTGAAGCCGCCTATCGAGTGCTTTGCGAGGGGCGCGAGGAAAAGGTTTCAGACGAACCCTTGTGGGGTTGAAGCGGCCGTCGCGAGCGCTGGCTCGGTGGCGGTCCGACCGTTTCAGACGAACCCTTGTGGGGTTGAAGCTCCGTCGACGGGACTGCCCAGGCGCTCATGCAGTGTTTCAGACGAACCCTTGTGGGGTTGAAGCGCTCATGCGTCGACACCTCCGCTCGGGTGGTTGCCCGCGTTTCAGACGAACCCTTGTGGGGTTGAAGCTCGACTAACGTGGTCTCGTTCGGCGGCACGGTGGATGTTTCAGACGAACCCGTATCGAAGTGAAGAATCAGGAGACGGCATTGCGATGCCCGTATTAGTCAATCACGTACTGAAGTCGAAGAATGCCCGGGGTGGGCTCCGAACCCACGATCTCCGCATGTCCCAGGTGCGAGGCCGGCATGACCTCGCGGGGGGCGGAGGCTTCCAAGGCGTTCCGCACCGATTGTGAAACCCTATGAGTGCGGCGCTATGTCCAGCTAAGCCACCCGGGCTCAACTTCCTGTTGTGTGCTGGTTGTATTTAAGCTTCTCATCTCCGACGACCGCGGGACGGGTCACCACGGCACTCGATTCGACTCATCACCCGCGGATTTATGTCCCAACACCGGGTGCACACACGCATGAGCCAACCGGAGATCGTCCAGTCCGTCCTCGGAGAGGAAGACGTGGTGACCCGCGTCCACCTCGGGGGCGAGGACGAACTGTTTGTAACTCCGACGCGGACGCTCGTCTATCGGGCCGAAGGCCTCCTCTCGGACGAGTCCGTCGACGAGTTCTCGCACGCTGCCGAGCAACTGTCCGTCAAGGAGGGGCGACGAAAAGCGAAGATATCGCTGGACTACGGTCTCGACGGAAGCGAGACGTTCTCGCTGTCCGCGAAGCGACTCGACGACGCACTCCAGCCTATCGTCGAGGGCGTCCTCTCGGCCGCCGGCGTGACCGACGAAGACGGCGAGCGTCTGGTTCAGGCGTTCCGATTCAGCGAACTCACGTTCGTTATCACCGACGCCCGCGTCGTCCGACACATCGGGAGCGCGGTCTGGGACGAAGACTACGAGGCGTACCGCTTCGCTGACGTGACCGACCTCGAATTCGAGTCGGGAAGCGTCGCCACGACGGTCGTACTCACCGTCGACGGCCGCCAAGAGCGGTTCAAGATTCCCAACGAACAGGCGCGACTCGTTCGCGAGAAACTCGCGCGGGCGCTGTGTGACTACCACGGCGTCGGCAGCCTCGAAGAGTTCCGCGTCCAGATGGAACAGGCACAGGCGGCCGCCGAGGGCGCCGACACGGAGCGCGACAACACCGACTTCGGTGCGGGGCCGGACCCGCTGAGCGCGAACCCCGGCGAACTATCCGACGAGCCGGCGAACGCCACTCTCTCCGAGGACGCCGCGCCCGCCGAGCCGACCCAGCAGGCCGCTCGGAACCAGTCCACCGGGTCCGCCGAGGCTGCCGCCGCGACCGGCGCGGTGGCGGAAGCGAAGGCGGCCGAGGCCGCGACGACCCAGTCGGCCGCCGAGTCGCCGGCCGCCGAGCAGTCGTCCGGCAACGTCGCCGGCGCCGACGACCTCGGATTCGAAGGGTCGGGCTTCGAATCGGCCGCCGAGTCCGAGGCGGGCGATACCGCCACCGCGGACGCTGACTACGCCGCTCTCGCTGCCGAAGTCGAGTCGCTCCGCGAGGTCGTCGAGGCCCAAAGCGAGCAGATTCGCCACCAGCAGGAGCTGGTCGAACAGCTCATCGAAGAACTCCGCCGCGGGCGGTAACGCGGTCGCGCGACCGGCGACGACCGCGGCGACCTACTCCCGCCCGAGTGCTTTTCTCACACACGACGAGCCGAACGGCCCGAGTTCGCCGGAGTCGAACCGCACGAAGTGGCCCGTCGAGATGGACGCGCCGCAGCGGCGGCAGTCGAAGTCGCCCTCGCGTTGGACGACCTGACTCTCGAACCGAACGAACGTGCCGCCGCGGTTGTGACGGATGCGGCCGCCCTCGCGCTCGATGATGCCGCGAAGCTCCGCCGCGTCGAGGATGTCGCGGGTGAGCGTCGGGTCCGTGGTGACCGTCTCGATGCGGTCGACGACCTCGGCGAGGGAGAGTTCGTCGGCTTCGAGGTGCGCGAGGAGGTCGAGCGCGAGTTCGACGCGCTCGTCGCGTGTGGGCTCGGTCACGGTTCGGGAGCCACTCGAACGGGGGCGGGCTAAAGCCCTCCGAAGCACAAAGCGTTTGGTCGCGGCGCGACGACCGACTCCAGAGCTTCCGTGCCCCGTCCGCGTCTCGCCGCCGGCCTCGCGCTCGCGGCCGTCATCGCCGGTCTCCTGTTCGCGTCGCCAGACGCCGTCATCGCACACGCGACGTGGGTCGCCGCCGACCCCGTGCGACTCGTCGTCGTCGTGAGCGCGCTCGCGCTCGTGCGCCCGCTTCTCGCGTGGCCGACGACGCTCCTCGCGCTCGTCGTCGGCTACGGGCTCGGACCGGTCGGCGTGCCGTTCGCGCTGGCGCTTATCGTCCTCACGAGCGTCCCGCCGTTCCTCTTCGCGCGGCGCTACCGCGGGGCGACCAGATTTGCCGGCGTCGGCGAGCGAACCGTCGAACAGACGGGGTCGGTGAAGGGCGTGGCCGCGAGCCGTCTGCTGCCGATTCCCTCCGACGTGGTGTCGGTGGCGGCGGGCGTCGCCAACGTCCGACTCGGCGCGTTCGCGCTCGGGACCGCCGCCGGGGAGCTTCCGTGGGCCGTCGCGGGCGTCGTCGCCGGCGCGTCCGTCGAGACGCTCACGACGGACTCGCTCGCGGCGGCCGTCCGCCCGGAGTTCGTCGTCCTCGCCGCTATCGCAGGCGTGTCGATGCTCGTCCCGACCGCGTACCGTCGCTACCGAAGCGGGTCGGGCGCGTAGGAGAACAGCGACGGAGAAAGAAAACGCGAGAATCGGTGCGCGAGCGGCGGCGTCTTATTCTAATCTAACAGCGACTCGCCGGTCATCGCGGACGGCTGGTCGACGCCGACGAGTTCGAGGATTGTCGGCGCGATGTCGCACAGCGAGCCGCCCTCGCGGACGGTCCGGCCGCCCGAAAGCGGGTGGTCGGGGTCGACTTCGTCCTGCTCGGCCTCGGCGTCGTTCTCCGCGGCCGCCTCGTCGTCGCGGTCGGCCGCGAGGTAGACGAACGGGACGGGGTTGAACGTGTGGGCCGTGTGCGGGTCGTCTTCGGTTCCCATGTCGTCGGCGTTGCCGTGGTCGGCGGTGATACAGACGTGGCCGCCGCGGGCGCGGACGCGCTCGACGAGCCGCCCGAGCTGTTCGTCGACAGCCTCGACGGCCTCGATGGCGGCCCCGTAGTCGCCGGTGTGGCCGACCATGTCGGGGTTGGCGTAGTTGAGCACCATCACGTTCGGGTCGTCGGACTCGATGATGTCGATGGCCGTGTCGGTGAGCTCCACCGCGGACATCTCGGGCTGGAGGTCGTAGGTCGGCACGTCGGGGCTCTCGACGATGTTCCGAATCTCGCCGTCGAACTCGACCTCGCGGCCGCCGTTGAGGAAGTAGGTGACGTGGGGGTACTTCTCGGACTCCGCCATCCGAAGCTGCGTCATGTCCGCCCCGGCGAGCACCTCCCCGAGCGTGTCCTCGGGCTGTTCCGGCGGGTAGGCCACGGACACGTCGAACGTCTTGTCGTACTGCGTCATCGTCGTCATGAGAAGCTCCGGCGGCGTCGTCTCGAACTCCCAGACGGGCTCGATGTCGCAGAGCATCCCCACGAGCTGTCGCGCGCGGTCGGCGCGGAAGTTGAAGAAGACGACCGAGTCGCCGTCTTCGAGCGCGGGCGCGTCGTCGACGACGGTCGGCTCGACGAACTCGTCGGTGTCGCCGCGGTCGTACGACTCGGTGACGGCGTCGACGGCCGTCTCGGCGGTCCACTCGGCCTCCCGCTCGACGATGGCGTCGTAGGCGCGCTTGGTGCGTTCCCAGTTCTGGTCGCGGTCCATCGCGTAGTAGCGCCCGGAGACGGTGGCGACCCCGCCGGTTCCCTGCTCGTCGGCGACGGCTTCGAGGTCCGAGAGGTATTCCTCGCCGCCGGTGGGGCTGGTGTCGCGGCCGTCAGTGAAGGCGTGGGTGACGGCCTCGACGCCGCGGTCGGCGGCGAGTTCGATGAGCGCGTGGAGGTGCTGTTGGTCGGAGTGGACGCCGCCGTCGGAGACGAGGCCCATGAGGTGGACGCGCCCGTCGTGTTCGTCGGCGTGGTCGTAGGCGGCCGTGATGGCGTCGTTCTCGTAGAACGAGCCGTCGTCGATGCTGTCGCCGATGCGGGTGTACGCCTGCTTGACGACGCGGCCGGCCCCGATGTTGAGGTGGCCGACCTCGCTGTTGCCCATCTGGCCGTCCGGGAGACCGACGCGCCGGCCGTCGACGATGAGCGTCCCGAACGCGCCCGCGTCGCGGTAGCGGTCGAAGTTCGGCGTGTCCGCCGCCTTGATTGCGTCGCGGCGGTCGTGGTCGCCGAGTCCCCACCCGTCGAGGATGATGAGTGCTGCGTCCATACGTCGCCGTTCGGCGCGCCGGGCTAACTGTCCTTTGCTCCCGACATGGGGTGACAACGTGTCGCGTACGGAGCCATCGACCCCCGGGGTGTCGCCCCGACGGTCTTTTCTTTCGGCGCGCCGTCCGACTCGGCGATGGGTCTGCGAGACTTCGACCTCGACGCGGCGGTCGACGACTGGACGGAGTACTACCTCGGAAACGGCCCGAGCCTCGTCGTCTTCCTCGTCCTCAACGCCGCCGCGTTCCTCGTCGGGGTGAGCTTCTACGTCCACTCCGACCCCGCGCTGTCGGACCTGCCGACGTTTCTCTACCCGCTTTTCGGTGACTCGCCGGCCGCCCTCGCGCTGATGACGCTGTCGGCCGCGACGCTGCTTCCGAACCTCGGTCGCCGCGTCGCCGACGCACCCGTCAACCGACCGCTCGCGTACCTCCACACCCTCGCGTTCGTCTGGCTCGTCAAATACGGCGTCTGGACGGTCGTCGCGCTCAACCTCCGACCCGACCTCTACGTCGGCTTCTCCGGGGCCGCGCTGTGGGACTACTGGGGCATCATGCTCACTCACGCGGGCTTTCTCGCGCTCGCGCTCGTCGTGCCGCGGTACGGCGCGACCACGAAGGGCGCACTCGGGTTCGCCCTCACGCTCGCGCTCGTCAACGACGTGTTCGACTACGGCCTCGGCTACTACCCGCCGCTGAAGTACGAGGCGGGGGCGCTCCTCGCGGGCATCACCGTCGCCCTCTCGTTTCTTGCGGTGTTCCTCGCGTCGCGGGCGTTCGACCGCCTCCCGGACGCCACGGAGACCGCCCGTGAACGCCCCGCGAGTCACAATCGCTAATCGCACGACAGCGCGGAGTATCACATGAGTCAGGCTTTTCCCCACCGGCAGTCTATGACCTCGTAATGGACTCCGCGGTACTGCTCGACCTACTCGGGAACGAAAACCGCCGGCGCATCCTGCGGTTGCTCTCGCACAAACCGTGCTACGTCACCGAGATAAGCGAGTACCTCGGCGTCAGCCCTAAGGCCGTCATCGACCACCTCCGAAAGCTGGAGGACGCGGGGCTCATCGAGTCGCGCACCGACGACCAACGGCGCAAGTACTTCCACATCTCGCGGAACCTCCGACTGGAGGTGAACGTCTCGCCGTACGGCTTCGGCGCGAAGAGCGCCTACCCGCCGAGTCCGAGCCTCGACATGGCCGGGCGCTGTCCGCACGTGACGCTCGAAGTCGAGAACGCCGGCACCGACGACGTCTCCGAGTTGGCGCGCGAACTCGGGAAACTGGAGGAGCTCGACAACGAACTCTCCTTGGCTCAGCGGTGGGTGCAGGGCCGCATCACCGACGTGCTCGACCGCCTCAACGACCGCCTCGGCGTCGACGCCGACAGCCGCTTTTACGCGGAGATTCTGGCCGCGCTCGCCAACGGGTCGAACACCGTCCGCGGCATCGCAAAGGAACTCAACGCGGACCCCGCGGTCGTCGACAGCGCGCTCCACCACCTCGCCGAAGGCGGCCTCGTCGCCCACAACGGCGACCGCTGGCGAATCGACTGACGCTTACAGCTCCTGGGTCAGCCCGTTTCTGAGGTCGCGGCCGAAGTAGTGACCGACCAGCCCCGCGAGCCCGCCGCTCGCCGCGCCGACGCCCGCGATAGCGACGCCGTAGTCCGCGAGCAGTTGGACCGCGAAGGGCGCGAACACGGCGAACAGCGTCGAGAGGACGAACGCGAGGCCCGCCGCGATTGCACCGGCGAGGACGACCTCCGTGTAGTATCGCTTCGAGCCGACGACGCCGAGGACGAAGCCGGCGGCGGCGATGCCGACGAACCGCCCGATGAAGCCGACGAGGGGAATCGCACCGCCGACGAGCAGTCCGCCGATGGAGAGCAGGAGCGCCGCGAGGAACACGCGCGGGGAGAACAGCCCGCCGAGGCGACCGCCGCCGCCGGACGAGGCGGAACGCTCCGCCTGCGTCGCCTCGTCGCGCTCGCGGTTCACCCCGGAGAGCAGGTCGTCGACGGACTGCTCAGACTCCCGTTGGTCCGACCGTTGCATGCGTACAGGCTCGCGGGCGAGCCTGATGGCTCTTGTGCCGGTGAGTCGGTCGCGGTGAGTGTTTCGGCGCGCGACGGTGCGCCGGTCGTCTCGGTCCTACGCGTTGCGGCCGAGGATGAAGTACAACACGAGTCCCAGAAGGGGGGCGAGGAAGACGACGACGGCCCAGAGGAACGCCGGGTGACTGCTGTTTTGCCGCGCGTCGCTGTACGTCCACACTACCATCCCGAGGAACAGGAGGAAAAACAGCAGGCCGATTACGAGCGCGCCTGCACCGCCCGACTGGAGGAGTATCGTGGGGAGCATACGCTGGCCGACGGACAGTCGGGTAAAATGTCTTGTGTTCGTTATGTCGGTGGTGCGTCCGTCTCCCTCGTTTCGCTCGGTCGGTTCTCTCCCAGTCGTCGTACCGAGTCGCGAGCGAAGCGAGCTACTCGGCGTTTTTCCCTCCAGGTTTTTGCCGTGAGCGGGTCGCCGGAGGCGACCCCGAACGGTAAAAAGGTGGGTTTGAAGTCTGCCCCCGCGGTATCCCGCGATATGAACGCAGGGGACCGCGTCCGCGTCACCCGCGCGGACGTCACGAACGAAGGCGTGCTCATGCCGTCTTCCACCGAGGACCACCTCGTCGTCAAACTCGACGGCGGGTACAACGTCGGCATCGCCCGCGAGGGGGCCGACGTGGACGTGCTCGAAACCGACGTGTACGACATCGAAGACGCGCAGTCCGAAGGCGACGGCACCTCCGAAATCGAGTTCGACGACGACCTGCCGACGATCTCGCTCATCTCGACCGGCGGGACCATCGCCTCGACGGTCGACTACCGCACGGGCGCGGTGACCGCGCAGTTCGACGCCAAGGACGTGCTTCGGGCCGTCCCCGACCTCGCGGGGCGGGCGAACTACCGCGGCCGCGTCGTCGCCAACATCCTCTCGGAGAACATGACGACCGACGTGTGGGTCGACCTCGCCGAGGCCGTCGCCGAGGAAATCGAGGGTGGAGCCGACGGCGTCGTCGTCATGCACGGCACCGACACGATGCAGTTCTCCGCGTCGGCGATGTCGTTCATGCTCGACACGCCCGTTCCCATCGTCTTCACGGGCAGTCAGCGCTCGGCGGACCGCCCCTCCTCCGACAACGTGATGAACGCCGTCTGCGCCGTCGAGGCCGCGAAGGCCGAAGCCGCCGAGGTGATGGTTTGTATGCACGCCTCGGAGTCCGACGACGTCTGCGCGCTCCACGAGGGGACGCGCGTCCGCAAGAACCACACCTCCCGGCGCGACGCGTTCGAGACCGTCGGCGCGAAGCCGCTCGGCGAGGTCGACTACGAGGCCGAGGAGGTCACGTTCCGCCGCGACTACACCCCCCGCTGCGAGGCCGACCTCGCGCTCCACGCCGACATCGAGTCCGAGGTGGAACTCGTGAAGTTCACGCCGGGGATGGACCCCGCGGCGCTCGACTACCTCGACGAGAAAGCCGGCGTCGTCATCGAAGGGACGGGCCTCGGCCACGTCCACACCGACCTCATCCCGCAGTTCGAGGAACTCGTCGAGGGCGGCACGGTCGTCGCCATGACCTCGCAGTGTCTCGAAGGCCGCGTCTGCGACCGCGTCTACGACACCGGCCGCGACCTGCTCGACGCCGGCGTCGTCGAGGCGGGCGACACGCTCCCCGGCACCGCAAAGGTGAAGCTCATGTGGGCGCTCGCCAACGTCGCGGACCCGACCGACGCGATGGGTCGGAACCTCGAAGGCGAACTGACCCAGCGCTCGGTCCCGTGGGAGTGAACTGATGGAGATTCGACCCGCCCGACCCGAGGACTACGACGCGGTCGCCGCGTTCACCCGCGATACGTGGGCCGACCGCGGCGGGTCGGACTACATCCCCGACATCTACCACGACTGGATTTCCCCCGGCGAGTTAGCGCAGGCGACGCTCCTCGTCGACATGGGCGAGGAGACGCCCTCCGACGACGTGGCCGCCATCGCACAGGTCGTCATGCTGTCGGAGTACGAGGGGTGGGCGCAGGGTATGCGCGTCGCGCCCGACTACCGCGAACAGGGTCTCGCGACCCGACTGTCGCACGCGCTTCTCGACTGGGCGCGCGAGCGCGGCGCGCGGCGTGTCCGCAACATGGTCTACTCGTGGAACGTCCCGAGCCTCGCCAACGCCCGCACGGTCGGGTTCGACCCCGGCATCGAGTTCCGCTGGGCGACGCCCGACCCGGACGCGACCGCCGACCCGGCGGCAGCCATCCGCGACGACGCCGACGCTGCGTGGACCTACTGGACCGGGAGCGAGGCGCGAACCGCGCTGTCGGGGCTCGCACTCGACCCCGTCGAGACGTGGGCGCTCTCCGAGTTGACCCGCGACCGCCTCCACGACGCCGCGGCCGACGACCGACTGTTCGTCGTCGGGGACGACCGCGCGACCGGATTCACCTATCGCAACCGGACCTACTCGCGCGAACGCGACGACGAGGGCGAGGGCGAGGAGACGTGGGCCGAGTACGCGGTCGCCGCGTGGGACGGCGCGTCGGCCTGCGAGTCGCTGTTGGACGCGATTCGACGCGACGCCGCTTCGGTCGGCGCGGACCGGACGCGCGTCCTGTTCCCCGAGCGCATCGACTGGGTTACCGACGCCGCACTCGCTCGGAGCGACCTCGCCGAGGAGCCGACGTTCGTCATGGAAGCCGACCTCTCCTGACGGGCGCGCAAGTGCGCGCTTTCGACGACCGTCGACCGCCGACCGCCGACCGCCGACCGTCGGTCAGTTCCAGTCGACGCCGCGGACTTCGAAGCGCGCCCCGCCGAGCTCCGAGTCGCCCACGTCGAACTGCCAGCCGTGCAGGTCAGCGATTCGCCGCGCCGTCGAGAGATGCGTGGCGTCGTAATCGACGCCGAGCAGCTGGTTCGAATCCGCGGTCACCGCCGCGAGCTCTTCCGGTGACGGGCGGGGGCCGTCGTCGTCGACGTAGAAGCCGTCGGCTGTCGTCCCGACGACGACGCTGGACGACGAACCGGACGACGCGTTCCGCTCGTAGCAGTTCGTGAGCACCGCGACCAGAAACAGGCCGAACAGGTGGGTGTCGGCCGAGAGCGACCCGTCGCCGACGACCCGGAGCGAAGCGTCGTCCGCGCCATCGGGCGACGCGAGGGCCCGTGCTTGCGCGACGTGCGGGCGGAACTCCACCGCCCCGAGGTCGAGCGTGCTCGGTTGCCCGGCGACGGTGATGCCCCACTCGACGAGCGAATCGATGCGCGAGAGGCTTTTGGAGAGCGTCACCGCGGCGTCGCCGTCGACCGCGGTGAGTCGCTCGGCGGACGCGGTGGCCGACGCGAGCTGGGCTTTGAGTTCCGAGGCGAGCACGCTGACGAGCGCCGCGAGGTGCTCGTTTTTCTCGTTGACCTGCAGCTCCGCGAGCCGCCTGTCGGTGATGTCGAAGTGGGAGACGAGCGCGAAGCTCCCGTGCCTCGGCGTGTCTATCGGGACGACCCGGAGCGCGAACCACCGGTAGACTGCGGGCGAGTGACACGGATACTCGGCGGTAAAGAGGTCGCGGTCACCCCTGAGAACCGCGCGGATGCCGTCGGCGACGACGCCGGCAATTTCGTCGGTCCCGCGGGCCGCGTCGCACACTGCAAGGTAGTTGACGCCCGTCGAATCGGGGTCGCCCGCGTAGTCGTTCGCGTCGGCGAACGCCCGCCACGACCGGTTCGTGTAGACGATGTCGCCGCGGCTGTCGAGGAGCGCAATCGTCGCCGGGAACTCCTCGAAGCCGCGTTCGATGAGCGATACGTCGTCCATCACAGAGCGTACGCTGGGAACCCGTTTGACAGTTTCTACCACGGCGGGGAACGACGAACCGCCCGCTCGCGGCGCGAGATATTCGAAAAGCGGTGTTCGGCCGCCGGCGGTCGTGGTGCAGTCGACCGGGCGTCTGGAATCGGGTCAGTCGCGGTTGCGATTGTGGTCGCGGTCGCAGTCGCGGCCGCGGTGGTCAGTCCGAAGCGACGGCTCGGGGCTTATGCTCGTTTCCCTCCGTACCCGCCATGGCGAGCACGTCGTCGAAGAAGCCGAGCGAGTCGTGGGGGCCGGGGTGGGCTTCGGGGTGGTACTGGCGCGTGATGACACTCAGCTCCTCGCTGGCGAGGCCCTCGGCGGTGTCGTCGTTGACGTTGACCTGCGTCACGTCGAGTTTGTCGCCGGGGTCGGCGACGGTGTAGCCGTGATTTTGGGTCGTCATGACGACCTTGCCGGTCTGGAGGTCGCGGACGGGCTGGTTGACGCCGTGGTGGCCGAAGGCCATCTTTTCCGTGGTGCCGCCGAGCGCGCTGGCGACGATTTGCTGGCCGAGGCAGATGCCCGCCAGCGGGACCTCGCCGGCGAACTCCTCGACGAGGTCGTGCGTCGCGGTGTAGTTCTCGGGGTCGCCGGGGCCGTTCGAGATGAACAGCACGTCGGGGTCGAGCGCGGACACGTCCTCGGCGTCCGCGTCGTAGGGGAGCACGTGCACCGTCGCGCCGCGGTCGACGAGGGAGTCCACGATGGAACCCTTCGCGCCGCAGTCGACGAGCGCGACGGTGGTGTCGCCGTCGCCCTCGAACGTCGTCAGTTCGGTCGTGGTGACCTGCGCGCCGATGTCGACGTGCTCGCTCATGCCCTTACACTGCGCGAGTTCCTCCTTCGCGTCCTCCGGCGTCACGTCCTCGCCGACGGCGATGCCGACCTTCATCGCGCCCTCCTCGCGGATGGACGTGACGAGGTCGCGCGTGTCGAGGTGGTCGACCGCCGGGACGCCCTCGTCTGCGAGCCACTCGACGACCTCCTCGGTGAACTCGCGTGCGACGGCCGCCCGAGGGTGGACCCGGTCGGACTCGAATCGCTCGGCTCGGACGCCGTAGTTCCCGATGAGGGGGTACGAGAAGGTGAGGACTTGCTCTTCGTACGAAGGGTCGGTCAGACTCTCTTCGTATCCCGTATATGCGGTTGTGAACACCAGTTCACCGCGTGTGCGCCCCGGAACACGGCCACGCGCTTCGACCACGCGTCCGTCTTCCAGCGCCAGATAGGCGTCCGACATTACGAGAAACGAACGGAACACGGGTCCATAAGTGTTACTTTCGAAGTCGAGTTACGAAATTCGTAATCGGTAAGTCGCTGGGGTGGGCACGTGGTGTATGGACGAGCTTGACCGACGCATTCTCGATATCCTTCGACGGGACGCTCGGACCCCCAACACAGAGATTGCGGCCGAGGTCGGGACCTCCGAGGGGACCGTCAGAAACCGCGTCGAGCGGTTGGTCGAGGAGGGCGTCATCGAGCGCTTTACGATTTCGACCCGCACGGGGAACCTGAAGGCGATGATAGAGGTGACCGTCGCGGTCGACGTCGACACCAACGACGTGTCCGAGCTGATGGCCGACTGGAAGGACGTGGACTTCGTCTGGCAGGTCTCCGGCGAGGAGGACATCGTCCTCGTCGTCGACGCCGCCGACACCCGCGCCGTCAACGACCTCATCACCCGCGCCCGCGAGCACGACGACGTGAAGAGCACGAAAACCCGCCTGATTCTCGACGAGCGCCTCGGCTAATCCCGCGCCGCCGCCGCGTGGTCCGCGGTTCGCATCGAAGCTTAGTTGACCCCCGACTCCGACGGAAGGCACATGAGCAACGCAGCGGCCGACGAGGCTACTGAACTCCACAAGAACGCAGCGCAGGACGTCATCGCCGTCGACTCCGACGACAACGCCGAGGGGACGGTCAACCGACTCGACGCCCACACGGGCGACGGCATCCGCCACCGCGCCTTCACCTGCCTCGTGTTCAGCGAGGAGGGACAGATACTCCTCGCCCAGCGCGCGCCCAACAAGCGCCTGTGGGACACCTCCTGGGACGGCACCGTCGCCTCCCACCCCGTCGAGGGCCAGACCCAAGAGGAAGCCACCGAAGAGCGCCTCGAAGAGGAACTCGGCATCTCGCCCGACCAGTACTCCGACCTCCGCGTCACGGACAAGTTCGAGTACAAGCGCTACTACGAGAACGCCGGGCTGGAGTGGGAAGTCTGTGCCGTCCTGAAGGTCACGCTCGAAGACACCACGCTCGACCCCGACGAAGAGGAAATCGCGGGCATGCTCTGGGCGGATTACGAGCACCTCCACGACAACCCCGAGTGGTACCGCCAACTGCGTCTCTGTCCGTGGTTCGAAATCGCCATGCGCCGTGACTTCGAGTAGGCTCTCTCTCGCAGCTGACGCGCGGGACTCGATTCTCTCGCACGCCCGCGAGGGTGCCGCCGGCGACCCGCCCGCCGAGGTCTGCGGCGTCCTCGCCGGCGACAGCGACGCGCGCACCGTCACCGCCGCCCACCCCGTTTCGAACGTCGCCGCCGAGCCGCGGGTCGCCTACGAACTCGACCCCGAGGAGACGGTTTCGATTCTCGAAGCCATCGAGTCCGCGGGCGACGACGCGGTCGGCTTCTACCACTCGCACCCCGAGTCCGACCCGGTCCCGAGCGCGACGGACCGGGAACGGGCGTCGTGGCCGGGATACGTCTATCTCATCTGCTCGCCCGACGGCCGGATGACCGCCCACGAGTGGACCGGCGACGAGTTCCGCGAACTCTCCGTCGCCGTCGAGTGACTCGGTCCTCGGCCAGTCGCCGTCGAGTGACCTGCCGCCCCTCCGACCGGTCGCTCGCGCCCGACACGCTTCGGTGAGAATATCCTTTCTCAGTTCGCAGACGCAGCCATGGAACCCGACCGCTACGACGACCTCGACGGACAGGTCGCGCTCGTCACCGGCGCGAACCGCGGCATCGGCCGCCAGATAGCCGCGAATCTCCGCGACCGCGGCGCGACGGTGTACGCGGGGTCGCGCAGCGTCACCAACGAGACGCCGGAGGAGACGGAGCGAGTCCTCCTCGACGTGACCCAAGAAGGGGACATCGAGGAGGTCGTCGACGGCATCTTCGCCGACCAGAACCGCCTCGACGTCCTCGTCAACAACGCCGGCGTCGGCGGCGAGGGCGAGGACATCGTCGCCGAACCGACCGAGCGAATCGACCGCACCCTCGGCGTCAACCTCCGCGGGCCGATGCTCCTGTGCAAGCACGCGGTTCCCCTCCTCCTCCAGTCCGACGGCGGCCGCGTCGTCAACGTCTCTTCGGGCATGGGCGCGCTCGGCGAGGAGCAGTCCGGCGGGTCGCCCGCGTATCGAATCTCGAAGACCGGCCTCAACGGCCTCACGACCTACCTCGACGGCCAGTACGGCGACGACGGCCTCATCGCCAACTCGGTGTGCCCCGGCTGGGTCCGCACCGACATGGGCGGCGAGGAGGCGAACCGACCGGTCGAGAAGGGCGCGGAGACGCCGACGTGGCTCGCGACGTTCAAGCCCGGCGCGCCCGCGGGGAAGTTCTGGCGCGACAAGGAAGTCATCGACTGGTAAGCGACCGACCCCCCGCCGCGACCCTCACGTGACGCCGCCGCTCTGCTTCTCGAACGCCTCGTATGCTTCCCCGTCCAGAATCTCGCGGAAGTGCTCGACCGCCCGGTACACGTCCTCGAAGCCGACGTAGGCCGGCGCGGGAGCCATCCGGACGACGTTCGGTTGACGGAAGTCCACGATGACGCCCCGCTCCTTGAGCGCGAGGCTGACGCGGTAGGCCTCGGGGTGCTCGACCGCGACGTGGCCGCCGCGGGCCGCGGGGTCACGCGGGGTGCCGACCTCGCACTCCGGCAGTCGCTCGTCCACGAGGGCGATGAGGTAGTCCGTGAGCGCAAGCGACTTCTCGCGGAGGGCGGTCACGCCGCCGGCGTCCTCGACGATGTCGAGCGCGCCGTCGAGGGGGGCCGCGGACAGCACCGGGACCGTCCCGGACTGGAACGCGCCGGCCGACTGCGCCGGCTCGTAGGTCATCGCCATGTCGAACTGCGTCTCCTTGTCGTTGCCCCACCAGCCGGCGAGCGCGGGCGTGACGCCGAAGTGGCGCTCGTTGACGTAGAGGCCGGCGATGGAGCCGGGGCCGGCGTTGAGATACTTGTAGTGACACCAGACGGCGAAGTCCACGCCGACCTCGGAGAGGCTGTGGGGGACCGCGCCGACCGAGTGCGCGAGGTCGAAGCCGGCCAGCGCGCCGGCCTCGTGCGCCGCCTCGGTGAGCGTCTCGATGTCGAACAGCTGACCGCTCCGGTAGAGGACCGAGGGGAGAAACACCATCCCCACGTCGTCGTCGACGGCGTCGAGCACGTCCTCGGTTTCGATGGTCCGCCCGTCGCGGCTCTCGACCACGCGGAGCGCCTCGTCGGGGTCGCGGCCGGCCGCCCGGAGTTGCGCGCGAATCGCGTAGTGGTCCGTCGGGAAGTCGAGGTCGTCGACGACGATTTTCTCGCCGCGGGCGGGGTCGTAGAACGTCCCGACGAGCGCGTGGATGTTGACCGTCGTGGAGTTGGCGACGACGACCTCCTCGGGCTTTGCGCCGACGAGCGGGGCGAGTCGGTCGCCCAGTCGCTCGCCGTAGCTGAACCACTCGGGGTCGGCGTCGGTCCACCCGCGGATGGCGAGGTCGCGCCACTCGTCGACGACGCGGTCGAGCGCCGCCTCCGCATCGACCGAGAGCGGGCCGAGCGAGTTACCGTCCATGTATAGTTCGCCCTCGGGGACGAAAAAGCGGTCGCGGAGGTCCGAAAGCGGGTCCGCCGCGTCCATCTCGCGGGCGGCGTCGACGGCGGGGTTGCCGGAGTCAGTCATACGCGACCTGAAGCGCCCGCGCGACAAGTAGTGCGAGGGCCGAGGCGGCGTCCCTTATTCGTCGGCGTCCGACTCGTCGGCCTCGCGGGCGAGTCGCTCGTAGGCGGCCCACGAGGGGTCCACGTCGGGGTGTTCGATGCGCTCGCCGTCGACGACGACGCCCTCGCCCGCGACGACGATGCCGGCGACGCCGACGGGGGTGCCGCGGGCGTCGAGCGCAGCGACCACGTCGTCCGTGACCGAGGGGTCCGTGGCGACGACGAGCGACCCGGCGGTGGTCGAGCGCCACGGGTCGATGCCGAGGTACTCGCAGGTCTCGCGGACGCCGGGACGGAACGGGACGCTCGACTCGTCGATTTCGAGTTGGACGCCGGCGCTCCCGGCGACTTCGTTGAGCGCGCCGTGGACGCCGCACTCGGTGGCGTCGTGCATGGCGTGGACGCCGCGGCCGCCGGCGGCCGAGACGGTCATCGCGTCGCGGACGGCGTCGGTCTCGTCGAGTCGGTCCTGCGCCGCGGCGAGCACGTCGGCGTCGAGGTCGGAAAAGGCGTCGGGAAACAGCGTCGTCAGGAGGCCGGTGGCCTCGACGCCCGGTCCCTTCGTCACGAGCACGTCGTCGCCGGGTTTCGCGCCGTCCGGGCGGACCACGTCGTCGTGGTCGCCGACGGCGAGGGCGGTCGCGCCGCCGACCCACGGGTACGAACAGCCGGCGTAGCGGGCGGTGTGGCCGGTGACGATGCTGACGCCGAGGTCGTCGGCCTCGTCGTGCATCGCCCCCCAGAGTTCGGCGAACTGGTCGTCGGTCATCTCGGGCGGGAGCGTAAAGGAGACGGCGAGATGCGAGGGGTCCAGCCCGGAGACGGCGATGTCCGAGAGGACGATGTCGATGGCGAACCGCCCCGCGCGCTCGAAGCCGAGCGCGGGGAGCACGGAGAGTGGGTCGGTCGCGATGGCGACCGCGGTGCCGTCGATATCGAGGAGACCGAAGTCGACGCCGTGGGTCGGGCCGAGCGCCACGTCGTCGCGGGCCGCGCCCAACCGCGGGTAGATGTACTCGTCGAAGAACTCGCGGTCGACCTTTCCGAGGTCGGTCATACGCGACCTCCGGTGGCCGCGAGTAAGAACGTACTCATCCGTCGCCGGCGGGGCCGGGACAGATTGCGGTTTCGGTCTCGACGCGGGTCGCGCTCGCCCGGTTGGTCGGCGCGGTCGCTCGCCGGTCGAAAGGTGGGACGGTCCCCCGTCCCTGCTCATGAAGAGACGCGGAGACGGTTCGAAGGGGCATGGAAAGTCCCACCACCGGACTGCTCCCGCGTCGGTTCGACCTGAACGCCGGACGTACAAGAACCTCGCTAAGTTCCCTCGATGGACCTATATAGCTCCATCGAGAATGCGGAGAATATGGCCGCTTTAGAAACATCGCCTTCCGGCGGTCAGACCGGTCGGTGGCCCGCCTCGTCGGGGGTGTTGTTCGGGGTCCGCCACGCGTCGTCGAGGTGTTCGACGACCGCGCGGGCGACGGCGACCGGCTCCTCGTGGTGGACCCAGTGGGTCGCCTCCTCGAACGTCTTGAGGTGGCCGTCCTCGCAGAACGCGAGGCTCTCCCTCGCCATCTTCGGCCGGAGGAACCGGTCTTTGCTCCCCCAGACGACGAGCGTCGGCACGTCGACCGTCTCGGCCCGGGGCCGCGGGCGCTCGCGGACGACCGCGCGATACCAGTCCACCATCGAACCGTAGGCCCCGGGCACCGACCACGCGGCGCGGTAGCGGTCGAGGTCGGCCGCCGAGAACGTGCCGGGGAGCGCGGAGCCGGTCATCGCCCGCTCCAAAACGGCCCAGTCGCCGACGGGGGCGACGAGCTCGGGGAGCTTCGGCAGTTGGAAGAACAGGACGTACCAGCTCCGAAGCTGTTGGCCCGGGTCGCGTCTGAGGTGTCGGGCGAGCACCGTCGGATGCGGGAGGTTCATCGCGGTGAGCGAGCGCACCCGGTCCGGGTGGTGCAGCGCGGTCCACCACGCCACCGCGCCCCCCCAGTCGTGGCCGACGACGTGGGCCGTCTCGTGACCGAGCGCGTCCGCGACGCCGACCACGTCGCCGGCGAGTTCGTCGATGCTGTACCACTCGACGCCCGGGGGACGGTCGCTCAGGTTGTAGCCGCGCTGGTCGAGCGCGACGACCCGGTAGCCCGCCTCCGAGAGCGGGCGGAGGTAGTCCGCCCACGCGTACCAACACTCCGGGAAGCCGTGGAGGAGGACGACGAGTTCGCCGTCTTCCGGCCCGGCTTCGACCGCGTGGAGCGTGACTTCGCCCGCGTCGATGCGGCGGCTCGTCGCCTCGACGGACAGTTCCACGTCGTCCCACGACAGTCCCGATTGCTTCGCCATACCCCTCGCTACGGCGGCGAGAGACAAATGTACCGCGGCGACTGGCGACCGCCGTCGTCCGCGGTCCGCGAGAAGCGAGTCGGTTCCGCGGGGCTGACGGGACGGCGAAGGGCGGTGAGAGGGGTGCGGAGCGGGGCGAGTCGGATCGGGGCGCGAGCGGGTCGGAGCGGGGCGGAGCGGACTACCCGAACAGGCGCTTTCTGATGCTCCGAGCGCGACTCTGTTCGGCCATGAGCACCGAACACTCCACGTCGTCGACGACGTCCATGACGACGGTTCCGCCGACGAGCCGCGAGAGGAGGCCGCGTTCCGTCGCGCCGACGACGAGCAGCGACGCGTCGGTCGCGTGGGACTCGATGGCCGCCTCGACGTCGCCGGTCTCGACGGTGAGCGTGGCGCCCCCGAGGTCGCGTTCGTCGGCCCACTCCCGGAGGAAACGCTCGCCCTCGGCCGCGTCGTCGGCGACGTGCAAGAGTTCGATTTCCGCGTCGCAGAACTCGCGGAGGACCGAGGCGATGGACGCCGAGAGGTCGGAGTCCGGGCCGCCGGCGGTCGGCACGAGTACGTTCGAGGGGTCGAAACCGCGGTCCTTCAGCACCAACACGTCGTAGGGGAGCGCGTTGGTCATCTCCTCGACCGCGCTTTCGGCGCGGCCGGGCGACCCGTGGCTGTCGGGGCCCCAGCCCATGACGACGAGGTCGGCGTTGTACGTCTCCGCCGCGTCGAACACCTCCTCGAACGACCGGTGGGAGAGGACGGTGTGAGTCTCGATGTCCACGTCGAGTTCGTCGGCGTCGACGCGGGCCTGTTCGAGCAGGCGGTCGGCCTCGGCGAAGTCGTACTCCTCGCGGGCCGATTCGAGGGCGGTCTGGTCCGGCACTTTCACGATGTGGACGCCGACGAGCGTCCCGCCGTTTGCCTTGGCGACCGCGCCGCCGAGCGACACGAGGTCGCGCTCGCTTTCGGGGTTCGAAAGCGGGACCATGACGCGGTAGCCGCCGTCGGGCTGGACCGTCGAAGCCGCCGACACCGCGGCGTCGGGCATCTCGCTCGACCGAGAGAGCACGTACCGCGAGAGTATGCCCCGCTTGTCGGTGCGCTCGCGGGCGTAGAACAGGTACCAGACGATACCGAAGACGACGAACAGCACCGACAGCCCGATTTCGATGGGGTCGAGGAAGGCGATGAGTCCGAAGGAGAACACCGCACCGAGAATCGGCGTAATCGGGTAGAGCGGAACCGTGAACTCGGGGTCGTAGTCGGGCGCGTCTGACTCGCGCATCACGATGAGCGCGAGGTTGAGAAGCCCGTAGACGATGAGGTGGAGTGCGCTCCCGGCCTTCGCCAGCACCTTGATGTCGTCGACGGCGACGAGCGAGAAGACGATGATGAAGCCCGTGACCGCGATGGAGCGGTACGGCGTCGCGAACCGCGGGTGAATCTCGTTGAGCCACGCCGTGACGAGTTTGTCGCGGCCCATGGCGAAGTTGATGCGCGACGACGCGAGGATGGAGGCGTTCGCGCTCGACGCGGTGGCGAGGAGGCCGCCGAAGATGATGAGCCCCGCCCCGAGCCCGCCGAGGCCGAGCGCGGACTCGAACGAGAGTTGCGCGACCTCGACGACGGGGTCGGCACCGGCGGCCGACAGCTCCTGCCACGGCTTGACCGACGCCATGACGATCATCAGGATGGCGTACATCGTCGTGACGATGACGACCGAGCCGACGACCGCGAGCGGGAGGTTGCGGCCGGGGTTCTTTATCTCCTCGGCGACGGTCGTGATTTTCGCGAAGCCGAGGAAGGAGACGAAGACGAGCGCCGTGCCGGGGAGCACCGCGCCGTAGCCGCCGAGTTCGCTCGGCGCGAACGGGCGGAGCGTCGTGAGGTCGGCTTCGAGGAAGCCGAGTATCGAGAAGGCGGTCAGGATGACGACGAGCGTGATGACGATGACGACCTGGAGCGCACCGGTCTCCTTCGCGCCGACGTAGTTGACGCCGATGAACAGGAGGCCGGCGAGTATCGCGGCCACCTGCACCGAAGACAGGGAGACGACGCCGAGGCTCACCGCCGGTATCGACACGACGCTGACGAGGAAGTCACCGAAGCCGATGACGTAGAACGCCGAGGCGAACGCCAGTCCCATCCAGTTGCCCATGCCCGCGATGGAGCCGAAAAGCGGGCCGAGGGCGTGGTTGACGTAGTAGTAGCTCCCGCCGGCTTTCGGCATCGCGGTGCCGAGTTCGGACGCCGACAGCGCCGTGAAAAGCGAGATGACGCCGCCGACGACGAACGAGAGCACGACGGCCGGGCCGGCGATGCCGTACGCCTCGCGGGGGAGGACGAAGATGCCCGCACCGATCATCGTTCCGACGCCGATGGTGAGCGCGGCGACGGGTCCGAGGTCTTTGGCGAGTTCCTCGTCGGTCATGTTTCACCCCCGGCGTCGCCGTCGTCGTCCGCTCCGGCCGGCAAAACGACCACGGGGCGGTCGCTGTGCCGGACCAGTTGGTCGCGGACCGCGCCCGAAAACAGGTCCCACCACGAGCGACCGCCGCGCGGGGTGAAGACGATTGCCGTCGCGTCGGCCTCGGCGGCGGCTTCGAGGATGGCGTCGCCGACATCGGTCGCAAACCGGAGGTCGGTGTGGAGGTCGATGCCGGCGTCGTCCGCGGCGCGGCGGGCGACATCGAACAGTTCGTCGGCGACCTCCTCGCGTTGTTCGACGCTGGTTTTGTCCGGCGCGCCGCCCGCCTTCTCGATGACGTGGACGACGGAGGCCCGACCGCCGGCCGCGGCGATGCGCGGGAACGCCGCGGCGCAGGTGAGCTCGGCGTCGTCCGCGTTCGCAATCGGCAGCAGGGGACGCGAGAACAGCGGTTCGACGTGTTCAGTCATCTGTCGAACCCACGGGAGTGGTGTGACAAAAGCGGTTCCGCCCGGCGGAACGGGATTGTGCGGGGACGACTGCGCCCGATTCACAACGTGACCGTCGGGAATTCATGTGCCGGGATTGTGCGCCAATCGGTTTAGAAGTTCGCAAACCGGGGTACGGTGTCGGGCGAATCGACGCGGGAGAGACGGAGGCCTCAGACGGCGGTGACCCACGCCCGGTAGCCCTCGTCGCGGCCGTAGACCGCCTGAAAGACGCGGTCAGCGAAGCCGGCGAGGCGGTTGGCGTCCGAGCGGGCGGTGATGCGGACGTTCGTCCCCTCGGCCTCCTCGGGGCTCTCCAACTGGTCGATGCGGAACTCGGGGAACTCCGAGAGCAGTCCCTTGAGCCGGTCGAGTTCGGCTTCGGTCACGTCCATGTTGAACGTCTGGTCGGCGAACTGAATCCACGGGCCGGGCCCCTCGCCGTCGATGTCGTCGAGGCGCTCGGCTTCGATGGTGAGAAAGGCGCTGCCGCGGTCGCGGTGCGCCGACACGGCGTCGGCGAAGAGCTTCCGGCGCTCGCGGGCGGTGTCGGCCTCGAATCGAGTCATGCGGGTCGATACAGCCGCGCGGTACAAAAGCGACCCGCGTCGGGGCGGGTGCGGCGTCAGTCGGACGGCGACCGAGACGGCCGCCGGCGCATCAGAACAGCGCGAGGACCGCGGCGAGCGCGAGCGCGCTGACGGTCAGTAGTTGCACGCCGAGGACGGCGAGCGGGGCCGCGCCCGTCCGCCGCATCGCGTCGAGTCGAACGTCGAGGCCGAGGCCGACGAACGCGAGCGCGAACAGGGCGTCGCTGGCGGTGCCGACGGTGGCGAGCGTCGCGTCCGAGAGCAGGCCGAGGTTGGCGACGGCGGCGACGGCGACGAAGCCGACGAGGAACCGGGGAACGCCGTCGAAGACGGCCCGTAGACCGGTCGCGGCCTCCTCGGCGCGGCCGGCGTAGCGAACCGCGTAGGCGACGGCGACGAAGCCGAGCATGGAGTTGCGCGCGAGTTTGGTGACGGTCGCCCAGCGGCCCGCCACCTCGGAGTGGGCGAAGCCCGCCGCGGTGACGGGGCCGGTGCTGAACATGCTCAGGCCGGCCCAGATGCCGAACTGGCGGCCGGACAGCGGGAGCAGGTCGCCGGCGATGGGGAACGCGGCGAGCGTGAGCGCGTCGAACAGGAGGACCGCGGCGACGACGTGGGTGAGGGACTCACCGTCGGCGTCGATGGTGCCGGCGATGGCGGTGGCCGCGGAGACGCCGCAGACGCTCGCGCCGGCCGCGAGGAGCGACCCGGTCTTGTCGGCGAGGCCGAACACGCGCCCGGCGACGGCCTCGACGAGGAGGACGCCGGCGGCGACGGTGACGACGACGAGCCCGACGAGCACCGGTCCGGAGGCGACGAGTTCGTCGATTGCGATGCGAGCGCCGAGCAGGACGATACCCGTTTCGAGGAGGAGCTTCTGCGTGTCGACGCCGGGGCGCGCCCAGTCGGGGACGCCGACCGTGTTGGCGACGACGGCCCCGAACAGCACGCCGAGCAGGAGCGCGTTGACGCCGGGGACGAAGCCGGCGACGAGCGCCGCCGCCCCCGCGAGAGCGACGAGGACGCCGACGCCGGGGGCGAGTCGCGCGAGCCGACCGATGCCGGCGTCCGAACCCTCCCCGGCGCTCACGGCCCGAGCGCCGCGAGGACGGTCACGACGACGAGACCGAGGGCGGTCGCGCGCCAGCCGCGTTCGAGCGTACACCACAGCCTGTACGCGCGCTCGACGGCGGTCGCGCCGAGCGCGTCGCGCATGAGGGACGAATCGCGCATTTGCCGGAGTCACGAGGGCCGCGCCGTTGAACGTGTCGCTTCCGTCTGCGAAACCGGCAACAAATACCTCGAACACCGCGGTGAGACGGCCGAGCGAGCGGTAGGACGGCGAACAAGGAGCAACATTTTCTTGTTCCTCTGACCATCGTCGTCGCAGAACTCAGTACGTATCTTCAACACTATATGCTCTCGCCGGATGTGGTCAGATATGGCAAAGCGCATCCTCTTGCTCGGAGCGCCGGGCGCAGGTAAGGGCACACAGTCGAAGCGACTCGCCGAGACCTACGGCGTCGAACACGTCACTACCGGCGACGCGCTGCGCGCGAACAAGGACATGGAGACCGAGTACGGGACGCCCCGCTCGTTCATGGAGAAGGGCGAACTCGTCCCCGACGCGGTCGTCAACGAAATCGTCGAGGCCGCGCTGGAAGACGCCGACGGCTACGTCCTCGACGGCTACCCGCGGAACCTCTCGCAGGCGGAGTACCTCACCGAAATCACCGACCTCGACGCGGTCATCTACCTGAACGTCGCCGAGTCCGAACTCGTCGAGCGCCTCACCGGCCGCCGCGTCTGCGACGACTGCGGCACGAACTTCCACGTGAAGTTCAACCAGCCCGAAGAGGAGGGCGTCTGCGACGACTGCGGCGGCGAACTCGTCCAGCGCGACGACGACACCGAAGAGACCGTCCGCGAGCGCCTGTCGGTGTTCGAGGAGAACACCGAGCCGGTCATCGAGCACTACCGCGACGAGGGCGTCCTCGTCGAGGTCGACGGCGAACAGACCCCCGACGAGGTCTTCGAGGACATCCAGTCCGTCGTCGACGACGCGTAAACGCGGACTCGACGCGCGAACCGCCTCATCGACGCAGTTCGGCGCGACGTTTTTTACCGACGAAACGGGAGCGCCAGCGTCGCCGCCGACGCGCTCGCTGTCGTCCGCAGAGTAAAACCTTGATAACAGCCGGTTGCTAAAGAGCCGGTAATGGCACGAATCGAATCTCGGGTGCGCGACCTCGTCGGCTCCGACGCCGACATGCGCGCCGCCGTCGAAACCGTCCTCGACCGGGCGGACGACGGAGAAGTCGAGTGGGCCGACGTCCGCGACGAGCTCACGAGCGGCCAGTGGGGTCGCCTCATCGAGAAGGGTATCCTCGTCGACGGCGACGAGGGGTTCCGGCTCGCCGACGCGGGGGAGACCCGCGCCGGCCTCGAAGACGACACGTCCGGCTCCGGCGGCTCGTCGTCCTCGTCGACCGACGTCGACACCGGCGACTCGTCGTGGTCGAAGTACGACAAGGGCGCGGCCGTCGTCACCGTCGGCCTGTTCCTCGGCTACTCCGTCTCCGAGGTTCGGAACGTCATCGGCGGCGTGATGGACGCGGCGCTCGGCCCGCTGGCCGAGATGCTCCCGTTCTACGCCGTCGTGATGGTCCTCGCGCTCGCGACCGGCCTCTACTCCACGCTCTTGCAGGCGAACCTCATGGACATGGAGAAGATGGGCAAGTACCAAGAGCGGATGAAGGACATCCAACAGCGACAGAAGGACGCCAAGGAGCGCGGCGACGACGCGGAGCTCGAAAAGATTCAAGAAGAGCAGATGGAGGCGATGGGCGACCAGATGGGCATGTTCAAAGAGCAGTTCCGCCCGATGGTCTGGATCATGTTCCTCACCATCCCGGTGTTCCTCTGGATGTACTGGGCCATCGGCGTCGGTGGCGGCTCCGACCCGCACATCGTCACCGAGAACATCGTGCTCCCGCTCGTCGGCTCCGTCGGGTGGAAGCAGGGCGTCCTCGGGCCGATGCAGGCGTGGATTGTCTGGTACTTCCTCTGCTCGATGGGCTTCACCCAGATCATCCGCAAGAGCCTGAACATCGACATGTCGCCGTCGGCGTCGTAAGCCAACTGGGCGACAGTCGACCCGGGCGATTCGAGTCGAATCGACCCGCTTCGAAGCAACCTCGTTTCTCTCTCCGTTCCGACCCTCGCCAGCCGCGCATCAGCCGCCGGATGCTCCCTCGGTGCGCTGCCGCGAGGCTCCGCCCGAACCCGTGAGAACCCTCCGCAGGGGTCGTCGGCAACGATAACACCTTTTAGCCGACCGCACCCAGCATGGATATGTTACTGACCGTCTCCGGACCACCGGGCAGCGGAAAGAGTACGACCGCCGCCGCGCTCGCCGAGGCGTTCGACCTCGAACACATAAGCGGCGGGGACATCTTCCGCGAGCTCGCCGCCGAGCGCGACATGACCGCCGTCGAGTTCAACAAACTCGCCGAGGAGGACGACCAAATCGACCGCGACCTCGACCGCCGCCTCCGCGACATCGCGCTCGACCGCGACGACGTGCTCCTCGAATCTCGCCTCGCCGGCTGGCTCGCCGGCGACGCCGCAGACCTCCGTTTCTGGCTCGACGCCCCCGTTGACGTCCGCGCCGAGCGTATCGCCGACCGCGAGGGCAAGCCCGTGGACGTCGCCCGCGAGGAGACGACGACCCGCGAGGCGAGCGAGGCCAAGCGGTACATGGAATATTACAACATCGACTATTCCGACCTCTCTATCTACGACATCTCGCTGAATACTGCCCGGTGGGGAGAACACGAGGTCTCTGAGATCATCACATCGGTCGTCGAAGCGTACGATCCCGAGGCCGACGAGGGCAAATACCCGGTCGACGGCGTCCGCTACGACTTCTGACCATGCTCCGAGACCCGCCCGAACACCGCAGCGTCGGCGACCTGCTCTCGTTCGGCGTCGTCAACCTCGACAAGCCGCCGGGGCCGTCGGCCCACCAGGTCACCGGCTGGGTCCGCGACATGGCCGACGTCGACCGCGCCGCCCACTCGGGAACGCTCGACCCGAAGGTGACCGGCTGTCTACCCACGCTCCTCGGTGACGCGACCCGCATGGCGCAGGTGTTCCTCGAAGGCTCGAAAGAGTACGTCTCCGTGCTCGAACTCCACGGCCCCGCGTCGGCCGACATCGACTCGACCGTCGCCGAGTTCGAATCGAAGCTCTACCAGAAGCCCCCGCGGAAGTCCGCCGTCTCGCGCCGCCTCCGCGTCCGCGAAATCCACGACCTCGACCTCCTCGAAGTGAAAGACAGACAGGCGCTCCTGCGCATCCGCTGTGAGTCGGGCACGTACATCCGCAAGCTGTGTCACGACCTCGGCCTCGCGCTCGGCACCGGCGGCCACATGGGCCACCTGCGCCGGACCGCGACCGACCCCTTCGACGACGCGGACCTCGCGACGCTCCACGACCTCAAAGACGCCCTCGCGTTCGCCGCGGAGGGCGACGAGTCGTGGCTGCGCGACGTGGTCTCGCCCGCCGAGCGAGCGCTGTCGCACCTCCCGTCCGTGACCATCGCCAACAGCGCGGCCCGCGAGGTCGCCAACGGCGCGCCCGTCTACGCCCCCGGCGTCTTCGACGTCGACGCCGACGCCGCCCGCGGCGACCTCGTCGCCTGTTTCACCGACGACGGTTCGGCCGTCTGTCTGGGCGAACTCGTCGGCGACGCCGACGCCGACTCCGGCGAGGTCGTCTCGCTGGAAGCCGTGTTAGTCTGAAGCGAGATGCTACTTTCTCCGGCGCTTTTTGTCCGCGTCCGCGAGCGTCTCCGCCTGCTCGTTGACCGACGCGACCTCCCGTTTGGCGTCCGATTTGTCGAGGTCGTAGACGTAGCGCCACGACGCCAGCGGGTAGCCGTGCGACTCCTCGGAGCGGTCCGCCGACGGTTCGGACTCGCTCCCGCGGCGTATCGACCACCACCGAACGGCCGCGACGCCCAACGCGACGAAGACGAGGAGCATCGCGACGAACGGGAGGAGTCCGAGCGGGAGGCTCTGGAGGGGCAGAGTCATACACCGTTGTTGCCCGCGGAGCGACAAAAGCGTACTCGCGGGGCAGCGTCGACGAGCCGGAGGGGTTCGAACCGCACGACGACGGTGCGATACCGTGGCACGCCAGCGCCTCGCGTCGCCGCGACGAAACGAAGGGCTTAACCGCGAGACACGCATCGGTTTGAATGCACCCCGGGACCGTGGGGTAGTGGTATCCTCTGCCGATGGGGTCGGTAGGACCTGAGTTCGACTCTCAGCGGTCCCATACCACCTTTTTAGTTCGTCAACTGTCGCTCTCTGAGCGACAGTCTCCTCGCAAAAAGCTGGACCAAAAACGTCCCGCGAGGGCTCGCTTCGCTCGCCTCGCGGTGCAGTACCTGAGTGCGGTGGTGGTTCGTTCACGTATCGACTGAGTGGCTCGGATGGCAACGGGACGGCCGACCGCACCACCCGACGCTCCTCTCCCGTAGAACAGATACGAAAACGCCAGAAACGCCAGCACCGACCCGGCGAACACGGCGGAGACGCCGCCGCCGAGCGCCGAACCAAGGACGAGAAACGCGCCCTGTTGCCACTCCTCGACGAACTCGACCATATCCTTTTCAGCCATACAACAGCTCTCTCGTCGGAGAAAAACCTCGTAGCGACTGCGAGACCAACAGCCCGAATCCTCGTCACTCACGGGCAACAGCCGCAAAAAATCGGTCGAGAACCGCTATTCAGGTCGAGACGGCATCGCAGGTCCAGCCGGGGTCGCTCCCCGTCCGCCGGATGAGGTCCGCGCGGCACGCCGGACAGTAGTCGGGGACCGTCGTTTCGCCCCGCGGGACATAGACGCCACCGCCGCATTCCACGCACGCATCGGCGACGACTGTGGTGCAGTCCGCACACAGATTGAAGTCGTCAACCGTGAGGTCGCGCAGCACTTCGAGCTTTTTGTCCAGGATGTACTCGTCGATAACCGCCTGACAGCTGTGGCACGGCTTCATAGCGATACAGCGTGTCAATTGAGACCATGCCACATATACCTGTCGTCGCCGGTGTCTCTTGACGCGGAATATCGGCCGAGGGGGACCGTCCCCGAGAACGGATACTGTCACGAGTACGCGCGAGCGACGCTAGCGCGCCCGGTGCGAACGTGTTTCACAGAATTCATAAGTAACTCGGTGACGAGTTAGTATTTGCTGCTGTCAGAGGCACATCGGGGGTGGCGAACGGAATCAGTCACCCACCACACACCCATTCTCCCGCATCTACCGGTTCGCGTACCGGCTCCGAGGACCGAAGTTCAGCTCCTCGCGCCCATGTCGGCGGGGTCGTCTCCGTACATCTCGGTGAGCATCGCGTCCGCCACCTGATGTGCCCCTACGAGAATCACGACGCTCGCGACGATGGTCGCGACCGACTGCGGCGTCGAGAGCAGGCCGAGCGAGACGATGAGCGTCGTCGCGCACGCCGGCGGGTGGACCGCGTCGAGTTCGACCATCCCCCCAACTCGTCGCGGCAACCGAGATGGCACCGCTCGTGACGAACCGCAACGTGTCCGTCGATGCGACCGACAGTGACGGGCTAATCGTCACGCCGGAGGCGATGAGCGCGTAGGCCGCGAAGGCGACGACGGCACCGACGGCGTGGCCGCCGACGATGCGAGTCGAGCGGGGGCGCGTGCCGCGCCGCCGAAACGCCAGCGCGAACGCCGTGGGGCCGAGGCTCGGAAAGACGAACGGCTGGCCGGTGGCCCACGCGACGCCGCCGAGCGCGGCGACGAGCAGGCCGGCGGAGAGCCCCGTTTCGAGGCCGCGACGAGACATGCGACACGCTCTGTCGGCGTCGGGGGAAAACGCTGTCTAATTCGAGCGGGAACGGCGTCGGCGGCGACGCCGAGCGCCGGCCCGGAAGCGACGCCGACGGGCGAGGAGAGCCTAAATCCAGCCCTCTTGGGCGAGCAGTTCGCCGTTGAGGACCGACGCGCCGGCCGCGCCGCGAATCGTGTTGTGCGCGAGGCAGTTGTACTTCACGCCGTGGTCGGTCGACTGGATGCCGCCGGCCGAAATCTGCATCCCGTCGCCGCGGTCGCGGTCGAGGCGGGGCTGCGGGCGGAACTCGTCCTCGAAGACGTGGATGAGCTGTTCGGGCGCGCTCGGGAGGTCGACGCCGGGGTACTCGCGCATCGCGGCGGCGACGTCCTCGGGGGAGGCGTCGTCGGCGAGGTCCGCGAAGACGCTTTCGAGGTGGCCGTCGAGCGTCGGAATGCGGTTACACGAGGCGTTGACCTCCGCGCCGTGGAGCGCGACCTCCGCGCCGTCGAACGAGCCCAGAAGCTTGCGGGACTCCGTCTCCATCTTCTCGTCTTCGCCGCCGATGTGCGGGATGGCGTTGTCGATAATCTCCATCGAGGTGACGCCGTCGTAGCCCGCGCCGGAGACGGCTTGGAGGGTCGTGACGTCGACGCGTTCGAGGCCGAACTGGTCGAGCGCGGCGAGCGTCGGGACCATCGTGATGGTCGAGCAGTTCGGGTTCTTCACGAGCGCGCCGTCCCAGCCGCGCTCGTCGCGCTGGACCTCGATGAGGTCGAGGTGCTCCGGATTTATCTCCGGAATCGTGAGCGGCACGTCGGGGGCCATGCGGTCGTTCGAGGAGTTCGAGGAGACGACGTAGCCCGCTTCGAGGAACGCGGGTTCGACCTCGGCGGCGACCGACGACGGGAGCGACGAAAACAGGAGGTCGATGTCATCGGGCACGGCCGCGGGGTCGGTGCTGCCGACTTCCATCGCGGCCACGTCGTCCGGGATGGGCGTGTTGACGCGCCACTTCGCGGCCTCGTCGTATCGCTTGCCCGCGCTCTCTTCGCTCGCGGTCAGCGCCGCGAGTTCGAACGTTGGGTGGTCGTCGAGAAGCTGGATGAATCGCTGTCCGACTGCGCCGGTTGCACCGAGGATGCCGACTCGTACTGCCATTACCCGTGTCGTAGTGTGGCACACGCATAAGGCCGTTTGGATTTGAACCAGTATTCGCGGCGTATAGTGCCAGAGAACTGTAATCTCGGCCGTTCCTTCACGGTCGAACACGTAAATCGTCGTCTGTCGAATCGGCCACCGACGTGCGTTGGGAAAATCGATAGAATAACGTGTGGTTCCCTGAAAGACTACCGCAAATGTTCAGCAAGGTTCTCGTCGCCAACCGAGGCGAGATCGCGGTGCGCGTCATGCGCGCCTGCGAGGAGCTCGGAGTCCGAACCGTCGCCGTGTACAGCGAGGCGGACAAACACGGCGGGCACGTGCGGTACGCCGACGAGGCGTACAACATCGGTCCCGCCCGCGCGGCCGATTCCTACCTCGACCACGAGTCGGTCATCGAGGCCGCGCGAAAGGCCGACGCCGACGCCATCCACCCCGGCTACGGCTTCCTCGCGGAGAACGCCACGTTCGCCCGGAAAGTCGAGGAGTCCGAGTTCACGTGGGTCGGCCCGTCGGCCGACGCGATGGAGCGCCTCGGCGAGAAGACGAAGGCCCGCGCGCTCATGCAGGACGCCGACGTGCCGGTCGTCCCCGGGACGACCGAGCCCGCCGACTCCGCCGCGGACGTGAAGGCCGTCGCCGACGAGTTCGGCTACCCGGTCGCCATCAAGGCCGAAGGCGGCGGCGGCGGCCGCGGCCTGAAGGTCGTCCACTCCGAGGACGAGGTCGACGAGCAGTTCGAGACGGCCAAGCGCGAGGGCGAGGCGTACTTCGATAACGCCTCCGTCTACGTCGAGAAGTACCTCGAAGCGCCGCGCCACATCGAGGTGCAGATTCTCGCCGACGAGCACGGCAACGTCCGCCACCTCGGCGAGCGCGACTGCTCGCTCCAGCGCCGCCACCAGAAGGTCATCGAGGAGGCCCCGTCGCCGGCGCTGTCCGACGACCTCCGCGAGCGCATCGGCGAGGCCGCCCGCCGCGGCGTCCGCGCCGCCGACTACACCAACGCCGGCACCGTGGAGTTCCTCGTCGAAGACGGCGAGTTCTACTTCATGGAGGTCAACACGCGCATCCAGGTCGAACACACCGTCACCGAGGAAGTGACGGGCCTCGACGTGGTGAAGTGGCAACTGCGCGTCGCCGCCGGCGAGGAACTCGACTTCTCGCAGGACGACGTGGACATCGAGGGCCACTCGATGGAGTTCCGCATCAACGCCGAGGCCCCCGAAAAAGAGTTCGCGCCCGCGACGGGCACGCTCGCGACCTACGACCCGCCGGGCGGCATCGGCGTCCGCATGGACGACGCCGTCCGCCAGGGCGACGAAATCGGCGGCGACTACGACTCGATGATTGCCAAACTCATCGTCACCGCCTCGGACCGCGAGGAGGTCCTCGCCCGCGCCGAGCGCGCGCTCGCCGAGTTCGACATCGAGGGGCTCCGCACGGTCATCCCGTTCCACCGCCTGATGCTCACCGACGAGGCGTTCCGCGAGGGGAGCCACACGACGAAGTACCTCGACGAGGTGCTCGACCCCGACCGCATCCAGGCCGCCGTCGAGCGCTGGTCGCCCGAGGCCGTCGCCGACGATGACGACGACGACGAGGTCACGGAACGCACCTTCACCGTCGAGGTCAACGGCAAGCGCTTCGAGGTCAGCCTCGAAGAGCGCGGCGCGCCCGCCATCCCGGTCGGTGACGCCTCGACGGGCGGCTCGAACTCCTCCGGCCCGCGCAAGCGCCGCGACGACGGCGACGACGACTCCCAGCAGATTATCGAGGGCGACGGCGAGTCCGTCACCGCCGAGATGCAGGGGACCATCCTCTCCGTCGAAGTCGGGGAGGGCGACGAGGTCGAACCCGGCGACACCGTCTGCATCCTCGAAGCCATGAAGATGGAAAACGACGTGGTCGCCGAGCGCGGCGGCACCGTCTCGCAGGTGCTCGTCTCCGAGGGCGACAGCGTCGACATGGGCGACGTGCTGCTCGTCCTCGAATAGTCGGCTCGGAGCGTCGAACCCAACGCTGAACCGCGAACCTCTTTTCCCGTGCGCCGGTACCGACCACCATGAGCGACACGCGACGCACCCTCCTCGACGCACTCGCTGCGGGCCCCGTCTCCGGGCCCGACCTCGCCGACCGACTGGGCGTCTCCCGCGCCGCCGTCTGGAAGCACGTCGAAGCGCTCCGCGACGAGGGGTTCGGCGTCGAGAGCGCCGGCGACGGCTACGTCGTCACCGACGTGCCGGAGTACGGCGCCCCGGCAATCGAGTACGGCCTCGACGCCGACTACGACGTGGAGTTCCACGAGACGCTCGACTCCTCGAACGACCGCGCCCGCGACCTCGCCGCCGAGGGCGCGAGCGACGTGGTCGTCGTCGCCCGCGAGCAGACCGCCAGCAGAGGCAGGAAAAACCGGGAGTGGTCCGCGCCGGACGGCGGCGTCTGGCTGAGTCTGCTCGTCCGCCCGGACGAACCGCCGGCGTACGCCCCGCTGTACACGCTGGCGATGGCCGTCGCCGTCTGCGACGCGGCGCGCGAGGCCGGGGTTGACGCGAAAATCAAGTGGCCGAACGACGTCATCGTGAGCGAAGCGAGCGGAGGTTCACCGGCTCACGCCGGTGACCGTTCGACCGACGCCGACGCGCCCGACGACCGCGGCTACCGAAAGCTCTGCGGCATCCTCACCGAGATGGAGGGCGAGGCCGACCGCGTCTCGTGGCTCGTCATCGGCCCCGGAGTCAACGTCAACCTCGACCCCGCGGAGCTCCCCGAGGTCGCGACGAGCGTCGCCGCCGAGGCCGGCCCCGTCGAGCGTCGCGTGTTCGTCCAGCGGGTGCTCGAACGCTTCGACGCACTGCGCAGCGACCTCGACGCCGTCCTCCCCGCGTGGCGCGAGCGGGCGGACACGCTCGGCAGGCGGGTCCGCGTCCACACCGCGAGCGGCGTCATCGAGGGCGACGCCGTCGATATCGAACACCCCGGCACGCTCGTCGTCAGCACCGACGCGGGCGAAAAACGAGTCCACGCCGGCGACTGCGAACACCTGCGCCCGGCCGACGACGGGCGCTGAATCCGCGACCGAACCTGCACCGCTGTTTCTGCTGTTCCGCTACTCTCCGCCGTCGGCGGTCGCCGTCGAATCGGCGGGCGCGTCCGCCTCCGCCTCTGCGGGCGAATCGATGGGCGTCTCCGGCGCAGCGTCGTCCGGCACCTCGACGGCGTGCTCGTCCGCGTCGTCGCCGCCCTCGATGCGGACGGTCAGGACGGGAACTTTCGACGCGCGGACGACCTTTTCTGCGACCGAGCCGAGGAGGAGGCGGTCGATGCCGCCGCGCCCGTGGGTCCCTATCACGATGAGGTCGCACTCGCCGCGCTCGGCGAACTCGACGATTTCGCGGCTCGGCGTCCCTTCGAGGACGTGCGTCTCGACGGGGACGCCCTGCGACTCGGCCGCGCGCTCGACTTTGTCGAGCGCCGCTTCGGCGTCGGCGCGCAGCATGTCGTCGAGCCCCTCCCACGACGATTCCATCGGGAGCCCCGCGAAGCTCCCGGCGTTCACCACGTACACACCGTGGAGTTCCGCACCGTGGACGGCCGCTAACGCCGCCGCGTGGACCGCGACGCGCTCGGAGCCGGCGGAACCGTCGATGGGAACGATGATTCGGTCGTACAACATCATGACACTTGATAACATACCCCCCGGGTCGGTAATAACCCTTTGCTACGGGAGGAGTACTGCGAGAATAGGTCGGCGTTCGTGAGCGTTTCGCGGCCCAACGGCCGACGGTCGCGGGTCGGCGGTCGTGAGCCGGCGATGCGTCCGCTGCCCGGCTCAGAGATACACGTCTTTCACGTCCGCCTGTCCGGCGCGGCGGACGACGGCGCGGACCACGTCCTCGACGCCCGCGAGGTTGTCCGTGTCGCCGTCGAGGACCAGAAGCTTGGCGTCGCGCCCCTCCTCGACGAGGCCGTAGTTCAGCCCGGCGATGTCGGCCCCGTTGACGGTCGCCATGCGGAGGACCTCGGCGGCGGAAACGTCCGCCAGCTTGGAGGTGAACTCCATCTCGCGGAACATCGAGGGGCTGTTGAGCATCACGTTGTCCGTGCCGAGCGCGACGGTGGTGCGGTCGACCAGTTCGCGAATCGGCGCGACGCCCGCGTCGGTGACGAGGTTCGACCGCGGGCAGATGACGATGGGTATCTCGCTGTCCTCGACGCGTTCGAGGTGGAGCGCCTCGGGGTGGACCATGTGGACGAGGAAGTCCGGGTCGAGGTCCAACGCGGCGTTGATGTCGTGGGCGTCGCGCTCGCCCGCGTGGATGCCGAACAGCTTTCCGGCGGCCTCGGTCGCGTTCCGAAGCGCGCCGAACTCGCCGTCCCGCGCGCCCGACGCGCCGAAGCCGTCTGCGATTTCCATCGCGTCCGCCGTCTCGCGCCCGAAAACGACCGCCTCGATGTCGCGGCCGTCGAGCGCCCGCCGGATGACGTCGACGCCCTCGACGCCGCCCTCGCGGAACTCCAGACAGGCCGCCGTGCCGCCGGCCTCCATCATGCGGAGCGACCGGTGCATCGCGGCGGCTTTCTCCCCGGTGCTGGCTGCGCGGAGGAGCCGGTGTTTCAGCCCGTCCGGCGGCGCGACGAGGTCTTCGAGCGACAGCCCCTCGCCGGCCTCCTTGGCGATGGAGTCACCGAGGTGGGTGTGGGCGTTGACGAACGCGGGCAGGATGATGTCCGTCGACTCGGTCGCTGTCTCCTCGATTGCGGTTATCGTGCCCTCTTCGACGACGACCCGCCCCTCGACCGGGTCGAAGTCGCGGCCGCGGAGTATCGTACCCTCGAGTTGCATCGCTCTCGACTGCGTCTCGGCGGTGCTTGAACCTCCCGTCTCGGGACGGCGGCTACTCGAACTCGTCGAGCGTCGCGTTGAGGCCGCTTCTGACCTCGGCGACGAGCGCACCGTCCACGTCGAGGCCGAGAACGTCGGCGGCCGCGCGGCCGACGCGCTCCGTCTCCTCGCGCGGGGCGTAGACGCCGAGTCGCCACTGCTGTTCCTGTGCGGTCCGGAGCGCCTGCACGAGCGGCGACTCGCGCTCCAACTGCCGCATCTCGCCGTTGACCATCACCCGCGACGACGACTCGGTCATCGACGGGCGCGAGGGCACGTCGAGGATGACCGACTCGGGCGACACGTCGGCGGCGGCGGCGATGTCCCGCTCGAACGCCGCGAGCGCGTCGTGTTCGGCGTCGATAATCGAGTCGGGGACGTTCGGCAGCTCCGCCCAGACGGCCCGCTTGTAGAGGTCGCGGGTGGCCAGCCGCTCGGCGAAGGCGCTCGTCGAGTCGGTGAGGCGGAGCGCGACGAGCAGGTCGGGGTCGTCCATCCGGCGAAGCTCCTCGGCGTCGATGTCCTCGTCGAGCAGTCTCTCCGACGCGCGCCGGAGCATCGCCTTCGAGATGCGCGCGACGTGGTGCTGGTAGACGGTCGGGTTCATGAGCGCGCGGGCGAGAAGCAGCGACTCGGCGGTCTGAACGTTCCCCTCCGCGAGGACCAACTCGCCGTCGACGAACGTCAGCTCTCGAATCAGGCGCTCGTGGTCGATAGTGCCGTAGGGGACGCCGGTGTGGTGGGCGTCGCGGACGAGGTAGTCCATCCGGTCTACGTCCAACTCCCCGGAGACGAGTTGACCGAACTCGCCGTCGCCCTCGACCAAGGCGGCGACGCGTTCGGGGTCCAGCCCCTCGTCCTCCAGCGTCTCACCGACGGTCCCGCGGGCGACGAGTCCCTCCACGTCGTCGTGGTACTTGCCGGTGTGGCGATGGGTCACGTCCTCGATGTTGTGGCTGTACGGGCCGTGGCCGACGTCGTGGAGGAGCGCCGCGGCCTCGACGTGGGCGGCGGCGTCGCCCTCGATGCCGAGATGCGAGAGGGCGCGGGAGGCGAGGTGGTAGACGCCGAGGCTGTGTTCGAACCGCGTGTGGTTCGCGGAAGGGTAGACCAGCTGGACGGTTCCCAACTGCTTGATGTGCCGGAGGTGCTGCATCTCCGGCGTATCGAGGAGGGCTTCGGCCGCGCCCTCGACCTCGATGTGGTCGTGGACGCTGTCCTTGATGGTCGTCATTGTGGGTGAATCGGCCGCCATCGGTGAAAAAGGTCGGTGGGGTAGAGTGGGGTGGGCTGGGGTGGGGCGGTATGCCTCCGCTCTCAGGTGGGCGTCGTCACGCGAACCGGAAGTCCGAGGGCGTCCACGGCGGCCGCGGCCACCTCGTCGCGGACTGCTTCGGGCGCGTAGACGCCGAGTCGCCACTGCGTCCGCTCGGCCGACCGGAGCGCGCCCACGAGTTCGGAGGCGTCTTCGAGGCGTCGGACGACGCCGTTGACGACGACGCGCGACCGGGACTCCTTGATTCGCGGCCGCGACGGGGCGTCCACGATGACCGACTCGGGCGGCACGTCGGCGGCGTCGGCGATGTCCCGCTCGGCCGCCCGCGTCCCCTCGAAACCGAGTTCGACCACGTCGGTCGGCACGGCGTCGATTGGTGCCCAGACGGCCCGCTTGTAGAGGTCGCGGCGCTCGATTCGGCGGCCGAGGTCGGGCACGCGCTCGCCGAGGGCGACGAGCAGGTCGTGGTCGGCCATCCGGACGAACGACTCGATAGGCACGCCGTCGTCGACGAGGCGCTCGGAGGCGCGTTCGAGCATTGCGCCCGCGATGCGGGAGACGTGGTGGCGGTAGACGGTCGCGTTCATCAGCGCCCGGGCGAGAAGCAGGGATTCCGCCGTCTGGACGTTCCCCTCGGCCAACACGAGTTCGCCGTCCCGGTACCGGAGTTCGCGGACGAGGCGGCCGTGGTCGATAGTGCCGTAGGGGACGCCGGTGTGGTGGGCGTCGCGGACGAGGTAGTCCATCCGGTCGACGTCCAACTCCCCGGAGACCAACTGCCCGAGGCCGCCCGCGCCGTCGACCATGTCAGCGACGCGGTCCGGGTCGAGACCGTGGTCGGTCAGCACGTCTCCGACCGCGGTCCCGTCGAGCAGGTGGTGAATCTCGTCGTGGTCGCGGCCGGTCCGCCGGCGGATGAGGTCCTCGGTCTGGTGGCCGTAGGGACCGTGGCCGATGTCGTGGAGGAGCGCGGCGGCGCGGACGTGGGCGGCGCGGTCGCCGTCGACGCCGAGATGCGAGAGGGCGCGGGAGGCGAGGTGGTAGACGCCGAGGCTGTGTTCGAACCGCGTGTGGCTCGCGGAGGGGTAGACGAGCCGGACCGTCGAGAGCTGTTTGATGTGTCGAAGCCGCTGGAACGCGGGCGTGTCGACCAGTTCGGCGGCCACGGGGTCGAGCGAGATGTAGTCGTGGACGCTGTCCTTGACGGCGGTCATAGCGGGTGTTGTGCGAGAGGCATCAAATAGCCGAGCATTCGCGTCGTCGGAGGGTCGAAAGGCGGGGACGACTCGGAAGCCGCTGCGCCCACAAACCGTTTCACGCGGGGGCGACGATGCGGGACTATGAGTCTCCGCTCGGCCCTCGGAAGCGCCCTCGGTTACGCTCTCCTCGGCCTCGCGTGCCTGTTCGTGGTCTTCGCGGGGTACTTGGCCGCCGTGAGCGCCCTGACCGGCGCGACCGCCGGGCGCGCGATGTTCGTCGTCTTCGGCCTCGGCGCGGCCGTGACGACCGGTTTTTCGGCTACTCGCGGCGGTCGCTGACGAGGGTTTCGCCGGTCTCCGCGGCCGTCCCGCGCTCGTCGTCCGCGACCGGCCGGCGTCTCCGGTGAAGGAACTTTCAAACGGACACTCGCCGTACGGCGCACCATGGTTACGTTTCTCGCCGGGGGGACGGGCACCCCCAAACTCCTCGACGGGGCCGCCGGGGTGTTCGACCCCGCCGAGACGACGGTCGTCGCCAACACCGGCGACGACGTGGAACTCGGCGGCCACCTCGTCTGTCCCGACGTGGACACCGTCCTCTTCGCCGGCGGCGGCGTCCTCGACACCGACCGCTGGTGGGGAATCGCCGGCGACACCACCGCGACCGACGACGAGCTCCACCGCCTCGCCGACGCGGCCGGCCTCGAATCCGGCCCGCGATACCTCCCCGAGTCGGCCCAGACGGCCGGCCGCGACATCGCCCGCTGGCGGCGCTTCTCCGGCGTCGCGGCGTTCATGGAAATCGGCGACCGCGACCGCGCGGTCCACATCACTCGCACCTCGCTTCTCGACGAGGGGAACACGCTCACCGAGGTCACGCGAACCCTCGCCGACGCCTTCGACCTCGACGTGTCGCTCCGCCCGATGAGCGACGACCCCGTGGCCACCCTGATTCACACCGACGAGGGGACGATGCACTTCCAAGAGTACTGGGTCCACCGCCGCGCCGACCCCGCCGTCCGCGACGTGGAGTTCCGCGGCGCTGACGACGCCACAATCACCGACGCGGTCGCCGACGCCCTCGAAGAGCCCGTCGTCGTCGGCCCTTCGAACCCCGTCACGAGCATCGGGCCGATGCTCGCCATCGACGGCTTCGCGGACGCCCTCGACGACACGCCGGTCGTCGCCGTCTCGCCGTTCGTGGAGGACACCGCGTTCTCCGGCCCCGCCGCGGACCTCATGGCGGGCGTCGGCTACGAGCCGTCGACCGCGGGCGTCGCCGCGGCCTACCCCTTCGCCGACGCGTTCGTCCTCGACACTGACGACGGGACCGACCTCGACCGCCCGGTCGTCAGGACCGACACCCGAATCGACGGTCCCGACGACGCCGAGCGCGTCGCCCGCGCCGTTTCCGAGGCGCTCGCGGAGGTGTCGTGATGTTCGCCCCGCGGGTCGCCGTTGCGAGCCTCAGCGGCGAGTCCGACGCCGCGTGGGCCGACGCCGCGGCCCCCCACGCCGGCGCGGCGTTTCTCGGCGGCGTCGCCCTCGACGAGCCCGCACAGGCGGCGGCCCGCGACCTCGTCGCCCGCGGACGCTCGGAGTTCCTCGCCGACGACCCGGTCGGCTTCGTCGCCGCCCAACTGGATTCCCTCGACGAGTTCGGCGGGGAAGACCGGTTCGTCGCCGTCAACGTCAGAGCGACCTCGCCCGACCCGATTCGGGCGGTCGCCGCCGTCTGCGCCGACCGCGGCGCGGGCGTGGAGATAAACGCCCACTGCCGACAGGACGAACTCTGCGCCGTCGGCTGCGGCGAGACGCTCCTGCGCGATTCCGACCGGCTGGCCGCGTACGTCGCCGCGGCCGCCGAGTCGGGCGCATCCGTCGGCGCGAAAGTCCGCGCCGAAATCGACGGCGTTGACCACCCGAATCTCGCGGCCACCCTCGCCGACGCGGGGGCCGACTGGCTCCACGTCGACGCGATGGACTCCGAGGCCGTGATTGCCGACGTGGCCGCCGCCGCGCCCGACCTCTTTCTCGTCGCCAACAACGGCGTCCGCGGTCGCGAGACAGCGACCGAGTACCTCGACTACGGGGCCGACGCCGTGAGCGTCGGGCGGCCGAGCGACAATCCAAGGGTCCTCCGCCGGGTCCGAACCGCCGTGGACGACTGGTTCGCCGGCCGCGAGGACGCCGCCGAGTCGGGCGACGAAAGCGAGGTGTCCGCCTGATGGTCGCGCCCGTCTCCGACCGCGGGTTCGGCCCCGCGCGGCACGCCGAACTCGCGCTCCTGCTCGAAGTCGCCGGCACGCCCAAGCCGGGCAACGTCGACCGCCGGCGCGACCTCTCGGACCTGCACTTCGAACAGTTCCTCACGGGTGCGGTCGGTGCCGCGGCCGGCCTCGAACTGGCCGAATCGGGCGCGCCGGTCGGCGAGGCGTTCGAGGAGGCGGTTGCCGGCATGAGTCGACAGGGCGGCGGCAACACCCAGTTCGGCTGTCTCCTGCTTCTCGTCCCGCTCGTCCGGGCGGCGGCCGACGACGACCGCGACCTCTCGCCCGCCGGAGCGACCGCCGTGGCCGAGTCGACCACCGTCGCCGACGCGGTCGGGTTCTACCGCGCGTTCGAACACGTCGACGTGGCCGTCGGCGACGTGCCCGACGACGCCCCGGACCTCGACGTTCGGCGCGGCGGCGACGCGGCCGAGGCGCTCCGAAACCGCGGATGCACGCTGTACGACGTGATGGCCCTGAGCGCCGATCGCGACGCCAACGCCCGCGAGTGGACCGGCGGCTTCGCCCGCACGTTCCGTGCGGCCGAGGCCGTCCTCGCGGACGACGGCCCCGTCACCGACCGCGTCGCTCGCGCGTTTCTCGACCTGCTCGCGGAGGAACCAGACACGCTCGTCGCGACGAACCACGGCGAGGCCGTCGCCCGCGACGTGATGGACCGCGCGGCCGCGGTCTCGGACCTCGCCGAGGCCGAGGAACTGGCCGACGAGTTCGTCGCCGAGGGAATCAACCCCGGCACGACCGCCGACATCGTCTGCGCGGCGACGTTCGTCGCGCTGGAGCGGGGGGTCCCGCTGTGAGCGACGACGAGACGACAGACGCGGGGCGTCGCGTCGGCGACCGCGACGGCGACGACTGGCCCGTCGAACTCCGCGGCGTCACCGAGACGGTCGTCGCCACGCTCGGGCCGAACGACCGGTGGAACTTCGCGGCGCTCGGCGTCCACGCACCGGAGACCGACGGCGACCCCCCTGCCAGCACGCCCTCGCCGCCGCCCGCCACCGCCACGACGTGGGGCAACACCCGAACTCGCCGGAACTTCCACCGGCAGGGCGGCGGCGTCGTCCAGTTCGTCTCCGACCCGCGGGCGTTCGTCGAGGCCGCGATGACCATCTACGAGCGGGACTCGCCCGTTCTCGACTCGGCCGACGCGTGGGCCGAAGTCGAGGCGACGCCGGTCGATTCAGGCGAGGACGGCGGGACCGAGTGGGAATCGTGGGAGCTCCGGCCCGTCGATGCCGCGGTCGAGCGGACCCGGCCGTTCACCATCAACCGCGGCTTCGGCGCGGTCATCGACACGACGGTTGCGGCCTCGCGGCTCGACGTGCCCGCCTTCGACACCGACGACCTGTTGGCCCGACTCGACTACTTCGCCGAGACGGTCGAGAAATGCGGCGGGAAACGAGAGCGCGAGGCGTTCGCGCGAATCGACGAGTTGACGGGCTGGCGCGAGCGGGCGGCCGCGAGACGGAACGAATCGTTTTAGTGTTCGTCCGGGAAATCTTCCGACATGGCAATCAAGCCCAAGTACGTCAAGCAGCTTGGTAACATCCTGCTGGAGCGATACCCGCAGGCGTTCAACACGGACTTCGAGACGAACAAGGACAGCGTCGAGGAACTGACCACGGTCGAGTCGAAGGGCGTCCGCAACCGCATCGCCGGCTACATCACGCGCAAGAAGGGCGGCCAGGGCGCGTAAGTTCGAGTCAGTCGATTCTCTCTGCGAACACATCTTCTCCAGCCCGCGCGGAGCGGCCGCGCCGGTTCGTGCGCGACGAGCGCGTGCGACGAGCGCGCGACCCCCACGTGGCTCGGTCCCCATTCCACTATACCCGAACGAACCGCTCCCGAGCGCTTTCGACCGGTCCGGAGGAAGCGTTTAGGCCGCCCTCCCGCGACGTACCGACATGCGCGTCATCGGTCACCGCGGCTGTCCCGTCCTCGCCCCCGAGAACACGCTCGCCGCCTTCGACGCGGCCGCGACGCGACTCGACTGGGTCGAACTCGACGTTCGACGCTGCGGCTCCGGCGAACTCGTCGTCGTCCACGACGAGACGCTCGACCGCGTGACCGGCGCGCCCGGCCGCGTCGCCGAGGCGACTCTCGCGGAGTTGCAGGCACTCACAATCGGCGACTCCGGCGAGTCGATTCCGACGCTCGCCGCGGTGTTCGACGCCCTGCCGGACCGCGTTTCGGTCAACGTCGAACTGAAAGAACGCGGCCTCGTAGACGACCTCGCCGCCGTCGTCGGCGGCGCGGAACACGAGATACTCGTCTCGTCGTTCGACGCCGAGGCGCTCCGCGAGGTGCGCGAGGCGACCGCGCTCCCGGTCGCGTTCCTCTTTGCGGCCGACTGGGCGGAGTCGCTGTCGGTCGCCGCCGATCTCGACTGCGCGGCCGTCCACCCGCACTACGACCTGCTCTCGTCGGCGCGGGTCGAGGAGGCGCACGACTGCGGCTTCGAGGTCAACGCGTGGACGGTCCCCGACCGCGAGATAGTTCGGCGGCTCCGGGAGTGCGGCGTCGACGGCGTCGTCGTCGACGACCCGGCGCTCGCGGAGTGAACTACCGGGTCCGAGCGTCGCCGTGGAACGCTTGAAACGCCGTCTGGTCCCGTTGTACGCCGACCGCGAGCGAGACGAGCGCGACGACGACGCAGACACCGACAACGGCGGTCGGGAAAACCCCGTCCGGGAAGTAGCCGTTCGCCGTCCCGAGTTCGACGCAGGTCCCGGCGAAGACGGCGGCCAGCGCCGCGGAGACGAAGTCGGGTTCGCCCTCGTCGGCGTAGTGTGCCGCGACAGCGACGGCGGCGAAGCCGGCGAGAACGGCGTTGAGAAACAGCCAGCCGAGCGCGGTTTGGACCATGTTGGCCCGGTTGACGTCGGACGAGAATGTGAATGTTCTGTCGTAAATCCGCAGGCCCCCGATTCAGAACCGGTCGACGCGGCCCGAGGCGGCCCACGCGTCGGTCGGCGCGCCGGAGGGGACGCGGTGGCCACAGCCCGTGACCGATTCGAGGCGGCCGGCGTACCGCCAGCGCTCCTCGTTCCACGTCTCCTCGCCGTCCCCTGCGGCCGCGGCGGCCGCGGCGACCGACTGGTCGTGGAGGTGCGCGCCGACGGCGGCGGCGATGGCCGCGGCCTCCTCGGCGTCGGCGTCGTCCGGAATCGACAGCCCCGACAGCAGTTCGCCGCTCATAGCGGGATGTTGCCGTGTTTCTTGTCGGGTTGGGACTTGCGCTTGGAGTTCAGCATCCGGAGGTCGGAGATGAGGCGCTCGCGGGTCTCGCCGGGTTCGATGACGTCGTCGATGAAGCCGCGGTCCGCGGCGGTGTAGGGGTTGGCGAACTCCTCGCGGTACTCCTCGATGAGTTCGTCGCGGCGGGCGTCGGGGTCGTCCGCGGCGTCGAGTTCGTCGCGGTAGAGGATGTTGACCGCGCCCTGCGGGCCCATCACGGCGATTTCGGCGGTCGGCCACGCGTAGTTCACGTCCGCGCCGAGGTGCTTCGAGGCCATCACGTCGTACGCGCCGCCGTAGGCCTTGCGCGTGATGACGGTCATGAGCGGCACCGTCGCCTCGGAGTAGGCGTACAGGAGCTTCGCGCCGTGGCGGATGATGCCGTTGTGCTCTTGGTCCGTACCGGGCAGGAAGCCGGGCACGTCCACGAAGGTGAGGATGGGAATGTTGAACGAGTCGCAAAAGCGGATGAAGCGCGCGCCCTTCTCCGATGCGTTGATGTTGAGGGTACCGGCGTTCACGCGGGGCTGGTTGGCGACGATGCCGACCGAGTGACCGTCGAGGCGACCGAAGCCGACGACGATGTTCTTGGCGAAGTCCTCTTGGACGCCGAAGAAGGAGCCCTCGTCGAGGACGCCGTCGAGCACGTCGTGGATGTCGTAGGGCTTGCGCGGCTGGTCGGGCACGACCCCGGCGAGGTCGTCGTCGACGCGCTCGGGGTCGTCCCACGGTTCGACGCGCGGCGGGTCCTCGACGTTGTTCTGCGGGAGGTACGAAAGCAGGTGGCGGATGTCGTCGAGCGCCTGCTCTTCGGTGTCGGTGGCGAAGTGGGCGACCCCGCTCGTCGAGGTGTGGGTCGTCGCGCCGCCGAGTTCGTCGAAGGTGACCTCCTCGCCCGTGACCGTCTTGATGACGTCCGGGCCGGTGATGAACATGTGGCTCGTGTCGCGGACCATGAAGGTGAAGTCCGTCAGCGCGGGGGAGTACACCGCGCCGCCCGCGCAGGGGCCCATGATGGCCGAAATCTGCGGGATGACGCCCGACGCCTCGGTGTTTCGGCGGAAGATTTCGCCGAAGCCGCCGAGCGACTGGACGCCCTCCTGAATCCGCGCGCCGGCGGAGTCGTTGAGGCCGACGACGGGCGCGCCGACCTCCATCGCCTTGTCCATCACCTTACAGACCTTCTCGGCGAACACCTCACCGAGCGAGCCGCCGAAAACGGTGAAGTCGTGGGCGAAGACGAAGACGGTTCGGCCGCCGACCTCGCCGTAGCCGGTGATGACGCCGTCGCCGGGGAGCTTCGTCTCCTCCATCCCGAACTTGTGGTTGCGGTGGGTTCGGAACTGGTCGAACTCCCGGAAGGTGCCGTCGTCGAGGAAGTAGTCGATGCGCTCGCGGGCGGTCATCTTGCCCTTGTCGTGCTGCGAGGCGATTCGGTCCTCGCCGCCGCCCTTCAGGGCTTCCTCGCGCTTCTCGCGGAGTTCGTCGATCCGGTCTTCCATCGTCATGCCAGACCACCTTCGCTCATTGGAGCAACGGTCCGCAGTCCTCGGTCAAAGGAGTTCCGCAATCCGGCAACCCTTACTTCGACAGTTGTCGAAGAATAGGTGGAACAATCATCATGATTAGCGACGCGAACGCGAAGTACTCCCCGCGGTCGGGTCGGTCGAAAACGGAGCAAACAGAGCAGTCGGAGTCGAGTCAGCGCGCCGAACGCAGCGGGGAGAGCCCCACTCAGACGACTGAGTTGGGCTGTCGCAGGCCCAAGAAGGCGGCGGCGGACGCGACGACGGCGACGCCGACGGTCGGCCAGAAGCCGATGGTCGTGTCCACGCCGAAGTGCGTGAGGAGCGTGAAGACGAGGAACAGCGGGAGGACGACGCCGACGGCGAAGAGCCACGGCGTGCCGAGGGACTTCGAGAACTCGCCCGCGCCGGCGGCGAACTCTTCGAGCGCCTCGCGGCCCATGACCCAGCCGACGAACAGGAGGAACGCCGCGAGGCCGGCGGTCAGGAGGACGTTCACGAGCGGCCCGGCGACGAAGCCGAAGATGCCCGGGTTGAACGCGCAGACGCCCCCGGTGACGGCGACGAACGCGGTCATCCCGGAAACGGCGCGTCGGCGTGAGACGCCGTACTCGTCGACGAGGAACGCGACGGGGATTTCGAGCATGCTGATGGAGCTCGACAGCGCCGCGAGCGTCACGACGCCGAAGAACGCGGTGGCGATGAGCGTCCCCGCGGGGAGTTGCGAGAACGCCCCGGCGAGACCGACGAACAGCGCGCCCGGCCCGGTGCCGGTCTCGGTCGGGTTGATGCCCTGCGAGAACAGAAGCGGGAAGACGACGAGGCCGGTGATGACGCCGACGCTCGTGTTGAGGACCGCGATGGCGCTCCCGTCGAAGGGAAGCGAGCGGTCCTCACGGAGGTACGAGGAGTACGTTATCATCGTACCCGCGCCGAGCGAGAGGGTAAACAGCGCCTGTCCGGCGGCGGGACCGAGAATGGCGAAGAAGTTCTCGGTGATGACCGAGGGGTCGAATCGGAGGAAGAAGGCGTAGCCCGCGGCCGCGTTGGGCTGGGTCGCGGCCCAGCCGGCGAGGCCGACGAGGAGCACGAGCACGGCGGGCATCATGACTTTCGTGCCGAGTTCGATGCCCTTGCGGACGCCCGCGAAGACGATGAGCGCGGTCAAACCGAGGAACAGGAGGTGGTAGAGCGCCGCGTCGACGCCGGCGGAGACGCCGCCGAAGTACTGCCCCGGATTCGTGAAGTACGCGGGGTTGCCGCCGGCGAGCGCGGCCGCGCTTTCGAGGAGATAGCGGATAATCCACCCGCCGACGACGCTGTAAAACGAGAGCAGCGAGATGCCGGTGACGACCGAGAACGCGCCGACGATACCCCATTTTTTCGACCCGGAGAGGTCACGGAGCGCGCCGACCGGCGACTTCTTCGCGCGGCGGCCGATGACGAACTCGCCGAGCAGTCCGGGAACGCCGACGAGGAGGACGATGCCGAGATATACGACGAGGAACGCGCTGCCGCCGTTTTCGGCGGTCTGCCACGGGAACCGCCAGATGTTCCCGAGGCCGACCGCGCTGCCGACGGCCGCGAGGATGAACCCGAGCCGTGTTGCCCATGTTTCTCGTGTCATTGCCACCCATTGACAGCCCACCGGTAAAAGGGCTTTCGAACCGATGATACGTCACCGGAGAAATTTAACGGTTTTGAGTGGTCTACGCGTGAAAATTGCCGTCTAATAGTCGAGGAAGACGCGTCGCTACCGACGATTCCTAACCGCTCGAAAAGCGGGAGCGTTCGCCGCCTCAGAGGGGCGGGACGATGGCCGGGCTCTCGCCGAGGAACAGCGTCTGGAGGCCGAGGGCGAGCGTCGCCACGACGGCGACGATGACGAGCGTGCGGGCGAGCCAGAGCCACGTCAGCCCGACGCCCTCTCCGAGTCCGCTGCCCTTCATCAGTTCGTCGATGGCGGGCGCGCCGTAGACCCACGCCGCGAAGACGAGGATGCCGAGGACCGAAAGCGGGAGGAGCAGCTGGTAGGCGAGCGTGTCGAACCAGCCGAGCCACGCGGAGTCGATAGCCGACGGGACGCCGAGCAGGAAGATGGTCCCGCCGAGGCCGATGGCCATCTGCGGGCGGGACACGTCGTAGTTGTCGATGGCCCACGAGACGACGACTTCGAGCAGGCTGATGGCCGACGAGAGCGCCGCGATGAGCACGACCGCGAAGAAGACGAAGCCGATTATCTGGCCGCCGGGGATGTCACCGAACGCGCCGGCGACGCTGATGAACACCGCGCCCGCGCCGCTCGTGTTGGGGTCGATGCCCTGCGCGAACAGGAGCGGGAGGACGACGAGGCCGGCGAGGATGCCGACGAAGCTGTTCAGGAAGACGATGGTGATGCCGTCGCCGAACAGGCTCTGGTCGCCGTCGATGTAGGAGGCGTAGGTAATCATCGCGCCCATGCCGAGCGACAGCGAGAAGAACGCCTGCCCGACGGCGAAGGGGACGATTTCAGCGAAGTTCTCCGACAGCGCGTTGAAGTCGGGCGAGAGGAAGTACGCGTAGCCCGCCGACGCGCCGGGGAGCGTGAAGGCGAAGACGGCGAGCGCGGCGAGGATGACGACGATGCTCGGCACCATGAGCTTCGTCGCCTTCTCGATGCCGTCTTCGATGCCGGCGGCGACGATGCCGACGACGAGCGCCATAAAGACGGCGTGGAGCGCGAGCGCCTCCATGCCGGCGGACACCTGACCGAAGTACTCCGCGGGGGCGGCGAAGTACGCGCCGGTCAGACTGCCGCCGATGTACCGGAGGACCCAGCCGCCGACGACGCTGTAGTACGACAGAATCCAGAAGCCGGTGAACAGGCCGATAGCGCCGACGACGCGCCACTCCTTGTAGCCGAGTTTCTCGAAGGCGCTGATGGTGTTCAGGTTGGCTTTGCGTCCGATGACGAACTCGGCGAGGATGGCCGGGAGGCCGATGCCGAGCGCCGCGACGATGTAGACGATCAGGAAGGAGGCACCGCCGAACTGGGCGGTCTTGAACGGGAACTGCCAGATGTTCCCGAGGCCGACCGCGCTGCCGACGGCCGCGACGATGAACCCTGCCCTGGTTGCCCACGTTTCACGTTCGGTCATGTCTATCACCCTGTTGCCGATGTGGGTGTGATAAATGACGCGGTATGCCGTCGCATATCGGAGCAAAATTCGACACAATTCTCTAACCAACTATCATATATGGTTCGTTCGTCCGAATTCGCCCCCCGAATAGCCTCATTTTTCTAACGAGTGTCGTGTTCGTGAATCACTTGCGTACCGTGTAAAAATTCGTGCGCACCGAAACGAATGTCATCCCTTATCGTGGCGAATGTCGCCACGAATCAGAGAGGGTGGAGTCGGGTCAGGCCTCGCCGTACACCGGGACGGCCGCGCCGCTCGTCACGGGCGTCGCGTCCGAACAGAGCGCGAGGACGGTCCGGGCGATTTCCGCGGGCTTCACCCACGAGTCGAAGTCGGCGTCGGCCATCATCTCGCGGTTCATCGGCGTGTCGATGACGCTCGGCATCACCGCGTTCGCGCGCACGTCGCCGCGGTTCTCCTCGGCGATGGTTTCGGTGAGTAGACGGACGCCCGCTTTCGAGGCACGGTAGATGCCGTCTCCCTCGCCGCCCTCCAGCGACGAGCGGGCCGAGACGCTCACGACGGAGCCCTCGGTCTCCCGGAGGTGCGGAATCGCGTGTTTCGACGCGAGGAACATCGTCTTGAGGTTCACGTCGAACAGGAAGTCGAAGGTGTCGGCGTCGGTCTCGCCGATGGGCGTCCCGCCGCGCCACGTCCCGGCGATGTTGGCGAGGTGGTCGAGGCGGCCGAAGTCGGAGACGACCTCGTCGACGACGCGCGCCACGTCGTCCTCGTCGGTGAAATCGCCCTCGTAGAACCGCACTCCTTCGGTCTCGAAAAAGTCGTCTTCGTCGTCGGGTTCGACCACGTCCGCGGCCGCGACCGACGCGCCCGCCTCGTGGAACGCGCGAGCGATTGCGCCGCCGAGCGTGCCGCTCGCACCGGTCACGAGAGCGACGGTTCCGTCGAAATCGAATGTCACGTCCATGTCCGTGCGGTACGTGCGCACGGGACATAATTCGGTCGCGGCTGTGCGCCCGCCGGCGACCGGGCGCGGTGATGTGCTGCGTCCTCACTTTCCGCGTCGGCGGCCGCGTCAGGGCGTGATGACCAGTTTGCCGAGGACGCTGTCTTCCATGACGGCGCGGTGGGCCTCGGCGGCCTCGTCGAGGTCGTAGGTCCGCGCCACGTCGATTTCGAACTCGCCCGCGCCCATCTGGCCGGCGAGTTCCCGCAGGGGCGCAGAGAGGTCGGGCGTGTTGAACATGCTCATCATCGTCAGCGAGAGGTCCTTCCCCCGGGCCGACGACGACAGGCCGAAGCCGACTTCGGGGTCGTTCTCACCGATGCCGACGACGCGACCGCCGTGGGCGGCCACGTCGGCGTCGAACTGGAGGTAGTCGTCCAGCCGGTGGTCGAGCGTCAGGTCCACGCCGTCGCCAGTCGCCGCGGCAACGACGGCGTCCGCGAGGTCGTCGCGGTCGTAGTCGAGAACCACGTCCGCGCCGAGTTCGGCCACGCGGTCGTGGTAGTCGGGCGCGGCGGTGGCGATGACGCGAGCCCCGGACGCGGCGGCGAGTTGGACCGCGGCGTGGCCGACGCCGCCGGAGCCGCCGTGAATCAGCACCGTGTCTCCGAGTTGCATCCCGCCGTGGTCGACGAGGGCGCGCCACGCGGTGACGCCGGCGACGCCCGCGCCGCCGGCCGCGACGAGGTCCACGTCGTCCGAGAGGACTGCGAGCCGGTCGGTCGGGACCGCCGCGAACTCGGCGTAGCCGCCGTAGTGGTCCTTGCCGATGCCGGTGCCGACGACGTGGTCGCCCTCCGCGAAGCCCTCCACGTCGGTCCCGACCGCCGCGACCGTTCCGGCCACGTCGACGCCGGGAATCATCGGCATCGCGAACGGCTGGTACGACCCCTCGCGGAAGTACGTGTCCACGGGGTTGACGCCCGCGGCCGCGACTTCGACGAGGACCTCGCCCGCGGCCGGCTCGGGCGTCTTGATGTCGTCTACCTGAAGCACGTCGCGTCCGCCGTGGTCGTGGAATCTGACAGCGCGCATAGATACACAGAAGTTCTTATCCTATTACGTATTTTCCCTACACCATGGACTGAAACCTCGCGCCGTGGCAGAAACGAGACGGTCCAATGTCAGTACTTCACAAAGCCGTTTAGTTAGAAGGTCTGCTTGCAGAAGGTGTGTCTAAAACCCAGCAAGCAGACGATGAAATCCACGAGGACCAGCTCCTTAACTTCCTCGTCAACTCTCTTGACGAGGAAGTTGCTCTCTCACTCGCTGAAAACGCTGAACTCGATGCTGAAGACATCTACGAGGTCCTCGTCGGCGCCTGCGCCGACGGGACCTCGGTCTCAACGCTCTGTGAGAGAAGCGAAGATGCACCCCACGAAAACTCCGTTCTCTACCATCTCCGCACTAAATTCGATCTAGAAACGCTCGAACAGGTTGGCAACATGCTCCTCCAGAAAGACGTTCTCGACGTCCTTCCCCAGCAGGTGGAGGTCTGCGCAGACCTCCACCTGCGGCCCTACTATGGTGACGAAGACGACACGGACGGCCTGTATCACTCACAAGCGAAGCGTGGAACCACCGCGTTCCACGCCTACGCGACGCTGTACGCACGCGTGAAGAACAAACGCTACACGCTGGCGGTGCGCCGTCTCGAAGACGGCGACACCGCCAGCAGTGTCCTCGCAGAGTTCCTCGGTATTCTCGACGGCCTTGACCTCGGTGTCAAGGCCGTCTATCTTGACCGCGAATTCTACGACAGCAAGTGTTTGACGCTGCTTCAGGCGCACAACCACGCGTACGTCATGCCGATCGTCCGCTGGGGACGGACGATCAAGCGAGAACTCTCAGAAGGGTGGAGTCGCGTGATTCAGCACAGTCTGACGGCGAGACTCGACGGTCACAGCTGGACCGTCGAGTTCCCCGTCTACATCGACTGTACCTACCAGAACGGACGGTACGACGAACATGGGGTGGCGCGTCACGGCTACGCCGCTGACGCGCCGTTCATCGACTCACCACGAGACGCTCGATACCACTACGCGAAACGCTTCGGTATCGAGGCAAGCTATCGACTCTCTGAACAAAGTATCGCGACGACCTCGACACAAAATCCGGTTGTACGGCTGCTGTACGTCGTGGTGAGCTTGCTGTTACAGAACGTGTGGCGGTATCTGCACTGGGAGTACGTGGCGACGCCCCGCCGAGGCGGGCGTCGCCTCTGGCAGTGGCCATTCAAGGAGTTCATCAACATGATCCGACGGGCAGCGTGGACGGCCCTCGCGACGCGTCGGGCCGTCCCCGCGAACCGGCCACCGGACGACCGGTTCCACCGGTAACTCCCGACCGGGCTAGCCAACGGTGGGAGTGGCGACGCTGTCGCGTCGGCGGCAGCCGCCGCCGACAGCGACGGCTCTCCGCCGATCCGTCCATGATTCTGTCGTCGAAACCGCCAGTCCAACCGCTCCGCCACAGAACTCAGGCTTCAGAAACAGCTAGCCGAGGATGCTTTGTGAGGTACTGAGTCTTTGTCCTCGGTGACCTCACCGGGTGAACCCATCGCCACGTATTTATCGTGGTTTCTCTCGATGTTCTTGCTGATTAGATCCAGCGTATCTGGGTTCATCTCTGTGTACCATAGAGGGTTGCATATATCCAAGAGTGTTTTCCTATCCAGAGCGTCTAGTTCATCTGCCTCTACGTGTGCTGCTCAGACCTCATAGACCGCATATATGCAAAACGAGTTAGCTATGAGGAGAGTCTGACACCGTCGACCCTGAACGTAGATGAATGGGATTTAAGCGCGTGCCTTTCCCTCCCACGCATGGTAATGAAGCTTCACGAATACCAGGCGAAGGACATCTTCGCAGAGGCTGGGATTCCGGTGCCAGAGTCCCGTCTCGCGTCGTCGGTAGAGGAGGTCATGGAGGCGGTCGAGGAGATCGGATACCCCGCCGCCATCAAGGCGCAGGTACACGTCGGTGGGCGTGGCAAGGCCGGTGGCATCAAAATCGCCACGGACGAGGACGAGGCGCGACAGGCCGCAGAGGACATCCTCGGGATGGACCTCAAGGGCTACACGGTCGACCGAGTGCTCGTCGAGGCCGGCGTCGACTTCGAAAACGAACTGTACGTCGGCGTCACGATGGACCGAAGCGAGGGCAAGCCCGTCGCGATGGTCTCGACGGAGGGTGGCGTCAACATCGAGGAAGTCGCAGAGGAGAACCCGGACGCAATCGCCCGCGAACACATCGACCCCGCGTTCGGCCTGCACCCCTATCAGGCCCGCAAGGTCGTCTTCGAGGCGGGCATCCCCCGCGACGTGGCCTTCGACGTGGCCTCGTTCCTCACGACGCTGTACGACCTCTACGAGTCGAACGACGCCTCGGACATCGAAATCAACCCCGTCATGATTACGTCCGACCGCGACATCGTCGCCGCGGACGCCGTCATGAACATCGACGACGACGCCCTGTTCCGCCACGACGACCTCGCGGCGATGGAAGAGGACGCCTACGAGAACGACCTCGAAGCCAAGGCCGGCGAGTACGGCTTCGACTACGTCCGCCTGTCGGGTAACGTCGGCATCATCGGCAACGGTGCCGGGCTCGTCATGACGACGCTCGACCTCGTGGACTACTTCGGCGGCGAACCCGCCAACTTCCTCGACATCGGTGGCGGCGCGAAGGCCGAGCGCGTGGCGAACGCGCTGGACATGGTCTTCTCCGACGAGAACGTCGACTCCGTCGTGTTCAACATCTTCGGCGGCATCACCCGCGGCGACGAGGTCGCCAAGGGTATCAACGAGGCGCTGGAGAGCTTCGACGAGATTCCCAAGCCGGTCGTCGTCCGCCTCGCGGGCACGAACGCCGAGGAGGGGATGGAGATTCTGAACACGGACCTCGTACAGGTCGAAGGGACGCTGGAGGACGCCGTCCAGCGTGCCGTCGAGAACGCACAGGAGGTGTCCCAATGAGTATTTTCGTCGACGACGACACGCGAGTGGTTGTACAGGGTATCACGGGTGGCGAAGGCAAGTTCCACACCCGGCAGATGGTCGAATACGGCACGAACGTCGTCGCCGGGACCTCCCCCGGAAAGGGCGGTCAGGACGTCGACGGCATCCCCGTCTACGACACCGTCGAAGAGGCGGTCGACGAGGAAGACGCCAACGCCTCCGTCGTGTTCGTCCCGCCGGCGTTCGCCGGCGACGCCATCTTCGAGGCGCTCGACACGGACCTCGACCTCGTGGTCGCCATCACCGAGGGCGTCCCGACGCAGGACATGGCCAAGGTCAACAAGCGCCTGTCTGAGACCGACACGCGCCTCATCGGCCCCAACTGTCCGGGCATCATCACGCCCGGCGAGGCCAAACTCGGCATCCTCCCCGGCAACATCTTCGAGGAGGGTAACGTCGGCCTCGTCTCTCGCTCCGGCACGCTCACCTACCAAGTCGTCTCGAACCTGACCGAGCGCGGCATCGGCCAGACCACCGCCATCGGCATCGGCGGCGACCCCATCATCGGCACGTCGTTCGTCGACGCTCTCGAAGCGTTCGAGAACGACCCCGACACGCACGCCGTCGTCATGTGCGGCGAAATCGGCGGCGAAGACGAAGAGCAGGCCGCGAAGTACATCGCGGAGAACATGGACACGCCCGTCGCCGGCTTCATCGCCGGCCGCACGGCACCGCCGGGCAAGCGCATGGGTCACGCCGGCGCTATCGTCTCCGGGTCGGGCACGGGCACCGCTGAGTCCAAGATTTCCGCCCTCAACGACGCGAGCGTCCCCGTCGGTGACACTCCCAACGAGGTTGCCGACCACATCGAAGACTTCCTCTAACTTCGCCCGAAGCGGTTTTCGGTTTTCTCGTCTTTTTTTGCGCTATCGCAACCCAGCCCCGCACGGCCCACAGCGCCCGCCGTCGGTCGCGTTCGGCGCGCCGCACTCCCGGCAGACCGCGGTCCGCCGGCGCGACCGCTCCCCTGCGGACCGCAGGAACATCGTCGGGTCGAGCGCCGTCCCGGTCGGCCCGTCGCCCTCGTCGACCCCGTCGAGGACGCGCTCGACGAGGGCGTCCTCGCGCATGGCGTCGAGCAGTCTGACGAAGCCGACGAACAGCAGCGACGGCGCGACGATGCAGAAGCCCGCCACGAGCAGGCGGAACTCGGTTTCTATGTGGGTTGTTAGCGCTCAACAGTCGTATGGCTGACGCTTGGTTCGGGACGGTCTGGCCCACCCGGCCCGTGTTCTGCGCTCGTCGGTGGCTTTTCGACCGTCGCCGCGACAGTCTATTATCTCGTTTGATACTCTGACGCGCGGGTTTATACATCGCATTCGGGTCGGTACGGTAATGGCCGAGAATCTCGTTTTGGAGGTCGAATCACGGCTTCCTGATGCGATTACGGAGAGCTACACGCGGCGACTCGTCGCCGCGATGCTGCTCGTTTCAGTCCTCGTCGCCGGCGTCGGAATCGTCCAGTATCAACAGACGGCGTCCACGATAGACGCGGATGCCCGCGCCGACCTGCTCACCGAGGCCGAACGCGAGGCCTTGCAGGCGAACACCTGGTTCGACGAGCGCGAACGCCTCGTGGGTATCGTCGCCGACGACCCCTCCGCCGGCAGCACCCTCGATGGGCGCTCCTCGGCGACGCTGACGGCCGCGAAAGAGGACATGCCCGCGGACGTGGCCGCGCTCCACTTCGTCAACACCGAGACGACGGCGGTCATCGGCTCGTCCGAGGAGGGCGCGGTCGGGACGACGCTGTTCGAAGACGGGTCGCTTCCGCTCCCCGCGAGCGCCGACCTCTCGGACGACGGCGTCGAACGAACGACCGTCTACGTCGAAGACGGCGTCGCCTACATGGGCTTCGTCGCGCCGCTCCCGTCCATCGAACCCCGCGCAATCGTCCTCGTCGCCGAGGCGTCCTCGCTCGGGGCCGCGCTCGACGGGAACCACATTGACGGCGGCTTCACCCAACTCGTGACGACCGACGGAAACGTCCTCTACGACGGGGGCGGCGGCCGGTCGAACGTCGCCTATCCCGCCGCCGAGGCGTCCGAACTCGACGCCGCCTTCGCCGGCGAGACGGGCGTCACCCGCCTCGCCCCCGTCGAGGGCTTCGTCTCCTCGCCGCACGTCGTCGCGCACGTCCCCGTCTCCGGCGGCGTGCTCCTCCTGCACGCCCCCGCGAGCAGCGTCTTCGCGCTCTCGCGAAGCGTCGGTCTCGGGATTGCGACGCTGCTCGCACTCTCGGTCCTCGGATTCGTCGTCTTCGCGCTCATCATCCGCGGGAACACCGCGCGCCCGCTCGTCGACCTCGCGTCGACCGTCTCCGCGCTCCGCGACGGCGACCTCGACGTGGCACTCGAAACCGACCGCACCGACGAGTTCGGACAGGTCGTCCGCGGCATCGGCAACCTCCGGGACGACCTCCGCGACCAGCGCGCCGACGCTCGCGCTTACAGCGAGGCGATGACCCGCGCGGCCGACGGCGACCTGCGCGTCCGCCTCCCGACCGACTCCGAGAGCCGCGACATGGCGACCGTCGCCGCCGCGTACAACGAGATGATGGACGATATCGAACAGACCGTCGGCACGGTCAAGACCTTCGGCGAGGACGTGGCGACGCTCGCGGACCGCGTGGCCGACCGCGCCGACGACGTGTCCGCCGCGAGCGAGGAGGTGTCGGCGTCGGTCCAGCAGATTTCCGAGGGCGCGAGCGAGCAGACCGACAGTCTCGTCGCCGCCGCCGACGAAATAAACGACCTCTCGGCGTCCATCCAGCAGATTGCCTCGTCGGCCGACGAACTCGTCCGACTCACCGAGGAGGCCGAGGCCCGCTCGCTCGACGGCCAGACCGCCGCCACCGACGCCCTCGACGACATCGACGCCGTGCGCGCCGAGACGGAGGCGACCGTCAGCGAGGTCCGCGAACTCGACGACCGCCTCGCCCAAATCGAGGAAATCGTCGAGGTCATCACCGACATCGCGGAGCAGACCGACATCCTCGCGCTCAACGCGAACATCGAGGCCGCCCGCGCCGGCGAGGCCGGCGAGGGGTTCGCCGTCGTCTCCAACGAGGTCAAACAGCTCGCACAGGAGACGAAATCCTCGGCGGGCGACATCGAGTCGCTCGTCACCGAAATCGAGGCCCAGCGCGACGCCGTCGTCTCCCGCATCGAGCGCATGCAGGCGCAGGTCGAAGAGAGCGCAACCTCGGTCGACGAGGCGCTGTCCTCCTTCGACGGTATCGTCGAGCGCGTCGAGGAGACGACCGCGAGCGTCCACGAGATTTCCGACGCCACGGGCAGTCAGGCCGACACCTCCCAAGAGGTGCTCTCGATGACCGACGAAATCGCGGGCATCTCCGAGGAAACCGCCGCGGAGGCCGAGAACGTCTCCGCGACCGCCCAAGAACAGAGCGCCGCGCTCGTCGACGTCAACGGGGACGTGCGCGAACTCTCGTCGCACGTGAGTCACCTCGACGACCTCCTCGACGCGTTCGAGGTCGACGACGGCGGCGACGTGGCCGCGGCCGTCGACGACGTGCTCGGCGACGAGGCGGACGCGGAGGCGGCCACCGACGCGGACCGGGGTCGTCCCGCACCCGAGTCGAACCCCGACCGAGAACCCTCGCCCGCGGACGACTGAGATGCGCGTCGACGACATCATGACCGAGGAGGTGGCGACCGTCGAACTGGGGTCGAGCGTCGCGGACTGCGCGCAGACCATGCTCCGCGAGGGCGCGGGGAGCGTCGTCGTGATGGCCGACGGCGGTCCCGCGGGTATCGTCACCGAATCGGACGCGCTCCGCGCCGGCGTGGCGAGCGGAAAGCCGCTTTCTGCGGTCCCGACCCGCGCGGTCATGTCGAGTCCCATCAAGTGGATTCGGCCGGACTCCACGACGCGCGTGGCCGCCGAGAAGATGCGCGAAAACCGGGTGAAAAAGCTCGTCGTCGTCGACGGCTCGGAGATGGTCGGCATCGTGACCGCCACGGACATCGCCTTCCACCTCTCGGACGTGGCCCGCGGCGTCGGCCAGATGATAGAACTCAAGGACAAGTGGGAGTCGGACCGCCGATTCCGCTGACCGCCGGTATCCGGTCTCCGGTCGCCGGTCGCCGGTCGTCCCACGGCAACCGCTATTACTACCCACCCCCGGCGAAGCGTTGATAACGCCGTCTCGCATCTAGTCACGTCGAGTGTACGACCGTCTCGCGCCGATTCGTCCCCGCGTCAGGTCCGGCCTCGAACGAGCGTTCGCGGCGGACCACACACCTCACGAGGTGGCTGCCAGCTTCGCGTTCGGCGTCTTCTTCGTGGCCATGCCGACCGCAGGGACCGCCCTCGCGCTGTTCGCCCTCATCGGCTACTTCGTCGAGCGGGCGAGCCGACTCGCGCTCGTCGCCACGCTCGTCGTGTTCAACCCGCCCGTCAAGTGGGCGGTCTACGGCGCGAGCTTCTGGCTCGGCTCGCATCTGCTCGGGCCGGTTTCGGGGGCCTCGGTCGCAGACGTGTCGCTCAGTTCCGGCCTCGATATCCTCCTCCGACAGCTCGTCGGCAACACGGTTCTCGCCGCCGTCCTCGCCGTCGTCGGCTACGCGGTGACGCTCCAACTGGCGCGTCTGCACCACCGGCGACAGCGGTCGGCGTCGCCGGCGGGAGCCGCCGAGAGTCGAAGCGACGACGCCCGACCCGACGTGCCGTCGTGACTGACTACCGCTGTGACTGTTCCTCTCTGCCCTCCTCGAACGCCCGGAGCGACTGGACGAGCTTGTAGCCCAGATAGACGAGCGCGAGCGGGATGAGGAGCAACAGCGCCAAGATAACGAGTTCGGGGCCGCCGGGAATTTGCAGGAGGGCCATGGGCGGGATTCGCGGGCGGACGGCATAGTGGTTGGTGGTGCGGGAGGCTGTCTGTTCGGTTGGATGCTGTGGTGGGCTGTGTCGGGTGGCACGCTCGCTTCGCTCGCGTGAACCTCACTCGCTCACTGCGTTCGCTCGCTGGTTCAAATCTGCCCGGAACCACGTACACGACGCCGACGCGAGAGACACAGAGGTCTCTCGCGGCCGTGGCGTCGGAGAGAAGTGGGTTGGGGCAGATTTGAACTGCCGGCCTCCTCCATGTCAAGGAGGTGTCATAACCAGACTAGACCACCAACCCGGTGTGTTGCGAACATCGTCGAACGTCGAAACGCGGGAAGAGGAGTGGGTTGGGGCAGATTTGAACTGCCGGCCTCCTCCATGTCAAGGAGGTGTCATAACCAGACTAGACCACCAACCCGGTTACGGTGCTTCCCGCGTCCGTTCGGACGCATCTCTCCGTTGTCCGGGGTTACAATTTAAGCTTTCGAATCGGACTACGTGCGGCGATTCGGGTCACAGCGCGGTCCCGCCGTCCGAGGCGGTCGATTCGACCCGCGCGCCGACCAGTCGATGCCGGCGATTTTCGCCAGCCCGACACGCTTAAGCCGATGTACGAATTTGTACATCGTAACCCGAAGAAGTACATCGGTGATTACCAATGCAGGATTATATCGAACGTGTGACCGGCGGTGCGGACCTGACTGTCGAGGAGGCGCGCGACGCCGCGCGGGCGGTCTTCGAGGACGCGACCGAGGCGCAAATCGGCGCGCTCCTCGCCGCGCTCCGGGCGAAAGGCGAGACCGAGGCCGAAATCGCGGGGTTCGCGCAGGGGATGCGCGACGCCGCCCTGACCATCGAGCCCGACCGCGGCCCGCTCGTCGATACCTGCGGCACCGGCGGCGACGACTACAACACCATCAACGTCTCGACCACGAGCGCGCTCGTCGCGGCCGGCGCGGGCGCGGCGGTGGCCAAGCACGGCAACTACTCCGTCTCTTCGTCTTCTGGGAGCGCCGACGTGCTGGAGGTCGCCGGCGTGAACGTCGAGGCCGAACCCGAGTCCGTCGAGGCGTGCATCGAGGACAACGGCGTCGGCTTCATGCTCGCGCCCGTGTTCCACCCCGCGATGAAGGCCGTCATCGGCCCGCGGAAGGAACTCGGCATGCGGACGGTCTTCAACGTCCTCGGCCCGTTGACGAACCCCGCCGGGGCCGACGCGCAGGTCCTCGGCGTCTACGACGCCGACCTCGTCCCCGTCATCGCCGAGTCGCTGTCGCACATGCCCGTCGAGCGCGCCCTCGTCGTCCACGGCTCCGGCATGGACGAAATCGCGCTCCACGACGCGACCACGGTCGCCGAAATCGACGGCGACGAAATCACCGAGTACACCCTCACGCCCGCCGACCTCGGCCTCGAACGGGCCCCCATCGAGGCGGTCGCCGGCGGCACGCCGCAGGAGAACGCCGACGACCTCGAAGGCATCCTCACCGGCGACGTGACCGGGCCGAAGCGCGACCTCATCCTCGCCAACGCCGGCGCGGCAATCTACGTCGCCGGCCTCGCGGACTCGCTGGAGGGGGGCGTCGAAGTCGCCCGCGACGCCATCGACTCCGGGGCCGCGAAAGCCAAACACGACGCGCTTCGGGAGGCGTGAGATGACCCGCGTCAAAGTGTGCGGCGTCACCGACGAAACCGACCTCGCCGCCGTCGACGCGGCCGGTGCCGACGCGGTCGGTGCCATCTGCGACGTGCCCGTGGACACGCCCCGCGAGATTCCCCGCGAGCGCGCCCGCGAACTGTTCGCCGCCGCGCCGCCGTTCCTCACGACCACCCTCGTGACGATGCCCGACTCCGTCGACCACGCCCGAGACCTCGCCCGCGAGGTCGGCCCGGACGTGCTCCAACTCCACGGCGACTTCGCGGCCGACGACCTCGACTCGCTCCGCGCGACGGGCGTCGGCGTCGTCCCGGTCGTCGACGCGACCGACCTCGCCCGCGCACGCGACCTCGCGCCCGTCGTCGACGCTATCCTCGTCGACACGCCCTCCGACTCGGGCGCGGGCGGCACCGGCGAGACCCACGACTGGGACGCCTCGCGCGACCTCGTCGCGGCGGTCGACGCGCCCGTAATTCTCGCGGGCGGCCTGACGCCAGACAACGTCGTCGAGGCGGTTCGAACCGTCGAACCTTACGGCGTCGACGTCGCGAGCGGCGTCGAGGCCTCCGGCGGGGTCAAGGACCACGACGCGGTCCGCGCGTTCGTCGCCGCGGCGAAGACGGCTCGCGGAGCGGTCGACGACCACGAGGAGGTCGTCGCGTGACGGCCCCCGACACCGACCGCGAGGAGTTCGTCTCCCTCGCCGGCGACGCGGACGGACCGGTCGTGACCCACCTCGTGGCCGACCTCGACGTGTCCGTGGACCCGCTGGCCGCGTACACGACGCTCGCGGACCGCAGCGACTACGGCTTCCTCCTGGAGAGCGCCGAGAAGGTCTCCTCGAGCAACCCGCAGGGCGCGTTCTCCGCGCCCGCGACGGCCGCCGACTCCCACGCGCGCTTCTCGTTCGTCGGCTACGACCCCGAAGCGGTCGTGACGGTCGGTCCCGACGGCGTCGACGTGACCGACCTCGGCGGCCCCGCCGCGGAGTTCGTCGGCGCGGGCGACGGCGACGTGCTCGATTCCCTGCGCGGCGCGCTCCCCGACCTCCCGCGCGTCAACTTCCCCGAGACGGACCGCCAGACGCTCACCGGCGGGCTGGTCGGCTTCCTCGCCTACGAGGCCGTCTACGACCTCTGGCTCGACGAGGTCGGCCGCGAGCGCCCCGACACGGACGACCCGGACGCCGAGTTCGTCCTCACGACCCGGACCCTCTCGTTCGACCACCGCGAGGACGCCGTCCGCCTCGTCTGTACCCCCGTCGTCTCGCCCGACGACGACCCCGGCGAGGTGTACGACGGCGTCGTCGCCGAGGCCGAGCGCGTCGCGGAAAAGCTCCGCGCGGCGGACGACCCCGCCCCCGGCGGCTTCGAGCGGACCGGCGAGGACGCCGGCTCCCGCGAGGAGTACGAGGCCGCGGTCAGGAAGACGAAAGAACACGTCCGCGACGGCGACATCTATCAGGGCGTCATCTCGCGCACCCGGAAGCTCCGCGGGCAGGTCGACCCGGTCGGTCTGTACGCCTCGCTGCGCGAGGTGAACCCCTCGCCGTACATGTTCCTGCTCCGGCACGGCGACCGGCGCGTCGTCGGCGCGAGCCCCGAAACGCTCGTCTCCGTCAGGGGCGACCGCGTCGTCGTCAACCCCATCGCGGGGACGTGCCAGCGCGGGTCCGGCCCGGTTGAGGACCGCCGCCTCGCCGGCGAACTCCTCGCGGACGCGAAAGAGCGCGCCGAGCACACGATGCTCGTCGACCTCGGCCGCAACGACGTGCGCCGGGTCTCGACGCCCGGGAGCGTCCGCGTCGAGGACTTCATGAGCATCATCAAGTACAGCCACGTCCAGCACATCGAATCGACCGTCTCGGGGACGCTCGACGCCGACGCCGACGCCTTCGACGCCACGCGAGCGACGTTCCCCGCGGGGACGCTCACCGGCGCGCCGAAGGTCCGCGCGATGGAGATTATCGACGACCTCGAAGCCGAGCCCCGTGGCGTCTACGGCGGCGGCGTCGGCTACTACTCGTGGACCGGCGACGCCGACGTGGCAATCGTCATCCGAACCGCGACGGTCGACTCCGGCGGCGCGGACGACGCCATCACCGTCCGCGCGGGTGCCGGCATCGTCGCCGACTCCGACCCGACCGCGGAGTACGAGGAGACGGAACAGAAGATGGGCGGGGTGCTCGACGCCGTCCGCCGCATCGAGTACGGGACCGAGGAGGCGTCGCAATGATTCGGCTCGTCGTCGTCGACAACTTCGACTCCTTCACGTACAACCTCGTGGAGTACTTCTCCGAGCAGACCGTCGAGGGCGAACCGCTCGACATCGAGGTGCGCAAGAACACCGCCTCGCTCGACGAGATACGCGACCTCGACCCCGACGCTATCGTCATCTCGCCGGGGCCTGGCCACCCGAAAAACGACCGCGACGTGGGCGTGACCAACGACGTTCTCACGGAGCTGTCGACCGAGATTCCCACCCTCGGCGTCTGTCTCGGCCTCGAAGCCGCGGTGTACGCCTACGGCGGCACCATCGGCCACGCGCCGGAGCCGATTCACGGGAAGGCGTTCCCCGTCGACCACGACGGCGCGGGCGTCTTCGCCGGCCTCGAAGACGGCTTCCCGGCCGGGCGCTACCACTCGCTCGTCGCCACGGACGTCCCCGACTGCTTCGACGTCTCTGCGACGACCGACCACGACGGCGAGGCGCTGGTGATGGGCGTCCGCCACCGCGACTACCCAATCGAGTGCGTCCAGTTCCACCCCGAGAGCGTGCTCACGGGGTCGGGACACGGCGTCGTCAGAAACTTCCTCACGGCGGTCGCCGGCTTCGACGTGGCCTGAGTCGGGTCGGGTCGGGTCAGACGCGACGGGCGAGACGTGCGCCGCGCCCGCGACCACTCCGTGTCGGCCGCGGCGACGGCCGCGCGCTCGGATTACAGGACGTTGATGCCGAAAAACGAGAGCAACAGCAGCGCGCCCACGACGATGGCGGCGATAGTGACCAGTCGCCACGCGATTTTGAGGAACAGCCGGCCGACGAGGATGACGACGGCGACGGCCGCGAGCACCACGAGCATCTGACCGAGCGGCCCCGAGAGCAGGCCGCCGAGCTGTAACGGGGTGAGCGCGAGGGGAGTCAGTACCATACCCCGATATGACATCCGTAGAGCGGATAAGCTTGTGGGCGGTCTCGTCGCGCGGTTCCGGTGTGATTTTCCCGCCGAAACGACCGATTTCGGCACCCCTGAGCGACTGCGAAATTCGAACATACGAATTCTGATAGTTGTGTGGCTGTCGACTGTCCGGGATTCCTTTATATCCTCTCCGGTGATGCGGGACAGTTCACCATGTGACGGGTTCAGACGCCTTGGCTCCCCCCTCACGTTCTATTGGATATCACCGCTACGTCTTGCGATTATTGGCGCCACAATTTCACTTCCACTCCGCTCTACCTACGGTTATGTGGTTTCCGTCCGTCGTATGAATCCGTGCAGTTCGGCCCCGGTCGTCGGCCGTCGTCGTAATTGAACTAATTATGATACGTTCGGCGGTCGAACCTCCGAGTTCGAAGCCCTTAACCAACCACGCAACACACACCAATATCGTCACCAATGAGCGGAATTTCCGGACACTATCGACGCGACCTCGCTCGAACGCGGCTCGGGCGGGAGGGACAGTAAGATGAGCGACGCGAACCTCTCGACGGACGAACTCGTGCTGCCGGTCAAGCGGACCGAAGGCGAGACCCTCGAAGCGCGGATGACGGGCAACGCCTACAACAACATTCTCCCCGCCCGCTACCTCCGCAAGGACGCCGACGGCGACCTCGTCGAGACGCAGGAGGACCTGTTCCCCCGCGTCGCGAAGAACATCGCGCTCGCGGAAGCCGTCTTCGAGGCCGAAAAACGCGACATCGAACTCACGGTCACGCCCGACCTCATCAAGCCGGATCACCCGCGCCGCGACGAACTCGCCGCGGAGGTCTTCGGCAAGGGCGTCACGGCCGACGACGACGAGGCCGAGACGACACTTTCGGTCTACAACGTCAACAAGTTCGCCTACGACACCCTCGTCCCCGAGCTCCCCGAGGAGGTACGCGAGGTCGTCGTCGAGAAGCGCGAGACGTTCGAGGAGCTGATGGAACAGCTCTCCTTCATGCCGAACTCGCCGACGCTCATGAACGCCGGCGACGAACTCCAGCAGCTCTCGGCCTGTTTCGTCGACTCACCCGCCGACGACATCACGGACATACACCAGACGGCCAAGGAGGCCGCCGAGGTGTTCCAGTCCGGCGGCGGCATGGGCTACGCCTTCTGGAAGCTCCGCCCCTACGGCGACGCGGTCGGCTCGACCGGCGGCATCGCCTCCGGCCCCATCACGTTCATGCGGACGTTCGACCAGATGTGCGAGACCATCGCACAGGGCGGCGCGCGCCGCGGCGCACAGATGGGCGTCATGCGCGTCAGCCACCCCGACGTCATCCAGTTCCTCCACGCGAAGAACAAGGACGTGTCGCTCGCGCACACGCTCCGCCTGAACGACCCCGACGACTTCACCCACACCAAGTTCGTCGACGCGCTCGACGAGGCGCGCGAACTCATCGACGAGGACGGCCGCGTCCCCAAGCACCTCCGCAACGCCGTCGAGGGCCACCTCTCGAACTTCAACATCTCCGTCGGCATCACCGACGGCTTCATGAAGGCGCTGTACAACGACGAGGAGTTCGTCTTCACGAACCCTCGCACCGAAGAGCCGCACGTCGCCACGCCCCAGACGAAGGAAATCTACGACATGTTCGGTCTCGGCGAGTACGTCGAGGTCGGCGAGGTGCTTTCGGTCCCCGCGAAGGAACTCTGGGACCAGATTATCGAGGGCGCGTGGGAGAACGGCGAACCCGGCGTCGTCTACCTCGAACGCGCGAACAAGGAGCACTCCTTCGACGTCGAGAAACACCCCGACCACCAGATTCTCGCCACCAACCCCTGCGGCGAACAGCCGCTGGAGGAGTACGAGGCGTGTAACCTCGGTCACATCAACCTCTCGACGCTCGTCGCGGAGGATTCGCCCGACTGGCGCGTCTGGTACGACGCCCACAGCGACGAGTACGACTCGCTGGAGGCCGCGACGGAGGCGTTCCTCGAAGACGCCGTCGACTGGGAGGAGTTCAACCACCGCATCGAAAGCGGCACGCGCTTCCTCGAAAACGTCGTCACGATGTCGGACTTCCCGGTCGAGAAAATCGAGGAGAAGGTCCGCGAACTCCGCAAAATCGGGCTCGGCATCATGGGTCTCGCTCAGCTGTACATCCAGCTCGGCGTCCGCTACGGCTCCGACGAGGGCAACGAAATCGCCCAGCAGCTCATGACCCACATCAACCACGGGTCCAAGCGGGCGTCCCACGAACTCGCCGAAGAACGCGGCCCGTTCGAGGCGTGGGAGGACTCGAAGTACGCGAACCCGACCGAGTACCGCGAGTGGTTCGAACACCACACCGGCGAGGACGCCGACGACTGGGAAGACGGCTACCCGATTCGCAACCACAACACGACGACCATCGCCCCGACGGGCACCACGTCGATGGTGTCGAACACCACCGGCGGCTGTGAGCCCATCTACAACGTCGCCTACTACAAGAACGTCTCCGACGACGTGCAGGGCGACGAGATGCTCGTCGAGTTCGACGACTACTTCCTCCGCGTGCTGGAGGCCAACGACATCGACGTCGAGGCCGTAAAGCAGGAGGCACAAGAGCAGATGGCGAGCAACCAGTTCGACGGCCTCTCCTCGCTGTCGACGGTTCCGGACGCTATCTCCGAACTGTTCGTCGTGACCTCGGACCTCGCGGGTATCGAGCACGCGGGCGTCCAGTGCGCCCTCCAGAGCGGCGTCGACTCCGCCATCTCGAAGACCTGTAACTTCCCGAACAGCGCCTCGAAAGAGGACATGGACGAGGTCTACCGCTACATCTACGACCACGGCGGCAAGGGCGTCACCGTCTACCGCGACGGTACCCGCTCGAAGCAGGTGCTCACCACGCGCGCGAAGAACACCGAGTTCTCCGACGACGAGGAGGCCGCCGAGGCCATCGTCTCGCAGATTCGCGACGTGTTCGGCAACGTGGAGGCGTTCCTCGACTCCGAGGAGGTCTCGGACCTCATCGGCAGCGAACTCGAACTCGCCTTCGCCGACTCCCCGAGCGACGTGGGCAAGAAGCGCCCCCGTCCGGACGTGCTGTACGGCGTCACCCAGCGCATCGACACCGGCTACGGGAAGCTCTACGTCAACATCAACGAGGACGAACACGGCGAGCCGTTCGAGCTGTTCGCCAACATCGGCAACTCCGGCGGCTTCACCGCCTCCTTCACCGAGGCGCTCGCCAAGACCGTCTCGACGTCGCTCCGCTCGGGCGTCGACCCCGAGGAGATTGCGAACGAACTCAAGGGTATCCGGAGCCCGAAGGTCGCCTGGGACAAAGGAGAGCAGATTAACTCCATCCCGGACGCTATCGGGACCGCGATGCGGCGGTATCTCGACGGCGACATCGACAAGGGCTACCCGCAACAGCAGAACCTGACCGAGGTCGAAGCCGAGGCCGCCGCGGCCGAGGACGCCAACGCGGACACCGACGGCGGCGTCGCCGTCGACGACGGGTCCGACAACGACGCCGTCGCGGACCTGCTCGCGGCGGGCGAGAGCCCCGAGTGTCCCGAGTGCGGCGAGATGGACCTCTACTACTCCGAAGGCTGTAAGACCTGCCAGAACTGCGGCTGGTCCGAGTGCTGAACGCGAGGTAGTACCCCGTCGCAGTCGCGGTCTCGTCACGTTCGTTCCGCGTTTTTCTTTTGTGTCTCCGCTCCGCGAGTTCGTACTATCTCGTCTCTCGTCGCCGTGTTCGACCCGGTCGTGAACGGGGACAGCCGGGGTCGTGACCGACCGGTAAGCGCGGCGACGAACACGGGATAGAAAAGAAACTCCCGAGAACGTGTCAGATGTTCTTTAAAATTCTCTCTCAAAGGGTGTGGTTATAGACTTAAACACAATATAAACACTATATTAATGCCCGAATTCAAGGGCGAAATTGACCATTAATCTGGTACGTAGATTTAAGTCATCCCGGGGATACGAGTCGGGTGGACACACCGCGACGGGTGCCGGGCAGGGATGCTGGTCGCGCAGCGACGACCGCGCCACCGGCGTCTTCGGCGAGCGATACCGTCCGGGTGTCGGACATAACGCATGCAACTCAAACATCTCTTCACGGAAGACCGTGCAGTCAGTCCCGTCATCGGGGTTATCCTGATGGTGGCGATTACAGTGATTCTCGCGGCCGTCATCGGGACGTTCGTCCTCGGCCTCGGGGACCAAGTCAGCGAAACGTCGCCGCAGGCGAGCTTTAGCTTCGATTACGACGGCACCGACAACCTGACGATCACCCACGAGAGTGGCGAACAGATTGCCGCGAACCAAGTCACGATAACCGGTAACTTCTCCAATTCCGGTAATAACTGGACCAGTTACGGTGGCTCCGACCCGATCACTGCAGGTGGGTCCGCCGTTGTAAACAACTCCGGTGGATTCGCTGACGGCGATACCGTTCGCGTCGTCTGGAACTCGCAGAGTGGCAGTACGTCCTCTACGCTCCAGCAGTGGACCTACAACGGATAGATGAATTTCAAACACCTCCTCGCGGAAGACGACGCGGTGTCGCCGGTCATCGGCGTCATCCTCATGGTCGCGATTACCGTCATCCTCGCGGCCGTCATCGGGACGTTCGTCCTCGGCCTCGGGGACCAGGTCGGCAACACTGCTCCGCAGGCGAGCTTCGGTTTCGACTACAACGGCACCGCCCTCACGGTCACCCACGAGAGCGGGACGTCAATCGACGCCGCGCAGGTCAACATCACCTCCTCGGTTGCCCTGAACGACTCCGCGGGTCAACTCGCAGGGGCGAGCGGGACGACCGAGACCTGGGAATCGATAACCTCGGATTCGGAGATTACCGCCGGGAGCCAAGCGACGGTTGTCGAGCAGAACGCCGACGACCTCTCGACCGCGACTGTTCGAGTCATCTGGACCTCCGAGAGTGGCAGTAACTCCGCCACCCTCCAGAGCTGGTCCGGTCCCGACGCCTGAACGCGACACAGCCTTCGCGGCATCGTTTTCTTCCGACTGGCCGACCCACCGAGCCGCGGCTGATTCGACTCCTGCGGCGCGCGTCCGGCCGCGTCGCTGACACCCGATCAGACGGACAAACTACGTCGTCGCGAGAACAGCCGATTCTTCGCCGTTACAACGGGGAAACGCGCCGGTCTCAGACCGGGCGGCCGTCCTCGGACGTGCCGACCATCCACGTTCCGAGGGTGAGCGCGCCGGCACCGACGACGAGTGCGTAGGACATCACCTGCGCGGAGTTCGGCAGCATTCCCGGCAGCATAGCGAGCGTCCCGACGATCATCAGCACCATCCCGATGACGGCTTTCTTCGAACTGAGCAGTCCCATGTCGGTCTCTCCGGAAGCGTCCGATATGGAACTTGCGCTTTTGATTCGCCGGGTTACTCGTAGTCCCGTTCGCCAGCAGGAACGACCACGTCGAGCCAGTTCTCCTCGGGCGGAAGCGGACATTCGAAGGCCTCGGTGAACGCGCAAAACGGGTTGTACGCGAGGTTGAAGTCGACGACGACCTCCTCCAACTCGTCGAGGGGCGCGTCGGGCGTGAGTTCCATGTACCGACCGCCGTTGTAGGTCTGCTGTCCCGTCGTCTTGTCGCGGAAGGGGACGAACAGCGTCGGCGAGTCGTCGTGTTCCTGACGGTACGCGCCGAGGGTGAGGTCGGTGTCGCGGAGTTCGAAGTGGAACGTGGCGACGCGGAGATACCGGACCTCGCCGTCGGTCGAGGTGTCCATCGTCACCGGTTCGGGGTCGGCGTGCGTCTCGACCGAGGCGGTCACGCGGTAGTCGGGGTCGGGGTCGAAGTAGTCGAGGCCGTCGAAGTCGTCCCGTTCCTCCGGCGGAATCGGTGACTGCGGGTGCGACCCGAAGAAGTCGTCTTTCTCCTCGCGCTTCGCCCGGAGCTCGGAGACGTAGGCGTCGGCGTCGAACGCGTCGTCGGTCATGCGCGCCGATACCCGCCGACGACACCTACACCTGACGGTTCGGGGCCGCTTCCGAAGCTGTTACGCGGACAAGTGACGCTTGGCGACCGAGATGCGTTCGAACTGGTCGGGCGTGAGGTCGATGTCCGCGGCCACGACGTTCTCGCCGAGCTGGTCGACCGTTCGCGCGCCGACAATCGGCGCGGTGACCTGCGGGTGATGCATGAGCCACGCGAGGCTGACCTGCGCGGGCGACGCGCCGACCGCCTCGGCGACCTCCTCGACCTGTTCGAGCGCGTCGAAGTTCGCCGGCGTGAGATACGAGTCGGCGAATCGCTGGTCGTTCGCCGCGCGAGAGTCCGCGGGGGGGCGCTCGTCGCGGGCGTACTTGCCCGTGAGGAAGCCGCCGGCCAGCGGCGACCACGGGACGATGCCGATGTCGTAGTCGGCGCACATATCGAGGTAGTTCCCCTCTATCTCGCGGTTGACGGCGTTGTACCGCGGCTGGGCGACTTTGAACGGCTCGTAGCCGCGCTTGTCGGCGAGTTCGTTCGCCTTGACGACCTTCCAGGCGTTGGGTTCGAGCGTCGAGGTGCCGAGGTAGTTCACCTTCCCGTCGCGGACGAACCCGTCGAGCGTCCGCATGAACTCCTCGACCGGCGTCTCGTCGTCCCACCGATGGATGTACAGCAGGTCGACGTAGTCGGTGCCGAGCCGGTCGAGAATGCGGTCTATCTGGCGGCGGAGATGCTTCCGGTTGAGCCCGCGGCCGTTGGCGTCCTCGCGGGTGGGCCAGAAAACCTTGGACGCGACGACGAACTCCTCGCGGTCGCGCTCCCCGAGCCACTCGCCGATGTACGTCTCGCTGGCACCGTCGCCGTACATATCGGCGGTGTCGATGAAGTTCCCGCCGGCGGCGGCGTAGGCGTCGAGCAGCTCGTGGGCGCGGTCGCGTCCGACCTCGACCGCGCCGTCGTCGTTCTGCCGACCGAACCGCCACGTCCCGAACGCGAGCTCGGAGACCGTCGTTCCGGTCCGTCCCAGTGGAACCATCGAAAGCGACATACTGACTCCGAAGACCGGACCGCGGTAAAGCGACTCGGTTCCCGATGGTCGAACGTGAGGGACATCCGGCAGGGGCCGGATGGCCGCACAGAGCCCGAGAGACGGGAAACGAGAGGACGGCCGCGGAGATGGAGGGAAAACGCAGTTCGTTGTCGTAAACCACGACCCGCGCCGGTGTACGACCGCGTCTACGAACGGGCGTAGTTGTGGCCGATGACGAGCGCGAGTGCGTTGACTGCGAGAAGCGCTCCGAAGACGGTGGAATCGCTGGCTTCGAGGCCGCCGAACAGCAAGGGAAGATACAGGAACGGGAGGGCGACTGCGGCCCAGAAGCCGACGAACCGAAGCGGTGCGGCGACGAGTTCGAAGCCGAGGCGGAGCGGCCGTTCTTCCGTTACGACCTCGCGGAGTTGGGAGAGGCGTTCACGGGGGACCGTGGATGGGGAGTTCGACATTGGTTGGGGGGCACCTACGACTACAACATGGAGCGGAGGGGTCATAATTAGGTGCGAGAATTCGACTCGTTTCATACTCGTTTACCCACGACTATCCGGTAAATGTGAAGTTTCATCGATAGACGAGCGGCCGCCTAATACTTCATAACCTCGCCTAAATCTTTTATTCACGGAATAGTCACACGTTCTTGAACGGTCGTCGAACCCTGAATTTCCGCGGGTTTTCTCCGGTTCGAACGCGGCGCTCGATACGGCCGGGAGCCCGACACGTCGCCCGCGGTCCGACGGATGGTTCGGTCGACGTCGCTCCCGCAGGGATTTAGCCCGCGGGCGCAACTGTCGGGGTATGCCCGACCTCAATCGCGTCGCAAAGCGCATGTACAACATCCACCCGAACGCTATGCGCCTCGTCGTCGGCGAGGAGATAGACGGCACGTTCACGCTGGAGAGCGCGGAGTTCTTCCAGACCGACTTTCAGGCCGAAGGCGGACTCGACGGCGACGACGCAGTCTATCGGTTCGCGACGACGGAGCACAACGACGCGGTCGTCGTCGGTCGACAGCGTCCCGGCGAAGACGGCTGGACGATGATCGGAGAAGTGGAGACGGTCGAGCGGGTTGACGCGACGGACGCGACGGACGCGTAGCCGCGCGCCCACTCAGTCGGTCGCGCGGGCACCGTCACCGAATCGATAGCGGAGTTCGCGCCGAATCGCCCCGCGCTTCAGGAGGACGAACCCGAGGAAGATGAGGGCGAACCCGCCGACCGTGGACGGTGTCGGAACCTCGCTCAGGAACGCCCAGCCGGAGAGCGCCGCGAAGACGGGGGCGACGTACGAGACGAGGTTGATTTCGATGGGACCGAGGCGGGCGAGCAGGTCGAAGTAGATGAGGAAGCCGAGCGCGCTCGCCGCGAGTGAGAGATACGCGAGCGCCGCGACCGACTGGACGTTAAGGACGACCGCCCCGGGGCGCTCGCCGAGGCCGACGGACGCGACGTGCATCAGACCCGCGCCGAGGAGCATCGACCACGCCTCCATCGTCTCGATAGGCAGCTCCGAGTCGACCCGACGTGTCAGGACGGAGCCGAGGGCGAAGGCCGCGGCCGCGCCGAAGATGAGGAGTTTCGCGACCGTACCGCCGGCGAGGAGGTTGCTCGGGTCGAGTTCCGAGAGGACCGCGACGCCGACGAGTCCGAGGAGGAGGCCGACGACGCCGAGGGGGGTGAGTCGCTCGCTCGGAAGCAGGAGTCGCGCGAATCCGGTCGTGAGCACCGGACTGAGGCTCACGGTGACGGCGGCAGCGGCGCTCGTCACGGTGGGGTCGGTCTCGCCGATAAACAGGAGCGCGTGGTACGCGGCGATAAGGAACACCGCGCCGATGGCGACTTCGGTCCACTCGGCTCTGCCGCGCGGGAGCGGCGAGTCGGTGGCGTACAGCGCGTAGGCGAGCATCACGACCCCCGCCACGTCGTACCGGAGCGCCGCGAACAGCACCGGCGGGAAGAACTCCAGCCCGGCTTTGATCGCCATGAACGCGGACCCCCAGACGGCGGCGAGGACGACGAACAGACCGACGTTTCGATACCGTGTCACAGCGATGGTGCGCCCGGTAGGGGCCTGAACGTTTCGTTACGGGGCGGTTTCGCCGGTGCCGCGAGGGCGGCGTCGGCCGAGGCCAGCACTCGTCGCCCGCTGGACCCGAGTCAGTCGTCGGCCTCGGCGGCCGTGCCGGCGTTCGTCTCGACGACTATCACCTCGTCCGAACCCTCGTAGAGGTGGCAGGCCGCGGGATGCGGCACGTCACCGACGCCGGGGCGTCGCGTCTCACAGGGGCTCTCGAAGCGGTCCCGAAGCGTCTCGCTAGCGCGGTCGACCTCGCCCTCCGCGAGGTGGCCGAGCGCCGTGTCGACGACGCTCGCGACCTCGTCGTCGACGTGTCGCGCGCGCGCCTCGTCGATGAACGCCTCCGTGTCCTCCCGGTCGGGGTCGGCAGCGTCCCAGATATGGTCTTGGTTCACGTCACCGACCGCGAGAGCGTCCCGAAGGTCCATCACGGCGCGGTAACTCCCCTGTTCGATGGCGAGGTCGTCAGGGGGGATGACCTCCGGACACCGAGTCCGGAAGCGACAGCCGGACGGCGGGTTTCGCGGCGACGGCACGTCAGCACGTCACCCGGCAGCGCCTCGACCCGTCGGCCGTGTTCGGCCGTTGAGGGTCGGGGAACGCTCTCCAACAGCGCCTTCGTGTAGGGGTGTTTCGGAGACTCGAACAGGTCGTCGGTCGGACCGAGTTCGACGATGTTGCCGAGGTACATCACGGCGACGCGGTCGCAGATGTGGCGGACGACCGAGAGGTCGTGCGCGATAAACAGATACGTCAGTCCGAACTCCTCCTGCAAATCGTCGAGCAGGTTCAACACCTGCGCCTGCACGGACACGTCGAGCGCCGACACCGGTTCGTCGAGGACGATGAACTCCGGTTCGAGCGCGAGCGCGCGAGCCATGCCGACGCGCTGGCGCTGGCCGCCGGAGAACTCGTGGGGGTAGCGGTCGAAGTGGTTCGCGGAGAGGCCGACCCGCTCTAACAGGTCCGTGACCCTGTCGCGCCGCCACTCGCGTTTGGACTCGCCGTCGGCGGACTCGGGAATCCCGTGAATCTTCAGCGGTTCGGCGACGATGTCGCCGACGGTCATCCGCGGGTCGAGACTCGAAAACGGGTCCTGGAAGACGATTTGGGCGTCCCGGCGGAACGCCTTGAGTTCGTCGTCGTCCATCTCGAAGACGTTCCTTCCGTCGAACGTGACCGCGCCGCCGGTCGCCTCGCGGAGTCGGAGCAGCGTCTCTCCGGTCGTGGACTTCCCACAGCCGGATTCGCCGACGAGGCCGAGCGTCTCGCCGCGTTCGACCTCGAAGGAGATGCCGTCGACGGCCTTGACGCTCGTCGGGTCGCGCCCGAGGAGGCTGTCGACGAACGAGTCCTGTTCGAAGTAGTACTTCTGGAGGTCCCGAACCGCGAGGAGCGGCTCAGTCATCGGCGCTCACCTCCCCGGCCGCCTCGCCCCCGTCGACCGAATCGACGGCGTCGGCGGGGTCGTACTCCTGTTCGGCGAGGACGCACCGGACGCTGTGTCGGCCGTCCAGTTCGTACTCTGGGATGCGGGTCAGGCAGTCGGTCATGGCTTTGGGACACCCGTCGGCGAAGTAACACGCGTCGGGCATCTCCGAGTCGAGCAGGCTCGGCACGTTGCCCGAGATGGGTTCGAGGCGGCCCGAGGGGTCGTCCACGTCCGGAATCGACCCCAACAGTCCCTGCGTGTACGGGTGGACGGGGTCGTCGAAGATGTCGGCGAGCGGGCCGCGCTCGACGACCTCGCCGGCGTACATGACGCCGACGCGGTCGCACATCCGGGCGATGACGCCCAAGTCGTGGGTGATCATCAGGATGCTCATCCCCTCCTGTTCCTGCAGGTCGCGAAGGAGGTTGAGAATCTGCGCCTGAATTGTCACGTCGAGCGCGGTGGTCGGCTCGTCGGCGATGAGTACGTCCGGTTCGCCGGCGAGCGCCTGCGCAATCATCGCGCGCTGGAGCATCCCGCCGGAGAACTGGTGGGGGTACTCCTCGGCGCGGTCCTCGGGGTCGGGGATGCCGACTTGGTCGAGCAGTTCGACCGCGCGGTCCATGCTCTCGTCGTCGACGTAGCTCTTCGAGGGGAGAAGCGAGTCCACGAGGAGCGAGCCGAGGCCGTAGCCCTGCGTCCGCGAGCGCGTGCTGCGCGGGTTCGACCGGGCGCGGCGCTGGACCTCGACCGCCTCGGCTATCTGCTCGCCGACGGTTATCGAGGGGTTGAAGCTGCTCATCGGGTCCTGAAACACCATGCTGAACGACGGGCCGCGGAGCGACCGGCGGACGCCCTCCGGGAGCCGTCGGATGTCCACGAGGTCGCCGTCGACGGCGTCCGGTTTCGACTCGCGGAACTCCTCGGCGAGGTCGGCGTTGCGGTACCATATCTCGCCTTGCGTCACGCGGCCGGGTGACTCGATGAGGTCGATGACCGACAGCGCGGTCACGGACTTGCCGGAGTCGGACTCGCCGACGATGCCGAATATCTCGCCGTCTTCGACGTCGAACGAGACGTTTTCGACCGCGTTGACCTGCCCCTCCTCGGTGAAAAACCGGGTGGAGAGGTCGCGGACGCTGAGAATCGTGTCGGCCATCTCAGACGCCCCCCTCCCCTTCGATGCCGGGGTCGAGCGCGTCTCTGAGCCAGTCGCCGACGAGGTTCAGCCCGATGACCGCCACGACGATGGCGAGGCCGGGCATCGTCGAAATCCACCACGCGGTGGACTGGTACTGCCGGCCGAGGGCGATGTCGAAGCCCCACGACACGTCGGCCCCGGAGAAGCCGAGGAACGACAGCGCCGATTCGAGCAGGATGATGGCGGCCACCTGAATCGTCGCCAACACGAGGATTGGCGTGATGGCGTTCGGGAGGACGTGTCTGAGCATCGTCCGCCCGTCGCTCGCGCCGAGCGCCTTCGCGGCTTTCACGTACTCCTCCTCGCGGATGGAAAGCGCCTCGCCGCGGGCGACGCGGGCGAACCACACCCAGTTGACGAGCGCGACGACGATGACCGTCCCCGGGAGGACGACCGTCTCCGGCATGCCCGTCGGTAACCCGACCGCCGAGCGGAACGCCGGGGCGATTCCGGTGGCGACGAACGGGTCGGGGATTGGCGCTTGCGCCTGCCCCCAGACGCCGACGAGGGCGATTGCGAGGACGAGCGAGGGGGAACGCGAGCATGATGTCCGCGCTCCGCATCAGCACGTCGTCAACGCGCCCGCGATAGAACCCCGCCGACAGCCCGACGAGGACGCCGATGAGCGCCGCGAGCGACGTGCCGAACAGGCCGACGAGGATGGACGTTCTCGCGCCGTAGATGATGCGCGAGAGGATGTCTCGCTCGTTGCCGTCGGTGCCGAGCGGGTGGGCGAGCGTCGCGTTCGTGTAGACGGTCTGCGTCTCGGTGACGACCTGCCCGTCTTCGATGACGACGCTCCCGTTTTCCATCTGCGTCACCTCTCTGGTCTCCGTCGTGCTGAAGCCGAGCGGCGGTTGCCGGGCGTTGTCGAGGTCCTGTTGAGACGGGCTATACGGCGAGATAAACGGGGCAAAGATGGCCATCGCCACCATGAGGACGACGACGACGATGCCGAGTTTCGCGAGGAGACTCCGTCTGAGTTCCCGGCGAAGGTTTCTGCGTGTGCGTTCCGATATCATAGAGCGTTAATCGTAGGCCACCTGCGGGTTGACGTAGGCGTACAGGGCGTCGACGAGGATGTTCACGAGGACGAATCCGACCGCGACGACGATGAGCGAGCCCTGTAAGACCGGCCAGTCGCGGGCGTTGATGCTGTTGATGATGAGCGACCCGAGTCCCGGCCACGCGAAGACGGCCTCCGTGATGACGGCCCCGCCGATGAGGGTGCCGAGTTGGAGTCCGATGACGGTGATGACCGGGATGAGCGTGTTCCGAAGCGCGTGCTTGTAGCGGACCAGCGTCTCCGGGAGCCCCTTCGCCCGCGTCGCGCGGACGTAGGTCTGTCCGAGTTGGTCGAGCATTCCGCTGCGGGTGAGCCGCGTGATGAGCGCGGTGAAGTACGTCCCGAGCGTGATTGCGGGGAGCGTGATATGCCACAGCCACGTCCCGAAGCCGCGTATCGCCGCGCCCACGTCGCCGCCGGCGAGAAGCACCGCGATGCCGTCGAGGCCGATGGGGCGCTGACTGGTCGGGAACGCGTCCAACTGCACCGCGAGCACGAGGATGAGCATCACGCCCAGCCAGAAGTTCGGCGTGCTGATGCCGACCAGCGAGAACACGGTCGCGCCGTAGTCCGCCGGCTCGTGACGCCGCGTGGCAGAGAGGACGCCGAGCGGAATCGCGATGACGACGGCGACGACTGTCGCCGCGATGGCGAGTTCCAGCGTCGCCGGGAGTCTCGCCACGACGCGGGCCGAGACCGGCGTCCGGGTGACGAGCGACAGGCCGAGGTCACCGAACGGGACGCCCGAGATGAACTCCCAGTACTGCACGTACAGGGGCTCGTTCAGCCCGAGTTCGGCGATGACCTGCGCTCTGACCTCCGGGTCGACGTCGGGCGGCAACAGCACGTTCGCCGGGTCCCCCGGCGAGATGAACCGGAGGCCGAAGACGACCGTGATGACCCCCAGATGACGAACAGCCCCTGGAGCGAGCGTTTGATGAGGAACCTCGACAGCGACATCGACTACTGCTGGCTCATCGCGTACGCGTCGATGCGCTCGTCGGAGCGGGCCTCCCACGCGATGGCGTCGTTGACGCCGTAGACGCTGTACTGCTGGTTCAGGAATATCCACGGGCACTGGTCGTGGGCCAGTTCGCCTCTTGGAGCGTCGCTTCGCGCTCCTCGCCGGACTGGTTGCCGGCCTGTTCGAGCAGCGCGTCGAACTCCTCGTTTTGCCACGTCGTGAGCGTCCCGTCGGAGGAGAGAAGCGCCTCCATGACGAGGCCGCCGTCGAACGTCGCCTCGCCCCAGCCGATGAGGAACCACGGCGGGCGGGCCTCGATACTGCCCGCGAGCAGTTCGTCCACGAGTGAGCCGAAGTCGCGCTGGCGGACCGTCGCCGTGACGTTCGGTAGCTCGTCGATGTAGCCCGCGACCGCCTGCGCGATTTCGAGGTCCTTCAGGTAGCGGCCGACCAGCGTGTTGAGTTCGATCTCCGCGCCGGCGTAGCCGGACTCTTCGACCAACTGCTCTGCCTGGTCCGGGTCGTACGGGTACGGGTCGAGGTCGGGGTTGTGGCCGACGAACTCGGGGAGCGTCGGCTGGCCCGTCTGCGCGCCGAAGCCGCCGAGGACGTTCTGGACGATGCTCTCGAGGTCGATGGCATAGTTCATCGCCTGCCGGAACTCGACCGAATCGAACGGTTCGACGTCGTAGCGCATCCCGTTGTAGATGATGCGGGTCGACGGGGCCGCGGCGACGCGCGCGTTGTCGGAGTTGGTGACGCGCTGGACCTCCTGCGGCGGGACGTTGACGATGAGGTCGGTCTCGCCCTGCAGGAGTTGGTTGACGCGCGTGCTGGCCTCGGACGCGGCGCGGAAGGTGAGCGTGTCGACCGCCGCGGGCTCCCGCCAGTAGTCCTCGTACGCCGTGAGGACGACCTCCTCGTCTTCGGTGTACGAGTCGAGTTGGAACGGCCCCGTACCGTTCATGTGCTGACTGATGTACGCCTTGTCGTTCTCCTCGACCCACGACCGCTGCATCACGTCGAGGTAGGTCGCGAACTCGGAGAACACGATGGGATTGAGAGACGCGTTGTTGACCCTGACGGCGTTCTCGCCCTCGATGACCCCGCGCCGGAGACGCCGGCGAGTTGGTCGCTCTGCGGGCTGGCGAAGCCGACCTCCTAGTCGACGACGCGGTTGATGCTGTACGCGACGTCCTCGGGGGTGAGTTCGTCGCCGTTGTGGAACGTGACGCCCTCGCGGAGGTCGAAGCGGACCGCGTTCTCCCCGTCGATGCGCTCGTAGTTCGTCGCGAGCGCGGTCTGAATCGACCCCGCCGCGTCGCGGGTCAACACGCCCTCGTACGCGTGGATGACGACGATATCCGTCGACGTCTCGCGGTGGTCCTGTGGGTCGGGGCCGGAGGGCATCTGACCCTGCGTGATAGTCACGTCGAACGAACCGCTGTCCTCGGTCGTCGTCGTCTCGGCGGTCTCCGTCTCGTCTCCGTGGTCTCCGACTCCTCCCCGCCGTTACCGGTACAGCCCGCGAGCGCCGCTGCCGCCGCCGCGCTGCCTGCCAACTTAATGTATGAACGTCGACTAGTATGCGAAGTGTTGTCAGCCATCGAAGGCTCATTGAGTTGACCGTTCTTGTATCCATTGCCTGTGACCCGACTTCGTATAGCGTTCTGAGAATATATTACAGATAATTATCCCTCTGAGGCATCGACATCTGACACGGGCGCATCGCACCTCAGATACGGGGTACGTTTATTACGCCCCATCTCCGAAACGTTCGTATGGCCGTGACCGGCCGTCCCACACTTCGGGACTTGTTCGACGAGTCGCCGACGCCTCACATCGCACACCCGCCGCGCACGCATCAACGGCACTTCTACGTCGCGACGGACGGGTCGTATCGCCCGAACGGCGGTGGACTCGGTGCGGTGATAGAGACCCGCGACGGCGAGCGAGTCGCCCGTATCGCACTCCCTGACGTGCCGCCGGACAACAACGTCTCGGAGTATCGCGCACTTCACCTCGGACTGGACGTACTCGCCCATCGCGCGCCCCCCGACGCTCGGGTCGGCGTCCTCGTCGACCACGACGACCTCGCCGCGAACGTCAACAACGCCGTCCTCGCCGGCGACCACCCCGACTGGCAGTCACCGAAGCGAATCGTCGTCCCCGCCGGCAGCGAACACCACTGGCGGGGGATTCAGGCCCGTATCGCCGGCTTCGGAGAGCTTCGCGCCGCGCGAATCGACAGCCGAGAGAACCCCGCGCACCCGCTGGCGAACGCGCCGAACGAGTACGAACACGTCAACCGGCGGGCAGACCGCTGCGTGCTTCCCGACCCCCCGGAGTTCGAAGCCGACTCCGGAACCGACGTGAGCTACCTCCCGCCCTCGCGGTTCGAAGGGCGCGCGAGCGACTGAACGCAGGCCGTCGTCGACGACCCCCCGTTCGCCCCGTCCATCGAGTGGGCCGCCGAGCGCGAGCAGTCCCACCGGGGCGGCGCCGTTCCGGGCCGCCACCGTCGGGCGACCGTCCCCTCTCCGGCCGGTCACTCCTCCATCAAAAAGTTGACAACACGGAGCGACGACGCCGGACGTATGGACCCCGCGGAGACCGTCGGCGCGTTCGACCCTCGGAGACGCGGGCTCTCGCCGCTCGGTGCGACCGCGCGCCGCCACGCGCGCCGACTGGTCATCACCGCACTCTTGACGGCCGTCGTCGTCGTCGTCGCCGTCCGCGACCCGGGGCTCCTCTCACCGACCGCCGGTGTTTCGACAACTGTCGTCGGCGTCGGCGGCCCGACCTTCCTCGTCCGGCTCGAACTGGGCGCGCTCGCCGGCGCTCTCGCCGCCGGCGTCTCGCTCGTCGCCCTCGTCGACCGCGACCCGGCGGTCGACCTCCGCGCCGCCTCGGGGTGGCTCGCGCTCGCCGCCGCGGGCTTCCTCGTCGGAACCGTCGCCGCGCGGCAGTTCGCGCCGGGCCTCGTCGACGTGCTGGTCGAGTGGGGCCGCGTAGCCGCCGATTCCCGACAGTCGACGCTCGAACTCGAACTGTTCTTCCCGGTCGCGGTCGGCGGCGGCGCGGCCGTCGCCCCGCTTCTGCTCGGATTACGCCGCGCCGGCGCGCTCTCGCGGCGACTCACCGGGCGGACGAGAGGGCTGTCGCTCCTCTGTCTCGTCGCCTTCGCCGCGTGCTTCTCGCCGCCGGATTCGACGACGTTCGCGCTCTACGCGGCCCCGCCGGCGGTCGGGCTGGGCGTCGCCGTCGCGTGGGCCGAGTTCGGGTAGGGATTCGAAGAGAAACTGGCGGCGAACTTCGCGTTACTCTTCCTGCGCGTCCACGACCGCCGTCGCCGCCAGGTTGACGATGTCTTTGACTTCGTCGCCGCGCTGGAGGACGTGGACGGGTTTGTCCATGCCGACGAGCATCGGGCCGATGGCCTCCGCGCCGCCGAGTCGCTGGAGCAGTTTGTAGCCGATGTTCCCGGCTTCGAGGTTCGGGAACACGAGGACGTTCGCGGGGCCGTCGAGCTCAGCGAAGTCGTAGGTTCCTTCGAGGATGTCCTCGACGAGGGCGGTGTCGGCCTGCATCTCGCCGTCGACCGGGAAGTCGACCTCGGGGTCGTCCTGCAGGAGCGCCGCGGCGTCGCGGGGCTTGCGCGTCCCCTCGTTCGTGACGCTGCCGAAGTTGGAGTACGAGAGCAGCGCCGCGCGGGGTTCGACGTTGAACTGACGGGCGAGGTCCGCGGTGTGCTTCGTAATCTCCGCGAGAACCTCCTCGTCGGGGTCGAGGTTGACCGTCGTGTCGGCGCAGAAGACGACGCGGTTCTTGAACGTCATCATGTAGACGCCGGCGGCGTAGTCGGCGTCGTCGGCCGTGCCGATAATCTGGAGCGGCGGGCGAAGCGCCGACGGGTAGTGGTGCGTGAGACCCGTCAGCATCGCGTCCGCGTCACCGACTTCGACCATCACGCTGGCGAAGTAGTTCGAGTCGCGGCGGACGAGCTCCTCGGCCTCGGAGTTCGTGACGCCCTTCCGCTGTCGAAGCTCGTAGAGACGGTCGACGTAGTGGTCCCACTCGCCGTCGCGGGGGTTGGCGATAGTCGGGTCGAAGTCGAGACCCAGCTCTTCGGCCTTGCGCAGAATCGTCGTCGTCTCTCCGACGAGGATGGGTTCGGCGATACCCTCCTCCTGCATCTGGTAGGCGGCGCGAATCATCTTCTCGTCTTCGCCCTCCGCGAGGGCGACCCGCTTTGGGTTCGACTTCGCCTTGTTGAGGACGACGCGCATCATCTCGCGGGACTTCCCGAGGCGGGCTTCCAACTCCTCGCGGTACGCGTTCATGTCGAGGCGCTCGCGGGCCGCGCCGGAGGTCATCGCCGCCTGCGCGACCGCGGGGGCGACTTCGAACAGCACGCGGGGGTCCAGCGGCTTGGGGATGACGTAGTCGGCACCGAACTGGAGCGGGTGGTCGCCGTAGGCCTTGACGACCGCGTCGGGCACGTCCTGGCGGGCGAGTTCGGCGAGCGCCTCGGCGGCGGCGCGCTTCATCGCCTCGTTAATCTCGGTCGCGCGCACGTCGAGCGCGCCGCGGAAGATGAAGGGGAACCCGAGGACGTTGTTCACCTGATTCGGGTAGTCAGAGCGACCCGTGGCCATGATAACCGTGTCGTCGCGGGCGTCCTTCGCGTCCTCGTAGGTGATTTCGGGGTCCGGGTTCGCCATGGCGAAGATGACCGGGTTGTCGGCCATCGACCGCACCATCTCCTGACTGACGATGCCGCCGACCGAGAGCCCCGCGAGCACGTCCGCACCCTCCATCGCGTCCGACAGCGAGCCCTCGTCGACCGGCTTGGCGAACTCGGCTTTGTACTTGTTCACGTCGCCGTCCTCGACGCGCGACTCGGTGATGATGCCCGAGGAGTCGCACATCGTGATGTTCTCCTTTTTCGCGCCGAGGGAGACGTAGAACCGCGCCGTCGCGAGCGCGGACGCGCCCGCCCCCGAAAAGACGATGTCGAGTTCGTCGAGGTCCTTGTCCACGATGTCGGCGGCGTTCAAAAGCGCCGCCCCGGAGATGATGGCCGTGCCGTGTTGGTCGTCGTGGAACACGGGGATATCCATCTGTTCCCGGAGCTGTCGTTCGATTTCGAAACACTCCGGGGCCTTGATGTCCTCTAAGTTGATGCCGCCGAACGTCGGCTCCATCGCCTTCGTCGCCGCCACGAAGTCGTCCACGTCGGCGATGTCGAGTTCGACGTCGAACACGTCGATGTCGGCGAAGCGCTTGAACAGCACGCCCTTGCCCTCCATCACCGGCTTCGACGCCTGCGCCCCGATGTCCCCCAGCCCGAGGACGGCGGAGCCGTTGGAAACAACGCCGACGAGGTTGCCCTTCGCGGTGTACTCGTAGGCGGCGTCTTCGTCCTCCGCGATGTCGAGACACGGCGCGGCCACGCCCGGCGAGTACGCCAGACTCAGGTCGCGCTGTGTGTTCGTCGGCTTCGTCGTCGCTATCTCGATTTTTCCGGGCGGGTCCTGTCTGTGATATTTCCGTGAGTCGTCGTCCAGTCCCATGACCCACACGTCCTCACGCAGGGGGCAAAAAGCTATTCAACAACGTCGAATTTTGACTTCGACAATAGTCGAACCCCCGACGGACGGCGGCGAGGTCGCGGCGACGAATCGACGCCGCTCCGCTCGAAAAATTACTCCGGTTCGATGTGAAGAATTTCCGGCCGTTCGAGTTCGACCGTCTCGTCGGCGTCGGTCACGGTCCGGGTCGGCCAGCGGCCGGTCATGGTCAGCGGCTCGACGCCCTCGTCAGTGACGAGCGCGGTTCCCTCGCTCTTTGCGCCCTGAATGGTCGGGTTGTAGGCGTAGCCCATCGGCGCGTGGACTTCGTCGTCGGCGTCGGGCGTGGCGAACCACTCGCGGCCGGCGAACCCGGCCGCGCCGCCTTGATGGTGGTTCAGCCACTCTTCGGACTCGCCAACCGAGTCGTAGGCGTCGCGAATGGCGTCGAACACGTCGCCCGCAGTACCGCCCTCCGCGGCGGCCTTTCGGGTCGCCGCCAGCGCCTCCGTCTCGACCTGCATCGCCCCCTCGTGGCGGGTTTCGAGCCACTCGGGCGCGTCGAACGCGACGGTCCGCGTGCAACTCGCGTAGAGGCCGCCGCGCTGAGCCGTCACCGAGACGAGCGCGTAGTCACCGAGTTCCTCCTGTTTGGGCGTGTAGTGGCGGTAGTTCTGGGCGCGTCGTCCGCCCCCGACGAGCACGACCGGCGCTTCGATGCCCATCGCGCTGAGCGTGACTTTCAGACCGGAGGCGACCTCGTGTTCGGTGTCGCCCGGCGCGAGTTCGCGACAGACCCGCTCGACCGCGCTCGCCGCGTCGCGGCCGAGTTCGCGGTAGGCCTCGATGTCGGCGTCGGAAAGCGGCTGGCGGACAGCCGCGGCGTCCACGTCCTCGAAACCGGGCACGTCGAAGTCGGCGGCGGCGGGGGTCGGTGAGACCGACTCGACGCCGGACGCCAGCGAGCCCTCGTACCACTGGAAGCGGTGGACGCGAACGTCCTCGTGGGGCAGTTCCTCGTGGAGCAGGCGGGTCGCTTCGATGTTGTCCGTCACGACGTGGAACTCGTCGCCGTCGTAGCCGGCGGCGGCGACGCCCAACGGCGAGTCGCGGTCGACGACGTTGTCGCCGCCGAGGAGCCACGCGAAAGAGTTCGGTCGGGCGAACCAGACCGCTTCGAGGTCGCGGTCTGCGAGATACGCGTCGAGTCGGTCTGCTCGGGAGTCGAGTCGCTCGTCCATGTTCGCGCGTCCAACCGAACCGACTTGAATGGGACGGCTCGGATGGGGCGTGTCACCCGCGCGAGCGACCACCCTCACGACGACGCCTTCGAGGACCATACTGACGAGATTTGACATCCTCCCGTGCCTAAAGACGTCCCCAGAACGCAGAGTGTTCTGGTGTGCGAACGAGACGCAGAGCGTCTCGTCAACGCGGGAATCCCGACCGCAGTTGGGATATTAGGGTTTGCAACCCGCCTGCTCGCTCGGTGCAAAACGCCCCGAGGTTTGAGTGAACAGGTAGGCTACTGGCCGTGCCAAACGACCGTTACTCATATCCTCCGTCGGAGGATTCTGAGTTATCTTTCTGCGAATGTTGACCGCACCGTTCACGTCCGCGTTCATCGTCACACCGCACGACTCACAGACGTACAACCCACGCTCCACGCGCTTCGCCTCACGCTTCCGCCCACAGCACGAACACGTCTTTGACGTATCTCGCTCACTCTTGCGGTCTACGAGAATCCCGTGTTCTTCGGCCTTGTATTCGAGCAGACGAGTGAACCGGTCGAACTCCCAGCCGTGGAGTTTCTTATTTCTACGTGTACCCCAATTCCGAGAGTCACCATTTTCATCCTCTCGAATATCGCTCAAGTCACCGACGGCGATACGACCGACCTCGTGGTCGATACACTGCTCGACGATGTGCTTGGAGAGTGCGTGCAGGAAGTGGTCTTTCCGACGCGAGAGCTTCTGGCGAGCGCGAAGCGCACGACGTGACGGCCCGTTCTCGCCTTCGGTATCGTACTCGTCACGGGTGAAGTAGTGTTTGTCCTGTTTCAGCACGTTCCCCGAATACAACTCCGCCTCACCGTCGTCGTAAGCGATGGCGAGGTAGTTCTTGATGCCGAGGTCGATACCTGCGGCGTTATCGCCGGGAGCGTCCTCGACGGGGATTTCGACCTTGCAGACGAGGTGCAGTTCCCATCTGTCGCCGTTCCATACGGCTCGCACTTGCTGGATGTTCTCTACGGTCACGTCCGGACGCGTCTCGTACTCGCAGAGGATGAAGTCCGAACGGTGGCTTTTGAGGTTGAACCCCTTGCTGAGACGGAGCCTATTGTTCGAGGTGTCGTGTTTGATGCCGTGCTGCTTCCACGTCACGGTGGAGCGTGGGTGGTTGTCGCCTCGCTTTCGGTAGCCGGGCGGATTCGCATCTGTGTCGCCGTTCTTGCGCTTTTTGAACCAACCGGTGAACGACTCAGCGAGTTCTTCGAGAACGCGCTGACTTGACTGAGAATGGAGGTCACTATATCGTTCGTGGTCTTTTAATTCGCGCTTGAGGTCGGCTTCAGACGGAATCTCGCCGGTATCGTTCCATTCTTGCTGGATGTGGTAGCGGGCGACGTTCCACAGTTTCGACGCGGAGTGTCCGCAGTCATCGAGGTCGTCACTCACTTGCGAGTGATTGACGATTGTCGCTCGATAGGTTCGGGTTGTCTCCAGCATCTGACTATGGTTATAAATACTTATAAGAATTAGTATATTAAAAGTAACGAGCGTGCTATCGAACGTGGTTAGTGGAGGGGTTGACGGATTAATCCCGCGCCTTTAGGCGCGGGTATTCTCCTCGCCATGTATAAGTTCGCGCGGTCCTGACCCACGCGTATGACACCTCGGCTTCGCCGCCTCCTCGCGGGGGCCGCCGCGATGACCGGCGTCCTGATGGTCCTCGGCGTGTACACCGCCGCCGCGGGCGCGGGTCTCACCTGCGCCGGGCGCTGGCCGTTCTGCGACGGCTTCCTCGGCCTGTTCCCGGCCAACTGGAGCAGCTTCCTCGAATGGTTCCACCGCCTCGTCGCCATGCTCACCGGCTTTCTCATCCTCGGGACGACCGTGCAGGCGTGGCGCGAAGGCGTCGCAAAAGGGGTCCGCTACGCGCTCGTCGTCGCCACGGTCATCCTCCCGTTCCAAATCGTCCTCGGGGCGCTCACCGTCACCGAGTACGAGTGGGTCATCCTCACCGCCCACTACGTGGTCGCGACCTCCATCTTCACCGCCGTCGTCGCCGCCGCCGCGCGGGGACTCGTTGACCGCGGCGTCCCCCGCATTGCCGACGCGGTCAGGTTCGCGCTCGTCGGCGCGCCCGTCATGCTCGTCCTCGCGCCCCACGCGTTCGTCTCCTTCGGCCCGACGACGCAGGCCGTCTACTACGTCGTCGGCCTCGCCACCTACGCCGCGCTCCTCGCCGTCACGCTCTGGGCGAACGCCGCCCACGGCCCGCGGGCGGACGCCTACGGCCGACTCAGGTTCGTCACCGCGCCCGCGAGCGTCGTGGTCCTCGCGCTCCTCATCGCCGGCCGGCAGGTGTACGGCCCGGTGCTCGAACTCGCCCACCTCGGCGGAACCGTCCTCGCGCTCGTCCTCGTCGTCGGCGCGGCGGTCCTCGTCCGCGGCGGCCTCCCCGTGCCGCAGGCTGGCGAGCTGAACGACGCCGACTGACGACGGGCATCGGCGCGGCTCACTGCTCCTCGCGGCTCCTCGCAGTCACTCTTTGGGCAGCTCGATTGGTTCCGTCGGCAACGATTCCGCCGTCTACCCCAGCAGAGACAACATCTCACGTGATAGTTGTAGATTAATCCGAGAAGACGATAGTGTGGTGAAGATGTTTCAGTTAGACATATATCTCACCCATCCACACAATTCCCGGATATTTTTCGTCAATATCGACATGAATTGAGGAGCGGACCGAAGAAGTGTTATATGGTGCTGTGCTACCTGAGGGCTGTTATGGAACGTCGCACCTTTCTGAAGGGCTCCGCCGGAGCCGCGGCCGCGTTCACGCTGGCCGGCTGTCTCGGCGGCGGCGAAGGCGAGAGTGAATCGACCGAGACGACCTCGACGACCGAGGCCGAAACCACCGACTCGACCGAGTCCGGCGAGGCGAGCGAGCTGCCCGAGACGATTACTATCGGTTCGGACATTCCGTACCGTCCGTTCGAGTACGAGACGATCGAAGGCGACCTCACCGGGTTCGACGTCGACATCGCAGAGGCCGTCTTCGATGGTCAACTCGGCATCGACTACGAGTTCAAGCCGACGAGCTTCGACTCCATCATCCCCTCGCTGAACAACAACAACTTCCGCATCATCATGTCCGCGATGACCATCAACGACCAACGCGCGCAGGAGGTCGACTTCTCGGACCCCTACTTCACCGCGTACCAGACGGTCATCGTCCGGCAGGACAGCGACATCCAGTCCAGAGAGGACCTCCGCGGGACGACCGTCGGCGTCCAGAAGGGCACCACCGGCGCCGACGCCGCCCTGGAGTTACAGGAGGAGTTCGACGGCGAACTGGAACTCAACCAGTACGACCAGGTCACCGGCGCGTTCCAGGCCCTCGTCAACGGGCAGGTCGTCGCCGTCATCAACGACAACACCGTCAACGCGGAGTTCGTCAACAACCAAGGCGAAGGGGAGGTCCGCTTCCTTCAGGGCGAGGGCGCGGCCGCCGAGTCCGGCGAGAACGCCCCCGATTACCTCACGCTCACCGTCGAGAACTACGGCATCGCGTTCCGTCAGGACGACGACGAGTTCCGCCAGCGGGTGAACGAGGCGCTCGCCGCCATCAAAGAGAACGGGACGTACGACGAGATATACGCCGAGTACTTCGAGGGCTGAACGCGGCCCCCCTTTTTATCGACTGACAGAGACACTCGAACTCATGGCAGACACATACTCAGGGGCGACCGCCGAGGACGGTGACCACGGGAGCGGCGGGTTCATCGACGACACGAGCCTGAAGTGGCTCGGCGTGGGGCTGTCGAGTCTGTTCGCGCTCGCCGTCTTGGCGCTCGTCGCCTACATCGTCGCCACGCAGGTCGACTTCGCGCTGATGCGGACCATCCTTCCGCAGTTCGTTGATGCGTACCTCTTGGTGCTCCAAATAGTCGTCATCGGCGGTATCCTCTCGGTGACCGCCGGCGTGTTCGTCGGCCTCGCGCGCGTCTCGAAGACGGCGATAACGAACGGCATCGCGACGGCGTACGTCCAGTTCTTCCGCGGGACGCCGCTTCTGTTCCAGATATTCGTCATCTACTTCGGCATCCCGACGCTGTGGCCGGGGACGTTCCCGGTACAGAACTGGGGGTTCCCGACGGCCATTATCGCGCTGACGCTGAACCACGCCGCCTACGTCGGCGAGGCGGTCCGCGGCGGTATCGGGGCCGTCCCCGACGGGCAGATGGAGGCGGCCCGGTCGCTCGGCATGGGCTACATCCAGGGGATGCGCGAGGTGGTCGTCCCGCAGGCGTGGCGCAACGCCCTCGCGGCCATCGGTAACGACCAGGTCATCCTCGTGAAGGACACCTCACTGCTCACCATCATCGCCATCCCCGAACTGATGCAGGCGTTCCGGAGCGTCAACAGCGCGACGTTCGACCCGTGGACGCCGCTCGTCCTCGTCGCCATCGCGTACCTCTCGATAACGCTGCCGCTGATGCGACTCGTGACCTACTTGGAGGAGCGCTCGGATTGGGGAGGTGACCGCCGATGAGTCTGCTCGAATTCGACGAGGTGAACAAGTACTTCGGCGACACGCACGTCCTGAAAGACGTCGACCTGAACGTCGAGGAGGGCGAAGTGTGCGTCGTCATCGGCCCCTCGGGGTCCGGAAAGTCGACGCTGCTTCGCTGTGCGAACCGCCTCGAAGAGATTCAGGGCGGCGAGATTCGCCTCGAAGGCCAGTCCATCTCCGCGGCCGACGCTGACATCAACCGCCTGCGCCAGCGCATCGGCATGGTGTTCCAGAGCTTCAACCTCTTTCCCCACAAGACGGCGCGGGAGAACGTGACGCTCGCACCCACGAAGGTGAAAGGGCTCAAGAAAGGAGACGCCGAGCGCCGCGCCGACGAACTGCTCGACCGCGTCGGCCTCGGCGCGCAGTCGAACTCCTACCCGAACCAACTGTCCGGCGGCCAGCAACAGCGCGTCGCCATCGCCCGCGCGCTCGCCATGGACCCCCACGTGATGCTGTTCGACGAGGTCACGAGCGCGCTCGACCCCGAACTCGTCGGGGAGGTGCTCGACGTGATGCACGACCTCGCCGACGAGGGCATGACGATGCTCGTCGTCACCCACGAGATGGGCTTCGCCCGCGAGGTGGGCGACCGCATCGTCCTCATGGCCGACGGCGAAGTCGTCGAGGACTCGCCGCCCGAGGTGTTCTTCGAGAACCCGAAGACCGACCGCGGCAAGCAGTTCCTCTCGAAACTGCTCTGAGCCGAGGTAGCCGGGCACACACCCGGAATCTTCCAACAAGCTTATCCCCCGAAACGCCGCTTCCTGCGGCATGAACTACGCTCCCCGCGAATTCAGTCACGAGCCGCCCGATAGCGAACGCACCAAGGCCGTCCTCTTCTGTCAGACCTGCGGCCGCGCCGCCGGCATCGACGCGTGGCCCGAACGGGCGCGCGACGGCCGCACGGTCCGACTCGACTGCCCGGACTGCGGCGCGGTCGTCTGGCGCGGGCTGGATGATGAGGCCTCTGAAGAGCGTCGAGCGCCGACGCCGACGCCCTGACCCGGTACCGAGCCGAGTCAACGAGCGCGAACCGCCCAACCCCGATTTTACGGAACCATCACTTCGACGCCGACGGTGTCGTAGTCGGTCATCGCGGCCAGTCGCTCGGGCACCTCGTCGAGCGAGACGGTTTTCGTCACGAGCGACCCGGGGTCGACAGCGTCCGACGCGAGCAGCGAGAGCAGGTCGTCGGCGTTCGTCGGCGGCATCCCGCGCGCGCCGAGGAACGACACCTCGTGTCGCGTCATCCAGTCGGTCGGCAGCGACACGTTCCCCTTTTCGGCCTCGGTCGTCAGCCCGACCTGTACGTGCGAGCCCCGCGGCCGGACCGAACGAACCGAGTTCCGGCAGGTCTCCGCGACGCCGAGCGCGTCGAGCGAGACGTGCGCCCCGCCGTCGGTCAGTCCGCGGATGGCGTCAACCGGGTCCTCCGCGGAGCCGTCGACGACGGCGTCAGCGCCGAGGTCGGCCGCGGCGTCGAGCGCGGACTCGCGCACGTCGACCGCGACGACGCGCGCGCCGAGGACGTTCGCCACCTGAATCGTCGAGAGGCCGACGCCGCCGCAGCCGTGGACGGCGACCCACTGCCCCGCGCGGAGGCCGGCACGGGCGTCGAGGGCGTTGTACGCCGTCATGAACCGACAGCCGAGCGCGGCCACGTCGGTCGGTAAGACATCCTCGGGGAGCTGAATCGCGTTGTAATCGGCGGACGGGAGATGTACTAACTCCGCGAACGCGCCCTGGGCGGCGGGTTCGAAGCCGAGGGCGTGGGGGTGGTCGCCCGTACAGACGTTGCCGTGGCCGGTCTGGCAGTAGCCGCACGAACCGCAGGCGAGATTGAAGGGTAAGGCGACGCGGTCGCCCTCCCGAATCGTCTCGACGCGGTCGCCGGCCTCGACGACGCGGCCGGCGGGCTCGTGGCCGAGAATCTGCCCGGACGGGACCGCGTCGTCGGCCCACTCGCCGTGCCCCATCCACGAGTGCCAGTCGCTCCGGCAGATACCGCAGGCCTCGACTTCGACGACGACGCCGTCGGCGTCGCACGTCGGGTCGGGTACTTCCGTCACGTCGAGCGGTTCACCGTGTTCGCGGAGGACTGCGGCTCTCATACGCGCGGTTCGTCGGGCGGCCCCAAAAAGCTCCGCGTGGCGTCAATCCCGCCTGTCGTGCAGCGGACAAAATGCGGCGCAGTCCCGCTCAGAAGAAGTCGTCGAGACCGGACTGCCCGTCGTCGGTCGCGGCGTCGGAGTCGTCGCTTTCGGCCGACTCGTCGGCGTCGGTGTCGGCATCGCGGTCGAGTACGTCGTCCGTTCCGTCGCCACCGTCGTCGGCCGCGGCGTCGTCGTCGACGGATACGCCTTCCATGCCGGCGAACGCGCCGGCGGCGTGTTCCTCGACCAGTTCCTCGCGGAGTTCGCCGGCATCCTCGACGATTGACTGGACCTTGTTCGTCGTCTCGCCGCTCCCGGTGACGAAGGAGACGTGCGACTCGTCGAACTCGTAGTAGGCGGCCATGGCGACGGTCAGTTCGCGGGGCTTGCAGTGGTGGGTGATGGCCGAGAGGTACGGCAGGGCCTCGCGGCGGGCGGTCGCCATGCTGAAGCCACCGTTCTGCGCGATTTTCCGGACGACGGTGTCGCGGGTCTTGTCGCGGGTCGAGCGGTAGGGCGCGCCGCCGTAGCGGGTCCACCCGCCGCGGGTTCGGTCGCGGGAGGCCGCGACGCCGGCGGCGAGGTTGTCGGTCGCGTAGCGCCAGTAGGAGTAGTTCTGCGTGGCGCGCACGCGGCCGAGCCAGCGGTCGGCGTTGGCGAGGAAGTCGTAGGCGCGGGCGAGTTCGTCGGGTTCGTAGACGAGCGACACCTTGTCCTCGACCCACTTCGTGAGGTCGTCGGGCGTCTCGTCCACGTCGTAGGCGGTGTACAGCGCGTCCTGCGCGGACTCCTCTTTGAGGACGGCGTCGAGGAACTCGAACAGGCCGACAGATCGGTCGCGGTCGCCCATGACCACGTCCTCTTCGGTGATTTTCTCGCGGCCCTCGGCGATGGCTTGGAGGTCGTTGACGGCCGACCGGAGGTCGCCGCTGTTCATCTCGGCGATGCGGTCGAGCGCGTCGGACTCGAACTCCAGTCCCTCCTTGCGGCAGATGTCGCGGAGGACGGGGACGATAGAGCGGGCGGACACGTCGCGGAACTCGATTTCCTGACAGGCGTTCCGGAGCCCGCGGCTCATGTCGTAGAACTCGTTGGCGATGAGGACGATGGGCTGGCTCGACGACTTGACGAGGCGGGTGACGGCGCTGGCCCCGCCGCGGTCGTAGTTGCCGTGGATGTTGTCGGCCTCGTCGAGGATGACCAACTGCCGGGTGGACGTGCCCGCGGAGGAACCGGCGAGCGTCGCGTTCTTCGCGGCGCGGCCGGCGAAGCGTTCGATGACGTCGCCGGTCCGCTGGTCCGACGCGTTCAACTCGACCGTCTCCCAGCCCATGTCGGCGGCGAGCGCGTGGGCCGCGGAGGTCTTTCCGATGCCCGGGCTCCCGTGGACGACGACGGCCTCCCGGTGGTCGTCCCACGTCTTGGCCCACTCCGCGAGGGCGTCGCGGGCCTTGTTGTTGCCGCGGACCTCGGAGAGCGTCGATGGGCGGTACTTCTCCGTCCAGTCTACCATTATCGGAAGGAGGACCGAGGCGCGTTTAGTGGTTGCGGAGCGCCGCGCGCCGGCCGGACGCTCCCACCGGAAGCGGCCCGAACTACCGGGGCGGCTCACCGGCTCAGACGCCCCACCGCGCCGTCTCACCCCGCCGACTCACCACGCCGCCCGCCGCGCCCGGTTCCGGGCGTCGACGAGCGACCAACCGAGCGCCGCCAGCGTGGCGAGGCAGACGACGAACAGCGCCACGACGACGCCGACCCGGCCGACGCCGGCGTAGTAGCCGGCGCTGTCGATGACGCCGGCGAAAAGCAGGCCGAAGGCGACGAGACTGAGCGGCCGCGCCCACAACTGTCTCCGAACGAGACCCATGCCCGTCGCCAGAAGCGACACCCCGGTCAGCCCCCCCAACACGAGCGACGCGAACAGCGAAAACGGGTCGGTCCGCGGTTCCATCATCGGACCGCCGTCGACGGTCAACACCCAGATGGCCAGCGTCACGGCTCCCGTGACGAGCGCGTAGCCGCCCACCGTTCGCTCCCAGTCCATCTCGTTGCACTCCGTTCCCGCCCTCGCTAGACGCGCTCCCGCCACAAGTACGCATCTCCGGGTTCTCGCGCGGGAGAACGTGTGTGCGCTCGGAACGTGTTCGAATCCGACGGGTTCGAGAGCGGCGACCGCCCCGGGCGTGTTCCACGCAATCATATATCAATGTTCAGAAAACTTATTAGCGCCCTCCGAGTGGACTCCGTTCCATGTTCCCCGACGAAATCGTCACCCCGCGGCTCAGGCTCCGCGCCCTGTCGCGGGCGGTCGTCGACCCGTTGGACGCCTACGACCACTTCGCCGCCTCGCGGTCGGACACCATCGAAGAGGAGACGAAGTTCGTCACGTGGGGCCCCCACGAGACGCCCAAGGAGACGCTGGAGTTCCTCGAACGGGCCGAAGAAGGCCACGAGTCCGCGGAAAACGCCGTCTACGCCGTCTTCCCCCGCGACGGCGAGGACGGCGCGGGCGAGTTCGCCGGCACCGCCGGGTTCAACCCCGAGTGGGACAAGCGCCGGGCCGTCTTCGGGATGTGGCTCCGCAAGGAGTTCTGGGGCCGCGGCTACTCCGGCGAGCGGGCGGCCGCGTTCTTCGCCGCGGTCTTCGACGTGCTCGACCTCGACGTGGCGCTCGCGTACGCCATGCCCGAAAACGAGGCGTCGTGTCGAGCAATCGAGAAGTACACCGACCGCTTCGGCGGGGGAGAAGACGGCCTGTTTCCCAACGAGACCGTCGACGCCGACGGCACCCCGCGCGACGTTCGCGGCTGGTCCGTGACCCGCGAACAGTGGGAAACCGCCACCGACGGCGACTACGACGCCGAGTTCCGCTGGAGCCTCGACCCCGACGACGTTCGCTGAGCCGCCTCGATTCGCCGCCGGGGACTGCACCGAGGACCGCGCCGGCGACGACGCGGCCGTCCTCCAGACCGCCGTGAGCGCGGGTCGCGGTGTGGACGCCTCGTCTCGTCACATCGTACCGCGAGCCGATCACTCACGGCGGCCACGAGACATTTACGGGAGAACGACAATCGGTTCCGACACGATGTCAACGACACCTGAATCGACGCCCGGTTCCACACCATCGACGCTTCGGTCGGTCGGCAGCGGCGGCGTCGCCGGTCTCGGGGCGGCCCTGTTCGGCTACCTCGTGACCTACCTTTTGACCTCCTCGACTATCGAGAACTCGACGGCCAGTCAGGTGCTCGAAGCCCTCGGCTCCGACGTCTCGACGTGGAGGGTCGTCGGTTGGGTGTTCATGAGCGCCCACGGCGTGACGACCCGGTTCCCCGGCCTGTTCGGAACGACCTCCAGCGCGAACCTCATCGAAGGCGTCGAGGCGTTCTCGCCGGTGCTCTACGTCGTGCCCGTGGTCGCGCTGCTCGCTGCGGGCGCGCTCGCGGCCGTCGTCGGCGGCGCGTCCTCGACGCGGGATGGCGCGCTGGCCGGCGCGGGAACCACGGTCGGCTACCTCGTCTCCGCGCTCGCCGGTATCGCACTTTTCACCGTCTCCGTCGGCGACGCGGCCGTCAGCCCCGACCCGGTCACGTCAGCGCTCCTCGCGGGAGTCGCATACCCCGCCGTTCTCGGTACCGTCGGCGGCGTCGCGGCCACGGCGCTCCGGTAGTCACGGACGCCCGCCCGTTCGGTTCTCCGTTCTCCGGTCCCGCACGTGTTCCGGCTCAGAGGTCGCGCGCGACCAGTTCGCCCCAGTGGTCGAAGCCGTAGCGCTCGTAGAACGCTCGCGCCCGACCGTTCGCCTCGTCCACGTCGAGGACGATTCGGTCCAAGGGGAGGTCCTGCGAGCGCGCGTGGGCCAACACAGCGTCCATGAGTTCGTCGGCGGCGCCCGAGCCGCGGTAGTCGGCGTCGAGAAACAGTTCGTTGAGGACGGCGGCGTCCCAGATGAACGTCATCTCCTCGGGGAGCGCGAAGGCGTAGCCGACGAGCGTCGCGTCCTCGCTCTTGCCGCTCTGTCCGCCGTCCGACACCGCTTCGGCAACGACGACGCAGCCGGGGTCGTCGGTCGCACAGCGCTCGACCCACGAGAGATATCGCTCGCGGTAGTCGTCCGTGAGTTTCGCCTCGTACGTGGAAAGCTTGTCGTCGCCGCCGGTCCCCGCGCCGAGACCGAGTTCGAATCCGCGCTTCAGTTCCCAGAACGCGGCCGCATCGCCCGGTTCGTACGGCCGCACCTCGACGCCATCCGGTGTCTCGCTCATGCACGCGGATGGGTCGCCGTCGGTTATGAACGCTCGGAGTCGCGGCCGCGTTCCCGGCTCGCCCCAATTCGGTCGTCGGCTCGCCCCGTCACTCAGCCGGTTCGCCCGCCGGCCCGCGAAGCCGCTCCGACAGGAGCCGTCCGCCGACCACGCCCGCGCCGAGCACGACGAGCATCAGTTCCGTCCCCGACGAGGCGAGTGGGGCCACCCGCTCGACGTTCTCGGGTTCCGCGCCCGGCGACGGGTCGACCACGGTGCTGTAATGGAGCGTCTCCGTCGTCGGCGGAGGCGACGCGGGCCGTAGCTCGACGAACGTCTGGACGAACCCGCGCGTGCTCGACCACTCGGCGCGCCCGCTAATCGAGTAGAACGCGTCGTGAAGCGGGTAGAAGGCGTTGACACCGTTGGTGAACAGGTCGGGGAAGATGCCGCCGCAGAGGAGCGCGGCGACGCCGACCCACGCGACTGCGACCCCCCGAGCGCCCCAGCGACCGCGAATCGCGGAGCGTTCGGGGTCCCGCATCCGCGTGTCGTAGGCCACGAGCGCGGCGAGGACGAGCGGGAGCAACAGCGTGTGGAGGAGCGCGCGGTGGCTCCCGGGCAGGTGCGTGCTGGTGAACGAATCGAGGTCGGGAACCGCGGCAGCGACGAGCGCGACGCCGACCGACCGGGCGTCGAACCAGCGACCGAGGAGGCCGGCACCGACGAGTCCGCCGACGGCGACGTGGACGAGGGTCGATGGCATACCGCGTAGTGGTCGGCCGACGACCTTCAGAGTTCCCACGGGGTTCGTCACGCGACGACTACCACTTTCGACATCCTTTTGCGGGATACTCACGCAGGTTGTCCCATGACTCACTCGTCGGACGGGCCGAGGTGTTCGCGATGACCGCGGCACCGCGCGACGACCTCGCCCGCCGCATCGCGGGCGAGATTACCCTCTCGGACGACCCCGGCGCGACGCTCCGGAAGTGGCGGACCGACTTCGACATCTCCCAGACGGCGCTCGCCGAGCAGTTGGACGTGTCGTCGTCGGTCGTCTCCGACTACGAGAGCGGCCGCCGCGAGAGCCCCGGCATCGGCGTCATCCGCCGGATGGTCGAAGCGCTCCTCGATATCGACGAGGCCCGCGGCGGCAGTCGCATCCGGCAGTACGCCCGCGTCCTCTCGGCCGGCTTCGAGAGCGACATCGTCCAGGACCTCCGGGAGTACCCCACGTCGATTCCGCTCAATAGCTTCTACGACGCCATCGGCGCGACCCCCATCGTCGACGGCGACCAAGACCGCATCAGCGGCCACACCGTCATCAACAGCATTCAGGCAATCACGCGGCTCTCCTCCGAGGAGTTCTACCGGCTCTACGGGCAGTCGACGAGTCGGGCGCTCGTGTTCACCGGCGTCACCCGCGGCGAGTCGCCGCTCGTCGCCATGCGCGTCGTCACGCCGACGCCGAACGCCGTCGTCCTCCACGGCCTCTCGAAGGACGACCTCTGGGAGCACGCGCCCGCGCTCGCCACCATCGACGGCTTCGCCCTCGCCGTGACCGACCGCGATTTAGACGAGATGCTCGAAGACCTGCGGAAGCTCCCCTGAGAACGCCGTAGTACCCGTATCCGTTTTCGGTCCGTCTGACCCGATTCGTTCGATTCGTTTCGCTCCCTTCGATTCGAATTTCCAGAGTGTCCGCCTGAGGGCGAAAAAAGCCGAAGGGCGGCCGCGACGATGTCCGACCATGGACATTCGCGCCCTCCAATCGTACCTCGAAACGGCGTTCGAGTACCCGGTCACGACCGAGCGCGTGCTGGAACGCGCCGGCGACGTCGAGGTGACCGCGCCGAACGTCGACGACGCGGAGACCGTCGAGACCATCCTCGCCCCGCTCGGCTGAGACCTACGAGTCGGCCGCCGACCTGTACAACACGATACTCGGGAGCGTGAGCGACGACTACATCGGCAGGAAGTTCTACGACGACCGAGGGGCGGACCCGGCGGATTCGTGGTCGATACTCCCCGAACAAGCGCGGTCGTTCTGACGACCCAGCGCGAACGCGGGCGCTCGCCCGTCGCTCGGCCGTGCGGTCGGTCTGTTATTCGACGTATTCGTAGCGGCGCTCGTTCATCCGCCCCCAGCCCGTGAAGACGAACTCGGCTTCGGGTTGGGTGAACTCCTCGACCTCGATTTCCTTTTCGTGGTTGTGCACGTCGTGGATGAGCTCGTAGTCGTCGAAAGAAATCTCGGTGCGGGCCGCGAGCTGGTCGTCCACGTCCACGGCCTCGATTTCGTCGAGCCACGTCTCTTGGACCCGCTCGGCGTGAATCTCGGCCTGCGCGCCGGAGCCGTACGAGCCGACGAGCAGCTGCTTGCCGGTCATATCTTTACCTTCGTCCGCGGCGGCCTTCAGGGCAGACAGTCGGGCGATGTGGACCGAGCCGGTGTACCAGTTGCCGACGCGGCTGGAGATGTCGAGCGTCGGCTCGATGACGCGACCGTACCAGTCGCGGTACTGCTCGGTCGTCTTCAGTTCGTCCATGTAGCCGCGGATGGCCTCCTCGTAGTCGTCCCACGTCTCGAAGTCCTCCTCGCGGGGCTGGCGGCCGATTTCGCTTTCGAGGTCGTCTTCGATGTCGGTGTCGCGGGTCATGTGGCGGAAGCCCAGAAGCGCCGCCTTCCGGACCATGCCGGGGAACGGCGTGTGGAACGGGATGTACTCGAACAGGTCGGGGTGGGTGCGACCCGCGACGCTCTCGTAGTCTTCGAGCGCCTCGCGCATCCGAGCGAGATACACCTGCATGGAGCGCTTGCCGTCCACCGAGGGGAACTGCTGGTTCGGCTTGAGGAAGTCCGTCTCGTCCATACTGCCGTAGCCCTGCTCGGTCGAGAGTTCGACGAGGTCCGGGTCCTCGTCGATGAGCATCGCGACCGCGCCCGCGCCCTGCGTCGCCTCGCCGGGGTCGCCGCGCTCGTAGAGGGCGGTGTCGGTTGCGATGACGAGCGCCGCGCGCCCGCGGTTGCGACCCGCTTTAATCCAGTTGTAGGCGTCGTCGAGGCTCTGGGTGCCGGCGATGCAGGCGAACTTGCGCTCGCCCTTGTTGGCGTGGCGGAAGTCGCCGTCGTACACCTGTTCGAGACAGCCGGCGATGTACGTCGACACCGGTTTGGAGTTGTCGAACGCGGACTCTGTCGCCACGTCGATGCGGCCGATGTCCGCGGGCGTGAGGCCCTTTCGGTCCATCAGTTTCTTGGCGGCGTTCGCCCCCATCGTGACGATGTCCTCGTACACGTCCGGGAACGACGACGTGTGGAGACCGAGGCCCTTCGTGTACTTCTCCGGGTCTTCGCCCTTCACCGGCGCGAAGGTGTTGGGGAGGTCTAACACGAGTTTGCCCGTCCAAATCTCCATGGCGTCGATGCCGACGGAAGTCATGGTCGATGCTACAGAACCGAGGGATAAGGTTTTGTCGATGGTGAGTTACGTCGGTTGTCGAACTATGGGTCAGTTCCATCTGCGGTATCGTCAACCGTCTGGATGTCGACGACGGCACCGGTGTCGTCGTATACCAGCATTCCGACCCGGTAGTCTGCCTGAGCACCGTCCAACCCGTTGATGATGTCTGCGTTGTTACGGCTCCGGTCAGTACGTAGTCTCGTGTCGGTCGCTCCGTTGCTGTTGAGATTGAGCGCCACCAGTTCGACCCGACTGAAGTCGCCCGAGGACACGTCGTAGTCGGCGCGATACCAGACATCGTTATTCCCGGTGTTTGTCCGGTCCTGGATGTCGAGAGAGTTAATGGATGCACTACTTCCAAGCGCCAAGTCGTCGTTTCCGTTCCGGTTCCGTGCGTCGGCGGCGTCGGTCACAGTCTGAGACCTCGCGACGTATTCGCCGTTCGGCCCGTCGTAAATCACGTCGACCGTGACTTCGAATGTCTGTCTCGCTCCATATGTAGTTTGCAATCGAACGCTGCCCCTTGGTGCTGTTTGCTGCTCGGAATCTGAAGCAAAGCTCTCAGTCGAATCCAGTTGGACCTCGACCCGCTCAAAGGAGTTGTTCGTGTTCCCGATGTCGTACGAGACGACGAATTCAGGACTATTTGGGCGGATGTCGGTGAGGTCATCAACCCGCATCGAGATGGATGGCTGCGGAGACGACGTGCTGTCCGTGACGGTCACGGTCGTCGTTCTCCTACTCGTCGCCCCGTCGTCGTCGGTCACGGTCAGTTCGACGGTCACGTCGGTGTCGCCCGAGACGCTGTCGGGCGCGTTGAACGTCGGCCGCGCGGAACTGGGGTTCGACAGGCTCGCCTGCCCCGTCGGGTCGTCGGTGATGGACCAACTGTAACTGGTAATCGACCCGTCGCTGTCCGAACTCCCGGAGCCGTCGAGCTGTATCGACTCGCCTTCGGGGACGCTGTACGGCCCCGTCGTCCGAGGGGTCGGCGGGGCGTTCACGCCGCCTTCCGGCTGAGCGTTGGCTTCGAACGAGAACGTCTTGGCATCGACGAGGCCCGACGGGAGGCGGTAGGTCACGCGAACGGAGAGCCACTCGCCGGTCATGTCGACGTTCGTGCCGCCGAAGCGACCTGTATCGTAAAACTCGTACACGTAGAACCGCGCGGACTCGCCGCTGCCGACGACGGGGTTCGACCCGCCGATGTCACCGCTCTCGTCGATGTCGATTGCGAGCCCGTCTTCGGGCACGTCGACGAACTCGTTCTGGGTAATCTGGTAGTCGACGAGGGCGTCGCCGCTCGGTGACTCGACGTACAACTCCGTCTCGCCGGGGTCGTCGTCCCCGCCGTCGACCCGGTCTGAGAGTCCATCGATGCTGTCGTCGTGCGGGTTCACCACGACGCTCAGGAGTTCGACGGAGTCGGAGCCGACGTTCCGCAGCGAGAACTCGACGCCACCCGGCGTCGAGAAGCTATCGTCGCCGTCGCGGGCGACCGCGTCGTTCTCGTAGAGCAGGCCGCCGACGCCGCCGCTCTCGGCGGCCTCCCCGCTCGACACGCTGACTTCGACACCCGCGTCCTGTCGCGTGCTCGGAGTGAACGTCGCGTCGTCGAAGCTGCCGAGCACCTCGGCGGTTCCCGCCGACTCACCCGTCACCGTCACGCGAATTCGACCCTCGGAATCGGTCGTCGGTCCCTCCGGGTCGATTGAGATCGAACCACCGCTCGCAGAGAAGTTCACCGAGACCCCGGAGACGGGGTTGTTGTATCGGTCCCGAACTTCGAAGGTGAGCGTCTCGGTGTCTCCCGACCCGATGCTTCGAGGCGAGGCTCCTTCGACGACCGTCAGGTAATACGCGGCCGGTTCGTCGACGCCCGACCCCACTTCGACCGCTCCGACGCGGAGGTCGTACGTCACGCTGTCGCCACCTTCCTCCCCTTGCATCTCGATTTCGACCCTGTCGCCGGAACGGTCCACGCTGTGGACGTAGTCGTCGTTCCCCTCTGCGAGAAGCTCACGCCACGCGTCCTCGGACAGCTCCGTCGGCACGGAGATGGTCACGTTCCCCGACGCGTCCCCAGTCACCGGAACGGTCCGCGTCGCGGGGCTGACCGCCTGCGCGTCGACGGTCGCGGAGCCGACGCCGTTTTCGGAGTAGTCGCCTTGGAGGAGAACGAGCGAAATCGTCCGGCCGTTGATGAGTGATTGTCCGTCGTTGAGCGTCCCCTCGTACCCGGTGTCGAACCGATTGTACGAGACGGTGTTCTCGTACACGGTCGTCGGGGCCGACTGCAAAACGTTGTAGTCCGGCCGGTATTCGAGCGATTTGGTCTCGTACGAGAGGCCGCCGTTAACGTAGTCGCTCGTCTCGGCTTCCGTCGTCTCGACGTTCGTGACGGTGAGACTGCCGAGTTCCCGCGTCTGCAACGTCCCCGAGACGGGGCCGGGATTGACGAACAGCGTCCGACTCGGATACCGAGTCCCCAACGACACCGTCGACGGACGGGCGGTCGTCTCTGCCGAGCTTTCGATGATGGCACCGCGAAGCGACTCGAACTGGTCGTGAACCTCTTCGTTGTGGAGGAACTCGACCTGTTCGTTCTGATTCGGGACGACGGTCGCTTGGTACGTCGACATCGAGATGATGATGATACCGAACAGCAGTACTGCGCCGATTTGGACAGTGACCGCTCTCTCGTCCCCCCGAAAGTCCATATGACGTGAAGATACCCGAAACGGGAAAAAGACTCCTACAGAAGCGAGAGGCCGAGTTCAGTCTTCTTCTTCGACGACTTCGGGCTCCGAGAGGCCGCTCTGGAGGCTGTCGAGACCGTTGACCCACTCGGTGACGAGCCCGAATTCGAGTTCGTCGAGCACCTCGATGTCGAGGTCCTCGCCGTCGATGACGCGGGTGCCGACCTGGACGATGTAGCCGAGCGCGCTGTCGAGGTCGTCGGCGGCCTCGGCGTCCGCGGCGGCGCGGATGTAGGCGTCCATGTCGTCTTCGAGTTCGGCGGGGCCGGCGACGATGAACTCCTCGGCGGCGAAGAAGGCGCACGAGAGGCTCGTCTGGACGCTCCCGACGAGAATTTCGGCCTCCTCGTTCTCCGTCTCGAACTCGGGTTCGGCCATGACGATGTCGTGGACGGTCGACAGCTCGTCGAGCGCCTCTTCTTCGCCCAGCGTGTCATCGTCGTAGGCGGTCAGAATCTTGGCGATGGCGATGGCCGCGTCGTTCTGGATGTTCATCAGGAGACGGCCGGTCTCCTCGCTTTCGAGGTCCAGGTCCTCTTCTTCGACGCGCGTCAACCAGTTCTGCCAGCGTTCCGGCGAGTAGTATCGTTCCTCGGCCTCGGTCATACCTACAACCTCCCGTGCCGGACTCAAATGCCTTTCTTATCCTGCCTGTAACCGTGTGAGACGACGACGTGGAAGGAGACGGCGCGATTCGGCTCGTGCGTCGGTCTCGGCGGTCGTCCCGCCTCCCGCGTCAGTCGGTCCGCCTCACCCAGCTATCGGTCGAGCGTCGCTTCGGTGTCGATGCCGTAGACCGACGCGGGCGTCTCGACGTGCGCGTTCCTGACGGCGTCGTCGCGGCCCGCGTCGAGGAGCCAGTCGACGCGCCGGGGGACGGTCTTCGGACCCATCACCGCGCCGGGGCGGTCGGGGTCGTCAATGAAGTCGGTCTCCATGAAAAACGGGTCGCCCCGCTCGGCGGCGTCTTCGAGGCGGTCCTTGTCGCTCATGACGCTCGGCGTGCCGCCGGTCAGGTGGCCCTGCGCGTAGTGTTTGACCACGCGCTCGCCGGGGACGCCGCGCTCGTCGGCCCACTCGGCCACGTCCGAGAGGTCGGTGGTCGACTCGGTGTGGAGCTGGAGCGCGCAGTCGCAGTCGGCGGCGAGGTCGAGGCCGTGTCTGAGGACGGCGTTCGAGGCCTCCCAGACGGCGTCGGTGACCTCGTAGTGCGGGCGGCCGGACTTGAGCGCGAGCGCGTCGCCCTCGCGGACGAACTCGGCGGCGGTGTCGAGACCGGCGCACATCAGGTCGCGGGCGGCCTCGGGGTCGTAGCCGCGGTCGTCGACGAGTTTCGAGACGAGACCGGGGTGGACGCCGAGGACCGGCCACGCGCGCCCGGGGAGAAGCTCGGAGGCCTCGCGGACGACCTCGACCGTCGTCTCGAAGACCGGGCGGAAGTCCTCGCCGGTCTCGACCTCGTGGCCGAGGAGCCACGAGGGCTTGTTGACGACGAGGAGGTGCGTGCCGCCGCTCCGGGCGAAATCCTTCACCGCCTCCAGCCCGCGCCCGTGGTCCGGGTCGAGGTGGAGATGGTTGTCCACGACCGGCGTGTCGAACTCCTGCATGGACGTGTGGTCGGTCGGGGGAGGAAAAAGCGAACCGTTCGCGGTCGGTGCGGCGTCGGGTTGGGTCGGGGAGGGCAGGTCGCCGCCGACTCAGTCGTCTCCCGGCTCAGTTGTCGTCGGCGGCGGACTCGTCGAGCGTCATCGCGTGGGTCGCCGCGTTCTGAAGCGCGTCCGAGCGGCCGTAGCTCCCCGGAGCGATGGCGACCGTCCGCAGGCCGTAAGCGTTGGCCGTCTCCAAGGCGGGCTTGAAGTCGGTGTCCCGCGAGGCGACCGCGATGACGTCGGCGCGGTCCTCGACGGCGTAGCGCGTGAGGTCGACCGCGAGCTTCACGTCCACGTCGCCGCTCGTGACGACGACCTCGAACCCGCGCGCTTCCGCGGCCTGAATCAGCCCCGGCGTGGCGTGCTCGTCGAGGTAGAGCCGCGCCGCGCTCAACTGCCCGCCGAGCGAGCGACCCGCCGCCCGGATGTCGTCTAAGTCCACGTCGAACTCGTCGCGGAGGACGTTCGGCCCGTCCACGAAGAGCGCCACTCGGCCCGAGGGAAGCCCGTCGGGGCCGACCAATCGCCGCAGGAGGTCCATACACCACCTCGCCCGGTTTCGGGTTTATGAATTTCGAGGGAGCCTCGCGGGCCAACCCCGTCGTGTCGGCGGCGCGGGCCACTAATGAGGCCGGATATATCAAGCCATTCGGTTAATTGGCTCCACCGCCTAGGGTGACTGCGCCCCGTCCCCGATTCGAGAGGCCGTACTTACGCGATGCATTCGTTTCGACGACCCAGCCGCGCTCGACAGCGTGGCCGCGTCGCGTCACGTCCCACGCCGGTCGCAACCAACCGCCGGCGCACGGCGCGTCGAATCGACCACCGGACGCGGGCCATTCTCGGAAAACCGATAGACGGCGAGCGGACAGTCCCGCCCGAGCGACAATCCTGAGAAGGTTTATAATGATTTACTAAACGCGATGCCAGATTTTATGTGTCTCATTAACATATAATCGAGTATGTCTCAGATAGCGTCCAAAAATAGCCCGGATACATTTACAATCGTAAACGAAGTAAACGACCACGGTGCGGCGACGCTCCGCGGCGATAACGGCTCGACGTACCACGTCACTTCCTACGAGAACAGCAGCTTCCGCGACTACCTCGCGAACCACCACGCCGGCGACCGCGTCCGGATGGATATCGTCAGGGCGGGCGTCCGCGCGAACGTCTGGCGGGTGTCGGCGCTCTACCCCGGCGCTGACGAGTGACGCCGGACGCGACGAACGCTCGCGCGCCGCGTGCGACCGTCGGTCGCGCCGACCGTCCCCGAGGACGGCGCGGTCGCTGTCGCGGCGGCGACGCGGAAAATCCGAGATCGGGACCGGGCGCTACTCGTTGACTTCGAGCACTTTGCCGGCCGCGATTGTCTGTCCCATGTCGCGGATGGCGAAGCTCCCGAGTTCGGCGATTTCTGAGGACGGCTCGATGCTGAGCGGCTTCTGCGGACGCAGCGTGACGACGGCGGCGTCGCCGGCCTTGATGAAGTCCGGCTCCTCTTCTGCGACCTCGCCCGACGCGGGGTCGAGCTTCTGGTCGAGCGACTCGAACGTGCAGGCGACCTGCGCGGTGTGCGCGTGGATGACCGGCGTGTAGCCCGCCGTGATGACCGAGGGGTGTTGCATCACGACGATTTGCGCCGTGAACGTCTTGGCGACCGACGGCGGGTCGTCGGCCGGGCCGCAGACGTCGCCGCGGCGGATGTCGTCTTTGCCGACGCCGCGGACGTTGAAGCCGACGTTGTCGCCGGGGCCGGCCTCCGGAACCTCCTCGTGGTGCATCTCGATGGTCTTCACTTCGCCACCGGCGTCAGAGGGCATGAACCGGACGTTGTCGCCCGTCCTGAGCATCCCCGTCTCGACGCGGCCGACCGGGACCGTCCCGATGCCGGAGATGGTGTACACGTCCTGAATCGGGACGCGAAGCGGGGCGTCGGTCGGCGGCGACGGCTCCGGGAGGTTGTTCAGCGACTCCAGGACGGTCGGCCCGTCGAACCACGTCATGTTCTCCGAGGGTTCGGCGATGTTGTCGCCCTCGAACGCCGAGATGGGGATGAAGCCCGCGTCGTCGGAGTTGAACCGCACCTGCTGGAGGAGCTGTTGGACCTCCTCTTTGACCTGTTTGTAGGAGTCTTCGCTGTAATCGACGACGTCCATCTTGTTGACCGCGATGATGAGTTCCTCAATGCCGAGGGTCCGGGCGAGGAAGACGTGCTCGCGGGTCTGCGGCGCGACACCGTCGTCGGCGGCGACGACGAGAATTGCGTGGTCGGCCTGCGACGCGCCCGTAATCATGTTCTTCACGAAGTCGCGGTGACCGGGCGTGTCGACGATGGTGAAGTAGTACTTCTCCGTGTCGAAGCGCTGGTGGGCGATGTCGATGGTGACGCCGCGTTCGCGCTCCTCGGCGAGGTTGTCCATCACGTAGGCGAACTCGAAGCCCGACTTCCCCTTGGACGCCGCCTCCTCGCGGTGCTGTTCGATGATGTGTTCCGGGACGCTACCTGTCTCGAACAGGAGCCGGCCGACGAGCGTGGATTTCCCGTGGTCGACGTGTCCGATGATGGCTAAGTTCTGGTGTGGTTTGTCTGCCATGGCTATCAGGGCGGTGTCGCCCAGTTTGGTAGAATATGACACCCAACGGTAAATCCGTTTTCCCGGCGAGAAACGCGTCTCGCGCCGGTTCGAACGGGTCGGTGAAACGGGTTGTCAGGAAACACGAAAACTCAGGAACGCCGTCACGTTACGACGCCGTCGGGCGAACCGAGCGGAGAATCGAAGCGGTAGCAGACGGCTCAGAACCCGCGCATCGTCGCGGCCATGTCGGCGAAGGTGGCCGTGCGGCGAACGGACTGCTCGTGAGCGACGGACGTATCGGCGTTAGAGTTTACAACAATCATAGTAACTAATTCTATCGTTTGGGTAATAAATCTGCCGCCGAGGGCGAGTCGCGAGCGGTGTCGCGCGATATCAAAGGCTAAAGTGTCCTCCTCGCGGAGGGAGTGGTATGTCCGGCGAGGATATCGACGACGTCGACAGGGCGATTCTGTACGCACTCCAGGAGGACGCCCGGAACATGTCGTCCGGCGACATCGCAAAGCGAACGGGAACCTCGGACAGCACCGTCCGCAAGCGCATCCAGCGGCTCGAATCCGAGGGCGTGGTCAAGGGATACAGCGCGAGCGTCGACTATCAGAAGTCGGGCTATCCGCTCCGAATGCTGCTGTACTGCACCGCTTCGATTCCCAAGCGGGGCGAACTCGTCCCCGAGATTCTGAAGATGGATGGCGTCGTGGCGGTCCAGGAGTTAGTCACCGGCGAACAGAACCTCCTCGTGACCGCCGTCTGCGAGACGGACGACGACATCACGGCCATCGCACAGGAACTCCTCGACATGGGCGTCACCGTCGCCGACGAGGTTCTCGTCCGCACGCACGAGACGACGCCGTTCGGCGAGTTCGATGCCGAGAGGCACGCCGAGAACGACTCCTGAACGGGCGCGCGCTCGATATCCTCCGACGAACGGAGCGTTCACGAACCGCTCGCTGAGACCGACGAGCGACCGCAGTCGCCGGTCGCCGCGGCGAGGCGACACCGACCGGGCCGGCGCACGGATTCGGTCGCTCACGCCGCGTTATCGTGCTTCAGGCCGCGAACAAGCTGTTCTACGCGGGTTTAGCTCGTCAGAGTCGACAGTCTTTGACGCTCCGTACCCGCGAAACCCTAATGTTCTATAATGGCTAATTTACGAACGATTTGTGAATGTAGGTAGATTTAATAGACAATCTGTTCTCGGATGGGCGTAAGGACGACCAATATCGGACGCCGAGTGCGTTTTGGTGACCGGTCTGGTCAACGACGAACCGAACGATGTCAGGACACAGCCCGAAACCGACGGTCGGAGCACTCCCGGACGCGACGGCGGATTCGCCGTTCGCGCCCGTCGCACTAACGCGGCTCGTGTGGGCGCTGTTCGCCGCGAGCGTCGCCGTGCTCTTCGCCCGACTCCGACTCGGCGGCGCGTGTGAGGTCCCCGGCGTCGTCGCCGTCGACGGCCTGACCGTGCTGCTGTGGGTGGTCGTGACGTTCTTCAGCGGTATCGTCCACAGCTACTCGCGCCGCTACATGGCAGGCTCCGTCCACGAGACGAAGTTCTTCGCCGCCGTGTTCGGCTTCACGGTCGCCGTGATGGCCCTCGTCGCGGCCGACAACGTCGCGCTGTTCTGGCTGTGCTGGCTGGCGATGGGACTCCTCATGGCGAAACTCATCGGTATCATCGACGGCTGGCCGCAGGCGCGGGCCGCCGCGAGCGTCGCCCGCAGGTACTTCCTCGCAAGCAGCGCGTTCCTCGGCGTCGCGCTCGCGGCGCTGTGGTGGTCGACCGGCGCGACGACGGTCTCCGGCATCGCCGCGAGCGCCAACGGGCTCGGTGGCCCGGTGTGGCTTCTGGCCTGCGTCGCGCTCGTCCTCGCGGCGATGATTCAGTCCGCGCTCGTCCCGTTCCACGGCTGGCTCCTCTCGTCGATGACCGCCCCGACGCCCGCCTCCGCGCTGATGCACGCCGGGTTCGTCAACGCGGGCGGCATCCTGCTGCTTCGGTTCGCCCCGGTCGTGACCCTCGACGCCACGCTCATGCTCGGCATCGTGGCCGTCGGCGCGACGAGCGCCCTCCTCGGAAAGCTGCTCAAGAACGTCCAGTCGGACGTCAAGAGCGAACTCGGCTGTTCGACCATCGGACAGATGGGCTTCATGATTATGCAGGCCGGCCTCGGCTTCTTCGGAGCCGCCATCACGCACCTCATCCTGCACGGCTTCTACAAGGCGTACCACTTCCTCAGCGCGGGCGGCGCGGTCGAACGGACCGCCCCGCCCGACCACGAGGACCACGAGACCGGGGCCGTTGGTTCCGCGGTCATCGTGGCGACCGGACTGGCCGGCGGCGCGCTGTTCGCGGCGCTCACCGGGAAGGGCACGCACCTCGACAGCGGGCTCCTGCTCGTGGCGTTCGTCGTGCTCACCACGCTGCACGCGGCTCGCAACGTCGTCGCGCGCGCCGCGCTCCCGGCGACGGCCCGCTACGGCGCGGTGCCGCTGGTCTTCCTGCCGGCCATCGCCGTGTACGCCCTCGTCTATCAGGGAATTTCGAGCGTGCTGTCCGGGCTGCCGGTCGTCGAGGCCCCCGCCGAGCTGAGCGCGCTCCACGCGCTCGTCGCCGGCGTCTTCCTCGTGACTTACGTCGCGATAGAACTCGGCGTCCACGAACGCAGCCGGCGTCTCTACGTCGCGCTGTTGAACGCGAGCCAGCCCGCGTCCAGCACCATGCTGACCGCCACGGAGGACTACAATGAGTACTGAACACAGCATCGAAGACAGCATCGACAAAGCCGCGACGACCGTCGGCTCGGTCTGGCCGGTTCACTCGTTCGTCACGGCCAACCCGCTTTCGGGGTTCGAAGATATGCCGTTCAGCGAGGCGGTCACGCAGGCCGCGGACCTCGTCGGCGGCCGCGGCTACCCGAGTCCCGAGACGTTCGAAGCGGCCCTCGAAGGGGGGCAAATCGACCCCGCGGCGCTCGACGCGGAACTGGCCGACCGCGGCTACGACGGCGACCCCGAAGCCCTACTGGAGCGCATGGACGCCGGCGTCGAGTCCGCGGGCGCGGGCGACGACGTCGAGACCGACGCCGCGCGGGTCGACCGCGTGCTGACGAAGTGGCTGTCGGCGTTCCTCGACGAGGGTCAAGCCCACTGGCCGATGCCGGACCGCGAAGACGGGTTCTACAACGCCTTCCGGTCGATGGCCGCGTACGACGGCCAAATCCCCGACGACGGCATCGTCTCCGACCTGCCCGAGTCGCCGGTCGAGACCATCGAGGCCGCGGTCGCGTCGTATCCCGAAAGCCAATGGGTGCCGATATTCGAGGAGCAGCTCGCCGCGCTCCCCGGCTGGACCGGCTTCATCAAGCAACGCGCCGCCGACGGCGGCGAGTGGCAGTCCGCGCACCCGATTTCGCTCGACGGCTACCTCGCGGCCCGCCTCGCGCTCCTCGACGCGTTCGGCGTCGACATCGCGCCGTCGACCGGGTCGAAGAGCGACGAGGCCGAGGCGGCCGACGAACTCGCCGATGCGTTCCTGAGCGCGTGGGAGGCGAGCTACCGCGACGAGGTTGTCGACCGCGTCGCCGCCGAGAGCGAGGCGCTCGACACCAGCGACGCCACGGGCCGCCCGGACGCGCAACTGGTGTTCTGTATCGACACGCGCTCGGAGGTCATCCGCCGGCACATCGAGGCGACCGGCGACTACGAGACCCACGGTTACGCCGGCTTCTTCGGCATCCCGATGGAGTACCGGGGGTACGACGCCGAGGTAGCGGTCGACGCCTGCCCGCCGATTGTCGACCCGCAGCACCGCGTCACCGAGGTCCCGACCGACAGGGACACCGAGGCGACCCGCGACCGTTGGTCGCGCCTCCGCGAGGCCGCGGGCGAGGCCATCGAGTCGCTGAAGACCAACCCCGCCACCGCCTTCGGCTTCGTCGAGAGCGCGGGGAGCGGATACGGGCTGGCTCTCGCGGCCCGCACGCTCGTCCCCGGTCGCGTCTCCGACCTGCTCGGAACCGCTGACGACGCGGTCCCCGACGACCGCGAGTTCTGCGACCAAGTCATCCACCACCAGCACTCGTACGCGGGCGACCTCCCGGTGGGGCTGACCGACGACGAGAAAGTCGAGTACGCCGCGAACGCCTTCGGGCTGATGGGTTGGGAGGAGTTCGGTCGCCTCGTCGTGTTCACCGGTCACGCCAGCGAGACGGCCAACAACCCCTACGATTCGAGTCTGGACTGCGGGGCCTGCGCCGGTCACCCCGGCGGCCCGAACGCCCGCGTCCTCGCGGCCATCTGTAACGACGAGACGGTCAAAGCCCAACTCCGCGACCGCGGGTTCGGCATCCCCGAGGATACGGTGTTCGTCGCCGGCGAGCACAACACGACGACCGACGAAATCGAACTGTACGACGGCGACGTACCCGAGAGCCACGCCGAGGACCTCGACCAGTTGCGCGCGGACCTCGCGGTCGCCCGCGAGCACGCGGCCGCCGAGCGCGCCGAGACGATGGGAGCCGGCGGCTCCGCGGCCGTCAGCGAGACGGAGCGCCGCGCCGCCGACTGGGCCGAGACGCGTCCCGAATGGGGGCTGGCCGGCAACGCCGGCTTCGTCATCGGCCCCCGCGAACTGACGAGCGACCTCGACCTCGACGGCCGCGCGTTCCTCCACTCCTACGACCACGCGACGGACCCCGACGGCGACGCGCTCGAAGCGATTCTCACGGGGCCGATGGTCGTCACCCAGTGGATTAACGCGCAGTACTACTTCTCGACGGTCGACAACGCCGTCTACGGCAGCGGGTCGAAAGTGACCCAAAACCCCGTCGGCAACGTCGGCGTCTATCAGGGCAACGGCGGCGACCTGATGACCGGCCTCCCGCTCCAGTCGCTGATGGCCGACGACGACACGCCGTACCACCAGCCGCTCCGCCTCTCGACGATTATCCACGCGCCGGTCGACCGCGTCACCGACGTGCTGGCCGACCACGCGGAACTGACCGAACTGCTCGACAACGACTGGCTCTCGCTGACGGTCGTCGACCCGACGCAGGACCACCGCGCGTTCCACTACGACGAGGAACTGACGTGGACGCCGGCGTCCGAACGGGTCGAATCGAACCCCGAACCGGAGGCGCCGGACACGCCGGCGGCGACCGCCGTCGCGGACGATTAACCGTTTCGGGGCCGAACACGTTTGGTTCTCGACCGGGTCGGTGGGTCCCAACCAAGAACTCCCGGTCGGCCCGGTCGGTCGTCACAAACCGCTCACAACGCGTCACAAACGCTCGCGGCTCGTCCGCTACCGGTCCGCTTCGACGACGGCGAGTCTGACCTGATGGACGCCCTTCAGCGGCCGAATTCGCGAGAGCAACTCCTCGATTCGCTCGCCCGTCCCGTCGACGGCGATGGATTCCAGACAGAGGTGGTCGCCGAGATGGACGTGATGGACCGCGATGATGGTCTCGGTGAAGTCGTGTTGCAGTTCGGTCATCTCGTCGCTCACGCCGCTGTGGTCGTGCTCGTAGAGGACGACTACGGTTCCGCTGAGACTTCCGGAGAGCCCCGTCTGCTGATTGAACTCCGTGACGAACGCGCGAAGCGCGTCTCTGGTCGCTTCCGAGCGGCTGTCGTACTCGCCGGCGGCGACCACGTCGTCGAGTTCGGAGAGCAGACTCGGCGGGAGCGTGACGCTCATCCGGTCGACGTCCTGGCTCATAATCTTGACTTTTCCCAGCAGCCGTTTAGTCGTTGGCAGTAACGCTTTCGAATCGACACCATATCGGCCAGTATTACGATTTGGAAGAAAAGTATTATTGCTTGACCGAATCACACGTGTGATACGAATGCACATTCCGGACGGCTTCCTCGACCCCTGGGTGGCGGGTCTCTTCTGGCTCGGCTCCGGCATCGTAATCGGTATCGCGGTCAGACGCGCCCGCGGCGAACTCGGTGACGAACGGACGCCGCTTCTCGGCGTCGTTGCGGCAGGTATCTTCGCCGCGCAGATGCTGAACTGGCCGATTCCGGGCGGGACGAGCGCTCATTTCGTCGGCGGGGCGTTCGCGGGTATCCTCCTCGGACCGTATCTCGGCGTCCTCGCGATGAGTGCCGTCGTGACGATACAGGCGCTCGTGTTCGGCGACGGCGGCATCATCGCGCTCGGTGCGAACCTCTTTGCGATGGCCGTCGTCGACGTCCTCGTCGGGTACGCCCTCTTCCGGGCGCTCCGAGGGGTTCACGAAACCGGCGCTGCGTTCGTCGCCGGGTGGGGAGCGATTACCGTCTCGGCGCTGATCGTCGGCGTCGGCATCGGCCTCTCGTCGGCGTTCGCTTACGAGCTGAGCGTGACCGTGCTGATAATGGTCGTCGGCCACGCGCTCTTGGGGTTCGTCGAGGGCGCGATTACGGCCGCGGTCTACGGCTACGTCGCGGACGCTCGACCGGACCTCGTGCTCGGGCGACTCGACGACGACTCGCTTTCCCCGGAGGTGGGCCTGTGAACGCGCTCGTGTCTGACTCCTGGGGTCGGCGGGCGCTCATCGGGCTGCTCGTGCTCGTCGTCTTGGCTCCCGTGTTCGGCTGGGCGTCCGGCGCAGTCGGGTACGCCGAACCGCTCGAAAACGCCGCCGAAGAGACCGGGGCGGCCGACGCGGCCGACCCCGTCAGTCCCGGACTGCTGCCGGACTACTCCGTCCCGGGGCTCAGTTCGCCGCTCGGAACGCTCGTCTCGGCGGTCGTCGGGACGGGGCTCACGCTGGCGGTCGGAGTCGGAGTCGGTCGCCTCCTCGAACAGTGACCGGCGTCGTCGGCCGCTCGGTCGAATCCATCACGGGGGCGCTTCGATCCGTGTTCACGGCCGAGCAGGTGGCCTCGTCCGACGGGTTCCTCCAGCGACGGGACCCTCGCGTCTCCCTGTGTTCGGTCGCTGGCCTCGCGCTGGCGGTGATGATTACGCGAACCGTCGCGGTCTCCCTCTGTTTCGGCGTCGTGACCGTCCTCTTGGCGCGGCTGTCGGCGGTTCCGCTCCGACAGTTGCTCGCACGCTCGGCGGTCGTGCCGCTCGTCTCCGCCGGTATCGTCGTTCCCCAAGCCGTACTGCTCCCCGGGGACGCGCTCGTGCGGGCGTTCGGGTTCGCCGTCACTGACGCCGGCGTCGCGTACGTCGTGCTGTTCACGCTCCGCGTCGGCGTCGGCGTCGCGCTCCTGTCGCTCATCGTGATGACGACGCCGTTCTCGTCGGTGGTCGCGGCCATGCGGGAACTGCGCGTCCCGGTCGCGCTCGTGTGGGTCGTCGCCGTCACCTATCGCTACCTGTTCCTGTTTTTCGACGAGTTACAGCGACTCGTTCTCGCGCGGAACAGTCGCACGACCGGACAGTCGAGCCTCCGCGACGGGTGGCGCGATGCAAAGCGGCTCGTCGGGACGTTCCTGTTGCGGACGCTCGACCGCGGCGAACGGGTCGGCCGCGGGATGCGGGCCCGCGGCGGTTCCCGACCACCGTCACCGTACAGTCGGTCGCGGGACGTCGACGGGGGCGACTACGCGCTGGTCGCGCTCGCCGTCGTGGCCGTCACCGGCTCGGGGGTGATTCGATGGGGCCTGTAATCGAAGCCCGGGGACTGACACACGAGTACCCGGACGGAACGACGGCGCTCCGAGACGTGACGGTCACAATCGAGGCGGGAGAGCGAGTTGCCGTCATCGGTGCGAACGGGTCGGGAAAGAGCACGCTGCAACACGTGCTCGGCGGCCTCGTCGAGCCGACGGCCGGAACGGTCGAGTACGTCGGTGAGACGGCGGATGCCGAAGCCGTCAGGGACCGCCTCGGCGTGCTCCTGCAAGACCCCGACGACTACCTGTTCAATACGACCGTCCGCGAGGACATCGAATACGGGCCGGCCCAGCTCGGGATGTCACGGCAGGCAGCGACACAGCGAGTCGCACACCTCGCGGCCGAACTCGGGTTAGAGAGCCTGTTGGACCGCCCCCCGTTCCGTCTGTCGGGGGGCGAGAAACAGCGGGCGGCGGTCGCGAGCGTCCTCGCGTTCGAGCCGGCGGTGCTCCTTCTCGACGAGCCGTTCGGCGCTGTCGACGCCGGCTACCGAGAACGCATTTTGGAACTGGTGACCGGCCACGAGGGGACCGTGGTGCTGTTCACGCCGTCTGTGGACGCCGTGCCCGAGATTGCCGACCGAGTACTCGTCGTCGGGCAGGACGGGTCGATAGCCGCGGACGGACCTGTTCGAGACGTGCTGACAGACACTACCCTGCTGAGAGACAACGGTCTCCGGCCGCCGGCGACGGTGCAGTTGTTCGAGGGGATACTCGACGTTGACGACGTTCCGCTGACCGTCTCGGAGGCACGAGCCCACCTGCTGGACCAAACGCGGTAGCGAACTATCCCCCGACGCACGCGCAGCGCGCCGAATTCGGTATCGCACTAATCGGTTTATCACGTCCACCGCGGTCCCGATCAGCGCCGCGCTCGGACGGCAGATTTCGCCATGTGGTTGCGGATTCGTGGTGTTTTACCCCGATTCGTCCCCCGTATTCATACAAGATACTGAACAGACCGAGCGAACAGATACCAAAGCATTACTTATCGCAGTTCGCAGGGGCGTGTATGGGCCTTCGCAAGCCGCCGTTGTACGACGTCCACGCGGACGCCGGGGCGACGTTCACCGAGTTCGGCGGATGGGACATGCCTGTGGAGTACGACTCCATCAAGGCTGAACACGCGGCCGTCCGCGAGTCGGTCGGCATCTTCGACGTTTCTCACATGAGCGAAATCGAGGTGTCCGGCCCGGACGCGACCGCGCTGATGCAACGCCTGACGACGAACGACGTGACGGCCCTCGAACCGGGTGACTCGCAGTACTCGGCCATCGTGAACGACGAGGGCGTCATCGTCGACGACACCGTCGTCTACCGACTCCCCGACCGCGACGAGCGGGTCTATCTCTTCGTCCCGAACGCCGGCCACGACGAGGAGATGTACGACCGATGGACCTCGTTCCGCGACGACTGGGACCTCGACGCCACCGTCGAGGACGTGACGGAGGACTGGGCGATGTTCGCGGTACAGGGCCCCGACGCCCTCGATTCGGTCACCGACGCCGCGCCCGACGCGGCCCTCGGGGACCTCTCGAAGTTCCAGGCGACGTTCGCCGACGTGGCGGGCGTCGAGTGCTGGGTGGCCCGGACGGGCTACACCGGCGAGGACGGCTTCGAGCTCCTCTGTCCGTGGGCCGACGCCGAGACCGTCTGGGCGGCGCTCGAGGCGACCCCCTGCGGGCTCGGCTCCCGCGACACGCTCCGACTGGAGATGGGCTACCTGCTTTCGGGACAGGACTTCGACCCCGAGACGGAGCCCCGGACCCCCTACGAGGCCGGCATCGGCTTCGTCGTCGACCTCGACACCGAGTTCGTGGGGCGCGACGCCCTCGAACGACGGCGCGAGGCCGGCGTCGAGGAGACCTTCGTCGGCTTCGCCCTCCTCGACCGCGGCGTCCCGCGCCACGGCTACGACATCGCCAATTCGGACGGCGAGGTCATCGGCGTCGTGACGAGCGGGACGATGAGCCCGACGCTGTCGGAACCCATCGGTCTCGGCTACGTCCCCGTCGAGTACGCCGACGACGAGACCGAGGTTTCGGTGCTCGTCCGCGGCCGCGAGAAGCGCGCAGTAATCGTGACACCTCCCTTCATCAACTGACAATGTTCGAAATCCCTGACGACCGGAAGTACCTGGAATCGCACGAATGGACCACCACCGAGGGCGACGCCGTCAAAATCGGCATCTCCGACTTCGCGCAGGACGAACTGGGCGACGTCGTCTTCGTCGAACTCCCCGCCGAGGGCGACGAACTCGCCGCCGGCGAGGAGTTCGGCGTGGTCGAGAGCATCAAGGCCGTCTCGGACCTCTACGCCCCCATCTCGGGCACGGTCACGGCCGTCAACGAGGAACTGTTCGACGCCCCGGAACTCCTCAACGACGACCCCTACGGCGACGGCTGGATGCTCGCAGTCGAACCGGCCGACACGAGCGAGTTCGACGACCTCCTCTCTCCCGAGGAGTACCGCGAGCAGACGGAGTGAGATGACGGCTGGAAACGGACGGCGGGTCGGAAGCCCGTACGCCCCACACACGGACGCCGACGAGGAAGCGATGCTGGACGCCGTCGGCGTCGACAGCGCGGAAGACCTCTTCGATATCCCCGGTGAGGTCCGCTTCGACGGCGAGTTCGGCGTCGACAGCGCCGACGAACAGGAGCTCAGGAACGCCATGGCCGACCTGCTTTCACGCAACGAGGAGCTGACGGAGTTCCTCGGTCGCGGCCACCACGCCCACTACGTGCCGGCGCTGGTCGACGACCTCTCGCGGCGCTCGGAGTTCCTCACCTCGTACACGCAGTACCAGCCCGAAATCGCACAGGGCTTCCTGCAGGTGCTGTTCGAGTACCAGTCGATGCTGGTCGAACTGACCGGGCTTCCGGTCGCCAACTGCTCGATGTACGACGCCGCGACGGCGCTCGCCGAGGCCGCGCTCCTCGCGAACCGCCTTCGCCGCGGCGCGAGCGGCCACCGCGTGCTCGTCCCCGAACACCTCCACGAGGGTCGTCTCGGCGTCTTGGAGAACTACCTCGACGGCGCGGAGATGGAAATCGGCGAGTACCCGATGGACGACGGCGCGGTCGACGTCGAGACCCTCGCGGACCTCGTCGACGACGAGACCGTGATGGTCTACGCCGAGACCCCGACGGTCCGCGGCGTCATCGAGGAGCGACTCGCCGATATCAGCGACCTCGCCCACGACAACGACGCGCTGTTCTGTATCGGAAGCGACCTCGTGGCGCTCGCGCTGCTCGAAGAGCCTGCGAGCGTCGGTGCCGACGTGGTCGTCGGCGAGGCCGGCGCGCTCGGCCTCGGAACGGCCTACGGAATGGGTCTCGGTATCTTCGCCACCCGCGAGGAGTACCTCCGGCAGGTCCCCGGCCGCCTCGTCGGCGTCTCCGAGGACAGCGCGGATATGCGGGCGTTCACGCTGACGCTCCAGACCCGCGAACAGCACATCCGCAAGGAGCGCGCGACCTCGAACATCTGTACGAACCAGGCGTGGGTCGCGCTCCGAACGGCCATGCACATGGCGTGGCTCGGCCCCGACCGCCTCGTCGACCTCGCGACGCAGGCCGTCACCGACGCGCGCGACCTCGCCGCCCGGCTGGACGAGCTTTCGGGCGTCAAAGCGCCGCTGTACGACCGCCACCACTTCCGCGAGTTCGTCGTCCGGACGGACCAGCCCGCGCCCGCCATCACGAACGACCTCGCGGGGCGCGGCTTCGCGGTGCACGCCCTCGACGACCACCACTTGCAGGTCTGTATCACCGACGCGAACGCCGACGCCGCGGACGGACTGGTCGCGGCCTTCGAGGAGGTCATCTGATGAACTTCGACCAAGCCCGATTCAGCCGCGACGACGAGTATGAACCGCTCCTGTCCGAAAAGGACAGCACCACCGTCGAGGTCGATTCGGAGGGCGTCCTCCCCGACGACCTGACCCGCGACGAACTGACGCTGCCGGCGCTGTCGGAGCCGCAACTGGCGCGGCACTACACGCGCCTGTCGCAGATGAACTACAGCGTCGAACTCGGGCCGTACCCGCTCGGGTCGTGTACGATGAAGTACAACCCCTCGTTCACGGAGGACGTGGCGGCGGACCCCAACGCCGGGGTTCACCCCGACCGCTCCGACCGGACGATTCAGGGAACGCTCGGCCTCCTGCACGGCCTCCAGGAGTACCTCGCCGATATCGGCGGGATGGACGCCGTGACGCTCCAGCCCCCGGCGGGTGCCGCGGGCGAGTTCACGGGCATCCTCGTCGCCAAGGCGTACCACGAGTCGCGCGGCGACGACCGCTCGGAGATTATCATCCCCTCGTCGGCCCACGGGACGAACTTCGCGTCGGCCGCGATGGCCGGCTACGACGTGGTCGAACTCCCCTCCGACGACGACGGCCGCGTCGACATGGAGGCGTTGGACGCCGCCGTCTCCGAGGAGACGGCCGCGCTCATGCTCACCAACCCCAACACGCTGGGGCTGTTCGAGCGCGACATCGTCGATATCGCTGAGCTGGTCCACGACGCCGGCGGCCTGCTGTACTACGACGGCGCGAACCTCAACGCGCTGCTCGGCCGCGCCCGCCCCGGCGACATGGGCTTCGACATCATGCACTACAACGTCCACAAGACGTTCGCCACGCCGCACGGCGGCGGCGGCCCCGGTGCCGGCCCGGTCGGCGTGGTCGAAGAGCTCGCGGAGTTCCTCCCGAGCCCGATGGTCCGCGAGACGGCCGCCGGCTACGAACAGTACGAACCCGAGTCCTCTATCGGCAAGGTCCACGGCTTCGCCGGCAACTGGCTCGTGCTCGTGAAGGCGTACGCCTACATCGCCCGCCTCGGTGACGCGGGCCTCGCGGACGCCAGCGCGAAGGCCGTCCTCAACGCCAACTACCTCGCCTCACAGCTAGACCTCGACGTGCCGTACGGGCCGTTCCACCACGAGTTCGCGGCGACCTCGGGCGACCGCGACGCCGCCGACGTGGCGAAGCGCATGCTCGACTACGGCGTCCACCCGCCGACGACGAAGTGGCCCGAACTCGTCTCGCAGGCGATGCTCACGGAGCCGACGGAAGTCGAAGACAAGGCGTCGCTCGACGACCTCGCGCACGCCTTCAACGCGGCGTACGCCGACTCCGACGAGGCGCTCGAAACCGCGCCCTCGAAGACCAGCGCCCGCCGCATCGACCAGGTGTCGGCCGCGCGGAACCCGCGGCTCTCGTGGCGGGCGCTCGGCGACGACGAATAACGAGAAAAGCCTTTTTTCGCGGTTACGCTTCGGCCTTCGCGTACGTCTCGATGTCGTCCGTGATGTGGATGTAACCGTAGTCGCACTCCGTGCAGTGCCACTTCGTCTTCGTGCCGAGGTGAATCTCCATGCTGGCGGCGAGGTAGAACGTGTCGTTGCCGCAGGCCGGGCACTCGCGTTCGATTTCGAGGTCGCTCATGGGGTCGAATCCGTGGTAGTCGTTGTTGAAGATATTGGTTCGCGGACGCTGTGGAAGAGAAAATAAATCGAATATCGCGATAGCAAATCGGGATTGTGGTCGAATTCCACGTCAGTCCGCGTGCGGCGACCGTCTACCGAGCGCAGACAGGAGAGAGTGCAGTCGAGTCCCGCGGCTACGCCTCGCGGGAGTCGATGCTCCCCAGTTCGGGGGTCGCGTCCGCTCCGGCGCGCGCCTGTACCTTGCCGATGGCGACGGCGACGACGTAGATGCCGACCGCGACGAGGACGATGACGCCGCCGGCGGTTGCCTCGCCGTAGTAGGACGCGCCGATGCCGAGGAGCACGGCGAGTTCGGCCAGCACGACGGAGACGAGAAGCGACTCGGAGAAGCTTCGGGAGACCTGCGCCGCGCCCGCGACGGGGACGACGAGCATGGCGGCGACGAGGATGACGCCCATGATTTGCATCGCGCCGACGACGACCAGCGCGGTCAGCATGACCATCACGCGGTTGTACCACGTGACCGAGATACCCGAGACGGCGGCGGCCGTCTCGTCGAACGTCACGTAGAGCAGTTGGTTGCGCGTGAGCGCGACGGTGCCGACGATGACGGCGAACAGCACGAGCAGGATGGCGGCGTTCTCCGCCGAGACGGTCGAGAGGTTGCCGAAGAGGTACTGGTTGATGCCGACCGCGAGGCCGCCCGCGTTGAGGCTGATGAGGACGGTCCCCAGCGCGAACCCCGTCGAGAGCACGATAGCCATCGACACGTCGTTGTAGGCGTCGGTCGCCTCCGAGATGAGTTCGATGAGGAGCGCCGCGATGACGGCGACGACGACGGCGGTCAGGTACGGCGAGACGCCGAGGCTGAACACGCCGTTGAGAAAGAGGCCGACGGCGACCCCGGCGAAGGCGGTGTGGGCGAGCGCGTCGCCGATGAGCGCGAGCTGTCTGTGGACGAGGAACGTCCCGATGAGGGGGGCCATCACGCCGATACAGAGGCCGACGAGGATGGCGCGGTGCATGAACCGGTAGTCGAGGAAGCCGAGGCCGGTCGCGTCGCCGACGGCGAAAAGCAGGTCGGACCACAGCGCGAGAAGCCAGTAGAGAGGCGCGAGGGCAGCGTCTAACGGCCCCGCCTGCAACGCGGCGACCAGTTCGACGGGTATCACGGGCGACCACCGCCCGAACCGCCTGTACCGCTCGAACTGCCCGAACCGCCCGCGAAGGAGGCCGCCGTCCCGAACGCCCGCGCGAGCGCGTCGCTGTCGACGAACTCGTCGGTCGGGCCGTCGAAGTAGACCTCGCGGTTGAGACAGACGACGCGCCGGGCGTGGTCGGTGACTGCGCCGAGGTCGTGTTCGATGAGGAGAATCGTGATGCCCTCCTCGTTGAGTGATTCGAGCAGGTCGTAGAAGGCGTCGACCGACTCGGCGTCGACGCCGACGGTCGGCTCGTCCAAGACGAGCAGGTCGGCCTCGCCGGCGAGCGCGCGGGCGATGAAGGCGCGCTGGCGCTGGCCGCCCGAGAGCTTCGTCACCCGGCGGTCCGCGAAGTCGGACATCCCGACCGTGGCGAGCGCCTCGTCGACGATGCGGTGGTCTTCGGCCGAGAGCCGGCCGAAGCCGACGTGGGGGAACCGACCCATCTTCACGACCTCGCGGACGGTGATGGGCATCTCCTTGGAGGCGCTGGCGTGCTGGGCGACGTAGCCGATGCGCGCGCCGTCGTCGAAGGCGTGGGCGGGCTCGCCGAACAGCCGCGCGGCCCCCTCGTCGGGCCGGAGCAGGCCGAGGATGAGCTTCATCAGCGTCGATTTGCCCGACCCGTTCGGCCCGACGATGGCGACGTACTCGCCGGGGTCGATGCGGAGCGAGATGTCTTCCACGACGGGCGTCGCGGTGTAGCCGAACTCGACGTCTGCGAGTTCGACGAGGGGGTCGGACGAGCCGCCGGCGTCTCGGCTCGCGTCGTCGGAGACGCCGGCGTCGGTGGACTCGGCAGACTCCGCGGATTCGCCGTTGCGGAGGGCGCTCATTCGAAGTTCCTCCACTCGTCGGCCCAGCCGTCGCCGCCGACCTCCTCGGGCGACTTGTTGCCGAGGACGACCTCGAACGTCGGCATGTTGATGTTGTCGGCGATTTCCTCGTAGCCCCAGTCGTTTGCGACCCAGTCCTCGCGGACGCCCGCGTACGGGGTGACGGGGAAGTACGCCTCGACGGGGGTCTCGGCGATGAGCTGTTTCGCCGGGCGGCGCGTCTCGAAGACGCCCGCGCCGATGTACCGGATGTCGTTGTCCTCGATGACGCGCTTCGCCTCGGTGATGTCCGAGGGCTTCACGTCGCCGCTGGCGGCGAGGTTGGCGACGAGCGGGCGCATCTCGACGCCGTAGCGGACGCCGATGTACTGGAAGGCGTTGTGGGCCGCCAACTGGACGACCTTGCGCGACGCCCAGTCGAAGATGTCCTGGTAGTCCCGGTCGATGCGGTCGAGTACGTCGGTTTTGTACGCGTCGGCGTTGTCGCGGAACGTCTCCTCGTACGCGGGGGCGAGTTCGACCAGCCCCTCGGTGATGTTGTCGACGGCGGTCTTGGCGCGCCGCGGGTCGAGCCAGAAGTGGGGGTCCTTCCCGCGACCCTCACCGACGCCCTCCTCGTCGCGGTCGAGACTCGCCGCGAGTTCCACGAGTTCGACGCCCTCGCGGACGTTGATGAGTTGAGTGTCCACGTCGTCGTCTTTCAGCGTCTGGATGGCGCGGTCGGCCCACGGCTGGAAGTCCTTCCCGACGTGGACGAACGCGTCGGCCTCGATGATGTCGCGCGTGACGCTCGCGTCCGGTTCCCAGCCGTGGCCGTGGAGTCCCGTCGGGATGAGGTTCTTGAGCGTGACTGGCGTGTCGGCCGCGACCTCGCGCGCGAAGTCGTAGAAGCTGAAGAACGAGGCGACCACGACAGGGCCGTCTTCGGACTCGGACCCGCCGTAGGCGTCGTTCGAGTCGGTGTTCGAGCCGTCGCTTCCGCTTCCCGCGCCGCCACCGCTGCCGAGACAGCCCGCGAGACCGGCCGTCAACAGACCGGAACCGGCCGCGACGACCGACCGCCGAGAGAGTTTGGGGTCGGACGAATCTGCGTTCGTGTTCATCACTATGTGAAATAGATACAAGCCACCATATAGATTTGTTGCTCTAAGGTTGAATTTTGATATGTCTAAAACGTTCGAGTGGCGAGCCGTAACGGCTCACAGGGCACCGACGGCACGACGGTCGAGGCGCGGCGGTCGGACCGACCGGCGTGCAAATCTCTTTGGGTCGGCGCGTCCAACGGTGGGACATGGGAATCGAACTCTACGCGCTCGACAGCTGTCCGTACTGCGAGAAAGTCCACGACGCGCTCTCGGAGGCGGGCGTCGACTACGAGACGCAGTGGGTCGACGCGCTGCACTCGGAGCGAAACGAGGTCAAGCGCGTGAGCGGGCAGCGCGGCGTCCCGGTGCTCGTCGACGACGACCGCGGCGTGACGATGTCCGAGAGCGAGAACATCCTCCGGTACGTCGACCAGACGCTGGCATGAAGATATACACCGGCCGCGGCGACGAGGGGATGACCGACCTGCGGGACATGACCCGCGTGTCGAAGACGAGCCACCGAATCGAGGCCTACGGGACCGTCGACGAGGTGAACGCGCTCATCGGGACGGTCCGTCCGACCGGCCACGACGACGTGGACGACGTACTTGAAGCCGTCCAGAACCACCTCCACATCGTGCAGGCCGACCTCGCGAACCCCGACCCCGACGAGGGCGACCCGCAGATAGCCGCCGACCACGTGGACGAGCTCGAGGCGTGGATAGACGAGGCCGACGAGGAACTCGACCCGCTCACGTCGTTTATCCTTCCCGGCGGGAGCGAGACGGGGGCCAAACTCCACCACGCCCGCGCGGTGTCGCGGCGGGCCGAGCGCCGCGCCGTCTCGCTGGCGGCCGAAGAACCCGTCAACGAGGAAGTCGTCGCGTACCTCAACCGCCTCTCCGACGCGCTGTTCGTCTTCGCGCGACTGGTCAACACGCGCGACGGGGTACCCGAGGAGTCACCGACGTACTGAGTCCGAGCGGCCGCCGCACCGGCCGGTGTCGGCGCGGTCGCTCGCGAGGATAATGGGACCAGGACGGACGAATCGTGCCCACGGTATCGCCGTCCCGGAAGGGGCCAGACGCTAACTGGGACCGACCACGAAGCGTGGCCTGCGTTCCCAGTTTTAGGTATGCCTAAGAATCACTAAAGTGTATCGCTCTTTCTCAGACATATGACTCTCGGTACCGTATAACATAATCGTGTTCTCGTCGGCGGGACTATCCGGAGGTATGAACCGACATTTCACCGACGCGCGGTACTACTTCCGACGGGGGTTCGAGCACCTGTACGCCGGACTCGACGAGGAGACGGCACCGCTCCGTCGCCGCCTCATGGCGGCGCTCGGGCGCGAAGTCGAAGACGAGGAAGAACCTGCGCCGCAGACGCCGCGGGAACGCGTCGAGTACGGGGCGCGCCGGGCGGCGACGCGGAGTCGGCGGGTCGCCGGGCGGGTTCGGCGTCGCGTGCGGCGACCCGAGTAGGTGTGTCTGCGTCCCGAATCGGGGCACAACGTAAGTCTTAATTGGCGGCGCGGGAAATCGAAATCGTAGCCGGGTTGGTGGTCTAGCCAGGTTATGACGGCTCCTTCACACGGAGCAGGCCGGCGGTTCGAATCCGCCCCAACCCACTTTCTGGTACCTCGCAACGACGAGCGACAGCGAGGAGTCCGTGGTACCGAAAGTGGTGACGGCGGATTCGAAGCAGGGAGCGAACGGAGTGAGCGACCGAGGTTCGAATCCGCCCCAACCCACGTTCTGAGTTCTCGAAACGATAAGTGACAGCGCGTTCACGGAGCCGAAACTGGTCGTCGTCAGTTAATCAAAAAACAAAACCGTCGCCAGCCGAGCGCCTACGCGATATCGTCCAGTGAGACGGCGCTGCCGCGGTCAACCGTAATCCACGACGTGGTCAACTCCTCCGATTTCGGGGAGAACACGGTCAGTTCGGTCGGGTTCTCCGGGTCGTCGTAGATGCATTCGAGGTCGAACACGGGCGCATCCGCCAATTCGTCGGAACTGTGAGGTGCGGCCGTGCTCATCAGATGGAGACGTCCGTCTTGCAGCTCGCACACAGCGCGTCGCCGACCGCCTCCTTCGGGACCGAGGTCCCGCATCGGGGACACCGCGAACGGGTGCGCGAGTACTCCGTGTACGGTGCAATCCGCGAATTCTCGGTGGATTCGCTCATACACAGCCCAATACGGTACTGGTACAAGAAGTTTTGGATATAATGTATGTGATGTCTCGAATTCGACCACGAATGTAACGCCAACTGTATCTACGGTTCTCACTACTCAACGTAACTGGACAATCGGTACCCGTATGAGAAGTCACCCCTTGAGCTCCCGAGTAGTTCAGAGACAGCCAGCGATTCGACACCGTCCCGGTTTCGAAACGCTCAGTCGGCCGCGTCACTCAAACTGTCAGAACGTTCGAATAAACGAGAAGCTACCCCGTTAGCATTGGCGACAAACTCGATTTTCTGACAGTTAACGCGTAGCGTCTCGCGTGAAACATCGTGTTTCGTGAACTGTTGCGGAAAAATCGGTCGAGAGGCCACCAGTATCGGAATCAGAGGCGGACTAACCGTCTACACCGTCAGGTAAGTTGACAGCCAACGCGCGAAACTATTGAAACTATCTCGTCAGCTTTTGCCGGCGGCGTCGGTAGATTGTCATCGCAGACACATGAGCACACGAACACGTATCGCCGGCGTCCTCGTCGTCGTCGCCCTCGTCGCGGCGGCGTCGGGGACCGGTCTGGCGGCGGTCGATACACAGCAGGCACAGGTACAAGAACAGACGCAGACACAGACACAGACGCAGACGCAGACACAGTACTGCACGTATCCGAGCAACGGTACGTATGAGTCGTTCGGGGTGAGCAATCTCTCCGCGCCGTCCGGCGTCGAAGCCAGTGAGCCGGTGACGGTGTCGGCCGATATCACCAATCCGAACGACGTGCCGATGATTCAGTGCGTCGAGTTCCGACTCGAAGGTGACGTGGTCGAACGGACCGGCTGGGCGCTGAACCCCAACGAGACCGAGACCATCGAGTTCGACGTCAACACGACGGACCTCGAAGACGGGACGTACATCCACGGTATCGAGACGCGCGACTTCGGCGAGTTGGCGACGCTCACCGTGGGCGAACAGCCCGAGCCCGAACCCGACGAGCCGACCGCGACGCTCCAGTTCGACGACCAGGAGTCCGACGGCAGTAACGTGACCGTCACGAGCGCGAACCTCTCCGACGGTGGCTACATCGCCATCCTCGACGAGAATGGCTCGGTCGTCGGCGCGACCGACTACCTCGACTCCGGCCCACAGGAGAACGTTACCGTGCCGCTCCTCGAACCGCTGAGCGAGAACGAGAGCGTGAACCTCACGGCGCAGGCGCATCTCGACACCAACGACAACCAGACGCTCGACTTCCTCACCTCCAACGGAACTGAAGACGGCCCGTACACGGTCAACGGCACGCCCGTCACCGATGACGCAGTCGTGACTATCGGTGAGGAACCGACGACGGAGGAACCAACGACCACTGACGACGATGCGGAGACGACGACCACTGACGACGACACGGAGACAGCACCGCCGACCGAGACACCCATCCATAACGAAACGGAGAGCTGAACCGCCGACTACCGGCCGACTCGGACCCACCACCGGGTCGGCTCGGAGCTATTTTCACACGGCGAGCGCCGGCCCGACCGGCCCGACCGAAGTCAGCGACCGAGCGCCGCGAGCAGGCCGTCGGGAACGCTGAGGAACCCGAACCAGACCAACAGCACCACGAGTACGGTGTAGCCGACCGAGATGGCGAAATCCTTGGTGAACCGTCGGGCGGTGTACGGATGTGCCTCCGCCGAGACTGCGTCGACCGCGCCCTTGTGAAGCAGGACGAACCCGATGACGTTCGTCAGCCAGTAGCCCGCGACGACGCCCGGAAGGAACCAGCTTCTGGAGATGAGGCTCACCGCGACGCCGAACGCGTAGGCCAGCGGGAGGTTGACCACGAGGTCGTTCCACCACGAAAGCGGAGATAGAACGAACCCGATAGCGGCCAGAATGCCGCCTTTCACGCGCCGCCGTTCCATCCGGATAGATGTTCGGCCAGCGGTAATAGTATTGTGAGCATATACCACGCGCCGTCTCGGGCGCGGCGGGAGCCGCGAGCGTCAGTCCGCCGCGCTCGGACCGCCGCCGGCGAGCGCCTCGACGAGCGTCGTGAGGTCGGGGACGGTGAGGTTCGGCTCGGGGCCGAACGGGTCCCACGGCGACGCTTTCCGGTCGACCCAGACGCCCTGCATTCCGGCGTGTTGCGCCCCCATCACGTCGAACCAGCCGGCGGTCGCGTGGGCGATTTCGTCGATGGGCGTCCCGGTCCGGGCGGCCGCGTGGCGGTAGATTTCCGCGTCGGGTTTGAACACTCCGACCTCGTCGGCGCTGACGACGCCGTCGAGGAGGTCGCGGATGTCGGCGTGGTCGACCATCGAATCGAGCATCTCGGGGTTCCCGTTGGAGACGACGTAGCAGTCGTAGCCGGCGTCGCGGAGGCGACCGACCGCGTCGCGCACGTCGTCGAACACGTCGAGTTCGTGGTACACCGAGAGAATCGCGTCGCGCTCGCTCGCGGAGACGGACACGTCGTGGGCCTCCAACGCGTACTGGAGCGCCGCGCGGTTGACCTCGTAGAAGGGTTCGTACTCGTCGACGTGGTTGCCGACGAACGTGTATTCGAGCGACCGCGACCGCCACAGCTTCGAGACGGGTTCGGGGTCGTCGACGCGCTCGGCGAGCGCTTTCTCGGCGGCGTCGACATCCACGAGCGTGCTGTACGAGTCGAACGTGACCGTCGAGACGCGGTCGGGGTCGAACGACATACGCGACCCTACGGCGACGCGGATGTTAACGATACGGCGGTCGCGCGGACGCGACGAGAAAAAAGACCGAAGAATGGGTTGGCGCGCCTGACGAGCGCGACGGGCGGGTGGCGGCCGACTCAGTCGCCTCCCTCCCCGTCCTCCCAGAGGGTCACGAGGATGACCACGTCCTGCATATCGAACGCGGGACTGTGCGTGTCGGTCGTTCCGAGTTCGAACAGGAAGATGGCCTGGTTGCTGTCGAGTTCCATCGTCTTCCCGCCGTCGCTGATGTAGGGTGCGACGAACTCGGCGGCGTCGTCCTGTCCGTTGTAGCCCCGTATCCTCGGGACCCGGTCGCCGTCGCGGAGGACCGCGACCTGTCGGTGGTCGACCGACGAGTCGGCGGTGACGTAGCCGTCGGTGGCGGCGATGATGGCGAGCGAGTCACCGGCGTCGCCAGCCACGCTGAACGAGTGCGACCGGCGGTCGTTCACGTCGTCCCAGTCCGCGGAGTGGTGCTGCTCGCCGTCGACGACGAAGGTGACGGAGACGGGAACGGGACCCCGCCCGTCCGTGATGGCGCTGCCGAGCAGTTCGAAATCGCCCGTGAAGGCGTCCGACGGGACGACCTCGCCGTCGTCGATGTCGAAGTCGTCTTCGGGCTCCGGCGTCGACGCGGTGGTGTTTCGGACCTCGTAGCTCTCGCCCATCCCGCGGACTTCCAGCGGGATGGTGACCGTCGCGCCGGGGCCGGACGCCCCGTCGAGGGTGACGGTGACGGTGTCGCCTTCGATTTCGGTCACGTCGTCGGGCGCGGTGTACGTGAAGCTCGCGCGGCCGGACTCGTCGGTGACGGCGGTCGCCCCGGCGGTCGGGGCGACGGTGCCGCCGAGCGGGGTCGACGGGCTGACGGTCAGCGTCGCGCCCGCGGCGGGCGCGCCGTAGCGGTCGAACGCGCGGACGACGAGCGTCTCGCGGCCGCCCGAGGGGACCGCGGCGTCCTCGCCTTCGACCGCGACCGCGTAGGCGGCGGGGTCGGGTTCGACGGCCTCGCCGACGCCGAGACGGGCGACGCGGAAGTCGTAGCGGACGCCCGCGTCGAGTTCGATAGTGACGACCGCGTGGTCGCCGCTGGCGACGTGGGAGACGACTCGCGCGTGGGGTTCCTCGGCCATGAGGTCGACCCACGCGTCCTCCGAGAGGTAGGTCGGCACCGAGATGCGCACCGGGCCGGTGGCGCTGTACACCGGCAGCGACTCGGAGCGCACGGAGACGGGAGCGAGCGCCACGGTGTCGCCGGCAGTCGTGTGGCCGTCGAGGTCGCCCTCGAAGAACACGAGCGTGACGGTCGTGCCGCGGACGAGCGACTGGCGGTGGACGACGGGGGTCCCGTCGGTTTCGAGGTACGAGACGCCGCTTTCGAGCACCATCCGCGCCTCGTCGCGCTCGGCGTAGTCGGCCTCGTAGACGATGGCTCCGGTCTCGTAGGTGCGGGTCGTGCCGTCCCAGAACACCGCTTCGGGACCGACCGCGGAGACGCCCGTGACCGTCACGGCGTCCGCGCCGTCGACCCGGAACGTCCCGACGCTGTCGGGCGGCGAGACCACGAGATACCGCTCGGGGTACGACACGTCCGAGTCGACCGCGACGCGGCTGCCGGCCTCGACGCCGGAGGCGCGGAACACCTGCGAGTCGAGCGACGCGAGGTCGGCCGAGACGCTGGCGCTGTGGTCGGCTTCGTCGCCGGCGGTCCAGACGGGGGTGCCCGCGAGTTGGACCACCGCGATGACCGACACGACCAGCCCGAACGCGAATACTAACCCGAGGATTTCCGAGACGCCGCGGGAGTCGAGAGAGAGGCGAGACATGGCTCAGACCTCCACTTCGGGCGCGTTCAGTTCTGGCGTGTCCTCGTCTTCGATAGAGGAGTCGGGCAGGTAGATGCGGACCGCCGCGGTGATGACCACGTCGTCCTCGGCTGAGATGGCGGCCTCGCGGCCGCTGACCATCCCGCCGTCGGAGGTTATCACCACGTCCGTCTTGGTCGAGGCGATGTTCGCGCCGACGACGAAGACGTTGCCCTCGGCGTCGACGACGATGTCGCCGTCGCCGAGCATGACCACGCCGTTGAGATTGACCCCGCCGCGCGCGGAGACGACGTCGAGCGCGTCGTTGTCCTTGACCCCCGAGAGGCCGGCCCCGGCGAGGTCGACGCCGTCCGTGCCGTCGATTCGGATGTCGCCCTTCCCGCTGATGTCGGCGCTCCGGGCGCTGACGAAGCCGTTCGTCGAGACGATACGGAGGCTGTTGCTGTCCTGTGCGACCGTCACCCCGGCGTTGTCGAGGTCGATGTCGCCGCCGGCCTCGATGGAGAGGCTGGCTTTGCTTCCCTGCGTGACCGACGCGCCGGAAAGGTCGATTTCGTCGCCCGCAACTACGGTGATGTCCTGGCCCGACACCGAGGTGACGCTCACGCCGACCGCGGCCAGCGAGCCGCTTCCGGCGTCGATGTCGATTCGGCTGTTCGAGCCGGTGGCGACGGTGTCGACGTGGAGCGAGACTCCGTCGCCCGCGAAGGTGATGTCGCGGTCGGAGACGATGGTCCCGGTGCTCGGCGGGACGACGATCCGGTCGGTTCCGGCGTCGTATGTCACGTCGCCGCCCGTGCCGGTGTCGTTGACGCGGTAGTCAGCGCCGTCGAACTCGCCGTTTCCGCCGACATCGGCGTAGACGAATCCGGGGTCGTCGACGGCGGCCACGAGCCCGCGGAGCGGGTCGGTGACGCCGCCCTCGCGGAGCTGTACGTCGAAGGTCACGCGGTCGACGGTCGCGCCCGCGGCGTCCTCGACGACCACGTCGAACGCGTCGTTGACGACGCCGTCGACGCTTCCGGTCGCGGTGTAGACGAACGTCGCGCGGCCGTCCGAATCGGTGACGGTCGAGACGGTGCCGGTGTCACGTGCGACGATGCGCCCGCTTTCGGCGGTCAGGCCGGGGCTGGCCGTGACGACCGCGTTGGGGACGGGGTTGTTCTGCGCGTCGCGGACCTCGACGACGGCCCGGTGGCTCGCACCCGGCGGGACGACGGCGTTGTCGCCCTCGACGTCGACGATGTAGGCGGGCGCTTGGAGCGCGCCGGGGGTGTCGATGCCGACCCGCGAGAGCCGCAGGTCGTAGGTCTTGCCGGGTTCGAGTTCGACCGTCAGGGTGTTGGAATCGGTGCCGGTCGCGTAGGCGATAGAGCGGACGTTGGGTTCGTCGGCCAGCAGGTCGCGCCACGCGTCTTCGGAGAGCCGGGTGGGGACCGAGATGGTGATGGGCGCGCCCGCGTCGGTGACGGTGATGTAGTCGGTGCCGGCGCTCAGGGGGACGACGCCGAAGGTGGTCGCCTCGCTCGTCGCGGTGTCGATGTCGCCTTCGAGGAAGACGAGCGACACCTTGGTGCCGTCGACGAGCGACTGGGTCGCGCCGACCTCGCTACCTGCGTAGGCGGTGTACTGCGCGGTCCCCTCGTGGACGAGCGAGGGTTCGCTCTGGAGGTACCGGTAGTCGGGTCGGTAGACGAACTGCTGGGTGTCGAACGCGTGTTCGGAGCCGTCCCAGTAGGTGCCGGTCTCGCCGGTCGCGACCGCGCCGGAGATGCGGGCCGTCGCGGGGTCGGTCGTCCGCAGACTGCCGGAGCCGGCGGCGGGCGAGACGAACAGCGCGCGGGTCGGGTAGTCGACGCCGGCGTCGAGGGTCGCGCGGGTCTGCCGGCCGTCGACCGCCTTCGAGACGCTCTCGTCGAACGCGGCGAAGTCGGTCTCGGCGGCCGTGAGGTGTTCGAACTCGGTCTGTTGGTTCCACGCGGGGACCGCCGAGACCTGCACCATCGCGACGAGCGAGACGACGAGCGCGAACGCGAGCATCGTGCCGAGGATGGCCGAGGCTCCGCGGCGGTCACCGCGGAGGTGCGAGCCGCGGCGGGCCGCGCCCGCGACGAACCCGCACAGTGCGTGCCTGCGGGGCGATTTCGTGTGTTTGGGGGAAGTGTTGTGAGTCATGGCCTTACACCAGTGCGAAGGCGACGAGCGCCAGCGCGGACAGTCCGAGGGCGTACTTCAGCCCGCTGAGGGCGCTGTTGTCGGCCAGTTTGCCGGCGAGGAGCCCGCTGCCGACCGCCTGAATCAGCGCGGAGTGGAAGAACACCACGTGGAAGTTCGTCAGCGGCACCGACGAGATGCCGATGGGGAGCGACTGTCCGTTCGACGCCGTCGTGGGCACGGACATCTCGGCGAGGGGGCCGAGGTAGCTCGCGCCGATCATCAGGATGACGAACAGGTAGACGAAGTACCCGATGACGACGATGGCGATGTACGAGCCCATCGCGCGACGGCGGGACTTCTCCAGTTTGTAGCGGTTGCGGGTGTCCTCCGCGGCGACGCTGAGGACGCGCGAGAGGTCGCCGCTGGTGCGGCCGCCGCTGGCGATGAGCCGGATGACCCGCGAGAGCTGCGGGACGTTGAGCCGGGTGGCGAACGCCATGAGCGCCGCGTGGGCGTCGTGGTTCCAGCGGATGTCGTTGCGGAGCGCGCGGAGTTCGTCCGCGAGCGCGCCGGTCGACCAGCGGGAGACGAGCGCGAGCGACTCGACCAGCGAGATACCCATCTGGTTGGCGCTCGACAGCAGGTTCAGCGTGTCGGGGAAGCGCCGTTCGAGCGTGCGCTCGCGGCGGGTCCGAAGCTCGTGGAACACCGTCAGGGGGACCGCGACGATGGCGAACGGGAGGACGACGAACCAGACCGTCGTGTTGTACGGGTTCGCGAGCATGGCGTCGAGCGTCGGCGTCGCGAGGCCGAGCACGAGGACGCCGACGACCGACAGGAGCGCGAGGGGAACCGTGGCGACCGCCGAGAGGTACGGCTGGCGGCGCATGATGTCGAGCGGGTCGCCGACGAGCGTCCGAAGCTCGTACACCGCGTTTTCCCGGCGGTAGTCGTCGAGTCGCTCGTCGACGAAGCCGCCGTCGGAGGCGACGCCGTCACCGCCCCAGCGGGCCTCGCGGGCGCGCTGGACTTCGCGGCGCATCGCGCCGAGGAAGTCGACCGCGACCGTCCGAAGCTCTTCGAGGACGGTCACGTCGTGTTTCGTCCGGACCGTGTCCTGCGTGTACGGCGAGGAGAGCACGTCCACGAGGAGCAGGAACAGCCCCATCCCCAGCGGGAAGATGAGGTAGTTCAGCGCGTACAGCTGGACGAGCGTGTCGCCGCCGAGGAAGCTGATGACCATCAGCGTGACGATGAGCAGGAGCGGCGCGGCGACGAACGCGGCGACGAACACCTCCGAGAGCATCGACAGCGTCTCGATGAAGTCCTCCTGTTCGTCGCGGGCCTCTTCGAGGTACGTCGCGGACTCGCGGTCGAGGAAGGCGGTCACGTCGCCGCCAGAGTCGAGGACCGAAAGCAGGTCGTCGAGGAACTGCTCGAAGTTAATCGAGGGCGTCAGGTTCCGCGAGTTGCGGAGCGCCGTGAACAGGTCGTTACCGAACAGGTCCATGTCGCGGGCGATCATCTCGAACTCGCGGGACACCTCGCCGTAGTCGGGCGCGTCGGCGACGGAGCGGATGACTTCGAGGAAGCTCATCCCGCCGTGGCTGAGCGCGTACATGTAGACGATGGCGTGCGGGAGCAGGATGTCGATGCTGCGGCCGCGCATCTCGGCGCGGCTCTTGGGGAGGTAGTACCGAGCGTAGTAGGTCCCGGCGGCCGCCAACCCGCCGACGAGGGCGACGAGGGCCGCGCCGAGGATGGGAACCTTGTAGGGGGCAAGCGGGGCGACGTACCCCGTCGCGACGCCGAGGCTCACGGGGCTCGACGCGTTCGCCAGCACGCCCGTGCGGGCGAGGACGAACGTGAGCGCGAGGCCGACGAGCGAGCCGAACGCCGCGGTGACGAGCGCCAGCTTCATCGACTGGGTGAGATACAGGTCGTAGGTCGTGCCCACGCGGGTCTGGTTCAGCCAGCGCTGGAGGTCGCGGTGGCCCGCCGGGTGGCGCTTGAAGTACGTGCGGACGTAGCCGTAGCGCTGGCGCAGTCGTTCGACCTCCTCGGGCGACTCGTCGAAGTGTTCGCGCGGGAAGTACTGCTCGACCTCGTAGTCGGGCAGGGGGACCGAAGTCGACGAGTCAGCGGGCATCGTCGGCCTCCCGGTCGTCGTCGGTCACGGTCTCGTCAGCGTCGTCGGGGTCGTCGGGCGACGCGTCCGAGGCGTCCGCGGCGACAGCGGAATCGGCTTCCGCGTCGTCTGCGCCGGCGTCGGCGTCGTCACCGACGACTTCCCAGTCGGTCCCGACATCGTCGGGGTCATCGGATTCGTCGGCGGCGTCGGGGGTGGCGGCTTCGCTTTCGTCGGCGGCGGGGGCGGCCTCCGCCTCGGCGGCGTCAGCCACCTCATCGTCGTCGGCATCGTCATCCGAGTCGCCGTCCGCGTCGTCGTCTAACTCGATGTCGAACAGGTCCGCGAGCAGACGTTCGGTCTCAGGCGAGACCTCGATTTCGTCGTCGAAGTCGTCGGCCGCGGCGTCGTTTTCGCCCGCCACGGGGTCGTCGCTCTCGTCGGCCTCGCCGTTTTCGTCGACGGAGACTAGCGAGGTCTCGGCGTAGACGCGCGCGAGGAGGCCTTCGCGGTCGCGCTCGAAGCGGCGAATCACGGCCGAGACGGTCAGGTAGTCGTCGAGCGCCGAGGCGGCGATGTACCGGAGCACGTCGGCGCGAACGTCGAGTTCGTATTTGAGGTCGGCTTTCGTCCAGCCGCGCTCGGCGGCGATTTCGTCGAGGACGACCGAGTCACCGACGCGCTCGTGAGCGTCGTTCTCGGGGTTGCGCTTGAACACGTCGCGGAGTTCGACCTCGCCGTCGTCGTGGACGCCGGCGATTTCGGTGACGGCGATGTTCCGGCGGGTCCGGTCGCCGTCGAGGTGAATCTGCTTTTGGACCGAGATGATGTCGAGGTCCGACAGCATCTGGGCGGGCACGCCGAGGGGTTCGTTGCGCATGCGGTGGACCACGCCCTCCGAGGAGTCGGCGTGGAACGTCGTGTACGCGGTGTGGCCCGTGGCGATGGAGTGGAAGAACGTCAGGGCGACGCGCTCTTCCGTGCGAATCTCACCGACCAGCAGGTACTCGGGGCGCTGTCGGAGCGCGGCCTGCAAGAGCGCGTACATCGACACCTCGCCGCGGCCGTCCGCCGTGAACGTGTCGCGGGTGACAGACTGAATCCAGTTGTCGTGCGGGAGGGTGATTTCGCGGGTGTCCTCGATGGAGACGACCTTCGCGTGGCCGGGGACGAAAAAGGACACCGCGTTCATCGAGGTGGTCTTCCCGGAGCCCGTGCCGCCGGCGAAGATGAGCGAGCGGTTGTTCTCGATGGCGAGCCAGAAGTACGCCATCTGCTCGACGCTGAAGGTGTTCCAGCGCACGAGGTCGACCGGCGACAGCGGCACGTCCGAGAACTTCCGGATGGTGAAGTTCGACCCGCGGGTGGCCACGTCGGAGCCGAGAGTCAACTGGACGCGGGAGCCGTCCGGGAGGCTCGCGTCCACGAGCGGGTCGGAGACGGTCACTTGCTTGCCCGCGCGTTGCGCGAGGCGGATGGTGAACGACGAGAGGTCGCCGTCGTCGAAGACGACGTTCGTCGGCACGTCCCGGTAGACGCTGTGGAAGACGTAGACGGGCACGTCGTCGCCGTCACAGGAGATGTCTTCGATGCCGGGGTCGCGCATCACGGGGTCGATGCGGCCGAAGTGGATGAAGTCCCGAAGCAGGAAGTAAAACAGCTTCCAGAGCGACCCGTCTTCGACCGTCGCCGCGTGTTCGGTGATTATCTCGCGGGCCTCGTCGTCGAACACGTCCTCGCGGTCGCCGTCGGCGTCGAGGTCGCGGTACAGGAGGCTGTTGCGCAGAATCTTCGTCAGGTCGTCGCGCACGAAGTCCTCGAAGTCGTCGAGACGCGGTTCGCTCACGTGGTACCGGTGTTCGCGCTTCTCGTGGTCGTACAGGATGGAGACGAACGCGAAGGGCTTGTTCACCCAGTAGTGTTCGACGGCCTCGACGCCCTCGAGGAACGAGAAGTCGAAGAACTGGTCTTCGATGAACGCCTCCGAGGGCGTCGGCGCGAACGCCGTCTCGTCGTCGATTTCGGCGAAGAACGCCTTCACCTCGCGGAGGACGGCCTCCCGGAGCGTTTCCGGGCGGTCTTCGTCCGCCGCTTCGTCGTCGACGAGGTCTTCGACGGGGCCGTATTCGATGCGGTCCGACGCGGGGACCGGTAGTTCACTCGCGCGGGCGGCCATCGCCTCCGGCCCGGTCGTGGGGACCAGTTCGGCGGTGCCGGCACCGTCTGCTCGGAACGATTCTTCGCCATCGAGGCGGTCAGTTTGGGAGTTCTTGTCAGGAGACGCCATTCTCTGGAAATACTGAACGGTAGGAACGGCTGTAAGTATGGAGCGACTAGATGTCCGAATTCGGCCGGTTAGGCCGAGACTACCGCTGAATTCGGGGAACTAACTGGTTCGATTTCGGCGGGGCGAGACCGGCTGTCGCCCCCGAGATGACCCGACGACGGCTGGCAATCGAATGATAGTACTGCTCCTCGCGGCCGACAGCACCGGCCGACGCGTCGGCAAGAAACGGTGATATTCGTCGAGAGAGGGGAGTTACCAATGGTCATAGGCCGTCTGCCGGCGGAATTCGCTCCTTCAGCCCCGTCGTGGCCTTGCGATTTCGGTCCTTCCTCGCGGGTGGAAACGGGACGAACCTTCAAGAGAAGCGGCGTTGTATGTAAGGATGTATTATGGATATTGCTGATATCGCCACTCCTGATTTCATCGAGGTCGACGTTAACGAGCGATTAGGCAAAGTCCGCTCCATCTTCGAGCGGGAAAACCCTAAGGGCATCATCGTTCAGGACGACGGCGAGTACGCGGGCGTCATCGGTGAGAAGCAGCTCATCAACTCGCACGTCGAAGACAACACCAAAGCGGCCGCGCTGACGAAGGCCGTCCCCAAGATAGACCGTCACGAGAACGTGCGCGAGGTCGCGCGCATGCTCGTCGAGGGCGACACGAAGGTCGCGCCGGTCTACGAGGGCGAAAAACAGTACGGCATCATCACGCAGGACGCCATCCTCGAAGCCGTGCTCGACAACCTCGACGCGCTGACCGTCGAGCAGATTTACACCGACGACGTGGTCACCGTCGGCGAGCGCGACCACCTCGGGCAGGCCATCAACCGCCTCCGCGAACACGGCGTCTCGCGGCTGCCGGTCGTCAACGACGAGGGCCGCCTCGAAGGTATCCTGACCACCTACGACCTCGTCGAGTTCATGGTGCGCGACGAGGGTCGGCAGGGCAAACAGGACCGCCGCGGCGACACCGACCGGATGCTCGACCTCCCGGTCTACGACCTGATGACCAGCCCGGCGCGCACGGCGACGCCCGACGAGAGCGTCCGCGACGCGGTCGCGCGCATGCTGGAACACGACATCGCCGGGCTGGTCGTCACGCCCGCCGACGACGACGGCGAGGTGCTCGGCGTCGTGACGAAGACCGACGTGCTCCGCGCGCTCACCTACACCGAAGAAGAGCAGATGGACGTGCAGGTCACGAACATCGGCCTCATCGAAACGCTGAGCCGCGCCGACATCAACTCGGCTATCACCGAGGTCGCGGACAAGTACCAGCGGATGAGCGTGCTCCACGCCCACGTCCGCTTCCACGAGCACAAAGAGAAGCTCCGCGGCACGCCGCTCATCCAGTGCCAGATTCGGCTCCGCACGAGCCACGGGCAACTGGCGGGCAGCGGCGAGGGTTACGGCGCAGAACACGCGTTCCACGTCGCGCTCGACAAGCTCGAACGCAACGTGCTCGAAGTCAAGGGCTTCGAGGCCGACGAGCGCTACCGCGGCCAGCTGCTCCGCAAGCTCAACGAGCTGTAAGCCGTAGCCTCGCCGGCACTCACCGGCCCGAACGGGAACGAGAACGGGAACGGAAATCGGAGACAGGAGCGGGATTCGGCCGGGTCGTCTCCCCGGCCGCGTCGACCCCTTTTCTACACGTCAGTCGCGGAGAGCCCGCGGTCGGTTATCTTGAACGTCGCCGTCTCTCCGGCGGGTTTCGCGCGGTGTTTCTCCAGCGTCGCCCGGCGGTTGCCGCCGCGGAAGCGGTCGAGGCGGACGACGGTCCCCGTCCAGTGTTCGAGGGTGTGGCCGCCGAGCGCGCGCGTCCGGTCGGAGTCGGGGTCGGCGTACACCTGGTTCGTCAGGACGACCGCGAGGTCGTGTTTGCGCGCGAGCGACAGCAGGTGGGTGACCTGCCGGGCCACCCGGCGCAGCGCCTCGCCGCCGTCGCCCTCGGCGGTCCGTTCGAGCCGGTAGAACCCGGTCGCGGAGTCGAGGACGATGAGGTCGGCGCTGGCGGCGAACTCCTCGGCGTCGCGGACGGCCTGCTCTTGGTCCTCGAAGTCGTACGCCTCGCTTATCATCAGCCGCGAGGTCACAGACTCCACGTCCTCGGGGGCGACCGCCTCCGCGAGCTGTTGGAAGCGGTCGACCGACAGGCCCTCGGTGTCGATGTAGACGACGGTGCCGCCCGCGGCGGCGACCCGGACCGCCGCCGAGAGCGCGACGTTCGTCTTGCCGGCCGCGGAGGGACCGTACACCTGCGTGACGGTGCCGCGTTCGAACCCGCCGTCGAGGAGGTCGTCGAGCGCGTCACAGCCGGTGGAGACTGACTCTGTCACGTCAGGAGGTGAGTGCCACCGGCCGAAAAAGACCCCGGTCCACCCCGGTCGTCGCCGGGCCGCCGCCGGCGCGTTCCGGCATCGCGTAGTCACCGAGTCGACGCCGGCTCCCGACCGCCGCGAGCGCCTCGCGCACAACGCTTTATTCGTCGCCGTCGCCAAGAGGCCCCCGTGATAGTCGTCGCCACCGCGGACTTCGACCTCTACCACGAGGCCGTGTCCGAACTCCGGAGCCGAGGTGTCACGTTTACGACCGTCGAGCCGGGCGACTCGCTTCCCGAGCGGGCGCGCGTCCTCCTCACCGGCCCGGACGACGACCTCGACGGCACGGGCTCCGACGGGAACGTGACCCGCGTGACCGCCACGGGCGACGACGTGCGCCGGGCCGTCGACGAGGCGCTCGCGAGCCTCCGCGGCGACGGCGGACAGACCGTCGTCGGCGTCGACCCCGGAACGAGACCGGGCATCGCGGTCCTCTCGGGCGAGACGGTCGTCGCCGCGTTCCACGTCCCGCTTGCGGACGCCGTCGAGGTCATCCGAGAGGAGACCGACGACGCGGTCGACCCCGTGGTTCGCATCGGCGACGGCGCGCGCTTACAGGGCGCGAAGCTCATCAACGAACTCGACGGCGTCGCGGTCGAACTCGTCGACGAGACCGGGACGACGCCGTACCTCGGCAGCGGCGCGCGCGGCATGGGCGACGTGCTCGCCGCGGTGAACATCGCCCGCCGGGACGGCGAGCGCATCGAATCCCGCGAGATAGAGCCGACCGAGGGCGAACTGACGCGCATCAAGGCGCGCTCCCGGGAGGCATCCGAAGACAACCGCACCATCGACGAGGACCTCGCGCGGCGCGTCGCCGGCGGCGAACTGAGCATCGACGAGGCGCTGGACGAACACCGCTCGCGCGAGGAATGAGCGTCCGCGGCGGCGGTTTCGACGCCGTTAACGGCTGCCTAACGGTCCGCTACGAGACCGAGGAGTCCCCTGAGAGTTCGAGTGGTCGGCGGAAAAAGAACGCTGTTAACCCGACTCTCGGTTTATGAGACGCGCCGCGTCGGGTTCATAGCTACGTTCCACCGGCTTCTGACGCCACCGCGTCGACGGCGCGGCGCATGATTTCACGGACCGGAACCCCGGTCTCGTTCGCCACCGTGAGCGCGTCGTCGTACTCGGCGCTTCGGTCGTAGACGACGCCGTCGGCGTCGCTGGCGACCTTCACGCTCACCTCGTAGTCGTCGCCGTCGATGTCGAGCGTCGCCGTCTCGAACTCGCGGCGGGCGGTCCAGCGGTGGCCCGCGCCGTGCTCGCGGATGCCGAGCGTGCCGGTCTCGACCGCGAGGCGGTACGCGACGCGCTCGGCGTCTTCCGGCTTGACCACGACCTTGACGAGGTGGCCGGGGCGGGACTTCTTCATCGTCGTCGGGACGATGGTCACGTCGCGCGCGCCGGCGTCTTTCAGGGTCGCTTGGAGGCCGCCGAGGACTTCGGGTGGCGCGTCGTCGAGGTTCGTTTCGAGGACGGTAATCTCGTCGCGGACGAGCCGCGAGCCGCCGTCGCCGACGACCGCGCGGAGGACGTTCGGGTGGTCGGGGAACTCCCAGCCGCCGGCCCCGTAGCCCGACGACTCGACCGACATCGACGGGAGCGTCTCGACGCCCTCGGCGAGGTGCGCGAGGATGGCCGCGCCCGTGGGGGTGAGCAGTTCGGCCTCGACGGGGCCGCCGCGGACCGACCAGTCGGCCGCCGCGGTGATGTTGACCACGGCGGGCGCGGGGACCGGGTAGGTTCCGTGGCTCATCTCGGTCTCGCCGCCGCCGACGGCGACCGGGCCGGTGACGACGCGGTCGACGCCGAGGTCGTCGAGGAGGAGACAGACCCCGACCACGTCGGCGACGGCGTCGTCCGCGCCGACCTCGTGGAAATGGGTCTCGTCGAGGTCCGTGCCGTGGACCTCGGCCTCGGCCTCGCCGAGCACGCGGAAGATGGCCGTCGCGTCCGCGACGACGCCCGGCGGGAGATTCATCGATTCGACGAGGTCGACGACCTCGGGGTAGGTCCGGTGCGGGCCGTGACCCTCGGCGTGGGTGTGGTCGTCGTGGGAGTGGTGGTGTTTGTGGTCGTCGTGAGAATGCGGGTGACTGTGGTCGTGGCCCTGCGAATATCCGTGGCTGTCGTCGCCGTCGTGGTGAGTCTGCTCCTCGTCGTGAGCGTGGTCGTGGTGGTGGTACTGGTGCTGATGGCTGTGTTCGGCGTCGTCGCGGTCGCCACCGTCGTCGGAGTCTGCTCCGTCGTCGCCGTCGGCGCGCAGGCGTCGGTGGTCGTCGCCGTGACCCTCGCCGCGGGGGTCGCCCCCGTCGGCCTCCGCGAGGAGCACGTCCACCTTGGTCGCGAGGATACCGTTTTTGTCGACCTCGTGGACGCGGTAGGTCACGTCGAGGGCGTCTTCGACGGGCGAGAGGACCGACGGGTCAGCGCCGGCGGCGACGAGCGCGCCGAGGAGCATATCGCCGCTGGCACCCATCCGGCCGTCGAACGCGAGGAGTCGCATGCGTAAACCGTGGTGTTCGAGCGTAAAAACGCCAGCCATCGACGCGCCGTTCCCTGTCCAGTCGGCAGGGATTAGTAGCCGCCCGCCCTACGGTGTGCTAGGCTGTAACCACGAGAGGACGCTGCCTCGGGGCGACCGGGGAAGGACTTATCCGATGGCCTCTCACAGGTATCAGCATCCCCGCGAGGTAATCATGAACGAAGTCCAACTCGAAGTGGCGAAAGCGTACCCGAACGACTCGGGGCGCGGTATCGCCCGTCTTGATCCGGACACCTTGCTCCATCTCAAGCTCTCGCCGGGAGACATCATCGAGATCGAGGGAGGAAAAACGACCGCCGCGAAGGTGTGGCGGGCAGACCGGCAGGACTGGAACACGGATACGGTCCGCATCGACGGGTTCACGCGGCAGAACGCCGACGTGGGCATCGGTGAACGGGTCACTATCCGCAAAGCAGAGGCTACGAAGGCCGACAAACTCGTGCTCGCGCCGCCGGAGGAGGCGAGCGTGCAGTTCGGGTCCGACGCGGCCGGCATGGTCAAACGGCAGATTCTCAAGCGACCCGTGGTCGAACGTGACATCGTCCCGGTGATGTCGAGTACGAACCATCCGTTTATGCGGTCGCCCGGACAGGCGATTCCGCTCATCGCCGTCGAGACGAAACCCGAGGGCGTCGTCCTCGTCACCGAGGACACTGATGTCGAACTCCGCGAGGAGCCCATCTCCGGCTTCGAGAAGGCCGGCGGCGGCATCACCTACGAAGACATCGGCGGGCTGACCAACGAGATTCAGCGCGTCCGCGAGATGGTCGAACTGCCGATGAAGCACCCCCAGATATTCAAGAAACTGGGCATCGAGCCCCCGCAGGGGGTGTTGCTCCACGGCCCGCCGGGCACCGGGAAGACGCTTCTCGCCCGCGCGGTCGCCAACGAGACTTCGGCGAGTTTCTTCTCTATCGCGGGGCCGGAGATCATCTCGAAGTACTACGGCGAGTCAGAACAGCAGCTCCGCGAGATATTCGAGGACGCCAAAGAGGAGTCGCCGAGCATCATCTTCATCGACGAGCTCGATTCCATCGCGCCCAAGCGCGAGGACGTGACCGGCGAGGTCGAACGCCGGGTCGTCGCCCAGCTGCTGACGATGATGGACGGGCTCGAAGCCCGCGGACAGGTCATCGTCATCGCGGCGACGAACCGCGTCGACTCGGTCGACCCCGCGCTCCGACGCCCCGGTCGCTTCGACCGCGAAATCGAAATCGGCGTTCCGGACGAGGAGGGTCGCAAGGAAATCCTCCAGATTCACACCCGCGGGATGCCGCTTTCGGACGACGTGGACCTCGACGACCTCGCCGACGACACCCACGGCTTCGTCGGCGCGGACATCGAGGCGCTGACCAAGGAGGCCGCGATGAAGGCGCTGCGGCGCTACCTCCCCGAAATCGACCTCGACAGGGAGGACATCCCCCCGAGTCTCATCGACCGCATGGTCGTCAAGAACGACGACTTCGGCGGCGCGCTCGGCGAGGTCGAACCCTCGGCGATGCGCGAGGTGCTCGTCGAGATTCCGAAGGTGACGTGGAACGACGTGGGCGGGCTCGAAGGGCCCAAACAGAAGGTCCAAGAGAGCGTCGAGTGGCCGCTGACGACCCCCGAGAAGTTCCAGCGGATGGGTATCGAGGCTCCGAAAGGCGTGCTCCTCTACGGGCCGCCCGGCACGGGCAAGACCCTGATAGCGAAGGCCGTCGCCAACGAGACGAACGCGAACTTCATCTCGGTGCGCGGCCCGCAGCTGCTGTCGAAGTGGGTCGGTGAGTCGGAGAAGGCGATTCGGCAGACGTTCCGCAAGGCGCGGCAGGTCTCCCCGACCATCATCTTCTTCGACGAGCTCGACGCGCTCGCCCCGGCCCGCGGCAACGACATGGGCAACAACGTCTCCGAGCGCGTCGTCAACCAGCTCCTGACGGAGTTAGACGGCCTCGAAGACGCGGGCAACGTCATGGTCATCGCGGCGACCAACCGCCCGGACATGATCGACCCCGCGCTCATCCGCTCGGGCCGGTTCGACCGCCTCGTGCTCATCGGCCAGCCCGAAGAGGAGGGCCGCGAGCAGATTCTCGACATCCACACGCAGCAGAGTCCGCTCGCGCCGGACGTGAGCCTCCGCGAAATCGCGGAGATAACCGACGGCTACGTGGGCTCCGACCTCGAATCCATCTGCCGCGAGGCGGCCATCGAGGCGCTCCGCGAGGACTCCGACGCCGAAGAGATAGAGATGCGCCACTTCCGCAAGGCGATGGAGTCGGTCCGCCCGACCATCACCGAGGAACTGATGCGCTACTACGAGGACATCCAAGACCAGTTCAAAGGCGGCTCCCGCGAGGGCCTGTCGCCCGACACCCGCGACGGCGGCCGCATCGGCTTCCAGTAAGCCCGGCGGCCGGCGTTCTGCGGTCGTGTTGTTCTCGCAATGTTCGAAGAAGAGAGCGACGCGTCGGTACGCGTCGGTTCGAGACGCCCGCTCAGAACAGCAGCGAGTCGTCGTTGTCTATCATGTAGAGCGTCCGCGCCGCGACGTTGACGGCGTGGTCGCCGATGCGTTCGAGGTCGCGCACCGTCAGCAGGAGTCGGCGCACGTCGACGAGGGCGGTCTCGGGGTCGAGGTCGCCGTCGCCCTCGAAGTCGTCGCCGCTCATGAGGTCGCGGACGATGCTCTGGGAGGCGGTGTCGCACATCGCGTCGAGGTCATCGTCGCGCTCCGCCACGGAGCGACAGAGGTCGGTGTCCTCGGACTCGTAGGCGTCCATCGCCTGGTCGACCATGTCGAGGGCGGCGTCGCCGATGCGGCGGATGTCGACTTCCGCGAACACGTCGTTTTCCGCGTCGATGGCGTACTGCGCGAGGTTGGTCGCGAGGTCCCCGATGCGTTCGAGGTCGGTGATGATTTTGAACGACGCCGCGATGAACCGCAGGTCGCCCGCGACCGGCTGTTGGAGCGCGAGCAGGTCGATGCAGTCCTGTTCCAAGTCGAGGTAGATGCGGTTGATTTCGTGGTCGCCCTCGATGACTTCCTGTGCCTTCCGCTCGTCTTTGTCTTCGAGCGCGTCGAGGGCGTACCGGACCCGTTCGGCGGCGAGTTCGCTGAGGTACAACACGTCCTCTTCGAGCTGATTGAGGCGAGATTGGTACGTGTTTCTGGCCATACGTAGCGTTCCGACAGGCGAAGTGAAATTCCTTGTGATGGTTTCGGTGGCCGCGCCGCCGATACCACCCGAACGACCGTGTCGGATGCGCGACGGCGGGACGCGGCCGTCGCTCCGCGGGTACGAATCGAACGTCGCACAGAAGCGACCCGAGGGTCGGGCGAGCGCCGGTGAGCGCCGGCGACGGAGTTATCCGAACTTGCCGGTGATGTAGTCTTCGACGCGCTGGCTCTCGGGGTTTTCGAAGATTTTCTGGGTGTCGTCGAACTCGACGAGTTCGCCGCCGGTGAGGAAGACGGCGGTCTTGTCGGAGATGCGCGCCGCCTGCTGCATGTTGTGGGTGACGATGACGACCGTGTAGTCCTCGGCGAGCTCCTCGACGAGGTCTTCGATTTGCGAGGTCGCCACGGGGTCGAGCGCCGACGCGGGCTCGTCCATGAGCAGCACCTCGGGGTCGGTCGCGATGGCGCGGGCGATACAGAGGCGCTGTTGTTGGCCGCCGGAGAGGTCGAGTCCGGACTCGTGGAGGCGGTCTTTCACCTCGTCCCAGAGGGCGGCGCGCTTGAGCGACTCCTCGACGACCGCGTCGTAGTCGGCGTCGATGCCCTGAATCTTCAGGCCGTAGACGACGTTCTCGTAGATGCTCTTGGGGAACGGGTTCGGCTTCTGGAACACCATGCCGACGCGGCGGCGGAGGGCGACGGGGTCGACGTCGTCGTCGTAGACGTTCTTCCCGCGGAGCGTGAGTCGGCCCTCGACGCGGGCGACGTCGATGAGGTCGTTCATGCGGTTGATACAGCGGAGGAACGTGGACTTCCCGCAGCCGGAGGGTCCGATCATGGCGGTCACGCTGTTTTCGGGGATGTCCATCGTGATGTCGGTGAGCGCGTGGTCGTCGCCGTACCAGACGTTGATGTCCTCGGAGCTGATGACCGTCTCGACCCCTTGACTCACCGAGTTCCCCGACGCAGAGAGCCCGTCGCTCACGTCGGTTTCGACGAGCATCTCGTCGTTCGTCGGGTCCTCTGTTCCGTTCATGGCTTGCTGTTCTCCCTCGGGTGCTTTGTCTCTTTGGCTCATTGGTGATGTTCAGGATTCACTTTCGAACTTGTTGCGCAGGACGATGGCGATGGAGTTCATGGCGAGGAGGACCGCCAAGAGGACCACGACGCCCGCCGGGACGGCTTTCGTGTAGAAGTCCTCGCTGGCGAACAGGCTGGACCACGCGTACACCTGCAGGGGCATCGCGCTCACCTTCGAGGTGAGCTCCGTCGGCAGGTTGAAAAGCACGTTCGGCGCGCCGATCATGATGAGCGGCGCGGTCTCGCCGATGGCTCGGCCGAGCGCGAGGATGGTCCCAGTCAGGATGCCGGGGAACGCCTCCGGGAGGACGACGTTCTTCACGGTCTGCCAGCGCGTCGCGCCCATGCCGTAGGACGCCTGCCGCATATCGCTGGGGACCGCGCGAATCGCCTCGCGCGAGGAGATGATGACGATGGGCAGGATGAGGAGCGCGAGCGTCGCGCCGCCGATGAGGACCGTCCCCGTCGGCTGGCCGAGGTAGGTGACGAACACGCCGAGCCCGAGCAGGCCGTAGACGACCGAGGGGACGCCGGCGAGGTTCGAGATGTTCACGTCGATGAATCGGGTGAAGGCGTTGTCGGGGGCGTACTCTTCGAGGTACACCGCCGCGCCGACGCCGAGCGGGAACGAGAGGGCGGCGACCGTCGCCATCAGCAGGATGGAGCCGCCGATGGCCGGGTAGAGACCGGCGTTTTCGGCGGTTCCGCTGTGGGCGCTCGTGAGGAACTGCCAGTCGACCCACGACTGCGGGCCGGCGAAGCCGAACACGTCGACCGCGGCCGCGCCGACGAGCGAGCCGACGACGACGACGGCCGCGAGCAGGAGGCCGATTCGCTCCCGTTCGCGGGTGACCGCCGCGCCGCCGGCGTACGCCAGCGTGGGAACGAACGCGACCGACGTGACGACGGCGGCGGCGTTGGCGTCGACGCCGAGCGTCGGGCCGACGACGGCCGCGAGGCCGGTCAAGAGGAGCGCGGACGCGCCCGCGGCGAGGCCCGCGGTGGTGTCCTCGCGGATGCGGGCGACGTACTGGCCGACGGCGACCGCGGCCACGCCGCCGAGGACGAGCGTCAGAATCACCCAGTCGGCGGGGACCACGGGAAGTTGGCGGACGATTTCGGGAATACTGTGGAAGTAGCCCGGCACGCCGACGAGCGAGAGGACGAACGCGGCCCCGGTCGCGGCGACGCGGAGGGTGAAGGAAATCCGCTGTTCGTACTTCGTCAGGACGACGACGAGCGCCGCCGGGACGAGGAGGGCGACGACGTACGAGAGGCCGGTCAGCGGCGGAACGATGTCGACGAAGACGATGGCGACGCCCCCGCTGAACATCAGGAACACCGCGAGCATCCCGACGACCATGCCGCCGAGTTTGAGCGCCGGCACGTTCCGGCGCGCGAGATAGCCGCCGACGACCGCGGCGGGGACGACGAGCGTCAGGAAGAAGGTGAGATGCCAGCCGGGGTCGGCGGTGAGCGGGCGAATCGCGTCGTTGGCGACGTAGACGAGGAGGACCGCGAGCGTGACGATGCCGAACATCGTCGCGGCCAACAGCAGATACCGGAAGACGGTCCCGGTGGTTCGGCTGACCTGTCCGAAGCTGTCGATGTAGCCGGAATCGGTGTCGGTCGCCATCTCAGTATGCCTCCCGGTAGCGCCGCGAGACGTAGTCGCTGATGACGTTCATGACGAGCGTGATGACGAACAGCACGAGGCCGATGGCGAACAGGCTGCGGTAGGCCAGCCCGCCGCCCGTGATGTCACCGGTGAGAAGTTGGACCATGGCGGCGGTCATCGGCAGCGCGCCTTCGAGGTACGACGCGGGGTTGAGCGGATTGAGGAACTTCGCCTGCGCGCCCGCGGCGACGGTGACGGCCATCGTCTCGCCGATGGCGCGAGAGAGCGCGAGGATAAACGAGGAGAAGATGCCGGACAGCGCGGCGGGGACGACGATGCCGGTGGACACGTCGAACTTCGTCGCGCCCATGCCGTAGCCCGCCTGCCGGAGTTCGTCGGGGACGGCGGACATCGCGTCCTCGCTGATCGAGGCGACCATCGGGATAATCATGATGCCGACGACGATGCTCGCAGAGAGCATGTTGAACGTCCCGATGCCGGGGAAGACGACTTCGAGTGCTGGCGTGATGTAGATAAGCGCGAAGAAGCCGTAGACGACGGTCGGGACGCCGGCGAGGATTTCCAGCGCGGGCTTGAGAATCGAGCGCGCCTGTGCGCTCGCGTACTCGCTGAGGTAGATGGCGGTGGCGACGCCGAGCGGGAGCGCGATGATGGCCGACCCGATGGTGACCATCAGCGTCGCCGACACGAGCGCCAGCACGCCGAACTCTTGGCTGTGTATCTGCCAGGTGGTTCCGGTGAGGAAGTCGACGATAGACGCCGTCTCCCCCACCACTCCCATCAGCGGAGCTGTCAGCGTGAAGAACTTGGCCGCCTCCGAGATGAGGAGCCCGACGATACTGAGGGTCGTCACGACGGACAACGCCGCGCACAGGAAGAAGAACGACCGCGTCAGTAGCTCACGCGGCGCGTTCTCCGTGTTCCGCGTGAGGTCGGTTTCGAGGTCATCTGTGCTCATTGGTTGGATTGAATCGTGGTGTATGAAAAAGCGCTTCGTTAGCTGATTCTGTCGAGAAAGCGGCTAGTTGGCTTCCTCGATGGCCGCGTTGAGGGTGTCGAGCATCTCCTGTTGGTCGTCTTCGTCCAGCGGGACGTAGCCGACCTCGTCGGCGACGATTTCGCGGCTGGTGGAGTTCTCTATCCAGTAGCGGGCGAACTCCGCGACGTGTTCTTCCGCGAGCGACTCGCGGGCGGGGTAGGTAAACAGCGGGCGGGAGAGGGGGTTGTACTCGCCGGACAGCGCCGTGTCGAGCGACGGCTCGACGAACTCGCCGGCGTCGTTCTCGATGGGGACGGCCTGCACGGCGTCGGTGTTCTCGCTGTAATACGCGAAGCCGAGGTAGCCAATCGCGTATTCGGAGCCTTCGACGCCCTGGATGATAGTGCGGTCCTGCTCGGTCGCGGAGTAGTCCTGACGGTGGCCCGGGCCCTCCTCCCCGATGATGGCCTCGATGAAGTAGTCGTAGGTACCGGAGGCGTTGGTGGGACCGTAAATCTCGATTTCCTCGTCGGGCCACTCGGAGTTGACGTCCGACCACGTCGTCGGCGTCGACTCGGCCGAGAAGATGGTTTGGAGCTGTTCGACGGTGAGCCCCTCGCCGAGGAAGTCGTTGTCGTTGTTGACGATGACCGTCAGCGCGTCGGTGGCGACTTTGAGTTCGACGGGGGTCACGTCGTTGCTCTCACACTGGTCTTGCTCTTCGCCCTTGATGGGACGCGAGGCGTTGTTGAAGTCGGTCTGGCCCGTACAGAAGTAGTTCGCGAAGCCGCCACCGGAGCCGGTGGACTGGAGGTTGATGTTGACCTCGGAGTGCTCGGTCTGGAAGCGCTCGGCCATCGCGGTCGCGAGCGGGAACACCGTCGAGGAGCCGGCGATGTCGATGGTTCCGGAGAGTTCGTTGCTCCCGTCACCCGACGAGTCCTCACCCTCAGAGTCGCCGCCGGAGCCACCGCCGTCGGTGTTGTTCTCCGTACACCCGGCGAGTCCAGCGAGACCGGCCGCGCCCGAGGCAATCAGGAACTTACGCCGCGAAAGACCGCTGTCCGAGTTACGCGTCATCGATTTTGAGGAGCCGATTTTTCCGTAAATACCCTGCTATGACGACTATATAGTAGTACATTCCAGTATGTCCCCAGTAGATGCTAACGTGTGACAATAACAGAGTGAAATCGACAGAAACAGCCGATTACCCCATTCATGGCCGTCTCGTGCGCGAACTTTCTCCGATGTGTCAGAAAACCCGGGACGTTCGGGGCGACGGACGCGGCGCAAAATGACTACTGAGTGAGCGGCAGTTCGCGCTCGAATCGGCACGAGTCACGTTCGTTCGCACTCATCACATAAAAACGAACTCCAATATATAGACATAGACAGTTTTATTGTGGATTGAGAACCACCCACGGACATGGTCGAAACCCGAAAGGTGCAGGTGACGGGCGGTTCCACCTACACCGTCTCGATTCCCAAAGACTGGGCGACGGACAACGGCGTCTCGGCGGGGAGCGAAGTCGAGTTCTATCCGGAGGGCGACTCGCTGTTCTTGACGCCCCGTTCCGAGGAGGAACGCACCGAGGGAACCCTCGACATCGCGACCCTCGAAGGCGACGAACTCACGCGCGCCGTCATGACGATGTACGTGAGCGGGTTCGACATCATCGCGCTGGAGAGTTCGCGCATCACGACCGACCAGCGCCGGACCATCCGCGAGGCGACCCAGAGTCTCGTCGGGCTCGAAGTGCTCGAAGAGACGCGCGACCGGGTCGTCATCCGCGACCTGCTCGACTCCTCCGAGCTTTCCATCCACAACGCGGTCACTCGGATGCGACTCATCGCGCTTTCGATGCTCGAAGACGCCATCGCGGCCATCGCCAAGCAGGACGACGACATGGCCCGCGACGTCATCCAGCGCGACGACGACGTCGACCGCCTCTGGATGGTCGTCTCCCGCATCTTCCGGGCGACGCTCCGGACCCCGAAGGCCGCAGAAGAGCTCGGCCTCCCCCGCGAAATCTGCTTCGACTACCAGTCCGCCGCCCGGCAACTGGAGCGCATCGGCGACCACGCGACCAAAATCGCCCACCTCTCGTTGAACTTCGAGGAGCCCGTCGACGGCGAAATCGTCCAGGCGATTCAGGAGCTGTTCAAGGACACCGAGAGCGTCGTCAACGGCGGGATGGACGCGCTGTTCGCCGAGGAGAGCGACGAGGCGAGCCGCCTCGCCAACGAGTCCCGCGAGGCCGTCCAGGCCATCGACGCCAGCGCCCGCGGCATCGACGAACTCCTCCGTGACCTCGACCCGGCGCGCGCGCAACTGCTCGGCCTCATCGTCGACTCCGTCTCGCGGAGCGCCGACTACGGCGGCAACATCGCCGAAACGGCGCTCCAGAAGGCCGCGCCGACGCCCTGACCGGCCGACCCGCCGCGTCGGCCCGCCGGTCGGTTCGTCGCACGATTCGATTCGGGACCGTCCAGTTCCGTGTGCGACTTCGACCAATCGCGCCCGCGAGCGACGGCCGCGCGGCTCGCGGGAGTAAAACAGTCGAGCCGCGCCGAAACGACGACGCGGGGAGAGAGAGTTACTCGTCGTCGACGACGACGGCGTTGACCTGTCCGTCCTGACCGGGGCGGGAGGTGACGCGGGCGCGACCGGCGCTCGTGTCGATGATGGAGCCCTTCGTGATGATGTTCCGGCGGGCGTAGTTGACGTTCGACGGGTTGTCGACGACGCCTTCGATGTCGGCCTGCGTCACGTCGGCACCGTCTGCGACCTGCGCGACGTTCGTCGAGAGCGCGCGGAGCTTCTCGTTGTTGCCGCGGGAGTCGATAATCTGGAACCGGGGCTCGCCGACCGTCGTGGCGGCGGGTTCGCGGCCCAGCTGGTATCGCTTCTTGTTTCGGGACGGCTTGCGCCGACCGCCGGTCCGCTTCCGCTTGGAGCGTCCTTGGTCCTTCATACGGGGTAAAAACCTCGGTGACTACTTGAATCGCTCGAATCGGTGCTCGGCGGAGACGAGTGCCACCACGTCGCTCGGGGGCGGAGGCAACACAAACCGTTTAGTTCGCCCGCGCCCGCCGTCGAAGCGATGAGTCTCGACGTCACCGTCGCCGTCCCCTTCCGGCAACACGGCTCGACCCGCCTCGGCGAGGGCGAGTTCGTCGTCGCCCTGTCGCTCGACCGCGACTGGTTCTCCCCGGACCAGGCCAAGCGCCTCATCGACCTCGCGGCGGGCCGCGGCCTCGTCGAACGCGACGACGGCGAGGTCGTCGCGACGTTCGACCCCGCCGACGTACAGATTCCCGAGGAGTTCGAACCCGACGCCGCCGTCCTCCGCGAGCAGTCGGCGTTCGAGCAGATTCTCGACGCCTGCGTCGCCGCCGGCGTCGAAAAACAGGCCGCCGTCGCCGGCATCAACGAGCGGCAGTCGCGCCTCTGCATCACCGCCGAGGCCGCCGCGGTCCTCTTCGCGCGCTCGAACGACGTGAACGTCGACGACGCGGCCGCGAAAGCAAAGCGCTCGCTGGCGGAGTAGGTCACATTTTCCGCGCTCGGCCGACGCCCGCCGCGAAGCGACACCCCGAAACCGCCCGGGCGCGAACGACCGGCATGGTCGTCGATTCGCTCTCCGACGGGACACGCATCGCCCAACTGCTCGCCTCGGAGGTCACGGGCCACGAGGACGCCTTCTCGGTACTCTCCGTCGTCGATTCCGACCCCGACGTGGAACCGACCGACGACGGCGCGCTCGCCTACGCGGTCGCCGCCGACGGCGAACGCGTCGCCGAGGTGTACGTCCAACCGGACCGCGCCCGCGTCGAGTTCCTCGCCCACCCCGACGTGACCGCCGAGGCCGCCTCCGAGGCGGGGCTTCGCGTGCGCCCGAAGGCGGTCCGCCCGCCGCGAACGCTCGTGTTCGTCGAGGACGGCGCGCAGGTGAAGTGGACGCTTCCGGCGTTCCGCGCGCTGGTCGCGGCGCTCGACGCCGGGGAGCGAGAGGAAGACGAAGGATAGACGCTCTCGCGCGACCGGTTCAGAGGTCCGCGAGGAGCTTCGGAAGCTCGGCCGGCAAGTCATCGCGGTGGATATGTGCGATTGCTCGCGGGTCGGGGTCGTCACAGCCGTCGCCGAGCACCTGCACCGGAAGCAGCCCGGCGTCGTGCGCGCCGGCGATGTCGTGGTGGACGCTGTCACCGACGTAGACGGTCTCGTCGGGGGCGGTTCCGAGGTCGTCGAGCAGGGCTTCGAACGCCCGCCCGTCCGGCTTGCCGGCGGGGAGCGCGCCCGTCACGAGCGCCGTGTCGAAGTGGTCGCGCCAGCCGAGTTTGTCGATTTTCGCTTCCTGGGCGACGACCGGCCCGTTGGTGAGGAGGCCGACGCGGTAGGTCGTCCGCAGGCCGGCGAGCATCGCCTCGACGCCCTCGACGGGGACGACCGCGTCGGTGATTCGCTCTCTGTACGCCGTCGCGACGCGCTCCGGGTCGACGGGAGAGCCGTGCTCGTCGAGGAGCGTCTCGAAGATGGGCGCGCGGGTCTCGCGCGTGAGATTCTCTTGGTGTGCCCGGAGATACGCCTCTCGGGTCAGCGGGGGCGCGCCCGCCGCCGCCGCCGCCTCCGAGAGAATCGTCTCGCGGTCCCGCGTCGGCACCGCGAGTGTGTAGTCGAGGTCGAACCCGACCGCGCTGACAGACATCGTCGGTGAAGCGTTGGCAACGGAGCGGTATGAGCGTGCCGGGACCTGTCGAGGGAGAGACCCGTCCCGTACCGACTCGCGTCTGGTTCCGACCGGGCGACCCCACCGACGACGACAACCACTATACTCGTCGGCGACGACGCCGAGATATGACCCTCGACCCCGTCCACGTGGACGACATCGCGTCCATGGCGAGTTCCATCGCTGACTCGGTCGACGACGCCGACTACGACGACCTCGCGCGGACGGTCTGGGAATCGTGGCTCGACCCCCTCGAATCGCCCGACGGGGGACTCCCAATCGTCGAGCCGCTCGGCGAAAAACAGCTCCACGCCGCCGATATCGACGACGTGGCGCTCACGGAGTCGCCGTTTCCGACCGTTCACGGCCTCGACTCGGGGACCATCAACCCGACGACGTTCAAAAACGGGCTCGTCCTCGACGTGGCCCACGCCGCGATGGCCGCCGAGCCGTCGAACCTCGACCTCCACCGCCACCGCTCTATCGTCATGGCGGCGCACACCCACGACCCGGTCCAGTTTTTCGACACCGACGAGTGGCTCCACTCCGACGAGGGCTACGGCCGCCGGCGCGTCCTGAGCGTCCCGCGGGTCAACCGCTACGCCGAGGGGGTCGTCCACGCGCTCGCGCTCTACCTCGCCGAGAGCGCCCACGCGCTCGAACACGCCGACGCCGTCTCCGACCTGCTCATCCTCGACGGGCCGGTGTATCCGAAGGAACTCCTGAACTGGCGCGACCGCGACGCCGAACTGAAGGACCTCGCGCGGGACGCCAAACCGAAGGCCGTCGTGGAGAACTACGTCCGCCTCGTCGAGCGCTTCGTCGAGCGCGACGTGCCCCTCGCCGGCTTCGTGAAAAATCCGGGCGCGAAACACGTCGTCCGCACGGTCAGGAAACAGCTCGACGGAAGCGACGCCGGCCGGCGGCCGTGGGTGGACGACGCCGCCTTCTTCGTCAGCCTGCTCGAACGCCGCGAGGGAGCCGACGGCGACGAGCGCCGCACCGACGAACTCACGTTCACGAGCTGGTTCGTCTCCCGCGGCGGCTCGGACCGCCAGCTGAGCGCCGAGGGCGAGGCGTTCGGCATCGAGCGGAAGCTCGACCCCGAGGCGTACGCGGTGACGTTCTTCGTGCTGTACGACCCCCGAACCGACGTGTGCTACCGGGTCGAAGCGCCCTACGCGTTCACGAAGGACCCCGACCGCCGCGCCGACCTGATGCACCACGTCGTCCGCGACGTGGCCGCCACGCGCGGGCCGCCGCTTGCGGTCGAGAAGGCGGACGAGCTCGCGCGGGTGAGCGTCGGTGAGAAGGCGGCGCTCAGGCGCAAACTCTCCGATAAGCTCGATTCGGACCAGATGAAAAGCTACGACAACATCCGCTGGGTCGACGCCGACGAGTGAGTCTCGGGGCGTTGCCCGCGCGGCAGACCGGAATCGGGCGCGCGCCCGACTCAGCGCGACCTAGTGCGACGCGTCGCCCTCGGGAGAGCCTTCGTCGGCGGAGCGGTCCGTCGGGACCGGCTGTTCGGCCTCCGGCGTCCCCTCCTCTTCGGGCCTGACGACCTCGACCCGCACCTCGTCGGCTGGGACGCCGACCCGCGCGAACTGCGTCCTGACGTGTTCTTTCGCGGCCGACAGCGCCTGCTCGCGGGTGTCGAAGCCGCGGGGAAGCGGCGTGTCGAAGGCGACGCGAATCGTCCGCCCGTCGATTTCGGTCTCCGAGCCGCCGCTTTCGACCTCGTAGAACTCGTCGCAGACCCAGACGTAGGGCGCGTCCTCGTCCGGCGCGCCGCGGTAGGTCGGCGCTTGCTCCCCCCGTTCGAATATCGTCCCGGTGAGTGCCGTGCCGCCGCCGCGACCGCGGACCAATAACATAGCCGGACTAGGTTCGCGAGACGGAAAAGTCGCACGCGACGCCCCGACTCCGCATCAGGCGGCACCCCGAGGCCGCCAGACCGCGCGCCGCCGCCGACGCGTGGCTTTTTACTCGCCGCCCGCAAGCGTTGGAACATGACCGACTTGGGGGATTTCAGCGACTTCGACGGCGACGACCCCGACAGTTCGTCCGATGCGGGTGGCGGCGAGCAGGCGGGGTCCGTCGCCGGGAACGGGCGCTCGGCGCGGGCCGACCCCGTCTCGGAAACCGAGAGCGCGACCGCCGCGAGTTCGGCCGACGGCGACGGCGTCGATGCCGACCGCGACGACCGCGACGACCGCGACGACAGTTCGACGGATGTGACCGGTGGGGCCGGCGCGACCGACGACGGGGACGACCTCCAGTTCGACGACTACGACGCCGACCCCGTCGGCGACGAGCGGGGCCTCGGTGCGATTGCGGTCTCGCAGGGCCTCCGCGTGTCGGAGGACTCGGACCGGACGGCGCTCCGGGCGTTCGTGACCGCGGGCAATCGCGAGCGCGTCCGCCTCGGGAAGTATCTGGTCGTCCCCTACCCCGACGACGAACTGCTGTTCTGCCGCATCGTCGGGCTGGAGTACGCCCAGGAGTTCCAGGCCGACGACGCGACGGAGATTCACGCCCGCCGGGCGATGCGCCGCCCCGCAGACGAGTTCGAGGAGCGCGATTTCAAGTTCATGGCCGAACTCGAACCCATCGCCGTGCTGTTTTCCGACGACGGCGACCTCAAGCGCCGGATGGTCGACCGCGTGCCGAAACCGCAGGCGACGGTCGGAGAGGCCACCGACGCGACCCAGATTAAGACCGGCCTGAAGATTCCCGAGGCGGGCGTCTTCCTCGGCCACCTCTCCGTCGGCGGCGAGAAGGTCCGAACCGCGGCCCGACCGCCGACCATCGACTACCGCCTGAACGACGACTACACCGACGGCGACCCGCTCGTGTTCCGCCACACGCTGGTCGCCGGCGGCACCGGTTCGGGGAAGACTCACGCCTCGAAGAACATCCTGCGGCAGTATCTCTCCGAAGAGCGGAGCTACGAGATGGACGACGGCCGCGAGGTCCAGACCGCGGTCGTCCAGTTCGACCCGCAGGACGAGTACGCCCAGATGCACGACGACAACCCCGACATGGACGACGAGACGGCCCGGCGCTACGAGCGCGAGGGCATCGCCCACGGCGGCCACGACGACACCGTCGCGCTCGTCCCCAAGATGGCCGGGTCGTCGTACCCGGGCGCGAACCACCGCGCCGAGCAGTTGGAGTTCACCGTCCCCTTCTCGATGGCGCGGGACCTCCCGTGGCTCGTCGCCGGCAGCAGCCTCAACGACAACCAGTACCCGGCGCTCATCGAACTCCTGAACCGCTTTTTCCGGGACTACGGCGACGCCGGGACGTACAAGCAGTTCCTCCAGTACCTCGACGACCCGGCGCTGAAAGAGGAGCTTCACGAGTCGGGGCGGGTCCACGAGGCGACCTTCGACGCGGTGAAACGCCGGGTCCGCGGCGTGCCGAGCGGCGTGTTCGACCAGGACGCCCGCCCGATAACCGAACTCGACCACCAGCTCGTCCGCCCCGGCGGGCTGACGGTCGTGCCGACCTACCACCTCTCGTCGAGTCGGGCGAAAGAACTGTTCGTCCTCGCGGTGTCGGCGCTGCTCATCGACGATAAGCTCTCGAACGACCCGTCGAGCGACCGCATCAAGGAGACGCCGTTGGTCCTCGGGATGGACGAGGCGCACAACTTCCTCACCGACGCCGATTCGGTGCAGGCGCAGAAAGTCATTCAGAAGTTCACCGAGGCGGCCAAGCAGGGCCGCAAGGAGCGCCTCGGCCTGTTTCTCATCACGCAGGACCCACAGGACATCGCCGACCCGGTGTTCAAGCAGGTGAACACGAAAGTCGTGCTCAACCTCGGCGACGAGGACGCCATCAAGAGCGTCAACATCCCGCCGAACCTCGAAGACAAGGTGCCGTACATGGAGAAGGGCCAGATGGTCGTCTACTCGCCCGACAACTCCGACCCCGTCGAACTGACGGGGCTTTCGACCTGCGTGACGCGACACGGCGACTGAGCGCCCGCAGCGCGGCGCGGCGGGCGGATTTTTAGCCCGCGCCCGAGTAGGCCGCGACATGGCCGAACACGTGCTCGTCCCAATCGACGGGTCGCCGCAGTCAGTCGCCGCGGTCCGCTTTGCCGCCTCGGAGTGGCCCGACGCCGAACTCACGCTGTTGAACGTCATCAACCCCGCCGACGCCGATTACAAAGAGCGGGCGCTCAGCGGCTCCGAGGAGTGGTTCCAAGTGGAGAAACGAAAGGCGAGAGAGACGTTCGCCGAGGTGAAAGCCGAAGTGGGACTCGTCGACGCCGACAGGCCGGTCACTGACCGCATCGAGGTCGGCAGCCCCCAGAAGCTCATCGTCGAGGTGCTGGCGGACGACGACGCCGGCTACGACCACGTCGTGATGGGCAGCCACGGTCGGACCGGCGTCTCGCGCATCCTGCTCGGCAGCGTCGCCGAGGAGGTCCTCCGGCGGTCGCCGGTGCCCGTGACTATCGTACGGTGAGTCACGGCGCGCGACACGCCGCAACGGGACCGCGTTTCCGACCCCTCGGTAACACCGGCGTCACCTAGTGAGGCGATGTTATGAGTCCTGCGAGCACACCGGAATCGGCCGGTTCGACCGGATTGCAACGCCCTATTTCCGTGCCGTCTCTGGCGGCAACCGATGGAATTCACAGAGGTCGTGACGACCCGCCGCTCTATCCACGAGTACGCCGACGAGTCGCTCGATGACGAGACGCTCCGAACGATATTCGAAAACGCCGTGCAGGCCCCGTCGAGCTACAACCTCCAGCCGTGGGAGTTCGTCGTGCTGCGCGAAGACGAGACACAGCAGCTGCTCCGCGAGGCGGCCTACGACCAAGACCACGTCACCGGTGCCGCCGCGTCGGTCATCGTGCTCGGCAACAAGGACCCCGAAGCGCACGCCGAGACCGTCACCGACGACATGCTGGAGAAAGGCTACCTGCCGAGCGAAGAGGTCCGCGACGGCATCCTCGACAACATCGCCGGCATGGCCGACCTCCCCGAACAGGAGCGCCGCGTCTGGACCGTCCGCTCGACGTCGCTCGTCGCGATGTCGCTCATGTACGCCGCGTGGGACGAGGGCGTCGCCTCCTGTCCCGTCGGCGGCTTCGACGCCGACGCCGTCCTCGACGCGTTCGACATCGACGGCGAGCGGTACGAACCCGTGATGCTCCTGACGATGGGGTACCCCGCCGAGGACGCCGACGAACTGCAAGCGGAACGCAAGTACCGCCGCCCGGTCGACGAGGTCGTCCACTTCGAGAGCTTCGAGTCCGGACAGTCGGCCGACCCTGCGACCGCCGACGACTGAGGTCTCGACGCCGCCGCTCCCGGTGACGCTTTTGTGCCGCGGAGCGCGCTTCCGAGGCCGACGCCGCCGAAACGTAGAACGTGAAACACGAAACGCGGAACGCCGACCGCGGACTCAGAAAATATTCGCCTGCTGGTAGACGCTGATGCCCTCGTTCGTGAGTTCGTACGGTTTGGTCTCCCGGGAGTGGTTGGCGTCGCGTATCTTCTGAATCTCGATTGCGAGCCGGGTCTCCCGGAAGTCGTCGCCGCGGACGTACTGGAGGACGAACACGGCGTCCGAGAGGTACTCGACGATGCCGTGGCGGGAGACGTACGGCGTCGACTGGTCCGCCTCGGAGGTGAGCATCGTCGTCACGCCGGCGTCCTTCAGCGACCGCGTGAAGTTGAACACCTCGCTGCGGCGCTTCGAGGGGTGGTCGTACATCATCTCCAGAAGCGAGACGGAGTCGAGGACGAGTCGGTCTGCGCCGAACTCCTCGACCAGCCGCGGGAGGTCGTTGCGGATGCTCGACAGGCTGTTGGCCATCTCCACGGGGTCGAGGTCGACGACGGCCAATCGGCCGTCGGCCTCGTACGTCGAGAACTCCCAGCCCTTCTCGTCGGCCGTATCGAGGATGCGCTCGCGGCTCTCTTCGAGCGTGATGTAGACGCCGCTGCCGCCGTCTTCGAGGGCTTTCCGGAGGAATTGTAGCCCGAACGTCGTCTTGCCGGTCCCGGCGCTCCCGATGGCCACCATCAGCGACCGTTTGGGGACGCCGCCGAGAATCATGTCGTCGAGCCCCTCGATGCCGATATCGATGCGGTCGATGTCGGAGTCGAACTCCTCGTCGTCGAACGTCGGGGAGTCAGACCCCTCGGGACCGGAGCCGGGAGCGGGACCGAATCCGAAATCGTCGTCCGACGAGTCGCCGCCGAACCCGCCGCCCGCGTCGGGCATCGGCGCGTTGTTGAACGCCGTGGCGAAGTCGGTCGAAAACGGGTCGTCGTCGCCGTCGAGCGGGTCGTCGTCGCGTGAGTCGTCGCCCGTACTGTCCCCGAACGGGCCGTCACCGAACGACAGCGGCTCGTCGCGCTCGTCGGCGGCGTCGGCCCCCTCGCTTTCGGTCCCGAACTCGGCTCCCCCCGTCACCGACGAGTCCGGCGCGTCCGACTCCGCGGCCGAACCGCTGTCCGCGTCGCCCACGTCGGTCTCGCCGTCGTCACGCTGCTCGCTTTCCTCGGGGTCCGCGTCGTCTGCGTCGGTCTCGCCGTCATCGGTCTCGCGGAGTGCCCGTTCGAACCAGTCGTCGTCGTCACTCACGGGAGCCACCACCGAACGACAGCGCGGCCGGCGTCCGTGCCTGCCATCATCACATGGTGTGTCGGCGTCGTGATGAACGTTTCCCGTGCGCGGAGCTACCACGCAGCGTCACCGAGGGCGGCGAGCCGAGACTCGCCGGGACGAACCGAGCGAGCCGAGACCGGACGACGTGACGGTGGGCTTTTGCCCGGGGGCGTCAAATCGCGGGGCATGAAGGTCGGCATCGTCGCACAGAAGGGCAACAGCCGGGCCGCGTACCTCGCCGCGGAGACGAGCGAGGCGCTCGCCGGGGTCGACGCCGAGGCCGTCGTCGACGCGGCGACCGCCGAGGAGTTGGGCGTCGAGGGCACGCCCGTCGAGTCGTTCGACGACTGCGACCTCGTGGTGAGCATCGGCGGTGACGGAACGTTTCTCTACGCCGCCCGCGGTGCCGACGGCGTTCCCATTCTCGGCGTCAACCTCGGCGAGGTCGGCTTCCTGAACGCCGTCTCGCCCGCCGACGCCATCGACGAGGTGCTGGCCGAAGTCGCCGCGTTCCGGGAGGGGGACCAGTCGGTTCGAGAGGTCCCTCGCATCGTCGCCAGCGGCGACGGCTGGGAGATGGACCCGTCGATGAACGAGGTCGTCGTCCACGGGCCTCGGCGGGGTCACGGCGGCGGCGCGGACCTGGAAGTCCGCGTGGACGGCTCGCTGTACTCCGGGAGCCACGCCGACGGCGTGCTCGTCACGACGCCCGCGGGGAGTTCCGCCTACAACCTCAGCGAGGGCGGCCCGCTCGTCCACCCCGGCGTCGAGGGACTCGTCGTCACCGAGATGGCGGCCGACGAGGGGATGCCGCCGCTGGTCGTCCCTCAGGGTGCCGCCGTGAGCGTCACCGTCACCGGCGCGGCGTCGGCGGTCGTCGTCGGCGACGGGCGGACCCGGCGGACGGTGTCGCCGCCGACGGAGGTTCGCATCGAGCGGTCCGACTCGCCGGTCCGACTCGCCGGTCCGACCTCCGACTTCTTCGAAGCGCTCGGCAAACTCGACTGACTGCGCCGCCGCCGACTACTCCGCGAGTTCTCGCTCTCGCTTTCGTTCGCTCTCGTCGCCCGCCGCCTCGGCCCGGGGCAGCGGCGTCCAATCGATATCGACCACGTTGTCGGCCCGCTTGCGGAGTCCGGGGCGAGAGACGACCTCGAACGTCCGGTTTTCCGTCTCGCGGGTGAAAAGCGAGTGCGCGAGGACGTTCGCCACGTCGGCGCGGGGGATGCTCCCGCGGACGGAGTCGCCGCCCTCCCCGACGACCACGTCCCCGGTCGCGGGGCCGTCGGTGAGCGCGCCGGGCCTGACAATCGTGTGGTCGAGCGGCGCGTCTCGGAGCCGGTTCTCGCTTCGTTCCTTCGCCGAGAGGACGCCCGCCGCCGTGAGAAGCGCGCGGAGCGACAGCGGGAGGCCGCCCTTCGAGTCGCCGACGCCGATAGAGGACGTGAGGACGAACCGCTGTGCGCCCGAGGCGGTCGCGGCGTCAACGAGGTTGACGACGCCCGCGCCGTCGACGAGGTCGCCGCGGATGGTTTCGAGCCCCGCCGAGACGCCGACCGCGGAGACGACGGCGTCGGCGTCGAGGACCGCCTGACGGGCGTCGTCGGGGTCGAGGAGGTCGCCGACGACGACCTCGTCCGCGCCGCGCGCTCTGAGCTCCGACTCAGCGTCGGCGTCGCGGGTCAGCGCCCTGACGACGAGGGGCGTCTCGGCCAGCGCGTCGAGGACGTGTCGGCCCGTCCGACCCGTCGCACCGGCAAGGAGGACGCGACCGCGATTGCGTGCCATACCCGCGCATGGGGGCGCGGCTCAATAACCTTCGGGAACGCGTCAAAAGTCCGGACCGGCGGCGGTCAGCGACCGCGAGAAAACACGGTCGAGTCGGCGGCGAGTCGAGGAATCGAGTCGGGTGGGTCGCGGGTCGCGCGCCGTACTGGCTCTTACTGGCCCCAGTTGGCGACGACGCGCGGGCGCTCGCCGACCGGGAGCACGTCGATGTCCTCGTCGGCCGCGCCGCGGGCTTCGAGCGCCGCCTTCGCGGAGGCGTACGTCGAGAAGTAGCTGACCTCCTCTTCGACGCAGTCGATGAGCGTGTCGCGGTCGCGGGAGACGACGAAGTCGAAGTCGCCCTCGCGAAGCATCGTCAGGAAGTCGTCGACGTCGTCGGGCGTGAGCACCTCGTAGTACTCGTTGAAGGCGTCGAGCAGTTCCTGTCCGGCCTCGCTGTCGGCGTCGGGGAACTCGGGGTCCGCGAGGTCGACGTAGACGGTGCCGTCGGCCGGAACCGGGTCGTTGGCTGCCGACTGGGCCTTCTCGTAGGCCTTGCCGAACGAGGTCGCGGTGCCCATGACCTCGCCCGTGGACTTCATCTCCGGGCCGAGACGCGGGTCCGAACCCGGCAGGCGGTCGAACGGGAGGACGACCTCCTTGACCGACACCTGCTCGGGAATCTGCTCGCTCACGTCGAGGTCGGCAAGCGAGTTGCCGGCCATGACCTTCGCCGCGAGCTTTGCGATTGGGACGCCCGTCGCCTTCGAGACGAACGGGACGGTCCGCGAGGAACGGGGGTTGGCTTCGAGGACGTACACGTCGTTCGAGCCGTCCTCGTTCCGCTTGACCGCGAGTTGGACGTTCATCAGGCCGACCGTATCGAGCGCGCTGGCGATGTCTTCCGTGACCTCGCGGACGCGGGCCATCGTCTCGTCGTCGAGCGAGCGCGGCGGAATCATACACGCGGAGTCGCCGGAGTGGACGCCGGCGGTCTCGACGTGCTCCATCACGCCGCCGATGAGGACGTCTTCGCCGTCGGAGACGGCGTCCACGTCGAGTTCGACGCCGTCGGCGAGGAACTCGTCGATGAGGATGGGCTTGTCGGGGGAGACGCGAACGGCCTCCTCGATGTACTCCTTGAGGTCCGCGTCGGAGTGGACGATTTCCATCGCGCGGCCGCCGAGGACGTACGACGGGCGAACCAGCACGGGGTAGCCGAGGTCGTTGGCGAGGTCGAGCGCCTCTTCCTCGCTGGTCGCGGAGCCGCCTTCGGGCTGGAGGATGCCGAGGTCGTCCATCAGGCGGTTGAAGCGGTCGCGGTCCTCGGCGAGGTCCATCGCGTCGATGGTCGTGCCGAGAATCTCGCAGTCGACGCCGCGGCGGTCGAGTTCGGATTCGAGCGGGTGGCCGATGTTGACCGAGGTCTGCCCGCCGAACTGGAGCATGACCCCGTCGGCGTCGATGGCTTCGATGACGTCGGCGACCTCTTCTGCCGTGATGGGCTCGAAAAAGAGGCCGTCGGAGGTGTCGTAGTCGGTCGACACCGTCTCGGGGTTGTTGTTGACGACGTGCGCGTCGATGCCCATGTCGCGGAGCGCCTGCACCGCGTGGACCGAACAGTAGTCGAACTCGACGCCCTGTCCGATGCGGATGGGACCGCCGCCGACGACGACGACGCTCTCCATGTCGCGGTCGACGCGGAGTTCGTTACCCGCCGAGTCGCCCTCGAAGGGGCCGCGGAAGAACTCGGGCTTGCGCGCGGAGTAGTAGTACGGCGTCTGCGCGGCGAACTCGCCGGCGCAGGTGTCGACCTGCTTGTAGGTGCGGCCGGGGACGTTCTGTTCGACCTCGCCGACGCTCGTGCCGGTCGCCGCGGCGATGCTGGCGTTGGTGTGGCCGGCGGAGGCGGCGGCGGCGAAGTCGCCCTCGGCGGCGGCCTCGACCGCCTCGACGACGCGGCCGAAGCGCTCGACGTACCACTCGTGGATGTCGGTCAGTTCGACCACGTCCTCCGTGGTGTAGCCGCGCTCGAACGCCTCGAAGATGGCGTACGGACGGTCGGGAGTCGGCGTTTCGAGGTACTCGGCTTCGAGTTCCTCGTCGGACACCTCGTCCCAGTCGGCGGCGGGGTCGTACTCGGACGACCGAAGCGCCTTCAGAAGCGACTCCTCGAAGGTGCGCCCGATGGACATCGCCTCGCCGGTGGACTTCATGGCCGTCGAGAGCTCGAAGTCCACGTCGGTGAACTTGTCCTTGGGCCACCGCGGGACCTTCGTGACTACGTAGTCGATCGCGGGTTCGAAGGCGGCAGTGGTCTCGCCGGTGATTTCGTTGGTAATCTCGTGGAGGCGCTTGCCGAGGGCGACCTTCGCCGTGACGCGGGCGATGGGGTAGCCGGTCGCCTTCGAGGCGAGCGCGGAGGACCGCGAGACGCGCGGGTTCACCTCGACGACGCGGTACTCGCCGCCGGGGGTGCCGTCGTCGTGCCACGCGAACTGGATGTTACAGCCGCCCTGAATGCCGAGTTCGCGGATGACCTGGAGCGCGGCGTCGCGCATCTCCTGGTGGCCCTCGTCGGGGATGACCTGCGAGGGCGTGACGACGGTGGACTCGCCGGTGTGAATCCCCATCGGGTCGATGTTCTCCATGTTGCAGATGATGATACACGAGTCGTCGGCGTCGCGCATCACCTCGTATTCGAGTTCGACCCAGCCGGAGATGGACTCCGTGATGAGCACCTCGCTGTTGCGCGAGAGGCGGAGGCCCTTGCGGACGCGGGAGACGAGTTCGTCCATCTCGTGGACGACGCCGGAGCCGGAGCCGCCGAGCGTGTAGGTCGTCCGCGAGATGACCGGCAGGTCGCCGACGGCGTCGACGGAGTCTTCGACGCGCTCTACGAGGGCCTCCTCGGTGATGTTCTCGACCGCCTCGCCTTCCTCCAGCGAGATGGTCGTCGACTTCGGGACGGGCTGGCCGATTTTCTCCATGCGCTGGCGGAACAGGTCGCGGTCCTCCGTCGCGTAGATGGTGTCGAGCGGCGTGCCCATGATGTCCACGTCGAACTTCTCTAAGACGCCCTCCTCTGCGAGTTCGGCCGTGACGTTGAGTCCGGTCTGTCCGCCGAGTCCGGCGATGACGCCGTCGGGACGCTCGCGCTCGATAATCTCGGAGATGGCCTCGGTCGTGATGGGTTCGATGTAGACCTTGTCGGCCATCTCGGGGTCGGTCATGATGGTCGCGGGGTTCGAGTTGACGAGGACAACTCGCGCGCCTTCCTCTCGGAGCGCGCGGCAGGCCTGCGCGCCGGAGTAGTCGAATTCCGCCGCCTGTCCGATCTGGATTGGGCCGCTTCCGATGAGCAAAATCGTCCGGTCCTCCGTGCCTTCCTGAGGGCCGGTCGAGGTGTCCTCGTCAGTCATCGTCGGAATCCAATCCGCACATCGTAATAAGTCCGGCGAAAAATTACGAGGTCCGAAACTCGATTGCGAATTTCGAAAATGTTGCCGAACGCCGCTGTCGCGGCCGGGGAAGGCTTTTGACGGGTATCCGAGTACCGGCTACGCATGCCCGCGGTATTCACGCCGCCGCCGCCGCTCGACGCCGGAGACCGGGTCGCGGTCGTCGCGCCGTCGCGCCCCATCGACGAGTCACAGTTGGACCGTGCGTGCGCGCGGCTCCGCGACGTGTTCTCGCTCGACCCCGTCGTCTTCGAGTCGGCCCGACGCGACTGGGAGTGGCTCCGGGACAACCCGGCGGCGCGCGCGGAGGACGTGATGACGGCCTTCGAGGACCCGTCGATACGCGGCGTCATCGCTGTCACCGGCGGCGACGACCAGCTTCGAATCCTCCCCCATCTCGACCCGGCGCGGCTGACCGCGTCGCCGACGCGGTTTTTCGGCTTCAGCGACAACGACAATCTCCGGCTGTTCCTCTGGACCCACGGCGTCGTGAGCTACGGCGCGACGCTCCACCCGACGCTCACCGTGGACCCCGAAATCCACCCGTACGTCGAGCGATACCTCCGGCGGGCGTTCTTCGAGCGCTCTCTCGGCGTCGTCGAACCTGCCTCGGAGTGGACCGACGACTGGTTCGACTTCGACACCGAAGAGCCCCGAGAGTGGCGCGATAACCCGGGTCGGACGTGGCGGGGTGACGAACGAGTGACCGGGCGACTCTGGGGCGGTAACTTCAGCGTCGTGAAGTGGCATCTCCAGACCCGCCGGTACCTCCCGAACCCCGACGAACTCGACGGGGCGGTGCTCGCGCTCGAAACCTCGGAGGACGTGCCGCTCCCCCGCGAGGTCCGGTACACGTTGCGGTCGATGGGCGAACGCGGCTTGTTAGAACGATTCGACGGCGTCGTGGTCGGTCGGCCGCGGACGTACTCGCCCGAACTGGAGTGGGAACCGCCGGCCGACTACGGCGCGCAACTCCGCGCGGAGCTGCTGTCGGTCCTCGACGCGTACAGCCCCGACGCCACGGCGGTGTTCGACGTGGAGTTCGGCCACGCCGACCCGACGGTGCCGCTCCCGCTCGGCGCGAAGGCGACGCTGGACCCGGCGGTCGAGCGGCTTCGAATCGACTGAAAAGCGGGGCGTCCCCGCCCGAGCGCTACATGTACGGCTCGGGGTCGAGGTCGCGCTGGGCGCGGTACTGGTCGACGAACTCGCCCACGTCGAACTGGAGCATCTTCGACTCGAACTCCGAGACGACGTCGTCGTCGTCGGCGTGGCTGACGGCGTGTTCCATCAGCTCCACGACGAGTTCGACGATTATCTCGTGGAGCCTTCGAGAATCGAAATCGGTTACCCAGACGATGCCCGCGCCGAGTTCTCCGTCCTCGGACACGTCCTCGGAGACGACGGCCTCGGGGAACTCCTCCAAGACGATGCCCATGAGGTGGGCCGTCCCGAACTCGGGCATGTCGTCGCTCGTGGTCTCGATGGTCTCCTGAAGGATGTCGACGAGGAACTCCGGGAGGAAGCGGTCGGGCGGGTGGACGTCCATGACGACTGCGTGGCTGTCGCCGCACGGACAGTCGAACTCCCGTTTGCCCAAGTCGAGTTCCCGGACGCGCTTCGTCTCGCCGCAGGGGAGGTCCAAGACGGCCCCGCGGCCGCCGGGAACGCTCGGTTCAGACATACCCGTGGGTTGCGGTTCTCGCCGTTTAAACGTCGCGTTCTTCGGAATCGGCGCGAGCGAAAAACGAGGCGCGGACCGTCGGTTGCGGTCGGTCGGTCCGTCGGACTGTCGCGAAAAAACGGCGGTGTGTCGGGCGAAACCGCCCGTCGGCGTCCCCTCAGCGACGGCCCGAGACGTAGACGATGGGGCCGACGACGAGGAGCGTGATGCCGAGGAACATGTAGTGGGGCTTGGCCAGCATCACCGGGGTCAGAAGGAAGATGAGCCCGAACAGCGTGGCGTTGATGCCGAGGATGTGCCGGGACTTCAGCGGCAGCGTTCCGACCGTCGACAGGACGAACACGAGCAACAGCGCCTGCCCGATGTTGTAGTCGAGCAGGAAGGTGTCTACGAGCTGAAGGGGAAGCATTCTTGTTTTCTCGGTCGGTTCGAATCGACTATCAAAGTTCCGTTATTCTCGTTGGAAACCGGCGGTCGAACCCCCCGATATTGGGGCGACCGGGCGGTCGGTGCGGTCCCGGGGTCGGTGAACACCGCTGTCGGTGCGGGTGACGCCCGACGGACGGGGGCGCGCTACTCGGCCGGACCGGTGATGTCGAGCGGGCGAATCCACCCGTACCAGACGATAACGACCATGCCCGCGTAGCCGAGCGTGAACACGACCATCCCGAGGTCGTTGTAGCCGGCCTCGCCGAGGAGGCGTCGCGCCACGCCCGGGAGGACGATGCCGAGTGTCACGACCGCCGCGAGGAGGAGGTTCCCCCGCGACAGAAACGACTGCTTCGTCTCGCTCATGAGCGGGACTCGGGACCGAGGCGACGTGAATCGCACGGTTCCGAGAGCGACCCCGAACTCCGGTCCCGACGCGCCCGAATCGCTGGACTGCGCGCCCGCGGCACCGAAAACCTATATCGTCCCCCGACGCACCGCGGGTATGCACCTCCGTCCCCTCCCCGAGGAGCACCGCGAGACGTACCGCGAGTTCCTCAACTACGCCTTCCGGCCCGAGAACGGCCCCGACTGGTCGGACGAGCGACTGCCCGACCCGGAGAGCTACCGCCCGCGGGGGTTCTACGAAGCCCCACCCGACGCGCCCGTCGAGGACCTCGACGCGGCCGACCTGCGGACGGTGTGTGCCTTCCACGACTTCACGGCCCGCGTCCGCGGCGAGTGGCACCCGCTCCCCGGTATCTCGGCGGTCGCCTCACCTCCGGAGGCGCGCCGACAGGGCCACGTCGCCGCGATGCTCGACGCCCTCCTCGCGGAGTTCCGCGACACCGGCCGGTATCTCTCGGCGCTCTGGCCGTTCGAGTACGCTTTCTACCGCCGGTTCGGCTGGGCGACGGCGAGCAACTACGCGAAGACGACGGTGCCGCCCGACGAACTCGGGGCGGTCGCCGCCGACCCGGCCGGGGAGTTCGTCCGACTCGATGCCGGCGACTGGGAGCGGGTCAAAGACGTATCCGCGGCCGCGGCGACCGAAGACCTCGCGGTGGACCGAAGCGAGGGCTGGATTCGCCACCGGCTGTTCCGCGGGTGGGACGACGACCCGTTCGTCTACGGCTGGGAGCGAGACGGCGACCTCCGCGGCTACGTCGTCTACGACGTGACCGGCGACTGGGAGTCGCGGACGCTGTCCGTGGACGAACTCGTCGCCGCCGACGCCGAGGCCCGCGCCCACCTGTTTCGGTTCCTCCGGGACCACGACTCGCAGGTCGACGAGGTCGTCCTCTCGTCGGAACACGAATCCTCCCGGCTCATCGACGACCTGACCGACCCGCGGGCGGCGACGGTCGAACTCAAGCCCGGCCCGATGGTCCGCATCGTGGACGTGCCGGCCGCCCTCGAAGCCGTCTCGTTCCCCGCCGACGCCGCCTGCGACCTCGTCCTCGCGGTCGAAGACGGCCGGTGCGACTGGAACGACGGCCCGTTCAGCCTCATCGTCGCCGACGGCGCGGCGAGCGTCGAATCGGTTGGCCGCGACGCCGACCCCGACGCGACCGTCGAAATCGGGGCGCTCTCGCAACTCATCGTCGGCGCGCGGGCCGTCGAGGCGCTCGCTCGCACCGACCGCCTCTCGGTCGCTGATGCGGAGGCGGCCGACGCCCTCGCCTCGGTGTTCACAGAGCGGGACCGCTACCTGCGCGAGGGGTTCTGAGCGAGCGGAGCGTCGAATCCGACACCTGGCCGGGTCGGGTTTTTTCTCACCGGCCGCCGAAATCCGGGCGTGGCATCAGTTCCGATTCTCGTCGGGTTCACAGTCGTCGGGGCGATTCTCGCGTGGAAGGGCGGCGACATGCTCGTGCAGGCCTCGGACCGGTTGGGCGCGTACTACGGACTCCCCGCCATCGTGCAGGGGGCTATCATCGCCGCCGTGGGGTCGAGCTTCCCCGAGCTATCGAGTATCGTCATCGCCACGCTCCGGTACCAGTCGTTCGACATCGGGGTCGGTGCGGTCGTCGGGTCGGCCGTCTACAACATCCTCATCATCCCGGCCGTGTCGGCGCTGGTCGGTGAGGGCCAGCGGCTCGCCTCGAACCGCGACTTAGTCTACAAGGAAGCGCAGTTCTACTTGCTTTCTATCGCCGTCCTCGTGCTCACGTTCTCGCTTGCGGTCATCTACCGCCCCGCCGCCGACACCGCGGGCCTCGACGGGTTCGTCACGCGCCCGCTGGCGTGCATCCCGCTCGGGCTGTACGGGCTGTATCTGTTCATGCAGTACCACGACACGCTGGAGCACCGCGCCGGACTCACCGCCGTCGTCGACGGCGTGAACCCGAAACGCGAGTGGCTCGCACTCGGCGGGTCGCTCGCGGTCATCCTCGTCGGAGCCGAACTGCTCGTCCGCGCGGCGGTCGGTCTCGGCGACGCCTTCGGCACGTCGCCGTTCCTCTGGGGGCTGACGGTCGTCGCCGCCGGCACGAGCCTGCCGGACACCTTCGTCAGCGTCGGAGCCGCTCGGCAGGGCAACGCGCCGATGAGCCTCGCCAACGTCTTCGGGAGCAACGTCTTCGCGCTCCTCGTCGCCCTCCCCGTCGGCATCCTCGTCGCCGGGGGCGCGGTCATCGCGTTCGAGGAGGTCGTTCCGATGATGAGCTTCCTCACGGGCGCGTCGGTCGTCTTCTTCGCCGTCCTCCGGACCGAGATGGCGCTGACGCGCGGCGAGGCGTACGTCCTCCTCGGAACCTACGCGCTGTTCGTCGCGTGGCTGGTCGCAGAGAGCCTCGGCGTGACGGGCGTTCTCGGCTGAGGCGACGCTCGGGAGCAACCACTCAGAAAACGGACTCGCCGCAGGAAGGGCAGTCGCGGCGAGCGAGGTTGATGATGACTGCACGCGCAGTCGGGGGTCGAGGGTCGGTCCGAACCCTGTTAGTCGCCGGGCGTGTTACCACGCTGGTACCGGCCGACCATCTTCCACATCGCCGCGTCGAGGTCCTCGCCGTCGGCGGCGGACTCAATCTGGCGGTACAGGTGTTCGGAGACGTCGATGGTTGGCATCACCAACACGTATGGCGTGTACGGATTTAATACTACTGGGATACAGAACTGAGTAAATTTGTTCGGGAGGGACGGACGCGTAGCCACGAGACCGGGCGACAGCGCCGCCGTTCGGAGGTGTGAAACGGTTGGTGCCGAGAGAAACTCGGAGTGGAAGACGTGACAGAATTCAGAGTGTTCGCTACTGCCGCGCCTGCCGGAGCGACGCGCCGTCGAAGCGCTTCAACGCGAGTTCGCCCGCTTCGAGCGGGTCGACGGGCGTGTCGTGTTCGTCGTCCATGTGCTCCATCGCGAGAACGCCGACGCTCTCGCGGGAGTCGGCCGTGGAGGTGTGGCCGCACCCGTACAGACAGGTGAGTTCGTATTCCATGTTATTTGGTACCACAATCTATTGCGTGATATAGCTTTCTCCGCATTTGTCCGTTCGACCAACCATGTACCGATAAATACGAACTAATCTGTGTAAATCGGTGTGAGTTTCTACGAAATAATCGGATAGTTTCATCAAACATTAGTGGTTCTATGTCTCTGGATAGTCCTCGTTCGGGGGAGCCGAGGCTTCATCGCTGATTCGTCCCGACGGCACGAACGACGGACCGAGCGTTCTCTCGGTCGGTGATATTCGCAGAAGTTGGGTGGCCGGGGAGTTTCAGCCCCTGACTCGCATCGGCAACGAAACGTTATCGATGGGAGTGGGCCAACGCGGATTTGAACCGCGGGCCTCCCGGTTATCAGCCGAGCGCTCAACCTGACTGAGCTATTGGCCCAGGTAAGCGCATTCACTCGTTGTGCGCTGTTGATTTTAAGACTTTCTTTTCGGAGGCGCGTTGGTGCGTGTTAGTGAATGTCGTCGCCGTCGGTCGATTGCGGGACTCGAAACGCCGGCCAATCGCGTGGCTGCGCGGGTGAAACACTCGGAACAACCGACACGAGAGCGGCGAAAACGGTTACGTGGAGTCGTTGCTGTCGCGGTCGAACCGATACGAGTCGGGGTCGGCGTCGTAGACGCCGTCACCGCCGCTGCTACTGCCGGAACTGCCGCTGCCGCTGGAACCGCTTCCGCCGCTCGGGCCGGGCGAGCCACCGGGACCGCCGGGACCGAAGTCGCCCTGCGGGAAGCCGGTCGTCCAGACGTTGCCGGTGACGAAGCCGTCGGCGCGCTTGTCGAGGTACGGCTTGACGACGAAGCGCTTGAGCACCTCGCGGATGGGGTACCGGGTCACCGGGATGGCGAGCAGGAAGCCGATGGTGTCGGTGACGAGCCCCGGCGTGAGGAGGAACGCGCCCGCGGCGATGAGCAGGCCGCCGTCCATGACCTCGTTCGTCGGGAGGTCGCCGCCGGCGAACTTCGACTGGAGGCTTCTGAGGGTGTGTCGCCCCTCGGCGCGGACGATGAGCATCCCGACGAGCCCGGTCAGGACGACGAGCGCGACGGTCGGCACGAGGTCGATGTACTGCGCGACGACCACGAGCAGCAACGCGTCGGAGAGGGGGATGAGGAGCAAGAGCGCCATCAGCGTGCGCGTTCGCATGGGCGACACTACCGGACCGCGGCCCATAGCCCTTTTGTCCCGCCCGCGGCGCGCCGGGTTCTCGAATCGGTCCGCGACGGTCGTCGAGGGGTTCGCGCGACCCGCCGACGGCGACCGGTCGTGCCACGAGGGCTCGAAGCGCTTACCCGCGTCCACCGCGGATGGGTGGACATGACCGACGAGACGCGCGTCGAATGGCGAGAGTGGGGTCCCGACGCGTTCGCCGAGGCGCGAGCGGCGGACAAACCAATCTTGCTTTCGCTGTCGGCGACGTGGTGCGAGGACTGTCACGAGATGGACGCCGAGACGTACGCCGAACCGCGCATCGCGGCGAACCTCAACGACGGCTTCGTCCCGATTCGGGTGAACGTGGACCGCCAACCGCGCATCCGCGAGCGGTACAACATGGGCGGCTTCCCCTCGACCGTCTTCCTCGCGCCCGACGGCCACCCCATCACGGGCGCGACGTTCATCGGCCCCGACGGCATGCGGCAGGTTATCGACCGCGTGCGCGAGGTGTGGGACAAGAAGGGCGCAGAGGCCGGCCGCCTCCCGCGGGCGCTCAGGGGCGACCTCCCGCCCGCGGGCGAGGTGTCGCCGCAGATCGAATCGCACCTCGCCGGCCAGTTGGAAGTCGCCTTCGACGAGGCCCACGGCGGCTGGGGCGACGCCGCGAAGTTCCCGCTCCCGCGGACCGTCGAGTTCGCGCTGAAGCGCGACCGAAGCCGGGCGCTCCGGTCCCTCGACGCGATTCGCGACGGGCTGTACGACCCCGTCGAGGGCGGCTTCTTCCGCTACGCCGACGACGCCGCGTGGTCGAAGCCGAACCGCGAGAAGACGCTCGAATCGAACGCCGCGCTCCTGCGGGCGTTCGCCAACGGCTACCGCTACACCGGCGAGGACGCCTACCTCGACCCCGCGTCGGGGGCCGCCGACTTCCTCGTCGACTCGCTGTGGACCGGGACCGGCTTCGCCGGGAGCATGGGCCCCGCGGCGGGGACGGACTACTACCTCCTCGGGAAGGAGGGCCGCGACAACGCGCCCGGCCCGCGAACCGACCTCACGGTGTACGCCGGCGGCAACGCCCTCGCCGCGGACGCGCTGTTGGTGCTGGCGGGGCTCACCGACGACGAGCGGGCCCGCGAGTTCGGTTCGCGCGCGCTCTCGCGGGTCGCAGAGGACCTCGTCGACGACGGCGTCGTGACGCACTTCCGGTCCGGCGGCGACGCGGGCGAGGACCTCCTGCTCGAAGACCAGGCGCGCGTGGTCGCCGCGGCCTGCCGCGCCCGGCAGGTGCTCGGCGACGAAACGGTGGCGGGCGACCCGCTTCTGGACTTCGCCGCCGAGGTTGCCGACGCCGCCATCGACGAACTGTTCGACGAGGGCTCGTTCCTCGACGGCCCCGCGAGCGGCGAGGCGCTCCTGTCGTCGCCGCTGCGCCCGCTCGACGGGAACGTGGAGATGGCGAACGCGCTCGTCGACCTCGCGGCGCTCACCGGCGACGAGCGCTACCGCGAGGTCGCACAGGAGACCATCGCCGCGTTCGCTGGCGCGTGGGACCGCATCGGCGTGCAGGTCGCCGCCTACGGAACCGCGGCGGCGCGGCTGCTCCGCGACCCGCTCGTGGTCGAACTCAACGACGGCGTCGGCTCCGACCTCCACCGGGCGGCGCTCCGCGTCGCGGACCACGAGGCGCTCGTGGTTCCGGATGCCGATGCCGACGGTCTCCCGGCGGGGACCGCGCGCGTCAGCGCCGGCGAGACGGCGGTGGAGGCAACCACTCCCGAGGAGTTGATGGAGGCGGTCTCCACGGTGACACCCGACGCCTAACCGCGACCCGCGGCAACCGCAGACGGGTGTAAACATCCGGTTTGTTTATCAGGGAGAAACGAGACGGACGGTGCATGACCAGTTTGCGAGACCTCGGGCTGTCCGAGTACGAGGCCCGAGCCTATCGCGCCCTCCTGCGGACGGGCGCGACGACGGCCAAGGAGTTATCCCGCGCCAGCGACGTGCCGATGGGCCGCGTCTACGACGTGCTGAACAGCCTCGAACAGTACCACCTCAGCCGGAGTCAGGCGGCCAGTCGGCCGAAGAAGTACGTCGCCGTCGAGCCCGACACGGCGCTCGACCGCCTGCTCGAATCGAAGCGCCAAGAGCTGGCCGAGAAGGCCGAGCAGTACGAGAACGTCGTCGCCGAGCTGACCGACGAACTCGACGCCGCCGAGCCGGTTCACGACCAGTTCTGGACGGCCGCGGTCGGCGCTGACGAGACCATCGACCTGCTCGTGGAGCGACTCGCGGCGGCCGACGACTCGCTCGTGATGGTCGCCGGGACGCCCTCGCCGCAGTTCGACCTCGACGCCGTCGGCGACCTCGTCGTGGACGAACTGGAGGCGGCGCTCGACCGCGGGGTCGACGTGTCGATGCTCATGTCGCCGGGGCTCGTCGACAGCCTGCCCGAGAGCGTCGGCCAGAGCTACATGGACCGGCTGTCGAGCAGGTCGAACTTCCGCGCGCGCACCGCGGAGAACGTCACGGGCGTGTTCAACCTCATCGACGACGTGGAGGTCTGTATCGAGGTGCCGAACCCCCTCAACCCCGGACAGGCGTTCGCCATGATAGACCTGAAAGACCCCGAGTTCGCCGCCGACCTCCGAGCGACGTTCGACCCGCGCTGGGAGGAAGCGGCACCGCTCCCGTTGTAGCGGTTCGCGGCGGTACAGAATCGAGGTTCGAAAAACGAGCGTCTCGGGCGTCGAGGGCGTTCAGGCGTCGAGTTCGTCGCGGAGCTGTCCCAGCGTCACCTCGCGCTCGGCGTGGGCGTTGTGCTGGTGAATCGACTCGTCGTTCGACTGTTTCATGTGGACCACCGCGTCGTCCCCGAGGTGGTCGAGCGCCTCGAGGGACAGCTCGGCCATCGAGCGGACGCAGTCCTCGACGAACTTCGCGTTGGCGTGGGCGTGGTAGGTCATGTGGTCCTCGTCGGGGCGTTTGGCGAGGTTGTAGATGCGCGCCGACATCGAGTCGCGGGCGATGTCGATGAGGTCCATAAGGTCGACCTCCGGCGAGCCTTGCGTCTCGACGGTGAGCGTGGCGTGGCCGCGCTGGGAGTGACCCGGCTGGGGGACCTTGTCGAGGAACTCCTCGATGGTGTCGTCGTCGACGGCGAGGTCCTGCAACACGTCGCGGGCGCGGGAGGCCGACATGCCCTGCGAGCAGGGACAGACGGTCATGCCGACAACTTCCGCGCCGATTTCCTCGCGAGTGCCCTCGTCGGTCGCGGTGGCGCTGGCGATGATTTCGGCGGTGCTCTGGGTGGAGAGGCCGCTTGCGGGGGTGTCCTCTCGGACGACGAGTTCGGCGGTCATGCTGACCTCGGCGGTCGTCGTGTACTCGTGTTTGGCGAGGAGGCGCTCGGCGGCGTCGCCGCACATGTCCTCGACGCGGTAGGCCGGCTCGGAGACGGCGGCTTCGAGGACCTCGTCGATGACCTGCATATTTCGGCTCATGTCGATGCCCTTGCGGCCGCCGGGGAGGTCGACGAACACTTCGAACTCCGCCATCAAGACGAGGGGTCGCTTCCCGTCGCGGGCGATCTTGACGAGCTTCTCGACGCCCGTGACGCCGACCTGGCTCAGCCCGACGGTCACGTCCGGCTGGGAGGCCTGTACGTCAGGCAACTGGTGACTCATCGAGGAGTAAAAAGTGCCGTTGCTGATTAGTGCTTTCGATAGGGGAACGGAATCGCGGGCGAACGCGCCGCTGTGTTCCGACTAGGGCCAGTCGTCGCGCCCCTCGGCCTCGAAGGGGTCGGCGGGGGCGTCGTCGTCGCCGGCGAGCACCCACTCGGCGGCCTCGGCGGCGTCCTCGACCGGGAGGTACTCCCAGCCGGTTTCTTCGGCCACCGCGCGGTCCTCGTCGGACGTGCCGATGAAGACGTGCCGGTCGGTGTCGAACTGGCGCATCACGTTTTCGAGGCTCTCCTCGACGCCGCGCGGTCCGGAGAAGAAGTCCTGCCGGATGCGCTCTTTCCGGGTGAAGTTCGTCACGACGTAGGTCGGCTTCTCGCTCACCACGCCGATGTACTTCGTCCACGTTCGCGCGTCCGAAAACGCCGCGTTCGGGTCGCCGAGCTGTTTGAGCGCGGAGAGTTCGAACGCGAGCGTCATCGTTCCTTGGCCGCCACCTGTTGCCATACCCGGCGATAGGCGGCGACGCGTGGAAAACGACTTCGGTCCCGGCCGTCCGCGAGCGGGGGACCGCCGGCTCGGCGGCGACCGGGACGGGCGGAGAACGCGAGCGACGGGACGGGCGCAGCGAGATTACTGAACGCGGACGTAGTCGGTGAACACCACGATGTCGCCCCGCGAGAGCCGCGAGGTGGTCGTGTCGATGTCGAGCCGGCCGGCGGGACTGGCGCTCGCGAGCGCGTGCTGGGTCCGCTCGCTCAACTCGTCGAAGTGATGGACCCGAGCGCCCGGCGGCACGTCGGTAACGGGTGCGACGGTCGGCGGCGCGGTGACTGCTGGGGAAGACGGCGACTGTCCGTCTTTTGATGACATATGGTAACACACACCATGGGTGGAGATAAATGTTTGGCCGGCGAGACGACTGGCGGGGCGCGTAACGACGGGCGAAAGAGAGCCAAGAACGAGGGGGCGAACCGCGAACGCAGGCGAGCGCCCGGCGGGCCGAAGCCGCGCCGGGCGGCCGCGCGCAGACGCGGCTGGCCGGGTGAAAACAGCGGGAGCGGGTCCCGAGTTACTGTTCGGCCGCCGCGCCTTCGAGGTCGTCGAGCTGGAAGTCCTGCTTCACGAGGATTTCCTTCTGCCCGCTGACGTCGACCTGCTCGCGCATGAGCTTCTTGTACTTCGTCTGCGGCGAGAGGTCGCCGATGAGGACGCCGCCGACGATTTTGCCGTCCTTGATGGCGAGACGCCGCCACTCGGTGTCGGAGTACTTGGCCTCGACGTGGTCGTCGCCGAGCGTCGGGTGGCCGAACGAGAGGAACGGGAAGTCGAAGTGGGTGATGGAGTACGACGAGACCCAGCGGAACTCCTCGGAGCCGTAGTCGACCATGTTCTTGGCCGCGATGGTGCCCTGCTCTTTGGCGGAGCCCCACGCGCCGTTCTGGGCGCGGTCGCCGAGGATGAGGTCGTGGAACTCGGTGATGTCACCGGCCGCGAAGATGTCATCGTGGTTCGTCCGCATGAACTCGTCCGTGTAGATGCCGTTGTCGTACTCGATGTCGGTGCCGCCGAGAATCTCCGTGTTGAAGTTCAGGCCGATGGCGATGCCGACGAAGTCGGCGTCGTAGCGGTCGCCGTTGGGGTCGACGGCGGTCGTGACGCGGTCGTCGTCGTCGACCTCGAAGTGGTCGACGCCGGAGTCGAAGACGGGTTCGACGTTGCGCTCGCGGAGCGCCTCGTGGATGATTTCCGCGCCTTCCTCGGAGAGCGCGTAGCGCCACCACGCCTTGCCGCGCATGAGGTACTTGCCCTCGACCTCTTGGGCGGCGGTGATGGCCGCGAGGTCGATGCCGAGCAGGCCCGCGCCGATGACGACGGAGTTGTCCGCGCCCTCGATGTGCTCTTTGATGTCGCGGGCGTCCTGGAACGTCCAGAAGTGGTGGATGCCCTCCGCGTCGGAGTTCTCGACGGGGAGTTGGGTCGGCGTGCCGCCGACGGCGAGGAGGAGTTTGTCGTAGTCGTACTCGGTGCCGTCGTGGGCGGTGACGGTGTGGCCCTCGGGGTCGATGTCCGTGACGAGCGTGTCGAGTTCGAGGTCCACGTCGCGGTCGTCGTACCACGACTCGTCGTGGATGGAGATGGGGGCCTCGGGCAGTTTGCCCTTGGCGAATTCCTTGATGAGAATGCGGTTGTACAGCGGTTCGCCCTCGTCCGTGATGATGGTGATGTCGGCGTCGGGTTCCTCTTCGCGGAGTGTCTCAGCCGCTGAGGCCCCGGCGATACCGTCGCCGACGATCACGTACGATTGGCTCATGACCCGACGTTTGTATTCGGGGTTAATGTGGATTGCTATCTCCCTCATGATTGTTTTGCAGGCGGAACTCGGGGCGAGATGGCGAGACGGGAGCCGAATCGCGGGTGTTACTGCGTCTCGATGAGCCAACCGCTCGCCGAGGCCGCCGTCTGCGGTCGCGGGCCGGTCGGACGGAAACCGGTTCCGCGCCGGCACCGCGGGCGAACCCACCGGAGAGGGTTGCGTTCCGTAGACTGAGCGACGACCGCCGATAGCAAAAACCTATCCTGAACCGCATTTTTGTAAGCGCGCTTACGCGACTCGCTCGGCGGGTTCGACCGCGGAGTCGACGACCGACAGGTCGCCGTCGAGTTCGACGACGAGATGTTCGTCGTCCGCGTCGATGCGGACGCGGATGCGCCACGGCTCCTCGGAGACGACGGTGAGCGCCTCGTCTCCGACGACCCACGGGAACCGCCAGAACGGCGTCCCGCACACGTCTCTGCCCCGCGAGGAGAGGAAGCCGAGGACCGTCGACTCGTCGAGGAGCACCAGCCCCACGGGCGAGACGGCCTCGTAAGCGCACTGGGCGCAGCGGTGAGTGACGACTACCTCGAGGTCGAACGGGTCGGCGTCGCGGGACAGCGCGGTGCTCGTCGTCCCGCCGCATTCGGGGCAGACGCCGTCGGCGGCGAGGCAGTGGAGGTGTCGCACGCGCTGGTCGAACGCCGACAGGAGCGCCTCCGACGAGCGGCCTTCGAGACCGCCGGGCGGGAACTCCTCGTGGGCGTGGACCCGAGCGCAGTCGGCACAGGAGATGGTGAGTTTCTCGTCGCCGTAGTCGGCTTCGAGCGAGCCGCCGCAGGCGACACAGGAGCCGGGGGCCGGAAAGGCGGAGAGGACGGGGTCCTCGTTGAACGTCCCCGCGAGCACGGCGCGGACGACCTTCTCGCCGGCGTGGCGGAAGTCGTAGCCCTCGTCGGTCTTGCGGACGAACTGGCCGCGGAGCTTTCCGAGGTGGTAGTTGAACCGCGCGCTGTCGTCGACGCCGACCCGTCGGCGGAGCTCGGAGAAGGGGATGGGGCGGTCGGGTGACTCCCAGAGCGCTTCGAGGATGGTGAGTCGAGTCTCGTCGGCGACGATGCCGAACGCTTCGGCCGGCGAGATGCAGTCGTCGCAGTCGAGGACCGAGTCCTCGCGGACGGATGCGGAGTCGCTCATACCCCCCTCATTCGGGCGAGTCGCATTAAATCACCTCGTCAAATCTCGTTCGGGAACTTCGCGGGCCGCGACGGGGTCGGTCCGTCTCGCTCGGGGCGAACGCGCGTCGTCGTCCCCGGAGACGTGGTCTTTACGTGTATTCGACCCGAAGCGGACGACGAAATGAAGATTCGCCAGAACATCCGCCACTTCGCGACGAAAAAGGCGCTCACCATGCCGGTCATCGGCGACATCGCCACCGAGAAGATGGTGGACCTCCACGTTCGCATCTTCAGCGAGCGCGCGGACCCCGACCGCCGAGGCGAGCGCGAGGACCATATGGCGGCGTTCTTCGAGTGCACCTTCGACACCTACCTCGCGGCGCTCGACGCCGGCTTCCCCGAGGCCGAGGCCCGCGAGATAACCCACGTCCAGGCCAACTTCGACTTCTACAACCACGGCTGGACCGAGATGATGGAGATTCCGGTCGACGAAATCGAGGCCCACTACGAGCGCTACGAGGAGTTCTTCGAGCGCCACGGCATCGACATCGCGGAGCCGCTCGGCGAGTTCCGCACCATCGATATCCCCGACGCGCCCGCGACGCTGGACAAACTCGACGACCCCGACCACCCCCACGCTGAGGGCGGCTTCGCCGACGACGTGTACGTCGAAGACGACTCGGGCGAGGTCGGAGTCGGCGGGGCCGACGAACCCGAGGACGTGGACGTGTCGGCCGCGCCGGGGATGCAGGACGTCGACCGCACCGACGAGAGGACCGCTTAAAAGGGACCGCGCGGAGTCGTTTCTCGCTTAGTCGTCGGTCGGCACGGCGGGGCCGACGTCGACGACGCTGTTTTTCCACGTGCCGCGGGTGAACCACGCGAAGGCGAGCAGCGCCACCCCGACGTTCGAGAAGGCGATGCCGTACCAGATGCCGGTCGGGCCCATCGAGAAGAACTCCACGAGGACGAACGCCGCGGGGATGCGAAGCACCCACAGCGAGATGAGCGAGAACACCATCGCCGTCCGGGTCGAGCCGCTGCCGCGGAACCCGCCGTTGACGACGTTGAACGCCCCGAGGAACAGGAACGTCGGGCCGATGATTCGCAGGTAGTCCACGCCGATGGCGATGACCGCCGGCTCGCCGGGGATGAACACCGCGACGATGGGTTCGGCGAACAGGTAGGCGGCGGCGGAGACGAACACCAGCGCGGTGACGATGATGCCGACGCCCCAGAACACGGCGTGTTCGGCGCGCTCGGCCTGGTCAGCGCCGAGGTTCTGGCCGACGACCGTCGAGGTCCCCTGCGCGAGGCCGATTGCCGGCAGGAACACCAGCGAGTTGAGGCGGTTGCCGATACCGAACGCGGCGACCGCGGTCTCGGTGCTGGCTCCGCCGGCGTTGACCGCGGCGTAGGCGACGAGCGCCGTGAGGGCGGTCACGCCGAGCGCGCGGGTCGACTGTTCGATGCTCGACGGCGCGCCGATGCGGACGATGCGCTCGACCATCTCGCGCTCCGGAATCAGGTCGCGCGGCGAGAGGCTGATGCCGACCCGGCCCGACAGCAGGAGCCAGAAGCCGACGAGCGCGCCGACGCCGCGGGAGAACACCGTGGCGATGGCCGCGCCCTGCACGCCGAAGCCGGTGAAGCCGGTCGCGGCGAACAGCGACTGTCCGAGGCTTTCGAGCCCGAGGAGGCCGAATATCGGGTTCGCGTTGAACCCGAGGATGAGAAACGGGTCGAGAAAGACGTTGATGACGACGCCGAGCCCCATCAGGTACATCGGCGTCTTGGTGTCGCCCCACCCGCGGAGCAGCGCCTGGAAGATGAAGAAGCCGAACATGAACGCGACGCCGAGGAAGATGGTGCGCGTGTACTCGACCGCCAACTGGTGGACTTCGGTGCCGGGCGTCGTCCCGATGAGCGGGAGCAGTATCGGCGTCAACAGATAGCCGATGACCGCGAACCCGGCCGAAAGCAGGATGACGAACCCGAGGGTCTGGCCGGCGGCGTGGTCGACTTCGTCGTGGTTGCCCGCGCCCTTGTTCTGGGCGACGAGGACCGTCCCGGCGACGGTGAACCCGCCGCCGAACGAAATCATGAGGAAGACGAGCGGCCACGAAAACGACAGCGCCGAGACGGCCTCGGTGCCGACGCGCCCGACCCAGAAGGTGTCGGCGAGGTTGTACGCGACCTGCATAATCTGCGAGAAGACGAGCGGGAGCGACAGCACCAACATCGGCTTGACGAGGTCGCCATCGACGAGGTTGACGTCCTTGGCCTTCGCGCTCATTCGTCACCTCCCTCGCGAACGAGGTTCTCGACGACGAACTCGTCGAGCGCGGCGCGGACCTCGGTCGGCGCGTCGAAGGCGGACTGACTCGCCGTCTCGGTTCCCGAGGGGTCGGTCACGGCGACGCGCTGGAGGCGCGCGCCGTCGAGCGCGGCGAAGAGGAGCGACGCCGTTCGGTCGGCGTCGACCTCGCGGAAATCCCCCTTCTCGACGCCCTCGCGGATGATGTCGGCGAGGCGGCGGCGGATGACCGCCTCGTTGCGGGCGACCCGCTCGCGGTAGGTCTCGACGTAGGGGGCCTGCGTCCGCAGTTCGTTGAGGGCCAGTCCGAAGCGGTCGTAGTCGCCGTCGTCGTCGCCGTCCGGGACCATCTTGTCGAGGAGGACCCGGAGCCGCGTCTCGGGGGCGTCGCCCTCCGTCGCGGCGACCCGCGCCTCGAAGCGGTCGAACAGGTAGTCGAGAAAGGCGACGAGCAGTTCCTGTTTCGTCCCGTAGTGGTAGTGGAGGAGGGACTTGCTCTTTCCGGCCTCGTCTGCGATTCGTTGCATCGTCAGGTCCGCGTAGCCGTGGGCGCACAGCGCCCGGTAGGTCGCGGCCATCAGTTCCTCGTGGACCTCGTCGGGGACCGACTGGTCCGGCGTCTCGTCTGCACTCACTAACTGACTAGTCAGTCAGCAGCTTAAAAAGCAGTTGCGAACGGGAAACCGATTGCCGGTAAGCGTGCGACTGAGCGGCACGAGAGACCGTCGCACGTCACGACGACGAACCGCGCTGAAACGGCTTCGAAAACGGCGCTGTGACGGCTACTGGCTGCGGTCGATGCGGTCCGCGACCTCGTAGCCGGCCACGATACCGCCGTTCAGCGACCGCTCGGGGTACTGCGCCTCCGACGCCATCCCCGCGTAGTAGACGCCCTCGGCCACGTCGTCGCCGAGGTCGTACGGGACCACGAGGTCGAGATAGCCGCGTTCGTACACCGGGCCGGCGCGGGGGTTACGAGCGATTTTGAACTCCTCGACCGCCGACCGGTCGAAGTCGGGGAACATCTCCTCGATTTCGTCGAACCACGCGTCTTCGACCTCCTCGTCGCTCATCTGCCAGAGCTCTTCGTGCGGTCCCTGCACGTAACTGGCGACGTACAGCAGGTGGTCGCCGCCGTAGCGCTCTTTCGGCACGAAGTTCGTGTGCTCGATGAGCGACCCGAACGGCGCGTCGTGGGCGATGTTGAGCCAGTAGGTGTCCATCAGCGACTCCGACATGGTCGCCAGCCCGCAGACCGCCCCTTGGAAGTCGATGTCGCAGGGGAAGCCCGTGAGGTCTTCGAGCACGTTCGGCATCGTCGCCACGACGACCGACTCGACCTCGTGGGTCTCGGTCCCGTCGTCCGTCTCGACGGTCAGCGTCGAGACCGCCTCGCCGTCGGTGTCGAGTTCGGTCACGCGCGCGTCGGTCTCGATGTGCTCGCGGCCGACCGCCTCGACCAGCGCGTCGATGAAGGGCGCGAAGCCGCCGTCGAAGTAGCCGAGTTTCTCGCCGCGCAGTAGGTCGCGCTCGCCGCGGAAGCGCACGCGCCCGAGGAACCACGACGCCGACACGTCGCGTTTGCGCTCACCGAACTTGCCGTCCAAAAGCGGGTCGACGAAGTTGTCGTAGACGCCGCGGGTCGTGTGCTCGACGACGAACTCCTCGATTGGGGTGTGTTCGTACTCCGCGAGTTCCTCGTAGGCGTCGAAGTCGGGGATACCCCCGCGCACGTCGACGCCGAGGGTAAGCATGCCGAGGCGGAACTTGTCGTAGAGGCTCATGTGGGGGTACGCGGCGATTTGCCACGCGGTGTCCAGCGGGTGGACGACGCCGTCGACGTAGTAGGCGTTCTTGCCGATGCGCCACTCCAAGTCGTCTTCGAGGCCGAGTTCCGCGGCGAGTTCGACGATGGTTTCTTCGGACTTCGAGAGGTGGTGGTAGAACTTCTCGATGTCGTCGCCGTTCGTCTCGTAGGTCGCTGCGAGGCCGCCGAGGGAGTCAGCCGCCTCGAAGACTCGAACGTCGTGACCCCGGTTCTGGAGTCGGTACGCCGCGGCGAGGCCCGCGATGCCGCCGCCGACGATGCCTATCATGCCCCGAGGTTCGGCGTGGGGTGGAAAGTCCTTTCTGATTGGCCGGTTCCGGCGCCGACGGTGGGAGTTTTAACCCCTGTCGATAGAAAGCGGGGCATGCACGGTGCTCCGTACTGGCAAACGACGCCGTACACGATTCCCATCGGAATCGGTGCGCTCCTCTTTGTCGTCCTCGCCGCCTACCTCTTCCGCCGCCGGACGGAGCGCCGCCTCGTGCCCGGCGCGACCCTCGGCGCGCTCCTGTTGGTCGCGTCCGGGCTCTGGATGGGGACGTACGCGCTCGAACTCTCCGTGACCGACTTCTCGACGAAGGTGCTGTTGAACCAGCTCGGCTACGTCGGCATCGCGCCGCTGCCCCTCCTGTGGTTCGCGTACGTGTTGCGCCACGCCGGCGTGAAACTGAACTCGCGGGCCGCGTGGGTCGCACTCGGGTCCGTGCCGGTCGCCGTCGTCGCGCTCGTGGTGACGAACCCGTGGCACGGGCTCATCTGGACCGACCTCTGGGTCGACGCCGACCACGGCTACGCCGTCCTCGTCAACGAACACGGCGTCGCGTTCGACGGCTTCATCGCCTACGCCTACGCGCTCATCCTGCTCGGGTGCGGCGTCCTCGGCCGGACGCTCCTGCGGGCCGACGGCATCTACCGGAAGCAGACGCTCGCGCTCCTCGGCGGCGGTCTGGTCCCGGCCGTCGGCGGCGTCGTCTGCGTCGCCGGACTGAGTCCGGTCCCCGGTCTCGACCTCCCCGTGTTGGCCTTCTCCGTCACCTCGGCCGCCGTCGCGTGGAGCGTCTTCCACCACCGGCTGTTCACGCTCGTCCCCGTCGCGTGGGAATCGGCCGTCGAGTCGATGCACGACGCCGCGCTCGTCCTCGACGGCGACGGGCGCGTCATCGACGTCAACCCCGCGGGCGAGCGGTTCCTCTCGCTCCCCCTCTCGGACGCCTACGGGCAGTCCGTCGCGCGCGTCCTCCCCACGGAACTGGTCGACGCGTTGGGCGGCGTCCCGACCGCTGGGTCGGAGGCGGAGGCGACCCTCACGACGGAGGACGGCGAGCGCGCCCTCCTCGTCGAGACGACGCCGCTGGGCGACGAGTCCGACATGTCGGGGTCGCTCGTGCTCGTCCGCGACGTGACCGAACGGGTCGAACGCGAGCGACGGCTCGAACGCCAAAACGAGCGGCTCGACGAGTTCGCGTCGGTCGTCTCCCACGACCTTCGGAACCCGCTCACCGTCGCCCGCGGCTATCTCGAACTGGCGGCCGAGACCGGCGACGCGGAGTACTTCGAGCGAATCGAGAACGCCCACGACCGGATGGAGACCATCATCGAGGACCTCCTCACGCTGGCGCGGGAGGGCGAGACGCTCACGAACGTGACGCCGGTCGCCCTCCGAACCGTCGCACAGGAGGCGTGGGACGGCACGGTCGTCGGCGACGCGACCCTCGACGTTCGGGTCGACCGGACTATCGCGGCCGACCGCGGCCGCCTCCGCCAGCTGTTCGAGAACCTGTTTCGGAACGCCGTCGAGCACGGCTCGACGGGCAGTCGGGATACTCCCGACGACGCCGTCGAACATGGTTCCACGGGCAACCTGACTGCGTCTGGTGACGCCGTCGAGCACGGCTCCGACGGCGGCTCGCTCACCGTCGTCGTCACGGGAGTCGACGGCGGCTTCACCGTCGAAGACGACGGCTCCGGCATCTCCGAGGCGGAGCGCGCCGACGTGTTCGAGCGAGGGTACACGACCCACGAAAACGGGACGGGCTTCGGCCTGCCCATCGTCAAGACGATTGCGGACGCCCACGGTTGGTCCGTCAGCCTCGGCGAGTCGGACGCCGCCGGGGCGCGGTTCGAGTTCACCGGAGTCGAGACCGACCCCGAGCCCGCGAACGCGGAGCAGTCGACGAGCGACTGAGCGCGCGACGAGGGGTCGGTTGCGACGTTCGCCACATTTTTATCTGCGATAAGGCAACAGCGGGGCATGGTTACGGTCCGCGCACCCGCCACGAGCGCCAACCTCGGAAGTGGGTTCGATGTTTTCGGCGTGGCTCTCGACCGCCCCGCCGACATCGTGCACGTCGAACGGGCGGACCGGACGACAATCGAAGTGACCGGCGTCGGCAGCCAGTACATCCCGACCGACCCCGACCGGAACGTCGTCGGTGCGGTCGCGGAGGCGCTCGACGCCCCCGCGCACATCCGCATCGACAAGGGCGTCCGCCCGTCGTCCGGCCTCGGGTCGTCGGCGGCGAGCTCGGCCGCCGCCGCGGTCGCGCTGAACGAACTGTACGACCGCGGCCTCTCCCGGGAGGAACTCGTCCCCGTCGCCGCCGAGGGCGAAGCGGTCGTCTCCGGCGAGGCCCACGCCGACAACGTCGCGCCCGCACTCCTCGGCGGCTTCACCGTCGCGACCGACGAGGGCGTCACGACCGTCGACGCCGACATCCCGCTCGTCGCCTGCCTCCCCGAAATCGCCGTCTCGACCCGCGACGCCCGCCGCGTCGTCCCGAGCGACGCCAGCATCGAGGACATGGTCCACACGGTCGGCCGGGCGGCGACCCTCGCGGTCGGGATGTGCCGCCGCGACGCCGACCTCGTCGGCGCGGGGATGGACGACCGCGTCGTCACGCCCGCGCGGGCGAAACTCATCAACGGCTACCACGACGTCCGCGAGGCCGCCCTCGCTGCGGGCGCGACCGGCGTCACCGTCTCCGGTGCCGGCCCGTCGGTCCTCGGCGTCTGCCAAGCCGCCGACCGCACCCGCGTCGCCGGCGCGATGCTCGAAGCGTTCGACGAGGCCGACGTGGCCGCCCGCGCCTACAAGACGCGGGTCGGTCGCGGGGCCGAAGTATTCGAATCCTGAGTGGTACAGAGAGAACCACTCGCACACTCGCATCTCGCCTTTTCTCGCGCCTGAGTCACTGTAACGCGTTGTCGCGGCCGGTGATAACACGATTCCGAGAAGACTTTTCTCATTATCACGATATATTCGAATCATGGAACGAGCACTCGTCGTCGTCTCCCCCGAAGAACGGTCGCAGCGAATCCTCCGCGAGGCGGGCGAACTCGCCGCCGGCAGCGGCGCGGAACTCGTCGTCCTCACGGTTCTCCCGGACGAGGAGTTCGAGCGGACCCGCTCGGCGCTCGCCAGCGTCGGCTCCTCGGACGTGGTGTACGGCATCGACCAGGCCATCGAGTCGGCCACCCGCCGCGCCAAGCGCGTCGCCCGCGAGGCGTTCGAGGGGCTGGACCTCGACTACCGCATCGTCGCGGACATCGGCCCCGAGGCCGACACCATCTTAGAGACGGCCCGCTGGGAAGGCTGTGACCACCTCTTTATCGCCGGTCGCCGCCGCTCGCCCGCCGGAAAGCTAATCTCCCGAGACATGACGCAGTCGGTCATGCTCAACTTCGACGGCCCGGTCACCGTCCTCCTCGGCGAGGCGTCGTCCGACGACGCGAAGGGGAACGAAAAGGGGAAGTCGGGACTCCTCGCCTGAGAGCGGAGCGCCGAGACCGAAGAAAAGTGGAACCGGAAGGAATCGAAAACCGAGACGGTGAGTCAGTCGGCGGCCGCCGGATACCGCCGCGTTAGACGCCGCGGCCCTGAAGTTTGTCCTCGTCGGCCATGCCGACGTTCGCCTCGCCCTTCATGCCCTTGCCGATGCCGGCGGCGATGTCGGCGAGCGTGTCCGGGTCGTCCCAGTTGTTGACAGCCTCGACGATGGCCTCGCCCATCCGTTCTGGGTCCTCCGCGCCGAAGATGCCGGAGCCCACGAAGATGCCGTCGCACTCGTGGTACATCATGAGCGCGGCGTCCGCGGGCGTGGCGATGCCGCCGGCCGCGAAGTTGACGACCGGCAGGCGTCCCATCTCCGCCGTCTCGTGGACGAGTTCGGCGGGCGCTTCGTGCTCGCGGGCCCACTTCTCGCGCTCGTCGAAGTTGAGGCCGGTCAGGCTGCGAATCTGGTGTTTGATGGTGCGCTGGTGGGTGACGGCCTGGTTCACGTCGCCCGTGCCGGCCTCGCCCTTGGTGCGAATCATCGCCGCGCCCTCGTTGATGCGGCGGAGCGCCTCGGGGAGGTTGCGCGCGCCACAGACGAACGGCGAGGTGAACTCGCGCTTGTCGATGTGGTAGTCGTTGTCCGCCGGGGTGAGCACCTCGCTCTCGTCTATCATATCCACGCCGATGGATTCGAGAATCTGCGCCTCGGTGTGGTGGCCGATGCGGGCCTTCCCCATCACCGGGATGGAGACGGCGTCGATAATCTCCGTGACCGTCTCGGGGTCGGCCATCCGGGAGACCCCGCCGCGCTTGCGGATGTCGGCCGGGACGGCTTCGAGCGCCATGACGGCGACCGCGCCGGCTTCCTCCGCGATTTTCGCTTGCTCTGCGTTCACGACGTCCATGATGACGCCGCCCTTCTGCATCTGGGCGAACCCGCGCTTGACGAGTTCGGTCCCGCGCCGAAGTTCCTCTAGGTCGGTCTCCTCTGGCATATCCGTCGCTTGCGACCGGGTTCACTTAAGCGGTCGCTTCCACGCGCCAACCGTTCGCATTCCGCACAGGTCGTGTTTCGCGGTCGACGACACCGGCCGCAGTCACCGAGACCGGCATCACTTTTGCGTCCCCCCGCTTCGGCGTGGGTATGGACGCGGCGACCCGACTACGCCGACTGCTCGACGACCCCCGCCGACTCATCTGGGACGACGGCCTCCCGGCGGGAACCGACCTGCCGCGGTGGCTCGCCCCCCTGCCGGAGTGGCTGGAGAACTTCGGCCTCAACATCGCGTGGCTCGTGGTCGTCATCAACCTCGTCGGGACCGCCTTCGGTTTCTGGTACTACGGCTACCAGTTCGGCATCGAACCGACCGCGATGTGGCCGCTCGTCCCCGACAGCCCGGTCGCCACGCTGTTTATCGCGCTGTCGCTCGCGCTCTGGAAACTCGGGCGCTCGAACGAGTACGTCAACGCCCTCGCCTTCTTCGGCTGTCTCAAACTCGGGCTGTGGACGCCGTACGTCCTCCTCGCCTTCAAAGGCGACTTCTCGTACCTCCACTGGGCGATGTACAACTTCCTCTTCTGGAGCCACCTCGCCATGGTCGTCGAGGCCTTCCTCATCCAGCGGTACGCCGAGTTCCCGACCCCCGCCGTCCTCGTCGCGGTCGGCTGGTACGCCCTCAACGACCTCTTGGACTACTTCGTTCCCATCGTGGGCACGCCGCACCACACCCTCATCCCGGCCGAGCCGGTCGTCGACGGCGTCGTCCAGCACGTCTCGCCCGCCCACGAGTACGCCGCGGCGGGCGCGGTCCTCCTGACCGTCGCGGCGACGTTCCTCGCGCTCGCGACGCGTGTCGCAAAGCTCGAACGGGGCGTCGTGGATTGAATCGGACGTAGCCTTTTGCCTCGCCCCGCCCAACCGACACGCCATGAGCCTCTTCGACCGCGTGGTCGACCTGCCGGTGACCGTCGAGTCCGTCTCCCGCGACCGCTTCGAGAGCGACACGTCGAGCGGCTTTCTCCGCAAGACGACGGTGTTCTCGCTCGCCGGCGACGGCGCGGTCGGCCGCGGCGAGGACGTGACCTACGACACGGAAGACCACGACGCTCTCGCTGACGCCCCCGAAGACGCTTTCGACCTCGCCGGGAGCTACGATTCCTTCGCCGCCTTCTCCGCGGCGCTCGACGGCGTGGACCTGTTTCCGACGAAAGCCCCCGAGCGCGAGACGGCCGAACACTACCGGCGCTGGGCGCTCGAATCCGCCGGCCTCGACCTCGCGCTCCGGCAGGCCGACACCGACCTCGCGTCCGCCGTCTCCCGCGAGCGCGACCCGCTCCGGTTCGTCGTCAGCACCCGTCTCGGGAACCCGCCGTCGGCCGACCGCGTCGAACTGCTCGCCGCCCGCGACCCCGACTGCGAGTTCAAACTCGACCCGACAACTGACTGGGACGATGAGCTTGTGGCGTCGCTCGCCGCCCGCGACCGCGTCCGCATCCTCGACCTCAAAGGCTACTACGAGGGGACCGACGTGGACCAAGCCCCCGACCCGGAACTGTACGAGCGCATCCTGTCGGGGTTCCCGGACGCCGTCGTCGAGGACCCGGCGTTCACCGACGAGACGCGCCCGCTGTTCGACGGCCGCGAAGGCCGCGTCTCGTGGGACGCCCCGATTACCGGCGTCGAATCCGTCGAGCGCCTCCCGTTCGAGCCGTCGTGGCTGAACGTCAAACCCTCGCGGTTCGGCACGGTCGAGTCGCTGTTCGACACCATCGAGTACGCCGACGAGCGCGGGATGTCGCTGTACGGCGGCGGCCAGTTCGAACTCGACGCGGGGCGCGACCACATCCAACTGCTCGCGTCGGTGTTCTATCCCGACGGCCCGAACGACGTGGCCCCCCGCGAGTACAACCTCCCCGACCCGCCGGCGGACCTGCCGACGAGCCCGCTCGTGCCGTCGGCTGACCCGTCCGGCCTGGAGTTCTGACGCCGCGACTCGGTCGGAGAAAAAACGACGACCGCCCGCCGCCTACTCGTCGCTGTCGGCGTGGGCGCGGACCCACAGTTCACCGATGCGGGAGAGGCGCGTCCGGTAGGACTTCCCGCGTTCTTCCTGTTCGATGTAGCCCTTGCCGCCGGGGCCGAGGCGGTCGACGTTGTAGATAACCTTCGACCGGAAGGAGTCGGTGTACTCCTCGTTCATCTCGCGGGCGAGCGCCTCCGCGAGTTCGGAGACCGACCCGAACTCGCCGTGCTCACCGAGTTTGAACAGGATGACCTCCTCGAACGGCTTGACGTTGGAGAAGGAGGCCACCGGGAGTTCGACGATGTGGCGGCCGTCTATCTGCTTCGCGCCGATGGTCGTCCCGCGCTCGTCGAACTCCGACAGCAGGTCGGAGGTGGCGTCGAGGCGCTCGCGGATGCGGTCGGCGTCGATTTCGCCGGAGTCGAGGAGGTCCTGGAGAAGGGCGCGCTCGGTCCGCAACTCCTCTGCGAGTTCGGTTTCGAGGTACTTCTCGGGGGCCGTGTAGTAGGTGTGGATGCGCTCGCGGTCGGCCTGTCGCTCGACCATGATGGAGTGGGCGGCGGTGGCGAAGGCGAAGGAGACCGGCCGGGGCATCGCGCTCACGTTGACCCACACCTCGCCGGGTTCGTCGTCGTCGCCGCGGAGTTCGTCGTCGGCGTCGAGTTCGGCGTTGATGAGGTCGTACGCCTGCTCGAACGCCGCGTCGTAGTCGTACACGTCGTCGACGATGACGCGTTCGGTCTCCGCGCCGAGGAGGTTCTCGAAGTCCTTTTCGAGCTTTCCCGAGAGGTTCCGCGAGTACTCGACGTTCGCCTCGCTCCCGACGGCCCCCTCGAGGAGGATGACGCGGTCCACGTCCAACTGATCGCGGATGAGCGGCGCGATGAGTCGGTCGTAGTCGAAGCCGACGGGAACGATGTGCGTCTGCATACGTGGTACGTGGGTGGGGTAGTTATAAAAACTCCAAGACTCGATTTAGAAGATGGTTCGCGGAGTCTTTGCAACAAAATAGATTAAATTGACGACTCAAACACCGTTTTGAAAATAATACGCATGTTGCAATCAGCTCATCTCATCTGGCAAATAGTAGTCAACAACCATCTCTTCCAATTCCTCGACTGCATTTATAGTCTGTTTAACTGTGTTTGAAAAATTGTCAAATTTTGGAAGAATATGTGAATGTGGATGATGTACAATCACGTTTCGGGCAGTTCGTGCAGTACTCATGTGGCTATGTACATGTCCCTTAATTACACCTGTCCTCAGTAACAAATCCTCCCGCTGCCGCTGGTTTAAGTTCTGTCGAAGAAATCTTCTTGACCGTTCAGTTTGGAATTCAGTATCGAATACGTATCCATATAGCAGTTCAATCGACCGCTGTTCAATTACAGAGTGGGAGAGTGTAAAAAAGACCAACACAATCGCACCACTCTCTCCGGAAAGTCCACTCTTCTCTTCAAATTCAGGGATGACCTGGTCTTGGATTGAGTCGTGTAGGGTTCTCAATCCAGGAACAACAGAAAGTCCGTGAGGGCCAGTAGTAATACCAAGGTCAAAGTGAGCACTCTCAGACATTGTATATTGCTAGGTGACTGCTCAGAAAAACATGTCGCCGAGAACATAATAATGTGTGAGATTTTAGTCTCAGTACCTCACAAAGCATCCTCGCCTAGCTGTCTCTGAAGCCTGAATTCTGTGGCCGAGCGGTTGCATTGGCGGTCTCGACGACAGAATCATGGACGGATCGGCGGAGAGCCGTCGCTGTCGGCGGCGGCTGCCGCCGACGCGACAGCGTCGCCACTCCCACCGTTGGCTAGCCCGGTCGGGAGTTACCGGTGGAACCGGTCGTCCGGTGGCCGGTTCGCGGGGACGGCCCGACGCGTCGCGAGGGCCGTCCACGCTGCCCGTCGGATCATGTTGATGAACTCCTTGAATGGCCACTGCCAGAGGCGACGCCCGCCTCGGCGGGGCGTCGCCACGTACTCCCAGTGCAGATACCGCCACACGTTCTGTAACAGCAAGCTCACCACGACGTACAGCAGCCGTACAACCGGATTTTGTGTCGAGGTCGTCGCGATACTTTGTTCAGAGAGTCGATAGCTTGCCTCGATACCGAAGCGTTTCGCGTAGTGGTATCGAGCGTCTCGTGGTGAGTCGATGAACGGCGCGTCAGCGGCGTAGCCGTGACGCGCCACCCCATGTTCGTCGTACCGTCCGTTCTGGTAGGTACAGTCGATGTAGACGGGGAACTCGACGGTCCAGCTGTGACCGTCGAGTCTCGCCGTCAGACTGTGCTGAATCACGCGACTCCACCCTTCTGAGAGTTCTTGCTTGATTGATTGTCCCCAGCGGACGATCGGCATGACGTACGCGTGGTTGTGCGCCTGAAGCAGCGTCAAACACTTGCTGTCGTAGAATTCGCGGTCAAGATAGACGGCCTTGACACCGAGGTCAAGGCCGTCGAGAATACTGAGGAACTCTGCGAGGACACTGCTGGCGGTGTCGCCGTCTTCGAGACGGCGCACCGCCAGCGTGTAGCGTTTGTTCTTCACGCGTGCGTACAGCGTCGCGTACGCGTGGAACGCGGTGGTTCCACGCTTCGCTTGTGAGTGATACAGGCCGTCCGTGTCGTCTTCGTCACCATAGTAGGGCCGCAGGTGGAGGTCTGCGCAGACCTCCACCTGCTGGGGAAGGACGTCGAGAACGTCTTTCTGGAGGAGCATGTTGCCAACCTGTTCGAGCGTTTCTAGATCGAATTTAGTGCGGAGATGGTAGAGAACGGAGTTTTCGTGGGGTGCATCTTCGCTTCTCTCACAGAGCGTTGAGACCGAGGTCCCGTCGGCGCAGGCGCCGACGAGGACCTCGTAGATGTCTTCAGCATCGAGTTCAGCGTTTTCAGCGAGTGAGAGAGCAACTTCCTCGTCAAGAGAGTTGACGAGGAAGTTAAGGAGCTGGTCCTCGTGGATTTCATCGTCTGCTTGCTGGGTTTTAGACACACCTTCTGCAAGCAGACCTTCTAACTAAACGGCTTTGTGAAGTACTGAGTCTATTATAATATCTCATCTATTGCCGGAGTTGGAATACACCATATGAAGCTTATTTACTATGTCCTGGATGGTCTTTCCCACACCAGCCACGCCGCAACCCCACCGACGAACGCGACGCCCAGATTCACCGCGACGCCGACGACGCCGATGGCGACCACGAGGGGGTAGCCGTCCGCGCGGGACAGACTGGTCAGACTCGTCCGCGCCAGTTGCAGGCCGATAATCGCCAAAATGACGCCGAGCATGGCGACCGGGTAGGCGGCGACCACGTCCGCGGCGAACAGGGCGACGACGACGTAGCCGACGCCGAGAATCACGTTCGCGCCGGCGGTCCGCGCGCCGAAGGCGTACTTGCCGGCGACGCCGCCGCTGCCGTGGCACATCGGAAAGCCGCCGAGAGGGACCGCGAGAAGGTTCATCGCGCCCATGCTGGTGGCGAGTTCGTCGGCCGAAACGTCGCGGTCGAAGTAGTCCGCGAGCAGGACCGACGTGGCGAGCGCGGCGTTGCCGACGGTCATCGCCAACTGGGCGACCGCAGCCTCAACGACGGCGAACGAGAGGTTCCCGAACGAGAATAAACCGGCGTCCCGGACCGGCGGAACGGCGAGCGACAGGTGGCCCACGTCGGAAAAAGCGACCGCGCCGCCGACCGCGAGGACCGCGAGGGCGCTCACGTTCGAGCGTCTGGTGAGGAGGGCGACGGCGGCGACGGCGACCGCGAGGCCGGCGAGCGGGAGGTCGCCCGCGCCGAGTTCGAGACCCGTCGACAGGAGGACGAGCGCGACGCCGAACTGGACGCCGCGGACGACCGGCGCGCCGATGTAGCGACTCACGCGGCCGAGCGAGCGCGTCCGGCCGATAGCGAGGAGGACGACGCCGAGGCCGAACCCGGCGAGGAGCGCTTCGCCGGCCGTGACCGTCTCCGCGAGGACGAGCGCGGCCAGCGCCTTCATCGGTTCGACCGACAGCGGGGCCGCGTAGTACAGCCCCCAGACGACCTGAAACACGCCGAACCAAACGAGCACGACCGCCAGCGAGAGGTCCGTCAGGCGGGCGACGGCGACGACGATAGGGAGGACCGTAACCGAATCACCCACCGCGCCGGTGAACTCGTGCCACTCGAAGTCCACCGCGAGCTCGTCGCCGTACGGGAAGGAAACGCCCATCGAGATGGGGATTCCGCGCCGACGGGGAAATGTATTTGCGTAATCGTAAGCCGGAACCGTCATCGGCCAGCGAAACTGAAATAAGTTACGTTGATTCTCGCAGGCGTCGACCCCGACGCTCACTCGAACGTCGAGAGGTCGAAGTGGACGCCGCCGCGGAGGTAATCGATACCCATGAACAGCATCACGGGGGCGAGCAGGAGCGCGGACAGCCCGCCGAAGTAGGGGTCGCCGCGGGCGTCGAGGACGGACGACAGGCCGTTGGCGAGCACGGCCAGCCCGAAGCAAACGTAGCCCGCGCCCGCGACGACGTGCCACCGGAGCGTCGTCGATCCGAGAGCGACCGATTCGCGGATGCCGGCGACGACCAACAGCACGCCGGCGGCGGTAAACAGCGCGAACCGGGCGAACGAAACCGGGTGAGCGGGCGCGCCGAGAAGCACGAGGCCGACGGCGATGAGCAGGTCGAACACCCCGACGACGGCGAGAAATCGGCGGTCCATGTGCCACCGTCTCGGCGGGGATATGAAAATCTGACTACAGCTTCGTGGACGGCCGGCGGCGAACGCGACGACCACTCACCGCGTCGCCGACAGGTCGGCCGACTCGACGACGGTTGCGAACTCCCGGTTCAGGTGCGCCAGCGCGGTACGGTGCATCTCGTCGGCCGAAAAGCGCTCGCCGTCGTGGCCTTCTCGGTCGAACGTCGCGGTCGCATCCGCGGGGAGGTACACGTCGAAGCCGAGGTTCTCTGCCATCCGCGTCGTCGTCGAGACGCAGTGGTCGGTCGTGAGGCCGCAGACGACGAGCGTCGAGTGGTCGCGCTCGCGGAGCCACGCTTCGAGGTCGGTCCCGATGAAGCCGCTGTTGACGCGCTTCGTGAACACCGGTTCGCCGTCGACGGGTTCGGCCTCGGGCTTCCACGCGAAGCCTTCCCCGTCACTTCGGAGCGGCGAGTCGGGCTCGGCGGAGTCGTGTCGGACGTGGACGACGGGGCGGTCGGCCGCGCGCCACGCCGCGAGCAGGTCGGCGACGCGCGCCTCCATCTCGGGGTTGTTGCGGTCGCCCCACGCGGGGTCGTCGAAGCCGACCTGCATGTCGATGCAGACGAGCACGGCGTCGTCGGGGAGGTCGGCGGCGGTCATCGCTCACCCTTCGAATCGGACCCCGCCATCAGTCGTCCGCCGGGGCCGTCGGCACTTTCGGGTGCTCGCGGGTGATGCGAATCGGGCACTCGTCGGGCGCTTGCGACTCGTCGGCGGAGAACATGTACTGCGGCCACTCGCGGTCGCCCTCGACGCCCCAGTCACCGAGGTCGGCGTGGGGGCAGACGCCGTCGTACTCCTCGATGCGGTTCTGGATGACCGCGCGGGCCTGCTGGCCGGCCTCGGTGTCGGCGGTGATGCCGTCGAACAGCGCCCGCGGCTGGAAGGTGATTTCGAGGCCCCACGGGCAGTAGCGACTGATGCGCTCGTCGTAGAACGGCGCGCGGGTGGTCGGGAACATGGGCTCGCCGCCGAAGGAGAACTCCCACGTCGGGTCGTCGGGGTCGGTCGGGATGTCCGCGGGCCACGGCTCCGGGTCGTTGACGTGGAGGAACTGGAGGATGTGCCAGAGGCGTTCGTGGTAGTCGGCCTCGGTGAAGTCCGCCGCCGGCGGCTTGAAGAACGTGACGAGCGAGCACGCCTCGGAGTAGTCCGGGTACACGTCGAGGTATTCGAGGAGGGTGTCGCGGAGCGCCAACAGCGCGTCCTTGTCGGTCATCGAATCCACGAAGGTGTAGAGGGCGTCGCCGTTGCGCTCGGACTCGATGCCGAAGTAACACGGGAACGGCGCGCCGTCGCGGTCGCCGAGCATCGTCTCGCGGAACGTCTCGTAGTGTTTTCTCGCCCAGTCGGGGAGGTCGCCGTCGTCGAGGCGGTGGCGGAGCACGTCCTGCTCCATGAGCACTTGGTGGCCCGACTCGTTCATGCGCGCCAATTGGATTCAGCGGCTTTGAGGGTTCGGGTTTGGGGGGCGAACACGACCCTCGAAACCGCGGGTGACGACCCTTGTCGCCATCCGCGAAGCCGCCGTCGTCTCCGCCCTCAGAGCGGGCAGTCGAGTTTCAGGTACCGCGTCTCGTATCCCATCGACTCGTAACACGACCGGGCGGCGTCGTTGTCGGCGTGGACGCTCAGCGCGGCCCGTTCGCACCCGCGGTCGCGGCCCCACTCGTGGGCCCGTTCGAGGAGTTCCGTGCCGACGCCCTCGCCCCGCGCCGCGGGCGCGACGTAGAGGTCTTTCACCTTGGCGACCGGCCCGCGGGCGAACACCGGCGGCGACTCGGACGCGGCGACGGTGACGTAGCCGCGGAGCGACCCCGCGGCGGCGTCCGGTCGCGCTCCTGACTCCGCCGCCGACTCCGCGTCCGCGACGGCGACGAACGTCTGAACGCCCTCGGCGTCCACCTGCTCGCCCCGGTAGTCGAGCGCCTCGGCGCGGGCATCGACGTCCTCGGCCAGCGCGTCGTAGTCGTCGATATCACCCATCTCCTCGGCGAACGGGAGCCACAGGTCGTCAACCAGCGCGTCCACCTCGTCGGCCTGAAGCGGTCGAATTCCCATGAGTCACCGACGACTCGTGGGAATGTCAGAAGGGTAACTGTATTCGGCGGTCGCCGGCGGCGAGTGTCGGCCGCCTCACTCGATTTCGAGGCCGCCCGCGTCGGCACCGTCGTCAGCGCCCTCGTCCCACTCCAGTTCGAACTCGATGCTCAGTTCGTAGGGGCCGCCGGCGGGGCCCTCGCGCTCGGCTTTCACCTCGAACGTCGGTGATGCGGGCGGCTCCATCGTGACGGTCTGGTCGCCGGCTTTCAGCGTAATCGGCTCGCCCGCGTCGAGTTTGTCTGCGACGGTGCGGAGGTACGACGCGATTTCGGCGCGGGCCTGTCGGTTCTCGGACTCGAACAGCACTTCTTCGGGCATGGAGTGGAGGTTACTCGCGCAGGCAGATAAGGTTCGTTGCGGAGCAGAGCGGACCGGCGCGACCCGGCGTCAGTCGGCCCGGAGGCCGTCGGTGAACCGGGACTGGTTTTCCTCGGGCGCGGCGGCGGTCATCGCGGAGACGCCGACGGTCAGAAGCGCCGACAGCGCCATCCCCCAGAGGGCGTAGTCCCACGTGAGGTAGGTCGCGCCGAACAGCGTCACGGAGCCGACTTCGACCGCGGGGACGAACACGTGCGCGAGGTAGAACGCCTGCGAGCCGAGGATGCCGGCGAACATCCCCGTCCGGGTCGTCTTCGCCCAGTAGAGCGCGACAATGACCGGTAGGGCCATCTGGGCGAACCCGCCGAAGGCGGTGTCGCCGACGGAGACGAGCGTGCCGGGCCGGAACAGGCTGGCGACGAACGTGAGCGTGGCGAACAGGGCGACGCCGATGCGGGCCAGCCACGCCTCGCGGGCGTCGCTCGCGTCGGGGTTGACGAACGGCCGGTAGAGGTCGCGGGTGAAGTACGACGACCCCGAGAGAAGCATCGAGTCCGACGAGGACATCATCGCGGCCATCGCGCCGGCGACGACGAGCGCGGCGAACCACACCGGCGTGTACTCGTTGAGGAGCACCGGAAGGACGTTCGCGCCCTCGGGGACGGCGACGCCGAGCCCGGCGGCCCACGTACCGAGGATGAACGCGGGGACGAACAGCAGGACGACGAGGACGGGCCACAGCGCGAACGAGCGCTTGAGGACCGCGCCCGACTTGGCGACGAAGAAGCGCTGGTTTATCTGCGGGAACATCGCCACGCCGAAGGCGATGGTGACGGCCGACGCGATGATGTACTGCGGCGAGTAGAGGCCGCCGCCGAGCGCGAGGAACTCGGGTTTGTTGATCGCGAGGGCGTTCGACAGCGCCGTGGGGCCGCCGGCCGCGGCGGCGACCCAGCCGACCGCAAGCCAGACGACGCCGAGCATGAACAGCCCTTGGAGGGTGTCGGTCCACGCGACCCCGCGGAGGCCCGCGATGACGACGTAGGCAATCATGAACACGGTGATGCCGGCCGCGCCGGCCCAGTAGGGAACCATCCCGTTCGTCAGCCCGACGATGGCCTCGCCCGCGCCCATCTGCTGGAGCATCACGTACGGGAACAGCCAAAACAGGCTGATGCCGGCGACGACGGCGCGCAGGCGGGTCGAGCCGAAGCGGTCGCCGAGCATCTCGCCGAGGGTGACGTAGCCGTGGGCGCGGCCGACGAGCCACTGCTTGTAGCCGACGACGTACCAGAGGATGGCGAACAGCACGCCGTCCATGACGCCCATCACGAGAATCCACTCGGGGCCGGCCCGGTAGGCGAGGTCGGGGCCGCCGAAGAACGTGAACGCAGAGAGGAGCGTCGCAAACGTGGTGAACAGGAGGACGACGGTCCCGATGGAGCGACCGGCGAGGTAGTAGTCCTCCGCGTCGCGGCTGGTCAGGCGGTAGGCGAGCAGGCCGACCGCGAGCGCGACCACGAGGTACGCGCCGACGACGCCGAGTTGGATACCGAGCGCCGAGACCATCAGCGACCCTCCCCGACGATGCCGCGGTCCCACGCCGTCCGGGTGAACAGGTGGAAGACGACGGCGGTCAGCCCCATCCAGCCGATGTGCCACCAGAGCCACAGCGGCAGACCGGCGAAGACCCGGCTGTCGCCCCAGAGGAACCACGGAACGGCGAACGTCACGAGGATTGCGAAGACGGCAACCCAGCGGTAGTCGATGCGCACTCGCGTCATTCGTAGGAACGATAATCGATAACGATGCGTAAATCTTACTCTATTGACCTACGTTACCCCTGACTGAAGAACTATTTTCTTCAACAACGGGTGTCGAACGACAGTGTTCTCCCCGTGTCGCGGTCGCGTCGCGGGTGGCGGTCCCGTCGGTCAGTCGGTCGGCCGCGACGGACCGAGCGCCGAAACAGTTTCCAGCGGTGCGGACGAGCGGACGCACATGAACTTCGGCATCCAGCTCTACTCGCTTCGAGACCTCGACGAGTCGACCGCGGCGCTCGTGCGCCGGGCCGCGGACGCCGGCTTCGACGGCGTGGAGTTCGCGGGCGTCGACGACGCGGCGGCGGTCCGCCCGGCCCTCGACGACACCGGGGTCGGCGCACCCGCCGCCCACGTCCCCATCGAGGACCTCGAAGCCGACCTCGACGCCGTCTGCGAGCGCTACGGCGCGCTCGGCGTCGAGACGCTCGTCGTTCCGTTCCTGCCCCCGGAGGCGTTCGCCGACGCCGACGCGGTCGACGAGACCGCACACCGGCTGGACGACCTGACCGCGAAGTGCGACGACCGAGGCGTCAGACTGCTCTACCACAACCACGACCACGAACTCGTCACGGTCGAGGGCGAACCCGCGCTCGACCGGCTCGCCGAGGAGTCGGGAATCGGTTTCGAACTCGACCTCGCGTGGATTCTCGCCGCCGGCTACGACCCCGTCGCGTACATCGACCGCTACGCCGATCGAACCCCGGTCGTCCACCTGAAAGACGTGGTACTCGACGCCGACGCGAAACGCGGCGGGCGACCCGTCCCGCTCGGCGAGGGCGAACTGGACATCGACCGCTGTCTCGCGACCGCCGGCGACACCCCCGTCGAGTGGGCCGTCGTCGAACACGACTTCCCCGACGAGCCCGCGGCGTTCTGCCGGGACGCCGGCGAGTTCGTCGCGGCGTACCGAACTGACGAGGAGGCGTAACGAATCGGGCGGTCGGCGGCGGTCGCTGGCGGCGGACGGAACGCGGGGATTCGCCGGCGACGGAGCGGATTTCGGGGACGAGACGAACGACTAACTGACGTTCGAACCGTCGGCCACGATAGATATTTCCCTCGGGCGCAACTTATATAATGACGTTCGTGGGTTCCGCCCATGACGCCATCACAACCATCACATCACCACCCCCAGCGGGGTGACTTCACCAATGGACGACACTTCAAAATATCTCATTCACGCTTCCATCTCCGCCGACGGGGTCGTCGAACGGAGCGACGTCGTCGGGGCCGTCTTCGGGCAGACCGAGGGCCTCCTCGGCGACGAACTCGACCTCCGCGACCTCCAACAGTCCTCCAAGGTCGGTCGGATAGACGTACAGATAGACTCGGAAAACGGCCACTCGTTCGGCCAGATGACCATCGCCAGCAGCCTCGACAAGGCCGAGACGGCCATCCTCGCGGCCTCGCTGGAGACGCTGACCCGCGTCGGTCCCTGCCAGGCCGTCATCGAGGTCACGAACATCGAGGACGTGCGCGAGGCCAAGCGCCGGATGGTCGTCGAGCGCGCCAAGGAACTGCTCGCGGAGTCGTTCGACGACACCGTGATGTCTTCGACGGAAATCCTCGAAGCGGTCAAAGAGAGCGTCCGCGTCGAGGATATCACCGAGTACCAGGGCCTCCCGGCGGGCCCCCGCGTCGCCGATTCCGACGCCATCATCGTCGTCGAGGGACGCGCCGACGTGCTCACCCTCCTCCGCTACGGCATCAAAAACGCCGTCGCCGTCGAGGGAACGAACGTCCCCGACGCGGTCGCCGGCCTCACCCAAGAACGGACCGTCACGGCGTTCCTCGACGGCGACCGCGGCGGCGAACTCATCCTGCGGGAACTCTCGCAGGTCGGCGACGTTGATTACGTCGCGTTCGCGCCCGACGGCCGGTCGGTCGAGGACCTCGACCGCGCGTCGGTCGTCCGCGCCCTCCGGAACAAGGTCGCGCTCTCGTCGCTTCCGGACGACGGCGACGGAGACTTCCGGGCCGCCGTCGCCGCCGCCAACGGGACGGGGGCGGGGGAGGCTCCGACGGACCCTCACACGGAGTCGCCGACGACTGAGGCGTCGTCGACTCCACCCGCAGACGGCCCCATCAACGGGTCGGCCGACGCGGTCACCGACCCCACCGCCGAGGGCGGTAACGGTGGCACCGTCGCGGTCGAGCGGCCCGCGGACGCCGTGAGCGAGAACCCGGCGGCCGACGGCGACGCCGCCGACGCGGAGGTGTTCACCGAGTCCGAGGTCGATGCCGTCACCGAGGCGGTCGACCCCGCCGACGAGCGACCCTCGCTCACCGACCACGTGCAGGCGGTCATCGCCGACGAGAGCGGCATGGCACGCCTCCTGAACGACGGCCTCGACATCGACGACGAGGTCGCGGTCGAGAAGGTCTACGACACCGTCGAGTACGCCGACCCCGCCCCGGCAATCGTCGTCGTCGACGGCGAGGCGAGTCAGAAACTCGTCGACATCGCGGCCCAGCGCGGCGTCGGGCACGTCGTGGCGCGCTCGGCCGGCGAGTACGTCAAAAAGCCCGTCAGCGTCCGCGTCAGAACCGCGGACCAGCTCCTCGACTGAAGCGACTGAAGACCCGACGGGACAAGCCACACCGCGACATCGACCGAGGCGACCGGCCGCAATCAGTCGAGGACGAGCCGAAGCCCGTCGTCGCCGTCGAACGCGTCGGGGACGCGGGCGTCCCGCCGGAACCCGAGTGCTTCGTAGCAGGCGCGCGCGCCGTCGTTCTCCGGATGGACCAACAACGTGAGCGGCGCGTCGGCCGCGTCAGCGCCCGAGCGGTGCGCGTCGCGGAAGGCTTCCACGAGCGCGGTGGCGCGCCCTTCGCGTCGATGGTCCGGCGAGACGGCGAGTTCGGTCAGGTGCGCGCCGACGCCGAGCAGGTAGCCGACCGGCCGGTCGTCGGCGTCGACGGCGACGAGCAGCGTGCCGACGGCGGGCCACGCGTCCAAGAGGCCGGGCGACGGATGAGAGACGAATCGCTGGAGCGACTCGACGGCCGGCAGGTCGGTGTCGCGGGCGGGTCGAACGCCCGCCACGTCGGCGTCGCCCCCGTCACGGCCGTGTCCCCCCGTCACAGCGGAATCCAGACGATGACCGCGCCCAGCGCGCCGGCGAACGTGGCGAGGAAGTTGACCGCCTGATTGCCGAGGCCGGCCCCTTCGACCGTCGCGCCGAGGAGGCTATCGACGGTCATGCCGACGAGGCCGCCGGCGAGAATCGCGATGGCGGCCGTCTGAGCCGGGATGGGGAGCACCAGCACGCTCACGCCGGCCACGAAGGCAGCGCCCACCGCGCCGGCGACCTCGCCCTGCCACGTCACCGCGCCGTCGGTCCCCGCCGGGACGGGCTTGAGCGAGGTGATGAGCCGCGGCTGGTCGAACAGCCCGCCGATTTCGCTGGAGAGCGTGTCACTCATCGCGGCGGCGGCCGACCCGGCGAATGCGAGGACGAGTAGGTCGCTGACGAACGGGTAGCCGAGCGTTTGCGCCGCGGCGTAGCCGACGACGGCGACGAGCGAGACGCCCGAGTTGCCGAGGACGTTGCCGGTGCCGCGAGCGCCGTCGTTGTCCTCGGCGACGCCGCGTTCGGCCTTGCTGTCGTACCGGAACTTGGTGGCGAGCGCACCGACGCCGAAGAAGGAGACGAGCACGAGCGCCCAGCCGAAGTCGCCGAAGACGACCGCAAAGAGGAGCAGGAGGACGCCGGTAATCATGCCGGCGACTGAGGCCGTGCCGAGGGCGTAGGCGGCGTAGCCGAGCGCGACCGTGAGGGCGAGCGCGACGCCGGTCTGCGTCGGCGACACCGGCCCCGCGAGCACCTCGACGCCCCACAGGACGAGGCCGATAGAGAGCATGACGAGCGGGTCGTCGCGCTCGTAGAGGGCCGTCCGGAGCACCGCGCCGACGAGACCGCCGACGGCCGCGAGGAGGGTGAATCGGGCGAGCAGCATCGCCTCGCCCGTCAGCGACGCGATTGCCGCCTGTCCCGCGGTCCCTGCGAGGACCGCGGCCGCGACGAAGCCCGCCGCGCGAAGCGACTCGTCGGACGTTCTCGAATCCACCAGTCGCGCGCCGAGGTTGCCGTAGGCGAGTATCAACACCGCGGCGGCGAACACCGAAAGCGGCATCGTGACGCGCGGGACCGTCGCCAAGAGGGCGAGGCCGGTCGCGGCCAGCGCGAACCCGGCGAGTCCGTTGAGCCGGCCGTCCTGCCGGTCGCCGGGGCGCGCGAACAACTCGAACAGCGGGCCGTCGTCGACGACGAACGCCGCCAAGAGCGCGACTGCGGCGAAGGGCGCGAACGCGGCCGCGCCGAGACTGGGGGCCGCGAGGGCCAACGTCCCGACGACCGCGAACCCGCCCGCTCGCCGTACCGTGGAAGTCACACCATTCGGTATCCCCGACGCGCACTTAACCCTCCCGACATCACCGACGACCGCACAACCGCGGGTCTGCGGACCGGTGTCGAGGGGCGGAATCTCGGGCCGACGCCGAACCCGAAGCGTTAGGAGAATCGCCGCGAGAACGATTCCCGTGGGACTGTACGACTCCTATCTCGCCCTCCGGTTCCGCCTCGACGACGCCGACGCCCCCGAGCACGTCGCGCTCGTCATCACCGAGCGCGACCTGCTGGAACAGGGCGCCTACGAGACGCTCGAAGCGTTCGTCGGCTGGGCGTTCGAGTTCGGGAGCGACCGCGTCACCATCTCCGTGAGCGTCCTCGACGAGGCGGTCGTCCCGACGCTCGCCCGCGAACTCCGCGACCTCGACGTTCCGCACCGAGTCGAGCTTCGCGAGCCGGGCGACACCGAGCGCGCCGACGCCCCCGTACAGGTCAGTATCGGCCTCGGCGGGAAACGCGAGTTCGCGTCGGTCGTCCGGTCGCTGGCCGGGGAGGTCGACGAGGGCGCGCTCGAGCCCGACGACATCGACGCCGCGGACATCGAACAGCGACTCGTGTTCCCCGACGAACCCGACTTCGTGGTCAAGACGGGCGCGGAGCGCCTGTCGGACTTCATGATTTGGCAGTCCGTCTACGCCGAACTCTACTTCACCGACGTGAACTGGCGAGACTTCAGGAAGCGGGACTACCTGCGGGCGTTGCGGGACTATCAGGACCGTCAGAGGAGGTTTGGCCGATGAGCGTCAGCGAATCGGCCAACCGCTGTCGCGCTCGAAGAGTGCGACAGAAGTTCGGCCGCTAGGGCGAATCGCGTGGCGGCGTTGCCGACGCGTCCTCCTCGACCGCACACAGATGTTGATTGAATAGCAACACGTCCCTAATGCCCTCCACCTCGACCGACAGAACGGACCTTCTCCCGCCGCCACCGCCGGCCAGCGAGTGGCTCGAAGACGGACACGTCATGTTCGCGCTCACAGTGCCGCTCGTTCTCTGGCTCAATCAGCCCGCCCAGCCGGACTGGCCGTGGGCGCTCGTCGGCGTCGCTGTCGTTCCGCCGTGGCTGTTCCTCGAATCGCGTTACGAGGGCTGGCGCTCGTGGGCTCCGACCGTCGCCTACGGCGGGGCGGTGCTACTGTTGGGGCCGCGGTACGAAGCCGAGTTCGTCGCCATCGTGCTCGGCCAGAGCGCCACGCTACTGGCGTGGTTCTGCTGGCGGACGTTCCGACGGCGGGTTCGACCGCTGGCGTGACCCGTCGCCGTCTCCCAAAGAGCCGTTTGTGCGTACAGAAGACATATTGTTAGACAGTTGAACGCTCCAACATGAACCGCCGCGAGATGCTGGCGCTGTCGGGGGCGCTCGCCGCCGCGACGATAGCCGGCTGTACGGGCGACGGGCAATCGCCCGCCGAGACCGAAACCGAGGCGACGGCCACCGAAACTGCGACGATGGATACGCCGACAGAGACCCCGAACGATGAACCACCGACCGGCGAACCGAGCGTGGACAACGAGCGACTCGCCGCGCTCGCGGCCGGCAACGCCGAGTTCGCCCTCGACCTGCACAAACAGGTCGCGTCCGAACAGGGCGGCAACCAGTTCCTCTCGCCGTACAGCATCTCCGTCGCGTTGGCGATGACCTACGCGGGCGCTCGCGGGAAGACCCGCGAACAGATGGAAGCGACGCTCCGCTACACGCTCGGCGAGGACGTTCACCCGGCGTTCGCAGATCTACGGGCGGCGCTCGAAGAGCGAGAGACGGCTCGGGCCCCAATCGACGGCGGCGAAGCCGACGCCTTCCGATTGGCCGTGGCGAACGCCCTGTGGGGGCGCGAGGGGTTCGCGTTCTCGGACGCGTTCCTCGACAGCCTCGAATCGAACTACGGGGCCGGGCTTCGACGGGCCGATTTCGCCGGCGACCCGGACGGCGAGCGGGAACGAATCAACGAGTGGGTCGCCGACCAGACCGAGGGCCGAATCGAGGACTTGCTTCCGGCTGGCTCCGTCACGCCCGACACGGCGCTCGTGCTCACCAACGCCATCTACTTCATGGCGCAGTGGGCGCACACGTTCGACTCCGAGGACACCGAGGACGGGACGTTCACCGCGCTGGACGGGTCCGAGTCGACGGTGCCGCTCATGCGGCAGGAACTCAAGGCGAACTACGCCGACTTCCCGAGCGCGCAGGCCGTCGAACTCCCGTACGTCGGCCGGGACGTGTCGATGGTGCTTTTGCTCCCGGACGAAGGCGAGTTCGAGTCGTTCGAACAAAGTCTGACCGCGAGCCGACTGTTCGGCGTCTTCGAGGAGATGCGAGAGCGAATCGGGGACGTCGTGCTCCCGCGGTTCGAGTTCGAGACCGAGGTCCAACTCTCGGAGGCGCTGTCGGATCTCGGGATGCCCGCCGCGTTCGGCCCGGATGCCGACTTCGGCGGCATGACCGAGGGTGACGGGTCAGGTCTCGCCATCGACGAGGTGTTCCACAAGTCGTTCGTCTCCGTGGACGAGGAGGGGACCGAGGCCGCGGCGGCCACGGGCGTCGTCGTCGAATCGTCGCTGCCGCCGAGCTGGGGCGAACTCCGGTTCGACCGACCGTTCCTGTTCTGCATCCGCGACAGGCCGACGGACGCGATACTGTTCTACGGCCGCGTCGTCGACGCCGGGGCTGCGCAGGGCGACGAATAGCCGCGAAAACAGTTCGGACGGCCGACTCAGTCGGCCGTCTCGTCGGTCCGCTTCGCCAACTCGGCGGACACCTCGTCGGCCCCGGACGAGGGGAGTTGCTCGCGGAGGCGACCCGCGACCGTGCGGGCGTCCTCTAACTCGACTTCGGCGACGGCCCGGACGAGCGTGACGGCGCGCTCGGTCCGGGTGCGCTGCCACGACTGCTCTCTGGACTCGTAGGTGCGGATGCCGCGCAGGAAGTCGACCTTCGAGAACTCCGGCCAGTAGGGCGCACAGAAGTAGACCGCGGCCTCGTTGCCGTTGGCGTGCCACGGCAGGAAGTTCGAGGTGCGCTCGTCGCCGCCGGGGCGGATGATGAGGTCCACGTCGCGGACGGGCTTTCTGGACAGGCGGCGGTCGACGGCCGACACGTCCACCTCGTCGGGCGAGAGGTCGCCGCGCTCGACCGCCCGGCAGACGTCGCGGGCGGCCCCGAGGAGTTCCGCCCGGCCGCCGTACGCGAGGGCGATGTTGAGGGTGAAGCCGTCGTAGTCGGCGGTCCGGGACTCCGCGTACTCGACGGCGTCGCGGACGCGGTCGGGGAGCAGGTGGACCTCGCCGATGGCGCGGACGGCGACCTCGCGGTCGTGGACGCGCTCGGAGTCGGCGAACTCGTAGAGCTTGTCCTCGATGAGGTCGAAGAGGGGTCCGCGCTCGTGTTCCGGGCGGTCGAAGTTCTCGGTCGAGAAGGTGTACAGCGTCAGCTCCTCGATGCCGAGTTCCTCGCACCACGTCAACACGTCCTCGGTCGTCTGCGCGCCGGCCTTGTGGCCGTCGGGGGCGTCGTCGCCGTTCTTCCGGGCGTACCGGCGGTTGCCGTCCTGAATGATGGCGACGTGGGTCGGTCCGTCGTCTATCTCCCGGTCGAGCACCCGCTCGTAGGCGCGTCGAAAGCCGCGTCGGACCCACCCGAACATATACCGCCGGTCGTCTCCCGGGGCAATGTGTCTTGTGGGTTACACCGTCGCACGGTGCGGCGGGCGACGAATCGCCACCCGTTTGTACCTCCCCGAGAAGACTCGGACATGAGCGAGACCATCGACGAGGACCTCTACCAGCGGACCCTCGCGCTGCTCGAACCCGGCGATATCGAACTCGTCGGGGCCATCGTCCACACCGACCTCACCAGTCGCGAGGACCTGGAGATGCAGGAGCTGACCGTCGAAATCAACGATGTCATCGCGGAGCACGCGGGGAAGGGCGACGCGTGGATTCACGCCGGTAACGACGACACCGACTTCTCGTCGAACCAGTTCCAGGGCCTCTCGGTTGAGGACGACGAGTTCGTCTGGGAGTGCCAACAGCTCGTCCGCGACGGCACGTTCGACCTCGTGTTCTACTACGAGGCCATCGCCGATCAGGACGCCATCGTCGAGGGCCTCGAAGCGCTCGACGGCGTCGACCGCGTCACGCCGGTTCCCTAAGTCGGCCCCCTGAGGCGGGCCGCGACCCCTCGACGCTCGAACATCCTTTTTTACCCCACGGGCCGGGCGCTCGCGCCGCCCGCGTCGAGCGTTCACGGACGGCTCGCCGGGCGTTCGGGTCTGTTCGCCGCGGTGAGAACAAGCGAGGCGTTTATCCGCCTCGCATCCCGAGTGACGCCCATGATACAGGCGGACGCGGACCTCTCTCGTCTCGACCGCGCCATCGTCAACGCCTTCCAGGGCGGCTTCCCCGTCGTCGAACGTCCCTTCGAGCCAGCGGCGGCCGCGCTCCGCGAGCGCGGGGTGGACGTGTCGGCGGCCGACCTCTGCGAGCGGGTGCGGACGCTCGACGAGGAGGGCGTTCTCTCGCGGTTCGGCGCGCTCGTCAACGCCGAGGAAATCGGCGGCACGGCGACGCTCGTCGCCATGCACGCGCCGCCCGAGCGATTCGACGAGGTGGCCGAGCAGGTGAACGACCACCGCGAGGTCGCGCACAACTACGAGCGCGAGCATCCCCACCTGAACATGTGGTTCGTCGTCTCGGTCGCCGACGAGTCGCGGGTCGAGGAGGTGCTCGGTGACATCGAGGACGAGACGGGCCAAGCGACGTACAACATGCCCAAGCGCCACGAGTTCCACGTCGGCGCGAAGTTCCTCCTCGACGGACCCATCTCGGACGGCGACCTCGACCTCTCGCACCTCGGCCCCGACGTGGAGCCGACGGACGCGCGCACCCTGACGCCCGACGAGCGCGACCTCGTCATGGAGATTCAGGGCGGCCTGCCGATTACCGAGACGCCCTACGCCGACGTGGCAGAGGCAATCGGACAGGAGCCGGCGTGGGTGGTCGAGACGGTCAAGCGGTTCAATCTTGAGGGGAAGGTCCGCCGCGTCGGCGTCATTCCGAACCACTACGCGCTCGGCTACTCGGAAAACGGGATGACCGTCTGGAACGTCCCCGACGACCTCGTTGCGGAGGTCGGCCCCGAAATCGCCTCGCTGGACTTCGTCACCCACTGTTACCGCCGGCCGCGACACGAGGGCGTCTGGCCGTACAACTTCTTCGCGATGACCCACGGCCGCTCCGAAGAAGAGAGCGAGGCCCGCATCGAGCAGGTGCGCGAGGTCATGAGCGACTACTGGGACGTGGGCGACGACGACTGGGACACCCTGTTCTCGACGCGCATCCTGAAGAAGACGGGAATCAGGCTGGACGAACGAGCCGAGGCGAACACGGAGTGAGATGATTCCGCTTGTCCACGACCTCTCCGACGAGACGGTCGTCGTCTTCGGCGGGGGCCCCGTCGGCGCGCGGAAGGCCCACCGGTTCGCCCGCGAGGCGCGGACCGTCGTCGTCAGTCCCGAGTTCGCCGACCGCGACTTCGGCGACGCGGAGCGCGTTCGGGCGGCCCCCGCGCCCGACGAGGTTCCCGACTGGGTCGAACGGTTCGCCCCGGCGCTCGTCGTCGCGGCGACCGACGACGACGCGGTGAACGACGCCGTCGTCGCGGCGGCCCGAGACGCCGGCGCGCTGGTCAACCGAGCCGACCGGAGCGGCGAGCGCGACGCGGGGAGCGTGGTCGTCCCGGCGACCGTCGAGGACGGCGACGTCTCGGTCGCCATCACGACCGGCGGCGCGAGCCCCGCCCTCTCGAAGCACCTCCGAGAGCGCGTCGAAGCCGAGTTGGAGGGGGCAGGCGAGATGGCCGCGTTGACCGCGGAGCTTCGCGCGGAGCTCAAGGCGTCCGACCGGTCGCCAACAGAGCGCCGTGATGCGATTCGCGCGGTCGTGCGAAACCCGTCAGTTTGGAAGGCTTTACGTACCGGCGACGCAAACCCCCGCCAAGAGGCAGCGCGCGTGATACGAGACACACAGCGAGGTGATTCATGAGAGATTCGGGCGTCATCTCCGGTGTGAGCGTCGCCCACGACCGGGCCAGCGTTCGCGAGATAGAAGCCGCTTCGAGCGACGACGTTCAGACGGTCGTCGAGCGACTCCTCGCCCGCGACGGCGTCTCAGAGGCCTTTTCGCTTCAGACGTGTAACCGCGCCGAGGCGTACGTCGTCACCGACGACGCGACCGACGGCCGCCGCGCGCTCGACGACTTCGCTCCCGACGTCCGAGACGGGAGCGTCCGCCACATGGACCACGAAGAGACCCTGCGCCACCTCATGCGCGTGGCGTCGGGGCTCGAATCGCTCGTCCTCGGCGAGGACCAGATTCTCGGACAGGTCAAAGCCGGCATCGAGGCCGCCCGCGAACAGGACGCCATCGGCCCGATGCTCGAAGACGCGCTCATGAAGGCCGTCCACGTCGGCGAGCGCGCCCGCGACGAGACGGCCATCAACGAGGGGGCCGTCTCCCTCGGGAGCGCCGCCGTCAGGCTCGCGCGGGGCGAACTCGACGCACCCATCGGCGAGGTCGAAGCCCTCGTCGTCGGGGCCGGCGAGATGGGCACGCTCGCGACGAAGGCGCTCGCGTCGGTCGACGTGGGCGACCTCGTCGTCGCGAACCGGACGGTCGCCAACGCCCGCCACCTCGCCCGCGAGGTGCCGGGCGTCTCGAAGGCCGTCGGACTGGGCGACCTCGGCGGTCGCCTCCGCGACGCCGACCTCGTCATCACGGCCACGAGCAGCCCCGACTACGTCGTCACCCCGAACCAGTTGGACGACGCCGGCGAGACGATGCTCATCGACATCGCCCAGCCGCGGGACGTCGACCCCGACGCCAGCGACCTCGCCGGCGTCCGCGTCCACGACATCGACGATTTGGAGACGGTGACCGACCGGACCGCGGAGCGCCGCGAGCGCGCCGCCAGCGAGGTCGAGGCGATGATAGACGAGGAGTTCGACCGCCTGCTCGCCGCCTACAAGCGCAAGCGCGCCGACGAGGCCATCAGTTCGATGTACGAGGCCGCAGAGCACGTCAAGCGCCGCGAGGTGTCGACGGCGCTGTCGAAGCTCGAATCGCAGGGCGACCTCACCGACGAGCAACGCGAGACGGTCGAGTCGCTCGCGGACGCGCTCGTCGGCCAAATCCTCGCCGCGCCGACCAAGAGCCTCCGCGACGCCGCCGGCGACGACGACTGGACGACCATCCAGACCGCCATGCAACTGTTCAACCCCGACTTCGGCGACCTCGGGGCGTCGGAGTCGGCCGGGCCGTCCGGACCGTCCATCGAGTTTTCGGGTGAGCCGCCGGAGGACCTCGACCGCGAGGCGCTCGAAGGCGAGGTCCCGCGGCGCGTTCTCGAACAGCTCTCCGACGACTGACGACGGCCGAAGCGGCCGACGACCGAACCTTCTTATCCGAACGCGGGACCACTCCGCGACGATGTTACCACGCCGACCGAAAGCGACGAGCCTCGTGTGTGGCTCCCGTTTCGACGCCGACCACCGAGGAGCCGCGGCCAGCGCGTTCCCGGCCGTCGGCCGGCGTCTCGTGAACCGCCTCCGGGCGCGAGCGCGTCGCCGCCTCGTCGGGGCGACCCCGGAACGACGAGTTCACGACCTCGACGGCGTCGCTCGGGCGACCGTCGTCGGCACGGTCGCGGGCATCGCGGGCGACGGGCCGGCGGTCGAGGTCTGGCGGGGCGAGGCGAGCGCCGGCGACGGCCGACGAGGGGACGGCGGTCGGCCGGTCGTCGGCCGTGCGACGCGCCCGTTCGTCCTCCGCGACGCGACCGGCGAGGTTCGGGTTCGCGTCCCGCCGGGCGGGCACGTCGCGTTCGGCGGCGAGGAAGTGACGGGGGTCGTCGCCCGCGGCGACGAGGTCTCGGTGACGGGACGCGTCGTCCGCGGCCGCGACCGCGAGCGACGACGGCTCCTGACGGGGCCGCGGTTCGTCGTCCGCGCGGGCGACACCTGACAATCCGGCAGAATCCTTATCGGGGTGCCACCCGACGGGTTCGGCATGGCAGAGCTGCTCTCGGACGACGAAATCGACGCACAGCTCGGGTCGGATTGGGAACGCGACGGCGACGAAATCGTCCGCGTCTACGAGTTCGACGACTACCTCGACGGCGTGGCGTTCGCCGCCAGCGTGGGCGAGGTGGCCGAAGAGGAGTTCCACCACCCCGAGATAACGATTCGGTACCAGGAGGTCGAAGTCCGCCTCACGAGCCACGAGGAAGGCGGCATCACGGATAAGGACCTCCGACTCGCTGACCTGTTCGACGACGAGCTGTGAGCGACGGGGAGACCGCGGGACTCACCTACGTCTTCCGGGTTCGCTTTCGACTCGATGCGGCGTCGGGCGTCGAGACCGACCCGCGGGAGTTCGAGACGACGGTCCGCGTCACGCCGCCGCCGCCCGGCGAGGAGGGCTGGCTGCTGTTCCGCGACGCGCTGTGGCGCGTCGAGGTGAACGACGAGCGCCACGCTCGCGACCTCGCGTCGTCGTGGCTCGACGCGCCCGTCGTCTCGTGTTCGTTCTCCGAACTCCGGACCGACGAGGCGTCGCTGGCCGCCTTCCGCGAGGCCGTCGCCGCGGACCTCGACGCGTTCAACGCCGACTCGGTCCGCGAGGTGCTCCACAAGTACTTCGGGAGCGCGATTCGAGTCGAATCGAGCGATTCGTGACGCGGGGCAAGACATTTATCCACGCCTGACGTACTGTGTTGTCCGAATGGTCGCCGATGACTACGATTTCTGGCTGTTCGACCTCGACGGAACCCTCGTCGACGCCGAGTGGTCGTACACGCGCGACGTGTTCGACCGCGTCGGTGACCGACTGGGTCGTCAGTTCACGGACCGCGAAGCCGAGACCATCTGGCACGGACTCGGCGGCGCGCGCGACCCGATGCTCCGCGAGTGGGGCATCGACCCCGCCGAGTTCTGGCCCGCGTTCCACCGCGAGGAAGACCCCGTAAAGCGAGCCGAAGTGACGTACCTCCACGACGACGCCGAGCGCCTCATCGAGGAGATTCGCGCCGCCGGCCGGCCGGTCGGCATCGTCACGCACTGTCAGCAGTTCCTGACCGACCCCGTGTTGGACCATCTCGACGTGCGCGACTGGTTCGACACCGTCGTCTGCTGCACCGAGGAGACGGGGTGGAAACCCGACGCCGCGCCGGTGCGGCGGGCTATCGGCGGGCTGGGGTTGGACGACCGGCTCCTGACCGACGGCGGCACCGCGGGCGTGCTCGCCGGCGACGGCGAAAGCGATATCGGGGCCGCGTGGAACGCCGGTTTGGACGGCATCCACGTCGAGCGCCACGGTCCGGAACACCGCGGGCGCTGCGTGCTCGGGGAGTACCGCGTCGAGAGCTTCGACGACCTCGTTCGCTCCGGATAGGTCGGCCGATTCCGCTCACAGAGACAGAGACCACGGGAATCGCGGGGACAGCGGCCGAGAAGAGTCGACGCTCAGGACAGCGTGTGTTCGGGCGTCGGGCGGGCGAAGATGTCGCCGGTGCTCGTGACGGCGACCTGAACGTCTTCGTACGGGAACCGGACCTCGACGCCGGGGCGCTCTTCGTCCTCGACGACGGGTCGGAGCAGTTCTTCGAGCGCGTCGGTGTCGATGTACTCGTACAGCGGCGTCTCGATGGCCGAGAGTCCGCCGTAAGACTCGACGGCTTCCACGATGACGATGCCGAGTTCCTCGTCACCGAACCATTGCCCGACGAGTTCCCAGTTATCGTCGAGGCCGAACGTGGCCTCGGCGGCCGCGTCGGCGTGGTCTTCGAGGGCCTGCGTGACCGCGGAGGCGCCGACGGCGAGCGCGGAGTCGGCGCTGTCGTCGTCGACGATGCCGCGCACGCGCTGGAGGACCGTCGCGAGGTCGCCGGGGCCGGCCTTCTGGACGTACTCGGTGACGCCGGCGGTCGAGGCGACATCGGCAACCTCTGGCCATTCTTTCGCCGTGAACAGGAGGATGGGGATGTCCGCGTGCTCCTGTCGGACGGCCTTGACGAGCGGCACTCCGTTGGGGAGGACGAGCGAGTCGCTCACGACGCAGTCGACCGACTCGGCGGCGATGACGTCGAGCGCCTCCGTCGCCGTCTCGGCGGTGAGAAAGGAGACGGCGTCGAGTTGGCGGAACGCGGCGGCCGAGAGGGCGAGCATCTCGGGGTCGTCGTCGACGTGTAGGACCTTCAGCGGGCGGTTCATATACCAGTTATACACGCCACGTGGATAAAAAACGTTCCACTTAGTTTATACTTCAGCGGAACGCGACTATCTGAACCGCTCGCGGCGACTTTCTAAAGGGTTACCGGGGTGTTTGGCCCCTCTCGAACCCTGAGAGGTCGGCAAAGGCATCGTCACTCGCCGCGAGCGCGTCGCGGAGCGAGTCGACGCCGGGTTTCTCGATCCGGGCCGGATTCGCGAGGACGGCGACCGGCTGTGTCCCGAGCGAGACGAAGTCGAGTCCGAGCGAGTCGGCGGTCGCGCGGAGGCCGAGTCCCGCGTCGGCGCGGCCGGCGGCGACCGCCCGCGCCGGGCTCTCGAACGCCTTCGTCCCGCGGTCGAACCCTTCGATTGACTCCACGAGTTCGTGGCGGGTCGTCCCGCGCTCGTCGGCGAGGGCGGCGACCGCGTTTCCGAGGTCGGTCCGCAGGCCGGAGTTCGAATCCCGGTTGATAAAGCGGAGGTCGTCGTCCACGAGGTCCGCGAGGCCGGACACGCCGTCGGGGTTGCCGGCGGGGACGACGAGGCCCCACTCGCGGGTCCACGAGCCGAGTTCGACCGCGTCGATGTCGTCGATGGCGTCGCCCCGGTCGCCCGCGACGACGGCCACGTCCGAGATACCGTCTCGGAGCCGTCGCAGGCCCTCGCGGGAGCCGAACGGGAGATACCGCGGCGACGACACGCGGTCGAGGACGCGCGAGAGCGCGGGGTCGTCCTCGCCGACGCCGAGCAGTGCCGGCGCGCGAACGTCGGGCGAGAACAGGTGGACCGTCACCGACTCGCCTTCCGCGAGGTACTCCACGTCGGCCGAAACCTCGACGACGCCGTCGGCCTCGACGAGGCTCGTCGTCGCGCCGGACCCCTTGTCGACGGGGTAGACGAGCGTCTCTCCGTCGCCGTCGGCGACGAGTCCGACGGGCATGAGCCGCGTCCGGCCCTCGGCGTACCGCTCGCGGGCGGCCATCGTCCCCTCGACCGTCGCGGTCCGGGGCTCCGGGAGGCCCGCGGCGTCGCGGACCGCCGGCGCGACGAACGTCCGGAAGATGGTGAGGGCCGACACCGGGTAGCCCGGCAGGCCGATGTAGGCGCTCCCCTCCCCGAGCGTGCCGACGAGCATGGGTTTGCCGGGTTTGACGGAGACGCCGTGCAGCAGGAGTTCGCCGCGCTCTTCGACCACACGGTAGATGACGTCGACCGCGCTCGCGGACGTGGAGCCAGACGAGAGCACGAGGTCGCACTCGTCGGCCGCCCGCCGAAGCAGGCGCTCCATCTCCTCGTAGTCGTCGCCCGCGTGGGGGTAGAGCTTCGGCACGCCGCCGGCCTCCTCGACCCCCGCGGCGATGGTGTAGGAGTTCACGTCGTAGATTTCGCCCGCCTCGGGGCGTAGTTCGTCGCCCGGCCGGACGAGTTCGTCGCCGGTCGAGACGATGCCCACGGTGGGCTTCCCGCGGACCGGAACCTCGTCGACGCCGAGCGCCGACAGCAGGCCGATTTCGCGGGGCGTCAGGCGCGTCCCGGGGCCGAGGGCGCGCGCGCCGGCGGCGGTGTCGGTCCCGGCGGGCATCACGCTGTCGCCGGGGGCGACCGACGAGTAGACGACGAGCGAGCCGTCTCGCTCCTCGGTTCGTTCCACGATGACGACGGCGTCCGCGCCCGGCGGCATCACCGCGCCGGTGGAGATTTCGACGGCGGTCCCGGGGTCGACCGCCACGTCCGGTTCGTTGCCGGCGTGGACCGCTCCGGCGAGGTCGAGTTCGACCGGGTCGGCCTCGTCCGCGCCGAAGGTGTCGCGGGCGCGGACCGCGTAGCCGTCCATGCTCGCGCGGTCGAAGCCGGGCACGTCGAGTTCGGCGTCGATGCGCTCGGCGAGGACGCGGCCGCGGGCGTCGTCGAGCGCCACGGTCTCGGCGTCGGGCGTCAGGTCGAGCGACGCGATGGCCTCGCGGGCGTCCTCGGGGGAGGCGAGGTCGCGGAACTGCTTTCTCATGCGGACCACTCCCAGCCCTCGACGGCGACCGTGTCGCCCTCGTCGTAGCCCTCTATCTCCTCGGGGACGACGACCCAGCCGTCCGCGAGCGCGACGCTGGAGAGGATGCCCGACCCGCTCGTCCGGGTCGGCTCGGCGGTCGACTCGTCGCCCGACGGGTCGAGTTTGACGCGGGCGAACGTCCGCGTGCCGGGGGAACTCGGGAGTTTTCTGGTGAGCGTCGCCTCCTGCGTCGGCAGGGGGCGCTCGGGGAGTGAGCCGACGTGCTTCAGCACCGGTCGGAGGAACTGGAAGGCGTTGACGACGCAGGCGACCGGGTAGCCGGGAAGCATGACGACGGGCGTGCCCTCGACCACGCCGACCGCGACGGGGTGGCCGGGTTTGAGGGCGACGCCGTGGACCAGCACCTCACCGATATCGTCGATGACCTCGGGGATGAGGTCGCGTTCACCGACCGACGACCCGCCGGTGGTGACGACAACGTCGTGGTCGAGGTCCGATTCGACGGCCTCGCGGAGCAGGTCGGCGTCGTCGACGACGATGTCGCGGTAGCTCGCTTCGCCGCCCCAGCGTTCGACCAGCCGGGAGACGGTCAGGCCGTTAGTTTCGATGACCTCGCCGGGGCCGGGGTCGGACTCGACGAGCTCCTCGCCGGTCGGGACGACGGAGACGCGGGGGCGCTCGAACAGCGTCACCTCCTCGACGCCGACGGAGCGAAGCAGGCCGATGTCCGACGGGCGAAGCTCGTGACCGGCCTCGAACAGCGGGGTTCCCTCGCGGACGTCTTCGCCGCGCTCCCCGACGTTCTCGCCCTCCGCGAGCGCGTCGAACACTTCGAGTTCGTCGCCGAGGCGCTCGGTGTGTTCGACCATCACGACGGCGTCGGCCCCCTCGGGCACGTCGCTGCCGGTGTGGACGCGGGCGGCGGTCCCCGGTTCGACCGGGCCGTCGACGATTCGGAGGACGTTCGGTGAGCGACCGCTCGCGCCGAAGGTGTCCGACGCGCGAACGGCGTAACCGTCCATGGCGGCGCGGTCGTAGCCCGGCACGTCGGCGGGGGCGACCGCGTCCTCCGCGAGCGCCCGGCCGTCGGCCTCGGCGAGCGGTCGGCGCACGATTCGGTCGTGCGGCGTCGCCGCCGCGAGAAGCGCCTCGCGGGCGTCCGACAGCCGCGTTCGTTGCTTGAACCCGGCCGTGCGTCGGTCGTCGTGGTTCATACCGACCCTTCGGTTCGGGGGGCAAAAAGCGTCGGCCTCGGGCGCGGCGGCGGTCGATTCCCGAGCCGTACCGGCGGCTTCGTGCTCGCGCGCTCGCGCGAGACCGCCGGGTTTTTCGACCCCGACTCCCTATGAGCGTTCATGTCAGCACTGCGCGACGCGCTGTCCGACCTCCCGGACGCGGTGTTCGCCGACCTGTTGGAGTCCGAGACGGCCTACCTCTTGGTCCTCGACCTCCCGGGCGTGACCGCCGAGACGGCGGAGCTTCGGATCGAGAAAGGCCGATTGGTCGTCGAAGCGCGACGCGACAAACAGCTTCCCGCCGAGTTCGACTACGTCCGCGAGGAACGACCGCTGTTCCTCGACGCCGAAGTTCCCCTCCCGCCTGACGCCGTGGCCGACGAGGCCGAGGCGTCGATGGAACGCGGGACGCTGGAAATCCGGCTCCCCAAGCGCGAGGCCGCCTCCGAGCGGACCATCCCCATTACCACCGGCGACGAAGACGCCTGACGAGGCGGGTGGTCACGCTGGTCAACCTCCGCGCCTACTGGCGGTTCCTCGTCGTCCTGTATCAGTTCTTTCCGCTCATCGTCGCGTACACCCGTGACAAGCGGAAGTACCTCCTGTTCGGCGGCGGCCGACGCGTCACGACCGAGATGCGCGTCGAGCGCGCCGACGTCCTCCTGGAGTCGCTACTGACGCTCGGGCCGACGTTCATCAAGCTCGGGCAACTGCTGTCGACGCGCCCCGACATCCTCCCACCGGAGTACATCGAGGTGCTCGGCAGCCTCCAAGACGACGTGCCGGCCGCGCCGTGGGACGAGTCGAAGGCCGTCCTCGAAGCCGAACTCGGCCCCGTCGAAGAAGCGTTCGACGCGTTCGACAGCGACCCGATAAGCGGCGCGAGCCTCGGTCAGGTGTACGTCGCGGAGTACGAAGGCGAGAAGGTCGCCGTCAAGGTCCGTCGCCCCGGCATCGAAGACCTCGTCGAGGCCGACCTCCGGGTGATTCGGTGGTCGATGCCGCTTCTCATGCGTTTTATCGGCGAGGGGCGGGCGTTCTCGCTTGAGAACCTCGCCGACGAGTTCGCCAAGACCATCCGCGAGGAGATGGACTACGCCGAGGAGGCCGAGACGCTCGTCGAGATTCAGGAGAACTTCGCGGATGACGACACGCTCGTCATCCCCGAGCCGATTCCCGAACGCTCCGGCGACCGGGTGCTCACGATGGAGTACCTCCCCGGAACCAAGATAAACGACATCGACGCGCTGGACGACCGCGGCATCGACCGCACGGAGTTGGCGACGAACCTCCAGCGAATCTACCTCCAGATGATTGTCGACGACGGCGTCTTCCACGCCGACCCCCACCCGGGGAACCTCTCTGTGACCGACGACGGCCGCATCATCTTCTACGACTTCGGGATGCACGGCGAGGTCGACCCGTTCATCCAGGAGAAAATCGTGGAGTTCTACATCGCCGTCGCCAACCAGGACGTCGACGGCATCCTCGACACGCTCATCGAGATGGGGACGCTCAGCCCGAACGTCGACCGGCAGGTGATGGGCGACGTGATGGAACTCGCCATCGCCGACGCCCGCGGCGACGACATCGAGCAGTACCGCGTCAACCAAATCCTCGAACAGGTCGAATCGACCATCTACGAGTTCCCGCTGCGACTCCCGCGGAACCTCGCGCTCGTGCTCCGGGTCGCCGGCGTCGTCGAGGGGGTCTGCGTCACGCTCGACCCCGAGTTCGACTTCATCTCGGTGGCGACCGACTACCTGACCGAGGAGGGCTACCGCGAGGAGAGCGTCCAGAAAATCATCGAGGGCGTCGGCCAGCAGGGCCAAAAGACCGCCCAGTCGCTGTTCCGCGTGCCGCCCAAGCTCGAACGCGTCCTCGACCGGGCGGACCGCGACAACCTGACGCTCAACGTCCGGCTGGAGGACAACCGCGGCGTCCTCGACAAGTTGGCCAAGCGACTCATCTACGGCATCTTCCTGTCGTTCGGCTTCGTCTCGACGGTCATCATCTACGCGCTGAACCCGGAGAGCCTCGTCGCGGTCGGCGCGGCTGGCGCGCCGACGGCGGTCGTCGCCCTGCTCCTGTGGCGGTCGTTCCGCTCGCGGAGGGGCATCCGGACGACGCCGCAGTTCACCCGGCAGAACCTCAAAGAGCGCCGCAGAGAGTAATCAAAGCTGAGAATCGGGTGCGTAAGTTTATCGGCTCTCGCGGACACACTCTCGGTCATGACGGAGTGGCGAGCGGTGTCCGTGGGGGTGTGTCTCGCCGCGTGCACCGAATCGCTCGTCTACGCGATGACGGGGCAGTTCACGCTCGTCGGCGGGGTCACGGGGAGCGCGCTCGCCGGCTACGTCGTCGGCACCGACCCCGCCGACGGCGGCTGGCACGGCCTCATGGCCGGCGTCGTCTGGGGCTGTCTGCTCATGCCGCTGTCGGTGCTTTTGACGTTTCTCGAACGGACGCCGATTCTCTTTCCGTTCCAGTACGTCATCCCGCTTGTCGAGACGCCCGGCGAGCTGACGACCGCCATCATGCTCGCGCTCGCGCTGCCGAACGTCGCGTCCGGGGCGCTCGGGAGCCGCGCCAGACGCGACGCGACGGGGACGTGGTTCGACCCGGAGATGGCCGAGGTCGACGCGGTCGAAGACGCCTGACCGAACCGACCGACGGCCGCGTATTCCACGGCAGAGAGTCGCGTGCGAAGACGGTTCCAAACCGTTTATACCCTCCATCCGATAACGGAGAGACATGGCGAAAGAGCAGAAGCAGGTGCGCGAGCTCCAAGAAGGAAGCTACGTCATGATGGAAGAAAAGCCGTGCAAAATTAACGCTTACAGTACCGCCAAGCCGGGCAAGCACGGCAGCGCGAAGGCGCGCGTCGAAGCCCGCGGCGTCTTCGACAGCAAGAAGCGCTCGCTCTCCCAGCCTGTCGACGCGAAGGTGTGGGTGCCCATCATCGAGCGGAAGCAGGGTCAGGTCGTCTCCGTCACCGGCGAGGACGCCCAGATCATGGACCTCGAGACGTACCAGACGTTCACGATGCGCATCCCCGATGAGGAAGACCTCAACCCCGAAGACGAGATCGAGTACCTCGAGTACGAAGGCCAGCGAAAGATCGTCTAAACGGGGGACACAGAGATGTTCCCCGGAGCAACCGCAGACCGCGAGGTCGCTGACTACGTCCTTCTCGGCGCTCCGCTCGACATCTCGACGTCCTTCGAACCCGGAACCCGTTTCGGACCGAATCGAATCCGTCGGTTCGCCGGGTCGTTCGACGACTACGACCGGCGCACCGACCAGTTTTTCACCGACTTGCGCGTCCACGACGCGGGCGACGTCCGCGCGTGGGACGACGCACCTGAGTACGTCGAATGGCTCGCCGGGAGCGTCCGCGACGCCGTCTGGGACGACGCCGTCCCCGTCGTCATCGGCGGCGAACACACCGTCACCGCCGCCGGCGTCACCGGCGTCGACCCCGACGTGTTCGTCTGCCTCGACGCCCACCTCGACCTCCGCCGCGCGTACGACGGCAACGAGTGGAGCCACGCCACCGTCACCCGCCGCGTCCTCGACGAACTCGGCGTCGACGAGGCCGTGATTCTCGGCGCGCGAACCGGCTCGCCAGACGAGTGGGAGCGCGCCGCGGCCGACGACGTGACGGTGGTCGAACCCGAGGCCGTCCCCGACTGGGAGCCGGCGTTCGACGGCGACCAATCCGTCTATCTGAGCGTCGATATCGACGCCGCGGACCCGGCGTTCGCGCCCGGCACGGGCACCACAGAGCCGTTCGGCCTCACCTCCCGGGAGATGCGAGACGTGGTCCGAGCGGTCGCACCTCACGCCGACGGGTTCGACGTGGTGGAAGTCAACGACCGCGACGACGGACAGGCCGCGTCGCTGGCGGCGAAGCTCCTCCGGGAGTTCGTCTTCGCGCACGCCGCCGGGCGGTCGTAAGCGACTGACGGTCGGGCGGAGCGCCGACCGCTGGACGGTCGCCACGAACCGCCGAGTCGCGCGCGTCGCCGCCGACATCGCGAACCACCGAACCGCGCACCGTCCCGTTCCTTACAAGTCCCCGAGCCACCACTCCCCGGTATGCAGCTCTCCGACATCGTCGCCCGACTCGACGAGACGCTCGCGACCGACGACTTCGCCGACGTGGACGCCAGCGCCAACGGCTTGCAGGTCGGCCCCGGCGAGAAATCGGTCGAGAAAGTCGCCTTCGCCGTCGACGCCGCGGAGGCGACCATCGACGCCGCGCTCGACGCCGACGCCGACCTGCTCGTCGTCCACCACGGTCTCGTCTGGGGCGGCCTCGACCGAGTGACCGGCCGCGACTTCGACCGCATCGAGCCGCTGGTTCGCGGCGACCTCGCGCTCTACGTCTCGCACCTCCCGCTTGACGGCCATCAGGAACTCGGCAACGCCGCCGGCGTCGCGGACCACCTCGGCCTCGGGGACACCGAGCCGTTCGGCTCGCTCGGCCCGATTCACATCGGGCAGGCGGGGAGCTTCGAGTCGCCGCAGACGGCCGACGAGATTCGGGCGGCGCTCGACGAACTCGACGGGAGCGCGGGGACGACCGTCCTCGACTTCGGCCCCGACGAGATTTCGTCGGTCGGGGTCGTCACCGGCTCCGGCGTCGACTGGCTGGACGAAGCCATCGACCGCGGCGTCGACGCGCTCGTCACCGGCGAGGGCAAACAGAAGGTGTACCACGAGGCGCGCGAGGCCGGCGTCTCGGTGTTCCTCGCGGGCCACTACGCGACCGAGACGTTCGGGGTGCGAAGCCTGCGCGACCTCGCAGACGAGTGGGGGCTCGAAACCGAGTACGTCAGCCATCCGACCGGGCTGTAAGGCCGAGCGAACGCCTGCCAACCCGCGGCACGGCCTCGTCGGACCGGGGCGTTCAAACGCTCGGCCGACGCACTCCCTCGCATGAGCGACCACGACGATGACGGCTACGAGATGCCGGACCGCGAGGAGTTCCAACACGACCCGCTGGGCCACGCCGAGGTCCGCGGCGGCATGACCGTCGGCGAGTTGGTCGAGCAGTACGGCCACGCGGGCATCGGCGCGGCCGACGTACACGAGGCCGCCGACATCTACGCCGAGATGCTGGCCGACGACGACTGCACGGTGTTCATGTCGCTGGCCGGCGCGATGGTCCCGACCGGGATGCGCAAGGTCGTCTCCGACCTCATCCGCGACGGCCACGTCGACGCGCTGGTGACGACGGGCGCGAACCTCACCCACGACGCCATCGAGGCCATCGGCGGCAAGCACCACCACGGACGGGCCCATCCGGACCCGTCCAGCTCCCCCTCGCACGGCTCGCGGGAACACGGAGCCGAGCACCACGGCGAGAAGACCGAACGCGAGCACGACGAGACGCTCCGCGACGAGGAGGTCGACCGCATCTACAACGTCTACCTCCCGCAGGAGCATTTCGCGCTGTTCGAGTCGCATCTCCGAAGTGAGGTGTTCCCGGCGCTGGAGGAAGAGGGGACCGTCAGCATCGCGGACCTCTGCCGCGAACTCGGCCGCGCCAACAGCGAGGTCAACGACCGCGAGGGAATCGACGAGGACGCCGGCGTCGCCGCCGCGGCCTACGAGGCCGACGTGCCCATCTACTGTCCGGCGGTGCAGGACTCCGTCCTCGGCTTACAGGCGTGGATGTACTCGCAGACCTCGTCGTTCTCGCTGGACGCGCTGGCCGACATGACGCCACTGACCGACCTCGCGTACGACGCCGACACGGCCGGCTGTCTCCTCGTCGGCGGCGGCGTCCCGAAGAACTTCACGCTCCAGACGATGCTCGTCACGCCCGGCGCGTACGACTACGGCGTCCAGATTACGATGGACCCCGCCGCGACCGGCGGGCTCTCGGGCGCGACGCTTGACGAGGCGCGCTCGTGGGGCAAACTGGAGAAGGACGCCCGCAACACGACGGTCCTCGGCGACGCGACCATCATGCTCCCGCTGCTCGTCGCCGCGGCGCGCGAGCGAATCGAGTAACGCCGCGAGGTGCCACGACCGGCCGCAGACGGACGCGACTGCCGCGGCGGTCCGCCCTCTCGGCCGTCGCGGCCCGTCGCGTCAGGTGGGATTCCTTTTTGCCCGGCGAGCACCCTTCCATGCCAACGAATGGCACGAGAGGGTGCGCAGGGCGTTCGCGTCTGTCTCGACATCTGGCACCCCGACTGCTGGACGCTCCAAGTGACCGCGGAGACGAGCGGCGGCCTGCTCGGTCACGGCGTCCACGAGATAGACGGCCTCGCCAACGGGCGTTTCACCGCCTACGCCGACACGGTCGAGGAGGTGGACGACCTGCTCGCAGCCGTCCGCGAGTCCCCACTGACCGAGTCGGTGTGGGAGACCGACGACCACGACGGCGACGTCGGGGTCCCGGGGAGCGCGGCCCGCGGTATCGTCGTCCGCTACGACCTCGGGAACTCCATCAACGACGCCCTCGTCTCCCGCGGGTTCATCCCCGACGAGCCGGTTCGGATGCAGGGCGGCCGCGAGCGCTGGACCGTGCTCGTCCACGAGACGCGCCAGACGGTCCACGAGCGTAGAGGAGATTCGAGCGGAGCGAAACGCCGACATCGACGTGGAACTCATCACCGCCCCCGAAGACGGCGGCGGCATGTTCCGGACCGACGCGCTCTCCGAACGCCAGCGCGAGGTGTAGAACTGGCCCGCCGCCGCGGCTACTACTCCTGGCCCCGCGAGGTGAGCGCGGCGTCGCTGGCGGCGGAGTTGGACATCTCGAAGGCGACGCTCCTCGAACACCTCCGGAGAGCCGAATCGAAACTGCTCGGAGACTACTGACGCCGCGTTTCGGTTCTCCGGGCCGAAAGCCGACGGGTCGGCGCTCACCCCACTCATGAGAGGGGGGGGTACTTTACGCGACAACTGACCCATGTGATAGCATGTCATCGGTAGACGTGAACGACGGACGGAGCCTCTCGCGGGACATCGGGTTGTTCGGCGCGGTGAGCACCGTGGTCGCGGGCACCCTCGGCGCGGGGCTGTTCGTCACCCTCGGCGCGGCGAGTTCGACGACGGGACCGAGCGTCATCCTCGTCGTCGTCCTCTCGGGGCTGCTGGCGATGAGTATCGCGCTCAACTACGGCTGGATGGCGACGACTTTCCCCGGCGCGGCGGGGTCGTACGCCTACGTCTCGCGGGCGTTCGACAGCCGCCTCCCCGGGTTCGTGGTGACGTGGTCGAAGTGGCTCGGCTACATGGCCGCCGACGCCGCCGTCCGATTCCTCGGCTGAGGCGGCGTCCGTGCCCGCTCCCGAGGCCGCGCGTTCTCAACGCCGAGAACCGGGCGCAAACACCTAACAGCCTCGCCCGGCACCTCGGACGCAATGACAGCGCCCCGTCTCACGTCGGTCGTTTCGGACCGCACCGACGTCGAACTCGCCGCCGTCTTCGAGCGCGTCTGGAGGGCGCGGGGCTACCAGACGCGCGTCCGCTTCCGCGGTCCTGACGTGCACGTGGACGCTGTCGGGAAGACGCCCGAGGGCGCGAAACGCGAGATCCGAATCTGGATGACGTCGACGGGAACTGTCACCGCGGACAAGGCGAGCGCGTTCGTCCGGCGGTGCGAGCGCGCCGGTATCGAACCCTACGTGGCGGCGGTCGGCGGCGGCCGCGTCGCACCCGACGCCCACCGCCCCGGGCTCGTCGTCCTCGACGCGCCGGCCATCGCCGTCGAAATCCGCGAGACGGGCGTCGAGTCGTTCGTCCGCGACCTCGCCGCCGAGGGAGACGGTGCGAGCGACGGCGAGGGCGGGGGTCTCGACTCCGAGGGCGACGACGACGACGCCGAAGACCCAGAAGACGATGAGGCCGACGAGAACGACGCGGCCGACCGACTCACCCGCCGCGAGGCGCTCACGAAGGCCGGCACCTACGTCGCCGGCGGCCTCGTCACCTACCTCGCCGTCGAGCGCGTCTCGGATGTTGTCCAGCAGTCGCCGGAACTCCGCGCCGCGGTCGCCCGCCGTGTGGCGTGGCTCGACGCCCGCCTCCCGGACGTGCGCCTCCCGCCCGTCGAGTGGTCGGTCCCGACGCCACAGCCGCTCTCGGAGGAGTCGACCCTGCCGAACCGAACGACTGCGGTCTCGACGCCGGCGAACGCGACGACGATCCCCTACGCCGACCTCCGGGAGCGCCCCGAGACGTACACGGGGACGGCCGTCACCTACGCCGGCCGCGTCGAGGAGACGATGGAACGCGACGAGGTCCGACTGGCGCTCGTCGCCGTCGAGGACGACCGGGGACGACTCAGCGGCGACGTGGTCGCTCGCTGGCCGACCGGCCGGTTTTTCGACGACGACATCGGCTTTCGACTGCTCGCCGACGAGCGCGTCCGGCTCTGGGGCGTCGTCGCCGGCGAAGGCTCGATTTCGGGCGGCGTGCGGTACCCCCGCATCGACGTGTCCGTGTTGGAGAAGACGTGAGCGAGTCGGTTGCGGGGCGGGCGAGACCGATGGTGATTACTCGGGTGCGGAGCGAAAACGAAGTGGCCGATGACGACGGCACCGCTCCGAACCGAACTAGGCACTCGGTGATGCGGAGCCCTATGAGTGCCGAGGCCTCATAACTAACGTTAGACTCAACGTGCGCTTTGCACTAGAGTCTAACGGACTTATAAGCAGTATTTTAGAAATTAAAGTTCTTGGAGACTGGTGTTGGGTGATGTGCGGGTAAAGGCCTATTGTGGAGGAGTCGTATTTCTGGATCTGTAGTATGGCCAGAACTTGTCGGTTCTGTGGGAACGGGAAGAACAGGGATCAGGGAACACCGATGTATATTGAGAGTATTGATGATTATGCGCACGTTGAGTGCGCTCGTAAAGAGGGTGTTCGTTAGTACTTACTTGTGGAAGAGGCAGAGTTATAACTGATAAATTTTGGACGCCGTAATTCATACTATGGAGGATAGAAGCTTTCCAGATACGGATACAGAAACCGTTAGAGTTCAGTTTGAAAACGGGCCAGTATTCCGGGTCTCTAAAGGCCTGAGTTTACGTGAAATAGTAGCCCATCTTCTCACTCCCGGACTTGATGAAGAACTGGAGTCGACGCTTGAAGAACTACATTCTGCCGCAGAAAGACAGGCCAAAAACGGGGTTGAACCGGATTTCACGGTTCTCCTAGACGGGGAGCCAGCAGATTTTGATACAACTATAGACTCGGAAGGCCTTACTCAAATCCGCATCTTGAAAGACGCTGACTAACTGTTGCACCCTGCGGATTGGAGGTCCTCTCCATTAATCAGATCTCAATATCGCCAACACTGTTTACACCTTGTCTATCGGCTTTCCTTCCTGCTCTTAGTAGTGTGCTGAGGGCTTGTCTGCAGTCTCCGCTGTTTTCTGCGACTTGTTCTGCGATTTCTTCGATTACTTCGTCGGGTACTGCTCCGGGTCTGAAGGCCTGTTCTGCTCGGCTCTCTAGTATGTTGATTAGTTGTGGTGTGTCGTATGAGTTGAATTGTAGTGTGTGGCAATTGAGGCGGGAGCGACTGCGTGGATCTAGCTGGACTTTGGATGGGTGATGGTTGGATACCATTACGATTCCCAGCGAGTTCTCTGCCTCCTCGTTCAGCATCTGCAGGTCGTAGATCACCTCTGTCCGATCTTCCAGTTGGTCGAATTCGTCGAGAGCCAGGGCTACTCCACGGTTCTTGTCCATCCATTCGCGGATTTTCGATAGTAGTTCGTCGACTGGTTTTCCTTTTCGAGGTGCTGGATATCCGAGCTGGATCAAGAGCTCTGTAAGCAGGGAGGAACGTGTGTTGTACTGCCAGCAGTTGATGTACACCGACTTGACGCCTGCTTCTTCCTCCAACCGGTCGAATACGTACTTGACACAGGTGGTCTTACCCACGCCCGCCGGCCCATACACTAACAGATTATCTGGTTTCTTTCTCCGGGCTAAAGGCCGGACAGCATCAGCTATCGAATTGATTTCAGCTTCTCTACCCACCGGTTCGTCAGGCAAGTAGTCTGTCGTCAGGTAGGATTCAGACCGGAGTACGCCGCTACCAGATTCCGAAGTCTCATTAAACATTCTTCGAGTTACAACCCCCTCTCTCCCCAAAACTTGTTGGAGAATATATGGTTTGTAGTAACTCACCTATTTTGAAATATTGCTTCCCCGGACCACGTTTCGCTTGGAACCAAGGCTATATCAAAATCAGTTACACTCAATTTTCTCATACGAAACCTGGTGAAGCTCAACCCCCGTAACACTCCACCTTTCCTAAACCAGTATGGAACTCGCCAACGATGAAATACCACTTGAACAAGGCCACGTCCCTGAAAAAGTAGTCAATAGAGACTCTGAAACCCAACAGCTCACCCAGGCTGCAAAACAGCTACACAATATACATCTACACGGGCCTCGTGGCACCGGGAAAACACATCTCACCAAGAAAACTCTAGAGGAAGCTGAAGCAAAGGTCTGCTATCTTTCCTGCATCGAATACGACACTCAGTACAAGGCCCTACGGAAAATCTACTCAGAGCTAACCGGAGAATCAATCGGAACCGGCCACCACACCTCCGAGCTACAAAGAAAGATCAAGGAGGGAACAGGAGCTGTCGAAACCATCATCGTACTAGATGAGTTAGACTTCCTGCTTCTCAACGATGGCGACGACCTACTGTACTTTCTATCCCGTCTAGAGACAAACGGCAACCTCGGATTAGTTCTGATCACGGCCAATCACCAGGATCTCGAAGAACAAGTCGAACCACGGACATACAGCACCCTGCAACCACAGAGAATCGGATTCGAACCCTACACCGGAGAACAGACGTATGAAATCCTTGCTGACAGGGCCTCGAAAAGCCTGAAACCCCGGACAGTACACCGAGCCGCGTTAACCTACATCGCCTCCTCAACACAGAACACCGGGTATGCGCTTACTTGGTTCAGAACTGCAGTCAACAACGCCGACGATGTCGTCACCGAAGAATTAGTCAAAAGGCTTCAGGAGAAGGCATACAGTCTCTACGTCGAAAATCAGTTATCACCACTATCTCAGCACCACAAAATCCTCTACCAGGCAATCGCCGAGATCTCCCAGGAGTCCGGGCCGGTCGTCAACACTGGAAGCATCTACAATCGATACGAGATAATCGTGGATGAAAGAGGCAGTACACCGTTGTCTGGCCGTCGGATCAGCGACTACCTGAAACAGCTTGAACAGCTCAATCTGATCTCAGCTGACTACCATTACGGAGGAGAGAAAGGGAAGACACGGGAGATCCGGCTTACCGGCCTACAGTAGGTCAGAAACCGAATCAAGCTCCTCCAACTCCTCCAGCTCACGTAGTATCTCTCTTCTCTCCTTTTCCAAACGCTGTCGATCACTCCAATGACTCTGCCTCTCCTCCCGGATCAAACGATAGAACTCCTCGATCTCCCCCTTCAAATTCTGTATACGTTCCTCAGATTGGCCTGAAAAGAAGCTCTGATACTCTTCATTCAACTCATCGACGGCCTGCTCAAGGCTTGACGTCAACTCCTCCAAGGACTCCTGAAACAACTGATACCGCTGATCCAGCTGCTCTTCAATCCTCTCTAGCTCCTCCTCTAACCGCTGCTCCTGCCGACGACCCGAATCCTCCAGAAAATCTTCCACATCAAAACCCGACGAGTCTTCGTAGTAATCCACACCAAGTAATAGAAAGAAAGAACAGGAAACCAGTTACTCCTGGCCCGTGTTCGCTAGCCGCCGAAATTCCCTTGCCTTCTCACGATACAAACGCGGCAAACCCTCGACCTCATCCTCCGTCCAGGAACTGATCTCCTCTAGCAACTGCTCAGCTTCAAAATACTGTTTAGATCTAATCTTCCCCACGATATGAGATTGAATAGCGAAAAAGGAATTAGTGCCGTGACGCCTCCTTTCAGTTGCTTTATGATAAGAATGCGCCCAGTGCCTCACCGGCATCAACATCCTCTGCCTCAATCTCCTCATTCGCTTCTCTGATCTCTTCCATAATTGAGGGAATATCTTCTCCTGCTTCGTCTTTATCAGCAATCACCTGAAGAACAGAGTGTGCTGTTAGAGCGAAGAACAACATTGCTGTTGTAGCGATATTCATATCATAGGTAGCATACAGATCACCGTGCATTATCGCGTGTCGGTGAGCCCAGAAGCAGTCCCATTTGTAGTCCGTGAATGTGCCTGAGTCTCCTCCCTCTACGTTGAAATATGCCGCATAGTACTTTCTCAGTGCGTCCTGCTTTTCATCAGTTCCGTACTTTGGAAGCCCAATTTCATTCGTTGCCTCTGTAGAAATCTCATCGTCTTGATAGCAAAGCCACCAAAGCAAGGCATCCTGCATTGAGATGAAAATATGAATAGCAGCATAAGGCCGATCAGGCTCATTCCGGAAATCTTCCAGACCATCTTCAACACGGTCAATCATCAGCTCAAAATACTCATCTTCGACATCTTCGAAGTCCTCAATAAAATGTTCAACCCAACTCTCTGCAGTTGATTTAGCAGCAGGTGTCGGCTCAACCGAATCATATTCCCACGGCATCTCCAGAGTAATCTGCTCCTCAACCGCAACCTGTATCTGACTTCGAAGCTCCCTCAGTGGCTCACGAATCGACTCCCATTGCTGGTTATATGCCTCAGCAATGGCTCTCGCACTCTGAACAGCACTGATCGTTTGCTGGAGTTCCGCATATGGCTGAGTTACTGCATCCATTGTCTGCTGGACATCACGAAGTGGCTGGGTAGCAGATTCCAACGAATCCTGGAGTTCACGAATCGGTCTAGCAGCCTCCGCAACCTCCCTCTGCATCTGATTGATGCTCTGTAAAGCAGCTCTCAAGTCCTGTCCCACAACCAGAGATTTTCGTAAATCAGATGACTGAGTCCCAAAATCAGACTCATCAACATCTTGTTCTGACTCTTCCGTCTCTGACGATTGATCCTCGCTCATATATCGAACACCGAGTCAAGGATTGATATTTTTACCCCGTTATCTTTCCTCCAGCTTTTCCAGCTTCTCCAGTATTCCTTTCTTGTCGAGCTCGGCCAGTCTCTCGATCACCTGTTGTTTCTCCTCTTTCTTTGTCTGCTGTTCTAAGCTGAGAATACGGCCACACGTCCTGCATTCGCTATGGTCTGACTGGTTCTCAGTACCGCAGTACGAGCATCGAACGCTTTTCTCTTCCTCGTCTGAGGATTCTAATCCGTATTTGTCTCTGATCGCTTGGTTGACGTCGTCGTTGTTCAGGTGGACGTAGACTTTGGCACGGTCGCTTCCTGGCTTCCAACCAGCAAACTTGTTCAACTGCTCGTATCCCATAAACTTGGCAACTTCAGTTAGACGGGTGTGCCGAAGGTTGTAGGGCCGAGTCTTGTTCTCCGGGATATCGGCCTTCCGGCAGGCCTGTTTGAACCTTCTGTAGAATCCTCCGTGGTTCAATCGATCCTGTGGATCTGCCTCATAGTTACAACTCTCGTCATCATGGTTGTGAGGTATTTCTCCGCAGTGACGACAGGTTTGTTGTTGAGTTTTCACCCAGAGAGGAGCGCTGGGGTCTTTGATATCTCCTAGTTCTCCGCCACAAGGATGCTGAGCAAGCCACTCACGTACAACTCGGCCTGACCGGACCAGTTGGTTTGTTCTGTCGGGTGTGTTCTTCAGGCCTTGAAGGAAGATGAAGTCGCCTTTGCCGTTTGAGGTGAAGTCTGCGATATTGCAGGCTAAGAGTTCTCCTGGCCTGGCTCCTGATTCGTAGAGAACCATCGTAAGGGCACGATCACGTGTACTCGTGAAAGATTGGAACAGGCGTTTTAGCTCGTCTTCTGTGAATAGGTCTTCGCGGGTGACTGAGGTGGATTTCTCTCCCGAGGAAACAGAGAAGAACTGGACTTTATCAGGATGCTCGTGGCCGCCGTTATCGACCTTGTAGAACTTCTTTACAGCAGATTTGAACGTGTGCTTCGTGCTATCTGCGTAGTCGCTGCGATTCAGGCCTGCGATCACCTGTTTGAGTTCTTGTTCGCTTGCTTCTCTGAGAAGGAAATCTTCTGGTCCGAAGTTGTTGAGCAATGATTTTAGTGCGGATGTGAGACGTGCTTGCCGTACTTCGCTGATTCCCTCTGCTGCACAGTGGTTTACGAAGTCGCGTATTGCTTCGACGTTTTCTGGCTGTATTTGGCTGTCTTTCAGGTTTTGAAGGGTTCTGTTGATGTCGACGTATTGTGTTGAGCTCATACCGTAATTTTCACACTTGAAGTCAGAAGGAGTGTGGGGAGAGACACGTTTTCCCTTGAGCTTGAACACAAGCCTTCGGATGAAGGGCTTCGAACGCTTAGTGGTAAGCCCCGAGAGAGCTAGATATTAGCCATACAAACTCTCTGCCTGTCGTGTCTTACTATACTCCTTCCTTCTGTTGGTTTTCAACTGATTATTTGTAAATGAGATTAAAAAATGAAGGGGCCCGCCTTCAGTTGGCGAGTCTCCATCCCCAAATAATCTCTTTGATATAATCAGCAGCCTTAGTTGCGCCCCTTGTAGCGAGGAGCACACCTACTCCTATCGTGAACAGCCCCATTACCCATCCCTGCTTAAATGGGAGAGTGCCGCCAACGATATTGATCTGAAACAGCGCTTCAGTTACTGGAACTAATCCTAGTACTACAAGAAGAGCACCAAGAGCAGATGTCCAGTGATTATCAAATACGTCGATAAATCCCATACATATAAGATTTCATTTACTTTTATATCTTTCCGGTCGTTCGAAGAGGCCGAACAACCTATTCGGGAAGGTTCTCGATCTCGTTGAAGTCCCGAACTAGTCGAAATACTACGTTATCTGTCTGTAGGCCTTTCTCCTCCATTCTTTGCTGCAGTCCCTGGAGGATTTCCTGGTTGCGGGCTGCGATCCAGACGATGAAGTCTTTCTCCAGATGCTTCTCGATGTGTTCTATTTCTCTTGGGTTGTCTCCCATCGCTACCTCGACCACAAGTTCGGAAGTGTCCATATTCACGTAGACGTCGGCATCGAATACTTCCGTCTCAGCGTACCAGCCGGCTTGTTCGAATGCTTCCTTGATTCGAGTTTGCCAGTACCTGTGAACGACTCCGCCTCGCCCCCTGTGTTTCGCTTCCAGATCTAGTTCATCTTCGACGTACTGGCGGCCTTTCTTCGTCAATTCCAGCAACTTTCGACGTCCACTCTTTGTACGGACCTGCCTCTCGATTAGTACTCCTTCGTCGACGAGCTCATCCTTGGCCTTGTTTCCCTTGTACCGGCTAGGAAATTCCCCGTATCGTTCAGTCAAGGGTCTAAACGGATTATCGACCACGTCCTTGAGTAGGCGGTCTGCTTCGCTTGAGACGTTGACTTCTCTTGTAGGATCTTCAGGCGTATCAGGCTCAGGTACTTCACCAGAACGACCTTCCAATATCTCAACTTCGAACTCAGGTGTTGTATTCCTTGGTTCGTGAGACAGGTTGTTCCAGTTCTCGGCCTGGAGTTTCTGAAGTTCGCTATCAGAGATTTGCTTGTCAACTTCGTAGTTGTCGAGTTTGACCGGTACTGGGCCACGGTTACCGACCTGAACTACTGCCTCTCCCACCTCAAGCTCAGAGGCAAACTCCGTCTGTCTCTCAGACAGGTTCATCGAGTTGGTGACTGCTTGGAACTGCTTTCGGTCGCCCGTAGGCAGCAAGAACTTGGTGTACGTATTAGCCTTGATAGAATCCGTCAACTTGCTTGCCTCCTGATCACCTACGATGAGACCTTCGCCGAACTCCCGCATTTTCGCCGTCAACTGATCAATCTCTGGGATACCAGCCGCATCCTGACGCTCCTTATACACCGAGAAAACCTGCTTCCCCTCATCCAAGAGAAACAAGTGCCGTAACTCGTCACCACGCATTCCCTGACTCAAACGATACTCGTAGACACCAGCAAACAAAATCTCCATCAAAAAGTTCTGAACATCCCTGCTGAGACCGTCAAACTCGAAAACCACCCTCCTGTTCAGCATCTCCTCTATTGTAGGGCCTTGACTGCATTCGAAGACGGTACCTGCTGTAAGGTTCATCGCCTCCAATCGATTCAACAATCGATCCCTGTAATCCGCAGCAGTACGAACATAGCTCATCGAGTCATTCTCAACCAGTAATTGTAGTTCGTGAAGGCCTGGATACGGCCCTGAAACCTCCTCAAACAAGCCGTACAACTTGTAGAGCTCGATGATCTTCTTCAGCAAGTAGTTCTTCGACCCCGAAAGCAGCGAAGTAGCGTGCCCAAAAATTTCGGAGAAGACCTGAGCCCACCTACGAGGAGACACACCACTCGGAGGCCTCAACGGATTCAACTTCAACTCCGACCACGGCAACACCAGCAAATCATCTTCACGAGCCAGGGGCCTGTAATCCCGCTTCAAATCAAAAACCCAGAACGGAACACCAACCTGATCAAGCAAATTATAGAACAACGTAGTCTTCCCCGAACCCGACTGACCCACAGCCAACAAATGCCTCGTTAGATTGCTCTCAGAAAACCGGAAGGACCGGCCATCGAAGGTATACCCCAGCGTGATCCCTCCCGTGAAGGATCTCGATGCAAAAGGATACTCTGAGTTCTCAACTGCTCTCGCTGCAACTACTCGGGATGCAACTTCCTGCAATACCTCACTCCGAGACAGACCAGAAGCCAGAACCAGCTTCCGTACCTCCTCTTCATCAAGAACGTCATACTGCGATGCAAGATCTATAAGTCTCTTCGAATCAGGCGGACTCACAAAACACTCATACGCAACTAACAGGCTACAACACTTTGACAGACCTAACTTCAGTTGAATTAGATAGTCGTACGGGCTAGTCTTCGAGCTTCTCCCATCTCTCATCGGCCTCTCTTCGAATCTCTTCTATCTCTTCGGGGAAATCAGACCTATTGTTCAGTGTTGGTGTGCCTTGGACGTTCAGTTGACTTTCATAGTATGTTTGACGGTGTTCTTCCATTTCTCCGGCGAAGAGAGGGCCTGGTTCTTCTTCGACGTAGTCGTATTGGAGGATTCGTTCGAAGGCTTTGTCAACGATGTCTGGGTTGCCGTTGTATTTGACTCGGCCGATACTGGAGCTCCAAGGGATACCTGTCTCTTCGACGTGATTCCGGTCAATTACAGCTATCTCAATTAGGGCCTGACAGAGTGTGACTGCGTAGTCCTCGGCAGGTGTTTTCGATGCTTCAACGCAGATGTTCTGCCAACTGTCTTTGAAATTCCCGTCTGTAATCGGGTACTGGCCTTCTTCAATTGCGTATTGGAGGAAAGACGCTGTAGTGCTTAGCAGAGTGTTTCTCCACTCGAATACGGAATAGACCTCTTCTCGATTGTGGATGTCGTCAGGGACGTGTTCATACTGCCATTCCATATCGACGTTGGCGACGTCTTCGGCATAGTGGTCAAGGAGTGCTTCTTGAGCATCCTCCATTTTGCTGTAGAGCCGCATCATTGAGTGGCTATACCAGCGTGCGTCACTGATTTTATGGAGCTGATAGGAGCTGATATTCGTCTCAATGGAGGAAGCAGTGTTTCGAGCGATTCTGGGAGCAGGCTTGTCTGAAGCGTCGACGAGGAACTGACCGATCTGTTCCCAAGCGTTGTTGCTTGAAATGTATGAGCCTGTTTCGAGAGGTGCATCTCGAAGTACGTCTGACATTCCAAACTGGGCCTGACGCGCTATTCTATCGATCTCAAGATCGAGTCCTTCCTTTCCGAGCTCATACTGCCATTCGATGGCGTTGCTAACTATCTGGTTTTCATTCTGCTCTTCAGCGTGTAAGGCAATATCGTGTAGATGCTCCTTGAATACAGGCTTGAACAATTTCCTCCGAACCTGATTTTCTTCGTCCTCGAACGTGTTCCGTTCTTCCAACTCCAAGATTATAGACCGGACCAAATCACCGTATTCTTGAACTGCCTTCTCGGCGGTAACGCGCTCCCCACTGGACAGTGCATTCATCGCCAAATTGTACAGCGGATGCATCGGATGAGCAACCTCAGACTCGCTTTCTACAGACTCTCTCACCCGTTCCAAGTATTTCGTGGAAGTCATTCCCGATACAAACGCATCAATTGCACCATCCGGTGTACTCTGACGTATAGCGGTTCTCACGAAGACAAACAATCCGACCGCCGCGGTTGTCGCAAGACCAGAGGCCGCACCAATACCAGCTGAAAATACACGTGTTGAGTTCAGGGGGACATTGTAGAGGAGACCGAGATCAAGGGCAACGGATAGCACGAAGAGACAGAAGGTGTAGATGAATATCGGTGAGTCCGTGAAAAGTGAAATCATTCGCGGTGAATAGCGGGTCGAAATCAGCTGAATCCCAATAACTGCCACGGAGAAAACGATAGCAAGAACTCCTGCTTGAGCACCTGCCAACCCACTCAAGAATAATCTTGTATTCGCTGGAGAAGCACCAAAACCAGTGAAATAGCCGATTAAGACACCAGACAGTGGAAATACGATAGTAGCTAAAACAAGTAGACGCGGAATCCCGCCAACAAACCGCCTAACCTCATCTAAAGAGTAATTCATACTATATCAACCAATACGCAGTCCCACCTTCTTGAAAGGAGCTGTAACTATACACCTCGACCCGAATCTTAAGCAAGTTCTGGAGAAAAAGGATGGGAGAAGACTCCCTGAAGTCACTTCTCGATGGACAGGATCAACGATCAGCCGGAAAACCCAGCAAATCACTCCAGTAGGACAGAGTCCTGCTACCTCCATCTGGCCTCAATTCCTCTTCTGCTTCTTCTCTGAAGGCCTGGTCAATCGCATTCTTGTAGTGGGCCTCCGGGAAGTAGTTCTCTAGTTCGTAGCGGAGAGGGCCTGAGAAAGAGGTGCCGCCGGTGAGGTTCATCCAGTACGGCTTCTCCTCTTCCGCGTACTGTTTCTCCTGGGTGTATTCGTCGAGGAGTTCATCTATCTCTTGTATCGTGTATCACCTCGTTGTTCGAGCAAGGCCTCTAGCTCGGTTTCGTAGACTCCAACGACGTCTTCGATGTTTCCACCGTCAGGGAACAGTGGGGTCTCGTCGTCCGGATCTAGGTCAGTACGGTAGGCTCCCGCTTTCTCTAACTGGTCTTGGGTGAAGTAGCCGTATTCCCACCGTCCGTACGTGTTTGGGGATTTGACTCGGCCGAAGTAGACGCCGTCTTCTTCTTTGTCGTAGGCCTCCCACTCCCAGTCCGGAAGGAAAGCCGCCTCCCATTCGGCTATCGGTTCCTCGTCATCGAAATCAGTAATCGTTGAACCACCCTTCGTTTCTATGCTTGGAGCTCGTGGGCTTCCATCAGTTCTCTCAGGGTTTGCTCTTCATCCGGCCAGTACGGCTCCGTATCTCCCTGTTCGATTAACTGGCGGCTACGGCTGTCTACAGCTCTACGACCCAGTTGCTCTGGCTCCGGAATCTCATTACCCCCGGTTTCCAAGAGTTGGGCTGCTTGCTCAAAGCCGTTCGCTAGCTCATAGTCTGGGACGTCCTGGGTGTAGTGTGTTAGTGCGCGTGTAGCCGCGTTATACGTCTCCCAGAGTGTCGGGGCCTCCGGATCATCTACCTCATCGTATAACGCGTTAAGCAGGTCTGGAACAGGGTCTTCCAGGTATCGGCCGACTCCGGACTCCATCAACACGAGCAGGGCCTCGTCTTGATTCATCAATTCACGGTTCTGGGCCTGTGCTAGTCTCTGTTCGATCTCTGCTGGGGATTCGACCACTGCGTCGACGGCGTTGTATGCTAGGCCGGGTTGGAATGGTTCGCCGTGTGTCTGGTCGAAGCCGAGTTCGGAGATGAAGGCCGTCATCCCATTTGAACAGACTTGGCGTTCGGCTCCGATATCGTACTTCAGTCCGTGGAACCCGCTGTGTCCGCTTTGAATCTGTAATCCGAGATCGATAGGATCGTCTTGGTTTGCGTAGACCTCTTGATCGAAGTCGAGTTTGGCGCTCATCTTGTGGGCTGTCGGAGAGATCGAAACCCTGCCGGAGGGCTCGATACCGTGCCTTTCGACGGCGTCACCTACTGTCTCCAAGATATCGCCGTACTGAATAACGTTGTAGAAATCTTGGCTGCTGGAGACTACGCCCGTCGCTCTCCCATCATCAGTCCACAACGAGTCACGATACGGAATCTGCTCCCACTCATCCGATCCTTCGTTATGAGCGTATACGTCGTGCCTATCCACCTCAGGAACTCTTTCCGCGGTTTCATACAATTCGTCTAAATCGTCGAAAACATAGTCTTGTGCTTGAATCAAGTACCACCTCTTCTACCAGATAGTTGCCGGGGAAAGAGTAGGTACCTGACCATACACCCAATTTCAGATGAGCTCTTCGCTCTCCCTTAACCTATAAAACAGTGACACTACTAAGTAGACACAACAACCAGGTGGCATCTCTCTTTGAAACGACGAAAACTTCTCCTCGGAACCACCGGACTCCTCACCGCACTCGCCGGCTGCAACACCATTACTGGAAACAACAAAGACACAGATAGCCCCAACAACACCACCGAAACAACCCCTACCAACAGTGCAGATATTTCGGTCGATATATCTACTTCTTCGCAGCCAGGTCAGCTACCGCCTATATGGAGAAATCATAGTATAGAGGACTTTCAGGCGCAGTTTCAGGTAGAAACTTCAGGCAACGTGGAATCAGTCAATGTATCCAACGAGAAAGTACAGATAGGCCCGGATTCTAGCCAGTGGAATGATAATACAGTTACCGTGCAACCAGGTCAGATGAAGAAGGGAGAACAGGAATTCACAGCAACAGCATCTTCAGGCAGCGCTGAGGCCCAGGATACAGCACCAGCTGTTAAATCCACACCAAACAACTACAAAGTCGACGTAGTCCCTCAAAGAAACGAAGAACTAAGAAACCAGATCAGCCAGAACTCCCTAGAAGACAACTACCTGGAGAAACGCGGCGGATTCATTACATCAGACCCAGTAATAGATAACTACAACAGCCACGAACAACTAGAATTCAACAAATTCGGAATAGACCTAGCAGCATACGAATGGCGACACGACAACGACTACACCGATTTAGCAGAAGCCCAACCCACAGAAGTAAAAAACTTCGTAGACAGCATCGGAACAGACACCGGAAACCCCGAAATTGAAGCAATAAAGAACGGAGAACAGGGTATCAGCAAATATCCAAATGCTAGTGGCCGTAGAGACGGAGGCTCATTCCAGCTAGATGAATTCCAGAATGCAGAAACCGTAGGAGAGGCACTCGACTGGGTACATCCTTACTTGTTCAACTGGCAAATAATTAGAACTGATGAAGGCCCCGTTTCTACTGAAGATGCACTATATGCTCCCGCCCTAGAAAGAGCAATAGAACAGAATACTAACCAAGGTCTCGAAGTCCATGCCTGGGACGTAGAAACCTTAGGCCACGGTACAGGCCTTATCTACGGTAAAAACGCAGATGGCTCAGAAGAACTCAGATTCATGGAGACTGTGGCAACCCCTGTTACAGCGACTGCAGATGACCAACAACTACACCCACTAATCGAGGATTCAGGATACCTAGACCCAGAAAATGACGGATTCCAAGAATACTGGCACCCACTAAGATTCGGCTGGGAAAAAGACGAAGACACGTCTTCGTGGGGATTCGAAGAAAAAAAGAGGAGCGCAGTGAGCGCATTCGGTGGAATGTCTAACTCGCTCCACGCAGAAAACAATCCTGTACCAGGAGCTTCGGATACAGTTGCTCCGACAACCGAATATGTCGTCGACTTCACAGAAAAACTTAGAAATTTCAATCAGAATGACATAAAATTCGAGACACTGTACAACCAGTCGAAAGTACTTGAAAAGATGGTCATGGATGAAGACACCAACCATGTAATCTATGGTACAACAGAGAATCCTCAGTACGCAGTTGTAGAAGACGACTCCCTAATTGAAGACGTATGGGAAGACAGAAACGGAGAATACGACGACTTCAACCAGTTCCTCAGAGACAACCCAGAATACAGCATGAGCATGGATGATGTTGATACATCACTGGAAGGAGAAGAAATGGATGACTTCAGCCAGCAAGTACTGGCCGGAGCCTAGAGATTCCGACAGTAGCTTTGTCTCTCGGGTATTCTCTCACTTATCCACTTGCTCCGTTACAGCTGAAGTAGAGAACTAGCTAGGACACTAGAGGGACCTCAGGAATGTAAACAATATAATTTTTACTACATGATAGTAACTGTAGGTGATGTGAGATTACATCTGGACCAAATAACCGGCTTGAGGACTGGATATCTGTACTAAATCTACTGGAAGATAACGATAATTTAGAACGGCATGCAAACATAAGCCTTCAAAACTACATAGAGCAACGTCAGAACGGCAGACTCGATAATGTCGATGATTTCTGGAACGAAAGAGAAAACACTTCCATCTTCTATACCACAGATGGAAACGCCTCCATAACTACCAACTGGGGACTGGAAAAAGTAGACGACGGAATTATGGCTGACGGATACTTCAACTACTCCGGCGACTTCCAAGGAGATAAAGTAGCTGAAGCCGAGAAAGAGATAGCTGGCCAACACTCTGCACCCTACTTCGATACAACCACTCACAGGCAAGATGACGGAAACGAACTAGAAATCGAATTCAGCCTTCCCCTCGACTACGATCAAAACGACTGGGAAAAAACAGTTGATGCCTTCATCGCCATCAGCCAAGATCTCGAAGAATACCACAAAGCCCTTCATACAGCCTCAGAAAAACACCTCAAATCAATATAACCCAGAAGCAAACAATACCCCACAGAACCTTTTTCACCTGAACACACCCTAGCTAAGCACAAGAACCCCATCCTATGGACCGAGACGGTCTCTCTAATGACCCTATTGGCGAGTTCGCAGACCAAGAGTTCATAAACCTCTTACAAGCATTTGAAGACTCAAACCTAGTTGAGCCACACCATAACTGCGAACTCACTGAATTATTCGAGGCGAAAGAAAGCTCCGACGGAGAGGTCCTCTATTACCTCTATTCTATGCATCGCGAGAAATCGGACTATTATGTGTATTCCAAAACTGAGGACACTGTCACTGATGATGCAGGCATTGAAAAGGAACCCAACTACGCTGTGGATTATGAGCTCAAGAAAACCATACTTGGAGCAATCCAGTTCTTCTACGACGACGACCTGTGGCGAGGAACTGCTGAACAGTACAATGGACAGATTGATTTTAATCCAGATGTGCTTAATCTTCTTTACTCTGAAGACGAATTCCAGTCTTTGATTAAGGCTGTCGGGACAGAATATATGAAACCTAAACCCAAACAGCTGGCCATCACTCTAGAGATACCGCGCGACTCAGATTTAGAGGTGGTTGAAGAAACGCTTGACATAGCTATTGAACTGTCTAGGTTTTTCAACAGCAGGATCTCTGAGGAGACAGGGGCTGAAAGCTTCCATAGGTTTGTGGATGACGCGGTCAACTGAACACATACTCGATAGGCTCGATATCGATCCCTCTCGTAGCCTGTTCTGTGGTTAGCAGAAAGGCACAAGCGACCTTGCTTTTCAGCATGTTTTCGCTCGCGAGGAGATACACAGTACTTCCAAGTTCCATATCTCCATCTACCTTTTTTCTGATTTCTGCTGGAGGAGTAATGTGGCCAGATGGCAGCTGATACGTAGACTTCCCATACTCCACATAGCGGCCTCCTCCAATCGAGTCATTAGATATAACTGCGGCTTGTTCAAGGCGGTCATAATTCCAGAGGACGCTTTCCCCCTGAAGGGGATCGTCAAAGACCAGATGACGGAGCTCATCAATCAGATTGATCTTATGGTTGTCAAGGACACTTACAGAACGGAAGAGCTCCCATTCATCTGCATACTCTGGGGAAGCATTCTGGTTCATCGCTACCTGTTAGCAAGGTAGTTCATATTTTAGAAAAAGATTCTGTATTCTGAATCCTCTCAAAACGATGTGCCCTCTATAAATCAAGAAATATGATACTATTTCCTTCGTTCCAGCTAAACGAGCCACTGCAATGCAGAGGAAACCACTCCAACGCTCGAAACCCAAAACCAGCCTAAGACTTACAGTATTGTCAGCAGCAAACACCAACCTTCCCTGCAACCCCCCAGAGGCCTTCCAGCCACTGTTTGATCTGCTGAACTCGCTAACACAGTTAGCGTTCATCGGTGGAATCGCGCTTGGAACGCTGGGCCTGTTAACCGCCTCCTTGTTCGTCTTGCTTCCAGGCGAAGACAACACTCGTAGAGGTAAGCAGGTTGCCAAGAACACGGTGATCGGCACGATCCTGCTGCTGTCCTCCAACATGGTAATCCAGTTCCTCACTTCGGAACTCGGAACCACGATCTGCACCTAGAGAATAATGAACCGGAGAATCATCTTTGTCGGCCTGATCGCCCTCACCTTAGTAGCTACACCCGTCTCCGCACAAGAAAACACGACTACAACTCCTACTGAAGACGAGGACAACAGTGGGATTCTAAACGGGATTCAAAACCTAATCGACACAATCCAAGACTTCACCCAGGGCAAGACTCTCGGAGAGACAATCACGGACATAATCTTCTGGCCGTTCCGAAAACTCGCAGAAGTCCTACTCGGCGTACTCATCACCGTCCTCACCACTACGCCAACTGTCCATCCGAACCCTGCTGTATCCGACGTCCATCAGGACACACTCATCATATCATACGTTATAGCAGGCCTCGGATTCGCAGCCACCGGCATACTCTACATCATCGGCCCGATCCTCAACATCTCCTACAACCAAGCCCGGAAAACACTGCCCCGGCTCGTCGCCGCACTCATATTCGCCACACTCTCACTCCCCCTCCTACAGTACGCAGTCGACCTTTCCAACGCCTTCACCCACGCATTCACACCTGAAATCCAGAACATCCAGCAAGTAGCAGGCCTCTCAACAGGCCTAGTCATCGCATGGGTAGTCGAATCAGTTCTCCTACTCGCAGTCGTCGCCCTATTCCTCATCCGCAACGTCTACATCTTGTTCGGAGCCGCAGTCAGTCCCTTGCTGGCCGTAATGTGGAGCCTGCCCAAAGCCAGGCGGTACGCAGACACATTCATAGCTGGCTGGTTCGCCGCCCTACTGATCGGGCCAGCGGACGTCCTCGTCCTCAAATTCTCGCTCTCACTACTTCGAGGAGCAGGCAACAGCGGTCTTCAAAGCGTGTCTAACTGGATGTTCGGAGTCGCATCCTTCACACTCCTACTTCTCGTTCCATACCAGATCTGGACGGCCTCACAGACAGCCGTAGGCCAGGCACACACCATCTCCAATAGCATGGATAGCGGCGGCGATTCCTCAGAGAACGGCCCTGGTCTCACGGCTGATCAACGTCAGCGTCTCCGAGAAAATCAGAGGAAGAGAGCGAACAGTGAGACCACAGGCCGAGTTGAGGACTTCCGGAGGCGGCTACGATGAAACCTCGCTTCCAGTTCCCTGGAACGGTTGAAGACGTCTCTATGCAGTTCTTCGGCCGGTTCACTTGGAAGGATGTACTCCGACTTGCTCTGCCCGTAGCAACAGCAGCGGTTCTCACAGACGCCTACATCTACCTCGTTCTGGCTCTGTTGCTCGGGGCCATTCTCTACGCTGTAAGGCCGTTTAGCCAGCCGCTGGACCACCACATCATCCGCAGTATCCGGTTCCTCGCCGGGAGGTACCTATGACACAGTACGGAGCGATCCAAGTTACGCCGACAAACTTGGAGCTGATGACTGAGAAGGAGGCTTTAGGAGTCCATCAGAACTTCAAACAGGTTCTGAATCAGGCCGACTACCCAATCAACATCTACTCGCTGCAACGCGATTTAGAGCTTCAGCCCTACGCCGAATACCTGAAAGACCGGTTCTCCATCCGTAGGGAGCTCTGGGAGGATTATCTCAGGTACTGCAGCCGTCTCAACGACGAATCACTCGTCACCACTGAACACTACATCACTACACCAGTCACCGCATCAGGCCGAGGATTCCTCGCCTCGGTACTGGATTCTGAAACCAGGGAGGATCTAGAGAGTGAGGTACAGCGGAGAACCCAACAGATTACCGACTCACTCAACACCGCTAACCTCTCCGCAACGGAAATCCCTGCCGAAGAACTCGAAACCTCTCACAGCAACCCAACACCTCGGTACGTCTCCACCGGACAGGAATACCGGCGGGCACTCATAATCACTGAATACCCTAGTCAGCTGGAACTGGCCTGGCCCTTGGAACTTCTCCGCGTCGATGGCAAAATCGACGTAGCTCAACTCATCAAACCAAGAGACTCCGCTAACACCGTCTCCACACTCAACCGTTTGAAAGAGAAGCTGAACGCCGAGATCAACTCCCGGCTTGCATCCGGCTTCCTTGACACCAACGAACTCGAATCCAAACTCGACGCCGTTGACTGGATGCTCGACAAACTTGCCAACAGGGAGCAACAGGCCTTCGACTACGCCGTCTACATCTCCACCCACGCAGACAACAAGGAAGACTGCAACCAAGCCTTCCAACAACTCAAATCACGGTTAAAGCGGATGGGCATCGGATTTGAGGAACCTGTCTTCAGAACCGATCAAGCACAGAAGGCCTGCAACCCGCTTCAACTCGACCCGTTACAGGAGACCCAGCTACAGCTCAGTGACTCCGCCGCTGCTGGATTCCCATTCGCCACCCGGACAATCAACCAGTCATCCGGAATCATCTACGGAGAAGATCAATACGACGGCACACCCATACTTCAAGATCGCTTCCAGTGGCACGCACCCCACCTCGCAAGATTCGGAGCCACCGGCTCAGGAAAAACCTTCCACACCAAAATCGAACTCCTCCGAGCCATCCTCGCATACCCCGACATCCAGATAATCGTCATCGACCCGAAAAACGAGTACCACAACCTCATCAAAGCCCTCAACGGCCAAACCTACACCGTACAAGACCGGCCAGAAAAACTAGGTAAGGCCTCCTGCTTCCAAGTCACCTCAAGAGGCCAATCAGAGAACATCCCGGAGATCATCGACCTGATCGAACACCTCTACCAGGTTACCAGCCAAAATGATCGGCGGACCCTGGTAGTGGCCGATGAAGCCCACAACGTGTCAGGTGTGGGCCGAGGCCGAGAAATCCTGACCCGCTGGGTGAGAGAAGCACGAGACACTTCTACCGCAATCACACTGGTCAGCCAGTCGGCCAACGACTTCACCCAGTACACAGAGGGGAGAACCCTGCTCGACCAGATGCCCGGAAAGCTGTTCTTCCGCCACGAACGCGTCAGCCAAGAAATGATCGACCACTTCCAGCTCTCAGAACAGGAGGAGATCGATCTCTACGACCTCAAAACAGGAACCGACGCACAGTACTCAGAAGCCGTAATGAAAGTCAGCGGACGCCTCGACGCCAAAATCCGCGTACACGCAACCCCGACCGAACACAGACTCATCGAACAATGAACCACCAGAAAACCCGAATCCAGATCTCGAACCAGAACGGAAACACCGACGTCACAGTCGTCTCCCAAGGAAGCGGAGACATCCAAATCGACATCAACGAACTCCAACACAGCACCCCGCAACAAGTCCAATCCCAAAACCTAGAACAGCTCTTCCAAGCTCTCGCCCAGAAACGGATGCAGAAAATGAAGGCCGAATTCCAGGAAACACAGGCCCTTATGCAGAAAATGCAGGAGCTCGCCCAATCCCTGGAAGGTCAGAACCAGATGATGGCCCAAGCCATGCAGCAACAGGTCCAAGAACTGGAGAACAATCACGAGAACGAAGAAATACTCGCCCTAGAACCGTGACCGTTCTCCGGTACAACCACGCCGAGCTCGACGAAGACACGGCAGAGAACTTGGCTACGGGGGTAACCAAACTGCCGTACACCGTCGAAGCCCGGCCACCGAGAGACGAAGACACACCGAGCAAGCTGCAAAACCTGGCAGATGGAGTACTCGAATACCAGACCAAGTACCTCGGCCTGAAAAACACGTCACCGACCATAGCGTACGAAATCCGCCGCACCACACCCGGAAAACTCCAGTTCCAGTACGCAGCCCCGACTAAACGCCTCGAACGAAAAATCCGGACACACCTCACAAACGACACACCACACGTCGAACTCAAAGAAGGAGTCAACGGCCTACCAATCCGTGAAGAGGATACTGTAGGCGGCGGCCTGCTCACCGCGGGAAGAACCGACTGGTACCCACTGAAGACCAGCTTCGACCAACCACCGGTGGACTCGGTAGTCGCAGCACTCCACCGCCACGCAATGCAGAACACCCGGTTCGTAATCCAGATCCTCTTCCGACCGGTTATCGGCCAACCTCTACGTCGCTACTACTGGCGGAAACGGGCCTACCAGCGAATCGGCCACCTGCGGAGAGAGAAAGAGAAACTCTGGGGGTCAAGGCCTCCAACACCGCGGGAAAAGAAACAGGCAGACGCAATCGAGAACAAGGCTGGCAGCCCCCGATTCCACGTCTCGATCAGGCTGCTCATCATCAATGCAGCCGAGTACACGCCTAGCAGAGTTAAAGAGATCTCCGGAGCGTTCAACACCTACGAAAACCCGGAAACAGGCCAGTACCTGAACGCGACCACGGTAACACCGTTCCGCCGCAGCCAGATTCTTTCCTTCGCACAGGCAGTCCAACGTAGAGAGTTCCAGGGCTGGAGCCAGAAATTCCAGGCTACCAAGGACGAGCTCTCAGCTCTTCTCTCACTCCCGAATCGGAAACAGGACAACATCCAAAACGCTCAGCCATGAACCCCGAAGAAACCCAGAACCTGATACAGAGCACAGGCAACCTGAACACCACCTATCTCGGCAGCCGTGAAAGCAACCTCGGCGTCGAAGAAAACATCGGAGTAGACGACGAAAAACGCCTCACTCACGTCCTCAACGTCGGCCCCACCGGATACGGCAAAACGCAGCTACTGATACACGTCGCATTACAGGACGCAGAGAAAGACCACGGCCTCGCAATCATCAATCCGAAAGGCGACCTAATAGACGAATTCCTCTCCAAACTACCCGAAAACAGGAGAGACGACGTCGTCTACATCAATCCAGCTAGAGACCCGGTTACACCGATCAACGTCCTCGAACCTCACATCACCGAGGAAATGTCGGAGGCCCAGCGAGAGAACCAGAAAGAGATCATCGTCTCCGACCTCATCGACCTGTTCAAACGCCAGTCGGAGAACTGGGGTGACCAGTTCGGAAGAGTCCTCGAAACCCTCCTGCGGGCCCACCTCGACCTCAACATCCAGAAGAATCAGGGAAACAGCTTGCTCGACGTCTTCCGATGCGTCGTCAACCAAGACCAGCTCACCGAGCTGATCGACGACACCGACGACCAGATCATCCGAGAGCAACTCGTCCGCGTCAAAGAGGACATGACCTCGTATGAGATGGAACCTCTCCAGCGCCGGCTAAACGACTTCGTGATGAACCCCACCATCCGGAAAGTGATCGGCCCAGAACAATCCGGAGTCAACTTCCGCGACGTCGTCAACCAAGGGAAAATCCTCCTCGTCGACATCCAAAAAGGCGAAGTCGGAGAAACAGTCTCCCAACTCGTCGGAAGCATCGTCACCACCAAAATCTGGGCCGCAACACAAAGCCGGGTCACCCAGCCCGTCGAACAACGCACACCCTTCTTCCTCTACGTCGACGAACTCCAGAACTTCGGCGGCGAAGGCAGCAACTTCACCAAAATACTCAGCGAAGCCAGAGAATACCGCTTAGGGTGCTGGCTCGCCACACAATACCTCCAACAACTCGCAACCGACATGCGGAGAGCAGTCGTCAACAACTGCCGCACCAAAATCACCTTCAACCCCAGTGGCAGCGAAAACGAAACCCAGATCGCCGGAATGTTCCAAGGCCTCTCCAAAAACCAGCTCAAAGCCTTAGGCAAGTTCCGGGCAGCAGTCCAGAAACCCAGCAAACAAAGCCACAACTCCGCCGTACTCTTCAACACCTACCCACCCTGGAAACCCGAAAACACCGACATCGACAAACTCAAAAAACAGGGCACCGCCGCAACCACCCAAACAAAAGCCCAAATCAAGGCCTCCCAAAGCCTCGGAAAAGGAAACAACGCCGGCGGAGACAAACACCGAGAACTCCTCGCACAAGCCAAGAAACAACTGGAGGAACGCGGCTTCCAAGTCAACCTACTGTACCAAGACACAGGCGACAACAAACCAGACGGCCACGTACACCTCCCCAACGGAGAGATCGCACACCTCGAAGCAGAACACAGCACACTCTCCCGGCCCGTCAAAGTCCTACGCAACCTCAAACGAGCCGTCGAAGAAGACCGCGAAGTCTTCTACGTCGTCCAGCAGGGGAAAGCAGCGAAACTTCAGAACATCGTCGACGACCCCAAAAACCGCCGCGGCAACGAATACAACGACGAACAAGGCAGCTACAGCTACTACACCGACGAAAACAGCGAGGCCTTCACCCAATTCGAAGAACTAGAAGAAGCAGAATACCGGGTAATCGAAGTCAAAGAAGACAACTTGGAAGTACACAACGAAGCTGTCGAACCAGAATGCCCAGAACTCGATGCAAACAGCCGTGACGACTTAGAGGCCTTCTGCCTACACCGCGACGAAGAAGGATTCTGCACCGAACTCGAACAGCAATGCGTCCTACTTGAAGGAGAATGACTGAAGAAGAATTCGAGGAGATACGGGACAAGGACCACGTCGTCCTGAAACACATCGAAAAAGGCCTCGACGACGTCCAGAAAATCACCGCAGAAACCACACTCGAAAACCACCACGTCTCCTACTGCTTCGAAAAACTGGAAGATCTAGGCCTAATCACCGTAGAGAAACCAGATAAGATGGTAGAGCGGGTTATCGACGGCCAAAAAAGAGTCTTCCAACACCCCAAAGAAGCAAAGCTCACGGGGAAAGCCCACCGGTACTTGGAGCAGTCGGAGCCAGAGAGTATGACTGAGTACGAGGATTTGAGTCACCGTGAGGTTGTCGAGCGGGTGAAGACTGTTGAAGATGAGTTAGAGGAACTAAAGGGATCATTCAGGTTGTTTAAGAAGCAGATTCAGAAGAAGATCTAACTGCCGCCCTGTTTCAGTTGTAGTAACCGCTGTCCATTTCTCCCGTCCACTCTCCTTCGTCTAGATAGTAGACTGCTCTAATCTGACTAAGACCCATTCCGGTTCCTGCAGCATCATCAGTAAGTAGCCGTTTCTCTCCTTGTATAATCCAAACCAAGGAAAGCTCTTCTTCCTCTAACTCTTCGATTATCCCTTCACTTGCTGCTAACATTGAAAGCGAGTTCACTCTGTCGTACAACCCTTCGGAAGTAGACACATCGGCTACACGAACAGGGTTAGAACCTTTTTGCACGAATTCCTTTGAATCAACTACCCATTCGAGATCGAGCGATTTCGCAAGTGGGGGGGACGGAGCATACATCCCATAATTCTCGTCCACGGAACAGTCATACTCTGACTCCCAGAGTAAATCAACAGTGGTGTCTGTCGTAGAAACCGGTGCTCCTCGGATAGAATCTACGTCTTCTTCCCAGCCCTCCTCTATCGAAGGGTGCCAGGGATATTCCGCCCAGAAAGTCTGAGTAAATGTAGCCAAGTGGAACGGAGTGCTCTCAAGCTCATCGCTATCAACCCAGTCCTCCTTTAACCAAGACACCAATTCGTCCTTCTTCTCAGTAGCTACTGTAACAGTATCTATCCGGGCAAAAACGTCTCTCTCAAGTCTGGAGTCTTCGCCCTCGTCTGCTCTCCACTTATAAATACCATGCAGAGGTATCCATCTCTCACCATCCACGGAAATATCTAACAAGGAAACCAAGTCAGGGAACTCCTCGTGGTCTGAAATCCATTCCTCTAAATCAGTCTCATCTATACGGCAATCATATTCTACAACCTCATCTAACGAAACGTCGGAATCAGCTTGAGGATCTAGTACCGAAGGGTCAATATCCCGGTCAAATTGCATCCAAGGCCCATTATACGGCCGTTCTGTAATTGAACCTGTGAAATCACAGTTATCCGTAACCCAAGACACCAATTCGTGATAGGCTATCCACTGGTATTTTTTACTGAACCGCTCCGGTTTTCGATTCTCCATCCTACCCATATAGCTCCGGTTGACAAAGTCATCGAACGATCCGAAAAGATCAGGTCTCCAGCCCAAGTCAAATACTCGCTTGGTAATCCAACGAAGCGCCTTCTCTCCGGAGAAATCGTAACCATGGACGTCAGAAGGACTATGATTCGTTCCAACAATGTACCGAGCAAAATCACTGTGTCCACGTCCTTCAAAGTCAGAACCTACAAGCCCCCACCAAAACCGCGAGTTCAAATCAGTATCAGAGTCCTCTAAGACGCTTTCAACTTGCTCACGAAGCTCATCAGACGAAGGAACATCGATAGAGAAAGAACTGTCATAAGGAGGCCTCACATTCTCCATCTCAACGTCGAACCCGTCATTCAAACGGTTAGCCACCTCGATTATCCCTCTCGTATAATCTCTTGAGAGCTGGTGAGGAGTCGGGTCGTTGTCCTCAAATTCTAATTCGTACACGGTCTCGGCAACGTCAGTAACTGCTTCATCCTGTTTATGTCGGAGAACTCCGCCATAAGCTGCTGCATAGACCCGTTCCAAAATATATGGATCAGTAACATCTTGGAAACGCTCAACCAACTCACTGTAGAGTTCAAGATCAGAGTCTACGACATTGACTATAGCCTTTGTCGACCGGTCTCTAACATGTCTGTTTGGACAGCAAAAGAACCAGGAGAGAGTAATCGACATTAACCGCTTCAGTTCGTACGACTCCACAGGCCGATTTTCTAAAGAGAATCCCCAGTTGACTAATCGGTACACCTCAGACGTATCTTCTCTCCACTCTTCATGCAGGAACTTGGACCAATTGAAATCGCGCCTAAATACTTCCTTGTCTTTGAGAACCTCATCAAGGTACTCAGCATTCAGCGGGTGATCAGAGCTTGTAGACAATGTAAGGAAGACTCTCCAAAGCTCATGCAGGTCATCAAGAAGCTCCAGCTCTTCCCAGAGATAATCTTCAACCTCCTCACTAAATTCTCCATCACTATCTGTCAACGTATCCGGATTCCGCCAAGCTAAGCTCTTAATGAATGGATTGAGTATATCTTCTGAATCTACAAAATCAAATATTTCTGCATCCTTCTTCTCAGGGAGATGGATAGACAAGGCCTGTATGAGCCCAGCGTACAGTTCTGGGTTCTCAAAGATCTCCTGTAGCTCCTCTGTCTCTGAAAGAGCTTCCTCAATATCGTCATCCACGTAGAGCTCTAAGTACTGTTGAGCTATTTTGTGGTCTGCAAATTTATCGTAGGAGAACCGGACGGCCTCCTCTGCATCCTCCTCAAAGGGGACTACCTCTGAGATAACCCCTTCACTCAGAATATTTTTGTAAAGGCTTTCTGAGTAGGTTCTTCCCGGTAATAGGTCGTCTACGATTTCCTTTGCTTCACTCCGAGGAAGCCTCTTCATGCCTTCTCCCTTCTTAGCCATCTCACGTGCCAAGGCCTCTACTGCTTTTCTCACCTTATTATCGCTCGGATCGTAATCCAACCGGCGATATAGCCGGTCATGTACCGCATCTATGTATCCTTCAAAGATCTCGCTGATGCCTTCTGGACCGTGGGATATCCGGCTTTGACCGCGGTTCTCCAAGTTTTCGCAGAACAATTTCAAAAACAAGGGTATCTGGAATTCTCGTCGTAGAACTGGTATCGACTGGTGCTCAATACCATGCTCATTAAAGAATTTTCTTACAGCCTCGTATTCTACGTTATTGAACCCGTAGTGCTGGGTCTCAACAAACTGTTCTTCTGTACTATCAGGGAATATGAGTTCCTCGTAACCAGTCCGGCAGCTGACGCACAAGCTGATATGAGGATAATTTTCTAACTTGCTTAGAATGCCTGGCAACTGCCGGTTCCACATTCGAGGATTTGAACTTTCATTCAGGGCATCGATCATCAATAGAGATCGAACACCGCGGGATTCGCCGAATGAATCCAAGGCCCCTAGGAATTCTTCAGTGGTGCAATCTAAGCCCAGTCGCTCCATAATCTGCGTCCAGATATCTCTGTCCCTGAAGTTCTCACCGAGGAGGAGAACCGTTGGATAACCCTTCTCGGTTCTATTCTTAGCAACGTTACAGAGCAGATGGGTTTTACCCACTCCCGCATCCCCAAGTACTTTCAACGCGGCGTCTTCAGCAGCCTGGAAATCATTACTATCGATATGATTTTTCAAACCAGTAACGGCTTTCCGAAGTTGACGGAAATCATAGAGAGTGGACTTCTCAAGGGTTTCTACTTCGTCTTTTTCTGCATCCGCTTCTTCCTTGAGCGTTCGAAGCTGGGGTTCTAATTCCCGAATTGCCTCCTCTGCTTTCTCACAGGTATCACGTAGTTCTGATAAGGGGATATCCTCAGGGATTCGCTCAACATCCTCAAGCAGATTAGGAAGGTTGTCTATTGACTCGCGGAGATCTAGGGTAGCATCTTCGTCGGCCTCTTCTAGGACTTCAACCCGCTTTTCCGTGAACAGTTTACCTGCTTTCTCGTCTAATTCCTCAAGAAGCTCTTCCACCTCTTCTTCAAAAGTAGGCGTCCGGCCTAACGGCTCAAAAATATCTGCATTACCCGTATCTACGTGCAGTTCCGGACTGTAACGGTCCTTTGCATTAGAAATAGACACATCCATCTCATCCTGAAGCTTGGCATCGGTGAGCTGCTCTGAATCAAACCAGAAATATATCCTTCCTTTATGCTTGTCCTGGCTGAGAAACTCCAAAAGCTCAGACTGTCCCCAGAAAACAAACTCCACGTCCATCCCCTCGTCCTCGGCCCATCCTTCCCACTTCTCTTTTCGATCATTCCATTTCTCAAGAGCAGTTTTAACACCTTCACGGGGGCTGTGTGGCCTATCGCAGGGAACACAGACGAAGTATCGGCTCAGATTAGGGTAGTTTTCTAAAGCTTGTTTTACAGAGCGATCAACTTGAGACAAGCTACTGTTGTCTATATTATCGACATACTTGGCCTGCCAGCCCCATACAGATCCATCAGTGGACTCCCATTTACATTCAATTCCTGCATCAGGATCACCTATGCGTGTATATTTCCAGGTATCGGGTACGTCTTCGAATTCGTGGGCAACTTGACTACATAACTCCTCAAAGCCCTTTCTCCGAGAGTCTTCAACAGGTCTGATATTATCAAAGTCAACAGATACACTCATTGTCGATCCTGTGTGTAGTCTTCTTGAGCAACCTTTTCTTATCTATGGGGTATGAAAACACCGGTTACATCGCTTCGGCAAAAATTCGCCGGCGATAGCCGTAAATCGGAGTTAGATTGCTGCTGCTTCTGAATCTTGTTGCTGTGCTATTCGTACGTATTCGTTCAAGCAGGCATTGCAGAGAGCGTAGAAGGAGACGAAGAAGTGTATTGACAGTGTGCGGCTGTCTTCGATCACATCTCCATGTGCTATCTTGTTTCGGCGTTGTCTAACCGTTTGATGCAGGTATTCGCTGAATACGCCATCGAAGAACTGTGAAATCAGGTTATCCAGGTTCTTTCGCTTCTGTGACCGGTTCTTTCCTGGCATCTTGAATTCGGTCTTACCGTCCTCCTCGACGATGTCACCACCAGCCTCCTCCACCAGGTCGCCGAGGACTCCTTCAAACTGTAGTACAATTCCGGCGAGAAAACCTCTGTAATGGCCTTCTTCGAACTCCATAAGAAGGTCGTCTAGAAGCTCTCGTCTGCCTTCAAAGAATTCGACGTTCCGGAAGGTCTGACGTGCTTGGTCTAGAAGCTCTTGATCAAACCGGTCGACCACGAACTCTTGAGCCTGGTCACGATCAGATTCAAGAAGCTCTTGGAACTCCTCAAACTCAGGCAGAGTCAAGAACCAGGACCAGGCAAAGTTGTCTCTTGAAGCTAAGTACCGTCGTAAGGCCTGCTTCTCCTCTTCTGTCTCACAGCTTTCAATCAGAAGATGGTTCAGGTTGACGAGGTCGTTGTCGTCTTCTGGAGGGAAGAAAGGCTCCAGTCTCTCGAATGTATCCTCATTCAATGCCTGCTCAATAATCGGGATTTCTTTTAGCTGGGTGATGTTGATACGGTACCAGTTCAAGTCCATTGATTCAGCGTATGTTTGGAAGAATTCTCTGTAGAGAGGAGTATTCAGTAGCCGCGCTAAAGCATCCCTGCGTTGTTCCCTATCAACTTGGACTCCGATCACCGTCGAATCAAACACTGCATCATCTAACTCAACAGTATAGCAGACAGGCTCATCGAAAAACTCAGGTATAATCAAGTCCGGATTCTGGAACTTGCCAAGATAGTTCGGAGTAAACGAGAGTCCATTTCCTTGATGATGAAGAGGACTGTCCTCAATATATTCGACCAGTTCTGTGTAGCCGTCATTCTCCAGCTCTTCAAGCACTCTCTCTTCTGTAACCTCTACGCCGTCACTCCTCAACTCTTCCACGTACTGAGTAAGATCCAGCAGATACAGATCGATCACTTCCTCAGATATAGAACGTATATCGCTGGGAGGATTCTTGATGACAGGACGGAAGAACCGTTCATCAATACCTGATTCCTCTTTCTCACTTGGATCAAAGTAGAAGAAATCGTTATTGCCTGTAGACACGCCGCTCCCAATCTCGACTCCGGAGAGCTCACCAAGCTTAGTGAAGCCTTCAGACGTGATGATGTCATAGATTGACGGGTTAGAAAGTATCCTCAAGACATTTCTTCCTTCCAAGTCCGCGTGAGAGGCCTTCGCCAATTCAGCATCGTATGGATTGTACCTGTTTTCGAGTATGGCGTCTAGCGGTTGTTGGAAAAGGCCTCGTGCGTTTTCGGGGAGTTCCATCTGGTTGAATCGGCCGATCCCGGTCTCCTTGACTTGAGGATCACGCTCCTCCTTGACCATGGTCAGAACGACTAATTCTACTGAGTGAGCATCTGCAAAGACTCCCAACGGAAGCTCTACAATTCTATGGATGCTGCATGATTCAGTGAGTTGTTCCAAGAGGCCGTCTTTCAAGGCCTTCTTCGGTAGTACGAATGCACCACGCCCACCGTCTTTGAGATGAGTTACCGCCTTAGCGACGAAAGCAGCAGCAAGCGAAGGCCTTCTACCTTGAGTCCACTCACTGATTTTCTCTCGTTGCTCTGGCGGAAGGAAGCCCGTTATCGGCGGGTTTCCGACGACTGCATCGTATTTCTCGGAAGAGTGTTCTCCCTGAGTTTCTTCGCCCAGCTCTAGCTGTTCGGGTGTTCTCCAATCGAAGAAGTCCTCATTGAATATTTCCGCGTTGTCTATGCCTCTTACTCTGCTTTTTACCAGTTTAGCGATAAAGGGATGTATCTCGACTCCGGTCAAGCGGCCTTCTTTGTCGAGGTAGGTCGCAGCTTGTTTGAGTAGAGTTCCCGATCCTGTAGCGAAGTCAAGGACGGAGTCGTTTTCTGATGTTATTGCCCATCCTGTGAGGATTTCCGCAATAGCTTGTGGTGTATAGCCGTGTACGTAACCGGCTTCGGACAGCGTTTCTGAGGCCTCCTCGCTCTCTAATTCTACGTGTACGGCCTCCCCGGTCAAGACTTGTCTGATAAGTTCTCCGTAGTCGTGGTCCTCTCCCAACTCATAGAGCAGGATATCTTCTCCGTGGAATTCCAAGAATCCAGTTTGAACGGCTACCAACAGTCGATCTGCAACTTCAGGAATCTGTTTTGTTTGTTCACAAGGTCCGCCAGGGAGGAAGATATAGAAGGACGGTCCCTCAGTTTCAATAACTACCCCATCGTCCCGCAAATCTGTCGACTCTACTTCAGAGAGCTCTTCCAAGTCCTCAGAAATCATATACAGATCTAGATCCGGATAGTGACCGCGGGACATACTCTACGACAGATATTACCATCAACTCTCATTAGAGTTCGGCTCCGAAAATCAACCTAGAAACAGTACAGATCTGGATCGGCAGTCCTGAAAATCAGTCTGGAAACAGGCCTGATCAGGTTATCCAGCCCCGAACAGTAGCTCTGGGTCAGGTCTGGAACGGGTAGCAACTAACTACTGTACTGTGGTTTTTCGCAGATGATGGTGGGCCTGATGTGCAACGGCGGTTAAGGATTTTATAGGTTCGCTGTGAAGGATTATGTGAGAATCATTATGGCACCGCCTTCAGGTTCGCACGGAGTTGAGAGGGCTGTTGGTGAGTTATTGGCTCCTTCTGTCGGCGTTATTGTTGCTGTAGCTTTTACTAAGGAGTTTCTGGGGCCTGTGATGGCCGGCATTCTTTACCTCTTGTTAACCGGGGGAATTCTTCTTGGGATCTACACGGCGGCGATTAACTGGAATATTCCCTATACTGCGGGGTTCGTCGTATCGGGATTCATTCTGTTTTCTATAGCACCGAGTGTTATCTCGGAGCTTGTTCACCCTGTGTTTGGAGTTCTCGGCCAGATCCTCGTACTCGTGTTTCTGGTGGGGATGGCCTTGTTATTCGTTGAGAAGTCAGGGCTTGACGATCTTCTCAGCTAACCTCACAATTTACTCTGCCAATGCTTAGGAGAGTTCGGTGATCTGTATTGGTTCACCGTTGCGAAGCTGACGTACTTCTTCTGGGCTCAGAAAGATTGAGGCTCCGAGCAGTTGGCCGTTTTTGTTGGTCCATTCGTTGATTTCGTGTTCTATCGTTGGGTTCACCTCCGTTGTGTTTAGAGTTCGAGGGTTTTGATGCAGTTGAGGTATTGTTGGCGGGCTTGGCTGCGGTCTACGCGTGTGTAGATGTCCATTGTTTCGTCGTTGCTGTCTCCGCGGATGTAGCGTAGGATGTGATCGGGCATTCCTTGGTTTCGCATTAGGGTGGTGAAGACGGTTCTGTAGGTGTGTGGCGTGAACTTCTTGTGAAACCTGTCTTCTCCCGGCTCCATTATTCCGGCCTCTTCTGCAGCTTTCTTCACTGCTCTCTGTACTGAGGTTTTGGAGACGCGTTCTCCCCGTATGGAGACGAAGAGGTAGTCGGTGCCGCGTCCGTTCCGGATGAACTGGAACCGCTGAATGGCCTTGATAGTTTCTTGGTCGATGGGGACGACGGTCTGTTTCCCGCCTTTCCTTTTGCGGAGGCGGATGAATCCTTCTTCCAGCATTAGGTCGTCCACCTGGATTTCGAGGGCCTCCGTCAGTCTGCATCCGGTTTTGGCGAGTACTGTAGCGACTGTTTTGTCTCTGGGGTCGGAGATGTTGTGGATGATCTGTCGGCCGTTTTCCCAGGTGGCGCAGTCCGGCCGGTCTCGTACTTGTTTGGGGATTTCTTCGAGGACGACTGCTGCCGGGTTTCCTGTTATTTTCTCGAACCTGGGGCGTTTCATCGCGTAGCTGAAGAACGCACTGAGTGATTCGAGGTAACGGCGTTTCGTGTTCTGGCTTAGATCCCTCTGGGCCAATCTCATCACGTAATCCTCGATGTGGAATACCTCCGTGTCCTCAGGCCTTAATTCGGGAAATTCTTCGTGGTAGAATTTCTTGAGGATGCGGCTGTAGGCGTTGAGAGTGCGTTCACTGCGGCCTGTAACCTGCTTCCTCTTGATGAACTCGTTAATCGATTCGTGCTTGTTCTCATAGACCGTCTCGTACCAGTCATCCGCCATCACCAATCACCCTTGTTCTTCAGCTTCCAGCCGTGGCCCCGCTCGAACTCTACCCGATCTTGCTGCGCGAGGAAGTACAGTTGATCCTCTACTCGTTTGCGGATCAAGTCATCCAGGGCTCCGCTCTCTACGATTTCGCGGAGAATCTGGTCGAGGGGCTTGTAAGTCTCTTCGAGGAATTTTTCGAGGAAGTCGACGTCGTCGACCTTTGTCCGGCCGCTGCTCTGCTGTTCTTGGTTCTCTAACCGGTTTTCTAGGTGTTCGATTTCCTGCTTGAGTTCCTCGATCCGTTCTTCGCTTTCGTGGTGTGCGAGGAACCCTTGTTCTCTGTAGGCGCGTGCCTCTTGGATCAGTTCGTAGAGGTAGGCGCTTCTGCTTCTGTAGCCTTGCTCCTCCACTTCTTGATCCCATTCTTCTTTATCATCTTCTGAACAGTACAGGGTGGCCTTCGTGGTCGACTCTGGAATATTGACTGAGTCTTTCCAGCCGCTGCCTGTCATTTTTCGACACCTCCCAACACATTCATCACGCTAGCCAGATTAACTGTAATTATTTTTATAACTAACTCCAGTTCGCCTTTCGATGAGTGCCGAGGCCGACCTATTACCGACTCTTCATTTCTGACCCACACATAGAGAATAATAGATTGCAGAATGCAGCGCATAGTGTGAGGCCGAAGCCAACCTATTACTGAAGGGCCATTCCTCTCTTTGTGAATAGGTGAGATTATTAATTGGGCTCAAACTCCTCCAACCCACTCTGCACCGCTACGACCCGCTCTTCTATGGATTCGTCGTCTATGAGTTCTCCCTGAAATGCTTTTGAAAGAACCGACTCAGGGAGTACGTCGATTATGTCGGACATTCGCTCCGATGCTTCATGAATATCGTCTATTCTGGCTTCAATGTATTCAAGACGTTCAGCTATTTCCTGCTGTTTAGAAATCTTTGGAAGTGGAATGGGTAGATTTTGAAGATTTGTCTTAGTTATGGAGGGGTATGTGCTCCCTTTGCTGATTTTCTCCCAATATCCGTGTTGTATCTTCATATAGTAATAGAGGTATCCACCATCGAGATTCTTTTCAGGTCTTAGCCCTGCTACACCTCTCCCAAGACAATACGTATCGTCTGAACGGTTTATGATTCCCAAGGGCGTTGCTCTGATAGCTATCAGAATGTCCCCTTCCTTACCTACTTTCGAAGGGTCAGTAGTGTATCTATCGCTGACAGGGGTCTTTTCTCCAAATTCTTTTTGCCCCTGCAAGAAACGCATTCCCTCACCCTCCTCGTTGTAACTCTCTCCTGGGGGTGAATTACCAAGGATTACTTCGCAGACAGTATCGAGTTTGACTGTTTCACACGTTGAACCCTCCTTTTCTGGCATCAACCCCGAAATGCAGGACCGAAGTAGATTCTCTTCAATTACTTTAGCGTCAGAACTCACTTCGCGTGTCTCGTCCACTCCCCTAATTACGGAGTTCAGCTTGTCGGCAATTTTCTGCTGTTCGGACAAGGGTGGAAGCGGGACAGACAAATTCTGCAGGTTTGTCTTAGTTATTGATGGATAGGTACTGCCAGTACTCACCTTTCTCCAGTACTCGCTCTCTTTGCAGTATTTCATGTAGTGGTAGAGATATCTTCCATCAAGCTTCTTCTTCTTCGGTCTTAATGCAGCTACACCACGCCCTACACAATATTCATCATCTGCTTGGTTTACTATCCCTAAGGGTGTAGCTCTGATAGCTACCAATATATCCCCATTCTTACTCATCCTCGAAGGTTCGGTAGTGAATCTATCGCTATCAGGGGTATTCTCCCCGAATTCATTTTGGCCCTGCAAGAAACGTACCCCCTCTCCCTCATCGTTATAACTCTCCCCAGGGGGTGAGTTACCCATGATGATTTCGCATATCTCACCTAATTCGTATTGTCTCCATCCTTTAGGCAAATCCTCTCTATCCATTATTCGTCCTCCAGCTCATCCATAATCGCTTCTGTATTCTCTCGAACAGTATCTTGTAGAGATTGCAGTTCAGTGAGAAGCTCCTCTGGAGGCGCAACTTCATCACCATCATCAAATTCCTTATACTGCTTGTAACTGAGCGTGTGCTCGTTCTCCTCAATTTCTTCTATTGAAACAGAGAAATAATGTTCGCTTTCTTCACGAGAGTCAAAATTCTCAAGGAAATCCTCAAAGTGCTCTTCCGTAAGAGGGTTACTTTTCTTGATTTTTTCCATCTCTGTTCGGAGGTCATAGAACCACACTTTCTCGGTTGAATCGCCCTTTTCAAAGAATATAACGTTAGTTGCAACGTTGGTGTAGGGTTGGAATGCACCAATCGGTAGTACGAGAACAGTATGGACGTTAAAATCCTCAAATAGGTTCTCTCGGATTCTTTGGGCAGCGCCGGACTGGAACAAGGTCCCATCTGGAACGACCATACCACATTCACCCCCTTGTTTGAGGAGGCTCATGTTGTGTTGAACAAAGTTGAGTTCGGGACTTCTGGTATCGACCATAAAATCATCCCGAGCTCGCTTTTTCTTTTGATTTCCACCGTATGGCGGGTTAGTTAATATCACATCATACGACTCGTCCGTATGTGGACCCAGCGATAATGAATCTCCCACCTCGAAATTCTGAGGCTGTAAATCGTGAAGTGCTAAGTTCATTAGCCCTAGTCGGCGGGTTTCAGGCACTAATTCCATTCCAGAGAGATTTTCTGTCATTAGCTCTCTCCGTTCATCCCGACTCAGGTCCAACCCTTCATTTGTCTTTTCAAGAATATGTTCGAAAGCGTGGATTAGGAACCCTCCAGTCCCAGCGGCTGGGTCATGTATATCATCGTCATGGTCGGGGTCTACTGCCTTGACAATTGCCTTAATTGCTGGTCGAGGTGTGAAATATTGGCCCGCCCCTTTTGCTTCTTCAGCATATCGCTGAAGAAGCGCTTCATATGCAGTCCCCTTAACATCAACCTCAATCGCCGACCACTCTACTTCATCAATTTCACGAATAGCTTCACGGAGGTTGACTGGTGTGCGGAACTGACTATTAACTCGCGCGAAAATGTCTCCAACAATTCCGTCTTGGTCTCCGAGCGTCGGAAGGACAACGCGGTTATAATGCTCAAGGAGCTCCTCACCATCCTTTTCTTTTAGCACACTCCATTGGCAATCTTCCGGAATCTCAATGGACTCGCTACCGAATTGCTCCCGCTCGTCCATCATCTTTAGGAATAGTAGCACCGTGACCTGTTCGACATAAGTCCCGATGTGCATCCCGTCCTCACGGAGAATACCACAGATATCCCAAATCTTCTGTTCGACGTCGAGTTTTCCGTTGTTCCGACTCATGCTAATATCACGTCTTCGTTAAGCTCTTGCAGCACGTCTTTCAGCTCCTCTTCTCCTCCGAATGCCTCCGCAGCGGAATTCCAACCGCCATGCCGGGAGAACGGCACGTAGTTGAAATCCTCCTTCTTGATGACTTTCTCCTGCACGAAGTGGCGTTTGAGGAGGTTCAGCCACTCGCGTTCTTGCTCGGTGAAATCTTTGTCCTGCATCCACGCACTAAACGCCCGTTCGACCCGGTCTTCCGTCGTGGGGAACTCGTCTTCACCGAGGGCGTGTTTGATGAAGCCGATGATGTCGGTCATCTCCTGCCCGTAGGCCTTTTGCAGCTTCTCTTCGGAGAACTTCTCCGGCTCGTCCTGAAGTTTCCGATTGAGTTCCCGGAGGTGCTTACGCTTGAGGGCTTCCGGGGACTCCATTATTATCTTTATTGCTTCAATCTCGGACTGGTTCTGTCTCACGTATCGCTCGAAGTGAGTGACGTAGTCGTCCGGCCGTAGCTCTTGGCCGTCCTTCGTCTCGAACATATACCCCGAGAATTCGAGGTGGTCCTGAACGTCGTCGGCGACGATGATTTCGTCGTCCTCGTCGTCCTCTCGCTCCTTCTGTCCGGACTTCTCTTCGTCGACGGTTCCATCCGGGCGGTACGTGTTGAACGGCGGCGTCTCGCTGAAGTAGTCGACGATGCCGATGCAGTCGTAGATGGTGAACTTCTCTTTGCCAATCTCGTCGCAGGTTCGAGTCCCCCGGCCAATCATCTGGTTGTAGAGGACGGCGGAACGAGTCGGCCGGATGAAGATGATATTCTCGATAGGTTTGACGTCAACACCCGTACTGACCATATCAACCGTCACCGCGATTTTCGGGTACTTCTGATTCCTGAATCGTTTAATCCAGCCGTCGGGGTCGTCGGTCGTGTAGGTGATTTTCTTGACGTAGCGGTCGTCTTTGTCCGAGTAGACCTCCCTGAATATCTTCTCTAACTCGGTTGCGTGACGGTCGTTCTTAGCGAACACGAGCGTCTTTTCGTCCTCGCCCGACTGCTTCCGGAACTCTTCTGCTATGAGGCGGTTCGTAGAGGGAACGGTGATTTTGTTTTCGAGGTCGCCGGGTTCGTACTCCTCATCTTCGTAGTAGAGGCCGTCCATCGTGATGCCCGTCTGAATCCGGTACGTCTCGTAGGGGACGACGTGACCGTCATCGACCGCCTGCCAGTAGCCGTATTGGTAGACCCAATTCTCGTTGAAGTAGCTGAGCGTGTGAGTCGCCGGGGTCGCAGTCAGACCGAGTTGGAGGGCATCGAAGTGATTCAGAACGACGCGCCAGTCCCCGTAGATAGAGCGGTGGGACTCGTCGGAGATGATGAAGTCGAACGCGTCCTGCGGGATGTCGAGTTCGTCGTGATTTTCGAGCAGACTGTACATCCCCTGAAGGGTGGCGATGACGATATCCGCGTTCTCGGGATAGACGCCGTCCTCGACCTGCTCGATAATGTAGATGTCGCTTAGCTTCATCGCCGGGCCGACGTCGTAGTTTTTGAATGCGCTCTCAGCCTGATTCCCGAGGCTGTTGCGGTCAACGAGGAAGAGAACGCTATTGACGTAGCCGGATTTCAGGAGGCGGTAGGTTTGAGCGCAGGCCATCCGGGTCTTCCCGGTTCCAGTCGCCATCTGAACGAGCATCCGCCGCTTGTTTTCCTGAAGGGACTCTTCGATACTCTGGATTGCCTCAAACTGGTTATCCCAGAGGTTCGAGTCGGACTCTCGAATAGGGGTATCCTCTAGCCACTCCTTCGCAGCCTTGTAGTCGGTATTGAGGAACTGTTCGAGTCCATCAGGTCGGTGGAAACTACGGAGTTTCCGTTCACGCGGGGCCTCCTCTCGAAGGTCCTGAAACCACACTTCGTCTGAGTTCGCGGTGAACACGAAGGGGACGCCGTACCGGCCAGCGTAGTTCTCACCCGTACCGATATCCTGTGCGTATCGTTTGGATTGGGTTAGAGCGGCATAGGCGTCTTTCTGGGCTTCTTTCGCTTCTACGACCGCGATGGGCTTTCCTGAGACCAGAAGAGCGTAATCAACGGGACCAGAAGAAGTGGAATACTCCCGTTCGAAACCCGTATCGCCTCCCTCTTCTTCGAGGTCTTTCCAGCCTGCCTCTTTTAGCTGGGTATCGATGACCTCTCGGGCTTCGTCTTCGGGGTCGGTTCCTTTGTCAGCCATTACTCACTATATTTCACTCGGGGTATAAGTGCTCTTCCGACAGTCATTTTCAACAATACCTCACAGAGGGCGGAAACCAGCAAGTGTTTAGACGAGGGCTGAGCAGAATTGAAACGAGATTTAACTGTGAGTCGGAGGGCGGGATGGTAGAGATTGTAAATGTCGTCGCATCAGGTGCTCTGAATGTCGAACTCGATTTAGAACGCCTCGCTGACGACATCGGTGAGCCGGTCGCTCGCTACGACCCGGACAAGTACCCAGGGATGTACCTTCGATTCGAGGAGGATGCGCCGCTGATAACGGTCTATCGCACGGGTAAATTCATCATCACCGGCGCAGACTCCGAGGACGAATCCTACTCGCTCCGAGAGCGATTTCTGAATTTGTTCGCCGAAATGGACGTTATTGAGAACCCCGAGGACGAGTGGTTCGCCGTCCAGAATTACGTCTGTACTGGAGAACTAGACCAGAACCTCAATCTGAATGCGCTCGCCATCGGACTGGGTCTCGAGAAGACCGAGTACGAACCGGAACAGTTCCCCGGTCTAATTTATCGCCCCGAGGGCGCAGAAGGTGTAGTACTGCTCTTCGCTACAGGTAAGGTTGTTATCACGGGCTGTCGGAGTATCGAATCAGCCGAGGAGATTTTTGCGGGCTTGACAGAGACGGTCTCTGAATTTCTCTAACCGGTGAGGCTCTGATAACTGCCTCTGTTGGTCTCAGACTGTACAGAGCGTAACGTGACTCAGACGCTAACGCATTCCACCCGCATCTGAATACCAGTCATCATCCAGAAAGAATACTTGGTCAACAGATGACAGACAACAACCTGCTATGATTCAAAATTCTCTCAGCGCTAGTTCAACAACCCGCCATCTCGTGTCCAACTGAATCTCCGGAAGGCAACTACGGGGAGCATCATATACACAAAAACGCCAATCCCGATTAGCAGACTCACTACAAGAACGCCAATCATACTGTTAGTCACCATCTGAGAGTTCGGTTGAACTCCAAAGAACGTGAATAGTGGAATGACCTGCGAAACACCGATTGCCCCGAGCAAAGCCGCACTCCACTTTAGAATTGGTAGCACGTCCTTCTTTTTCGCGGATAGCTCGTTGTATCGCTTGACCTTGCTCCGGGTGAATTCTCGGACATCCTCTGCGTGATTAGAATCACTCAGGTATGCGGGCTTACCGTCGCGGACATAGTGGAGATGAAGCTGATTGGGGCTACGGTCACATTCACATACTATGAGATATGAGGAATCTTGGTCCTCCTTCGCCCCGAACAGTATTGGCCCATCGATATATTCTTCAATTTCAGTAATATCCTCTTCAGGGTCCTCCTCGACTTCTAATTCTAAGTCCCTGAACTTGTACTTGATAGCGTCTTCAATACCCTCCATATTATCGCTTGCCGCGACAGAGTTGAGGCGACAGATATCGACGGTTCTGGGCTCTTGAATACGCAATAGGTTACGCTGAAGGTCCTCCCAGAAATCGTCCTGTAAGAACTCTGCCCACCGAAACGTAGCTCTTTCATCCGGCGTATGTCGAGGCTCGACGAACCAAACTGCAAAACTATTCTTGAGGGCGTCTGGAGAATACTCCTCAACTCGCCTTCCATTGAAGAATAGACGGAACGTTAGTTCTCCCCGCCCATCGGATTGCGCGATGAAACACCAGCTTTCATCATCGACTTGCTCTAAGCGTGTTTCAGAGAACCAGGAATTATCGTCTACTTCGTCGGCCCAGTCGTTAGCGATGATTTCTGGGCTAAGCCGATACATCTCAACAGTCTCACCAGTGCTAATCCCGTCCTCTACAACATCCTTTGAGCGTGAGTCGAAGAACCGTGCCCATCCACGGTTTAAATCAGATTCGGCCAGACTAGCATCCGAAATTAGCTCTAGTACCTGTTCTTCGGTAAACTCAATATCCTCTATTCGGCCGGTTGCGGGAATCTCTCGAAGACATCGATTGAGGAAAACCGCCTCACTCTCTGAGAGCATATTCCTCTATTGCGGTCTCGATGATGTCTATTGGTGAGTCGTGAGATTGCCGATTGATGACATATTCGAGGTGCATCCAGAGGTTATCAAAGTCGGGCTGCGTGGACTTCAATACATAGTCCGAGTAGTTTTCGAAGAACTCCTTGAGGTCTGTTTCTTTCTCTGGCCGGTCAGACGCTTCTTCGACCTCGGGATACTCATCGCTGGTGAGGTCAAGCTGAGAGAGTTCGATTCCTATGTTCGCAAACGTAGCTTCGAATACCGGACGCTCTGATTCATCAAACGAGTTGCTATTGATGTACTGGTCAACGAGACTCCCAAATGCCTGCATCTTATTACTTCGATAGGAGTCTTCTCCCGAATAAAGTTCATCACGGAATCGGTCATCGATGAACTCGCTGATTAGTTCATCAAGCGGTTGGATGTAGTCCCGATATTTGAATACCGTCAGGAAGTGCTCAGTTACAGTATCGACGAAGTCGGGCTTCGTCGGTTTACTTGAGGAGATGTGACCATCGTGGTACACCCGGACTTGAACTGGTCGCGGCCCCGTTCCATCATCGTACATATGATAGAACCGTGCCTGAGTGATGGTTCCCTGCTCACGGGCAGGACTCAACACGGGAGACCGAGATAGAGTCTCATTTCGGTCGCCACGGTATTTTGCCGTCTTGAGGTTCTTATCGAGGAATCCTCCGAAGTCCAGCCCGGAGTTATCACCATCCATAAGATTCTGCATTAGAAGCAGCTCCGTTTCCTTTAGTAGGAATCCTTCATTTCCGGCATCTGCATCACCCCATTTTCTGAGAGATTGACGGAGTGCCTTCTGGAGCGTGGTGCTGGCCTTCGAGTTAGAGACCGCTATCAATCCGGCGTCCGTGTATGCTCGGACCTCTACAGAATATTTGTTAGTCTTGACGACCTTTTCATAGTCCTCTAGGCCGAGTTCGCTGATATCGACTCTATCTCCATCGACGTCTTCAACATATCCGTCCTCAGTTAACTCCAAGTCGCTTGGTTCATCGCTGAGACGAAACTGAATATCGACGACTTGACCGTCATGTGTCTCGTAATCCGTAATCAGAGATGAATAGCGGGAATCTCCACCATCCGTCATAGTCTCCTGTTCAACTTCGTCAGCAAGTTTCCCAACTAAGCTCTCAAATGAAAGTTCTCCAGTTCGGTAAAACTGCAAATTGACACGGTCGCCCTTCTCTCCGTGCTCTTCGAACATCTGGGAGAGAAATGACTGGTACTCCTCCGTTTCTACGTTGGATTTGATTTTGGATAGGAAATCTGACTTCCGGTTTTCAAGTATAACATCTCGCTCTAAGCTCGCCTTTTCAAGGATGGACTCAACAAGCGAATTATCGTCGGTTCGGAAATGGTCAACGTTTATCCGAGACCGCATCTCGTCGCTCGTATAGCCGTCTCTGAAAAAGAACAGATTCGGGTCGCTACTCATCCTCGTCATCCTCCAAGTCAAGGATGGGTGACCGGTTCGCTGTACGTCGAAGCTCTAGTTGGTATTCTCCCATCTTCGTCGCTGCCTCTTCTAAGAGCGTGTATGGATAGAATATCTCGTTGAATGCAGCACGGACGTCTTGTTCTTCAACTCGTTTCGCGTCACGTTCCTCAGACTTCTTCATCGCCTCCTCCCAAACAACCCGAATAGTATTGTCCACCTGAAGTTTAAGATAGTCCGCTGATTCACCCCCGACCTGCTTATCTTCGGGCGTATATGCTCGTAGGAGCTTCTGGAGGGTGGTTGGTTTAACAGGGTCTGGAATATCCTCCGGGTCGTCGGTCATGTTTTCCTGACTACATTCAAAGCACAAATATTCTCTTCTTTGCTTGTGACTCTCATTCCAGAGGGACGTCCAGAAGTCAATCTCAGAGTTAAAGTCAGTAATTTGATATCGATTCCAGCCGTCTCTCTGAATAAGTCCTACTGTCGTCGCTTGTCCAGCAGCGACGGCTTTGGCCAGGAGATTACAATGACTGATTCAGACAGTGACGAGCAAGACGAATCGAGCGGCATCCAGATAGGTAGCGTCCATATCGGCCCGATAGAGTACCGCTTCCTCAAACTCGCCATCTATTCTGTCGTTGGGTTGTTCATCTGGCCGTATCTCCTCCTGCTGTACATCTACCTCTCTATCCGTCGATTCAACAAAAATCTCGCTAAGCTCTCGAAACGAGCTTCGAGGACGGTACGAGATGAGTACGAAGCTGGCTACGAGGAGGGAGAGTCTGAAGACTGATTCAGGCTAAGGGAGTCGAGGACTGTACGGAAGTCCTGATACTCGAACCAGCGACCCCGTAGAAATCTGATTGAATCATAATCATCAGGTGCTCTGAGGACCGCGTGAGAAGACGACTGGTGCGGACCTACAGGCAACGCCATTAGTCTGTCTGTAAGCTATGCTAAGTTCGGTGGTCAGTCATCCACACATCTCCGATTAATCGGTCGCGCTCAGCTTGGTCAATGCCATATTGCTCAAGATGCATATCCAGTTCGTCTTTGAGCTCGATTTTATCACCAATTTCCCTAATAGGTATCTTATAGGTCTTATTGGTGATACTGTTGAGGTCGACTGCGCCGTACTTGTTAGCATTAGATAACCCGTCATCGTGCCACTGGGTTCCTTTGTTTTTGCCGGTCTTACGGACTATTCCCTCTTTCTGGAGGGTACGGAGGTGAGAGCGAACCGTATTCGGATGCTTATCGACTTTTGTGGCTATCTCGGTTCCAGAGGCCTTACCCTTATTCGATAGTACATCAATTATCTCTCGTTCGGTGGACGTCCGAGTACGTGAGACGCCTAATGCTATCTCTCGGGGAAGCCAGGGTGGGATTGCTGCAGTATTCACATAGACGGTCGCTCCCGACCCATCACGAGCAAATCGGAAAACCGCTTGCAGTACCTCATTTTCTCGCATATGCTGGAGAAGTTCATCGCCGAAGGCTCCATACGACTTTGCGGTACCGGTCTTAGTGCCAGACGCTTCGAATCCAAATAGAGCCGACCACCGCTCAATAAATTCGTCCCCGTAGTGCGGACTACCAAGAATCACCCCGACATCTTTCTTAGCCAACTCGTTCGAGCCTCTGAGATTCCCGTAGTAGGTGCTATTTGGAGATATCGGGATGTTCGTAGCTTTGAGCTTTCTCAAAGCCTTGCAGGAAGTGATTACTGACGGGTCATCGCTGTGGACCGCAATCACCTCTCGAAGAAGGGCTTCGTCTCGGTCAACATTGACACTACTCCCGCTTGTATATGGGCGGATGTATTTGAGTTCGGTCTGGACAATCTTCAGGTTCTGCGTATCCTGGATGTATTCTTCCCGCTCCGGGTCACTAAGTAGCTGCTTTTGCTCAAATCCGACATTGAACATCAAGTCATAGAGCCGTAGTGTAGGTGTTCCATCTAATGCGATTACATTCTTGGCGTTTGTCAGAGTTGGCGGCGTGAGAACAGACATCTTGTTCCCGTTTTGGTCGTGAGCAAATACTTGACCGCCGCCCAAGGAGGCTCTACTCCAGTTGTTTCCAAGGGGTTCAGAGATGAGAATACCTAAGACCAAGAGTGGTGCGTGAATGTGGTAGTCACTAGTATTTGCGTCAAGAATTTGCTTCGAACCACCAATGTCAATTCCTCTATTTTCGAACCACTTGAGTGCTGTTTCCTCTTTTTGACTGTCTTTATTGGCGATTAGACTGTGATAATTTGGGAAGGGGATACCGTTTGTTTGTTGGAGAAAATTAGTGATTGGAGTTTGTGGGTCCTCGAATTGGGTAAGAAAAGCGTCTGACGGTATCTCATCAATGACAACGACTCTGTTCTCTGTAACTTTATCGACGTATGCTTGGGTGTAGTACCCCATAATTACGTCGTAGTCTTCCGGTTGGAAGTCCCACGCAGACTGGTAGGGGCATCTACTTTCATTCTGACACGGAGGACTCCAATGAGCATGTAGGTCTGATACTGTAACCCCCAAATCACGATATTTCTTGAACCGTGTTTTCAACTGGGAGCCGTGCTTTCCAGCAAAAGTGGGGCAGTCCTTGTCAGCGCTAGGTAGAACTTTGGAGGATAGCCCGTGTGTCTGACACCAAGACTCGATTTCAGCGTATCTCTCCTCTCGTCCTCGAGAAGTGAGTATGGTAATTGGTGTCTCTGTGGTTGAGGCCGCTTCTACCGCAGCATAGCTTTTCCCAGTCCCGGGTAGAGCATCAATTAGAGCTGGTTGGGTTTCCGCATATGCTTCCTCAATCGTTTTAAGACATTTATTTCGAACTTGAGAAAGGGAGAGGGACGCTGAGGCAGATATTTGTGACTTCTGAGACTGTCGTCCACTCGGTGACTTATTGGACTGAGTATTTTGTTGCTTGTTCTTTGCTGGCTGCTCAGAACCCCCATCAATTGACTCAACCTCAATTGTGTCTGCTGGCTGCTTTGTCCCACCGGATTGCTGACGCATCTGCTCCTCAAACGAAGTCGGAGCATCTTCTGGAGCCTCCGCTTCTCGGTCTTCTGCTTCCGCTTCTAATTTTTTGAGCTTCTGCTCCTGGTCAACCTCAAATCCAGAGAGACCATACCGGTTCATTATCTTCTGTTTGTTTGATTGATATGTAGCGGTATGGTCTATCTCTCCAACCCAGTCATCTATGCCGGCTTCGTCGCATAGCCGTTTCAACATCTCAAAACGGTCATTCTGAATCATAGGGCGCTTCCCACCAAGCGCCTCTCCATCTTTCAGTTCATCATATTCCTTGGTACGTTGAGAAGACACAGTCTCCCAATACTGGAAGTAATATTCGGAAGTCATTCTTGTCTTGCGTTCTCTCTCGCGTAAGGAGTAATAACAACTCGGGCATGAAGCTAGAAGCCAGAATTTGATTTAGGAATGGAGAGCACGCAAGATGTGGTTAGCAAACGTGGAGCGTCGTAGGTTCCCCTATTTATACTATATCAATAGTTGTCACTCGTCAGTTACTCTTGCAATTAGGTGTGGTCCCTCATACGCTTCCAAAATTTCATCAGAGTCACCGATGTCGGGAGTCGTCGGCTGACTTAGCTCCCATCGAATCCAGTCCTCAAAACCCTCCTCCATGCTTTCGACCACATTGCCGTCTTTGATGATACCGAGGTCGTGTAGCTCGCCGGCGTGGTACATCTGAAAGAGAACCCGCATCGGTTACTCCTCGTTCTCTGCCAGCGGAACGGCGTTGATGTAGTGGTTATTCAATGCCCGTCTTAGGTGGTCCTCATCATCCAAATCATACGCTCCTTCTATTGTCGCCTCCAGTTCGCCAGTTGGGTCCTCGACTATTTCACCGTCGGCAATCTTCCCGAGGACATCCCAGTCGTCCCTCTCTTCGTTGAGTCCAAAAATGAGCAATGCCACGCCAAATCACCGTATCAATAATCGCTCTGTTTCATCATAAGACTCCCGAGCAACAGACTGAATCGGTCTCTGTTGGTCTGTAACGGCGTGGAGGTCCTAGCTGAGAGAACTGAGAACGCGTTCATCAGCAATCGAATACCAGTCATCATCGAGAGCAACAATCCGTTCTCTGGAGCAATCACGTACACTAAGCGGCAGCCTCTGATTGATGGAGAAAATGTCAGGACGTCCAGGTCAAAGCTAGCATCGGACTGAGTGTTACCTAACAGGAGTAGAGAGCCGTTCGATGACGATTAAGAGTCAATCTATTCGGTTCGCTCAGAAATACGTGAGCAGTCGAGGGACTACTACCAGCGTACAGTCTTTGGGATTCAGAGCGAGGTGTCGAGCCCTGACTCTTCGACCCAGTCGAGGTATGCGGCGTCGTTCAACTCCTCGACGACTCGCCGGGACTCTTCGCTATCGTAGCCTGCCATCACATACCCATTCGAGTACGAGGCAGCCAGATACCGGAGCAGTTCTCGTCCATCCGTGTACTCGCTGATGATTGGGTCGCGTTCGTCCTGAATCCGGTCTCGGAGAGATTCAGCGGTCGGCGTCCCGCCCGATACCTCACCCTCAATCGTAACGCATGCTACCTCCTCAGGGTCTTCCCACGGGTTTCGATAAATAATGACTTCGACCAACTGTCTATCCTCGTTAGAGTCCAATTTCCTTGATGCAGTTCAGGTACTCTTCTTTCGCTTCGTCACGGTCTACCCGAGTGTAGATATCCATCGTCTCGGTCTTAGCGTCTCCACGGATGTATTTCAGAATGTACGGCTTCATTCCTTGTTTCCGCATTAGCGTAGTGAACACGGTGCGGAAGGTGTGAGGTGTGAATTTCTTCTCGAACCGTCGTTCTTCTTTGGGGGCGACGCCGGCGCGGTCGGCGGCGGCTTTCACTTCCCGTCGAATCCGCTCTTTCGAGAGCCGTCCTCCTTTGTTGCTTGTGAAGAGATATGGCGAATCCAAATCGGCGTTGACGAACTGGTAGCGTTTGATGGCGTAGATGGTCTCGTCATCGATTGGGACGACAGTCTGTTTACCTCCCTTGCGTTCTCGGAGTCGAATGAATCCCTTCTCGAGGTCGACGTCGTCCTCTTCGATGGAGAGGACTTCCAGCAGTCGAGCGCCGGTTTTGGCGAGGATGATGGTGACGGTCTTGTCTCTCGGGTCGGGAATCGCATTGATGAGTTTACAGGCGTTCTCCCATGTCGCACAGTCTGGACGGTCAGGACGAACCCGGGGAATCTCCTCCATTACGACCGCAGCGGGGTTGCTGGTAATTCCCTCGAACTGCGGCCGTTTTAGCGTATAGCCGTAGAAACTGGAGAGGACTTCCAGATACTTCTTTTTCGAATTCTGGGAGACGCCCCGGTCTGTGAGCGCCATTAGATAGTCTTCGACGTGTCGAATCTCGACTTCACTGGGTGAGAGGTCTGGGAATTGGTCGTGGAAGAACTCACGGAGGATGCGACTGTAGGAGTTGAGCGTTCTTTCGCTCCGGCCGGTCGCGTGCTTTCGAGTGATGAAGTAGTTGACTTCGTCGTGCTTGTTGTCGTAGATTTTCGATGAACCGGGTTCGGCCCCCATGTTAGTTCCCCTCCTTGAGCCGCCAGCCGTGTCCACGCTGAAATTCAACCTGTCCGTTCTCGGCTAAGGCGTACAGCCGGTTCTCGATTTGTCGTTGGAGGTGTTGGGCGACATCGTCACTAGCAGAAACGCGCTCTATGAGTTCGTCTAGTGATTGGTACTGCTGGTCCAATACCCGAGTGACGAGGTCATCAATACTGAGGTGGGTTCGACCACCGCCGCCTTGTCGAGCCTCTTCAAGTTGCGTTTGGAGGTCGTCGATTTTGTTTTGGAGTTGCTTGACTGTCTGGTCCTGTGTTTGGATGAAGGGTGCGCCGCTGTCCCGATACATCCGGGCTTCCTGAATCAGGTCGTAGAGGTACCGGCTGAGGCTGGACCCTTCGTGTTCGGCTTCTTCCCACCATTCCTCTTTGTGCTGTTTGGCGGGGAAGAGTTCGGCTCTGGTCGTATTCTTGTGGAGCGTTTGGAAGTCCCGTTCGTCGCTGGGGCTGTCCACAGATGTCTCTGTCATACTATAACCTCCGAATAGTCATTGGGTTGTTAGGTTAATGATATTACCGGTAAAAACGCGGTCTATGTCCCGATTTCGGCGGAAAACGATGTTTCGGACTTCGCCGTCTCAGTCGTCGTTATGTCTCTGCCAGCGAGCTTCTTGAACGAGTTCGACCAGATAGCGACTCAGGCTGATTCCTTGTTCGTCGGCCTCTTGCTGCCATTGGCCTTTGTGCTGGCGGTGACAGTAGATATCTACGCTGGTCATTCCCTCGCCTAATCCCTTGTTGTCGTCCATCGGTCGACGGGGCGCTAATGGTGCATCAGTCATCGAGAATCGCCATCTAACCGGATTGCTGTCAGGATATTAATGATACTGCTGGACGCTATCGGCTCCGATTATGATGGGGGCAGAGGACCCGTGCGTTTTCGAGAACAGTCTGGCCGCCCTGTGAGTGTTCCTCGATGTGGTCGGCGTCCCAATTACTCCAAGACACTTTTGCCTCCTCTTCGGTTTTCCCTTCCTCTACGCACATCTCGCAGATGCGGTCACTCTCGATGAAGAGCTTAATTCGCTGCGCTCGGGAGAATGCCCGTTGGCTGTCCGTCTCTTGAATGTCGGGCTCTGTCTCCCAGAAGGCGTTTTCGAGGATGTAGTGTCGCTTGTTGACTGCTCCTCGGTTCTGCTGGCGAGCCTCCTTGAATTGGAGCATTTCGCTGTCGTCTGTATCCTCAACTTCGAACCGCTTGAACCACTCCTCGGTGAAGTCCCGAACCTCGTCGTAGTTGTCCCGCCCGAAGTTGTAATCGCCGTACTCTAACTCACGGATGAGCGAATACAGGCTGAGGATGAAGTACTCCTTGTTTAGGAACTCTATCTCTCCGTTCCCGTTCTTCAGGTCGGTATCTCGGTACAGTTCCGTAAGGAGGTCGAGCATCCGCTGAACGCGCTGAATCTCATCGCGTTGTTTGAACTCTTCTAAGTCCTCGTGGACAGTGAACCCCTCGCGCTTGCAATCGAATAGTTTGGTGACCTCCTTCCCGGTGACCTTCGTCGGGCCTTCATCAATCTCAATCAGGATGAAGCGAGCAAGGAGTGAGAGTTGCTGAAGTCGGTCGTTGTTCCGAGCGAGAAGCGTGAAGAACTCGTGGCGATTGGGGTTGTCGTCACGGCTTTCGTAGTTCTCCCGGTCGAAGCTGATGTCGTCGGCCGTCTGGACGATGAAGTTCCGAACGGGGCTGTAGGTCTTACTGTGGTTCTTCTCGATGTTGGTCAGGTGTTCGCCCTGCTGGAGTCGCCAGAATACCTTCGTGGCTAACTCCTGATGGCGCTTGTCGTCGGGGTCGTCGATGCCGCGCAGCTTGATGACTTTGAGCGAACACTGAGAGTCAATATACTCCTGGACGTCCTCGCTAAGTTCGGAGTATCGTTTCCCAGCAATCTCGTGTTCCGGGTTGAGTTCACGGAGTTCGGGGCTATCGGGGAGTGCGAATTCGTCCTCGAAGAACTCTTGAATCGCGGTAATTCGCTGTTGGCCGTCGACGACTTCGAGACGGAGGTCGTTACCGTCGAGGACGACTTGCCGGATAACGACAGGCGGAACGTAGAGTTGGCGAACGAAGCTGTCGATTAGTTCTTTCTTCTTTCCGGTATCCCAGACGGTCTTTCGCTGATAGGGTGGTCGCTTAACGAAGTATTCGCTATCGCTGTGGAACTTGCTGATGTCCCAGTCTTCGTCGTTCGAATTGAGAGGGTCGTCGACGTAGATTGCCATACTATTGCTGTACAGACATTACCATTATAATAGTGTCCTGTCGCTACGATGGCGGTCGATTCTTAGACTGGCGACGTTTCTTCTATCTGGTCGCGGAGGAGGTCGAGAAATTCCGGGTCGTAATCCTCATCGACGTGGTTCACATTCCACAGTCCGGATTCGCGGATTTTCTTGCTCCGACTATGATTTCCCAGCCAATTATCTGAGCGAGCGTCAACGGCCTCTCGCTGGTAGTTACTGAGGAGCGCAATCGTGTTTCGTTCGATGTAGGCCCGTTGACTCTCGGCCCTTGGTTCATCGTCAACGTTGAGCCAGAGGAACGGCAGGTCCCGAAGATAGTCGCTTACTCGCCGCTCCATCTCGAGTTCATCAAGTCGTCGTTCTCGCTTCGCGCTTGAGCCTTCGCCCCAATGGGGATACTCATCATTCAGGGAATCACGCTCAACGAACGCTTCGCCGACTCGTTTTCGGAAGACAGAGCCTCGGTGGTTCCCGCCGCCTTCGTAGGTTCCCCGCTTTGCTCCGCGATGTGTTCTGAGTCGGTCCCAGAGCGAGGTACTGCTTCTCTCGGAGACAGCGTGAGTCCCGATGCGAGTAATCCGAAGCTGGTCGCCGGCGTCGCGGTGTTCGTCTGACGCAAAGAAGAAGTAGACGCCTCTGTCGGGCCAGTCCATATAGCCGGTACAGTCCTTGAGCTTCTGTTTCCCGCCGACGGTCTGCTCTAACTCGTCAAGGAGTTCATAGAGTCGGGTAATATCCTCACGTCGTGCCATCGTTGTTGCTTAGCATATGATTCTCAGGCACGTCCACAAAGAGTTTCGTTCTCTGAGTAGTCATTCAGAATAAGAATACACAAATGGGATTGGATGTGCTCATTATCTCACCTTGTTCAGGAACGAAGCGATTTGATGCTGTTATTGGTCCCGAAGAGATAGACTCGCGGGAGCGGACAGAGTTACTGAGCGAGCATCCTAATTCAGTCGCTTCGGCGGCTGAGATGTACACGGGACGCGAGCACGAGCATATCGAATCAGCTGTACAAGAGCTTTCGGAGTTCGCTAATGTGGATTGGCGTATCATCTCTGCCGGGTTTGGTGTCCTCTCTGCTGGAACAGAGATTCCGTCCTATGAATGTACATTCAGCGAGATTGAGCAGGTTCGTCAACGGGCAGAACGGATGAACCTCGACGTAGATACGATGACCAACAACGAGTTAGTAGCGGCTGTTGGCCGGGAGAAGAATATCCCTCAGGACCTCCGGCAAATCCTTGCCAAAGGCTACGACTTGGTCTTCGTCGCATTGGGGACAAAGTATCTGATTGCTGTTCAGGACGCGTTGACCTTGATACCGGAAGAGACGACAGCATTCGCGTTCGCGTCCAAGGGAAGCAAGGAATTCATCGGAGACTGCTATTGGATTCCCGCAACTGAGGCAGAGCGGAGTGATTTTGACACTACGTGGCTCGAGTTGCGAGGGCGAGAACTACTCACATTAACAAAAAATCTCGAATCTGCAGAGCGTGTTGAACGAATGAAGACAAATCCCGAAGAGGCACGAGAACTGAGTATTTCGGCCTAGGTTGGTATTCAGTATAGCTCTAGATACAAAGGGAAGTAATTAGTTATGTACGGATACAGTATAGAGAAATGTCGCATACTGCTCGGAGATTTGCGGAGCAGGCGATACCCGTAGGTCAATTTTTTAAAACAATAGCAAACGGGTATTATTGGGCCTATGAGTATGGGCGGGACCAAAATATGGGGCTGGACAATTCTGTTGCGCCATCCTCTGAAATCGATTCAGATGAACAGAGCGTTTGGGGTTTGAATTTAGCTGAGGCAAGTAACGATAGTGACGTTGAACGGTTGAAGGAGCACATTATTTATGCAACTCTTGAATTCGCCGTGGAAAATCGAGGTCAACTTCTGGGGTTCTTTCGCAATCGGTCTGGTTCAGATAGAATCTATGCGGAGAAGGCTTTCCGGAATTTGACTAATGCTTGGAGGGATGAATATTGTTTGAGTGACCCGGTTGATGCTGGGCCCGAAGAGAGGATGAAAACTGCTGAATGGCGAATCACGATGTGCTATTACGCACTATACAAGTCTGCCTCAGCAATTATCCGTACTAAAGATGATTCTGATTTATCTAATTCGCATCAGGCTACGCTAAGAAAACACTCTAATCAGTTTATGTCCTCACGAGCCCGTGGTCTCTATGGGTATCCGTTTAATTTTGCTCCCTCTTCTGGGCAATTCTTCGACTTCAGGAAACCATTTCCGTACTTCATTGGCGTTGAAAATGAAGAATGGATACCTGAAATCCGTGGTCAGCGTGAGGAAAAATATGCAAATCACTATGAGCGTCAAATGAATGCGGTATATAGCAAAGCAAAAAATATCAGTACATGGGATAATGGGCGGGACACCTCTACTTTCTACCACGTATTCAAGCTACTCCGAGAATGGGCCAACTACGAACATGGAGGGATATTCAGTCGGCTGTACGGGCCGGGCTACATCAAGTTCATCGACAGGGCAATCCGATTGTTAGCTTACTCTGCAATCTCTACTGCAGAAGTCGCACTCATTTGCGCATTTGGAATTGACAAGTTTGGGCGAGAGCTTAGGTACTATCAGGAGTCCTGTGAAGAAGGTGTTTCAGAAGGTGCTGCTCACGTAGCAGACCGATATAAAATCTATCAGCGAGCATTGAGCGATTTCTAATCCGACGACGTTCCGATAGAATCATTCGTCTTAGCCGGACCAGGTTTGTATTTTTGTCCCTCACCCTCGCGTTGAAGATTCTCTTTCGTCAGGGAGTATTCCATAACATAGGGAGTATCTCGATAGATATCCCCTCGCAGTCTATCGGTTTAGGCGTGAATCAGACATCTTCTATAAATTGTTTCGTGAGTCGGTAATAATTACTGGTTCGAGTGCCGAGGCCAGCTTTCTATCCATACATTCGCGAAGAGAAGTGCACGAATGTCAGAGAATCGCGTCTGCTACCCTCTGAGAGAGGACAGTCGTAATCAACAGGCGAATAGAGTACACTCTGAGAGGTCACATAGGCCCCAGTCACTACTATCGAGGTATCGACTCTACTAGTCGAGATGTGAGTCACACAGTGAGAATCGGTAACTTCCCTTCTCTCGTTCTTGAACCGCCGGAATAGAAAGTCGTCTAAAATGGCTCGTCCGAGTGTGTTCCTTAGAATTGTATGAGTGACCGCTACCAGTGAACTGCGATTGGGTGGATAATGCTCCCTGGAGACTTGATTATGAAATCTTCATCGCTCAATTGCATATTGAACTCCCTCGAAACCTGCTTGAGTATGGTCCGCATCTCCTCTCCCGTTTGTTCCTGTGGAACGTATGTGTCGATAATATCCGTTACCGCTGCGGGGTCCCACTGCTCTGCATCCTGAATGAGGTTTTCTACTCTTCCAAAGACGGTATATTCCCTATCCTCGAAGAACACTCTCTCCGGGTTACTTCTCATGTGGTTTCGGTCGAGAGGGATGCCAAATGGGTGGCTATCCACGTCAGCTCGTAGTGGAATCTTGTCTCCCGCAAACCTCTGTATCAGATTGAGCATGTTCTTCAATTCCTCAACATCCTCTTCCGATATCTCCTCTTGGACCTGTTGGTCCTGATAATCGATTTCCTGCAAGTACTGTTGAGTTTCATTGTCCATTATATCGAGAAATGCTTTGAATGCTATCTCGAATTTGAACAGAGACATCGGTTTCAGCTTTCCAGACACCTCTACAACATCACCCCTAGATAGCTGGTCTGGGTTGCTCCCGTCATGTATGGAAATTCCCGCGTCCTCAATCTCATCACGGAGCTCCTGAAATCGATAAGGTCCAGTGACTGTGATTCTCGTCTCCAAATTATCCGAATCGAGATAACTTCAGTACCTCACAAAGCCGTTTAGTTAGAAGGTCTGCTTGCTGAAGATGTGTCCAACAACCAGCAAACAGACGATGAAATCCACGAGGACCAGCTCCTTAACTTCCTCGTCAACTCTCTTGACGAGGAAGTTGCTCTCTCACTCGCTGAAAACGCTGAACTCGATGCTGAAGACATCTACGAGGTCCTCGTCGGCGCCTGCGCCGACGGGACCTCGGTCTCTACACTCTGCAAGAGAAGCGAAGATGCACCTCACGAAAACTCGGTTCTCTACCATCTCCGCACCAAGTTCGACCTCGAGACGCTCGAACAAATCGGGAACACGCTCCTCCAGAAAGACGTTCTCGACGTCCTTCCCCAGCAGGTGGAGGTCTGCGCAGACCTCCACCTGCGGCCCTACTACGGCGACGAAGACGATACAGACGGCCTGTATCACTCACAAGCGAAGCGTGGAACCACCGCGTTTCACGCGTACGCGACACTGTACGCACGCGTGAAGAACAAACGCTACACGCTGGCGGTGCGCCGTCTCGAAGACGGCGACACCGCCAGCAGTGTCCTCGCAGAGTTCCTCGGTATTCTCGACGGCCTTGACCTCGGTGTCAAGGCCGTCTATCTTGACCGCGAATTCTACGACAGCAAGTGTTTGACGCTGCTTCAGGCGCACAACCACGCCTACGTCATGCCGATCGTCCGCTGGGGACGGACGATCAAGCGAGAACTCTCAGAAGGGTGGAGTCGCGTGATTCAGCACAGTCTGACAGCGAAACTCGACGGTCACAGCTGGACCGTCGAGTTTCCCGTCTACATCGACTGTACCTACCAGAACGGACGGTACGACGAACATGGCGTGGCGCGTCACGGCTACGCCGCTGACGCGCCGTTCATCGACTCACCACGGGACGCTCGATACCACTACGCGAAACGCTTCGGTATCGAGGCAAGCTATCGACTCTCCGAGCAAAGTATCGCGACGACCTCGACACAGAATCCGGTCGTACGGCTGTTGTACGTCGTGGTGAGCCTGCTGTTACAGAACGTCTGGCGGTATTTGCACTGGGAGTACGTGGCGACGCCCCGCCGTGGGGGGCGTCGCCTCTGGGAGTGGTCGTTCAAGGAGTTCATCAATATGGTCCGTCGAGCAGCGTGGACGGCCCTCGCGGTGCGTCGGGCCGTCCCCGCGAACCGACCACCAGACGACCGGTTCCACCGGTAACTCCCGACCGGGCTAGCCAACAGTGGGAGTGGCGACGCTGTCGCGTCGGCGGCAGCCGCCGCCGACAGCGACGGCTCTCCGCCGATCCGTCCATGATTCTGTCGTCGAGACCGCCAATGCAACCGCTCGGCCACAGAATTCAGGCTTCAGAGACAGCTAGGCGAGGATGCTTTGTGAGGTACTGAACCTTCATCGATACGGGACGATATGGATTTTACTCGGTCCATGTCCAGATAGACGAACCCAGGAACCCGGTCCTGCCGGTCGTTGGTGCTCATGAACACCTAATTGTGATGAGTGGGTGAAAGTTCTTGCTGAGGATATGACTCGAAATCAAACCTCTGAGTTCTGGTTGTTACGGGCACAGCGGACTCTATAGAGCCGCTAAACACATTCACTATGGATAGATTGTGAGTCGTGAGTGCCGAGGCCACTTTCTCACTCGAAGTCCATCAGTCCGTAGCCTGTGTCACGCGACCCGGTGACTTTGTCGCTCGACTCTCTTAAGCCTGCTTTCGGTTGGACGGGACAGAGAACGGTGCGCGTACTACAACAAACTCGGTCACAAACACACAGAAAGACACAATGACTTCAGTCGTGATTTTGGCACTCGCGGCGAGCGTCCCAATCGTCGTCGCGTTCGTCCTCCTCGCCGGGCTTCGGTGGTCGGCGGCGCGGTCAATGGGGGTCGGGTGGGTGTTGGCGACGGCGCTGGCGTTCGCAGTGTGGGGTATGGAGCCGACAGCGTGGGCGGGAGCCGCGGTGTACGGCGCGCTTGAGGGGCTCAACATCGTCCTCATCGTCTTCGGGGCGATTCTGCTCATGAACTACTTGGAGGTCAGCGGCTCCATCGAGACGATTCGGTGGTACTTCCGCCGGCTGGAGCGCGACCGCCGCATCCAGTTGCTCCTCATCGGCCTCGGCTTCGAGACGATTATCGAGGGCGTCGCGGGCTTCGGGACACCGGGAGCGCTGGCCGCGCCGCTGTTTATCGGCCTCGGCTTCCCGCCGCTGGCGGCGGCGGTGTTCGGGCTGTTTTTCAACGCGCCGAACCCGCAGTTCGGGGCCGCGGGGACGCCGATTATCGGCGGCGTCAGCCAAATCGAGTCGATTCTCCCGGCGGCGATGGCGGGCGGGCCGTTCCGGCAGTTAGTCTCGGCGTGGACCGGCGTCATGACTGGGCTGACGTTCGCGTTCTGGGGGCTCCTCGGCGTGTTCCTGCTGGTCTACTGGTTCGGTGACGACGACGAGCGGTCGGTTCGCGGGGCCGCGCGAACCGCCGCGCCCATCGCGCCGTTCGCGCTCGTCCTCGGCGGGCTGACCGGCGCGGTGCAGCTCGCCGTCGCGTGGTTCATCGGCCCGGCGCTCCCCGATATCGCCGCCGGGTTCGCCGTCCTCGCCGTCGGCGTCGTGATGGCCGACCGGGGCGTGCTCGTCCCGTCCGAGCGATGGACGTTCCCCGACCGGCGGGGCTGGCTCGACGAGTGGTTAGGCGGCCTCGACCCGTCGTCGCTCGACACCGAAGAACCGCGAAAGCGGATGCCGGTCTGGATGGCGTGGGCACCGTACGTCGCCGTCGCGCTCGTGTTACTGGTCACGCGCTGGCCGACGCTCGACCTCGTGTCCGTCTTACAGGGGTTCACCGTCGGCCCCTACTGGATATTCGGGTACGAGACGATGGAGTGGTCGCTGGCGTATCTCTACCTCCCGGGGACGATGCCGTTTCTCCCCGTCGCCGTCCTGACCGGCCTGTTCTACCGGATGGACGCCGGCGAGATGGCCGACGCTTGGGTCGAGTCCGGGCGGCAGGTCGCGACGGCGGCGGTGACGCTCGTCGTCGCCGTCTCGCTCACGCAGGTCATGATTCAGTCGAGCATCAACCCCACCGACACCATCGGGATGATGAACGTCCTCTCGTTGGTGTTAGCCGAAGGGGCGGGGGCGGCGCTTCCCGTCGTCGCCCCGTGGATCGGCGCGCTCGGAACCTTCGTCACCGGGAGCAACACCACGTCGGACATCCTGTTCAACGCCCTGCAGTACAATGCGGCCGCCGACGTCGGTATCTCCCGCGCGCTCGTCGTCGCTATTCAGAACGTCGGCGGCGGCGTCGGGAACATGATATCGGTCCTCAACATCGCCGCCATCTCCGGCGTCATCGGCATCGCGGGCCGCGAGGGCGACATCCTCCGGAAGGTGGTCGTGCCGACCGTCGTCTTCGCGCTGTTCGTCGGTGTCGTCGGGTCGCTTCTGGTCTACGTCGTCGCCCCCGGCGTGTTCTAGGCGGCGGTGGGGCGACGCCGGTCCCCGAGAGAGCGAACCACTTTTGGGCCAATTCGTGAAACGGACCCCATGCAGCGACTCGAGGAGTCCCTACACGAAGCGCCCATCATCGACAAGGACGGCTACTCCTACCTCGTCCATCCCATCAGCAACGGCGTGCCGATGCTCGACCCGCAACTCCTGCGCGAGGTCGTCGTCGGCATCACCCGCGCCGCCGACCTCGACGTGGACAAAATCGTCGCCCCGGAGGCAATGGGAATCCACATCGCCACCGCGCTCTCCCTTCAGACGGACGTGCCGCTCGTCGTCATCCGCAAGCGCGAGTACGGCCTCGACGGCGAAGTCGCGCTCCACCAGACGACCGGCTACTCCGAATCGGAGATGTTCATCAACGACATCGAAGACGGGGACCGCGTGCTCGTCGTGGACGACCTGCTTTCGACCGGCGGAACGCTCGCGGCCATCTGCGGCGCGCTCGACGACATCGGCGCGGAGGTCTCCGACATCGTCGTCGCCATCCGGAAGGTCGGCGAGACCGCCCTCGACGACACCGACTACGAGGCGACGAGCCTCGTGGACATCAGCGTCGACGAGGACGGCGTCGAGATTCACTGAGCCGAGCCAGCTGGGTCGGTGCAGTCGGTGCAGTCGGTGCAGTCGGTGCGATGTCAGTTCCCCCACTCGCCCGCCAAGTATGCACGTCTGTGTCCAATACATCGCACCAAGTGCAGTGAAATACGCTCGAACGCGAAACTATTATTGAACGGGAGTCGTTCGTGGCGAGTACAGATGGCAGACGAGAGCGGTGAACTCGGCCTCGAATACGAAATCGACGACCGGCCACCGTTGCTGGAGTCGATTCTCCTCGGGATACAGCACGTCTCGGTGATGATCGTCCCGGCGACCGCCGTGGCGTTCATCGTCGCGGGCGCGGTCGGTCTCGGCGTCGCCGACACGGCCTACGTCGTCCAGATGGTGCTCCTGTTTTCGGGGCTCGCCACCGTGGTCCAGGCGTACGCCGTCGGGCCGGTCGGCTCGCGGCTCCCCATCGTGATGGGGACGAGTTTCACCTTCGTCGGCGCGGCGACAACCATCGGCATCGATTACGGCCTGAGCGCGGTGTTCGGCGCGATTCTCGTCACCGGCTTCCTCGTCGAGGGACTCATCGGCTGGCAGTTCGACCGCATCAAACCCTTTTTCCCGCCGTTGGTGACGGGCCTCGTCGTCGTCATCATCGGTCTCTATCTCGTCCCGGTCGGGATGGACTACGCCGCCGGCGGGGTCGGTGCCGCCGACTACGGCGCGACCCACAACATCGGCCTCGCGGCGCTCGTCCTTGGGGTCGCCATCGCGCTCAACCTCTTTACCGACGGCATCACGCGACTCCTGAGCACGCTCGTCGGCATCGCCGTCGGCTACGCGGTCGCCGTCCCGCTCGGCGTGGTGGACTTCTCGCCCATCGCCGACGCGGCGTGGTTCGCGATTCCCCAGCCCGGCGCGTTCGGCGTCACCTTCGAACCCGTCCCCATCGTCACCTTCGCGTTCCTGTTTCTCGTCTCCGCGATGGAGACCGTCGGCGACATGTCCGGCATCACCGCCGCCGAGGGACGCAACCCGACCGACGAGGAGTTCCGCGGCGGCCTCTTTACCGACGGTCTCATGAGCTCCGTCGCCTCGGTGTTCGGCGCGTTCCCCGTCACCTCGTTCTCGCAGAACGTGGGTATCGTCAACTTCACCGGCGTGATGAGCCGCTACGTCGTCGGCATCGCGGGCGTCGTCCTCGCCGTTCTCGGCCTCAGCCCGAAAGTCGGCGCGGCGGTCGCGACCATCCCGAGCGCCGTCTTCGGCGGCGCGGTCCTGCTCATGGCCGGCATGGTCGCCGCCAGCGGCGTCCGCCTCGTCTTCCTCCACACGAACCTCGACCGCCGCAACATGGTCGTCGTCGCCGCCTCGCTCGGCCTCGGACTCGGCGTCGCCACGCGACCCGACGCGCTCTCGGGGCTCCCGCAGGCCGCCGCGACGTTCTTCGGCGAGCCGGTCATCGTGACCGCGCTGACGGCGCTCGTGCTCAACACGCTCGCGCCGGGCGACCAGAGCCCGCTTTTCGACGCGGCCGACGAGTCGGTCGCCGCGGACGCCGCCGACGGCGCGGACGGTCGCGCGTCAACCGACGACTGACACGCATCGAACAGATGGTAACTGGTTCCGGTTTCAATGGGTGGGTTATAGTTCGTGTCTCACGACTGTCGGGAAAGAGTCCGGATTACCGACGAGTTCATTTCTGTCCGCAGCCTTACCGGTGTACGAGATGAGCGAGCAGCGGGTCACATTCAACGGGGATACGCGGGTGCTGTACCGGCAGGCAGTCAGAACGCCGCTGCCGAACGAGGACGCCGAGCGGCTGTTTCACGAGAACATGATGAACATCGCGGACGCCCAAGAGCGGAAGGCGGATATGCTCGCCGACCCCGACATCTCCCTGCTCGAAGCCTACGAGACGCAACTCGAAGGGATTGCCAAGAGCTACAAGCGACGCTGTCGACACATCGCCGGCGACGACTACGAGGAGATTGCGATGGCGTACAACCGCGGGGCGCGCGACGACCGCGTCGGCGCGCTCACGGCCTACTACTTCGAGGGGCTCTGGCGGATGCAACAGCGAATCACCGTCACCGATATGCTGTTTTTCCCCATCATCCTGCGGTATCCCGACTGCTTCACCGTCAACATCCGCTTCGCCAGCGGCCACACGACCACGGAGTCCGTCCTCTACGAGTCGCCGGAACACTCCACCGAGGAACTCGACGACGAGTACGCCGAGCGCTACTACAACGAGAGCCTCTACTCGCAGAAGGAGGCCGCCGAGTACATCAGAGACACCGCGGAAATCATCCGCGAGGAGTTCCCCAGCCCCGACGAGTCGACGTTCGAGGAGCGACAGTACGGCGGTATCACCTCCGCCGGCGGCCGGAAGGGGCCGGTGTTCTCGTCGATGCTCAAGCGGGTCGAACCGGACCCGAACCGGTTTTCGGAGCCGGTCGACCAGCCGACGCTCGTCGAGGAGGGCAAGGAGGCCCGGCGGACCGAGCGTGAGCTACTCCCCGAGGGCGCTATCGTCCTCTGAGGCGGTCGCCGCCGGGTCCCCCCGCCGTCGGGCCATCACCTCGCGGACGACTGTATAAGTAGCCCAGCCCCGAAGACGGTGTATGGACGGTCACGCGCGGAGGTCGCGCCGCGAGACGCCGCGGGACGTGGTCAGGTTCTATCTCCTCGACCATCGAACCGCGGTCGGCAAGGCCATCGACATCGCGCTCCTCGGGCTCAACTTGCTTTTCGTCGGGATGTTCGTCGCCGAGACCTACCCGCTTTCGGCGTCGGTCCAGTCGACGCTCTGGTCCGTCGAGGCCGCCGTCTCCATCGTGTTCCTCGCGGAGTACCTCCTCCGACTCTACGGCGCGCGGGACCGAACCGCCGAACTGCTCAACGTCTACTCGTTCGTCGACCTGCTGGCTATCCTGCCGACGCTGGCGGTGCTCGTGCTTCCCGTCTCGTCGGTCGCCGCCAACATCGGCTTCCTGCGGGCGATTCGCGTGGTCCGCGTCCTCCGGTTTTACCGCTTTACGCGCGACGAGGAGTTCTTCTTCGGCACCGTCTCGGTCGGGACGCTCCGCGTCATGAAACTGCTGTTGACGGTGCTCACCATCTTCTTCGTCGCCGCGGGGATGTTCTACTCGTTCGAACACCGGGTGAATCCCAACATCGGGTCGTTCGGCGACGCCTTCTACTTCGTCGTCGTCGCGCTCTCGACGGTCGGCTTCGGTGACATCGTCCCGGGGACCGAGGCGGGGCGGTGGGTGACGGTCGCCGCCATCCTCGCAGGCGTCATCCTCATCCCGTGGCAGGCGAGCAAAATCGTCAAGGAGTGGGGCCACCGCGACAAGGTCAACGTCACCTGCCAGAACTGCGGGCTGGCCTACCACGACGCCGACGCCTCGCACTGCAAGTCCTGCGGCCACGTCATCTATCAGGAGTACGACTCGCGGGAGTGAAGGCGAGGCTCCGGCCGGGCAGACGGTTCGCGGGCCGAGAACGCGCCCGCCGTTCGAACATGAATATTTATTATAGATTAGTCTGTACTGCCGGGTACAACAATGTCGGTCGTACGCGTACGTCGCTAACCCTTCTCGTCGCCGCACAGCCGTCCGACCGACCCGAACCCATCCCGAAATCGTGAGCACACACGCCACCCCGACCTACGAACCGACCCTGCGAACCGACCGCGAACGGTCCGCCGAACGCGAGACCACCACCCCCGACCGCGCCGCCCCTGTCGACCCCGCCGACTCCGCGTCGGGCGTCGCCCGGTGTCAGCGCCAGTTCGAATCGACGCGCACCGAGCGCATCCACAACCTCGTCGACCGCGAGAACCGGTCGATGCCCCGGATGAATCGGGCGTCCGCGTCCGACTGAGTCGCGGCGGCGGCCCGCGCGTCTGGTTTTCTCGTACCCGCTTGCGGAGGCACGTCGCTTGAAGTGAGTGGCCGACGCAGGGGCGAGTAATGCGATTGGCACGGATTCGAACCGACGGCGGAGTGGTCTCGGGCCGGTACGACGACGGCGTCGTGACGGCCGACGGCGAGGAGTACGAAGTCGGCGTCGACGCCGAGTTGCTCGCGCCCTGCGACCCGACCGCGCTCTACTGCGTGGGCCGGAACTACGCGGCGACGGTCGACCAGATGGACTACGATATCCCCGACCAGCCCGACTGGTTCATCAAGCCGCCGGTGTCGGTGCTCGACCCCGGCGCGGACATCGAGTACCCCGACTGGACCGACGAGCTGACGTACGCCGGCGAACTGGCCGCCGTCATCGACCGCGAGTGCTCTGACGTGGCCGAAGAAGACGTGGACGAGGTGGTCCGCGGCTACACGATTCTCAACGACCTCGACGCGCTCGACCAGCCCGGCCGAACGGCTCGAAAAGCGTTCGACGGCTCCGGGCCGCTCGGCCCGTGGATTGAGACCGACGTGGAGCCGTCGAACATCGACATGACGACCCACGTCGGCGGCGAACTCCGGCAGGAGGCCAACACCGAACGGATGCTCTTTTCGCCCGCCGAAGTGGTCTCGTTCCTCTCGGAGCGCTACACCTTCCAGCCGGGCGACGTGATTTCGTTCGGCAGCCCGGCGAATCCCGGACTGGTCGAACCCGGCGACGACGTGGAAATCTGGTACGAGGGCGTCGGCACGCTCACGAATCGCGTCGTCGACGGCGAGTGAGGTGGCTGCCGGCGACCGATTGCGGGCGGTGGCCGGCGGCCGTCAGTCGCCCGGCTCAGTTCAGCGCCTCGACCTCGTCGCCGAGGTCGGCCGGTTCGTCCACGGGGCCGTTGACGAACAGGCCGTGCGCCATCACGACCGCGGCGAGGGCGCTGAAGCCGACGAGCGTCGTCTGCGGCTCCATCGGCGTGAGTTGGCCGACGACGACGCCGGCGAGGAGGCTCCCGAGGATGCCGAGAAGTACGAGGTCGTAGTACTGCCACGTGTAGCCCATGACGAGTCGTTCGAGGGGCAGCACCCAAGGCGTGGCGTTCGGTTCCGTCGTCGGAGATGCTGAAACGAAGTCGGCGCGTCGGTGCCGCGGCAAAGACGGTCACGGAACGGCTATACGTCGCCAGACACTCGAACCCCTATGGAGTATCAGACTGCGCTCGACCGAGCGCTCAACGTCCTACCGGAACGAAACGTCGAACAGGAACGCCTCACGGTGCCGGACCCGTCCGGCGAAACCGACGGCGCGTTCACCCGCCTCACCAACCTCGGGGAAATCGCGGACGCGCTCTCGCGGACGCCCGCGCACCTCCACAGCGCCATCCAGCGCACGCTCGGGACCAGCGGCCAGTTGGAAGGCGACCGCGCCCGATACAGCGGGTCGTTCTCTATCAACGACTTCGAAGAGGCCATCGACGGCTACGTCGAGGAGTACGTCATCTGCTCGGAGTGCGGCCTGCCGGACACTCGCCTCGTCACCGAGGACGGCGTCGACATGCTTCGCTGTGAGGCCTGCGGTGCCTTCCGCCCGGTCCAGAAGCGCTCCAGCGTGAGCAACAAGCGCCAGCGCGAGGCCGTCGAAGAGGGTCGCACCTACGAGGTCGAAATCACCGGGACCGGCCGCAAGGGCGACGGCGTCGCCCAGCGCGGGAAGTACACCATCTTCGTGCCCGGCGCGCAGGAAGGACAGACCGTCCGCATCTACATCAAGAACACGAGCGGGTCGCTCGCGTTCGCGCGACTCGCCTGAATCGGTCGCACGCGTCGCGCCGACGCGCTGACGCGCCGGACCACGAGTCGCTCGGCGACCGACTGCTGCGCACAGTCTCATATTCTCTCGCCGCGGTCGCTTCTTTCGCGGGCCGGATTACCGGCGTCGCGACGCCCGCGAGACGCAGTTATGCGTCGTCGCCGTCACCGCCGCACCGACCGCGGAGGCCGACGAGCGCGACCAACAGGAGCACCGCTCCCTCGACGCGCGCCGCCGTCGTCACCCACGGTTTCGCCGTCATCTCGCCGCCGTCCTCGTAGGCGAGGCGCGTCATCACGGCGACTAGTTTATCCGGAACGAGCAGTTCCACCAGACCGAACGCCGCCAACAGGGCTCGGATCATGCCCGAATATCGGCGCGGAATCGGTGAAAAACCGCCGTTCGTTCTCACACAACGGGAGCGGCAACACTCATTCTGCCCCGAATCCAATGATTGATTATGAAAGTGTGTCTCACAGACGGAACCAGCTTCGAGTGCGGCGGCTACAAGGCGCTCGACTCCGGCGGGGTCGTCCTCACCGCAGACAGGAAGCGCAAACAGGTCGTCGGCTACGTGCCGGCGGACGCGCTGGTCTACGTCCTCCCCGACGACGTGGCACCGGGCGATTCGCTCGCCGATGCGGACGACGGCAACGGAGACGAGCCCGAAGACGACGACGCCGACACCGATGCGGACGACGCGTCCGAAGGTGACGAAGACGAAAACGAGGGCGAAGCCGACGATGCCGGAGACGAACACGAGGCCGGCGACGGCGAGACAGACGACAGCGGCAGCGACGACTCCGACCGGACCACCGTCGAAGCCGGGGTCGACCCGGACGTGGCCGGCGTGACCGGCGTCGCCGACCGGGAGACCGAGCACACTCACGACGACCTCGCGGCGCGCATCGACGAAATCGACGGCCGAGTTGACGGTCTCGACGGCCGGGTGGACGCGATGACCGAACAGCTCGCGGCGGTCGTCTCGGCTGGCGGCGTCGATGCCGAGGAGGCCGAAGAAGCACGCGACCCCGAGGACCCGCGGAACATCCGCGGCATCGGCGAGGCGTACGCGACCCGGCTCCGGACGGCGGGCATCCACACCGTGACGGCGCTCCGCGAGGCGTCGGACGAGGAACTCGCCGCCGCCGCGGACGTGTCGGCGCGGCGGGTCACCGACTGGAAACGGCGGGCCGAGCGGTACGCCGAGCAACAGGCCGCGGACGGTGATACCGAACCGGAGAATGACGTAGACACCGAAAACGAGACCGACGACGCGACCGATGACGGGTAGCCGCCTGCACCGCACCCGTCTCCGGAATCGCGTCTCCCCGGTCGAGACTCGTCCCGCGTAGTTCCCATCGCGCGGGAACTGGCGAAGAGGGTGATACTGTCCCCGCCTAATCCCCAGTTGATGTACGACACAATCCTCGTGCCGATAGACGGGAGCGACTCGATGCAGCCGGTCGTCGAAGACGCCGCGGAACTCGCCGCAGAGCGCGACGCCGCCGTCTCCCTGCTCTACGTCGTCGACGAACGAGCCTTCTTGACGCTCGCCGACGAGCGCGTCGACGAGGTGTACGAGGAACTCAGGTCGCAGGGCGAGGCCGCGCTCACCGAGGCCGCCGAGACGATGGCCGAGTACGGCGTCGACGCCGCCACCGAACTCCGCCGCGGCGACCCGGCCGAGGAGATTCTCGCGTTCGCCGAGGAGATAGACGCGGCGCTCATCTCGATGGGCACCCACGCCCGGTTCGAGGACAACATCCTCGGAAGCGTCTCGCGGTCGGTCGTCGTCCAGTCGAAGATACCCGTGCTCGCCACCCCCATCGAACGACAGTAATCCGGCCGCGCCGGGTGGGCGAACACGTCGCACCACCGAAGCGGGTTCCGAGGTCCCGCGTCTCGCGTACTCTTCTGCGGTTTCCCGAGTTCGACCGACCTTCGAGTCTCGCCGCGTGCCCCGGGGTCAAACCGCGATTCAGAGCCGAAGGAGCAACAGGAGGACGCCGAAGAACGTCGAGGCGGCGCTGATGAGCAGCAGGCCGCCGCTGAGGACCAGCGTGCCGCCGTCGAACGCCGGGGTCGCCCCGCTGACGGCGACGTTCATCACCGTCAGGCCCGCCGAGAGGTCGGCGACGGGAGCGAGGACGGCGATACAGAACGTCACGAGACCGGCGACGACGAGGGCGTACGGCGTGAACGGCGGGCCCCGCCGTGTCGGGTGACGACTGGCCGGGTAGCTGCGAGACATACAGCACGTACGTTGCCACCCTAGTTTGGTACGTGTCGACTACCCACAAGGAGTGTGCGTTAGACCCGTCCTACCGCCGCGAAAGCGGGCTTCTCGATGCGTCGTGCGCGCCGGCAGTTCGTCCGCGCCGGGCGAGCGGTTTTCGGCGTGATTTGGGCCTAACCCCGGGCGGATTCACGACCGACTCGTGTTCGAGTTCGGAAAATCCTCTTTTAACCGCCCAACGACCGGACAGACGAGGAACGAATCATGAACAGACTCACAACGCTCGGGGTGGCGTTCGTCGTCGCCTCGCTCGTCTTCGCGGGGACGGTTGCCGCCGCCGGCGGCCTCGCGGCCCAGACCCACGCCTCGGAGACCGTCTACGCGACCGACGGGACCGCCGTCCGAGCCGCCGGCGGCTGGCACGGCCCGTTCAACGGGTCCGCGAACGAAACCCGATACGCCCCGGGCGACCGCCTGCAAGACCGCTACGACCTGACCGACGAGCAGACCGACGAGGTTTGGACGCTCGTCGCCGACATGCGCGACGACGGCGCGACGGCCGAGGAGATTCGGACCGCCGTCGACGAGCAACTCACCGAGTTCGGCGTCGACACGTCGACGCTCGCCTGCGACGGCGGTGGCGGCCCACGACAACACGCGGGCGGCCCCGGCGCACCCGGCGGCTTCGGGCCGCGCGGTAACTAACCCCCGTGTCCCTCGCTGACGCCCCCGTGTCCCTCGCTGACGACCGCCCCCCAACGCGACCGACGCACTCCCTCAGTCCCCATGCCGAACACATCCACTCGCCCGACTCCCGCCACACACGACTCCACTGCGGGCCGCCGAAGTCGCGGAGTCGAGGCCTGCCGTTTTATTACGTCCGGATTTGACGAGTTAGCCGGATGCGACGTGTGCTGTGGTGGCTTATCGGCGGGTCGCGCGGGGGACGAAACCGCCTGCGAATTATCCGCGCGCTCGACGACATGCCGATGAACGCCAACCAACTCTCGAACGAACTCGACCTCGACTACAAGACCACACAGCACCACTTGGAACTCCTCGTCGAGAACAACGTGTTGATGACTATGGGTGACAACTACGGAAAGACGTACTTTCTGACCGACCAGATGGAAGCCAACCTCGACGTACTCGACGAGGTGGCTCGAAAGGCCGACTTAGACGACGTGACGGTCGGAGGTGACGACGCGTGAGCGACACGTCCAACCGCGACCCGGTTCGGCGGACCGCGGTCGTCGTGGGCGTCTCGCTCGCCATCGCGGCGCTCGTGACGTGGTTCACGCCCGACCTCGTGGCGTGGTTCGCCCCCGACCTGTTCGGCCCGCACAAGCCGGGCGGCCACGGCGGTCCGCCCATCCCGGACCTGTTCATCCAGTTGAAGCTGTTCGTCTCGACGTACAACCTCGTCGCGCTCGGCTTCCTCGCGGGCACCTACGCGATGCTCTACCGGGAGCTGCCGAACCGCTTTACGCTGAGCTTACTCCTCTTTACGGCGGCGCTGCTCCTGTACGCACTCACGTCGAACCCGCTGGCATCGCTGTTCCTCGGGTTCAGAGGCAGCGGGCTGGGACCCTTCACGTTCCTGCCCGACCTGTTTGCGGCCGTCGCCGTGACGTTCCTCACGTACCAGAGTTCGGCGTGAGGAAGGCGGGGTGGTGTTCGGTGGTTCGGCGTTCTGGTTCTGTCGGCGCTTAGTTCTCGTCCGCCTCGAAGTCGAGCGCGACCGAGTTGATACAGAAGCGCTTGCCGGTCGGCTCCGGTCCGTCGTCGAAGACGTGCCCGAGGTGGCCGTCGCAGGTCGAACAGACGACCTCGGTGCGGTCCATGCCGTGGCTCAGGTCGCGCCGAAGCTCGATGTTCGAGTCCTCGGCGGCGTAGAAGCTCGGCCACCCGCAGTTCGAGTCGTACTTCGTCTCCGAGTCGAACAGCTCGGCCCCGCAGCCGGCGCATCGGTAGACGCCGTCGTCGCTCCGGTCGACGTGCTCGCCGGAGAACCGCGGCTCGGTCCCCTGTTCGCGGAGGACGCGATAGGCGTCCTCCGAGAGTCGCTCGCGCCACTCGGACTCGGAGAGGCTGAATTCGCTGTCGCTCATGCGTCGAGAGAAGGTTCGGACGCCCAAAGGTTCGTCGGCTACCCGCGTCGGCCGTGTGGCCGGCTACCCGCGTCGGAGGAACTCCGGCAGCCGAATCCGAGAGAAGTCGTCGCCGCCGCCGTCGAGGGCGGACGCCCGACCGACGGCGGCGGGGATGCCCTGTTTGTCCGTCGGCTTCTGCATCGTCACGTCGGCGCGACCCGTCGTGGCGGGCGTCGTCTCCTCGTCGACGAGCGCCTCCCACACGTCCTGTTTCGAGTCGTACTCCGACTCGTTGCGGGCGACGCGTTGTTTGCCCTCCTCGAAGGCGAGCTGGAGGACGCTCCGACCGTAGGCGGTGCCGGCCTGCCGGCGGATGCGCTCGAACTCCCCGCGGTTCGGGTGGCCGAGCGCGCTGGAGACGCCGAGGGCGTACATCCGGCGGATGGCCTCCTCGTCCGAAATCGTCCGCCAGTCCGTTCCGAAGACCCGTTCGTACATTGTTGTTACCTCAGAGGTCGACCTTCGACCGGGGGTCGACGACCAGTCCGTTGTCGGTGAACTCGAGCGACCGGATGTCGCAGTCGATGTTCGTTCCGCGCATCTTGATGACCTGAATGCCGCGTGTCATCCCCGTCGCCTCCAGATAGTTGTGGAAGAACACCACGCCGTGGGCGAGGAAGTGCTCGTCGGAGTACGACGAGGGGTCCGTCATCTCGGAGATGAGAAGCGTCGTGGCGTCGCCCTGCTTGAGCGCCGTCAGAAACCGCGTCATCTCCTCGGAGCCGTTGGCGAAAAACAGCCGAAGCAGCATCGTCGAGTCGATGACGAGGCGGTCGACCTGCCGGGAGTTGACGAACGCGACGATTTTGTCGGTGAGGCTCTGGACGCTCGACGACCCTCCGGTCTGTGAGAACTGATTGAGGATGTGTTTCCCCTTCGGGCTCACGAGGTTGATGAAGCGAAAGCCCTCGGAACTAGCGAGCGTCTCGAAGCCGAAGTCGAAACTCGACATGTCGTTGACGAGTTCGTCTTCGGTCTCGTGCATGGTGATGTACATACACTTCTCGCCGTTACGAAGTCCCTCGGCCATGAACTGCGCCGTGAACGTCGTCTTTCCGCTCCCCGGCGGTCCGCTCAGGGCGTACAGTCGGCGCGGAAGGAAGCCACCCTGAATGAGCTCGTCGAACCCGCTTACCCCACTCGGAATCCGCATGGTCGGACACTCGCCCGCCGTGTTATAATCGTTCCGGGACCGGTATCGAAATTGAGACTTCGAGACGGCACCGAGCGGCTGAATCGTCACTCGGGAAACAGTTCGACTTCAGATTCGATACTGTCGATGGCCGCCACGTCGGCCGCGTCGAGTTCCAGCGAGACGGCGTCGAGGTTCGCCCGGAGGTGGCGCTCGCTCGACGCCTTCGGGATGGGACACAGCCCCTTCGCGGCCAGCCACGCGAGGCTCACCGCCTCGGGCGTCGCGTCGTGTTTCTCCGCGACCGCGACGACTTCGTCCACGTCGCGGACGCGGCCTCCCGAAAGCGGCGAGTACGCGACCACGTCGTAGCCGCGTTCCTCGGCGTGGTCGAGGAGTTCGGAGCGCTGGAACAGCGGGTGGTACTCCGTCTGGTGAGCGACGAGCGGTGCGTCGAGCAGGTCGAGCGCCTCGTCCAACTCGGCGGCGGTGAAGTTGCTCACGCCGACCCCACGGGCGAGGCCGTCGTCGACGAGTTCGTCGAAGGCCGCAAGCGTCGCCTCGGGGTCGTAAGTGTCGATGGGGCGGTGGACGTACAGGAGGTCGACGGAGTCGGTTCCGAGCTTTTCGAGGCTCTCGCGGGTCGTCCGGCGCACGTCGGCGGGCGCGAGGCTGTCCGCCCAGACCCTGGTGGCGAGCGTCACGTCCTCACGGGGGACGTCGGCGGCCGCGAGCGCGTCGCCGACGACCGCCTCGTTCCCGTAAATCTGCGCGGTGTCGACGTGTCGGTAACCCAACTCCAGCGCCGTCGTCACGGCGGCGGCCTCGTCGGGCGTGTCGAGGCCCATCGTCCCGAGACCGATGCGGGGGAGCGAGGCGGTCATCGGGACGACGCTCCGCCCTCGCGGCCGCCGTCGGCCGCGGGGTCGGACGGTGCGGACGCGCCCGCCTCGCCGGCCGCGACCGGGACGCCGTCGAGTTCGAGCAGGTCGTCGAGGCCGGCGATTTCGTGGGTCGGGTCGGGCGTCGGCGTGTGGTCGGCGCGGTGGCCCCGACAGATGAACGCGGAATCGACGCCCGCGGCCTCGGCGGCGGCGATGTCGCTGTCGCTGTCGCCGACGAACAGCGGCGACTCGACGCCGAGGTCGGCCATGGCGCGTTCGAGGTAGTAGGGTTCGGGTTTCTTGCGGTGGAGGCTCGTCATCGAGGGCTCGCGGCCGTAGGCGGTGCCGAACAGGTCCGCGGCGTCGAGGTGGTCGACGACGAAGTCGATGGTCGCCTGCTGGTTGCTGGAGACGATGCCCATCGGGGCGTCGATGCGGCGGAGCGCGTCGAAGTCGTCGTAGGGGACTTTCCGGCCGTCGGCGATGGCCCGCCGTTGGGCGGCCGACTGGCGTTCGTCGCGGACGCGGAACAGCGCCTCGGGGTCGAGGCCGTAGGGCTCGGCGGCGGCGCGCACGTCCTCGGGCGTGACGTGGATGACCACCTGCTCGACGTGGTCCGGGTCGGGGTCCGAAACGCCGAGTTCGTCGAAGGCGTCCCACGTCGCGTCGCGGAGGGGAGGGAGTGCGACGAGCGTCGTCAACACGCCGTCGTGGTCGAAGATGACCGAGTCGTACATACACGGACTCCGGCGGCGCGACGTGAATCGTTTTCGCCTCCGGGCGCGGTCGCGGGCGCGAACACGGTCACCAATCACGCCGCGTTGCGAGTCTTTTAGCGCCTCGAAGCCTCACGTCTGACCGATGCTGGCTGGACTCACACGCGGGGTGGCGAGATGACTCGCGACGTGTGCATCGTCGGAGCCGGGGCCGCTGGGGCTGGCGCGGCCTACGCGCTCCGCGAGGCGAACGCGAACGTCACGATTCTCGAGAAGAGCCGCGGGGTGTGCGGGCGCGCCGCGACGCGCCGCCGACACGGCTGTCGGTACGACCACGGCGCGAACTACGTGAAAGACTACGACCGCCGCACCGAACGGCTCGTCCGCGGACTGGGAACAGAGGGGCTGGTCGACATCGAAGAGCCGGTCTGGACGTTCGACGGCGACGGCGTCGTCTCCGAGGGCGACGACCGCGACCAACACAAGTGGACGTGGACCGAGGGCATCACCCAACTGGCGAAGCGCCTGCTCGCGGAGACCGACGCGACCGTCGAGCGGGAGACGCGCGTCGCCGCAATCGACCACAACCCCGACAGCGGCTACTGGTCCGTCGTCGACGAGGCGGGGACGCGCCACGGCCCGTTCGACTCGGTGCTCCTGACGCCGCCGGCCCCGCAGACGGCCGGGATTCTCACCGAGATGGGCTGGGGCGACCAGTGCATGGTCGCGCTCCGCGAGGCCATCGGGAGCGTCGAGCACCGGACGATTCGAACCGTCGTCCTCCACTACCCCTTCGAGCGCGAGGAGCCGTGGTACGCGCTCGTCAACACCGACAAGACCCACCCGGTCGGCTGGGTCGCCCGCGAGGAGTGCAAGGAGGGCCACGTCCCCGACGGCGAGAGCCTGCTCGTCGTCCAACCGAGCCCCGAGTGGTCCGAGGCGCACTACGACGACCCGCTCTCTGACGCGGCCGACGAGGTCGCGGGGATGGTCGCTGGACTCCTCGGCGACGAGCGCCTGCGCGACCCCGACTGGGTGGACGACCAGGGCTGGCGGTACGCGCTGCCCGACGGCGTCGCCGACCGCGAGATACTCCGCCGCGGGGAGTCTCACGGCCTCTACTTCGCTGGCGACTGGACGGTCGGTGAGGGCCGGGTCCACGCCGCGCTCTGGAGCGGCGTCGACGCGGGCGAGCGAATCGCCGAGCAGTAGCGCCCGCGGACACAGTTCGACGTTTCCGCCGCCGGAGTACCGTGTCTGCCCCGACTGAGACGCCGTCCGCTGGGAGTGCCGCGAGCTAGCACGATTCGGGCGTGTCTTTTTCGTTGCCGAAGCCTAACGAGGAGTCGTGTCCGCGCTGACCGTCCGCATCGACCCCCACGTACACTCGGAAGGCTCGTACGACGCGCACGACTCGGTGGAGCTCATCTTGGAGCAGGCCGCCGAAATCGGGTTGGACGCCGTCGTCGTCACCGACCACGACGTCATCGACGAGTCGCTCCGAGCGGCGCAACTCGCCCCCATGTACGGTCTCGTGGGCATCCCCGGCGTGGAAGTCTCGACGGCCGACGGCCACCTGCTCGCGCTCGGCGTGGAGGAGCTACCGCCGCGGCGTCGCCCGCTGGACGAGACGGCGCGCTGGGTGCGCGAGCGCGGCGGCGTCGCCATCGTCCCCCACCCGTTCCAGCGGAGCCGACACGGCATCGGTCGCCGTCGGCTCGGCCGGTATCACGACGCCGCGGGCGGCGACGCCTTCGACGCCATCGAGACGTACAACTCGTGGCTGTTCACGGGCTACAAGAACCGCCGCGCCCGCCGGTTCGCGGCGAAGCGCCAGTACCCAGGCGTCGCCGGCAGCGACGCCCACCGGGTCGGGTACGTCGGCCGCGCCTACACGGAAATCGACATCCCCGACGTGTCGCGCGCTTCGCTCACGGCCGACGACATCCTGACCGCCATCCGCAGCGGCTCGACCGAGGTACAGGGCCGCCGGACGCCGATTCCGACGAGCACCAAACACTACGCCGGCGCGGCCGGCCGGAAGTCCGCGTACTACGCCAAGCGCGGGGCGCTCGGGAGCGCGCTCCTCGCCAAGAAAGGCGCGTTCAAGTCCGGCTACTACGCGAAACTCGGCGCGCTCAAAAGCGGGTCGCTGGCGAAGACGGGCGTCGCGCAGGCCGCGCGGATGCTCTACCGGCTGTCGCCGCTGTCGCGGTAGCGGCCTGATTCGGCGCGGACGGCGGCGCGGGCGTCGAAACGCGAATTTTGTTCTGTCCTCAGTCGTCAGAACCCACGAGCTTCTCGTACTGCGCGCCGGTCTGCTTGAGTTTCGCCGTCGAGTACAGTCGCTCGTGGTCGAACGGCAGGTGGTCGGCGGCGAGTTCGTCTATCTTCTCGTCGACGGCGTCGGCGTCCCGGCCGTGAATCATGGTAAACAGGTTGTACTCCCAGCCCTGCTCGGGGCGGCGCGGCCGGTGGTAACAGAGCGTGACGTACGGGAGGCTGCCGACGGCCTCGCCGCGGGCGTCGAGTTCGTCGTCGGGGACGTTCCAGACGACCATGCAGTTGTTCCGAAAGCCGGTGACGATGTGGTTGACGACGCAGCCGATGCGCTTGATACAGCCGTCCGCGAGCAGGCGCTCGACGGCGACGAGCACGTCGTCGACCGCGGCGTCGAGGGCGTCGGCCACGTCGCGGTAGGGCGTCTTCGTAAGCGGGAAACCGCCCTGAATCTCCACGAGCAGGCGGGCTTCGAGGTCCGAGAGGTCGCCGGTCGCGTCCTCGGAGATGCGGGTGGCGCTCACGTCGGTCGCGCCGAGGCTCTCGCGGGCGAAGCGGTCGTCGTTGACGATGGGGAATTCGAGGTCGATGTAGTAGTCGGTGAGCATCGGGAGGTTCAGCACCTCGCAGCCCGTGCGCTCCTCGATTTCGTCGAGGATGCGGTCGCGCGTCTCGCGGGAGCCGGCGGTGACGACGAACCACATGTTCCAGTCGTGGGCGCGGCGGTAGTTGTGGTTCACCTGCCGGTAGCCGTTGATAATCTCCGCGACCTCGTCGAAGCGTTCCTCGGGCGCGGAGACGGCCGCGAGCGTCGAACTCCCGATGACCGGCGGGTTGAGCACCGGCCCGAACCGCCGGAAGACGCCGTCGTCGCGGAGCCGGCGGACGCGGTCGAGGGCGTCGTCCTCGTCGATACCTAGCTCCGCGGCGACGACGCGGAACGGCCGTCGCTCGACCGGAAAGCCGCTCTGGTAGCCGTCGATAAGCGCCGCATCGACCTCGTCGATGGCGTCCCGCCAATCATCCGACAACGCGCTCATTATCCGGCGTTAGGAGTCGGGAAGCCTATCGCTTTCGGACGGTGTCGACGCTCCCGGGCGACGAGACCGAACGGGACGTTTTTTGACCGCTCGCCCGAACACAGGGGCATGGCAGTAGTCGAAAGCGAGTTCGGGGAATGGCCGCTGAAGCGTCTGATGACGGAAGTCGTCGGCACGGGCACGAAGTCCGCCGAGGACATGACCCGCGAGCAGGCGTCCGAGGCGATGCGCCGCATCCTCGCCGGCGAACCGGACCACACGACGCTCGGCGCGTTCTGGCTCGCCAACCGCTGGAAGCACAACAACGCCGAGGAACTCGCCGCCTACGCCGACGTGATGGCCGAGCACGTCGAGTACGCCGAACCCGACGCCGACCCCGTCGACTGCGGCGCGAACTACGACGGCAAGGGCACGACCGCCATCCTCGGCGTCGCCGCCGGCGTCGTCGCCGCCGCGGCCGGCACGCCCGTCGTCGTCCACTCCGGCGACCGCGTCCCGACCCAGAAGCAGGACGCCTACAAGCACGTCCTCGACGAACTCGGCGTCCGCACGGAACTCGACCCCGAGGAGTCCGCCGACATGGTCGACGACACCGGCTTCGGCTTCTACTACCAGCCGCGGTTCAACCCCGCCATCCACGCGCTCTGGGAGCGCCGCGACAACATGGGCGTTCGGACGTTCGTCAACACCATCGAGACCATCGCCAACCCCGCGAACGCCTCGGTTCACCTCGGGTCGTTCTACCACCTCGCGTTCGCCAAGAAGATGGTCAACACCTTCGAGGCGAGCGAGCACCACGACCTCGACCGCGTGCTCATGTTCCAGGGCATGGAGGGCTACGACGACATCCGCCCCGGCTACACGAAGGTCGCCGAGTGGACCACCGGCGACGACGGCGAGACCACCTTCGACGACTTCGACATCGAGACCGCCGAGTACGGCATGGACTTCGAGTACGACGACCTCGGCGTCGACGAGGACGACGTGGCCGGCGACTCCGCCGAAATCACCGAAGCCGTGCTCGCCGGCGAGCGCGAGGACCGCTTCGCCGACGCCGTCGCCCTCAACGCGGCGCTCCGCATCTACGCCCGCGAGGACGCGGAAACCATCGACGAGGGGCTGGAGATGGCCCGCGAGACCATCGCCTCCGGCGACGCGGAAGCCGTGCTCGAAGACCTGCGCGACTTCTGAAGTCGCAGTCGACTCGAACGCTTTCGCTTCGACACGCCGGTCCCTCCCGTTCGACCGACCGGCTTTTTTCTAGATGTCGAGGTCGCCGTCGGCCTCGTCGAAGGGGTCGTCTTCCTCGCCGTCGCCCTCGCCGTCGTCCAGCGGGAGCGCGATGCCGACGAGCGTCTCGCCGGCCGTGACGGTCGCCTCGCGGGCGATAGAGTAGACGAGACCCGCGCGCTCGGCTTCGACCTCTTGGAGCACCTCGTAGGTGGTCGGGTCGTACACCCAGCCGAGGTGGTCGCCGGGGCGGACCTCGCGGGCGAGTTCGACGTCCTCGCGGGCGACGAACAGGCCCGAGGCGGCGGCCTGCACGCGGCCGAGGTGGTTGCGATAGGTGCGGCCGTCCCACGGTTCGACCGCGCCCGAGAGGATGCCCATGTCGCGGCAGACGTTGAGGACGCCCTCGACGCCGGCGACGATGGCCGGCTCGACGAGCTGTTTGTTGTGGGCGAGTTCGGGCGTGATGGAGGGGATGCCCGCGTTCGTGGCCGCGACGCGGAGTTTGCCGTCGAAGCTCCGCTCGGTCCACTCGTCGTCGGCTTCGTCGCCGGCGGCCTCCGCGAGGAGGATGTCGACGCCGAACGCCCGCGCGAGGTCGCGGGATTCCTCGTCGCCCCGGAGGTAGACCGTGTGGGTGAGCATGTCCGGACTCCCCGTGTGGAGGTCGACGATGGCGTCGGCGTCGCTGATGTACTCCCAGAGCGTCGCGGCCATGCGCTGGTGCAGCGAGCCGTCGGGGTCGCCCGGCCAGACGCGGTTCATGTTGGAGTTGACGGAGTCGAGCACCTCGGGGGTGACGTAGGAGACGCGGTCGAACGTCAGCGGGTCGGCCACGGGGACGGCGACGACGCGGCCCGAGAGCTCTGCGCGTTCGAGGTGGCCGTGGAGTCGGCGGAGCACTTCGGTGCCGTTGATTTCCCGGCCGTGCTGGGCGGCCTGCACGTAGAGCGTGGGACCGTCGGTCCCGTCGGCTGGTTCGTAGGTGTGAACTGTCGTCTGTACCGGGACGCCGGAGGGTAGGCGAGTGAGCGTCACGGTCTCCGCGGTGTGCATATCCGACGCATCGCGGTGGGGTGTCTTGTAGTTAGGGGAGCGAGAAAGGCAGACGGAGCGGAGCGCGGCGGGGCGAGCCGCAGGCGTCAGTCCCGGTCGTCGAACGTGTCGATGCCGAACGGCAGGTACAGCGGGGAAATCCGGCCGGCCCCGGTCACGAGCAGGACGACGCCGGCGACGGCGACGAACGCGGCACCGAGCGCCGCGGGAACCGGGCCGAACCCGAGCGAGAACAGCCCCGCGTAGCTTCCGACGCCGACGACGAGGAGCGCGCCGAGCGCGAGGCGAACAGTCCGGTCGAGTGTGCCGACGTTTCGAATCACACAGTGATGTTTACTCCACACAATACATTACCCCCGAATCGGTTCCGACCCGACGAGACGGGGCGCAACGACGAGACTGCGACGAACGATTCAGTCGTCAGCCGGCGCGTCACCGGCGGAGTCGCTCGCAGTTCGCGCGAAGTAGCTGGCGAGGAGCGGGCCGGTGATGTTGTGCCAGACGCTGAACAGCGCGGGCGGCAGGGCGGCGGCGGGCGAGAAGAACGACAGCGCGAGGGCCGCCGCGAGCCCGCTGTTCTGGAGGCCGACTTCGAACGTGGTCGTTCTGACGCGGTCCGCGGACATCCCGGCGAGGCGGCCGGTGCCGTAGCCGGTGCCGAGGCCGATAGCGTTGTGGAGGACGACGGCTCCGATGGCGGCCGCGCCCGCGCCGAGGATGGTATCGACGTTGAGGCCGACGACGGCCGCGACGATGGCGACGATGCTCAGGACCGAGACGAGCGGGAACACGTCGAGGCCGACTTCGGCAACCTCGGGCGCGTTGCGGTCGAGCACGACTCGGAGCGCGAAGCCGAGGACGACCGGGATGAAGACGATTTGGACGATATTGAGAAACAGGTCCACGAAGCCGACTTGAAGCTGTTCGCCGGCGAGCGCGACGACCCACGCGGGCATGACCAGCGGCGCGGCCAGCGTGGTGACGGTCGTGATGGCGACCGAGAGCGCCACGTCCCCCTTGCCGAGGTAGGCCATGACGTTCGAGGCGGTGCCGCCGGGGGCCGCGCCGACGAGGATGACGCCGACCGCGAGCTCCGGCGGCAGTGAGAGAACCACCGTGAGCGCGTAGGCGGCGGTCGGCATGATGAGCCACTGGGCGAGCGCGCCGATGGCCACGTCTCGCGGGTGCTCCGCGAGTCGACGGAAGTCAACGGGCTGGAGTGTCAGCCCCATCCCGAGCATGATGAGCCCGAGGAGCGGCGAGATGTAGGGCGCAATCCACGTGAACAGGTCCGGCTGCGCCAACGCGGCGGCCGACGCGAGGAGCACGAGGCCGACGAAGTAGGTGTTGGCGAGTTCCGACAGGCGTTCGAGGGTCGAGCGGGCGTTCATTCCGACCGCCCTCCGTGGAATTGTGATGTCATCTCACACCACTCGGTCGCGGGGGAGAGAAACGTCTGTCGGTGTGACAGTCAGCGGTGCCGACCGAAAGACGCGGACCGAACGGAGTCGTGTCACCGAGGATGAAACAAGCGCCGCGTCGCCGGCGACCGACCCCGAGGCGGCACGGTTTTCACTCGCCCGCCCGACGGGTCGAGTATGAGCGACAACCCAACGGCCACGCTCCACACGAACAAGGGCGACATCACGGTCGAACTCTTCGAGGACAAGGTCCCGAACACGGTCGAGAACTTCGTCGGCCTCGCGACGGGCGAGAAGACGTGGGTCCACCCCGAGACGGACGAGACGATGGAGGGCGAGCCTCTCTACGAGGACATCCTCTTTCACCGCATCATCTCGGACTTCATGATTCAGGGCGGCGACCCGACGGGAACCGGCCGCGGCGGCCCCGGCTACACCTTCGACGACGAGTTCCACTCGGACCTCAGCCACGACGGCCCCGGCGTGCTCTCGATGGCGAACCGCGGCCCCAACACGAACGGCTCGCAGTTCTTCATCACGCTCGACGCCCAGCCCCATCTCAACGGCAAGCACGCCGTCTTCGGGAAGGTCACGGACGGCATGGACGTCGTCGAGGACATCGGCTCGGTCCCGACCGACCGCGAGGACAAGCCGGTGTCCGACGTGGTCCTCGAATCGGTCGACGTCGAGCAGTAAACGCCGCGAACCTCGGGACGACCTCGGCCGGTGGCACGCGCCCGGTCGCTACCCGCTCGCGTTCGTCGGGACCACAGTCCGACCGCCGGTCGACCCGTCGGCGCGGTCGAGCCACGCCGGTCGCGTGACCGTCGTCCCGCCGACCGCGTCGTACGCGAACCAGACCTCGACGCCGAGGCCGTCGCGGGTCTCGTAGGCGACGCGCATCGAGCGGACGAACCCGCTTTCTTCGACGACTGCTTCGACCCGATAGTCGCGCGACCGCGGGAAGTCGGTGCCGAGTCCCCGAACTCGGTACAGCGCGGTCCCGCTTTCGGCAGTCTCGTTCGTCACGCTCTCTACGCGCGTCACGCTCGTCTCGTCGGTCGAGAGATACCAGTCGAGATAGCGGGCGGCGCGGGAGGCCTGCCGCCCCGGGCCGTCGCGCACGTCGGGGTCGAGGACGCGGGCGGCGACGCCGTCCGGTTCGGCGGGCCGGCGGGCGTAGCGCGTGGTCCCGTCGGCGTAGGAGTCCTCCGAGGCGGTCGGGCGCGGAAAAGCCCGGAGTCGCCCGGTGCGCCGGACCTCCGAGACGTAGACGTGCGGGGCCTCGACGCGGACGACCTCCACCTCGCGGCCCGTCTCGTCGCCGGCGATTGACTCGCGGTAGCCGAGCGTCCAGCGGTACGACCGATTCGCCGCGGCCCGGCGGTGGGCCGCCGCGAGGCGCGTCGCGTTCTCGACGCCCGCGGTTGTCACGCCGGGGGCGACCGCCCGCGGCTCGGGCGTCGGCGTCGGCTCGGGAGTCGTCGCCGCCGGCGTCGGTGTCGACGACCCATGACCGCCCAGCGCCTCGCCGAGCACCGGTACACCGCCCGGCCCGGCGGTCACGACGACCGCCGCGAGTAGGAGCGCGACGAAGACGAGCGGCGCGACCGGGAGCGACGAAAGCCGGCGAGAAAGCGGAGAGACGACTGCGCCACCCGCCTCGTCCGCACCCCTCGCACCGACGCCGCGGTCATCGGCCGGGAGGTCGTCGAGGCGGACGCCGAAGTGGTCTGCGACGAGGTCGTCGCCGCGGCCCGCCGGGAGACCGTACCGGACGAGGTCGTAGAACTCGTCGACCGAGAGAACCCGGGCGTCGTCGGGGGCCGCGCGCCGGGTTCGCTCGGGGTCGCCGAGGGCGACGACGACGGTCGCCTCGGCGGGGACCGTTGGCGACGGGCGGAGCCGAGACCGAGAGACGACCGCGAGTCGCTCGGTTCGGTCGCCGCGGCGGGCGACGACCACGGACCCCTCGACGGTCGTCTCCCACCCGCGGGCGGTCCAGAGGTCGGCGAGAAATCGGCGGCGGTCGCTGGGGCCGGCGGCGCGAATCAGGTCGCCGAAGCGCGAGCGACGGGACTGCCGCATCGCTCTGAATTAGGACTCGATGGCGAAAGCATCACCGGGCGAGTCGCGGTTCGGTCGGGGTCGGTCGGGGTCGGTCGACACTGACGCGGTCGGGTCGGTTGCGCCCGCGCCGAGTCAGCGGTTCGCTGAGTGCTCGTACTCCGACAGGCGGGCCGACACCTGCTCGTCCATCGTCGCCAACACGGCGTCGAGGTCGCGGCCGTCGAACAGTTCGGACAGGCCCTCGGAGACGATGGTCCTGACGGTCGTGAAGGGGCCGACGCGAGCGCCGCGGGTGGCCGGGGTGTCGTCGGTCTCGGCCAGTTGGTCGAACGCGACCGCGAAGCCGGGGTGTTCGTCGAACCAGCCGTCGTCGCGGAGGAGGCCCCTCGTCCGGCGGTGAACCGGGAAGTAGCCCGTCCGGCGGTGCCAGCGACGCTGTTGTTCGGGGCGGGTCAGCCACGCGATGAACTCGCCCGCGGCGGCCCGTTTCCGGGATTCGACGCCGTCTGCGACCCACAGCGACGCGCCGCCGACGACCACGCCCTCGCGGGACGACCCGGGCGCGGGGAACCGGCCGACTTCGGCGGTGAACCCGCGGTCGGCGGCCCCCCGAACGACCGACGCGGCGCTCGAACTGGAGTCCACGAGCATCGCGGCGCGGCCGTCGAGGAACGCCTCGCGGGCGTCTCGTCGGGCCTCGACGCCGGGGTCGAACAGCAAGTCGTTCCGTTCGAGGTCGCGCCACCACTCGAACACGCGCGTCCCGACCGGGCCGTCGAGGTTCGAGGTGCGGGCGGTGCCGCTCCGGCCGTTGTCGGCGTCGAACAGACACTCCCCGGCGGCCGCGAACCACTGCTCGACGAACCAACTGTAATTCGCCCACGCCGCGCCGTAGTCGACCGCCCCGCTCGTCTTCAGCGTCGCCGCGGCCGAGGTGACTTGGTCGAACGTCGCCGGCGGGTCGTCGGGGTCGAGGCCGGCCCGCTCGAACGCGTCGGCGTTGTAGTACAACACGGGGTTCGAGGCGTTGAACGGCATCGACCAGAGCGCGCCGTCGTGGCGGTAGTAGTTGGCGATTTCGGGGACGAGTTCGCCCGCCGATGCCCTGTCCGGAAGCACCGATTCGACGGGGGTGAACGCCCCGCTGTCGAGGGCGCGCTGGGTGCCGACCTCGTACAGTTGCGCGATGGTCGGCGGCGTCCCCGACCGGGCCGCGGCGAGGGTCGCGTCGAACGTGCCGCGGTAGCTCCCCTTCGACGCGGTGTCGACGCGGACGCCGTCGTGGTCGGCGTTGAACTCGTCGACGAGCGACTCCAGGACCGCCGCCTTGTCGCCGGACATGCCGTGCCAGAACTGGACGACGGTCTGGCCCGAGTCGGTCGCCTCGGCGTGGAGGCGGTAGTCGTCGATGGAGTCCCGGAGGTGGTCGGCCTGGTCCGAAAGCGCGTCTATCTTCGTCACCGCCTCGGAGAGCGAGACGGTCTGGCGGCGCGCCGACCCCGCGGCGTCGGCCGCGAGCGCCGCGGTCTCGTCGCTTATCTCGCCGACGCCGTCGGCCTGACTCACGACCTCTTGGGAGGTCGCCGCCTGCGAGTCCGTGGCGTCGGAAATCTCGTGGAGGCTCCCGTTCGTCTCTTCGAGGTCGGAGACGACGCCGTCGAGCGCCGACAGCGCCTCCTGAATCGTCTCGCTGCCCTCGTCGAGGCGCTCGCTCGTGTCGGTGATGTCCTCGACCGTCGCGGCCGACCGGGTCCGAACCGTCTCGATGGTCGATTCGATGTCGGCGGTCGCGGCCTGCGTCTCCTCGGCGAGCGCCTTCACTTCGTCGGCGACGACGGCGAAGCCGGAGCCGGCCTCGCCGGCGCGGGCGGCCTCGATGGAGGCGTTGAGCGCGAGGATGTTCGTCTGCTCCGCGATGTCGGAGATTTTGGTCGCGATGCCGGTGATGTCGTCGATGTGGTCGTCGAGTTCCGCGACGCGCTCGACGGTCGCGTCGGTCCGCTCGCCGATGACCGCCAACTCGTCGATAGCGGTCTCGGCGGCGCGCTTGCCGCGGTCGCCGCGCTCGACGGCCTCGTCGGTCGCGTGCCTGATTTCGTCGGCGGAGGCGGCGACCTCCTCGATGGTCGCAGACAGGTTCCGCATCTCGTCTGCGACCTCCTCGACGCTCTCGCTTTGCCGGCGCGCGCCCGCCGCGATGCCGTCGACGGAGGCGGCGACCGACCGGCTCTCCTCGCGGCTCTCCTCGGCGGCGTCGGCCACGATTCGGGTCGACGCCGAGACCTGGTCTGCGAAGGCGTCGACGTTCCGCATGGCGGTCTGCCACTCCTCGAACAGTTCGTTGAGGAGGCGGCCGTGACGCGCGAGCGCCGGGTCGTCGGGAACGTCGACGCGGACCGTCAGGTCGCCCTCGATGCAGCGCTCGATGGCCGCGGAGAAGTCGTCGAGACCGTCGAGCGCGGCGGCGTCCGGGGCCGACGACGCGGCGACATCGTCGGCGGGAGACTCCCCGCGTCCCGATTCGACGGCGACCGAGGGAGTGCCCCCGCCGTCGCTTCGCGCGTCGTCGACGCGCGCCGTCTCGTCTGCGGCGTCCGATTCGGATTCGTCGTCGGTCGCGCGTGCGCCGAGCGCGGCCCGGACGGAGGCGCGAACCGACGACGCTCGTCTCCGGAGCTGGCTGTCGTCGTCCATTGGTCCAGAAGATTTCTGGTGAGTGATAAGACCACGCTCTCGGGTATCATATCTGAGAACGAATTCGTGACTGGTACTGTGTCTATCGATGATTCATGTGACGGGAGTATCCCACTGTTACGTGATACCACGGATAGAATACGGTACGCCCGCTTGCTGTCGCTCGGATTCGAAGCACGACAAGCGGGCTTCGACAGATGTACCAGAAGTTCGAGGCGTCTCGCGGGTTCCGGGGCGCGCCGTCGCCGCGCGACCGACAGCGCAAAGACCACCGCGCGGTAAGGGCCGACGATGAGCGAGGAGTCCGACCGTCCGAAGCCGAGCGACTTCGGAACCGACGAGAACGCCCCGCCGGTCGAGGAAAAGCCCTACAAGATAATCTTCGAGGCGAACAAGTGCTTCGGGGCCGGCCGGTGCGCGGAGGTCGCCGACAACTGGGAGATGGACCTCGAAACCGGCCTCGCCCGAGCCAAATCGTACTTCGTCGGTGAGGACGAACTCGACGAAAACGTCGAGGCGGCGGAGGTCTGCCCGGCGAAGAAGGGTCGCGGCGTCATCCACGTCATCGACCGCCGAACCGACGAGGAGCTCTCGCCGGACCCCCACGGCGACGGGACGCTCTCGGTCGACTGGTAAAGCGAAAGCACTTTTCTCCCCCTCGAAGAACGGAAGAGTGCGCGGGGGTGGCTGAGCCAGGCCAAAAGCGGCGGACTTAAGATCCGCTCCCGTAGGGGTTCGCGAGTTCGAATCTCGTCCCCCGCATTTTCGTCGCCGAGCGACGGTGAACCGAGCGACGCGTTCCCGCTTCGTCTCTGTCGCCCGGGTCCTCGTGAGACCGCCGACCACGTTATCTCGGTTCCCCGCCAACTGGTACGAATGGCTTCGACGCGTAGACACCGCTATTCGGAGGGACAGGGGTTCGGAGACCCCTACGACGGGTTCGGCCTCGACCCGCCGACGTATCGGGTCAACGGGCGACTCGTCGACCCGATGGACGACCACGTTCTCAGCGAGTTCGTGGACGCGGCGGGAATCGACCCCGAGGGGTCGACCCGGCGGCGCTCGTCGAGGTCGGACTGGCCTACGTCGCCATCGAGGAGTACGAGCAGGCTATCGACAGTTTCGGCCGGGCGGTCGCTTACGCCGACGCGGACGCCTCTGACGCCCGGGCGTGAGAGAGGGAGGCGAGTAGGGCCGCACCCGCAAATATTTTGACAGTTCGGATAATGAGTTGTAATTAGACCGTGTCACCCGGACTCCTCATCACGCGTTTCGACGCCACGCTCCTCGGCATGGCCGTCTGTCTCCTCGCCGGGGCCGTCGCCGGCGTCCTGTCCGCGCTGCCGACGGCGCTGGCCGCGGGCGGCGGTGCGACCGGGGCCGCCGCCCTCGCACTCGGGGTCACCGTGAGCGAACTGTAACGATTCACGGAACTCGTCCTTCGGTGAGAGCGGCGCATATCGGGTCCCCTCTGCTATCAGAACTGATAGTTAGCGGGACAACGCTTTACGTCGGTCTCTTGCTACCGAGTGCCATGAAGTTCGCCACGCTGGTTCCGAGGGTACTCAGGCGGAGTTACCTCCGGAAGTTTCTGTTCGTTATCCTCCTCGTGGCCGCGGTGATGGGCGGGTTCGGCCTGTACGTCTCGGACGTGGTCGGGACCGAGGTGAGAGCCGACACGCACAGCGACCTGGAGATGGTCGCCTCACTGGAGGCCGAGGGGCTGTCGAGTTGGATGGACGGCTACGCTCGGACGGCCCGGATGCTCTCGGCGTACGAGACCGTCCGGACGGGCGACCCCGACGCCATCGACGAGGCGCTCGAACGCGAGAGAGACACCCTGCCCGCCGAGGTGGTGGCGATCCACTACGTGAACCCGTCGAGCCGCGATATCGTCCGCAGCACCGACGGCGTGATAGAGACCAAATCGGTCTCCGCCCTCGACCTGTCGTGGACGACCGGGTCGCTGACGATGGCCGACCCCGACGAAGTGGCCGTCTCCGAGGTCTACCGCTACGGCGGCAGCGAGCGCCTCGCGTTCCTCAGTCCCGTCGAGGGACGCGACGGGGCGGTGATGGTCGTCGTGGACGCGACGAAGCACGCCGAGATGCTGAGCGAGCCGGTCGAGGGGTCCCAAACCCGCGTGGTGACCGATACGGGCGTCATCGCCTTCGACAAGTACGGCGAAAACGTCCTCACGACGTACCGCGACGGGGCGGCGACGCCGGCGCTCGACGCTGCGGTCGACGGCGAGACGGGCGTCGTCGAACGCGAGGGCGACGGGGACGCCGGCGGCGACGTCGTCGCTTACGCCCCCGTCTCGGGGACGAACTGGGCGGTCCTCGTGGAAGCGCCGCAGACCAACGCCTACGCGGTCGCGCAGGTCGTCGAGCGCGACGTGGCCGTCCTCATCGGCGTGGCGCTCGCCGGCCTCGCGCTGGTCGGCGTCGTCATCGGCCGCAACGCGGTGCTGTCGCTCCGACGGCTCCGGACCAGAGCCGAGGCGCTCGCCGGCGGCGACCTCGACGTGGACCTCGAAACCCGCAGAGTCGACGAGTTCGGCGCGCTGACCGAGGCGTTCGCCGAGATGCGAGACGGCCTCCGGGAACGCATCGAAGCGGCCGAAGACGCCCGCCGCGACCTCGCGCGCGCCGCCGAGAACTACCGCGAGACGATGGACGCCGCGGCGACGGGCGACCTGACGGTGCGCACGTCTGTCGAATCGGACGACGAGGCGATGGCGGCCGTCGGCGACGGCATCGACGCGATGCTTTCCGACCTCGAAGCGACTATCGGGCGGGTCGCGTCGTTCGCGGCGACCGTCGACGCGGCGGGCGAGCGCGTCACCGCCGGCACCGAGGAGGTCAGCGCCGCCTCCGAGCGGGTCGAGACGGCGACCGCCGATATCTCCGAGGGCGCGGCCGAGCAGGCGTCGCTCCTCGCGGAGGTCTCCGCGGAGATGCAGGACCTCTCGGCGACGGTCGAGGAGGTCGCCGCCTCCGCCGACGAACTCGCTGACCTCGCCGGCGACGCCGCGGAGCGCGGCGAGGCCGGCCGCGACGCGAGCGCCGCCGTCCACGACGAGATGGCGAACATCGACGAGCGCGTCGCGACCGCGGCCGAGGGCGTCGAAGCGCTCCGCGAGGAGGTAGCGGACATCGGAGAGGTGGTCGACCTCATCGAGGATATCGCGGAGCAGACGGACCTGCTCGCGCTCAACGCCTCCATCGAGGCCGCTCGTGCCGGCGAGGCCGGCTCCGGCTTCGCCGTCGTCGCCGACGAAGTGAAGGCGCTCGCCGAGGAGACCGCCGACGCGACGACCGACATCGAGTCGTCCATCGAGTCCGTCGAGGGGACGGCCGACGAGACGGTCGCTGCGGTGAGAGCCGCGCGAGAGCGCGTCGCGCAGGGCTCCGAGACGGTTGAAGCCGGCGTCACGGCCATCGACGAGGCGGTCGACCGACTGGAGGAGGTGGACCACGGCGTCGCCGCCGTCGACGAGGCGACCACCTCGCAGGCGTCGGCCGCGCAGTCGGTCGCGCGCCTCGCGGACGAGGCGGCCGACATCGCCGACGAGACGCGCGACGAGGCCGCCGACGCGGCCGGCGCGGCCCACGAGCAGAACGACGCGATGGTCACCGTCGCCGGGCAGATGCAGGAACTGTCGTCGGCGACCGACGAACTGCGGGCGCTCGCGGACCGGTTCGAGGTGCGCGAGGAGGGAGCGCGTGACGGCGTCGCCGACGCGGTGAAACTCGGGGACGAGGATACTGAAACCGCGCTCGCGGACGGGACGAACTCCGAGTCGAGGTCGTCGACGACGATGGCCGACCTCGCGGCCGACGGCTCGGGCGGAGACGAGTCTATCGAGGACGGATCTGACCCGGGAGAACGCAAAGCCGCCGACGACAGTCCGGACGGGAACTGACGCGGCCGCGTCGCTGTCGAAGTGTTGTTGGTCGGCTGTCGCTCGGGTCGATTGGTTCGATTCGAGCGCGCGCGAATACGAGCCGGCGGCTCTCCGGTGTGAGTTTCGCGAGAAAGGGATAGGCAGCCGCACGGGAGCGGCCCGCGCGGCAAATGCCGCCCTAGATTGGTCCCCGCTGACGCTTCGGCCCTCCAAAGCGAAGCGTCACCTGAACGGAGTGCCGCGAGATACTTAAACGTGCCGCCATTCACCCAAAACCGCCGCAGGCGGGCGATTCGGGAGCGCTCGCGACGCAACGGGCTTTTCTCCCGTCGGGACCTTCGTCCGGGCATGAGCGAAGACGACATCCCCGGTCGAGTCCGCCGCGCGTTCGGCGACCACGGGTCGTTCGAGCGGGTCGATGACCGAACCTTCGAGTCCGTGACGACGCCGTTCGACGGCACCGTCGGCGTCGCGGCGCAGGACAGCGGCCGCGTCGAGTTCGACGTGGAGGTGCGCGTCCCGATGCTCTCGGCGGTCGCAGACGACGTGGCCCCCGTGGTCGAAGACGGCTGGTACGAGACGTTCGAACTCCGCCTCGAAGACGTAAACGGCGTCGTCGCCGGCGACCACGACCTCGACCCCAACGTGACTCTCGCGGGCGACGAGGCGGTCGTTCGGGCGAGCTTTGCCGACATCAACGAGCGCCGCGGCGTCGACGACGCCGGCGCGGTCATCGACTACGTCGAAGGTACGTTCGTCGAGGGCATCATCCCCGGCTACGACTACGGCGAACCGGTGACGAGCCTCATTCAGAACGCGAAAGACGCCGCCGGCGCAGGATTCTGAAGAACAAGTCGGTGACAGTCGGTCGGGCCGGGGCGACCGCCGCGTGGCGACGCGCCGACTCAGTCCATCGCGATGTACGTCTGGGTGTCTTCGATGCCCGCCACCGACTGGATGCCACCGGCGATGCCCTTCACGTCGGCGGGCGAGTCCACCTCGACTTTCACGATGAAGTCCACGTCGCCGGCGACGATGTGCGCGCTGACGATGCCGTCGGAGACGGCCAAGAGATCCTGTTTCAACTGGTCGATGCCGTCGGAGACGGGCGCGGCCTTGACCATGACGTAGGCGTAGACCATCGTCACGCACCCCCCGCCGCGGTGACGACCTCGTCGCCGACGAGCAGTTGTCGCACGTCGTTGAGTACGTCGAAGTCCGCGAGGACGGCCACGCGGTCGCCCGTCTCCAGCGAGTCGTCCAAAAGCGGGATGCCCATCGGCCCGTCTTTCTTCCCGAACGCGAGGATGCGGGCGTTCGCCGGGAGCGCAACCTCTTCGATACTGTACCCGTTCATCGGTGACTCTTCCGTCACCGTCACGAGGATGACCTGCAAGTGTTGGGCGATATCCGCGATGGCGCGGATGGAGCCGCCGAGCAGCGCGTTCTTCGCGCCGATAGCGCCGAGGCGCTCGGGGTAGACGATTTCGTCGACCTCCTTGGCGTACTTCTGGTACACCACCTCGCGGTAGTCCTCGTCGACCCGGAGCACCGTCCGACAGCCGAAGTGCTTGCCGATCATGCAGGCCGCGAAGTTCACGTTGAGGTCGGCAGTGAGCGCGCCGAGGGCGTCGGCCGCCTCGATGCCGGCGTCGACGAGCACCTCCTCGCGGGAGCCGTCGCCTTCGGACACCTCGAAGTTCGCCTCGCGGGCCCGCTCGACCCGGTCGCGGTCCAACTCCACCAGGACGATGTCGTGACCCTCCTCGCGGAGGACGCGAGCGGTGCGCAGCCCAACCCGTCCAGCACCAATGATAACGAACCGCATGATAAGACGGTATGTCGGCGGAGACAAATAACCTTCCCCCGGCTCGGACGAACGGGCCGCGCTCGGTCGAAGCAAGGCTTTTGACGACTGTGGTAGAATATTTCACGCATGGTTCACGCGTTCATCATGGTGAAGACCGGAGCCGGCGAGTCGGAACAGTTGCTCGGTCCCATCCGCGACTTCGAGACGGTGACCGAGGCCCACATCGTCGCGGGCGCGTACGACATCATCGCGGAGGTCGACACCGACGCGGTCTACGAGGTGCTGAAGACCGCGTCGAGCCGCGTGCAGGGGTTAGAGGGCGTCGCAGACACGAAGACGTACATCTCGCTGGACGACTGAGACGACTCGCCGCGGCTCAGCGCTCGATGTCGAACGGGCCGGTGCGCTCGACGAACGCGACGTGTTCCTCGCGCTGGCGGGCGAGTTCGGGCGGCAGTTCCTCGTAGACGTTGTCGAACAGCTCGTCGGTCCCCGGTTCGGGCGTCGCCTCGGCGCGCTCGACGGCCTCGCGCAGTTCCTCGTCGGCGTCGTCGCGCATGGCGTCGAGCGCCGCGTCGTCGACGACGCCCGCCTCGCGGCAGAACGACTCGAAGCGGTCGAGGGGGTCGCGCGTCCGCCACTCGGGGAGGTCCGGCTCGTCGTCGCGGTAGCGCGAGGGGTCGTCGGCGGTCGTGTGCGGTCCCTGCCGGTAGGTGAGGCTCTCGATGAGCACCGGCTCCCCGGCGCGGGCCTTCTCGAAGCCGCGCTCGACGGCCTCCCTGACCGCCAGCGGGTCGTTGCCGTCGACCTGCATCCCGTCCATCCCGTAGGCGTCGGCCTTCGCCGCGATGGACTCGCTTGCGGTCTGGCGCTCGCGGGGGAGCGAAATCGCCCAGCCGTTGTTCTCGCAGAAGAAGACGACCGACGCGTCGAAGACGCCGGCGAAGTTCAGCCCCTCGTGGAAGTCGCCCTCGGAGGTCGCGCCGTCACCGAAACAGACCAGCGCCGCGCGGTCGTCGCCGCGGTAGTTCGCGGCCATGCCGACGCCGGCGGCGTGGGGAATCTGCGAGGCGATGGGGACCGCCTGCGGGAACACCGGCACGTCGTGGTCCGAGGCGTACTCGGCGTGACCGCGCCGAAAGAGGAGGATGTCGCTCGGCGGCACGCCGCGGGCGAGTTGGAGGGCGTTCGACCGATACGTCGGCAGCAACACGTCGTCGTCGCGCATGGCGTGGGCGGCCCCGATTTGCGAGGCCTCCTGTCCGCGGAAGGGCGGATAGCCGCTCATCCAGCCGCGTCGCTGGAGGGCGAGTGCGCGCTCGTCGAACCGTCGCGCTCGAATCATGTCGCGAAGGGCGGCGCGGGCGTCGTCTGCGGTGAACTCCGTATCGTCCAGCCCGCGCTCTGCGATGAGTCGGTGCATGGCGGTGAGTCACGGTCCTTCGTGATAAACGTCACCCGTTGCGGGGGCGGACCCGGCTGGCGGTTCGACCGACGGCGGCGCGGGACGAGCGGGCCGCCGAGAGCGACAGGCCAAAGACCACCGCCTCCCTACGTCGGCTATGGTCTCGGTGGTCAACCTCGTGCTCATGGGCGCGCTCATCGTCCTCCACACGCTCATCGCGGCGGTCATGACCCGCTTTTTCCGCCTGCGGTTGAAGACGCAGTGGGGGTACATCCTGTACGCCCTGTTTCTGATTCCGCTCGTGCTACTCGTCTCGACGCTGGTGTTCTCCGGCGTCTTCGGCATCGGCGTGAACCTCGGCAGCCCCACGGCCGCCCTCGGCGTGATGATAGGGATGCCGCTCGCGCTCGGCTTCACCATCGACACGCTCTACGTCCCGCCGCCGGAGGAGTACGAGAACCTCCCGAACTCGCGGTGAACTGCGAGTCGGTCGGCGGCTACTGTTCCGCGAGAATCGCTTCGAGCGCCGCTTCGACCGCGTCGAGCACGTCCTCGGGCGACTGCGTCGCGTCGATGCGGACGAACCGCTCCGGTTCGGCCTCGACAAGTCGCTCGTAGTTCTCGCGCACGTCCGCGAGGTACGCCGCCTGTTCGAACTTGTTCGTCGCGCCGCTGCGCGCGGCGGCCGTCTCGGGGTCCACGTCGAGGTAGATAGTCTTGTCCGGCGGACGGGTGAACGCCGTGTGGATGCCTCTGATGTACTCCATCGGGCGTCTGAGGTCGCTGTCGCGCAGCGCGGCGGCCTGATAGGCGTACCGCGAGTCGGAGTAGCGGTCGGAGACGACGAGCTTCCCGTCGGCGAGGGCGGGTCGGACGACCCGCGAGAGATGGTCGGCGTGGTCGGCGGTGAAGAGAAACAGCGTGGCGAGCGGGTCGGCGCCGTCGTCGTCGATGGCGCGGTTGACGGCCTCTCCGTACCACGAGTCCGACGTGGGCTCGCGCGTGAAGACGGCGTCGGGGTACGCGTCGTGGAGCGCCTCCCAGACGGTCGTCTTCCCGCTCCCGTCGAGCCCTTCGAGTGTGACGAGCATATCCTACCAACTCGGCGCTCCGGAAAAAGCGCGCCGAAGCGAGACGCCGCAATGATAATGTCAACGCGACCCGGCATGTGTGGTGTGCCACCCGCCCGCGAGCGGTGGGACGGCCTCCGTCCGAGCGAAAAGCCGTTCACCGTCGTCCGGTTCGACGAGAGCGTCCCCCCGACGGACGCGTCGTTCGCGACGAAGCAGACGGAGGTCGACCACCCGGCCGACGCGCCCGACGACTGCCCCGACCCGTCCGAGGAGCTCGTCGCCTACGACCGAGTCGGTCGGATGGTGAAACGCACCGACGGACCGGTCGCGCCCTCGATACTGTTTTGAGCGCGGTCGCGGGCGGCGCGGGTGCGGGCCGGTGGCGCGGTCTGACGCGCCCGCCCGGAAGAGCGTCGTTCCCATCGGGGTGTTCTCCGGCGAAATCGACCCCGATTCCCCGTTAGCTTTACCCCCATTCCGCCGAATATTACGGCATGAAAGTCCTTGTTGTCGGCGGAAGCGGATTCATCGGGAGCCACCTCTGCCGCGAACTACAATCGCGGGGACACAGCGTGACCGCGATGTCGCGGAGTCCGAACAGCGAGGACCTCCCCGACGGCGTCGAAAAGGCGATGGGGGACGTGACGGACTACGACTCCATCGCGGGCGCGTTCGAGGGGAAAGACGCGGTCGTCAACCTCGTCGCGCTGTCGCCGCTGTTCGAACCGAGCGGCGGCAATCGAATGCACGACATCGTCCACTGGCAGGGGACCGAAAACGTCGTGAAGGCCGCGGAGGCCAACGACGTGCCCCGACTCGTCCAGATGAGCGCGCTCGGAGCCGACTCCGACGGCGACACGGCCTACATCCGCTCGAAGGGGAAAGCCGAGGGGGCGGTCAAGTCGTCCGGGCTCGATTGGGTCATCTTCCGGCCCTCGGTCGTCTTCGGAGACGGCGGCGAGTTCGTCTCCTTCACGAAGCGGCTCAAGGGGATGTTCGCGCCCGGCGTCCCGCTCTACCCGCTTCCCGGCAACGGGGAGACGCGGTTCCAACCCATCTGGGTCGGAGACCTCGTGCCGATGCTCGCGGACGCCGTCGAGGGCGACGACCACGCCGGCGAGACCTACCGCATCGGCGGCCCGGAAAAGCTCACGCTCCGCGAAATCACGGAGATGGTGTACGACGCCGAGAACAAGTCCATCACCATCGTTCCGCTGCCGATGGGTCTCGCGGGCGTCGGCCTGACCGTCCTCGGGGCGGTCCCCGGCTTCCCGATGGGGAAAGACCAGTACCGGTCGCTCCAGTTCGACAACACGACCGACCGGAACGACGTGGGCGTCTTCGGCGTCGACACCTCGTCGATGAAGACGCTCGGCGCGTATCTCGGCGAGCGGAACTGACACCGGAGTGACGACTCGGCGGCGTTAAGCAGCCGTGAACTGCGGCTCATCTTACCGGGATTAGCGGTTCTCACGGGATAACGACTGATTAACACCGGTTTCGAGTCGCCGCGTTCCGCCGATAATCTGATGGTGGTTCGACACGTCCCCATCACAACGCTTATGTCCGCGTTCGTACTGCAATTCACGCAATGGCGAGGGGACTGAACCTATGAAGCTCGCAATGATCGGATTCGGGCAAGCCGGGGGAAAAGTAGTCGACAAGTTCGTCGAGTACGACCGGGAACGCAACGCCGGAATCGTCCGCGCTGCGGTCGCGGTGAACTCCGCGAAAGCCGACTTGCTCGGACTGAAGAACATCCCGAAGGACCAGCGCGTCCTCATCGGCCAATCCCGCGTGAAGGGACACGGCGTCGGTGCGGACAACGAACTCGGTGCCGAAATCGCCGAGGAGGACATCGACGAGGTACAGGGTGCCATCGACAGCATCCCCGTCCACGAAGTCGACGCCTTCCTCGTCGTGTCCGGGCTCGGTGGCGGCACCGGCTCCGGCGGCGCGCCGGTCCTCGCGAAACACCTCAAGCGCATCTACACCGAACCCGTCTACGGGCTCGGCATCCTGCCGGGGTCCGACGAGGGTGGTATCTACACGCTCAACGCCGCGCGCTCCTTCCAGACGTTCGTCCGCGAGGTCGACAACCTCCTCGTGTTCGACAACGACGCCTGGCGGAAGACCGGCGAGTCGGTACAGGGGGGATACGACGAGATCAACGAGGAAATCGTCAACCGGTTCGGCGTGCTCTTCGGAGCCGGCGAAGTCCAGGACGGACAGGAAGTCGCGGAGTCCGTCGTCGACTCCTCGGAGATTATCAACACGCTGGCCGGCGGCGGCGTTTCGACGGTCGGCTACGCCTCCGAGGGGGTCGAGCCGCGGAAGAACAACGGCGGCGGCCTCCTGTCTCGGCTGACGGGCGGCGACGAGCCCGACGACAATCTCGACACCGCCCACACGACCAACCGAATCACGAGCCTCGTCCGCAAGGCCGCGCTCGGTCGGCTCACGCTCCCGTGTGAAATCGAAGGCGCGGAGCGCGCGCTGCTCGTGCTCGCTGGTCCGCCGGAGCATCTGAACCGGAAAGGCATAGAGCGCGGGCGGAAGTGGATCGAGGAGCAGACCGGTTCCATGGAAGTTCGCGGCGGCGACTACCCCATCCCTGGCGCGGAGAAGGTGGCGGGTGTCATCCTTCTGTCGGGCGTGACGAACGTCCCGCGCATCAAGGAGCTGCAGCAGGTCGCCATCGAAGCACAGGATAACATCGAAGAGATCCGTCAAGAGAGTGATTCGAATCTGGAGACCCTCATAAACGATGACGAGGACGAACTGGAGTCGCTTTTCTAAGCTGGCGCTCGCGCTCGTCGTACTCCTGTCGGCCTTCGCAGGGCAAGCAGGGGCGGTGAGCGTCGCGTCCGACGACGTCCCCGACGAGGCGCAGGTCGGTTCGCAGGTGACCGCGTCGGTCACCCTCGAAGAACTGTACCGGAGCCCACAACTCGAATCGTGGACGCTCGCGGGTCAGACCGACCTGGAGGACGTGACGTGGACCGTCGCGTACTACGACCAGACGGGCGCGAGAGTCGACCAGCAGTCCTTTGACGGGCAGAACTTCAGCGGCGCGCAGATCGCCACTGCCGACGGGACGAGCGAAGTGGAGGTCACCGTAACGGGAATCGTTCCCGAAGTGGAGTCGTTCAGCTACGACCCCGCACAGACGTTCACGATAATCTCGCTCGACCAGACCCGCGAAGGTGGCTCCAGTAACGATATCGACTCGTGGTCGGTCCACCACTACACCGAAGAAAGTGCCGCCGCACGGGACGAACTCGACAGCGCGCGGGACGCGATTGAGCGTGCGAGTGGGGCCAACACGCAACAAGCCGAGCAGACGTTTGCCAACGCTGTCGAAGCGTTCAACGGCGAGGAGTTCAGTCTCACGACGAACCTCGCCAACGAGGCGGAGACGAGCGCAAACCAGGCCCGGCAGTCCAGTCAGACGACCCAACTGCTCATCTACGCGGCGGGCGGTCTGCTCGTCGTCGCGCTCATCGTCGGTGGATTCCTCTACTGGCGGTCCCAGCAGACGACCTACGACAAACTGGGCTGATTCTCCGTGCGAGTCGTCGTTCCCTTCGGGGGACGCGATCCGAAGACCCGACTCGCCCCGTTTTTCGACGCCGACGAGCGACGCGAGTTCGCCGTCTCGATGCTCCGCGACGTGCTCGACGCGGTCCGCGCGGTCGGCGGCGACCCGGCGGTCGTCGCGGACGCGCTCGTGACCGTCGATGCGCCCGTCACCGTGGACGACCGACCGCTCACCGAAGTCGTGGGCGGCGAACTCGACGACCTCGGCGGCGGCCCCGTCGCGGTCGTCATGGCCGACCTCGCGCTCGCGACGCCCGCGGCGCTGTCGCGGCTGTTCGAAACCGACGCCGACGTGGTCGCCGCGCCCGGTCTCGGCGGAGGGACGAACGCGCTCGTCGTCCGCCACCCCGAGTTCTCCGTGGACTACCACGGCGCGTCCATTCTCGACCACCGACGAATCGCCCGCGACGCCGGCTGTTCGTTCGCCGAGGTGGACTCGATGCGACTCGCCGTCGACGTGGACGAGCCGAGCGACCTCGTCGAAGTGCTCGTCCACGGCGAGGGGCGGGCCCGCGAGTGGCTGGTCGACGCCGGCGTCCGGCTCGCACGCGGGTCCGGTCGGGTCGAGGCCGTCCGCGAGCGCCGATAGGACCTTAACGGTCCGCGATAAACAGTGTCTGGCGCGGTTGTCCGTCTGCCCGGCGGGAACTGAGGCAACGTGCGCCGCGCGCTCCCGCGTCGCGAAGACGACGCGAGAGTCGAAGTGGAGTCCGAACGTCGCGACGACGACGCGAGTCTCACTCGCAACCAACTCGGGGCGAGCGCCTGACGGCGCTTCGGACGGGCCGGAGACGTGTCTGGCACCAACTATCCGGTCCCGAACTCGACTTCCGCGCTTCGGTCTCGACGCCGCCGTATCGCCGCGAATGACACGCTTTTAGTGGTTCGTCACGCACCGAGAGATATGTTCACGGGTGCCGACGAGTACGGAGTCGACCTGACTATCGACGATGCCGACGTGGAGCGACTGCTCGCCGTCACCCCCGACGACGCCGACGCGCCGGCGTCGCTTTCGTTCTCGCGGAACGTCTTCGTCCCGCTGACGACCGCCTGTCGGTACACCTGTACCTACTGCACCTACTACGACGTGCCCGGCGAGGCGACGCTCATGTCGCTCGACGAGGTCCGCGAGGTGGTCCGCACGGGCGCGGACGCCGGCTGCACGGAGGCGCTGTTTACCTTCGGAGACGCCCCCGACGAGCGCTACACGGAGATTCACCGCCAACTCGACGAGTGGGGCTACGACGACATCCTCGACTACCTCGCGGCGGCCTGCGAAGTCGCGCTCGACGAGGGCCTGCTCCCGCACTCGAACCCCGGCGACCTGACCCGCGAGGCGTTCGCTGACCTCGCGCCCCTGAACGCCAGCATGGGCGTGATGCTGGAGACGACCGCCGACGTGGCCGCCCACTCGGGCAGTCGGCGGAAGACGCCGGGCCAGCGGCTCAACACCATCCGCGCCGCGGGCGAGGTGGGCGTCCCCTTCACGACGGGCATCCTCGTCGGCATCGGCGAGACGTGGCGCGACCGGGCCGAGAGCCTGCTGGCCATCCGCGCGCTCCACGAGCGCTACGGCCACGTCCAGGAGGTCATCGTCCAGAACGTCGTCCCCAACGAGCGGTCGGACTACGAGCGCCCGTCGCTCGACACGATGCGCCGGGTCGTGGCGATGGCGCGGGTCGCGCTCCCCGAGGAGGTGTCGGTGCAGGTGCCGCCGAACCTCTCGGCGGCGGCCGACCTCGTCGCCTGCGGCGTCGACGACCTCGGCGGCGTCTCGCCGGTCACGGACGACTACGTCAACCCCGACTACGAGTGGCCCGCGCTCCGGGAACTCGCAGACATCGCCGACGAGGCGGGCGTCCCGCTCCGCGAGCGACTGCCGGTCTACGAGCGGTTCTTGCCGAACGGGGCGCTCGGACCGGCGGACGACCCCGGCGAGAGCGGCGGCGCGCCCGCGGCCGCGCCGGACCGCGAGTGGCTCCGCGGCCCGATTACCGACCGGCTCGCCGCCGACGACGTTCACGGACGGCGGTTCCGAAACGTCGCCCGCGGCGACGGCCCGCTGTCGATTCCGCGGTGAGATCGACGCCGCGTCGGCCGACCGTGTGGTCGTCTGCTACCGACGACGACCGAGAACTGAGTAGAGCGCGACGACCGCGGCGGTCACGGCGGGCGCGCGCCCCGAGAGCTGGGGCACGCGTTTTCTGACGAGTGTGTAGATGACGCCGACGGCGAGGCTGACGAGGAGAACCCCTCGCGAGTCGCCGCCGAGCGTCAGGAGGCCCGGCACCGACAGCGCCGCGGCGAGCGCGAGGTCGCCGGGAGAGCCGTCGTAGGCGGCGAGGCGGCGGGGTTCGACCCAGCCGCCGAGGCTGCGGACGTAGACGCCGCGGTCGGTCCGCGCCTCCCACGGACGAGCCTCGCTGCTGCCGCCGAGGTAGTCGGCCGCGCAGTGGAGCGCCGCCGCGACGAACCCGGTCGCCGCGGCCGCGGCCAGCGGGTCGCCGGTGACGACCGCGACCGCGCCGAACCCGACCGAGCCGCCGACGAACGCCTCGACCTGATGGAGCGTCCTACGGTGGACGCCGACGACCATGTCGAGGTCGGGGAAGACGCCGCCGACGACCGCCGCCGCGACGACGAGCGGCGCGGCCGCGGGGGCGACGACCGCGACGGCGGCGGCGAGCGCGAGGCTCATCGCCACGTGCGTCGGGGCCATCACGGGGCGACCACCTCCCGAGCCGGTCGGAGCCGTCGAGTCGTCATCGCTTCGACCACTCGGCGACCGAGACGTATGAGTTTCGTGGTTGCGCCGAGCGCTCGCGGGCGCGGCGGGTCACGCAGACGCCGCGCCTCAGATGCCGAACCACTCGGGCATCCGCTTTCTGAAGCCCGTGTAGAACAGCGCGACGGCGACGCCGACCGCGATGGCGACCCGGACGCCGCCGGAGAAGGCGAGGAAGCCGGGGACCGAAAACAGGAGCGTCAGCGCGAGGTCCTCTGGCGCGCCGTCGTAGCGGACGAGATAACGGGGGCGGAGCCACCGCTTCGCGGGATGGACGTACACCGCGCGGTCGGAGGTGCGGTCCCACGGCCGGAGTTCGCCGCCCGCGCCGAGCCAGTCGGACGCGGAGTGGAGCCCCGCCGAGAGGCAAAAAAAGGCGACGCCGACGGTGAGCGTCGAAGGCGAGACGGCGGCGACGCCCCCGAAGACCGCGGCGGCGACGCTGTAATAGACGGGGAAGTGCAGCGTCTTGCGGTGGACGCCGACGAAGAGGTCCACGTCGGGGAAGACGCCGCCGACGAGCGCGCCGACGGCCGCCGCTGTGGCGAGGTCGGGCGCGACCCAGACCAGCGGCGCGGCGAGGGTCAGCCCCACGGCCGCGTGGGTGGTCGCCATCATCTCAGTCGTCTGCGGTCGCCGGGTCGCGGCGGCCGTCGAGCAGGGGCGTCCCGTCGGCGCGCGGGCCGAGCGTCGGGCCGTGCGGGCCGTCGTCGGGGTCGATTGGCCGGCGGGTCCGGTAGTCGGTCGAGCGCTCGACCGGCCGGCGGCCGATGGCGGTTATCATGTCGACGTAGTCGTCGAACGAGCGGAACTCGCCGAAGCCGCCGCCGGCGCGCTTCGTTATCTCCTCGGAGAGAATCGTCCCCATCAGGTCGTCCGCGCCGCAGTTGAGGAGCTTCAGCGCCTTCGCGTTCCCGAACTTCACCCACGACGACTGGATGTGGTCGACGTTGTCGAGGTAGAGCCGCGCGACGGCGACCATCAGTTCGTCCTCGTCGTCGGACGCGCCGCCGGTCACGAGGCCGCGGTCGTACAGCGGCGTGTTCTGGTGGATGAACGACAGCGGGACGAACTCGGAGATGCCGCCGTAGCGGTCTTGCAGGTCGCGAATCACGTCGAGGTGGAGCACGCGGTGTTTCTCGGTCTCGACGTGGCCGTACATGATGGTCGCGGTCACGTCGAGGCCGGCTTCCATCGCGCCCTCCATCCCGGCGACCCACTCGTCGGTGCCGATTTTCCCCGGGCAGATGACCTCGCGCACCTCGGGGACGAGAATCTCCGCGGCGGTGCCGGGCGCGCTGGCGAGGCCGGCGTCCGCGAGGCGGCGGTAGACCTCCTCGTAGCTCCAGTCGGTGCCGCGCTTGGCGTGATGGGCCTCTTCCGGCGTCATCGAGTGGACGTGCGCGCCGGCGGCCGACATAGCAGAGAGCTGTTCGGCGTAGCTCGCGGGGTCGGTGTCGTACGCCTCGGGCGGCTTGTAGTTCACCTCGGCGGCGGGGTTGTCGTAGGCTTCGAGAATCTCGCGGTGTTCCTCGTCGAGCACGAGCGCGGGGTGGAGGCCGGAGACGGACGTGACCTCGTAGATGCCCATCTCGACCGCGTCGGCGACGATGTCGCGGGACTCGGCGGGCGTCTTCGTGAAGCCGCCGTGGTCGGCGTCGGAGTCGGCCTCGAACAGGTGGGCGGTGTTCTTGAAGTTACAGAACAGACACCCCGTGTTGCAGGCCGTCGTCACGTTGTTGTTGAGGTTGGCGACGAACGTCACGTCGTTTCCGACCATCTCGGCGCGCCGCCGGTCGGCGGCTTCGAGCACGAGTTCCTTGCGTTCGGGGCCGATTCCCTCGCGGTCGGTCCCCGTCGTGATGAGTTCGACGCCGTCGTCGACCGTGAGGCGCTCGCCCGCTCGCGCCTTCGCTAAGGCGTTCTCGAACGACTGGTCTGTCTCCGGGACGTGTTCGAACCCGAAGTCGTGGGCGGCACCAGACATGCTCGTTGGCAACGCGCCACGGTCGTAAAAACGGGGCGGTACCGGAACTCCGGCCGCGGGATACAGCGGGACGCCGCGGAGAAAGCGTTAGGCCCTCCCGCCGTGTTGGGTCGCACATGGAACACTCCCCGACTTCGACGACCGAGTCGGCTCTCGACGACGGAGGAGAGTGCCTGCTGTTTTCGGCCCTCGTCGGCGCGGTCGCCAGCGTCGTCCTCTCGCCGCTTCCGGGGTCGACCGTCCTCGGCGGGGCACTCGCCGGCTACCCGACCGGAAGCGACCGCGAACTGGGCGTGAAATCCGGCGCGGTCTCGGGGCTGTTCGTGAGCCTCGTCGGGACGGTCCTCGGCGTCGTCGTCCTCGGGTTCTTCAGCATCTTCGCCATCGGCGTCACCCCGTTCGAGTTGGGCTTCGGCCTCGGCATCCTCGGCATCGTCATCGTCGCGCTGTTCGGCCTCCTCGCGCTGCTCGTCTACACCGTCGGCCTCGGCGCGCTCGGCGGCTACCTCGGCGCGTATCTCCACGAGGAGTTCGCCTGAGTCCGGGTCGCTCCGACCCGCCACTCAGCCACCGGCACCGACGCCGGTGAACTCGAAGCGAGCGCCGCCCGCGGTGCTTTCCTCCACCGAAACCGTCCAGCCGTGCGCGTCGACGACGTTCGAGGCGATTGTCAGCCCGAAGCCGATGCCCGCGGTGCCGGTCGAAAAGCCGGTGTCGAAGATGCGCGAGCGGAGTTCGGGGGGGATGCCCGCGCCGTCGTCTTCGACGTAGAAACCGTCGTCGAGCGCGCCGACGGTGACGGTGACGCGGTCCTGCCCGCCGTCGGCAGACCCGGATTCGTCCGGTGAGCCGTGTTCGACAGCGTTCCGCATCAGGTTCTCGAACAGTTAGTGGAGCCGGCCCGCGTCGGCGACGACGGTCCGGTCGGACCGACGACGAGCGCCGCGTCCCCGGTTTCGACGTGATCCCAGCACCGCTCTGCGGTCTCCGCGAGAGAGACCGGCGTCGTGGCGAACGCGTCGGTGCCCTGTCGCGCGAGCACGAGCAGTTCCTCCGTCAGCGCGGTCATCCGGTCGTGGGCCCGCGCCACCGCCGCGAGGTGGTCGTTGTCGATTTCCTCGCGGGCGAGGTCGAGGTGGCCCGTGGCGACCGAAAGCGGGTTGCGGAGGTCGTGCGAGACGACGCTCGTGAACTCGTCGAGTCGGCGGTTCTGGGCTTCCATCTCGGGTTCGATGTCCCGGCGCGCCGTGATGTCCGTGTACACCGCGTATATCGTGTCCTCGCCGACCGGGACCGACCGGAGGAGGAAGTCCCGCTCGCCGTTCGCGGTCTGTCTGCGCACCTCCGTCTGGACGAAGTCGCCGGCGCGGACCATCTCGGTGAGCTTCGCGGCCTCGTCGAGACGGTCGTCCGGCGCGACCACGTCGTCGATGGCGCGGCCGACGACCTCGGATTCGTCGTAGCCGAACGTCGCCTCGAACGCCGGGTTCACCGCGCGGATGACGGACTCGCCGTCGACGAACTCCGAGTCGATGATGCAGTCGGCGCTGTTCTCGAACAGGGCGGCGTACTGGTCGCGTTCGACCCGAAGCCGGCGCTCGAAACTGAGCCGCTGGAGCGCCGCGTTCGTGTGGGCGACGAGCAGTTCCGCGAGTTCGAGGTCGATTTCGTCGAACGCGCCGGTCTGCTCGGAGACCGCCTGAAACACGCCGAACGAACCGATAGCGACGCTGAGACCGGAGCGGTAGTCACCGAACTCGGGGCGGCCGAACGCGTGGAGTTCCATGTCGACCGCGCGGTGGGACTCGCCGGTGCGGAACGTCTCGCCCATCGCGCCCGCGTCTTTCGGGACCGGGCGGAGTTCGCGGTCGGTCGGCGTCGACGACTGCGCCCGCGGGACGAACCGGTCCGCCTCGGCCGCGAAGGCGAAACAGATGTCGAGGTTGAGGATGCGCTCCGCAGCCTCGACGGTCTCCGCGTAGATGTCGTCGGCGTCGGAGACCGACGCGAGTCGCATGGCGACGCCGTGGAGCGACGTTATCTTCCGCTCGGTGCGCTGAATGCGGCGTTCGAGCCGGCTGACGATGTCGCGTTCGGTGCGCTGGGCCTCCGAACTCCGATAGCGGGCGACCGCCGCCCGAACCCGGTCGGCGAGGCGGTCGTAGGAGAGGGATTCGATGTCGCCGGAAACGCGGTGGGCGGCGGGGTCGTCCGCGAGTGCGTCACCGTCGCTCCCGTCGTCGCTCCCGCCGGAACCGAGGAGCACGACCGGCACGTCGGGATGGCGCTCGCGGACCAGCGCGACCACGTCGTGGCGGTCGAGCGCGGCCGCGACGGCGTCCGCCCGGGTGCGGTCGGGAGCGACGAAGAGAACGGACGGTGCCGTCCCCGCCGACGAACCCGGCGAGGGTGACCGAGTCATGCACCGACACGCTTGGGAGAGAGCATCAATTGATTGGTGAGTGCGACCGGCGGTTCGTGACAGTTGGCCGCCGGTAATCTGCCGCGAGTGAGGAGAACAGGGAGCCCGCTGTCCGACGACACCGACGCGTCGTCGCCCGAGGCGTCCGAGGCGGTCGACGCCGAGAGCCCGGGCGGGCGGCACCGGTCGCGCTCAGATTCGTTTTTCGACTTCGGGGAGGAACGCCGCGAGGTCGCCGCGGACGACCCGGTCGGCGCGGTCGTCGTACTGCGTCGCGTCGAAGTTGACGACGACGAGCGAGCCGACCTCGGCGGCCCGGCCGGCGAGACCCGCCGCGGGGTGAACCGTCAGCGACGAGCCGAGCGACAGGAACACGTCGGCGTCGCCGGCGAGGCGGTTCGCCTCGCTGTAAGCGACGCGGGGGAGGCGCTCGCCGAACAGGACGACGCCGGGCTTGAGCAGGCCGCCGCAGTCGTCGCACGTCGGCGGCGCGTCGCCGGCGCGGACCGTCTCGAACACGGGGGCCGCGTCGGTTCGCGCGCCGCAGTCCTCGCAGACGACTTCGGCGGCGTTGCCGTGGAGTTCGACGACGCGATCGGAGCCGGCCTCGCGGTGGAGGCCGTCGGTGTTCTGCGTCACGACCGCGTCGAGGACGCCCCGCGATTCGAGGGCCGAAAGCGCCTCGTGGCCGGGGTTCGGCTCGACGCCGTCGGGGAACATGCGCTCCTGTAAGTGGACGCGGTCGCGCCAGAAGCCGGCGGGGTCGTTGACGAAGCGGTCGCGGTGGAACGACGCCGGGTCGAACTCGGTCTCCCAGATGCCGTCGTCGCCGCGGAAGTCGGGGATGCCCGAGGCCGTGCTCATCCCCGCGCCGGTGAAGGCGACTGCGGTGTCGGCCTCGCGGAGTCGGCGGGCGACCCACGCGGCGTCTGATTCGAGGGCAGCGTCCATAGCCCAACGGACGGGCCAGCCGCGAAAAAGCGATACGATTCGCCCGGTAAGCGCATTCGTGCATAGATTGGCCGCGTATCCGACCGAGATACGCACGGAAGTGGAAGCTTCTTAGTGGGATGAGCCCAGAGGACGACCATGACCAGCGTGAAGGACTTCCGCGTCGAGGAGGAGCCGACGGCGACCGACCTCGGGCGGGGCCGCTTCGTCTTCTCGGACCGCTACTCCGTGTTCGACTGGGGCGAGATGCCCGACCACGTCCCGAACAAGGGCGCGAGCCTCTGTCTCATGGGCGCGTACAACTTCGAACTGCTCGACGTGAACCACGTCCCGACCCACTACCTCGGCGTGGTCGAAGACGGCAAGGTGAAGGAACTCGGTGAGTGCGAGTCGCCGCCGACGGAGATGGCCATCGAACTCACGCAGGTGCCCGACCTCCCTCACGCCGACGGCGCGTACGACTACGACGCCTACCACGAGGCCGCCGGCGACAACTACCTCATCCCGCTGGAAATCGTCTTCCGCAACACCGTCCCGGTGGGGTCGAGCCTCCGGCGGCGCGGCGAGCCCGCAGACTACGGCCTCGAACTGGACGAGTGGCCCGACGAGGCCGTCTCCCTCCCCGAGCCGGTCGTGGAGTTCTCCACGAAGTACGAAGAACAGGACCGGTATCTCTCCCGCGCGGAGGCCGACGACATCGCCGGGAAAGTCGACCTCGACCGCCTCGAAGAGCTGGCGCTCGCCGTGAACCACGTGCTGACCGAACGCGCCGACGAAGCCGGCTTCGACCACGAGGACGGCAAAATCGAGTGTCTCTACCACGACGGCACCGTCAAGGTCGGCGACGTGGTCGGCACGTTCGACGAAAACCGGTTTTCCTACGGCGGCCAGCAGGTCTCGAAGGAGGTCGTCCGGCAGTACTACAAGCGCGTCCAGCCCGAGTGGGTCGAAGCCGTGAAAGACGCGAAGGCCGAGGCCATCGAGACGGGCGAGCCGAACTGGCGCGAGCACTGCGCGGTCGAACCCGACCGCCTGCCCGCCGACATCGTCGAGGCGCTGTCGGACCTCTACTGCGCCGGCACCAACGCCTACGTCGACCACGACTGGTTCGACGCCCCGACCATCGAGGACGCCGTGGCGCGCGTCCGCGACCTGTAACCGGGCGGCTCGAGCGACTCCGCTTTTCGTCTGTCCCCTTCTCACGCCGCGTCGTCGCCGACGAGGAACCGCCAGCCGCGGCGGGAGAGTCGGACGACGCCGAGCGCGAAAACCACCGTCGCGCCGGTCACGACGCCCGGTTCGACGCCGGGAAGGAGCGGGATGAGTCCGAGTTCGTGCGCGGCGAGGAGGACGGTCGCCACGAGCCACAGCGCGTAACAGCCGAGCGCGACGCGGTAGCGGGGAGAGACGGGCACGCCTCCGAGTCGTGTCGGCGGCAAAATAGGGCTGGTGTCTGGCGGGGGTCGCCCCGCCGTCGCTGCCGCAGTCGCCTCAGTCCTCGGACGGTTCGGGCGCGAGCGCCTCGCGCTCCCCGAGGGCGTCGATGATGCCGTCGACCGGGCGGTCGGGGTTCGACGCCTGCGCCTCGCGGGTGAGGCCGAGTTGGTAGCGCTCGGGGTCGGCGCTCTCGCGGAGGCTGGTGCGCCCGCGGTGGACCGACACGTCGTTGTTGAGGTGGAGCTTCACGGCTTCGAGGAGCGCGTCGGCCTCCAGCGGCTGGCCGCGCTCTTTGATTTCGTCGATGGAGGCGTCGTCCGGCACGTCGAAGGCGCGCTGGGCGATGATGGGGCCTTGGTCGAGGTCGGTCGTCACGTAGTGGGCGGTGACGCCCGCGATGCGGACGCCCTCCTCTTTCGCCTGCCGGTAGGCGGCCGCGCCGGGGAACGCCGGGAGCAGCGACGGGTGGATGTTGATGATGCGGTCCTCGTAGCGGAAGACGACGTTCGGGCCGAGGATGCGCATGTAGCGCGCGAGGACGACGAGGTCCACGTCGTACCGTTCGAGGAGGTCGAGCAGGCGCTCTTCGTTGGCGGTCCCTTTCTCGTCGCCGATGTCGTGGAACGGCACGTCGTAGTGGCTCGCCAGCGGTTCGAGCGTGTCGTGGTTGCCGATGACGACCGAGATTTCAGCGCCGAGGTCGTCGTTGGCCCACGCCTCGAACAGCGCTTCGAGGCAGTGGGACTCCTTCGTGACGAGGACGGCGATTTCGCGGGTCTCGCGGTCCGAGGGGAACCGGACCTGCACGTCGACGCCGAGGTCGTCGCCGAGGTCGGACAGCGCCGCTCGGAGTTCGTCGCGGGAGCAGGTCATCTCCGCGGTGTCGGCGTGGAGGGTCATCCGGAAGATTCCCTCGCGGACCGCCTGGTCCAAGTCCTCGACGTTGATTCCGCGCTCGAACAGCAGGGTGGTCACGTTCGCGATGAGTCCGGTCTTGTCTCCTCCGATGACCGTGATTTCGGTGAGTTCGCGAGTCATACCGTCACCTCCAGCTGTTCGAAGCTGAACATACCCGTCCTGCGTCGGCGAACGGTAAACCGCTGTCGTTCTCCGCAAGCGAATCCCTCGGGAACGACCGTGAATCACCCGTCAAAAGGAAAAGCCGACGTGCGCGCGTTGTCGCCTACGCCAGCGGCAGCACCGACGAGACGACGAGGACGACGACGAGCCCGGTCACGGAGATAATCGTCGTCAGCGCGGTCCACGTCTTCAGCGTCTCCGCCTGCGTGAGCCCGCCGATTTCCTTGACGAGCCAGAAGCCGGAGTCGTTGTACCACGAGCAGATGTTGCCGCCCGCGCCGATGACCATCACCAGATACGCGGTGTGGACCGGAAGCTGGCCGGTGAGCGGGGCCATGATGCCGGCGGCCGTGAGCATCGCCGCGGTCGCGGAGCCCTGCGCGATGCGGACGATGGCAGCGATGAGCCACGCGGTCACGAGAAGCGGGATGCCGAAACCTTCGAGCCCGTTGGCGAGGTACGAGCCGATTCCGGAGGCCGCGAGGAGCGCGCCGAACGCGCCGCCCATCGAGGTGATGGCCGCGATGTTGCCGCCGCTTTTCAGCGCCTCGGTGAGTTCGTCTTCCCACTCGGACCGCGAGAGGTCGGACCAGCGGTAGTACGTGTAAGCCGCGGCGAGCGCGGCGACCGTGAGCGCGACGTTCTTGTCGCCGATGAACGCGACGAACGGGCGGTTGTCGACGACGAACCCGACGAACGGCCGGAGCGGTTCGGCCACCGTCACGCCTTCGAGGGCGTTGACGACGGTGAGCGAGCCGACGAGCGCGACGGCGATGACGATGGGAGCGGTGGCTTCGAGGAAGCTCGGAAGCGACGACACGTCGCGCTGGGCGCGCTCCTGCAGTTCGTCCGTGGTCGTCCCCATCGCGTCGCGGAGGGGGATGTCGATGCGGCGGTTAATCCAGCGGCCGTAGACGAGGCCGCCCATGGTGGCCGACGGGACGGCGACGGTGACGCCGATGAGCATCGTGATGCCGATGTCGGCCCCGATTTCGCTGGCGACCGCGAGCGGGCCGGGCGTCGGCGGGATGAACACGTGGGCCGTCGCCGCACCGGCCCCGACGACGACGAGATACAGCGCGTAGTTGTCGCCCATCCGCGCCCGCATCGACCGCGCGAGGGGGGCCATGAGGTAGAACACGCTGTCGAAGAACACGGGGATGGCGAGCACCGTACTGCTCCCCCACAGCGCGATGTCGCTGTTTTCTCTCCCGACGAGCGACTGGAAGGAGCGGACGATGCGCTGGGCGGAGCCGCTTTCGAGCATCGACTTCCCGATGATGGCGGCCATCAGGATGGGAATCCCGATACCGGCCATCCCGTTTCCGAACGCCGTCGCCGTTCTCGTCGCCGCATCGGCGAGCGCGAAGTCGGGGACGAACGCCGCGTTGACGAGGCCGACCGCGAACGCGGCTATCGCCAAGCCGACGAACGCCGGGAGGTCCAAGACGACCAGTAACAACACGACCAACGCGAGTCCGACGACGAACGTCAAGAGCGGACTCTGTGCGAATTCGATTGCCATGCGTGAGATGCCATCTCATTCGGAGTATAAAAATGATTATCATATATCACGTATGTAATTATTTTTATATATTTATATAAAATAATAAACTATTGTGGCGTGTAATCAAAAGAGTTGTCGAGATGTGTTCGCGGTGCGCCGTCAGCTAGTGAGTACTGTCGCATCTACGACGGAGCGTGGTCTCTGCCGGTGTCGTCGCCGGTTCGATAACCAGTAGTCACATTCGTGTATAACAAACACGACCCAAAACCGTTTTTGCACATCACCACGCATCGCCACCTGATGACCACTTACACCGCGACGGTGACGGTGCGCCTCAAGCGCGGCGTGCTCGACCCGGAGGCGGAGACGACGAAGCGCGCGCTGGAACGACTCGGGTTCGAACTCGAGGCGCTGCGCTTCACCGAACGCTACGAGGTGGACCTCGACGCGGCCGACGCCGACGAGGCCGAGGCCCGCGCCGACGAGATGGCAGAACGCTTGCTGGCGAACCCGACCATCCACGACTACGAGGTCGCGGTCGCCGAGGCCTGAGATGATTGCAGTCGTGCAGTTCGGCGGCTCGAACTGCGACCGCGACGCCGTGCGCGCGCTGTCGGACCTCGGGTTCGAGGCCGAGCGCGTCTGGCACGAAGACCCCCTGCCCGAGGAGACGACGGGTATCGTGCTCCCCGGCGGCTTCTCGTACGGCGACTACCTGCGCGGCGGCGCGATGGCCGCCCGCTCGCCCATCATGGAGTCGGTCCGCGAGGCGGCCGACGACGGCGTCCCCGTCCTCGGCGTCTGCAACGGCGCACAAATCGGCTGCGAGTCCGGGCTCACCCCCGGCGCGTTCACGACGAACGCGAGCGCCCGCTTCCAGTGCGAACACGTCTACCTCCGCGTCGAGAACGCCGACACGCGCTGGACCGCGGCGTACGACGAAGGCGAGGTCATCGAACTGCCCATCGCCCACGGCGAGGGTCGCTTCGAACTCGACGCCGAGCGCTACGAAGAACTCGAAGCCGACGACCGAATCCTGTTCCGCTACTGCGACGCGGAGGGCAACGTCACCGACGAGGCGAACCCCAACGGGTCGCTCGGCAACGTCGCGGGCGTCCTCGGCGACAGCGAGTCCGTCGCGGTGCTGATGCCCCACCCCGAGCGGGCGTCGCTACCGCAACTCGGCAACACCGACGGTCGGGGCGTGCTGGCGGGCTTCGAGGGATAGTAGTATAAAAAAGACCGTCCGCCGCGGTGGCGGACGGCACGGGGCCGGTGAGCGAACGGAGCGGCGTACACGATGAGCGATGTTGGAGTGTCGAGGGTTCCGGCCCGCGTGCCGTGTGCTATGGAGCGAGAGCGCAGGGAGCGTCCGTGGCGACCCACGCCTCGGCGTTCTCCTCCTCGCGAATCTCGAACCACCCATCCGCGTAGTAGACGGTCTTGTACGTGTGTTTCGTCATGATGGTGGGCGGTTCGGATGGACACGTCCGAACCACCGAATATGACAACGACTCACACCCTCTTTGATACGAATATCCTATTCGACGGTTAGGAGCCTGTTACTTTCGGATAGCACCCCCTAACGCGGCCGAATGAGGGAAAACGACGCGGGATTGTGGACGAACGGTCGGAGATGCGGACGGGCGACGCTGCGGTTCGGGTTCGGGTTCAGCGAGTGTACGCCCGCGCCAAGGCGAACGTCGGCGGTGGCGCTCAGTCGCGCGACTCGGCGCGCTTACTTCACGAGCGGCATGTTGTAGCTCGTCTCGTTGTCGAGGACGAACTCCCAGGTCGCCTCGCAGTCGCAGGACACCTGGTCGAAGACGCTCGGGTCCTGCCGGAGGTTGAAGTCCTTGACCGCCTTGAACACGAGTTCGTCGCAGTCACCGCAGTTGTGCGCGCCGCGCTCTTGGCCGCCGCCGACGGGGTCGGAGACGACGATGGCGTCCACGTCAACCGTCTCGCCGAGCGCCTCTGCGACCGACCAGAGCCACGGCGGGCGGTAGCCGCCGTTGAAGAATAGCTCGTCGACCATCGTGTAGCGCTGGACGTTCGTCGGGTTCATCGAGACGGTGTGGCAGTTGTCGACCGCCGCACACCGGCGGATGGAGGACTTCATGTCGTCGAGCGCCTCGGACTCCGAGAGGAACGGCGGCTTCATCAGGAGGTACGCCTTGACGCCGCCGCCGGCCGCGGCGGCCTCCTCGCAGGCGTCCTCGAAGTCCGCGAAGTCGAAGTACTTGTTCACGCAGTCGTGGCGGACGCGGTCGGTGGCGGTTTCGAGGCCGATTGCCACGTCGGTGTCGAGGCCGCGGTCGGTGAAGTCCGCGAGTTTCTCGCGCGTGACGAAATCCGGCAGCGACTCGACGACCATCCGGTCGCGGTCGGCAAACGTCTCGGCGATGGCGTCTCGGGTCTCGGCGGGCACCTCGCGCTCGTCGAGGAACGAGCCGGAGGTGTAAATCTTGATGAGCCCCGCCTTTTCGCCGTCGTCCATCTCCTCGGCCTCGTGGTCGAGACAGACCTGAATCTGGTCCATCAGCGCCTCGTGGGCGACGGTGCCGCCCTCGACGGACTCCGCGACGTAGCCGCACATCGTACAGCCGCCGGCGCGGGCCCACCGGCAGCCGCCGGTGTTGAGGATAATCGTCAGCGAGTCGTAGACGCCGTCGGGCGTGTTGTCCTCGTCTATCCACACCCGAGTGGGCTCGTGGGGGTCGTAGGTCTTCTGCTTTTGCGAACGGATGTCGCGCATCACCTTGTTGTGCGCGTCCATCCCGCGTCCCCGTTCGTAGACCTCGGGGCTCGGCTTACTCATTGGATACCCGTATCGGACGGGTGCGTAAAGCGGCTTCGTCTGGGGGCGGCGGGCGGCGGTCGCCGGCCCGTCCCGCCGTCACATGTTCCGCGAGATGTAGCGGTCGATGTCGGAAACGAGCGACGGCCGGAACGTCCAGTAGCCCTCCCAGCGCTTCGGCTCGGTCTCCAAGGCGAGGAGGGCGACGGGCTGGTCCGGTTCCACGTCGTCGAGACGCCCGTCGCTCGCCGCAGTTCGGTCGCCCGGTTCAGCCTCGACCGACTCGTCTTCGGGCGGCGTGTAGACGACGAACCACGAGTCGTAGAAGTCGTCCGTGTAGCCGCCGTGGGTCACGAGGTTCGAGTTGGTCGGCGGCGACCAGTCCGGGATGCCGTAGATGTGGGTCTGCACGTCGGTCGACGCGACCTTCTTGTAGACCGCTCGCGTCCCGCGCTCGTCTTCGATTCGGGAGAGTCGCTGGAACGACGACCGGAGCCTGCCGTTGCCGGCGCGCCACGCGTGGCGCTCGATGTACCGCGAAATCGCCACGAGGAGCAGTTTCTCCTTGTCCGATTCGGGATAGCCACGAAGCGAGAACGGCACGTCGTCGAGTCGGGTGAGCACCGACGGAAGTTCGAACTCGTCGAGCTTCGCCTGCCCCGTCTTGTAGAGGTCGGAGTTCACGAGGAGGACGGAGTTCATCACCTCCTCCAGCGGCGAGGTCGCGACGACCTCGTGCCCCTCGGCCGTCTGCTCGGTGAGCACGACCACGTCGTCGCCGCGCGCGTCGTCGGAGAGTTCGTCGACGTCGACCGGCTGGTCGGCGAACGTGATTTCGAGCATCCGCTGTACGGGGTCGGGAGCCGAGCGATTGACTACCGAGAGCGACCGGCTCGCGGTGTCAATCGCGCCGAGGAAGCTGGCGAGTCCCATCGATTCGTGAGAACGACTGACTGCCGACGGAATAGCTGTTTTGGAGGCCGGTGTCGCGACGGCGGAGCGCCGCGTCGCGGGGGGCAGCGGCCGCGACAGACGTTCATATGCGCCGCGCCCGTATGAGGGGTATGGAGCGCCGCACGCTCCTCTCGCTTCTCGCGGGCGGCGGCGAGTCGTTCGACCGCACGCTCGCGCTCGACCCCGACGAGGCCCGCGAACTCGTCCCCGTGACGACCTCCGGGCCGCACGCCGTCTCGGTGAGCCTCGAAACCGGCGCGGCAACCTCGGGAACGTGGTGGTCCTGTCCGCCGCGCGGCCCCGCGAGTGTCGTCGTCGACGCCACCGGAACCGTCTCGCTCCGGGCCGCCGGCCCGCAACCGGGATGAGTCGCACGGATTGCCGCAATCCCGAGACAGTCCGGCGCCGGCTCGCGTCGGCGTAACCTCGAACGGTTACGTCGAGGTGGGAATCACTAACCCGACAGCGACCGTATATAATCAACGAGGATTACAATGACTGAACTCGGTGGTTATCACGACAGGGTCGCTCGGGTGGATCTGTCGTCCGGCGACATCGCGTACGAGGGAATCGACGACGAGGACGCAAAGAAGTACATCGGGGCCCGCGGCCTCGGCGTGAAGTACGTCTTCGACCAGGGACCGGACGTGGACCCGCTCGGACCGGACAACCTCCTCGCGTTCATGACCGGCCCGCTCACCGGTACGCAGACCGTGATGAGCGGCCGAATCGCGGTCGTGACGAAATCCCCGCTCACGGGGACCGTCACCGACTCGCACCACGGCGGCTGGAGCGGCGCGCGGCTCAAGTGGTCCGGCTTCGACGGCCTCCTGTTCACGGGCAAGGCCGAGCGGCCGAGCTACGCCGTCGTCGAAGACGGCGAACTGACGCTCCACGACGCCGAACACCTCTGGGGAAAGGGCGTCCACGAGACAATCGAGGAGCTCGAAGGCGAGGTCGAAGGGAGCCTCGGCAAGAACCTCTCGATAATGGCTATCGGCCCCGGCGGCGAAAACGAGGTCAAGTACGGCTGTATCGTCAACGAGGACGACCGCGCGTCCGGCCGCGGCGGTACGGGGGCGGTCATGGGCTCGAAGAACCTCAAGGCGATCGTCGTGAAGTCCGGCACGCGGATGCCGAAGCCCGCCGACGCCGACACGTTCAAGCAGGGCTACCAGCAGGCGATGCAGCTCATCCGCGAGTCCGAGGTCACCGCGCCCAACGAGGGCGGCCTGTCGCTGTACGGGACGAACGTCCTGATGAACGCGGGCGAGGAGCTCGACGGCCTCCCGACGAAAAACGGGAAGTACACCTCGACCGCGGCGATGCGAGACGCCGAGGGCGCGGACATCGACTCCGAGCGCGTCTCCGGCGAGAACGTCCGCGAGAACATCCTCGTCGACGAGCCGACGTGTCACTCCTGCCCGGTCGCCTGTAAGAAGGAAGTCGAGGTGTCGGTGATGCACAAAGGCGAGGAGATGAACGTCCGCGGCGAGTCCTACGAGTACGAGTCCGCCTACGCGCTGGGCCCGAACTCCGGGCACACCGAGCGCGACGAAATCGCCGTCATGATCGACCGCTGTAACGACATGGGGGTCGACACCATCGAGGTGGGCAACATGATGGCGATGGCGATGGAGATGTCCGAACAGGGCAAGCTCGACGGCCTGAGCGAGCAGCTCGACTGGGGCGACACCGAGCGCATGATAGACCTCATCACCGAGATTGCGAACCGCGGCGGCGACCTCGCGGACGCGCTCGCGGAGGGCGCAAACGGCCTCGCCGAGCGCTTCGACGCCCACGACAACTCGCTGGCCGTCAAGGGCCAGACTATCCCGGCGTACGACCCCCGCTGCATGAAGGGCATGGGCATCGGCTACGCCACCTCGAACCGCGGCGCGTGTCACCTCCGCGGCTACACGCCGTCCGCCGAGATTCTCGGCATCCCGGAGAAACACGACCCCCACGAGTGGCGCGGGAAGGGCGAACTCGTGGCGCTGTTCCAGGACATGCACGCCATCTCGGACTCGTTCGACATCTGCAAGTTCAACGCGTTCGCGGAGGGTATCGAGGAGTACGTCCTGCAGTACAACGGCATGACCGGCCGCGACGTGACCGAAGAGGAACTGCTCGAAACCGGCGACCGCATCTACACGTTAGAGCGGTACTACAACAACCTCGCCGGCTTCGACGGCGCCGACGACTCGCTGCCGGGACGCTTCGTCGAGGGCGACGGGGCGATGCCGGGACAGGGCGCGTCCGAGGGGCAACTGTGCGAACTCGACGAGATGAAAGAAGAGTACTACGCTCGTCGCCAGTGGGTCGACGGCATCGTCCCCGACGAGCGTCTCGACGAACTCGGCATCGACATCGGCCCCGGCACGGGCGTCTCCCGCGGCGACTCGCCCGCACCCGCCGACGACTGAGCCGACGACCGAGCCGACGCCGTTCGGTCCAATCGGCTCCCGCGCGAATCCGAATCACGCCTTTTTCGACCGATTGCGAACCGCGGAGACGAGTCGCCCGACGAGCGACGCCACCGCCCCGCCGAGCCCGCCGAAGACGACGCCGTACACCAGCCCGGAGAACGCCCCCCAAAGCGGGAGGCCGACGGAGTCGCCGTCGAGGTCGGTCGGGTGGAACCCGGTCGAACCGACGCAGACGAACCCCTCCGCGTTCGGGGGCACGTCACCGAGGCCGACGCGGGCGACGAGCGCGGTGACTGCGACGGCGGCGGCGAAGCCGACGGCGACGGACGACCCGGTGGCGAACCCCTCGGCGGGGCGTCGAGACCACGCCGTGAGGCGCGCCGTGACGACGCCGGCGAGAAAGAGGCAGGCGGGCGGCAGCGCGCCCAGCCAGTACCACGGGTCGGCGGGGCCGTCGAGTCCGTCGACGAGGTTTCGGAGGACGACCGCGTGCCCGGGACCGGTCGTCTCGACGAGGCGGACGGGTAGGCCCATCGCGCCGCCGAACGTCCAGACGGGGACGAACGGGGCCGGAACGGGCTTGCCGCCGGTCATCTCGGTCGCGGCGTCGAGCGTGGAAAACGGGCCGTCGGTGGCGAGGGCGAGCCAGCCGGCGACCGCGACCGTGCCGACGACGAACGCGGCGACGCCGGCGGCGAACCCGGTCGGCAGGAGAGGGCGACCCTCGTCGTCGCGGGGGAGCGAGAAGAGGCGCGGGAACGGAGAGGGCATACGTGCGGTCGTGGTCGCCCGCGGGACGAGTATCTTGGGGGGATGCGACGGGTCAACGAACAGGGCTGACAGCGGCTCAGACGACGAACCGGAGGACCCAGAGCGCGCCCATGCCGACGAGGATGGTGGCGAGCACGCGTTCTGTGTACCACGCGGCGAGCGCGGCCAGCGCGCCCGCGACGAGTTTGTCGTTGCCGACGGAGACCGCGAGGTCGCCGGATGGAGCCAAGAGCGCGGGGAAGACGAGCGCGGCGAACACGGCCGCGGGGACGTACTCCAAGGCCGACTCGACCGCCGGCGGCACGTCGTCGATGCGGCCGAACAGGTAGATGAACGACCCGCGGATGGCGAACGTGAGGACGCCCGCGAGGGCGATGACGAGCCAGACGGTCGCCGAGTCGTAGCCGGTCGGCATTCAGGCGTCGCCTCCGAGCGAGTCGACCGCGAGGCCGGCGAGGACGCCGACGACGGCCGCGACGATGATGTCGAGGTGGAACGGGACGCCCGCGACGACGACGCCGGTGGCGACGAGGCCGCCGACCAGACACGACGCGCCGGAGGCGCGGTCCTTCAGCGTGGGGACGAGCAGGGCGAGAAAGACCAGCGGCGCGGCGAAGTCGAAGCCCCACTCGGGCGGGAGCCCGGAGCCGAGGAGCGCGCCGGCGACGGTCGTCACCTGCCAGACGAGCCACAGCGACGCGCCCGCACCGACGTAGTACGCGAAGCGGTCGGTCTCGCCGTCGCGGCCGTAGCGGGCGATTGAGACGGCGTACGCCTGGTCGGTCAGCAGGTACGACGCGAGCGCCTTCGACCGGGCGGTCAGGTCGCGGAAGTAGGGCGCGATAGAGGCCGAGTACATCATCGTCCGCAGGTTGATGACGACCGCCGTGCCGACGACGATAGCCAGCGGCGCGTCCGCACCGAGGAGTTCTATCATGGCGAGCTGCGACGCACCGGCGAAGACGACACTGGAGAACCCGAGGGCGTGCGCGACCGACAGCCCCTGCTCGACGGCCGCGACGCCGGCGACGAGGCCGAACGGCGCGATGCCGAGTTGGAGCGGCCCCGCGGCCCGGACGCCGTCGAGGAGGTCGGAGGAAACGGTTGGCATCTGTCGGTAGCAGGGCACCGTCCCCAAAATAGCCGTCTATCGTCGGGCGGATTGCCGGCTTTTTCCCTCCCGACTGACGACGGCGACCTCGCGGATTTCGAGCGCCGTCTCGAACTCGTCGCGGCGGTCGGCGTCCGCGCCGACCCGCCGGAGGTGTTCGGCGTGCGCCCGGCGGACGGCGTCGACCTCACGGTGGGAAAAGTCGAGGTCGAGCCCCTTCGTGTCCCAGTGGCCCAGCGGGACGAGATACACCGCCGCGTCGTCGTCCTCGCGGACGCACTCGAACCCCTGTGCGTACTCGGTCGCCCGCCCGTCGAGGTACGCCTGCGCCCGGTCGAGCAGCCGCGGCAGACTGCTGGCGGGGACGCTCGCCTTCGCGGCCGCGAGCATGATGGCCGTGCCGTCGATGGCACCCCCGCGGGGCGCGCCGTCGTCGCCGTCGGGTGCGAGGCGCTCGCTGAGTCGTTCGCGACCCGGTCGCCGGTCGCCGTCGGCCCCCACGGTCATCCCCCCGCGCGCATCGCCTTGCGGGCGAACCGCTCGACGAGGTCGTCGAGCGTCTCCTCGTCGCCCTCGAACGCGAGTTGCACTTCGGTGAGCTGGATACTGCTCGTTATCGTGACCTCCTCGGTCTCGATGTCGACGGCCCAGTCGGGACCGACCACGCGGCCGTCGCCGTCGGCCTCGCCGCCGAGCCCTTCGAGGTACTGAATCGCGAGGCGGGGCGAGATGCCGCGGAAGGCCCGCTGTCGGCGCGCCACGTCAGCCCCCCGCGACCGGCGGGAAGACGCTCACGGCGTCCCCGTCGTCGAGCGCCGTGGCCATCCCGTCGAGGTGGACCACCTCGCGCCCGTTTTTCAGCACGTTCACGTGCGGCTTGACCTCGCCGTCCTCGATGAGTCGGCCGGCGAGGCCGTCGTACTCCGCTTCCAGCGACCGGAGGACATCTCCGACCGTCGCGTCGTCGTCGACCCGCCAGTAGATGGACTTCTGACCCACCACCTCTCGAAACGTCGCGAAGAAGCGTAATTCGAGTTCCATACCCCTTGTCGGCGTCCACGAGACAAAAAGGTACGTCGCGGCGAGGACGCGGAGGCGTTTCACTCGCCGTTATTCGGGACAGTAATTCAAATAAACTGCAATATTTCTGCCAGAAAGTTCTTAACTGATAACGTTGAGACCGCGTCCGGTGGTCTCGTTCGAACGAACATCTCAGACGACTTCGAGAGCGATTGGCGCGGGTCGAGACGGCGAGGGCGAGCGGTCCCGCCGGCGACGCTCGACCCGTCACAGCGTCGTGCCGAACGACCCGGCAGATTACCGGCCCGCGTCCCGAACTTCGATGCGGCCGACGGACTCGACGGTGACGACGAAGTCGGCGTAGTCGAATTCGAGCGAGGCACCCGAGACGCGCGGAGCGCCCGGCGTGTCGCGGCCGAACAGGGTATCGAGGGCGTCGGTGTCTACGTGGTCTGTGAGCGGCGGCAGGTCCGCGTCGCCGCGGGCGTGTTTGTCCACGGCTGCGGCGACCGCCTCAGAGACCGGTTCGGTACGCTCGCAGTCGTACCAAACACGCGTCGGTTCGTACTCAGTTCGTGTCCGTGTGTCAGATGTGATGATGGTCTCGTCCCCCCAGTATCGTCCGTCTGATACGTCGTCTCGATGTGTTATATTTCTTGCGTACTATCGGTATGTTCCCTTGATAGTGCCGTTCTAATGCAATACTGTGCTGGCGAGCGGGGACCGGCGACGCAGCGAACGCGGTTCGGTGTCGTGGAAACGAGCGGACGGCTGGAAGAACGGAGAGAAGCGCGTGACCGAACCGAGAACCGACCGAAACGGGATGTGGGACGGGACGGGACGAATCGGAGCAAAATGAGACGATAGGACGAAGCGGAGACGCGGGAGACGCACCTAACCCCTCGCGAACACGCGCTGTCAGGGCACGTCAGTCAGGCGGCCGGCGTCACGTCGGTGCCCCACGTGACGCGCCGGTACGACGCGTCGAGCGCCTGTGCGTCCTCCGGGAGGAGCGCCGCGACGAGGAACGTCGGGTACTGCTCGAAGTGGTCGACCAGCGCGGCGATGCGCCCGGCGTCGATGGCCTCGACCGAGTCGAGGAGCATGAACGGAACCTCCTCGTACACCTCGTGGACGAGGTAGCCCGCGAGGGCGAACACGAGGCCGACGACCTCGCGCTCGCTTTCGCTGAGGTGGTCGATGGAGTCTTCGTACACCGCGCCGGAGTCGGACGCGCGGACGATGTGGAGTTCGAACTGGGCTTTTTCGACCTTGCGACGCCCCTCGCGGACCCGGCGTTCGACGCGCTCCAGCCAGACGCGCTCGATGTTGTCGTAGCCGAGGAGGTCGAGCACCGTCTCCATCTCCTCGTTGAACGACTCGACCGCCGCGGCCGTGAGCGACCGAATCCGGGTCCGTGCGGCTTCGAGCTCCTCGTTCACCTGCTCGCGTTCGCGTTCGAGTTCCTCGCGTTCGTCGAACCGGTCGTCGAGTTCGTCGAGTTCGTCGTGGACCGACGCGAGGTCGTCGCGCGTCCGGTCGAGAGCGAACTCGACTTCGTTGAGCTCTCTGTGGAGTTCGATGAGGTCGCCTTCCCCTCCGCTCTGTCCGCGGAGTTCGGACGCGTCGGCTTCGAGCGCGTCGACTTGTTCGGCGAGCTCCTCGCGCCGGTCGGTCAGCGACTCGATTTGTCCCGTTCGGCGGTCGAGTTCGTCTTCGAGCCGCCGGAGTTTATCGCGGAGCTTCCGGCGGTCGCGCTCGGCCTGTTCCGCCGCCCGCATCGAGCGTTCGAGCTCGTCGAGTTCGCGGCGGAGCTCGGCGCGTTCCTCGCGCTTTTCGTCTCTGACCTCGCGGAGCCGGTCGGTCGTCCCCCGAATCTGGTCGCGGTCGACCTCGGTGCCGCAGGTCCAGCAGGTGGTCGTCTCCGACGAGACGAGTTGGTCCGTCACCGAACCGTCGCCGTCCGCGCCCAGCGAATCCTCGACGAGACCCGCCTTCCCGTCGAGCACGTCTTCGGTGTACTGGACGACGGTCTGAAGCTCCGAAATCGTCGAGTTGAGCGACTCGATGCGCGACCGAACCGACTCGATTCGGTCGCTCGCCTCGCCGCGGTCGACCGCCTCGGCGTCGAACGAGTCGAGTTCCGACTGGAGTTCGGAGCGCTCCTCGCGGAGCGATTCGACGCTCTCGCGCTCGCTCTGGAGGCGGAAACGGACGCTCTCGAGGTCCGACCGCGCGGACTGGAGCTCCGAAAGCACCTCGTCTAATTCGGCTTGGTGCTCGCGTTGCGTCTCGACCGTCCGGTCTTCGGCCTCGATTTCGGCTTCGATGTCGTCCCGCTCGGCTTCGAGCGCCTCGATTTCGGCTTCGAGGTCGTCGCGTTTCGATTCGAGCGACCGCCGGTCGGCGTCGAGCGAGTCCAGCGAGTCGAGTCGGCGCTCGACCTGCGTGCGACGCGACTGGAGGCGCTCGATTTCGGCCTCGATGGCGTCGGTGTCGACCAGGGACATGATGACGTCGTAGAGGTCGCGCTCCGCGACGACCGCCCGCCGCGCCTCGTTCGAGCCGAGGAGGAACGCAAAGCGGTCCGCGGTCGCCGCGTCTCGGAGATAGGGCGTCCCGTCGGTCGAGACTGTCCCGTTCTCACGCGAGAGGAGGCGAGTGTACGTCCGGCCGTCGAGTTCGAGTTCGACCGACCCCTCGTCGGCGTCGCCTTTGAGGCTGATCGCGTCGCTCCCGCACGCGCCCATGAGCGCCCGCAGGAACGACGTTCGGTTCGTCGCGTTGCGGCCGGTGAGCACGGTCACGCCGGGGTCGAGCCTGACGCGCCGCTCGTCGATACCGCCGATGTTTCGTATGCGTACAGTCGCCGCCTGAAGTGCCTCTGAATCGTTCATGTGTCGGATGTGGATGTGTTGGTGAGCCCGAATCGCTACTCGTCTCGCTCGCGTTCGCAGTCGCAGTGCCCGGAGGAGAGAAGCGCCGTCGGGGTCATTCGAGTGTCACAGTCGGTACAGGTGACTCTGATGTCGACTTCGACCTCGTACGCGCCGATGAAGACCCGCTCGGCCTTCACCAAGCGGTCGACGACGTCGATGGTCACGGTACGAAGTCGGGACCGGAGCTTTCGAATCGTCGCGAGTCCCGCCTCGGTGGCGTCCGTCTCGTCGTCGTCATCGTCTTCGCGTTCGACGTTTCGGTGTCGCTTGAGGTAGTTGTACACCGACTGGTAGGAGATGATGTCGGCCTCTAGCTGCTCGACATCGACGCCGCGTTCGCGGAGCGTGTTCCGCGCGTCGGTGCGACTCCCTGCGGTCACGTCGTCGCCGGTCAGGAGGCGGTAGAAGTTCTCCGCCTCCCCGTCGAGGACGTGTGCGCCGGCCTCATCGAGTGCGGCCCGGATGAGGCGCTTGTTCACGTCGCCTTCCAGTTCGCGGAGGCTCCGCTGCGCTCGGCCATCGCCGAGCCACGCATCGACGAGGTCGTCGCCGAGACCGTCGAGGCCGTAGCGATTCGCGATGCGTTCTATCTTCGGACCTCGGCCGCCGCGGCGGGAAACCGACCTTCCAGAGTCTCGCATTGTGACTTCGCCGGCGGAAGCTTAGCGTGCAGTACCCTAAACGTTACCCATGGATTATCAGACGTGATAAAACTAGAACACAAACGAGTTACACGATTTGAGCCCTCGTTCGTGCGGATTTCGGGGTGGAGCGTCGAAATATCAGAAGGAGAGATAGCCGAGACCCACCCGACTGCGGTCGGTTTTCACTATCACTCCGCCCGAACTGTCACCCAGAGGTGGACTTCGCGGTAGGCGTTGTCCGCCGTCGGTGCCGCCGGCGGCGCGCCCTCGTAGAGGAGGTACGTCAGCCGCAGGCGCTCGCCCGTCATCGTCGGGCGGACCTCGTGCGGTTCGTGCCACGTCTCGTTGTGTTCGAGTCGGGGCGTGAACGTCCGAAGCCGCTCGGACTCCAGGACGGTCGTCGAGTTGTTCGACACCTCGACGCGCTGGAGCACGGTGACGACGGTGTAGTTCACCGTCCGGTGTTCTTGGTTGCCGACGCCGAGGACGAGCGACGCTGGCTCGCCGCGGACGAGTTCCTCGGGGTAGTTGTCGGCGGTGAGTTCGTCGTTCCCGTCTTCGGTCAGGAGGTACAGTTCGGTGAACGACTCGCCGTCTTTCGGCACCGCCACCGCGTAGCCGACGCTGGCGGTCGCGAGCACCACGCTCACGACGAGGACGACGTTCAGCATCGCGTCGGTCCGCGACGCCGGGCTGAACAGTTCGTCGCGCGCGGCGGCGAACCAGCGCTCGTACGGAACCACAAGCCGCTCGTCCTCGGGGAGCGCCGACCGCCGGGTCGCCGCGAACGCCGTCGCGACGAGCGTGAAGCCGCTCAGGGTGACGAGGATAGGACCGAGTCGAATCCCCCACGGCGTGAAGTTGAGGACGAGACCGAGGAGCGGGACGACGGCGATGCTCGTTCCGAACGACAGCGCCACCCGTTCGATACCGTCGATACCGCCCATTCGGTCGCGGTCCTCGGCGTCTATCGGCGGGCCGCGCTCGGGAAACAGCGCCGCGATGAGCGCGTAGCCGGGGAGGAAAAGCGAGAACACCAAGCCGGCGATGTCCCGGAGCGGCGTCTCCGCCAGTCCGGGCGTGAGCGTCACGACGAGCGTGAGCGCGACCCCCGCGACGACGACCGCGAGGTCGGCCGGAAGGCTGCGGACAGGCTCGGGGAGGAACAACCGCCAGTCTCGGCGCTGCGACATCTACCCGAGGTGGGAGGCACGAACACAAAAATCATTTGTCACCCGCGGCTCCGCGAGCGCGCTACTCGACCGCGCCGACCGCTTCCGAGGCGTCCGCATCGCCGTCGGAATCTGGCGAGTCCGTCGCGTCGGGCGCTGCCGTGCCGGCGAGCGAGCGGGCCGTCTCGACCAGTTCGGCGGCCGCTTCGTCGCTCACCGACAGCCCGCTGTAAGCCGCGCGCTCGTAGCCCGCGGTCAACGATTCGAGCGCGTCGGCGGGCGCGACGCCGGCGTCGACACACCGGTCGCAGAACTCCCAGTGGGTCGCGGCGTCGTCCACGCCTGCGGCGGGTCCGAGCGACTGTCTGACGCCCGCGTAGGCGACGACCACCGCGTCGTTCGGCCGGCCAGCGTCGAGCGCGTCGACCGCCGCGTCCAGCGCCGGTGTCCCCGTCGTCACCGAGTCCGGCTCGGACGAGTCGTCGGTGTCCGACGCGGTCGGTTCGTCGTCAACCGTCGTTGTCGTCGCCGACGCGCCGGCGCGGTTCCGCCGGAGGAGAACGGCGGCAACGAGGCCGACCACCGCGGTCCCGGCGACGACCCACGCGAGGTCGAGCGGAAGGCCGCCGGACGCGTCGTTTCCGGCTCCGGCCGCGGCGGGACCGTCCACGAGCCGGACGCTCGCCGTCGCGGCGGACGATTCGAGGTTCGTCCCCCCGCCGTCGAACGCGGCCGAGACGGTCGCGTTCTCGGCGCTGGCGTCGCTCGGGAGGTCGAACGTCGCCCGGTACGCCCCCGACTCGTTGGTCGACGCCGACGCGACCTCCCGCCCGGCGACGCCGACGGCGACCGGCTGGCCGGACACGGCCTCGCCCTCGTCGGTTTCGAGGCGGCCGTCGACGACGACCGTCCCGTTCCCGGCCTCGCGGGCGCTCGCGTCGAGCGCCGTCCCCTCGGTTTCGAGCGGGACCGACACCGCCGCCGGGGCGAACGTCACCGCCCTACCGTCGCCGTCGGGCGCGACGCGAATCGACGCCGCGCCCGTCGCGGTCGCCGGGACGGTCGTCGAGACGGTCGACTGGCCGCTCGCGTTCGTCGCCGACGCGGTCGCCGACGACTCGGCAAAACTCGCGGCGAGCGGGTAGTTCGGAACCGGCGTCCCGTTCACGCGGAGCGTCGCGCGAACCGAGACGCCGTCGGCGTAGCCGTAGGCCGGCGCGGCCGGCTCCGACAGCCCCGCGGTCGCGTTCACCTGCGAGACGGCCACGGGGACGACCCGCTCCGTCGCCTGATACACCGACGTGTCGTTCGGGAGATACCGGACGGTGACCGAGGAACTGCCGGCCGGAATCCGCGCCGGCCGGTAGGTCAGTTCGAACGAGCCGTCGGCGTCGACCGCGGTTCGAATCGTCTGTCCGCCGACCGCGAAGCGGGCTGTCGACCCCGTCACCGGCGTGCCGTCGTCGGCGACGAGCGACCCCGAAAGCACGAGCGGGTCGGTAAAGGAGATGTTCCGGTCGTAGTCGTCGACGGTGAGGCTGGTGGCGACGAACTCGCGGGAGACGATTTCGTCGCGCTGTTCGGAGACGTTCGCCTGCACCGCCTCGATTTGGGTGCTGCTCTCCGTCAGGTCGCCGTCCGTCCGGTTCGAGATGACGTCGAACGCCGTCAGTAGTCGGTCGGACTGCGACTCGCCGTCCTCGGCGAGCCGCGTCAGCTCGCGGGCGAGTTCGCGGGCGCGCTCGTCGTCTCCGGCCCGCCTCGCCGCCTCGTACTCGCGACGGGTCTCGTGGAACTCGCTGACGGTGTCGACGTACGCCCGCTGGGTCTCGACGACGGTCCGGTACTCCTCGCTCGCGCCGTCGCCGTCGGTCTCGGTCTCGCCTTCGACGTCGACGTACTTGCCGAGCGAGTCGTCGTAGTCGTCGCCGAGCGCCGCCCGCGCGGCCTCGTACTCGCCCCGACTGAGTCGCAGCGTGCTCGCGCCGATGTCGCCGTTGAGCTCGCCCGAGAGGTACGAAAGCAGGCGGTCGAGTTCGTTCTCTCCGTCGACCTCGTCGGGGTTCTCGTGGATGACACCGGTGCTGTTGTCCGTCTCGTTCCCGGTCTGTCGCGGCGGGGTCGCGGCCGTCCCGAGTGCCGACCGGTCAGCGTCTGCTCCGGGCGACGCCGGGACGGTCGCGGACTGCGCGGCAGTGTCGGCGGCCGCTCCCGCGGGGACTGCCGCCGCCGACGCTGTCGCGACGAGACAGGCGACGACCAACATCGTCCAAAGCAACCGTGCCGGGCGGCCCCATGCTCCACGCACTACTCGTAGTCAGACGGGGGGACGTAATGGGTTTTGGCATTCGGCTGACGCTCGGCCGCGACCTCAGAGGCGCGATTCGCAGACTGCGATGCGTTAACGTTGGGTTTAACCTCCGGTTGAAGCCGCGACCGCGGCGTGAATCGCGGGGTCCGCGCGACCGACTGCGGCCCGCTCCAACACAAACATTCAACTTCGGGGGCACGAATCGAATCCACGATGCTTCCGACCCGCCGGTGGGCCGCACTCGCAGGCGTCGCCTGCTTCCTCGCCGTCTACGCGGTCGTCCTCGACGAGCCGACGCCGCTCGTCGCCGCCTGCGGTCTCGTCGCGTGGCTCGTCGTCGCGCAGGTCGAGGCCGTCGGGGCGATGCGCGCCGTCGACCGCGACCTCTCGGCGTCCGTCTCGGTCGAGCCCACGTCGGTGTTCGTCGGCGACCGCGCCGCGGTGACGCTGACGGCGTCGCTGTCCGAGGCCGTCGACGCGCCCGTCGAAGTCGAACTCGTCGCGCCGCCGAGCGTGAACGCGCCGGAGCGGGCGCGCCGGACGGTCAGTCTCGCCCCCGGCGAGACCGAGGGGTCGGTCACGTGCAGCGTCGAACTCCCCATCGCCGGGCGAATCGCCTTCGACGAGGTCGGCGTCGATATCGACGGGCGCGCCGGCTTCTTCACCGAGTCGGTGACGCTCGACGCCGACGCCCGCTGTCTGGTCGAACCGCCGGCCCCCGAGGGAATCCACGTCGGGCGCGGCGGCAAACTGGTCGGCACGACGTTCGGTGACCACTCCAGCGACCAGACCGGACCGGGGCTCGTCCCCCACGAGACGCGGCAGTACCTCCCCGGCGACACGCTGTCGCAGATTGACTGGAAGACCACCGCCCGGATGAACCACCCGTACATCCGCGAGTTCGAATCTGAGTCCGACTACCTGCTGTCGCTCGTGGTCGACTGCGGGTCGCACATGAACCGCGGCCCGACCGGGCGGACGATGCTGTCGTACGCGCGCGAAATCGCGCTCGGCCTCGTCGACGCCGCGGAGTCCCACGGCGACCCCGTCTCGACGCAGTTCGTCGGCGACGACGCGATGGAGTGGGAGTTCGGCCCCTCCTCCTCGTCGAACGCCTACCAGACGGTTCGGCGGCGACTGCTCTCGATGGAGCCGACCGCCAGCCCGCGCCGCCCGGTCGACGCGTCCCGCCCGGTCGCCCCGGAAGACGCCCGCAAGCGGAGTCGCCTCCTCGACGACGACTCGGCGTTCGCGGCGACGCTCCGCCCGTATCTCCGCGACGGCGAAAGCTACGTCTCGCGGGTCAGCGACCGGCCGCTTTTCGACGCGGTGAAATCCGCGTGCTCGCGGTCGAACAGACAGGACCACCTCGTGCTCGTCACCGACGACTCGGCGAAAGTCGAGACCTACGAGGCGGTCGTCGTCGCATCGAAGCGGAGCAGCCAGACGAGCGTCTTCCTCACGCCGACGACGTTCTTCGACGACGCCGCCGACGCGGCGGCCACGGACTTCGCGGCCGGACTCGTCGCCTTCGAGGAGTTCAGAAAGCTCCTCGAACGGCTGCCGAACGTCACCGTCTACGAGGTCGCCCCGAAGAGCGCGATGGCACTGGCGACGGCGCGGGCCACCACAGCGGAGTGAACACCGATGGAGACACCTGTGAACCAGAGCGAACTGACGATTCGAACCGTGTTGGACGCGAACGAGCTCACCCCGATGGACGCGGCGGGCGTCCTCTGTTTCACGCTCGCGGTGGGGCTGGCCAGCGGGCCGTGGGGCGTCGCCGCCGGCGTCCTCGTCCTCGTCGCGGCGGCGGCGACCGGGGGACCGCTCGCGTTCGTCGTCGCCCAACTGACCGCCGTCTCGCTGTTCGGAGACGCCGGCCTCGTCGCGGTCGGGGGCGCGCAGCTCGCCGCGTTCCCGCTCCTCGCGAGCGCCGCGTACGGGTGGCCGCCGGACCGCGCTCGACTCGCCCGGCTGGCGGCGGGCTACGTCGTCGCCCTCGGGGTCGCGTGGGCGCTGTGGTCGACGCTTCGGTGGGCGTGGCAGGCCGCGGCGGTCGCCGCCGTCCTCGCCGCGGCGGTCGCCTACGGGATCCACCGATACGAGCGCGTCGCCCTCGGTCTCGTTGACGCGCCGGGGGCGGAGCGATGAGCGCGGACGACCCCGACCGTCTCGACGAGGGGCTGGCGAACGGCGAGACCCACGCGGTCGTGTCGGCTGCGACCGAGCGCGACGGCGACGCCGGCCGAACCGGCACCGGCGACACCGGCGACCCCGACGCCGACGCCGACCGCGCCGAACTCGCCGGGCTCCGGCGCGAGAACGTCCGGCTCAGACAGCGCTACGAAGCGCTCCGAGAGGGGCAGTACCGGCGGACCGCGGTCGCGCTGACCGCGCTCGGCGTCGCCGGACTGCTCGGCGGGGCGCTGTTTCCGCCCGTTCGCGAGACGCTCGTCGTCCTCGGGGCTATCGGGCTGTTCGCCGCCGCGGTGACCCGATATCTCAGCCCCGAGCGGTTCATCTCCGTCGGCGTCGGCGCGTCGGTGTTCGGCGCGCACGCGGGCAACCACGCCGCCGTCGTCGACGAGCTCGGGTTGCAGGACGCGACCGTCTACGTCCCCGACGCCGACCGCGACAGCGTCCGCCTGTTCGTCCCGGAGCACCGCGCCTACGCGCTTCCCGACGCCGAGGCGCTCCGGGACACCTTCGTCGTCACCGACGACGAACTGGCCCGCGGCGTCGCGTTCGACCCCAGCGGCGGCGGCCTGTTCGACGAGTTCGAGCGAAGTCTCGACGGTCCCCTCGGCGACGACCCCGAGACGCTGGCGCGACAGGCGACCGACGCGCTCGTGGAACTGTTCGAACTCGCCGGGGCCGCGACCGCCGAGACGGACGCCGCGGACGGTCGCCTGACGGTCCGCGTCGAGGACTGTCGGTTCGCCGCCGCCGAGACGTTCGACACGCCGGTCGCGTCGTTGGTCGCCGTGGTCGTCGCCCGCGGCCTCGATGCGCCGGTCGTCACGGAGGTCGCCGCCGGCGAGGAGATGGATTTCGCCGTCACCTGCCGGTGGGAGGTCGGAGGCGACGAAGAGACCGAGACCGAGACCGAGCCGTCGGCGGACGCGGCGGACGGCACGACCGAAACGAGAAGAGAGACCGAGAACGCAGACCCCGACGAGCGCCGATAGGTCGCCGGCTCGCGCTCAGTCGTCGTCGCCCGCGACCGAGGTCGTCGTCGACTCGTCGAGACCGACTTCGGGCGTCGGAACGGTGTCGACGACCTCCTCGACGACGTCTCGGGGGTCGCGCCCGCTGATGTCCGCCTCGGTCCCGAGAACGAGGCGGTGCGACATGATGATGGGCGCGAGTCGCTTCACGTCGTCCGGAATCACGTAGTCGCGGCCGCGAATCGCCGCGGCGGCCTTCCCGGCCCGCAGGAAGGCCAGCGAGGCGCGGGGCGACGCGCCGAAATCGACCGCGGCGTGCGTCCGCGTCGCGCCGACGAGGTCGAGGATGTAGTCGAACACCTTGTCGTCGACGTGGACGCCCGTGACGACCTGCCGGGCCTCCCCGATGTCGGCGTCGTCGATGACGTTCGAGATGTCCGAGGGCTTGAGCGACGGCGAGCGGTCGAACCGTTCGAGAATCTCCCGCTCGTCGGCCCGTTCGGGGAGGTCGACGACGACCTTGAACTGGAAGCGGTCGCGCTGGGCCTCCGGGAGATTGAACGTCCCCTCGTACTCGATGGGGTTCTGCGTGGCGACGACTATGAACGGATAGGGGAGCTTGAGCGTCTCGCCCTCGATTGTCACCTGTCCCTCCTCCATCGCTTCGAGGAGCGCGGACTGCGTCTTCGGCGTCGCGCGGTTTATCTCGTCCGCGAGGACGACGTTCGAGAACACCGGCCCCCGCTGGAGTTCGAACTCACCGAGGTTCTCGCGGTAGATGTGGGTGCCCGTGATGTCGGCAGGCAACACGTCGGGCGTCATCTGAATCCGCTGGTAGTCGAGGTTCGCGGCGTGGGCGAACAGGTTGGCAATCGTCGTCTTAGCCACGCCCGGAACCCCTTCGAGGAGGACGTGCCCGTTCGTCAGCAACGCGATGGTGAGCGCCTCAATCGCGTCTTCGTTCCCGACGAGGAGTTGCGACGTCTCGTCCAGGATGGTCTCGTAGACCTCTTCGGGAGCACTCATATGGCAACAGTCGGGACGGCGGCCACATATAACTGCGGTCTCCGCGACCCCGCGAGACGGACAGCGAGGCAACAGCGCCGCCCGAGCGTCGAGACGGCCTACGAGAGCCGTCCCTGCCGGGCGACCAACGCGACCGCACCGGCGGCGACGACGCCGAACAGGAGCTGCAGCGCGCCCGAGTCGCGGAGCGCCCGAAGCGCGACTTGCAGCGGCGGGCGCTCCTCGGCGTGCGAGAAGTCCAACACGACGGTCGCCCGGTCAGAGACGAGCGCCGTCGCGAACGCCCGGTTGTCCGGCCGGTCGAGCATCGCGTTGATGAACACGCTCGGGTCGCTCACGACGACCACGTCGCCCGCGCCGAGGCGCTCTCTGGTCACGACGGGGTGCGATTGGAGCGTCTCGTCGTCGTCGAGTTCGCCGTCGTCGTCGCGGTCGAGATACGAGAAGTTCGACGAGCGGACGAGGACGGTGCTTTCGTTCGCCGTCACCGTCGCCGGGTGGTTCAAGCTGAGTTGCGTCACGTTTCGGGTCAGCGGGTCCGCGGCGACACGCGTGGCGACCGGGAGCGCGCCCGATTTGTACTGGTGGCGGTCGTCGCGGAGCGGCGTCCGGTCGATTCGCGCCGACGCGCCCAGTCGGGCGAGCAGGTCGTTGCCGTGCGGCCTGAAGTCGTCGGCGACGACGACGGTCCCGCCGGCGCGGACGAACGCCTCGATGCGGGCGGCCTCGGCGTCGGTGTAGCCCCGCTCGGGCGAGATGACGAACGCGACGGAGCCCGCCGGCGCCGGGTCGACCGCGTCGTACTCGGTGGTGTTGTAGACGACCTCGGTCTCTGCGCCCGCGTCGGCCGCGACCCCGCGGACGCCGGAGCCGCCGTCCCACGCGGCGTTGAACGCGCCGTAGGTGGACGACGAGGTACCCGCGCCGACGCCGACGCCAACGAGCATCGCGACGAGGAGCGCCGCGACCAACAGGTGCGGATAGCCGACCTCGCGGGAGCCGAGGCGCACTCAGAACACCCCCGGCGGGAGGATGTCGAGGATGCGTCTGACCACGATGTAGCCGAAGGCGACGAGGCCGCCGCCGATGAGCCACAGGAGCCGTCGTCGCCACGCGGGCGTCACCGCGACCGGCGCGGTGAGTTCGACGACGACGAGAAAGCCGATGAGCGACACGACGAACACCAACTCGTAGGAAAGCGAATCGAGGAGGACCAAGACGAGGGTCGCGCCGAGCATCCAGGCGAGCTGGGCGCGGATGAATCGCTCGCGTCGTGCCGTTGCCATGTACGGTCGTGGACGGGGCGGGATAACTAAACTATCGCTTGCGGGGGTCGGGCGACGCCCGGATGGCCCCGCGATTACAGGTGGTCGAGCGGCCGGATGCCGGCTATCTGCCGGCTGACCGCGAGCGACGACACGAGGCTCATCACGAACGCGATGGCGAAGCCGCCGGCGAGCACCGCCCGCGGGAGGACGACCACGTCACCGAAGCCGACGAGGAGCTGTGCCAGTCGGTTCAGGCCGACCGCCGCCGGGAACGACAGCGCCACCCCGAGCAGGCCGCCGAACGTGCCGAGGACGAGCGCCTGCGCGACGAGCGTCAGCGACAGCGTCGACGACGACGTACCCAGCGCCTTCAGCGCCGCGAGCTCCCGCTTTTGGTGGTAGACGTGCGACAGCAGGACGTTCACGCTGAGCGCCAGCCCCGCGAGGAGCGCGAGGAAGACGAGGCTCCCGCCGGCGGCCATCACGACCGCCTGGTCGCGCAGAATCTCCGTGAGCTGTTCCTGGTTCGTCCGCACGTCGTAGTCCGGATAGTCCGCTTGGATGTCGGCCGCGACCGCCTCGGGGTCGGCCCCGTCGGCGACGGTGAGCGTCATGAGCGTGGCCGTGTCCGCGCCGGTCGAGCCCGTCACCTCCTGAAGCTCGCTCAGGTGGACCACGACGCTCGGCGTGCCGAGGAACCGAGAGAACGTCGGCGAGACGCCGACGACGGTGAACTCGTTTTCGCGGGCGATTCCCGTGGTGCCGCCGACGTACAGCGAATCACCGACGGAGACGTTCATCATCTCGGCGGTCCGCTGGTCGATGACGACCTCGTGGGTCATCGGCCCGGTGTAGTTGCCGCCGGCGTAGTGGACGTCCGGTCGGCTGAAGCCCGAGCCGTTCGTAATCTGGACCGAGCCGCCGCGGGCGGGTGCGCCGACGCCGACGAGCGTCTCGTAGTCCGATTCGTTGGACCTGACGTACACCGTCTGGAACGACATCGGCGTGACGACTTTCACGTCCTCGCGGGCCTCCAGTTCGGCGTCTAACCCGTGGGCGTCGACGATGCTGTTTTCGAAGCCGCCGACGCCGGTCGGTGAGAACCGGACCGGGCCGCCGGTAATCCACACGTCGCGACCCGCCGCGTCGAACTGCTGTTGGCCCGTCTGTATTACGCCGATACCCGTCCCCGCCAAGAGCGTTGCCGCGAGAACAGCGAGCGTGATGCCGAGGACGGTCAGGACCGTCCGCCCGCGGGCGTGAGAGAGCTGTGAGACCGCGATGCCCGCAGACGCGCGGACCCGAGAGAGTCGCGGGAACCGTGACGACTCCGGGGTCGTGGCTGCGTCCGAACCGCGGTTCGGGTCGGCGTCCTCAGTCATGCGACATCGCCTCCAGAGTGGGGGTCCGCCAGGTGAGCCACGCCGGATAAATCGAGGAGACGAGGCCGATGAGCGCCGCGACCGCGACGCTGTATCCGACGAGCACCGGGTCGAACAGCGCGACCTGCACGCCGAGGAGCTCCCGCGTAATCGCGTTCGTCAGGTAGATGCCGCCGATGCCGGCCACGACGCCGACGACGCCGCCGACGGTGGCGACGACCACCGTCTCGGCGACGACGAGCAACATCTGCGAACTCGTCCGGTAGCCCATCGCCGAGAGCACGGCGAGGTTGCGGCGGTCCGCGTTGACTTCGAGGCCCATCATCGTGGCGACGAACAGCACGCCGACGAGGACGGCGACGACGAGCGAGACGGCGGCCATCGCCAGCGGGAGGCTGGAGGTCGACGCGCCGCGGACGGCGAGGCCGGTCTGGGTGACGACCGAGGTCCGCGGGTAGAGCGCCTCGATGTCGGACCGCACGCCCGCCGAGTCGGTGCTGACGAGCAGTTGGTCCGCGAGGTCGCCCTCGGTCGAGCCGGTCATGGTTTGCAGTTCCGAGAGGTGGACGAGCGCGACCGGGACGGGCCCGACGCCCGACGACAGCGACCCCTCGTGGACGTCGGCGACGGTGAACTCGGCCCGCGAGCCGCCGACGCTCGCGGTCACCTCGTCGCCGGCCGAGACGCCGAGCAGCTCCGCGGCGGCGTCGTTGAGGACGAGTTCGCCGGTTCGGGGACCGTCGTAGCTCCCGTTGGCGTAATGGGGGTCGCCCGGCGTGAGCGCCTCCGTCGAGACGCCGACGACCGAGGTCGGTTCCTCGGGCGGGATGATGCCCGCCGCGAGGACGTACTCGTCGGTCGAGCCGTCTTCGGGCGCGAGCGTCACCAACTGCGTCTGGACCGGCGTGGCGTAGTCCACCCGCTCGTCGCGCGCGAGTCGGTCGGTAATCGCGTGGGTGTCGCCGAGTTGCGGGCTGCCGACCGAGACGGCGACCGACGAGGCCGTGCTGGCCTCGGGGACGACCCAGTAGTCGACGCCCTCGCTCTGGATGGCGTTTTCCGCGCCGAGACCGAGGGCGATGCCGCTGACGGTCGTCATGAGCGTCACGGCGAGGGCGACGCCGATGACGCTCAGAAGCACCTGCTTCGAGGACGTGGTCCGCAGGCGACCGAGGACGCGCCGGCCCGCGAGGCCGACGACGCCGAACAGCCGGTGTCGCCTAGCCATCGCTCACCACGCGGCCGTCGCGGAGGCGGACGACGCGGTCGGCCCGCTCGATGACGTGTTCGTCGTGCGTGGCGACGACGACCGCCCGCTCCGTGGCGGTCTGTTCGATGTAGTCGAGGACGCGTTGGCCCGTCTCGGTGTCCAACTCGCCGGTCGGCTCGTCGGCGATGAGGACCGCGGGGTCGGAGACGAGCGCGCGGGCGATGGCGACGCGCTGTTGCTCGCCGCCGGAGAGTTCCCCCGGCTTGTGGCCGGCGCGGTCGCCGAGCCCCACCTGTTCGAGGAGGTCTTCGGCGCGGGCGCGGCGGTCGCGCTTCGACGCGCCGCGTTCGATGAGCGGGAGCGCGACGTTGCCGCGGGCCGAAAGCGAGGGCAGCAGGTGGAAATGCTGGAAGACGATGCCGATGGTGTCGCGGCGGAGTTTCGTCCGCCCGCGGTTCGACAGCGACCGAACGTCGGTGCCCGCGACCCGGATGTCGCCGCGGGTGGGCGTGTCGAGCGCGGCGAGGAGGTGCAACAGCGTGGACTTACCGCTCCCGCTCGGCCCGGCGATGGCGACGAACTCGCCCGTCGAGACCGAAAGCGAGACGCCGTCGAGCGCGCGGACCGTCGGGGCGTCGGACCCGCGGGAGAAAAACGAGTCGGAGCCGCGGGTGTACTCGCGGACGACCCGCTCGCAACGGAGCGTCGCCGCCGAGTCCGCCGCGGCGGGAGGGCGGTGTTCGGAGACCGAATCAGACATACTGCCACGTGGTCCCCGACGTGACATATACTTGGTGCGTGGAGTCGCGAACGCCGAGAGTCCAGCGCGATTCGACGAACGTCCAGATTCGCGGATCGTGCGGCCCCGCGCCGTCCCCACGGTTGAATAGCCTCGGTGCCGTCCACCTCGGTAGTGTTCCCAATCGGCCACCTCGCGCTCGGATATCTCTCGGTCGCGCTCTTCCGGGTCGGCCGGCGTCGCCCGCTGCCGACCGGGTGGACGCTGGCCGCCGCGCTCGTCGGGTCGCAGTTGCCCGACCTCATCGACAAACCGCTCGCGTACTACGGCGTCCTCGTCAGCGGCCGCTCGCTCGGCCACTCGCTTCTCGTGATGCTGCCCGTGCTCGTCGTCCTCGTCGGCGTCGGCTATCGGCTGGGCTACGGCGAGCACGCGACCGCCCTCGTCGTCGCGACGCTCTCGCACTACCTCGGCGACACCTCCCGGGCGCTCCTCGCCGGCGACTGGGGTTCGATGCAGTTCCTCCTGTGGCCCCTGTTCCCGGCGACCGACTACGCCGCGGACTCGGTGCCGCCGTGGGTCCGCGTCCTCGAATCGCTCGGCGACCCGCGGTACAACTTCCAGTACGCCCTCGCCGCCGTCGCGTTCGGTATCTGGCTGGTCAACCGACTCGACAATCGGCGCGCGCGAGCGGAGCGCTGAGAGGCACAGAAAAACAGGGAGTGACGCGGGGACGCGTTAGCCGACGAGGCGGCGACCGACCGCGAAGACGACGAGCGCGCCGAACAGGACGTGGAGCGCCGTGTTCGGGACTTCCGAAGACGTCGTCGTCTGGGCCGTCGTCGTGGACTCGTTGGGCGTCACGACGTTATCGGTCGTCGTGGTCGCCGTCGGCTCGGTGGCGTCGGTCGTCTCGGTCGACTCGGTGGTCGACGGCTCGTCGTCGTCGGTCGTCGCCGCGGTGTCGGTCGTCGATGTCGACGTGTCGTCGGACTCCGTGGTGGTCGTCTCAGTGGCGTCGTCCGCGGCGCCACCGCCGCCACCGCCGCCACCGCCAGCACCGCCGGAGCCCTCGTCGGGCGTCGACGTGTCGCTCTGTTCGACCACCTCGACCGTCGAGGCGTCGCTCACGCCGATGAGTTCGTTCTCGCCGAGGGCCTGGTCGTCGCCGCGGACGACCGCGTACAGCGAGTAGTCGCCGGCGTCCACGTCGTCGGTGGAGACGGACGCCGAGTAGTGCGTGTCGTTGACCGCCGAGGCGTCGACGCGGAGGTTCTCGGAGTCGTCCGCGAGGACGACCTCGACGGCCTCGATGGACTCACCCGACTCGACCTCGTCGAGTTCGACGGTCACGTCGAGGTCGTCCGACAGCTCGACGCTCTCGGCGGCCTGCGTCGAGACCGCGTAGGCGCGAATCACGAGCGGCTCGCCGGCGTAGACCTCTTCTGTCGACTGGTTGCCGGCGACGACGGCGTAGGTTCCGGGCTCGAGTCCACCGGTTCCGAACTCGCGGCTCGCGTCGCCGGTGGCGTCGGCGGTCCGCCGGAATCGCTGTTCGGAGTCGAGAATCGTGATTGTGTAGTCGCTGTCGCTCGGCGCGTCCACGGAGACCGAGACGGTGTCGCCGGCGTCGGCGCGGCCGACTTGGGTGACGGTGAACTCGCCTTGCGAGGTCGAGACGGTTCTGTCGACGGTGTCGATCGAGCCGTCGATGTCGATGTCGTAGTCGTGGGTCGTCCCCACGGCGGGGGGCGCGACGGCCGCGAGGAGCATCGCGGCAACCACGAGAACGGGAATCGAGACGCGGGGTCGTAGCATCATCGTTCGTTTTGCTCACCGGTGGTAAAAGCTTGTAGGCAGTCGCGCCGGCCGCGGGCGTCGCTGGACCGGTCGAAGAAATGAGAGATGAAAAAAGGGACGAACCGCGCGGTGCGGTCGTTAGTCGTTCCGACGGACGGCGAGGAGCGCGGCCGCGAGGAGCGCGACCACGGCGAGCGCCGCGCCGAATCCGGGAACGGGGGAGTCGGTCGTGCCGCTCGCTGCCGTCGACGTTTCGTCGTCGAAGCCGGCAGTGCCAGTCGTCGTCGTGCCGTCGTCCGGCGTCGTCGTCGTCGTCGTGCCGTCGTCGTCCGGCGTCGTCGTCGTGACGGCCTGCCTCGACGTCACGGCGAAGTACGAGAAGCCGGGCGTGTCGGCCTCGAGGACGACCGCGCCGTTACCACTGTCGACGACGCTGGTTTCGAGGTTTTCCCACGAACCGGCGTCCTCGTTGAACCGCCGGACCACGAGGTCGGACGATTCGATGCCGAGTTCGTCGAGCCGGCTCTGTTTGACGGTGAACCGGAGGGTCGACGCGCGGTCGCGCGCGCTGTCGGGCACGTCAATCCGCACGTAGCTGACGACCGTGCCGTCGGGCTGTCCCACGCTGCCGGGGACCCCCGACCGTTCGCTGACGACGACCTCGCCGGTCGTCTGCTCGCTGAACGTGATGCTCACCGCGGAGACGCCCTGTCCGCCGTCGAACTGGGCGTCGAAGCCGCGTGCCGAGAACAGCCGGTCGCTGTCGGTCGTGTCGTCGTGGGGGAGGCTGCTCCCGCCGGCACCGCCGCCGCCGCCACCGACGTTCGGTTCCTCGACGGTGATGCTGCCGACCGTGACGTTGTCGACCTGAAGGTCGTACGTGCCGGCGTCGTCGATGGAGACGGTGTACGTCAGCGTGCCGGAGGAACCGGGGCCGACGGTGACGCTCTCCGTGGCCAGCGTCGTGCCGTCAGCCGTGAGCGCTTTGGTGTACGTCCCCTCCGCGGTTCCGGTGTTGTTCACGCGCACCGAGACCGTGAACGTCTCTTCGGTGTCCACGGTCGACTGCGAGATGGAACTCGCGCTCGCGTCGATGCTGAACGCCGGGAGACGCGCCGAGACGCTGACCGTCTCGATGGTCTCGCCGCCGAACGCGTAGACGTAGTCGCCGGTTCCCGGCGGCGTGTCGGTGAAGGTGAACGTCCGCTGTGCGCCGGACGCGAGCGAGGTCGAGATGTTCCCGACCGTCGTCCCGTTCCGGGTCACGTCGCCGGAGATGTTGCCGCTCGCGCCGCCGAGGTTACCGAGTTTGACCGTGACGGTCGTCTCCTCGTCTTCGAGGAGCGTCGACGGGCTGGCCGACGAGTCGCTGAGCAGTTGGATGTCGGCCGTCGGCGAGCTCACGTCGAGCGCGTTCTCCGTGGTCGTTTCGTCGACCGCGATGGAGTAGGTGCCCGCGCTCGTCGGCTCGATGACGAGGCTCACGGACTGGTTCTCACCAGTGTCGAGGGTCACGGACTTCGTGACGCCGAAGTCGGTGGTGCCCGCCTGGCTGGTGCCGGTGACGCCGATGTCGAGCGACCCGGTCTCGTCACCGAAGTTCTCGACCTGCGCGGTCACCTCGACCTGGTCGCCGGTCTGCACGCTGGTCGCGTTGAGGTCCGCGGCGGTCACGGCGATGTCCGGACCTCGGTTGACCGAGAACGTGGTGTCGTTCGTGGTCGTGTCACCGTTGTTGTTGGTGACGCGCACGCTGAGTACGTGTTCGCCCGAGTCGATTTCGGACGTGTTGAGGTCGAGCGTCGCGCCGGGGTTCGAGAACACCGTCGCGTCGTCGGTCACGTCCTCGCCGTCGAGCAGCAGCGTCACCGCGGAGGCGTCGATGCCGCTCTCGGGGTCGGAGTAGTTCACTTCGACCGAGACGTTAGCGTCGCTCTCGAAGGTGGCGTTCTGGGAACTGACCCGCGTGACGTTCGGTGCCGTCAGGTCGGGCGCGACGGTGAAGTTCACCGTCGAGGCGTTCTCGTTCCCGCTCTCGTCGGCCGCCGAGACGGACACCGTGTGGCTGGTGCCCGGTTCGAGACCGGTCTCGTTGAGCCGGATGTTCGAGAGGTCGTCGAGGGTCGCCTCGCTCGTGACGTCGGTCCCGTCGAAGGTGACGGTCACGGAGCTGAGGTTGACGCCGCTTTCGGCGTCGTCGATGCTCGCGGTCACGTTGACCGAGCTCGTCGTGTTCGAGAGTTCCTCGTCCTCGACGGGGCTCGAAATCTCGACCGTCGGCTCGGCGTCGTCAGCGGCGATGCTGAAGTTCGTCGTGTCCTCGACGCTATTACCGGCGTTGTCGAGCACGCGAACGGTGAGGTTGTGCGTCTCGTTTCCGTCCACGGAGACGGTCGTGTTGAACCCGGTCGCGTCGGGCGCGGCCGAGGCCGAGATGTCCTGTCCGTCGTACAGGACGGTGACGTTCTCCGCGTCGACGCCGGTGTCGTTCACCGCGTCACTCGCTTCCTCGTAGGTCGCGTTGAGTTCCACCGTGTCGGTGCCGAACGGGAAGGTCGTGCCGTTGGTCGGGCCGAGCGCGGTGATCGTCGGCGGTTCGCGGTCGTCCTGCACGGTGAAGTTGACCTGTTCGGTCGCCGTGTTGGCGGTCAGGTTCGTGTCGGACGCCTCGATGGTGACGGTGTAGTCCGCCGGCGAGAGACCGGACGCGGTGTAGTTGACCGACTCGTTCGTGATCGTCGCGTTGTCGGTCACGTCCACGTTACTGACCGGTCCGTCGCTGTCGAGCGTCACCGACACCGAGGAGGTGTTGACCTCCACGTTGTCGGAGAGCGTCGCGTTCACCGAGACCGTGTCGTTGACCTCGGAGAACTCGGCGCCTTCGGCCGGGTCGTCGTAGCTGATGGTCGGCGCTTCCGTGTCGTTTTCGACCGCGCCGTAGGTCGACAGACCGGTTCGGGTCGCGGTGTAGTAGTTACCGGACAGGCCGAACGGGTCGGTCTGGAGCGTCGTCGGAAGCACCTGCGTGCCGCCGCGCTCGATGTAGACGATGTTGAAGCCGTTTCCGGAGGTGTCGAGGTCTTCGTTGAAGCCGTAGGTGACGCTCTCGATTTGGTCCTCGGTGAGTCCGGCGTTGGCTTCGAGGTACTTCGTCGCCGCCGTGCCCTGCGAGAGCGCGTTCGGCGGGACGTTCGTGTCGGTCAGCGTGATGACGGTCTGCCCAGCGGGCAGGTCGGCGTCGTCGCTGGCGTTAATGCGGATGAACGTGTCGCCGCTCGCGCTCACGAGCACCACCGACGACCGCTCCGAGAAGTTGTTGCTCGTGACGGTCGCGGTACTGGAGTCGCTCGCCGTGTTGCCGGCGAGGTCGGTCCCCGTCACGTCGAGTGCGTACTCGCCGGACTCGGTCGTGTCGAGTTCGGCGGTCCACGTCGTCGAGTCCTGTTCCGTGAGGTTCAGCGACTCGACGTTACTGTTCGGGTCGGTGAGTTCCGCGTCGGGGGTGCCGGCGAGCGGTTCCGTGCTGGCGACGCTGACCGAGAGGGTGCCGGACTCGGTCGTGTTGAGCGTCGCGGTGAGTCCGGGGTCGGTCGTGTCGACCACGACGGGGTCGGCCCGTTCCACGGTGACCTGGTTGTTACCGAGGTCGGTGGCGGTCGCCGTCATCGTGTAGTTCCCGTCGGGGAGCGCCGACGCCACGTCGAGCGTGTGGTTGCCCGTCCCGTTGTCGGGCGTCCGTTCGAACGTCGCCGTCACGCCCGAGTCGGACTCGAACGCGTATTCGACGGTGACGCTCTCCGAGGTGCTGTACGCGACATCGACGCTGCCGTTCGTGTAGACGGGGTCCGTCGTTCCGTCGACGGCCGACACGTCGTAGGTCGGCTCATCGTTGTCCACGCAGACCGTGGCGTTGGCGACGCCGGTGTTACCGCCGGCGTCCGTGCTCACGAGCGTGAGGTTGTAGGAACAGCTGTCGACGAGACTGCTGTCGTCGCTCGTGCCGTCCCACTCGATTTCGAACCCGCCGGTCGTGCTGGCGAGGGAGGTCACGTCGCGCGTGTACACCGCCTCGTCGTCCGAGTCACGGACGACGAACGCCGCGGATTCGAGGTTGTCGTCGGCGCTGTCGAGCGTGATGTCGACGGGGTTGTTCGCGCTCACGTCCTCGCGGTCCTCGTCGTAGTCGGGGTCGAGCGTGAGACTCGCGGTCGGCGCGGTCTCGTCGTACTCGAACTCGAACAGCCGCGAGGTGGCGTGGCCGGCCTCGTCGACGACGGTCAGTCTCGCGGTCGTCGGCCCCTCGTCGAGCGAGACGCCGAGTTCGGAGACGTTGATTTCGAGCGTCGAGTTGTCGTTCGTCGTCGCGCCCGAGAGGTCGACGGCCGTGCCGTTGACCACGAGCGTCGTCGCGCTGGCGTTGATGCCTGACTCCGCGTCGCCGTTGCGGTCGTCCGCGAAGGACGCCGAGATAGTGCTCGACGGCCCGACGACGTCGGTCGGTTCGACGCTCGTGACGCGCGGCGAGGAGACGAAGTCGAAGCTGAACGTCCGGGTAATCGTGTTCCCGGCCGTGTCGGTCGCGTTGACCGTCAGCGTCGTCTCTCCCTCGTCGAGGTCGCCGGTCGGGACGGTCGCACTCCCGTTGGCGTCGAGCGAGAGCGGCTGCGAGCCGTTACCGAAGCTGTACGTCGCGCGCCTGATGTCCGACTCGTCGCTCACGTTGAGCGTGATGGGCGTGCCGAAGGGAACCGCGCCCTGTGCGGGTTCCGGAAGCCGGACGGTCGGCGGAAGCCGGTCGCGCCGCGTGACCGTCAGCGTCGAATCCGCTTCGACGCCGTTGACGGTGACGGTGAAGTTTCCGACGTCGTCGGCACCGAGCGCGGTCGGCGCGAGCGTGGTCACGTTTCTCGTGACCGTGGAATCAGCGCCCACGACGACGGTTCGGGTGGTGTTGGAGACCTCCGTGCCCGAGTCGTCGGTCGTCGTGTACGTGAGCCGGACCAGGTCGGAGCGACCGCCGGTGTTCTCGACGGTCGCCGAAGTGGTGTAGCGCTCGGTCGTGTTGACGCTCGTCGGCTCGACGGTGACGTCGGTCACGGTCGAGTTCGCCGGCGCGATGACGCGGACTGTCCGCGAGACGAGTTCGGCGTCGTCGGTCGAGAGCTCGTCGATGGAGACGTTGTAGGTGCCGGGGTCCTCGAACGAGGTGGTGAAGCTCACCTCGGTCGACTCGTTGGGCTGGAGCTCGCCGGTGTCGGAGGACGGCTGCGGCTCGCCGTCGACGGTGAGCGCCGCCTCGTAGCTCCCGTTGACTTCACCGACGTTCTCGACGGTCGCGTTCGCGACCACGTCGGTTCCGGGAACGATCTGCTTCGGTTCGATGGTGAGGTTGCTGTACTCGAAGGTCGCCGGCTCGAACACGTCGAGCGCGAGCGCGTCGCCGGCGAACGCCTCGCCGTTCGTCGCGTTCTTCGAGACGGTGGCGTTGTACTCGCCCGCCGTCGGAACGGTGACGACCGCGACGCCGTTGGCGTTCGTCTGGACGGTCGTTCCGCCGACGGTGACCTCGGCGTTCTCGACGGCCGCGCCGGTGTCTTCGCGCGTGACGGCGAACTCCACGTCCTCACCCGCGACGGGCGTGGTCGTGTTCGCCGTCAGGTTCAGTTGGACGCTCTGGGCGACTTGCAGCGGCGCGCGGTTCGTCACCGACTCGGTGCCCGACTGGTTCGTCGCGACGTGCATCACGACGTAGTCACCGGGCGTGGCGTCGTCGGCGATGGGGACCTCGACGGTCGTCTGGTTCCCCGCGACCTCGGTGACGGCCGAACCGTAGACGGTCGCGCCCGGGGAGACGACGGTCACGTCGTCGAACCGGGACGTGCTGTCGTTGAGCTGGTCGAAAATCGAAACGGCCGTCTCGCTGCCGACGAACGAGCGCGAACCGGGCGTGACGCCCATGATGTTCGCGTTCGACGGCATCCGAATGGTCCCGTTGACCCGCGCGATTTCGGTTTCGAGCGAGATGCTCGACCGGTCGGTCGCGTTGATGGTCTGGTCGTAGTTCGAGAGGTCGGACTCGTTGAAGATTGCGACGGTGTGGCTGACCTCGGTCGCGTCGAGCGACGAGGCGTCCACCGTAACCGTCACGTTCTGGCCGTTGCCCGCGAGCGACGGCGCGCTCACCGACGACGACCCCTGCTGAACGGGCAGGGCGTCGACGCCGACGAACGTGACGTTGCCGTCGGTTTCGAGGTTCCCGTCGCCGTTGGCGTCCGAAAAGCCGGTGCCGTCGTCGACGGTGACGACCGCGAACATCCACATGCCTGACTCGTCGGGCGTGAACGCGAACGAGTTGTCGTCCGACGTGCCCTGCGCCGAGCCGACGACCGAGGAACTCACGTCGTCGTCGCTCGTGAGCGTCTGGGCGATGCCGGGGACGCTCCGGGGAATCGTCGCGCCCTTATCGAGCTTTGCCGCGACGAGTTGGACGTCCTGGCCCTCGATGGCTCGGGGCGCACCGGCGCTCGAACCGGAGAACGTGAACGGGACCTCCTGTCCGACGTTGTACACGTACATCGGATTCTTTTCGAGGGACCGCTCCCTCCCGTCTACCCGCACGTACGTGTTGGTCGACTGGACCTGATACGCCGCGGCCGAGTCGAGCCGCGAGTCGGTGTCGTCAGGCCGGAGCGACAGGAACGCGCCGTCCCAGACGCTAATGTTCTCCGACGCCTGGGTCAGTTGGTCGTCGTCGACCGTGTCGAGTTGGTTAGCGGGCGGTCCACCCAGTTGTGCCTCACCTGTGGCGGTCCCGGCGCTCGCAGAGACTGGCCCTGCGATAACCGAGAATACCACGATGAGGGTGAGTGCAAGACTCAACCCTTGTCGGGAGAGCCTGCGGTAGCGACTCATATCCCACCCAACAGATAGAAACGGCATAATACTTTTGAATGTGAAAATTTCTGAAAGGTCGATGCCTGGTCTCGGGCGGACCTCACGCCGTTGAAATCAACCCCCGTCGTCGCAAGCGACACGGCGCGGTCGCCGCCGACGTGCGAATATCCATAATATATGTTATGATATCGGCGGTGTCGACTTGGCTCCCGCGTAAGCGAGGGGCGTTGCGAGGCGACCGCGGTGGACGGAACGCGAGTGACCGACAGAGATGTAACAGACGTATCTTCATCACACTCTGGGACAGTCGACCACGGTTTGGCGCGTTCGACCTCGGCCGAGAACACGCGTGTCGGACGTTCTCGAACGCGATGAAACTCGCGGTCACGACCACCCGACCGTGTGAGACCCGTTCGGCCGCCGCTCTCGTCCACTTGGGGGGAACGATTATCATCGTGGTCGTTGGAGTTGTAGTCGAAACTCGATAGGATATCTCAAGGGGTGGGTGAGATACTGCTCAGAGCCGCCACAAAGGGTGGGTAATCAGAATGGTTAACAAGCGATACGAAGCAGGAGAGAACGTACCGACGGATATCTGCTCGGTTCCCGCTGCCGAGGATGTGCTGACGTTCGCCGTGCCGGTCGAGGTGTACCACGGCTACGGCAGCGCGAAGCACGTCTATCCGACAGAACAGATCGAACGCGTCTCGGACCTATTCGTCACGGACGGTGAACCCGCCGAGATGACCGTCGCGGACGAGGTCCGACTCTACACGATTCCGCACGACGCCCTCCGCTGAGCCCGACGTCGCATTCGCGGGTCGCGTGCGACACGAACTGTCCGCAAGCTGATGGTCGACTATCAGGCCGCGCGCACGACGACGTACCAGGGAGACGACTAGACAGTTGACGGGGAGTTCACCCGGCGACGCGTCGGTGAACGCGCGGGTTCTCGCCCGGGCCGGGAGCGTCGGCTGTCGAGTTCGTCGCCCCCGAGGCGGGCGAAGAGACACACCACGGGCGTCGGCTAGCGGTCGGCGGCTCGCGGTTCGGTTCCGACGCAGTGACTCGACGCACGCGGGTCAACGCGCCGCCGAACGTATCAACTACTCAGATAGTTCTGACGGTTGAGTAATAGTTATCACGGTGCTCGTTGGACATACGGCTGAAACTTGAGCAGTGTGTTCCCGAAGAGTGGGCGGGGAGAAACACGGTTCAAAGTAATGAAAAATAGTGTGGGTTGTCAACGGATGGTCAAAGAGATATACGATGCAGGGGATACGGTACCATCAACTATCTGTACAGTTGTCGATGAGGACGACGAGCTGACGTTCGGTGCGACAGTCGAAGTCGACGAGGGAGAGATTGCGTTCGCCGTGCCGGTCGAGGTGTACCACGGCTACGGCAGCGCGAAGCATATCTATCCCATCAAGCAAGTCGACGCGGTTTCGGACCTGTTCGTAACGGAGAGTCACTTCGAGGAGGTGTCGATAGCGGACAACGTTCAGCTCTACACGATGCCGCACGAAGCGCTCCGGTGAGCGCGCGGGTGGGGGCGTGCCAACGACGCTGCCGCCCGTACGCACCAGCCGGACCCGTACATTCATCACCCCGGCGGGGAAACGGCGCGACGAGCGGCTGCGCTGTGCGTGACTCTCGTTGACGTGGCGCTGTCGGAGCGAAGGGTCTACTTACTTCACCGTTCCCATCACGGGCAATGACACTCGGAGACGACGCCCGAGACTACCATCGGCGTCCGCCCGCGGGGAAAGTAGAGATAGCGACGACGAAGCCGACGAACACACAGCGCGACCTGAGTCTGGCGTACTCGCCGGGCGTGGCCGCGCCGTGCCGCGACATCGCGGAGGACGAGAACGCCGCCTACGAGTACACCGCGAAGGGCAACCTCGTCGGCGTCGTCTCCAACGGCTCGGCGGTGCTCGGGCTGGGTGACATCGGAGCGCAGGCGTCGAAGCCGGTGATGGAGGGCAAGGGCGTGCTGTTCAAGCGCTTCGCCGACATCGACGTGTTCGACGTCGAGTTCGACCACGACGACCCCCAAGCGTTCGTGGAGTCGGTCGCCGCGATGGAGCCGACGTTCGGCGGCATCAACTTAGAAGACATCCGCGCGCCCGAATGCTTCGAAATCGAGGAGTCCCTGCGCGAGCGGATGGATATCCCCGTGTTCCACGACGACCAACACGGCACGGCCATCATCTCCGGGGCGGCGCTTTTGAACGCCGCCGACATCGCGGACAAGGAGCTGTCGTCGCTGAACGTCACCTTCTCGGGGGCGGGCGCGGCCGCGACCGCGACGGCGCGGTTCTACGTCTCGCTGGGCATCCCTCACGAGAACATCACGCTGTGCGACATCGACGGCGTCCTCTCGGAGTCGCGGGCCGAGGCCGGCGAACTCGACGAGTACGCCGAGCCGTTCGCCCGCGGCGTCGACGACGGCGACCTCGAAGACGCGATGGAGGGCGCGGACGTGCTCGTCGGTCTCTCGGTCGGCGGTATCGTCAGTCAGGAGACGGTGCGGTCGATGGCCGACGACCCCATCATCTTCGCCATGGCGAATCCGGAGCCCGAAATCGCTTACGAGGACGCGAAGGAGGCCCGCGACGACACGGTTATCATGGCCACCGGGCGCTCCGACTACCCGAATCAGGTGAACAACGTTCTCGGGTTCCCCTTCATCTTCCGCGGCGCGCTCGACGTGCGCGCGACCGAGATTAACGAGGAGATGAAGCGCGCCGCCGCCGAGGCGCTGGCGAACCTCGCGCGACAGGACGTGCCCGACGCGGTCGTCAAGGCCTACGGCGACGGCCCGCTCCAGTTCGGCCCCGACTACCTCATCCCCAAGCCGCTCGACCAGCGCGTCCTCTACGAGGTGACGCCCGCCGTCGCCGAGGCGGCCATGAAGAGCGGCGCGGCCCGCCGCGAGCGCGACCTCGACGACTACCGCGAGGAGTTGGAAGCCCGCCTCGGGAAGTCCCGCGAGATGATGCGCGTCGTCCTCAACAAGGCGGCGTCGAACCCCAAGCGCGTCGTCCTCGCGGAGGGCGAAGACGAGAAGATGATTCGCGCCGCGAGCCAGTTAGTCGAGGAGGGCATCGCCGAACCCATCCTCGTCGGCCGGACGAAAGAGATTCTCCGCACCGCCGAGGACCTCGGCCTCGACTTCGACCCGACCATCGCGGACCCCGAAAGCGGCGAGTGGAACCACTACGTCGACCACCTCTACGAGCGCCGCCAGCGCAAGGGCCTCACCCGGACCGAGGCGGCCGAACTCGTGCGGGGCGACTCGAACTACTTCGCCAGCGTGATGGTCGAAGTCGGTGACGCGGACGCGATGCTGACGGGCCTCACGCACCACTACCCGTCGGCGCTGCGCCCGCCGCTCCAGATTATCGGCACGGCCGACGACGCCGACTACGCCGCCGGCGTCTACATGCTGACGTTCCGGAACCGGGTCATCTTCTGCGCCGACGCGACGGTCAACCTCGACCCCGACGAGAACGTGCTCGCCGAGGTGACGAAACACACCGCCGAGCTCGCCCGGCGCTTCAACGTCGAACCCCGCGCGGCGCTGCTCTCGTACTCGGACTTCGGCAGCGTCACGAACGAGGGGACGCGCAAGCCCCGAAACGCCGTCGAACAACTGCACGCCGACCCCGACGTGGACTTCCCGGTCGACGGCGAGATGCAGGCCGACACCGCCCTCGTCGAGGAGATGCTGACCGACACCTACGACTTCGCGGAACTCGACGACCCCGCGAACGTCCTCGTGTTCCCGAACCTCGAAGCCGGGAACATCGGCTACAAACTGCTCCAGCGGCTCGGCGGCGCGGAGGCCATCGGCCCGATGCTCGTCGGCATGGACAAACCCGTCCACGTCCTCCAGCGCGGCGACGAAGTCAAAGACATAGTCAATCTGGCGGGGGTCGCCGTGGTGGACGCCCAATCGGAGTAGCGGCCCCGAGCGGAACGACACGACCCGATCGGAGTAACCCCGCCGTCGACGGCGCACCCGACCGCCCGCTCGGGCGCGCCAGCACGAGAAATTAAATAGATTCGGCCGAGTCAGGGAGTATGGTCGAGTTGGGCACACACACGTCGGCGTCGGAGCGCCGGTTCGCACTCGGGTGGGTCGGGATGGCCATCGTGATGTCGTTCGCGGTCGCTGCCATCGATTTCCTCGAACTGCCGTTACAGACGGTGTACGTGTTCGCGGCGGGCGTGACGCTCCGGGAAGCCATCGGACTGGCGGTCTGGGCGCTCCGACGCTGACGGCGGACGGGGGTGGGGGCGCGGTCGGCTTCTCACCCCGTGGCGACCAGCCTCCTCGCTTTTGTGCGTTCGCTGAGAATATCGAACCATGTTCGACCAACTCCTCTTTCCGACCGACGGGAGCGACGGCGCGGACGCCGTCCTCGACCACGTCGTCGACATGGCCGCCGCCCACGACGCGACCCTCCACCTACTGCACGTCGCCCCGCCGGAGCCCGAGCGCCGCCCGAGCCTGACCGGCGGCTCCGAGGGCGACGGCGCCGGCGACGACCCCAGCGAACGCCGCCGAAGCGACGGCGAGCGATTCGTGAGCGACGCCGCGGCCCGCGCGTCGCAGTCCGATGTGACGGCCGTGACGAGCGTCGAGCGCGGCGAGCCGTATCAGGTCATCACCGAGTACGCGGCCGAGCAGGGCGCCGACCTCGTGGTCATGCCGACCCACGGGCGGACGGGGCTGAGCCGCCTCCTCCTCGGGAGCACCACGGAGCGCGTCGTCCGGCGGTCGGACGTGCCCGTGCTCACCGTTCGGCCGGACGCGGCGACCGACCTCGCGTACCCCTACGCCGACGTGCTGACGCCCACCGACGGGAGCGCCTGCGCGACCGCGGCGGTCACGTTCGGGAGCGAGTTGGCCGCGGCGACCGACGCGGCGCTCCACGCGGTGTCGGTCGTCAACGTCGCCGCCTTCGGCGCGGACATCCGCGGACCGCTCCTCCTCGACGAACTCGAAGAGCGGGCGAGCGACGCGGTCGACGCGGCGAGCGACACGGCGGCCGCCGCGGGCGTCGAGACTATCAGGAAGTCGGTCGGCCGCGACGTGTCGATTCACGACGGCATCCTCGCGTACATCGACGAGTACGACGTGGACATCGTGGTGATGGGAACCCACGGCCACACGGGGTTCGACCGCTACATGCTCGGGAGCGTCGCCGAGAAGCTGGTTCGGAGTTCGCCGGTGCCGGTGGTGACGGTCAGACAGCCGCGAGAGGAGTAGGGCGGGGTCGCCGGGCGTCGGGGCGAGTCGGCCCGAGTCGGCGGACCCGACGGACCGACCGCGTCCGCCCGTCAGTTCCGAAGTAGCGACGTGACGCCCGCGGTCTCGGCGATAACCCAGCCGACGAAGACGAGATACGCCGCGCCGAGCGCGTACGACTCCAGCCGGGTGAGCGACAGGTCCGTCCGGAGCAGGCCGAAAAGCAGGACGGTCGCCAGCGTCAGCACGCCCAGCATGGGGACGGCGACGGCGAAGTCCACCGGGACGCTCCCGACGATGAGCACGCCCACGGGGATGGCGACGAGCAGGTCGAACGTGTTCGACCCGAGGACGTTGCCGAGGCTCGTCGCGCTGTTGCCGTCGGCGGCCGAACGGACGCTGACGAGCGTGTCGGGGAGGCTCGTCGCGGCGGCGACGACAGTGACGCCCGCGAGGAACGTCGGGACGCCGAACGTCGCGCTGAGCGACTCGACGCTCCCGACCAGTTGCTCGACGCCGACGAGGATGACGAGGAGGCCGCCGAGGAGCCGCGCCCACTCGCGGCCGATGCCGTCAGCGACGCCAGCGTCCTCGGCTTCGTGCTCCGACACGTCCTGCCACTGGATGAATAGATAGAGCCCGTAGAGGAGCAGTGGGATGAGCGCGATGGGGCGGGTGAGTTCTCCCGTCAGCGGCGGGCCGTCGGGCACGGGGAAGTAGATGACCGCCAGCGAGAAGGTGACGACGAGCGTGGCGACCGCGACCATGTAGAACTGCGCCTCCTTGTATACGACGAGCCGGCTGGTTTCGAGGTCGCCGTCGGTGGCGAGACCCGACAGTGCCGGAATCACGAGGATGTTGAAGATGGCCGAGCCGACGATTGCGCCGACGCCCATGTCGAAGACGTCCGCGGCCGCGGCGACGGCGACGCTGGCGAACTCGGGAAAGCTCGACCCGAGGGCGACGATGATGGAGCCCTGGACGACCGCCGGGAGGCCGTAGTACGCCGCGAGGTGGTCGGCTGACGCTTCGAGCCACCCGCTGCCGACCCAGATGAGACCGGTCATCAGGAGAATCAGGGCGACGTTCGCGAGCGGCGACGACCGGAGGAGACTGCCGAGGACCATTGGTACTCCCTTTCAGCGACCCGGAAAAAGAAGCCACCGACACGGGGTGGTCGCGCGGTGGGTTCGGTCGATTGCCCGCGGGGTCGGTTGGTCGGCGGGCCGCGGACGCGGCGGTCGTCAGTCGTCGCCGTGGGCGGACTCGGGCGTGAACGTGACGCCGCCGATTTCGATTTCGTCGGGGACGCGGTCGGTGTCGTGCGCGCCGACCGGCGGGAGGTTCGCGTCGGCCGCGGGCGACGCGTCGAGGTCGGTCGCGGACTCGATTGTCTCCATCTCGCCGTCGGCCTCGCGCGCGTCCTGGTCGATGCGCATCGAGCAGAACTCGACGCCGCACATCGAGCAGAAGCGCGCCTCCTTGTAGTTGTCGCCGGGGAGCGTCTGGTCGTGGTACGACCGCGCCCGCTCGGGGTCGAGCGCGAGGTCGAACTGCCGCGCCCAGTCGAACTCGTAGCGGGCCTCCGAGAGCGCGTCGTCCCAGTCGCGCGCGCCGGGGAGGTCGTTCGCCACGTCGGCCGCGTGGGCGGCGATTCGGTAGGCCGCGAGCCCCTCGCGCACGTCCTCGCGGTCGGGGAGGCCGAGGTGTTCTTTGGGCGTGACGTAACACAGCATCGCCGCGCCGGCGCGTCCCGCCTCGGTCGCGCCGATGGCGCTCGTGATGTGGTCGTAGCCCGGAGCCACGTCGGTGACGAGCGGCCCGAGCACGTAGAACGGCGCGCCGTCGCAGACTTCCCGCTGGCGCTCGACGTTCTCGGCGATCTGGTCCATCGGGACGTGGCCGGGTCCCTCGACCATCACCTGCACGCCGTGGTCCCACGCGGTCCGCGTGAGTTCGCCCAGCGTGTCGAGTTCGGCGAACTGCGCGTCGTCGCCGGCGTCGGCCAGACAGCCGGGTCGGAGGCCGTCGCCGAGCGAGAACGTCACGTCGTGCTCAGCGAAGATATCGCAGATGTCCTCGAACGCGACGTACAGGGGGTTCTGCTCGCCGTGTTCTTCCATCCACTGGGCGAGGATAGAGCCGCCGCGGGAGACGATGCCCGTCTTCCGGCCGTCGGTAAGCGGGAGGTGCTCCATCAGCACGCCCGCGTGAATCGTCATGTAGTCGACGCCCTGTTCGGCCTGTTTCTCGATGATGTCGAGGAGCAGGTCGCGGGTGATGTCTTCGGGGCTGTCGACGCGCTTGACCGCCTCGTAGATGGGGACGGTGCCGATGGGGACCGGCGAGTACGCGACGTTCGCCTCGCGTATCTCGTCGAGGTTCGACCCCGTCGAGAGGTCCATCACCGTGTCCGCGCCGTAGTGGACCGCGGTGTGGAGTTTCTCCAACTCCTCGGTGAGGTCGCTCGTCGTCTCGCTGTTGCCGATGTTCGCGTTGACTTTCGTGGCGAACTCGCGGCCGATAACCATCGGGTCCAGCGAGTCGTGATTGCGGTTCGCGGGGACGACCGCCTGCCCCTCGGCGACCTGCTCCCTGACGAACTCGGGGTCGCGGTTCTCGCGCGCTGCGACCCGTTTCATCGCCGGGGTGACGGTTCCTGCTCGGGCGTGTTGGAGCTGTGTCGACGCCATTGATTAGCTAGTGATACAACTAGTTAATAACAGTTGTGACGGGCGGGTCGGAAACGGGGGACCGACAAGCGGGCGACCTGCTTACCGGCTCCGACGACACGAGGGTGCGTCGTTCAGCCCTCGTAGCCGGCGTACTCCATCAGGCTCGCGAAGATGTCGGTGTCCATCGCCTCCTTGTAGACGACGCCGCTCAGCATGCCGCCGGGGTAGAAGCCCCCGTTCATGACGTGGTTGACCTTGTGGCAGTGCATGAGGTAGATACCGGGTTGGGCGTCCGCCGTGAACTCGATGGTGTGGCGCTCCGCGGGCGCGATGTTCGTCACGTCCATGTCGTGGCGGGCGGCCTCGGGGACGACGCCGCCGTCCTTCTCGACGACCTGGAAGCGGTGGTTGTGGATGTGCATCGGGTGGCTCATGTAGCCCGCGTTGACGTAGTGGACCCGGACGGTGTCGCCCTGCTCGACGATGATGGGCGAGCCGTCTTCGGGGTGGAGCGTCCGCGGCGCGCTCTTCCCGTTGACGGTGAACACGTCCGGCTTCCGGTCCCGGGGGTCGTACGTCACGTTCTCGCCGGCCATCTGCCGGGGGAGCCGCGAGTCCCAGTCGCGGACGGTCATGAAGTACTCCCGGTCGGCCGGCTCGTACCCCTTCGGGTCGACGCGGAGGATGCCGTACATCCCCATCTCGATGTGCCGGTGGGTCTGGTAGTGACAGTGGTAGAGGTGCGTTCCGGGGACGTTCGCCGGGATGGTGTAGGTGTGTTTCTCGCCGGGGTCGACTCGGATGCCCGTCGTCGTCGGCACGCCGTCGTCCTTCCAGGCCTTGCGCACGCCGTGGAAGTGGACCGTGTGCGGGCGCATCCCGTCGGTGTTGTCCAGCGTGACCTCCATGTCGTTGCCCTCGGTCGTCCGGAGAATCGGCCCGGGGACGCTCGGCTCGCCGTCGTCGGCGCTGAACGCCCATACCTGCGGGAGTTCGACCGGCCCGCCCATCGTTTCGAGGGGGTGGGCCGCGTGGCGCGCCGGCGCGCTCTTGAGGGTGACCTGCCCGCCCTGTTCGTCCACCTGCACGACCTCCGGCGGACTGGTGTACGGCAGACTCGACTCGCTCGTCTGGGCGACCGTCGTCTCGTCCGTGCCGACGGCGGCGTTGCCGTCATCGTTCGTGGGCGCGGCGCACCCCGCGAGGCCGAGCGCTCCGACGCTTCCCGTTGCGGCGAGGAATTCGCGACGCGATACCGTCGAACCGGGTGCACCGACGTAGTTTCGCATTACGGTCGGTCGTTGTCCGGGGGTATGGAATACGGTCTCGCCGGTTCCCGACGCACAGGAGTTCACCGAACATGTTCGGCATGGTCGATACGTACCGGGCGGGAAAACAGTCGAGTCGGGCGTACCAGTCAGAATCGACGGCCATCGGTTCGACCGCACCGACGCTGGTGCCCCACGACTTTCATACGCCCCGGAGGTGTATCGGGAATCGAACCGACGGCGCGCGGGTCGCCGCCGAGCAATCCACTCTCACGCAGATGTCGACCAATCCTCTCTCAGACGCGCTCGAACCGGACTTCGAGACGGTGTTCGCCGCCCTCACCAGCCCGCAGTGTCGGGCGGTCCTCAGGCGGCTCGACGGGCCGATGACCGCCTCGGACATCGCCGCCGCGTGCGACCTCCCGCGGTCGACGGTGTACCGAAAGCTCGAACAGATGGTCGAGGCGGGGCTCCTCGAAAAACGCGACCGCGGCCGCGACGCCGCCCGCTACGCGCTCGGCTTCGAGGAGGTCGTCGTGACGCGCGAACCCGGCGACCTCTCGCTTTCGGTGTCGTCGCCGTCGCGGTCGGCCTCGGACCAGCTCTCGACGATGTGGTCGGCCGTCAGCGACCAAGCCGACGACTGAGACCTACCCGACCGTCGCGTCGTCCCGCGCGAGAAACGCCTTCATCACTTTGCCCTCCGCCCGGTGGAGCTTCTCGCTCGTCGTCGACTTCGCCAGCCCCACGGCCTCGGCGAGTTCGGTGAGCGTGCACGTCCTCGGCGTGTCGTAGTAGCCCTCGGAGACGGCCGTTTCGAGGAGGTCGTACTGGTCGTCGGTGAGAAGCGACTCCGTGTCTATCGACTGGTGGATGGAGACGAGGTCGAACGGGATGCCGAACTGCGTGAGCTGTTCGCCCAACTCCGAGAGGTTCTCCCGCGGCGCAGTCACCTCGACTGTCACCTCGCCGTCGACGATGGTGATGGGCAGTTCCAGCGGGATTCCCACCTCGCTGAGCGTGAGAATCAACAGCGGCTCGGTCGTCTCGAACTGCACGAGCGCGCGCTCCGGCTGCGCTTCGAGAATCGTCACCGAGACGACCGACTCGTACTCGTCGATGGTGGTGACGACGGGTTCGATGTCGGCCGCTCGTATCTCGACGAGGCCGACGCCCGTCTCGTCGGCCGGCATCGCCGCGAGCACGGTGAACTCGGCGTCCGGATAGCGGCCCGAGAGGTCGGAGACCCAGACCTGCTCGGGGAGCGTGATGGAGAGTGTTGCCCGGGGCATCGGTAGTGAAACGAAGTCGTCCCCGCCGCACAAAGATAGTTCCGAACATGTTCGGCTTCCGGCCGCGGTTCGAGAACCACCGAGACGGGCTTTTCACCGGACCCCCGACCGTCGAGTGTCGAGCGGGGCGGGTCCACCGCCTCGCCATCCTCAATCATGAGTTCGAACGACACCACATCTCCGACGCTCGGCCGGCGAACCGTACTTCGACTCCTCGGCGGCGCGGCCGTCTCTACGACCGCGCTGGGAGGCATCACCGATTCCGCACGAGCGCAGTCGGGGTCCGACCTCGACTCGTGGTTCGCACAGACCTCGAACTACGACGGGGTGGTGGACGAGACGGGACGCTCGACGGTGACGGTGACGGTGGGGTCACAGGCCAACGGCGGGGCGTTCGGGTTCGGCCCGGCCGCCGTGCGCGTCGACCCCGGCACGACCGTCGTTTGGGAGTGGTCCGGGAAGGGCGGGTCGCACAACGTCGCCGCCGAGGACGGGAGCTTCGAGTCCGACCTCGTCGGCGACAGCGGCCACACGTTCGAGCGGACGTTCGATTCGACCGGCGTTTACACCTACGTCTGCACGCCGCACAAGACGCTCGGCATGAAGGGTGCAATCGTCGTCGGCGACGTCGGCGGCGCGACCGCGACCGAGGCAGCCGGCTCGACCGGCTCGACCGACTCGACCGACTCGGCCGGCGAGGGCGAGTCGGAGTCCACCGAGAGCGCCGGCGAGGGAGACGCGGACCTCGACGCGTGGTTCGAAAACACCTCGAACTTCGACGGCGTGGAGGCGCAGACCGGCCTCCAGCGCGTGACGGTCGAGGTCGGGTCGCAGGCCAACGGCGGGGCGTTCGGCTTCGGCCCCGCGGCGATTCGCGTCTCGAAGGGGACGACTGTCGCGTGGACGTGGACCGGCGAGGGCGGGTCGCACAACGTCGCCGCCGAGGACGGGAGCTTCGAATCCGACCTCGTCAGCGCCGGCGACCACACGTTCGAACACACCTTCGAGGAGGCCGGGACGTACACCTACGCCTGCACGCCGCACAAGACGCTCGGCATGAAAGGGGCAGTCGTCGTCACCGACGACGAGGGCGGGTCGAACGCGCAGGTGGCCGAACCGTTCGGTGACCCCGGGACCGAGCGCCTCGGCGGCATCGCGCTGGCCGGGACGTTCGGCGCGATGCTGGCGTCACCCGCGCTGTTCGGCGCGTTCATATGGCTCAAGGGCGAGGGCGGCGAGTCAGCGGGTGAGACGTATCCGAAGGGGAAGTCGGAGTAACTCGTCCGCGGAAGGAGTCGGGGGTTTCAGTGTCGGGCCGAACTGTTTTTCTCGAACTGCGCGCTCAGAACAGCGACGCGAGCACCCCCGAGATATCGACGTGGAACCCCAACCGCTGGACGCCCTTGTATCCGAGGTAGATGCCGACGATACCCAGTATCCCGGCGAGGTTGGGCGGGGCCGGAATCGGTGTTTCTATGAGGCCGAACAGGGCTCCGGCGAAGACGCCTGCCAGCAGGGCCAAAACGAGTTGCGAGGCCATAGGTGAGTCATCCGCGTTCCCCGATAAATAGGTACAGCATCGACGCGAGCGCGGCGACCGCCTCCGCAACGACGAGGTCGCAGTCAGCGGTGTGCCGCGGTTGTGACCGGACGACAGCGAACAGAACTGGGACGCTGCCGAAGCACTCACAGCGCGTGTCACCGGTCCAGAACATTGTTACTGACTCCGGTGTGTTGCTACGTATGCGCCGTCGCGCGTTTCTCGCGTCCGCCCTGACCGCAGCCACCACCCTGACCGCAGGATGTAGCTCTCTCGGCCCGCAAACCGAACACACGGACCCGGTAGTCGAGACCGACGACAACCACCGAGACAGGGGAAAATACCTCAAATTCGGGGCCGGAGACGACGGAGACCTCGCCACCGTGGGCGTCGACCCCACTTCCGGCCCCCTTCCGAGGCCGCTCGCCGTCTCGATTTCGCATACAGACGACACCGAACTCCGGTCGCTCACACAGCGGTTCGCGGCACCGGACGGCGACGGGTCTCCGCCGAAACTCTCACTCCACGGGCCGTTCGAGGGAGGCCACGAGCCTCACCCGTCCGTGTCGCTGTTCCGAGACGATACGGCCACAGTCTTCGAGGTCCACCGGTTCGGCGAGCTCGCCGACGAGATCGCGTTCATCAACTTCGCGGTCACCGAATGGCCGGACTCGGCCCGCAGACTCGTCGTCGATAGTACCGTGGAACTCGTCGAGACGGGGACGTTCGAGCACACGCACGTCCTCGACGGCGAACTGGCGTTCGACTTCTTCGCCGGAACGGATGCCGGCGACGGAACCGCTGAAACCCCGGACTCGTCGGGGGAGCTAGACACCGACTCGCCGCGAGTGTAGACACCGGTCTCGACGTTCGAGCACGAGACCGAGACTATTCCACGTACACCCGCGTCACGTGCCCGCCGCAGCCGCACTGTTCGACGTACTCGTACGCCACGCCGTCGAACCGTTCCGCGAGCGCGTCGTACAGGTACGTCTCCGGGTGGCCGTGGTCGCCGTGGGTGACGAGGTTGACGTGGTGGCCGGCGGTCGTGTGTTCGACAGCGGCGACCGCCTCCGCAACGACGAGGTCGCGGTCGGCGGCGTGTCGCGGGAGTTCGAGGTTCGCGGACCACGAGGTGTCGTGGACGCGGTCGGTCGCCGTGTCGGGCGTGTCGTGGTCGTGGGCCGCGGGTCGCGAATCGGTCGTCATTACGCTTCGAGGAACGGCGTCCGGCTCAAAGAGCCTATCCGAACATGTTCGTCCGAGCTGTGCGAGGCCGGGAAGCGGCGTGTAGAGCCTATTGCAGGCGTGTGAACCACGACGTGTATGGAGATACAACGCAAGACCATCGCGAAGGCAATCGTCGTCGTGTTCGTCTTCAACCTCGTCGTGATGGGTGCGGGCGCGTGGTTCGCCTATCAGGAGGCCCCACCCATCCCCGACGAGGTGGTCGGACCCGACGGTGACGTCGTCGCCAACGGCGACGTGATTCGAGAGGGCAAGACGGTGTTCCAGAGAGACGGCCTGATGAACCACGGGTCGATACTGGGCAACGGCGCGTACTACGGCGCGGACTACACCGCCGACGCGCTGGATTTGAAAGTCGGGTTCATGCGGAACTACTACGCCCAAGAGCGCTACGGTGAACCCTACGACGAACTCGACTCCGCAGACCAAGCGGCCGTCGCCGACGTGGTGAAATCCGACCTCGACGACAGCTACGAGGGCGGCGTGATTCGGTACACTGCGGCCGAGGTCTACGCCCACGAGCAGGTTCGACAGGAGTACGTCGAGCGCTACCACGAGGGCGACCACGAGCGCGGCGTGCCCGTAAACATGATCGACTCCGAGGAGGAGGCGCGGGCGTTCGCGGACTTCGCCATGTGGACGGCGTGGTTCTCTCACACCGACCGCCCCGACGGCACCCACTCGTACACGAACGACTGGCCGTACCAGCCCGGCGCGGGGAACGACGCCACCGCCGCCTCGATGACGTGGAGCGTCGTCGCCATGGTGCTTCTCGTCGCGGGGGCGGGCCTCGGCATCTGGCTGTACAAGTCGGTCGAACTCCCCGAGCCGTCGGCCGAGGACATCACGGTGCCCGAACCGGGCGACGTGAGCGTCTTCCCGAGCCAGCGGGCGGCGCTCCGGTTCATCCCGGTCGCCGCCGGGTTGTTCTTGGCGCAGGTGCTGTTGGGCGGTCTGCTCGCGCACTTCTACATCGAGCGCGCCGGCTTCTTCGGCATCGAGTCGCTATTCGGCGTGCCCATCCTGCAACTGCTCCCGTTCGCCATCGCCAAGACGTGGCACATCGACCTCGGTATCCTCTGGATAGCCGCGACGTGGCTCGGCGCGGGGCTGTTCCTCCCGCCGCTTCTGACCGGCTACGAACCGCCGAAGCAGTCGAGGTACATCAACGTCCTCCTCGGCGCTATCGTCGTCGTCGTGGTCGGCGGCCTGTCGGGCATCTGGCTGGGCGCGAACGGCTACATCGACGGCTCGCTGTGGTGGATTCTCGGCAACGAGGGGCTCGAATACCTCGAAGTCGGGAAGCTCTGGCAGTTCGGCATCCTCGCCGGCTTCCTCATCTGGGCGGGACTGGCCGTCCGCGGCCTGAAACCGCTTCTCGACAAGGAACCGCCGTACGGACTGGCGCACATGATTCTGTACGCCGGCGGCTCCATCGCCCTCCTGTTCACCGCGGGTTTCCTCTTTACCCCCGAGACGAACATCGCCGTCACGGAGTTCTGGCGCTGGTGGGTCGTCCACATGTGGGTCGAGGGGGCGTTCGAGTTCTTCATCGTCGCCATCGTCGGCCTGACGCTGGTGTCGATGAACCTGCTGTCCCGCCGGAGCGCAGAGAAGGCCGTCATGCTCCAGGCGCTGCTCGTCATGGGGACGGGCATCATCGGCGTCTCGCACCACTACTGGTGGGTCGGCATGCCCGACATGTGGGTGCCCATCGGGAGCGTCTTCTCGACGCTCGAACTCATCCCGCTGGTGTTCATCCTCTACGAGGCGCTCGGGCAGTACCGCGCGATGTCGGGCGAGTCGTTCCCGTACCGCCTGCCGTTCATGTTCATCGTCGCCAGCGGCGTCTGGAACTTCGTCGGCGCGGGCGTGCTCGGCTTCTTCATCAACCTCCCGCTCATCAACTACTACGAACACGGGACGTACCTGACGGTCGGCCACGCCCACGCCGCGATGTTCGGCGCGTTCGGCTTCCTCGCGCTCGGCATGGTCACCTACATGCTCCAGCTCTCCATCGACCCCGAGCGCTGGGACGGCTCGTGGCTGCGCGCCGCCTTCTGGTGTTGGAACGTCGGCCTCGTGTTGATGGTGTTCGTCTCCGTCCTCCCGGTCGGCTTCCTCCAACTGGAGACGGCGTTCACCGGGAGCTACGCCGCCGCTCGGAGCGTCGCCTTCTACGACCAGCCGCTGATTCAGACGCTGTTCTGGGCGCGGCTCCCCGGCGACTCCCTCATCATCCTCGGGACGGTCATCTACGCGGCTGACCTCGTCAGAAAGCGGTTCGTCCTCAGGCAGTCCGCCGACGACCCGAGCGTCGACGATATGGCGGTCGCTGAGGGTATCTTGGGCGACGACTAACGGGCGAGGCTCTGTCGAACCTCGTATTTTCTGATATTTGTCGGAGTCGTGCTGCATAGAGCGCGCGAGTCGGTCTCTGGCCAGCTCTCATCTGACGAGATACGAAGCGATAGACAGCCCCACAAAACTTATCAAACATTTGTTAGTAATCTAACTCATGAATGTGGTTCTTACTAATCTAATCTGGCTCGTCGTATTTCCGGCTGCTATCGTTACTGGGTCTTTCTATACAATACATCGTTTGCTGAGGAATTTGCTACAAAACCGAAGTATCGACAATAACAGAAGTAGTGTCGCTGTGTTTGTAATTAGTGTCTACTTCCTCGGACATCCACTGTATCCTTCTTTGGTCCCTCTCATTAGAGATTCAACCCCGTGGCTGTTCTCAGTTGGTGGTGTCTACTTTACTCTTGGATTATTTTCGTTTGTACATCAGCGATACCCATACTGCTCTACCATCGGATGTTGGCTCGCATCGCTGGCGGGAGTTGTGGTCGCTCTCCTTGCTGCGAATGGACTTCAATTCTCTGCAGTTCTTCGTCTCCTCGGTTCCAATAGTATCGAGATTTCGCTATACTTGTCCCTTCCACTCGCAGCAATGTTCCCTGTGGGTTATGTTTCTCGGCAGAGTAGTCGTAAGCCGATTATTCTCTCTTATCTACTCGTGTTCTCGGTATATGTGCTTGCGTTAGTCAACTCAATTCCAATGACAAAGCGAGTGCGAGGACCAGCAGCACTCGTATTCATTGCATTTGGCGTTATCGGGGTTCTGCTTGGAATACCACTATACGTTCTCGGTGACACGCTGACCCCCAGTTCGCTCGGATGACCAACTCGCACGTGATTTCCTCGGTCTATTCACCCACTTCGGTGCGAAACGAAGGATAGCGAATTACTGCATACAGCCTCTGTCCGTGTCACACCACCTCATCAGATAACGGATGCACAACAGCGCAACCGGCGACTGATTCACCGTCTCTGTTTTTCGCCGACATCGGACTGCCGACTCATTCCCACGCGAGCACTAGCCCCGTCGCGGCCCCGACGACGACCGTCCCGCCGAGCGTCGCAATCACGCCCAGCGCCCCGAGGAACAGCGGGGCGACGAGAAACAGGGCAACGCTCCTCGCGAGCGCCGCAACCGGCCCCATCCCGACCGGCGCTTCGAACGGGCTCCCCTCCATCACGACCACCGCGAGTTCGAGCAGGTACATCGGGACCGGGAGCGCGAGCAACCCGACGAGGCCGCCGACGAGCGCGCCGCGGAGTCGGGAGGTCGGCCCGCCGAGTCGCCGCCAGAGCAGGCTGGCGAGCAGGCCGCCGCCGAGAAACCCCCCGGCGACGAGCACCGCCATCGGTCCGGAGGGGACGGCCGGGTCGCCGCCGGTCAGCAACGCGACCACCGGCTCAGCGAGCACGTACCAGAGCGCGAACGCGCCGCCCGCGAGGGCGAACGTGAGCGACGGGCGACGACGCGCGGCGGCGAGGACCGAGGTCCGAGGCATACGAGAGATTCGTCGTACCGGGAGAAGAAGTTCGCGGGCGGGAGAGAACCGACCGACGGCGGGCGAAACCGGACCGAGAAACGACGCGGTCGGACGCTACTCGACGACGATTGCGCCCTTCATCCCGACCGTCTCGTGGGGCGTACAGGCGTAAGTGTACGTCCCGGCCGCCTCGAAGGTGTGTTCGAACGTGTGACCGCTACTGCCCGCCAACTCCGATTCGAAGGTGCCGTCGGCGGCGGCGACGTTGTGCGACCCGCCCTTGCCGTTCCACTCCCAGACGACCGTGGTGCCGGAATCGACCCGTACGGCGGCCGGGCCGAACCCGAACGCCCCGCCGTTGGCCTGTGACCCCACCGTCACCGTGACTGTCGACTGCCCGGTCGCGTCCGCGACGCCGTCGTAGTTGTCCACGTTGTCGAACCAGCCGTCGAACTGCGGGGCGCTCCCGTCGCCGGAACCGTCGTCGCCGCCGGTCGTGCCGCCGGACTCGGTCGTCGGCTCCGCGGTCGATTCGGCGGTCGTCGCGTCGTCCCCGTCCGCCGCGGCCGCGTTCGCGGCGTCGCCGCCGGAGCCGGAACAGCCGGCGAGCGCCGTCGACAGCGCCGCCGTCGCAGTCAGTGCCGTAAAACGCCGTCTCGTGTGGTTGGTGTCGCGCGTCATCGGCTGTACCTCGGCGGCGACGGATGCAAGCGGTTGTCCCGAACGTGTTCGGGTCGCTTCCCGTGCGCTGCCACTTCTCGAGGCGTCAGTCGCCCGCCGACCGAGTCCCGGGTATCGGGCCGTCGTAGTCGGCGGGCACGTACCCGCAGAGCGGGTCGCTGGCCAGCGGGTCGCCGGTGTGGGCGTAGGCCCGCGAGCGACTGCCGCCGCAGACGTGGCGGAACTCGCACGCGCCGCACTTCCCGCCGAGGGCGTCGCGGTCCCGGAGCGACCGGAAGAGGTCGCTCTCGCGGTATCGTTCGACGAGTCCGCCGTCGCGGACGTTGCCGGCGGTCGCCGGGAGGAACCCCGACGGGAACAGGTCGCCGGTGTGGCTGACGAAGGCGAAGCCGTCGCCCGCGGTGATGCCGAGCCGGCGGCCGATGCCGTCGGTCGGGGGCGCGTCGCTCGCGTCCCGCCGGCGCTGGATAGCGACCCGCCGGTAGTGGGGCGCTTCGGTCGTCTTGACGCCGAAGGGCGCGTCCTCGCTCACCTCGGTCAGCCACTCCATGACGCGCTCGGCGCGCTCGGGGGAAATCGGGTCGAGGACGCGCCCGCGCCCGACGGGGACGAGGAAGAACACGGACCAGAGGACTGCGCCGAGGTCGGCCACGAGGTCGCAGAGCGCGGGGAGTTCGTCGACCGTCTGGGCGCAGACGGTCGTGTTTATCTGGAGCGGGAGACCGGCCTCGCGGGCGGCGCGGGCGGCCGCGACGGTCTGGTCGAAGCTCCCGTCTTCTCCTCGGAAGGCGTCGTGCGACGCCGCGGTCGCGCCGTCGAGGCTGAGCGCCATGCGCTTGACGCCCGCGTCGAGGAGGGCAGCAACCGTCTCGGACGTCAGCGACGACGTCCCGCTCGGCGTGAGAGTCATCCTGAGGCCCATGTCGGTCCCGTACTCGACGAGGTCTACGAGGTCCGAGCGGGCGAGCGGGTCGCCGCCGGAGAGGACGACGAGCTGCCCGGGGCCGAACTCGCGGGCCTGGTCGAGCAGGCGCTTTCCTTCGGCGGTGGTCAGTTCGTCGGGGTGTCGCGCGGGCGTCGCGTCCGCCCGACAGTGGTCGCACGCGAGGTCGCACGCCTGCGTGACCTCCCAGATGAGGACGAACGGCCGCCGCGAGGTGTCGATGCTCGACGGGTCCGGCGGGGCGGTCGCAGTCGGCGGCGCGCCGGCGTCACTTCCCGCGTCGGCGTTGGCTTCGGCGTCGGCGTCGGTGTCGACGTGTGGCGGTCGAGACATGGCTCTTGTCGTGCGGTTCGGCGTCGCGGAAGGTGAGCCACGCCCCGAACGTGTTCGGCCGACTGGCCGGGGAAACCGAATCGAACACGTTCGGGGTGAGCTTCCTGCGCTGTCGCCCCCACGACACGCATATGGACCGCGAGGCGTACCTCGACGGACTCGACGCACCGACCGAGCGAGCGGTGGATTTCCTCGACGTGCGGGAGCTGCCGCCGCCGGAACCGCTCACGGAGACGATGAACCGCCTCACCGACCTCGACGGCGAAACCGTATTCGTCCAGCTTAACGACCGCGAGCCGAAGTTCCTCTACCCGAAGCTCGACGACCGGGGATTCGCCTACTGTTCCGCCGAGCGCGACGAGGGCGTCGTCACCGCGATTTGGGAGCCCTGAGTCGGCGCGGTCTCCGATACCCCTCCTGCGTGCCCCTCGTCAGCACCGGGAGCGGCACCGTTTTCGACCCGAAACGTATCAATCGCGCGCAATTTGGCATAATCGTTAATGTAATAACTCCTCACGCGTTTGTACGTGGTATGAGTTCAGACCACACGAATACCACCCACTCCGAATGGTGTCCCGACTGCGGCTCCGAGATGGCCTTCACCGGCACGCAGCCGGCGGGGCTCGCGCAGTTCTTCTGCGAGCAGTGTCGGTACCGCCGCGACCGCTTCGTCGGCGGCGACTGAACCCCCGTTCGTCTGCTCGGGATTCGCGCGCTCGTTAGCGACCGCGCCTCTCCGCGTCTCACGGCGTGGTACGGTTCGCGAAGATGTTCGGAGCGCGTCTCCAACCCGGACAACCAGTGTCCGTTTATACCAGTATCCGGGCACTCGATTCAACCGGAGGGAGACACAGATGCTATCCACGACTCGGCGGCGGACGCTCCAGTGGCTCGGACTCGGCGGCGTCGCATCGCTCGCCGGCTGTGCGACGAAATCGCCGACCGCCGCGCAGTCGCTCGACGAGACGGAGGAACCGACACAACAGGGTTCGACGAACCTGGTGGACCAAGTCGCGGCCGACCCGACGGACATCCCCGGTCCCATCGACCGGAGCGAGTCCGCCGAGGTCGACGTGACGCTCCGGCCGGAGGAAGTGACCGCCGAGGTAGAAGACGGCGTGACGTTCACCTACACGACGTACAACGGGCAGGTTCCCGGCCCGCTCGTCCGCGTCCGGCAGGGCGACACGGTGAACGTGACGTTCGAGAACCCCGAGGAGAACACCATGCCGCACAACGTCGACTTCCACGCGGTCGCCGGCCCCGGCGGCGGCGCGGAAGCGACGATGACGAACCCCGGCGAGACGGCACACCTGCGGTTCAAGGCGACCTACCCCGGCGCGTACATCTACCACTGCGCCGTGCCGAACATGGACATGCACATCAGCGCCGGGATGTTCGGGCTCATCCTCGTCGAACCGCCGGAGGGGATGCCCGAGGTCGACCACGAGATATACCTCGGCCAGCACGAACTCTACACCGACAAGGACGCCGGCGAGGAGGGCCAACACGCCTTCGACTACGAGGCCATGCGGAACGAGGAGCCGACGTACGTCCTCATGAACGGCGAGAAGTACGCGTGGACGCCCAACGGCCGGGGGCCGGCCGCGACGGTCGGCCTCGACGAGACGGTCCGGGTGTACTTCGTCGACGGGGGGCCGAACCTCTCCAGTAGCTTCCACCCCATCGGAAGCGTCTGGGAGACGCTCTACCCCGAGGGGTCGCTGACGACCGAGCCGCAGACCCACATCCAGACGCGACAGGTGCCGCCGGGGAGCACGACCATCGCGACGATGAGTTCGCCCGTCCCCGGCGACTTCAAGCTCGTCGACCACTCGCTGTCCCGCGTCGTCCGCAAGGGCTGTATGGCGGTCGTCCGCGCCGAGGGGGCGGAAGACCCCGAGATATTCGACCCCGACCCTGACCCGCAGTAGCGCCGTTGCACCGACTGGCAACCATTGATCGCTGTTTTTCGCCCGTCTCTGTCGAAACCTCTCGGTGTTGAGAGCACACGCGTGCAACGCTTAGCGGGTGAGTTCAGCGCGTCAACGTCGCTGCCGTGGGAGTTCACGTCTGTAAATCTCGGAAAGGTATCGGAGCACTACACCCAGTAGGAATCGACCGATTCACCGGCGAGTCGTGCGCGGACGAACAGGTACGCGAAATGAACTGGAACGTAGCCGAGACAGAGTATCCAGCCCTGTGGCTTCGAGACTAAGTCCCACGTGCGTTCAACGCCTCTCGGAGCATCCATCGAGAGCGTTTCCAAGCCGGCTATCGAATCAAGCGCAGGTCCGACGACTATCACAAACACGCAGATGTAGAGGATAGCCACGACGAGGATTTCGAGCGATTGGTGAGAACGCATCGTTCCGCAAGTGGTGTACCGTATCGGGCCGAAAATAAAGCTACTCTGAGGCCAGTTAGCATCCACCGTGTACTCGACCGTTCCGACCGCAACGGAGCGCCGGCACCGACCGGTCGTCCCCGGACTGACCGGGTTTCCCCTGACGCTGTTGACCCCCACCGGAGCTAACAGAACCCGCGTGTCGGAAGCGACTACCGAGAATCGGCCACAGCATTATCCCGTTCGCTTTCGAAGTGCCAAGGATGCCAGACGACAAACAGGGCCGAAACAAGCAAGCGGCCAACGAAGAACAGCGCCAGCGCGAACGAGCGCTCCAAGAGGCGCGTGACCGCGCCGACGAACGCGCCCCCGGGGAGCAGCTCGGTGACCTCGACGATGCGCTTGAAATTCAGGACTATCCGACCACGACGGAGCAACTCGTCGAGAACTACGGCGACTACGAGGTCGAAACGCAAGGCGGGTCGAAGCCCATCCACGAGGTGCTCGCCTCGGTCGACAACGAGATTTACGACTCCGCGGACGACGTTCGCGACCGGATTCAGCGATTGATAAATCGGAGATGAGTGCGTCCGGAGCCGTCTCCGTCGTGGCGATATTTCGGTGACCTCCGCTCCGAGCCGTGTCCGGGCTGTCTGTGCCACTCGTTGGCCCGTCCACATCAGTAGCTCCCGCCCCGCGACGACGAGTTTTGACAGCACCAAGCACTATCCACTCGTGCCACGACCGCGACGAGCGCCAGCGGCGAACAGTGAATTGAACGTGTTCGGGGGTGGGCCTACGCCCGTGGCGACCCCACTTCGAACTATGCCAGACATTCCGTCCCTGTTCGGCGGCGGGTCGCGGGCCGACCGCTTCGACGATATCGACCAGTTCGTCCCCGAACACCTGCCCGACCCGGACGCCTTCCTCGACGGCCACCGCGTCCTCGACGGCGACGACCACGTCGCCGTCCACCGGGTCGCCCGCGACCTGTTCGAAGCGCGGGGCGTCTACGACGTGACGTTCGGCTACAACCTCGCGCGGCTGAACCTCGACCGCCGCCACCCGGACGCGGGGTTCCGCTACGCGGAGGACCGAGACGACCCGTCGGTGCTTGTCGCGGAGTTCACGCCGACGACGCCGTTTTGCCCGCAGTCGAAGACGCTCACCGTCGGCGCGTTTCGGGCGTGGAACGGCCTCGACGACCGTCACGACTACGACCGCGTCCGAGTCCGCGTCGCGCCGATGCACCAGCAGGCAGACGCCATCAACGCGGAGCTCGACGCGATGGACCCGGCTGACGCGCAGGCGGAGACGGACGACTCGGTCCCCGATACCGGCTCGTCGACGGGTGAGCGCGACAGCGACGAGCCGGATTCGGTTTCGCTGTCCGAGGAGTTCGAGGCGGCACTGAAGCGGCTGTCGGGCGAGCCGGAGTAAATCAGGTGTTCGTCCGCGGGAGTTGGTCCCGCGGTTCAGTCGTCGACAGCCGGGGCGAACACGAGCACTGCGGTACTGTCGACCGGCGCGCGCGGCGAGATGTCGCGGTCGCCGCCGAACCGCAGCAGCTCTCCCGCGGCAACCTCGTGCGTCTCGCCGTCGAGCGCGAGTTCCATCCGGCCGGTGACGACGTGGAAGACGATGTCGAACCCGGGGTGGGAGTGCGCCGGCACCTCGTCGCCGGCTTCGAGGCGGAGTCTAACGGTTTTCGGACGGTCGGTCTCGAAGACGGGCGCGTGCATCTGCGGCGGGAGGTCGTCGAGCACGGCGTGTTCTGGCATCACGAGTGAGTCGTCGACCGCACGGTCGGTAAGCCTGCGGCCGAACGTGTTCGGGGGACGCGGGGCCGGAAGCGACCGGATGTGAACGAGAGCCAGCGCGAGCGCGACCGAGGTGGCGAAGGCAGGTGCTCTTTTCACCTTCGCGGGCGATGACGTGTTCAATGCCCTCCATAGTTGACGAAACCCTGTTCAGCGAACCCACCGGCGGCCTCTTTCCAGTCGTCCAACTCTCTGGCGCGCTCGTCTTCTCGGGGCTGTACTGGCAGTACGCGGTCGTGGAACAGTCTCTGTCGGGGAACTGGCCGCTGTTCATGATAGCCGGGACCGCCCTGTCCGGACTCGCGGAGTCGCTCCCGGAGGACCGACGACGAGCGGCCGGCGGCCTGCGCGTCGTGGCGGTTCTCGTCCTGACGTGCCTGCTCGCACTCCTCTTTCTTGCACCCGAACTGCTCGGGATGTGAGTGGGTGCGAGACCGTCCCTGACGCGCCGACTCAGTCAGCGCCGTCGTCCGCACCGCCAGCCGACGCGGCCGCGCCGCCGACCAGCGATTGCGGGCTGTGGAGCCAGATAACTCGCAGGAGGTTCGCAGCGAACGCCGCCACACCGGCGAGCACGAGCGTCCAGCCCGCCGTCTCGACGCCCGTCGAGAGACCGGCGAGGTCGCGTGCGACGACGGCGGCGACGCCCGAGACGACGAGACCGAAATCGAGGCGGGCGAGGCGGGCGTCGTAGAGGTCGTCGAGCATCGGCACGGGTTCGAGGCCGAGGCGGTCGCTGTATCGGTGGATCCAGACGATGAAGGGGACGACGTGGTAGAGCGTCCCGAGCACGACGAAGCCGACGAAGCCGAGCCGGAACAGCGACCCGGTTCCCGGCGCGCCGAACAGTCGGTCCCCCGCCAGCGGGTCCGCGAGCCACGCGGGGAGCGTCAGGACGGCCCACCCGGCGAGCGCGACGGCCGCGACGGCGTACCGGGTGAGCATGGGCGTCCAATCGACCGCCGACTCGACGAGGCGACGGGCGAGAATCGCGGCGACACCGAAAAGCGAGAGGGCGACGAGCGCGCCGCCGACCCGCGCGAGCGTCGGGTCGGAGACGAGTCGGCCACCGGCGAGGGCGACGACACCGACGGGGTAGCCGACCTCCTCGAATCGGCGGAGCCACACGTCGACGCCGCGGAGCTTTGTCTGGGTGAACATCGTCGCGAGTTGGTAGAGCGCGCCGACGACGGTCGTCACGACGACGCCGAAGACGGCGAGCGTGACGTGGGCCGCGCGGACGCTCGCGTGGCCCACGCCGATACCGGCGAAAAGCGGGCGCGTGAAGTCGACCGCAAGCAGGACGCCGAGCGCGGTGACGACCGCGAGAAATCCGAGTGCGAGGCCGAAGTGGCGCTCGGTCACGTCGGAGCCGTCGAGTCGGGAGAGCGTGCGCGCGACGTTGTAGGCGAACGTCCAGAAGCCGAGGAGCGCGACGGCACCGAAGACGGGGAGCCACGCGAACGCCCCGAGGAGGAAGCATCCCGCGAGGCCGGCGAGACCGACGCTGACGACCCACAACTGCGTGGTCGCGAGTCGTCGGGAGTAGAGTTCGACGCCGGACCAGACCGGGACGAACTGCGTCATCGCGCCCATGATGGTGACGCACACCCACCCCGCGAGCAGGAGGTGGACGTGGGCGAGTCGGGCGGCACCGGGAGCGACGCCGACGGCGAAAGCGACCCGGAGGCCCACCGCGGCCGCGAGGAAGCCGAGCGCGACGACGAAGTGCCGGAGCGGAATCGTCATCGGGGGCTGTCGGGTCGTGTCGACATCGGCGGGAATGACGCTCATACGCGGACTAGCGCGGCGCGAAGCCCTACCGGTGACGCCGAACATATTCGACGAGAGTGGAGAAACGGCGGAGACGGGTCGGGACAGCGATGTACGACTCGCGGCCGCGACCCGCGACCCGCGGCCGCGGCGCTACCGCTTCGGGAACGTCGCCGCGAACTCGTCGGAAGCGCGTTGTTCGACCGTGTAGTTGTCGGCGTCGAACGCGTCGACTTCGGCCTGCATTTCGTAGAACAGCGGCTTCGGGTCGTGGTCGTTGAGAATCGTCAGCGACTCGCCGGCGTCGAGGTCGTCGAACGCGGCGTGAATCTTCGGATGGCGCTCCGCCGGTGGGAGGTCGCGCACGTCGAGGGTGGTGTCTGCCATACGCGTCGTACCTCGTTGGGGACCGCCGAGTCGGTTGCCCCGAACACGTTCGACGACCGGGCGACCACAGACGTACCACAGCCGTAAGCAGTCAGAACTGATATACCTCCCATTTCGGAACTACCACTACGACATGGACATCGAAGCGAGGATCCAACGTCGGCAACGCCGGGACGGTGAGCCTCGCCTCCTCGTCGATTACGACTCGCTCTCGCCGGTCGCGCACACCGACGACCCGGTGAACTGCGGACCGGTGTTAGAGCGACTGCTCGACTACCTCGACCCGGTGTTCGACGGCCATCTCCCGCCGAACGCCTACGTCTACGGACCCAAGGGGTCGGGGAAGTCGGCGGTCGTGACGGCGCTGTTCGACCACCTCGTCCGCGTGTCGAGCGTCAACAACGCCGCCATCCACACGACGACCCGCGTGCAGGCGACGTTCGCGCCGCGGTTCGTCTACGTCGACGCGCGCGAGACGACGAGCGCGTTCGCGTTCTACCACGCCGTGCTCGACGCGCTCGTCGATGAGTCCGTGCCCAAGCAGGGTATCAAGACCGAGGCGCTCCAGTCGCGGCTCAAGGACGCGCTCGACGGCCCGAAGACGGGTGCCGTCGTCGCCGTCGACCACCTCGAAGAGTCGGGGACGCTCGACGGCGAGGCGTTCGTCGACCTCTGTGCCGGGCTTCCGAGCAAAGTCAGTTGGCTGGCTATCGGGCGCGCGCCGCCCGACGAGACGGTGCTGACCGACTACACGGCCGGCGCGATTCAGTTCGAACCGTACCAGAGTCAGGTGCTCGTCGACGTGCTGATGACGCGAGTGTCGGCGGCCGGGTCGCGGCGGACGCTCGACCACCGACTCGCTCGCGACATCGCGGAGTGGGCCGACGGCGACGCTCACGACGCGCTCGTGGCGCTGTTCGGCGCGGCCGACGAAGCGGTCCGCAACCAACACCGGAGCATCACGGCCGCCGACGTCGCCGACGGAATCGCCGCGGTCCCCCAACCCTGCGTCTCGCTCGGCCGCGTGTTCTCGCTCCCGGAGAACCGCCGGCAGGTGCTCCACGAACTCCTCGCGTTGCGCCCCGACCAACAGCAGTCGGTGCGGGCGACGAGCCAGCACATCGCCAAATCGGTCGACCTCTCACCGACCACGGTCAAGCGCATCCTCTACGAACTCGCAGAAGACGGCATCACCCGCCGGGTCACGGCGGAGCGCGTCGAACGGAAAGGCCGGCCGCCGAGCCGACTCGAACCGCGGTTCCCGACGGTCGTGTTCGAACGACTGTTCGCCGCGCAGTAATCTGTTCCCACGTAGTGACAACGTATTAATTATCGGAGTTTGTCACGTTTTGGTATGGGATTGAGTGTGAAGCGACAGTCCATCGCTGGCCTCCTCGCTATCTGTTGTGGACTCCTTTCTACAATGATTGCTGTGAAGGTTATCGGCGGCTATCTCTCGATGGAAGGAATGCCAATCGTGTATGGCCTGCTGGGACTCTCAGCAGTCGGGACTCTCGTATCGAGTTGGTTCAGCCGAACCTCCTCGTGGAAGTCTGTGCCGCTGTACGGAGCACTGACGTTTGGCAGTTCGATTATCCTGTTTCTCTACCTGTTCTCTCTCACAGCTGCATGATGGGCCGTGACTCGACGCTGGTGCATCACGAGACACCGTCGGTTTCGAACCGACAACCCACTCGCGCGCTGTATGCAGCACGGCCCCGACAACCGCTCTGCGACTGAGGATTCGACCAGCGCCCGAGTCGAAAACCCACCGCCAACGCCGTCGTCGCCGCGGTGCAACGCTTACGCGCGGGGACAGAACTATACTTCGCCCACGGGACCAATAGGTAATGACGACCACCTCGACGCTCGTCCGCACGCCGCCCGTCGGCGCTCCGTCGAACCGCTTCGGCGCAGCCGCGACTCCGCAGGGTGTATCGAACGCATGACAGACCCATCGAGTCGGGAGGACGACGTGGTCGACGCCATCGTCGAGACGCTCTGTGCGGCCGCGCCGTCGATTCGCGCGGGGCTGCCCGGCCGGCGCGTCTACGAGGAGGGCACGAACCCGAGCGGCGAGCGCCAACTGGAAGCCGACACCTACGCCGACGAACTGCTGTTGAAGCGCCTCCGCCCCCTCGACGGCGTCGGCGAGTACGCCAGCGAGGAGCGCCCCGACGTCATCGACATCGGCGAGGGGGTTTCGGTCGCGCTCGACCCGCTCGACGGGTCGACGAACCTAAAGCCGAACAACGTGATGGGAACGCTGTACAGCATCTACGACGAACCGCTCCCCACGGGCGGCGAGAACCTGCTCGCCGCGGGCTACATCCTTTACGGCCCGGTGACGACGCTCGTGGCCGGCCGCGACGGCGTCGTCAGCGAGTACATCCTCGAATCGGGTATCAAGCGCCCGCTCCGCGAGGAACTAACGCTGCCCGGCGACCCCGCCATCTTCAGCTTCGGCGGCCGGGTCAACCGCTGGTTCGACGACTTCGAAGCGTTCGCCCGCGAGACCGAACGCACCGAGGGGATGAAGCTCCGCTACGGCGGGTCGATGATCGGCGACGTGAACCAGATTCTCCACTACGGCGGCGTCTTCGCGTACCCCGCACAGACCGACGCGCCGGGCGGCAAACTCCGCCAGCAGTTCGAGGGCTTCCCCATCGGCTACATCATCGAGTGCGCCGGCGGGCGGTCGTCCGACGGCGAACAGTCGCTCCTCTCGGGAACGCCCGAGGACATCCACGACCGCGTGCCGGTCTACATCGGCAACGACTCGCTCGTCGAGTCGCTGGAAACGCGGCTGGACTGACGGTCCCGATTCATCTGCGTCGCGGCGAGTCGCGGGTGCTGACGTGACCTGTTTCTGCGCCTGACACGACGCAGTTCCGAAAACCAGTCGTCGAGCCGGCGGTCCGTCACCCACTGGAGACGCGGAAGAATGAACTCGGTAGAAGCCAAGCTAACAAATATAAGATATGTATTTTTTCTAGATAAATTAGGATAGCAGAGGCCAGGACAATATTAGTCATATGTCTCTATATTCGGAATAATATACTTGATTTTTGGGATAAATCAGAATAAACCCGATAGATATCCTTAATTTTGAGATCATATGGACAATAGCCCGTCTCTGTTCATTCGCGGCGTTTGCGATTGAAACACCCAATAGTCGCGCTTTAGGCGCAGAAATACGATACTACGGATTTCGAGTTCGGCATCGGAGACCCGAGCGAAAAAAAAACAGTATTTTGGTACTACTTGCTAAATATACTATTTCAGGTAATTTTGCTGGCGAAGCGAGCAACTGCCTACGGTCTGCGACGGAGTGCCGGTTCCAACAAACCGAACTGGTCGAGTGACCGTCGGACGACAGAGCGTGCGAGAACCCGATTAGCATTACACGCTTATCGATGTCATGGAAGTCGGCCGGTGCGGCTCAGTCGAAGCGCCCGTTGTTCGAACTCCGCGCGGCCATGTTCATGTTCACCTCGATGATGTTGGCCGTGCTCGTGACCATCTCGGGGATGGTGTCGCGGAACTGCTCGCCCTTGATGCGACTCGTCGGCCCGGAGACGCTCAGCGCGCCGAGGACGGTGCCGTTGCGGTCGCGAATCGGCGCGCCGACCGCGCGGAGCCCCTCGATTTCCTCCTCGTCGTTGCAGGCGTACCCTCGCTCGCGGATGGTGTCGAGTTCGTCGAACAGCGCCTCGCGGTCGGTGATCGTCGCCTCGGTCTTCGCCGGCAGGCCGTGTTGGTCGACGATTTCCTCCACCCGACTGCGCGGGAGGAACGCGAGGATGGCCTTCCCGGTCGACGACGCGTGGAGGTTGTCCGGGCGCTGAATCTTCGAGCGCTGGTACTGGCTGCCGACCGCGCGCTCGCCGCGCACCTTGAGCAGGCTGATTCGCAGGCCGTGCTGTTCGGTCGAGAGGTGGGCGTACTCGCCGGTCTTCTCCGCGAGCGCCTCGACTTCCTCCTTGCCGACTTGGTAGAGTATCTGCTGGTTGCGCACGTACTCGCCCAAAAGCAGGAACTGGAGGCTGAGATGGTAGCTGTCGCCGTCCTTGGCGACGAGGTTGTTCTTCCGCAGGGTCGCGAGATGGTTGTACACCGTGGACTTCGAGAGGTCGAGGTAGTCGACCAACTCGGCGACGCGCGCCCCGTTCAACTCCTCGAGCGCCCTGACGACGCTGACCGCCGTGTCCACCGTGCTGAGGGTCCGCGACGGCGCATCGGTGTTGGGGTTCTCGGGCATGCTACGAGAACGTCTATCGGGTGTCATAGCTGTTCCGAATATCTCGCAATCGAAACGTGATGCGGACAATCGGTGTTGAGACCGCCGCTCGAAGGCGGTTTCGGTCGATAATTGTTAACCCAACTCGAAGCCGGAGCCGCCCACCACCCTCGCCCAGCGCGAGCGCGAATGTGCGTATCCCCCGAGACACACCGGAAGCGACGGTCGCCGCCCGCGACTTCGCTTGTCAGATGCGTGGAATCGGTATCCTCCTCGATACCCGGACGCTCGGCGACGCTCTTCGCGGTCGAACCACACACGACTCGAAGAATCGTTGTATTTGATGACAACACCGCGGAGCAGAGCGAATGGCTGCAGGTTTCGCAGGGTGAACTCGATGACCCACGAGGTGACGTTTCGACCGAAGCGGCACGGAAAAACTGCGATTCGAGTTCGAGCACCGCCAGACCACCGGAACACGAACGTCCACGCGGAACACGGGATGATTCGGAGCCGCGTGTCACATATCGAGACAGGCGACGCGGCCGCGACGAAATCGCGGCAGAGGCGCGAATCTGGCCGTGAAATGTCTGAAAACAAAGGAATAGTCCACAAGCGGGAGCAGGCCGTCGGCCGCGACTCACGCGCCGGCGAGGCGTGCGAGCGTTCCAGCGAGAACCGACGCCGCGGTCGCGCAGTCCGCCCAGTCGGTCCATTCGCGCGGGTTGTGCGAGAGGCCGTCCGCCGACGGCGCGAACAGGAGCACGGCATCGGTGACGCCGGCAACATTCGCAGTATCGTGCATCGCCGCGGAGTGCATCCGTTTCGCGTCGATATCCTCGGTCGCGGCGGCGGCGAGGGCGGCGGCGACGCAGTCGTCGGCCATCCGACTCGGGCGCTGGTCGCGGTAGCGGTCGAAGCTCGTCTCGACCGGGTGGGCGGCTTCGAGTTCGTCGAGCGCGGCCTCGGCCCGCTCGGCGATGGCGTCCATCGCGCGGTAGTCCACGTCGCGGATGTCCATCTGGAGCGTGACCTCGCCGGGGACGATGTTGCGCGCGTTCGGGGCCACGTCGAACTGGCCGACGGTCCCCACGGCGGTCGAACTCTGGTTCTGCGCCACGTCGTCGGCCGCGGCCCGGACGTCGACGACGAACTCGCTGGCGGCGACGAGCGCGTCGCGGCGCTCGTCCATCGGCGTCGAGCCCGCGTGGTCGGCCTCGCCGACGATGTCGGCCGCACAGGTCGTGATGCCGGTGATGGCGTCGACGACGCCGACCCCCGCGCCCGCGGACTCCAGCACCGTCCCCTGTTCGATGTGGAGTTCGGCCCACGCGTCCCACGCCGCGGCGTCGATGGTGTCGGTCCCGCGGAAGCCGATGGCGTCGAGGTGGGCGTCGAGCGTCGTGCCGTCGGCGTCGCGGAGCGCGAGCGCGTCGTCGGCGTCGCGCGCACCGGTCGCCACCGACGACCCGAGCAGGCCGTGCGAGAAGCGCGCGCCCTCCTCTTCGGTGAACGAGACGACGTCGATTGGGCGGTCGAGGCTCGCGCCGGCGTCTCGTTCTTGGAGCGTCCGCACCGCTTCGAGCGCCGCGTAGACGCCGAGCGGGCCGTCGAAGATGCCGCCCTCGGGGACCGAATCGAGGTGACTGCCGGCGGCGACGGGGGGCGCGTCGGGGTCGGCCCCGTCGGGAACCCACCGCCCGGCGATGGTTCCCACGGCGTCGATGCGGACCGAGAGGCCGGCGTCGCGCAGTCGCTCGACGAGGAACTCGCGGGCGCGGCGGTCTGCGTCGCTCCCGGTCAGGACGGTGCGGCCGCGCCCCGCCGGCGCGTCGATGTCGCCGAAACGGGCGTTCGCTTCGATATCCTCGCGGAGTCGTTGCTGGGAGGCCTGCATGTGCGGCTCAACTCGCGAACAGCGGATAATAGTTGTGCGTGTTCGTGGCAGATTCTACGGGTCGAGGGGGACGACGGCCGGCGAGACGCGCGGCTGGTCGGGGCCGAACAGCCGGGTCGGACCGCCGCGTTAGAGTGCGCGAATCGTCTGACACACCACGTCGACGCCGATGTCGAGGGCGTCTTCGTCGATGTCGAACCGCGAGGTGTGGTGACCGAACTCGTTGCTCGCGCCGATGCCGACGTAGGTCGCCTTCCCGCCGTGTTCCTGCACGCGCCGGATGAGGTAGGAGGCGTCCTCGCTGCCGCCGATATCGAGTCGCGGGACCGTCTCGGTCACGTCGTCGAGGTCGGCCGCCGACGCGAGGACGGCCTCTATCATCTCGTCGTCGGCCGTGAACGTCGCCGTCTTCCCGTACAGCCCCGTCTCGACCGACACGTCGTGCATGCCCGCGGCGTGGTCGAGGACGCGCCGGGCCTTGTCGAGCATGTACTCGTTCAGGTCGGCGGTCCCGCCGCGAACCTCGACGCGGAGGCGCGCCTCCTCGGCGATGATGTTCTGCGGGTTGGGCGATTCGAACTTCCCGACGTTGATGCGGGTCGTCCCGTCGGCGTGGCGCGGAATCCCGTAGAGGTTCTGGACCGCGGCCGTCGCCGCGTGGAGCGCGTTGCGCCCCTCGTTGGGCGCGTTGCCCGCGTGGCTCGGCGCGCCCTCGAATGTCACGTCGAGTTTCGCGTTCGAAAGCGGGTTCTCGTAGGCGGCGATGACGGTTCCCGTGGGGTTGCCGAGGCCGAGGTGGAGCGCGAGGAAGTAGTCGATATCCGCGAGCAGGTCGGTCTCGCTCATCGGTTTGCCGCCGCGGCCGCCCTCCTCCGCCGGCTGGAAGAACAGTCGGAGCGTGCCGTCGAACCCGCCGTCGTCGTCGAGGGCGCGGGCGATACCGAGGCCGATAGCGGTGTGGCCGTCGTGGCCGCACGCGTGCATCTCGTTGGGGTGCGTGCTCGCGAATCCCAGCTTCGCGGGGCGGTGTTTCTCGTCGCTCGACTCGGTGCGTTCGAGGGCGTCCATGTCGACGCGGACGCCGACGGTCGGCCCGTTTCCGAAGCGCTTCTCGGCGACGAGACCCGTGATATCGCCCATCCGGTCCAGGTAGGCTTCGGGTGCGTCTTCCTCGCGTGCGCGTTCGACCGCGGCCGCGACCGCGTCGTCATCGGGGACGCCCAGTCGCTCGTCTTCGGCGACGGCGTCCGGGCCGAGGTGGAGTGTGAACTCGCGTTCGTCGAGTGCGGCGGCGATGAGGGCTGTCGTGCGGAACTCCTTCCACCCGGACTCGGGGTGGGCGTGAAGGTCCTGTCGTAACTCTCGCAGGGAGAGCGTGCTGGCGTACGCCATGAAGCCGACATTGCAACCACCCCGTTAAACTGTTTGGGAAGCGGTATCACAATCTCGCCGGGGCTCCACTGAGATATAGTACCAAGATTGTGAGAGATTGCCAAAGATATAAATAACGGTGTTTCATGATCTAAGGTATCACGCGTACCGCTACAAGGGTGTGTACGTAGCTCCAGAAAACAATGTCAGACGACAACATTACCGAGGTAAACATGGACAGACGGCAATTTATTGCGGCCGCGAGCGCGGTCGGCGCGACCGCGTTTGCGGGCTGTACCGGCGGTGACGCCGGTGGTTCCGGCGGTTCCGACGGAACCGAGACGAGCGGCGGGAGCACCGACAGCGGTTCGTCGGGCGACTCGGGCGAGACCGTCCGCGTCAACGTCGCGCTCGCCGCGGAGCCGTGGAACTTCGACCCCGCGCTCTGGACGGACACCGCGACCAGCACCATCGGCGGCCTCATCTACGACGAGGTCATCGAACTAACGCCCGACTCCGAACTCCAGCCCGGCCTCGTGACCGAGGTGCCCGACCCCGTCGACGGCGGGACCGCCTTCGAATACACGCTCCGCGAGGGCATCACGTTCCACAACGGCGACGAAGTGACCGTCGAGGACTTCAAGTACTCCGTCGACTGGATTCTCAACCCCGACAATAAGTCGCCGGTCAAGAGTCGCCTCCCGTTCGTCGAGGACACCGAAATCGTCGGTGACCGGACGCTCCGGCTCAACCTCTCCCAGCCGTTCGGGACGCTCAACTGGTGGCTCACGCGCGGGCTGGAAGGTATCGTCCCCGAGGGCTCCCGCGGCGACACCGCAGACGGGAAGGGGCCGAGCGGCCTCGCGACCGACCTCACGCAGGACCCCTCCGGCGCGGGCACCGGCGCGTTCAAATTCGTCGAGTGGAAAAGCGGGAGTCACGTCCTCCTCGAGAAGAACGAGGACTACTGGAAGGAGGGCGCGCCCGCCGTCGACGAGTTCAAGTTCAACTTCATCGGCGAGGACTCCACGCGCCTCGCGAACCTCCGTTCGGGCCAACTCGACCTGACGGACAAGGTCCCCCCGAAGGACTTCGAGAGCCTCAGCGGCCAGCCGGACATCACGACCGAGTCCGTCCCCGGCAACTTCACGCAGGTACTGTACGTGAACATGATGGAGTCCGAGGGTAACCCGATGAGCAACCGGCACAACCGCCGCGCGGTGCTGTTCGGCATCGACCGCCAGGAGATTCTCGACGAGATTTTCTACGGACAGGGCGCGGTCCAAAAGGGACCGTGGTACCCCGACAGCGACTGGACCTCGCCGAAGCTCAAGGAGATGCAGATGTACGACCCCGAGAAGGCCAAGAAAGAACTCGAACTCGCGGGCAACCCCGACGGCTTCGAGATGGACATCATCGCCACCAAGGGCTCGTGGTTCAAAGACGAGGCCGTCGTCATCCAGAACCAACTGTCGAAAATCGGCATCGAAGCCAGCGTTACCACCGTCGACAAGTCCACGCTCCTCAACCAGGTGTACAGCACGGACACGTGGCACGCCGCGATGGAAGACTGGGCACAGTCGATTCCGGTCGCCACGTCGTGGCTCGACGCCGGCTACGCCGACAACAACCACAACCACAACAACTGGCACCACCCGTCCGATGACCTCGAAGACATCTACGCGCCGAGCGGCCCCGCCGCGCCCGACGACGCCGAGGGCGATTTCTCGAACGGTCACGAGTGGTACGTCTCGAAGCTCCGCGAGGCACAGGCCTCGACGGACGAACAAGAACAGAAGGAAATCGTCTGGGAACTGGAGGAGTACCTCGTCGAACACGGCATCCAGATAGACATCGCCTACGTGAACAAGCTCGAAGCGTGGCGCAACACCGTCAACGACTACGACGTGGGCACGTTCCAGGACAACTACCGCTTCGTCTCGAAGGGTGAGTGACGAACAGATGCACACGCGTTCGCGCCAGCCCCGTCGATTTCCAGCGGCGACCCGGGAGGTGACTCAGCCGTGAGCATGTTCCGGTTCGTCCTCAAGCGCCTGCTGTTGAGCCTGCCCGTCCTCCTCGGGGTTAGCGTCGTCGTCTTCGCGCTCGTCCACCTCGCGCCGGGCGGTCCGGTGCGGGTGATGCTCGGCCCGCTCAGCAGCGAGGAGCTCGTCAGGCAGATTCGACTGGAGATGGGGTTCAACCGCCCGCTGTACGTCCAGTACGGTCTGTGGATGCTCGACGCCCTCCAAGGCGACTTCGGCGTGTCGTGGACGGTTCAGCAGGGAACGCCCGTGACCGACATCATCGTCGAGCGCATCCCGCTGACGGTCGAGCTGTCGATTCTCAGCATGATTACGGCGATTCTCATCGCCATTCCGGCGGGCATCATCAGCGCCGTCCGAAAGGACAAGCCCGCGGACCACGCCGCGCGTATCGCCGCGCTGTCGGGTATCTCGATTCCCGACTTCTGGCTGGGTATCATCCTCATCATGATCTTCGCGGTGCAGTTTTCGTTCCCGTGGGCGACCGGCGGCTGGACGCCGCCGTGGGTCGACCCGGTGGCGAATCTCCAGCAGTTGTTCCTCCCGGTCATCACGCTCGGGACGGCCTACTCCGCGCTCATCGCCCGGATGATGCGCTCGGAGATGCTGGACACGCTCAGTCAGGACTACGTCAAGACCGCCCGCGCGATGGGCATCGGCGCGCGCGAAATCGTCCTCAAGGACGCCTCGAAGAACGCGCTCATCCCCGTCGTGACGGTCATCGGCGTCGGCCTCGGCCAACTGATGAACGGCGCGATTCTGACCGAGACGGTGTTCAACCTCCCCGGTATCGGGAAGCTCCTGATACTGGCCATCGACCGCCGCGACTACCGCATCATCCAGGCGCTCATCCTGTTCATCGCGAGCGTGTTCGTCTTCGCGAACCTCGCGGTGGACGTGCTGTACGCCTACCTCGACCCCCGCATCAGACACGATGGAAACTAACATGGCAACGACAGACCAGACGGACGAGGCGGTGCCCACCGCGCAAGCCCCCGGCACGCACCACAGTCAGTTCGAGATGTTCTGGAAGGAGTTCCGCCAGAACACCCTCTCGCTCGTGGGGAGCGCGATTATCCTCACGATGCTCCTGACCGCGCTGTTCGCGCCGTTTCTCGCCCCCCACGACCCGACGACGCAGTTCGAGGCACCGGACGGCGAACACAACCCGATGCCGATAGGCACCGAGATGCTCATCGAGAACAGCGCCGGCGAGGTCGTCGGTACGACGACGGCCTACCTCGGCACCGACCACCACGGCCGGGACATCCTCTCGCGCATCATCTACGGGTTGCGGACGCTGATGACCGTCTCGCTCGGCGTCGTCGGCTTCGCGATGGCGCTCGGCGTGACCGCCGGCGCAATCGCCGGCTACTACCGCAACACCTGGGTCGACGAGGTCGTCATGCGCTTCATGGACATCCTGTTTTCCTTCCCGAGTCTCATCCTCGCCATCGCGGTGATCGGCGTGCTCGGGGTGGGAAGCACGGAGTACGGCTCCTTTGCGCTCCCGAACATCGTGAAGGTCATCGCCGTCATCGGCGTCGTCTACATCCCGAGTTTCGCGCGCGTCATGCGCGGGTCGGTCCTCAAGGAGATGGAAGAAGACTACATCGACGCTGCGAAATCCCTCGGCGCGAGCGACCGACACATCCTCCTGAAGGACATCGCCGTCAACACCCTGCCGACCGTCGTGGTCCAAGGGACGCTCTACATGGGGACGGCCGTCCTCGCCAGCGCCGCGCTGTCGTTCCTCGGACTCGGCATCCAGCCGCCGAACGCGAGCCTCGGACTGATGCTGTCGAACGCCCGCGGCTACCTTTACAGCGGCGAGTGGTGGTACTCGGTGTTCCCCGGACTCGTCATCGTCGTCACTATCCTCGGGTTCAACCTGCTCGGAGACGGCCTGCGCGACGCGCTCGACCCCCGCAACGACGGAGGCGAGCGATGAGCGCCGACCCGGACGAACAGCCGGTACTCGAAATCCGCGACCTCGTCACGCGGTTCTACACCGACGAGGGGACGGTCAAGGCCGTCGACGGCTCGTCGTTCGACCTCTACGAGGGCGAGACGCTGGGCATCGTCGGTGAGTCGGGCTCCGGCAAGTCCGTGACCGCGCTGTCGATGCTCCAACTCGTGGACAGCCCCGGTCGCATCGAGCGGGGGAGCGTCCGATACCGCGGCGACGACCTGCTCGAAAAGAGCGAGGCGGAGATGCGGTCGATTCGGGGCAACGACATCGCGATGATGTTTCAGGACCCGATGACGAGTCTCAACCCCGTGTTCACCGTCGGCGACCAGATTAGCCGGGTCATCAAGACCCACCAGGACGTGTCGGACGCGGCGGCCCGCGAGCGGACCATCGAACTCATGGCCGACGTGGGCATCCCCGAACCGACCTCGCGCGTGGACAACTACCCTCACCAGTTCTCCGGCGGAATGCGTCAGCGCGCGCTGCTCGCGATGGCAATCTCCTGCGAGCCGGACGTGCTCATCGCCGACGAACCCACGACGGCGCTCGACGTGACCATCGAGACGCAGATATTCAACGTCCTCGACGAACTCCAGGAGAAGTACGGGATGAGCATCATCCTCATCACGCACGACCTCGGCGTCGTCGCCGGGACCTGCGACCGCGTCGCCGTCGCCTACGGCGGCCGCGTCGTCGAGCGCGCCGGCGTGGACGACCTGTTCGAGAACCCGCGGCACCCCTACACCCGCGGCCTCATGCGGTCGATTCCGCGGCTGACCGACGACACCGACCGGCTGACGCCCGTCGAGGGCGACGTGCCGAACCTCACCGACCTGCCGTCGGGCTGTTCGTTCCACCCGCGGTGTCCCCACGCGACCGCCGAGTGCGAGTCGTACGACCCCGAACTGCGAGAGGTCGAACCCGGTCGAGAGGCGGCGTGTCTCCACGCCCGCGGCTACGACCTCTCGCCGTCGGCCATCGAGACGGAGCGCGCGGAGGCGGACGGCGGCGGCCCCACGGCCCCCGCGACCGACGGGGGTGCGTCCCAATGAGCGACGACCCGCTGTTGTCCGTCTCGGGACTCCACAAGTATTTCACGCAGAACGACGGCTTCATCGACCGCCTGCTCGGAGCCGACGAGACGGTGAAAGCCGTCAACGGCGTCTCCTTCGATATCGAGCGCGGCGAGACGCTCGGACTCGTCGGCGAGTCCGGCTCCGGCAAGTCGACGACTGCGCGGTCGGTCCTCCGGCTGGACGAACCGACGAAAGGGACAGTCAGCTACGACGGCACCGACCTGACGGCGCTGTCGGACCGGGAGATGACGGAGATGCGAAAGCGCATCCAAATCGTCTTCCAAGACCCCGCGTCGAGCCTCAACCGCCGGAAGACCGTCGGCCAAATCATCAAACAGCCGATGGAGATTCACGGCCTCTACGAGGGCGAACGCGACGCCCGCGTGGACGAACTTATGGAGACGGTCGGCCTGCCGCCGCAGTACTCCAACCGCTATCCCCACGAGTTCTCCGGCGGCCAGCGCCAGCGCGTCGGCATCGCCCGCGCGCTCGCGGTCGACCCGGACTTCATCGTCGCCGACGAACCCGTCTCCGCGCTCGACGTGTCGATTCAGGCGCAGATTCTCAACCTCCTCGACGATTTGCAGGAGGAGTTCGACCTGACGCTTCTGTTCATCGCCCACGACCTCAGCGTGATTCGCCACGTCTGCGACCGCGTCGCCGTGATGTACCTCGGAGAAATCGTCGAACTCGCGGACGCCGACGAGCTGTTTTCGAACCCGCAGCACCCCTACACGCGGGCGCTGTTGGGCGCGATTCCCCAGCCGGTGCCCGAACTCGCCCGGCAACGACAGGTGCTCGAAGGCGAGGTGCCCTCGCCGCTCGACCCGCCGTCGGGCTGTTCGTTCAACCCGCGGTGCCCCGCGGCGACCGAGGAGTGCACGTCGGTCGACCCGACGCTGGACGACGTGGCGGGCGCGACCGGCGGCCACAAGGCCGCCTGCATCCACGTCGACGAGTTCGAGACCGGGGCGGGCGTCCCGAGCGCCGCGCAGGGCGTCGACGAGCGGTTCAGCATCGAGAACTTCGACGCCGAGCCGACGCTCGTCACCGACGGCCGGGGTGACGACGACAGATGAGCGTCGCCGTCAAGCCGATGCTCCGCATCGTCCTGACGTTCGCCATCGTGTGGTTCTACCGCGGGCTGTTGCCGCCGCTGTCGCCCGTGGCGAGCACGGTCGCGTTGGTCGTCCTCGCGGTGCCGACGTGGGTGGTCGTGAGCCGCCTGCTGTTCAACGCCGGCGGGGCGCTGGCGGTGATAGACGACGAGTTCGACCGCACGTAGCGGGAGCGATCGAACCTCGGTAGCCGTTCGGGAGCGTTTCGCGCAACCGGGTGGCGCCGTTCACTTCGCTCTCCCACGGGTAGAGTATAGCGAAGTCAGTCTCCCGAGAGCACCGACTAATATAGTATTAACTAAGCAATAATATACCACGAGGTGACGCATCGAGTCGAATCGCCCAATTAAACAAGTCTAGCTATCCACGTATTGAATGTACTATTCAGTAGCGTATGTTCTGAAATCTAGTTAAAAAGTGTAATGAACGCTATTTTGAATTTAGGATTAATATCTACCGAATCAGATAGAAATCCAAGTTCCCCATTATATTGTATAGTTCTCACAATATTTTGTTGTCCGAATTACGTCCTCGATGACATCGTCGCATGCCTACTCGGGGAGACTAACGGTCCCGCGGACTGCGCCGCGGACGACGAGCGAGACACCAGTAGGGGTGCATCGAAACAGCGACTCATCTGACGAGACGGTGCCACGGCCATGGAGTAAAAGCGCGGTTACGAGGTTGTTCGCCGGGAAATCACCGCTCGGTGAGTAGTTCTGTCGGGTCGAATCGAGTGGCCGCGATGTGTCGTGGACCCCCGTCGACAGCGACGTCGTCGTCCTGTTCGTTGAAATAGTACGTGGCGAGGATGGTCCCGTCGTCGAGCACGGCCGCCCGCGGGTAGCCGAGGTCGTAGTTCGCGCCGTCGTCGCGGAGAATCCATTCGCGGCTCCACGTGGCACCGTCGTCGTGACTCACGCGGGCGCGGATGCCGTACGGCGGGTGGCGGTAGCCGTAGATGCACACGAGCGACCCGTCGTACTCAAGGAGTTTGCTCGGTGCGCCGAGGTCGTTCACGCGCGAGACGAACGACCAGTTGCGCCCGTCGTCGGTCGAGCGATAGATTTCGGTCCACTCGCAGTCGACTGATATCTTACACCGAACGGCCGCGACGAGCGTCCCGTCCTCGAGCAGGACTGGCGAGGGACACAGCATGCGGTACTTCTCGCTCCCGTCGATCTGCGACAGGAACGTCCAGTTCTGCCCCCCATCGAACGACGCGTACACGATTGGCACGTCGTGGGGGTCGCTTCCCGTCTTCCCCGTCAGCATCAACAGGAGCGTACCGTCTTCGCGAGTGATGTACGACGGACGGCCCTGTATTCGCTCGAAGTCGAACATCGGGAGGCGCTTCGCGTCGCTCCACGAGTCCCCACCGTCGTCGGACAGCTTCACCCAGGGAACCGCGTCCGAGGCCGCTGAATGCGGAGACGACCAGCAGGCCATGAGGGTATCCCGATTCGAGAAGTCGTGGGGCTCGATGTCCGGAGTCTCGTTGTAGAGCACCTGTTCGGAGGTCTCGACGTTATCCGAGATGACCCCGTCGTCCGTCCACGTGTCGCCGCCGTCGATCGTTCGCATCGCACGGATAGCGCCGTAGGTCTCGATGCGTGCGTGGCTCAGCTGATTCTGCTTGTTCTCGGTCGGGGAGACGACGCTCCCGTAGCGAACGACCTTGGCGTCGTGGAGGTTCTCGGGCACCGAGTAATCGCAGTCGTGGTTGATGAACGCGACGACTACGCCATCGTCGGTCTTCCACATCCCGCCGTTGAAGGGCCACGCCGAGAACTCGCCGTCACCGTGGTAGACGACGGTGTGTTCGGCACTCTCGACTCTCTTGGGTGAATCTAGCATGCGTCTGTTTCACAGAGTTGGGGCGGGGGTATTAAAGATACCGCAGGCGGTGGTGAAAACGGGTCACGCCCCGACGACTTCGACGAACGAGGCGTCGCAGTCCGCACACCGCATCGTCGTGACGGGTCGCGTCCGACAGCACGTCGCTTCGGTTCGACGCTGAAAGTCGGGGTCGCCGCCGCAGGTCGGGCAGCGGTCGAGGAACAGTCGAAGCTCGCCGAGGGCGATGCCTCGCGTTCGCGAAGACAGCCCGTGCCATCCCGGGAGTTCGCTCGCCAGCGCAACCGCACCGGCCGCGTCGGCGAGGAACGCTTCGCGCGAGGGCCACCGACCGGCGTGCGCCCCATCGACGGAGACGGCGAAGTCGCCGGCCGATTCGTCGACGACGAACTCGGACGACTCGGCATCGACAAGCGCGGACTCCGAGAGTGCGGCGTCTACGTCGGCACCGATAGCGTCGAGTGCGTCCGTCCACGCACGACGAACGGCGTCCGTCAGACAGAGATCCGCCCCGCCGTCGCACGGCACAAGCACGCCGTGTTCGACGAGGACGTTGTCGCGGTCGCGGTCACTCACGTCGGCCGGTTCCGGATGCGAATCGAGGGCCGTCTGTGCCGACCCGTGTTCGAAATACGCCATCGCCCGCGAGGGGAGGTATCGCTGTGTCAGGGTCGGTGTCCCCGGTATCAGATACCCCCGGAGACCGATGACTGCGGCCGACGCCGCGAGTGAGACAGCACCCAAGAGCGGCGACCCCGCCCACGCGACGACTCCGGCGAGGGCAACGGCGAAAACGGCGTTCACGCCGGTACAGGGGAGACACCGATTATCACCCGTGTACGCGGGATTCCTGACGCGATCGAGCACGGTCGAGCCGCGGTGACGTAGCCAGTGCATCGGTCACCTCGTCATACGTCCGGGCCGCGGGTCACGACGTCGTCGGAGCCGGAATCGAAGAGATGCGTCGCCCGAGTCTCGATAGCGAGGCGAACCACCTCGCCTTTTTGGTAGGAGTTGTCGGCCGGGAGCGTCACCCTGACTTCGCCCTGCGGGCCCTCGATGGTCGCCAGCATCTGCTTTCCGATCCGCTCGATGAGGGTGATTTCGCCTTCGAGATCACCGTCGTTCCGGTCGAGCCTGACGTCTTCGGGCCGGACGCCAACCGTGACGCCGTCGCCGACGCCGACCGCCGTGGAGTCGACCACCTGAAGCTCGACGTCTCGACCGTCGACCGATACGACGACCGTCTCGCCGCTCGCGCGGTCGACGGTGCCGTCGAAGAAGTTCATCGACGGGTTGCCGATGAAGTTCGCCACGAACCGGTTCGCCGGCCGCTGGTAGAGTTCGTCGGGCGTCCCGATCTGCTCGATGCCGCCGTCGTTGAACACCGCGATACGGTCGCTCATCGTCATCGCCTCCTCTTGGTCGTGCGTCACGTAGATTGTCGGCTTCTCCACGCGGTCGTGGACGCGCTGGATTTCCTTGCGAATCTCGACTTTGAGCTTCGCGTCGAGGTCGCTCAGCGGCTCGTCCATCAGGAACGCCTCCGGTTCGTGGACGATGGTTCGCGCCAAGGCCGCCCGCTGTTGCTGGCCACCGCTGAGTTCGCCGGGGTACTTCTCCAGTAGTTCTCGAATCTGCATGATGTCCGCGGCCTCTTCGGCGTTCTCGTGTCGCTCTTGCTTCGGAACGTTCCGGACTTTCAGCGGGTAGGAGATGTTCTCTTTCACCTTCATGTGTGGGTAGAGGGCGATGTTCTGGAACATCATCGCCAGATTCCGCTTGTGAGCCGGTTTCCCCGTCATGTCCTCGCCGTCGAACCGGATACTCCCGCTCGTCGGCGTTTCGAGGCCCGCGATACAACGGAGCGTCGTCGTCTTCCCACACCCGGACGGGCCGACGAACGTGAAGAAATCGCCTTCGTCGATGCTGAAGTCGATACTATCGACGGCCGTGATCGTTCCGGACGGCGAACTGAATTCTTTTCGCAGGGAGCTAACCTCAATAGTCATTGATTGACAACCACTCACACGTTATTCGACGGGGACATTATACGTTTCGGTGAACGCAGGATCTCTGCTGCCAGAACGGACGAAAATGAGAGGGTTGTCGAAGGACCGCGTGGTCGACTGTTACATCTGTCCGCCGACTTCGAACCCTTCGAGGAGGTACTTCTGGAGCGCGAAGACGAAGATGAACGCCGGGATTACCATCATCACGCTCGCGGCCATGACCTCTCCCCAGAGAGTCTGTTTCTGAATCGTGAACATGTGGATACCCACGGTGAGCGGCCAGTTTTCACTCGTCGGCATGATGATTCGGGGAATCGTGTACGCACCCCACGCCGTTGCATACGAGAAGATGGCTACCGCGATGACACCGGGTTTCGCCATCGGTAGTGCGATCTCGTAGAACGCCCGGAACGGCGACGCGCCCGCCATCTGGGCGGACTCTTCGAGCGAGATGGGAACGTTCTGGAAGAACTTCCACATCAACCAGATGCCGAACGGCAAGGCGGTCGCGGTAACCGCCAAGATGAGGCCGAGGTGGCTGTTGATGAGGCCGATGCGACTCCAGAAGATGAACATCGGGATCGCGAGCAGAATCTGCGGGAACATGTACCCGAAAAGAATGATTCTCGCGAACGTCTTCTTGTGTGGGATGTCGATGCGCGTGAGCCCGTAGCCAGCCAGCGTCGACATCGATGTCGTGACCACGACGACGCCCACCGAGAGAATCATGCTGTTTTTGAAGTACGTCGGGAAGTTCGTCCCCTCGAACGTGTTGACGAAGTTCTCGACGGAGAATATCTGCGGTAGCAGCGTTTGCGGAACGTTGTAAATCATGTCCGTCGGCCGTAGCGCCGTACTGACCATCCAGAAGATGGGGAAGATGACGACGAACAGCTGCAGCACCAACAGGGCGTTCAGCGTCAAGTTCCACCCCGTCGACCGACCCTGGTGCGAGAGGTGCGTCAGCGGGTTCCACGGCTTGTCCACGGTCCGCTGTTTGACGTTCGACCACTTGCGTCCGATGTCGTTACGAATGCTCATTCTGCACGCACCTCCTCAGACGGCTCGAAGATCCGGAAGTACAACACTGCCGCGACCAACAAGACGAGGAACAGCACGGTCGAAACGGCCGCGGCGATGCCGAGCCGACTCGTCCCGAAGGCGATGTTGTACGCGTAGATGGGTGCGGTCGTCGTCGCTCCTCGCGGTCCTCCTTGCGTGAGGACCCAGATGTAGTCGAAGGTGTTGAACATCCACACCGCACGCAGCAGCAGCACGATAAAGAACACACCCTTCAGGTTCGGCAGGGTGATATCTCGGAATCGCTGGTAGGCCGTCGCACCGGACATCTTCGCCGCCTCATAGAAGCTCTCGGGGATAGCCTGCAGTCGAGCGAGCACCATCACCGTGACGAAGATAGAGTCTTTCCAACTACTCGTGAGAATCGCCGCGAGCATCGCCGATCCTTGGTCTCCGAAGAACGACACGTACCCTTGGGTGAGACCGATCTGGACGGCGAGCTGGTTGACGATTCCCCACTGCGAATTGAGCATCCAGAGCGCCATGAAGCCGATGACGGCGTTCGGGATGAGGTACGGGAGAATTGCGAACGTGCGCGCGATATTCACGAACTTGAACGACCGGTTGAGCAATAGCGCGAGAGTCGTCCCGAAAATCACCTGAATGACGACCGAGCCACCCGCGTATATCACCGACCGGTTGAGCGCATCGTAGAACGAGTCGCTCGTCAGGAGCGACTCGAAGTTCGCAGTCCCGATCCACTGCCACTCGTTCGAGAAGGCGTTGATGTTGAAGAAACTCGCGCCGATGACGCCGATAATCGGAACGAGATTCACGAACGTGAAGAGTAGCATCGGCGGGAGAATCGTCAGCGCGGTCAATACCTTCTTTTTTGAGAGGAACTCGAACACCTCGTCTCGTAACTCTCGAGCCCGGGAGCCATGCTTGTTGATTGTACTCATGGAACGTGCCAATTCTTCATGAACCAACGGTAAAAACCTTCCCATCAGTACAGTCACAGCTGTTCGAGAGACGAACGAAGACTCCAGTCACCCGATCCACTGTCTTCTCGCGTCCCCCCATAGATTATTATAGGATCACCCGAGAACGTACTGACGATCATGGTATTTAGCGAGCCAAGAGTAGGCTTCGGGACGTGGCAGAACACTGATCCGGAGGCCTGTGCCGAAAGCGTACGAACGGCACTAGAGATGGGCTACCGACACATCGATACCGCACAGCTGTATGAAAACGAAGCCTACGTGGGCGATGGAATCGAACGAGCGGACGTCGACCGAGAGGAGATTACCCTTGGGACGAAGCTCTGGCCGGGGGACCTCGCGTCTGACCGTGTCCACGACGCAGTCGACGAGAGTCTCGAACGTCTTGGCGTGGACTATCTCGACATCCTCTACGTTCACTGGCCAGCGAAGGACTACGACGCCGTCGACACGCTCGGCGCGTTTTCGGAGCTTAGAGACGAGGGGCTGATTCGGCATCTCGGCGTGAGTAATTTCACTCCCGAACTGCTGGACGAGGCACAGGCGGCCTGCGATGCCCCAATCGACGTCAACCAGGTCGAGCTTCATCCACTCCTCCCGCAACCGGACCTCCTCGAGTACTGTCGCGGTCACGACATCGAAGTCGTCGCCTACTCCCCGCTCGCCCGCGGGAGGGTCTTCGAGATTCCGGAGATCACCGACATCGCCCGTGAAAACGGCCTCAGCGAGGCACAGGTCGCCATCGCGTGGCTGCTCTCGAAAGACGGCGTTAATCCCATCCCGAAGGCGTCGAGCGAGGCGCACATTCGAGGGAATCTCGAAGCCACGGACGTCGAACTCACCGCTGAGGAACTCGACCGTATCGACGATATCAACCGCGAGCTTCGAATCGCCGACCGAGACTGGGTCGACTGGTAACCTCGAACGCTCGGCGCGAATCGAACCGAGCCGAGATCTGTTTTTGCGGTCGTGCTGCGAGCGGGACTCGAGAACTGGAACTCCCACGGCAGAACCGACGCCAGCGACGACGAGTGTCCGCTCGATGATTGTCGGCGCGTTCGTCTCAAGGGGGGCGGCTATCGAAAAGAGCGGACGGGTGGCTGGAAGAGTCCATCCGATTGGCAGGCTGTTTCGAGGTCTGACGGACAGACCGGTCGGTGCTGGCCAGCTTCTCCGTCCTAATCGTCGGCGTGGACGATTTCTCTCGTTCCTCGGTCGTGCATCTGTGAGACTGCGTCCTCAATGGCCGCGCGCTTCTCGTCACCGTCTTCGACTCCGTCGAAGGGATGGAAGAGACAGCCCGCATCGCGTCCGAGCACGTCGATCGCCGTTTTCTCGCCAGCGGGGAAGTTCGATTCGTAGTTCTCCATCGCGGCGCGGATGAGCGGGACAAGCGCGAAATGAAGGTCTCGGGCACGGTCGTAATCGCCACGTTGTGTGGCTTCCCAGATTTGGACGGAGATGCGTGGACAGACACTACTGATACCCACGATTCCGCCGTTGACACCCAATGTGTACGTTGGGAACTGGCCGATGCTCATCCCGCCAAGCACGAAGCCGTCATCGCCGATGGCTCGGAGATAGTGCGTCAGATTGCCGAGCGTGCTGCTGACTTTGATGCCGACGACTTCCGGGATGTCCCGGACGAGGTCACCGACGAGTTCCGCGTCGAGGTCGAGCAACGACATGACGTCGTAGATGACGATTGGTAACTCGGAAACATCCGCAATTGCGCGGTAGTAGTCGCGGATCGAGTCGTTGTCGGCCATGTGCGAGCCGACGTACCCCGTCGGTGGCATCGCCATGATGAAGTCCGCACCCGCGTCACGAGCCAGTTCCGCTTTTACGGTGGCCTCGCGCGTCTGTCGTGCGATGACTCCCGCGACCACGGGAACGTCGCCGTCCACTTCGTCGACCGCGACGTCGTAGAGTTGCTTGAGTTGGTCGTCGGTCATTCGCATCCCTTCGCCGGTGCTTCCGCCGACGACGACGCCTGAGACGCCAGCATCGAGATGGTAGCGAATCTCATCTCTGAACGCGTCTTCGTCCAACTGACCGTCGGCGTCGAGCGGGGTGATAAGCGGTGGATTTACGCCGTGTAGTTCGTGTTTCATCTGTTTGTTGAGGTCGTATGTGAGTCGATGTGTGGATTCGAGTGTACTTGGAGGTGGTCTGCTGGTCTGGTTACGGGTTCCTCGACAGGGCGAGGTGAGCGTGCCTGTGGCCGATGTGTCTACGCATGTATTCTCATGGCCCCTTCGCCTGGTTCAGCGACTCGCGAGCCTTCGCTGCGACTTGGTCGACTGCCTTGCCCGGGTCCATGTCCTCGCTGATCACGAGTGAGATGGCAGTCGAGCCCGGCCGAGTCGTGAAGATGGAATCGACGTACGGGTTCGGCGGACTCGTCTCGTGTGCCGGTGGAATCGCGTCGGTCACCGACTTCCACGCCTCGATATCCGCGTCGGTGTAGGAGTCCGGAAGCTTCTCGCGCATGTCGATCTCCTCTTTCTGTTTCGGGTACAGCGGCGCGTTCTGAATGTTGATGTAGCGCTCGTAGTACTCCGGCTGGAAGATGAACTGATCGAGGAACGTCTTGGCCATGTCCGTGTTCGACCCCTGGAACGAGCAGATGGACTTGATGACGCCGAAGAACTTCCCCGGTCCGTCTGGCCCCGGGATCGGAGCGGCGCGAATATGCTCGTGGAAGTCACGCTCGCGTTCGATGGACTGAATCTTCGGCCGCGCACCACCGTACGTCGTATGCGCCGACGACTCAGTATGAAGTGCGTTGATCCGCTCTTCACAGCCGATGTCCGAACCGGGGCCGGTGTAGGGCTGGAGTTGCTTGCGGAATTCGAGCATTTCGATCCAGCGCTCGCGGTTCTCTCCCTGGTCGATCGAGACCACAACCTCACCGTCATCGTTTCGAGTCGCCATGTTCGCACCGTTACTTCGGAGGAAACACTGAGCGACGAGTTCGCTACAGTAGTGCGTCGACCACGGAAGCAGCGTCGCGTCGGTCACCTCGTCCGAACCACTGGCTTCCTCCATCCAGCCAACCATGTTCTCCCAGGAGTCTGGTTTCGACTCGGCGATGTCCTCTCGGTACCACTGCAGGTACGGAATCGCGAAGAAGGGAATCGTGTAGTGTTCGCCGTCGCGTTCGAGGAACGACCGCTCGTGGGGCATGCCTAATCGGTCCGTGACCGTCTCGACTAAGTCGGTCATCGGAGCGAGCGTCCCTTGGTTCTGGAGTTGCGTCGATTGCGTCACCGATGTCGGGAACAGCTCCGGCGGGTTGCCGGACTGAATGAGCTGAATGATACGCTCTTGAATGCTCTGTCCCTCTGCGCCGCATTCGAGGGTGACGGACGCGCCCGTCTTGTTTTCGAACTCGGCGAACGCGTCTTCCCAGACGCGCTTGAACACGTCCGAACACTCGTCGGTGACAACGCGCATCTCGCGCCCGCTGTAGTCAGGCCAGCCGTTTTCGTTCACGGTCCCCGTGGTGGTTCCGTCGCCGGATCCCGAACCCGAGCCTGAGCCCGAGCCGTCTCCCCCACCACCGCCAACGCAGCCTGCAAGCCCTGCGACTGCTGAGCCCCCCACGGCCTTGAGGACGGTTCGGCGTCTCGTAGCGGTCCTATCACTGTCTCGGCATTCGTTCGATGCCATGGAATTACGCTTCTTGACTGTAATGTAAATACATTTCTAATCCTTGTTGACATTTATCATGGCACGGCCGAACATTCATAGGCTGGCAACCAAGACTCAGACGGTATGACCGAGTTGAACGCAGTTGTTATTGCAGACGATATCACCGGAGCGAACGACACCGGGAGCCAGTTCGCCAGCCGTGGGTATCGGACGAACGTGGTGTTCGACCCAAGCGCACCGACGAGCTGCGACGTCCTCGTCGTCGATACGGAGACACGGGAAGCACCACCGGCAGCGGCGTACGAAACGGTTCGCGCCGCCGTGTCACAACACGACACCACGCTTCTGTACAACAAGCTCGACTCCACGCTCCGCGGGAACGTCACCGACGAACTGGCGGCGGTGCTCGACGCCGCGACGCCCGACATCCTGTTGCTTGCACCGGCGTTTCCCAGTAACGGGCGGACGACCGAAGACGGCGTCCAGTTGGTCGACGGTGACCCCGTGGTCGAGACGCTTACCGACTCAGAGAACCTGCCTGCAACGTCGTCGGTGGTCGAGCTGCTCTCATCGCTCGCGTATCCCGTCGAAACACTCCCGCTGGACGTCGTAACCAAGGGTACAGGACACGTCCGGTCGAAACTCGCCGAGATAGACCGCAACCGCGACGGGCCGGTAGTCGTCGTCGCCGACGCCACAACTCACACCCACCTTCGGTCGCTTGCCGACGCCGCCAGCCGACTCACAGCCACCGTCGCCTATGCGGGGAGTGGCGGACTCGCGGGGGCGTTGTCGCGTTCGACCGCAGTAAGTGGGGGCCAATCGGTCCTCGGCGTGGTCGGGAGCGTCAGCGAGACTTCGTTCGGGCAACTCGCGCGGGTTCCGGACCAAGCGATCGTTGCGCTGGACCCCGAGACGATGCTCGAGCGTCCAACGGAAGCGGCGTCCGAAGCTGTCGGCCCGGTTCTCGCCGCGCAGCGCGCTCACGGATTCGCCATCGTCACGTCGGCTCCGTCTTCTCGCGCCGTCGACGAAGTGACCCGGAACGCGGACGCGCTCGGACTCGACGAGCACGCCGTCAAAGATCGAATCGCGACGACGTTGCGTGCGACCGTCCGCGGAGTCCACGAGACACGGCCGTTGGCCGGTCTGTTCACGACTGGTGGCTCGACGACCATCGCGGTACTCGACGAACTCGACGCGGAGTCACTCGAACTGACGGGAATCGAACTCGACGACGGCATTCCACTCACCCGAATTCGCGGTGGAGCGGCCGACGAGACCCTCCTCGTGACCAAGGCGGGGTCGTTCGGTGACCCGACGACAATAGTTAATTGCCTCGACTTCATCGGTACGCCGTGATGACAGCAGTAAAGCGACCTCTCGTCGGCGTGACGATGGGTGACCCCGGTGGCATCGGAAGCGAAATAATCGTCGAAGCAGCACCCGAGGTGACCGAGGACGCAAGCCTCGTGGTCATCGGCGACGCGGACGTGATTCGGCACGCAGTCGACCAGTGTGATAGCGACCTGTCGGTCGAAGCGGTCGAGTCCGTCGCAGACGTTCGATCCGACCCATCGACGCTGTTCGTACTCGACCTCGACAACGTCGCGTCGCTGACCTACGGCGAAATCGACGAGGCGTACGGCCGCGCCTCGCTTGAGTACATCGAACGCGCGATCGAACTCGCCATCGTAGGCGACATCGACGCCATCGCGACGGCCCCGATTCACAAGCAAGCGACAGCCCAGGCGGGAAGCGAATTCGCGGGCCACACCGGGATGCTCGCGGCGTACACCGAGACAGATAACTATTCCATGATGCTTATCGAGGGGGGGCTTCGCGTCACGCACGTGAGCACACACGTCCCGCTTCGCGAGGCGTGCGACCTCGTGACAACCGAGAACGTCCTCGACACCATCACTGTCACTAATCAGGGGTTACACGACCTGGGAATCGACGACCCGACGATCGCCGTCGCTGGCTTGAATCCTCACGCCGGCGAGGGGGGACTTCTCGGGACGGAAGACGACGACGCCATCGAACCGGCCGTCGAACAGGCCCGTGAGGCTGGTATCGACGCCGAAGGGCCCATTCCGCCGGACACCGTCTACGTCAAGGCAGCCGCTGGCGCGTACGACTGCGTCGTCTCGATGTACCACGACCAGGGACATATCCCGATCAAGATGCTCGGCTTCGACAGCACCGACACGGTCAGCGGCGTCAACATGACGGTCGGACTGCCGATCATCAGAACGAGTGTTGACCACGGGACGGCGTTCGATATTGCGGGACAGGGAATCGCCTCCGAGTCCAGTATGGTCGACGCGATTCGAACCGCCGCTCGCGTCGCCATCGAGCGAGCGTGACAGGTACATAGAACCCGTCAGGTGGACTCGGCGGCATTTCCAACCAGCGTGGAAATAGTGTCTCGTCGGTTATGCGTGTTCTATCTTGAGTTCGATGATGTTGGTTCCATTGAGGATCTTGTGTGAGAGTTCTTCTTCGACGCGGTCGTCCCGAAGTTTGTTCGAGGGGACGGTCACGCTGATCGCGCCAACGGGGTTTCCTTCGATGTCCTGAATCGGCGCGCCGACACAGCTGATTCCGACGTCTCCTTCGTCTCGCTCGATCGCGTACCCGCGCTCTCGGGTCGCTTCGAGTTCCTCGAAGAGCGCCTCACGCGTATGGATGGTGTTTTCGGTGACCGCTCGAAGCCCCCATTTGTCGACGATATCGTTCACCTCCTCGTCGGAGAAACACGAGAGGATGGCCCGCCCGAAAGCCGGTCGATGGAGGTACGAGTGCTTCCCAACGGGTGCGAGGTCGACAGCAGCGTTGTCGCCGCGTGCCATGAATATCACGACACCGCGGCCGTTCTCCTCAATCGCGAGATTGACCAGTTCGCCAGTCTCTTTGGCCAGGTCGTGGACGACCTTCCGTCCATGTCGGTAGACCGGAAGCCGTTCTCGAATCTTGCCCCCGTAGTGGAGGAACTGAAGCGAGAGTCGGTACTTGCTCCCTTCCTTGACGACGTAGTCGTTCTCCCGAAGCGTCTGCAGGTGCACGTAGACGGTGCTCGTTGGAAGTCCAGTTCGCTCCGAGAGTTCCGTCACCCCTAGCGAGTCCTCCTCGACCAGTGCCTCGATGAGTTCGAGAGACCGTTCAACCGCCTCCAGCGTTCGTGGTTTGTTGGTTGCCATACGATAACACACCATTTCCAACCTGATTAAATATTTGGGTTCAGGACACGATTCGGAACGGTCACTATTGCAGAAGCGAGGCCTGGTCAAGAAAGCGTCTCTGTATCGGGTCGTTGGCCGTTTCATCAGCACCGTTTCGGATAGTGCTCATTGTCTCCATCCCGGGGGTAAGCGGTGTGTCGTAAACGCTCACGAGGAACCTCTTTCCAAACGGTCTCCTGCGTCGCGAGCGAGTGGATAGTTCGCTTGCCTTTCCCGTTATAATGCCACGATTACGAATAAAGGCAGTCGAAACGGACATTTCCACTTCAGTTGGAAACACTAGTCGGGTTGGCTCACGTGGTCCCCAGATATTCCCGGTAATACCCGTGCAAGCACGCGGTCTCGAGCGTTGTCTGGGTATCTCGGCGGCAAGCAAGCGACCAACGGGCACGTAACCCGTTGGGGAAGTCGCTGCTGGTTGGTTTCGCCGTGTGTTCGGTTCCATGCGTGTTGGAAACTGTTTTCACACCGAGTTCTCACGTGATTCAGTCAGCTGCGCGATGGACACTTTGGATTACAAGTGTATGCTTGTAACTCTCCCGAGGTTCATTTCACGAAACACGGGACGTGCTCGTAGTCTCGATCTCACCTTCGACGCGATCGTCTCGGTGCTCAGGTCTGCGCCGTCGGTGTCGCCGGTTGTCGTACAGCCGGCAGGCAAAGCCGGTGCGTTCGGCGTCACTCCCGTTGATAGAACGCCGCGATGTCCCGCCATCGGTCGAAGTAGGCCTCTTTTTGCGTATCGAAGTCCGCGCTGACCGACGGGTCCGGCTCGATAACGTCACGCTCTCGGAGGAGGTTTTCCGCCGCCGTCTCGACGTCGCTGTAAATCGACGTGATGAGCGCGGGAGCCATGACCGCGCCGGCAGTCGTTCGCGGTTCCATCTCGACGACCGGGCGGTCCCATATCGACGCCCGGAGCGTGTTCCACCAGTCGTAGTTGCCGTCGAGCGTCGGCGTCCCGTCGTTGATGACGAGCACGCGGTCGATGTCCGTGTCGAAGTGTTCTTCGACCAGCGAGATGTATGTCCACTCGGTCAGGATGATGCCGGTAATGAGCCCGCGCGCCAGTCGGCCGTGGACCTCCTCGGTCGACAGGGAGTTGTCGTAGTTGAGGCCGAGGAGCGACCCCGCGACGTCGGCGTCGAAAAACGGGCTTCGGTTGCCCTTGAGGAACACCTCGTAGCCGTGGCCGCTCGGGACTTGTCGGGCGAGTTCGAGCCCGCGCTCCGGCGTGCAGTTGAGGACGCGGTCGAAGAACCATCGGAGGAGGTTGCCGGTGTCGAACGACGCACCTGGCAGATAGCCGTCGATGGGGTGGCGGTGGTAGTACAGCGCCGGGTGGGGCGAGACGGACTCCGAGACGTACTTGATGACGCTCGACGCGCCGAAGGTGATGCTGAAGTCCCCGGGTTTGACGCCGCCGTTCGCCAGCACCGAGGCGTTGCCGTCAGTGAGCCCCTGAAAGAGTTTGATACCGTCGAAGTCGGTCCGCTCGGCCAACTGACCGTCGGCGACCCCGATGAACGAGCCGGGGGGGCGAATCGCTGGAAAGAGCGACCGAGGCAGGTCGAGCGTCTCGAACAGCGACTCGAACCACGTGGGGAGTGGCGTCGTCACGTCGGCGCCGAACTTCAACGCGTTCGTCCAGTCGGTCTCGATATCGCGCCACGGCGTCGACGCGTCGAATCGGAGCCGGTACAACAGCCACGTCGTCGGGCTGAGAATCCACTCCACCCGCTGGAACTTTTCGGGGTGCTCCTCGCGAAGCTTCAGAATCTTCGGAAGAGGGCTGGTCGGAGAAAACGCGATATTCTGGTTAATCGAGAGGTCAGACAGGTCGAGGTCGCGGAGCTTCGACGCCTGTTCGGGCGCGGAATCGAAGTACATCTGCGGGGGGAACACCGGCTCGCCGTACTTGTCGACGAGCACGGCGGTCCCCGACGTACTCGCGACCGAGCCGATGCCGGTCTGCGGGAGCGCCGGCGCCGCCTCGTGGAGCGCTCGCTCCCACGCGAGCGTCGTCTGCTCGGCGACGGGTGCCTCACCGCCGGCGAGTCGTTCGCCGTCGGTGCTGTACACATCGACATGCACGCTCGCGGTACCGAGATGAACGCCGACCAGTTGCGGGCTCTCCATACCACGCCGTCACGCAGGACGCCATTAAATCCTTCCGAGGATGGTACCTCGACGAGGGCGCGAGGGCGCAGTTCGGCCGACTGGCAACAGCGGGGTTCCGTTGGCAATAGTTAGCATACGCTCTAGCGAAGAGCATATCTGGGTGACAAATGGCTCCGGTTCGGGAGAATACAATTAGATAACCGCAGAGAGAAGAGACATAATCAGATAGACCGTAATTATTGTTGGAGTAGCATGTATTCTGTATTTAAGAACTAGTGTTCACACTAACTGAACAGCACCATCAGAGCCGGCGGCGACTTGCAAGAGCCGTCGAGACGCTCATTACAACGGTATTCTTGTAATTCTTAGTGATTCGTGTGGAGTTCGATGACGTTGGCGGCGCTCTGGACGATGTCGGGAACCTCGTCGGTGAACCGCTCGTTATTCATGCGGCTGACGGGTTGCGAGACGCTGATTGCACCCAAGACGGTCCCGTCTTTCGCGATGATGGGTGCGCCAACGCATCGGAGCCCTCTGATGAGTTCCTCGTTGTCCACGGCATAGCCCCGGTCACGGACCGTCGCCAACTGTGCGTCGAGTTCCGCTCTGTCGGTAATCGTCTGGTCGGTCTCCGCGGGAAGGCCGTGTTCCTCGATGATTTCGTCGACGCGCTCGGACGGGAGGTGCGCCAGTATCGCCTTTCCGAGACCGATGGCGTGGAGCGGCCGTCTGAGGCCGGGGTAGATGTCTAAATCGACCGCCCGCTCACCCTGTTCGGAGGCGAGATAGACGCCCTGTCCGTACTCCTCGACCATCAGGTTCGCGAGCTCACCAGTCTGGGACGCCAACCGGTGGACCTCCCGCTTCGCCACCTGATACAGCGGGTGGCGGTGCTGTACGTATCCCCCGAACCCGAGCAGGCGGAGACTCAGTTCGTAATCGGTCCCGTCGCGGACGACGAACTTCTCGGCTTCGAGCGTGCTGAGGTGGTTGTGAACCGTGCTCTTGTTCATCCCGAGTTCCCGCGCGAGGAACGTCACACTGCTCGACCCGTGTTCTCGAAGCGCGTCGAGCACCCGAATCGTCTTCCGACTCGTTTCGATCCGGTTGGGCGCGTTTTCTGTCATAACTGCGTGTCGTCGAGGCAACGTAAATAGTTTGTTCCACCGAGCAGAACAACTGTTCGACTCGGTGAGACAGTGGAGCGAACCACCGACACCGTCCGAACGGTGGTTGTAGAAGGGAGAGCCCAAGATATCTGCCGCCTAACGGTCGCTGTGCGGCGTTCGGGAGATTGTCGGCAAAAACTATTTACGCTCACTCCCTGAGCTACGGTGTATGGAGATACAGACAGAGAGCTTCTCCATCGAGAGCCACAGCAGGTTCGAGATTCTGAGCGTCACTCCCGAGGTGGAAGCGACCATCGAGGACCTCGGCGTGACCGATGGACTCGTGTACGTGTCGACGCCCCACACGTCTGCGGCGCTCTCGACCAACGAGTACGAAGAGAAGCTCCTCGACGACATGATAGACAAGTTCAAGCAGATAGCCCCCCCGGACGACGGCTACTACCACGACCTCGACCACATCACCGCGGGCGAGCAGCCGAACGCCCACGCGCACCTCATCTCCGCGATGATCAAGCGACCGGTCCTTCTCGTCCTCCGCGACGGGGAGCTCGACCTCGGGACCTGGGAAGAGGTCATGTTCTTCGAACTGTGCGGCCCGCGCGAGCGAACGATTACCACGACGATTCTACGATAACCATGACGGACCAACGACTCGGACGATCGGTGACTGTCGCCATCGACCACGGCCTCCATTGGGGTTCGCTTGAGGGGTTCGAGGACCCCGCGGCGCTCCTCGACACGGTGTTGGACGCCGGCCCCGACGGTATCCTGGCGAGCGTGCCGTTTCTGAAGCGCTTCGAGGACCGAATCGACGCCGCCGACGTCCACACCATCGGCACGCTCGACCTCCTGTACGACTCAACGATGCCGGGCGACGTCGAGAACGCCGAAATCCACTCTCAGGTGTTCAGCGTCGAGGACTGCGCCGAGGTGGCCGACGCCGCGAAAGTCGCGCTCGTCTTCGGGCGGGAGAGTCCCGACGTGCTGAAGGAGAACGCCGAGTTCGTCGCGGCCGCGGCCGAGGACTGCGACGACGCGGGGATTCCGCTCATCGTCGAGCCCACACTCTGGGGCCAGCGCGCTGACGACGAGTTCGACACCGACTACCTCGTCAACGCCAACCGCCTCGGCTTCGAACTCGGCGCGGACATCCTGAAGACGCCGTACCCGCCCACGGGCTTCGAGCGCATCGTGCACAACGCGCCGGTGCCGACGTACATCGCCGGCGGCCCCACCGTCGAGACGGACCGAGAGGTACTGGAGATGGTCCACGGTGCCGTCGAGGCCGGTTCGCAGGGCGTGATGTTCGGCCGGAACGTCTGGCAGCGGGACGACCCCGCGGCCATCATCGACGCGCTCTCGGCCATCGTCCACGAGGGCGCGACTATCGAGGAGGCGGAGACGCTATTATGACTCCCCGAGGTAATCCCCGGACCCACTGATGAACCTTCCGTACCCCCACTTTCAGGTCAACTTCAAGGTGTATCCGGACACGAGCGGCGAGGACGCGCTCGCGTTCGCGCGGCTGCTCGAAACGATAGAGGCGGAGACCGACGCGCGCTTCGTGTTGACGCCGCAACTGCCGGACATCCGGCTGATAACCGAACACACCGACCTCGCCGTCACCGCGCCCGCGATGGACGCCGTCGAGCCCGGTCGCGGGATGGGGAAAATCCTCCCGGAGACCGTCGCAGACGCGGGGGCCGACGGCGTCGTCATCAACCACGCGGAGAACCGCGACACGCTGTCCGACCTCGTGTGGAAAACCGAGCGCTGTCGCGACCTGGACCTCGACTCGGTCGTCTGCGTCGACAGCATCGAGATGGGTCGCGCGGTCGCGGAGTTCGACCCCGACTCGATGATATACGAGATGCCCGAGGACATCTCGTCGGACCGCGCGATTACGCAGACGCACCCCGACCGCGTTCGCGACTTCATGTCGATGGTCGAGAGGGAGAATCCGCGCACTCGCGTCCTCGTCGGCGGCGGCATCTCGACCGCCGAAGACGTCCGCCTCGCCTTCGAACAGGGAGGTCACGCGACCGGTGCCGCGTCGGCCGTGTCGCTCGCGTCGGAGCCGGAGCCGCTCCTCCGCGACATCGCCACGAGTTTCCCCTGAGACGGCCGCCGACGGCAGACCGTCCCGTCTCGCTCCACTCGGGACTGCGGCGCGTCGGACCGGCGCAATCTTTTTAGTGGTCATCGATGATGTGCAATACACGACAATGACAGCGAAAAACATCCTCGTAGTGTGTGGCACATCGGTTGCGACGTCGACGGTCGTCAAGGAAGCGCTGAAAGAGAAGCTCCCGGAGCGCGGCCTCGACATCGGGACCATCGCCAAGGCGAAGGCGACGGAAGCCCCCGGCAAGGTCTCGTCGGGGAACTTCGACCTCATCGTCACCACGACGCAACTCAACGAAGACAAGTTCGACGTCCCGGTCATCCACACGACGGCGTTCATGACCGGTATCGGCCAAGACGAGGTCCTCGACGACATCGCCGCGGCGCTCGAAGGCTGACCGATACGTCGCCGACACGAATCTTCACGAATGACAGCAACATTTATGTAGAGACACTCTCATTCTGAGACAGGGTTGTGAGTTAATAACATGGTAGTACCAGACGTATTCTTACAGAGTGGTGTGAGTTCCCTGTTGAATTCTATCAACAGCGTAATCCAATCGTTGGGCGTGAGCGTCCTCCTGCCGATAATCATCTTCCTCATCGCGCTCGCGTTCCGGGTGGACGTGTTGAAGGCGGCGCGCTCGTCCATCCTCATCGGTATCGGGTTCATCGGCATCAATCTCGTCATCGGGCTGTTCAGCGAGAACATCAGCCCGCTGGCCCAACAGATGGTCGAGGTGACCGGTGTCACGCTTCCAGCGGTCGACGTCGGCTGGCCCGCCGCCGCCGCCATCGCCTTCGGTATCGCGGAACTCGGCGTCTGGATGATTCCGCTGTTCGTGGTGATGAACCTCGTCCTCTTCGCTATCGGCTTCACGTACACGCTCAACGTGGACATCTGGAACTACTGGCACTTCGCCTTCATCGGCGGACTGGTCTACATGAGCACGAACAACTGGCTGTACTCGGTGGCGGTCGGGCTGACGCTGGGGCTGTTCGTCCTCGTGGCCGCGGACTGGACGCAACCGGCCGTCGAGGAGACGTTCGACACGCCCGGAATCTCCATTCCGCACGGGACCTCGGCACCCTACGCCGTCGCCGCGATTCCGATTCACTGGGCGGTGGATAAGACGCCGCTCGGGAACATCGAAGCCGACCCCGACGCGATTCAAGACCGGTTCGGCATCCTCGGCGAACCAATCTTCGTCGGCCTCGCCATCGGGCTCGTCATCGGTATCGCCGCCTACAGTAACGCGCTCTTCGTCGCCGAGAGCTGGTACGCCATCCTCACCGCCGGCATCTCGTTCGCCGCGGTGATGCACATCCTCCCGATGATGGTCGGCATCCTCATGGAGGGGCTGACGCCGCTTTCGGAGTCGATTCGGAACTACATGACCTCGCGGTTCGAAGACCGCGACATGGCGATCGGCCTCGACTCGGCCATCCTCATCGGCCACGAGTCGGTCATCGCGTCCAGCCTGCTCATCGTCCCCATCGCCATCGTGATGTCGATTATCCTCCCCGGCAACGACGTGCTGTGGGGAATCGACCTGGCGACGTTCCCGTTCTTCTTCGCGCTGATGGTCCCTATCATGAACGGCAACATCGTGAAGATGGTCGTCACGGGCACCATCCTGCTGGTTCCGCTGCACTACATCTCCTCCGCGGTGGCTCCGCTCCTGACGCAGGCGGCTGGGAGCGCGGGCTTCGACCTCGGTGGTCGCGGGCTCATCACGTCGCCCGTCGCTGACGCGGGGTCGCCCGCGACGGGCATTCTGGCCCTCATCCCGGCACCGGTCGCCCTCGCGGTCGGACTCGTCGTCGTCCTCGGCATCTGGGTCGCGCTTCGGATGTGGCCCCAGCGGATGTACATGGTCGCCGGCGCGTCCGAAGAGAAAGCGCGGGAGACCGTCGAACGTCGTCACACCGGCAAAGGCGGCGGCCTCCTGCCCAACAAACTCGGCTCGACCGTCGACGCCTCGGGCGCAGAGGGTCGCTCCGACGACTGACCGCGCAGTTACCCGTCGGTGTCCGCGACTCGACCGCGACGAGTCGCCGCGTTTTGCGGCATCGCCGGCGAACCGGTACCAACACTTTTCTCGGAGACCCGCGTACGACTCATCGATGCAAACCGAAAGCCTCGAACTGACTGGCGAGACGGACGAAGCGGTCCTCACGGAACTCGGCGCGTACGCCTACGACCAAGGCTGGGCCGACAAGAGCTACGCGGACGCCCTTCTGGCACGCGAAGCCGATTACCCGACGGGACTCGACATCCCGACGATGGGGTTCGGTATCGCCATCCCCCACGCCGACCCCGACCACGTCACAGAACAGGCCGTGCTCCTCGGACTGCCGCCCGCGGGCGAGTCGATAGCGTTCCGGAGCATGGACAACCCCGACGAGCGCGTCGACGCCGAAGTCGTCGTGTTACTCCTCGTGACAGACACCGACGGGTACTCGTCGTTCCTCTCGAACCTCGCGAAACTCTTCCAGGCCGAGGAGTTCGCCGAACTGACGAAGCGCCGCGACGCCGACGGCCTGCTCGACCTCGTCGTCGAGCGCTGCGTCGATTTCGACGGCTGAAAGGGAGAAGACGACGCCGCGGAGTGGTGCTTCACGACGAGCGAGCGACCAGTACTCCACTTCACTCCATTCCACTCTCCTCCAGTTCTCAGTCGACGAGCGCTCGCACGTCCTCGCGGGTCTCGGCGCTGAGAGCCGCCTCGGCGAGCGCCGGCGTCGAGTCCGCGTCCGCCGGCAAAGGCGCTCGCCTAGCGGAAAAGCCTTAGTACCGGCGTGGGAAATGCCCGCACGGATGGCAGCGAAATCAGCGACAGTAGTCGTAGAGCACGAGACTGGTCTCCACGCGCGTCCCGCGTCGATGTTCGTCCAGACGGCGTCGAAGTTCGAGACGGACATCTCCGTGCGGAAAGCCGGCGGGGAGACGGAGGTAGACGCCAAAAGCAGTATCGCCGTTCTCTCGCTCGGTGTCGGCCCGGACGAGGAAATCGTCATCACCGCCGACGGTAACGACGGCGAACAGGCCGTCGAGCGACTCGTCGAACTCGTCCGGAACGACTTCGACCTCGATACGTAGACGACCGCTCGGACTCGTGGCCGATTCGACGCCCGACGACGTAGTGGGCGAGACGAGTGACTACAAAGCCGCCTGCAACCGCGTCGGTGCTTCGACCGTGGAGGGGAGCGGCCTCGCGGAATCGGTCGCGATTCCCCTACCGGTTCTAAGACAGAAATATGATGATTTCTGGTATCATTCAGATATCCTATGATTTAGTGGATAGTTCGAGAGTTCGAAGGGTATTCCGGATAGTCGCACTGTAAATGGTATCAGACGGCGATTCAGATTTCAGATAGTCGGAGACTCGCGATTTGACGTCCGGTGATGTTATCTGAGCTTCCTGCCAGTTTCAAACGCTGATATCGGTGTTTTCGAGGATATACTATCATACCAATGCCTCTGCCTACTATATATTTCTGATATATATTCTATATTGGTGTTTCTGGCGTCGAACCGGGGGAGTCACGGCACGCGTCGCGACCGAGAGACGAGCGCCGTCGCCGACGAGGGCGTCGCGCGTCACGACGGATTCGCCAGCGATCGGCGCGACGACTACTCGGTCGTCGTGTCGTTCATCGTGGCCGGCGGGTTGGAGTCGCTCGATGGCTCGGACCCGTTCGGTGGCTCGCCCGGGCCGCCGCCACCGGCCGAAAACGAGTCGTCCGCGGCCGTCTCGCCGGACGTGTACAGCGCCACGTTGAGCGTGCCGCTGTAGCCCTCGCTCGTCTCGGTGAGGTCGAGGACCAACTGTGCCGCGTTGTCCTGTTGGAAGATGTTGTCCTCCGAGTTCAGCGTGTCGCGGTCGCCGCGGTCGGCGTACGGCGCTTGGGTGTACACCCGGTCGGTGAGATCGTCGTCGAAGAACAACTGCGAGGTGAACTCGTAGGCCTCCGTCGCGTCGTCCGACGAGCGGACCTTGAAGTGAATGTGGACGGCACGCCCCGTGTACCAGCCGGGATAGATGGTCGTGAACGAGGCCGCACCGGCGTCGTCGGTGAGCTGAATCCCGCGGAGGAAGTCCTGTCCGACGGTGTTCTGCATCTCCACGTCGGAGTAGACGCCGCTGGCGTTGGCGTGCCACACGTCGACGATGGCGTTATCGAGGGGCGTACAGCTGTCTTCGGTCAGTTCGAACACCTTGAATCCGAGGTCGAGCCTGACGCCGTCTTCCTGCTCGCCGGTGTCGCTGTCCGCCCGGATGTCCGAGCGCCGGAGGTTCTCGTCGACGTAGTACGGCCCTTCGGTCAGTTCGGGCTGGGCGACGCAGGCGGTCGTCCCGTCGCTCGTCGTGACCGACGTATCGGTCATGGTCCCCGTCGCCGGGTAGTCCGGGTCGTCGGTCGACATCGCGGGCGACGCGGTCGTCTCGGTGCTCGTCGCGTTCTCGGTGTCTGTCCCCTCGGCGTCACCGCCGGACGTACAGCCGGCGAGCCACGCCGCCGCGGCCGTCCCGCCGACCGCGAGCGCCTGCCGCCGCGTCAGCAGCCGACCGACTGGTTCGTCGTCGGGCCGATAACCGTTGGCCGAACTGGGGCAGAACTGAGGCCCCAGTTATCCACAAATTCGAGTGCAATCGGGGGTGTCGCGGCACACCTGACGGTCAGGCGGTCAAAAAACACGTGTCGAACTGCGGCCTGGCGGGAGGTCGGCGCGCCTAGTGGAACAGCCGCCACACCAGTCCGAGGAGGATGAACGGCGCGAACGGGATCATGAGGACCGCGATTCCAGCGACGATGAGCGTCCCCATGAGACCCATTTGGATGTTCGAGTAGTCGGTTCGAACGGGGTTGACTGCGCGAGCCATATCTATTCGTCGGGTTGCCCTATACATAAGCTAACTGGATAGTTAATACATAAATAGACGCGAGAGCGGGGGCGATGGCTGTGGGAGAAAACACGACGCAACGGTGGGCCTACACCCGACTCGGTTCCGGTGCACGGAGCGCCAAGAGCACGCCGACGAGGGCGACCCCGCCCGCGGCGAAGAACGCCGGTGCGTATCCCGCGTAGTCGATAATCGCGCCGGCGGCGATGGGGGCGGCGAACGCGCCGAGGAGTCCGACGCTCGTCAGGAGTGAGACGGCCGTGGTCCGCACCGCGGGGGCGACGAGTTCGGCGATGTACGAGAAGATGAGCCCCGTCACGAGTTGGATGGCGAAGCCGACGACGACGACCGCACCGACGACGTAGCCGAGTTCCGAGACGAACGCGAACGCGACGACCGCCGGCGTGGCGACGGCGAACGACGAGACGATGACGCGGCGGCGACGACCGCCGAACACGCGGTCGGTCACCACGCCGCTCGTCGACCGCGCGACCGCGCCGATGGCGGGGAACAGAGCGGTCAGGAGACCGCTCGCCGCCAACGAGATTTCGAACTCGCTGGCGAGGAAGCTCGGCAGCCAGGTGTTGACGAACAGGTACAGCGAGTAGGCGAGAAAACAGAGCCCGCAGACGGTCCAGACCGCCAGGCTGCCGAACAGTTCGCGGAGTGCCGCCCCGTCGGGGGACGGCGCGTCGACACCGGGGACGCGGCGGCGAGTCGCGGCCGCGAAGAACACGACGCCGACGACGGCGACCCCGGCGTAAAGCGGGAGAATCGCGGGCCAGCCCGCCGCGTTTGCGATGAGCGGGCTCCCGAACTGCCCGAGGGCGAACCCGACGGGCGCACTCGCGGTGAACACGCCGACCGCGGTCGCGCGCCGTGCCGGCGGGACCGCGTTGCCGACGACGTTCGCGCCCGCGTTCCAGAACGTGACGTAGGCGAGTCCGCCGAGCACCCGCGAGGCGAGGAGCCAGCCGAACGCGCCGGCGGTGGCCGCGTACCAGCCCCAGCCGCCGGCGACGACGAGCGCGACGGTCGCCAGTCCGACCACGCGGCGCACGGAAAACCGGTCGAGGACGACGCCGACGGGGACGCTCGTGACGACCGCCGTCGCGTACATGATGCTGACGAGCCAGCCCGCCGCGCTCGAACTCAGTCCGAGGGAGTCCTGAATGGCCGGAAAGACGCTCGCCGGGGCGATTTCGTAGGCCGCGGCCGCCGTCGAAAGCAGGAAGAAGCCGACGACGATGCCCAGTGTCTCGCGTCGCGTGCCCGTCGTGTCGTCAGTCGTACTCACGGTTTCGCTAGCTGCTCGGCGGAAGGGTATGAAACCGCGTGATTGCGGTCCGATTGCGCCGCGGCCGCGGGTGCCTCACCGACTCAGTCGTCCCCGCGGAGCGCCCGCTCGATGGTCGTGTCGCCGCCCGTGAGCGTCAGCGTCTCGCCGACCGTCCGGTCGATATCGAGACTGGCGACGACCGCCTGTGCGACGTCGGCCCGCGGAATCTCGGGCGTGTCGCCGTCGAGACTCTCGACGGTCAGCGAGACGGAGCCGGTGCCCTCTGCGTCGGTGAGCCTCGTGGGGCGGAGAATCGTCGCGTCGAGCGACGACTGTTCGAGGTAGTCGTCCGCGCAGCGCTTGGCGACCAGATACGGGCGCAGCGCCTCCGGGCCCGAAAGCGGGTCGCCCGCGCCGGTGGAGCTAATCATCACGAAGCGGTCGATACCCGCCTCGACGCAGGCGTCGACCACGCGCCGAGCGCCCCAGAGGTCGACCATGAGCGTCTTGTCCGCGCCGGTCGACCCGCCGGAGCCGGCGGTGAACACGACCGCGTCGGCCCCGTCGAGCGCCGATTCGAAGTCGCCTTCGAGGTCGCCCAGTCGCGGCTCACCGCCGCGGTCGCGGACCGCCTCGAACTGCGATTCGTCGCGGACGACGCCGACGGGGTCGTGCCCGGCGTCCGCGAGTCGGGGGAGTAGCTCTCGGCCGATACCGCCGTTCGCGCCGATGACTGCGACCTGCATCGTTCGCTGTCCCGTAGTCCCCCCGGCCAGATAGGGACTGGGTTCAGCGAAGGTGACGTGCGCGACTCGTCGCGGTGGAGCACCGACCCCGACACCCGATATCCCTCGTCGAACCGGCGGGTGCTGCTGGAAGCAACACCGTCGTTGGTCCGCAGGTCGGTGTTCACGTATGCGCGATTCGAACCGCCAGTGGATATTCGCCGAACGGCCCGAGGAAGAACCGGACATGGACAGTTTCGAACTCCGCGAGGGCGACCTGCCGGAGCCGCGACACGGGGAGCTCCTCGTTCGCGTGCGGTACCTCTCTGTCGACCCGTACATGCGCGGCCGGATGCGGGACGCGGAGTCGTACGCCGAGCCGTGGTCGGTCGGTGACCCGATGCAGGGGGCCGTCGTCGGTGAAGTCGTCGAGAGCGAAAGCGACGCGTACGACGCGGGCGACCTCGTGAGCGGTAACGGGACGTGGGCCGACTACACCGTCCTCGACGCCGACAACGTCGCGCCCGTCGACCCCTCGGTCGCGGACCTCCCCGCCTATCTCGGCGTGCTCGGGATGCCCGGCCGGACGGCGTACTTCGGCCTGCTCGAGGTGGGCGACCCCTCGCCCGGCGAGACGGTCGTCGTGTCCGGCGCGGCCGGCGCGGTCGGCTCCGTCGTCGGCCAGATTGCGAAGTTCAACGGCTGTCGCGTCGTCGGCTTCGCCGGCTCCGACGAAAAGGTGTCGTGGCTCACCGACGACCTCGGCTTCGACGCCGCAATCAACTACAAGGCGGTCGACGACTACCGGGCGGCGCTCGACGACGCCGCCCCCGACGGCGTCGACGTCTACTTCGACAACGTCGGCGGCCCCATCACCGACGCGGTGTTCACGAAGCTGAACCTCGACGCTCGCGTCGCCGTCTGCGGGCAAATCGCCCACTACAACGACGAGGGCGTACCGACCGGCCCGCGAAAGCTCCCGCAGCTCATCGCGCCGCGCGCGAAAGTCCAAGGGCTGCTGGTCGGTGACTACGCCACCCGCTTCGGACAGGCCAGCGAACAGCTCGGGTCGTGGGTCGCGTCGGGCGACCTCGAACACCGCGAAACCGTCGTCGACGGGCTGGAGAACGCGCCCGACGCGTTCCTCGGACTGTTCTCCGGCGACAACATCGGCAAGCAGGTCGTCGGCGTATCGGAGCCCTAACCCGACGCCGACGCGGGCGGCGGCGGAGTCCCGGTCGACTCCCGGACGCGGACCGTCGTATCACTCAGTTTTAGGCCGGACTAAATTTCGAAGCAGCTATATTGTTTTAGGCTGGCCTAATTCGTATGCTGGACGACGCTGACGAGAACGCGGAACCGACGCGGAGAGATTACCTGAAGTACGGCGGGGCGCTTTTCGGTGGCGGAGCGCTCGCTGGCTGTGCCGGGCAGTCGGGCGACGGCGCGACGACGACGGCGACCGAGACCGCCACGGCGACGGAGGCCGAGGCGGAAGCCACCGAGACGGCGACCGAGACGGCCGAATCGGGCTACGCGGCCGAGTTGTCGCCGGTCGGGACGGTCACGTTGGACGAACCGCCGACGAACGTGTTCACCCACTTCCCGTGGTTCCCGGACATGGCGAGCGCGCTCGGGCAGGGCGACACCGTCAACAACCTCTGGTGGGACGGCACCGTCGCGGGGCTCGAATACTTCACCGCCGGCTTCGACGGCTTCGAAATCGAGTGGGCGGACGCGGCGGGCGAGTACGGCTTCACGAAGGAGCGACTGTACGAACTCGACAGCGACCTCCACCTCGTCGACCCCGCGTGGGTGACCACGCAGGACAACTGGAACCGATCCGACACCGACGAAGTCGCGGACAACATCGGCCCGTGGTTCGGGAACTATTACAGTAACTTCAACGCCGCGCCGCCCGAAGAGTGGGCCGACGGCTACGAGTATTACGACCTCTGGGAGCTGTTCGAGCGCGTCGCGTCGCTGTACGGCGAACGCGAGCGCTACGAAGCGCTCCAGTCCGTCCGCGACGACCAGCTCACTACCGTCGAAGACGGCCTGCCGCCGGAGTCCGAGCGCCCGACCGCCGCGTACCTCTCCATCTCGACGGACCTGTCGAGCATCTATCTGCTCCGCCTGAACGCGCCCGGCTACTGGAACGCCCACACCCGGCCGCTCGGCGCGGTCGACGCCTTCGGTGACGAAGAGTTCACGGGGCCGTTCCAGGAGGTCGACGTGGAGGCGCTTCTCGAAGCCGACCCCGACGTGATTCTCGCGCTGTGGACGGTCACGGAGACGTTCGACTTCGACGGGCTGAAACAGAACCTCCGGGACGACCCGGTCGGCCGCGAACTGGCGGCCGTCCGGAACGACCGCGTCTACCCGCAGGGGACCCGGTGGCAGGGGCCGCTGATGAACCTGTTCCAGACCGAGATGACGGCCAAACAGCTCTATCCCGAGCGGTTCGGCGCGTGGCCGACCTACGAGGACGGCGACGACTACCCCGACTTCGGGGCCGACGAACAGCTGTTCGACCACGCGCGGGTCGAGGAACTCGTCGCGGGAGGGAGTTTGTAGGTGCGGGTCCTCGTCAGTCGTCGGTCGACGAGGGCGAGCCGCGACGGTCGCCGGCGTCCCCGGGGGCTTCGCCCGGCTGGTAGGTAATCTGCCACCCGGTCACGCCCATGAGGAGCAAGACGAGCGGCGACAGCAGGCCGAAGAAGTAGTACGGCGCGTACTCGAGGGTACCGACGCCGAGCGTGCCGGCCATGAACAGCGCCCCGCTGTTCCACGGGATGAGCGCGCTCGTCGTCGTCCCCGCGGACTCGATAGCCCGCGAGAGGTTCTCGCTTTGGAGTCCCTGTTCCTCGTAGAGGTTCCGGAGCGTGATGCCGGGGACGACGATACTGATGTACTGCTCGGCGGCGAGGACGTTCATCGACACCGCGGAGACGGCGGTCACGCCGGTGAGACTCGCGACACCGCGGCTCAGCCGGCCGAGGTGGTGTGCGAGCACGGCGAGGATGCCGGCGCGTTCGAGCATCCCGCCGAGCGACAGCGCCGCGATGGCGATGGTGACCACCCACGCGCCGCCGATCATCCCGCCGCTGGCCAGCAGGCCGTCGACGAGTTCCATCCCGGTCGACGGCGAGGTTCCCGACTGCGCGATGGACCACACGGCCCCGAACGCGGTTCCCTGCATCACGACCGACGTGAGTGCGCCCGCGAACACGCCCGCGCCGAGCGTCGGCAACGCGGGCACGCCGTAGAGCGCGAGGCCGAACGTGACGACGAGCGGGGCGAAAGTGAGCACCGAGATCGCGTACGACCCGGTGAGCGCGCCCTGAATCTCGGCGATGCGTCCCACCGGGATGTTTCCGGAGGCTTGGACGCCGAGGACGGCGTACAGCACGACGGCGATGCCGAACGCGACGAGGGAACTGTCGCGCATGGCGTTGACGTGGTCGAACAGGTCGGTGTTCGTGACGGCGGCCGCGAGGTTCGTCGTGTCCGACAGCGGCGACTGTTTGTCGCCCATGTACGCCCCCGAGAGGATGGCCCCCGCGGTCATCGGGGCCGGAATCCCCAACCCGGCGCCGATGCCGATAAACGAGACGCCGAGCGTGCCGGCGGCCGTCCACGACGACCCGATTGCGAACGTGACGATCGACGCGAGCACCGCCGTGATGGGCAGGAAAATCGTCGGCGTCAGCAGGTCGAGGCCGTAGTACATCAGGCTCGGAATCGTCCCCGCGGCGACCCACGTCGCGATGAGCGCGTAGACGACGAACATGATGAGGATGACCTGAATCCCCATGTGGAGGCTGTCGGTGATGCCGTCGTAGAGCTCCGCCCAGGAGATGCCCAGCCAGTACCGACTGAACAAACCGGTGAAGCTGATGCCCCAAAACAGGGGGAACTGCGGGTCGAGGCCGTAGACGACGATGCCGACGCCGAGGAAGACGAGCATCCCGAAGACGGGGACCAACGCTTCGAGCAGCGAGGGTCGGTCGTCGGCGTCAAGTTCCTCGTACAGGCGGGGCTCGAACGCTAACCCCATCGTGACACCTCCACCGGTCGCGGTCCGTCGCCCGCCCGCCCCGTCGGGGTTCCGCGGCCGAGGCCGCCCGAGACCGGACCGGCGCGGTCGGCGCGTGCCGTCGGTCCGCGTTCACCGACCGTCGTTGGAAGCCGATACGTGCGCGCTCGCACCCGGTCCACCGCGGGCGCATCCCGGCGGCGGCCAGATGGTTGACAGTCCATACCACTCGAACAATCATGAATGTCCCATATAAATTTTTATTTGGAGATTTCACCAGCGAATGTTTGATAAAGTCAAACAAGATAGCGACTAGAGCGGACAAACGGGGATGTCAGTCGAATCGCAGTTTGATATAACAGAACTAATAGCACTCCACCGAGTTCGGGGTCGTATGGACGACAGTCGCCCCGCGGACGGCCCGCGTCGAATCAAATCCGTACAGACGGCGAGCGAGATTCTGGCCGCGATACAGCGGCGGTCCGACCCGACGTTCAGCGACGTCTGCGACGAACTCGACGCCTCGAAGGGGACCGTCCACACCTATCTCGCGACGCTCGAAGCGGAGGGACTCGTGGCGAAGGTCGACGGCCGCTACCGCCTCGGCCTCCGACTGGTCACGATGGGCGAAACCGTGCGCAACGAGACGCCGCTGTACCGCGCGGGACAGGTCGAGGTGGACAAACTCGCCGAGACGACCAGCGAGTACGTCCACCTGACGGTCGTCTCCCGCGGCAAGGAGGTGACCATCTACGAGAGTCGCGGCGACAACGCGGTCGCGACCGACTACCACCTCCGGATGCGCGAGGCCCCGCAGTACCTCCATTGTACGGCGACCGGGAAGGCGATGCTCGGCCACTTCGACGACGACCGCGTCCGCGACATCGTCGACGACCAGGGGCTCGTCGAGCAGACCGACAACACCATCTCCGACGCCGACCGCCTGTTCGACGAACTCGAGGAGATTCGCGAGCGGGGCTACGCGGTCAACGACGAAGAGGAGCTTCGCGGCATGCGCTCTATCGGTGCACCGATTCGCGGCGTCGACGGCGACGTCTGCGGGGCGGTCAGCGTCACCGCGCCGACGAGTCGACTCTCCGGGGACCGCTTTCGCTCGGAAATCCCCGAACTCGTGATGCAGGCGGCGAACATCATCGAGGTGAACCTCGAAACGACCACGTTCGACCCGTCCCGGTGAGCCGGACTTTGACGATTCCAAACGTCGCGCGACTCCGGCGCGTGGCGAGTCACCTCACGAGGAGCGCCCTCGGCGCGAACCGCCGCCGATTCGCGATCTGCGACGCGTTCGCACGCTCCGATATAGTTCGTTATTATCAAACAACTTCCCCAGATAATCAGACGTTCGGCTACCGAGACCCATCTTTGAAGACGTTACTCATTTTTCTAGGTAGTTTTATGTTACATTGTCCACCAGGGTGTTCGTATGGATCGAGACTCAGTCGAGCCGACCGTCACGTCGCTCCCGGGACCGAAGGCCTCAGAGTGGGTCGAGTATCACCAGTCGACCGCCGCGACGAGCACGTACGTCTACGAGTTCGTGTGGGATATCACCAAAGACGCCGTCGGGCCGTTCTGTACCGACCCCGACGGCAACGTGTTGCTGGACTTCACGAGCCACGTCGCGGCCGCGCCGCTCGGCTACAACAACCCCGAACTGCGGTCCCGCCTCGACGACCTCGACCTCGTCGACCCGATGAAAATCGCGGGTCAGGACTTCTACGTGAGCACCGGCGGGTCGCCCGAGACGGCGTCGCTGCCCGGGCCGGCCCACCTCATGGACCGCCTGACCGACCTCACCGACCACTACGGCCTCGACACGGTGTTCCTGTCGAACTCCGGGGCCGAAGCGGTCGAAAACGCCATCAAAATCTGTTACGACGCCTGCGAGACCCCGAAGTACGGCATCACCTTCGACGGGGCGTTCCACGGCCGCACTCTCGGCGCGCTCTCGCTCAACCGCTCGAAGTCCGTCCACCGCCGCAAGTTCCCCGAAGTGAGCGGCATCCACGACGTGCCGTACTCGATGGCGGGCCTCGAAACGCTGCGCGACAAACTCGACGATACCCACGGTCACCTCCCCGCCGACCAAGTGGCGTTCCTCATCCTCGAACCCGTTCAGGGCGAAGGCGGCTACCACGTCCCGAGCGAGGCGTTCATGCGCGAGGTACAGGCCATCTGCGACGAACACGACATCCCCGTCATCGCCGACGAGATTCAGTCCGGCGTGGGTCGGACCGGCGAACTGTGGGCCTCGGACCACTACGACCTCGAACCGGATGTCATCACCAGCGCGAAGGCGCTTCGGGTCGGCGCGACGGTGGCGAACGAAGCGCTGTTCCCCGACACCGAAGCGCGACTGTCATCGACGTGGGGTGCGGGCGACATCCTCGCGTCGATTCAGGGCACGCTGACGCTCGACGTCATTCAGGAACAGGACCTCATGGCGAACGCGACCGAAAAGGGCACGCGGTTCCGCTCGGACCTCTCTCGGCTCGCCGAGCGGACCCCCTGTCTCACTGACGTGCGTGGCCTCGGGCTGATGACTGCCGTCGAATTCGATACCAAGGACCGTCGCGACGAGGTCCTCGAGGCCGCGCTGTCCGAGGGGCTTCTCACGCTCGGCTGCGGTAAGCGGTCGCTTCGCCTCCTGCCGCCGCTCGACGTGACCGACCGCGAACTCGACCTCGCACTCGAATGCCTCGAAACCGCCCTCGACAGCGTCGCGACTCACCGCGTCAGGTCGACCTGAATAGATTTCGCGGTGCTGATGACCTGCCCGGTGATGTCCTCTTCGAGATACCGGCCGGTGAGTCGACTCGACGGCCCGCAGACCCCGATAGCCGCCGCTGGCGCGCGCAGTCAGGGCGATGGGGTTCCAACCCCGTTGACATCTCCCCGCGCCTGAAGACGTCCCCAGAACGCAGAGCGTTCTGGTGTGCGAACGAGGCGCAGAGCGTCTCGTCAACGCGGGAATCCCGACCGCAGTTGGGATATTAGGGTTCGCGGTTAGCAACTTGTTCTCGTGGGGCGAAACGGCCCTCACTACGGTCGAACAGGTGAACCGCTGGCTGTGCCAACCTGCCGCTATCCCTATCACCGCCATCCGTGGCGAGACTTGAGAGTACCTTTTGTCGAATATTCTCTGCACCATTCACGTCCGCGTTCGCCACTGTATCGCACTCCTTACACACGTACAGTCCACGTTCAACACGCTGGTTCTCGACGACGGCTTCGTCAAGCGACCGACCGGTCCGGGGTTGGGTATCGAGGTGGACGAGGGGTACGTCCGCGAGCGCTCCCAAGACGAGGTCAACTGGTACAACCCCGTCTGGCACCACGACGACGGCCGACTCGCCGAGTGGTGAGCGGAGGGCGTCCGCCGCGAACGACTCACCGTGAGGCAGGCCGGTCGGTCAGTATCTTCACCACATATGTGCTCTATTCGAACAATACAGCCATCTGAGTTAACAGACAAATATACATGCTAGTATAGTTTCTATGGAGAGAATTAGCTATCTTTGAGAAATAGCTTTATTGCTGAAATCAAACTAGAGTTGGGAAAATCTCAGATAAATACTTACTTACATCATACTTGAATAGTGTACCTCCATTTATACCAATATAAGTCAAAAACTTCAAAATAGCTCTGAGAATAGATATTCTATATCGTCGCTTCTAATATATTCTCTCCAGATATTATTGAATAGTATTTGCACTACTATATAGGGGGTTGTTCGCGGTAATCGCGTCTCGAATCAGTGTTTACCACGGGGGTCCTCGATACCAAGGACACCACGACCTAACGAGCGAGCGCCGCAGTCGACCGGCGCGGACCGAGCGACGAGTAGTCCTGCGACAGCGCTTTAATCATCCTCGACGCGCCGGTCCACCCCGATGAGTGAGCCGAGCCCGCCGAACGCGGCGATATCGCGGTCGAATCTGCCGGCCCAATAGTGAACTTACTGTTCGGTCTCGTACTGGTCCATCACGTAGGAGAGAAGCGGCGCGATGTCTCGCGGTTCGGCGTCTTCGAGCAGTTCGAGACCGAGTGCGACGACGAGCGGGTAGTAGTGCCGGAGTTTCTTTAGCTCGGCACCGCTCGACCGCTTCGATTCGAGGCTGTGTTCTCGGAACACCAGCTCCAACTCCTCGCGGAGTTCCGCGGGGAGGTAGACGGTTATCCCCACCCACTCGGATTTCACGTCGAGGTCGTCGTTCGGGAGCGTCGTCTGCTGGTTCGACCGGTTTGACCACTGCTTTGCGAGCCCGGTCGGCGCTTCTTGATGCTCCAGCGGGCTTTGTTCCGGGGCGTCCGTGGGTTCGTCGTCAGTCATGCGTGGGCCTCCCGGAAGGCGGTGGCATCCGTGTCGAATATCGCTGTGAGAGACATCGTGTATTACTCGTATTACGGGTTACTCGCCGCGGGCATAACAGTTTCCCCGCATCGGAGGTAGTTTGATATGGGTTTCACAGCATCGTCTAGTATGACCAGCCAGCCGCCATACATGGGCTCAGGTCAGTCGACCGAGGCCCGGGTCGCTGACCTGCTGGAGCGCATGACGCTCCGGGAGAAAGCCGGGCAGATGGTGGGGCTGCACGTCGGCTCGTTCACCGTGTTACAGCGCGAGACCTCTTGGACGACGACGTTAGATGACGCCAAAGACGCCATCCGCGACCACCAGGTCGGGTCGGCCACGCCGTTCGGCACCGGCTTCTCGCCGTACAACACCGCCGTCGTCGCGGGCCGCGTCGCGAATCAACTCCAGCGCGTCGCCGTGAACGAGACGCGGCTGGGCATCCCGCTTCTCGTCCCGGTCGACGCGATTCACGGCCACGCGCACATCGAGGGAGCCACCGTGTTCCCGCACAATCTCGCCATGGCGGCGACGTGGAACCCCGACCTCGCCGAGCGCGCCGCGCGAATCACGGCGGTCGAGATGGCGGCGACCGGCGCGAACCAGAACTACGCTCCGACCGCGGACGTCGCCCGGGAGCCCCGATGGGGGCGAACGTACGAGACGTACGGCGAGTCCTCGTCGCTCGTCGAGGCGTTCGTCGCGGCGGAGACGCGGGGCCTCCAAGGTGAGTCGTTGCGCGACCCCACGTCAGTCGCGGCGACGGTGAAACATTACCCGGCGAGCAGTGAGCCGACCCGCGGCGAGGACACGGCACCCGTCGATATCTCGATGGGGACGCTCCGACGCGTCTTCCTCCCGCCGTTCGAGCGCGCCATCGACGAGGGGGTCGCGGGGGTGATGCCCATGTACAACGCGCTCGGGAACGAACCCGCGCACTCCTCGACGTTCTACCTGACCGACCTCCTCAGAGACCGCCTCGGGTTCGAGGGCGTGACCTGTTCCGACTGGCTCGCCGTCTGGATGCTCGTCGAGCGGCACCAGACCGCCGCATCGTTCGCCGAGGCGGTCGAACAAGTCGCGACCGCCGGACTCGACATCGCGTCCGTGGGGGGAACCCAGCACGCGGACACGCTCTGTGAACTGGTCGAGTCGGGCGACCTCCCGGAGTCACTACTCGACCGAAGCGTGCGGCGCATCCTCGCGCTGAAGTTCGAACTCGGGCTGTTCGAGGACCCGTACGTCTCACCGCGGTCTGCAATCATCGACGTGGGGTCCGAGGACCACCGGCGGGTGTCGAGGGAAGCCGCCCGACAGTCCGTGACCCTCTTGCAGAACGACGAGGAGACGCTGCCGCTGGGCGACGTGGACGAACTCTTCGTGACGGGGCCGAACGCCGACTCGCTCGATAACCTCCTCGGCGGCTGGACGGTGTTCGACTTCGACGAAAACGAAGGCCCGACCGTTCGGGACGGCTTGGAACACGTCGTCGACGACGGAACGACGGTGACGTACGAACCGGGCGTGGGTTCGGACGAGTCCGCAGGGAGAGACGCCGTCGCAAGTCGCGCCGAACGCGCCGACGCGACGGTCGCCGTCCTCGGTGAGCCGTGGTACCTCCACGAGTTCGGCCCGGCGTCGCTACGCGGCGAGAACGGCGGCTTCCCGCAACGGAACTCGCTGGAACTGCCACCGGCACAGCGGGACCTACTGGACGCCGTGGCCGCAACCGACACGCCGACGGTCCTCGTGCTCGTCACCGGGCGACCGCTGGTTCTGACGGACGTGCTCGACCAGGTCGACGCGGTCGTCGTCGCGTTCTTCCCCGGTCTCGAAGGCGGTCGCGCGATTGCCGACGTGCTGGTCGGGAACACGAACCCGTCCGGTCGCCTGCCGATTACGTTCCCCCGCTCGATGGGCGACTTCCCGGTTCGATACGACTGGCTTCCGCATCCGAGTCCGTTGGGGATGGACGAACATCTCCCGTCGTACGACCCGCTTTTCGAATTCGGCTTCGGGCTGAGCTACACGGAGTTCACGTACGACTCGCTCGACGTGTCCGAGGAGACCATCGCTGACGGAGGCGAGGTGACCGTGTCGGTGACGGTGACGAACACCGGCGACCGCGCGGGAACCGAGACGGTCCAGTTGTTCGGTGAGCACCGACACAGCTCCGTGGTGACGCCCGTCCGTGAGTTGCAGGGCTTCACGAAGGTCACGCTCTCGCCGGGCGAGACGCGAACGGTGATGATAACGCTCACCGCCGACGACCTCCGGGTCGTCAAACCGGACGGCTCCCGGACGCTCGAAAGCGGGGCGTACGAGCTGTTCGTCGGCGACCGAACCCAGACGCTGGCGATATCGTAATACCGGTATTACCGAATCGTGAGGTCCGTTTTATACACACCTGTACCGTCGAACTAAACACGGGCACGGACCGAACGTCGGGTGGGCACGAGATAGGATTACACCCTTATTTGTGTAATCTTTGGTCGCGGGGAACACACACATCGCGTCGAGTCCCAACGTGAACGCGTCGACCCCGCGCATGCGATTCCGTTTTAGAAATACTAGTAATACGGATATGATGTCGATGGGATGGGTCTCTCGACCGAACGGGAAACAGCGGTGCTTCAAGGCGAGACTCCGCAGTTCTCCTTCCGGTCGTTCGAGTGCAGTGTTCGGTTTCGACCCGAAATCCGGGGCGGCGAACGGCGAGTAATACTAGTCATATTTCCAATCGTTTTATGAGCGTTTGCCGGCACTTGACCACAGGGATGGAAACCGCCGAAGCCGACGTTGAGACGGTAGTCGACGAACTCACGCTCGAAGAGAAAATCCAACTCGTCCACGGCGCGGTCGACCCGGACGGAACGGCGACGGGCTACCTCCCCGGCGTCGACCGACTCGGAATTCCGGAGTTCAGGCTGGCCGACGGACCGCTCGGGGTCCGCGTCAACGGCTCGCCCGCCACGCTGTTTCCCGCGTCGATCGCCCTCGCGGCGACGTTCGACCCGAATCTCGCGCGCGAGCAGGGGGCCGCCATGGGGCGCGAGGCGAACGCCCGCGACCAAGACGCGCTGCTCGGTCCCGGGCTCAACCTCATTCGGGTGCCGCACTGCGGACGGAACTTCGAATACTACTCCGAAGACCCCGTTCTCACGGCCGCGTTCGCCGGGGCGGCCGTCGAGGGTATCCAGTCGGCCGACGTCATCGCGACCCCGAAACACTACGTCGCCAACAACCAAGAGACACACCGAGCGTCGGTGAACGTGAGCGTCAGCGAGCGTGCGCTCAGGGAGTGTTACCTCCCCGGGTTCAAAGCGGCCGTCGACGCCGGTGCCGGGTCGGTCATGACCGCCTACAACTGCGTCAACGACTCGTTCATGAGCGAGAACCGCCCACTCGTCACTGACGTGCTGAAAGGCGAGTGGGGCTTCGACGGCTACGTCGTCTCCGACTGGTTCGGAGCCGTCAGCACAGTCGAGTCGGCCAACGGGGGGCTGGATCTCGAAATGCCGGGCGTCACCCGCGACGAACTCTGGGAGATGTTCGACCTCGAACCCCCCGAAGACGACGATGACGCCGTCTTCGGCGAGACCGCGGACGTTTCGGACGGGATGCCGGACATGACCAACACCGGCAACTTCGGCGGCCCGCTCCGCGAAGCCGTCGAACGCGGGGACGTCCCGCACGCGCGACTGGACGACATGGTCACGCGGATACTCCGACAGATGGAGCGCATCGGCGTGCTCGGCGGGGGCCGTGCGGCATCGCCACCCGAGGACGACGGCCACCGAGAACTCGCAGAGACCATCGCCGCTCGCGGGACGGTCCTCCTGGAGAACGACGGCACACTCCCGCTCGCGGACGACGCGGACGTTGCGGTCATCGGCCCCGGCGTCGAGGAGATTTCGACGGGCGGCGGGTCATCGGAGATGGACGCGCTCCACGAAGCCCCGACGGCGACGGGAATCGACGCGCGCGCGACGGGCAGCGTCACCGTCGAGCGCGGCGTCCCGCCCATCGAGAAAGTCTCGTTCTTCGGCGGCGACGACGAGGGCGACGACCAGCGACCGGACCCCACACTCGACGATGCGGTCTCGGCGGCGGCGGACACCGATGTCGCCGTCGTCGTCGTCGAGGACGCCGCCGCCGAGGCGGTCGACCGCGACGACCTCACGCTCCCCGGCGGGCAAGACGAACTCGTCGAAGACGTGGCGGCGGTCAACGACAACACCGTCGTCGTCGTCCAGTCGAGCGGCCCCGTCGAACTCCCGTGGCGCGACGACGTGAGCGCGGTTCTGGAGTCGTGGTACCCCGGACAGGCCGACGGCGACGCGCTCGCGGCCGTCCTGTTCGGTGACGCCGACCCATCGGGACGGCTCCCGGTCACCTTCGCGAACGAGGAAGACTACCCGGTGACCGACGACGCGACGTTCCCGGGAATCGACGGCGAGGTGCAGTACGACGAAAACCTGCTCGTCGGCTACCGGTACTTCGACGCGACCGAGGCTGACCCCGTCTATCCGTTCGGCTACGGGCTGTCCTACGCGGCGTTCGAATACCGCGGCGCGGAACTCGTCGACGAGCGCCGCGTCGAAGTCACGGTCGAAAACGTCTCCGACCGGGCGGGTCGCGAGGTGGTGCAGGCGTACGTCCGACCCTCGAACGCGAGCGACGACCGGCCCGTCAGCGAACTCGGCGGCTTCGAAGCCGTTTCGATTCCGGCCGGTGAGACGGTGACCGTCGACGTCGACATCGACGACCTCGCGTTCACGGAGTACGACGAGACCGCGGGCTGGACCGCGCTCGAAGGGCCGTTCACCATCGAAATCGGTCGGTCGGCGCGAGACGTCGAGTTCGAACTGACGCTGTAAGCGACCGAGCGCCGTCGCCCCTCACAGCGTGGAGGACGGGTATGGAGGAACAGAACTACGCTGGCATCGAACTCCGGTCACATATTCACATAGACTCGAATAAAGAGATATGTGTACTTAAAGCATAACTAACCAGAAAAGAAATTATCTAAACTAAGAATAATAATTTTTCAAATATATCTCGCACCGGAGTATTGATTGAATTCTATTTTAAAAATATTAATTTAATATTTTATAACCGTTTTGAGTTTAATATGCGGATATATATGTCAGAAAGCGACCAGTAACAGAATTCAACAGTCCTTCTGGAAAAAATACTCAACATAGATTGATATTAAGATAGTCATTTCACATATGTAGTAGTTCAAATACACACAATACTGTTGCGGCCGTGTCCGGTCTCTCGCAAACGACTGGGGGCGCGGGAGTCGCAGGGAGTTGCTAAACGTCAGAGGTCGAGTCCGGTCGATTCAGTGTGATTCGAACTTCCGTTCCGGAATCGGAGACCTGCACACTGAGCGTCCCGTTCGAGCGGGAGACGATCCAGTAGACCAACCACAGACCGATACCGGACCCGTGTTCGAGGTCCGTCTCTTCGCCGGCTTCTAACACGGCGAATTCGGATGGCGGTAACCCCGGTCCGTTGTCCTCGACGATAATCGTCACGTCCGTCGGGGACACGTCGGTTGTGACGCGCACAGCAATCGGCTCCTCGCCGGAGTGGTGAGAGATAGCGTTCTCGATTAACTCGGTGAGTGCGAGGTCAAACCGGGGGTGTGCGTCGAGTACGACGTCGTCGACAGCGAACGAGACACAGCTCAACAGCTCGGCCGGCATGTTCTGTTTGACCTTGGAGAGGTACTCTTCGAGCGGGCGCTGGTCCGTTTCGGCGTACGACAGCACGGTCTCGATCTTCCGCGCTTTCGCCGCTTGGTCAACGACTTTCATCGAACGCGTGTGAATGCGGTCCGCCGACCGCGCGGTCTCGCCGTTCGTTGAGTCTCGGATAATCGCCGCAAACCCCGCGATTACGTTGAGGTCGTTCCGAATGTTATGCCGGAAGATACGCGAGAGAACTTGCTTGAGCAGATCTAACTCCTCTTCGCGCTCCTTGAGCGCCGTAATATCGCTCAACACGACGATTTTCCCGGTCACACCCCGACCGTAGACGATTTCGGATGCTTCGATGGAAAATATCCGCGTGCCGCCGTCCAGTTCTAATTTGATGACGCCGGTGTCTTGTTCGTCCGAAGACACGGCGGATTCGGAGATGAGTTGTTCGATTTTGGTCCCGATGACACTCTGATCAGACAGTTGGCTCCCGGCCCGGTTCGCATCCACGATGTGCCCGGAAGAGCCAATCACGAAGATGGGGTCCGTAATCTCATCAAACGTCTGTTCGCGAGCGACGGGAACGAACTTCAGCAACCCGTGTTCTCGAATCGAATACGCGAAAAAGAGTCCGGAAAACGAGTACAAGACCGACGTGGGATCGAAATAGATCGGAACGACCCCCGCGACCTTAACCATCGTCGAGCCGACGAGCATCGAAAACACGACCAGGAGGTACACGGTTTGTCGGCGCTGTGTGCCGTTCGTCCGGAGCAGTTCGCCGACGAACATGCCCGCAGCCAGAAACACGAGGAGGTAGCCATAGACCTGCGTTACGAGAACTTTCAGCGGGCCGTCGAACATTGGAAAATGTAACACCCCATCGGCGGTCACGTAGTATGCAGTTGTAAAGACCAACTCGTACGGGTTACTCCAGGAGAGAACGAATAGCACTGCGAGTGGGCTGAACAACGCAGCAACGACGGTTGACGGGACCGTTTGTTTGAAAACGAACTCGTACGCGAGTAAGAAGAACGTCACTGCGGCAGTCGGAATCGACACCCAGAAGAAATTTGCGACCGCTAACGTGAGACCCGGGTCCGGGATGAGTGTGAACGTCGCGAACAATAGTGCCCAGAGGCCCCCCGTGGCCATCGATAAGATAAACCAGATGACTCCTGGTTTGTCACGTTCCTTCCAGAGAAGACAGCAGTTCACGACAGATGGAATCACCCCAAGATACATCAGCGCTATGGAGATTTCGAGGGTGAGCCATCGGTCAAACACCGTGTTCTATACCAGTAGATGGGTGCTAATTATTCTTTTTGGAATTGTGTAATATAGTCCACAGATTTGCACCCGAGACGCATATCTAGTCACGAAAATGAAAGAAACGGGTGCCGACGGGGCGTGAACGGCAGTCGACGGCCGGGTTGTCGTTTCGGTCGTGAGTTGCTGACCCAACAAGTATAGTACGAGCAGCGAGGTAGGTCCGAGAGATGACCGGGACGGACTACCCTCCGCGGCGTCAACACCGTATCTACCGCAACGTCTCCCCTCAAGGAGGTGCATACTGAGATGAGAGTCGCGGATATGCGATTCCTGTTTTTCCAGTTGAACATCTGGTTGTGCTTGCTCTCTGCCGCGATGGTTGCAATCACGGGTGTCGCGTTGGGAGTTGTTCCCCTCTCAGTTGGGGGAGGGCTGCTGCTCGCACCGCTCCTGTTCTATTTCGTATATGTCGAAGACCGGCGGGGGGTGACAGCCGAAGACGAGGTGAATCAGCCGTATCGGACGAAGCTCGTGCGACGGTACCAGACGGAACTACTCGTGACGGAGCTACTCGCGCTGCTCGGCTACGAGCTCGTGGTCTGTCTGCTGGTGTTTCGGACGGGGACTGCAAACGTCAGCGACCTACTCTTTGCGCAGATTCCCCTCGTCGTCCTCGGAAGCTACGGCTGGCTGAAGCGCTATCCGACGCTCGACTCTATCGGCGTCGGGTTCACCTGGGCGTTTGTGGCCGTGTTTTCGGTCGTTGCAGCAACGCCGCAGCCGTATTCGCTCGATGGAGTGACCGTTTTCGCCGGCTGGTTTCTTATCACCGCGGCCGGCGTCGAGTCCCGCAACATCCAAGATATCACCGGAGACTCACAGGCGAATAAAACCACGCTCGCAGGGTATTTAGGGCCCAACGCGGCGTCGCTTCTGGTTCGACTGCTCAAAGCGGGAGGGGTGGTCGTGTTCTGGGTTGTCGCCGGGGCGTTCGCTGCCGGGCTTGTTCTCTGTTATCTACTCGTACTCTCGGTGTTTCGCCGGCTCACGCGACTGCACAAGGGTGGCCCGGCTTCGGAGACGACGCAGAAATCCGCCGGCGGCTGAGGCCGCGGGCGTTCCCACGGGAGTGACTCAGCCTCTCAATGCGTCGACCGGCCGGTCGTTCGCCGCTTTCCACGCGGGGTAAATCCCGCTGAGGACGCTCGCAACGACGGCGAACCCGAACCCGTACACCAGATACTGCGCACTGCTCCACTGGAGCGCTCCGAGCGGGTCTCCAGTAATCATCTGGAAGATGACGAGCCCCGCCGCAAGCGAAAGGGTCGCCCCGACGAGCCCGCCGAGTGTGCCCATCAGGGCGGCCTCCGTCAGAATCATCCGCAGCACTTCGGAGCGGCGGATGCCGACGGCGCGGAGGACGCCGATTTCCCCGCGGCGTTCGACCGTGCTCATCAGCATCACGTTGAGGATGGCGACGCTCGCGACGACGAGCGAGATGCCGCCGATGGCCAACAAGGCGAGCGAAAGCGTCTCCAAGAACCCGCCGACTTGGCCCGCGTTCCCGAACGTGTTGATGCTGAGTTCTTCTTCGTCTTCGGTGTTGAAGTACTGATCCAGCTCCCCACCGATCTCTATCGCGGTCGCGCTATCCTCGGCGACGACCGTCACGGTGTTGTAGTGGTTCTGGTCGGAGAGGCCGGACTCGGGTAACACCAGTTCACCGCCGCCGAAGCCGAACGCGTTTTCTTCCTCGATGAGCCCCTGTACGCGGTACAGTTGGCCGTCGTACTCGACGGGGTCGCCCTCCTCAATCCCGAGTGTCGTGGCGGTGCTGTTGCTGAGGAGCGCGCCGCTCAACAGCCGGGAGGGTGCTTCGCCGGACGTGAGGTTGTATAGCGCTGCCGCGTTCGTCACCCCGGTGACGCTTACCCTCACCTCCCGTCCGTTTCGTGAAGAGATCGTCGTCGAGTTCGTCTTCTGGGGGACGACCTCCGCGTCGGTCACCAGATTCCGTATCGTATCGACCTGGTCGTCGGTCACCCCGTCCGTGTCGCTGTCCTGACCGGACGTTATCGACACCTCGTTGCCGATACTTCCCAACTGTGACGTCGCCTGCTGTTGAATCGCAGCCGTCGCCATTCCGAGCGAACAGATCGAGACGACGCCGATGATGATGCCGAGCGCGGCCAACATCGTCCGCAGTTTGTTCCGGCCGAGGTTCCGCCACGCCATCTGGACGCTGGGGAAGCGCCAGAGGAAATCAACGACGCTCATCGTCCGGAGACCTCCGTCACGACGCCATCGACGAGTCGGACGGTGCTGTCGGTGTATTCGAGCATCTGTTCGTCGTGGGTGACCGCGACAATCGCGACGTTCTCGTCTTCTTTCAACCGAGTCAGCTCGGTCAGAATCGTCTCGCCGGTGTCTTGGTCGAGGTTCCCCGTCGGCTCGTCGGCGAGGAGGATATCCGGCTCGTTGATGAGCGCCCGCGCGATGGCGACGCGCTGTCGCTGCCCGCCCGAGAGCTGGTCGGGAGTGTGATTGAGTCGGTCACCGAGCCCCACCCGCTGGAGGAGGTCCTGGGCGCGGTCGTGCCGGTCAACCGAGGTGTCCCACATCGAGGGGAGTTCGACGTTCTCGGTCGCGGTCAGCATCGGCAGCAGGTGGAAGTCCTGAAACACGAACCCGATACCGGACCGACGCTCTTCTGTCAGTTCGTCCTCAGAGAAGTCGGTCACGTTACGGCCGTCGAGATGGACCGTCCCCTCTGTCGGCGTGTCGAGCAGCCCGATCATGTTCAGCATGGTACTTTTCCCGGACCCAGACGGGCCGATGATGGTCACCATCTCACCGCGGTCGGCGCGAAAGTCGACGTGGTCGAGCGCGGCGATGACCTCCTCGCCGTTCTGATACCGTTTCACGACGTCAGCGAGTTCAATGACACTCATGCTAGTGCTGGCGCCAGCGATAGATGCCGACCCCACCGAGCACGACGACCACCAGCACGCCCCCGATAACGGGTAACGGAAGCTGGGAACCGCCCGACTGCGATTCATTGGAGCCCGGACCCTGCTCGGACTGGGAACCGGCGGCGACAGGCGCGGCACCACCGGAATCGAGTGGCACCTCCTGTGTCGTCGTCACCCGGTCGCCGTCGACGATGTAGGACACCTCGATGGGAACGGTCGTCGGCTCGCCGCTGAGCTCTGCGGTCACGTCGAACGTGGCGAACTCGCTCGCCTCCACGCGCCCGACGAAGTAGCCGCCGGACGGCGAACCGTGGGTGACGTTTGCCGTCTCCTTGACCGTCAGCAAGACCGAGCTCGCGTCCGTGTTCCCGACGTTTGCGGCGTCGCCTTGTATCGTCACGGAGCCGGCTCTTTGCGTGGTCTCGATGCTCGTCAGTCGAATCTCTCCGGGGACCGAGTCGTCCTCTATCTCCTCCGACAGCGTGGTCGTGAACGTTTCTCCGTCGACGGTGTACGTCGCAGTGAACAGCACGACCCGGTCGCTCATATCGGCGGTGTCGAACACGACAGAGCGGTTCGCGTCCGGGTCGAGATTCGCGGTGTACCGCTGGGCAATCTGGGAACCGTTTACTGACGCGGTGATTTCGACGTTCGAGAGGTTCGTGTTCCCGTAGTTGGTCAACTCCACGTTGACGGTGTCGTTCGTCTGTTCGCCCACCGAGAGGCCAGCCCGCACGTCTCGTTCTTCGACCGTCACGATGACCGGGTACTCGACGTTGATGACGTTCCCGTTTTCGTGGCGGCCGGAGACGTGGACTTTGAGCTGTTTTTCCCCTGCGCTCGTGAACGTGGTGGACAGCGGCACGTCGACGGACCCACCCGGTCCGAGCGTTCCGAGGTTGCTCGCTTCAGCGACGATGCCGCCGCCCGACCGGAGCGTGACCTCTTTGAGGTCGGCGCCGCCGGAGCTACTCTCGAAGTTCGAAACGGTCGCCCTGACCGTGACCAATTCACCGACGTACGGCTCGCGCGGCTCGACCGTCGTCGAGTTGACCACGATTTGGCCCGACTGTGCGCTCACCGCCGGGAGGCTCGCGACGAGTACGCTCGTAACGGCAACCAGCGCGACTGTCGCCACGACAGCGAGTCGAGCGCCGCGTTTAGCTGTCATACGTCGGCCCCGGATGTCACACTCGATACACCGCCGCAGTCGGGTCGTTCTCGAATCCGAACCGGTCGTGTACTCGGTGTCTGATTCTGGGAGGGCCGGTAGGTCAGTGGGACTGTCAGGTTGGATTGCTCCATTTCCACAGGACAGTTCACTGAGCCAAGAATAAATGAGTTTTTCCACTACTTAGACCCAAATCCGTCATACATACCGCCGCAGTCGAACAAGGTTGACACCCGTGTGTCGGTCTCGAAGACGCCTCAGAGGCGAGTGGCGAGAAGGTACGCGACGAGGGTGAGCCCGCCCCAAACGACCCCGGCGGCACCGCCGACGAGGACGAGCTGCGTCGAGCCGACGAAGCCGGCGACGAGCCAGACCAGAATACCGAACGCCGCGAGCGCCTGCACGAACACCCCGCGCATCGGGACCGGCTGGTTTCGGACCGTCCGGACCATCCCGTAGCCGCCGAAGAAGAGCGCAGCCAGGAGACAGCCACCGCCGAGGAGACCCCACGCAGAACGGAGTCCAGCCCCGGACGACACCCCCTGTTCGGGGCCGGACGCGGCCGACTGACTCCCCGGAGCGCTCACCGCCGCGTCGCCGGATGACGCCGCCCGGACGCGCGCCGTTGCGGAGGCGTTGCTGTCGATTCCGAGGTCGTCTTCGACAGCGAGTGAGACCGAGAGCGTCTCGTTCGGCATCTGGAGGCGGAGGTCGGCGCTGTCCCGCGTCGTGTGGTTCGTCCCGTTAACGACGAAATGATACGTGGTGACCGACCCGGTCCCGGCTGTGCTATCGGCCCCCGAAACGTCGATTCGACTGCCCGGCTCGGCCGCCGACGGCGCGTCGAGGCGGGCAGTCGGCCGTCGGTACTGCTGGCCGGTCGGAGCGTCCGCGACCGGAATGAAGTCGACCCAGCCGTTGGTAATCGTGACCTCGTCGCCCTCGCCTTCCGGCAGGATGGACGCGTGGTAGGGTCCGCTCGCGGCACCCCAGTAGTTCGACTCCGCGTTGACCGTCTGTATCGAGTCGGTGACGATTCGTGCCGTCGTGTTCGCCGTGACGAGCTGCGTGATATTTATCTCCATCCCGGTGTCGTGACCGTAGATGTCGTTGTCGGCGACCCGGAAGCGGTCGGGGGTCGAGTTGGCGTACGAGAGTTCGACACCCGTCGGGAGCGTGCCGTCGACGCGGCGGACGTCGACCGCACCCTCGGTCGTCGAGCGGACGTGGCTCACCCCGTCGGTGCGAAGGACGGCGACCGTATCGCCCCAGAGCCGCGTAATCTCGATCTGTTGCCGGAGCCGCGGGTTCGCAACGAGCTCAGCAAACGGGGCGTCCGGGTCGCTCTGGTCGAGGACCGCACCGCGCGGCCCTTCCGCGATGTAGACTCCCGTACCGGGGTCGACGCCGGGAAGCGGTGGCGGTCGGACGTGCGAGTTCGTGTTGAACACGATGTCGTTGCGCTGCACCGTCGCATTCAGCGTCCCGCGAGCCACGAGTCCGTAACCGTTCGCAACGAGCACGTTGTCCGTCACGCTGAGCCGCCCGTTGTGCGTGAGCGGGGTCGAAACGAGGAGCCCAGCCCCGCCGTTGTTGGTGAGGTCGTTCCCCGCGACAGCAACGCGATGGACGAGCAGGTCGGAGCGCACCGCGAGCGCGTGGCCCCGGTTGTCGGAAATCGTGTTGTCGGTCGCAGCGACATCTCGAACCAACGCGCGGACGGACACGTCGAGTCCGTCGCCGCCGTTGTCCGCGATTCGGTTCCGGGACAGCGTGAGGTTCCGCACCACGTGGCTGTCGATTGCGATGCCGTCGTCGCCGTTGTCGAACAGTTGGTTGCCGCTGACGCGGCTGTCCTTGATGGCCCAGTTCGAGAGCGCGACCCCGTCGCCCCCGTTTTCGCTCATCGTGTTGTTCGCGAGCAGCAGTTCGCCCTCGCTCGTTTCGGACTGGATTTCGAGTCCGTTGCGGTCGTTGGCGACCAACTCGTTTCCGCGGAGCGTCACCCGTGTGACGCCGCGGACGCGCCGCTCGGACTGTCGAACGCGAATCCCGGTTTCCGACTCCGAAATCCGATTTTCGCTCGCGACCAGCGTCGTCTGCGTTCGGGTTTCGACGTGAATCCCCGCATCGCCGGCGCGCAGGCGGTTGTCGCGGAAACTGCTTTCACTTTGGGCGGCCCGTATCGCCACGCCGTCGCCCCGTACGTCGGTGAACCGACTCTCGCTGATTCTGACGCCGGTGACGATATCCGCGGCGGCGAACACTCCCGCACCATCAATCCCGTCGAACACGGACTGACTGACGGTGATACCTCGGACGCGTGTGAGGTCGGTCGGCCGCGTGTACGCGAACGGCGTCGTCTCCTCGCCGACGACGTACATCGCGTGGACACCGTCCGATAGCTGCGGCGTCCGGTGTTCGAGCACGCTGACGCCGATGGGGTACACGCCTCGGGTCCGTGGGTTCACGACCCCGCCGTACTCGACGATGAGCCGGTCCCGACTCGACACGTACACCGACCGCGACAGCGAAATCTCGACGCGACGCCCGCTGACCGAGACGTCCGAAACGTCGTCGTCGAGCGACCGGTCGATGTCTCCATCGTTGTCGGTGTCGAGGCCGATTCGGTCGAGCGTCTCGGCGTCGACGTCGCGTACCGACCGCTCGGTGGGATACCGGAGCCGAATCGTCTCCATCGAGACGCCGACGCCGAGGGCGAGTCCGAGCGTGTGCCGTACCGTCTGGTTCCGTCGTCGGTCCGTCGTGTTCAGTTCGACCTCCTCCACGGCCCCGGTTGAGGGGCTCGCGCGGACGGCGTGGCCGCCGATGTCGGTCAGCGTCGACCGCGTGAGTTCGACCGGGGGCATCGCCGTGCCGTTGACGGAGATACCCGCCACGGAGAAGTTCTCCAAGCGCGAGTCGACGATTGTGACGGAGCCGGCTCCGCTCGTCGTCGTAATCCCGCTGTGACCGCCGTGGAGCGTCGTGTGTCGAAGCGAGAGCGTCGACGATTCGGTGCCGTTGTAGCGAATCGTCTCCCATCTGAGATTCCGCCCCGACGGCGCGCTCTGCGTGATTCGAACCGGCCGTTCGGCAGTGCCCTCGGCTTGCAACGAGCCCCGGACGGTGAGCGAAACCCCCTCCGCCAGTTGCACTTCCGTACCGGGGCGAATCGTGAGCGTCGCACCGGGCTCGATAGCGACGCTCCGGATGAGTCGATACGGACCCTCATCCGCGGTCCACGTCGTATCCGACTGGATTGGCGTCTCGACGAACGTGACCGCAGGCGGCGCTGCCGCGGCCGGGGCACTCGACACGGGCGTAAAAAGCGTACAGACGACAACGAGCACCACCGCCCACGAAATCAGATTGTTACCCACCACGTTTGTCTTACACCTTAATACGTCAGGATACGGATTTAGTTTTCGCCTTCGTTAAGTTACACGTCACTGGTTCGACAGGGGCCTTGGCGCTGCTGCTGGCTGTTCAAATATGAAATTATTTTGATAGAACGACCGTTCGATAGAGTTTTACACCTCAACCAATCACGTCACAGGTGTGAACTCGGATATCGGAGCGGACGAAGACTCGGGAAGTCACCCTCCGAACGGCCAGTTAGACACCTAACAAGATCATACGATGGTTCGGAACAAATCAGCGATACTCCTCTGTGTACTAGTCGTAACGTCGATTGCCGCAGTCCCCGTGTCGGCCGAGAGTTCGGTGTACGGGAACCCGGAGCTCTCGCTCAGCGTGTCGGATAACACCTACCGGTCGAGCGAGGCCGCGACGCTGTCGGTTGTCGCAAGCAACAACGGTCGGCTCGAACAGGGTGGGCCGGCACAGTACGAACAGGAAGTCCAGACCGCACAGAGCGTGGAGATGGAGATTCTCGAAGAACAGATCGATGCACCAATCGACGTGAAGACGGGAACCGTTATCGCGGGCACCATCCCCGACTCGGGGACCGCTCGGTTTGATTTCAACATCGAACTCGGAAACGCCGAGCCGGGCACCTACGAGATACCCGTCGAGGTGCAGTACAAGTACGTCCGGATGGTCACCTACGGCAGCGTCGACGGACCGGAATACACGTGGCGGACCGTCACGAGAGAGAAGTCGGTGACGATCGAAGTCGAAGACCGCCCGCAGTTCGAGGTCGTGAGCGAAGGTAACAACGCCGTATTCGCCGGCGACACCGGCCAGCTCTCGTTCGCGCTCGAAAATACGGGCACGCGAACCGCAACGTCGTCGTCGGTCCAGCTCACGACGCAGTCGCCGACGATTTTCTTCGGCACGATGCAGAATCCGCAGTCGTCGACGAGCCTGTACGTCCCGACCCTCGAACCGGGCGAGCGGACGAACCTCTCGGTCCAGGTCGGTGCGGCGGCGGAGACCCAGGCAGGTGAGTACCCCGTCAACCTGGCCGTGTCGTACCAGAACCAGAACGGCGTCACCGAAACGTCGGACACGCTGACGACCGGCATCGCGGTGAACCCCGAGCGAAGCTTCGAGATACGCGACATCGAGACGGAGCGATTCAGGGTCGACGAAGGTGAAGCGAAAATCAACGCACAGGTCGTCAACACGGGCAGCGGCACCGCGAACAACCTCGCAGTCCAAATCGGTGACACGGCGCTCGTGACGCCGACGAACGGCGAGTCCGCTATCGGAGACCTCGCCCCCGGCGAGTCGAAGCCGGTCTCGTTTACCGTCTCGATTCCGGCGGGCGCTGAACCGGGGACGAACATGTTCCCGTTCGTCGTCGAATACGAGAACCAAGACGGTGACGTGAGAACGACGTCGCCGATTCGGAAGTCGATAGCAATCGAACCCGAACAGGACCCGTTCACGGTCGTCGGCGTCAACACGAGCGTCTCGCCGGGCGCGACCGACACGGTGGACGTCACGGTGCAGTACAACGGCGAAGAACCGGTGTCGGCGACGAACGCCAAGCTCTTCGTGAGCGACCCGATTTCGACGTCCGACGACGGCGCGTATCTCGGAGAGATGCAGCCGGGAGAAACCAAAACGGCGACGTTCACCGTCAGTGCCGGGTCGAGTGCGGTTGTCAAGGCTTACGACGCCTCGGTCGAGGTTCGGTACGACGAGGCTGACGGCGACACGAGGTACACTGACGGCCTGCCGGTCGGCATTGCGCTCTCCCCGTCGAGCGGTGGACTCCCGGTTCCGATGTCGGTCCTCGGAGTCGTCGCACTCCTCGGAATCGGAGCGATAGCCGTCATCTACCGCCGTCGATGACGGACCATGGACGGGACAAGGAGTAACCATGGATAAGCTACGCCAGCTGTTCAGCGCGGTCGGAAGACAGGTCCAACAGCGACCGGTCGCAGTGCTGCTTCTCGCAGTCCTGCTTATCTTCACCGCGTTCGGCGGTGCTGCGCAGATTACCAGCGTTACTGGCGACGCTGCATTCGTTGCGGACAACCCAACGTTCGACGCGTTTACGGAGTCGTTTGACCGGGGCAGCATCGCCGTTCTCGTACGGGGAGATATTACGGAGCCGCAGACGCTCCACGCGATTGACCGCGTCGACCAGCAGATGTCGACGAAGCCGAACGTCCATACCGTAACGAGTCCGGCCGATCAGGTCCGCCAGGAGTACGGCCGAATCCCCGATTCGGAGGCGAAGATTCGAAGCGTTATCGGGTCGCCGGACTACACGGTCGTCCAGATCGTCTTCGATACGGGGCTCTCTCAGACGGAGGAACGCCCCATCTACACGCAGGCCGTTGAAGCGACTGACTGGGCGGAATTCCCCTCCGGGACGACGGTAACCGTCACTGGCAGTGCCGCGTTCTCTGCACAGCTCTCGACGCTCATTCAGCAGAGCACCCAGCAGTTACTCGGCCTCGCAATCGGGCTCATGGTCGTGGCGCTGTTCTTCCTGTTCCGCGGCGTCCGCCTTCGTCTCCTCCCGATTGTCGCCGTCTTCGTCGGCGTCATCTACACGTTCGGAGCGATTGGATACGCCGGTGTCCCCAATTCGACGATGACCAGCGCGGTCTTCCCGATTTTGATTGGGCTGGGCATCGACTACTCCGTGCAGTTCCACGAGCGGTACGAGGAAGAACTCGAAAACCATCCGCCACGCGAAGCGCTTCCGCAAGCGCTTGGCGGAATCGGTCCACCGGTCTTCGTCGCTATGCTCGCCGCCGCGTTGGGGTTCGGAGCGACGTGGGTGTCGACGTCGTCGCCGTCGATTATCTGGTTCGCCCAGACCTCGATCTTCGGCGTGCTTCTCACCTTCATCGCGGGGATACTCGTTCTCCTCCCGCTGCTCACCCTCTGGGTCCGCCGGCGGGGCGACGCCGAAGACGAGACGCCGGACGAAGACGACGCCCCGACAACGGCCACAACGACGCAGTCTCAAGACCAAGGCGACTCGGATCGCATCGGCCTCGTCGGGGAACTGCTCGGTCGTTCGGCGCGGATACTCGCGAGTCATCCGGTGCTCGTCCTCAGTATCGCACTGCTGATTGCTCTCGTAGGCTTTCAGGCCGGCGGGTCGCTCGACACGCTCGCGGACACGGAAGAGTTCATCCCGCAGGACCTCCCCGCCTACACCGACCTCCAGCAGTTCCGCTCTGTTGCCGGCGGCGGTTCGAGCACGAGTTACGACGTGCTCGTGACCGGGACGAATCTCAAACATCCGGCAACGTTGCAGTGGATGCTCGACTTCGAGCACATCGCGACACAGACCCCGCTGGTACAAGGCGTCGATTCGCCAGCGACGCTGGTTAAACAGTACAACGGGGGCCAACTCCCCCAGACTGAAAGCGGCGTCAAACGCGTGCTCGAAACCGTCCCCGAGAGACAGAAACTCCAGTATTACAACGACGGGCGTGCGCACATCATGGTCTACTCCGCACAGGATATGACCACTCAGCAGGCCCTCTCGTTCTTGGAGAACACGCGCGAGTCAATCGCGTACAGTAGCCCCCCACCCGGAGTGACGGCGGAAATCACGGGGACCGCCGCGATTGCGACCCCCTCTATCGTGGAGCAGATCAACTCACGGAACGTGACGACCGGACTGGGCGTCCTGTTCGTGTTTATCCTGCTCCTCGTGTACTACCGCAATCTGGTGAAGGCTGTTGCGCCGCTCATCCCGATGGTGTTCGTCATCGGCTGGCAGAACATCTACATGTATCTGCTGGATATCCCGGTTTCGCCACTCGGTGCGAGTCTCGGGGCGATGACAGTCGGAATCGGTGCGGAGTACACCATCATCGTGATGGACCGATACTACCAAGAGAAACAGCGGGCGGGCGTCAGTCGACTCGATGCCGTTCAGACCGCGGCCACTCGGGTCGGAAAGGCGATTAGTGTGTCGGGAATGACGACCGTGTTCGGCTTTTCGGCGCTGGTGTTGTCGCCGTTCCCGATTCTCAGCGGGTTCGGCTTCCTGACCGTCGGCGTCGTGTTTCTGACGCTCATCGCGTCGTTGGCGACGCTCCCGCCGACGCTCGTCCTCTTGGACTCGATTGCCGAGCGCGTGGCTGCCAGTCGGTCCTCGTAACACACCCTTCCCCTCCCCCTCTCCTCCACCCAAACTGCTCAACGCAGTCCGCGACGGATGCTTCCGACGGGCATCACGCGGTTTCGTCCGTATCGGGGCTCCGGTCCGCCGATACCGCCTCTGATTCGCTGTCGGTCGCGTCGCCCGTGGCCGACTCGGTGGAGTCCACGGACCGCTCCCGTTCGGCCCCCGCGTCAGCCGAGGGCGGAGCCACACCGTCAGCACGCGCCTCAGCCGTTGGCTCCTGAGCGGCCGCTGTCTGCTCGCTTCCCGAGGAGAGTTCCCGGCGGACCTGTCCGGCAAAGTCGGCGGGGTCGTACACTTGCTCGACGGCAACCGTGAGACCGCCGCTTGCCCCGGACCGAATCCTGACGTTCCCCAGCCCGAACAGTGAATCCCACGCCGAACGGGTCTCCTCGACGCCACGAGCCTTCTCAAGCGGCACCTCGTTTCGCAACAACGAGATAAATCGGTACTCTTCGATTACGCGTTGATTCGTCAAGGAGTAGGTGGTAAGCGTGTTCTGCCAGTAGCGATAGATTCCTCTGGAGAACAAAAACAGGCCGCCTCCGAACGCAATCGTCGGCTGGTACAGCGGGCGGTGCGTGAAATACAGCAGATACCCTCCAAGGGAGAGGAGGGGCACGGCGAGCGCGGCTTCCGCGAGCGCGCTTCGTTGTGCGGGATTCCGCGTCTCGACGAGGTGCTCGTCGGCTCGCATCTGGGGTGTTTCCGGAGCCGTCACGAAATGCACGTACCACCCCATCGCGAGGATGAACAGCCCGAAGACGGCGATGATGAGCCCAGCGGCCGGCGATGACTGGGTCTGTGAGCCGCCCGACAGCTCCGCGACGAATCCGGACAGATACGCCCCGGCGGCGACGAGCGGGAGCCCGAAAACCGAACTCCAGAGCGCAGGGAGACCTCGCGCCATTGGTTAGGTCCCCGAGAGCATTTCGTAGAGAATCGCGACGACAGAGCTGAGCGTGCCGATAAGCGTCAGTGTCATCTGGTCAATAGTTTTTCGCCACATCGACTGAAAAATCCTCGTTCGCACGTCGCACGAGACGCTTCGGGGTCTTCCTCCGAGTCGTCGGTGAAGTTGGCCGCCTGTCGAGGCGTCGGAGACTCTGTGCGCCTGTCCGTGTCCGCGATGCGTCCGTGGACCGTAACATCCTCGCTGGCCAGCGACGCGTTCCCCACGGTGAGTGACTGTGTCGACGTGCGCGTCGAAAGGGGCTGAGCCGCCCGCTCGATGTCGGCGTAGGCGATTTCGAAGCTGATGGTCCGCTGTTGGCCAGACGGGATGTTACGACTCTGCGTCGCAACGGCGGTTCCGTTGAGGCGGTAGACGAACTGCCCGTCGAAAGCAGTTGTTCCGACGTTCCTGACCGTAACCGCGACCGTGTATCGGGTATCTTCCCGAAGGTCGCTCAGGAGTTGCACGTCCCGTGTCGTGAGCGCCGCCGCGCGTGCACTCGGTTCGCTTCGCAGTCGAATCGCATCGCTGACGGTTGCCCCACCAGCGGTCTCGATACTGTGGTCGTAGGTCCGACCTCGCTGGATAAGGCTATCTGTCTTCGAGGAGAGAATCCCGCCGTTTACGGCGGGAGTGAATCTGTCTTCGAGGAGAGAATCCCGCCGTTTACGGCGGGAGTGAATCCGACACTTCCTACGCAGTCCACCGTCGATGGCAGGCTGGATATTCCACGCCAATCCGTAGGATTAACTAAATCTTCCTACATAGGCTATGTATGGCGATTCAGGTCACTCGCACCTACGTTGGTTCCATCCAGAACCACCAACAGGTCTGCGATGGCCTCGACTCGCTCGGAGATTCTGCCTCGAAAATCTGGAACGTCGCACGATGGACAGCAGACCGCGTGTGGGACGAGGTTGGCAAAATCCCAAACGAAGGTTCGCTCAAATCGTACATGAAGAACCAAGCGTGCTGGAAAGACTTGAACGCACAATCCAGTCAGAAAGTCATCGAAGAACTTTCTGACGCTTTCCAGTCATGGTTCGACCTGCGACACAAAGACTCGAAGTCGAATCCGCCCGGCTACCGAAAACACGGCGACAAACGGCCACGTTCCACGGTCACGTTCAAAGCAGACGGATTCAAACACGACCCCGAGAACAATCGGGTTCGACTCAGCAAAGGCTCGAACCTCAAAGAGCATTTCTCGGATTTCATCCTCTGTGAGTACCAGACTCGCCCGGACGTTGACCTCTCGGAAGTTGAATCGGTGCAGAACGTTCGCGCCGTCTGGAACGGCGACGAATGGGAACTGCACTTCGTCTGCAAAGTCAGTCTCGAAACCAACGACTCAGCAGGCGACAAGGTGGCAGGAATCGACCTCGGCATCAAGAACATCGCCACGGTCGCTTTCTCCGATGAATACGTTCTCTACCCCGGCAACTCGCTCAAACAGGACAAGCACTACTTCACGCGTGCTGAGTACGACACAGAAGGTGAGAATGGCCCGTCCGAGAGGTTGATGTGGGCACGTCGGAAACTCGCAGAGCGCGAAACGCACTTCTACCATACACTGACGGACACTATCATCACAGAGTGTGCCGAGCGCGGTGTTGGTACGCTTGCAGTGAGCTGGCCTGAAGACGTTCGTGACTCTGACTGGGGCAAGACTGGCAACAAGAAGTTGCATACGTGGGCGTTCGACCGCATCTACCAGTACCTCGAATACAAAGGTAAGATTCGTGGCGTTGAGGTGCTGAAAGAGAACGAGTGGGACACCTCGAAGACGTGTTCACGGTGTGGAGACGACACGAAAGGGAACCGGAAACATCGTGGGTTGTACGTCTGCTCGTCGTGTGGGTTGGTCGGAAACGCGGATTGCAACGGGGCGGAGAATATGCGTCAGAAGATAACTCCGAGTCCTCACGGTGAGGATAGGAGTAACGGCTGTGTGGCACAGCCATCGGTACACCTGTTCGACTCAGAGAGCGGTTGCTTTGCACCGCGAGAACAGGTCGTGTCGTAGACTAGCAAATATCCCACCTGCGGTACGGGAAGCCCGGTCGTTCACGACGGGGAGGATGTCACCTGCGGCCTCGACCCGCTCGGTCGTGACTGCGAATGCGACCCGCCGTTGCTCGCCGCTCCCGACGGTGATGGTTTTCTCGCTGATCGTCGTTCCAGCGAAGCGATAGGCGACATCACGCGTGATCGTTGTCTCGGCCGGGTTCGAGACGGTCGCTAGGACGACAAATTCGCGGTCGCTGGGTGCCGTCGCAGGCGCTTGAAACGCTTCAATCGCGAGGTCGACGTCGGGTGTCACACGCAGGTAGCGCGGGATACCCGCTCCCGACGCGTTACGAACGCCGTGGACGTACGTCCCCGTCGAAACCGTCTCCGTGCCGGTCAACTGCCCGCTCGCCGTCAGTTCGAACTGGACCTCGCGCGACGCACCACCGGCCAACCGAACCGTTCGGTTTGTGATCGTCGACCCGGAAAAGACGTATTCAATCCGCTCCGAGCGCGTCTCGTTAGCGGGATTGCGGACCGTCGCGGTCACGGTGTACGGTTCCGTCGGTCGAAGTCGTTCCGGTGCCGAAAGCCCTGCAACGGTAAGCCCCTGTGGCGCGTCGGCCGTCCCCGGACCAGTCGTCCGTGTGGCGGTAGCTGTCGTGTTTGGTGTTGCAGACGCCGTCCGCGTGGGAGTTCGCGTGGCGGTGGCTGTCGTGTTTGGTGTCTGTGACGGTGTCGACGTGGTCGTGGGCGTGGGCGTGGTCGTCGTGTTCGCTGTCTCGGTCGCCGTGTCCGTGGTCGACGACAGTTGGGCTTGAGCCAGCGTATGGTCCGGAACGTCTGCATCCGGCGGTGTCGGTTCTGCATCGTTGTTGGAGGCGACACCCATGCTTGCGGTCGCAAGTGGTGTCAGTCCCACACCGACCGCAACGAGACACAGTAGCATGAGTACGGTCCGCGGCGGCTCCGTGTCGGAGGGCATGTGGTAGACGTATTCAAAATGAGGATGTATAATAGATTTGTCACCACTGAACGAATCAGCACTTCACGTCGAACGACCGCTCGCGGGGTGGTGGACGAATATCGAACGGACCACGGGCCCAGCCCTCGGCGTTCCCCGAGAAGTTACACCTCGAGGGACTCACCGGTGGCAGTTGTTGAAACCAAGTTTCTGACCGCCTCAACGAGTGTTCCGAGAAGCCCCTGCGACGAAGACTCCGACGGGACACCGGGTAACGGCGTGTTTGTCCGCACCGTGCTATCCGGGCTCGTCGTCGACGCGGTCTCCGGGTCGGCCGTCGCATTTGGCTGTGCGACTTGGACCGACTCGATGTGTTCCCTCCCGGTCGAGTCGGTTGCGCGGATCCGGACGCGTGCCGGGTAGCTATCCAGTTGGAGTGTCTCGTTGAACGTAACGGCGCTGGTCACACCCCCACCGTATATCTGAGCGAGGTCGATGGTGTTGCCAGTGGGGCCGACCGTCTCGGCGTACACGCTGGTCACGCGGCCATCGTACACGCGGCCTTCGACGTGGACGCGGTTATCGCTGACCCGAAGCGTATCTGGTCGGACCTCAATCGCCGGTCGCACGAGCTGCGTGTGGTCCACCTCAATTTCGCGTTTCGTCGCGTTCTCGGTGCCGTCATCCGCAACGATGGTGATGTTTCGGCTGTCTCCTGCGAGCGGAATCGTCTTCGTGAACGTGTGCTCGATAGGGCGTGCCCCGACTGGCTTCGGCTGAATCTCGTAGTTCAACCCCGACCCGTCGGCCGACCCTCGACGAACACCGACCGAGCGGATGCCGACCTGATCCGTCACCCGAATCGTCAACCGAATTGCCGAGCGCGTGTTTATCAGACGCTGGTCGAGTATCTCGATCGACGGTGGGTCCTCGTCCTCAACGTAGAGGTTGACATTGTAGTGACGGCGATGGCCGCGCGAATCGAGTGCCGTGATTTTGAGGCTGTTTTGGCCGGCACCCACTTGCTCGTTGAACGGTCCCAGCCGAAGTGATTTGGAAATCGACGTGTTCGGGTCGTCGATCACGATTCGTTTTCGGAACCCCCAGGGGGCATCGATACCCTGTCCGTGATAGCGTAGCTCGATGGTTACCTGCTCGACATCAGAGTGGTCGTGAAGCGTCCCATCGAGTTGGATCTGCGACCGATTGATCGTGTAGTTGTTCTCGGGGCGGTCGTAGATACTGGTGTTGCCCGTCCGGAACGGCGACGAGAACACTATCGCCGGAGCGATCGAATCCTCGATTATCGTCGCCCGGTGGGCGGTGGTCCGCCCGTTCGACTGGACGAGCACCTCCAGCGCGTGCTCACCGGCGTTCACATCGAGCGTCGCCGTTTCGTTGACCGCGGTGCTGTTCGGCGTATATATCCGTCTGCTGTCTCCATCGACGCGGACGACCAGCAAGTCGATCGGTGCCGAACCGTTTGCTCGGACTGTGAGTGTGGGGTTATCGTCGGTCGTAATCGTGTCACCGTCGGCGACAGTTCGGTTGTCGATGACCACCGTCAGGTTCGGCTCTGAGAGGCCAGTCGAATTGTTCTGCCCGACCTGCCGGTGTGTGTCGGGGACGTCGATAGCTGCGTCTCCAGTTGTCGTTGGTGGCTCCGCTGCGGCGCTTACCCCGGCAGTAAAAGAAAGTACCAGGAGAACCGCGGCCGCCCAACCCACGTGCTTGGAGTCCATGTTCGGATACACTAGCCAGCGAGCGTTTCGAAGATAAATCTACACACCCAGCTATCATCGTTGAAATTCGGAGGGGGACCAACAGAGGTGACTCCAAGAGCGCGGGCCAAGACGGTCCCGAAGTCGGGAGCCACCTGTCCAAGGTGGAATGTTACTGGCCTGTCGTTGCGAGTACGCAAATCTACACGATTACCCGCATATACAGTCATCGAACAACCGGCCACTAACACACCTGGTCGGGTCGAAACTGATGACTGCCCATACAGAGGCTGGCTTAGCGCCAACCTTTCTTTTCATCAAAGCCATCGATACTAATCTATTTCGGTCTCAACTCACATCTCAGGCACCTCTATCTCGGTTACCGACCCGCCCGACTTCGCTCACCCCGACGGGGGTCGCTCTCCGCGGTCGGTGCCGGGATATACAGACGGCCCGTGAGACTTGTGGGTGCGAGAACCGCGCGTGGAAACCCAAGCGGGTGTGTTCGCACACGGTCGTAGCGCGGAAGCCGTTCGCCGCGCTTGGCGTATAGACGTTCACCGCACCACGTCCGGCGAATTGGCAATCACGGCACCACCTCCCCACTGCCCTCGTGAGAGCCCATCCGGCGATAGATTGAACCACCGGAGACAAGTACCCAAACCGCTACCAGTCACCGAGGGGTAGTCTATCCATGGATAACAGCGAAGCGATTGATGCACTCATCGAACTCGGTCTATCTACATATGAGGCCCGCGTGTTTACTGCGCTTATCGAACTCGGGGAAGGGACGGCGCGTGAGGTCGCAAAGACGTCGGACGTGCCTCGGTCACAGGTGTACACGACGGCCAAAGAGTTACAATCGCGAGGGTTCATCAGCGTTCAACGGGCCAACCCACAGGTCTTCCAACCCATCTCGCTGTCCGAGGTCGAGTCTCAACTCAGCCGTGAGTTCGAGTCCAAGCGCGACACGGCGTTCGACCGGCTTGAGACGCTCGAGCGGCAGACAGCACCGTCGGCTGAACAGAGCGAAGACGTGTGGACCATTACGGGTACTCCGGCGATTATCGGCCGGGCCAGTCAACTCATCGACGAAGCCGAAGCGCGAGTGATCTACGGTGCCAAGGACCTCGCGCATCCGGATGCCGAACTCCTGAGTTCGGTCCGGTCGTGCTGTTCTCGGGGGGTCCCAGTACTCCTGCTCCAGAATAACGGCCAAGAGATCGCAGAGCCGTGGAGGGAGACCGAGTGTGTGTCCAGCGTGTCGGTCCCGCCACAACAGTCCAAAAGTGAGCACGCGGTCCGGTTGCTACTCGTTGATTCGGATAGTTTCCTGCTGAGCGTCCACAGCAATCGATCAGCGCCCGAAATCGCGATTTGGAGCGCAAAAACGACGTTTGCCGAGGCGTTCTTACAGCTCCTCACGGGTAGCCTCCCTGTCACCGAGTGAGACGGCCTGCTTTGCACGGCCGGCGCTGCACTGTTTTCGAGTACCGTACGTCCTCTGCGTTCTGGCTACCGGTCGAGGAACTCTGAGCTCTCGACGGCTTCCTGTCGCACGACGCGTTTCGCAGAACCGGGTTGCACAGGCGTCCGGATTCACCCCCGTTTCACCGGAAGGCCGCAACGAGTCGTCTCGCTCGGCACGACCCTGAGTCTGCACACCAGCGGTCGCTGAGTTCCGTGCGAAGCGATGGCGGTCTCTCGGAGATGTCTCTCGGTGGAGTAGGGAAAGAAAATAAAAGACCGGAACGAGTCCGGCGATTACTCGTCTGCTGTTGTCACGTCCTCGTCGGAGTGACGAGGAGTGGTGGCGGCGTTAGTTCTCGCGGCGGAGTGCGAGAAGGGCCGCGCCGACGAGTGCGACGAGAGCGACTGCGATACCGAAGCCGGGCGTGTTGGAGGACGTGGTGGTCTCCTCAGTCGGCTCTTCGGTGGTCTCAGTCGGCTCTGCGGTCGTCGTGGTTTCCGTGGGTCCGTCCGTGGTCGTCGTCGTGTCCGTCGCGTTGTCGGAGGACGTCGTGGTGTCCTCACGCTCGGAGACGACTTCGACGTTCACGGTGTCCGTGTTGTCGCCGTCGTCGGCTTCCACGGTGAACGTACCCGTCTCGAAGTCAGTGGTGTCAATTTCGACCATCCACTGGCCGTCGTTGTTCCACTCGTCAGTGTCTTCGAGTGCGACGGACGTGCCGTCTTCATTCGTCACTTCGATGCTGATGGTGTTGTCGTCCGGCTTGAGGTTCGTCGAGCCAGCGATGACCATCGTTTCACCGGTTGCGACCGGGTTGATGCCAGCCGCTTCAGCGGCGTCCGGGTAGATCGAGTCGATGGACGTCGAGGACTCGGCCAGACGGAACGTCTCGGTGACGATCAGGTCGTCGCTCGCCGTCTCGTCAACCGTTTCGGAGGCGATGAGCTCGTTGATCTGCTCACCGTTGTTGTTGTTTTGGTCGAGCGTGTCGAGGTAGCCCGTCAGGTCGTTGAGGGTTGCGCCGTTGCTCGGGCCGGACGGCAGCGAGCCGTCACCGATAGCGCTGTCGCGACCGACCGAGAGGATGTGGGCGGTGACCCGGCCCTGCGTGAGGCCGACAGTGATGTCGTCCTCGTCGTAGGTACCGTCGCTGTCAACGCTCACTTCCTGGTAGTTGACGTTACCGCGCTCGTCGACGAAGATGACGAGGACGGAGTTGGCACCGGAGGCGGTACCGTTGATGTCAACCGTGCCGGTCTCGACAGGAGCGACCTGACCGTTGATCGTGGTGAACTGACCCGTAAGGGCCTGGTCGGTCACACGAATCGAGTTACTGCTGCTCACACCGCTGGTGAATTCGGACGTCGTAAGCGAGTCGTCGACGGAACCGTCGCCGCCAACGTCAGCGTCCGACGCGTCGATGACACCGATGCGGTAGGTACCCGTCAGCGACAGGATACTGCTACCGTCGCCGGAGAGCCCCGAGAGCGCGATGTCTTCCTCTTCGAACGTGTCGTCGGAGTCGACACTGATTTCGTTGTCGCCACCGATTTCGAGGAGCTGCCAGTCGCCATCGTCGCGGACGTAGATTGCGACGCTGTCGGAGCTGGTAGCCGTCCCGTTAATGTCGACTTCCGAGCCAACGACGTACTGACCGGTCGGGCTCGAAAGCGTCGTACCGCCTTCTTCGATGGTGAGCGTGATGTCGTTCGTCGCGTCCTGGCCGACTGCTGCAGTCGCGCTCACGCCAGCGTCGTAGACTTCGAGGTCAACTTCGCTGTCGTCGAGGTACTGCGTTTCAATCCCGCCAACGGCGCTCGCACCGTCGATTTCGACGACTGCGTACGCGATGTCAGCGGTCTCAACGGTCGGGCCCGTGGAGGAGCCGCTCGTGTTCGTAGCGCTGCTGTTCGCGATGCCGACTTCCGAGGTGTCGCCGATGTTACGGAAGACCTCCTTGGCCTGTTCCGTCGTGGCGTCGTTCTGGAGGTCGGAGAGGTCCATAGCGACAACGTGCTCGTTGCCGTCGATGCCGTTCGTGACGGTGTACTGAACGTCAGTACCCTGCGTCACGGATTCGCTGTCGAGTTCGATGCCGATCTCGTCCTGCGACGAGATCGTGAGGGTCATCGTTTCAGTAGCGTCACCGAAGTCGAGGTCTTCAGCGCCTTCGAGGATGATCGTGTACTCGCCAGCGTCCTGATCGGACATGTCGATGCCGACGCCACCGCCGGTCGACGAGGTGCTGCCAATCGAGCCGTCGTCAACGAAGGTGTCCGTGCCGCTCAGGACCTCGTTGGTGATGTCCGTTCCGCTCGGGTCTTCGACGGTCACTTCGACCTTCTCGGCCGACTCGTAGTTGTAGTCAGCGTTGACGTAGAGGTTACCAGCGTCGCTGGAGCTGATAGCGGAGCCGGTGACGTCGCCACCGGAGGACGTCAGGATTTCGCTGTCAGTGATGCGCGGCGCCAGCAGCGTGACGTTGGGGGTCGTGGCGGAGCCAGAGCCGTCAACGTCGTACGTGCCAAGCGGCTGGTTCTCCGTAGTCTGCGGGATGGGCGAGGAAAGGTCGAGAGAGACACCTTCCGAGTTGCCCGCGGTACCCGTCAGAAGCGGATTCGAAGCACCGAGGCCGGCGTCGGTGCTAATCTCCTCACCGAGGAAGACGCGGTCGCCGGATTGGATTGTCTTGTTGAACGATTCGCTGTCAGCGTCGAGGTTTCCACGCTCCGCGGCGGCACTTCCCGTGAACGCGATGGCTCCCGCAAAGACGGAAGTTACCATCAGCGTGGCGAGAAGTATCGCACGCGTTTGATCTTTGAGCTTTGTCATAGTGTACTTGTAGCGCCAGTATTTTCCGCGCAGTTCGCTATAACGCGGATCCCTACTAGCGGGGGATGGGCAGGGGTACGGTAGAACGATATAAGCGGCCTTGGTAAATGCTTTCTGTTTCTATTGCATGTTTGGTCGCTGTCCCCGTTCCCGTCTCCCACTTGGCGTTCGGGACGCAATCCCTCGCGCGCACGTAACAGGTGAAGTTAGGCGAACGATGCCCGTCAACTCTCGGAGAAAGGCGACCGAAAAACGGGCTCCAGCGGGGTATCGACCTCAGACCACCGACAACGACACGACAAGAACGGCCACGGCGAGAGCCGCCTCATCCTCGACAGGTCGACGAGACGCAAGAACGGAGACCACGACCGCCGAGACGAGTCAGACCGAGAGTCTGCGGGCAAGTCACGACTTCAGTCGCGAGTGGCCGGTAGTGCCCGGAAGTAGGCGTTACCCGCGAGTGGTCACGTTCGATTCGATCTCGATCTCTTTCGGTCCCGCGACGACCGTGTCGTTGTAGCTAATCGAGACGTTCGCGGTCCCAGTTCTTGGCGGTGTGAAGTCACAGGCGACGACACCGTTCTGACCGACCGTCGTCAGACACCGTGAGAAATACGTGGTGCCCTCCTGTGACATCGTGAGGTCGATGTCCATCTTGGTCTGTGGAGCGAGGTTGGTCTGCGCCGAGACGTTGAGCTTCGTGCCGGCCATGGTGGCCGAGAGGTTGTCCACCGACGGTTCGGCGACCGTGAACGCCTCGGTCAGTACGACCCGGTCGCCGTCGGCGTGGATGTCGGTGTCGATGACGGCTGTCACGTTGTACGTCCCGGTTTCCAAGCGCGTGGAGTCGGCGACGACGTTGAGCGTGTCGGTCTCCGCGTCGTATGCGACATCGAACACCGTCTGTGGGGAGATGAGATCCATCTCGGAGCTCTCAACCCGGAGGTCGACACCGGGGCCCACGTTACCGAGACCACTCGGTGCGTATTCGAGACTACTGTGGACGGTCTCGCCTCCGAACGACACCGAGGCGTCGGTCACACCTTCCGTACGGGGGTTGACGACGTGGTATTCGAACAGCAGCGTCTCGTTGTCTGCGACTGATATCGGTTCGTCGAACGCGACTGTGAGCCCGCCGGTGGACGTGACCTGATACCGGTTGACTGCGGTTCTGAGCGACCGGTCGATCTCACCGTCGGCATCCGTATCAATCCCGATGTGGTCGATTAACCGCGAGCTGTGCAGGGACGGCGACCTCCCCTCTCGGTAGTTGACTCGGAGCGTTTGACTCGTCCGAACGTCCGCCTGTGGCGACCACTGTACAACGTGTGTCGTGTGCGCGCCTGTGGACGCGTTACGCGCGAACACCGACCGCGTGCCGGGAGCGGGGCGTTGAACGGAGCTTTCGAGCCCACTCACACGGTACTGCACGACCGCGTCGTCGCCGACGGCAACGACGGGGGACCCACCCTCGCGTGATCTATCGGTACAGTCGATGGTATCGGGTTGCTGAGTGGCCGGTACCGAACACGCCGCGCTCCCCCGGACCGATGGGGGCTCAATCCAGAGACGGTCCGCAATCCGGGTCTGGCCGGCGGAGGCGATGACGTTGTACCGTCCGGTCGGGAGCGTCTCCGGGGCGGTCGCGCTCGGCCGAGTGAGGACCGAGATAGTGTCGTTTGCGTCCGCCGTGCGGAAGGCGGCGTCGGGGTCGTTTGCGTTTCGCGTGTCGAACACCACGGTGACAGCGCCGTCGCCGGAGCCGTCGGTCGCCGAGACGGTCGCCGAGAAGTCACCTTCCGCAGATGCGATCTGGAGTCTGGCTTCGTCGGTGTTGTTGAGGACGAGCGTGCGCTTTACGAAGTCGCCTTGCTGTTCGATCCGTTGGGCGTCCGCGAACCGCACCGACTCGTCTGTCGATTCCGACGCAGACACCGCGATTGCACCGCCGGGAATCACCATGAGGCCGAGAATCAACAAGAAAATAACAGATAATGTTCGTATCGAGCGGGTCCGTGGACACATACCCCTGACTATCTGGTCCGGCAGTAAGTACTTTCTGTCACAGTCACCATCCTCAAACGCCTGCAGGCGGCCCACAGGTCAGTTGAGAATCTAGTTTTTCGTTTGGATTCCGTCATCGGTCAGTACGGGTCCCCGATAACCGCTCGTTTGACGTGATTGACCCCGTCAAACGAGGGGCTTCTTGTTGATTCACCGACCGGTGTCCACAAAAGATATTAGTTGTGTGTCTCTACTGTTAGTAGAGATGTATACACAGGTTTTACTCAGAGCGTCTTGTCAAATCACTTCCCTCCATCACACGTCTGAAACGTACTGATGTACAGGAACACAGTTCGTTCTACGCTACTCGCTCTCTGTCTCGTCTCCCTGCTGACTACCTCGATGGTCGCTCCAGTCGTCGCCCAGACCGCGAGTTCGGGGCAAGTGTACGGCTCTCCCGACATCGACGTCTTCACGTCGACGAGTGAGTTCGAGCCCGGAACGCAGTCCCAGCTCAGGCTCACGCTCCAAAACAACGGTGAGATCGACCAATCGGGTCCGGAACGATACGAGAGTCGCGTGACAACGGCCCGTGGCGTCACGGTCGAGGCACGCCCGGGGGACGCCCCGGTCGAGATTAACACCGGCACAATCGGCGCTGGAAACGTCCCGATGGGGACCGTCGACCTCTCGCCGATAGATATCACGGTCTCCGAGAACGCGACCCCCGGGACGTATCGAATCCCGGTCGAGGTGTCGTACACGTACACCCGACTCGTCGATTACGACCCGTCGGGGGCCGAGTACACGGACAACACGCGGACGAGAACCCACTACGTGACGGTTCGCGTGCGCGACCAGCCACGGTTCGAAGTCGTCGAGACGTCGTCGACGGCGCAGGTCGGGAACACCGGCGACCTCTCCGTGACGATCGAAAACACCGGCACCCGCGCCGCGACCGAAGCGAGCGTCACGGCGACCTCGCGGAGCGACGAACTCACGTTCGGGACGGGCTCGGCGAGTTCGACCGCGCAGGTCGGCCGCTGGGCCGTCGGCGAACGTCGGACGGTCAACTACACGGTATCGCTCGCCGAGGACGCAACGGTTCGCGGCTACACCGTTAATCTCGACGTCGACTACACCGATACGGACGGCATCGCTCGAACGTCGCGAACGCTGAACATCGGCGTCACCGCCGCTGAAGAACAGAGCTTCGCCCTCGAAAACGTCTCTACGAACCTCCGTGTCGGCGCGGACGGAACGGTCTCGGGGACGGTCATCAACAACGGGCCGAAACGCGTCGACGACCCGGTGCTCCGGTTCAGTTCGAACAACCCGAACATCAACGTCGAGACGTCCGAGTACGCGCTGCCGGACCTCGAACCCGGCGACAGCGCCGACTTCTCGTACGAGGTCGGCGTGAGTGACGCCGCGAACGCGAACGTCCAACAGCTCAACCTCTCGGTGGCGTACCGCAACAGCCGCGGCAACACGCGGGTCAGCGACAGTCTCACGACCAACGCCGAAATCGCGCCGCATCGGGACCGCTTCGTCGTCGAGGTCGCCAACAACACCATCGAAGCGGGCAGTGAGAGAGCGCTCCGCGTTCGGGTCACCAACAACGGCGACGAGCCGCTCACGAACATCGAAGCGAAGGCGTTCGTCAGCGACCCGCTCAGTAGCGGCAACGACGAGGGAATCATCAGCGAACTCCCGCCGGGAGAATCCGAAGAGTTCACGATTGCGCTGAGCGCCGGGGCCAACGCGCTGCCGAAGCGCTACCCGGTCTCGTTCGACTTCCAGTACGAGATGCCGGACGGTGACACGGAAGTCTCCCAGACGTACACCACGCCCATCGAAGTAATCGAGTCAGAGGGCGGCGGCCTCCCGGTCGGGCTAATCGTCGGTGCAGTCATCGTTATCGGCGTGCTCGGTGTGTTCGGCTGGCGGCGCTTCAACACGGACGAGTAACTAATGGACCTCCAGATCGATTACCAGCACTACATCGACGTCGTCGACGGCTGGATAGTCGACCAGCCGAAGACGGTGCTCCTCGTCTTCTTACTGCTTTCGGCGGGGTTTTCCGCCGGACTCGGACAGTCTGGAACCTCGTCTGGAACCAGTCAGTTTACCGAAGATGTCGCCGCGTACCAAGCGTTCGAAGAGGTCAACGACAACTTCGAGCGGGTGACGTTCGAGGAAGACACCGGTACGACACAGCTCATCCAATCGGGATCGAACGTCCTGTCGAAGCCCGAGCTACTCAGGATGCTCAAGGCTCAACAGCGGTTGCAGGCCAATCCCGAGCTATCTGTCGTACAGACGACGAGCGTCGCCCGCGCCGTCGCCAGAGCCATAGACCCCTCGGCGACAACCATCGACGAAGAGATCGACGCCGTCGAACAGGCGACGCCGACGGAAATCGACCGCGCAGTCCAAGTCGCCGTCGAACAAAACCCGTCGGTTCGGTCGAGTCTGAGCGAGGACTTCAACGCGCGTTCCGCGTCGGCGTCCGCGACGATCGGCATCGTCACGCACTCGCTCACGACGGAGGTGTCCGACTCGGCCGGGACGGGCGGCGACAGCCCGCTGACGGAGATTCAACGCCACGCCGAGTTCATCGTCGGCTCCGTCGGCGGGGATATCCGGGTGTTCGGCAGCGGAATCCTCTCCGAGGAGTTCTCCTCGGTCATCGGCGATTCGCTCGCACTCGTCGTGCCGGCGGCGGTCGTCTTGATCCTGTTTTTCTTGGTGTTCGCGTACCGCGACCCAATCGACCTCCTGATCGGGGTCATCTCGCTGGCGATGGCCGTCCTCTGGACGTTCGGCTTCATGGGCTTGGCCGGAATCGCGTTCTCACAGATGCTCATCGCGGTTCCGCCGCTTCTCCTCGCGGTCGGCATCGACTTCGGGATTCACGCCATCAATCGCTACCGCGAAGAGCGGACCGAGGGCTTCGGCATCCACGAGTCGATGCGGACGGCGACCGACCAACTTCTCGTCGCGTTCACTATCGTGACGGGAACGACGGTCATCGGCTTCGCGGCCAACGCGTCGAGCGAACTCGGGCCCATCCGCGACTTCGGTATCGTCGCGGCTGTCGGCATCGTGTTTACCTTCTTCATCTTCGGCATCTTCCTGCCGGCGGCGAAGGTGTATCTCGACAGCCTCCGAGAGCGGGTCGGCTTCCCCGAGTTCGGGTCCGAACCACTCGGTGCGGAAGACTCGGTCCTCGGGAAGATTCTCCCGGTCGGGATTCACATCGCGCGCCTCGCCCCGAAGGCGTTCCTCGTCCTGCTGGTCGTGAGTACCGTGTGGATGGGGTACTACGGGTCGGGCGTCGACAGTCGCTTCACGCAGGATTCGTTCCTCCCGCCGGAGGACAACCCGGAGTATCTCGAACTGTTCCCCCAACAGCTACAACCGCGTGACTACACCGTGACCGAGACGACGAACTTCCTCGAAGACAACTTCCAGACCGGCGAGGAAGACGTCACGACGGTGTACGTCGAGGGGTCGCTTACGGACGGTGGTACCTTAGAATCCATCTGGCGGGCGGGAGACAGCCCCCCCGACAGCTTCGTCGTCGACGACGGCCACGCGCGGGAGACGAGTATCATCACCGTCATCCAGAGCTACGCGGAGCGGGACCCCGAGTTCGCGGCGCTCGTCGCTCGGAACGACCGCGACGCGAACGGCATCCCCGACGACAACCTCAAGCAGATCTACGACGAGCTCCTTGACTCGCCTGCGCGCGGTCAGGCGCTCAACTACATCACCGACGATTACACCTCCGCACGCGTCGAGTACGCGGTCGAATCCGACGCCAGTCAGGCCGACGTGACCGAAGACACGCGCGCGGTCGCCGACCGCTACCGCGTCAAGGCGACGGCCACCGGCAACGTCGTGATACTGAAGGCCGTCTCGGACGTCATCGCGCAGTCGGCGTTCATCAGCCTCGTGCTCGCGCTCGGCGGCTCCGCGGTCTTCCTCATCATCATCTATACCCTGCTCGAAGGCCGGCCCTCGCTCGGGATTGTGAATCTGGTCCCGATCATGGTGACCGTCGCCGGGATCGCCGCGACGATGCGCTATCTCGATATCCCGTTCAACGTGATGACCGGAACGATCCTGTCGATCGGGATCGGCCTCGGTATCGACTACTCGGCGCACCTCGTCCACCGGTTCGCCGAGGAGTACGACGAGGGCACGGACGTCTTCGCTGCGCTGACCGATTCGGTGCGCGGGACCGGTGGCGCGCTCACCGGCAGTATGCTGACGACGGTGACCGGAATCGGCGTGCTCGTCATCGCGATTACGCCGATTCTCGGCCAGTTCGGACTCCTGACCGGGGTCTCGATTCTGTACTCGTACGTGGCCTCGCTCGTCGTCTTACCGCCGGCACTCGTCGTCTGGGCGCGACTCGTCCACGGCGAAGACGCCGAGTCGACCGACGCGGCGAGCGGCCCGGACGGCGCCGGCGGTGCGGTGTAACCCCGACGACGCTCACGCTGAAAGCCGAACCGCCGGCACGTCCCGGAGTCCAACGGGGCGTCGCGCGAAGCCGCGAGAGACCGGGATTTTTTTCGCTCGGTACGTCGCAGAGCAGACAACATGAACGTGTTCTGCTTTGGAGCAGGGAAGGCAGGAGGGAGAGTCGTCGAACAACTGCTGGAGTACGAACGACAGCGCAACCCGGATTTCATCAGCGGCGCGGCCGCCTGCGATACGACCGCGGCCGACCTCGACGCCTTAGAGCTGATTCCCGAAGACGCACGCGCGCTGTTCGGTGCGACCGAAACCAACGGACAGGGCTTCGACGGTGACGCCGAGCGCGGCGCTGCCGCCGCCGCAGACGAGCATCGAAAACTCCTCGAACCGACCGACGACGCGCCGATTGCAGCGAGCGACGCCTTCGTCGTCTGTGCCGGTCTCGGCGGCGGGACCGGCGGCCCGACCGCCGCGGTGCTCGCCGAGCGGCTCTCGGAGGTGTACGACCAGCCGGTGTACGGCGTCGGCATCTTCTCGACGGCGACGACGGACCAACAGCACGCGTCGAACACGTTGCGGTCGCTCCGCCAACTCGTGTCGAAGACCGACCACGTCTTCGGCTTCGACACGGCGGCGTGGGTCAAAAACGAAGACGAACCGATCTCCGACGAGGCGTACGACACGCTCAACGCGGAGCTCGCACGCCGTCTCGGCACGCTCTTCGCAGCGGGCGAGGTCACGACCGCCGACGACGTCGGCGCGAGCGTCGTCGACGCCTCGGAGATTATGAACACGCTTCGCGGCGGCGGACTCGCAACGCTGGGGTACTCCGAGCGCCCGCTCCCGCCGCGCGATACGAGCGTGGTGGGGCGTCTCAAGCGACTCGTGGGTGACGACGCCGAGTCCGTCGACCAGATCGACTCGCTCAACCGAATCACGACACAGACGCGGGAAGCCGTCCGCGGACAGCTGACGCTCTCCTGCGATATCGGCTCTGCGTCCCGCGGCCTGCTCGTTATCACCGGGCGACCGGCATGGCTCAACCGAGACGCGATTAGTCAGAACCAAGGCTGGATCGAAGAGCAGACGGGGAGCCTGGAGGTTCGGAACGGCGACGACCCCCGGCCGGATGCGGACGCCCTCAGCGTGTTAGTCCTCCTCGGCGGGATTAACCCGACCGCACAGTTGACCGCGCTCCAAGCCGTTGCGGACGCAGGTGACTCGGGCGACGCGTGAACGCACGGGGGTCGATAAACGTCGCGAGACGACGCCACAGAGCGGTGGCGAGCACTGGGGGTCGCCCCACGACCGCGCGGAGTTGCGCGATTTCTCGGACTGCTGTCCCAGCTAACGACACGTTTAACTTCGAATCGGCGCTAGCTTCGTTAGCCTCGTACTGACGATAACGGAATTTATGACCTACTTCTCGGATTCAGCAGACTCCGATCGCCATCAGACACAGCAGGCGATCCTCGAAGCGACCCACCAGATATTGCTCGAGTCCGGATACAACGGAATCTCCATCTCGCAAATCGCTGACCGGGTCGGCATCAGCAAATCGGTTATCTACCACTACTACGACGACAAGGAGTCATTGCTGGCAGAGTTCCTCGATGTCGCTCACGAGCGGTTTCTTGAGCAGATATTCGGGCAGGAAGAGACAACACCCCGTGACGAGCTCGAACACTTTTTGACGCTGTTTATCACGATTCCGCCGGTGGGGTGTGAGTCGGAGACGGAGCTGACACAGCTCGCAAAGACGTACGTCGAACTACGGACGCAATCGATTTCGAATCCGGATTATCGAGCCATTTTCACCGACTCAGAGGAAGACATCAAACGGCGGCTCACCGAAACAATCGAAGCAGGAATCGACCAAGGCGAGTTCAAGCCGGTGAATCCGGAGCGGACGAGCGAGCACATCATCACATTCGTCGATGGGGTCCTGTTTCGGCAAGCAACGACAGAGTCAATCGATAGCGAACTGCTGCACAGCGAGATTCAAGAGCACCTCGCTGATCGGATTTACCGCTGAGTTCGACGGCACACGCGGCGCTGGGAGGCGTCGTGCGAGTGCGTTACGCGAGGTGACAGTCGCGGGTCGCTTGCTGTCGAATGTCGGAAAGAAGGGTCGTCACGGCGACGGGAGGGACAGCGGGGACCGACCGACGGGAGTGTGCGGGCTCAGTGCTCAGCTCTCAGTCGTCTCGGACCCACCGGCGGCCAGTGAACAACAGCGCGGTCACCACGAGCCCGCCGAAGAAGCCGCTCAGGAGGAACGTCGACGTGTTCGACGGGTCTGCGCTGCCGAGGTTCACGGTGAGCGCGTTCGTACCTGTCGAAGCTGCCGACGAATCGAACTGCACCGACTGCGTCGCCTGACCAGTCGTCTCGCCGATGTCGTAGGTTGCCGCGACCGTTGCGGTGCTCGACGGGCGCTCGTTCACGTCGACGACGACCGTCTTCGAAGTCGCGGCATCGACCGACTGGAGCGAGGTCGTCGGCAGCAGCGACTCGTTCGACACGCCCGAGATGACGACGTCGTCGATGGGTGCGTTCCCGTGGTTGGTGACGCGGTACCGAACGGAGACCGTGTCGTTTTCCTCGAAGGCGGTCGCGTAGACCGACACGTCGTCCCGAAGCGGCTCGACCTGGACGGTGTCGAACGCTTCGACGGATTCGCCGTCGTTGTAGCGGAGCGTCGCCTTGAGCGCGGTTTCGCCCGCCTCGGACGGTTCGACCGTGAAGTCGTAGGTCGTCGAGTTCTCCGCGGCGAGAACCGGCGTGATCGCGGTCCGACTCTGCATTTCGCCGTCGACCGAGTCGAGTCGAAGCGACAGGTCCGTCAGCGCCTCGTCGTCACCGTTCGACACCTTGACGGTCACGGTGGTGTCAGTCTCGGCGACTGCGTTGTGCGTCTCGATGTGGACGCGGGGCGGAACCGTCGTCGACGTGCTCGGTTCCGAGACCGTGACGAACACCGGACGCTTGAGGTGGACGATTTCCGAGGTCGCACCGTCGGAGTCGTAATAGCGACCGCGGACGTGCACCGTCAGTCGCTTATCACCGGCAGTGTCGAAGCGCGCGCTCACCGGCACTTCGGCGGTGTCGCCAGCGCCGAGCACGCCGATTTGGTTCGCTTCGCTATGTTTCGTTCCAGAGCTGTCCTCCACCGTTACCTCCGTGACTTCGAAACTGCCGCTCCCCGACCCAGAATGACTAATTGTCGGTGTAATTATAATACGGTCGCCCGTTTCGGGGTCCTCCTCGGAGACACTCACTCCGGTAACGGCGGTATGCGCGGGTGCCGCTGCCGCAGCACCCACCACACTCCCAACCGTGAGTAAACAAAGAAGCATTACTAATCCAACTATTCCGCCCGTTTCGCGGTCGATTTTCGCGGTCATGCAGACTTTAGGCTTACCTAAATAAATAAAAAGCCATCGGTTTTTAGGCCGGCCTAATACTAGGTGAGGGAGGAATCGGTAGATTCGATGAATAATTGACAAGTCACCGATGTCGGCGTGCTTTCCCGTCGCTCACGACCGAGATTAGCCGAAAAGCGGCTCAGGGGAAGAGTCGTCCGGTTTGCCATTCCCATACCAGTTCCGTCCCCAGCCAGACGAGCAACCAGACCGTCGCGAGGACGAAGACGAAGGCGGTAGCCGACAGTTGCTGGAAGGGTCGCGTGAGTGCGACCAAAAGCGGGGTAAAGAAAACGACCACTCCGACCATGGTGACGAGACCGATGAGGCTACAAACGTAGTGCTCAGTCGCGTTAATCTCCGCCGGTTGGATTACTCGCTGTGTTGATTGGTCATCGTCGGGCACTCCCCCGTGTTGATTGTACATCCGTAGCGACCTCCACCATATAATTCATCAACAATCATTATAAATATGGCGTCGGGCCCGACACGACAGCCAGCGAACAGCTGTCTGACGGAATCTTGATTAGCGTCGTCCGAGTGGGCTGTATGATGCCACTGTCAAATTCGCCGGGTACGTCGGCGGCCGACCGGGAGACGTCTGGCTCCGAGGGAGTCTCGCGCCGACGGGTGCTGCAAGCGTCAGCCGGTGCGGGGGCGCTCTTCCTCGCCACGGGGACAGCAGCCGCCAACGGCAAAGGCGGCCAAGCGGTCGTCAAGGAAGACGAGTACTACCCAGAGGAGTCGTTCGTCATTCTCGAAGCCGAAACGTGCGACAACCGGACGCCCGACGGCTCCTGTCGCGATGACTCGCTTCCGTTCCGGTGTAACGGCCAAGGCGGACGGTTCCCCCCGGGGAAAGGCGGCGCGCTCCCGTTCCCGTGGTGGAACTTCAAATACGAGAGCGGCCCGCTCGAAGGGGAACTGCTCCGAATCTACACGCGAGACAACAGCATCGACACGGACAGCACGTACCGCTGGACGCGAAAGAAAAAAGACTGCCCCGAAACGCCCGATTACTACCAGGTCGGGTTCGCCCGAGACTAGTACTACGGTCCGGTTTCCTCGGCCAACTCGGGCCGAATCTCAGTTCAACCGTCTCAAGCCGACTGGGGGTCAGGTCTTCGCGTCTTCGTGTCGCAGAATTGTCGGTGTCCCGGCTTGAATCAGGACGCACCAGGAAGCCACCACATAAGAGGTAGACGGTCTAGAAACACTTTTTAGATTAGATTAGCTACTGGACATGATGGTTGGGTTGTACAATTTGGTACGTCGCGGTACTCGGGATGTCCCTGGGCAGGGAACGACTGATATGGGGGCGTCACAGCGATGAGTGGGCCGTCCCGGTTCGTCGAGCAGACCAAAGATCACCTCTACAAAGCACTCGAAACGGACGATCCCGACGAGAAAGACTTCCACCTCCGGAACGCGCTGCAACTCTGTGCGTGGGACGGAGTGGCTGACCGAACGGAACAGAACGACGCCGACTGACGCTCTTCTCACCGCAGTCGGAATCGGTTCCGCGTGTTGTGGGTCTCCCGCCGAGACGACTGGCTAGGCGACCGACGAGTCATCTCGCGTCGCACGCCGGCCGTGATAGAAATAGTAAATATTCGGGTTAATTTTGAATCTAATCGCTTCTCAGATATAATTCACAGCAGGAGATCATGAGTATATGCTCAGATATTCGAGTTTAATTACATATTCCTCCATATAAAGTGTGTTTTCAGAGAGTATTCGTGATTAAATTCGCATTTTCATATATATTTAGATGCCGGATTTGGAGTTCGATTTTATTTATCAGAAACATATAACATATCTATATCTGAGAATTTGGTCGTCGAAGTGTCCTCACACAGCGTTCGCTCGTTGCCGATGCGGTCGCGTGCGTGGTGACTGCGACAACGGATGGACCGCCGCCGATGCGACAACGGATGGACCGCCGCCGATTGACGTTGATGGGCGGCCGCGCGCGCGTCGGCCGACCCGCGACGACTCCGGTGCAGACCGCCCGTGCTATGTTACGATTGCTCACTCTGCTTTTAATAGCAAGCCGTTCGAATGGCTATCTAAGCCCCGCAGGTGGGTCACGTCGTCGACGAGCGCCGAACGGAACGTCGCTTCGACTGTCGGCATCGCGCGTCGACCACTCCCTGTCCGGGCGCAGGAGTATCCAATGCAACTCACAACTCTCTTCAACGACGATTCCGCCGTCTCACCGGTTATCGGTGTGATTCTCATGGTCGCGATTACGGTCATTCTCGCGGCCGTCATCGGCACGTTCGTCCTCGGTCTCGGCGACCAAGTCAGCGAAACGTCGCCGCAAGCGAGTTTCGACTTCGACTACACCAACACGTCAGGAAACCTCACGATTACCCACGAAAGCGGAACCTCGATTGATGCAGACAGCGTCTCTATCTCGGGACCCGTGGGTGACGACGGCAAAACCTGGGCGGACATCGACGGTTCAGCGACCGAAATCACCGCAGGGAGCTCGATTACCGTCACTGCGAACGGCAGCTCGTTCGACTCCGGCGAAACGGTCCGCGTAATCTGGACCTCCGACTCCGGCTCCAGCTCTTCGACGCTCCAGAGCTGGACGTACAACGGCTGAACGAACCACTGACCGACTTTTTTGCGAGCGTGTCGACGAGCAGTAACAGCAGCTAGATAAAACAGCCATACGTCCGTTAGTGCTGTGGTCCCAAACGCACCGGTACGCCGCGGGAGACCGCGAGCGACACGCCGTCGTCAGGGGGTTGTGCCGCGCTCGACGCACACCGACGACTCGGTTCGAGTTCGGCCGCGGCGACCGCTCAGCCTCGGCGTCACAGCGCGTGTCCATCCTCGAACCGGCCTGAACAGTCGTGGAAATACAGAGATTTTTTGACGACATACCTGTGGGTTTTGCGGTTGAACTCCTCGGTCCGTGGTTCTCACTATAGAGGTCTCGTAAGTCCTAGGATATCCTGGAAGTCGTAAGAGGCCAAATTCTTTATAGGTGTGCTTTCGTCTATCTGATAGTACGCGTCAACTCGGAGTGTGTACGCTCGCAGCCCCTCGCAGGCACACCCACTAGTGACACGGAGGAATCCAGTACATGAGCACGAGATCCCAATCAGAATCCCCCGTAGACGCTCCACAGCAGGGAGCGACGAACGGGCAGTCTGCCTCGGACATCCACCACAGCGGTGACGAGCTACTGCTGTCCGCAGACAGTGATATCGCACCCACCCTCTCGGTCGTGATGCCCACCCTCAACGAAGAAGGTGGCATCGCCCAGTGTATCGAGTGGGTCAAAGCCGCCCTCGAAGACATGCAGATTTACGGCGAGGTCGTCGTCGCGGACAGCTCGACCGACCGCACGCCCGAGATTGCGGCGGAAAACGGGGCGATTGTCATCGAGCCCGACGGCAAGGGCTACGGCTACGCGTATCTGTACGCGTTCGAGCGCGTCCGCGGCGACTACATCGCCATGGGCGACGCCGACTGCACCTACGACTTCGAGGAGCTTCCCAAGCTGTTGAACATGGTTCGCTCCGGCGACGCCGACATGGCCATGGGGTCGCGACTGGAGGGCGAGATTCTCCCCGGGTCGATGCCGCCGCTGCACGAACACGTCGGGAATCCACTGTTGACGAAGTTCTTGAACGTCTTCTACGGCGCTGGCGTCAGTGACGCGCATAGTGGGATGCGCGTGTTTAGCCGCGACGCCTGGGAGACCATGGACTGTTCGTCGACGGGCATGGAGTTCGCCAGCGAGATGATTATGGAGGCCGGCGCGAAGGACTTGGAGATTAAAGAAAAGCCGATTACCTACCACCCCCGCGAGGGCGAGGCCAACCTGGAGAGCTTCCCCGACGGCTGGCGACACGTCCGGTTCATGCTCGTGAACGCGCCGGGGTATCTGTTTTCCGCGCCTGGGTTCGGGTTGTCTGTGATTGGCGTGTTGGCGCTGGTGTTGGCCTGGAGCGGTGTGGAGGTCGGTGGGGCGCAGTTCGGGATTCACACCGGGATTGGTGGTGGCCTGCTGACGCTCGCCGGCTTCCAGTTGATGCTGTTCGGGGCCTTCTCGACGGTGTCTTCGGATCCGGTTCGCGGGGCTTCCGATCCGTTTACGACCTGGTTTACGGAGCGCATTTCCTTGGAGCGAGGGGCGACGATCGGGTCTGTGGTGTTGCTCTGCGGGCTGGCCTACGGTGGGCTCCTTGCGTTCACGTGGGTGACGAGTGGGTTCAGTGCGTTGCCTATCGCGGTTGCTGATGTTGTGGCGACCGTGGCTGTGGTGATCGGGTTGCAGATGGTCTTTGGGTCGTTCCTGTTGGGCTCTCTTGGGGAATAACTCACCTCCGACTCTCGATTCTCTCACGCTATCGCTCCGATCTGACAAAGAATTGTTTTTCAACCTCAGTCGAGCGCGTCTAGATACCGCTCGACGTAGGGGTGGAGACCTTCGTACGGTGGTTCGAAGACCTTCAGTTGGCTGTGCTGAGTGTCCATTTCGAGGTTGTCGTCGTCAAGCGTCACCTCAAACGCGGTCGCAAGATAATGCTTTGAGTCGATGCCCTCTACGTCCGACGTGTCGTAGAAGTGTTCGAACGTACCGAGTCGTGACTCGATCGTCACGTCCACGCCTAGCTCTTCGTCGGCGACCCGGTAGAGGGCATCCGTCAGCGTCTCGTTTTTGAATACGGTCCCACCGGGGACGAACCACTCACCGCGTGCGGGTTCGTTCTCACGGAACCCGAGGAGAACACCGCCCTCGTGGCGAATCACGAGGTCGACGGAGACCAGCGGAACGTTCGCGACGATTGCTTCCCACTCGTCGTCGGGAATCCTCGTGGTCGGCTTATCCGCCTGGTTGCGCTGGTCAGCCATCTATTCGTCGTCACCGAGGTAGTAGTCGACACACGCCTCAAGGCCGTCTTCGAAGCTCCACTCGGGCTCCCAGCCGAGCGCCTTCGTCTTTGTCGCGTCGATGGCATAGCGCTGGTCGTGGCCCGCGCGGTCCTCAACGAATTCGATTTGGTCTTCTGAGCCGCCAACTGCCTCAAGAATCTTCTCCGTCGTTTCGAGGTTCGACAGTTCGACGCCGCTGCCGATGTTGTACACCTCGCCGATATCGCCCTCTCGGAGGACGACATCGAGCGCTGCACAGTTGTCTTCGACGTAAATCCACTCGCGGACGTTCGAGCCGTCGCCGTAGACCGGGAGCGTCTCGCCGTTCGCGGCGCGCTGGATGAACTTCGGAATGAGTTTTTCCGGGTGCTGGCGCGGACCGAAGTTGTTGCAGGTCCGCGTGATGAGCGTCGGCAGGTCGTGGGTTTCTCGGTAGCTCCGAACGAGCAGGTCCGCACCGGCTTTCGTCGCCGAGTAGGGATTTCGCGGCGCGAGTGGGTCGTCTTCCGTGAACTTCCCGTCGTGAATCTCGCCGTACACCTCGTCGGTCGAAATCTGGAGGAACCGGTCGATATCCGCATCGAGGGCGGCGTCGAGGAGCGTCTGAGTCCCCTGGACGTTCGTCGAGACGAACGGCTCGGCCCCACCGATGGAGCGGTCGACGTGCGACTCCGCAGCAAAGTTCACGATGACATCGGCATCGGCCACGAGGTCGTCAACAAGCTCGCGGTCTCGGATGTCACCCTCGACGAACCGATGGTTCGGGTGGTCGAGATAGCCGGCGAGATTGTCACGCGACCCGGCGTAGGTGAGCGCGTCAAGCGTGACGACGGAATCGTCGCTGTTGTCGAGCAGATACCGCACGAAGTTCGAACCGATGAATCCGGCACCACCAGTAACGAGTACGTCCATATGCCACCAACAGAGGCAGCATATATTTACATTTTCATCGACACAACGAGTACATGTACGCATTCGTCACCGGCGCTAACGGCTTGCTCGGGAGTGTCGTCGTCCGAACGCTCCGCGAGCAGGGTCACGCGGTTGTCGGCAGCTATCACTCCGAGGAGCCCACCTTCGACTGTCCGCTCCACCAAGTCGATATCACAGATACTGAGCGGGTTGTAGAGTTGCTTGATGAGTACGACGTTGATCTGGTGATTAACTGCGCCGCCTATACTGACGTGGACGGCTGTGAATCAAATCCCGAGGTGGCGACTGCAGTAAACGGAACCGCGCCAGGCGATCTCGCGGCGGTGTGTGACGACCGCGAGATTCCGTTCATTCACTACTCGACTGACTACGTCTTCGACGGCGAGACAGACGGTTTTTACGAAGAAGGTGACGAGCCAGCACCGATTCAGGAGTACGGCCGCTCGAAGCTCACCGGCGAGCACGCCGTTCGTGACGTGAACCCCGATGCGCTCATTCTCCGCTTGTCGTTCGTCTACGGTGCACGCGGTGACACAAGCGACCTCGTCGGCTTTCCTCAGTGGGTCGCCTCGACGCTCGCCGCCGGTGACACGGTCCCGCTGTTCACCGACCAGACGATGACGCCCAGTCGGGCCGGCAACGTCGCCACGACGACGCTGGAACTCCTCGATGCCGGCGTGTCGGGGACGTTTCATGTTGCGAGTCAGTCGGCCGTCACGCCCTCCGACTTCGGCGAGAAGATTTGCGAGGTGATTGGTGGCGATGCGACACTCATCGAGTCGTCGGTCATGGCCGACCTCGACCGCCCGGCGGCGAGGCCGCGACGCTCGTGTCTCGATGTGTCGAACGTAGAAGGCGAACTCGGTTGCTCCCAACCGACGTTGGAAGACGACCTTGCAGCGCTTGAGGCAGCGTTCAGCGATTACAGCTCGTAGCTGGCTTTGTTGTCGAGGAAGTGCTCCTGGTCGGCCTGGTCGAGGTCCGTAAAGCGGAGGACGTTCTCACAGCCCAGTCCGGGGCACTTCATCACGCGGTTCGATTCGAGTTCGTTCGCGGAGACGACGGTTCCGCACTGCGTACAGGCGTGGGTGATGATGTGCATGGTTAGAGTTTCAGTTGGGAGTTCTCGCCAACGACGAGGCGACGACCCTCCGGGAGGAAGTCGTCCGCACTGCCGATGTTCGCGCCCTTCCCGAGGAGGCTGTCAACGATGCGGCCGGAGGTGTTGATGCTCGACTCACCGATGACGACCGAGTTCTCGATGTGGACGCCTTCGAGTGTCGAGTTCGGACCGACAGACGTGTACGGGCCGACGTAGGTGCCCGATTTGATGACCGCGCCATCCGCGATAGAGACCGGGCCACGGACGACTGCGCCGTCTTCGATGGTCGCTGACTCCGCGAGTTCGATACGTCCATCGACGGTCGCATCGTCGCTGACGGTGCCCCGCTTTTTGAGCGACTTGTCTTCGAGGACGAGTTGGTTCGCCTCGAGGATGTCTTCGGGCTTGCCGGTGTCTTTCCACCAGCCTTCGACGACGTGCGAGTCGATGGCGTAGCCGTCTTCGAGGAGTGACTGAATCGCGTCCGTGATTTCGAGTTCGCCGCGCCACGAGGGTTCGAGTTGCTCGATGGCGTCGAAGACCGCGGGCGAGAAGACGTACATCCCGATGAGTGCGAGATTCGTCGGCGGCTCGTCCGGCTTCTCGATGAGTTGGGTGACGTTACCCTGGTCGTCGACGTCCGCAATCCCGAACTGCTGTGGGTTCTCGACTTCCTGTAGGGCGATGCCCGCACCGAAGTCGCCCGACTCGAAGCTTTCGACGAGGTCGACGACGCCCTCTTTGAGGATGTTGTCGCCGAGGTACATCACGAAGTCGTCGTCGCCGACGAAGTCCTTCGCACAGCCCGCCGCGTGGGCGAGGCCGAGGGGGTTCCCTTGGACGATGTAGGTAATCTCGACGCCGTAGTCCGAACCATCGCCGAGGAGGTTCTGAATCTCCTCGCGGCCCTTGTGGCCGAGAATGACGCCGATTTCGGTGATTCCCGCTTCTTTGAGGTCCTCGACCGCGTATTCGAGGACGGGTTTATTCGCGACCGGAACGAGTTGCTTCGGCCCGGTGTGGGTAATGGGTCGGAGACGGGAGCCCGTGCCTCCTGAGAGAAGTACGCCTTTCATCGATATGAGACGATACCTGACACGGTACTAAATAAGTTTGTGCCCTGCTGGCAGGTTGCTGTTTAGCCGTGGATTTCCGCGTTCCAGTCGTACGGAATCCGGTCGTCATCGTACGGAATGCGCTCTTCGTCGGGATCTTCGTAGTCGTAGAGGTTCGTCGGGTAGTTGATGAGCAGCGACGGCTCGTCGCCGATAGCCTTGAATCCGTGCCAGCAGTCACCTGGGATGCGGATGACTTGTTGGTTGTGCTCGCCGATGACGAACGTGTCGAGTTCTCCTTGCGTGGGCGAGTCTTCGCGGTCGTCGTAGATGCCCACCGTGATACGACCCTTCGGGCAGACGAAGTGGTCGATCTGGCCTTCGAGATGGCGATGCCAGGCCCGCACGACTCCGGGATACGTCATCGAGTAGTAGGACATCTCCGGGTCAATTTCGTATTCGTCCCAGTCGCTACGGAACACTTCGACCAAGTGGCCTCGCTGGTCGGCGTTGACTTGGAGGTCACGGACTTCGACATCGTGGATGTTTGGCATCTTTCCTAGGGATACAATTCGCACGTGATAGATGTAGTGGTTAACGTTAACTATCTAATCATTATCAGGTTGAGTAACGACTTGGTTGTGGGGTCAGTCAAGAGCTACTAGACTTAGACAAGAGCCAGTTCACTATCACACGGAGCACCTAAGGATTGTAACGAATAATAAATTCAATTATTAATAATAAAGTCAATCTCCAATGCATTTTTATCCACATGAATCCAGTAAGATTACTAATGGAGGCTAACCGATGGATCTTGCTCGTTCAAGTATCAAATTATTCATAGCCAATATTTTCGGAGCAGGTCTCCAATTCTTGGGAATCACTTTTTTTGCCCGAGAATTGGGCGCATCACAGATGGGTGTGTTCTTTTTGTTCCAAGCTTTACTCGGTATAGTTGCTATACCGGCTGATTTCGGATTACGTGGTGCTGTTGAAAAACGAATTAGTGAAGGAATTCAGCCCGGTGAGTACTTATCGAGTGCAATCATCCTCAAACTCATTCCAATCTCTTTAATCATATTGTCGATTGTTGTTTTTGAACAGCGAATTAATGGTTATCTTGGCGGTGATTTTGCTGTTTATCTGGCCCTTGCAATTATCTTACAAGAAACTGCCCAGTTAGCTGTCTCTGTATTGAAAGGGGAACTTCGCGTAGGTGAAACAGCCGAGTTGAATATTATCCGACGAATTACTTGGGTGGGTGGTGGCTTCCTGCTAGTAAGTTCTGGACTTGATGCTGAAGCATTAATCTACAGTCTGTTAGCAGGCATGGTGGTGACTCTAGCTTGGGGCTTATCAAAAATATCAACCTCTTTGAAGAAACCATCATTCAAAAACGCACGATCATTATTCAACTACAGTAAATATAGCGTAGTCTCGTCAATTGGTGGCTACTTTTATAGTTGGATGGATGTTGCGATTATTGGGATATTTCTAACTCAATCACATGTTGGTGCGTATGAGACTGCCTGGCGGGTTACCGCGATCACGATGCTATTCAGTCAAGCAGTTGCATCAACGATATTCCCACAGGTAAGCCAATGGAGTTCAAAGAATGAACAGCAACAGATTGAGTCAGTAATTAGCAACTCAATCACTCCGTCCATGCTTCTTGTCATACCTGCCTTCTTCGGGATTTTAGTTTTCTCAGACGAAATTATGGGGATCGTATTTGGTTCGGAGTTCACTATTGCTTCATATGTGTTGATTATACTTGCAGGCGAAAAGATACTTCAATCGGTCCATGTTATTATTGGTCGATCACTTCAAGCACTTAACCAACCTGGATTAGCTGCAAGGGCAACGGTAATCTCTGTGGTTCTAAACCTGATTCTAAATGTAATTCTAATTCTATCATTCGGTATTGTTGGAGCAGCTGTTGCTACTGCCCTTTCATTTGCAGTAAACACAGTACTCCATGCACATTATTTGTCATCATTTGTATCTATTAAATTCCAATACTCTCAAATCGGCTGGTGTACAGTCTCTTCACTAATCATGGCAGGCGTATTATTCGGATTTAAAACACTAGTTGGTGTAAATTCATTAATTCAATTATTTATTGGAATATTCTTTGGCATGCTAGTATATACCACAATCACACTATTGTATCAACCAATCCGCGAGACAGCATTCAAAAATCTCATTCGCTTGGTACCAATTTAGTCTCAGTACCTCACAAAGCCGTTTAGTTAGAAGGTCTGCTTGCTGAAGATGTGTCCAACAACCAGCAAACAGACGATGAAATCCACGAGGACCAGCTCCTTAACTTCCTCGTCAACTCTCTTGACGAGGAAGTTGCTCTCTCACTCGCTGAAAACGCTGAACTCGATGCTGAAGACATCTACGAGGTCCTCGTCGGCGCCTGCGCCGACGGGACCTCGGTCTCTACACTCTGCAAGAGAAGCGAAGATGCACCTCACGAAAACTCGGTTCTCTACCATCTCCGCACCAAGTTCGACCTCGAGACGCTCGAACAAATCGGGAACACGCTCCTCCAGAAAGACGTTCTCGACGTCCTTCCCCAGCAGGTGGAGGTCTGCGCAGACCTCCACCTGCGGCCCTACTACGGCGACGAAGACGATACAGACGGCCTGTATCACTCACAAGCGAAGCGTGGAACCACCGCGTTTCACGCGTACGCGACACTGTACGCACGCGTGAAGAACAAACGCTACACGCTGGCGGTGCGCCGTCTCGAAGACGGCGACACCGCCAGCAGTGTCCTCGCAGAGTTCCTCGGTATTCTCGACGGCCTTGACCTCGGTGTCAAGGCCGTCTATCTTGACCGCGAATTCTACGACAGCAAGTGTTTGACGCTGCTTCAGGCGCACAACCACGCCTACGTCATGCCGATCGTCCGCTGGGGACGGGCGATCAAGCGAGAACTCTCGGAAGGGTGGAGTCGCGTGATTCAGCACAGTCTGACAGCGAAACTCGACGGTCACAGCTGGACCGTCGAGTTTCCCGTCTACATCGACTGTACCTACCAGAACGGACGGTACGACGAACATGGCGTGGCGCGTCACGGCTACGCCGCTGACGCGCCCTTCATCGACTCACCACGAGACGCTCGATACCACTACGCGAAACGCTTCGGTATCGAGGCGAGCTACCGACTCTCCGAGCAAACGATTGCGACGACCTCGACACAAAATCCGGTTGTACGGCTGCTGTACGTCGTGGTGAGCTTGCTGTTACAGAACGTGTGGCGGTATCTGCACTGGGAGTACGTGGCGACGCCCCGCCGAGGCGGGCGTCGCCTCTGGCAGTGGCCATTCAAGGAGTTCATCAACATGATCCGACGGGCAGCGTGGACGGCCCTCGCGACGCGTCGGGCCGTCCCCGCGAACCGGCCACCGGACGACCGGTTCCACCGGTAACTCCCGTCCGGGCTAGCCAACGGTGGGAGTGGCGACGCTGTCGCGTCGGCGGCAGCCGCCGCCGACAGCGACGGCTCTCCGCCGATCCGTCCATGATTCTCTCGTCGAAACCGCCAGTCCAACCGCTCCGCCACAGAACTCAGGCTTCAGAGACAGCTAGGCGAGGATGCTTTGTGAGGTACTGAGGATGCTTTGTGAGGTACTGAGCCTATCTCTAGATGGTCCAATCCCACTTATGGGTTATAATAAATTTTGATATACTTCGAAATGCTGTTCCGCGATTTTCTCCCAAGATAATCGATCTGCCACCCTTGAACTCGCGTTCGACATCTGATCTAAAGCAGAATCTGATGAAAACACCTCAATTAGTCCGTCAGCAATAGCCTCGGGGGATTCAGGCTCTACTACGATTCCTGCTCCTGACTCACCAACAAGTTCAGGGAAATCACCGACCTCTGAGGTGATAATTGGTTTTCCAAAAGCAAAGGCAATTGAGAGAGTACCACTATGGCCTGTCTGCCAACCACGTCGGTAGGGAAGGACCACCACCTGTGCTCGAGAAAATAATGTCCCAACCTCCTCATTCGGTATAAACTCATTTCTGATGTTGATTACATCAGAATATTGTTCGACCACGTCAGCACACTCGTCTGGTATAGATCCACTTCCAGCAATTGTGAGTGAGAACCCCGGAACTTCTTCAGACACTTTAGGGACTGCATCGATTAGATATTCTATGCCTTTGGGGGGGATGAGACTACCAAAAAATAATGCGTGTTTATCTTCTTCTTTTTGCTCGTCATAGTCAAGCTCCCTGAAAAATGAATATACCCCATGTGGAATTACATGAACTTCGTCAACAGCTTTGTGGTTATTGAGTAATAATTCCCGTTGGTCAGCAGAGTGTACAATTGCTGCAGATTTCTCAAAGTCAGGAACGAGCGACAATAGTGGGTTAACGACTCTCAGGACCCCACCTGCGCCACCATGTTTCGTTTCATGGGATGTAACGACGTATGGCCGGTCCTCATAAACAGAGTGAACCCATGAAAATAGATTCACTTGGGGGAATTCATCGGTTGGATCATGAACTATATCTGGGTCAATCTGATTTATCAGTTTGATATTCCAAAAAGAAAATAATCCACGAATACTATCTAGTACATCTAGTTTTAAATCGAAGAGATTCTGCATTGAGATGTCCGTTGGCTTAAACGCATTTATCACCGTGATTTCGTCTCGTAGCACCTCATCAGCAGAAGTCTCATTAGGCTTTAGAACTGTAACCCTTGCATATTCTGACATAGAATTCGCAAGTTCTGCGGTATAGTGTGGTAATCCACCACTATCTTGACCCATGATATACAATACGTGCATTAGCTAATCACCTTGAGTTTCATGACTGAGCCATCTAACATAAACACAATCCTGCCTAACATGCGGCTTTCTACACAGTAATAGCTTTCTACTATTTTTATTTGAGAGGTAATTCGAATTTAGATTACTCAGATCGGGGGAAATCAAAATAAATTGATATTTCCCCATTTGCATAGATCCCATTTTTCCGATCCGCCTTTGAGACTGTCGTCTGATCGTTCACATTCACAAAGAAATAGCGATTCTCAGCGCTACTTCTATCGATATGATAATTTATTCCACCCCACCGAGTTACTTGGCGAGATGGTTCACCATCGTACCATGGGAAGATCCCAGGTCTTACTGGTGTCTCACCCCAATAAAATGGAATAGTACCAGTAAAGCTCCTAGTATCTGAAATCGCTTGATATTCGGAGGTTGAATATTCTTTAAACCAGTAACCTGCAGGTTGGTATTGTTCCATTGATGCAACTTGGTTGTTATTGTAATATCCTTCATGCTCATCTACGGAATGGAAGTAATATGCCGGAACAAAGTGTCCACCAATAAAGGAGATGACAAGAAGAATTGAAATACCAAGAGAGATCAGGGCCGATAGTGAGACTGGAAGATTAATATCAATTTCAAGCGTGTGAATGTATTTGAGACTGAGAGCACACATCACTCCCACAATAGATGAATAAAATGTGACAGTCCTGCCAACTTCTAAGAAGATACCAAATCTGCCTAGCACACCGATTCCAAGTAAAGAGAAGATGAATGCGGCTACGATTAGCTGGCTCTTTTCACCTTTCCAAATTGAATAAGCCAGCCCTGGCAAGGAGATCGCTAAGATGACCCACTTAACTCTCCGTACCATGTCTGAAATGAATAACTTGTCCGTAGTCGTGAGACTGGTACTATCCGGCGATGCAGTTAGTGCTAACTGCAGGTAATACTCCAAATGAGGTGCAGGGGACCAAAGGTGATAGAATAGTATTACCACTCCAAGTAGTAGTAGTGGTTCATACCGGACTAAATTTGATGAGTTAATTGAGCGCATACCAAAGTATTGACCGAGAGAGGTTCGTAGAATCAGCAAACAAACTGCACCGGCACCCACCATTGACAAAAATAAAGGCGAAAAATAGTGGGAGAACAGAAACCCAACTAATGTGACTGCTTCTAGAAGTTTTAATCTGGGCTGCGGCTGATCTGAGTTAAGTGAGTAAAAGTATAAGAACATTGCCAGGAATAACAATGAAAATCCCTGCGGATGAAATTCTGATTGGTAGAAGATGACGTTAGACGCAAACGACGAAACAAGTGCACCAACAAGTGAGTAATATCCCAATCCAGCAATCCGTCTGGAAAAAATATAAATAACTAAGAAAAACACAACTCCCGTAAACGGGAGGAGGTAGTTATGCACGATCTGTGTGTCTATACTGGTGATTCGGGTTATCTCGGCACTTAGTGTGTACAGCATCGGCCAAAAAGATGTCTTGTACAAGACAGTAGTCCACTCAGGAGTTGCCGGGAGAATTTGATTTGTACGTAGAATATTGGTTGCAGCGGCCATATGTGTATATGGATCCCACAGCATTGGGAAAGGCGTTCGAATGTATCGGATTGATCGCGCGAAGAATACCAGTAATACCGCTAAGAGTATGGATAAATATCTGAAAACCCCCTGATCAAGGACTGAGCCAACAATTATCATTACAAACAGACAGAGTAATGAAAAGAGTACAATAGAATCAGAAACGATGTCGGAAATGATTGTTGGAAAATACCGAAAATACACTACCAGAGAGAAGAATAGTAGAAACGAGATTGAGAGACGAAGTCGAGGGTCAACCGATTTTATCAAACGGGTGTGAGTGGAGCCGTTAGTGAGATTCATTGTCCTCAATACGATCGCCTATCATCAGGTGATCAACAAGGCAACATTAATCTTGTTGTAGCCTCATGCGTTCTAGTTTAGTAGCGATCAAAGCCGAACTCACCTCGTTCAACCTGCTCACGTAACCGATCTCTGTGTGGATTTGGATTTCGTGACGCCCACAGCAACAGCTCGTCCAAATCCGGCAGTTCGTAGCCCAACTCGATCATGAGATACAACTGGATCAGATGACCGTGGCGTTCCACGGCGAGCGAACAGCGACGCCGAGGGAGCCGCGACGCCGACGAGTCGGCGTCTGCGGCGGCTTCGCCCTCTCGCTGTCTTGCCTCGAGCGACCGTAACTCATCCACGATTACACGACTCATCATCAACGAAATTGCGGCCATGATGATCAGCGCCTCGATGATGTAGCCGTCGGTCGTCTTGATCTCGTCCAAGCCGAACCGCGACTTCAACTCCTTGAACAGCAGTTCGACCTCCCAGCGCGCCCGATAGAGCTGCGCGATATCGGGCGCGCTGTAGCTTTCTCTCGCCAGATTCGTCAGATACAGATGGTACTCTTCGCTCTCCTTGTTACGCAGGCCGACCAATCGGAACGACCGGGTCGCGCTGGCGCCCGACCCTCGTTTGCGCTCGAATGAAAGCGTGATGCGTACGTCGATTTCCTGTCGCTGCAGGTCCTCAAGGACGGCCTGCAGTGACTCTCCTTCCAGCGGAATGCTGTTGCCTCGCCACGTTCGCAGTTCTTCGACGATCTCGAAGTTCGCGTTGTCCTTCACCCGGGAGACGAACCACCCGCCGTTCTGGTCGATTCGGTCGAACAACCAGAAGTCGTAGAAGCCTAAATCGAGCAAGATGAGGGCGTCAGCTACCCACTCACCGGTGGGTAGCTGACTCCGTTCATGAGTCGTCCCATCGGTTGTCCGGAATCGTGTCGGGAGCCCAGTCGAGAGAGATTCGGTGAGGTGAAGTTTCAGTTCGGCTTGATGGTCGCCGGTTGCTGTGTAGATATCAGCGGCGTCCTGGTACAGCGAAACGATGGTTGCGTCAGCAATGAGGACGTCTCGAAAGCGTTCGAGACGGCCGTTCAAATCTTCTCGTCCGGTATCGAGATTCTCGATTGCGTCATCGAGAATCTCTCGAAGGAGTGCAACGAATCCTGGTTCGAACCAGTCGTGGAACGATGCGTAGGAGAGTTCGTCACAGTCAGCCATCTCGACGTAGCGTTCGAGAAATGCTTGGAGAGAGCGGTCTGAGCCAGCAGCGAAGCCAAACGAGAGTGTGTAGAACAGCGCAACGATGTCGAATTTCCGCTCTCGTTGGACGAGATTCGTTGCGCGAGCGCGCTCGCGCAACTCATCAGAGGGAAACGCTCTTTGAATCCGGTCAACAACTACCGAGTCCGGTGGTGAGTACACATCATCCACCGGGTTCTTCAACCGGGTAGTTGCGACGATATCTAATCAACAAACAGCGACCGCATTCTCTGCTAAACTAGAACGCATGCTATGGTGACGAAGACGACACGGACGGTCTCTATCACTCCCAAGCAAAGCGTGGAACCACCGCGTTCCACGCGTACGCGACACTGTACGCACGCGTGAAGAACAAACGCTACACGCTGGCGGTGCGCCGTCTCGAAGACGGCGACACCGCCAGCAGTGTCCTCGCAGAGTTCCTCGGTATTCTCGACGGCCTTGACCTCGGTGTCAAGGCCGTCTATCTTGACCGCGAATTCTACGACAGCAAGTGTTTGACGCTGCTTCAGGCGCACAACCACGCGTACGTCATGCCGATCGTCCGCTGGGGACGAACGATCAAGCGAGAACTCTCAGAAGGGTGGAGTCGCGTGATTCAGCACAGTCTGACAGCGAAACTCGACGGTCACAGCTGGACCGTCGAGTTTCCCGTCTACATCGACTGTACCTACCAGAACGGACGGTACGACGAACATGGCGTGGCGCGTCACGGCTACGCCGCTGACGCGCCGTTCATCAACTCACCACGAGACGCTCGATACCACTACGCGAAACGCTTCGGTATCGAGGCGAGCTACCGACTCTCCGAGCAAACGATTGCGACGACTACGACACAGAATCCGGTCGTACGGCTGTTGTACGTCGTGGTGAGTTTGCTGTTACAGAACGTGTGGCGGTATCTGCACTGGGAGTACGTGGCGACGCCCCGCCGAGGCGGGCGTCGCCTCTGGGAGTGGTCGTACAAGGAATTCACCAACATGATTCGACGGGCAGCGTGGACGGCCCTCGCGGTGCGTCGGGCCGTCCCCGCGAACCGGCCACCAGACGACCGGTTTAGCCGGTAACTCTTGACCGGGCTAGCCAGCGGTGTGAGTGGCGACGCTGTCGCGTCAGCGGCTGACCGCCGCCGACAGCGACAGCTCTCCACCGATTCGTCCATGATTCTCCCGTCGAGACCGTCAATGCAACCGCTCCGACACAGAACTCAGGCTTCAGAAACAGCTAGCCGAGGATGCTTTGTGAGGTACTGATACTTGTCTGAAGGTCACATCCGTTCTGGTTTCCCTGTTCTGTTTTGGATACCGTGCAGGGCTCCGAATATTGCAGGAGCTATGTATTCGATCTTCTTTTCAAATAGCATTCTTACGACCATCCAACCTGAGATTAGTATTGAAAGAGTAGTGTATTGAATGCGGTCAATGCTTTTTGAAAATATAGAATTTGAAGCCAAGAATCGATTTCTGAAGTCAAGGTAGACTTGGTAAGATGATTCAAACCTCGTTTGGTCTACTGGTTGATTGTGGATTGCATCTACCACTTGGCACTGTCCTATGTTGATATTCTCTCGCCGAGCTCTGTAACAAAACTCAATTTCTTCATAGTACATAAAAAATGACTCATTCAGATATCCAATCTGTTCGAAAACTGATTCGCTTATCATCATACAGGAACCATGTGCGTGATCAACTGGTTTGAGGTTGTGTTCCTTTCCCGGTAAAGCTGGAAGAAGACCAATAGAGCGGAAGAGAGTTCCCTCTGGAGTTGGAGACTCATTGACTGGTATGCCCTCTCGATTTAGAATTCTTGGTGAGATGATTGAATAGTTTGTACTTTGATGTATGGTGTATAGTTCCCGAATATCTTCTTTATTAATCTCAAGATCAGGGTTTAGGACCAAGACTGATTCACGATTGAGTTCATCAAGTGAATATCTAATCCCCATATTATTCCCACCAGAATATCCATGATTTCCTCCTGAATCAATATAATGTATGTCGTCGTGACTACACCACTGCCTCAATTCACTAGACGAACTATTATCAACAACTACAAATTCAGCCACACCTGAAATTCTTGAGTATAAATTTTTGATATCTTCCTCGGACTTGTAATTAACAATTATAATTGATAGGTCATCCAGCATTGTCTGTTGCACCTTACAGGTGTTATCATATAAACAATAGGGCATCAAGATCTGGGATATTTAAAATATAGCAACGTGAGCAGAACCACTACCTTTGTTTAGTGAGTTGGCTAACCATCTCCTCTTTAAATAAGCTAGTGTTGTCCTTTGGAACTAAAACGCCATCATTCATGACTTCGGAGTGAGCACCGATATCGAATGCGATTGTCGGTGTTCCACATGCCTCAGCTTCCGCGATTGTGAGGTTGTATCCTTCTTTGATTGAACATGTCGCGTACAAGTCAGCAGCGGAATAGTAAGCAGGTAGATCTTCTTCTGGAACAATTCCCGCAAAAATTATTTGTTGATCGACGCTTTTGCTTAGGACTTTGACACGTTGATAATATCCCTGATTATCTGGGCGTCCAACAATGACTAAGGTAGCATCGGGAATTGTCTTTGAAACGTCCTCGAACACAGAAATTAATCTATGGATTCCTTTTGACTTTGCGATCCGACCAACAAATAACACCAATGGGTCATCTTCAAGATCATATTTCTCACGAATTCTAGAGCCGTCTACGGATTGGTTATACATCTCATGGTCTATCGAATTATGAATAACCATTCCTTGACGGTCAAACCTCCGGGAGTATTCCTGTTGACTGTATTTACTAACTGAAACAATTTGATCGAGTCTTGAACTAATGTGAAGATAGATTTGAAACAATGTGTATCCATATATTCTTTGAATAGTCCCAACTTTATCTTCGGGACGGGTTACTTCATGATTGTAATAGATGGTGTCTATGTCATGGATTTTTTGTGCGTAATAAGCTATTGAACAAAGAATTGGTTGGTGTACGATCAACAAATCTAGTTTCTTCAATTCGCTAGATAAACTCAACCACTTTAGCGGATTCATCGAAGATATGAGTTTATTTAGTGTATTATTGCCGGTTAGACTAGAACTCACATTAACAACCTTCTTTTCAGCAATCTCGTCCACCTGTTCATACGCAAAGAGAGTAACATCAATCCCTGCATCATTCAACTCACTAATATGTCGATTCACTACTGTTCCCACCCCTTCAGATTTGTCAAATCTTGATACAAAGATTCCAACACTTTTGCTATTATTGTACTCCTCCTCTATGAGTTCAGAGATGTTCGAGTAGTCACTAGACATACTATACTTTGTATCCTAAGTCTTTCAAGCGTTGATTGAGTTCTTTGTCATCTAAATCCACCATATCCGAAACTGGCTCCTCAGCGATGATATCTCTTCTGGAGTCATATTCTAACACATGCCATGGAACTTTAACTAATTCGTCTCGGTATACTCCCTGGAAATGACCATATAGCTCAAATGGCCCGATTTTTTCACCTAACATTTCGCCATGATCCGCAGTTACAACTGTTTTCCCATCAAGGGATTCGTTTAATATAGCGACTTCGTCAAGAACTATATTCAGATTCTCAGTATATGCCGTTCGCACATCTTCTTTGGTCACCTGACTTTTTCTCATTGAATCTTTCAAATTTCCCTCGAACTCAAATTTGGAGCGTCCAAACTCACCTATGTATGGTTGGTGGGGTTGGAGATAGTGAATGATGAGCCTCTTATTTGGATTGTCGTCATTTGCTTCAATTGCAGCTTTAGTTACTGTCTCTGGATGTGTAGTAATATTGTCTGCTGCATCCCGTGGTAAGTCAATATATTGGTATACTTCTGTGTTTATCTCATCTTTCAATGTAGGGTAAAAGCCATTTGCTGAGACGTAGATTGTGTCATGAACCTTTTTATTCGCAAAGTTACCCGTGATAAATTCCGAACTCATAGCACCCCTCGAGAATCGAAAAGAGGTATCACCGCTTAACTTAGACTCAGACTGAAAATAGTCATACCGGCACGCATCAAGAATCACCAAGTTATCCCAGTCTTCTTCAAATATGTCGACACCATCTTCATTGTATGTGACGTCGTTAGTTGCGTAGTTATATTTCCGAATCAGGAATGGAATTATCCGTCTTGGGCGCTGCCAAAGTGTACTGACGTTCTCCCTTGATATCCCAATCATATCATCTATTCAATTAATGTTCACCCATAACAATCTAACTGTGACTCCTGTTCAAGTCAGAGGACTAACCAAGGGCAATTGATGCGGTGATGTACATTATATTAACTAATGAATAATAGGTATCAAACAAACAACTACTGATTCCCATCAAGCTTTTCACATCTCCAGATAAGCGAATACATATGATTACGGGGCCAATTTCAAATCTGTCAGGCGAATCGGGTTTTGAAAATGTATTTATATTTATTTCTGACTCACTCAGGTATGATGCACTCCCTGAAAGAATCCGCTCAAAGGGTCTAACGATAAAAACAATCGCTGCAGCACCTTGGACAGCATCTTCAATTCCATCGTTGATGTCCGGGAAGTATCCATCAAGTCACAATGTTTGGATGTTCGAAGACCGACTTCCGCAACGTCCACCCCTATTATCTGAACAGGAAGACTGGGATGCTGGGTTTGACTCTGAGAAACACTGGTTGAAATTTGAATCAAGTGAGAAGCCCCCGGTCAAAATGCTTCGACTAGATGGGGAACAGAAGCTCGCTGATATTGAACCGCCATTTGTTCATGTTGTCCATGATCTCGGTCCCCACGCACCCTACGGCTTCGAAAACGACGAATACGAAACTGGCCCCTATTTTAGGGATTACAACGATCCAAAAGATCTACAGCAGAAGTACCAAAACGATGCTGAAAAGTCAGCAAATTATTTCTTAGAGATATTAGACAAGTTAGAAAATCTGGGACTTCGTGAAGATACACTCTGTGTATTCACGTCGGATCATGGGGAGTTGTTAGGTGAAGGTGGTCGATTGGGAGGAAAGTGGGGCCACTCAACGCCTCTTTGCCCTGAACTACTCGAAGTCCCAATGACCTTCATTGGCAAAGGAATCCCAAAGGGAGAGACACTTAGCGGGGTCGCATCAGGAGTTGATTTAGCACCGACTTGTCTTTCAGCGGTTGGACGAGAGATTGGCCACGTAGATGGCATTGACCTCTGGGCAGAGACGCCGGATGAAGATCGACGTGTTAGGAGTGATGTTTGGCAGCGGTACAATGCATTCGGTAGAGAACTTCCCGTCTACGTTGCTTCCGGTTTATGGGATAATGATGGGGGCTGGGTGAAGCATCGACGATCTAAGTTACTTAGGATGGCATACTACGGTTATGACGTATTCCTCGGCGACTACGCACCACCCGCTCGGAGCACAACTGGAATTAGTGAGCTGGTTTCTGGGCTTAAATTCTGGGGAAGAGATTGGGAGAAATTTGGGAATACGACAATCTCGCTTCAAGAAGCTCAAAAAGAATTAAGCGATGAACTCGTCCGGAGTGAGGACTCTGTCGAACTTTCTGAGGAACAGACAGAGCACCTAGAAGCCTTAGGTTACGTGTGAGGTAATCAACGCGGCCAACAAAAATCAATCCCGCGGATCTTCCACCAACTCATACAACCCACCCTGATTCAATTGCGTAATCCAACCGGCATTCGTCAGATTTCGAAGCGCGTACTCGACCTGACCCTTTTCCAAATCCGAGTGCTCACGCAGATAGAGCGGATTAACACGACCCCACGGTGATCCAGAACGTCGCCCCTGTTTGAATAACTCGAGGACGACTTCCTCCCGTTCGTTCGGTTCGTAGCGTTCGTTGACCATGTATGGTGCGCAGTTCTGACTCCGTACCCATAATACCCAGCAATTCACCAAGCACATAGCCCAACTGTTTGCCAAGCATTTTGCTAAGCAAAACTTCTAAATAGCCGCCATCCGTAGCATCTCTCGAGAAGCACGGGTCGCCTCAACGGAGAGGACGGTGCTGGAGACACCGCCCCGTGCTTCGCCCAAGACGAAGCATGAGCAACTCAGATAGAGATCGACAAGAGTCTGTTGAACAGAATTACGACTACCAAACGTCCTCGGTGGGGGCCTGACGGATGCGGTACGAGTGGCTCGACGAGCGAGTTGACGAACTCATTGAGCGCTATGAAGCGGGACAGTCGCTCCGTGAGATTGCGGAGGTCTTCGATGTCTCTGCACCGACGATTCACCGCCGTCTACAGGACCACGATGTCACAATGCGAAATGGTGGTCCGGCGTACACGCAGTTAGCGAACCGAAGAGAGGAACTGGTTGAAGCGTACGAGCGTCGGAGTTCCCTCCAGACGCTTGCGGACCGATACGACACCTCCCCAGTCGCAATCCGATTCCACCTTGAAAAAGCGGGTGCCGATCCCATCTCACTCCCGAAAACTACTGATATCGGACTGAGTCCATCCCAGGTGTCGGTTATTCAAGGCGAACTACTCGGCGATGGGTGCTTGCACTCACGGTATGATGGGTCGTGTTTCTTCCAACTCTCGACGACGACGGAGGAGCACGCACGTCGACTAATCACAAAGCTTCCCGATGGGTTCTTCCCGGAGTCCCAGCCGAACTCGTTCACTCGGCTGAATCAGTTTACCGACGAAGACTACACTTCGTGGATAGTCACGTCACGACCGCAACCACGTCTCCAACGAATGTACGAGGAGTGGTACGAAGTCAGGGACGAAAAGAACAATCGAAAAATCGTCCCGGAGGACTTCCACCTCGACAAGACAGCACTCCTACATTGGTACTGGGGCGACGGGAACTGCTCAATCCGTGACAGCGGCGCACCGCGCGTTTCCTTTGCGACCCACGGCTTTCCCGAGTCGTGCGTCGAACATCTCCAGTCAGAGGTCGACCGACTGGGCTACGACAACTACGCAGTCAGACAGAAGGGCATCGAAGACGGCTCGGGTCTGTATATTCGTCTTCGTGACTACGATGCACGAACGTTCCTCGACGACCTCCGACGCTCGAATACGCTCATGGCGTACGACTACAAATTCCCCGTCCCCGTGAAAGACGGATGAGTACGGCACTTCGACAGTAGTCGTGTAGGTAACGACTACTGAGAGGCGATTCAGGCGACGTGGAAACACCGCGAGTTCACAAAAACACCGACCGCCTCGCCGATACCGGCCGGGACAGGGACACGATCGAGGTCGTCCCGAACGGCATCGACGTCGACCAGATTCGCAACGCGCCGCTCCCCGACGAGGGCGACTCGTTCGACGTGCTGTTCGCCGGGCGACTCATCGCCGACAAGAACGTCTCCGTCCTCCTCGACGCGTTCGACCGCGTGGCCGACGACTACGACGACGTGACGCTGGGCGTCGTCGGCGACGGCCCGGAGGCCGACCGCCTCGAACGACAGGCCGACTCGTTGGACCACGCCGACCGCGTGAGCCTGCTTGGATTCCTCGACGAGTACGAGGACGTGTTGGGCCAGATGCGCGCCGCGGACGTGTTCGCCTCTCCGAGCACACGAGAGGGATTCGGCATCACCTACGCCGAGGCGATGGCCGCCGACTGTACGGTTATCGGCGTTCAACACCCCGAATCGGCGGCGAGTGAGGTCATCGGTGACGCGGGCTATCTCGCTGAGCCGACTGTCGATTCGGTCGCAGAGTCGTTAGCCCGAGCGCTCGGGGGCGAGACGCCGCCGACCGAACCGACGAAACGCGCCGAGCGGTACGATTGGGACAGCGTCGCCGACCAAGCGGAGAAGGCGTACGAGCGCGCTATCGACGGTCGGTGGTGATGTTCGTTGGGGACCGAGCGACACGCCAGACCACGGGGGGAGAGTGCGAGACGCGAATAGCGGTGCGAGCATCGATGTAGTTAGTTGATTGTGTCCGTCGTATCACCGTAACCGCGCCGTCGAACGAGCCACACAGAACGGTCCGATCCGGTCCTCCCTCCCCCCATGACTTCATCTGTTCTTTCGATATCGGCATGGGGTGACTCGTCGACCAATCGAAGCCAATGCAGTCGGGAAAGGCACACAAGATGTACTGTCTTTCAGCAGCAGATAGGATCCACTGAGAGACTGAGACGATCTGATACAGAGTGGGCATTTCGCGTGCTTCCGAGTCAGAAACATCCGTGTGGACACCGCATTCGGGGGCTATGGGAGCCAGGCGTCGATCGCAGAAGCAGACGAGCCGAACAGACACCGGTTTCGGGACTGGGTCCTGACGGTCTGCACGCAACCCTCGCGGCGCGAGACGAGACGACCAAACACCGGTTTCGGGTAGGAAGGCAGACGTCGCGTGAGACGGCAGTTGAGGACCGGGGCACGCCACCACTTCATCTGTTTTTTTCGAGAGACAGAACGGAGCCATGACCACCCACACCCCGTCACTTCATCTGTTCTGTGGGTTACTGCTCCGAGCAGTTCTTGGCGAACGATTGAATCGAGCGGTGGACGCCGATTTCATCGATCGTGTCGGCGAGGGTTTCCGTAATTAACCCGAGGTCGTAGTTGAGTCCGTACAGCACCTTCTTTCCGCCGCGACGACCCAGATTCCGCTCTTTGCCCGTAATGACACCCATCATCTTCAGCTCGGAGAGATGACTTTGCATCTGCCGATGTGAAAGCGGGTCGATGCCACTCGAACTGCAGAGTGCGAGGTAGCGTTCGCGGATTGTCGGTGAAGTGACTGGAGTCTCACCGTCTGCGGCGAACGTCGTAAGTGCGTACAGCGTCAGTCGGGCGTGCTCTGTGAGCTTCGACACCCCAGTCGTGATTTGGTCGGATTCGAGCTTTCGTTTGGCTTGGTCGACGTGCGGTTTCGTTACCTGTGGTGCGTTCTCGTTCCGTGCGATATCCCCCGCCTCCAACAGGAGATTAATCGCCTGTCGAGCGTCACCCGAATCCTTCGCACCATAGGCGGCACAAAGCGGGATGACGTCCTCCGAGAGAGCGTCATCACGGAAGGCGACTTGGGTTCGTTGTTCGAGCACTTTACGGAGTTCTCCCGCATCGTACGGTGGGAAATAGACCTCTTTTTCGCACAGACTCGATTGGACCTTTGCCGAAAGCCCTTCTCGGTACGACAGATCGTTCGAAATACCGATCAGCCCGATCTTCGCTGACGTGACGTAACCGTTGTCTCGTGCGCGCGGAATCTGATACAGAAGTGAGTCGTCGTTGACGTGGTCGACCTCGTCGAGGATGATGAGTATGGTCCCGTACTGATCGAGTTCTTCCCACAGGAACTGGTACACCTTCGACTGTGGATAGCCGGTCATGGGAATCTGATCTTCCGGACTACGCAGACGGTTAATGATCGTTACGGCGACTTGATAGCTCGTGTTGAGTCCGTCACAGTTGATCCGTACCGCGTGCAAGTCGAGGTCGTGAATCGATCGAGCGGCGTCTTGGAGCCGATCCAGTAAGAATCGTGTTGCGGCTGTTTTCCCGACACCGGACTTGCCGTACAGAAAGATGTTCGACGGGAGTTCGTTGTTGATTACCGGCTGGAGAGCGGAGTGATACTCACTCAGTTCTTCATCCCGGCCAACGAGTTCTTCGGGGGTATAATCCTCACGTAGCACATCCCGATTTTTGAAGATCTGATTTGATTGTGAGAACTCGAAGGATCCCATACGTGTTGCAGACCTGTATACCAGATATATCCACCGGTTCATCTGTTTCATCTGTTCTCCGAATATATAAGTGAAGAACCCCGTGGCTTCATCTGTTCTATGCTGTGTGATCTGTCTACGACTGACAATGATGGTTAAGAGCCAGCGACCACCCGAACTATTGAGCCCCCAAACCACACAGAAACAGTGCAGATAATCAGAACAGATGAAGTGGTGGGGTGGGAGAGTCTCCAACATTGTTGGTCATGGCTGTTCAGGTAGCCGAGAGGATTTGGTAATCGTTCTACCCCCACCACTTCATGTGTTTAGCACCCATACAGGGGTTCAAGATGCCAATATCTTCGAGTCGAAGCCAGTTCGAGACGGAGATACCGGTGGTAGTGCAGCGCTGCTGTGGATAGAGACGAACCACAAGAACACATGAAGCGATGGGGGGTGACAACCAAACTGTAAACTGAACCAGTTCGTATACCGGAGACGAAGGAAATAGACTGCAAAGAAATCGTTCTGAGAATCCGGGACGAAAATCTGACCCCCACGACTTCATCTGTTTAGATGCGTCTCAGGAAGTGGTACACACGAAATCGGAAACAGAGACTCCGAGGCCGATGCGAAGGACACGAGATCAGATACACTCGAAACGGTACTCCCCGAGGAACCGTCATGTCGTCATCGCATCTGCGGTGACCTGTACAACGCGATACATTCAAAACTCCACACCCACCCCCTCGTAGAACGCTTCATATTGAGGAAAGCATACGAAATGTACTCTCTAACGTGGAACGCGATGGCCGAAGCGGGACGGGAGAGAGTACAGTTCGCCTGCGTTCGTTCGTCGTTGAAAGCGCGAGGCAGCAGAGAGGAGAGCGTACGAACTGTACTCTCTGACTCGGCCGTCAGTTCGACGGTGGTATTGTTCGTCGGGAGGGTGCAACGCGGTCCGTCGCTGTGTCTACCGAAGATACTGACGCCAGCGAGTGTACAGATACATCCCGCCGAAGATGAGTCCGATGAGCACCACGAGCCCGGTCACGTGCGTTTCGCGCACGCCGACGGGAAAGGGGGGTGTTTGGAGGGACACGCCGGACCACAGGTGTGAGATTGGGAACACAGCTAACAGTATCCAACGTCAATTGAGTTAGTGATTGTGTCCGTCGCATCGGTGTGACCGCGTCGTCGAGCGCGACCGGATTCGAGTCGTCGCCGTCGAACAGCGGATTCGCTCGGTCGTCGGTGCTCTGGCTGCGGGAACGATGGAGCAGTTCGTTCGTATCACTCGGTGGAGGCGGCAGACCGACGGAGGAGGTCGTTCGTGAGCCACCGACCGCCCTCACACCTTCGGGAGTTCACTCCTCGTCGTCCGAACCGGGAAGCCGTCGAACGGCCCGTTCCCACCGGTCGCGGGCGGCCTGCCCGGGGTCCGCAAACGGGTCGTAGGTGATGTCTTCGGCGGTTCCGAGCCGACTTCCTTCCTCCCGTCCGGTCGCGCGCCGCCACAGCGCGACTCCCGACGCGAAGACGACCGCGGCGAACAGTCCGCCCAAGAAGAGATTGACCGGGTACTGGAGCGCGGGCACGACGAACACGAGCACCAACGCGAGCGCAGTCAGTTGGAACGCGTACAGCAGATAGCTGAACCACGTCCCGGAGAGTGAAACCGTTCGACCCATCGCTCGAGAACGGAGGGACTCCACCGCCAAAGTGCTTCACACTGCGATGGCTCTGTTGGACCCCTCGGGGAGCGTGTGGTCGGAACTGTGCCGAGATAGGGGGCGCAATCGAATGACGAACGCCAAGTGAAACGGAGGTCAATCGTTCTCGAACACGTTCTCGGAGGGGCAGTCTCCGGAAGCGTCGACGACGCCGTGTCGGGCGACAACCGCAGTTTGACGCGTGACCCGTCCAGGGGGTTCGACTGTCGACCCCACGCGTCGGAGAGTGAACGCAACCCCTCGGTCGAAACACACCCGTGAGAGGTGCGCGTTAGCCGTCGAGATACGGCTGACAGACTCGTTCGACACCCGCTTCGAACGACACCTGGGGCTCCCACCCGGTCGCGTCGTGTATCTTCGAGTAGTCGGCTTTCGTGTCGTGGACGTACACCTCGAAGGGGTTTTCGACGTACACGGGGCCGACGTCCGTCCCGAGCACCTCGTTTATCATCTCGACCATCTCGTTGAACGAGTAGCTCTCGCCGGTCCCCAAGTTGTAGATACCCTGCAACCGCTCGTCAGCCGCGAGCTCCAGCCCGCGGACGATATCGTCGACGTGGGTGAAATCGCGGGTCTGAGTGCCGTCGCCGAACAGCTCCGGCGACTCGCCGTTCGCGATTTTGTCGGTGAACTGCGCGACCGTATTCGCGAACTCCCCTTTGTGTTCTTCCGCGCCGCCGAAGCCCTGGTACACCGAGAAAAAGCGCATCCCGGCCAACTGCATATCGTAGTGGTGGTGGAAGTACTCCGCGTAGCGCTCGCGGCCCAGTTTCGACGCCTCGTAGCCCGTCCGGGACTCGACGGGCATATCCTCGGGCGAGGGCTCGGTTCGCGACCCGTAAATCGACGATGTCGTCGCGTACACCACGGTATCGCAGCCGTCCTTGCGAGCCTGTTCGACCGTGTTGACGAAGCCTTCGATGTTGACGCGGGCACCCTTCGTCGGGTTCTCCTCGTGCATCTTGTACGACGACAGCGCCGCCAGGTGGAATACCACGTCGACGCCCTCGGTCGGGAGGTCGTCGTCGAGGACCGTCGTGTCGTGGAACTCCACGGCGTCATCCAGATTCTCGGGCGTTCCGAGATAGAGGTCGTCAATCGCAATCACGTCGTTGTCTTCGGCGAGATGGTTCGCGAGATTCGAGCCGATGAATCCGGCACCGCCAGTAACGAGGACTCGTTTGCCGTCCATACATCGAAGCTCTCACCGAGTGACAAGAACGTATCGCCCGCGGTGGTGCAATCTGCGTGGGTTCGTCTCGTGTCCGTCGGCGCTGGGTCGGTTGCGTCACCGCGCGACCCGCACCACGCTTTGAGCGATACGGTTCCGCGAGGAGAGCCGGACCGACTGCACGTGGATAGACGTACTGCGCGTGCACCGTGAACCGTACGCCCCGGTCCGTACGACGGTGAAGTCCGCATAGCTACGCCAGCGGGCCGACACTCCCGGTACTAAGTAGCCACTCTCGCTCGTTCGACTGTGGGACGGACACGCTGGGACTTCGATTTGGCAGAGACCGCCGGAGCGATCGCGATTGCGCTCATTCTCGTGGGGCTACTGCTTCGGAACCTCGTTGACGCGACGACTTCAGCCGACGTGGTTCGGGCGTTCGGTGGGGTGACGATACTGGCGCTGTTGTTCGGTTATCGGTTCGTCTCACATCGGCTCGATGAGCAAGCCGGTGGAGTGCTGTTGTTGTTCGTTGGCGGACTCGTCGCCGGTCTCACACTGCTTGTTGCGCCGAGCGCGTTCGCTGACCGCGGGACTATCGCGGCGTTTGCTGCGTTGGGGGTGCTCGCTACTGCGTTCATCGTCTCACCGTGGATTTCGGTGTCGACGAGATGGTTCGGCGCGCTCCTCTGTGTCGTCGCACTACTGATGGCCGGCTTAGAGCTCACCGTGTTCACTGGCGAGGACATCGGCAGCGCGATTGTTGTCGCAATGCTGGGCCTCGTAATGGTTCTACGGCCGAAGGCGATAGAAGAGACCGGCGGGCGAACGGAGTAACTCCCCGCTTGGGATTCAGTCTCTACTGGGTAACCGTCTCCCCGCAGGCGACTGTCGCTGCACGGCGTCGTTCACGCCGAAGCGGAGTGTGAACGCGACGTGGGACGCGTTCGAGGGGGACGACCGAGGGAACCGACGGTCGCCCGGTGTGAGGTATAACAGCCGTATCGGTGCCACAGCGTGGCGCTACCAAACCCACACAGAATGCTGAGACTCCGGCCAACCAGAGTAAACACTTCGACAGCGCACCGTGTTTTGGCTTGCCTAAAAATCGAAGCCGTTATCTGGTTTTAGGCTAGCCTAAAATCATGGTGAACAAGTACAAACGACTCACGCGACGGGATTACGTGAAGTACGGGGCTGCGGCAGCGACGGCCGCACTCGCCGGCTGTGGCGGACAGTCGGCGTCCGACCCACCGACAACCGAAGCGAACACGACGGCGACACCAACGGACGACGAGCGTTACGCAGCCACCCTCTCGCCGGCCGGTCGTGTGGAGTTCACCGAGCCCCCGGAGAACGTGTTTACCGTCCTGCTTCACCACGCAGATATGGCGGTCGCACTCGGGCAGGGCGAGTCGCTCAACGGGATGTACAACCCGGAGGGGTTCGGGCAGTTGTACGACCTGCTATTCGAGCGACTCCCCGGCGTCTCGGTCGATTGGTCCGGGCTGGTGGATACCTGGAATCCCGACAAGGAGGAGCTCTACGAACTCGACAGCGATATCCATCTCGAAGACCCGGCGTTGATGGCGACGATGAAGGCGTGGGAGCCCGACGACGTTGCGGAGATTCGGACGGAAGTCGCCCCGTGGTTCGGGAACTCGCTGAGCCGAAACCACAGCGAGCCGCCGGCGAGGTGGGCGGACCAGTACCGGTATCACACGCTCTGGGAGATCTTCGAGCGGGTAGCGGCGGTGTTCCAGGCTCGAGCGCGGTACGAGGCGCTGGCGGAAATCCACGGAGACCTCATATCGACGATTACGGCCGGCCTCGAAGAGACGGAGGCGCGGCCGTCGACGGCGCGGTTCCTGTGGCGAGGCGGCATCTGGGTGTACCCACTCAACGGCCCCGGGACGGTCCGGGCCCACACGCGCGTGTTCGACGCCGAAGACGCACTCGCCGACGTGCCGAGCGGGACGCAAATCGACATGGAAGCGCTCGTCGAAGCCGACCCGGACGTCGTCCTCGTCGACGGTGGCCTCGGCCCGGACTGGACGACGACCAAACAGGAACTGTACGACGAGCCGACTGCGCAGGGCCTCTCGGCGGTCGCAAACGACCGCGTCTTCCCGATTGGAGTTCGCTACGGCGGCCCCCTCATGAACCTGTTCCAGTTGGAGATGATCGCCAAGCAGTTGTATCCCGAGCAGTTCGGCGCGTGGCCGACCTACGAAGGCGGCCCGTATCCCGACGTTCCGGAAGCCGAGCGACTGTTCGACCGACAGCGCGTGGCTGACATCATCAACGGGGACTTGCAACCGTAGTCGAACGCCGAGGTGGTGGATAGCCTCGTCGCAACACTGCGCGACGGAGGCATTCACCAAACGACGAAAGAATACGCAGCGTTCATGAGCGACGCCTGTGACCCTCGCAACATGAGTTCAGAGGCGAGCGCACGCGTGCCACACCTATTGATGTCGATTGGAGGGTTGGCGCTGGTCAGTCAGTCGGTCGTGTTCGAAGGTGCCTTCGGACTGGTGACGAACCCGGGCGTGTCTGGCGGCCTTCGAGACGTGCTGAGCGGCGGTCTGTTGCTTGTGTCAATGGTCTGCTTTTTCAGTGGAATATATCTGCAAATTCGAATGTCCCGATAACGACTCGCTCATCCCTCGAACGAAGTCTAGACTTGCTGTTTGACGCGTGTCTCGGAACACAGCGGTCTCGGACACACCACAACTAACAGACTGCTCGCCCACGGGTACACATGGACCGGACGGACCTGTTCCTCGGATTGATAGTCGTTCTGTTGGCCGCACAGGTGTACGAGACGGGCGACGGCCACACGCCGATGTTCATCGTGCTCCCCGTGATGGCGATTCTGTATCTGCTTCCGGTGTACCTCGCCGGAGCGGTCGTCCTTGAGAACGTCGTCGACGGCTGATTCACAGCGCACGAAACGGGAGGTCGCGACGGGAGGTGCCTGTTCGACAGCGATTCGGACGGCCGGACGGGGGCGTTCCCAGCGAGCGATAATCACGGCGTGAGTTGATACGGTCCGTGAGTGAACTACTACATAGAGGTGAGAAAGATGAGCGAAATGGCGACCGTCGTACTCCAGTGGGGTGGACACGGGCCGATGGGTCCCCACGGCGGCCACGGGGTCGCTGCGGGGGGCGCGACAGCCACCGGCGGCATGGGGCTGTGGTGGCTCGCGGCCGGAGTCCTCCTGCTTCTCGCACTCGCAGGAGTGAGCCTCGTGTACGTCAGTCGCGTCCGGGCGGCGAGTACCGAGACGACGCCACCGAAGGAAGCCGACAGCGCCATGCAGGACCTCCGGACGCAGTACGCGCGCGGCGAAATCGACGACGAGGAGTTCGCAAACCGGGCGGCCACGTTGAACCTGGAGTGGGGATAGACCGCAACGCACGCGGACATCTCCGTTTAACTAACCGGGAACAGACAGTTTCTCGGCGGCGAAACGCCGAGAGCAGTGAGTCGGGGTGTTCGAATTCATGTACGATTCGTTATTTGAATCTGATAAAATCTATATAGCTAGATCTGCATACCGAATTTAACTTTTTCTGTAATAAAAACCGATAGTTCAGGCGTACGCTTGAGATGCAACGCGTTCGTTTTCGACACCTATCTATGTAAATATATGATTTCTGCTAATTACGTCACGCTCACGAATCGGTGTTTGTGTCCGTGTGTGAGGCATTTTATCATTATTCGGATATTTTCAGACGCGACTCACTCCGTCCGCGACCGCTGACGCAGTTCGTTGATCAGCGTGGGAAGCACGACCCCCACGCCGAACAGCGCGACGAGTTCGACGAACCCGTCGTTCAGATATCGCTGCGCCAAGTACCACGACGTGAGCCCGAGGAACATGAACGCGAGCGTCGTCTTCATCTCGACAGTCAAAAGCGGGTCGCAGACCATACGCGGAGTTCGGGGAGAGCGCTTGTAAATTCGGCTTACTGGCGGAGAACGCGGCGGACGGCGACCGTCATCGGTTGAGCGCGTCCGAGCGAGCGATGAGTTCCGGGACCGACTGGCCGGACGATTCGACGACGTCGAGCGTCACGCGTCTGGCCTCGTAGGGTTCGACGATCGCACCGGGGCCGCCGACGCTCAGCTGTTCGGTGCCGTCGTCGATGAGGAACGCGTTCTCGATGGGAATCGAGTTCGTCGTCGGTTTCACGAGCCCCTGGGTGACGTCGGTAATCGTCCCGAACCGGGTTTCGAACGCCTCGTTCGAGTCCGCCGGTCTGAGTTCGATTTCCGCGACGAGCGTGTAGCCGCGTTTCAGATAGCGGGTCGCCGCGAAAATCGCGTGTCGGAAGCGGTCGTACGTCGCCGGAAGCTCGTCCGGTTCGTGGAGGTGAATCTCCTCGGCGAGCGGCCAGTAGTTTCCGAGAAACGACCCCACGAGCGCGGGGGAGAGGCGGTCTTCGGTGAAGCTAATCGCCTGGTGGTCCGACCCCCGCCCCATGACGAACTCCGGCGGGGAGAACAGCCCGTGTCGCCGGTCGACGCAGACGAGCATCGGGCCGCCGTCGGCCCAGTAGCGGACGACGCTGCCGAGTCCCTTCAGCGTCGACTCCGAGACGGCCTCGTCGCCGTGGCCGTTGGCGAGGACGAGCGTGAGCACCCTCCGGTCGACGGCGGCCTCCAATTCGGGTGCGAGGTCCGGCAGCAGCGACGCCGGCACCGACACGTTGACCTCGTTTTCGGCCTGTCGAACCAGCGACGCGATGCGCTTTTTCACGGTGGATTTTGACTTGATGACCTCGTAGCGTCTGTCCTCGCCGGGGTCGGGGTTGTGGATGGATTCGAGCTGCGTTTCGAGCGAGGACAACTGGTCGGAGAGCCGTCTGATGACGACCGCGGGGTCGACGGCGCGAATCGTCGTCGGCGTCTCGTGGTCGTTGACCTCGACGAGCCCGCGGTCCTCGAAGCTCCCGAGGACGTTGTAGACGTAGCGCTTGGACACGCCGGCGTGCTGGGCGAGTTCGCTCGCCTTGGCCTCGCCCTGTCCCAAGAGCGCGATGTAGGTGTCGGCCTCTTTGTCGGAGAAGCCGAACGTTTTCAGTCGTTCGCGGACGGTTGGTTCGTCGACAGTCACTAGCCTGTCTTTCGAGACGAACGGTAGTTGAATGTATGCGTTGGTGACAGCCCTGCGGCCACCGCAGGTCGGTCGAGCGGCGCGAACGGGGCCGAAAGGGGGAGTGTGCCGTGCCTTACTCTTCGGTGTCGTAGGACTCACCGACCGCCGACGGCACGCGCGTGTAGCCGACGCCGACGAGGACCACGAGCACGGCGACGTAGGGGAACAACCCGGTGATGCTCCCCGGCAGCGAGATGCCGATGGTTTGCAGTTGAATCTGGAGCATGTCCATCGCCCCGAACAGGAGCGACGCGCCGTACGTCCCGAGGGGGTTGTAGTTGCCGAAGAGGTACGCGACGATGGCAATCCAACCGCGGCCGTCGACCATCGTCACGCCGGTGCCGGTGAAGCCGCTGCCGATGCCGATTGACAGGACCGCGCCGCCCAAGCCGGCCATGACGCCCGAGAAGACGACGGTCGCGTAGCGGACGCGGTTGACGTCGATGCCGGCGGTGTCGAGCGCCTCCGGGTTCTCGCCGGCCGCCTGGACCCAGTAGCCGTAGCGCGTCCGGAACAGGACGGCCCACGCCGCGACGGCGACCACGATGGTCAGCAAGACCAGCGGCGAGGCGTCGAAGAACAGTCGTCCGAGGACCGGAATCTCTGCGAGGACGGGCACGGCAATCGTATCGATGTTCGGGAGCGACGGGCTGGAGACGCCGCCCCACAGCACGGTGGCGGCGAACGGCCCGAAGCCGAGGCCGATGAACCAGACGGCGAGGCCGGCGACGATTTGGTTGGCCTCGTACCGAATCAACAGGACGGCAAACAGCGTCGCCAGCACGCCGGAGACGACCGCGACCGCGACGAAGGCCACCCAGAGGTGTGCCTGCGTGATACTCCCGTCGCCGGCGAGGAGCCACGCGACCGCGGCACCGACGAGCGCGCCGAATATCATGAACCCCTCCAGCCCGATGTTGAACACGCCGCTTTTCTCGGCGTACAGGCCGCCGATGGCCGCGAGCGCGATGGGCGTCGCCGCCTGCAAGGCGCGTTCGAGCGCGCCGACCGTCACGAGGTCAGACCCCGGAAGGTCGACGAAAAGCAGAAGCGCGATGACGGCGACGAGCGCGACGAGCGCGCCAACGAGCGTCCGCTGGTCGTCGAGAAGCGCGCGAGCGGTGCTCATTCGCGGTCACCTCCGAGCGAGGTGTGCTGCCCCGCCGCGCGGAACAGTTCCGGCGCGGCGACGAACAGGACGATGAGGCCGATGACGCCGTCGACGAGTTCGCTCGGCACGTCGAGCGTGAAGCCGATGTACTGGCCGCCGGCGTCGAGGCCGCCGAACAGCAGGCCGGCGGGAACCACGCCGAGCGGGTTGTTCGCCGCGAGGAGGCTCACGGCGATGGCGTCGAAGCCGAACGTGGGGAACGTGTTGGGGTCGCTGTAATAGCCGAGAATCATAATCGCAAACAGTGCGCCGGCGAGGCCGGCAATCATCCCGGAGATGGTCATCGTCCGAACGATCATCCGCTTGGGGTCGACGCCGGAGTATTTGGCCGCCGGCTCTTGGTAGCCGCTCGTGACGAGGTCGTATCCGAAACCGGTCCGGTCCATCACCAGATAGACGACGACGACCGTCAGGAGCGCCACGCCGAGTCCGAGAATCGAAAACGACGGGCTCTCGAAGACGAGTCCGGGCAGTCCGACGTAGTCGGGGAACTGTTCGGTGTTCGGCGCGGCCGCCCCTTCCGGGCGGAGATACGCGTCGAGCAGGAAGTAGACGACACCCGAGGCGATGAAGTTCAGCATGATGGTCGTGATGACCTCGTTCGCACCGGCGTACGCCTTCATCACGCCCGGGAGCGCCCCGTACGCGCCGCCAGCCGCCAGCGCCAACAGCGTGGCCAGCGCCAACAGCGGAATCGCGGAGACCGGCGAATTCGGGAGCAGCGGCGCGGCGAACAGGATGCCGAGGGTGGCCGCGAAGCCGCCGACGACGAACTGGCCCTGCACGCCGATGTTGAACACGCCCGCGCGGAACGCGACCGCGACCGCGACGCCCGTCAGAATCAGCATCGACGACTGCCGGAGCATGAACGCGAGGTTCGAGACGTTCCCGACCGCGCCGTAGACGAGCGACGAGACGAACTCGACGGCGTCGTACCCCGAGGCGGCGACGATGACCGCGCCGATGAGCAACGCGAGCGCGGTCGCGACGAGCGCGATGACGACGCGTTCGAGCACCGAGGCGTCGAGCATCCGGGCGGCGATGCGGTCCGCGAGAGACCGGACGCCGGTCGCAGCGTCGCTCACGCGTCACCCTCCGCGCCGCGCGCCGCGCGTTCGGTGCCGTCCCGAGCCCGGCCTGCCATCAGCAGGCCGAGTTCCTCTTCGGTCACGTCGTCGGGGTCGACGGTGTCGACGACCGACCCCTCGTACATGACTGCCGTGCGGTCAGAGAGCTTCTGAACCTCGTCGAGCTTCGACGAGACGAGGAGGATGGCGACGCCCTCCGCCCGCATGTCCTGGAACCGCTGGTGGATGAACTCGATAGAGCCGATGTCGACGCCGCGGGTCGGATGGGCCGCGACGAGCACCGACGGGTCGCGTTCGAGTTCGCGGCCGACGATGAACTTCTGTTGGTTGCCGCCCGAGAGCGATTTCGCGGTCGCCTCGGGGTTCCGCGGGCGCACGTCGTACGCTTCGATTATCTCGTCGGCGTGGTCACCGATTCGCTGCCAGTCGAGGAAGAGCCCGTCCGAAAAGGCGTCCATCGTCTGATTGCTCAAAAGCGCGTTCCTGACGAGCGAGTAGTCCTGGACGAGGCCTTCTTCGAGCCGGTCGCCGGGGACGTACGAGACGCCGTCTTCGATGCGGCGACGACGGGACAGCTCGGTGATGTCGCGCCCTTGGAGCGAGACCGTGCCCCGCTCCGGGGTTCGCATCCCGGTGATGGCCTCGATGAGCTCCTGTTGGCCGTTGCCCTCGACGCCGGCGATGCCGAGAATCTCTCCTTCCCGAACCGAGAGGCTCACGTCGCGGACCTGTTCGAGCCCGCGCTCGTCGCGCACGGTCACGCCGTCGACGGTGAGCGCGACCTCGCCGGGGGTTCCGCCCCGCGAGTCGACGTCGAACAGCACCTCTCGGCCGACCATCATGCGGGCGAGTTCGTTCTGCGAGGTCGCCGCCGCGTCGACCGTCCCGACTGCGCTCCCGTCTCTGAGGACGGTGATGTCGTCGGCGGCGTGCATCGCTTCGTCCAGCTTGTGGGTGATGAAGATGAGCGACCGCCCGTCGGCGGTGAGCGCCTCCATCACGTCGAACAGCCCCTCGACTTCTTGGGGCGTCAACACGGCCGTCGGCTCGTCGAGGATGAGCGTGTCGGCACCTCGATAGAGGCTCTTGACGATTTCGACGTGCTGTTGGATGCCGAGTCCGAGCTCTTCGATTGGCGTGTCGAGGTGCTCGTCGACGGAGAAGCCGTAGGTGTCGCAGATGTCGGTGATGCGACGACGGGCCGCCTGCTCGTCGACGAGGCCCCGCGTCGAGGGCTCGTGACCGAGCACGATGTTCTGGAGGACGGTCATGTTGTCGACGAGCTGGAAGTGCTGGTGAATCATCCCGATGCCCGCCGCGATGGCGTCCCTGGGGGAGTCGAACGAACGGGGTTCGCCGTCGACGGCCATGGTCCCCTCGTTCGGGTCGTACAGGCCGTACAGGACGTTCATCAGCGTCGTCTTACCCGCGCCGTTCTCACCGATGACGGCGTGAATCGACCCGCGGTCGAGGGTGAGGTCGACGCTGTCGTTGGCGACGACGTCGCCGAAGCGTTTCGTGATGTCCGTGAGCTGAACTGCTGGTGCGGTCGTGTCTGTCATGGGTTGGAGTCTACGCTATCTCGAAAAAGCCTGCGAGGTGGTGCCATGGCTGCGTCGCTAGCAGCCGCTGGCGCTACACGGCACGGTGACGTCGCCGTTGATGATGGCCTCTCTCGCCGCTTCGAGGTTCTCCGTGACCACGTCCGGAAGCTCGTCGCCGACCGCCTGCCCTAAGACGACGCGGACGGCCTCCTCTTCGAGACCGAGGATGTTCGAGCCCTGCACCGCCGACCAGTTGTCCTGCACGGTGGCCTCCGCGACCTCGTAGGTCCCCTCGTTGATGTACTTCACCGCAGAGCCCATGATGACGTCTTGGTACTCGGGGAGCGTGACGGACTGGTCCGCGTCGACGCCGATGGCGAAGCGATTTGCGTCCTGCGCCGCCTGGAAGACGCCCTGTCCCGCCGCCGCCGCCGCGTGGTAGACGATGTCCGCGCCGGCGTCGTACTGCGAGGTGGCGATGTTGTTGGCGGTCTGCGTGTCCGTGTAGTTCCCGATGTAGCCGACGGTGACGTCGAGGTTCTCGTCGACCCACTCGACGCCCGCCCGGTAGGAGCGCTCGAAGGCGTTGATGAGCGAGCCGTCGACGCCGCCGACGAACCCGACGGTCGACGAGTCCGGGTCGAGCGAGTTCCCCTCGTAGGGGAGTTCGCGGGTCGTCATCGTCCCCGCCAGCACGCCCGCCTGGAACGACATCTGGTGGTTCGCCCACGTGTACCCCGCGACGTTCGGCTGGTCGATGGAGTCGTTAATCAACATCCAGTTCTGGTCCGGGTACGCCTCGGCGTTCGTCTGGAGCGCCTGCGTGTGGTTGTAGCTGACCAGTACGACGAGGTCGTAGTCGGGGTTCGTGCTCTCGGCGAGTCGAGACTGAACCGTCTGGTAGTTCGACTGGTTCGTCTCCTCGACCTGCTGAATCTCGATGTCGTACTCCTCGGCCGCCGTCTGAAGCCCTTGCAGCGCGAGGTCGTTGAACGCTTGGTCACCGAAGCCGGCCGGACTGGAGACGATTGCGACGTTCGTCGTCTCACCCTCCGACCCGCCGCTTTCGGTCGTCTCGCCGGTGGTCTCCGGGTCGCCGCCGCCGTCGTCCGCGGCGGTCGTCGTGGTGGTCTCGTCGTCCGACCCGCCCCCGAGACAGCCCGCGACCCCAGCTATCGCCGCGAGGCTGATTCCCGATTTGAGAACGTCGCGCCGCTCGATGCCGCGTCGTGTCTCCCGAGTCGTCTCGTCTGCCGCATCTCCGTTTCCAGTGTCCCTTGCTGCCATTGTGTTTCCTCAGACTCACTCAGTCCTGAGTAACATAAATAATTATTCGCTATTTTCATATTGTGAACGGGTGAGAGGAAAGTGTGAGATATTCGTTTATCGCACGTCCGCTCGAAAACGGCCGGGTGCGACGAGGCGGCCGCACGACAAACGCGCTTCGACCGTCACGTTCGACCTAGTTTCCGGACGCCACTGGGCGACGATTCACCGAATCGTCAATTTAGACCGGGAGATTAATCACAATCACACGCAAAATTCCCGAAGATGACCTACGAGAACCTCGATTCCGACCTCATCAACGCACTCCTCGAAGACGGGCGACGCAGCCTTCGGAGCCTCGCCGAAGAGCTCGACGTGTCGGTGACGACCGTCTCGAATCACCTGCGAGACCTCGAAGACGAGGGCATCATCGAGGGCTACACGCCCCGCGTCGACTACGACGCGCTCGGCTACGACGTGACCGCGGTCATGCACCTCAAAGTCGAGGGCAGCGCCCTCGCGGAAGTCACCGAACTGCTCGCAGACGAACCGCAGATGGTCTCGGTGTACGAGGTCACCGGCGACTACGACGTGCTCGCGGTCGGGAAGTTCAAGAACACCGACGACATGAACCGCCAAATCAAGGCGCTGTTGAGCGAGGCACCGATTCGCGAGTCGAACACGAGCGTCGTCCTCAACGCGGTCTCCGAGAACGAGCAGTTCGACCTCGGGGACGACGACGCCTAAGTCGGTCGCTCACTCGACGCGGAACTCGAACCGCGCACCGCCCTCGGTGCCCTCCGTGACCCCACCTCCCAGTCGTGTGCGGCCGCTATCTGCGAGACGATGTTCAGGCCGAAGCGGGTCCCCTGCGCCGACGTGGTGTAGCCGGCCTCGAACACGGTGTCGCGGTCCTCTGGGTCGATGCCCACGCCGTCGTCTTCGACGTAGAACCCGCGGTCGGTCTCGCCGGCGGTGACGGCCACGCCGCCGTCGCCGGAGCCGTGCTCAACGGCGTCACCAGACGCGGTCTGGTTGCCCGTCGAGCCGTGCTCGACGGCGTTCCGAAACAGATTTTCGAGGAGTTGTTGGAGTTGCTCGGGGTTGGCGTCGAGGCCCAGTTCGGTCTCGACGGTGAGCGTGGCGTCGCCGGTCATCACGTTCTGCCAGCACGTCCGCGCGAGGTCGGACAGCGCGACCGATTGGATATCCATGGCGTCGTTCCCGTCGTGGGCGAGGACGAGCAGGTCGCTGATGAGGTCGTCCATGCGGTCCAGCGCCCGGCTGATATCGTCGATGTGGTCGCTGTCGCAGTCGTCTGCGAGCAGTTCGAGCCGACCCATCGCGACTTGCAGCGGGTTGCGGAGGTCGTGGCTCACGACGCTCGCAAAGCGGTCGAGTCGCTCGTTTTGCTCGACGAGTTCGGCCTCCCGTTGCTTCTGCTCGCTGATGTCTCGAATCATCGCGACGAACAGGTCCTCGCCGTCGACGTTGAGTTCGATGAGATGCACTTCGGTCGGGAACGTCGTGCCGTCGCGGCGTTCGAGCGCACCTTCGAACCGGGTGGGTTCGTTCGGCGGCAGGCCGGCCCAGAACGACCGCGACCGCTCCGGTTCGGACGTGGGGTCGAGCTCCCAGACGGTCTTGCCGACGAGTTCCGCCTCGCTGTACCCCAACTCCTCGCACATCCGTTGGTTCACGTCTCGGATGCTGCCGTCGTCGGTGTGGACGACGACGAGGTCTGGTGAGTGTTCGGACAGGGCTTCGAGCCGCGCGGTGTTCGACCGCAAGAGCTCCTCGCACGTCTTCCGCGGCGTGATGTCGTCCTGAAAGCCGACGAAGAAGTCGATTACGCCGTCGTCGTCGAACAGGGGCGCGATGCGCACGCGGTTCCAGAACTCGGTGCCGTCCTTGCGGTAGTTCAGTAGCTCGGTCGTCACGGCCTCGCGCTCGTCGACCGCCGCCCGCAGTTCGGCGACGGCGTCCTCGTCGGTCGCTTCGCCCTGCAAGAACCGACAGTTCCGCCCCAGGACCTCGTCGCGGCTGTACCCGGTGAGGGCGGTGAACTCGTCGTTGACGTAGACGATGGGGTTGTCGGTTTGGCTGGGGTCGGTGAGCACGATGCCGATTGGCGCTTCGTCCATCGCCCGCTCCCGACGCGACAGGCGCTCTTCGAGCGTGTCGCTGCGCGACGCCGTCCAGACGAGCGACCCGTCGCTCGTGGACGTGAGCGTGTGCTCCACCTCGATGCGGTCGCCGTCCCCGCGGACGAGCGACGACCGGCCCGACCAGCGCCCCTCGCGGGCTTCGGACAGTATCGCGTCGCGGGTCGGTTGCAGTTCGTCGTCGGGGACGAACGACCCCCACCTGCGACCGACGAGGCCCTCGCGGTCGGAGCCCAACAGCGTCGCAGAGGCCGCGTTCGCGTACTCGACCGTCCCGTCTTCGTCGAGGATGCAGACGGCGTCGCGCGCGGTCTCGACGGCCGTGAGCCCCCATTCGAGCGCTCGCGAGGTTCGGGCGCGCTCGGCGGCGTTCTCGATGCGGGCGGCGAGGAGTTGGTGTCGGGCCGCGTCGTCGCGCTTGCGAAAGTGGTCGGTCGCGCCCGCCGAAATCGCCTCGTTCGCGACCTCGTCGTCGCTCTGTTCGGTAACGAGGATAAACGGTAGTTCGGGGAACTCGGCGCGGACGCGGTCCAGCACGTCGAGACCGCCGAGGGCGGGCAGGTCTTAGTCGCAGACGACGCAGTCGAACGCCGCGTCACCGCCCCGAATCCGGTCGAGTGCGGCCCGCGGGTCCGACTCGGTATGGACCGTAAAGCGCTCGCGCTCGCGTTCCAAGCGCGCCGCGAAGTCGCAACCGCCGCCGACGTAGAGAACGGCGATAGACGCCGGTTTCGAGAGTGAACGCGGCGCGTCACGAGATGAGTCCATACGCGGTGGTAGATGACGCCAAGAGAACATAATGGTGGTGCCGGGCGAAGCCGACGCAGCAGTGCGCGCCCGCGGAGTCCGCGACGCGAGAGCGGCCGAAGTCGGCGGACGGAGCGCAGAACGATGAAAAGCGTACCGGGCGGTCTGTAACCAGAGCGCTTATAATTAGCAATCCGCTTTCAAACGGTGATGACAGACACCGACGAATCCGAACGCAGCACGCCATCCCGGCTCGCCCGCGCCCTCTTCGCGAGCGGCCTCGCGATTCTGGCGATTCGCAACCTGACCGACCTCGACGGCCGCATCGCCTACGCGGAGGCGAAAGGCGTCCCCGAGGCGGACCGACTCGTTCCCGCGGCGACCGGCCTGCTTCTCGGCGGGAGCCTCGGCGTCGGGTTCTGGAAGCTTCCCCGACTCGCCTCCGCGAGCATCGCGGCGTTCTTCGCCGGCGTCACGCCGACGATGCACGACTTCTGGGCCGTCGACGACGACGCCCGCGACGAGGAGCTCACGTCGTTCCTCCAGAACCTGACGCTGTTCGGCGCGGCGCTGGCGTTCTTCAAGCGCGCTTCGGACGAATAACAGCCCGGACGCAGCCGGTCCGTCTTTTTGTTACGTATCCACGGCATACTCGTCGATGCGGTCTGGTCCGAACCGGAGCGCGTACAGATACCACAGCCCGACGGCGGTCCAGCCGGCCGCGACGAGCGGCGAGTCATCGAACCACCGGTACGTCGCGAAGCCGAACGCGGAGAGGGCGAGGACCTGATAGAGTCGAACGTGGGCCGACACGGTCGCGGCTGATACCCGCCGCGAGCATAGTTCTTACTCACACCGGGGACGGACACCCCACCGTTTCCAGTATCTGGGTGCCGACAGCCATCGGCCGCCGCGTCAGGACGACCCCGCGTCGTCGGCCGGACGATGAAAGCGGATCGAACAGTCGAGCGCACCGTTGTCGTCCCGGACGGGACGGATATCGAGGCGGCTCACGAAGGGGTCGCCGTGGGCGTCGTAGTTGCGAATCTCGGTCGAAATCGACTCGCCGGCGTCGCCGGCCCGCCGAACCTCGGCGACCGTCTCCGGGTCCGTCTCGGGACCACAGAGGAACCGGTAGCTGCGCCCCGTCACCGACTCGGCGTCGTAGCCCGTGAGCGTCTCGAACGCCGCGTTGAGATAGACGATGGGGTTGTCAGGCCGCGAGGGGTCGATGACGACGATGGCGACTTCGACGGCGTCGAGCACCCGGCCTTTCAGCTCGGCTTCCGCCCGCAGCGCGTCGACCTCGGTGAGCTCTTGGACGATGCAGACGTGGCCCCCGTCGTCCATCTGCGTCAGCACGAGGCGCTCGGGGACGGCTTCGCCGTCTTTGGTGATACCGGTCGAAAGCCCCCGCCACGACCCCTCTGATTCGAGCTGCGGGAGGATTTCGTCGTGGAAGCGTCGCGCCTCGTCGGCCGGGTAGAGGATGTCCCAGTGCTCACCGATGAGTTCGGACCGGTCGCGGTTGTAGAGCGCGGCGTACGCCTCGTTGAGGTACTGGTAGACGCCGTCGTCGTCGATGATGCCGATTCCCTCCTCGGCAGATTCGATGGCGAGAAAGCCGCGTCGCATGTGCGTCTCGGCCCAGTACTTCTCGACGAGGTTCGAGACCTTGTTCGCCAACACCGGGTACTCCTCGGGACCGCCCTTCTGGAGGTACTCGTCGACGCCGGCGGAGATGGCACGGCTCGCAATCTCCTCGCTCCCCTTGCCGGTAAAGAGGACGAAGGGAATCTCGATGGACCGCTCGCGCGCCGCCGTCAGCAGTTCGAGCCCGTCCATCCCCGGCATGTCGTAGTCGCTCACGACGCAGTCGTACTCTCCGTCTGTGAGTTCGTCGAGCGCCGACTCCGGGTCGGTGTACGTCTCCGTCTCGGCATCGTCGGGTTCGCGTTCGAGGAAGGTCGCGGACAGATCCACCATCGCTTCGTCATCGTCGACCAGCAGAATTCGCATCGCACGCTGTCCCGTGCTGAACGGAGCGATGCCGTGGAGCGGAGACACGTCCATTACATCCGTGGTATCACGGCACAACGATAAAAACAGCTACGGCGGCGGCCGAACGGGGCGACGACGGGCACGGACCGCCCGCGACACCGGGAACCGAGGGAATAGACGCCTGTATAGAATATATATTACTAGATGATGTGGGCGGCAAGAAATTATATCCGGTGTGGGACAGTTGACACACACATATGGAAGTGGTCAGAAACGTCCGAGAACTCACGGCGGTTCTCGAACAGTTGACGGAGATGACGGGCGCGGTTATCGGGGTCGAACTGGCGAGCGGAGGCGATTCGACCGCGGCGAGTGTCTCGGCTTCCGCCACCGTCGAGTACGACCTCGCATCCGAGTGCGCGGTGGACCCGAACCGACTCCGCGTGTCGTCACCCGCGGCGGCGGTTACCGACGGCCTGCTTCGACTCGAACTCGACGTGACGCTCGCGCCCCCGGAGAGCGGAGCCGCCGAACCGGAACCGATGTCGTCCGGACGCGCCGGCGAGGACGACCCCGAACCGACTGCGTCGCCGGTCGCCCGAACCGACGGGTCCGGGACGCGCAACTCGTCGGTCGACCCACCCGTCACCCCCGGCGCGTCGCCGCCGACGATGGAGTCCGCGGTCCCGACGGTGAAAGACGGAGCGCCGGAGCGCGACCGGGCCGCAGCGGAATCGGCCGACGACGCCGGCGAGGCGGCCGCGGGGGCGGACGCGGACGCCAGCCGAAAGACAGCGACGGGCGCGGACGCAGACGCGAAGACTGAACCCGAGACGGTACCGGCCCATCACGACCCGGTTCGGCTTCGGGAGGCCTACGAGACCTGCGAGACGTTCAAGGAGATGACCGACGCCCTCGGCGTCGACGTGACCCCACAGACCGTCCGCAACCAGATGATTCAACGCGGGATTCACGAGCCGGATAGCTACGGCCCGTCGTCCGAACCGGCGTCTTCGGGCGGAACGAGCGACGGCGACGACGAAGTGCGGAACTCGGAGCCGAGCGTTGCCGACGCGGAGGACGCGACCGAGTCCGAACCGGCTCCCGAACCGTCTCCCAAACCGGAATCGAACGCGGCCCCGGACGCCGACGCGGACGCCGAGTCGGTCGCGCTCGACGCCGACGAGACGAGCGGGACGACCGAGGAGTCGCCGACCGCGACCGACCTCCCGTCGCTTCCCGCGTCGCTGTCCTCGCTCGACTGCTCGACGGCGGACGTGTGTGCGGCAGTCGCGGGCGCGAAGACGCTGTACGAAGTCGAGCGTCGCCTCGGACTCGACCGCGCCGAGGTCCGTGAGGCGCTGACCGCGCTCGACCTCCTCGACCTCGTCACCGGACGGATGGCCCGGCGCGACGCGTCGGCGGCGAGTCCCGCCGACGTTCGAACCCGAGTGTGCGCCGCGCTCGATGAGAACGCCGAGTGACTCGGCCGGAGGAGCATCGGCGCGACGAGAGACGCCGCCCCACCGGGAGCGACGACGGAACATCTTTGATTTCAAAGTATGATTGAAATAGTGTATTTACTGCGTATTCGGCCGTGGTGTCCGCCGCAACTCGGCCGGAAACGCGCTCACCGATGTCAGTGAGCGCGCCCGGGAGACACGTCCGGCCGGACCAGCCAGTACGTTCGACAGACGGCCGCGTGCCGCCCGGACCCACGAGATGCGAACGGTACGCGGCTCGAACAACACGAAACACGGCTCGAACGGACAGTTCGCGGTGGCCGATACGGCCTACGAGAGCCTCCATCTCTCGCCGCCGTTCCCGAGGCCATCACGGAACGTCGCCGTCCGTCTTCGCGGCTCTCCACGGTCAAGTGGCGGAGTGACGGGGTTCTGAGAACGAAGCCCAGCATCGTTGACCGCCCGCCGACGGCGCGACACCCTACACTCGACGCCGGGCGTCTCTTGGGGGCTTTCGGGCGAGCGCCGGCGTCTGCACCATCTGGTTCAGTTGGTCCCCGGCTACCGCTTCGAATAGTCTACTATATCTAATGTATCCGAGTTATTATCAGATTTAAGTAATTCCGTTTTCGCACGCGACACCACGACCGGTTTTCAGACACACTATAACGTTTTTACTGGTGTTAGATCTCACGGCCGCGACGCTCCCCACCGGTGCGGCGGGCGTCGCGGCTGAGGCGGACGCGAGCGCGCTCGATTCGAGCGTCCAGTCGGCGGCGAACGCGTCCGCCTCGCCGGACGTGACCGCCGCCTTCGCGACGGCCACGGGGGCTACGTCGAGAACGACGAACGTCGCCATCGCGGCGCTCCTGTTCGGGGTCGGACGCCGAGTACGGCGCGAGAACTGAACGAACACGGGCCCTCGAGGGTCTGTGTCGAATCTTTATCCGTGTGGGCGTCTAGCAGGGAGGTATGAACGGCCCGGACACCGCGGACGAAACGAGTTTCTATTTCGACTACGAGCTACAGGTCGATGCGACCCGCGACGCCGTAGCGAAGCTCGCTCGTGAGGTCCTCCAGTACGAGTGGGCCGACTATCTCCGCGCGTCGCCCCCGGGGGGCACCCACGCGTGGCACGCCCTCGACTCTGGCAAGCCGTGGGGTCGCGTCACGCCCGCGGCGTGGGACCGCGGCCGCGACCGCGGCTACGACCTCCACTTCGAGCATTACCCGACGCCGCGCGCCCTCCAGCGCGGGCAGTTCCGGCTCGAACTCCACCTCGAAGACGGTATCCACGGCGACGCCGACTTCTCGGGCGACTCGCCGTACGCGGCGCTCCGCGGCCGACTCGTCGCGGCGCTCGACGAGGCGCGCGACGAACGCGACGACCTCCCCACCGGCGAGTTCGGCACCGGGCGGACGCTCTGGCGGGTCGACTCGCAGTTCCTCGCGGGCGACACCGTCGCCTACTACGAGGCGCTCCGCGAGGCGCTGTCGGCCCACGAGCCGTTCGTCGACGCCGTGGCGGCCGTCCTCGACGACGAACTCCCCGAGCGCGACCCGTTCGACGGCGAGTAGCGCGCCGGGGAGAACCGCCGAGGCGCGGTGCGAGTCGAGTCATGCGAGTCCCGTCCGCGAGTGGTGACGCTCCCGATAGCGGCGCGTCTGACGCTCCCGACTGCCGTCATCGTCCGACTACGAGTCCGTCAGAGTGACTCGTATCGGTGTGAAGGCGACCGCAACAGAAAGTGCACAATCCACCTGACAATACCACTATATAGTCACATTTGGATACTAGATTCCGGAGTTGCGAAAGAATTATACTATTCACCGCCCGTTAGTGAAACGATGACGCAAACACTCGAGGTCGCCCCGCACGTAATCACGGAGGGGTCGACCATCCGGCATTCGACGCTGTGTACGGAACAGACGGTGGTGGAGATCGAAGACGAGACCGTCCGGACGATGTACGACGACGAGGAGTTCGTCTACCCGCGCGAACAGCTCGCGGTCGACCTCTCGGTCGGACGGTTCGAAGTCGTCTCCTGACCCCGCGTTCGGGACGGCACGGGCCGCCGTCTCGCCTTCCGTCGTCGCTCACGGTTACCGTACCCGCATCTTCTCGGCCCGCTTGTGGTCCCCGTTTTCGTCGCGCTCGCCGGACTCGCTTCCCGCCGGACGCTCGCAGAGCGTCAGCGCCGGCACGCGCCTGAAACACAGACGGTTCGACTGCCAGTACTATTTTTACCGCCCACGGGAATCTCCGGGCGTGTCTTCCGCAGACCCTCCGCGCTCGCCGGGTACACTCGCCGTGAGCGCTAAGGAAACCGGTCAGTCGCTGTACGAACGGGCGTACAACACCCTGCTGACGGGCGTGGCGATTATGATTCCCATCGTCATCACGCTGTACGTCCTGCGCGTCGGCATCGACTTCGTCAGAAACGCCCTCGAACCGTTCATCGAACTCCTGCGCTGGGCGGGCGTCATCAGCCGCTTCGAGAGCGTCGAGTTCATCAGCCTCCTCATCGACCTCGGCGTCTACTCGTTCGTCGTCGACTTCTTCACCGAGTTGGTCGCGCTGTTGGTCCTCTTCGCAATCGTCGCAGTCGTGGGAACCGTCGGTCGCAACCAGTACGGCGAGAAGATAATCGGCGTGTTCGACCTCGTGGTCTCGTCGATTCCGGGCGTCGGCACGGTGTACAAGAGCTTCCGCCGCATGGGCGACGTGGTCCTCGACGAGGGGGCCGACGAGTTCCAGGACGTGAAACTCGTCCAGTGTTTCGACGACGACGTGTACGTGCTGGGCTTCCAGACGGGGGGGTCGCCAGCGACCATCGAACAGTCGACCGGCCACAAGGAGATGGTCTCGATGTTCCTCCCGCTCGCACCGAACCCCGTCACCGGCGGCTTGCTCACCTACATCCCCGCCGACGACGTGTACGACATCGACATGACCGTCGAGGAGGGCATCCGGAGCATCCTCACGAGCGGCGTCGCCACCGACGAGGACGAGGACGCCCTCGGCGTGAACATGTCCGAACTCCGCGGCACCGAACGGTTACAGGACATCCGCGAGTCGATGATTACGACCGACGAGAAGCGAGACGACGACTGACCGCAGCGCAGTCGGACGGAGGCGAGTCGCGTTTCCGAGGTCGGCTCCGGGCGGTTCGCCGCCGCTGCCTCCGAACTCGCTCGACAGGATACCGGGGAGGTCGGTCGGCCAACTGACGACCGCGCAGACGACCATCACGCCGACCGCGGCCGGATAACCCCAGACGGTGACCGCGTCGAGCACGAAGTCGAGAGCGACGAATCCCGAGCGGATGACGGCACCGCTGACGGCCGCCGCAACGGCCAACAGCTGCCGGAAAAAAGCGCGCTCGCCGGCGACTTCGGAGACCAGAATGTGGCCAGAGGCCCCGGTAGTGGTGGTGGGTCTACGGAAGGAACACCGAGGCCCAGCTATCCTGACCAGATAGCTATCTGTTAGGTGAGCCTAAATACGTATCGGAAATTGTGGATATTCGCCGTTCACGCCGCCACGAGCGCCTAAAACGACGTTTCAGTCACGGTGGCGCACGCCGAAACTGGAAACCGCGTCCGGACCGAGCGCACCGCAGGCGTCGCAACCGCGGAGCCGACACGGCCTGCGCCGACCGAGGTATTTTTTATTGACACGTCCGATACCGGAGGTATGGTCCCCCAGTCACCGACGGGCATCGAACCGATTCCGAGTATCGAAGGCCGCCCCGTGTACACCGCCTCGGGCGAGCGATTGGGCGAGGCCGTCGACCTCTGTGTCGACCTCGACGCCGACCGCGTGACCGCGCTTCTCGTCTCCGTCGAAGACCCCCCGGAGGGGTTGGAAGTCGGCCCGCGCGGCGTCCGAGTGCCGTTCAAGTGGATACGGGGGATGGCCGACATCGTCGTCCTGACGGGTGACCCGGCGCTCGAAGCCGCCGACTGACCGCGGCGACTTCGCTCGACTGGCCGCTCCGTCGGACAACGTTGATATACTCCGAACGACGACTGTACGGCGGGCAGTCGATGAGTCAGGATGTGGACAGCACGATTGCCCAATCACGCCTATCCGTCCCGCCCGGTTGCCTCTGACGGGCGGCCGATGGTCCGGCGATTCGACCGCGGGCTGTGAGCACGCAGCCCGCGGGGACGCCGCGAGGCGGTCGCGGAAAACTGTTGTAGATACGTTGATACGAGTGGACCGAGTAGGCGGCGTATGAGTCTCTACGAGTCGATTCATCAGTTCGTCGGCGAGCGCGAGACGCTCCGGTCGGTGAGGCACTACGAGGAGATGACGGTGCTCCTGACCGAGACGCGACTCGTCCAGATTCGACACGACGGCGAGCAGGCGAACCCCGAGGAGGTCCGGGAGGTACGGACGATACAGCTCAACCGCCCCGTCTTCGCCGACTGTTCCGTCGAACTCGAACCGGAGCGGACCATCGTCGGCTTCCACGACAGCACCGGCGAGACGGTTCGACTGGTCACGCTTCCTGCCCGCGACTTCGAGTTCGCGGCGACGTTTTCGGCCGTCGTCGGAGACGCCGAAGTCGGCGCACCGCTCGCCGGAGACTGATTCGAGCGACGCGACGCGACGGGAGGAGTGGGGAGAACGACGACGACATCCGATTTAGTGACAACCTATTTATATTAAGGCGATGAACGGTCAGGTGACGTGGAACACGGTCGCTGTGCCTACGAGCACGTCTTCGACGCCGCCGACGAGACGGGTGCCGACGAGTCGTCGTCGGTGTGGCGGTGTCCGCATCCCGCGAGCGACGGCTCCGCCCGCTGTCTGTTCCACCGCCCCGTCGAAGAAACGCGACCCGCGGCCGTCACCGAGGCGCTCCGCGAGGCGGTCACCGACGACGGGCGACCCTCGGCGTTCGTCGGCGCGACGTTCGAACGCATCGGCCTCGCGGGGGTGACGCTCCCGCCCGACGCGCGGCTGGACTTCCGCGGCGCGATGGTGAAATCGGATATCGACCTCCGGGATGCGACGCTCGACGGCGCGCTCCGACTCGACCGCGTCTCGGTCGGCGGTGCGGTGTGCATGCAGCGCTTCGACGCCACCGGAGCGGTCAGCTGTCGCCACCTGCAAGTCGGTGACCGCTGGGTGCTCTGCGAGGCCGAACTGAGCGAGCGCTTCGACGCGACCGGCTTCGGTGCGGGGTCCGTCGTGGCGACCGAGGCGCGCTTCGAGGGCGGAGCGACGTTCAGGAAAGGCGTCGTCGACGACGACGTGTCGCTCGCGAAATCGAGGTTCGGCGGGCCGGCGTGGTTCTCCCACACCCGACTGGGCGGCCGCCTCGACCTCGGAAACGCCGCGTTCGACCACCGGCTCTCGCTGGCGCACTGCCGCATCCGCGCGGGCGTCGTGGCCGCGTCGGCGACCGTCGAGGGCGGACTCTCGCTCGAACACGTGGTCGTCGACGGCGAACTCAACGCGACTCGGCTCACGGTTGGCGGCGGTATCGACGCGACGACCGCCGCCTTCGGCGGCCGGGTCGACTGCGCGGGGCTGACCGCCCGCGACGGCCCCGTCGACTTCACGCACAGCGCGTTCGACGGGCCGGTATACTTCGACAACGCGACCGTCGAAGGTCGGGCGCTCCGCTTCCGGAACGCCCGGTTCGGGTCGGGACCGGCGTCGTTCGTCCGCGCGGCCGTCGACGGGGAGTTCGACCTCTCCGACGCGGTCTGTTCGGCCGACTCGCCCGTGCGACTGGTCGAAACCACGGTCGACGGGAGCGTCATCTGCGACCACGCGCGCTTCGGTGACGAGCTATTCTGCTCCGGCGTCCGCGTCGGACGCGACGTCGACTTCTCCGACTGCACCGTCGGGACGCTCACGTTCGGCGTCGAAATCGAGGGGCGACTGGATTTCGCGTACACGCACGTGACCGACGCCGCGGCCTTCGGTGACACCGTCGTCCACGGTCCCGCCCGATTCACGAGCGCCCGGTTCGACGCGGACCCCTCGCTCACCGAGGCGGCCCTCGGCGACACGGTCGCGGCCTACGACATCTCCGTCGAGCCCGCCGGCGGCTCGTGACGTGAGTCGGGTCGGGGCGAGTCGAGTCGAGTCGAGTCGAACGCCCGGCCGCGGTTCGACCCGAGTCCGGCGAACATTATATGTCGCGCGGGGGAATGGTCTGAGGTATGTCGAGTGACGGGCAGAACACCCTCATCGCCCTCTACCGACGGTACGTCGACGCCGACCCCGACGAGACGACCGTCTACGCGGGCTTCGCACTGTTCTTTACGGCTATCGGACTGCTCGCCGTCGCGCTCGCGGCGGTCGTGTGGAGCGGCGGCATCCCGCCCGAGAACATCTTCAAGTACGAACTCCGCGAGGTCGCGGGCGTCACCGGTGCGCTCGGGATTCCCCTCCTCCTCGCCTCGGTCGTTGTCTTGCTTCCCTCGCAGTACCGGTTTCCGAAGCTCCTCGCGGGCGCGGGGCTGCTCGTCTGTGCGGTCGCAGTCGTCCAGTTCGTCGGCGCGTATCCCCACAACTGGAACGTCGCCGCGAACGCCGACCGGAGCGGCCGCATCGTCGGCATCTACTCGCTCGGTGCGGTGGCGGTCGTCGCCGCGAGCGGCACGTCGCTCGTCGGCTTCCAACTCGCCCGCGCGAGGACGAGCGCCGCCGCCGCGGCCGGGAGCGACGCAGAAGCCGACGCGACCGACGAGGAAGACGAGGAGGCCGTCTCCGCGCAGGTTCGCCGCGACATGGACGAGGCGCTGTCGAACACCGAACTGTCGTGGGGCGGCGTCCGCAAGACCGAGACCACCCGCCTGAAGCTCGACACCTCCGCCGTCGACGACGCGGACCGCGCGAGCTTCGAGAACGCGAAAGCGACCGAGACGCGCGGCGGCGGCGTCGACGACGCGGTCGCGGGGCTCCAGGGACTTCGCGGCGGGAAGAAGGACACGGCGGTCGGTGACAGCACGGACGACCAGACCGCCGCGCTGGCCGAGTTACGGAAACAACAGCAGGCGGAGGCCGAACGCGAGGACGCCGAGGGACTGGTCGACCGGATTCGCGGGCTGTTCTCCTGAGGCGTCGCGGGCCGGCGGGCGGGGACTGACGCGGCGTCGGTCAGGGAGTGACGCGACGGTGGTTCGGCGTCGGTCCCGGCCGAACCGAATCGCAAACGCGCATACAGATTTATGCGACAGCCCTACGACGCGTGAGGTATGGCGAAAGGCCTTGACGTAGGAACCATGAACATCCTGTCCGCGAGTCAGGATGGGAGTGAGACCGTATTTGTCCAGCAGCGCAACTCGTTCGTCGAAATCGATTACAGCGACATGGCGGAGCAGATGCTCTCGCGAAGCGACGTGCTCCACATCCGCAAGGACGACAAGGTGTACGTCGTCGGCGACGACGCGCTCAACTTCGCGAACATCTTCGGCAAGGAGACGCGACGGCCGATGCAACACGGCATCCTCTCCAGCGAGGAGTCCTCCGCGATTCCGATGATTAAGCTCATCATCGAGCAGGTCGTCGGCTCGCCCTCCCGGCCGAACGAGCGCCTGTTTTATTCGAGTCCGGCGGACCCCATCGACTCCGACCTCTCGACGCTGTATCACGACAAGACGCTCGAATCGATGCTCGGCGACATGGGCTACGACCCCGAACCCATCAACGAGGGGATGGCGGTCATTTACAGCGAACTCGCCGACAACAACTTCACCGGCCTCGGCGTCTCGTTCGGCGCGGGGATGACGAACATCTGCCTGGCGTACTACGCGGTGCCGGTCATGCAGTTCTCCATCGCCCGCGGCGGCGACTGGATAGACCAGCAGACCGCCCAGGCCACCGGGACGGCCGTCGACAAGGTCACGTCCATCAAGGAAGACGACTTCCAGCTCGACTTCCGCACGGACGTCGGCGGCGTCGAGGGCGCGCTGTCGATTTACTACGAGAACCTCCTCGACTACGTCATCGAGAACATCGAACGCGAGGTCGACGAGGAAGACATCGAGGAGGGCCTCGACGTGCCCGTCGTCGTCACCGGGGGCACCTCCAGCCCCGAGGGCTTCGAGGAGCTGTTCGAACACCACCTCGAAGACTCGACGATTCCGTTCTCGGTCAACGAGGTCCGGAGCATCGACCGCCCCCTGTACAGCGTCGCCCGCGGGTCGCTCGTCGCCGCCCGCTCCGAAGAGGAATCCGACGGGGGCGCCTCCGACCCCGAACCGGAAGCCGAAGCCGCGCCGGAATCGAACTGAGCGCCGGTCCGAGCTGACACACCGGCCGGACAGTACGTCACGACCGAGGTCGACGCGCCGCCGGCGACGCGCGAGCGCGCGTCACTCGTCGCCCGCGCGGTCAGCGCGGTCCCCGCGGTCGCCGTCCTCCCCGTTTTTCAGTTGCGAGTCACTGGGCTCGCGGTCGGTTGCTTCGTCGTCGCCCTCGTCGTCACCGGCAGCAGCCACGTCTTCAGTCGTGTCGCCGCCCCCGTGTTCGGCTTCGGCGTCGTCCGCCGCGTCGGTCGCATCGTCCGCCGGGTGCGTCTCATCGTCCTCCGCGCCGGCTCCGTTGCGCTCGGCTTCGACCGCGGTGTCGCCGTCGGTTGCCTCGCCGCTGTCGGCTCCGCCGGTACCGCCCGCGCCGTCGTCCCGCTCGCGCGCCTCGCGGAGCGCCCGCTCGTGGAAGCGAGCGATGGCGTCGTCCCACGACTCTCGGCTCGGCGCGTCGCGCTCGTGGACGGTCTCGACGCCGACGAAGCCGCAGCGCTCGCAGTAGCGCGCCGCGCGACCGTCGAACGAGAGCGTCGAGAGTGGCTGTGAACACCGCGGACAAGTCATGCAGTTTGCCGATGATTCTCGCCCGGGTCGTATAGAACTACCCCGTCCCCGGCGGCGCGTTCGACTCGGTGTGGCAGGCAACTAACAGAAGATTCACCACTGATGACGTGTCAAAGAGAGACGATGAAGGTCCTTTGCTTCGGAATGGGACAAGCGGGTGGGAACGTCCTCGACGCCCTCCTCCGGTACGAACAGCGCACGAACGCCGATTACGTCGTCGACGCGGTCGCGTACAACACCGCGTCGGCGGACCTCCGCGGCCTCGACCTCGTTCCCGAGGAAAACCGTATTCTCTTCGGCGCGGACGAGGTGAGCGGTCACGGCGTCGGCGCGGACAATGAACTCGCCGCCGAACTCGCCGAGCGCGACAGCCGACAGCTTCTGCGGGGCACCGACGGCGCGCCGACTTCCACGGCCGACGCGTTTCTCATCTTCGCGGGTCTCGGCGGCGGGACGGGCAGCGGCGCGGCCCCCGTGCTCGCAAAGCATCTCAACCGCATCTACGAACAGCCCATCTACGGCGTCGGCATCCTCCCCGCCGCCGACGAGGGCGCGCTGTACTCGCGCAACGCCGCGCGGTCGCTCAAGGCGTTGGTAGACGTGACCGACCACGTCTTCGCGTTCGACAACGGGGCGTGGGCCGAAAGCGGCGAGGACGTCGCGCAGGCCCACGACACGATGAACGAGGTGCTCGTGCGACGCCTCGGCATCCTCTTCGCCTCGGGCGAAGTGGCCGAGTCGGGGACGGTCGCCGAGAGCGTCGTCGACTCTTCGGAGGTCATCAACACCCTCCGCGGCGGCGGCATCTCGACGATCGGCTACGCGGCAAGCGAACTCCCCGAGAGCGACGGCGGCGGCGGGTTCAGCATCAAGGGGCTCTTGGGCGGGGATTCGTCGTCGACGGACGAACTCGACTCCATCAACCGCATCACGACCCAGACGCGGAAGGCTGTGCTCGGACAGCTCACCCTCCCGTGCGACGTCGACTCCGCCTCCCGCGGGCTGGTCGTCGTCAGCGGCCCGCCCGAGTGGCTCAACCGGAAGGCCGTCGAGCGGAGTCGGACGTGGGTCGAAGAACAGACCGGGAGCATGGAGGTCCGCGGGGGCGACTACCCGCTTTCGGAGTCGAACCACGTCGGCGTGCTGGTCCTCCTCGGCGACGTGTCGCGGAGCGACCGCGTGGCCGAAATTCGGTCGACCGCCGTCGAAGCCGAGCAGAACCGCCGCGAACGGATCGCGAGCGACGCCGCCGACCGCGAGGACGGAACGGAGGCCGTCGTCGACGACCGCCTCGACTCGCTGTTCTGACCCGACCGCCTCGACGATAGCTCCCGCCGGTCCCGCGGTCCGACGCCGAGCGCGACCGCCGTCGGCGTCCGGCGTGGACTCGGGTCGGAGAAACTGTCAAATACCCTCTCGACGAACAGTCGAATGCGTGTCCGAGACTAGCATAGCGGCGACGCCGCGCATCCTCGCTTACGGCCCGCAGCCCGAGGGGTTGGGGGCGAGAGAGCGCGACGTGAACGTCGAGTTCGTAGGGTCGAGTCGGGAGTTGTTCGAGCGATTGACCGAGAGACCGGTGCATCTGGTTATCTGCCTCCACGCCCCGCCGGCGTTCGAGGGCATCGAAGCGGTCAAAGGTATCCGTCGGTTCGACGCGACAGTGCCGGTAGTGCTGGCGTCGCGGGTCCAAAACACGATGCTCAGCCTGCAAGCGATACAGTCGCAGGTCACCTGGAGCGTCGGCCTCGCGGGCGACGAGTCCGTCGAGGAGGCGCTGTCCGACCTCGTCGTCGACGCGAGCGAGTGGTTAGAGAAGCAGGCAGCGTAGCGAACCCCGGTCCGGCGAACTCCGCCCGAAGGCGAACCGCGGTCAGTCGTCGGTCGTCGGGAACTCGAAGGGACGCCGCGACTCTCCTGCGCCCTCCACGGCGTCCGCGTCGTCGGGAGTCGACACCCGCTGGAGTTCGTTCCGTACGGCCACAACCGCTCGAACAGTCGGCCGAACTCGTCGTCCGCGTCGTCCGGGAGGTCGCGAACGCATTCCACGGGGACTCTTCGGCGCGGTTGACGCGAGCGGTGGCCCGGTCGAAGGTGTCGTTAATGATGGGTGGAAAGAGGTCCCGCCGTATCGCAGGCTACGTTACCGAGTACCGGAGTCGTTTCATCTTGTATAACACCATTACACTTATTACACCAACTCCGAGACTGTCCTCTGGGCTGACAATCAGAATGATTTATATATCCGAAGTGGTTGTACTCAATTGGATGCAACACCGTACAGAGTAACCCCTCGGACGCATCCACATGACCGAACTCATCCCCCCTTCCCCCCTTCCCCATTAGGTTCGGTCACCCCTTTACGGGGCGCGACTACTGACTCTCACTAACGACTGTGCTGTTGTGTCTCTCCAGAGAGCGTCGGTGACGTCGAACGGCCGGGCGCGAACGAGGTGCTTCGAATCCGGCGGAAGTCGTCCCGGATAGCTGTCATATGAATCACTCGGACGGGTCGAGTCGAGCCCGCCGCCACCGCCGGCGTCGGTCGACACCAAACCGGTCGGTCTGCCACGGAGTGGGCAGGGAGAGGGAAGTGCCGACTCGCGGTGGTCGAGCGAGATATCCGAACCGCCGCCGAACGAGAGAACACAGGTGAGAGGGCGAATTTCGGAGCGTAGTAGTGTTTTAAATAGACAATACTATTGAGGGACAGGAGGGTCGAGTCAAGAGTATCGATATAGAGTATTATCTGCCGACATTCATGATACTATTCGAGTTATATAGCTATTTTAGAATATATTCTACTAATATAATCAGAAAACAAGCATTCGAGTTTGGTGAATAAATTTTATATATGGCGAGGTTGTCCACGGTCGTGTTCTTTATCCACAGTTCTTCAAGACTGAACAAGCGTTCGCTCCGGAAACGACACCCCAGTCGACGCCGCGGGCGACGTACCTACTTGCCGTACCTGATGCCGTCTTCGACCAGTCTGAGGTTCCGTTCGCGGTCGATGTGGGGTTTCAGCCAGTCGTACTCCTCGATTTGGAGGATGAGGTCCGCTTGGAGGTTCCGCCACGCGATGGCGTAGATGGGCGACTGCCCCCACGCGCGGAGTTCGGGGATGAACTCGTCGTAGCGCTCGTAGTGGCCTTCCAGGCGTTCGAGCGCGTCGACGACGTAGCCGGCGGCCTCGGATTCCGTGTCGGCGTCCTCGATTGCGCGGTTCAGTCGCGTTTCGAGTCCCTCGACGGCGCGCTGCATGTCCTGTGCCGCCGTGCCGTCCGCCTCCGGTAGCGAGTCGATGATGGGCTTCGGAACGCCGAGCGAGAGTGGTTCGATAGCCATACCTCGAACTGGGCGGCAAAGCGGCAAAAAGGCGGCGACGGTCGCAGCACAGCGCGGTGACTCCCGACGCCACGGCCCCGTCGACAACGCGGGGCTGAGCGGCGTTGCCACTCCGCGCGAGGAACAGCGCGCCGGGGTGCCTCCGAAGGCCGTCCCGACCTTCGGTTGCGGCGCGTTGCTCCTGTTAGGCGTTCGCCTCGTCGGTCCGCGCCCTGAGTTCGGACTCGACGAGCGCGTCGAAGTCGACGCCGTCGGCTCGGTACTGGTCGCGGTTGTCGAGGACGACCAGCCCCTTGTCGGTGATTTCGTACAGCCCGGAGTTCGGCGCGGGCCCGACTCGCGCCAACAGGCCGTAGTCCGCGAGAATCGGCAGTCGCGTGTTGATGTACGAGCGGTTCTTATCGAGGATATACGAGAGGTTCACGGCGGTGTTTCGCCTCCGATCTGAAAGCGCTTCGAGGATGTCGAAGTCAGTTGGGACGGCCAACTTCATACGCGGTTGTTCGTAGCCGCTGTTAAATAAACAACTTATGTGGGAGGGCGTCCGGTCGGGCTCGCGCGGCGGGGAACAACAACGCGGCGGTCTCGGGTCGAGTTACCGGTGGTCGAGCGCGTCGCGCGCGAGGCGTAAGTCCTCGAGAATTCGCGTGTGTCGGTCGATTGCGTCGTCGATGTGACGCGCCGTCACCGCCGCGTCGAAACCGGCGTCACCGTGGTACTGCGACTGCAACAGATGCGATTCTAAGGCCCGCGAGGTCGAATCGCTCGCCGCCAACAGCGCATGGGTAATCATCCAGTCTACCGCCCCCTCGTCGGGAAGCTCGTCGAACTCCGGTCGTTCTTTCTCCTGTCGTTCTGCCATCATTGTCCACCTTGGGCCGTGATACTACTTAAAGTTGTAGTGGCATGATATTTCTGCCATGGACCTGTGCATAGAAAACCGATTAACGGCCCATTTAGCGGCGTTCAAAGGCTGATTAACCATCAGAATCAAAATGTCAGAAAAGTGGTTTGGGAATTGCCTCGGCGTGTCAGACGGTTTTGGGTCCGGTCGGGTCGCGTTCGGTCGAGTCGGAAACCTCTCGCCCAAACCGGGGCCGAATTACCGCTCTTCGACGTGGCGGATTTCGACGCCGATGCCGCGCGTGGACTCGACCAGTTCGCGGCCGCCCATCTCCGCGCGGCCGATGGCGAACGCCTTCGGCCCCTCGACGACGACTTCGTCGCCCGGACGGATGTCTTCGTCGGCGTCGACGACGCCCGGCGCGAGGACCGAGCCGTGGGGAACGAAGCCGTCGATTTCGACCGTCTTCGTCGGCGCGTCGCTGTCGCGCCACACCTTCGCGCCTTCGAGCGTAAAGGAGAGCACGCCGTACTGCGGGACCATCGTCGCCAACTGCACGCCTGCATCGTTCCACACCTGAAGTTTGGGATACCGACTCGTCATCTCCAACGCCACGTCCGAAAAGAGCGCGTCGCCCGCGTCCGGGCCGAGTTGGTAGTCCGCGAGGGCCTTCACGACGTTGTGCTCGCGCTCCTCGCGAGTGAACTTGGGTTCGCCGTCGAGCGTCCGCATCAGGTTGCCGATGGACTCCGTCGTCGTCGGGTGTTCGGAGACGGTGAACTCCACGTCGAGGTCCAAGTCGTCGGCGACGCGTTCGACGATGTCCGTGTACGCGCCCGGCGGGAGGTGCGCGATGATTCGCGGGTAGTCGTTGCGCTCCAGATAGCGCCGAAGCACCTCGGCGACGAACGACTTCTCGTCTTCCGACCAGTCGCCCGTGACGACCGAGTCGTAGTGCTGGGCGGGGTAGGTGAGTTCGAGTTCCTGCGGGACGACGCCGATGGGCGAAGTCATCGACACCATGTGTGCGCGGTACTGGACGGCCTCCTGGAACTGTCGGTGGCTCTGTGACTCGCTGTACGGCTTTTTGGCCGAACACGGCAGGAGCACGAGCGGGTTGTCGAAGCGGTTGCGGTAGCGCTTGGTCACGCGGTCGGCGAACCGCTGAATCTCCACGCGGTCGATTGACTCCTCGGACGCCGCGGTGAGTTCCGAATCGCGGATGACGGGAACCCGCTGTTCCATGAAACTGTACTGCTGGTCGAACCGGCGGAACAGGGCGGTCAACCACTGGTCGTGGCGGGCCTGCCCCTCGACGTAGTCCCGAAGCCGCCCGTCGCGGACGCGACGCCGGACCCGAGCGAGTTCGGCGCGCAGGGCGTTGGCGTTGTGGTCGGCCGCGTCGGCGCGGGTGAACTCGGAGGCTGGTTTGCGGCAGGCCTCGCAGGCGCAGGGGAGTTCGTCGAGGTCTTCGAGGAAGTACTCGCCGTCGCTCGTGAGGTAGAAGCCCTCCAGCCCGCGGGCGCGGGCGAGTTTCTCGTCGACGAGGTCGACGCCGGCGTAGACGAGAAGCGAGACGTTCCGGGGCGTGGCGACGCCCGAGAGCACGAGCGCCGTGTCGGCGGGGAGGTTCTCCTTCGCCTCGATGACGTTGTCGCGGAAGGCGCGCGCGTGGCCGACGAAGCCCTGCGCGTCGGAGAGGACGTAGGCGTCAGCGCCGAAATCGTCGGCCGTGTCGGCGGTGACGACGGCGGCCGACGGGAAGTCCACGTCGGGGTAGGCCACCGAAAACGACTCGCGCACCTCGTCGGCGCTCCCGGCGGGGAGCGAGCGGTGGGGGAGCACGGTCAGCACGTCGTCGGAGCCGTCGGGGAGTTCGCGCTCGGCCGCCCAGAGACTTCCGGCGTCCGCGAGCACGTCGTCCACGACCGCCGGCGTCGTCACCGAGTCGGAGAGCCGCAACTCCCCGATTCGGGCGGCGCCGTCGCGGGCGTGAACCTCGAAGTAGTCGGTCATACCCGCTTTTCGGCCCCCGATAGGCAATTAACTTGTCTTCTGCGGGCGCGCCCGGCGACCGAGACCGACCACTCGGCCTACACGACTTAGCCCCCGGACCACGAAGTGACGGTATGGACGCCTCCGACCCCACCGGCCCGTGGTCACGCGCCCGCGTCGACGGCTTCCTCGCCGACGCGACCGTCCCGGTTCGGCTCTCGTGTCGCACCCCGGCGGACGACCTCTGGATGCTCTCTTTGTGGTACGAGTGGGACCCCGAAGCGTCCGAACTCCGGTGTGCCACCTCTGCCGACGCCGACGTGGTGCGATTCCTCCGCGCCCGCGACGACGTGGCGTTCGAAATCTCGACGAACGACCCGCCGTACCGGGGCGTCCGCGGCCGGGGCACCGCGACCGTCGAACCCGACGCGGAGAAGGCAGTGCTGCGGCGACTCATCACGCGCTATCTCGGCGACACCGACTCGGAACTGGCGAAGCGATTGCTCTCGCCCGAGCGCGACGAGGTCGTGATTCGGATTCGACCCGAGCGGGTGCACACGTGGGACTACGCGGCGCGGATGCGTTCGTCGGAGTAGTCGGTGCTAGTGAACTCTCCGGTTACTGATTGCGTAGCGAAATCGGAGGACCTGTTGAAACCTCAGAAGATAACACGACCGGACGCTGTGCGGCCAATACAGTGTGTATGCAGTCGGGTCCAGTCAAGCAGTCGCGACTTGCGCGTGGTAATCACCCGTGGACATCCTGAACGCAGCGTGAAGTGGTTCTAAACTCCCCGTCCGGCGTGGTCGTGAACGTGAGTGCCATGTCGAGACCACACTGCATGACGTAAACCTCCAACAGTTCATTTTGGTGTGTTTCGACCACGTAAACAGTCGTCTGGCTTTCGTTCCAATCGTCGACAAACACCGTACTGTTGCCATTCGGAACGGTCGACACACGGTCCGAACGGACCGGGTCGTGGAGAGTGACGTTGGTGTAGTTCGCCTCGGTCCGTAGTTCCGCTCTCCGAACGAGTCTCTGGCGACCGTCCCCCGTGGTAACGTCGGAAGGTTCTCGGGGGTCTCGTGGGCGCTTTGGAAGACCGTGACCGAGTAGCTTGATTCTCGTTCGTTCTCGATGAGATCCTGTGACTCATCGTCGGAGAGCAGTGACGTACAACCGGCGACCAGTACGAGACCGGTCAAGAGACCGGCGAGAACGATTCTGCGGGAGGGCAGTCGCATCGACGTAATTTCGCTCTTCGTCTCGTATGCGCTTTGGGGTGCAACGACGAACCGACGTAGTTGAGAGACTCACCAGAACACAGCGGCTGTCTTGCAGGCAAGGGTAGAGCTGTCTGTTAGCTAGGCAGAACGCGGACGCTCTCCGACGTGTGACAGCGCAAAATAACCCCGAATCGGGGTGCGTGCCGCGCGGGGGTGGCTTGTGGCCCGCGCGGCGTACGAAAAAGGGTGCCTCTGTGTGGTGGTGGGTCGGTGCGTCTCAGCGGGGTTACCGACGCCGGGCGGCGACGAGCGCCGCCGCGACGAGCGCGACGAGGGCCACGACGAGGCCGAAGCCGGGCGCGTCGGTTGACGACTCGGTCGTCGTCTCCATCGACTCGTCAGTCATCTCGGTCGCGGGCTCGTCGGTCATCGTCTCGGTCGGTTCGTCTGTCATCGAGTCGGTCGGCTCGTCGGTCGTCGTCTCGGACATCGTGCCTTCGACCGTGTAGTTGGCCGTGGCGATGACTGCACCGCCGGCGGCCACGTAGGGACCGTCGTTTTCGCCCTCGCCGGTCACGAAGTCGTAGGCCTCGTTGCCGTTGGTGTCCATGTGCGCCATCGGGACGACGGTGCCGGACTCGTCGAGCGGCGCGTCGAGGCTGATTTCGACGTTCTCGTGGGTGCCGGCGTCGAGGTACGCGGAGGTGCCGCGGACGCTCTCGAACACCGCGCCCTCGGTGACCGTCGCGTCGTGGACCGTCACGAAGCCGCCGTCGTGGAGCGTGACGGAGTCGACGGTGACGGTCGTGCCGTCGCCGGACTGGTCCATCGCGGTCACGACCGCGTTGACCGAGGTGTGGGCGCTGGCGACGACCGCGCCGCCGTCAGCCGTGTACGGGCCGTCCGCCTCGCCCTCGCTGGTCACGAAGTCGTAGGCCTCGTTGTCGTTGGTGTCCATGTGCGCCATGGGGGTGAGCACCTGCGAGGAGCGAATCGGCTCATCGAAGGTGACTGCGACGTCCTCGTGGACGCCGGCGGGCAGGTACATCGAGGTGCCGACCACGCTGTCGAACACCGCGCCGCCCGACAGCGACGGGTCGTGAATCGTCACGAAGCCGCCCTCGGAGAGTTCGACCCGGTCGACCACGACGGTCGCGCCGTCCGAGGCCTTCGTCGTGTAGTCGACGCTGGCGGAGACGGTCGCCTCGCCGCTGTCGACGACGGGGCTGCCGTCAGCCGTGTACGGACCGTCGGCCCCACCCTCCGACTCGGGGAAGGTGTACGTCTCGTCGCCGTCGGTGTCCATGTGCGCCATCGGGACGACGGTCGTCGTCTCGTTCAGCGGCGAGTCGAGGGTGACCCGCACGTCGCGGTGCAGGCCGGGTTCGAGGTACGCGGAGGTGCCGCGGATGCTCTCGAAGACCTGTCCTTCCGTGACCGTCCCGTCGTGGACCGTCACGAAGCCGCCGTCGGGCAGGTACGCCGAGTCGACGACGACGGAGTAGCCGCCGGTGGCCTGCGCGGTGTAGTTCACGCTCGCGCTGTCCGACGGCATGGCCATCGCGGTGTCGACGACGGGACTGCCGTCAGCCGTGTACGGGCCGTCCGTCTCGCCTTCCGACTCGGGGAAGGTGTACGTCTCGTCACCGTCGGTGTCCATGTGCGCCATCGGGACGAGCGTCGTGTTCTCGGTCACGGGCGCGTCCAGTTCGACGCGGACGTTCTCGTGGACGCCGGCGGGCAGGTACGCCGAGGTGCCGCGGATGCTCTCGAACACCGCGCCCTCGGTGACGGAGGCGTCGTGAATCGTCACGAAGCCGCCCTGCGAGAGTTCGACCCGGTCGACCACGACCGAGTCGCCGGTCGTGGGCTGGTCGGACATCGAGACGGTCGCGCTCGCGTTGACCGTCGCGGTGTCGACGACGGCGCTCCCGTCGGCCGTGTACGGGCCGTCCGCCTCGCCGTTGGCCGCGACGAACGAGTAGACGCGGTCGCCGTCGGAGTCCATGTGGGGCATGGCGACGAACGTGCCGGACTCGTCGACCGGTTCGTCGAGGTGGACGGTCACGTCCTCGTGGGTGCCGGCGTCGAGGTACGCCGACGACCCGACGACGCTCCCGAGGACGTTGCCGTCCGTGACGGAGGCGTCGTGAATCGTCACGAAGCCGCCGTCGGGGAGCGTGACGGAGTCGACCGTCACGGTCGTCCCGCCGGTCGCTTGGTTCTCGAAGGAGACGGCCGTGGTCTCCTGTTGTGCCGCTGCGGCCGCCGGGATGCCCCCGACGACCACGACGAGTGTCATCAACACTGCGAGTGTGCGTCGCATGTCTCAGAGGGGGACGAATATTTAAAAGAAGATTTTCCGAACTGTCACCCAAATCTCTCCCCGATGTGTCCCCAGTCGCCCGATTTCGGCGGCCAGAATCCTTATCCGGCGGTTGGCTCACGCCGGGTCGGCAGAGCGAACGCGCCGGCTGTCGAGCGCCAGTTCGAACACACAATCCGCGACTCGAAGACGGCGAATCGGGCCCGATGAGACGGGGTTAAATACCGCTCGTCCACCAACTATCGCTATCGGATGTCCTACACCTACTCGGGCGACGCGCATCTCGGGCTCGCGGCGTCCTACCGCGCCGACGACGACCCCTTCCCCACGGACACGTCGCTTTCGTTCCCGCGCCGGAACCACCTGCGAGAGGACGTCGACCTCATCAAGCGCCTCCTGTTTCCCCGGTGTTGGAACGCGGGGCCGTGGGTCGCAGACGAGGAACTCCTCCGCGACGGCGTCGCCAACTTCGGCGCGCTCTGTTACTCCGGTATCGACCCCTACATAGACGAGGACCCCAAGCCCATCGTGGACGAGGTCGTCAGGCGACTCCCCGATATCCGCGAGCGGCTGAAGAAAGACGTGGAGGCGGCGTACAAAGGCGACCCCGCCGCGCGCAGCTACGTCGAAATCATCCGGTCGTACCCCGGCGTGCAGGCCATCGTCGTCCACCGGGTCGCCCACGCCTTCTACGAGGCCGGCGCGCCCGCGTACGCCCGCGAACTCGCCGAGTACGCGAAGATGGAGTCGGGCATCGACATCCACCCCGGCGCGACCATCGGCGACTACTTCTTCATCGACCACGGCACCGGCGTCGTCATCGGTGAGACGACGACTATCGGCGAGTGGGCGCGCATCTATCAGGACGTGACGCTCGGCGCGCTCCACTTCGAGGAGGACGAAGACGACGAACACTCGCTCAAGAAGGGGTACAAACGCCACCCGGACATCGGTGACAGCGTCGTCATCGGCGCGGGGACCAAAGTGCTCGGCGCGGTCTCCGTCGGCGACCACGTGAGCATCGGCGCGAACTCGTGGGTCACAGAAGACGTGCCGGACCACACGAGCGTCTACATCTCGGAACACCCGACCCACGAGCGGAAACACCGGGACTGAGCGGGCGAAGGTGCGTCAAAACCGGACTGGAGCGGGAGAAAACAGCGGTTTCAGTCGAACGTAATCCACGCGAGGAACACGAGCCCGGCCGTCTCGAAGACGTGCAACAGCATCATCAGCCGCCAGGCGATGACGGGCACGTCGGTGCTGAACCACCCCGAGAGCGTCGGGTCGAGGATGTACATGTAGAACGCGAGCGCGTTCTCTGCGAGGAGGAACACCCCGAACACGAGGAGGCCGACGGCGTGTTTGGACCTGAAGGTCAGGTAGTTTCGGGCCCACACCGCCGACAGTGCGAGAAGCACGACGACGTTGACGCCCGAGGAGACCGTCGCGACGTCCACCCAGATACTCATTCGTTCTCTCCTTTCCCCGTCATCCTGATATACGCTTTCCCAAATCTTTCCATAATCGTGGCGTCACAGTGTCGCACGCTCAGTCCATCCGCTCGACGATTGTCTCGACGGTCTCCCAGTTGGCGCGACACCGCGGCGACGGGAGGTAGACCGCGCCGTAGTCGTCGCCGCTCCGCTGGACCACGTCGTTGTCCATGAGCACGTCGAGGTGGTGTCGGACGGTCTTGTAGTCGAGGTCGAGCGTCTCGGCCAGTTGGTTGGCGTTTCGCGGCTGCTCCTCTACGGTCTTGAGAATACGCACACGGTTTTCGCCCCCGCGGGTTCCCGTGAGCACGTACCAGAGGACAGCCTCCATCGTATTCGTTGATACGTCGGGTGAACCTAAGAGCATCGACCGACAGACACGGACGCGACCGACCGAGGCGCGCTACTCGGCAGACGACGCCGAACCGCCGTCGTCCCCGTCGTCCCCGCCGACCGACGCCTCGTCGCCCAATCGCTCCGAAACCGCCGACAGCGACTCCAACTCGACCGACTCGGGCACGCGGGCGAGCGCCGACTCGGGCCAGTCGTCGTGCGCCAGCGTGAACGCCGCGTCGGGGTTCTCCTCGACCAGCCGCGAGACGCCGCGGGCGGCCTGCTCGTAGGCGTCGCGGTCGAGTCGCTCGGGGACCTCGGCGGTGAGCGGGTACGTCTCGGAGAGCGACCGCGGGAACGGGCCGAACGGCGGGACGACCCGCCACGTCGCGTCGAAGTCGTCGCCGGAGGGGACGCCGCCCTCGGTGAGGAGGACGTGGCCCTCGGCGGTCAGGCGGTCCATGCGGGCGTGGTGGCGTGCAACCTCGGGGCGGTGGGCGCTCTCGTTGGAGGCGTAGAAGAACGCGCCCTTCGAGGCGGGGTCCTCGCGTTCGAGCTGGTCGACGTGGGCGAGAAGCGCGCGGTAGCCGTCGAGCATCGCCGGGTGCGAGCGGGCGCGCTCCTCGACGAGTTCCATGAGGTCGCCGTCGCGGATGGCCTGCTTGATGCGGCGGAGTTCCGCGAACGTGACGTGGAGGTTGTGCTCGGCGAGCAGCTGTTCCTGTCGTTTCGACCCTTTCTCGCGGAGGTCGTCTGGCGAGTACTCCGTGCAGATGGGACAGGTACACGGGAGGTAGTCGAGGTCTTCGAGGTGTTCGGTCCCGCGGACGGTGAGATACCGCCCGTCGCGGGCGTAGAGGGCGTAGGCGGCGGAGTCGAACAGGTCGCAGCCGAGCGCGACGGCGAGCGCGAGCATCATCGGGTGGCCCGCGCCGAACAGGTGAACCGGGGCGTCGACGCCGAGCCCGCGCTTGGCGGCCGCGACGGCGTCGACCATGTCGTCGTAGCGGTAGGCGTTCATCATCGGGACGACCGCGCCCACGGGGAACACGTCGAGGTCGGTCGCGTCGGCGTGGCGGCCGGCCTCCTCGCGGAGGTCCGGGTAGGTCGACCCCTGCACGGGGGCGTTGACGAGCATCTCGCCCGTGTCGGCGGCCTCGGCGTCGGCGAGGGCCTGTCTGGTGATTTCGAGGTCCGCCTCGGCCTGCTCGCGGGCCACGTCCGGCGGCGTCGGGATGTCGACCGGGGTGGCGATGTCGGTGCCGATGTCGCGTTGGAACTGGAGAATCTCCTCGGTCGTCGTGTCGATTTCGCCGTACTCGGCGAGTTGGAACGACCCCGAGTCGGTCATGATGGCCCCGTCGAAGTCGAGCATCTCGTGGAGCCCCACGTCGAGGGCCTCCTCGCGGAGGTGGTCGTTCGTCTTGATGATGTAGGAGTTGGTGATGAGAATCTCCGCGCCGAACTCGGACTCCAACCGCGCGGGCGAAATCGTGTCGATGTTCGGGTTGACGACCGGCAGGAGGGCCGGCGTCTCGACGGTGACCCCCGCACGCGGGACCGAAAGCCGGCCGATTCGGCCGGCGAGGTCCCCGTCGCGGAGTTCGAAGTGGTCGCGCATGGAGTGGCGTTTCCCGAGCGCGGCGGTAAGGGTTGCGTTCGCGGGCCGGTCGTCGGGGAGAAAAATAGACGCACGACGACATACCGGTTTATTCATCGAAATATTCTAGAAAAACAGACATGAGAGATATCAAACGTGATTTTTTGGGCGAACAGTTTACAAAGAGATTGAGTCAACCGAGAGTATAGATGTTAGCCGACTTATCACCACTCGAAGTAACCGCGCTCGCCGTCGCCCTCGTCGGGTTGATACCGGTTATCACGCAGTACAGAGACGAGACCAAACTGTTCACCGCGGGCTACGTCCTGCTCGTCATCGGGATGGTCGCGACGAACCTCGAAGTGTTCTTCCTCGGGTCGGTGCTCAACTTCGTCGAGCACGCGTTCGGCATCGGCCTCGCGGGAGCCACCTTCTTCGCGGCGGCGTACCTGCGCCGGAAAAACGTCATCAACGGCGGTGACGCCTCGTGATAATCGACGCGCTGTTCGACGCTATCGGGACCCTCGGGTTCATCGGCGCGGCGGGGCTGGCGTGGCTCAACTACCGCAACACCGACGCGGAGTCGTCGTTCTGGCTGACGTACGTGTTCGCTTCCGTGCTGGCGATTCTGTGGATGATCAGCCTCACGATGGAGAAACTCGGCATCTACACCGAGGTATTCAACCTCGTGACCGCGCCGCTCATGACCGCCACGGTCGCCGTCTTCGCCATCGGCGGCACCGCGACGCTCGCCATCGTCGCGGACATGAAAGAACTCGTCGACGACGCCGACGAACGGCGGCGCGAACTCGACGCGCTCACGACGGACCTCGAACAACAAGCTGAGACGTACGGCGACGCGATGCAGAAGGCCGCCGACGGCGACCTCACCGTCCGCGTCGACGCCGAGAGTCAGAACGACGCGATGCGCCGCATCGGGCTGGGCTTCAACGAGATGTTAGACGCCATCGACTCGGTCATCGTCCGAATCCAGACGTTCGCGGAGCAGGTCGACGACAAGAGCTCCGAAGTCACCGCGAGCGCGGACGCCGTGAAGACCACGAGCACGGACGTGGCCAACAGCATCGAGGAGATTTCGGCGGGCAACGAGACGCAACACCGGAACCTCAACGCCGCGGAGTCCGAACTGAGCAACCTCTCTGCGACCATCGAGGAGATTGCGTCGTCCTCCGAAGAGATTGCTCGCGAGTCGCGTCGGACCGTCGGGCGCGCTAAAGAGAGCCAGGAGGCCGCCAGTTCGACCATCGAGAAGATGGAGCAACTGGAGTCGCGGTCGACCGAGACCGTCAGCGAGGTCGAGGACCTCCAGCAGTCGGTCACGCAGATCAGCGAAGTCGTCGACCTCATCGACGACATCGCGGAGAAGACGAGCATCCTCGCGCTCAACGCCTCCATCGAGGCGGCGGGCGCGGGCGACGCGGGCGAGGGCTTCGCCGTCGTCGCAAGCGAGGTGAAGACGCTCGCCGAGGAGACCGCCGAGGCGACCCAAGAGGTCGACTCCCTCATCGGTGACATCGAGCAGTCGACCGAGAACGTCGCCGAAGACACCTTCGAGACGCAGGCCGAAGTCGAGTCCAGCCGCGAGACCGTCGGTGAGACGGTCGAGGTGCTCGAAGAAATCGTCCACAAAATCGAAGACAGCAACGACTCCATCCAGTCCATCAGCAGCGCCACCGACGAGCAGGCGCAGTCGACCCAAGAGGTCGTCACGATGATGGACGAGATAACGAACCTCAGCGACCGGACGGCCTCCGAGGCCCAGAACGTCTCCGCCGCGGCCGAAGAACAGACGGCCGCGACCCAGCAGATTGCGGCGTCGTCCTCGTCGCTCTCGGAGCGCGCACAACAGCTCAAGTCGCTCGTCTCGCAGTTCGAGTCCGGACGCGCGGCGGGCGGCGCACCGGGCGGCGAGACGGCGACGCCCGCGGCTTCGGCCCCGAACCGAGCGATGCGGGCCGACGGCGGCGACGACTGAACCCGAACTGACCGACGACCGGCGCACGGGCGAGCGCCCCCGACGAACGTTTTTCTGCCGACTCGCGCGCCGAGGAGGCGCGCCTACGCGCCGACGCCCCAGAAGAAGGCGATGCCGGCCACGGTGACGACCGACAGGAGCAATTGCAGGGGCGCGCCGACCCGGAGGAAGTCCGAGAACGTGTAGCCGCCGGGGCCGTAGACGAACAGGTTCGTCTGGTAGCCGACGGGAGTCATGAACGCCGTCGACGCCGCGAAGGTCACGGCGAGGACGAACGCGAACGCGTTGGCCCCGATTGATTGGGCGGCCCTGGCGGCGACCGGAATCATGAGCACGACGCTCGCGTTGTTCGAGATGACGCTCGTGAGCAGTCCGGTGGCGAGATAGAACACCCACAGCACGCCGATTGCGGGGAGGAACGTCGCGGTCGAGGCGACGGCGTCACCGAGAAGCGCCGCCGCGCCCGTCTGTTGGAGCGCGACGCCGAGCGGGATGACGCCCGCGAGCAGGAAGATGACGTTCCACTCGACCGATTTGTACAGTTCGTTCGGCTTGAGGACGCCGGTGAGAATCATCGCGACCACGCCCCCGAGCGCAGAGACGACGATGGGAAGGACGTTGAACGCCGGGAGCGCGACGACGCCGGCGATGATGGCGACCGCGAACGGCGTCTTCTCAGTTCGGTAGTCGACGTCGTCGAACTCGTGGGCGACGATGAAGTCCTCGTTTTGGACGAGGCGGGTGAGGCTGTCGGGCGGGGCCTGCACGAGTAACGTGTCACCGACGCGGATGTCGATGTCCTCGAACCGGTCGCGGACGACCTTCCCGCGGGTCCGGAAGGCGAGGACGTTCGCGTCGTAGCGCTGGCGGAACGTCGAACTGGCGAGGCTCTCGCCGACGAGAAACGAACCAGAAGGGATGACGACTTCGACCATGACCGGCTCTTCTTCGCCCGGGTGGAGTTCGCTCTCCGAGCGGGGCCCGCCGACGAACGTGAGCCCTTCCGAGCGCATGATTCGTTCGAGCGTCTCCCGGTTCGTGCGGAGTCGGAGCGTGTCGTTCTCGTGAATCTCCTTGCGGGCCAGCGGTTCGAGGAACTGCTCGCCGTAGCGGATGAGCTGTAACACGTCGATGTCGAGGTCGTCGTTCCCGAGGGCCTCCTGAACGGTCTGACCGATGAGCGACGAGTCCGCGGGGACGACCACGTCGGCGAGGTACTCCTGGAGCGCGTACTCCTCGAGGAGGTCGTCCCCGGCGGGCACCCGCTTCGGGAGCAGGCGGACGCCGACCGTCATGAGGTAGACCGCGCCGACCACGAAGACGATGACGCCGAGTTTGGTGAACTCGAACATCCCGAAGGCGTGGAGGCTGAGGCCGGGCGACTCCCGTCCGAGCTGGGCCGCGATGTCGCTGGCGAGGATGTTCGTCGACGTGCCGATGACCGTCAGGGTGCCGCCGAGCATCGACGCGAACGAAAGCGGCATGAGGAGCTTCGACGGGGAGGTCTTGCCCTTGTGCGCGAGGTCTGCGACGACCGGGACGAGGATGGCCACGACCGGCGTGTTGTTGATGAATCCCGACACCGGGCCGGTGACGCCAATCGTCGCGGCGAGTTGCTTCGTTTGGCTGTTGCCGGCGTACTCGGCCATCTTCCGGCCGATGAGCTGGACGATACCGGTTCGGTTGACGCCAGTGCTCAAGATGAGCATCGCCAACACGGTGATAGTCGCGGGGCTGGCGAATCCCGAGAGCCCCTCCTGCGGGGTGATTTGCGTCCACGGCTCCAACACCATCAGGAGGACCATCACGACGATGGCGGTCACGTCGATGGGGAGCCACTCGGTGGCGAACAAGACGAGAGAGAGGAGGATGAGCGCGAAGACGACGAGCATATCGCCCGTGACGGCCGCCGGGACGAGTCCTTCGACTACCGACACGAGTGTGGAAAAGAACACATCTGTTCGAGGGGACAGAGAACGAAAAAGGCTGGTATCGACGACTGCTCAGAACAGCAGTCCGGTCGGAACCCCGCCGGGGCTCATCTCGGTGAGCTTGAACACGAGGTACGCGAGCGAGAACAGCGTCGCGTTGTACGCGCCGTGGATGAGCGCCGGGACGGTGATGTTGTCGGTCAGTTCGTACGCCGTGCCGAAGACGACGCTCGGGAGGAACAGGATGCCGATGGTGACGAGGCGGCCGCCCGCGCCGCCGGTGAGCGCGACGTAGTGAATCGCGGCGAAGATGGCGCTGGCGAGGGCGATGCCCGGAACCGGGCCGAACGACTCGCGGATGCGGTTCTGGACGACCCCGCGGAACAGCAGTTCCTCGCCGGGGCCGATGAGGAGGAACGACGCCGGGACGAGGAGCAACAGCACTTCGGGGTCCTGTGCGGCGATTTCGGTCACTTGGTTCGACCCCGCTTGGACGCCGAACGTCGAGACGAGGAACGCGCCGACGAACGCCGCGACGAGCGCGGTCACGTAGCCGAGGACGACCGCGACGAGGTCGCGGAGCGACGGCATCGAGACGCCGAAGTACGAGCGGTCGAGGCCGCGGTATCTGGTGTAGACGAGGGCGACGCCGCCGAAGGCGATGCCCTGCAAGAGGATGAGCGACGTGACGACGAGCGCGAGGGGCGTCAGTTCGACGCCCGCGCTCGCCGCCGCGAACTGCGTGATAAAGACGAGTATCGTGCCGACGACGAGACCGCCGCCGCCGAGGGCGATAGCTGCGAGGAAGGACCGAGCGAGGTCGGGGAAACGCGTCGTAGTAGACACAGGCGACCAGTTGGAGCGCCGGCGTCAAAATCCTTCTCGCCTCGGAACGGGGTTCGAGGGGCGAACGCGGGCGCGCGAGTGACCGGGTGCGCTACTCGCCGGCGAGTTCGTAGTAGAGCACGCCGAGGACCGTCCGCGCGTCGCGGACCTCGCCCGCGAGGACGGCCCGCTCGAGGTCGTCGTAGCCGACCGTCGTCGGGCGGATACTCTCGTTGAAGTCGAGGTTCTGGTCGGCGCTCGGCTCGCACCCGCGCGCGACGAAGTAGTGGTGGACCGAGTTGGCGATACCGTTGGCCGGCTCGACGGTCACGAGCGGTTCGACCGCCTCGGCCTCGTGGCCGGTCTCTTCCGCGAGTTCGCGCCGGGCGGCCGCGGCGTAGTCGTCGTCGTCGTCCGGTTCCGTGCCGCCGGCGGGGAGTCCGCGGTTCGTCCGGCCGACGGCCTGTCGCCACTCGTCGATGACGACCACGTCGCCGTCGGGTGTGAGGGGGAGGACGACGACCGCCGCCGGCTCGTCGACGTAGTGGAAGTCCGACTCGGTCTCGTCGGGGAGCCGAACGTCGTCCATGCGGATGTCGAAGCCGGGGCACGAGTAGTCTATGCGCGTGTCGGTGGTCTCCCACGCGAGGTCGTCGCCGGGGGCGGCGGGCTCGGACCCGCCGTCAGCCGTCTCGGAGTCGTCGCTCATGACATCACGTGCCGGCGGTGATTCCAAAAGCGTCGCGGTGCCCCGCTACCCAGCGTCGTCGAACGAGACGGTCGCGAGGTCGGCTTCGAGGTCGTCGACGTACTCGTTGTACGCCTCCACGAACGCGACGAAGTCGCCGGCGAGTTCGCGCACGTCGGGCGCGGCGGGCGGTTCGTACTGCGACAGCAGGTAGATGCCGCCCTCGCCGCCGACGCGGAGGTACGACGCCCGCGGGCCGTCCCACTTCAGCTCCCAGCGCGTGCCGCCGACCCACTGGGTGAAGATGCCGTACTCGCCGTCGAAGCGGTTGAGTTCGCCCGCCATGGTGTCGGCCACCTCGCGGATGGTCGAGACGAGTTGGTCCCGCTGGGCGACGATTTCCTCGGTCGTCGTCACCGCGGGGAACGCCGTCGGCACGTCGTCGAGGACGCCGTCGAGCGACTCGACGTGCTCGTTGTACGCCTCCACGAACGCCGGGTAGTCCTGCATCGCCGTTCCGAGCGCCTTCGGCTCCGGCGGCTGTTTGGTCGAGACGACGTACGTCTCGCCGCCCGACTTCCCCTTGAACCGGAGATACTGGAGCGCGCCCGCCTCGTACTTGAGCGTCCACGTCCCGCGGCGCGTCTTGAACGTCTCCTGGCCGTAGTCGCCGCCCTGGAGGATGGCGAGTTCGCGCGCGATGGTGCCCGCGTGGGCCTCGACCGCGGCGACGACCTCGTCTCGGTTGGCCGCAACGTCGTCGACGCTCGCGATATCGAACGAGAGGGCGTCAGTCATGGTCGGAAGGTGGCGATTGGAGGGGATAAGTGCGTCCGTCGCCGGATTTATCATCGGTGATACGCGTCTCGGATGTGATGAGCCAACACAGGGCATCGATTGGTGGGACAATCGGTGGGATGGCACGACGGGCGAACCCGGCCTTTGCGGGCGGCATCGTCGCCGTCTCGGTGGTCGCGCTCGCCTACGCGGTGACGGTCGGGTCGCTCCAGCAACACACGTTCGTCCACGTCATGGCGGGGCTGCTCTGGACGGGAACCGACCTGTTCATGGGGGCGATTCTCGGGCCGGTCATCGGCGGCTTGAGCGACGAACAGAGCGCCGCGGTGTTCGAGCGCCTCACGCCGAAGACCTCGTTTTTCCTCCCGTCGATGGCGCTCGTCACCATCGCGGGCGGCATCACGCTCGCCCAGCGACTCGGCGTGTTTCCCCACGCCGAACCGTGGCTCGCGCTGTTCACCGCCGCGAACCTGATTCCGATTTGCCTCCTGCTCGGTCGCCGCCTGAACGCGTGGCGCGACCCGCGGTGGCAGGCCGTCTTCGCCGTCGCCACCGTCGGCTCGCTCGCGTGGGTCGCGACCACCATCGGTGACTTCCGGATGACGACCCCGGCCATCGTCGTCGCGCTCGTCGTCGTCACCATCCTCTCGGTGCAGGGCTTCGGCTTCCTGATGCCCGGCGAGATACGGATGTACTTCGAGATGACCTCCGAGGACCCGGACCCCGGCGTCATCTCGGCCATCGGAAAACAGAACGCCATGCTCGGCGGCGTGCAGGGAGTGTTCCAACTCGTCCTCATCGCCGACATGGTGTACCTCCGCTACGGCGGCTTCTGAGTTGAACGCGGGGCGGCCGCGCTCGCGGGGTCAGTCGACCCGGCGGAACACGCGGCGGGTGTCGCGGTCGCCGTGTTCGCAGGCGACCTGTTCGAAGCCAAACGGATCGAACACGGCCGCCCAATCGCGGTAGTACAGCGGGAAGTCGTACTCCTCGTCGTTGACGCCGCGGTCCTCGGGCGGCACCGACCGGTCGCCCTCGTTTTCGACGGTGACGACGTAGTCGCTCGCGCTCCGAGCGACCGCCTCGAACACCCACGCGTCGTCGGGGTGGACGTGCTGGAGCGTCTCGACGGAGTAGACGGCGTCGAACTGCCCCGGAGAGAACTCCTCGACGATCTCCTCGATGGCGTCGGCGTGGAACGTCCCGCAGCGGGCGAGGTCGGGGTAGGCGTCGGCCATCACCTCGAAGCAGTCGGGGTTGATGTCGACGCCGTGGAGGTTCTCGAAGCCGTGTTCGCGGAGGTGCGAGAGGTGTCGGCCGGGTCCGCAACCGAGTTCGAGAATCGACGCCGAGGCGTCGAGTCGCTCGTCGAACACCCGCCGAATCGCCTCGCTCGTCTCGTTCGGCCCGTAGTACGCGTAGTACTCCGGCGAGAACTCTCCCGACCGGTCTGCCCACTTCCGACGAACGTCGTTAGCATCCACGGTGTCGGAGACCGTCCGGCCACGCGTAAAGCCTCGTCGGCCGCGACCCGCCGGATTCGACGAGCGGAACTGCCGATACCACAGCTTACCGCGGAATCGCCGACGAACCACTAGGCGAGCGCGTCCAGAACCGACATATCAGAACATTCGTCTACAACCGTCGATGATTCAGAAAAGTATTCAATAAAATAACTCCGTGACAACACGACCCTCACAAGTCTTATCCGTAAAGGGCGTGTGTGTTCAAAAGCAATGGCGAAAGGAAACGTTGATTTCTTCAACGACACTGGCGGCTACGGTTTCATTTCGACGGACGATGCTGACGACGACGTGTTCTTCCACATGGAAGACATCGGCGGCCCGGACCTCGAAGAAGGCACGGATGTGGAGTTCGACATCGAGCAGGCCCCCAAGGGCCCCCGCGCGACGAACCTCACGCGCCTTTAAACTAATTTAGTACGCCGCGTTTCGCGGCAGAACGATAACTTACATTTTGCGTATATTCGACCGGCGAGCGACGCGTTCGCGGCCGGTCGCTGGCCGAAAAAGCGGCGGCGAGACCGCTCAGAACTCGCCGTTGATGATGTCGGCGACGTGCTGGCGGTCGAACAGCTGTTCGTCTTCCGGGATTTCGGGGTACGGGCCGCCGTCCGAGGTCGGCCACTCCCCGAACGCCTCGGGATAGAACTGCTTGGCGCTCATCTCAAGCTGGAAGAGGTTGAGAATCGGCCCCTGATAGCGCGCGCCCTGCGGGTAGACCCGACCGTTCTGGACCGCCGAAATCTCCGCGGCGACGGGGTCGGATTCGAGCGTCGCCCGGAGGTCGTTCGTGCTGACGCTCGGCTGCATCCCGCTCAGGAAGAGCAGAACGTCGGGGTCGGCCTCCAACAGCGCCTCGAAGTCGACGGTCGACCCCGACTCGATAGAGCCCTCGAACGCGTCGTGCGGTGCGAGCGGCCGGATGTGCGAAGTCATAAAGCCGGGGTTTCCGACCGTGTACGCCCAGACCTGGTTCTCGATGTCGGACGCGGTGAGCAACACGACGCTCGGGCGCTCGTCTTCCGGCGGCAGCCCCGCCTCGGTGGTGGCGAGCACGTCGTCGTGGACGGCCGCAAGCGCCTCGTAGCGCTCCTCCTCTCTGAGCATCTGCGCGACCTTCTCGAACTGCTCCCACAGCGTGTAGTACTCGTAGTCGCCGGTCCACTCGTCCGTCGGCGACGCGTGACGGGCGCTCAACGAGTTCCCGAACCACGGCGAGATGTTCTCGGCGACCTCCTCGATGTCGGCCATGTCCCACTGTTCGAGCTGGACGACCCACGCGGGGTCGGCCAGATGCACGTCGCTGTCGAGTTCGTAGAGCTTCTCCTTACTCGTCTCCCACGAGGGGTACAGGTCCGCCCAGTCGACCTCGACGCCCGGGAGACGCGCCGTGAACTGCTTCCACGTCGTGTCGTAGTACGCCGGCCCGTTGACCGCATTCACGTCGTCGCCGCGGCCGAGCGCGAACGCCATCCCCGCGTGGTGGGTCAGCCGCGTGAAGATGCTCTGGGGCGGCTCGTCGAACTCGACGGTGCCGACCGGCGACATCGTCACCGAGTACGAACTGTCCTCGGGCGTCTCGATCTCCGTTTCCGTTGCCGTCTCGGTCGTCGATTCGGTCTCGGCGTCCGTCGTCGACTCCGAACCGCCCTCTCCGGTACAGCCGGCGAGCAGGCCGCCGCCGACCGCCGCGCCGCCGTACTTCACGTAGTCGCGCCGCGTCAGTCCCGTCCGTGGCGTCTCGTCGTGTTCCATAGTTTTTTAGGCCCACCTAAAATAGATAATTGCTTCGGTTCTCGGGCGACAGCGGGGTCACGACTGCCAGTGGTCGTTTAGTCGTCGGAGACACCGTGGATTCGTCGGTGTCGAAACGGCGGCCGTGTCGGTGGTTCCGCCCGTTTGCAACGACTGTCCAAAACTCAGGTAGGTTGTCCGTGAAGATGCCGTCTCAGATTCGAACTTCCCTCGCTGTCGCTCGGACGTTCGAATCTTCAGTCACCCAGACAACCGTTTCGGGGGGACTCGCACACGCTACGCGGTGCTCGTTGGCGTTGAAAGGGGTAGAGATGGGCCACTGTGACTCGCTTCGCTCGTCACAGGCACCCGCTCACTTCGTTCGCGAGTACGGCTCAGATTCGAATCCAGCGAGACGTCGTCTCGCCCCTTCACGCTCGCTGTGCTCGCGTGAACCACGGTCACTCACTTCGTTCGTTCCTTGATTCGAATCTTCACCGGGTGAAATCGCCCACACCTTTCAGACCACTCGCTATCGCTCGCGGGTCGTGAAAGGTGGGGAGAATATGGGCCGGCTCAGATTCGAACTGAGGTTACGGCCACCCGAAGGCCGAAGGATACCAAGCTACCCCACCGGCCCGCATTTTGAGGCAAGCCACCGTCGCGTTTAACAGTTGTGATTGCGGGCCACCGTCAGACGCCGTGGCACACCGCCGACCCCGACTCAGTACCGCGAATAGCCCGCCGTGTCGAGGTAGTTGTGCGCGACCGTAATCGAGTGGTCGGCGTGGAGGATTTCGGGGCCGAGGCGGACCCGCTCGTCGGCGGCGGCCGCCAGCAACTCGGCTTCCTCGTCGGTGAAGTCGTGGTGGTCCGAGAGGACGAAAAGCGGGTTTTCGGGCGGTTCGACCTGAACCACGGGGTCGCCGTCCTCGTGGAGTTCGACCACGGTCGCGTCGCTGGCGGCCTCTTCCAGCGTCGTCTCGAAGCCCATCCGGCGGATAGAGACACCCGGCGACGACTCGGCGGGCATGTGGCCGATGGCCTCCTCGCGCTTCTCCAGCGCCTTGCGAATCAGGGCAGCGGTGGAGCGCTCGTCGGGGTTGAGCCGACGGAGTTCCGAGCCTTCGAAGCGGACGGTGTACTCGTCGCCGAGGACGAGATGAACCCGAACGTCCTCGCGGATGTCGTGCGAGAGGAAGAACGCGGAGTTGACACAGCGACAGAGTACGTCGAGTCGGCCGGCCCCGCCCGCGATGTCGTCGAGCGAGAAGTCGGGCGTCGTCGGCGCGTCGTGGCCGGTGACGATGAATTGGCGCATGCGTCCGACTCGGCGCGTGGGGGCCTTATCGGTGTCCACTCGCGGGCGAGCGACAAGGGGCGACGGCGGCGAAGACGCCCGGCGAGGCCGGGAGCCGTCGCTCGGAGGCGCGGAGACTGAGCCTCGAAAGAAACGAACGGGGCGCGTCGAAACCGGGGGTCCGGCTTCGGTCGCGTCGTCGATGGGTGGTGTCAGTCGCGTCGGTGCGACTCGGTTACGCCGAGGTCGGCGTGGTTCCCTGGGTGGGTGCTGAACCCGGTGCCGGACCGGACGCTGAACCGCCCGGACCCGGGGCGCCGGATTCGGGCGTGGCCGGAGCGGGCGCACCGGACTCCTTGTCGCCGGAGACGAGGAAGTCCGCGAGGTTGCCGACGAGCACCTCGTTGTCGGCCTCGTAGGCCGACTCGGGCGTGAGGAAGTCGGCGTCGCCGATGGCGACGACCGTCTCGCTCTGGGCGGCAACCGTGTACGGACCGGACTTACGAATCGACTCGACGCGGGTCTCGCCGCCGGAGACGAGCGCCGGCGAGACGCTGTCGGCCGAAATCGAAAGCGGCGCGGCGTCGCGGAACACGACCTCGTCGACGCCCTCGGTCAGGGCGGTGTCGCCCTCCGGCGTGGCGTAGACGTTCTCGTAGTTGAGGTAGTAGTCGTGCATGTTGTACAGCGACGTGGAGCCGAACGAGACCCCGTAGTCGGAGGTCAGTCCGGCGTCGCCGCCGGTGGTCCCGGACGACACCGAGACGGTGATGAGACCGAGGATGCTCGTCGTGCCCGCGGACTGCGGATCCCCGAGGAGGGCGACGCGGCCGCCGGCGTCCTCGAACGACCGCAGGCCGGCGAGTTGGCCGCCGGTGTACGGCTGTTCGGGGTTGACGACGACGAAGGCGTCGGCCTTCCGGAGCGAGCCGTTGAAGTTCCGCTGGGCGTCCTCGCGGGTGAGGTACTTCACCTGATGGCCGTTGGCGACGAGCGCGTCGACGAGCGGTTGCACGTCGGACTCGCTCACGTCGTTGCCGTGGCCGACGTCGATGAGGACGGTCTTCGACGCGGCGTTGGAGTCCATCGTCACCTCGCCCGATTCGGGGCCGGGCGTGGCGACGAGTTCGTCCGCGTCGAACGCCTGTTTCGCGGCGTTCTGGGTGTCTGCCGAGTCGCTGCCGCCGAGTTGGACGGCGTAGGGTGCCACCGCGGCCCCGACCAGAATGAGGCCGAGTGCGACCGCGAAGACGACCGTCCCGCCGAGTAAGTTACGCTGAGACATTGCCGATCACCTCGTCTTCGTACTGCACCTGTCCGTACACCATCAGGAACTGCGGCGCGCGAACGCCGTCGTAGCCGATGGGACTCTCTTCGACGACGACCGTCGAGTTGCCGTTCTGCGAGCTGAGAAGGATGATTCCCGAGCGGGTCGACGGCTCCTTCTCGACGACCTCGTAGTTTTCGAGGCCGGCCTCGGAGGCGGCGCGGTCGATGGCCGTCTGGAGCGTGCCGATGTCGTCGGCGTAGCCGTTCTGCGTGGCGCGAGCGCCGGTGTAGACCTTCGCGTAGGCGACCTCTTCGCGCGACAGCGAGAGCTCGTCGCCGCGGTGCTCCATGACGCTACCGACGAAGGCGTGCTTCAGCGTCTCAATCTGTGCTTCGCGGTGGTCGAGGGTCATCGACGCCTTGTCCGGTCCGGTGCGAATCTCGTTGGACGAGCCGCCGATGGGGGCCGACCCGCGGACGCCGACGCTCCCGATGACCGAGGAGGGCGTCACGTAGATGCTCTCGGAGGGAAGCATCGTGTAGTACGCGCCCGACGCGCCCGTTCCTTCGACGCTCGAAACGACGGGCATCTCTTGGGCGGTCCGGTTGACCGCCAGATACATCTGCTCGGACGCGGCCGCGGAGCCGCCGGGGCTGTCGACCTGCAGGACGACCGCCTTTATCGATTCGTTCTCTCGCGCTTCGTGGAGGTCCTCTTCCAGCTGGTCAGCTGTGTAGGAGGTGATGGTCCCGTCGACCGAGATGACCGCGACCCTGTCGGGGGTGGGCGCGGCCGCGTCGTAGACGACGGGGGCGAGGAATGCTCCAACCAGGACGGCCGCGACGAGGGCGAGGACCGAGACGGTCCGCGCCGACGCCGCGGAGGAGGGTTTTGATACCATGCTTCGGACGTGACTTCTAGAGCGGCTGTGAAAATACTTGTCATAGTAAAAGACATTTGTTCAGACAAGAACGCGAGGCGGCGGGGCGAAATGAGCCGACTACGGCGGGCCGTCACCGGAGACGGTCGATGACGGTCGCCCGGCCTCAGTCGGTCAGTCCGTAGCCGCGCCGGAACAGCACGACGTTGAGACCGACGACCCCGAGCGTGAGCGCCGTCAGCACGCCGAGCGAGAGGTTCGGGTCCACCTCGGTGACGCCGAGGAAGCCGTAGCGGACGCCGTTGACCATGTATATCATCGGGTTGAGCAGCGACGCCTGCTGGAAGGTCGCGGGAATCTCGTTGAGCGAGTAGAAGACGCCGCCGAAGAACACCAGCGGCCGGAGGATGAACTGGTTCATCATCGTCAGGTCGTCGAAGTCGTCGGCCCAGAGGCCGCCGACCACGCCGAGGCCCGCGAACAGCAGGGTGATGACGAGTATGAACGCGACGAGGTAGAACGGTTGGGCGACGCCGACGGACGTGAAGAACGCCCCGATGAGGGCGACGAGCGCGCCGACGAGCACCCCGCGGGTCGCACTGGAGAGGACGTACGCGCCGACCATCGAGGTGTACGACAGCGGCGAGGTGAGCGCCTCCTCGATGTAGCGGTTCCAGCGGCCGTGGAAGATAGAGAAAGAGGCGTTCTCGAAGGCGTTGGAGACGGCCCCGAGGACGATGAGCCCGGGGAGGATAAACAGGATGTACGGGACGCCCGCGATTTCGTTGATGCGCTCGCCGAGGATGACGCCGAACACGGAGAAGTACAGCACGTTCGTGATAAACGGCGGGACGAACGTGTTGCGCGGGCGGCGGACGAACCGGAGGATCTCGCGGCGAAGCAGGGCGTAAAAGCCGGTCACGTCGAGGCTCGTGAGACTCGTGAGGCTCATTGCTCGACCTCCGCGGTGGCGCGGCCCTCGCCCTGTCTCGTCATCTCGACGAACACCTCTTCGAGCGACGTGCGCGAGATTTCGAGGTCGACGAGTTCGTGGCCCTGCCGGTCGAGCGCCTGCACCACGTCGGGGGCGACGAGACCGCCCTGCTGGGCCGTCACGACGAGGCGGGTGCCGTCGAGTTCGACGGCCTCGACGCGGTCGTCGTCGGCCGCGAAGTCGGGGACTGCGGTCGGCGGGTCGCGGAGTTGGACGACGATGTCGTCGGTGCCGCGGTCCATCAGTTCCTCGGGGCTGGCGACCTCGACGACGGACCCGGAGTCGAGGATGGCGACCTCGTCGCAGAGGCGTTCGGCCTCCTCGATGTAGTGGGTCGTAAGGAGGATGGTCGTCCCGCTGTCGTTGAGGTCGACGATGGTCTCCCAGAGTTCGTGGCGCAGTTGCACGTCGACCCCGGCGGTTGGCTCGTCGAGGATGAGCAGGTCGGGGTCGGTGATGAGCGCCCGCGCGAGCATGAACCGGCGTTTCATCCCGCCGGAGAGCCAGTCGAAGCGGGTGTCGCGCTTGTCGTAGATGCCGACGCGCTTGAGCACCTCGTCGGCGCGCTCTGCGGCCTCGTCGTGCGGAATTCCGTGGTAGCCCGCCTTGTGTTCGAGCACTTCGCGGATGGGGAAAAAGCGGTCCACGTTGAACTCCTGCGGTGCGAGGCCGATGCGGTCGCGGGCCTCGCGGTAGTCGTCTTCCACGTCGTAGCCGAAGACGCTCGCCTCACCGCCGGTCTTGCGAACGAGACCGACGAGGATGTTGATGAACGTCGTCTTCCCCGCCCCGTTCGGCCCCAACAGCCCGAAGAACGACCCCTCGGGAACGTCGAGATCGACGCCGTCGAGGGCGCGGACGTCGCCGTAGGACTTCGTCAAGTCGCGTATCTCAATCGCAGATGCCATTCGTTGGTGCGTCGTCGGTCGTGGACGCGATTAAGCGTAGTGTCCGCGGAACGCCCCGTCACGGCGTGGCACGCCCGGTCGCCGGGTGGAGCCGACGACGCTCTGACCCTGCGAAACGGATAGTGTGTTACCGCGTGTCAAATTAGGGCCTTATATTCGTTCGTACAGAATTAAGTCATTGGCTAATATTATCATTATCAATCATTAACTATTTGTACGACTCGGCAGTCGAACCGGGTGAGGAGACATCCGATGGTAGTATCCGCAGCACACCACGCGTCCAACCGCTCGACGACCGCGATACGAACCGACCGCTACCGACCGCCGACCTCACCAACGTAACCGATGACAAACCGCGACAACACGACCCGAACCGACACGACGACCCGCACGCCGACCACCGCTCGCTCGACGCCGACTCGTCCCCCCGCCGTGCGGCGCTACCCCAACAACGAGGAGAACATGGACGCGCCGCTCGTCCCCTTCATCCAGCGGCCGGGCGAGGACGACGAGATGACGACGATTCGGCGCGAACTCGCCGCGCTCCGCGCCCAACTGAACCGCATCGAGCGAACGATGCAGTCCACCGACACCCAATGAATCCGACCGAACTCGACAGCGACGTCTTCGCACAGGATGTTGACAACCAGAAGGCCCGCGAACTGCGGGAGATGCTGAACACGCAGGACTTCGTGTTCGCCCCCGGCATGTACCACGCGCTCGACGCCCGCCTCGCCGAGATGACGGGCCACGACGCCGCCTACATGTCCGGCTACTCGACCGTCCTCGGGCAGTTCGGCTTCCCCGACCTGGAGATGGTCACGATGACCGAGATGGTCGAGAACGCAAAGCGCATGGTCGAGGCGACGAACTTGCCGGTCATCGCCGACTGCGACACGGGCTACGGCGGCATCCACAACGTCCGCCGCGCCGTCCGCGAGTACGAGAAGGCCGGCGTCGCCGCCGTCCACATCGAAGACCAGACGACGCCCAAGCGCTGCGGCCACATCGCGGGCAAGCAAATCGTCTCCCGCGAGAAGGCCAAGGCTCGCTTCGAGGCCGCCGTCGACGCCAAGCAGTCGGAGGACACGGTCGTCATCGCCCGCACCGACGCCTACGGCTCTTCGAACGGAGACTGGGACGAGCACGTCGAGCGCGGCCGCATCTACGCCGACGCCGGCGTCGACATCGTCTGGCCCGAGATGCCGAACCCCTCGCGCGAGGACGCCGTCGCCTACGCCGAGGAGATTCACGAGACGCATCCGGACCTGAAGCTCGCGTTCAACTACTCGTCGTCGTTCGCGTGGTCCGAAGAGGAGGACCCGTTGACGTTCCAAGAGCTGGGCGACCTCGGCTACAAGTACATCTTCATCACGCTGTTCGGCCTCCACTCGGGCGCGCACGCCGTCTACGAGGACTTCAAGAAGCTCGCCGAACAGGACGAGGAAGGCCAGTTCGACCTCGAACAGCGCTACCTCGACCACCCGACCGAGAGCCACCACGAGCTGTCGTTCGTCTCGCGGTACCAGGACATCGAGACGGAGTTCGACCCCGAGGCGCGCCGCCGCATCGAGGAGTCCGAAGGGTTCAGCGAGGAGCAGGCCGACCCCATCACGAGCAACGACGATGACTGAGCGCAGACACGACAGGGAGTTCGTGCGGACGTTCTTCACCTCGCCGACGGCCGTCGAGGGCGAAGACGACTCCGCGAAGATGCTCCGACGGGCGGCCGGCCTCCGCGGGATGCAAGCGCCCGACGTGTGGGTCCCCGACAACGAGGACGCCACCGCGCCGTCGATGCGCGACGAGGGAGCCGAGAACATCGTCGAAGTCATCTCCGAACAGGGCGCGGAGTTCCCGGGCGAGATTCACCCCCGGATGGTCTGGCACCGCGACAGCCCCGAGACCCGATATCAGGGCTTCCAGCACATGCTCGACATCACCGACCCCGAGCGCGGGGCGGTCGAGCACATCCACGGCTTCGTCATCCCCGAGGTCGGCGGCATCGACGACTGGAAGAAGGCCGACGAGTTCTTCACCATCGTCGAGCACGAGCACGGCCTCGACGAGGGGAGCCTCGCCATGTCGGTCATCATCGAGAGCGGCGAGGCCGAACTCGCCATGGGCGACCTCCGCGACGAGATGGGCAAGCCGACGAACAACCTCGAACGGCTGTTCCTCCTCGTCGACGGCGAGGTCGACTACACGAAGGACATGCGCGCCATGACGCCGACGGGCGAACTCCCGGCGTGGCCGGAGCTTCGACACAACACCTCGCGCGGGGCCAGCGCCGCCGGCTGTGTCGCCGTGGACGGCCCCTACGACGACATCCGCGACGTGGAGGGCTACCGCGAGCGCATGACCGACAATCAGGCGAAGGGGATGCTCGGCATCTGGTCGCTCACGCCCGGACAGGTCGTCGAGGCAAACACCTCGCCGCTCCCGCCGAAGACCGGCAGTTGGCTCCTCGACGCGGACGGCGAGGAGGTCGAACTCGCGTCCGAGGACGGCGTCGAGGCGTACGACGGCGACCGCCTCTCGCTCGAAGCCACCGACGGCGGCTACGAACTCCGCGTTGGCGGCGACGCGCGGGAGCTCACCGCCGACGAACTCCGCGAGGAACTGCTGGGTCTGACCTCGTACGTCCCGAGCATGGACGACATCGTCGACTCCATGGAGGAGTTCGAGGCGGCCAAGGAGGCCGGCCGCGGCGCTATCGCCATGACGCAGTCCGCGACGCTCCGCATCGGCGGCACCGAAATCGACATCGAAAAAGACCGGATGTGGGACGAAGCGACCTATCAGGCCGCGATGACGCCCATCAGCCTGTTCCAAGACGTGTACGAGAACCGCCCGGACCAACACGAAGAACTGGAAGAACGCTACGGCGCGGGCGTCGTCGAGCGCGCGATGGAGGTGGGTCTGTAAGCGCGGAAGGCGGTCCGCCACAGGGGGTCCGCCGTCGGCCCCGGTTTCCGGCTTGGTCAGACGACGGCGTCCGGTTTCGGAGCTCTGCGGCGCGCGCGCCCGAACCGTGGGGGCGGCGCGCCTCGCTTTTTTCGGCGGTCTCGCGCGGTCCGCTTCGACTCGACAGGCCTCCTATCGACGCTAGCCTCAAGGTCCGCGCGCGCGACTCGACGTGTGTGAACGATTCCTCGAACACCCCGGCGACGACCGCGTCGGAGAGCGACGACGCCAACGACGGCAGCGGCGACGGCGACGAACCGCTGGAACCCGATGCAGTCGTCGAGTTCGAGGCGACTGGCGTCACCGACGAGGAGACCCTCGCGCGACTCCGCACGGTGAGCTTCTACCTCGACGAGGCGGTCGAGATTCCGGGGACGAACTACCGCGTCGGCCTCGACCCGATACTGGGGCTCGTGCCGGGAATCGGTGACGCGACGGCCTCGGCGCTTGACGGCGTACATCCTCGTCGAGGCCGCCATGCTCGGCGTGCCGCGGGCGACGCTCGCGCGGATGCTCGGCAACCTCGTCCTCGACGCGACCGTCGGGTCGATACCGCTCGTCGGCGACGTGTTCGACGCGGCGTGGAAGGCCAACGCCCGGAACGTCCGGCTGTTGGAAGCCCGATGCGACGACACCTCCCCCGCGGCCGCAGCGGCCGACCGGCGCTTCCTCGTGGCCGCGGTGGCCGCCGTCACCCTCCTGCTCGTCGCGCTCGGCGCGGCGACTGCGCTCGTCGCCCTGTGGCTGCTCGGACAGGTTGGCCTATTGTAACTATCTGAAAAACAAACTAACTAAACCGGGTATGTGGCTGGTTATCTCCCCCCAAAATATAAACTACAAGACATATATACGAGCTTGCAAACCGTGGCGTATGGAACGACGAACCTTCCTGAAGAGCGTCGCCACGACGGGAGCCCTCCTCACCACCGCCGGTTGTATGGGCGGTGGCTCCGAGTCGCAGCCGACCGCGGATACCGAGACGGGCAACGAGACCGGCAACAGTACGACTGGCGAGACGACGACCGAGGCCGAACCGGCCGAGGTCCCGTCGCCGGAACTCACCTTCCGCACGAACAGCGGCGTCCTCCGCGTCGTCCACATGGGCGGCGAGAAAATCACCGACGAGGGAACGGACGAGGTCTACGTCACCGTCGACGACGAGCGCACCGCGACGTGGGTCGCTGACGGCGACAAGGGCGGGGAGTTCCCCGTCTCGGTCGGTAACTTCCTCGAAATCGAGTCCGCAGAAAGCGGCTCGACGGTCGAGGTCGTCTGGGTCGGCAGCGAGGGTGCCGAAGAGGTCCTCGCGACTCACGAGGTCGGTGCCGGGGAGACCGCGACGACGACGACCACGAACGAAACCGCGACGAACGAGACGACCACGAACGAAACCGCGACGAACGAGACGACCACGACGACGGCGACCGAGACGACCACGTCGTCCGGCAACGAGACCAGCAACTGAGGACGACGACCGACGACCGACGCCGAGGCCGGCGTCGGACGCGACGGAGCTTTTTTTCGACCGAAGCGGGTGACGACTCGCGCTGTTGCACGCGGAGCGACGGGAGCGTAACGCGGCGCGAGAGCAGCGACGGGAGCGACTCAGTCGTCAGCCGGCAGTCCGTCCGGGTCGGCCGCCGGTGCGGGCGCGACGAGGCCGACGCGGACGCCGAAGCGCCGCCCAAGCGGGCCGAGCGCGTCGCGCTTCATGAACGCGAAGCCGGCGAGGATGAGCGCAAAGCCGGCGACGGTGACGGGGCCGAGGCGCTCGCCGAGGAACGCCCAGCCGGTGACGGCGGCGACGACCGGCGTGACGTAGTTGACGAGGCTGATTTCGACCGCGCCGATGCGGTCGAGCAGGACGAAGTAGGCGATGAAGCCGACGGCGCTGCACAGCACGGCCAAAAACAGCAGCGCGGCGACGACGACGGGCGTCCACGCCACGCTCGCGAGGCCGGGTTCGCCGAGGACGGGGCTCGTGACGTGGAGCATGGCCGCGCCGATGAGCATCATCCACGACTGCATCGGAACGACCGGCGGGTTGCCGGGAAGTCGCTTGACGAGTACCGAGCCGAACGCCCACGCCGCGGCGGCGAGAAACAGCAAGAGGACGCCGAAGAGTTGGCCGCCGACCGACCCGGACGCGAGGGCGATGACCACCGTTCCGGCCAGCCCCAGCAAGACGCCGAGGAAGCCGAACGCGTCGAGGCGCTCTTCGGGGAGCATCGGCCACGCGAAAAGCGGCGTGAGGACGGGCGCGAGGCTGATGACGATGGCCGAGACGCCGCTCGTCACGTACCGCTGGCCGGAGAACAGAAGCGAGAAGTGCGCGCCGATGAGGAGCGCGCCGCCGACGAAGACGACGAGCCACTCGTCGCGGCCGCGGGGCCGCCAGTCCTCCGCCGCGAGCAGGCCGTAGCCGAACAGCACGACGCCGGCCACGTCGTACCGGAGGGCGGCGAACAGCACGGGCGGGAGGGCGTCGAGTCCGACCTCGATAGCCATAAAGGAGGTCCCCCAGAGGACCGCGATGGTCGCGAACAGTGCGAGCGTCCGATTCGTTTGCGTATTGATAGACACGAGATATCGACCGTAGACCCAGGCGTTGAAACGGCTACCACGCCGCCGTACATCAAATTTCTCGGAGCCGAGATAGCACTCCTCTCGGGTCGTGTTGACAACCGTCTCAGCGTGGCGGAACGCCAGCGAAGCCGTCGGCGACCCGACGAACAAAGTAAGCTAGTTACGCGCGCCCCGAGAGAGACCGACCATGAGCATCCTTGAGGACGCGCGAGCGCTCGCGGAGAGCGGGCCGGTCTGCGACGCCTGTCTGGGCCGGGCCTTCGCCGAGCGCAGTTTCGGGCTGACGAACGCCGAGCGGGGCAAGTCGCTCCGGGTCGCCGCCGCCCTCGACGACGACGAACCGTACGAGGCCGTCGACACCGAGGACTGCTGGGTCTGCGAGGGAGCCTGCGCCGAGTTCGACGACTGGGCCGAGCGCTGTGCAGAGGCCATCGAGGACGTGGAAGTCGAGACGTACCAGGTCGGCACCCGCGCGCCGCCGCTCGTCGAGGAGAACGAACTGCTCCTCCGCGAGGGCGCGGGGCTCCCCGAGGACGCCGGCGAACTGTTCAAATCCGAGTTCAACCGCGAGGTCGGAAAGCGCGTGGGCCGACTCACCGGCACCGAGGTGGACTTCACCCGCCCCGACGTGCAGTTCCTCCTCGACATCGAAGCCGACACCGTCGAGGCGCAACTCAACTCCGCGTTCGTCTACGGGCGCTACCGGAAGCTCGCCCGCGACATCCCGCAGACCGAGTGGCCCTGCCGCGAGTGCGACGGCTCGGGCTACAAGGGTAAAGAGCCGTGCGACTACTGCGGCGGCTCCGGCTACCTCTACGAGGACAGCGTCGAGGGCTTCGTCGCCCCCGTCGTGACGGACGTGATGGACGGCGTCGACGCGAAGTTCCACGGCGCGGGCCGCGAGGACGTGGACGCGCTCATGCTCGGCACGGGCCGACCGTTCGTGGTCGAAATCATGGAGCCGCGTCGCCGCACCGTCGACGTCGAACAGCTCGAAGGCGACATCAACGCGATGGCCGACGGCGAAATCGAGGTCGAGGGGCTCCGACTCGCCACCTACGACATGGTCGAGCGCGTGAAGAAACTCGACGCGAGCAAGGAGTACCGCGCCGCCGTCGAGTTCGACGACGACGTGACCGACGCGGAACTGGCGGCCGCGCTGGACGAACTCACCGGCGCGACCATCGAGCAGTACACCCCCAACCGCGTGGACCACCGCCGCGCGAGCATCACCCGCACCCGCCACGTCTACGACGCCACCGGCGACCTCGAAGACCCGCGCCACGCGACCGTCGAAATCCACGGCGAGGGCGGCCTCTACATCAAGGAACTCGTCTCCGGCGACGAGGGCCGAACCAACCCGAGCCTCGCCGGCATCCTCGACACGGGCGCGGTCGTCACCGCGCTCGACGTCATCGCGGTCGAAGGCGAGGACGAGCCGTTCGAGGACGACGCGTTCTTCAAGGACTGAATCGAGACGCCGGCCGGAGCCAGCGGGAGCCGACGAGCGTCGCCGCGGACCGCAACCTCTAATTTTCCACCCCAAGACCCGACCAGGTATGCACATCGGCGTCGACGAGGCCGGAAAGGGACCCGTGTTGGGTCCGATGGTCGCCGCGGCGGTCCGAGGGGACCCCGACGCCCTCCCGGACGGAATCGCCGACTCGAAGCGCCTCGCCCCCGAGCGGCGCGAGGAACTCGCCGCAGAGCTGCGAGAGCGCGACGACATCTCGGTCGGCGTCGCGTTCGTCGAGCCCGAGACCATCGACGACCCCGAGACGGACATGAACCTGCTGACCGTCCGGGCGCAGGTCGAAGCGGCCGCCGAAGTCGCCGTCGACGCCGACGAACTCGTCTGCGACGCGGGCGACGTGAGCGAGTCCAGATTCGGCCGTCGCGTCCGCGAGGGTCTGGCCGAGGCGGGCGTCTCGGTCGCGGTCCGCGCCCAGCACCGCGCGGACGACGAACACGCCATCGTCGGCGCGGCGAGCATCGTGGCGAAAGTCGAACGCGACCGACGGGTCGAGGCCATCGCTGACGAGTACGGCGAGGTCGGAAGCGGCTATCCGAGCGACGGGACGACCCGCGAGTTCCTGCGGGAGTACGTCCGCGATCACGGCATTCTGCCGGACTGCGCGCGGAAGTCGTGGTCGACGTGCGCCGACCTCGTGGCCGCGCACGAACAGTCGTCACTAGGGGATTTCTGAGGCGTCGGGGAACCGGCGGTGGAAAACGTGGAGGGCCGGTAGTTCGGAGGCGAATCGCGGAGACGATTACCGCATCTCGGCGAGCGCGACGTACGCGCCTTCCTGGGCGGAGAGCCACGTCGTCAGCAGCTCGTCTTCTGTGAGTCCTGCGGGGAAGATGGTGCACTCGTCGGGCGCGTCGTCGTACGGGGCGACGATAGCGACGAGTTCGTCGTCCGCGGCGTCGGAGCGCCGCAAGGCGTCCGGGCGGGTCGTCGTCGCGTCCGGGTCGTCGTGTCGAAGGGTCGTATCGTCCATGAGTGGAGTGCGTGCACCGTGATTACCGACGGGCGGCGGTTGCTTGGTTGCCGCTTCACTCAATATTTTATAGACAGTCTATATTATTCTGTCGGCGAATCCGCCCCGGTGAGGACGAGCGAAACCGCCGCAGTCTGCCGATTCTGAAATAGAGAACGCTCGTCCGGGCACGGAGATATCAGCTTCGAGAATCGTCGAGGCCGCCCGAGCGGACGGAATCGCGACTTCGCGGTGTCCGGGGGGCGGTCGGCAAAAACGCGTCGGCCGAATCGAGGTCGGCCTCAGCGGTCCTCGGTCAGGAGGAGTCGGAGGATGTCACCGTACGCCGGGCGGGTGACGAGCACGCCGACGATGACGCCGAGGATGGTGAAGATGGCGAAGCCCTGGAGGTCACCGAGCGAGAGCACGGCGAGCGGGCTCATGGCGATGATGGTCGTCGCGGCGGCGGCACCGATGACCCAGAAGGCGCGGCGGAACCGCGACTGGAAGACCTTGCGGGACTTCACGGAGCCTTCGCCCATCACCTCGTCGGCGATGATGATGAGGTCGTCCACCCCGGTCCCGATGACGGCGATGAAGCCGGCGATGACGGAAAGGTCGAGCGGGTAGCCGATGGCCGCGGCGAATCCGAGGAGGATATACACCTCGGAGAGGCCGGTGACGATCATCGGCAGGGCGACCTGCGGTTTGCCGTAGCGGATGAAGACGACGCCCGCGACCGCGAGCACCGCGACGATGCCCGTGATGAGCGAGTCGAACTTGAAGCTCTCTCCCTGACTCGGGGAGATGTACGACGAGGTGCCGCTATCCTCGCCCGAGAGGTCGAGGCGGGCCGGCAGCGCACCGGCGCGAAGGTTGATGGCGATTTCCTGCGCCTCGGACGTGTTGCGCGTCTGGAGCTGGAAGCTCGGCGCTCCGGCCCACTCGCCGGCCCGCATGGTGTCGGCGAGCCCGCCGCTCATACCGAAGGCGTTGACGACCTCGCCGTTGACGACGAGCAGGAGACAGCCCTCGGTCGTGTTCCGACCGCCGTCTTCCATGTAGGTACACCGCGTCCCGCCGGGTTGGGCGAGGCCGGTGTCCTGAATTGCCGTCTGGAACTCCGCCGCGGGGTCGTCGCGGACGGAGACGGGGACGAACGCCCCGCTTCCGGTCTGGGACTCCTGTGCGGTCCCGATGGAGGTGAAGTCGGCCTGCGTCAGGACGGCCTCGCGCGTCTCGTAGGTCCGCGAGCCGTTGTCCGTTCCGGTCGGGTAGTAGATGTCGATTTGGACCGTCCCGCGCTCGCCGACGAGGTCGACGACGTCGGACTGGTCGCGGTTGGGGACCTCGACGAGGATGAAGTGCTCGCCCGTCGCCGTGGTCACCTGCTGGACCGTCCCGCCGGAGAGGCCGGCCTCGTTAATCTTCGACTGGAGGACGCGAACCGTCTCGGCGCGGGTCGTCCCGGTGACGCCGTCTCTGACCTCGCCGTGGGCGTAGCCCGCGGCGTCGAGCGCGGCGCTCAGGTCGTCGGCCGTGACGTTCTCGATGGTCGCTTCGACCGTGCTGGACTCAGCGCCCGTGCGGACGATGATGTCCGCGGCGTCGGCACCGGCTATCTGGGCGGCGACCTGCCGTTCGACGACGCGCTCGGAGTCGCCTTCGAACTCGACGTCTTCGGCGGTGACGCCGACGAGCGGCGCGCGGATGCGCGTCCCGCCGTCGAGTTGGAGACCGAACTGGAGGTTCGTCGCGCTGTCGTCCTCGCCGATTGGGGACTGATTGCCCATCGTCGGCGAGAAGAGGGCGAACGTCGATAGCAGGATGGCCGCGACGAGGAATATGACCCGCCAGTTGTCGCGGAGCGTGCTCATCGAGTCACCCCCTCGAACTTGTACCAGCGAAGGAGGGTCACGTTCAGCATGTAGGTGTTCATCAGGTCGGCGGTGAGGCCGAACACGAGGACCGTCCCGATAGCTGCGAGCAGTTGAATCCCGAACAGCGTCGCCATGATGGTCATGACGATCATCGCCGCGATAGACGTGAGCGTCATGGTCACGCCGGTGCGCATGGCGCGCGCGGTCGACTCGTAGAAGTCACCGGAGCGCCGGAGGACGTGATTGTTCAGGAGGATGTCCGAGTCCACCGAGTACCCGATGAGCATCAGGAGCGCCGCGACGGTCCCCAACGACAGTTCGATGCCGAAGAGGTTCATCAGCGCCACCGGGATGACGATGTCGGAGAACGCCGAGAGGACGACCGCGATGGAGGGGACAAAGGAGCGGAACATGGCGAACACGAGGACGCTCATGCCCGCGAAGGCGACCGCGAGGCCGCCGAGGGCGAGCAGTTGCGTCTCGCCGCCGAAGTTGGCCGACACGGCGTCGATAGACCTGACTTCGAAGCCGGCGTCCTCGGCCTGCGTCTGGAGTTCGGTCGATGTCGCGCTCCCCGACTGGAACGTCACGACGTAGGTTCCGTCGGCCGCGACGGAGCGAATCGATTCGGGCTGGCTATCGAAGGCCGCGGCAACCTCGCTTTGCGGGGCATCCGTTGCGATGCGGAGTTCGGTACCGCCGGTGAAGTCGACGCCCGGATTCACCGGCGCACCAGTCGCGACGTACCACCCACCGATGACCAGTAGGGCCACCGCGAGGACCGCGAGGGGGACGGCCGCGAGTTGGCGATTCGTGTACCGGGTGTAGTCTACCTCCGGTACCGTAAACTCAACCATGGGTTGCGGTCCTGAGCGGTGCGGAATAAGGTTTCTTATCCGCGGACGATTTCGGCCGCGGCGCGGTCTGGCGAGCGCGCGGCGAACCCGCGACAGGCCCATAGTCGTTGGCCGACAATCGTGAACTATGACGACCGAACCGACGGCGACCCGCGTGGTCGTCTCCTTCCCCGACGAACTCAGCGCGTGGGGCCACGACCAGCTGACCGCCGACCGCTTCGTGACCTACCTGCGACGGGTCCACGAGGACGCCGCGCCGGGCGACGAGTGGGAAGAGTTCCTCGACGTTGGCTGTTGCGGCGACTCGCTGACGCTGACGCTCCGCGTGGAGGAACTCGACCCCGAAGGGACGACCCGCATCGACGACGAGACGACAGTCGAGTTCGTCGAACGCGAGGGGAGCGTCCACGGCGGCTGGTGCGTCCAGAGCGCGGACGGGCCGGTCTCCTCGACGGCGGAACAGCGGTAGAACGCGAGAGGTAGAACGCGAGACGGACTCCGGGGTGAAGACCGACCTGTCAGGGCATGTAGCGGACCGCGACGACGCCCGACTGCGAGCGGATTTCGACGCGGTTCACGTCGAGTCTGGCGGCCCGCGAGAGCAGACCTTCTCTGTCGTCGAGGATGTCGTCGACGGCCTGTTCGGTCATGTCGTCGGGGACCGACAGGACGTGAATCTCGCCGGTTCCGGCGCGTTCCTCGCGGACGAGTTCGCCGTCGGGGTTGTCGGCGGCGATGTCCCGGGAGTTCGTCGTCGGCGACTCGGTCGAGCGCTCGACGGAGACGGTCCAGCGCGACTCGACCTCCACGAGCTGCCACGAGACGTTCATCGGCGGGTCGGGCGCGACGGTCCCGCGGACGGCTTCGTCCTCGGAGACGCCGGGGTTCGACGAGAGCGCGTGGACCTGCCCGGAGTGAACGTCCTTCAGGACGGCCGACTCCTCGTCGGCGGCGGTGACGAGAAACGTTCCCGTTCGCTCGGACTCGGCCTCGGCCTCGGTGTCGGACTCGGACTCGGTCATCACCCGCTGTACGCCACCGGGCCTTTTCCCCGTTTCGGGCGCTGACGGCGGCGTGTGGCACCGATACCCACGGTGACGGTGGGCTTTTCTCGCGGCGCTTCGAGGCGACTGACGATGCCCGCGCTCTGGCGGTTGACCCGGACCGAGACGGCCCGCCGCGTCTACGACGCGCTCAAGGCCCGCGGCCTCACGGCGACGCAGATGGACGAGTACGTCGCGGACGCCGCCGCGGCGGACACCGACCGCGACCCCCCGTCGGGAGTCGAGATTCGCGCGCTCGACCCCGCGGAGACGCGTCGATTCGAGGGGCGTTACGACGCGTTTTCCGAACTCCGAGACGACGAGACGGCGGTGTGCGCATTCGACGCCGAGAGCGGAGGGAGAGACGGCGAGGGCGGTGAGAACGGTGAAGTCGCGGACTCCGACCTCGTCGGCTACCTCTTCCTCGGTGACCCCGGCCTGACGTACCACGTCCACCCGCTGGAGGCCGACGTGACGTTCCCCGGCGGCTACGTCCGCCGGGTGTTCGTCGCGCCCGAGGCGCGGAACCGCGGCGTCGCCACCGCGCTCGTCTCGCGGGCCGTCGCCGTCGCCGGCGAACGGGGAGCCGAGACGGTCCACGCGCTCGTCGCCCGCGACAACCGACCCTCGCAGTGGACCTTCGAGAGCGTCAGTTTCCGAGTCGCCTGCACCCGGGCGTACTACCGGGTCGGGCCGTGGCGACGCCGGCGCGTCAAACCGCGTTCATAGCGGTACAGAACAGTCAGTGCCGTCCCGAGCGCTCCGTTCGGGAATATTAGTATATAGATATTTTATTTATATATACTATATCGGTTAAATTTATACTCGGTCGCCCGAGTGTGTCTGACAGACAGGCATGACGGACGAACTCAGGTCAGCAGTTCGCGGGAGGCTGGACGCGGTCGACGCGCGGGCGAGCGAGGTCGTGCGCTCATCGACGGGGGAGAACATGATTTCGCGGCTCGGGACCGCGGACTGGTTGAGTCTGGGCGCGCTCTTCTGGGCGTGGGTCGGCGCGATACTGTTCGTGTCGGGCGAGCCGAACTGGGCCATCGTGGCCGTCCTCGCCGGCTTCGCCTTCGACAAGGCCGACGGCTACTACGCCCGCAAAACCGGGACCGCCTCGGCGTTCGGCCGACAGATAGACTCGTTTATCGACATCTTCGCGTACCTCGTGTCGGCGGCGCTCCTGTACCACGTCGCGCTCGCGCCCAGCCCGGCCGTGAGCGCCGTCGTCGGCTTCGTCGTCCTCACCTTCGGCGGCCTGCGACTCATCCGCCACAACAGCGAGGGGTTCGGCGACGAGGGCGGCACCTCGTACTACCACGGGACGACGGTCGTCCACACGCACCTCGTCGTGCTGGCGAACTACTTCCTCCTCCAGTTCGTCCCGCCGTGGAACGGCTGGGTCGCGGGCGCGATCATCGTGGCGGTCTGCCCGCTCATGACCTCCGACTACAAGGCGTACAAGACCGACGCGGGGCACGTCCTCGTCGGCGTCGCCGGCGTCCTAACGGTCGTCGGCTGCCTCGCGCTCGAATTCGGCGTGGTATGAGCGGTCGGGCGCAGGGCTCGCGGGGAGCGCGAACGCTCGCGGTGGACCTCCACGTCCACACCGACGCCTCCTACGACTGCGAGATGTCGGTCGAGGCGGTGTTGGCCCGCGCGGCGGCGGTCGGCCTCGACGCGGTCGCCATCACCGACCACGACTCGGTCGGGGCGCTCCCGCGGGCGTTCGACATCGCCCACGAGTACGGCGTCCGGGTCGTCCCCGGCGTCGAGGTCTCGACGGCCGACGGCCACCTCCTCGCGCTCGGGGTCGACGACCCGCCGGCGACGAGGCAACCGCTCTCGGAGACGGCACGAGAGGTCCGCGAGGCGGGCGGACTCGCGGTCGTGCCGCACCCGTTTCAGACGTTCCGACACGGCGCGTCCCGGCGGGCGATTCGGGACGTTGACGCCATCGAGGCGTACAACGCCCACACGCTCACCGGATTCAGAAACGGACAGGCGCGGCGCTACGCCCGCCGGCAGGGACTCCCGGGCACGGGCGGGAGCGATGCCCACCGGCCCGCGCTGGTCGGACAGGCGTACACGGCCGTCTCGGTCGAGGCGGACGGCGGCGTCACGACGGACGCCATCTTGGAGGGGATTCGCGCCGGGCGAACCGTCGCTCGCGGGACGCGGACGACCGCCCGCCAGTACCTGCGGAAGTACGCGCTGAACGCCCGGCTCAAGACCGCCTCGTTCCTGTGACCGGTCGCCTGTTCGACTCGCCCGCGGCGCGGAACGCGGCGCTCGTCAGAATCGGGGCCGTCGCGGTCGCTTTCGCGGCCGTCGCGGTCGGCGTCGCCGTGTTCGCCCCGCGCCTCGCTAACCCGGCGTGGGTCCGCTCGGCCGTCGAATCGACCGGCCCGTTCGCCCCGCTGGTGTTCGTCGGTATCCAGACGCTTCAGGTGATTCTCGCGCCGATTCCCGGCCAAGCGCTCGCCGCCGTCGGCGGCTATCTGTTCGGGACGGTCGCCGGCACGGCGTACAGCATGGTCGGCGTCGTCGCCGGAAGCGCAATCGTCTTCCTGCTCGCCCGGCGCTTCGGCCGGCCCGCGGTCGAGCGTCTCGTCACCGACGACGCCCTCGCGCGGTTCGACGGCTTCGCCGACCGCCGGGGCACCGCCGGGCTGTTCGTCCTGTTTCTCCTGCCCGCGTTCCCGGACGACGCGCTCTGCGCGCTCGCCGGGCTCTCGCCGCTTCGACTGCGGACGCTCGTCGTCCTCGTCGCCGTCGGTCGCCTGCCGACGTTCGCGCTCGCCGCGGCCGCCGGGCAGAACGCGGGCGCGGCGAACTACGAGGCGGTGGCGCTCCTCGTCGGAATCGGCGTCGTCGCCTCGGCGGTCGTCTACCGCTACCGCGACGAGTTGGCGGCGGGGGTCGGCTGAGAAAACGCGCGGGTCGCGGTTAGCGAAGCAGTCGGTGAATCCCGTAGATGCCCGCCGCGCACGCGACCGGCGGGACGAGGCCGTAGAGCGCGGGCAGGTCGTAGAGGAGTCGGACGACCGGAACGAGCGCCGAGACGGTCACGGGGCCCACGGTGAACGGCTCGGCCGGCGTCTGAAGCTCCGCCGGCACCGACGCGAGAAGCCCCACGTACACCGACAGCATGAACACGAAGCCCGCGAGCGCGAGGCTCAGGTCGTACCGCGGCTTCGACCCGGTGCGGCGGTGTCGGCGGGCGACGAACAGTATCGGGGCGACGAGCGGCGCGACGACGAACAGCCCCACGAGGACGTAGAACGACCGCGAGAGGGTGAGCGACCCGCCGGGGACGCCGGCGGTCGCGCCGATGAGGACCACGAGTCCGAAGGCGACGAACAACGAGACGATGCCCGTCGCCAGCGCACCGACGAGCACGTAGCACTTGAACAGCCACGACTCGCTGTGCCGGAAGGCGTACGGGAACGCGCCGATGACGCCGCCGTAGTCGTCTGCCATCGGTCGCCCTTGGGAGCGGCCGCGATTAAAGCGACCGGTGTCGTTTTGACGCCGGGCGACGCGGCATCCGGTATGCAGGTAGACCTCGGAAACGTCCTCGACACGGCGCCGGCCCACGGCGTCTCGCGCGAGGCGCTCGACCGACTCGACGACCGCGTCGCGGCCGCTCACGACCGCATCGAACGCGGCCGAGCGGCCGGCGAACACGGCTACGAATCGCTGAACCTCCCGAACACCACCGACCCCGCGGCGATTCGCGACGCAGTGAGCCGGTTCGACGACCCCTCGGCGGTCGTCACGGTCGGCATCGGCGGGAGCGCCCTCGGCGCGGCCACCCTCACCGACGCGCTCGAAAGCGACGTGGACGCCTACTACCTCGACAACGTCGACCCCGAGGCCGTCGAACGTCTCCTCGACTCGCTCGACCTCGCGTCGACCGTCGTCAACGTCGTCTCGCGGTCCGGCACGACCGCCGAGACGCTGGCGAACTTCCTCGTCGTCCGAGAGGCCATGGCCGACGCGGGCGTCGACTGGACCGACCGGACGTTCGTCACGACCGGCGAGGAGGGGAACCTCCGCGACCTCGCGGACAAACACGACCTCCCGTCGCTCCCCGTCCCCGACGGCGTCCCCGGTCGGTTTTCGGTGCTCTCGACGGTCGGCCTCGCCGCCGCCGCCCTCTGCGGTCACGACATCGAGGCGGTCTTGGAGGGCGCGGCCGCACAGGAAGCGCGCCTGTCTGACTCGCTTTTCGACTCGCCGGCGTACGCCTACGGCGCGGTGTCCTACGCGCTCGCCGAGCGCGGCATGCAGCAGAACGCGATGATGCCCTACGCGGAGTCGCTCGAAACGTTCTCCGAGTGGTTCGCCCAGCTGTGGGCCGAGTCGCTCGGGAAGGACGGCCTCGGCCAGACGCCCCTGCGGGCGCTCGGCGCGACCGACCAGCACTCCCAGCTTCAACTGTACCGCGCCGGCCCGCGCGACAAGCTCGTGACGCTCGTCCGCGCCACGGAGCGCGAGGACGTCGCCATCCCCGAGACCGACCTCGACGGCCTCGCGTACCTCGGCGGCTCGTCGCTCGGTGACCTGCTCGACGCCGAGTTCGAGGCGACCGAGGCGAGCCTCGCCGCCGCCGGCCGTCCGAGCGTCCGCATCGAACTCGACCGCGTCGACGAGTACGGCCTCGGCGAACTGCTCTACGCGATGGAGGCCGCCTGCGTCCTCTACGGCGAACTCGCCAGCGTGGACACGTTCGTCCAGCCGGCGGTCGAGTGGGGCAAACGCGCCGCCCGCGGCCTGCTCGGCGGCGGCGACTTCGAGGAGGCCGACGCGGTCGAAGAGAAGTCGCGGCTGGTCGTCGAGTAGTCGGAGCGAGCGGCGCACGGCGACCACGGCCGAGACTCGGCTTTTGCGACGACGACCGAACAGTCCGCGGGGGCTTTCGAGGTGCCGTCGGTACTGCACCCCGTTCCGACGGCGGACGAATCACCACCGCAGAAAACCGATACCCGACCCGAATCGATTATCCGACCCCATTCCGAAGGGGGGACAATGGCACACGACACCGCCCGCACGTCTGCGAGCCTCGCAGACCACCTCCAGGCGTACGGTGGCATCATCATCGTCGTCGCCCTTTCGCTCCTCGTCGGCGCGACGTTCGGCTCGCTCGCCGGCGGCCTCGCTCGCGGCGTAGTTCCGGGCGATACCGCGCTCATCGGCGCGATAGAGAGCGCCGGACAGTTCGTCGGCTTCGGCGTCGTCGGCGCGGGCTACCTCTCCATGCGCGACGACTGGGAGCTGATTCGGTTCGAGCGACCGACCGCGCGCGACGCCCTGTGGATTGCGGGGGGGTTCGTCGCCGTGATGGGCGTCTACCTCGGCGCGTCGGCGCTGATGTCCGCGCTCGGCATCCAGAGCGGCGACAGCGTCATCGCCCAGCAGGGCCGCGAGAACCCGGTGTACTTCCTGTATCTCACGGTCGTCACCATCGTCCTCGTCGGTCCGGCGGAGGAGCTTATCTTCCGCGGCATCGCCTTCGGCGAACTCCGGCGGCTGTGGGGGCCCGCCCCGGCGGTCGTCCTGTCGAGTCTGGTGTTCGCGTCGATTCACCTCTGGTCGTTCTCCGGCGAGGGGCTGTACGTCTCGTTGGGGATGGTGCTCGTCCTCGGGAGCGTCCTCGCGGTCGTCTACGAGCGAAGCGGGAACCTGCTCGTCGTCGCGCTGGTCCACGGGCTGTACAACGCGGTCCAGTTCCTCGTGAGCTACGCGCAGGCGACCGGACTGGTCTGAAAAAGCGGCATCGAACCGCGGGCGGCGACCGGCTTATGCCGGGTTCTTCCGCGACAGCTCCATCCCGCAGATGGGACAGCGCTCTTTGTCCTCGTCGAACTCGCGGCCGCAGCCCTGACACTGGAACTTCCAAGTTCGCTGTTCCGCGATGCCGTCTTGGGCGATGACTTCGACGCCGACGTTGAGCCGTTCGGCGACGTTCTGCATCGCGTAGTCGTCGGTGACGAGCGTCGCGTCGAGTTCGAACGCGGCGGCGATGAGGCGCGTGTCGGTCTCCGAGAGCACGTCGCGGTCGCCGGTCTCGCCCGCGGCGCGGAGCACCTTGTCCACGGTTCCCTGTCCGGGGATGTGGACGTGCATGCCCGCGCCTTCGAGGGCGTCGAAGCGGAAGGCGTGCTCGCCGGTGAGTTCTTCTTTGACGAGGGGAATCGAGGCCGTCTCGTCGTCGGTGTGGTACTCGTGGATGAACGCAGACGCGTCGAGAATCCGCATTGAGAATCTATCCTGAATCTACCGTTGGACGACGATGTAATCCTTGACCGCCTGCACGCGATTCACCGGGACTCGGAACCGTCCGTGGTCGTCCTGGTCGAACGAGACGCGTCCGGGGGAGATTTGCTCGTTCGGCTGGACGAGCAGGTCGTGCAGCTCGCCCGATTTCATATCCATCGTGATGTTGTACAGCATCCCGAGCTCCGTCCCGTCCGAGCCCATAACGGCCTTTCCGGAGAGGTTCTCGGCGAGTATGTCGGCCATACACACCCCTTCCTCGTCGGTTCACATAAACGGTACGGGCACGTCTGACGAGCGGCCGACGAACCCCCCGTCCCGCCTGCGGGCCGCGAGAACAGTCGACACGGCAAATCGTGGGATTCGTGCGCGCGGCCGTGACGATGGACTTAACTTGAGTCACCGACTCGATTCCGGTAAGAGCTTTCTCCGGGGCGATTCTTCATGTCCGACACTGATTCGACGTCACAATCCGATACGCTTCGCACACCCATCGTGGCCGTCCTCGGCCACGTGGACCACGGGAAGACGAGTCTTCTCGACAAGATTCGCGGCTCCGCCGTCAGCGAGGGTGAGGCCGGTGCTATCACCCAGCACATCGGCGCGACCGCGGTCCCCTTAGACACCGTCTCGCAGATGGCCGGCAGCCTGGTCAAACCCGAGGACTTCGACCTCCCGGGGCTGTTGTTCATCGACACGCCGGGGCACCACTCCTTCAGCACCCTCCGCTCGCGCGGCGGGGCGCTGGCCGACATCGCCATCCTCGTGGTCGACGTGAACGACAGCTTCCAGCCGCAGACCGAGGAGGCAATCGACATCCTCAAGCGGACGGGGACGCCGTTCATCGTGGCCGCGAACAAGATAGACACCACGCCGGGCTGGAACCCCCAAGAGGGGGCACCCATCCAGAAGACCTACGAGGAGCAGTCACAGCGCGCGCGCTCGAAACTCGACGAGAAGCTGTACGAGATTATCGGTGAACTCTCCGACCGGGGCTTTTCCTCCGACTTCTACTGGCGCGTCCAGAACTTCCAGTCCAACATCGGCGTCGTTCCCGTCTCCGCGCTCACCGGCGAGGGGATTCCGGACCTGCTGGGCGTCCTGATGGGACTCTCGCAGCGCTACATGAAAGACGAGATGGCCATCGACGTGGCCGGTCCCGGCTCCGGGACGGTCCTCGAAGTCAAGGAGGAACGCGGCTTCGGCGCGACCCTCGACGTGGTCCTCTACGACGGGACGATTCGCGCGGGCGACACCGTCGTCGTCGGCGGCGCGAACGACCCCATCGTCACCGAGGTCCGCGCGCTCCTCCAACCCCGGCCGAACGCCGAGATTCGCACCGAAAAGCGGTTCGACAAGGTCGAGGAGGTCCGCGCCGCGGCCGGCGTGAAAATCGCCGCGCCCGACCTCGAAGACGCGATGGCCGGCGCGCCGGTCCGCGTCGTCGGCGACCGCGACCTCGACGAGGTCGTCCGCGAGGTCGAAGCCGAACTCGCGGACATCGAGGTCACCACGGAAGAAGAGGGCGTCGTCGTCAAGGCCGACACCCTCGGCAGCCTCGAAGCCATGGCGAACGCCTTACAGGAGGCCGAGGTCCCCATCCTCCGCGCCGAGGTCGGTGACGTGGCCCCGCGCGACGTGGCCGTCGCCTCGACCGCCCGCGAACCCGAACACAAGGTCATCCTCGGGTTCAACGTGGACGTGCTCTCGAACGCCGAGGCCGAACTCGACAAGAACGACGTGAAACTGTTCGAAGACGACGTTATCTATCAGCTCGTCGAGGAGTACGAAGACCACGTCAACGAGATGAAGCGCGCCCAACAGGAGACGATTCTCGACAAAATCGTCCGTCCGTGTCGCTTCCGCATCCTTCAGGACCACGTCTTCCGGCAGAACAACCCCGCCGTCGTCGGCGTCGAAGTCATGTCCGGGACCATCAAGAACAACATGAACGTCGTGAAGTGGGAAGACGGCGAACCCAACCGCGTCGGCCAGCTCTCGGGCATCCAGGAGAACGGCGAGGACGTGTCGAGCGCCCGCGCCGGCTCGCGCGTCAGCGTCGCCATCGACGGCCCGACGGTCGGCCGCCAGATAGCGGAGGGCGACGAACTCTGGATCGAACTCCCCGAGAAGCACGCGAAGATTCTCGAACAGGAACTCCGCGACGACATCCCCACCGACGAACTGGAGGCGCTGTCGGGCTACCTCGAAAAGCACCGCCGGCGCGACCCCTTCTGGGGCAAATAGGCGACTAACCGCGCCCCGATTGTTCCGTTGATTCACCGCACCCATGAGCCGCAGCCCCCGTCCCGTCGGGCGAAATAGCTAATATTCACACGTTCGTACTCGCCGCCGAGTGGTATCATGCGCACACGAACATCCCATAGCGACAGCATCGTCTCAGAAGCGACGCGGTACGACGCCATTCTCGCGACACTACCGCTCCCGCTCGTCGTCGGTGCGGCGGTCGGCGCGCTCTCGCCGCTCCCGATTTCGCCCGTCGTGGGCGCGAGCGGCCTCATCTCGGCAGCCGTGCTCGCCTACGGGTTGTTCGTTGCGACACCGAAGTCGGCGGCGGGTCCGACCAGCGGCCCGGGCGCGTCCGCCGAGACCGACGCCCCGCTCGACGGCGTCACCACTCGCGTCCGCGACGACGCCGGTCGGAACCGTCGTCGCGGGAGCGTCTGAGCGGGGTCGCTCGCTCGCCTTGCGCTCAGGGGCGGTTCCACTCCCAGAACCAGTACGCCGCGCCGAACAGCATTAGCCCCGCGCCGAGAGCCGAAGTCGCCGGTTCGGGGAAGACAAACAGCAGGAAGCCGACGATGATGAGCGTCGTCGGACCAATCTCGTCCGCGTAGTTGAAAATCGAAGCCATACTTCCTCTTTCGACCGCCTCCGTGAAGTGTATTGTTCTCGTTCTGAAGTGACGAGAGTGCGGCGCTGAAACGCAGGCCGAGGCGATGGAACAGCAACGAGAAAGCGGTCGGCAGGGCGCAACCGCGCGTCAGTGGCCACTCGGACCCCGACGGCGACAGGGGTGGTTCGGGGTTACCGAGCGGCGGGGGTGAGGTCGTCGCCGACGGCGCTCATCACCTGAAACGCCGCGCTGGCGGCGAGCCCGCGGGCGACCTCGTTGCGGTCCTCGTCGGTGAGTCCGGCGTCGAGGTCGTCGGCGTCGGGCGAGAAGCCGGCGCTGACGGGGTGGCCGACCGGCGGGTGGACGGCCACGGTCGCCAGCGGTCCGTTCGCCCCGGTCGAGAGCTCAGAGCCGACGGCGAACCCCTCGGGGAGGTACGACTCCGTCCGCGAGACGATACCGGCGACGGCCCGCCGGAGCGCGTCCATCTGGTCGACGGTCAGTTCTCGGTCGGCCGACGCCTGGCCGGCCCCGGTCACGCCGGGAGCGCCCGCATATGGGTTGTTCCCGTTCATCAGTCGTCTGCGATACGGGAAGGACGTGTAAAAAGCCGTCGTCGGTCACCGACGCGGCGGGCGAATCGAAAGCGGATGACGACGTGGTGACGACGTGGTGACGACGTGGTGACGACGTGGTGACGACGCCGTCAGGCCGGTCGCGGAAGCGAGACGGTGACGACGGTCCCGTGGGACTTCGGCGTCGAGATGTCGAGCGACCCGCCGGAGGCGTCGACGATGGCGCGGACCAGCCAGAGGCCGACGCCGCTGGTGTGCGAAAGCGGCGTCTCCGAGCCCGAAAGCAGGGCCTCGCGCTCGGCGTCCGGGATGCCGGGACCGTTGTCGGTGACGGTCACCCCGACGACCTCGCCGAGCTGCCAGACGCCGACGTGTACCTCCGGGTCGTCGCAGTCGGAGTGGACGACGGCGTTATCGAGTAGTTCTGCGATGCTCCGCGGGAGCGCCGGGTGCGCCCGCGCGACGAGCGTCTCCGGCGAGGCGACCGAGACCTGTACCGCCGGGTACTCCATTTCGAGGTCCTCGACGGCGTCTGTGACCGCAGACGTGAGATCGACGTCGACCTCGTTCCCCTCCGCGAGTTCGACGGTCCTGAGGAGCGCGACCTCGTCGCTCACCTCGACCAGTCGGCTCGCTCGCTCTCGAATCGCCTCGACGGGGTCGGTGTTCGCGTCCGCGTCGTCCCGCGGCTCGACCAGTTCGGCGTAGCCGAGAATGGCGGTGCAGGCGTTCCTGATGTCGTGTCTGAGGATTCGATGGAGGACGCTCGTGTGGGCGAGCGTCGACTCCAGTTGCTCGGAGGTCCGGTCCAGTTCGGACTGGCTCCGGTCGACGAGAACGTACACCAACAGCGCCGACAGGACGACGAACAGCCATCCCTTCACCGTCTGGATGAGGTCGTGGTTGGGGAGCCCCGCCACGAGACTGTCGCTCGTCGCGACCCAGAGGAACCCGAAGGCGGCGTAGATGAGCGCCACTCGCCTCGGGGACAGGTCGAACGGCGCATCGCCACTCATGCCCGAGCAATACTCACAAACGCTGATGAGTCCGTCGGTCAGCGCGGCGTGTCAGAAGACGGACTCGCTTTGCCCGTAGGCCGCGACCGTGACCGCGGTGGTGTAGCCCTCGCCCTCGTGCGTGCCGGTGGTGAGCGCGACTTCCTCGTCATCGAACGACCACTCTCGGAGGTTCCGGCCCGCTTCGAGGCCGTCGATGACGGCCGCGCGGACGCTGTCTTCGTCGGTTCCGGACGCCTCGTAGAACAGCCCGGGACCGGAGCCGGTCGCCCAGCCGAGGCCGGCGACGACCGTCTCGCCGGGCGTCGCGGTGGTCTCGCGGGCCTGCACCACGGTCAGTCGGTTGCCCGCCGGGCCGAGGTCGGGAGCCACGTCGACCGCCTCGACGGTCGCGTCGGCGGGGACGACCGACGAGACGGCGACGAGGTTGTAGTTGTGGATGTTGGCGGCGGCGAGCGCGGCGTCGTACGACGCCATCTCCGTGGGGGCGGTGCCGACCCCGCGGACGACGCGAATCGTGTTCATGTCCGAACTCTCGCGGCGGCGGAAAAGGGGGTTACGAATAGCGGCTCTCGAAAGCTGGGGGAATGGGTGGCGTCCGTGACCGCCCCCGGCGGCGGTCCCCGGCCGCCGACCTCAGTACTGGTAGTCCGTGAAGCCCGAGATGGGGCCGGTACCGGACTCGTCGACGTTCGAGAGCTTCTCGTGGGCTGCGTCGAAGTCCGCGCCCGTCACCTCGGTCCGGCCGTCGCGGATGGCGAACATCCCGGCCTCGGTCGTGAGCGACGCGATGTCCGCGCCGGAGTAGTCGTCGAGTTCCTCGGCGAGCGCGTCGAGGTCTACGTCGTCGGCGACGTTCATATCGCGGGTGTGGATGTCGAGGATGTGGCGGCGTCCCTCGACGGCGGGCTTGGGCACCTCGATGAGGCGGTCGAACCGGCCGGGCCGGAGGATGGCCTCGTCGAGCATGTCGAAGCGGTTGGTCGCCGCGATGATGCGGATGTCGCCGCGGTCGTCGAAGCCGTCCATCTCCGAGAGCAGTTGCATCATCGTGCGCTGGACCTCGGCGTCGCCGGAGGTCTTCGAGTCCGTCCGCTTCGAGGCGACGGCGTCGATTTCGTCGATAAAGACGACTACCGGTTCGCGCTCGGCGGCGAGCTTGAACAGGTCGCGGACCAGCCGCGCGCCCTCGCCGATGAACTTCTGGACGAGTTCGGAGCCGGCCATCTTGATGAACGAGGCGTTGGTCTCGTTGGCGACGGCCTTGGCGAGCATCGTCTTCCCGGTGCCCGGCGGGCCGTAGAGGAGCACGCCCGACGGGGGGTCGATGCCGACCTCAGCGAACATCTCGGGGTTTTCGAGGGGTTGTTCGACCGCCTCGCGGACCTCGCGGACCTGCTCGTCGATGCCGCCGATGTCGTCGTAGGTGACCGTTGGTGACTCGACGACCTCCATCGCCTGCGCCCGCGCGTCCGTCTCGTCGTCGAGGACGGTCTGGACGGCGAACGAGTCGTTGATGGCGACGCGGTCGCCGGGCTCGATGTCGTCGATGTTCAGGCTCGGTGCGAACTCGGTCAGGACCTCCTGGTTGTTGCCGTGCTGCTTGATGATGACGCCGTCGTCGGTCAGCTCCTCGACCGTGGCGATGTAGTACGAGGCCGTCTTCAGCGCCTCGTTGCGCGCTTTCATCTGGTCGACCTCGTCGACTAACTCGGCGTGGCGGTCATCGGCGTTCTGGAGCCGCTGGTCGAGTTCGCGGTTGACGTCGACCATGCGTTCGAAGTGCTGGCGGAGTGCAGACAGCCGCTCTGCATCCGACATCTCGGGGTCCAGATCGAGATGAGGACGTTCCGGGAGAGATGGACTCCGTGACATCAGTGATTGGCCTCATTTAGGTATGCGCGTAAATGTGCCTTTGGGTCAGAGAACCCGACTGCCGCGCTCGAAGCGGCTTTAGGTGGCGGCGGTCCCGTGGCGCTCGCTCGCGGCGGCGAATCGCAGGCCGGCAGCGCGACGCCGCGGCTCACGGGCACGAGCGGTTCGCAGGAACGCGCGAAGCAACGAAGACGAAGCTGTGGAAGGAGGAAGTTGCGGAGGTTCGGTGGGTACAGGTCGCCCCTCGTTTCGGCCCGACATGCCCTCCGCGAGAAGGGATACGACGCCCATCGACTTGAAAGGAATTCGTCATCGCCGAGAACGTCCCGTAAATCGGGATGTCGGTATTCATCCGGTAGTATCCGGCGAGTGACCGCTTCCGAGAGTCGCGGTCGGCGGTCGTCAGCGGGTCCGTTCGCCCTGATAGCTGCCGTCGTAGGTCTCGTCGTGAGTCGCGTCCGCGAGGACGATTTGGGCGACGCGCGCGCCGCGTTCGAGTTCGACCGGGTGGTGGACCTCCAAGAGGCCCTCGCCTTTCCCCTCGTAGCCGGCGTCCCAGACGGCCGTGTTCAGCATACAGGAGTTCCGCATGAGCGACGACCGCGGGTAGATGAAGCCGACGTGGTCCTCGGGGATGTGGACCGTCTCGGCGTACTGGAGGACGTAGCCGCCGGGGTCGAGTCGGTACGTCTCGGTGTCCGGGTCGGCGCAGTCGAGGGCGCGGCGCTCCCCGACGGTCTTTCCCTCGCGACCGAGGCGACCCGGTTCGACCTGTTCGAGGACCGCTTCGAGCGTCAGGTCGACGCCGTTGGGTTGGACCTGTTCGGCCGTGACCGGCGAGATGTGCTGTGCGACGAACGAGCCAGCGCGGTGCATATCCGAACCCCGGCCAGCGGGCGCAAAACTGTGCCGAACCTCGACCGTCATCACCGCCTGAACGCCACCCCGATTCCCGCGCCGCGACGGGGCCGAAACACGCCCGCGGTGGGGGCGGTGACGACCCCCGCGGTGACCAGTCACATTGGAGAACCAACAAGGAGTTTAATGGCCCTTAGACGCTAGAAATCCAGAGACGGCGCTATCGTTCACGTTCGAAGATAGGGAAGTACGCGGGATTTATATCCGAGGACCATCGACGTTCGGGTGTTATGGGACAGACGCTCACGGAAAAGATTCTCTCGGACCACCTCGTCGAGGGTGACCTCACCCCCGGAGAGGAGATCGGAATCGAAATCGACCAAGTCCTGATGCAGGACACGACCGGGACGATGGTCTGGCTCCAGTTCGAGGCGCTCGACCTCGACGAGGCCCAGACCGAACTCGCGGCCCAGTACTGCGACCACCAGACCTACCAGTTCGACTTCAAGAACACGGACGACCACCGCTTCCTCCGTTCCGCGGCCGGGACATATGGTGCCCACTTCTCCCGCCCCGGTAACGGTATCTGCCACAACGTCCACAAGGAGAACTTCGCCGCGCCCGGCAAGACGCTCCTGGGCTCGGACTCCCACACGCCGACCCCCGGCGGCCTCGGCCAGCTCGCCATCGGTGCCGGCGGCCTCGACATCGCCGTCGCCATGGGCGGCGGCGCGTACTACGTCGAGATGCCGGAAGTCGTGAACGTCCGCCTCGAAGGCGAGCTCCCCGAGTGGTCCTCCGCGAAGGACGTCATCCTCGAGATGCTCCGCCGCGAGACCGTCAAGGGCGGCGTCGGCAAGGTCTTCGAGTACACCGGCCCCGGTGCTGAATCGCTCACCGTGCCCGAGCGAACCACCATCACCAACATGGGGACCGAACTCGGTGCCACCTCGTCGCTGTTCGAGACCGACGAGAAGACCAAAGACTACCTCGAACGTCAGGGCCGCGGCGACGAGTACGTCGAGCTGACGGCCGACGACGACGCCGAATACGCCGACGAAATCGTCATCGACCTCAGCGAGCTCGAACCGCTCATCGCCTGCCCGTCGATGCCCGACAACGTGGTTCCGGTCCGCGAAGTCGCCGGCGAGAAGGTCGAGCAGGTCCTCGTCGGTTCCTGTACCAACGGCGGCTACGAGGACGTCCTCCCGGCCGCGAAGATGGTCAAGGACCAGGAAGTCGCAAAGCACCTCGAGATGATCGTCGCGCCCGGTTCGAAGCAGGCCGGCGAGATGCTCGCCCGCGAGGGCTGGACGGCAGAGATGATGGCGGCCGGCGTCAACGTCTCCGAGGCGACCTGTGGTCCGTGTATCGGTATCGGCCACGTCCCCGCCTCCGACTCCGTCTCGCTGCGCACCTTCAACCGCAACTTCGAGGGCCGCTCGGGCATCGAAGACGACAACGTCTACCTCTGCTCGCCGCAGGTCGCCGCCGCCGCGGCGCTCAAGGGCGAAATCGTCGACCCGCGCGACCTCGCCGACGAACTCGGTCTCGACGCCCCCGGCGTCGAGCTCCCCGACAAGTACGACGGCTCGAAGACGGACCTCATCTACGCCGAGGACGCCATCGACGACGAGCTCATCAAGGGCCCGAACATCGGCGAAGTCCCCCTGCAGGACCCCCTCGGCTCCGACATCTCGGGTGAGACCCTCCTGAAGATGGAGGACAACATCACGACCGACCACATCATCCCGGCGACGTCCGACATCCTCAAGTTCCGCTCGAACATCGAGCGCCTCTCGGACTTCACGCTCTCGCGCGTCGACGAGACGTTCGCCCAGCGCGCCAAGGAAGCCGGCTCCGGCGTCCTCGTCGCGGGCGAGAACTACGGTCAGGGCTCCTCGCGCGAACACGCCGCGATGTGTCCGATGTACCTCGGCATCGAGGCCGTCCTCGCGCAGTCGTTCGCTCGCATCCACAAGGCGAACCTGTTCAACTTCGGTATCGTCCCCCTCGCCATCGACGAGGAGACCTACGCAAAGATCGAACAGGGCGACGACGTCGAAATCGTCGACGACGTTGCCGAAGCCGTCGAATCCGGCCAGGAAGAGTTCACCATCCGCGTGAACGACGACTGGGAAGCGACGGCGAACCTGCACGCCTCCGAGCGCGAGCGTCGTATCCTCACCGCCGGCGGCAAGCTCCCCCTCACGAAGCAGCAGGCCGAGGGCGGCGCTGCCCCCGCGGACGACTGAACGCGACCGACACCACCTTCTCACTTTTTCGCGCGGCGAGCGGCGGCCACCGCGCGGCCGGCGGGGGGACCCGCCCGCGACCGTGAGCGTTCCTCCGGATTCCCGCAGGCCCGTGCCGTCGGGCTTTTGCGTGCCAACCACGTAGCGCCGGGCGTGACGGCGTTCGACGACGCGCTCGCCGGCGACTTGGTCGTCAGGCGAGTCGACCGGGTCGACCTCCTCGACGTACTCCGCATCGAGCGGACCTGTTTCTCCGAGCCGTGGCCGTACTCCGCGTTCGAGATGTTCGTCGACGAGCCGGCGTTCCTCGTCGCCGCCCGCGGGGACGAGGTGCTCGGCTACGTCGTCGCCGACGTGATGCCGAACCACGGCAACGACATCGGCCACGTGAAGGACCTCGCGGTCCGCCCGGAGGCCCGCGGGAACGGCCTCGGCCGGCAGCTGCTCGTTCAGTCGCTGACGGCGATGGCCATCGCTGGCGCGACGGTCGTGAAGCTCGAAGTCCGCGTCTCGAACGACCCGGCTATCGGCCTCTACCGGAGCCTCGGCTTCGAGCCCGCCCGCCGGGTGCCGAGCTACTACGGCGACGGCGAGGACGCGTACGTCATGGTCCTCGACGTGGCGGAGTGGCAGCGCGCCTGACAGGACCGCTCGCGGCCGAAGGAGCGCTTATCACGACGAGCCGCGTACACGGGTTGTGTTACCGTCCCCCACCGTCCTCTGTGTGAGTGACGACGACGCGTTCGCGGCGTCGCTCGACTCGTCGCTGTCGTCGCTCGACGAGACGACGGTCGTCCGCCACGTTCGCACCCCCGCCGCGGCGCGCGCGGAGTTCGTCGCCGCCGCGGCGGCCATCTCCTGTATCGTCCTGGCCGCCCCCACGGCGGCCGGCGACGAGGGGGCGTTCGTCCGCGACATCTACACCCAGGGCATCGACGTTCCGGTCGTCGTCGCGGCCGCCGACCAGGAGACCGCGACCCGCGCGGTCGAAGCCGGCGCGACGGACTACGTCGTCCGCGACGACGACCCCGAGACGATGTCGTGGCTCGCCTTCCGCGTCGAGCGGGCGCTCGGCGAGTGCACCCTCGCGCGGAGCCACCGGGACCGAATCGAACAGCAGCGCGTCGTCTCCGAAATCGGAACGCGGGCGCTGACCGCCGTCGACCTCGACTCGACGCTCGACCACGCCGCGAGTCGCGTCCGCGACGTGCTCGACGCCAGTTCGGTCACGATTTTCGAGGGCCTCGACGACGGCGCGTTCCGCGTCGCCGCCGCCGCGGGCTGGTCGGCGAATCGGGGCCACGGACTCGCCGCGGCCGGGGGGACGCAGGCGGTCGAGACATACCGGTCCGGGCGTTCGACGCTCGTCGACGACTTCGACGACGACGAGCGCTTCGAGCACGCGACCGGCGCGGGCCCGTCGGGACCGAAAAGCGGAATGGGCGCGGCTATCGGCGGCGACGACACCCGGTGGGGAGTCATCGCCGTCCACGGCGTCGCCCGCGGGCAGTTCTCCGACGACGACGTGCTCTTCTTGGAGAACATCGCCGCCGTCGTCGGCGCGGCGACCGAACGGAACGAGCTGAAAAGCGCCCTCTCGGAGGTCTTAGAGCGGATGGACGAGGCGGTGATGGGGTTCGACGCGGACTGGCGCGTCACCTACGTCAACTCGACGGCCGAACACGGCCTCGGGATGTCGGCCGCGGCGGTGTTGGGGACACGCATCTGGGACTCGGTGCCCGAGTCGGCCGTCTTCCGCGAGGAGTTCGAGCGAGCGATGGAGCGACAGGAGCCGGCGACCTTCGAGCAGTACTACGACCGCCTCGAAACGTGGTACGCGGTTCGGGCGTACCCCTCAGAGACGGGGCTATCCGTCTACTTCACAGACATCACGGAGCGGTTGGAACACGAGGTCGAAGCCGAGCAGTACGGGCGGATGCTGGCGGCCGTCGCCGACGCGGTGTACGCGCTGGACGACGAGGGGCGGTTCGCGGCGGTCAACCCCGCGTTCGAGCGCCTCACCGGACTCGAGCGCGACCGCGTCATCGGCTCGTCGACGGCCCTGCTCGCCCAGCACGCCACCGCGACCGACGGGAGCGACGAGGCGTTCGCGTCGACCTCGCAGGGAATCGTGGAGTTGGACCTGTGGACGCCCGACGAGGGGGTCGTCAGAGTCGAAGACCACCGAACGCCGCTCGTCGTCGGTGGCGAGGAGGTCGGCTCGGTCGGCATCCTCCGCGACGTGACGAAGCGACACCGCTACGAGCGCCTGCTGGCGACGCTCCACGACCGGACCCGCGAGATGATGGGCGCGACCGACAGACAGGCGGTCCTCCGGGCCGCCGTCGACGCCTGCGACGAGGTGCTCGGCGACGCCCGGACGGAGCTGTTCGTCTTCGACGAGGCGGACACGAGCCTCGTCCGCGTCGGCGCGGCGGGGACCGGCCTCGGCGACAAACCGCTCGACGGCGGCCTCGACCGCGGCGGCATCTGGGACGCGTTCGTCTCCGGCGAGGTCCGCGTGGTCGAACTCGCGCCCGACGGGGGCGTCGTCGACGGCGTCGAGCGCGTCATCGCCGCGCCGCTCGGTCGCCACGGCGTGCTCGTCACCGGCCATCCCGGCACCGTCGCGCCGAACGAGGTCGACGTGGAGTTCGTGAACCTGCTTTCCGCGACCGTCGAGGAGCTGCTCGAACGCATCGACGCCGAGGCGGAGCTCCGCGAGCGCGACCGCCGGCTCGAAGCCCAAAACGAGGCGCTCACCCGGCTCGACCAAATCAACGAGACCATCCGGAACATCAACCAGTCGCTCATCCGCGCGCCGACCCGGGGCGCGGCGCTGTCGGAAGTTGCCGAACACCTCGTCGACACCGACGGTATCACGGTCGTCTGGCACGCCGAGGTCAGCGACATCGACGAGGCGTACCGCCCGCCGAGCGACGCGGTCCACGGCGCGGACACCGCCTACGCCGACCGGCTCGGTGAGGTGGCGACCGCGGACCCGCTGTGTTCGCTGCTCGAAGCCGCCGTGGAGAGCCGAGAGTAGCAGGTGGTCTCGGACGTGCTCGACGACCCCGCGTGGGCCGACCACCGCGGCGACGCCCTCAGCTACGGGTTCCGAGCCATCGCGGTCATCCCCGCGGTCGCTGACGGCCAAGTGGAGGCGCTGTTCGTCGTCCACGCGACCGGGGCGAGCGCCTTCGACGACGACGGCCTGCTCACCGAACTGGGGGAGGCGGTCGGCTACGCGCTCGCGGCCACGGGGCGCGCCGACGCCATGTTGACCGAGCGCCGGACGAGCGTACAGGTACGGCTCGGCGGCGACCGGCTGTCGATATCGCGGCTCGCCCGGCGGGTCGGCCGCGCGGTGAGTCTCAGCGGCGTCATCCCGCAGTCCGACGGCTCGGTCATCGCGTTCGTCGCCAGCGACGCGGAGCCCGAGGACGTCGTCGCCGCCGGGGGAGATATCGCAACGCGCGTGCGCCACGTCTCGACCGACGACTCGGGGTCGCTGTTCGAACTCCGACTCCCGCGCGAATCGCTGTTCGAGACGCTGTACGCCTCGGAGGCGACGCTCCGCGCGCTCGACGCGACGCCGACGCAGACCACGCTCACCGCCGAGGTTCCGACGCGCGTCCGAGTCCGGTCGTTCGTCAACGCGCTCGACTCGAACTACCCCGGGACGAGTCTGCTGTCGCGGCGGACCGCCGCCGACGGGGCCGAGTCGCCGCAGACGTTCGCCGCCGAGATGCGCGCGGCGTGGACGAGCCGCCAGCACGAGTCGATTCGGGCGGCCCACCTCGCCGGGTTCTACGAGTGGCCGCGCCGCAGCACCGCCGAGACGCTCGCCGAGACGTTCGACATCAGCGCGCCGACCTACCAGTACCACCTGCGCGCGGCCGAGCGAAAACTGGTCGAACGCGTCTTCGAGTGACGACGTACCACGTGTAGACCAGCGATACCAACTGATTTTCAGTTACGGTTCTAGGTACCTAGAGGTGGCGCGCGCGACCACTAGTTGGATAGCAGCGACCGATATACCCACGAGCGTCATCGGTGCGGATGTCGGCGAGGCGCCGGCGCGAACCGAACCATGGACGAAACTCGCGTGTTACCGGGCAACGATGTGGGATGGAATACGGGGTCGACCGACGAGGTCATCGCCCGACACGACTGGAGCGGACGAGACACTCTGGCGGTGACGGTCGTCACCGCGACCGCTCAACTGCACGGCGTGGACGCCATCGACCTCCCACCGCTGTCCGAGGCTATCGACCCCGACGCGCTCTGTCAACTGTTCGCCCCGCTGGCGCGGGTGGCGGCGACCGACGGCGGCACTCGCGGGTCGATAGCGCCCGCTCGCGGTCGAATCGGGTTCCGGTACGCTGCCTGCGACGTGACCGTCTGGGCCGACGGCACGGTCATCGTCACGCCCGCCTGACGCATCGACACACGAACGAATCGGTAATCCCACCACCACAACCACCACACGACGCGGCACTCCACGGGGGTGCCGCGACTGCCGACCGCCGCCCGCACCCACCACCACCATCACCACGCGGCCGAGGCGGCTCCATTTCTTTCGAGACCGACGCACGACGCTGACGCGCTGCGACGCGCCGCGACACGGTGCGCCGCAACGCGACGCGGCACGGAACGACGCGAGAGTGCGACGGGTTTTGGTACACAGAGCCGCTACCGGCGGGCATGGGATACGCCTGTCCGGTCTGCGACGCGCCGCAACGCGACGAGACGCACCTCGCGAACCACCTCGCGTTACAGGCCATCGTCCACGGCGACGACCACGAGACGTGGCTGGACGAACACGCCCCCGAGTGGGCCGACCTGAACGCCGACTCGCTCGGCCCGCTCGTGGCCGACCTCGCGGAGGAACGCGAGTTCGACGAGGTGTTCGAAGACACGGTCGACCGCACGGGCGGCCCCGGCCATGCTCACCCGCACGGACAGGAACACGACCACGACATCCCCGACCGACAGCCGCAACCGTTCGGCGGGGCCGGCGGGTCGGAGTCGCTGTCGGGTGACGCCGCGCGCATCTTCGAGGAGGCGCAGTCGCTCACTCGCGAGATGGTCGCGGACGACGGCGAGGACGGCGAGAACGGCGAGCGTGAGGACGCGCCGCGGGACGGCGACGACGCCCGCGACGCCACCGATGCCGATGACCGCGGCGAGGAGACCGACGGCGCGGACAGGAAAGAGTCGTAAGTCCGGACCCCGAACCGACTGGCGATGGAAACCCACGGGACGATTGCACCGGCGTCGCTCGACGAGGCCGAGGCCGCCTTCGACCGCGTCGGACCGACCGCACAGGTGGTCGTCCGCGAGACGGCCAAGGCGATGGAGTTCGACCGCGAGGAGTACAGCGAACGCGTCACCGGCGACGTAATCGAGACCGTCCGGAACGCGCTGTTCGCGGAGTCGCTTTCGGTCACGGTCGGCACACGCGCCGAGTTCGACGACTGGCGTTCGACCCACGAGGAGTACGTGGTGGTCGAACTCGGCAACCCCGACGTAGAGCGCGTCGCGTGGCACGCGGTCCCCTTCGCGGAGACGGTGCTGGCGACGACGTTCCAAAACGAGGAGGACGCCGCCGTCAGCACCCTCCGGCGCAACGCCTTCGGCCGCGTCTACCGCGACGCGCTGCTCGGAGAGGAAGCCGAGGGCGACGACGACGCGTCGGCCGGAGCCGACGACGACACCGCGACCGACGCCGCAGGGACCGACGGCGACGCGACCGGAGCGGACCGATGACCGACGACGGCCGCCGACACGAGCGCCTGCCCGACCCGGAGTGGCGCGTACTGGAGTCCGAAACCGAGTACGACACCGGCTGGTTCACCGGCGGTTACGACCTCGTCGAACAGCCCAACGGAACCACGAAGCGCTACTTCTGGGCCGAACTGGCGACCGCGGTCGTCGTCGTCGCGGTCGCGGACGACCACGTCGTCTTCGTCGAGCAGTACCGGCCGAACATCCGCCAGACGCAGCTCGAACTGCCCGCGGGCGTCGTCGAGAAGGGCGAGTCGTTCACCGACGCCGGGGTGCGCGAACTCCGCGAGGAGGCGGGCTTCGCCGCCGACTCGGCGTCGGTCATCGGCGACGTGTGGTGTTCGACGGGCGTCCTCCGACACCGCCGCGGCTTCGTCTTCGCCGAGGGCCTCACGCCGGTCGAGCGCGACCTCGACGACAACGAGTTCCTCTCGGTCCGCGCCGTGCCGGTCGAGGAAGCCATCGAGTGGGCGACCGAACCGCCGACGAACGACGCGACCGTCGAGGGCGTGCTCTTCGCCCGCGACGAGGGCCTGCTGTAAATGGTCGACGAGGTCTCCCCCGCAGCAGTCGAAGAACTCCTCGACGGCGAGGACCCGCCGCTCGTCGTGGACGTGAGCACGGAGGCGGAGTTCGCGCTCGGGCACGTGCCGGGGAGCATCAACGTCCCGCTTTCGAACCTCGTTTCGCATCTCGACCGCGTCGCGGGCGCAGAACGCATCGTCACCGTCTGTCCGCGGGGCGAGGCGAGCGTGCAGGCCGTCCGCCTGCTGTCGGCCTACGAGGGGACCGAAGACGCCCGCATCCAGAGCATGGCCGGCGGGCTCGCGGCGTGGGACGGCCCGCTCGAAGAGGGCCTCGACGAGGGTGCGGAGGGCGACGAAGAAGACGGCGACGAGAAGAACTGAACGGCGTCGCTGGGCGGTGACGCGACTGGAGACGCGAACGGTCGGGGAATTGGCGGACTAACGGCTCGCGCGCGCTGACTTACTTCGAAAAAATCTCGACGGCGGGCTAACTCAGAGGTCGGTCACGCGACGTTGAACCCCTTTTCGCGGAGGAAGTCCTCCACGCGGCCGCGGTGGTTGCCTTGGAGTTCGATGGAATCGTCTTCGACGGTTCCACCGCAAGCGAACTTCGACTTGAGGTCCGACGACAGGCTGTCCATGTCGACGTCCCTCGGGTCGAATCCCTCGATGACTGTAACCTCTTTTCCGTAGCGGCGCTCGTCGATGCGGATGACTATCTCCTGAGACTCTTTCGCCACGTCCTCGCAGACGCAGAGCTCTTCAGGGAGCCCGCACGTCGAGCAGACTTCCGACATTACAGTGTGGACCTACAAGATGGGGATATTAAACAGTATCGGGAGGCGGGGTCGCCGTCCGCGCCCTCAAGCGCCCGAGTCGTCCGTGGACGACGTTTCCGATTCGTCGTCCGTCGTATCGTCGTCGGTCGCGGTCGTATCGTCGTCGGTCGCGGTCGTATCGTCGTCGGACCGCTCGTCGGCGGGGGGTACCGCGACATCGCTCCCGTCGGCGTCCTTCGCCCGCTTGTCGTTCCCGGGCGGCGTCTCCGGGGCGTTGCCGCGGTCCGCGCCGTCGGCGGCCCCGTCGGATTCGCCGCCGGCCACATCGGTCACGGTTCCGTTAGTTGCGTGTCCATCGGTCTCGGTTCCGTTGGTCGCGTTCCCGGTGTCGGCGCGGGCGTCCGCGGCGCGGTCGCTCGCCTCAGAATGCGAGTTTCCCGGGGCGTCACTCCGCCCCGGGTCGTCGGGTCGTCCGCCGGCGTCGGTTTCCGTCTCGTTTGCGGCGCGCTCGCGGCCGATGCCCTTGCCGGGGTTCCCCGCGATTCCGCGGGCGATTTCGGCCACTTCGGGGCCGGTGAGTTCGCTCGCGTTCGTGCGGAGTCGGTCGAGTTCGGCCGTCTCGACGCCGCGGGCCGAGAGCTCTTGGGCGGGGACCGTCGAGGCGGCGTCAGTCGTCTGGTTCAGCATGCTCCGAGTGCGCTCGATGTCGGCGACCGTCCGGGTCAGCCGCGCGCGGTACTGGCCCTCGGAGAGCGTCCCGTTTTCGCGCTGGGCTTCGAGGCGGTCCCTGCGCTGTTCGAGTTCGGTGAGGCGCTCGCGGACCGTCTCGACCTGCGTGGCCACGACCGCGGCCTTCGAGGCGTTCGAGTTCGCGTTCGCGAAGCGCGCGTCGAAGCTGCGGCGTTCGAGTTCGCCGTTGGTCTCCGAGCCCTGTACGCCGATGACGGCGGACAGGCGCTGCCCGGGAAGCGTCTCCGACGACGCGGCGCTGTCGTTGCCCGCCGTGTCGGTGGTCGCGCTGTCGTTCGCGGTCGTCTGTGCGACGGGCGCGGCGACCGAACCATCGGTGGCCGCGGCCGCCGTTCCCGTCGGTCCGGCCGAGGCGGCGAGAGCGAGCGGTGCGCCCACCGTCGCCAGCAACACGGCGGCAGCGACGGCGAGCACAGCGGTTCGTCGACTCATCACCCTCGTTTTGGAACTCCGTTCCGATATAAGCGTGCGGTCGTGCCCCCGAATCAACCCCAGTCAACGGCAGTTTGCGATCCACCCGTGGATCGCCGCCGTCCCTCGATTAGACACCGACCACCGACCGAAACGGTCGTAAGAAATTTATACCCCGTTCGAGCCCCCGTCGGGGGCGTCCGCGCCTCCGTCGTCGTCTTCGGGCAGTCGCAGGACGTTCTCGCGGCCGAGGCGGAAGCCCTCGATGGTCCCCTCGTCGCGCATCCCGCGGACGACCTTGCTCGTCTTCGCGTCGGTCCAGTCGAGCGCGCCGGCGACCTCCTGTTGCTTGATGCGCCCTCCGCGGGACTCGATGAGCCGGAGGACGCGCTCTTCGTTGCTGAGGAGTTCCGGCGGCGGACTCGGCTCGCCGTCGTCGCTCGCGTCGGACTGGTCGGTATCGTCGGCGGCGGCGGTATCTGCACCGGCATCGGCGGTCGCCCGCGAGGTCGCGGCGGTCGAGTCGGCGGGTGCGTCGGCGTCCGTCCCGCCGGTCGCGTCGACTGCACCTGCACCGCCGTCGCCGCCGCCGAGCGCGCCCCGCGAGCGGAGATAGACCGCGCCGGCACCGACGAGAACGACGAGCGCGAGCGCGATGACCGCGGTCGTCGTCGGGAACGAGTCGTCGCTCGCGGCGGGCGTCTCGGAGTCGCCCGGCGTCGGTGTGGGCGTGGGCGTCGCCGAGGGTTCCGAGCCGCCAGCGCCGCGTTCGAGGACGACGTTCGGCTCGCCCGAGACGAACTCGGTCTGGGTGCCGCGCCAGATGACCGCGTTCTCGCGGGTCTCGTCGCCCGCGGGCTCGACGGTCGTCACGCCGTAGTCGTCGGGCCACGAGAGGATGAGCCGGGAGCTACTGTCGAGGAAGAAGCCCTCGATGGCGTCGCCGACGACGAGTCGGTCGCCGTCGACCGCCGCGAAGTTGGACCACTCGAAGGAGTAGCTGACGACGCCGAAGCTATCGGGGAGCGACCGCGTCTCGGCGGCGACCGAGACGTTCGTCGCGGCCATCTCCCGGCCGGTGGCGTTCTCGGCGGCCCCGACGGTCGAGGCGATGCGCTCCGCGAACGCCGCGGTGTAGTCGTCGGGATTGGCCCGCACGTCGTCTTGGAGCGACCGGAAGGCCTCGGTCGTGTTCTCGTCGTCGAGCCAGGTCCAGTACTGAATCTCCCAGCGGGCGTCGCCGCGCTCGGAGACCTCGACGACGATTCGCGTGCTGTCGGGTTCGACGCCCTGCTGGACGAGCGGTTCGACGCCCGGACCGCTCGCGGTGCTCTCCTGTGCGGCCGCGGTCGGCGCGACCACGGCGAGCACGCAGAGGGCGGCACACAGGAGTGCGAAGACAGCGTCTCGTATCGCCATTGGGCGTTCGTGCGAGCGCACGCAGAAAAAGTGACGCGGTTCTTCGTGCCGCTCAGTCCGTCTAGCGTCTGACGAGCGGCAGACGACCGCGGACGACGGCGTTCGCCGCGGCCACGGCCTCGTCGGCGTCGGCGCGGGTGACGCCGTCGCCGTACTTCGCGCGCTCGTAGAGGCGGCCGACCTGTCGGGTCCGCTCGTCGACGCCGACGCGGGACAGCGAGTCGAGATACGCCCTGACCGTCTCGCCGGGGCGACGCGGCCGGTACTCGCGTTCGAGGGCGAGTTCGAGGCGGTCGTACGCCCGGAACACGTCGGCGGCCGGCGAGTCGGTGCGCCGCTGGTACGCCGCGGTCGCAAACCGGAGATGTGCCGGGAGCCGCGTTCGCCTGACGCCGGCGGCGACGCCGAGGAGGCCGACGAGACCGACGAACAGCGTCTCCCGAGACGGCAGTTCGGGGAGGAGGCTGCCGCCCTCGTCGTCTTCGGCCGCGCCGTCGCCCGCGGGGGTGACGCCGAGGCGCTCGTCGATATCGGGGCCCGGCGGGCTGCCGCCGGCGGGCGTCGCGTTCGTCTCGGTCCCGTTTTCGGTCGGCGTCTCGGTGTCGGTCGCGGTCGGCGTGGGCTCGTCGGTCTCGTTGGACTCGGCGTCCGTCTCGTCGGTGTCGATGCCCGTCTGGCCCTCGTCGCGGGCGTCGCTGAGCGTCGTCGATTCCGCGTCCTCTCGGGGGCCGGCGGGCGTCGGGTCGAAGCGCACCCAGCCGGTGTCCTCGAAGTAGACTTCGACCCACGCGTGGGAGTCGAGGCCGCGGACGACGTAGCGGTCGTCACCGACCTGCTCGCCGGGCGTGTAGCCGGTGACGAACCGCGCGGGGACGCCCTCAGAGCGGAGGAGCACGACCATCGTCGAGGCGTAGTAGGTGCAGTAGCCGGCGTCCATCTCGAAGAGGAACGATTCGGCGATGTCGCCGTCGGGTCGAGACACCCGAAGCGAGTACTCCTTGTTGGCTTCGAGCCACTCCTCGACCGCGACGGCCTTGTCGTAGGGCGTCTCCGCGCCGCCCGCGATTTCGGCGGCGCGGTCGCGAACGCGGTCGGACGTGCTGTCGGGGAGTGCGAGATACCGCTCGCGAATCTCGTCGGGGTAGTCGGTGCCCGTCCGCCGGAGCGACGCCGCGGTGTACTGCGGGACGGCGCTCGTGACGTTGTAGGTCTCGCCGATTTCGACGGCTCGGTCGGGTCGGAGGTTCCCCTGCTGGGTGACGAGCGTCTCGTTTTCGATGTCGCCGGAGACGGCGACGGGCCGCCACGCCGCGGGCATGGAGTCGAGCGGCGTCGCCGGCGTGACGGTCTGGCGGACCAAGCGCGACGGCCCCTCGGGGCCGGCCAATCGGCCGCCCTCGTAGTCGCGGGTGTCGCCCGTTCTGACCCAACCGTCGCCGGTGTACCGGTCGAACGTCGCCGTCTGCCAGTAGTCCGGCGAGGTGCTCTGGACCTCGAAGCGGACCTGCGGCGAGAGACTGATGCTCCCGACGATTGAGATGCGGTCGTCCGCGCTCACGAGGCTGGCTTCGACGGTCGGCTCCTCGGCCACGCCCCCGTCGGGGATGACCGGCGACCTGCCCGCGCCGGGGAGGACCGTGACGGTAGCAGAGAGCACGACCATCGCGGCGAGGACGATTGTCAGCACGTCGAGTTGGCCGCCGGCGCTCCCGAAGCGGTCGATGCCGTCGAAGCCGACCGCGGCCATGCCCGCGCCGACGCCGAGGAGCGTGAGCGTCCCCGTCGCGTCGGTGGTGAGGACGAACAGGCCGAGGCCGCTCCCGGCGACCGCGACGGCCGGCGCGATTCGCCCGCGGACCGCGAGATACCACGCGAGGAACACCGGACCGGGGGTCACCGCGAGCGCCCACACGTCGGCCGACAGGAGCCGGAGCGCCGAGAGGCCGCTGAGGAGCGCGAACGTGTCGGCCAGGAGGCGCTCCGGCGAGAGCAGCGCGACCTGGCTCTCGGGGAGCGCGAGGAAGTACGCCGCGAAGCCGCCGCCGGCGATGAGAACCGCGAGGCCGAGCGCGTAGCGGGGGCGGAGCGTCCACCCCACCACGGTGGCGAGACCGAGCGTCCCCGCGGCGAGGAGGACGAACTGGTCGCGGCGGCCCACCACGTCCGTGATGTCGTAGACGACCGCGAGGAACGCGCCGATGAGGACCAACGACGCCGCCGTGGCGAGGAGGCCCGCAGGGACGCCGAAGACGGTGTTCGTCGAGCCGGCTGAACCGGACGACGACTCGCCGGCGACCGTCACGCCGACACCCCCGAGTCGGGTCGGCGGGTTCCGACGCGACTCGCCGGATTCCGGTTCGACCCACCTACTGCGTCACGCTCGGCGTGCAGGCGGTCGAACGTCGTCTCGCGCCCGCCGAGCGCGACGCGGGTCTTTCCGGCGTCGCCGCTGACGACGACCTCGGCGGTCTCGTCGGGGACCGACCCCGAGCGGAGCCGCGAGAGGTAGACGAGGACGCGCCGGCGGTCGCCGGGCGTCGCTTCCACGACCCCCGCGGGCGAGGTGAGGTGGACCGGAACGCCGGCGTCGAGAAGCGCACAGCAGAGCGTCGCGGCTGCCTCCGCCGCGGCGTCCTCGTGGCCGTCCGTCGCGCCGGCCGAGACGCGTACCGCGTCGGCCGTGACTCGGTCGTCGTAGGCTTTCACCACGAGGTCGCCGGACTTGGCGCTCGACTTCCAGTGGATGTCGCGGAGCGGGTCGCCGGGGACGTACTCGCGAAGGCGGTCGAACTCGGCGCGCTCGTTGGTGCGACCCGCGTCCGCGAGCGCCGAAAGGTCTCGTCGGGCCGCCGCTCCGAGCGACCGGACCCGCGGGAAGACGAGCACCTCGGTTGTCCCGCCGACGGTGAACGACTTCGAGAGCAGGCCGAGGATGTCGCGGGCGACGACGGTCGCCGGGCCGAGCGTCGCCGGGCCGCGACCGCGGTAGGTCACTTCGTAGTCGATGCGGCCGTCACCGACGACCGAATCGACCGCGGTGTCGCCGTCGAGACCGGGCGAGAGGGCGTCGGAGACGGTGGCCGGAAACGGCCGGTCGACGTCGATATCGAGCGAGACGGTGTGGGTCTCGCCGGGGAAGCCGTCGTCGGGCGCGACGCGCTCGGTGCGGGGCGGCGAGACGCGCCAGACCTGCACCGCGCCGACGACGAGGCCGACGGCGACCGGGACGACGACGGCGTTGAGTGCTCGCGGGCCGTAGGCGACGGCGTTGGCGACGCCGACGACCACGACCGCGACGGCGACCCAGCCGCGGAGGGTGAGCCGCATCGGTCTCACTCGACCGGGACGGTGTCGAGCGCCCGCTGGACCACGTCGCGGCCGGCGCGCTCGTCGGTCGTCCGAATGCGGTGGGCCCAGACGCTCCGCACCTCGCGTTGCACGTCGTCGGGGACGACGTAGTTGCGGGCGTCGAGTGCGGCGCGGGCCTGCGCGGCGCGGACGAGGGCGATGGAGCCGCGGGGGCTCACGCCGAGGTCGGCGCCCGCTCTGGTGTCGGCGGCGAGCCGAGAGACGTAGCTGCGGACCGGCTCGCTCACCGTCACGTCGAGGATGCGCTCGCGGGCGTCGCGCACGTCGCCCGCCGATGCGACGGGTTCGAGCGACTCGATGGGGTGGTGGCCGGAGACGCGGCCGAGCAGTTCCGTCTCCTCGGCCTCGGTCGGGTAGCCGAGGTGAATCTTCTTCATGAACCGGTCGAGTTCGGCCAGCGGGAGGTCGTACGTCCGGTCGGGTTCCACGTCGTTCTGGGTGGCGATGACGGTGAAGGGGTCGGGGACGCGGCGGGTGACGCCGTCGACCGTGACCTGTAGCTCCTCCATGACTTCGAGGAGCGCGGCCTGCGTCTTCGGTGGCGCGCGGTTTATCTCGTCGCCGAGGACGACGTTCCCGAAGACCGGTCCCTCGCGGAACTCGAACTCGCTGGTCTGTTGGTTGAACACGTTCACGCCCGTCACGTCGGACGGGAGGAGGTCGGGCGTGAACTGAATGCGCTCGAACTCCCCCTCTATCGAGGTGGCGATAGCGCGGGCGAGCATCGTCTTGCCGACGCCCGGCACGTCCTCCAACAGGAGGTGGCCGCGGGCGAACAGGGCCACGATGATGTCTTCGATGGCGTCGTGGTGGCCGACGATGACCCGTTCGACGTTCTCGGAGATTCGTGTCGCGAGGTCCGACACCGCCTCGACCGAGGGCGCGGGGTCGAAGTCGGCGTCTGCATGTGCATCAGTCATTGATATTCCGGATGCCCCGCCGACTGTCCGCACCGCCGACGGGCCTCTGCGTGTTAGTATTGCCTCAGCCTACCTAACCTTGCTGGGCGTGTACATTGGCCTTGCTGGTCGCCCACACGCCGCAGTCGCGGGCGGCGGCGCGGACGGGCGACCGCCCACCGCGTCGTTCCCGGCCGTTTTTATTGCTCGGCGACCCGCTTGAGGGTATGAACGCGGACGCCCAGCGGGAGGCGGTGTACGGCGCGCCGCCGGAGATGCTGGCAGTGCGAGACGACCTGACGCCGATGCTCTCGCAGTACGCCGACCTCTGCGAGGACCACGACGACGCCGTCGTGCTGTTTCAGGTCGGCGACTTCTACGAGGCGTTCTGCGGCGCGGCGGAGGCCGTCGCCCGCACCTGCGAGGTGACGCTGACCCAGCGCGAGGACTCCACCGGGACGTGGCCGATGGCGGGCATCCCCATCGACAACGCCGCGGGCTACCTCGAACGCCTGCTCGACGCCGGCTACCGGGTCGCGCTCGCGGAACAGGTCGAAGACGCCGAGGAGGCGTCCGGCCTCGTCGACCGCGCGGTCACCCAACTCATCACGCCCGGCACCGTCGTCGACGAGGAACTGCTCGACGCCGGGCGGGCGACCTACCTCGGGGCGGTCGCTCGGGGCGGCGGCAACGCCGAGACCCGCGACGGCGACGGCGACGCCGACACCTACGGTCTCGCCGTCGTGGACGTGTCGACCGGCGAATGCCTCGTCACCGGGGCGGACCGCGCGCTGGCGCTCGAAGAGCTGGAACGCCTCGCGCCCGCCGAACTCGTCGTCGGTCCCGACTGCGACCTCCCGGACCTCCCGTTCGACCCGATGGAGACGCCGTTCGAACCGGAGGCGTTCGACGCCGACGCCGCCCGCGAGACGCTGTCGGCCTACGCGCCCCGGCCGGACGCCGTGGTCGAGTCGGCCGCCGAACTCCGGGCGGTCGGCGCGGCGCTCGCCTACGCCGAGTACGCCCAGGGCGACTCGCAACTGGCGTACGTCACCCGCGTCACGCGGTTCGACCCCCGCGAGTTCCTCCAACTCGACGCGACAGCCATCCGGAGCCTCGAACTGTTCGAGTCGCGGAGCGCCCGCGCGGGAAGCACGCTGTTTTCGGTCCTCGACGAGACGGCCTGCGCGCTCGGCCGCCGCCGACTGGAGGCGTGGCTCCGCCGCCCGCTCGTCGACCGCGACCGAATCGAGGCCCGACTGGACGCCGTCGAGGCCCTCTTCGACGACGCGCTCGCCCGCGCCGACCTCCGAGACCACCTCTCGTCGGTGTACGACCTCGAACGGCTCGTCGCCCGCGTCTCCCGCGAGCGCGCCGACGCCCGCGACCTGCGCTCGCTGAAGACGACGCTCGACCGAGTGCCGGAAATCCGCGATGCGCTCGTCGGAACCGATTCCGACCTGCTTTCGGACCTGCGCGACTCGCTGGACGAGCTCGAAGACGTGCGCGACCTCGTCGGCGACGCGGTCGTCTCCGACCCGCCGCAGGAGATTACCGAGGGCGGCGTCATCGCCGACGGCTTCGACGCCGAACTGGACGACGTCCGCGGGACCGCCGAGGCGGGCCGCGAGTGGGTGTCGAACCTCGAAGCCCGCGAACAGGAGCGCACCGGCATCGACTCGCTGGAGGTCGGTTACAATCAGGTCCACGGCTACTACATCGAGGTGACGAACCCGAACCTCGACCGCGTCCCCGACGACTACCAGCGCCGACAGACGCTGAAGAACTCGGAGCGGTTCTACACGCCCGAACTGAAGGAGCGCGAGGACGAGATTCTCCGCGCCTCGGACCGCGCCGACGCCCTCGAATACGACCTGTTCTGCGAGGTGCGCGCCGACGTGGCGACCGAATCGGCTCGGGTTCAGGCCGTCGCGGACGCCCTCGCGGACCTCGACGTGCTCCGAACCCTCGCGGACGTGGCGGTGACGAACGACTACGCCCGACCCGAGTTCCATGCGGGCGACACGGACGAGAGCGCCGGCATCCGCATCGACGCCGGCAGACACCCCGTCGTCGAACGCGCGCAGGACGAGTTCGTGCCGAACCCCGCGGACCTCCCGCGGGGGAGCGTCGCGCTCGTCACCGGCCCCAACATGTCCGGGAAGTCGACGTACATGCGGCAGGTGGCGCTCGTCACACTCCTCGCGCAGGTCGGGAGCTTCGTCCCGGCGAAATCGGCCCGACTACCGGTCCTCGACCGCGTGTTCACCCGCATCGGCGCGTCCGACGACATCGCGGGCGGCCAGTCCACGTTCATGCGCGAGATGAGCGAGCTGACCGAAATCCTCCACAACGCCACCGGCGACTCGCTCGTCCTCCTCGACGAGGTCGGCCGCGGCACCTCCACCGCCGACGGCCTCGCCATCGCCCGCGCCGCCACCGAGTTCCTCCACGACGAGGTCGGCGCGACGACGCTGTTTGCGACCCACTACCACGACCTGACCGACGCGGCCGACGACCGCGCGGGCGTGTTCAACCTCCACTTCACCGCCGCGCGGCGCGACGGCGAGGTCACGTTCCTCCACAGCGTCGCCGACGGCCCCTCGTCGTCGTCCTACGGGGTCGAAGTGGCGCAGTTGGCCGGCGTGCCCGCGAGCGTGGTCGAGCGGGCGCGAACCCTCGTGGACGAACCCGAGACCGACGCCGACGCCGAGCGCGCGACCGACACAGGAAGGGACGGCGTCGCCGCCGCCGCGAACGGCGAACCCGACGAGACCGCCGAAGACGGCACGCTCGCGGCCTACGTCGATGGGCTGGAGAACGGCCACCGAGAGAGCGAGAATCCGAGCCGAGCGACCGCGACGGCCGAAACGACCGAACCGAACCCCGAACTCGAAGCCGTCGCCGAGGCGCTCCGCGAGGCCGACCTCGTGGACACCACGCCGCTGGAGGCGCTGAACCTCCTGTCGGACCTCAAAGGAAGACTCGAATGATTCACCGACTCGACCCGGAGACGCGGTCGAAAATCGCCGCCGGCGAGGTCGTCGCCCGGCCCGCGAGCGTCGTGGTCGAACTGATTGAAAACGCGCTCGACGCCGGCGCGGAGACCGTCGAAATCGACGTCGACGGCGACGGCACCGACCGAATCCGCGTCGCAGACGACGGTCGTGGGATGGCCGAGGCCGACGCCGCGCTCGCGGTCGAGCGACACACGACGAGCAAGCTTGCGGCGGCCGACGACCTCGAAACCGTCGAGACGCTCGGCTTCCGGGGCGAGGCACTCCCGAGTATCGCCGCGGCCGCCGCCCGCCTCGAACTGACGACGAACGACGGCAGCCCGCGGGGAACGCGAGTCGTCGTCGACGGCGGCGAGAACGCGCCCGGTGGCGAGCGCGACAAGACCGTCTCGCCCGCGGGTCGGGCGCGCGGGACGACCGTCGACGTGACCGGCCTGTTTGCCGACCGCCCGGCGCGGAGGAAGTCGCTCGCGTCGTCGAAAGCCGAGTTCGCCCGCGTCTCGGCGGTCGTCACGCGCTACGCGCTCACGCGGCCGGACGTGCGGTTCGTCCTGCGACACGACGGCCGCGAGACGCTCACGACGCCCGGCACCGACCGCTTCGCCGACGCGCTCTTGGCGGTGTACGGCCGCGACGCCGCGAGCCACGCCTCGACGTTCGACGCGGCGCGGGAGGTCGAGGCCGCGGGCGAGACGGCCACGGTCGAAGTCGACGGCGCGCTCTGTCATCCCGAGGTGACGCGGTCCCGACGCGACCACGTCCACGTCTCGGTCAACGGCCGCGCCCTCGCCGAACCGCGACTCCGCCGGGCGGTCGCGGACGGCTACGGGACGCTGCTTCCCGACGGGCGCGAACCGGTCGGTGTCGTCCGACTCCGCCTGCCGCCCGCGTGGGTCGACCACAACGTCCATCCGGCGAAGGACGAGGTGGGCTTCAGAGACGCCGACGCGGTCGCCGAGGCGGTCGAGGCGAGCGTCCGCGACGCGCTGTCGACCGCCGACCTCCGGCGGAGCGGCGAGGTGGCGATGGACCTCGATAGCTCGCTCGCGCCCGTCGAGGCCGCCTCGGTGTTCGACGACCTCCGCGTCATCGGGCGCTTCCGCGGCCTGTACCTGCTCTGTGAGGCCGACGACGAACTCCTCGTCGTCGACCAGCACGCGGCCCACGAGCGCATCAACTACGAGCGACTCCGCGAGGCGGTCGAATCGGCGGGCATCGACTCGGCCGCCGTCGACCCGCCGGCGACCGTCTCGCTGTCGCCGGCCGACGCGGCGCTCCTCGACGCGAACCGCGACCCCGTCGAAAAACTGGGGTTCCGCGTCGTCGAGTTCGGCGAGGGGGGCGGAACCGGAACGTACCGCGTCGAAGCGGTCCCGGCACCGCTCGGTCGCCCGTTCGCCCCGGACGCGCTCGCGGACGTGGTGGCCGACGTCGCGTCGGGCGACCACGCCGACCCGCGGGACGAACTGCTGAAAGACCTCGCGTGCCACCCGTCCATCAAAGCCGGCGACGACCTCACCGACGACGAGGCCACGCGGTTAGTCGAGCGACTCGGCTCGTGCGAGACGCCCTACACCTGTCCGCACGGCCGGCCGACAGTCCTCTCTATTGACGAGGAGACGTTCGTCCGCGGATTCGGCCGGCGGAGCGGTCGGCTCGGGTAGGTCTCGGGGAGGCCTCAGCGAGAGCAACGTTGCCGAGCCACCCCGACTGAGTCGTACGAAGTGGCGCGGTGGCTCAGACAGGAGTGGTTACCAGATAGTGACGAGGGTTGCGCGGCCGGCCGCTACCAGTCCTTGCAGTCCAGACAGACGTACTCGTCGCCGTCGAGCCACCGCTTTTGGACCGACTCTCCGCACTGCGGGCACGCCGCGGCCTCGGGTGTCCACCGATAGGTGGCGAGCGTGCTCACGTCGCGGTCGTCGGCGTCGCTGGCATTGGTGTCGCCGGCATCGGGTGAGTCGGCAGCGCCGTCGTCGCCGCCGGCGAAGTCGTCGAGCGAGCGGTTCGGCATGACTCAGCGTCCGTGGGCGCGGTGCTTATCGGTGCCGACCGAGCGGCGCGGTGGACGACCGCCGCGAACCGGGGGGCGAGGCGAGTTCCACCGGACGGGTGAGCGCCGTGCGAAACCCACACAATCAATACCCCCGACTCCCGAGAGTCGCGCATGGCAACACTCACGGACTTCGTCATCGCGCTCCTCACGAGCGTCCTCGAACTGGTGGTGACCTTCGCCGACGTGGCGCTGAGCGATCCGCTTACGACGGTGAGTTTCCTCTTCGGCAACGTCTTCATCCTGCTCGCCGTCGGCGCGTTCGCCTACGTCGCCCTCGGCGCACTCGGCGCGGAACTCGGCATCATCGGTGTCGGTTCGTCGAGCGGTAGGCCGCCGCAGCGAGAGTGATCGCTTCTTCGAGGTCGGGACCGACCGGCGACCCGACCACGACGCCGTCGGCGTGTTCGAGCACCGCGTCCATCCGGTCGGCAACGTCGTCGGGCGTGCCGGCCATCGAGAAGGCGTCTATCATCGCCGGCGTGACGAGGTCGAACGCCTCGGAGAAGTTGCCGGCGGAAATCTTCTCGCCGATGTCGCTCGCGCGGTCGGCGTCGATGCCGTGTCTGTCGAGGACCGGCGGGGCCGCCCCCGCGGCGATGAAGGCGACAGGCGGTCGGGCGGCCTCGCGGGCCGCGTCCGCGTCTTCCGAGACGGAGACGCTGGCGTAGGCGGCGAGGGTGAACTCGCCGCGGGAGTCGGGGCGGTCCTCGACGCCGATATCGACCTGTTCGCGGGCCCACGCGAGGTCGTCGGGGTGCGAGCCGTTGAACAGCAGGCCGTCGGCGTGCTTGCCGGCCATGCGACACATGTGCGGGCCCTCGCCGCCGACGTACACCGGCACCTCGCCGGGCACGTCGAAGTTGAGGCCGGCGTCGGTCGCCTCGAACGTGCCGTCGTGGCTGACGCGCTCGCCGTCCCAGAGCTTCTGTGCGACCTTGAACGCCTCCAGCACGGAGCGGAGGCCGCGCTCGTCTTCGAGGCCGAGGTTGCGGAGCGTCGAGGGGTCGCCCGGGCCGATGCCGAGGAGGCCGCGACCGCCCGAGGCTTCAGCGACGGTCGCCACCTTGCCGGCGAGCGTCACGGGGTGTAGCTCGTAGGGGTTGGCGACGCCGGGGCCGAGGCGGATGTCGTCGGTCTCGGCCGCGAGTCGCGCGAGGACCGCGAAGGGGTCGCGGTTGTTGTAGTGACACGAGACGAAACACGAGTCGTAGCCCTCGCGTTCCGCCTGCGCGCCCAGTTCGACGAGGTCGTCGACGGGATGTTCCGGGGTGAGTTCGAGTCCGAGCATGGTGTGAACGTAGTGTGAGCGTGGTGTGAGTGTGGAATGGTGAAGCGGGTCGTCAGAGGTCGTAGCGCCACTCGCGGAGCGCCTGTCGCACGAAGTCGCCGTCGATGTCGCGGAAGTGGGCGTCGCTTTCGCCGTGGTCGCCCCACTCGAAGTCGCGGACGACGACGACGGGCGTGCCGCCGTCGCCCTCGCCCTGCACGAGGTTGGCGGCCGCGGCGAGTTCGTCCACGACGCTCTCGACGGTGACGCCGAGTTCGCGGCCGTCGCGGTCGGCCTCGCCGCGCCAGTCGCGCGAGGCGCTCAGGCCCGCCCAGCCGATGGCGACGCCGCGCTGGCCGTGTCGGAACGGCCGGCCGCAGGTGTCGGTGACGACGACTCGGTCGGCGTCGACGCCGGCGCGGATGCGCTCTGCCGACTCGCTCGGGCGCTTCGGGAGCAACAGCAGGTCGTGGTCGGGGACGTTCGAGCGGTCGATGCCGGCGTTGACGCCGACGTGGCCGAACCGCGTCTCCGTCAGGAGGAACGGCTCCGACATGACGAGGTCGACGCTCTCTTCGAGGACCGCCTGCGCGAACCGCGGGTCCTTCTCGTCGCCGGTCAGTTCGGCGAGGCGAGCGGCGAGTTCGCGCGCCCGCGGGCCGGCCGGGAAGTCGTCGAGGTCCGCGAACCGCCCTTCGGCCTTCGAGACGACGGTGGAGGCGACGCAGACCACGTCGTCGGGCCGGAGGTCGACGCGCTCGGAGACGAGGGCGGCGAGGTCGTCGCCCTCGCGAATCTCGGGCACGTCGGGGACGGGAAACAGCTCCATACCGCTTCGGAGGGCGAGGGCGGTGAAAAACGACGGGATGCTGGCGAACCGGGCCGGTATCGCAGGCGGGCGACCGGAAGCGGCTCAGCTGCGAGACAGCGCGACGACGCGCCGACCTCAGTCGTCGCGGACGACCTCGACCGACACCGAGCCGTCGGTGACCGTGCCGACCATCATCGTCGCGTCGTCGCCCGGGTTCGCCGCCGTCGCGGTGCCCGGGTTGAGGACGCGGACGCCGTCGACTACCTCGTCGACCACCTCGTGGATGTGGCCCGCGACGCCGACCGCGTCGGTGCCCGCGGCGTCTCTGACCGTCTTCGCGACGCGGGACTCGTAGCCCGTTCGCGTGCCCGTGCCGTGAGTGACGACGAACGTGAGCCCGTCGACCTCGACGATTTCGACGAACGGGAGGTCGATGCCCGGCGGGTCGACGTTCCCGCTGACGCCGACGAACCGCGCCGAGAGGTCGCGGAGGCGGTCGAGCGTGGCCGGCGAGTCGAAGTCGCCCGCGTGAATCACGAGGTCGGCCTCGCGGACCGTGGCTTCGACCCACGAGGGAATCCCGTCGGCCCGCCCCGGAACGTGCGTGTCGCTCAGGATGGCGAGTCGCATACCGACACCACGCGACCGGCCTGAATAGTCGTTTTGTCAGTCGCGGCCGTAAGTCACGATATGCCACACGTCGCCACCGTCTTCCTTCGACACGACGGCCGCGTCCTCCTCACCCGTCGGAGCGATGCCGTCGGAACGTATCAGGGCCGCTGGGCCGGCGTCTCCGGCTACGTCGAGGGCGACCCCGCCGACGCCGAGCGCGACGCCCGGCGCGAACTCGCCGAGGAGGTCGGCGTCCGCGAGACCGACGCCGAACTCGTCCGTGCTGGGGAACCCCTCACGGTCACCGACGAGGGCCGCGAGTGGACCGTCCACCCGTTTCTGTTCGACGCGCGGAGCCGCGATATCGACACCGACGAGGAACTCGCCGCGGTCGAGTGGGTCCACCCGACCGCGATTCGGGAGCGCGAGGCGGTCCCCGGACTGTGGGCGACCTACCGCCGGGTCGCGCCCGCGGTCGAGACCGTCGCCGACGACGAGACCCACGGGTCGACGTGGATTTCGCTCCGGGCGCTGGAGGTCCTGCGCGACGCCGCCGCCGAGGCGGACTCGTTGGAGGCGGTCGCATCGGTCGCCCGGCGACTCCGCGACGCCCGCCCGAACATGGCCGCCGTCGAGAATCGCGTCAACCGCGTCATGGCGGAATCGGATTCCGACCCCGAATCGGTTCGCCGCCGCGCCGAGGCGGCCATCGACGCCGCCGCCGAAGCCGACGACGCGGCGGCCGCCCGCGCGGCCGAACTCATCAGAGAGCGCGGGGTCGACCGACTCGCCACGCTTTCGCGGTCGGGGACCGTCCTCGCGGCGCTCGAAGCCGCCGAGGCCGCCGCAGTCGCCGTCCTCGTCTCCGAATCCCGACCCGGCGGCGAGGGCGTCGGCGTCGCGGAACGGCTCGCCCGCGACGGGCGGGACGTGACGCTAACCACCGACGCGGCGCTCCCCGGACTCGTCGCGGCCGGCGGGGCCGACGCCGTCTTACTCGGAGCCGACTCGGTGCTCGCGTCCGGCGGCGTCGTCAACAAGGTCGGAAGCCTCCCCGCCGCGCTCGCGGCCGCCCGCGCCGACGTGCCCGTGTTCGCCGTCTGCGCCCGCGACAAGGTGCGCGGCGACGACCGCTTCGCCGGTGAAGACGCGGGCGCGCTGTACGACGGCGAGGCCGCGATAGGAACCGAGAACCCGCTTTTCGAGGTCGTTCCCGCCGACTCGCTCTCGGGGGTCGTCACCGAATCGGGCGTGTTGAACGCGGGCGACATCGGCGCGGTCGCGGACGAACACGCCGCGCTGGCGGCGTGGGACGACTGAGTCGGGAGTGCGGGGTTCTGGGAACCGCCGGGACCACTGCCGGCGGGGGCAAAAGGGTGGATTCTTGAACGTCCGACCCGGACTCCGATTCGGTGGCGATGACGAAGGTTACCCCCACTCAGCCCCTTGTGATGATAGATTTCATCCGAGCCACCAACTACTGACGACCCGTCGTTCTATCGCTCCGAATCTCGTTGCCCCGGAGCGCCGCGTCCGCGACCGTGGCGCGCCGAATCAGCCGTTTCGAGCTAGCTATTTGCCGCCGAACGACCAAAGAGGGGTATGTACCGCCGCACGTTTCTCGGAGTCGTGAGCGCGGCGGCCGCCGGACTCGCGGGCTGTACCGAAGGTAATGTGCGGCCGCCGAGGGGCGGGTGTTCGGCGCGTCGGTCCTGACCGGCGACGCCGAACTCCGAAACGCCGCCAACCTCGTACTCTACGACGAGGCGACCGGAAGCTACTGGAGTCAACTGCTGGCGACCGGCATCTGTGGCCCGCAGTCCGGCGAGCGACTGGCGATTCTCCCGTCGTCGGTGACGACGTGGGGCGAGTGGCGCGCCGACCCTCGACCGGAGCCCCGAAACCGGACACCGACGCCGAAGCCGCAACGTCCTTCGTGAGCCGCCGCGACCCCTCGGCCATGCACATCGAACGCATCGCGGTCGACGAGTCGGTCGGTCGGACGATGCCCCCGGGGCTGTTCGTCGAGGCGCTTTCGGGCCGCGGCGTGCCCGTCGAGCGCGTCGGCGACGACGAGGAGTTCGGGCCGGGCGACGCGGTCGCCACGTTCGGCCACAGAGACGCCTTCGTCGACGCCGACTGGGTCCACTGCGTCCGCGCCGGCTACGACGAGTACCCCGTCTCCGACTACGAGGCGGCCGGCACGGCCCTCACGAACAGCACCGGCGTCCACGGGACCACGGTCGGCGAGACGGTCGTCGGCTACATGCTGACGCTCGCCCGCCGTCTCCACGCCTACCGCGACGCCCAGCGCGACCGCGAGTGGGACCTGCCGCGCTACACGGAGCCCTTTACCCTCGACGGCGAGCGCGTCTGCGTCGTCGGCCTCGGCACGCTCGGCCGGGGCGTGGTCGACCGCGCGGCCGCCCTCGGCATGGAGGTCGTCGGCGTCCGGCGCTCCGGCGACCCCGTGGAAAACGTCTCGGCGGTGTTCACCCCCGACCGACTGCACGAGGCCGTCGCCGACGCCCGATTCGTCGTGCTGGCGATGCCGCTGACCGCGGAGACCGAGGGCATGGTCGCCGCGCCGACGTTCGAAGCGATGCGCGAGGACGCCTATCTCGTGAACGTCGCGCGCGGCCCCGTCGTCGACGAGGCCGACCTCGTGGCGGCGCTCGACGCCGGCGACATCGCGGGCGCGGCGCTCGACGTGTTCGAAGCGGAACCGCTTCCATCGGAGTCGCCGCTGTGGGAGTTCGACGAGGTGCTCGTCACGCCGCACGTGAGCGCCGCGACGGGGAAGTACCACGAGGACATCGCGGCGCTCGTGCGGGAGAACGTCGAGAAGATAGCCGCCGGCGACCCGCTCACGAACCGCGTGGCGTGAGTTCGCTTGGGGGGCTGGTCGCGGGCGGTCGCGGGGGTGTCGGCGGGACGGCGCGTCGCTCAGAGGAACTTGAACAGGTCGTCGCGGCCCTGTTCGTGGAGGTGCGACCGCAGGGCGTCTTCGAGGTGGGAGATGTCGCCGCGCTTGGCCGTGATGGGCGCGATGACGTTCCGCCACTGCTTCCACGGCGGGAAGAGGCCGAGGCGGTCACAGAGGTCGTTCAGGCGCTCGTCGCGGTCGTCGACCTTGTCCATCTTGTTGACCGCGACCACGGTCGGGATGTCGAGTTCGTCGAGGAAGAAGAACATCTCCACGTCGTGCGGGATGGAGTCTTCGGTGGTGTGGCGGTCGATGATGTCGATGACGCTCTTCCCGTCGACGACGAGGACCGCCGCGAGGATGTCGTCGGCGTGCTCCTCGATGTACTGGACGACGTCGGTCTTGATTGCCTCGCGGGTGTCGCGGTCGACGCCGGACATGAAGCCGAACCCGGGGAGGTCGGTGAACATGAATTTCTCCGCGTTCCAGTCGAAGTGGTTGGGCTTTCGGGTGACGCCGGGCTTCTTGCCCGTCGTGAACTTGCTGTGACCCGTCAGCTCTCGCATCAGGGTGGACTTCCCCACGTTCGACCGCCCGACGAGGACGATTTCGTCGCGGTCCGGTCGGTCTTGGAACATACCGGTGGTTCGCCACCGCGACGGATAAGGTGGGCGGAACGGACCCGCCGGTGCGCGGCGTCGGCGTCGAAAAATCACGCCTCCGGGCGAGTCGCCCCCACAGCGACTCGACGACGACGCGTGAATGCGGCGGCCGCGTCAGTCACAGCCGCCGACCGATGGCTCGCCGGCGTGCTCGTCGAGGAATCGCAGCAGCGGCTCGATTTCGTCGAATCGAGGGCCGCACGCGACGGAACCGCGACGACGGTTCCAGTCGACGAAGCCGGCGTCAGCGAGCTTCGGCAGGTGAACGTGGAACAGTTCCAGCTTCAGTCGGTCGCGGTCGCGGCCGCCACCAACGGCCGCGTCCCGCGTTGCCGCGTCGAGGCGCGTGCGTCGCCGTCGGCGCAGGCCCAACAGCAACCGTCGCCGATGGACGTTTCCGAGGGCGTCGAACGCCTCGTCGAGGCGGGGGGACGCTGTGGCTACCATCGGCGCAACCCCCGTCGAATCCGAACGGGCGTCGCGGGACGGGCGCGAGACGCCGAGATAACGCGGCTTCCGCGAGTCGCTGACAGGCCCCGCTCCGGGCACCCGGCGAACACCACCCGATACCGGTACCGTCGAGAGCGCGGCTCGTCAGTCACACGTCGGTACGCGGCTGTACCACCACGGCGCTGTCGGGCGGCGTACGGCTGTCGATGTCTGTGTGCGTTCACAACTACGTCCCCCGAGGGGTCATAGCTAGCAAGCCAGCATTCTCTTTCTGCTTTCACAGTCCGGTCATTGAAGTAGTGCATCCGGGAAATCGATGGGGCGCGCGTCCGAGTGGGCTGCGGTCACACACGAACGTTGTCGGCCGAAATCCTGCCGAACACGAGCGCGCCCCGGCGGCGACGAGGCCGACCTCCGGGCGCGGTCGTGGTTTTCGGTTGACATAGGTGTTCAATACAGCGGCTGCTAAATGAGAGCCAGCAATGGCCGTAATCGTCGAGTTGACGATTGACTCAGAGAGCTTCGGCCTCGGGAGGGTCACCGCCGTGTCGAACGGCGTCCACCTCGAGTTAGAGCGCGTCGTCCGAGACGACCGGCTCGTCGACGATTTGGCGGCCGTCGCCCGCATCGAAGACCGGGTGTTGTACAAGGTCAACTGGGGGGAGTCCACGTCGAGTCTGACCCGGGTTCTCACCGACAGCGAGGCGACGATTCTCGAAGCCCGCGGCAACGACCCGTGGCTGTTCCGCCTCAGATTCAACGACCACGCGGCGCTCACCGAGTTCCACAACCGCTGTCAGGACGAGACCATCGAGTTCCACGTCGAGCGCATCTACACCCTCGCGGAGGGCGAACCGGGCGTCTACAACTTCGACATCACCGACGAACAACAGGAGGCGCTCGTCACCGCCGTCTCCGAGGGGTACTTCGAGGTTCCGCGGCGAACCACGCTCAACGAGGTGGCCGACCGACTCGGAATCAGCCCGCAGGCCGCCTCCGAGCGCGTCCGCCGCGGGGCCGACACCGTCCTCCGGAAGGTGCTGTTGTCGCAGTCGGCGGCCGACCTCTCGTAACGACCGACTGGGAGACTGCGCGGCGGCCGGAACCGCTCGCGGCCCGAGCGGGGGAGCTATTGGCCCGGCGCGAGTACGCGACGGCGACGCGATGGACAAAGCGACGCTCCGAACGACGGTGTGGGACGACCTCGAATCGTCGGGCGCGGCCCGGTTTCCCTTCCCGCCGCACGGCCGCATCCCGAACTTCGACGACGCGACGGCGGCCGCCGAGCGACTCGCGGCGACGCCCGAGTGGGCCGCCGCCGACGCGGTGAAGGCCAACCCGGACGCCCCGCAACTCCCCGTCAGGCGGCGGGCGCTCCGCGAGGGCAAGACCGTCTACATGGCCGTCCCGCGACTCCGCGACGAGGAGTGCTTCTACGAACTCGACCCCGCGCGCATCGACGACGAACACCTCGACAGCGCGCCGACCGTCTCGCACGTCGAGACCTACGCCGACACGGTCGGCCCCGACGCGCTGCCGCCCATCGACCTCGTCGTCTCGGGGTCGGTCGCCGTCTCCGAGACGGGCGCTCGCGTCGGGAAGGGCGAGGGGTTCAGCGACCTCGAATACGCGGTGTTGCGGGGGCTGGGAGCCGTCACCGCGGAGACGACCGTGGCGACGACGGTCCACGAGCGACAGGTCCGCGACGACCTGCCCGAGCCGGACGCCCACGACGTGCCGATGGACTTCGTCGTCACCCCCGACCGGCTGGTCCGAACCGAGACCCCGTATCCGCGGCCCGAGGGAATCGACTGGGGCGCGCTCCCCGACGAGCGCCTCGACGAGATGCCCGTCCTCCGGCGGTTGCGCGACGAGTCGGGCGCGGTGGGCGAGTAGCCGAGCCCCTGCTTATTTCACCGCCCGGGCCGACGTGAGGCCGTGCGACTCGTACAGGTGTTGGTGCCGACCGGCAAGCGCGAGGCCGTCCTGCGGACGCTCGACGAGGAGGGCGTCGACTACGCCGTCTCCGAGGAGACCTCCGGGCGCGGCTTCGTCGCCGTCGTCACCTTCCCGGTCCCAAAGGAGGCCGTCGAACCGGTGTTGGCTCGGCTCCGCGAAGCGGGCGTCGAGCGCGACGCCTACACCGTCGTCGTCGCGGCCGAGACGGTCGCCTCGAAGCGGTTCGATCAACTGCGCGAGCAGTACGAGGAAGACGACGAGAACGGCGACCGCATCGCCCGCGAGGAGCTGGCCTCGAAGGCCGCCGACCTCGCGCCGTCGGTGTCGACGTACGTGCTCATGACGGTCATCTCGGCGCTCGTCGCCACCGCGGGCCTGCTTCTGGACTCGCCCGCCGTGGTCGTCGGCTCGATGGTCATCGCCCCGCTCGTCGGCCCCGCGATGTCCGCGAGCGTCGGCACCGTCGTCGACGACGACGAGATGTTCGCCCGCGGGGTTCGCCTGCAAGCGCTCGGCGGCCTCCTCGCGGTCGGCGCGGCCGCCGCCTTCGCCTTCCTGCTCAAACAGACCGGGGCGGTCCCGCTGTCACCGGCCGAGGTGCTGTCGATTCCCGAGGTGGACGAGCGCCTCGCGCCCGACGTGCTGTCGCTCGTCATCGCGCTCGGCGCGGGGGCGGCGGGCGCGATTTCGCTCTCCTCGGGCGTCTCGACCGCGCTCGTCGGCGTCATGATAGCCGCCGCGTTGGTCCCGCCGACCGCCGTCGTCGGCATCGGCATCGCGTGGGGCGCGCCCGAGGCCGTCGTCGGGTCGGCCATCCTCGTCCTCGTCAACATCCTTTCGGTCAACTTCGTCGCCATCGGCGTCCTCTGGCGACAGGGCTACCGCCCCGAGCGCTGGATTCGTCGCGACGAGGCCCGCCGGGCCGCCCTGTTCCGCATCGCCGTCATCGGGGTCGGCCTGCTCGTCCTCTCGTCGTTCCTCGGCGCGGTCACCTACACGACCTACCGGAACGCCGACTTCCAGTCGGAGGCGCACGACGCCATCGAAGACGCGCTTTCGGACACCGACGCCCGCCTGCTGTCGATGGAGCTGCGGTACGGCAGCGGGCCGCTGCAAGAGCCGGAGGGAATCGTCGTGACCGTCGGCTACGACCCGGCCTCCGACCCGCCGATGGTCGAACGCGAACTCACGAGGCGGGTGAACGCCGTCGCCCCCGAACCGCTGTCGCCGTGGGGGGCGAGCGAAATCGACGTCGAAGTGCGCTACGTCGCCGTCGTGGAGTAGGGCGACCGGCGTCCCGTCTCCCGTTTCGAAGGCTACAGTCGCTCTTTGTCTCTAGCGCGGCTTGAATAGCTGAACCGACGTACGAGAGGTATGCAACGACGCACGATTGCTCCGATATTCCTCGTCGGCCTCGTCCTCCTCGCTGGCTGCCTCTCGGCACCCTTGCAGACGACGGCCGACGGGGGCGCAGACGGGATAAACGCGACGAACGCGACGACCGTCTCCACGACCGGCACCGGCGAAGTGACCGCCGACGCCGACCTCGCCGTGGTCTCCATCGCCGTGACGACCACCGCGGACTCGGCCGACGAGGCCCGCGGCACCGTCGCCGACGACGTGGCCGCCGTCCGCGCCGCCCTCACCGACGCCGGCATCGCCGAGGACGCCGTCCAGACGACCGGCTTCAACATCTACCCCGAGTACGATTACAGCGGTCAGGAACGCGAACTCCTCGGCTACCGCGCCGCCCACACCCTCCGCGTCGAGGTCGCCCCCGACCGCGCCGGCGAAGTCATCGACCTCGCGGTCGGTGCCGGTGCCAGCGAAATCCGCGGCGTCGCCTTCACGCTCACCGACGAGAAGCGCGCCGAACTCCGCGAAGAAGCCCTGACCCGCGCCGTCGACTCCGCGAAGGCCGACGCCGACTCGGTCGCCAGCGCCGCCGACCTGACCGTCACGGGCGTCCACACCGCCACCGTCGGCGGCAGCGCCTCGCCCGGGCCGTACCCGGTCGCCTACGCCGAGGACGCCGCCCGCGCCTCGTCCGGTTCGACCGAGCTCTCGCCCGGCCCCGTGACCGTCTCGGCGACCGTCCAGATGGTCTACGAAGCCGAATCGGAATAGGAACCCGCCCCCGCTGACCGAATCGCTGACCGAACCACGGTTCGACCCACCTCGCGCCCTCTTTCTCCGACACCCACCGCGTAGCCGCGGCGCTCTGGGCTCGCGGCGTGGCGAAACCGACAGAACCGGAAAATCCGCGTCGCTTACTCGTTGCGCGACGGCGGGATGTCGGGTTCGAACCCGATGGCCTCGACCGCGGCGTCGAGGACGGCCTCGACGTTCTCGCCCGTCTCGACGCTCATGTAGATGTCGGCGTCCATGTCGGTCGAGCGGTCGCTCTTGTTACAGACGGTGAGGACGGGGATGTCTCGCTCCTCGAAGCGCGCTTTCACGGCGTCGCGGAGTTCGAGTTGCGACTCGATGGGGTAGCCGCACGCCCCGCTGGCGTCGGCGACGAAGAGGACGGCGTCCGCGAGGTGTTCGAGGGCGCTCACGGCCTGCCGCTCGATGTCGTTGCGCTCGTCTTCGGGACGGTCGAGCAGCCCCGGCGTGTCGATAATCTGGTAGCGGATGCGGTCGCGGTCGAAGTGCCCGATTTGGACGCCCTTCGTCGTGAAGGGGTAGCGGGCGATTTCGTTCGACGCGCGGGTCACGTCGTTCACGAACGAGGACTTGCCGACGTTCGGGTAGCCGGCGACGACGATTGCCGGTTCGTCCGGGCGGATGTCGGGGAGGTCCTTCAGGGCGTCGCGCGCCTCGCCGATGCGGAGCAGGTCGTCTTCGACCTCCTCGACGACGCTCGCCATGCGGGCGAACGCCTGCTTTCGGTGCTTGCGCGCGAGGTCCGCGTCGGTCTTGCGGAGCTTCGGCTGGTACTCGCGGGCGATGTTGTCGACCTGCCGGGAGGCCCACATCACTTCCGAGAGGCTCTTTCGGACCTCGTCGACGTCGACGATGGCGTCGGCGAGTTCGTAGTAGAAGGGGTCGACCGTCTCGAAGTCGGGCCACTCGACGACGACGTTCTCGAGGTTGTCCGAGAGGATGTTCGACGCCGTCTGGAGCATCGACTGCTGAGCCTCCAACTTGTTCTGCTTCGCTCGCCCCGTGCGCGCGGCCCGCGAGAAGGCCTTGTCGATGAGTTCGTCCGACCGGGGCGTGGTCGGGAGAGACTCGAAAATCATTGCAGTCCGCTACATGGCCGAGCCGTAAAAGCGCGTCCGTTTGGGGCTCGGCGCTTCGAGCGGGGGATTCGCCGTGCAGGTCTCCCGCACGGTTCGACCGGAAGCGAAGGGGTCGCAGGGGGTCGGCGCGGGGACGCGAACGGGCGCGGCCGGACGACCCGCCCCACCCGGGCCGCCACGAAGTTCTTGCCCGCCCGCGGCCTACCTCGACGCATGACTGACTGGAAAGCTGTCGCCGTCGGCTTCGTCGTCATCGTCGTCGTCGGCACGGGCGGGCTGGCGCTCCCCGTCGTCGGCCAAATCGGCGCGGGCCTGCTCGGTGGCTTCGCGGCGGGCTACCTCGCGGGCGGCACGCTCGGCAACGGCGCGTGGAACGGCCTCGTCGCGGGCTCCATCTCGGGCATCGTCGTCACGCTCTTCGCGGCGCTCCTCGGGAGTCTGCTCGGACTCGCCGGCGGGCCGCTGGGCGGCCTCCTCGGCGGCGTCGGCGTCCTCGTCGCGGGCGTCGTGCTGACGCTCATCTTCGCAATCGACAGCGCCATCGCCGGGGCCGCCGGCGCGTGGGTGAAGGGCTGAGGCTGAGCTGAATCTGAGGCGGCGGTTGGAGGGCGTCGCAACGGGCTACTCGCCGCGTTCGAGGTACTCCCGCTGAATCTCGACGACCTCGGTCGAGTCCGCACACGCCGCGTACCGGCGCAGCGGCTCCTCGTTGAGTTCCAGGAACGTGTGGCCCCAGTTGAACTTCGAGAGCACGTCTTCGGCCCGCTTCTTCTCGCCGAAGATGACGAGGGCGGCCGCTATCGCCTCGACCGTCGTCAGCTGCATCGGGCGGCCGAAGTTCACGGGGTTGGCGGCGACGAGATAGGGGAGCGCGCGGTGCTCGCCGGGGAGCGAGAACATGGCCTCGCCGGCCGATTCCCACGAGCAGTCGAGCGCGACGAGCGCGCCGGTGTCCGCGTCGGCGGGCGACAGCGCCCTGTCGGCGTGCGGGTTGAGCACGACGCCGTAGGGGGTCTCGCGGTCGGAGCCGTGGAGGACGGCCATGTCGAAGCGTTCGAGCTTCTTTGCCGTGCACTTCTTCGGGTCGTCGTCGCCCTCGTATCGAACGTGCAGGTCCACAGCCGCGGTACGCGGCTGGCGGAGAAAAGCGTCCCGAACGCGGTGTCGGCCGGGGCGTTCGACGGCAACACCGACAGGGCCGGCAGCGCCGGCGTCGGATTCTTCCCGCCCGCCGACGAAGAAAGCGCGTGCACCCCGACGCGACGTATCTGGCCCGGCAGTACTACACGGCGCTCGACCACCACGGATACGACATGCTTCGGAACCTCCTCGAACCGGAGTTCGTCCAGCACCGCGGCGACATGACGCTCTCGGGGCGCGAGGAGTTCGTCACGTTCATGCGGGACGACCGGCCGCAGAAGGACACGCGACACGTCATCGAACGCTACATCCAGTCGAAGTCCGACGACGAAATCGTCGTCCGCGGCCACCTCGAAGACGGCGATGGCGACGAGCTGTTCGTCTTTCTCGACCGGTTTCGAGCGCGCGACGGGAAGCTCTCGGAGCTGAAGACGTTCGTCAAATCCTCGACGGCGAACTGACGGGGCGTCGCTGGAAATCGGAGTACTGGGGTCGCGGCGCGTCAGACGCTCAGTCTTTCTTGCCAGCGCCGACCGCGGCCTCGCCGACGGGCTCGTGACCCTCGATGACCTCGCGGCCGCCCATGTAGGGCTGGAGGGGTTCGGGCACGTCGACCGTGCCGTCCTCGTTTTGGTAGTATTCGAGCAGCGCGACCATCACGCGGCCGACGGCCGTGCCCGAGGCGTTGAGCGTGTGGAGGTACTCCGCCGACTCGTGGCGCTCGGGGCGGTAGCGGAGGCCCGCGCGGCGCGCCTGGAAGTCCTCGAAGTTCGAGGCCGACGACACTTCCAGCCAGCGGCCGCCCTGTTCGGGGGCGTCCTCGGACTCCGTGCCGGGGGCCCACACTTCGAGGTCGTAGGTCTTCGCCGACGCGAAGGTGAGGTCGCCGGTGCAAAGCGAGAGGACGCGGTACGGCAGGCCGAGTCGGTCGAGCACTTCGGCGGCCTCGTCGACGAGCGCTTCGAGCCGGTCGTACGACTCGTCGGGTTCGACGAAGTTGACGAGTTCGACCTTGTTGAACTGGTGGACGCGGACGATGCCGCGAGTCTCGGTGCCGTGTTCGCCCGCCTCGCGCCGGAAGTTCGGCGTGTACGCCTGATGTTTCAGCGGGAGGTCGTCCTTCAGGAGAATCTCGTCGCGGTACATGTTCGTCACCGGCACCTCCGCGGTGGGACAGAGCCACAGGTCGTCGTCGTCGTAGTTCTCTGTCTCCGCGCCGCCGATGCGGTAGGCGTCCTCCGCGAACTTCGGGAGCTGGCCGGTGCCCTCCATCGAGGTGGTCTTGACCGGAATCGGCGGGAACAGGTCGACGTACTCCTGTTCGCGGTGCACGTCGAGCATGAACTGCACGAGCGCGTGTTCGAGCATCGCGCCCTCGCCTTTCAGGAAGTAGAAGCCCGAGCCGGTGGTCTTGGCCGCGCGACCCTCGTCGATGATGTCGAGTTCCTCGCCGAGGTCGTAGTGCGGCGTCACCTCGTCGGGGAGCTCGCGCAGGTCGTCGAAGCCGACGCGGCGGACCTCCTCGTTGTCGTCCTCGTCGGCTCCGACGGGGACCGACTCGTGGGGGAGGTTCGGCAGCTCCATGAGCGCCTCGTCGAGTTCCGCTTCGAGCTCGTCGGCGCGGGTTTCGAGCTCCTGGAGCTCCTCTTTGAGTTCGCCCGAGCGGTCGATGGCTTCCTGCGCCTCCTCGTCTTTGCCCTCCTGTTTCAGCTGGCCGATCTGCTGGCTGACCTCGTTGCGCTCGTGGCGGAGGTCGTCGCCCTCGGCCTTCAGCGAGCGCCACTCGTCGTACACGTCGAGGACGCGGTCGATGTCCACGTCCTCCATGTTTCGGGCGGCGAGCGCGTCGCGAACTCGCTCCGGTTCGTCGCGGAGTAGTTGCCTGTCAATCATTGGGCTGTGATTTCCGGGCGGGCGGGAAAATCGTATCGCATCGCTGAGGAACGGGGGCGAGCACGCGGCGGGCGAACGCGAGGAATCCGCGCCGAATGCGCGCGACGAAACGGCGTCGGCGGAACACCCCGACACCGCGGTGAGAGCGGCCGCCGCGGTCGGAAGCCGACGAAGCGACTACCAGAGGAACGCCGGCCAGACGAACTGGAAGAGGAACCAGATGAGGATGGTCAGCACGCCGGTCATCACGACGTTGAGGACGGCCCCGGCCCGCATCATGTGGGACTGCTTGATGTGGCCGCTCCCGAAGACGATGGCGTTCGGGGGCGTCGCCACCGGCAGCGCGAACGCGAACGAGGCCGCGATGGCCCCGCTGACCGCGAGGAACACCGCCGCGGAGACCTCGGTGAGCCCGAGCGTCGCCGCGAAGACGCTCCCGATACCGATGAGCACGGGGACGATGATGGTCGCCGTGGCGGTGTTCGAGGTCATCTCCGTGAGGAAGATGACGAGAAGCACGATAGCGCCGACGACGAGGACGATGGGCGCGCCGGTCAAGGAGCCGAAGACGGCCTCGGCGAGCCACCGCGTCGCGCCCGTGGAGGCGAACGCGTCGGCCAGCGAGATGCCGCCGCCGAAGAGGAGAATCGTCCCCCAGTCGATGTCGACCAGTTCGTCCCACTCCATCGTGTCCGCGAGGACGAGCGCCGGGATGGAGACCATCCCGACCATCACGTAGTACAGGAGGCCCTGATGGCCCTCGACGCCGAGGAGGGTCGTCCCCTCGGCGGTGCCGAACAGGGTGTTGAACACCTGGTCCGAGAGGACGCCCTCGAACGCGAGGTCGAGGCCGCCGAGCACCCACAACCCGGCGGTGACGGCGAAGATGTACGCGACCCGGCGGCCGCGGGTCGAGAGCGCGCCCTCGTCGGCGAGGTACTCGCGGGCCTGTTCGCGGGCACCCTCAACGTCGTCGACCTCGGGCGGGTAGAACCGGAACGTGAGGAGATACCAGACGATGGGGAGGGTGATGGCGACGATTGGGAGGCCGACGAGGAGCCACTCCGCGAAGCCGATGTCGTAGCCGAGGAGCGCGTTGAGCTGGGTGGCGACGACCGCGTTCGGCGGCGTGCCGATGAGGGTTCCGACCCCGCCGACGCTCGCGGCGTAGGCGGTGCCGAGGAGCGTCGCTATCTGCATGTTCGAGAAGGAGCCCTCGGCGGCGTCGGCCTCGTAGACCTCCTCGCGGCCGAGCACCTGCGCGAGGACGCCGAGCGCGATGGGCGTCATCATCGCCGTCGTCGCGGTGTTCGAAACCCACATCGACAGGAACGCCGTGGCGAGCATGATAGCGAGGATGAGCCGCCGCGGCGACGACCCCATGACAGCCATGAGCCACAGCGCGATGCGGCGGTCGATGTTGTACTTCTGGAGCGCGTTCGCCAGCATGAAGCCGGCGATGAAGAGGAAGATGAGGTGGTCAGCGAAGCCCGCCAGCGCCGGGTCGATATCGCCGTAGACGCCGTAGGCCGTGAGCAACACCGGTATCGACAGCGCCGTCACCGCGAGAGGGAGCGCGCCGGACACCCAGAGGATGCCGGCGAACACCATCGTCGCTAATGCGTACTGTCCCCGCGTCGAGAGTCCCTCAAGCGACGGCCCGAAGGCCAGCGCGAGGGACGCGACGAGGGCGAGCGTGAAGACGGAAAATCGTCCGCGAGCAGTCTTTGTAACACCGCGTATCATTGATACACGGTATCTCTAACGATAGTCTTACTTAATTATTTTCAATACGGTAGCGAACGGCGGTATATCGGCGTCGATAGCCGTCGACGCGTCGAAATCGGCAGACTGAAGCGGGGGTTTCGCGTCGCGCCCCGACGCGATTTAAAAGTGTTCGACGAGCGTGCGGACCTGTCCGTCGTCGAGTTCCGCGGCGCGACCGCGAGAGGCCGCGGCTCCCGGATTCGAGCATGGAGACGTGCGCCTGCATGAGGTCGTCGACGGCGCGCTCGACGGCCCGCTGGTTGTAGCCGGCGGCGACTCTGAGCAGTCGCCACGCCATCGGGGAGATGTCCGTGATGTCGACGTCCGGGAGCGGGTCGCTGCCCTGTTCGGACATGGAGACGGCTTTGCGGTCGCCCGTAATCAACGTGGGGGGTCGGGGCGACCGAACGCTTTTCTTCCCCGGAGACGGCCGTCAACTATGGCTATTGGCGACGTCGAACCCGTCCCGGACAGCACGGACCTCTACTACGTCGACAGCGGGATGTACGAGGTGGAGAAGTACGGCACGGTCTACCTCGTCGACGCCGAGAGGCCGGCGCTCGTCGACACCGGCATCGCCGCCGACAGGGAGGCGGTCTTCGGAATGCTCGACGAGGTCGGCGTCGACGACCTCGCGTACATCCTGCCGACGCACGTCCACCTCGACCATGCGGGCGGCGCGGGCTACCTCGCCGAGCGCTACCCCGACGCGACCGTCATGACCCACGAACTCGGTGCGCCGCACCTCGTTGACCCCTCGCGGCTCATCGAGGGCACGAAGGCGGCCGTCGAAGACCAGTGGCGCTTCTACGACGAACCGCTCCCCATCGAGGAAGACCGCGTCGAGGGCCTCACCGACGGCGACGAAATCGACCTCGGCGACCGGACGCTCACGGTCCACCACGCGCCCGGCCACGCGCCGCATCAGGTGATGTTCCACGACGACGGCGACGACGTGCTGTTCGTCGGCGACGCGCTCGGCATCTGGGAGCCGCGGTCGCGGACGCTCCGCCAGACCTCGCCGCCCTCGCAGTTCCACCTCCAGAAGGCGCTCGACGACGTGCGGACCATCGAGGACATCGACCCCGAGACGGTCTGTTTCGGCCACTTCGGCCCGAAGCCCTACGACACCGACCTCGCCGAGAAGTACAAGCGCGTCCTCGTGGAGTGGGTCGAGGCCATCCGACAGAAGCGCGCGGAGCTCGGCGTCGACGAGGCCGTCATCGACCACTTCGTCGAACACACCCAGATGGACGAGGAGTGGGGCGAGCGGAAGGCCCGCGACGAAGAGCGCCTGAACACCCGCGGCGTGCTCGGCTACCTCGACTACATCGGCGACGACGAGTGACGCGAGCGGGTCGCAATCAGCGTTTCCCCGCGGTATCGCGGGCTTTCAACAGACCGAACGTACATAGTTTTAAATGGTGAATGACAACTAACAGGACATGGACTGGCGGGACGCGGAGGCGGCGTTCGACGACCCTGTCATCGAGCGGACGACCCTCCCACGGATGTTCGAAGCGAGCGCCTCGCGGAACGCCTCGCGGGTCGCGCAGCGATACAAAGGCGGCATCTATCGGCGGTCGCTGGTCGCTGAGGGCGTCGTTCCGGCGGCCCCCGACGGCGACTACGCCGGTCTGACCTACGACGAGATGCGGGGCATCGTCCGCCGCCTCGCGGCAGGGTTCCGCGACCTCGGCATCGAGAGCGGCGACCGCGTCGGCGTCCTCTCGCACACGCGCATGGAGTGGGCGCAGACCGACTTCGCGGTCCTCGCCGCGGGCGGCGTCGTCACCACGGTGTACACCTCGTCGTCGGAGCGACAGACGCAGTACTTGCTCTCCGACCCGGGCGCGGACGCCGTCGTGGTCGAAAACGAGGCGCTACTGGAGCGCGTGCTCGCCGTCGAAGACGAGTTGGACCTGCGGTTTATCGTCGTCGTCGACGAGTACGACGGCCACGACGACCGCGAGGACGTGCTGACGCTCGGGGAGCTGTATCGCCGCGGCGAGGAAGCGTACGACGAGGCGGCCTACGAGTCGTGGCTGGACGAGCGCGACCCAGAGGACCTCGCCAGCCTCATCTACACCTCGGGGACGACGGGCCAGCCGAAAGGCGTCCGGCTCACCCACTGGAACTTCCGGTCGAACGTCAACGAGAGCTATCGGCGGTTCGGCCCGCGCCCGGACAAAGGCGATACCCCGGTCATCGGTCCCGACGCGGTGACGCTGTCGTTCCTGCCGCTGGCGCACGTCTTCGAGCGCATGGCCGGCCACTTCATGATGTTCGCGGCGGGCGCGACCGTCGCCTACGCCGAAAGTCCCGACACGCTCCGCGAGGACTTCCAACTCGTCCGACCGACGGTCGGGACGAGCGTCCCTCGCGTGTACGAGAAGCTGTACGACGCGATTCGGGCGCAGGCCAGCGAGTCGCCGGCGAAAAAGCGCGTCTTCGAGTGGGCTGTCGGCGTCGGGCAGGCGTACCACACGACCGACGCGCCGGGCTACCTGCTCACCGCGAAACACCGCCTCGCCGACCGCCTCGTGTTCGGGCAGGTGCGCGACGCACTCGGCGGCAATCTCGACTTCTTCATCAGCGGCGGCGGGAGCCTCTCGGCCGAGCTGTGCGCGCTCTACCACGCGATGGGCCTGCCGATTTACGAGGGCTACGGCCTCACCGAGACCTCGCCGGTCATCTCGGTCAACCCACCCGAAGCGCCGAAAATCGGCACCATCGGCTATCCGCTTCGGAACGTCGAGACGAAACTCGACACGACCGTCGTCGGCGACCAACTCGGCGAGGCGGGCGGCGAGGTGGGCGAACTGCTCGTCCGCGGGCCGAGCGTCACCGAGGGCTACTGGAACGACCCCGAGGAGACCGAGGCGGCGTTCGTCGAGGACGACGAGGGGAGACGCTGGTTCCGCACCGGCGACGTGGTCGAACGCCGGCCCGACGGCTACATCGCCTTCCGCGAGCGTGCCAAGCAGATTCTCGTCCTCTCGACGGGGAAGAACGTCGCGCCCGGCCCCATCGAGGACGCGTTCGCCTCCTCGCCGGTGGTCGAGCAGTGCATGGTCCTCGGCGACGGCCGCAAGTTCGTCTCGGCGCTCATCGTCCCGAGTTTCGACGGCCTGCGGGAGTGGGCCGCCGAGGAGGGCATCGACCTCCCGGACGACCCGAAGGCCGTCTGCCGCGACGACCGGGTGTACGAGCGCATCGAGACCGAGGTGGACGCGGCCAACGAGAACTTCGAGTCCTACGAGCGAATCAAGCAGTTCCGCGTCGTGCCCGAGGAGTTCTCGGAGGGCAACGACCTGATGACGCCGACGATGAAGAAAAAGCGCCGGAACATCCTCGACCGCTACGCCGACGAGGTGTCTCTCATCTACGACGAGGACCGCGGGACCGAGGAGCGACGGAGTCGCGAGCGGGATGCGACCCAGTGAAATCTGACAGCCTAAACTTTTTCGAGCGTTTTGCGGTCATACGTATCCACAAGGCCGCGGAAATACCGCCCGAGATGTATGGTTTTATCTTCCGTCGTCACATGAACCGAATCCATGGAGGCGATATAAGTGGCCGCAGCAGGAGGGGCGAACCTCATCCCGCTCGTCGCCGCGATAATCGGCATCGGCGTGGTCTCGCAGGTGCTCTCGGACCGCTTTCAGGTCCCCAGCGTCGTGTTCCTCATCGCGTCGGGCATCCTGCTCGGCCCGGAGGTCCTCGGCGTCATCTCTCCCGACTCGTTCGGGAACGCACTACAGGCCATCGTCGGTCTCTCGGTCGCTATCATCGTTTTCGAGGGCGCGTTCCACCTTCGAATCGACAAGCTACGGGAAGCGCCGGCCGCGACGTTCCGACTCGTCACCGTCGGCGCGATAATCTCGTTCGTCGCGACGGGCGTCGTCGTCCACTACGCGCTCGGCGCGCCGTGGCCGGTGTCGTTCCTCGTGGGCGCGCTCCTCGTCGCGACGGGACCGACGGTCATCGCGCCGATTCTCGAAGTCGTCCCGGTCCGCGACCGGGTCGGCGCGGCGCTCGACACGGAGGGTATCGTCAACGACGTGACGGCGGCCATCGTCGCCGTCGTCATCTTCGAGGCCATCCTCGAAGGCGTCAGTAGTCCCGACGCCCTCGTGACGCTGTTCGCTGAGCGCCTCGGCGTCGGCGTCGTCGTGGGTGCAATCGTCGCCGGGTCGCTGTACTACGCGCTCCGGTACGTCGACCTCTCGCCGGGCAACGCGCCGCAGAACGCGCGCCTGCTCGTCCTCGCCGGCGCGCTCGTGTCCTACGCGGCCGCCGACTACGTCGCCACGGAGGCCGGCATCGCCGCGGTGGCGACCGCCGGCATCCTCCTCGGCAACGCGGACGTGCCGTACGAAGAGGAGATTTCGGCGTTCAAAGGCGACATCACGCTGCTCGTGCTGTCGTTCGTCTTCATCGCCCTCGCGGCGCTGTTGGACTTCCAGAACCTCCTGAATCTCGGCGTCGGCGGCCTCGCCGTCGTCGCCGCCGTCGCGCTCGTGATTCGGCCGTTTTTGGTCTTCGTCTCGGCGCGCGGCGACCGCTTCACGAGAGAAGAGAAGCTCTTCATGAGCTTCGTCGGCCCGCGCGGTATCATCCCCGCGTCCGTGGCCTCGCTGTTCGCTATCGCCCTGCAGGAGGAGGCGACGCGACTGGCGGCCGAGGGAATGACCCAGCAGGCCGCCGCGCTGAACCAGAGCGCCTCGATTCTCGTCGGCACGGTGTTCCTCGTCATCCTGACGACCGTCGTCTTCGAGGCCGGTCTCGCTCGCCGGATTGCAGAATACCTCGACGTCATCCCAATGCGTGTACTCATCATCGGAGGCGGGAAAGTGGGCCGTGCGCTCGCCGAACGCCTCGCAGACCGCGGAGAGAACGTGGTCCTCATCGAGCAGGACCAAGAAGTAGTCCAGACGGCCCGGAACATGGGCTTTACCGTCCATCACGGCGACGGAGCCGACACGAGCGTCTTGCGCTCCGCGGGGGCCGCGAACGCCAAGTTCGTGGTCGCCGCGACCGGCGACGACGACGTGAACCTGCTCGTCGCGCAGTTGGCGAACTCGAAGTTCGACCCCGAGAGCGTCCTCGCGCGGGCGAACAACCCCGACAACGTCGAGGCGTTCGAAGAACTCGGCGTCCGGACCATCTCGTCGACCATCGCCACGGCGCAGGCGCTCGACAACTACATCGAGCGCCCGTCGATGTCGAACTGGATGGGCGAAATCGGTCGCTCCGGCGACGTCCAAGAGGTCGAGGTCACCGCCGAGCGACTCATCGGTCGGACCATCCGCGAGGTCGGACCCGAACTGCCGGACGGCTGTCTCGTCACGCTCGTCTCGCGGAACGGTGACACGACGGTCCCCAACGCGGAGTACACACTCCAGGAAGGCGACCGCATCACCATCATCGGCGAGCGCGAGGCCGTCCGGGACGCAGAAGAGCTAGTCAACCCCGAATAGCGGCTCTCGCCGCCCGGCGCTCGTTCGGTTTTTCGCGTCGCCCCCGACCGCTCAGCGCCGGGCCCACCGAACGAACACCGCCCAGTAGCCGGCGGTGAGCGCGACGAGGACGACCCAGACGGACGCGCCGGGAGCGGGGCTCGAAACGAATCCGAATCCCGCGGAGGCGGCCGCCGCCACCAGCGCCGCCAACGCCCCCGACAGGGCGGTCGTCGTGAGGTTCATCACCGAGATACTCTCGACGACGGGAGTATGAACGTGACGGAATTAGCACGGACGTTTGTGACATATATCGGGCGGGGAGCAACGATGCGTCTCGGGGGGCTGGAAAGACAAAAAGCAGCCGAGCCCGCAGCTATCTGCTGAACTCTATCGCCGCGCCCTGACCGAAGCCGACGCAGAGCGACGCGAGGCCGCGGTCCACGTCGCGCTTCTGCATCTCGTGGATGAGCGTCACCGGCAGGCGCGCGCCGGACGCCCCGAGCGGGTGGCCGAGCGCGATTGCGCCGCCGTTGACGTTGAGGCTGTCCGCGTCGATGCCGAGTTCGCGCCGGGAGTACTCACACTGGCTGGCGAACGCCTCGTTGATTTCGACGAGGCCGTAGTCGTCGATGTCGGTGCCGGCGCGGTCGAGGAGGCCGCGGGTGGCCGGGACCGGGCCGATGCCCATGACCGTCGGGTCGACGCCGGCGACGTTGTTCGTGCCGACCGAGGCCAGCACGTCGAGGCCGCGGTCCTCGGCGAACTCGCGGCTGGTGACGAGGACGGCGGCCGCGCCGTCGGTTATCTGCGAGGAGTTGCCGGCGGTGACCGAGCCGTCGCCCGAGAAGGCGGGGTCGAGGCCGCCGAGAATCTCCATCGAGGTGTCGCGGCGGATGCCCTCGTCCTCGGTGACGACGCCGTCGGCCGTCTCGATCGGGACGATTTCGTCGTCGAAGCGACCCGAGTCGGTCGCCTCGGCGGCGCGCTGGTGGCTCCGGAACGCGAACTCGTCTTGGGCCTCCCGGGAGACCTCGTACTCCTCGGCGACCTTCTCTGCGGTCATCCCCATCTGTAACTGGAAGATGTTGTACTGCTCGCTCAGTTCGGGGTGGAGGTGCTCGTAGGAATCGCCGTCCATCGGCACGCGGGACATGCTCTCGACCCCGCCGGCGACGATGCACTCGCGGTTACCGGCGGCGATGGCGTCGGACGCGGAGATGATGGCCTGCATCGAGGAGGCGCACCAGCGGTTGATGCTCGTCGCGGGCGTCCCCTCGCCGAGGGCCGACAGGAGCGCGATGACGCGGGCGACGTTGTTGTCCTGTTCGGCGCGCTGCTGGGCGACGCCCCACATCAGGTCCTCCACGTCGTCGGGGTCGACGTCGTGTTCGTCGAGGATGTGGTCGATGAGCGTGACCGAGAGGTCCTCGCTTCGAACGTCTTCGAACACGCCGCCCGCCTTGCCGAACGGCGTGCGGTACGCGGCCGCGATGACTGGCACTGGCATGGCACAGCATCGGGGTTCGAACACCATAAATAGTTTAGAACTCTCTATTCGTCGTGACGAGTTGTTCATCGGGTCGAAAAACGCCGAGAGAGCGGAAACGTGGAAACGACGGCCCGACTCTCGGAACTCAGGAACTGGTGGCGGAGTCGCTGTCCGGCCGACCGGGGGTTCCGCCGGTACCCGCGTCGGCAGCCGTTGGTTCCGCCGGGAAGAGCTCCGGCGCGACATCCGCCGAGGAGTGCTCGAACGGCGCGTCGTCGACGCGGGTGTCGGCGTCGGCGGCGGCCTCGGCGTCGTCAACCGGGTCGTCGTGGGCGCTGCGTTCGGTCATGCTCAGTCGCTCGTGACCGCCTGTTCGGACTGCGCTTCGTCCTCGGCGAACGGGTACCACGACTGCTTCGCGTCGTGCATGTACGGCGCTTCGAACTCCGTCTCCTCGGGCACGCAGTACTCCGTGACCGCCTCGGTCCCCTCGGCGTCGACCCACTCGCGGAACGTCTGTCCGGGGTCGCGGCGCTCCGCGAACGCCTCCACGAGCGACGCGATTGCGCCCGGCACTTCGTCGGCCGGGACGCGCTGTTGAATCCAGTCGACGAACGACGGCTCCTCACCGATGCCGCCGCCGACGCCGATGTCCATCGCCTCGACCATCTCGCCGTCCTTCTGGGCGCGCATGCCGAACAGGCCGATGTCGGCCGTGTTCGCCTGCCCGCAGTCGGCGGTGCAGCCGGAGTAGTGAATCTTCAGTTGGCTCACGTCGTCGGGCACGTCCACGTTGTCGCGGAGCCACCGGAGCATCCGGGCGGTCCGGGCTTTCGTCTCCGTGAGCGCGAGCGAGCAGAACTCCGTGCCGGTACAGGCGACCGTGCCGCGCTGGAACGGGTTCGGGACGGGCGTGTGTTTGCCGAGGAGCGGCTCTGCGAGCAGGTCGTCGAGCTTCTCCTCCGGCACGTCCATCAGAAGGGGTTCTGGCGGCGAGTGAGCCGTATTTCGCCGGAACCGTACTCGTCGGCGATGTCGGCCAGTTCGATGGCGTCGGACGCCGTGAGCCGACCGACCGCGACGCTGAGGCCGACGTAGTAGTCGCCGTTGGCCTGCTCGTGGACGCCGATGTGGTCGTGTTTCCCGTCGGACTCCGGGCGACCCGCGTTGTAGGTGTACTCGTCGCGGATGTTCTCGCCCGCAGACCGGAGTTCGAAGTCGACGTACCCCTCCTGAAGCAGGTCGCGAATCTTCTCCGTGCCCCACTCGTCGACGAAGAAGCGACTGCGGGCGCGGGCCCGAACGTCGCGGTTGCCGTGTTCGTGGTAGAGTTCGACGAAGCCGCGGACGACCTCGTAGGCGCGCTCTTCGTCGGCGACGAAGATGTCGAGGTCGCGGGCGACGCGCGGCTTCCGGGAGCCGAGGCCGCCGCCGACGCGGACGTTGAATCCGGTGACGGTCTCGCCGTCGATTTCTTTGGTCGCGGGTTCGAGCCCCACGTCGTTTATCGAGTCCTGCGCGCAGCCCTCCCGGCAGCCGGTGACGCTGATGTTGAACTTCCGCGGCATGTTCGACAGCGCGTCGTTCCCGCGGAGGTCCTCTTGGAAGCGGTCGAGAAGCGGCTGGGATTCGACGAGTTCGTGCTTGTCGCGGCCGGCGACCGGACAGCCGGTGATGTTCCGCATCGTGTCGCCGCCCGCAGAGCGCGAGGAGACGCCCGCCGCTTCGAGCCTCTCCCAGACCTCGGGGATGTCTTCGAGTTCGAGCCAGTGGAGCTGAATCGACTGGCGAGTCGTCAGGTCGATCCACGCGTCTCCGAACTCGGGGTTCTCGACGGGGCCGGAGGCGTAGTCGCGCGCGACCTCACCGATGGCGCGAAGCTGCCCCGGTTCGAGGACGCCGTTGGCGTTCGTCAGCCGCATCATGAAGTACGAGTTCTGGCCCGTCCGCTGCTGGAAGACGCCCCAGAACTTGAAGCGAGTGAACCACTTGTCTCGCTCCTCTTCGGGGATGGCGTCAACCCCCTTTTCTGCGAACTCCTCGATTTTGTCGCGGACTGCGTCGCCGTAGAGTTCCGACTTCCAGGCTTCCTTCTTACTCGCCATTACCGACCACCAGTGGGCAATCGTTCACTATCCGTGTGCGTTTGGTTGCGAATTTGGTCATGTTTCGTGATAACACGACGCGATAGAAGTTGATAAGCGTATTCGTTGATAATGTGTAGAAATAGGATATATGTTCACTATTCGCCCATTTTATAACCAAATATTCCGAATATAAGGGCGTATTCTGTGCAGAAAGCCTGTTTATTCGACAATCTAAACTTACCATAATGAACGGTGGTGTAGTATATGCCTCGAACGCGGCTCACCGGTGAGGGGTGAGCGCGCGCAAGTCGTCGAAGGAGTTCACGTTGTGAAACGCGTGCGTCCCGGCGTGAGCCTCCACTTCGCGGTCGTCGAGGACGGTCACGTCGAGCGCGGACATCACGGTCTGGAGGCGCTCGTCGCCGTCGCGGATAGTGTCGGTGCAGGCGACTTCGGCGGCGCGGCAGTGAACGACCGCGGGGAGCGGTTGGGTCGTCTCGGAGACCCGCGGGACGACGCCGGCGCTGCCCTGCAAGCGGCCGAAGAGGTGCGAGATGAACCCGCTCGGGACGAGCGGCTATCGCACGGGAGGACCGCCGCGTACTCGACGCTCGTCGCCCGCAGGGCGGTTCGCAGGCCGAAGACGGGGCCTCGGTCGGGATGCGAGTCCTCCGCGAACCGGATATCGAAGTCCAAGAGTGCGCCGGCGAGGGAGTCGCGCTGTTCGGCGCGGCAGTTGACGACGAGTTCGTCGACGACGGGGTCGAGCGAGGCGGCGACCCGGTGAATCATGGGCTGGCCGCCGACCGTAGCCGTCGCCTTGTCGATGCCGCCGAATCTGGTCGAGCGGCCGCCGGCGAGGATGATGCCCGCGCGGCCGGTGTCGAGGTGTGGGTGCGACGCGTCTGCCATTCTCAGGCGGCGGTGGGTTCGAGTTCGCGGGACCGTCCGCCGGTGGCGACGAACGCCATCAGTCGCTCACCTCGGCGGCGAGGCGGTCGGAGGCGGCTGTCGTCTCGGGGTGTTCGAGGCGGACGGCGCACTGCTTGAAGTTCGGTTCGTTCGACTGCGGGTCGACCGCAGGGCTGGTAAGTCGGTTTGTCATGGGATGGTGAATAGAGAGCCAGACGAGGCCCGGCGGGACGGCGTCGTCGGGGTCGAGCGTCGCCGGGACCGACGCCCGACGGGAGACGACGGTGGTTCGGCGGTCGCCCTCGGGGTCGACGACTGCGTCGCGGTGCGCGTCGATAGTGTCGGGATGCGCGCGGGCGACCGGCTGGTCCGGCGTGTCGCTCCGCGTGCGGACCCCGGTGTTGTACCCGTCGGCCTCGCGGCCGGTCGTGAGCGTCAGCGGGTACGACTCGTCGGCGGGTTCGGGGAGCGACGACCCCGAGAGCGCGCTGAACTGGGCCTTCCCGGACGCCGTCGGGAACGACCACGTCGGGTCGTCCGACTCCCCGTCGGCGTCGTCGTAGTAGCGGTATCCGCCCTCGCTCGTCGGGTCCGGCGCGGGCCAGCGGACGGCGCGCTCGCCGTCGAGTCGCGTGTACGACAGCCCCGAGCAGTCGGCGTCGGTCCCCTCGGTGAGCGCGGCGAACTCGTCGAACAGTTCGCTCGGTGAGACCGACGGTCTCGGGAGCAACCCGGGCGCGACGCGGGCGGCCACGTCGGCGATGATGTCGAGGTCCTGCCTGACGCCCGGCGGCGTCTCGGTGGCCGGGCGGACCCGCGAGACCGTCCGCTCCATGTTCATCGTGGTCCCCTCGGACTCTCCCCACGTCGCCGCGGGGAGCACCACGTCCGCGAGTTCGACCGTCTCCGACCGGAAGGCGTCCTGCACGACGAGGAACGAGTCGTCGAGGACCTCGCGGGCGGCCGTCGCGTCCGGGAACCCGGCGAGCGGGTTGGTCGCAACGGTCCAGACCACCGAGGGCGACGACTCGAACATGCCGACCGGCCCGGGTCCGTTGTCGTCGGGGAGCCGAGAGACGGGCACGTCCCACGCCTCGGCGACGGTCCGGCGGTGGTCCGGGTGTTCGAACGGTCGGTGGCCGGGCCACGTCCCCTTCGAGGAGACCACGCGGGTGCCCATCGAGTTCGCCTGCCCGGTGAGCGAGAAGGGGCCGGACCCGGGGCCGAAATTGCCGGAGGCGAGACAGAGGTTCACGAGCGCGCCGGCGGTCGCGGTGCCCCGGACGCTCTGGTTGACGCCCATGCCCCAGTAGACGAGCGTGGGCGCGTCGAGGAGCGACGCCAGTTTCTCGACCTCGTCGAGGGTGACGCCGGCCTCCGACGCCGCCTCCTCGACCGGGGGGAGTTCGTCGATGACGCGGTCGAACCCTTCGGTATGTTCCTCGACGAACGCCTCGTCAACGCGGTCGGTCTCGACGAGGTGTCCGAGAATCGCCTGCGCCAGCGCGAGGTCGCCGCCGGGGTCGATGGCGACTTGGTCGTCGGCGACGCCCGCGGTTTTCGTCTCGACGGGGTCGACGACGACGAGGTCGCCGTCGTCGGCCGACTGGCGAATCCACCGGAACATCACGGGATGGGCGACCGCCGGGTTCGCCCCCCAGACGAGGTGCGTCTCCGCCTCGGGGATGTCGTCGTAGGTCGGCGGCGGCGCGTCGCTCCCGAAGGCGCGGTAGTAGGCCGTGACCGCGCTCGCCATGCAGAGCGTCGTGTTCGCGTCGTAGTGTCTGGTGCCGATACCGCCGCGAGCGAGTTTTCCGAGGGCGTAGGCGGCCTCGTTCGTCTGTTGGCCGCTGCCGAGGACGGCGACCTCGTCGGGGTCGTCGGCCATCGCGTCGCTGATAGCGTCTCCCGCGCGCGAAAGCGCGTCCGACCACGAGGTCTGCCGGAGTTCGCCGTTCTCCCTGACGAGCGGTCGCGTGAGCCACGAGCCGTCGGGGTCGGCCGACTCGCGGATGCCGCGACCGCAGGCTAGCCCGTTGTTCACGGGATGCGAGGGGTCGCCCCGGACCGCGTCGAGACCGTACGCCGTATCCGAGCCGAGGTGGACGTGGCCACAGCCGACCGCACAGCGCATGCAGGTCGTGGGGACTTGTTTCGCCACGCGACTCACCACCCACCGCTCGCGTCGAATGTACCGCATTCGGGCATATACCCCGTGCCGTTCGTGAATATCATTTCACTTTCTTGGCTCACAGTGGCGGAAGATAACCATAAAGACCTAATCGTTTAAGAACAGATATTTTTCCCACGTGTTCCGAATAAAGACACAATATACAATCGAATGAAAGGAATATAATCGCGTGAATCCCCCAATTTTAAGATATGTTTTTTGATTATTTTTCTGAAATTAATGTCTGACGGCGGTTCCGGACCGCGTTCCTTGCCATCGAGGTCGGTCGGTCGCGCGCGGCACCCGACGACGCTCCGACGCTCTTATGCGTCTCCCCGGGCAATTTCTGGGGGATGAGTGAACGGGCGCTCGAGGTTGTCGAGTTTCTGCTGACGGCCCACCTCTACACTGACGACCGAACGCTTGACGAAAACGACCTTCCCCCGCGGTATCGACGCGTCTTCTGGGCGGACGCCGAGGACGACGGCGACGAGGACGACTCGTCGGCCGCCGGCATCGAGCGACCGCTCGTCGTGACCGAGTCCGTCGCGCGGAAGGCGACCGGCGTCGAACACCCCTGGGACGCGATTTCCGACCTCATGTTCACCCAACGTGAGGAGTTCTCCGGCCGCCTCTCGCTGACGCAGCCCGAGATGGCGCTGGAGTGGTTCGTCAAGCGAGCCGACTACGACCGGCTCGTGACGAACCCGACGGTGGCGAAGTCGGTCGAGGACCGCGACGACGTGGACGTGACCCACGCGGACGCGAGAGAACAGACCCGGCCGATTCACGCCGACCGCGTGTGGATAGACAGCCTGCTCGACGAGTACTTCGACGACGAGGACGACGCCGAGATGCTCGACCTCGTGCAGGTCCGCGCGCCCGAGGAAATCGAGATGACGCTCGACGACCTCGTACTCACGACGGACCAAGAGGGCGAGATTCACAAGCTGATGAAGGCCATCGAACACCGCGAGTACCTCGCGGACATCGGCCTCCGCGAAATCGGGAAGATCCTGTTCGTCGGACCGCCGGGGACCGGCAAGACCACCGTCTCGCGGGCGCTCGCCCACGAACTCGGCCTGCCGTTCGTCGAGGTGAAGCTCTCGATGATTACGAGCCAGTACCTCGGCGAGACGGCCAAGAACGTCGAGAAGACGTTCGAAGTGGCGAAGCGCCTGTCGCCGTGTATCCTCTTTATCGACGAGTTCGATTCGGTCGCCAAGACCCGCCGGTCGGACGAGCACGCAGCGCTCAAGCGCGCGGTCAACACGCTGCTCAAGAGCATCGACGACATCTCGCTGATTCGCGACGAGGTCATCCTCATCGGCGCGACCAACCACCCCGACCAGCTCGACTCGGCGGCGTGGCGGCGCTTCGACGAAATCGTCAACTTCCCCAAGCCGGACCGCGGGATGCGCGCCGACATCCTCCGCGTCATCACGAACCGGATGGACATCGACGAGTTCGACCCCTCGGCCATCGCGGACGTGACGGAGGGCCTCACCGGCTCCGACCTCCGACTCGTCCTCCGCGAGGCCGTCCTCGAAGCACTCACCGAAGAGCGGATGGAACTCACGCAGGACGACCTGCTCGAGGCCGTCGCCGACTTCGAAGAGCGTGACAACCTGAAGAACCTCGACATGATGTCCGACTCGTCGGAACTCGTCGCGGGGGCGGGGTCGGGGTCGGACGACGGTCACGACCACAGTCACGACCACGACCACACGGACGAACACGAAGGCGAGACGCAGAAAGACGCCGGCGCGGCGCAGTAGGCGGACCGGTTACGCTCCGACTCGGACAGGTCCGTCGAACCGAGCTAGTTCGACACCATCTGCCCCTTTTTCCGCCGATTCGATTGATACCGACTCCACGCGTACTGGAGTCCCAACGTTCCGAGGACGACCGCGGTGAACGTCACGTACTGGGTGCTCTCGTGACCGAGGACAAGCGCGTGTATCGTCGCGAAGCCCGCGTAGACGAAGGCGTGGACGACGTACGGCCTGACCGAGCCGGTGAACAGCCGCGGTCGAAGGAACGACACCGCCGCGACGGTGGTGACGACCACCGCACAGAGACCGATACCGACGCCCACTGCTTTCGAGAGCCCTCGCGTGTCTACGCCGGCGAGTCCGCCCGTGACTACTTGCGAGAGCACGTCCGCGATGAGTGAGAGCGAGTCGAGTTGGGTCAAGACGTGCAGGGCGACGAGCGCGCCGGCCCCGTACGCCAGCAACGTGTGGACCCGTTGCGCGCGGAGACGAACTAAACCGGGAGTTCCCCGGCGTGAGAGGATGCCCGTCAGCGTTGCGAGGAACATGAGCGTGTAGGAGTGTTCCATGCTGACGCGGCTGATCGTGCCGACGAGGCTCGCGGTGTCGCGCGCTTCGCCGCCAGTCGGCGCGTCGTTGGTCGGCAAGTCCGCGTCAGACGGTGGTTCCGCGAAGTCGCCCGACGGCTCGTTAGACTGGAGGCCAACGCCGGCGATGACGGCGAGGAGGAGGAGAGCGATACCCACCCCGACGATGAGATGACGGTTCCGTCTCCACGGCACGCTCATAACACACTCACCACCGAGAGCACCGCCGTGAGAACCGTTACGACGACCGCGACCCACGTCAGTACGCGACCGAGCCGTCTCGTCCGAGCGGGGCCTCCCCGTTGCGAGTCCGCGTTTCGAATGAGTCTACGGAATCGTTTCATGAGAAATCCGTTCGCTCGCAATGACGATGAATAAATTCCGAAATCAGACAGATATCACCCAAAGATAACGCCCAAATTCGACCGAGCACTCAATGCGGACGGGTCGAATCACGGACTGCTTGGCGAACGACTGTCGAGGTGCGTTTCGTAACGAACGTCGCCGGGCGTGTTTGGCGGGGCTCGCCGGAAGCAGTTGCGCCGGACGCGACCGACCGCCGTCGGCCACGTTTATACCTCGCCGTCCCCGTGGTTGAATCAATGCGCGTGACCCTCCTCGGGACCGGCGACACGACCGGGACGCCCACCGTCGGCTGCGACTGCGAGACCTGCCTCGCGGCCCGCGAGCGAGGCATCGAGCGGACGCGCTTTTCGGTCCACGTGCAAAACGAGCGGACCGGCGAGTCGCTCCTCGTGGACTTCAGCCCCGACTTCCGCCACCAGTTTCTCACGCAGGACGTGCCGCTTCCCGACGAGGCCTTAGTAACTCACATTCACTTCGACCATCTCGACGGCCTCGGCAACGTTTACCGCCTCCTCGACGACCTCTCGGTCCACGCCGCCGACGAGGTCGACCCGGTCACGGGCGAGAGCGTCGCCGACGCGATTCGCTCGAAGTTCGACTACCTCGACCGCATCTCGGTCGAAGACCGGACGCCGTTCGAGTCGTTCCGCGCCTGCGGCCTCGACGTGACGTTCGTGCCGGTCGTCCACCCGCCGCTGGTCTGTTACGGCGTCGCCATCGAGGACCCCGAGACGGGTGCGAAGCTCTCGCTTTCGGGAGATACGACCTACGCGATTCCCGAGGCGTCGCGCGACGTGCTCCGCGACCCCGACCTGCTTCTCGCCGAGGCCATCGTCCCCGCGTCGGTCTGCGAGTACCACCCCATCGGCGGCGACGACTACGACGAAGACGGGGTCGCGCGGACCTTCGGCACGAAGCACATGACCCGCGAGGGAGCCATCGCGCTCGGCGAGGAACTGAACACCGACGAGACCCGCCTCGTCCACGTCGCCCACTACTATCCCGCCGACGAGGCGTTCGAAGAGCCGCTGGCGGTCGACGGCGAGGTGTACGACCTGTGAAGCTGCGAGCCGTCGCCGAGGACACGGCGTTCAGATATCTCATGGTCGCCGGCGTCGTCGCGGCCGCGGGAAACTTCGTCCTGACGTACGTCGACACGGGTCGGCTGGACCTCGTCGGCGTCGCCGTCCAAGTCGTCTTCGTCGCCGTCATCGGCGTCGCGCTCGTCGCCTACTGGAACTACATGGAGCGGCGGGCGGACGCGGAGTGAGGCGTCAGCGATACCGGTCGAGTCCCGACTGTCTGCGGACCGCGCCGGGCGGGTCAGCGACCCAGTCCGTCCGGGACTCGCGGAGGCCGTCGCGGTCCAGTTCGGGCGGGTCGGCCGCCTCGAACGCCGGGCAGTCCGGGCCGCACTCCGAACCGGGGTCGACGACGTGGTCGAAGTGGTCGCAGACCGGGCGGCCGTCGGCGTCGACGCGGGCGCGGGCACAGCCCGGCAGGTCGTAGGCGCGCCATCCCTTGCCGTAGGCGCGCTCGGCGAGTCGGAGGCGCGCGGTTCGCTTTTCTGCGGGCGAGACGAGCGCCACGTCGGTGTGCAGCGAGTGGTACTCGACGGGTTCGACGCCGGTCGAGTCGGGCGAAAGCGGGCGAGGCTCGCGGACCACCTCGCGGTCGCCGGTGTCGGGGTCGAAGCGCCAGACGCCGACTTCCTCCGGAATGCGGTTGAGGTGCGCGCCGGTAACATAGCTCTCAGTCGTGAGAATCACTTCGTCGAAGACCGCGAGGCTCACGTCGAGGCGAAGCTGTCTGAGCAGGTCGCCGGGGCTTCCGAGGTCGGGTTTGTTCTCGATGCCGACGAGCCGGGCGAACCAGTCGTCCGGGTAGCGGGCGGCGCGGCGGACGTACTCCCTGCTCCGGCGGCGCTCGGACTCGAAGAAGCCGACCTCGACGGCGCGGTCGGTGGCGCGCCGGGCGCGGCCGGGGTGGCAGTCGAAGCCGTCGCGCCAGAAGACGGCGCTGCCGGCTCCCACGTCGCTCTCGATGGCCGCCGCGGGAATCGCGCGGTCGGTGATGCGGGCGCGGTCGTCGAACCCCGGCCCCGGGACGACGGCGCACACGTCGATGATGCGGCTCCCCGGCGAGGCGACGGACGCGCCGAGTTGGCGCGCGGGGAGCCAGTCGGTCGTCTGTTCGAGGCGGGCGCAAAGCGCCAGTTCGAAGGCGAACTCCGAGGGCGACGACGCCGGAACGGGCACGTGACACGCTCGGTGGCGGAGCGGCAAAAAGGTCGCTCCCACGGCCGTCGGGTCGTGTCGGTGTTCTCGTATCTGATTTTCGGGGGGGTACCTATTTGAGACAGAGCGCGGCAGTACTGACCGATGAAGGGGGAAAACAACGAAACCCACAGTATCAGGCGGAGAGCGTACCTCGGAATCGCGGCCAGCGCGGGACTCGCAGGTCTCGCCGGTTGTAGTTCCGGAATGACCGCGAGCGCCGCGCGGGCACCGCCGCAGGTTCCCGAGGCGGCGCTCGAAGCCGGCGGCTGGGAGTACATCGGGGGACACTCCTTAGACCCGGCCTTCGAGCAGTCGGTCGGCCCGGCGAGCGTCTCCGCGGCGTTCGAGACGCTCGTCTACGAGGACATGGACCTCTCGGAGACGCTGAAGGAGAAGACGCTCGGACAGGCCGAGGGGCAGTTCTCGCTGTTCTTCGCGACGCGCGTGACGCTCGACCCGAGCCTGTCGAACCTCCCGAAAGCGGCCCGCGGGACGGTCGTCGACGTGGTCGAAGAACACGCGCGGGCGAACTACGAGGGGCAGTTAGAGGACGTGGATGTCACGGACATCGAACAGACGGGCACGCGGTCGACGACGGTCGACACCGGCGAGTCGGCGCGCGTGACCGAGTACGAAGCCACCATCGCCTTCGACGAGATTACGTTCCCGTTCACCGAGGAAAAGGAGTTCACCATCGAGGGACAGGAGTTCGACGTCAGCGGGATGCTGGCCGTCTGGGAGCACGACGGGACGATTCTCGTCGCCGGCGGCGCACACCCCGGCGAGAACATCGAACTCAGCGTGACCAAGGAGCCGACCGAGGCCATCGAAGTCTCGGTCGACATCGACCTTGGCCTCACGCCCGACGCCTACCGCGAGGAGCTTCAGTCGCTCGTCGCGGGCGTCGAATAACCGGCAACACCCGGAGCCGACAGCGATTCGAGGGGTTACTCGAATCGGTTCGCGAACCGTCGTGCCGGGGGGCACGACCACCCATTTTTCGAGCCGTCGCCGGGACCGGGAGACGCCCGCTGAATCGCCGCGCGCGGTGTGTGACCGCCCGACGCGGCCACAGCGTCGCCGCTCCGAGAACAGCACCTTTATCAGTCGTTCGGAGCCAAGTTCACGCAAGATTACTCTCAGGAGGTCAATGGTGACGAAAAACCCACAACAACCGGAGGTGAACATCGGACTCGTCGGTCACGTCGACCACGGAAAGACGACGCTCGTTCAAGCGTTGTCCGGCTCGTGGACGGACCAGCACTCGGAGGAGATGAAGCGCGGTATCTCCATCCGACTCGGGTACGCCGACGCGACGTTCCGTCAGATTCCCGGCGTTGACGCGCCGGAGTGTTACACGGTCGAAGAGGAGACGGAAGACGGCGAGGAGACGGACGTACTCCGCACCGTCTCGTTCGTCGACGCGCCCGGCCACGAGACGCTCATGGCGACCATGCTCTCTGGTGCCGCCATCATGGACGGTGCCATCCTGCTCGTGAGCGCGACCGAGGACGTGCCGCAGGCCCAGACGGCCGAGCATCTGATGGCGCTCGACATCATCGGCATCGAGAACATCGTCATCGCGCAGAACAAGGTCGACCTCGTCGACCGCGAGCGAGCCGTCGACAACTACGAACAGATACAGGAGTTCGTGGAGGGTACGGTGGCCGAAGACGCGCCCATCGTCCCTATCAGTGCCCAGCAGGAGGTCAATCTCGACCTCCTCATCGAGGCCATCGAGGAGGAGATTCCGACGCCCGACCGCGACGAGACCGAAGACAGCCAGATGTACGTCGCGCGCAGCTTCGACATCAACCGCCCGGGGACGACCTGGGACGGCCTCGCGGGCGGCGTCATCGGCGGCAGCGTCGTCGCCGGCAAGCTCGAAGCGGGCGACGAACTCGAACTCCGCCCCGGCCGCGAGGTCGACGAGGAGGGCCAGACCGAGTGGCGCTCCATCACGACCGAAATCCGCTCGCTCCAAGCGGGCGGCAACATGGTCGACGAGGTCCGCCCCGGCGGGCTCTGCGGCGTCGGGACCGGTCTCGACCCGAGCTTCACGAAGGGCGACGCGCTCGCGGGACAGGTCGCCGGCGAGCCCGGCACGCTCCCGCCGACGCGCGAGCAGTTCACCATGGACGTGGAACTGCTCGACCGCGTCGTCGGCGACGAGGAAGGCGAGGGTATCGACGAGATATCCACCGGCGAGCCCCTGATGCTCACCGTCGGCACCGCGACCACGGTCGGCGCGGTGACGAGCGCGCGAAGCGGCGAGGCGGAAGTCTCGCTCAAGCGCCCCGTCTGCGCCGAGGAGGGCGCGAAGATAGCCATCAACCGCCGCGTGGGCGCTCGCTGGCGGCTCATCGGTATCGGGACGCTCAAGTGACGTGACCGCCACCGTAGTCGTCATGGACACGAACGCGCTCATGATGCCGGTCGAACTCGACGTCCGCGTGTTCGACGAACTCGACCGGCTGCTCGCGGCCGACGCGGACCTCGTGGTCCCCACGGCCGTCCTCGACGAGCTGGAGAAGCTCTCGTCGGGCGGCGGGACCGAAGGCGTCGCGGCGAGCGTGGGCGCGGACCTGGCGACCCGGTGCCGGGCGGTCGAAACCGAGGAATCGTACGCCGACGACGCGGTCGTCGAGCTCGCCGAATCGGGCGAGGTCGACTACGTCGTCACGAACGACAAGCCCCTCCGTGACCGGGTGCTCGACTGCGGGATTCCCGTCGTCGGCATCCGGGGGCACGCCACGCTGGCAATCACGGAACCTTAACGAAACTATGTACAAACGGGTACGACTCAAAGATACAGTCGAAGTCCCACCCCGACACCTGGGCGACGTGACGCCCGAGCGGGTCAAGCGACTGTTGCAGGACAAGTTGGAAGGACGGATGGATGAGGACGTGGGGAGCGTCGTGAGCGTCGTGAACGTCAACGACATCGGCGAGGGCACCGTGCTGCCCAACCGCCCCGGCGTCTACTACGAGGCCGACTTCGACGCCATCACCTACGACCCCGACATGCAGGAGGTCGTCGACGGCATCGTGGTCGAAGTCGTCGAGTTCGGTGCCTTCGTCGGCATCGGCCCGGTCGACGGGCTGCTGCACGTCTCGCAGATATCCGACGAATACCTCGCCTACGACGGCGAGAACCAACAGCTCGCGTCGACCGAATCCAACCAGACGCTCGCCGTCGACGACGAGGTTCGCGCTCGCATCGTCACCAAGAGCATCGACGAGCGCAACCCGCGCGACTCGAAGATCGGCCTCACGGCCAAACAGCCGGGGCTCGGCAAGCACGGCTGGCTCGAATCGAAGCGCCAGCAGAGCGAGGCCTCGGCGGAGGGTAACTGATGGCGAAGCCCCGTCTCGCCTGCCGCGAGTGCCACTTCGTCAACGACCCGGACAAACAGACCTGCGAGAACTGCGGGTCGAGCAGTCTCACCGAGGACTGGGCGGGCTACGTCGTCATCACCCACCCCGAAGACAGCGAAATCGCCACCGAGATGAACGTCACCGAACCCGGCGGCTACGCGCTGAAGGTCCGCTGAGGGTCCGCTGAGCATGCTCACCCTGCCGACGGCGCTTCGGGCGGCGTTCAAAGAGCCGTTCGGCCCGGTGTACGCCGAGGCCGACGACCTGCTGGCAGACGCATCCAGCGAGGACGCGGACGCGCCGCTCGTCGCCGTCGGCGACGTCGTCACCTTCCACCTCCGCCGCGCCGGTCGCCCGCCGGACGTGGCCGTCGTCGACGGCAAGACGAAGCGCGAGGCCGTCGGCGAGGAGATTCGCCGCGCGGTCGAGACCGGCCGTCTCGTCGAGGTCGAAAACGAACCGGGAACCGTCTCCGTCGCCCTCGTCGAGGCGCTCGTGGCCGCGCTCGACGACCCCGATCCGACGACGCTCCTCGTCGAGGGCGAAGAGGACCTCGCCACGCTCCCGGCGGTGCTCGCCGCGCCCGTCGGTTCGACCGTCGTCTACGGCCAGCCTGACGAGGGAATGGTCCGCGTCGCCGTCACCGACGCGGCCAAAAGCGAGATGCGGGACCTCCTCGCGCGGTTCGACGGCGACTTCGACGCCGTCGTCGCGCCCATCGACGCCTGAGACGCGGGCGCGCTCGTCCCTTCGAAATCCTTTTACTTGCTTCGGAGGGAATTACGGGTAACTGAACCATGGATATCGAAATCATCTCCGAGGAGGAGAACCCCATGTTGCACCGGACGGACGTTCGATTCGAGATCGTCCACGAGGAAGCGACGCCCTCTCGTCTGTCGGTCCGCGACTCGCTCGCGGCCAAACTGAACAAGGACTCCGACGAAGTCGTCGTCCACGAACTCGACACGAAGTTCGGCATGCGCAAGACCGCGGGCTACGCGAAGGTCTACGAGAGCCCCGAGTTCGCGCGCGACGTCGAGCAGGACCACATGCTCGAGCGCAACAAGATTACCGACGCCGAAGTCGAAGCCGAAGAGGCGTAGTCTCGGCTTCCGACCGCCGTTTCTTCACACTCGATGCGCATTCTCGGAATCGAAGGTACAGCGTGGGCCGCGAGCGCCGCGGTTTTCGAAACCGACGACCCCGACGCGCTCCGCTCCGGTACCGGACGGACGCCCGACCCCGCGGTCGACCACGTCTTCATCGAATCTGACCCGTACCAGCCCGACAGCGGCGGCATCCACCCGCGCGAGGCCGCAGAGCACATGGGGACCGCCATCCCCGAGGTCGTCGAAACCGCGCTCGAACACGCCGCGGCGCGACACGACGGCGACGGTCCCGTCGTCGACGGCGTCGCCTTCTCTCGCGGCCCCGGTCTGGGACCGTGTCTCCGCATCGTCGGCACCGCGGCCCGCTCGGTCGCCCAGACGCTCGACGTGCCGTTGCTGGGCGTCAACCACATGGTCGCGCACCTCGAAATCGGCCGCTACCAGTCCGGCTTCGACTCGCCGGTGTGTCTGAACGCCTCGGGCGCGAACGCCCACCTGCTCGGCTACCACAACGGCCGCTACCGCGTCCTCGGCGAGACGATGGACACCGGCGTCGGCAACGCCCTCGACAAGTTCACCCGCCACGTCGGCTGGACCCACCCCGGCGGCCCGAAGGTCGAGGCGGCCGCGGAGGACGGCGACTACGTCGAACTGCCGTACGTCGTCAAAGGGATGGACTTCTCGTTTTCCGGCATCATGAGCGCCGCGAAGGACGAGGCGGACGCGGGCACGCCCGTCCCCGACATCTGCGCCGGTCTCCAAGAGACCGTCTTCGCCATGCTCACCGAGGTGGCCGAGCGCGCCCTGTCGCTGACGGGGACGGACGAACTCGTCCTCGGCGGCGGCGTGGGCCAGAACGCCCGCCTGCGCGAGATGCTCGCGGAGATGTGCGACCAGCGCGGCGCGAAGTTCCACGCGCCCGAACCGCGGTTCCTCCGCGACAACGCCGGCATGATAGCCGCCCTCGGCGCGCGGATGCTCGCCGCGGGCGACACGCTCGCGGTCGAGGAATCGACCGTCGACCCGAACTTCCGGCCCGACCAGGTCGACGTGACGTGGCGCGGCGCGGACGAGTCGGTCGCGCGCGCCTACACCGACGACGGCGCGATTCGCGGGGCCGAGGCGACCGTCGACATCGGTACCGAGGAGGTCGTCAAGCGGCGCGTCCCGAAGACGTACCGCCACCCGGAACTGGACGACAGGCTCCGACGCGAGCGTACGAAGACGGAGGCACGGCTGACGAGCGACGCCCGGCGCGCCGGCGTTCGGACGCCCGTCGTCCGCGACGTGGACCCCGTCGACGGCGTCATCGCGTTCCAGCGGGTCGGCGATGCCGACCTCGCGGAACGGCTCGACCCCGAGGCCGTCCGCGTCGTCGGCGAGTACCTCGCGCGACTCCACGAGGCCGGTATCGTCCACGGCGACCCGACGACGCGGAACGTCCGTGTCGGAACGGGGCCGGACGGCGACCCGCGCGTGTATCTCATCGACTTCGGCCTCGGCTTCCACACGGGCCACGTCGAGGACCACGCGATGGACCTCCACGTGTTCGCCCAGAGCGTCCAGGGGACCGCCGCCGACGCCGACCCGCTCATCGACGCGCTCGAAGCGGGCTACGAGGCCGTCGGTTCGGCCGAGGTCATCGCCCGGTTGCGCGAGGTCGAGTCGCGCGGCCGGTACCGGTAGGTCGCCGCGGACTCCCCATCGGAAGGCCAAAACGATTTATCCCGAGCCGGCGTATCCGTCACACATGGCAGACAAACCGCAGCGCGGAACGCTTTTCGGCATCCCGTACAACTTCGAGCGCCCGAGCGCCGGCCGACTGCTCTCGTCGTACTGGCAGCCCGGCAAGGGCATGCTGGTCGAAAAGCCGTTCGGCATCGGCTACACGCTGAACCTCGCGAGCTGGCGGTCGTGGGTCGTCCTCCTCGTCGCCGGCGGCCTCCTCTGGAACGAGCGCCAGAAGGCGGAAGAGACGGAAGACGAGGCCGAGGCCGACGACGGCCCCGTCGAAGTCATCGTCGACTGAGGCGACGCGACCGACACCGACGACTTTTCCACGTCCGCCCGCGGAGGGCCGGACATGCTCCGATACGTCACCACGAACGCGGGGAAGGTCCGCGAGGCGCTTTCGTACCTCGACGACGACGTGACCCAACTCGACTTCGACTACACCGAGGTGCAGGCGTCCGACCTCGGCCCCATCGCGGCCCACGGCGCGCGCGAGGCCTACCGCTACGCCGACGAGCCGGTGCTCGTGGACGACGCCGGTCTCTTCATCGACGGCTTCGAGGGCTTTCCCGGCCCGTACTCCTCGTACGTCGAAGACACCCTCGGCGTCGAGGCGGTTCACCGACTGGCCGCGGCCGAGCTCGACGAGCCCCGCCGGGCCTCGTTCCGCTGCGTCCTCGCGTACTGCGACGGCGAGCCGTTCGAGGCGAGTCCGAACCCGATAGACCGCGACGACCGGACCGTGGCGGCCGCACGCGGCGCGGAACAGGACGCAGAAGAGACGGAGGCGCTCCCGGTGAAGCTCTTTACCGGAAGCGTCAACGGCCGCATCGTCCCGCCGCGCGGCGAGGGCGGCTTCGGCTACGACCCCATCTTCGAGCACGATGGCGCGACGTTCGCGGAGATGAGCGCCGAGGAGAAAAACGGCATCTCCCATCGCGGGCGGGCGTTAGCGAAGTTCTCGACGTGGTACGCCGAGAGATAGCGAGGCGAACGTCGTCGGGCGCGGAGCGTCCGACGGAAGTACGCCGAACGGTAGTGAGGCGTCCGTCGAAAGCCGCTGATTGTCGGCCAGACGCTGAACCGGAGTCGTCGACCGCGTCGCCAGTCGCTACGCTTACCTCGCCGGAGCGACCCCGAAACGCATGGATCCCAGCGACTTCTTCGAGGGCGGGACCGTGACCGTCTCGGCGGCGACCTACGCGGTCGTCAAGACCGAACGGAGTGACCCGGACGCCTTCGCGACGATTCGAGACGGAACCGAGACGACGGTCGTCGTCGAGGAGGGACGCGTCGACGAGGTGGCGGCCGTCGAAATCGAGCGGGGCTGGAAGCGACTCACCTTCGAGATGGTCCTTCCGTTCGAACTCGTCGGCTTTCTGGCGCGGGTCGCGAGCGCGCTCGCCGCGGAAGATATCTCGGTGTTCGCGCTGTCGGCGTACTCGACCGACCACGTGCTCGTCCGGGAGGGCGACGTGGCGGCGGCCGCGACGAAGCTCGAATCGCTCGGGGGTGCCGTCGAGCGCGCCGAGGACTCCGGCGGCGGGAACTAACGCCGGTCCCGGCTCGCGAGCGAACAGTTTGATACGTTCGGCGGTGCCACATTAGCCGTGATGGTTCCCGACTGCGACGACTCCCTCCCACTCGTCACCGACCCCGGCGAGACCGACCGCGCGCGCACCGCCCGAGTGAGAGCCGACCCTCGCCCCGGCCCCGACTTCGACCCCGTCACGACCCACAATCGCGGGGGGTCACGCTCAGGCATCGCCGGCGCGTACGGAGACGCATGAACCGAGCGAACGTCGTCGCCGCCGGCGCGGCCAGCGGCTACGGAATCGCCGTCTTCGCCGCCATCGCGGTGTTCTTCGGTGACGCCTCGCAGGGCCTCGGTGTTGCCGTCGGCTTCGGTCTCGTGACCGTCCTCGCCATCTTTGCGGTGACCCGCGTCCTCAACGACTGACCCGACAGGCGGTCAGCGACAGAGCCGACACGGGTGGTCGATTGGGGCGGCGCGAGCGACTACGCCCGCGGGTCGCGGTCCGGCCCGGGGTACGGCCCGCCTTCGACCTCGGCGTAGAGACTCTCCGGCGCGAACAGCGACGCGAACGCCTTCGGATGGCGGACGCTGACCGGGAAGCGACCGCCGAGCGCCGCGCCCGCCTGCGCCGAGCTAAGCCGGTCGTCGAACGTGAGGAGATGCATCGCGCCGCCGCGGTAGGCCGACGCCAGCGCGGGGTTGTCGCCGTCCGGATGGGCGACGAGTTCGGCCCACGAGTCGGTTTTCTCGCGCCAGTCGGCCGCGAGGTCGGCGTCCGCGAGCGACGAGACGACCGCCTCGGCGTCGTCGAGGAGCGGGTCGCTGGCGACGAGCGTCGTCCACGAGTGTCGCCGCAGGTGGTCGAGTGCCGCTCTCGCGGGGCCATCGACGAGCAGGTCGGCCGCGAGCACGTCGGCGTCGGCGACGACCCGCGCGGGCGAGGGCTCCGTCTCAGACATCGTCGCCTCGGCGGGCGCGAAGCGCCTCGCTGATGTCGGCTTCGGTGGTGTCGTAGGCGGCGGCGCGGGCGAAAAGCGACTCCCAGCTCATGGCCGTCTCCACGGGGCGAGTCGAAAAGAATCCGACGCAACCGGATTCGGGGTCGAATCGTTACGATGCACCGGTATTGAAATTATTTGTGATTACGTTGCGTGGGAAACAGTTAATTCGCGTTCGGCGAACCACAATGCATGGCGATAGAGCGACGGCGTTTCTTACAGGCTGCTGGTGTCGGTGCGGTTCTCGGACTGAGCGGATGCACGGGGAACACGAGTCCCCCGCAGGCGAACAACGAGACCGCCGAGGGTTCTGGCGGGAGCGAAAGCGGTGACGGTTCGACCCAAGAGCTGACGCTGGCGACGACGACGAGCACGTACGACACGGGGCTGCTCGACGCCCTGAACCCGGTGTTCGAGGAGAAGTTCAACGCTCGGGTGAAAACCATCTCACAGGGGACCGGCGCGGCAATCGAGACGGCGCGAAACGGCGACGCGGACGTGATTCTCGTCCACGCCCGCGGCGCGGAAGACGAGTTCCTGCAAGATGGCTACGGCGTCAACCGCCGCGACGTGATGTTCAACGACTTCGTCGTCGTCGGGCCGGCGGACGACCCCGCGGGCATCTCGGGGATGGAGAGCGCGGCCGACGCCTTTGCGACCGTCGCGGACGCCGGGGCGACGTTCGTCTCCCGCGGCGACGACTCCGGGACGAACAAGAAGGAACTGCTCATCTGGGAGGCCGCCGGCGTCGAGCCGTCGGGGACGTGGTACCGAGAAATCGGCAAGGGCATGGGCGACACGCTCGTGCAGGCCGACCAGTCGGGCGCGTACACGCTCTCCGACCGCGGGACGTTCCTCGCGACGCAGGACAACATCGACCTCGAAATTCAGGTGCAGGGCCCGCTCAAGGGCGGCCCGACCATCCTGAAGAACCCCTACGGCGTCATCCCGGTGAACCCCGCGAAGTACCCCGACGTGAACTACTCGCTGGCGATGGCCTACGCCGGCTTCCTCACGAGCCCCGAGGGACAGGAGATAATCAGCAACTACACGGCCAACGGGTCGCAGTTGTTCTTCCCCAACGCGCTCTCGGAGAACCCGCAGTTCGGCCAGTACGTCCCCGTGAACTACGACGGCGGGGAGAACGCCTCGTCGTCGGCGTCGGTCTCCGACGCGCAGTTCGAGTCGTGGGTGGCACAGCACGTCCCCGAGGACTTTTAGTCCGACCGGACCCCACCACCGCCCGTGTTCGCCCTCGGCGACCTGAACCTCACCTACCTCGTCAGCATCACGGCCGTCTCGCTGTACGTGAGTACCGCGGCGGTCGCGCTGAGCGCCGCGCTCGGCCTACCAATCTCGCTGGCGGTCGGGTTCCGCGACTTCTACGGGAAGTCGGTCGTCACCTCCGTCATCTCGACGGGGATGGGCTTTCCGAGCGTCGTCGTGGGGCTCGTCGTCCTCTTGGTGCTGTCCCGGTCCGGGCCGCTCGGGACGTTCGAACTGCTGTTCACTCCCGAGGCGATGATTCTCTCGCAGACCATCCTCGCGCTCCCCGTCCTCGTGAGCGTCTCGCTGTCGGCGGTCCAGTCGGTTCCGCAGGACCTCAGAGACGCCGCGTTCGCCGCCGGCGGCACCTCGACCGACATCGCCCTGTTGGTCGTCCGCGAGGCGCGCTACGGCATCGTCACGGCGCTTCTGGCCGCCTACGGCCGCGCCATTAGCGAGGTCGGCTCGGTCCTCATCGTCGGCGGAAACATCGTCTTCTCGGACAGTACGTCGTTCACCCGGACGCTCACGACGGCCATCACCGTCGAGGCGCGGAAGGGGAACATCGAGACGGGCATCGCCCTCGGAGCCATCCTGCTCGCGCTCGTCCTCGGCGTGAACGCCCTCGGCGCGCGCTTTCGCGACCGGACCCCGGGACGGAACGGGAGGGGACGATGACGACCGAGCGACCGGATGCCGGCGATTCGGGTTCCGAGAAGCCCGACGAGACCGCCGCGCCCGACCCGGCGGCGAACGGCGCGCGGCGGAGCAAGACCCGACTCGCGGCCCGCAGCCTCGGCCACGGCTTCGGCGACGGCGCGGTGCTGGAGGATATCTCGCTCGCCGTCGAACCGGGCGAGATTCTCGCCGTCGTCGGCCCCTCGGGCACGGGGAAGACGACGCTCTTCCGACTGCTCGCCATGTTCGAGCGTCCCGACGAGGGGACGGTCGAGGTCGGCGGCGACGACGTGTGGGACCTCCCCGAGGCCCGCCGGCTGGCGGTCAGACGCCGGGTCGGGATGGCGTTCCAGACGCGGAGCCTCTTTTCGACGACGGTCGAGGAGAACGTCTCCTACGGGCTTCGAGTCCGTCGGTCGTGGTCGGCTCGCGTCCGCGACGCGGTCGAGGGACTGTTCGGCCGCGACGAGCCGTCCGAGACGGTCAGAGACGCGCTTCGGACCGTCGGAATGTTCGACAAAGTCGGCCGCGACGCCGGCTCGCTGTCGGCGGGCGAGGCCCAGCGCGTCGCCATCGCGCGGGCGCTCGCGCCCGACCCCGACGTGTTGCTGCTGGACGAGCCGACGTCGAATCTCGACCCGCGGAACACCGCCGCCATCGAGTCAGCGATGCGGGCGGCGCGGGACCGCGGCATCGCCGTCGCACTCGCGACCCACGACATGCAACAGGCCCGGCGGGTGTCCGACCGGACGGCCGTCATCCTCGGCGGGACGTGCATCGAGTCGGGGCCGACCGACGCGGTGTTCGAGTCGCCGGACGACGACCGAGTCCGCCAGTTCGTCGAGGGAAAACTCGTCTACTGAACGCGGGCTGACCGCCGCGGTCTCGTCGGTGGTATAACAGCACATATTGCGGGTAGATGGCGTGTGACTCCCGTCTGACGCAGATTTAAGTTTCCCCATACGTACCCGAGTATGGGGCGCGTATTCGGCCTTCGTTCCCATCCTCCCACCGGCGCGCCCGGCACGAAAACCACCACCACCATCGTCGTTCTGGTTCCCCCGGTACGACGCGCGGCGCCGCCACCACGGCGCTGTTTTCCGAGGCAGACCGTACCGCAGCGAAGCGTCTCGGTTGCGACGGGTCTCGACAGGAAACTCGTCGTTTCGGCGTCAGCCGAGCAGTTTCGACCGAACCCGGTCCAACGCGTTGCGCTCCGTTAACAGCGCGAGCTGGTCGCCGGGCTCGACGACGGTTCCCGGAAGCGGAATCGTCATCGGCTCGCGCTCCCGGCCGTGGGCGTAGACGCGGCCGTCCGCACCGAGGTCGATGTTGGCGACGTGTTCGCCGACGACGGGCGCGCCGTCGGGGACGCTGACCGTCGTCAGCCGAAGTTGGTCCGTCAGGTCGCCGATGGCGTTGAAGTCGCCGCCGAGAAGCGCCGTCTTCGCCCCGGCCGCGCCGAGGCGTTCGGGGTAGATAATCTCGTCCACGTCGTCGGCGTAGCGCTCGTAAATCTCTTGGCGGTAGTCCTCGCTGATTCGCATGACCGTCCGGCAGTCGTACTCTTTGCCGAGCATGCAGGCCGCGAAGTTGATGTTCGGGTCGCCGGTCAGCCCGCCGATGGCGTCCGCGCCCTCGATGCCGGCCTCCCGCAGCACGGTTTCGGTGCCGCCGTCGCCGAGGACGGCCTCGAACCCCTCGTCGCGGGCGCGGTCGACCTTCTTGTCGTTGTTGTCGACGACCGTCACGTCGTGGCCCTCCTCGCGGAGCACTCGGGCGGTCCGCGAGCCCACGCGACCGTACCCAACGATAACGAAATTCATGGTAGTAGTATGCACACCGGGTGGCTAAAAGATGGCCCCGTCAGGACCGAGTCCGTTCGAGGCGTTCCCTGACCGAATCGATGGTGTCCGCGAGCGGCGGCGTCCCGAAGAGGGCGACGAGCACCGCCCCGACGGTGTCGAAGACGAGGTCGACGATGGTGTCGCTGAGTCCGTACTGGACGAGGACGGCCTCAGAGCCGATGGCTTCTGCGGCGAGGCGCGCGCCGAACTCCAACACCTCCCAGAACACGCCGGCCGCGAGCGTGAAAAGCAGGACGTAGACGAACATGAAGCGGTCGGGGAGGTGGACGGCCTCGGTGTACTCGTCGACGGCCCGCGCGGTGACGTAGCCGACGGCCGCGACCACGGTCGCCGAGAGCGTGTGGGTGACGTGGTCCCACCAGTCGATGTAGTTGTACGGGCCGAGCATGCCGACGGCGTGGAGCAACACCGCCAGCGCCAACCAGAGACCGAGAAGCGGGTGGAGTCGAATCTGCCAGTCGCGGCGGAGCACCGCGGGGAGGAACGTCGCGCCCAGCGCGAGCACCGCGTTGACGACGACGCTCAGATTCCGCGTGTAGATGCCGACGAGCAAGATACACAGGATGGCGGCCTGAATCACCCGCCCCGCGAGCCGTTCGAATCGACGGGAGGCCATTGCGGTGTGCTACGGCCTGAGCGCCCTAAATTCGACCGTGGTACTAGCTAGCACGACCACCGACACCGTTTTTCCTCCAGATTGCATACGCCCCACCGATGATGGCCACCACTCACGCCCTCGCGGGTGTCGTCCTCGGCACCGCCGTGTGGGCGCTGGTCCCCGAGGCCGGGATGCTCCCGGTGCTCGCGGCCGCACTCGGCGGCCTGTTCCCCGACTTCGACCTGTACGCGGGCCACCGGAAGACCCTCCACTTCCCCGTGTACTTCAGCGCGCTCGCCGTGCCCGCGGTCGCGGTCGCCGCGCTGAACCCGACGACCACGACGCTCGCCGTCGCGCTGTTCCTCGCGGCGGCCGCGCTCCACTCCGCGTCGGACGTGCTCGGCGGCGGCCTCGAACTCAAGCCGTGGCTCGGCACCTCCGAGCGCGCCGTCTACGACCACTGGAACGGCCGGTGGCTCGCCCCGAAGCGACTGATTCGCTACGACGGCGCGCCCGAGGACCTCGCGCTGACGCTCGCGTTTGCCGTCCCGCCGGTCCTCGCCTTCGACGGCCTCGCGGAGACACTCGTCATCGGCGCGGTCGCCGTCTCCGGCGTCTACGTCCTGCTCCGCAAGCCGATGGTTGCGATTGCCGAGACCGCCGTCGCGGCGATGCCCGACCACGTCGTCGACCTCATGCCCGAGCGGTTCGTCCGCGACTTCCGCTGAATCGCACCCACTTCTGCCCGAGTTCCACCCGCTTTTTCGAACGCGTACGACGGCCTCGCCGCCGTCAGCGCTGCCCCTGATACCGACCAGCGGAGCGACGACGCCCCCCAGTTCCCGACGACGAACCGGGGAGTCGAACCCGTTCGCGTCGGCGCGGTACGGGGGATGAACCGCTCGCGTCCCCGCCGTGGACTCCACTGGTACCCCCAAGCGTATGGCGTCGGCGAGAGTGGTACGACGCATGTTCGCACTACTCACGTCGCTCGCCGTCGCGGTCGGCTGTCTCGCCGTCGCCGCCGGGACGGTCGGGACTCTCGGGGGCGCTGACGACCCCGACGACGCCGGCGAATCCGACGACACCGAGAACGCCGACGATTCCGGTGACCCCGAGAGTGTCGACGACCCCGACGACGCCGGCGCGTACGACTACGTCGTCGCGCAGGACGGCAGCGGCGACTACGAGACGATTCAGGCCGCCATCGACGGTGCGAAGTCGTTCCCGCCGGAGCGAATCCGAATTCTCGTCCGAGACGGCGTGTACGACGAGAAGGTCGAAGTCCACGCGTGGAACCCCGACATCACCCTCGTCGGCGAGAGCGCCGAGGGGACGGTCATCACCCACGACGACCACTTCGAGCGAATCGACCGCGGGCGCAACAGCACCTTCTTCACCTACACGCTGAAGGTCCGCGGCAACGACTTCCGCGCCCGCGACCTGACCGTCGAGAACAGCGCCGGCCCGGTCGGACAGGCCGTCGCCCTCCACGTCGACGCCGACCGCGCCGTCTTCGAGAACTGTCGCTTCCTCGGCCACCAAGATACCATCTACGCCGCCGGCGAGGGGGCGTGCCAGTACTTCTCGGACTGCTACGTCGAGGGGACGACCGACTTCATTTTCGGCGGTGCGACCGCCGTCTTCGAGGACTGCCGCGTCCACTCGAAAGCCGACTCGTACGTGACGGCGGCCTCGACGCCGGCGGACGAGCCCTTCGGCTTCGTCTTTCTCGACTGCGAACTGACCGCCGACCCCGACGTTTCCGAGGTGTATCTCGGCCGGCCGTGGCGGAACCACGCCCGAACCGCGTTTATTCGCACGTGGATGGACTCGCACGTCCGCTCCGACGGGTGGCACAACTGGTCGCGACCGGATGCCGAGGCGACGGTCGAATACGCGGAGTTCGACAGCCGAGGACCGGGTGCGGAGGGCGAGCGGGTGTCGTGGGCGACGGCGTTGACCGAAGACGAGGCTGCGCAGTATTCGAAGGCGAATGTGTTGGGTTCCGCGAGTGGTGGGGAGTGGTGGGACTGGGAGGAATGAGCATGCGAGTGAGACGTGTCAGTCTCAACTGGAATCCAACAACTGCTTGGCGACGAGACGCCTCTCTCAACAGTTGGATTTCGAGAAGAGCCTAGGCCGGGATTTGAACCCGGGGTCTCGTCCTTACCAAGGACGCGCTTTACCGCTAAGCTACCCAGGCAGGCATTCCTTGGTTGTCCGGGTTACTCTTTAGGGGTTTCGATTCGAACCGACCCGGCACCGTGGTAGCGTATGTCGATTAGCGGTCCGCCGCGGAGGTGACCGCGTCGTCGCCACCGCCGCCTCGGTAGAGGGCCGCGATGCGCTCGACGGTCCCCTCGGAGACGGTCTCGTCGGCCGGGGGGAAATCGCCGTCGTGGGTGTCGGCCAGCCCGGCGGCGTACTCCACGAGGGCGGTCGGCGGGGCCGAGCCGACGGCCGTGGTGCCGGCGACGACAGCGAGCGTGCAGATGTTCACTTCGAGTTCGCCGTCGAGCTTCGGGCGTGCCGCTTCGTCTGCCGAGCGGCGGCGAGTCTGGTCGCGGCCGAAGGCGCGAACCGTCTCGACGGCGTGGTCGGCGGCCTCGGTTCGAGCGAGGAGGTAGAAGCCGCGCGAGACGAGCACGTCCGCCGCGAGGATGTCGAGGTCGGCGTCGGTGTCCTCCTCGGGGCTCTCGAGATGCGTCCACGGCTCGTCGTGGGCGAGCGACCGGGTGAGCCGGAGGCCCTCGTAGATGAGTTGCACTCCGGCCGCACGGGAGGCCATCCCGTTCAGGTCGACCTTCGGTTCGACGGCCCGCGCGCTCACGAACGTGAGCACTGCCGGCGTCAAGGAGGCGGCGTCGAGGCGTTCGTCCAGCGCCGCGCGGAGGGCCTCGGGCTCGATGTCGGAGAGGGCCTCTCGCGCGGCCTCGCGGGCTCGCACGGCGTCGTCCATCGGCCGAGACTTACGGTTGGGAGGGCAAAGACCTTTGGAAAACCACGGCACAACGGGCGTATGATACGGACGACGGACGACGGAGACCTCCGGGTCGTGACCATCGACCGCCCGGCGCGACGGAACGCGCTCAGACCGACCGACCTCGACGCCCTCGAAGCCGCGGTCACGGGTGCCGACGCACCGGTCGTTCTCCTCCGGGGGAGCGGCCCGGCGTTCTGCGCCGGCGCGGACCTCGACAGCGTCACCGACCTCGACGACCCCGAGGCGTTCGCAAAGCACGGCCAACGCGTCGCCGACGCCGTCGAATCGGCCGAATCGGTCGTCGTCGCCGGCATCGACGGGGCGGCCCGCGGCGGCGGCGTCGAACTCGCGCTCGCCTGCGACGTGCGGGTGGCCACTCCGCGTGCGACCCTCGGTGAACCGGGCGTCCGACTCGGCCTGTTCGGCGCGTGGGGCGGGACGGTTCGGCTCCCGCGCGTCGTCGGCGAGGGCCACGCCCTCGAATTCTCGCTTTCGGGCCGCGTCGTCAACGCCGACGAAGCCCTCCGGATGGGTCTCGTCTCTCGAATCGTCGACGACCCGGGCGAGGTCGCGGCCTCGATGGCCGACAACGACCACCGGTCGCTCCGAATCGTCAAGGAGCGACTGCGCGACCGCGGCAACCGGGACGGACGCTTGGAACGGGAAGCCGCCGGCTTCGCGGAGTTGCATCGGGCGAACGTCGACGACATCGCGGCGTCGCGTGAAAAGTGAATTCCGCGGGCGGGTCGGCTGGTCGGCAGAGCCGCGGCGACCTACACGTCGAGCGCCGACGGCGCGGGCGGCATCGACCGCTTGTGGACGCTGCCCTCGACGAGTCCGACCACGCGGTCGACCTGTTCTTCGGTCACGCCGAGGTGGCGAACCGTCGCGGACTTCGAGAGCGGGCCGTCGACGTGGAGCGCGAGAATCGCGTCCAGCGCGTCGTACGTGAGGCCGAGTTCGCCCTCGTCGGTCTGGCCGGACCACATCTCGGCAGAGGGCGTCTGTAACACGAGGTCTTCCGGCACGCCGACGTGGGCGGCCAGCTGGCGGACCTGCTGTTTGTAGAGGTTCCCGATGGGGTTGCAGTCGACCGCCTGGTCGCCGTACTTCGTGAAGTAACCGGTCATCGCCTCCGCGCGGTTACCCGTTCCGAGCACGATGCGGTTCTCGTGATTGGCGACGAAGTAGTTGAGCACCGCTCGCGTGCGGACGTAGACGTTTCCGGCGGCCATGCGGTCGTCGGCCGCCTCGGGGAACGTGTCGAAGAACGTCTCGGCGATGGGCTGGATTTCGACCACGTCGTACTCGATGCCCAGCATCTCGGCGACGCCCTCGGCGTCGCTCATCATGTCCTCGTCGTTCGCCACGCTCGGCATGACGAGCCCGTGGAGGCTCTCCTTTCCGAGCGCCTCGACGGCGAGGAAGGCGGTGAGCGTCGAGTCGATACCACCGGACAGTCCGATAACGGCCCCGTCGGCACCGGCGGCCTCGACGGTGTCTTCGATGAAGGTCGTGATGTGCTCGCGGTGCGCTTCGAGTTCCTCGTCGGACAACAGGAGGTCGAACGGGGCGTCCTCCGAGAGAACGTCGACGGATGTCATGGGCCTCGCTTGGAACCGGGAGCCCAAATAGCCACGTGTCACGCGAAAACAATGGACGAGTGTCCAGTTTTCTCGGGGGCGCGATGGGGTGAAGCGCTACGTTCAAGTGCCCCCGAAGTCTACGAATTTTTGCTTCGGAAGGCGGTTCGAAGCGAAGCGTAGCGCGCCGATGTGTTGTCGAGCGAAGTGAGACAACGCGCGGGGCGAACGAATGTGAGCGCCGATGTGTTGTCGAGCGAAGTGAGACAACGCGCGGGGCGAACGAATGTGAGCGCCCGATGTGTTGTCGAGCGAAGTGAGACAACGCGCGGGGCGAACGAATGTGAGCGCCGATGTGTTGTCGAGCGAAGTGAGACAACGCGCGGGGCGAACGAATGTGAGCGCCGATGGTCGACCGAGCAGAGCGAGGTCGAGTCAGGGGCGCAAGCGAAGCGTAGCGCGCCGATGGTCCAGTGGTAGGACACGAGCTTCCCAAGCTCGGAGCCCGGGTTCAATTCCCGGTCGGCGCATCTTCTGAACGGAACCGGACGAGGAGCCGCGAGGCTCCGAGTCCCGTGGAGTGAAGAGATGCGGCCCGAGGGAATTGAAGCAGCGAGCAACGCGGAGCGTTGCGAGTGAGGTTCAATTCCCGGTCGCTCCACTCGCGGGACTCCCGGTCGGCGTACAAACTCTCGTCTTCGAATCGTAACCCGCGCCGCCGACTCAGAAAAACAGGTTCTGCACGTCGTCGAACTCCGGTGACTCCGAGCGGAACACCGGCTCGCGGGCGGTCTGTCGAATCATCGCGTGGCGTTCGAGGGCCGAGTCGAATTCGAGAATCGCCCGCTCGATGTCGCGGGCGAGCGCGTCGATTTCGCCGTGGAGTTCGTCGTCGTCGGCCATGATACGCGTAGTTAGGCGAGGGCTGATAAAACGGACTCGGCTACGAGTCGTCAGCGGAGCCGTCGGGTGCAGTTCCAGCAGAGGTCGAAGGTGGTGTCGGCCTCGTTTTCGGCCCCGCAGTTCGGGCAGATGCGCTCGCCCGTCGGCGTCGTCTGTACGCCGACCTGCGAGCCGTCGTCGAGCGACGCCGCGATTTCGGGGTGGGTGTAGCGGTCCGTTCGGGCGGAGTCCCGGCCGGACCCCTCGCCTACCGTCGGCTCACCACCGTTGACGAGGTATCGATAGACCAGAAGCTGGAGCAGGGTCAACCCGAGGGCGTAGACGACGATCCAACCCCAGGAGTCCATCACACATTGACTTACGTTAGCATGCTATATCGGTTCTTCGGTCGAACGGGTCTGCTGACGCTCTCGGCGGTGGTCGCGGGCGATGTCGACGCGGCGGGTTCGCGTCGAAACGAGTTACTCGCGCCGGTGGGAGTCCACCGGGCCGTCGAGGTCGCGGTCGAACTCGTCGAATGCCTCGATGTCGTCTGGGAGTTCGTAGGGAATCTCGCGCTCGTCGGCGCGGCGCTCGCCCCCGGCGTCGAGCGGTTCAGCGACCTCTTCGAAGCCCGGCTTTACTTTCACGCTCTTGGCGGGCGAGCCGACCGCGATGTGGTGGGCGGGCACGTCGCCCTGGACGACCGACCGCGCGCCGACGATGGCGTTCTCACCGACCGAGACGCCGGCGTTCACCATGGCGTCGTAGGTGACGCGCGCGTCGTCGCCGATGGTCGTGTGGTAGTTTCTGACCTCGGTCTGGTCGACGGTGTCGTGCGAGTGGCTGTATATGTGGGCGCTGTCGGAGATGGAGACGCGGTCGCCGATAGTGAGTTTCCCGCGGTCGTCGAGGTGGACGTCGTCGTGGATGACCGTGTTGTCACCGACGGAGATGTTGTGACCGTAGGAGAACGTGACGCCCTTGAAGATGCGGAGGTTGTCGCCGGCCTCCGCGAACAGGTGGTCCGCGAGCGTCTGTCGGAACCGGAGGGCGAAGGCGACGTTGTCGGCCATCGGCGTCGCGTCGAACTGCCGCCAGAGCCACTGGAGGTGCTTCGAGCGCTTGAACTTCGCCTCGTCTTTCTCGGCGTAGTACTCGGCTTCGAGCGTCGCGTTACAGGGGTCGTACCCTTGTAGTCGAACCCGCGTCGCGGGCGAGACGGGCTTGCCGTTCTGCCAGCGCTCCCACGCCTCGCGGTCGCCGAACAGGTCGATGAGGGTGTCCCGAACGACCGTACAGGTGTCTTCGTCCGAGGCGAGCCGACCGTCGACCTCGTCAATGAACGCCTGTAAGCCTTCTTCGGCGTCCTCCGGAAGCGAAACGTGGACCTTCGTCATTGCACCGTCGTAAGCCGTCGAGATTCAAATGGATTCGGTTGTGCGAACCGCGCGTCAGGCTTCCTCCGGGCAATACTGGCTGGTTTCGACCGTTGGTGAACGGAAATCCGAGCGCCCGCGCGCGGCGGGATTCCCAGCGTACGGGAACAAAACACACGGAATAAGTCGCCCCAATTCGTAGGGCCGGCCATGCACTACCGCGAACTCGGCACCTCCGGAATCGAAGTCAGCGAGGTCGGCTTCGGTGCGTGGGTCGTCGGGACCGACTGGTGGGGCGACCGCTCGGACGAAGACTCCATCGAGATGCTCCACCACGCCATCGAGCAGGGCATCGACTTCTTCGACACGGGCGACGTGTACGGCCACGGCCACTCCGAGGAGGTCGTCGGCGAGGCGCTCGCCGACTACCGCGACGAGGTCACCGTCGCCACCAAAATCGGCTACGACTTCTACAACAACCCGCAGGCCGGCCACGGCGAACTCCCCAAGGAAATCACCGGCGAGTGGGTCCGCGAGGCGACCGAAAAGAGCCTCGAACGCCTCGACATGGAGTACGTCGACCTCCTGCAACTCCACAACGCGAACGTCGACGAGGTCACGCCCGACGTGCTCGAAGCCCTCGACGAACTGAAAGAGGAGGGTCTCATCGAGGCCACCGGCTGGGCGCTCGGCCCCTCCATCGGCTGGCTGGCCGAAGGCGACGTGGCCATCGAAGAGGAGTTCGACGCGCTCCAAATCGTCTGGAACGCCTTCGAGCAGGACGTGGGTAACCACTTCCTCGACACCATCCGCGAGACCGGCTCCTCGACGAGTCTCATCGCCCGCGTGCCGCACTCCTCGGGCCTCCTGAACGAGCAGGTCCGCCCCGAGACCGAACTCGGCTCCGGCGACCACCGCGGCTTCCGCCCCGACGAGTGGTACGAGACGGGCTGGGAGAAGCTCGAACAACTCCGCTTCCTCGAACGCGACGGCGAGCGGACGATGGCGCAGGCGTCCATCGCCTACCTCCTCGGCTACGACGAGACCGCGGCCGTCACGCCGACGTTCCGCACGAAAGCCGACATCGACGAGTGGGCGAAGGCCTCTGACGTGCCGAAGCTCACCGACGGGGAGATGACCCGCGTCGAGGAACTGTACGCGGACAACTTCGGCATCGACCGCTTCGACGGCATGGACGCGCTCCGCTCGTCGGTCGACGGGGACGACATCCGCGCGGCCGGCCTCGACAAGCGCGTCGCGAAAGGCGCGCGCAACGAAGCCTGATGGGTCGCCTGAAAACCCTCCTCGGCGTCACCGCGGTCGCCCACGTCGCGCTCGCGTGGCTGGTCAGCCTCGACGCCAAGAAGCGCGGCGACGACGCCGGCAAGTGGATTGCGCTGACCCTCCTCACCGGCGTCGTCGGGGCCGCGAAATACGTCCGCGACGGACGCTGAGGCGCGACCGCCGGAAAAAGGACCCGAAACGACGACGGCAGCGGCAACGAAGCCGTCTCGTTCCGACGCGGTTTTTGTGTTTCAAGCAACACGCTCGACCGACAGTCCTCGAACGAGTCGGTTCGGTTCGCTCCCGCGATGTCCGCGCCGTCACCCGAAATTCGCCCCTCTTGGAGTTATCACCGTGGTGTGGGATAGACGAGTGGACCGACTTTCGGACGGACCCGAAGCCGCTGCGAGACCAAAAAAGACACAACGCTCGACCGAGTTCGGGACGACCATGCGTAGTTCACTCGTCGACGTGCTCCCGGACCTCCTCGAACTCCTCGTCTTCGGCCTCGGCAGCGCGGGGCTTTCCCTCGCCGGCGCGTACATCGAGCGGTTCGCCTTCGTCACCTTCGAACAGGGCAACGTCGAAATCGCCGTGTGGGCGGTCGTGATGGGCGCGGTGGCGCTGTACTTCGCGTACAACGTCGGCACCGACAAAGTGCGCCCGAAGCTTCGAGACGTTCGCGCCGCGCTCGCGTAGAGAAGCCGCAGTCTGATTTTCGGCGTTCCCGCGTCAGGCGAGGAACACATGTCGCGGGCGGTCAGCCAGCACGCACACGCCACCTTTTCCTGCGCTCGCTCCGCTCGCTGGCAAAACCTGGACGAAAAGGTTCGTCACCCCCGATGGGGGTTCCTCATCCCGCTCCCGATGGTCGCGAAGTTACGCTAAGAACACGTGTCGCGGGCGGTCCGCGAGCACGTCGCGGCCCCACTGGACCGTGTCGCGGAACGCGTCGGAGCGGAAGAACTCCATGGCGTCGTCCTGCGAGCGCCACTGGCTGGCGATGAACATGTCGTCTTCGTCCTCGACGTTGACCATCAGGTCCGTGTCGAAGTGGCCGTCCATCTCTTCGAGGAGGCCACCGACGGTGCCGAACTTCTCGACGAAGTCGCCGCGGTGTTCGGACTTGACGGTGTAGAACATCCCCATCGTGCCGAAGCCGGACCCCTCGCCGGCGCGCTCGACGATGCCGGGAAGCTCCGAGAGGAAGCCCGCGGCGGTCTCGGCGGCCGACGCCGTCTCCCAGATGGAGACGACGGCGACCCGACCGCGCTCGTTTGCCTCGTAGACGGCCGTCTTGACGTGCGTCGGATAGTGGTCGAAGTTACCGCGGAGGCCCTCGACCTCCTCGAACAGCTCGTCGGCGTCGGCCTCGGAGTAGAGGACCGTCGCGTACACGTCCTCGCCGTGGGGCTTGCCGGCGTAGATGTTCAGATCTTCGAGCTGACCGCGGATGTCCTCGTCTGCGGCCTCGTCGCCGTCGTCGCCGTGGGGGTGGTCGCCGTCGCCGTCGTCGTGATGGTGGTGACCGTCGCCACCCTCGCCGTGGTGGCCGCCCTCACCGTGCGCGTGCGCACCGTGGTGGGACTCGTCGCCGAACTCGCTCGTCGGGACGCCGTCGCCCGCGAGGAACGCGCCGAGGTCCGACGGCGGGAAGCGCCGGCCGACGTAGAACTGGCCGAACTCGCCGTACTTCGAGGACACCTCGTCGAAGCGCATCTCGTAGACGATGTCCTTGATGTCGGTCGGGTCGTCACCGAACAGGGTGACGCCCCACTCGTAGTCGTCGAAGCCGACCGAGGAGGCGATGACCTGCTTGATTTTCCCGGCGTACTGCCGGCCGGTGTCGCCGTGGGTGGACATCAGGTCGCGGCGCTCGTCGAACGAGAGGTCGTACCAGTTGTGCTCCTCGCCGCGGCGCTTCGACATCGGGTAGAAGGACATGTAGGTGTCCTCCGGGATGTCGGGCTTGAGCTTGCCCTCGATGTAGCGCAGCAGGCCGGCGTCGATGTCCTCCTCGTTACCCTCGAAGTAGTCGTCCGAGACGTAACCGGACACCTCGGTGACGGAGACGTAGGAGGTCGGCTGCTCGGTGAAGGCCGCGAGCGCGGTCCGCTCGAACTGCCGTTCGGCGCGGGAGATGTCGTCGAGCGTCGGCCGGAAGTGGACGACCACGAAGTCCGCCTTGTGGCCGAGCACGGAGAAGACGGCGGACGCGCCCGCCTCGGCGTCCTCGACCGCCTCGTGGGCGTCGAGGTACGCGACGCCCTCCTCGATTGCGCGGCGGCGCTCGCGGTCGGGCGCATCACGCCACGCGTCCCAGTCGACGGTTCGGAAGTCGTGCAGCGCGAACCAGCCCTCGTCGGTCTGTGGGGCCTCTACCATACGAGGGCCTAGGGAGTCATCCGGTATTGAAGTTGCGAGTCGTTTTCGCGGTTCGAGAACCGTCGAAGGGAGGCGAGTCGACCCCGACCCGGGGTGGCCGAGGCGCTCAGCCGAGGAGCGTCGGCCCGAATATCATGAGCACGAGCGACGCGAGCATCGTGAGCCCGATTGAGGTCGTGATGGTCCGGACGACGGTGTGGGGGTCGTCGACCGGGAGTCGCGAGACCACGGCCTCGGTCGAGGTCCGGAGGATGCGACCGCCGTCGAGCGGGTAGCCGGGGATGCAGTTGAAAAGCCCCAGCTGGAGGTTTATCCACGCCGTCCAGAACAGGACGTTGGCGAAGATGAAGACGCCGCCGCCGAGGAAGCCGAGCGGGCCGCCGACCTGGTAGAAGTTGATGACCTCGCCGGTGAAGCCGGGGAAGTTCGGAATCCCGAGGACGACCGACGCGAGGGGCAACAGGAGCGATACGTAGACGAGCTGGAGGGGCGACCCGGCGAAGGCGCTGCCGAGGCCGCCGCCGTCGCCGCCGTCACCGCCGAGAAGCGAGAGGTACGTCCCCGCGGGGTACTCCTGCGTGCCGAAGTCCGTCAGGAGCAGGCCGCTCGTCCCCTGGAAGATGTTGACGCCGAGGAACCCGTTTCCGTCCTGCGGGTTCTCGCCGAGCGTGACCTGCACCGTCTCGAAGCCGCCGTTTCGGTACAGTTCGACGGCGACGGTCTGGTCGGGGTCCGTCCGGTCGAGCGCCGCCTGCAACTCCGTCGACGAGGTGATGCGCTCGCCGTTGAACGACGAGACGATGAGGGGTTGGGTCGTCCCCGTGGCGTTGTACAGCGGGCCGTTCTCGGCGACGTTCGTGATGTATGCGCCGACCGGGATGGTGCGCTCGCCGGCGGAGGTGTCGAGGCGGGCGAACCGCGAGTCGCCGACGGCCGACTCGAAGTCGGCGCGCGTCGAGACGGCGGTCCCGTTGACCGCGGTCACGCGAATCGGGTCGGAGCCGGACTCGACGGTCAGGTTCGCGGGGTTGCCGGCGACGGAGCCGGCGACGACGAGTTCGCGCGTGACCGAGACGGTCCGCTCGCCGTCGAGTTCGACCGACACCGTCCCCGCGTCGGTCGCGAGGAGCGCGGCGTCGAGTTCCCGCGTCGTGTTGACCGGCGTGCCCTCGACGGCGGTCACGCGGTCGCCGCCCGAGATACCCGCGGCGTCGGCCGGTGAGCCGGCGTACGCGCCGGAGACGGCGACGCCCGGCGCGACCGAGATAGAGCCGATGACCGGGCCGAAAAGCAGGGCGAACGCGACGAGCGTGACGGCGAAGTTGTTCGTCACGCCGGCGGCGAACATCCGCGACTTGCCGCCGCGGTCGGCGCGGCGCTGGCTCTCCTCGGAGGGTTCGACGAACGCCCCCACGGGGAGTATCGTCAGGAGGACGACGCCCATCGACTCCACGTCGATGCCCTCGACGCGGCTGAGGACGCCGTGGCCGCCCTCGTGGACGACGAGACCGACGAGGAGGCCGAAGAGGATTTCGGGCGCGACCGAAAGCGGGAGGAAGTCGTTGACGCCGGGGATGACGAGGAAGTTCTGCGGCTGGTTCACCTGCGTCGGGGCGGGCGGATTCTGGAGGATGACGACCGCCTGAAAGACGAGGAGGACGAACGTCCCGACCATGATGACGAGGGCGATACCGAGGCCGACGTTGCTCCACGCCCGCCAGAACCGCTTGGGGGCGGCGATTCTGTCGAGGAGTTCGCGGCCGCGACGGGTGTGGACCGTCGTGAGGGGACCCTGGACGCGGACGTACTCGGGGAGGATACCGCGAGCACGCAACAGCGCCGCGAGGAGAGAGTAGGCGATGAAGCCGGCGAGAACCCAAAGCAGCGTGTTCATCGCCCGAAGGGAAGCGGCGCGCGCCAAAAGGCGTTCGGGTTACGGTCCCACCGTTCGGGTCACGGTCCCGCCTTCGAGACCGAGGGCGGGCGTTGGCGGCCGCGAATGACGACCGCAACCGAACCCGACCCGCAACGAGCGCGTCGCGTTACTCCTCGTCGTCGCCGGGCGACTCGATTTCGACTTCGACCGCGCCGTCGTCGTCCGCGTCGGTCTCCTCGTCGCTCGCGTCGCCCGTCTCGTCCGCCTCGGCCGCCTCGTCGTCGGCCGCGGCGTCGTCCGTTTCCGCCTCGGGGTCGTGTTCGACGGTGACCGTGGCGTCCTCGTCGTCGGTCGCGTCGTCGCCTGCGCCGGTCTCCTCGTCGGCCGCCGAGTCGCCCTCGGCGGGGTCGTCGGCGAGCGCGATGTCGGTAAAGGAGTCGCCGGACGACGAGCGAAGCCGCGAGACGGCGTAGGCGACGCCCACGAGGAGCAACGCGACGAGGAGCAGCCGACCCCACGAGCGGCCGCCCGAGGTGTCGTCGTCGACGGCTTCCTGTTCCGAGTCGGCGTCGAACTCCTCCAGTTCGACGTCGAATTCGTCTTGCGATTCCTCCACGGACCGGATGAAGTCGATGAGAGACATGTGAACTGTGATGCGGCGAGGCCGCGGTAGGCGTCGTTCGCGGGGAACGAGCCCGTCTCACCGTACGCGCGTCGGGAACATAAGTCGTCCCCCAGAAGGGTTTTAGCCACCCCGGCGACGAACGGAAACCGTGTTCGACAGTTCCCGCTACGAGGTCCGACAGAAGGTGTCCATCAGCAACAAGTACGTCGTCTACGAGGGCGACGACCCCGTCCTCTCGGCGAAGCAAAAGAAGTTCAAACTGAAAGAGGACTTCCGGCTGAACGACCACGACACCGGCGAGGAGCGCTTCCGCGTCAAGGCCGACAGCGTCCTCGACGTGTCGGCGGCCTACGACATCGTCGACAGCCGGACCGACGAGCGCGTCGGCGCGGTCAAACGCGGCGCGTTCTCGTTCGCCAAACACACCTACCAACTGCTCGGCCCCGACGGCTCGGTCGCGGGGCGAATCGTCGAGGACAGCGTCCCGATGGCGGTCGCCAGACGGCTCGTCACGACGCTCATTCCCTTCTCGTACCGCATCGAGGACGCGGCCGGCGAGGAAGTCGGCGCGGTAGACGGGCGGTTCTCGCTCCGGGACAAGTACACCGTCGACGTGGACCGCGAGCGTATCGACCCGCGACTCGCCGTCGTCGGCGCGGTCGTGATAGACGCCATCGAGGAGAACTGACGGACTCCGTGCGAACGCGAGGGAAGCGAAATTGAGGGCGAGAGCGAGGAGTCAGTCCTCGCGTCGGAGTCGCGTGACGACGAAGTCGCGCTCCAGCTCGCCGAGGAACCCGCCGAGTCGCGGCCCCTGTTCGGCGTCGAAGAACAGCCGGTAGCCGGCGGCGAAGAAGTCGCCCATCTCGATGTCGTGGCGGCGCGCCGTCTCGTAGATTTCGCCCTGAATCGCCTCGCCGTCGTGGTTCTTCTCGACGAAGTCGGCCAGTTCGTCAAGCGCGGCCTCGACGGCGGGCTCGAAGTCGAACTCGGGGAGGTCGACCTGCAAGCGGTAGTTGTACTGGTTGTCCATCTTCTCGGCCCAGCGGCGGGCGCGTTCGACCCGGCCGAGCGCCTCCTCGACCACCTCGTCGGGGGTGTCCTCATCGAAGAAGCCCTCGTTGCGGGCCATCTTGACGCGGAGGTTCTCGTCGTCGGTCATGCCGAGGACGGCCGCGAACGTGTACGGGAGTCGAACCCGGTCCTCGCGGACCTCGTCGACGACGAACGGGTAGGCGCGCTCGGCGAAGCGAGTCAGGCTCTCGTCGTCGACCTCGCCGAAGTAGGCGCGCTCGAAGCGGTCGAAGTCGTCCACGAGCTGGTCGAGTCGCGTGAGGTCGAGGTCGCGGGCCTTCCGCGGGTTGAGCGCGAAGAAGTACCGGAGCACCTCGGGTTCGAGCAGGTCGAGCATCTCCGCGACGGTGACGATGTTGCCGGCGGACGACGACAGCGCCTCGCCGTTGAGCGTGAACCACTCGTACACCATCGGCACCGGCGGCTCGATTCCGAGGACGTTCTCGGCGATGTCCTTGCCGGAGGGCCACGAGCCCTCGGCGTGGTCCTTGCCGAACGGCTCGAAGTCGACGCCGAGGACCTGCCACTGGCCGGGCCACTCGAAGCGCCACGGCAGTTTGCCCTCGCGGAACGTCGCGGTCCCCTCGTGGCCGCAGCCGTCGATGGTGTTGTCGCCGACGGTCATGTCGGTACAGACGTAGTCGACGGTTCCCGCGTCGAGGTCGATGTCCGTGACCGTCTCCGTGATTTTACCGCACTCGGCGCAGACGGGGTTGAAGGGAACGTAGTCCTCGTCGACCTTCGACTGGTACTCGCCCAGCACCTCGCGGGCGGTGTCGGCGTGGTCGAGGACGTGTTCGACCACGGGGTCGAAGTCGCCGTTGTCGTACAGTTCGGTGTTGGAAATCATCTCCACCGGGACGCCGAGGCGGTCGGCGTCGGCCTTCAGGAGCGCCGCGAAGTGCGCCGCGTACGACTCGGCCTCGCCGAACGGGTCCGGAATCGACGTGTACGGCTTGCCGAGGTTGCGGCCGAGGGCGCCGGCGTCGACCTCGCCGAGCCCGACGATGTTGCCGTCGGCGTCCGCGAGCTTTCGCGGGAGCTTCCGGAGGGGGTCTTTGTCGTCGCTGGTGAACACCTGCCGGACCTCGTGGCCGCGCTCGCGGAGCACCTCGGCGACGAAGTAGCCGCGCATAATCTCGTTGAAGTTGCCGAGGTGAGCCACGCCCGAGGGGGAGACGCCACCTTTGACGACGACCGGTTCGTCGGGGTCGCGTGCCTCGATTTCGTCGGCGACCTCGTCGGCCCAGAAGCCGTGGTGGGTGGCGTCGGCATCGCCGTCGGTCGCGTCCGCGGCGGAGGCGTCGCCGCGGGAGGGGTCGTCGGTCGTCATCTCAGGGAGCCCAGTAGGTGGGTTCGTCGCCGCCCTCGGGGATGATATCGGTTCCCGTGTGCTCGCCGCGGAGGACGGCGGGCGTGATGCGGTCGGGGTCCGTGCCGTCGAGGACGATGGTGCGCATCTTCGCGCGCTCGATGAGCTTCGCGGCGAGGAGGTCGACCGGGGCGGACGACCCGGCGTTCATCTCGATGTCGCCGATGACGTCGACGAGTTCCGCGGCGGTCATCTCCTCGAACTTCGTCGCGTCGGGGTCGCTGTTCGGGTCGGCGCTGAAGACGCCGTCGACGCTGGTCGCGTAGACGAGCAGGTCGGCGTCGACGTATTCTGCGAGCGCGGCCGCGACGGCGTCGGTGGTCTGGCCGGGCATGACGCCGCCCATCACCGAGATGTCGCCGCGCCGGATGGCGTCGCCGGCGTCCTCGTAGTCGTGGGCGACCTTGGGATCGACCTGCGAGCCGAGCGCCGCGATGAGCAGGCGGGCGTTGATTCTGGTCACGTCGATGCCGATTTGGTCGAGTTGGACCTCGTTCGCGCCGAGGTCACGGGCAGCGCCGATGTAGTCGCGGGCGACGCCGCCGCCGCCGACGACCGCACCGATTTCGCACCCGTCCCGCGCGAGCGTTTCGACGACGGAGGCGTGACCCTCCACGCGTCGAGCGTCGAGGTCCGGCGCGAGCACGCTTCCGCCGATGGAGATGACGACTCTCATTGCACACGGGTATCCGTGACCGCATCTTAAGGGTTATCAACTGCGAGACGCCCGTGTCGGGGGCTTTAAACCACTCTCGCGGCGACTACCGGTATGCGACTCGTCACCGTGGAGACGGTTACGCTCATCGTCGTCGGCTGGGTGCTCGCGCTCGGCGCGATGCTCGTCCGCCACCGCCGCGACGAGGTCGACCGCCGAACCGTCTTCAACTGGGCGCTGGCGGCCTGTTCTTCGGTCGGCTGGGCGCTCTGGCAGTTCGACACGCTGCCCGCGACGGCCGACACGCCCATCGGCGCGGCGGCCCCGTGGCTGGCGACGCTCCTCGGACTCGTCGGCGCGGCCGTCGCCGTCCACCTCTACCGGACCCGCCCGCGCGCCGAGGCGCGGGAATCGGAGCCGACGCCCGAGGCCGACGAGGCCGGCACGGAGCAATCTTAAACCGGCGCGGGCCGTCCTTCGGGTATGCACGTCCTCGGAATCGTCGGCGCGGGCGCGACAACGCTCTGCGACCGACTCGCCGCGCAGTTGGACGGCCGCGTCGCCACCGTGGAATCGCTCCCCGAGAGCGCGACCGAACCGGAGTCGACAGACGGCGTCGCCGCAGCTTACGGGCTCTCGCCGGACGGTAACTGGGTCGGGTCCGGCGACGACCGCGACCTCGATGGACTCCTCGACGACCTCTCGGCCGAGTACGACTACGCGCTCCTCTCGGGGTTCCCCGACGCGCGCGTCCCGACGGTCGCGCTCGCGGGTGTCGACGCGGCGAACGTCGTCGCGGAGGCCGAAACGGCCGACGCCGCGGACGTGGCGTCTCTCGCCGCCGAAATCGACTCTCACGAGCCGCACGTCACGCTCGAAACGCTGGTCGAGCGCGCGAAGGCCGACCCGCTGGAAGTGTACGCCGGCGCGATTGCGACGTTCACCGGGCGGGTGCGCGCGAAGGAGTCCGAAGACGACGACCCGACGCTGAGCCTCGAATTCGAGAAGTACGACGGCGTCGCGGAGTCGAAGATGGACGCGATTTCCGAGGAACTGGAGGCGCGCGACGGCGTCCTCCGCGTCCTCATGCACCACCGGGTGGGCGTCGTCGAAGACGGCGCGGACATCGTGTTCGTCGTCGTCCTCGCGGGGCACCGCCGAGAGGCGTTCCGGACGGTCGAAGACGGCATCGACCGCCTGAAAGACGAGGTGCCGATTTTTAAGAAGGAGACGACCACCGACGAGGAGTTCTGGGTCCACGACCGCTGAGACGGCGCGGATAACTCAGGAGATGCGGATAGTCCCGACGGGGCGAAAATCGAGCGATATTGCGGGTGTTGTTGCCGCAAAATGCGGCGTCAGACGGGCGAAAAGCGGGAGTATTTACCCATATGAAGTCTGACGATATTCTCTGAAAGAATCTCTTAGAACCGGTTCTAAAAAATCTAAGCCGATTTCAAAGATTCCTAAAATGTACCGTTTGCAACGATTCAGGCTGAAAGCGGCCGAACTAATTCTAACGGACCTTCCTTTATAACAGGTACTGGGGCGATAGGTGGAAGTGAGGTGTACCAGATGAGCGCAACAGTACCCCCCTCCACCGACGATAGCTCCAAGGAAGACCGCCTCAAGCAGTACCTGCTCGACCGTGCGAAAGACGGCGAGATGTACTTCAAGAGCAAATTCATCGCCGACGACGTCGGCCTGTCTCCCAAGGAAATCGGCGCCCTGATGGTCAAGCTCCGCGACTCCGCGACGGACCTGTCCATCGAGAAGTGGTCGTACACGAGCGCGACCACGTGGCGCGTCGAGACCGCCTGAGACACGCACTGCCCGCCCCGACCGACGCCAGCGCCAGGACGGCGCGCACCGCCCGGTCCCCGGACGAAAGAACCCGACCCCGCGACAGCCACCGATAGCCCCTAATGGCCCCGTGACAGCCCCGCCAAGCGCGCTCGGAAACCGAACCGAGACGCGACTCAACAGCCCTCGCGATTCGTGACCCCGGCGAATTGACGCCCCTCCCCAGGGCGCAGCGACCCGAACTCACGACGCGACTCCGGAACGCCCTCCCCCCCGCACGCACCCGTCGACGACCGCCCGACCCGCGAACTAACCCGACCCGCGAACCAACCCCGCATTTTCACTTTCGCGTTCCGCTTCGACGCACACCACACGGCCGGAGCGACAGCCCTCTCGCGCCGTCGTCGCCCGGTCGGGTCAGGTCTCCGTCACGGGATTTATGCACGTCGCCCGCCTACTGCACGCCGATGGAACAGTCCGAATCGGCGGACGGACCGCCGGTGGAGGCACTTCGCGCCGTCTTCGACGTTCACGAGGTGCGGTCAGACGGTCGCCGACGTATCTACTACGGCGAGTCGCTCGTCCCCGAGCAGATGCTCGTCCGCGAAATCTGGTCGGCGTTCCGGGGAGCCGGCTACGACGTGGAAGCGCAGGTGTCCGGGCTCGGAGAGACCGACGTGGTCATCGTCGAACCGGCCTCGCAAGGCGTCGAGGAAATCCCGTGGAAGAACATCACGCTGTTCGCGCTGACGATTCTCTCGACGCTGTTCGTCGGCGCGTACGCGTGGTACTACATCCCCCTGTCGGACATCGCCGCGAACCCGCTGGTGTTGCTTCAGGCGTGGCCCTTCACCGCCGCCGTCCTCGGCGTTCTCTCGGTCCACGAGCTCGGCCACTACGCGGTCGGCCGATACCACGGCGTCAACGTCTCGCTGCCCTACCTCATCCCGTTTATCTTCCCGTTCGGCACGCTCGGTGCCATCATCCGCATGCGCGGCCAGATGCCCGACCGGAAGACGCTGTTCGACATCGGCGTCGCCGGCCCGCTCGCCGGGCTCTGTGCGACTGTCGTCGTCACCGTCATCGGCCTCTCGCTCGAACCGATGACCGTCCCGAGCGAGGTCCTCGGCCGGTCCGGAGACATGATCGTCTTCAACAACCCACCGCTCCTCGACGCCATCGCGACCGTACTCAATCGACCGACAGAGTACGCCGACCCCCGGACCGTCGTCCACCCCGTCGTCATCGGCGGCTGGGTCGGGATGTTCTTCACCGTCCTCAACCTGCTCCCGGTCGGCCAACTCGACGGCGGCCACATGGTCCGGGCGATGCTCGGGGAGCGCCAAGAATCGCTCGCGGCGGCCGTCCCGCTTGTCCTGTTCAGTATCGCGGGGTATCTCCACTACATCCGTGGGCTCGGTCTCAACCAGTCCGTCGGCCTGTGGTTCTTCTGGGGGCTGATGTCGACGTTCATCGCCTACAACGGCCCGGCGAAGCCGATAGACGAGACGCCGCTCGGCCCTGCGCGGATGGTCGTGGGCCTCGTTACGTTCGCCCTCGGCGCGGCGTGTTTCCTCCTCGTGCCGATTCAGGTCATTCCGGGATAAGGCGGCGCGCGGACTCGACACCGCCGCGAAAACAGGATTCTACTCACCGCCGCCGTGGGTGTAACCGCGGTCCGGTACGGCCTCGCCGTCGGCGACGACGGCCGCGTCTGCGGATTCTTCGACGGCTTTTCCGACCACCGTGAGCGGCACGTCCGCCACGTCGCGGGCGGCGTCAAGCGCCGACTCGGGGAGCGTGAACACGAGTTCGAAGTCCTCGCCGAAGAACGCCGCGAGGTCGCGTCTGTCGTCGGCGTCGGCCGCGACCTCCTCGACCGCGTCGTGGACGGGGAGCGCGTCGAAGTCGAGTTCGAAGCCGCAGTCGCCGGCCTCCGCGAGCTGGTGGGCCGAGCGGGCGAGGCCGTCGCTGGAGTCCATCATCGACGTGGCCGACCCGCGGAGGGCGACGCCGGCGGCGACGCGGGGCGTGAACCGGAACAGATCGTTCGCGCGGTCGGTTTCGCTCGCCTCGAACAGGCGGACGGCGGCGGCCGACCGGCCGAGTTCGCCCGTGACGCAGAGCAGGTCGCCCGACTCCGCGCCAGAGCGACGAACCGGGTCGTCGGTGCGGCCGATGGCCGTCGTCGCCGTCGTGAACTCCCGATGGGTGTCGAGGTCGCCGCCGACGTACGACGCGTCAACCGCCTCGCAGACGTCCCGCGCGCCCCGGACGAAATCCCCGAGTTCAGTCTCGTCGAGTTCGACGGCGGCGTAGGCGGCGACGGCGCAGGTGGCGCTCGCGCCCATCGCGGCCACGTCCGACAGCGACGCGCCGACGGCCCGCCAGCCGGCGGTGTAGCGGGTCGTCCCCGCGGGGAAGTCCGTCGTCTCGTGGAGCATGTCGGTCGTGACGACGAGGTCGTCGACGACGGCGGCGTCGTCGCCGGCGTCCGGCAGGTCCGCGGCGAGCAGTCTGAGGGCGGCACGCTCGTCCATATGGGGACGTGTCGGGCGGAGCGGAAATGTCCATCTATCCGAAAGTGAGCGGCGGTGTCGCCGACCGGGGGAACGCGACCGAATCCGCGACGGCGGCGACGCGGGACCTGTTTCTCGGCCGTCGAATCCGGTGACTTAATGTCCGTCGTAGACACATCCCCAGCAAATGGCCCGCGAGAACCTCCACGCGACGGTGCTCGGTTTCGCAGCGGCAGTCGTCGTCTTCGCCGTCCTGTTCTACTTCGCGGGCGTGGACGAACTCGTCGACCGGGTGACGATGGCCGAGCCGACCTACCTGATCGCCATCCTCGCCATCACGCTCGTCTGGCTCGTCGCGTGGGGCGCGTCGCTGAAGACCGTCCTCGGCGTGCTCGGCGTGAACGTCTCGACAGCCCGCTCGTTTCTCATCTTCACGGGCGCGACGTTCTCGAACAACATCACCCCGTTCGGACAGGCGGGCGGCGAGCCCGTGACGGCGCTTCTCATCTCCCGGAGCACCGACACCGAGTACGAGACCGGGCTGGCGGCCATCGCCAGCGTCGACACCATCAACTTCGTCCCCTCGATCACCATCGCGCTCATCGGCGCGGGCTACTACGCCACCGAAGTGACGCTCGGCCGCAACCTCGAAATCGCGCTCGTCGCCGTCATCGCCCTCGCCGTCGGCGTTCCGGCGGCCGTCTACACCGCGTGGAAGCGCCGCTACGGCCTCGAACGCCGGCTCATCGGTGCCCTGACGCCGTTCATCCGAACCATCGCGCGATACGTCCCGCGGGTGTCGGTGCCCACGAACGACGGCATCGAGCGCCGCATCAACGGCTTCTTCCGCTCTATCGAACGCGTCGGCCGAAACCCGCGGGGGCTGGCGGTCGCGCTCGGCCTGTCGGGGTTCGGCTGGTTCTGCCAGATGGTCGCGCTCTGGGTGGCGTTTCACGCCATCGGCGCGCCCATCGCCTTCTCCATCGCGCTGTTCGTCGTCCCTATTGGGGCGATAGCCGGTGTGACGCCGCTCCCCGGCGGCGCGGGCGGCATCGAGTGGACGCTCGCCATCCTCGTCGCCGCCGCGAGCTCCGCCGTCTCGTTCGACGTGGCGACCGCCGGCATCGTCGTCTTCCGGGGGTTCGTCTACTGGGTGCCCGTCGTCCTCGGCGGCCTCGTGATGAGCACGGAGAGCGCGCGCGGGTGGCGGTCCTGACGGCGCGATACGGGCTGTCACCCCGGCGCACGCCGGTCGGGGCGCAGGAGCCTCCAACCGCCCGTATCGGGCGAATACGATGCCTTTAAACGCCGCGATTATGAACCAATAGCCATGGTAACCATCTATGACGTCCCGGCGGACGCCCTCATCGAGGAGGTCGCCGGACGACTCGAGGACCGTATCGAGCAACCCGACTGGATGGCCTTCGCGAAGAGCGGCCAGACCCGCGAGCTGCCGCCCCAGCAGGACGACTTCTGGTACGTCCGCGGCGCGAGCCTGCTCCGCAAGGTCGCCATGAACGGCCCCGTCGGCGTCGACCGTCTCTCGACCGAGTACGGCGGCCTCAAGCGCGGCTCCAACCGATACAGCGTCTCCGGTGCGCACAGCGACGCCGGCAGCAAGAACATCATCCGCACGCTCCTCCAGCAGCTCGAAGAGGAGGGCCTCGTCGAGACCGCCAAGGGCGAGGGTCGCCGCATCACCGCCGAGGGGACGAGCTTCCTCGACAACGCCGCGTCCGACGTGCTCTCCGACCTCGACCGTCCGGAACTCGAACGCTACGCGTAGAGCCGCCGACACACACCGAGAGTTCTTCTTCGACGGCGGATTCCCCGAGAGCCGTCTGTATGCGGGTCCGTAATGGTTTTCAGACATCGGACCGTGCGCTAGGGTATGAGTGGCAGTCCCGACGATGAGCGACTGGAGGAGCTTCGAAAGAAGAAGATGCAGGAACTCCAAGAACAGCGGGGCGGCGGCGGACAGGGCTCCGCGGAGCAACAGCAGGCCGAGGAGGCCCAACAGCGCGCCGAACAGCAGAAACAGGCGCTTCTCAAACAGCATCTGACCGACGAGGCCCGCCAGCGCCTCAACGCCGTGCAGATGTCCAAGCCGGACTTCGCGGAGCAGGTCGAACGCCAAATCGTCGCCCTCGCCCAGAGCGGGCGCATTCAGGGCCGCATCGACGACGACAAGATGAAGGCGCTCCTGAAGGAGCTGCAGCCCGAGTCGAAGAGCTTCAACATCCGCCGCCGGTAAGACGTGGAACTCGCGCTCCTCTACAGCGGCGGCAAGGACTCCTCGCTCGCCGCGCTGCTTCTCGACACCTTCTACGACGTGACGCTCGTGACCGCCCACTTCGGGGTCACGAAAGACTGGACTCACGCCCGCGACGCGGCGGCCGAACTCGGCTACGCCTTCGAGACGCTGGAGCTCGACCGCGAGGTCGCGGCGGCGGCGACCGCCCGGATGGTCGAAGACGGCTACCCCCGCGGCGGCATCCAACACGTCCACGAACACGCGCTCGAAGCGGTCTGCGGCCTCGACTTCGACGCCGTCGCCGACGGCACCCGCCGCGACGACCGCGTCCCCTCGATTTCGCGGGCGCAGGCCCAGAGCCTCGAAGACCGCCACGGCGTCGACTACCTCTCGCCGCTTTCGGGGTTCGGTCGCGGCGCGGTCGACCGCCTCGTCGAGTCGCATCTCGACGTGGAGACCGGCCCGTCCGAGGAGATTCCGAAGGCCGACTACGAGGGCGAACTCCGCCACCTCATCGCCGCCGAACACGGGCAGGCGGCGGTCGACGAGGTGTTCCCGGACCACGTCCAGAGCTACGTCCACGGCCGGCGCTGAGGGCGGCCCCCGCGTTCTGACGCCGTCCCGGCCACCCGCTCCCCCGGCGCGCCCCCGGTTCGTACCGCGTCGTTTTTCACGCCGCCGCGCGCCGGGTGAGGCATGGACCCCGGCATCGCCTACTCCGTTCTCGCCGCGTTCGTCTGGGGCGTCTACATCTTCGCCCTGAAGCGGTACTTCCCGGGCTACTCCGGGGCGGTTCTCACGGTCGTCGTCAACGCCTTCGCCGTCCTCCTGTACCTCCCGGTCACGGCGGTGACGTACGACCCCGCGGCAGTCCCCTCGCTGGCCGAACTCGGCGCGACGGGCGTCGGAATCGTCGCCGGTACGGCCGCTCTCGTCGGCGTCGCGCTCATCCTGTTCGTCGACGCCCTCGAAGCCGGCGACGTGTCCTACGTCGCGCCCATCAACAAGCTCGTCCCGGTGTTCGTCCTCCCCATCGAGATTCTGTTTCTGAACCAGTTCCTGACGGGTGTTCAGGTCCTCGGCGTCGCGGTCGCCACCGTCGCCGTCTACGTCGCGAACTACGAGGGCGGGGCGTTCCTCGACCCGCTCAGACGCGCCGTCCGGTCGCGGCCCGCCCAACTCGCGCTCGCCAGCGCGGCCTGTTACGCCGTCAGCGACGTGGGCAAACGCGTCGCCCTACAAGAACTCGGCATCCCGACGAGCGTGTTCGTCCCGGTGCTTTTCGTCGGCTCGGCACTCGCCGTCCTCCCCGTCGCAGTGCGGGAGTGGCCGGGCGTCCGCGGCGACCTCCCGAAGTTCGCCGCGGCGGGCGCGCTCGTCGCCGTCGGCGAACACGTCACCTCGACGGCCTTCGGGCTGGTGCCGGCGAGCGTCGCCTCGCCCATCGTCAACACGCAGGCCATCGTCGCCGTCGTCCTCGGCGGGGTCGTCCTCCGAGAGGCGCGGTTCGGCACGCGCCTCGTCGCCGCCGTCCTCGCGGTCGCCGGCGTCTCGCTCATCGCCCTCGGCGACGCGGCGGCGCTCCGCGCCCTCGTCGGGTAGTCGCCGTCGCCCCGAACAACAGGTTTCAAGCGCGACCTGCGCCAACCAACGCCCATGTACGACCGACTCAAGGGATTTCGTGACTTCTACCCCGGCGAGATGTCGGCCCGGCGCGAGGTCGTCGACACCGTCGAGACCGCCGCCGCCCGCTACGGCTTCCGCGAAATCGGGACGCCCCACCTCGAACGGACCCAGATGTACGTCGACAAGTCCGGCGAGGAAATCGTCGAGGAGCTGTACGCCTTCGAGGACAAAGGCGGCCGCGAGGTGGCGCTCACGCCGGAGCTGACGCCGACGGTCGCCCGGATGGTCGTCGCCAAACAGCAGGCGCTGTCGAAGCCCATCAAGTGGGTCTCGACCCGGCCCTTCTGGCGCTACGAGCAGGTCCAGCAGGGTCGCTTCCGCGAGTTCTACCAGACCAACGCCGACATCTTCGGCTCCTCGGAGCCGGAGGCCGACGCCGAGATTCTGGCCTTCTGCGCCGACGCGCTGACCGACCTCGGCCTCACGGCCGACGACTTCGAGTTCCGCGTCTCCCACCGCGACATCCTCGGGGGCCTGCTCCGGTCGTTCGACGTCGACGTGGACGTCGCCGACGCGGTCCGCGCCGTCGACAAGTCCGAGAAGGTCGAGCGCGCGGAGTACCTCGGCCTCCTCTCCGACGCCGGCCTCTCGTACGACCAGGCCGACGAGTTCGCCGACCTCATCGAGCGCGGCGACCTCGACGAAATCGCGGCGTTCGGCGGCGACGACGTCGAAGCCGCGGTCGAGAACCTCCGGAACGTCCTCGCCGCCGCCGACGACTTCGGCGCGGGCGAGTTCTGCGAGGTGTCGCTTTCGACCGCCCGCGGGCTGGACTACTACACCGGCGTCGTCTTCGAGTGCTTCGACTCCACGGGCGACGTGTCGCGGGCGACGTTCGGCGGCGGCCGCTACGACGACCTCATCGAGTCGTTCGGCGGCCAGTCCACCCCCGCCGTCGGCGTCGGCATCGGCGGCGCGACGCTCCAACTGCTCTGCCAGCGCGCCGGCGTCTGGCCCGACGAAGAGCTGGCGACCGACTACTACCTCCTCACCGTCGGTGACACCCGCGGCGTCGCCTCCGACATCGCCCGCGACCTCCGCGCGGCGGGCAACGTCGTCGAGGTCGACGTGTCCGACCGGAGCTTCGGCGCGCAGATGTCCTACGCCGACTCCGTCAACGCCGACACGGTCGTCATCGTCGGCGAGCGCGACCTCGAAAACGGCGAGGTGACGGTCAAGGACATGGCCAGCGGCGACCAGACGACCGTCCCCGTCGACGACTTCCCCGGTGACCGCGACGCGCCGACCTACGAGGACCACGAGTAGGCCGCCTCGCGGGTCGCGCCGGCAACGCCGACTGTGCCGCCGCCCCCCATCGCCGCCGCGATTCCCGCGCCCCGATACCGGCGCGCGCCCTTTTGTTTCCGCCCGTCGTACGGGCGAGCGACATGTACGACAGGATTCTCGTCCCGGTGGACGGGAGCGGCCCCGCCGACGAGGCGCTCGACCGCGCGCTCGACCTCGCGGCGGCGACGGACGCGACGCTGTACGCCCTCTACGTCGTCGACGAGCGCGCCCTCCACGCGACACAACTCGACGCCGGCGGCCTCGTCCGCGCCTACGAGGCGGAAGGCGAGCGCATTGTCTCCGAGGCCGTCGAGGCGGCCGAGGCTGACGGCACCGAGGTCGTCACGGCCGTCGAACACGGCTCGCCGCACCGGGCAATTCTCCGGTACGCCGAGGAGGTCGACGCCGACCTCATCGTGATGGGCACCCACGGCCGCCGCAGCATCGAGCGCTACCTGCTCGGGAGCGTCACCGAGCGCGTGCTCCGACTGGTCGACGTGCCGGTGCTCTCCGTCCGAAGCGAGGACTCGCCGGTCGAACGCGAGTGAGCGATGCGGTCGGGCGGGGCGCGACGGCGCGGGTGGCGTCGGTTAAGTAGTCCGCCGAGCAAGCACCCGTCATGCGCGCCTTCCGCGTCGCCTACGACGGACGCCCGTACCACGGGTTCCAGCGACAGCCGGACGTGCCCACCGTCGAGGACGCCATTTTCGACGCCTGCCGCGCGCTCGGCGTCTGCGACGACGACGAGGAGCCGACCGACTACGCCGCCGCCGGGCGGACCGACGCCGGCGTCTCCGCGCTCGCCCAGACCGTCGCATTCGAGTGTCCCGACTGGTGTACGCCGCGGGCGCTGAACTCGGAGCTACCGGGGACGGTCCGAGCGTGGGCCGACGCCGACGCCCCCGACGACTTCCACGCCCGGCACTGGCCGACCCGCCGCGAGTACGTTTACGACCTCCACGCGCCGACGGAGGGGTTCGACGACGACCGGGCGAAAGCCGCCTTCGACGCCTGCCGCGGCGACCACGACTTCCGCAACCTCACGCCCGACGACCACGGAACGGTCCGCGCCATCGACGGCGGCCTGACCCGCGACGGCGACTTCCTCCTCGTGCGCGTCGAGGCCGGCGGCTTCGCCCGCGAACTCGTCCGCCGACTCGTCTCGCTCGTCCGCGCCGTCGGGTCGGACGCGGCCCCACTTTCGAAGGTGGACGATGCGCTCGGTCCCGACCACCTCGACGGCCCCGAGGGCATCGCACCCGCGCCGCCGACGCCCCTGCTTCTCACGGCGGTCGACTACCCGGAAGTCGAGTTCGACGTGGACGCGATGGCCGCCGAGAGCGCCGCGGCGGCGTTCGAAGAGCGGGCGCTGGCGGACCGTATCGGCTGGCGCGTCGGCTCGCGCATCCGCGAGGGAGTCGAGCGGGCGGGCGATGCCAGACGCGTCGGCGACGGCGAAGACCGCGGTTGACCGACGCGTGAGGGGTCAATAGCCCTCCGGAGCGGTTGGGGTCGCACATAGCAACGTTATCGTCGGTCGAGGCCGAACGATTCGACCATGTGCTACGACGCTGTCATCTTCGACAACGACGGCGTGCTGACGAAGCCGACGCTGCTCGAAGTCCAGCGGGAGGCGGTCAGGCGGGCGTTCGACGAGTTCGACGTGGAGCCGACGACCGAGACGGTCGACGGCGTCATCAACGGCGGCCTCACACGCCTGCGCCGCATCTGCGCGGTCCACGACGTGCCGGTCGACGACTTTTGGTCGCACCACGAGACCCACGCCGCGGCGACCCAGCGGGCGTGTCTGGAAAACGGGACGAAACCGCTGTACGACGACGTGGCCGCCCTCGACGACATCGACCACCCGCTGGCGGTCGTGAGCAACAACCAGCACGCGACCATCGAGCACATTCTGGACGTGTTCGACATCGGTGACCGCTTCGAGGTGGCCTACGGCCGCGACCCGACCGTCGAGGGCGCGCGGGTGAAGAAGCCGGACCCGCACTACATCGAGCGCGCCATGGGCGAACTCGGCGTCGATTCGGCGCTCTACGTCGGTGACAGCAACGTCGACGTGGTCGCGGCCGACCGCGCCGGCATCGACTCGGCGTTCATCCGCCGACCGCACCGCGATGGCTACCAGTTGGCCGCCGAGCCGACCTACGAACTCGACTCGCTCGACGAACTGCTCGCGGTGTGCTGACGCGCGGGAGAACCCCCGCGACTCCCGCGACCCCGCGACCTTCACCGCGGGTCCGCACCGCGCCCCCGCGCCGCGTATCGACCAGTAGACACATCACGCGGCTCGCCGTCGGCTCACGCATGGATCGGTCCGCCGCGTGGGACGCCACCCTCCGCATCGTCTTCGGCCTGTTTATCATCGGCGTCGGCAACGCCGTCGGCGGCTTTCTCGCCGGCACGACGGGTATCGCCGGCCTCGCACTCTATCTCCTCGTGGCCGTGCCGACGTTCGTCTACGGGATGTTCTACGTCGTCATCGGGGCCGGAATGGTCGTCGAGGCCGCGACCGAACGCGCGCTCGAAGCGGCGGAGCTAACGGTCGAAGTCAGCGACGGCGACGACGGCGGCGAGGGGCGCGACTCGGGCGGCGACAGAGGAGACGACACCGAGTCGCCCGCGCGCGACTGACCGCCGGACTCACTCCCAGCCGTCGGGCCAGATGCCCGCCGCCTTCATTCCCGTCTCGAAGTCGGCGTCGCGGAACGCCGCGGCGAGTTCGTCGTCGAGTCGGGGAATCTCCCCGTCGGCGGCGGTCGCGGCGAGTTCGCGGACGATAAGTGCGGTCAGCATCCCGTGTTCGCGGACGTTTCTGTCGTCGACCTTGTCGCGGGTGTCGGCGTGGGTGTGGCCCCAGCCGCGGCCGCGCTCGCCGCTTTCGCTCCTGAGTTGGAGCGCCGGGACGCCGGCGCGGACGAACGGCCACTGGTCGCTGAACGGGTGCGGTTCGGGTTCGATGTCGACCGGGTGGCGTGTCTCGTTGCCGACGCGGGTCGCCACCGCGGCGGTCGCCTCCGAGGTGTGGCTGTGGGCGACGAGGTCGCGGAACCGACCCGCGCCGTCGACGTTGACGACGGCGGCGACGCGGTCGAGGTCGAGGCGGTCCGCGAGATGTTCGGAGCCGGTTAGCCCCAGTTCCTCCGCGCCGACGCCGACGACGCGTACGCCGAGAGCGAGGTCCATCTCGGCGAGGAGTCGCGCCGCGGTGACGACGACCGCGATGCCACAGCCGTTATCGAGCGCGCCTTCAGCGATATCGTGGGCGTCGAAGTGGGCGCACAGGAGGAGTTCGCGGTCGGTGTCGGGGCCGACGCGACCCTCGACGTTCCGGCTCTCGCCGGGCGTCGTCTCGGCGCCGACCGCGAGGGTCGCTTCGCCGCCGCGGGCCGCGTAGTCGGTCAGCCACGACCCGGTTTCGGCGCTCACGCCGACCGCGGGGGCGGCGGCCTCCTCGTCGTAGCGGAGCGCCCCGGTCGGCGGGAGTTGGCCGGGGACGTGGTTGACGAAGACGAAGCCGACCGCGCCGGCGCCGATTGCGTAGTTGAACTTCTCCATCCGGTGGACGAACCGGCCGCCGGCGGGGGTGGTCGTGCTGGCGACGACGAGCGCGCCGTCCACGTCGGCGGCGTCGATTTCGCTCGGCGTGCCGTAGCCGACATCGACGAGGGGACCGGAGACGGTCGCCGGGGGAGCGTACGGAAGCGCGACGGCCTCGAAGCGCCGTTCGTCGGGTGCGGTGAGGTCGAGCGTCGTGTCGCCGCGGGTCCAGCGCGCCATCTCGAAGGGGTCGAACTCGACGCGCCGGACGCCCGCGTCGGTGAAGGCGTCGGCGACGAGCGTGCTCGCGCGTCGGTCGCCCGGCCCGCCGGCCATCCGGTCGCCGATGGCGGTCAAGTCGGTGAGGAACGCCCACGGGCGGTCGTCGACCCACGTCCGAGCGAACGCCTCGCGGACCGCGGGAGAGAGGTCGTCCATGGCAGTTCCACACGCCCGCCGGTCAAAGTGGTTTGCGCCGCCGGGGGCCGCGTCGACTCGGGCGACCTGCCGCGGTCGGGGTCGGTGTCGGATGCCGAAAATCGCCCACAACATCTAACTCAGTTGACGTGGTACGCACGACCGCCATGCCTACATGTCAGAACTGCAATTCTTTCGTCACGGAAGGTTACGTCAGGGTGTTCGCCCCGGAGGGCATGGACGCCCCCCGCGTCTGTCCGCACTGTGAGGACTTAGTCCGGGACGGTTCGCAGGTCCGAGAAGCGAGAGCGACCCGACACTAACCGCGACGCGGCCGCCCTCCTCGTCCCCGCTTCGCCGGTCGATTGATAAGGCTTACCAGCCGCGCGCGTCACAGTACCCGACATGAGTTCGGTTCCCGAGCGGAGCGACATCGACGAGGAGTACAAGTGGGACCTCGACAGCATCTACGCCTCCGACGAGGAGTGGGAGGCGGCGTACGAGGACGTCGCAGAGCGCGTTCCCGAACTGGCGAGCTACGAGGGCCGCGCCACCGAGGACCCCGAGACGCTCCTCGAACTCTTCGAGACGATGGAGTCGGTGCTCCGCGAGGTGTCGATGGTCGTCTCCTACGCGAACCTCCGCAGCAGCCAAGACACCCGGAACCAGGAGTACCAGGCGCAGGCCGGTCGCGCCGAGGCGCTGGCGTCGAAGGCCCGTAGCGCGGTCAGCTACCTCGACCCCGAACTGCAGGAACTCGGCCGCGACGGCGTCGCCGAGTTCGTCGAAAAGGAGCCCGAACTCGACGCCTACGAGCACTACTTCGACGACGTGCTCCGGACGAAAGAACACACCCGCTCCGCGGAGGTCGAAGAGGTTCTCGCCGACCTCTCGGAGGTGACCGGCGCGTCCAGCGACATCTACTCCATGCTGGCCAACGCCGACCTCGAGTTCCCGACCGTCGAAAAGCCCGACGGGACGTCGGTCGAAATCACGCAGGGCAACTTCACGAAGCTCCAGAAGCACCCCGACCGCGAGTTCCGCCGGACCGTCCACGAGGAGTTCTACGACCGCTGGGCCGACGTTCGCAACGCCGTCGGCACCTCGCTGAAAAACAGCGTCAAGAAGGACGTGAAGACCGCGCGCATCCGCGATTACGAGACCGCCCGCGAGGCCGCCCTCGACGGCCCCAACGTCCCGGTCGAGGTGTACGACAACCTGCTCGACACCGTCCGCGACAACCTCGGGCACCTCCACCGCCACGCCGAGTTGAAGCGCGAGGCCATCGGCGCGGACGAACTCCGGATGTGGGACCTGTACGTGTCGCTCACCGGCGACCACGGCCCCGAGATTCCGTACGAGCAGGCGAAAGAGTACATCGTCGAAGCCGTCGAACCGCTCGGCGAGGCCTATCAGGAGCGGATGGCCGAGGGCCTCGACGACCGCTGGGTCGACGTGTACGAGAACCGCGGCAAGCGCTCCGGGGCGTACTCCGCGGGCACCTACGACACCCAGCCGTTCATCATGATGAACTACCAGGACGACTCGGCGTCGATGTTCACGCTCGCCCACGAACTGGGCCACTCGATGCACTCCGAACTCGCCAACGACGCCCAGCCGTGGCACGACGCGAGCTACGAGATTTTCACCGCCGAGGTCGCCTCCACGGTCAACGAGACGCTCCTGACCGAGTACCTCTTGGAGAACGTCGACGACGACGAACTCCGGATGCACGTCCTCGACGAGTACCTCGAACGGTTCCGCTCGACGCTGTTCCGCCAGACGATGTTCGCGGATTTCGAACTCCAGATTCACGAGATAATCGAGAACGACGGCGCGCTCACGCCCGACCGCTTCGACGAGCTGTACGGCGACCTGAAGGAGACGTACTACGAGCCCGCGGCGACCGACGACCGCATCGCCCGCGAGTGGGAGCGGATTCCGCACTTCTACTACGACTACTACGTCTACCAGTACGCGACGGGCATCTCCGCGGCGGCGGCCATCGTCGAGCGCATCCGCGAGGAAGGCGAGTCTGCCGCGGCGGACTACCGCGAGGCGCTCGCGCTCGGCGGCAGCGAGTACCCCCTCGACGTGCTCCGAACCGCCGGCGTCGATATGACCGAACCCGAACCCATCGAGGACGCGATGTCGGTCTACGCCGAATTCCTCGACGAGGCCGCGATGCTCCTCGACCTCGAATAACCGAAAAATCGCAGGCCGGGGTCAGCCGACCTGTCGTTGCATATCCCGCCTGCAATCGACGGTGATTGCGTGGGAAGTGTCGGATTCACTCCCGCCCTAAGCGGCGGGGTTCTCTCCTTATAGAAAGATACTCTCACAAGTGCCAGTTTGACGAGAGCGACAGCCACGGAGTGGAAGTAGCCAACGCAATGTGCAACACGGCTTGATGAAGCTATCACTCGGAGACGTAGGAATCAGAAAGCCGTGTCACTCCGCACGTACTTCGTCGCAGAAACGGGCTGGGAGGGACTTGAACCGGGCCCAGACGTGCTCGCTTCGCTGTGCGCGACTGGTCGGGTTCAATCTCTCGAAGCCGTTTCACTCCTCACGGTTGTTCGGAGTAGAAACGGGCTGGGAGGGACTTGAACCCCCGACCGTCTGGTTAAAAGCCAGACGCTCTGCCTAACTGAGCTACCAGCCCTCGAATTTTCTTTAAGTGGGGATACTGATAAGCGTTTATTTTCGCTGCCCCCTCCTGCTTTGTACCCCGTTCACGTCCCCCATAATATCAGTACCTCACAAAGCGTCCTCGGCTAGCTGTTTCTGAAGCCTGAGTTCTGTGGCGGAGCGGTTGGACTGGCGGTTTCGACGAGAGAATCATGGACGGATCGGCGGAGAGCCGTCGCTGTCGGCGGCGGCTGCCGCCGACGCGACAGCGTCGCCACTCCCACCGTTGGCTAGCCCGGTCGGGAGTTACCGGTGGAACCGGTCGTCCGGTGGCCGGTTCGCGGGGACGGCCCGACGCGTCGCGAGGGCCGTCCACGCTGCCCGTCGGATCATGTTGATGAACTCCTTGAATGGCCACTGCCAGAGGCGACGCCCGCCTCGGCGGGGCGTCGCCACGTACTCCCAGTGCAGATACCGCCACACGTTCTGTAACAGCAAGCTCACCACGACGTACAGCAGCCGTACAACCGGATTTTGTGTCGAGGTCGTCGCGATACTTTGTTCAGAGAGTCGGTAGCTCGCCTCGATACCGAAGCGTTTCGCGTAGTGGTATCGAGCGTCTCGTGGTGAGTCGATGAACGGCGCGTCAGCGGCGTAGCCGTGACGCGCCACCCCATGTTCGTCGTACCGTCCGTTCTGGTAGGTACAGTCGATGTAGACGGGAAACTCGACGGTCCAGCTGTGACCGTCGAGTTTCGCTGTCAGACTGTGCTGAATCACGCGACTCCACCCTTCCGAGAGTTCTCGCTTGATCGCCCGTCCCCAGCGGACGATCGGCATGACGTAGGCGTGGTTGTGCGCCTGAAGCAGCGTCAAACACTTGCTGTCGTAGAATTCGCGGTCAAGATAGACGGCCTTGACACCGAGGTCAAGGCCGTCGAGAATACCGAGGAACTCTGCGAGGACACTGCTGGCGGTGTCGCCGTCTTCGAGACGGCGCACCGCCAGCGTGTAGCGTTTGTTCTTCACGCGTGCGTACAGCGTCGCGTACGCGTGGAACGCGGTGGTTCCACGCTTCGCTTGTGAGTGATACAGGCCGTCCGTGTCGTCTTCGTCACCATAGTAGGGCCGCAGGTGGAGGTCTGCGCAGACCTCCACCTGCTGGGGAAGGACGTCGAGAACGTCTTTCTGGAGGAGCGTGTTGCCAACCTGTTCGAGCGTTTCTAGATCGAATTTAGTGCGGAGATGGTAGAGAACGGAGTTTTCGTGGGGTGCATCTTCGCTTCTCTCACAGAGCGTTGAGACCGAGGTCCCGTCGGCGCAGGCGCCGACGAGGACCTCGTAGATGTCTTCAGCATCGAGTTCAGCGTTTTCAGCGAGTGAGAGAGCAACTTCCTCGTCAAGAGAGTTGACGAGGAAGTTAAGGAGCTGGTCCTCGTGGATTTCATCGTCTGCTTGCTGTGGTTGCTTGGACACATCTTCAGCAAGCAGACGTCTCAACTAACAGGCTTTGTGATGTACTGAGTATGGATCGTATTCTTGAATTCATAAGTTTTCAGATGAGTCTATTGAGAGCATTATCTTCAGGTATCATATTAGCTGTTCTCGACACGAATCTCAAGGCCGACCAAGATGAACAGATTCAGCGTATTATTCTTGGGATGGGATTTCAAGAAGAGCATATTCTAGACCTGTACGATAAGTAGGATTTGAATATTGGATCAGAAATCGTTTCTCGAGGCTGATTTTAGTTGACCAACCCTTGCAACAGCTCAGTCTCGTGTAGCGGCTGGATCGGTCCGTCTTCCGGCACCGGACGAACGACGTAGACGCCTTTGCCCAACCGCTGAACGTGCATGTTCTGGTCCTCGCGCTCATCCTCATCAGCAGCGATGACGCCGTCGAGGACGAGATCGTCACGGTCGAGTGCAACAAGCGGGGTGCCGTCGTGGTTCCGGAGCTTTCGAAATACCATTGCTGACACCTCACCGGCCACCCAATCCTACTTAGTTCTATCTCCTAAGTCACCAACCACGAATACAGGCCGTGGTCGGTGTCAAACGTAAAATTACTAGACCGCGCACACTTCGAGCAACGGCCACCACCACACACCCCCTTGGCGGCGTATAATTACTTACTATATGGTTCAGTTTGGCGGGGTTCCGGTGGTGGTCGGTTCCCGGTGACGACTCGATTTCGGATGTTGGTGTGCTCGAGGAGCTGCGAGATCGACGTGGGTCAAAGGTCACTCTGAAAGACGCGACTGGTTCTGGAAACAGCTATCGCTCAGTCTTCTACTGCCGTCAAAACAGGTGAGGAAATTCGTTCGGGAGTTACTCGTGAAGCGCGTCGAGCAGCTCGAAGTCCTCTTCGATGAACCGAGCAATCCGCTCTTCGTGGTCGTCGGATTCCTCGTCGGGGTGAGAGAGACTCATTGATTGAATAAATCAACGAAGTAGATCGGCTTGAGTCTTTCCGTGGTTCACGGCTCGAGTTTATCGTGATCGAGATCTCCTGTTACCAGCCAGATAGCGAGTTCTTCGGTGTCGAAACGGCGAATTCGCTTCATCACCTGTACCGCAGTCTCTCCTGTGTCTGCTGGCTTCTCCCCGTGGCGGTCCAGGTAGTCGCGCATCGTCAGCCATGCAGTCCGCTTGTTTCCGTCTTCGAAGTAGTGCTCCGTTGCGATTTCGCGCAGAAGTGCAGCGGCGCGGGGGTACACCGGTTCGGACTCCGAGACCCTTCTGAGTAGTCGTTTGAATTTCAACCTCGGGGCAGCGACGCGCGTCCCACGATACTTGAGATCCCAATGCTCTTCCACAAGCTCGTGAGTCGCTAAGATCTCTTTGGCGGTGGGGAGTTCGTCGCTCACTACTCCGAGTCCACAGCAATTGAACATAAATGGGGCGCTACGCGTCGCCCGAATAGGCACGACATTTTGAGACCCCTTTCGCGTGCATCAGGTGGAGATGCGGAGGCGGAGGGTTATTTTTCCCCAGTTGTGACGTTAGTCACACTCCCTAAGGGGGCTTTCCCATCCAGCGGGAGAGCACCCGCTCGATCTCCTCGAGCACGGCCGCTCACGGAGAATTGAAACTCCACCCGAAAACAGGGTTCAGCCTAAAATCGGAGCGTAGTATATAAAAGAAGGAACTGGCCGAGAGTGTTGCCACTCAGACGGCCACCGGCTACAGGTGCTTCCGAGCGACCGTGTTCTGCACGGGACCGTACGCCCGGTCATAGGTCACAATCGCGTTGAGGAACCGCCGCGAGTCGAGTCCGGCGTCACACCACGCGCTGTATCCCTCCTCGAGCACGTCGGGAAGGTACTCGCCGGTCGCCGTGGAGTTCTTCGACTGAGTGAGCACCGTCCGGATACGAATCCGCACGCGGTCGTCACGGTCGTCCATTCCGGCGACAACCTCCGCGCCGTAGCGGTTCAGCCAGTTCTGCAGGGCACGACCAGACCGCTCTAGGTCGCGCGGGTCGACGTTCAGTACGTTCTCGATCCGACCGGCGACCGAGTCTACCACGTCGTCGGCGATACTCACCAGCTCGCGCACTTCCTGCGCGATCTTCGAGGAGACCCACTTCACGACTCCGCCGTCGTTCTCGAGAAGCCCAGAGAGCCGCTGCAGAACGCGGTAGATCGTCGTGGAGGACCAGCCGGTACCGTCCTCGAGTTCACCGACTCTCGTTCCGCCGTCGGTGAGTGCCAAGTGCTTGAGCACGTCGCGATCCGTGTCTGAGAGACGCGAGAGCGTGCGCATGATGACTGACTCCTGGGACGCTTCGATCTGCGGCGTCGGATCGTCCCACAGCGCGATGGTCCGACCGGACGCGACCGCGCTGAAGTGGTCGTCAGCGACGAACCACATGCCGGGTCGAGTCGGGATGTCCGCCCACGACAGGACGTTCAGCAATTTCTCTTCCAGGTCGCCGACCAGATCGTGCCGGTCGTCCCACGCGACCGCCTGATCGCGGTTCAGGTTCTTCTTGTACAGCGCGCCGAGTTTCGGGTGGTACAGCGGGTCACCGTCCGAACTTTCTCGGACGTACTGCGGGTGGTAGTGCTTCAGCTGTAGTCCTCGAGGACGGTGCTGGCTGTTCGGGAAGAGATCAGCAATAGCCGACCGATCGAGCCGGAGCTGGTGGTTGTAGCCGACTACGTCCTCGTTGTTCGAATCGTAGACGACGTGCGAGCCCTCGATGTCGGCCGAGAGCATGAACAACCGCATGAAGACGCCGTCGCGCCTGACCAACTTCTTCGCTTGATCGCGGTCGATCCGCAGGTACCGCTCGTGCTGGGTTATCGTCGAGAACTTGTGTGGGTCTTCGGCGAAATACTTGCGCGACCAGTCGAAGCCGACTTTCTCGCACACGCGGCGCATCACCCACTTGAAGACGTGAGGTATCTCGTCTAACTCCAGATTCACGACGTTCTGCAGTTTCACGTTCGTGGCAGGCCCAAGCGTCGCAGGAACGCTATCAGGACGGTTCTCGTCGGACCACGCGAGTCGCGGCTGCACACAGACTGGAAGCTTCCGCTCTCCCTCACCGTACGCGTTGATGTCGTACTCGAGAAGCGAGTTCACCGTATCTGCCTCACGCGGAGACAGACCCGACTGGTGGAAGCCCATCGAGACCCCCCACGTCTCGGTTCCGTCCTCCTCGAGGCGGGGAACTTCTATCTCGATCTTCGAGATACCGCCGTCGATGTGGTTGTACAGCTGGCGAACCGCCCAGTACGGCGACGAACCGTATTCGTCGTAGAGGAGATCACCGCGCGTCTCGTGGGGCGCGCTCGCGACGGAACTCACCGCCGGTCCTCCTCCGCGAGATCGCGGCCGCAGTACTCACAGCGGAAGATGCAGTCGCTGTCGCGGCTGCAGGACGGACAGCGAACCGTCATTGCCACCGCTCCGGGTTACCGCCGTGCCGACCGGGAGCACCGTCCCACGGGTCCGGAATCGGAACGTCGAGACCGCCCGCGGAACCGCGCTGTAGGCGAACCAGCGTATCGCACTCGTGACAGCGGTGCGCGCGGTCCTCGCGGTCACCGTAGACGCGGCGGAAGTCGCGGGTGACGTGTGACCCGCAGTTGAGACAGCTGCTCTTTCGGCTCTCCGAGTCGAGCAGCATCATGCCGACCACCCCGTTGGCCCGGCCCGACCGCAAGACAGCGGCGACCCGCGTTCCGTTTCGTGGTGGACTCTTTTTCGGCCCCTGCTCGCGAGTATATATACCCGCGATGAGACCTGCCGGTAGAAGACGTGAGTCGGACGTTTTCTACATATAGAAAACGCCAAAAATTTGGACGGACCCGACGGGATTTGAACCCGCGACATTGTATGAAATAAACTCAAAAACAAGGTCTGTGGGCGTGCTATTGCACGTATCGCTGTTTCAGTCTGGCTTCCCAAACAGAACCATGCCAGACCAACACGACTTGGAACCTATCGACCCATCAACAGCGGTCGAGATGTACCTACAAGAACGAGAAACAGAGGTATCGAAGGCGACGCTGAAGGCCCACGGATACCGCTTGGATTACTTCCAACGGTGGTGTGATGAACAAGACATAGAGAATCTGAATGTCCTGAGTGGACGGAGGATGCATCAGTATCGCCTTTGGAGACGTGAGGTAGGAAATCTATCTAACGTGAGTCTGAAGACTCAGATGGATACGATACGGGTGTTTATTCGCTTCTGTGAGAGGATTGACGCCGTGAGGAACAATCTGTGTGAGTCTGTTGTCTCTCCGTCTCTCTCGCCTAACGAAGACCACAAGAAAACTATACTCACGAATGAGGAAGCCACAAAGATTCTGAATCGCCTAGAACGCTTCCAGTACGCTTCTTTCCAGCATACGCTTCTACTCCTACTCTGGCGGACTGGAATCCGTCTCGGAGCGGCACGCGGGCTTGACTTACAGGACTACGATGAACCACAAGCCCGAATCAGACTGCACCACAGGCCGGAGCAAGACACACCACTCAAGAATGGTTCTGAGGGGGAGAGACTAGTTGCACTCCGACCGGATACGTGTGAAGTGCTTACGGACTGGATAGAGAATGTGCGTCCCGATATGAGTGATGACTACGGCCGTGAGCCATTATTCACTACATCTCAGGGGCGTGTGTCTCGGACGGCTATACGGGAGAACGTGTACCGTCTCACAAGACCGTGTGAATACACGGGAGAGTGCCCACACGGCCGTGAGGTTGCGACGTGTGAGGCTCTGGATGATCACCGAAAGAGTGCCAGTAAGTGCCCGTCCTCAGTCTCTCCGCACGACGTGAGGCGAGGGAGTATCACGCACTTCCTCTCTCGTGATGTTCCTGAGAAAGTTGTTAGCGACCGTATGAACGTTGGTCAGCAAGTTCTCTCAAAGCACTACGATCAGAGAACCGAGGAACAGAAGGTAGAACAACGGAGAGGCTACCTAAACAATATCTGAATAGGACGGTATCCACAGCAACCTTTAGCCTATTTTTGAACTAGGTCTTACACACCCCACAAATTCACGATATCTTGAGCAATCGTCCGGGTACGGTCTTCTATCGTCTCAAAGCCCCAGGAAGGATAATTGTCTGGAATTCTCTGAGTCATGGTAATATCTGACTGCTCGTACTCAGCGCACTTCTCAGCATACGAGCCATTCCTTACTCTCGAATTCTGCCGGTCTGCAAGTAGCGTAAGGTTTCCAAGTCTGGATTTGTAGTGATCAAAGCGTTCCTCATTATGATTGAAGACCGCTGCCCATGTGCTATATCTCTCCGATGAAAGAGAGCTAAGCGGTGCGATATGCTCAAGATCGACTTGGTCAAGGTCAATTCTGGTCTCACGAGAGCCAGCGTTATAGTAATCCTCTTCCAGAGCACGGAGCAGGAAACGGGTGAAGCGGCTGTTCGGAAGCTCTCGGCCTTTCAATATCTCTTTTAACTGCTTGTCGCTGACGGTACGTTCTTTTATTAGATCTTCTGCTTCATCCTCCCACTTGGACTGCTTACTATCGATGAGCTTAGTTACAAGTTGGTACATGCTGTCTCGATGGTAAGCTGGCGCAGCATCCTGCAAGTTCAGACGGACATTCAGCTTGTTCGCTAATCGCAGTAAATTCTCCATCTCGTCCGCTGTATCAATGTTCTCGACAAGATACAAGAGAACAACCGGAGCATGAGAATTCTTGCTCTGGAAGAACCTCATTTGGTCGTTAATCAAACTCCTCTTGTTACGCTGATATTTACGAACGGTTCCTTCGTGGATATCTATGTACCTGTCTGTGTAGTCCTCAAGCTTTGAGATGAATCGACGTATCTCTGTTGCCCCCTCATGCTTGTCCAAAGCAGCCGCGAATGTCCGGTAGAAGTCTTTGGTGGTCACTCTACTCCGAACGTCGTATTCTTCGTCGACAATCAAGTAGTGCGTAAACGCTCTTCGGGGGGCTGCGCTGCTCACCTGGTCGTTTTCTTCTAACCGGGTGGAAATGTTTTCCCAACGGCGTCTAACGGACTCCTCGTTCAGTCCAACCAGACTCGCCTCTTCTAGGAGTTTTGTTTTAGCGAGGTTAAGCGGAGATAACGCAAGCCCACGGTCGTTTTGTGTTTGAAACACTTGGTACGCCGCAGTCATACTACCACACGAAGTCCGAACTAAATCAACATTGTTGACGACGTTCTTGAGAAGGTCTATTTGTTCATCGGTATCCAGATCAGATAGCTTCTGCTTGAAGAAATCGTATGCTTCACGGATTCGGTGATCCTCTTCAATCAGCTCTGGGCTTCCATCGTAGAGATGTTGGTATGCTTCTTCGTCTCCATCAAGGAGGTGGAGAGTTCGTATTTCGTCTCCGTTCTTATCATGTGTCGTGAGTATGCTCTCTACGTTTTTGTTATCGTGGAGATCTGCAGCATCTCGAATTGCGCAGACTCAGTACATCACAAAGCTGGTTAGTTGAGACGTCCGCTTGCTGAAGGTGTGTCTAATACCAAGCAAGCAGACGGTTCAATCCACGAGGACCAGCTCCTTAACTTCCTCGTCAACTCCCTTGACGAGGAAGTTGCACTCACTCTCGGTGAAAACGCTGAAATCGGTGCTGAAGACATCTACGAGGTCCTCGTCGGCGCCTGCGCCGACGGGACCTCGGTCTCTACACTCTGCAAGAGAAGCGAAGATGCACCTCACGAAAACTCGGTTCTCTACCATCTCCGCACCAAGTTCGACCTCGAGACGCTCGAACAAATCGGGAACACGCTCCTCCAGAAGGACGTTCTCGACGTCCTGCGGGGAGGTCTGCGCAGACCTCCACCTGCGGCCCTACTATGGTGACGAAGACGACACGGACGGTCTCTATCACTCCCAAGCAAACGTGGAACCACCGCGTTCCACGCGTACGCGACACTGTACGCACGCGTGAAGAACAAACGCTACACGCTGGCGGTGCGCCGTCTCGAAGACGGCGACACCGCCAGCAGTGTCCTCGCAGAGTTCCTCGGTATTCTCGACGGCCTTGACCTCGGTGTCAAGGCCGTCTATCTTGACCGCGAATTCTACGACAGCAAGTGTTTGACGCTGCTTCAGGCGCACAACCACGCGTACGTCATGCCGATCGTCCGCTGGGGACGAACGATCAAGCGAGAACTCTCAGAAGGGTGGAGTCGCGTGATTCAGCACAGTCTGACAGCGAAACTCGACGGTCACAGCTGGACCGTCGAGTTTCCCGTCTACATCGACTGTACCTACCAGAACGGACGGTACGACGAACATGGCGTGGCGCGTCACGGCTACGCCGCTGACGCGCCGTTCATCAACTCACCACGAGACGCTCGATACCACTACGCGAAACGCTTCGGTATCGAGGCGAGCTACCGACTCTCCGAGCAAACGATTGCGACGACTACGACACAGAATCCGGTCGTACGGCTGTTGTACGTCGTGGTGAGTTTGCTGTTACAGAACGTGTGGCGGTATCTGCACTGGGAGTACGTGGCGACGCCCCGCCGAGGCGGGCGTCGCCTCTGGGAGTGGTCGTACAAGGAATTCACCAACTTGATTCGACGGGCAGCGTGGACGGCCCTCGCGGTGCGTCGGGCCGTCCCCGCGAACCGGCCACCAGACGACCGGTTTAGCCGGTAACTCTTGACCGGGCTAGCCAGCGGTGTGAGTGGCGACGCTGTCGCGTCAGCGGCTGACCGCCGCCGACAGCGACAGCTCTCCACCGATTCGTCCATGATTCTCCCGTCGAGACCGTCAATGCAACCGCTCCGACACAGAACTCAGGCTTCAGAAACAGCTAGCCGAGGATGCTTTGTGAGGTACTGAGACTAGTATAGAAAATGTAGTCAGTCGTTGTTGGCCATCTACAATCTTGTATGTGTCTACGTCTTCGTCGGACTTCCTCTCATCTTCTACAAGAATAACCTGTCCGACAAAGTGAGAAGGCTTTGCCTCAGTACCTATCGTTTCAATATCATCCCATAATTCGGAACGTTGCTTCTGTTTCCACTTATACTCCCTTTGGAAGATCGGAACACGGAAGATACGGGTTCGTTCACCCAGTAGATCAATAAGCCTCAATTCCTCGGCTTCAAGATCCATATCGCTATTTCCCATACCGTTTGACAATGGAATAGGGTCTTAAAAACTTGTAGATGGGTTGAAATCAGGTATGGACTTCCCGTCTGGATCGGATGCAGTTACGGTCCTTCTCGCACAGTCTGGGCGTAAAGGCTACCCTTTTTAAGTGCTAAGTGGTGGGCATGAAGGTCGGTTGTTATTGCCGTGTTTCTACTCCTGAGCAGAATCTTGACCGGCAGATTGAGTCCACTACTACTTACTCTCAGAGTGAACTCGATGTGGCCCTCTCAGAGCTTCAGGTGTACCGAGACAAGGCAACAGGTACAAACACCTCCCGAGAGGGTTACAAGCGCCTCATGGGCGACGTAGAGGCGGGAGAGGTGGATACGGTGGTTGTCCATGAGATTAGCCGTCTCGCTCGGTCACTCCAAGATTTGGATCGTACCGTCTCTCGCGTCATGGAGTCGGGAGCGACGATACATTTCGTCAGGGATGGTCTCTCATTCGGGGATGGCGACGAACAACCCATGCACAGACTACAGATGCAGATGCTCGGAGCGTTCGCGGAGTGGGAGGCGCGAGTGAAACGGATGAACACGCGAGAGGGCATAGCGGCCCGTCAGGCGAATCCCGAGTATCATCATGGACCTGCTCCATGCGTTCTAGTTTAGTAGCGATCAAAGCCGAACTCACCTCGTTCAACCTGCTCACGTAACCGATCTCTGTGTGGATTTGGATTTCGTGACGCCCACAGCAACAGCTCGTCCAAATCCGGCAGTTCGTAGCCCAACTCGATCATGAGATACAACTGGATTAGATGACCGTGGCGTTCCACGGCGAGCGAACAGCGACGCCGAGGGAGCCGCGACGCCGACGAGTCGGCGTCTGCGGCGGCTTCGCCCTCTCGCTGTCTTGCCTCGAGCGACCGTAACTCATCCACGATTACACGACTCATCATCAACGAAATTGCGGCCATGATGATCAGCGCCTCGATGATGTAGCCGTCGGTCGTCTTGATCTCGTCCAAGCCGAACCGCGACTTCAGCTCCTTGAACAGCAGTTCGACCTCCCAGCGCGCCCGATAGAGCTGCGCGATATCGGGCGCGCTGTAGTCCTCTCTCGCCAGATTCGTCAGATACAGATGGTACTCGTCGGTCTCCTCGTTGCGCAGGCCGACCAGTCGGAACGTCCGGGTCGCGCTGGCGCCCGACCCTCGTTTGCGCTCGAATGAAAGCGTGATGCGGACGTCGATTTCCTGTCGCTGCAGGTCCTCAAGGACGGCCTGCAGCGACTCTCCTTCCAGCGGAATGCTGTTGCCTCGCCACGTTCGCAGTTCTTCGACGATCTCGAAGTTCGCGTTGTCCTTCACCCGGGAGACGAACCACCCGCCGTTCTGGTCGATTCGGTCGAACAACCAGAAGTCGTAGAAGCCTAAATCGAGCAAGATGAGGGCGTCAGCTACCCACTCACCGGTGGGTAGCTGACTCCGTTCATGAGTCGTCCCATCGGTTGTCCGGAATCGTGTCGGGAGCCCAGTCGAGAGAGATTCGGTGAGGTGAAGTTTCAGTTCGGCTTGATGGTCGCCGGTTGCTGTGTAGATATCAGCGGCGTCCTGGTACAGCGAAACGATGGTTGCGTCAGCAATGAGGACGTCTCGAAAGCGTTCGAGACGGCCGTTCAAATCTTCTCGTCCGGTATCGAGATTCTCGATTGCGTCATCGAGAATCTCTCGAAGGAGTGCAACGAATCCTGGTTCGAACCAGTCGTGGAACGATGCGTAGGAGAGTTCGTCACAGTCAGCCATCTCGACGTAGCGTTCGAGAAATGCTTGGAGAGAGCGGTCTGAGCCAGCAGCGAAGCCAAACGAGAGTGTGTAGAACAGCGCAACGATGTCGAATTTCCGCTCTCGTTGGACGAGATTCGTTGCGCGAGCGCGCTCGCGCAACTCATCAGAGGGAAACGCTCTTTGAATCCGGTCAACTATGACCGAATCCGGTGGGCTGTAGGTCATACTTCCCACCGGGTTTCTCAATCAGGTAGTTGCGACGATATCAAATCAACAGACAGCAACTGGATTCTTCGTTAAACTAGAACGGATGGGACCTGCTCCAATCGGATTCGAGAAAGACGATGGAAGACTCATAGAGAGCGCACAATACGACCGTGTGGTTGCTGTTCTCGATAGCGTACGGAAAGAGGAACTGAGTAAGCGTACAGCGGCTCAGGAACTGTGCTGTTCTCGCCGTACAATCAGTCGTGCCTTGGAACGTGGAGAGTTATACGGTATCTGAAACCAGATCCGTATGAGTATATAGATTCTCTCGCTACGGGACTTGTATATAACGCTTTCTTGAATTTTGGTGTGTTTTGCTCGTCATGCGCGAGATAGAAAACCGACAGACAGAGGCGTTATAATGCACCACAGTAATATTTGTATGGTATAGAAAATATCCCCTCTCCCTCTCCCTCCGTTACCGCGTATCGGTGGGTTGGGTATGTCCGTGTTCCTTGTCGTTTCCATCCGGGTTGTCCCATGTTCATGTAGTCCCTTCACTCCCTCCCTCCCCGTGGTCCGTCTTCCTACCCTGGTGGGTGAGGTTTTCGGTTATTCCGGGTCGGTCGGTCGCTCGGTCAAATGAACGTAGGGTATCTCCGTGTGGGTTCCGACAGAGGTGTCCGGCGCGGAGCGAACCGCGATACCGGACCTCGTGATTTGAGGTACTTAAAGTCACGGTTACTCAAACTTTGTGTACGGTCGAGTACGCACCGTATACAAGCAAACTTGTATATAGTACAAGCACAATTGTTTATTTACTATGTCTCAATGCTTTGGCTCCATATCGGTCGGAACGAAGACGGATGATGCTATGTGTGAGTTCCTAAATCGTGAGTCAGAACGACTTGGGGTATCTAATTCTGAACTCATTAGACGAATTCTCGAACACTACCGAGATGGGCGGTCTGGGAACCTTCGGTGTCCACATTGTGAGGGTTTGCTTGAGGTGGTGGTATAGCCATGCCCTTTGAGAAAGCACCAAGTAAGCTGGCGTCACCTAATTCTGGACTCACGTCACCGGGGTTCAGACTCGGGGTTATCTCGATAGCTATCCTTCTGATCTCGGTCTACGTTCAGACGATGCCGAGAAGTGAGGTGGGCGTTGTATGAACCCACTCCAAGAGAACGTGACTGAACGAGTTGTTCGGACCCACAGCTTTGAGCATCACATTCGGTGGGACTACGTTCTGATTGTACTCGCGGTTTTGCTAGTCACATATTCATTCAGACACTCCTTGCTCTCCCGAGATGGCGGGAGCGGGCGGCGGGACCCGGACCCAGAGGGAGAGGTGGGACCCACGGAGTGGTAGCGGAGTGGGGGCAAACACCCTCGGACGGAAGCCCGCCTTATGGAGTGGCCGTGACGCAGAGATAATCCGGTGATTCAGATGTAGTGATCCATCTCTGACTTTGGTTCTGTTTATCTTGAGAAATCTACTTGTAGAGTACCGTGTTCGAATCTAGCGGAAGCCACGACGGCGGTAAGGCGCGTCACGCAGAGTGTTCAAATCTCAGTTGACGGAGTGGTTGGTTCCGGACCAAGGACGCCTCTGTACGGTCAATGCGGAGCGTCTAAGGGTAGAACGGACCCGACGGGATTTGAACCCGCGGCATCTTGGTCCGGAACCAAGCACTCTGTCCACTGAGCTACGGGCCCTCAGCGGAGGGAGCTACACGTCACCGACGTAAAACCGTTGTGGAACCCGCGCCGGCGGCCGATTACGTTCCGACCGCGTCGGCGTCGACGACGCTGTGTTTCCACGTCCCGCGGGTGAACCACGCCGTGGCCGCAATCGCGCCGAGAATCTGTCCGACGGCCATTCCGAGCCAGATACCGGTCTCGGCGAAGCCGAACTGGAACGAAAGCAGGTAGACGATGGGGACGCGGCCCAACCAGAGCGCGAAAAGCGAGAAGCCGAGGGCGGTTTTCGTGTTCCCCGCGCCGCGGTACGCGCCGAGGATGACCTGGAGGACGCCAATAAAGCCGAACTCGACCGCGCGGATGCGGATGTACTCGACGCCGAGGTCGATGGTTTGGGCGGCCGAGGCCGTCCCGGTCTGGAGGAAGAACGCGACGATGGGTTCGGCGAAGATGTAGGCGAGGACGCCGGTGACGAGCATGACGCTCGCGCCGACCTTGGCGGCGAGCCGGACGGCGCTCTCGGCGCGCTCCGGTTTTTGTGCGCCGAGATTCTGGCCGACGATGGTGTTGGTCGCTCGCCCGAGGCCGAGCGCCGGGAGGAACACGAGCGACGTGAGGCGGTTGCCGAGGCCGAACGCGGCGACGACTTCGGGGTTGAACGTGACGACCATCGCGGTGAGTGTGATGAAGCCGAGGGCGGTGGCGGACTGCTCGATGGCGCTCGGGACGCCGATATCGACGATTTGCTTGATGTACTCGAACTGCGGGCGGAAGTCGGCGAGTTGCACGTCGGGGCCGGCGCTCGTCCCGAAGATGACGTAGATGCCGATGACGGTGGCGACGGCGCGCGAGAGGACCGTCGCGTACGCCGCGCCGGCGACTTTGAAGCCGTCGAAACCCGTGGCGGCGAAGAGGCTCGCCTGAAAGCCCTCTACTCCGAGCATCGAAAACAGCGGGTTGGCGTCGAAGCCGAAGATGAACACCGGGTCGATGACGATGTTGATGACGACGCTGATGAACATCACGACCATCGGGGCGCGGGTGTTGCCGTAGCCGCGCATGAGCGCGGAGAAGACGAAGAAGCCGAAGAGGAACGGCAGGCCGAGGAAGAACACCCGCATGTAGTCGCCGGCGAGGGGGATGACCTGCCCGGCGGTCGCCTCCGAGCTCGGGAGGACGCCGAGCATCGCGTCGGTGGCGAAAAAGCCGATGACGCCGACGACGACGGCGATGACGGTGATGAACGTGAGCGTCTGCCCGGCGACGGTCCCGGCGGAGCCCTCGCTTTTCGCGCCGGTGTACTGCGCGACGAGCGTGCTCCCGGCGACGGTGAAGCCGCCACCGACGGAGATGAGCAGGAAGATGAGCGGAAACGCGAGGCTGATGGCGGCGACGGCGTCGGTCGAGAGCCGGCCGAGCCAGACGGTGTCCGCGAGGTTGTACGCCACCTGGAGGAGTTCGGTGACGATAATCGGCCACGCCAGTTCGAACATCGGCCGTTTGAGGTCGCCTTCGGTGAGGGAACCTCCTTCGGGGAGGGACACTGAACAGGTGAGACACGCGGAGACCGTTTGAAAGCGTCGATAGGCGTCTTCGAACGCTGGAACGTCCCGGCACACCGAACGAGTGCAACTGGGCGAGTCGTGGCGGGGCGGTCGGCCGCACGAGCGGCGACCGCGGTTCACCGGGATGGGTGGCGTCGCGAGAAAAGGTGGGTGGCTGCGGTCGTCGCGTTACGGCGCTTCGCCGGTCTCGATGGCGAAGTCGGCTTTCGGGTAGGCGACGCAGGTGAGCGTGTAGCCGTTGTCCATCTCCTCGTCGGAGAGCGTCTCCTGGGTGTGGTGCGTGATGTACTCTTCGGCCGGGCCGTCGGTAATCTTCGCGGCACAGGAGACACAGGAACCCTGTCGGCACGCGTAGGGGAGGTCCATCCCGGCGTCTTCGCCCTGGTCGAGCACCGTCTCGTTGCTCGCCAGCTCGATGGTCTCGCCCTGCTTGACGAACTCGACTTCGAAGTACTCGACTTCGTCTTCGGGCATGTCGGCGGGACTCTGTTCTTCTTCCGCCTCCTCACCTTCGAGTTCGGCGCCCTCTTCGCCGGCTCCGACCGCGGCGACCCCGCCGCCCCCCCCGATAGAACGGTTCATCGGCTCGGGGAAGTCGGTCTCTGCGACGGTCGCCGCGCGGCGTTCGAGGACCTCCTGTGTGATGTCGGCGGTCGGCTCCCAGCCGGTGCCCTTCGAGTAGTGCAGGGCGACGGCGAGGAGTACCAGGACCAATCCGGCCCCGACACCCACCATACTGATGACTGCCATACCGGCGGATATGGAGGGAGGGGTTAAGGAAATTGTGATTGTGGCGGCACCCGCGGGCGGTCGATTTCGCCGCCGAGACGAGGGTTTCACCGGGGTTCCCACAATATCGGGGGCGAGAACGGCGTCCGTCTCGGGCGCGCCGAGAGCGTCGCCGGGCACGGCCGGTAGTTCGCGGCCGCGTCAGTCGTCTTTCCGCGCGACCTCGTGCCGGCCGAAGCCGTACCGGAGCCGGTTGGCGAGGCGGCGGGAGAAGCGGTCGTCGGCGCGGGAGCCGAACCGCTCGGCGAGCGACTGGTAGATGAGCGGGACCGGGACCTCCTGTTCGAGCGCCTCTTGGACCGTCCACGTGCCGGTCGAGCCGCCCGCGACGTGGTCGTCCACGTCACCGAGGTCGCTGCCCTCCTCGCGGAACGCCTCCTCGCAGAGTTCGAGGAGCCACGAGCGGATGACCGCGCCGTTGTTCCACGTCTTGGCGACCGATTCGAGGTCGAGGTCGTAGCGACCCTCGGCGAGCAGTTCGAAGCCCTCGCCGTACGCCTGCATCAGCGCGTACTCGACGCCGTTGTGGACCATCTTCACGTAGTGGCCGGAGCCGGAGTCGCCCATGTGGCCGTGGCCGTCGGGGCCGGTCGCCACGGCGTCGAAGACGGGGGTCAGCTCGTCGTAGGCCCACTGCGGGCCGCCGACCATGAGCGAAAAGCCGAGTTCGGCACCGGCGGGGCCGCCGGAGGTCCCGCAGTCGAGGTAGGCCGCCGAGCACGCCTCGGCGCGCCGCACGGACTCCTCGAAGTGGGAGTTGCCGCCGTCGACGACCACGTCGTCCCCGTCGAGGTGCGGGTCGAGGTCGTCGAGGGTCGCGTCCACCGCGTCGCCCGCGGGGACCATGAGCCAGATTCGCTTGTCGTCGCCGAGCCGGTCGACGAGGTCGGCGACGCTGTCCGCGGGTTCGGCACCCGCGTCGGCGGCCGCCGCGACGGCTTCCGCCGAGAGGTCGAAGGCCACGACCTCGTGCCCGGCATCGAGCACTCGGTCGACTACGATGCGCCCCATCCGGCCGAGGCCGATGACGCCTAGTTGCATGCGTCGGCATCGTCCGCGGGGGGTGGTAGTGGTTGTGGTTTGGCGCGTGCGCGGTCGTCGTCGCGTCGACTCGCGTCGCCTGCCCGCCTTCGGGTGACTGTGACCGAAGGCGGGCGACCTCGCGCCCGCAGCCGCCGACGTTTTTACCGCCGCGCGCGAGGGTCGCGTATGGACGAACGCATCCACGAGCACGCCGCGGTGCTCGTCGACTGGAGCGCGCGAATCGAGACCGGCGACGACGTGGTCGTCTCCGTCGGCGAGGAGGCCCACGACCTCGCGGTCGCCGTCGCCGACGCCCTCGGCGAGCGCGGCGCGAACGTCGTCACGACGTACGCCTCCGAGGAGGTCCAGCGGGCGTACCTCCGCGCGCACGACGGCGACTTCGAACTTCCCGAACACGAACTCGCCCTCTACGAGGCCGCCGACTCGGTGCTCTTTCTCGGCGGCACCCGCAACACGGCGGCGACCGCCGACGTACCGACCGAGACGCAGCAGGCCTACGGCCGCGCCACGAGCGAGGTCAAAGAGGCGCGCATGGACACCGACTGGGTCTCGACGGTCCATCCGACCCGCGCGGCGGCCCAGCAGGCGGGCATGTCGTTCGAGGCGTACGCCGACTTCGTTTACGACGCGATTCTCCGCGACTGGTCGGAACTCGCCGAGGAGATGGCGAACATGAAAGACGTGCTCGACGCCGGGTCGGAGGTCCGCATCGTCAAGGCCGACACCGACCTCACGATGTCCATCGAGGGGCGGACCGCCGTCAACTCCGCGGCGTCGGTCGCCTACGACTCCCACAACCTCCCGTCGGGCGAAGTGTTCACCGCACCCGTCGAAGACGCCGTCGAGGGCGAGGTGTTCTTCGACGTGCCGATGACGCTTGAGGGTCAGCGCGTCGAGAACGTCCACCTGACGTTCGAGGGCGGCGAGGTCGTGGACTTCTCCGCGGGCGCGGGCGAGGACGCGCTGGCCGGCATCCTCGACACCGACGAGGGCGCGCGCCGACTCGGGGAACTCGGCATCGGCATGAACCGCGGCATCGACCGCTTCACCGACAGCATCCTCTTCGACGAGAAGATGGGCGACACCGTCCATCTCGCGGTCGGTCGAGCCTACGGCGCGTGTCTCCCGGAGGGCGAAGACGGCAACCAGTCCGCGGTCCACACGGACATGATAACCGACATGAGCGAGGACTCGCGCATCGAGGTCGACGGCGAGGTCGTCCAGCGGAACGGTACGTTCCGGTGGGAAGACGGGTTTTAACCCGCCGCAGCGCCGTCTCTGTCTTCTCGGTGCGGCGAGCACGAACCACCGCGAACGTCGTGTCTGTGCCTCCTCGTGGACTCCGCCGCTTGCGACTCAGTCCCGACCCGTGCCGGCGTTGCGAAGCGTCCCGCCGCACTCCGGGCAGACTCGTTCGTGAACGGCCTCTTCGGACTTGTAGCCGCAGGTGGGACATTCGTGGCGTCGCTGTTTTACGAGCGTTGTCGGCCGGGGTTCGACGAGCGTCGTCGGCTCCGCCTCGACCAACGCCTCTGTCCGGCGCTCGACCAACTCCGCCGGGCGTCGTTCGACGAGGTCCGTCGGCTCGGGGCCGACCAGCGCCCTCGATTTGGCTTTGACGAGGGCCACGACCCCACGCGTGTCGATATCCTTGCTCATGTTACGGTGTACGACATGTTGAATGTTAACTCTTATCTAAATTCTCCGTTCTCCCTGAGGACGCCGAATTCGGCCGTTTCACCCCGATTCGGTGGGTGCGGTCCCGAGACGCGCTTTCGACGTACTTTTTATCCGCGACCGTTTTCATCCGCGCATGGCAGAATTCATGGTCGTCGTCGCCGACCCCGACTCCGGTGCGACCTACCAAGTCGACGTCGAAGGACAGGACGCAAACCGATTCCTCGGCCGCGACCTCGGTGACGAGGTCGACGGCGCGGCCGTCGGTCTCGACGGCTTCACGCTCGAACTGACGGGCGGTTCGGACAAGGCCGGCCGACCGATGCACCCCGACGTACCCGGCGGCGCGCTCAAGGAAATCCTCGCCGAAGACGGCATCGGCTACAAGCCGTCCCGCGACGGCGAGCGCAAGCGCGTCACCGTCCGCGGCCGCGAGGTCTCCGACGAGACCGTCCAGATCAACGCGAAGGTCGTCGCCGGCGAGGGCGACGTCGCCGCCGCCTTCGGTGAGGGCGACGACGAAGAAGCCGACGAATAACGCCGTCTCGCTCCTCTCTTCCCCGTGCCAGAGCAACTGCCCTCCGACCATCCGTCGGTCCAGACGTTCCGCGCGAACATCGCCCGAAGCGGCGGCACCCGTCGCCCCTGCCTGCGCGTCCCCGACGACGTGACCGCCGCCGACGGCGATTTCGTCCGCCTCCACCTCGGCGGCACCGCCTACCACGCCCGTCTCTCGGCCGACGCCTCGGGACTCGTGATTCGCGGCGCGTACGACAACAAGCGCCTCGCGCGCACCCCGAACGACGGCGAGAATCGACTCGTCGAGTGGTGCCGCGAACACGACCGGGCCGACGGCGACGCCGTCGAACTCGACGAACTGGACGACGGCTACCAGTACGGCCTCCGGGTTCCGGGTGTCCGGCAGGTGTACCGCATCACCGAACGGCCGAACGACTCGCTTTCGAGCATCGCGGAGCAGTTCGGCCCGTCCGACGAGTGACCGGTCGGACTCCGAGACACGCCGCTTTTACGCGCCGACCGCCCTAGGCGGGGTATGAGCAAGGTAACGGAGTATCTCGCAGGCGAGCGCCTCGACGACGTGGCGCTCTATCTCACCCACGAGTACCTCGACAGTCAGGGCAAACTCCCGAACATGGGCGTCGAAGTTGACAACGGCTACGTCCTCGTCGTCCCCGGTGACGACGGCCGCCGCGCCTTCGCGGCCGGCACGGGCATGGACGCCATGGAGTTCGCCCAGACCGCCATGGGCAACGACGGCGACATCGACGACGACCTGAGCGGCGGCACCTGCCCCGAGGCGGCCGCCGAGGAGAACCACGAGGTGAAGTTCATCTTCTCGTTCGCCGAGGCGCAAAACGAGGAGGTCGGCGGCATCTACGAGGAGGGCGACGTGGTCCACGCCTACGCCAAGTGTACCTGCGGCACGACGTACTCCGACCGCTGGGTCGTCGACGACGCGTAACCGACCCCCGTTTTTCGACGCCGCGTCTCGAGTTTAGTTTCGCCGTTAGCGCTCGGTTTCGACGCCTTCGTCGTCTTCGGCGTCATCGTCGGCTTCCGCGTCGGCCGCGGCTTCCGCTTCCGCCTCCGCGACCGCGTCTGCGACCTGCTCGAACGCCCGGAGGATGACGCGCTTCGTCGTCGCGCCCTGCGTCGTCCAGTGGTGAGCGTAGTCGAGCATGTCGTCGTAGATGTCGGGCTTACAGCCGGCGGCCTTCGGGTGGCCGCCGCCGTTGACGAGGTCCGCGACCTCGTGACAGCGCTCGAAGTCGTCGGAGCCGCGAATGGAGGCGCTTCCGGCGGGCTTGACGACGACCGCCGCGTCCGCGCCCGCCTCGCGGAGGGCGTCGGCGACCTCGTTCTGCGAGCATCGTCCGTAGGTAACGCCGACCGTCCAGTCGCCGACGGTCTTCAGTTCGGCGCGGTCGACGGCGGCCTGAATAAGGTTCTCCTTTTCGACGCGGCGGTGGGCGATGTACTCCTCGACGACCGGCGGGAGGTCCGCGCCGTACGCGCCGACGACGGCGACGTACTCCTCTTTCGAGGTCCAGTAGGCGTAGTCCGCGAGGTCCTGACTCCGCTCGTCTTCGTTCAGCCAGAGGTCGTGGTCGCGGGTGACGGCCGCGAGTTCCGAAAAGCGCTCGTCGAACTCGTAGTCGAGTTCGCGGAGCGTCACGTCGGTCGAACACTCCTCGTCGGACTCACCGACGACGAGGTCGACGCCGGCATCGCGGACCGCCTCGGCCACCTCGGGCTTCCACTGGTGGTGGTCGTACCAGTGAATCTCGCCGGCGGTCTCGACGAGCGCGGCCAGTTCCTCCTCGACGTACTCGAACTTGTCCGGACAGAGGTCGCAGACGTACACCTCGACGCCCTCGGGGGCGTAGTCGGCGACGCGCTGGAGGTCGTCTTCGAGCGAGTACGGGCTCGACCCCATCAGCGCGACCGGCGATTTCGGTCGCTCTTCTTCCGCTTCCTCGTTGAGGGGCGATTCGTCCTCGTCGTCCTCGTCCTCGTCCTCGTCGCCTTCGTCGTCTGCGAGTTTCTCCTCGATGCGTTCCTCGAAGTCGGCCACGTCGAGGGCGGCGTCGTACGCCTCCCGGAGGAGGGCGACGCAGCCGAGGCCGTCGGCGTCGGTGTCGGTGACGACCGCGACCGACGCGTCTTCGAGTTTCGCCTTGGCGCGCTCTTCGGCGCGTTCCTCGTCGAACGACTCGGGGTAGAAGAAGCCGGCTCCGGGGAGCACGGACTTGCGGGGGAGCGAGAGCTGAGAACTGTCGATGAGCTCGTCTTCCATACGCCGAACTCGGGCGCGACGGGGAAAACTCCTCCCGATTCCGTCGGCGGAGACCGCGCCGAACGTCCCGCGGGCCGTGACCGAACCGAGCCACGCGGCCCGCTCAGGCCGCCTCGTCGCTCAGCAGGGAGTCCGTCGTCCCCTCCTCCAGCTGGCGGACCGTCAGCACCGGCACCGGACAGGTCCGCACGACGCGCTCGGCGACGCTGCCGATGAGAAAGCGGTTCTCGCCGTGGCGGCCCCGGGTTCCCATGGCGACGGCGTCGGCGTCGACCTCGCGGGCGTAGTTCGAAATCTCGGCGGCGGGGCGGCCCTCTCGCACCGCGACGGTCACCTCGCGGTCGGTCGCGGCCTCGACCTCGGCGAGCGCCTCCTCGCCGCGTTCGGTGAGCGCGTCGCGCATCTCGTCGCGGAGTCGGTCCGGCGCGGTCTCCACGTCGCCGGCGTCGACGACGTACAGCGCGTGGACCGACGCGTCGAACCGCTCTGCGAGGTCGACGGCGACGCTGACCGCCCGGCGGACGCTCGCCGAGCCGTCGGTGGCGATGACGATGGTGTCGAACATGGCTTCGGGTTCACGGCGCGGCGGCATAAAACCAGTCTGGGGCGGCCGGCCGGCGGGACCGTGGGGTGAGTTTTTTGTCGTCCCCCGACGCAGGTGGGGACATGTCACCGCGCCCGCTCTCTATCGACCTCGTTCTCGTGCCGGTCGACCAAAGCGAGGAGGCGACGCGCGCGGCGGAGTACGCCGCCGCCGTCGCGGCCGAGTACGACGCCGCGGTCCACGCCGTCCACGTCCTCGGCGAGGACGTCGTCCGCGCCATAGAGCAGGGCGTCGTCGACGAGGACGCCGTCGCCGAGGACAGCAAGGCCGTCACCGACACGGTGTCGGCGCTCGCAGAGACCGCCGACGTGCCCGTCACCACGTCGGTCGCCTACGGCTTCTCGCGGACGAGCAAGCTCCGCCACCCCGGCAGCGTCGTCCTCGACACCGCAGAAGAACTCGACGCGGACTTCATCGTCGTGCCCCGAGAGCCCGTCTCGGGCGACCCCGGCGAGGTGCTCGCCAAGGCCGCCGAGTACGTCCTCCTGTACGCCAGCCAGCCCGTGCTTTCGGTCTGAATCCTGTCTGAATCCTGAATCGTTGGTCGTTGTCGCGGCTCGCCGCCGCCCTCAGCCGCCCTCGTCGTCCGGCGGTTCGGCGAGTCGGATGGTCATCTCCAACTCGAAGCTCTCGGCGTCGCTCGTCTCGAAGCCGACGGTCTGGTAGAGGCCGACCGCCGCGCGGTTCCAGCGCTCGACCGTGAGCCACACCTTCTCGACGCCGGACACCCGGCCGTAGCCGAGCAGCGCCTTGATGAGCCGCGTGCCGATACCGGCGCGCTGGTACGTCTGGTGGACGAAGATGGCGAGTTCGTAGGCGTCGCCGTCGGGGACGAGCGTCGCGTGACCGGCCACCTCGTCGCCGTCCCACGCGATGACGTTCAGGCAGTCCTCGTCGAGGATGTTCTCCAGCCAGTCGCGGATGCGGTCCTCGCGGCCCGGCGGGATGCCCTGCGCGCGGTCCGAGGGGTCGAACGCGTCGTACATCTCGACGAGCGCCTCCAACTCCTCGTCGGAGCCGTCGTGCGCGCGCACCTCGATGGTGCGGTCTTCCCCGTCGGTGAACGACAGCGGCGGCGCGTCGTACGGGTCGGCGACGGCGTCGGAGAACGTTCGGTCGCTCATCGTACTAGGGTGACGGTCACGTGGGAGTTCAACAGGACGAACTCCGCGATGTTGCCGATCTGTATCTTCCCCATCGGACTCGTCTCGCCGCCGCCGAGCACCAGTTGGTCGAACCCCTCGTTCTCGGCGAGGTCCACGAGGGCGCTCCCCGGGTCGCCGTCGAGCGCGCGGACGGTCGCGTCGACGCCGCGCTCGTCGAGCAGTTCCGTCACCCGCGTTTCCATCTCCTCGCGCGAGCGCTCGCCGGACGGGTTGTCGACGATGGCGACCGTGAGGTCGTCGCCGACCTCGGCCGTCCGTTCGACCGTCGTTTCGAGCGCCCGCATGGAATCGTCGCTGCCACCGATTCCGAGCAGTACCTTCATGATTCCCAATCTCGCGGGCGCGATAGAAAACCCTTACCCGGAAACGGGGGGCGACATCCCCGCCAGCGGGGGACCGCGCGTCGCGGAACCCTTTTCGGCCGTGCCGCGGTAGCCCGCGGTATGACAGACGAGTCCGACGAGTTCGAGACGGGCGCGAGCGACGCCGAGGAGACGGCTCGCCCCGACGCGGACCCGCGAGCGGCGGCGGACGAAGCGGCGGGAGACACGGAGCCAGTAGACCCGGCCACCGACTCGGAGACTGCGGGCGCGGAACCGAGAGACGACGCCGGAGCCGACGCCGACGACGCGGTTCCCGAGGACGTACAGAAGTACGCCCGGTTCAAGAAGGTCGACGGCGCGCAGTACGACCGCGTCAACGACTTCCTCCGCGAGCGGACCTACGTGACGGCCCGCGAGTGGGCAATCGCGCGACTCTGCGCCGACTTCCGGACCGAGACGGGCGTCGAGATGACGAAAATCGGGAACAACCTCCCCGAACTCGTCCCCTTCATGACCGATACCTACACGCCGCAGGCGGTCAATCAGGCCCGGTCTGCGTTCCGCGACAAGGTCCGGAAGTCGGGCGCGACGTTCCTCTACGGCGCGATGTCGGGGTTCTTCACGGCCGAGGAACTCGACGAGATGATGTACGAGGTGACGGAAATCGCCAAGTTCCTGCTCGAAGTCGAGGGCGTCGACCTCTCGGTCGAAGAGGAACTCGAAGCCGAAGAGCGCATTTCGAGCGTCATGCGCGAGGTCCGCGAGGCGAGCACGGAACTGCGGCAAGAGGAACTGTCTGACGAGGAGTGACGCCCCGCGGTCCGTGCGACCCCACGGCTTCGACCCCGGACCGACGCCGCGCCGACTCGCAGTCAGGGGAAAAGCGGGTCCGGTTCCGACTGGACTAACTCGACGCGTCGGTCCGCCTCGACCGGCCGAACGTAGAGCCGGAGTTCGTCCTGTTTTCGCGCCTTCGTCGCCATCGCGTCCACCTCGCCCAGCTCGTAGTACAGCGGGACGACGACGGCCTTCGACGCCGCGGCGTCCTGCACGACCGAGACGACGAACACGGTGTCATCCTCGCGGGCGCGGTACACGTCGTAACGGTCGAACTCGGCCGACTCGACCCACGACGACAGCGACTCGAACTCGCTTCCGGGGACGAGCACGTCGAAGCCGACGCGCTCCGTCGCCTCCGGCAGGTTCGCCGGCGGCAACACCGACACGTCGCCGGGATGGAGCACGAGCGTCTCCCAACCCTCGTCTTCGTACTCGGCCGCGGTCGCCTCGGCGTCCTCCACGACCGTCTCCCAGAACGACAGCAGTCCCGTGAGTGCATGCGGTTCGTCGGCGTCCGCGTTCGGGTCGCGGCCTCGCGGCGGCGTCCGCTCGTCGGTCATGCGTGTCACTCCCTCGGGGAGTCGGACGGGAAAAAGATTCGCTTGCGTCGGGTTCGTCCGGTCCGGCGGGGGTCCCGACACCCGACGGCGGAACTGCTATCTGTCTCCCCGCCGACAGTCGGCCCGATGCGATGGTCACTCCGCGCGGTCCTCGGGTCGCTCCAACTCCCCGTCGCCGGGGCCGGGGTCGCGCTTCTCGCGTTCGTCTGGCGGACCGCCGTCACGATGCCCCCGCCGCCGCCCGGAAGCGACGGTTTCGCCCACGGGCTCGCGGGCTTTTTCCTCCTCGTGTTCGGGGTCGCCGGCTTCGTCCTCCTCGCTGGTGGCCTGCTCATCCCGCCGGGACCGGGATACGGCGTCCGGTTCACTCGCAGACAGCGCTGGCTGTTCGCGTACGCGCTGGTCGCCCCGGCGCTCGCCGTGGGCGGCTTTCTCGCGACCGTCGTCGCATCGTCTGCACTCGGCGGGGTCGCCGTGTCGGCCGTCTCGCTGGTCGCTCTGACAGCGCCGCTCGCGGTGCTCATCGGCGTCGGCTGGAGGGGCGCGCAGGCCGCGGCCGCGCGGTTCTGAATTCGGGCCGCAACTGCGCTCAGTCGCGGACGTTCTCGCCGGCGACCGCGCCGAACTCGTCGCCGTCCCAGACGAACTCACCGCGGAGCATCGTCCACTCGGGGAAGACGCCGGTGTGGCCCTCGAACGGCGTCCACTCGCAGTTCGAGTGGAGGTCCGCGCCGCGAATCTCGCGGGCGGCGTCGAGGTCGTACAGCGCGAGGTCGGCGTCCGCGCCCGCCTCGATGCGGCCCTTGCGCGGCAGGTCGAACACGTCGGCGGGGTTCGCGGCGACCACGTCGCGGACGCGCTCGGCGGTGAGGTCGCCGGCGACGACCGCGCCGAGAAGCAGGGGCACCATCGTCTCGACGCCGGGGACGCCGCTCGGGGCGTCGAGGAGCGACCGTTCTTTCTCCTCGCGCGTGTGCGGCGCGTGGTCCGTGGCGACCATGTCGATGCGGCCGTCGGCGAGGCGCTCGAACATGGCCTCGCGGCGCGCCTCGGAGCGGAGCGGCGGGTTCATCCGGCCGTAGGTGCCCAACTCGTCGAGGTCGTCGCGGGACAGAAACAGGTGGTGCGGCGTCGCCTCGCAGGTCGCGCCGCCGTCGCGGGCGGCGTCGACGCCCTCCGGCGTGCTCGTGTGGGCGATGTGAATCTGCGCGCCGGTCTCGCCGCCGACGCGGACGGCGCGCTCGACGGCGACCGCCTCGGCCCCGGCGGTGCGGTAGGCGCTCCACGCGTCGGCGTCGGCGTCGCGGCCGACCCCGCCGAGGTCGCCCTCGATGGCCGATTCGTCGAACAGGTCGGCGTCCTCGGCGTGGACCGTGACGGGCACGCCCGCCTCGCCGGCGCGCTCCGCGGCCTCGGCAAACAGGTCGGCCTCGATGCCCATGTCGCCGGTCGAATCGGCCAGAAACACCTCGCCGAGGGCGAAAAGCGGTCGGTCGAACAGACTGTCCGGGTCCCAGTCGGCGGTGACGCCGCCGTTGATACCGTAGTCGATGCAGGCGTTCGCGGCGCACTCCGCTTTCACGTCGAAGCCCGCGCCGTCGGTCGTCGTCGGGTCGGTGTTCGGCTGGTCGGCGACGGTCGTCACGCCCCCCGCGGCGGCGCTCCGCGCGCCGGTCTCCCACGTCTCCTTGTGCTCGAATCCCGGTTCGCGGAAGTGGACGTGCACGTCGATAGCGCCCGGCAGAAGCAGGTTCTCCTCGGCGTCGACGGTCTCCTCGGCGTCGACGGAGTCGAGGTCACCGACCGCCTCGACGGTTCCGTCCTCGACGCGGACGTCGACGGCGCGGCCGTCGGCCAGCGTCGCGTTCTCGATTCGCATACGAGGGGGTGCGACGCGCCGGGTGCTAAGTCCGGCGGTTCGGGGAGCGGTCGCAGTCAGTCGCTCACGCGAGGTCCGCCGCGTCTTCGACGCGCGTCTCCGCGTCGCCAACGAAGGCGGCTTCGAGGGCGTCGCAGACCGCGTCGGAACTGGCCGGGCCGCCGGCGTCGGCGACGCTCCCCACCGAATCCGGGTCGAAGGGAACGTCGATGGCCTCGTAGACGGGCGCGAGCACGTCGGCTATCTCGTCGCGGTCGGTGACGACGACCACGCCGGAGACGAGCGCGCCCTCTTTTCGAACGCGCTGGGCGAGGCCGCAGAGCTTCCCGCCCGCTTGGACCGAGTGGTCGCCGGGGCAGTACGACGCCGGGGGCTCGCCCCGCCGCGCGGGGACGCCGAGGGTTCGCAGGGCGCGGACGACGGCGGTCGTTCCGGCCTCGTACCGCGCGTCGAGGCCGCTCCGGGCGTCGTCGAGGGGAACCGCGTGGGCGAACGCGACGGTGGTTCCCGTGTAGGCCACCGCGCGGCCGCCGACGGAGCGCTCGACAGCGGGAAAACCGCGTTCCTCGGCGGCGGCGACGGCCTCGTCGTACCGCGGGGCGCGGGTGTCGCGCCTGCCGAACGCGAGCTGTCGGTGCGGCGTCCACGCGCGGAACGCCGGTTCGCCCGTGTCGCCCGCCTCGCGGAGCATGGCCGCGGTGACCGCCCGGTCCGCCTCCCGGTCGGGCCCGCGGCCGCGGATGACGCGCATGCCCGAGAGAACCACCCCGACGTACCTAAGCGCACCCGTCCCGTCCCGACGACCATGCTGCGACTGCCGCGGCCGATGCTCTCGCGCTTCGAGCGCTTCTCGCTCTACAACTCGCCGTACCCCGCCCACGACAGCGGGTGTGCTATCGACCTCTACGTCGCCGCCGACGACCCGGTGGCCCGCTCGCCCGTGGCGGGCGTCGTCCGCGAGACGCGGACCGTCCGCGCGCCCGACAAGCCCTACGCCCACGACGACGAGTACCTCATCCTCGTCGATGTCGACGCCGACGCCACCGGACTGGACTGGCTCGGCGCCCCCGACGACGACCCCCGCGACGGACTGGTCGCGCGCATCCTCCACGTCGACCCCGGCGTCGACGCGGGCGACGAGGTCGCGGTCGGTGACTCGCTGGGACGGCTCGTCCGCTCCGGCTTTTTCGCGCCGTGGGTCTCGAACCACGTCCACGTCGGCTTTCGGGCCGCGGACGCGAACCACCACCGGGCTCGGGGGTCGCTCCCGGTGTCGCCCGACGTGACCGTCTCGCCGCTCGACTGGGACGGGACGGGAACCGTCGTCGAGACGGCCGAGACGTTCGTCGTTCTCGACGCCCCGACCCGCACCGACGCGGCGGTCGGCCCCGACGGGTTCGTCGGTCTCGCCAGCGACGAGGGCGTCGTCCTCGACGGCGGGCTCGCCCACTACGGCTTCGGGGGCGCGCTCTCGCCCGTCGAAGACGGACAATCGCTGTCGCTCCTCGGCGAGCGGGTCGGCCGGGCGGCCGGCCGCGACGTTCCGTGGGCCGACTTCGACGTGCTCGTCGACGGCGTTCGAATCACTGGATTGTCACTGTTCGCGTCTCGCGTCGACTTCGGGAGCAAACTCGTCTGTCCCGGTCACGGCTTCGCCACCGGCGACGAGGTGTCGGTCGAGATTCGCCCCAGCGCCGACCCGATTCGACTCGACTGACGGCGGCAGAAGTGTCATGAAACTGTTTTTTTAATCCTCTCCGGCGCGACTGCCCGACACCTCCACTTTGTGGCACCATTTTTAAACACATTTACTATGAAAGGATTAGTCTCCGCAAAAAATATCCTTCGGTCGCCCGTATTTTTCTCCGTTCGTGAGATCCGACATACGAGCGTGTGCCGTCGCTTCGGTGTTCGATGCAGCCGCTGCCTCCGCGCTGCGATGACCGGCGACCACGCCAGTGGGTACGAGGTCGAACTCGGCCACCCGCTGGCCGGGGCCTCGCCCGACGGAACGTTCGAAGACCCCGAGTTCGAACTCACGTTCGTCGGCGGTATCCCGGTGACGGACGAGCCGGTTCCCTACTTCGTCGCCCGCGGGAGCGACCGCGAGGCGCTCGACGACCTGCTCGACGACCACGCGAGCATCGAGCGCTTCGAACCGATATCGGACGGACCCGAGGGACGGCATTACCGCTGCGAGTGGGCGACCCGCGACGGCGACATCCTCTCGGCCATCCGCGAGTGCGACGGCATCGCGAGCCGGTTGGGTATCACCGAACAGGCGCTCTCACAGCGGCTTCGTCGGGCCCTCCGAAACCTCGTCGGGTCGACGATAGACGACCTCGACCGCGGTTCGCGGTCCGAGTGAAGAGCCGATGATGCGTCAAAACGGGACCGTGGTGGGGCGCGGCAACCGGGCGCGAGATGCCACGACGGGTGTCGATTTCGCCGCCGGAACGGCGCGACTCGCGGCTCTCCGGCGGTGCGCCCGTGTGGGGGGTGCCACCGACGCATATCGGTACGCCGATTCTAGTAATATATCTGACCCTTGTGTGGACAATCGGTATTTAAGCGGCGTCGAAGTAATCGAGATACCCCGAGGCGAACGCCCGTAGTTCGTCGTACGTCGGCGGCGACCCGGTTCTGACGAAGTGTCCCGCGACGGCGTTGCCGACGACGAGCGACTCCGCGCGACCGAGGTCGAGGACGTGCGCGAGCGCGAGGCCCGCGTTGAAGTGGTCGCCCGAACTCGTCGTCAACACCGGGTCGTCCGTCCGTGGGACCCCGACGGTCGCGGTTCCCGCCTCGTCGACGAGGTGCGCCTCCTCGATGCCGTGGCCCGCGAACCGACTGACGCCGAGGTGGTCGAACGCCGCCTGTGACTCGCGGCCGAAGTCGTCGCTCTCGACGCCCGCCAGCCGCGCGAGATAGCGCGTCTCGTAGCGGTTCGCAGAGACGACGACGCGCACCGCGTCGTCCAGCGCCGACACCTGCTCGACGCCCGCGGCGACCACGTCGGGCCCTCGCTTTCTGAGGTCGCCGGGGTCCAAAAGCAGCGTCTCCGGCGGGTCCGACAGCGTCGGCCACAGCTCCTCGCGGAGGCCGCGGGCCACGTCCGGTAGCTCGGGCATCTCCGACCAGTAGCCCATCCCGACGAGTTCGGCCCCGTCGACCAGTTCGGCCAGTCGGTCGAGGCCGACGCGCGACTCGATTCCGGCCCAGTCGAGCGTCATCAGCGCGCCGATTTCGGTGAGCATCAGCTTCCCGTCGCCGAACTCGACGGCGTCGGTGTAGCCCGGCGACCCGAGGGTCTCCAGCGGGAGGTGGCCGAACTCCTCGACGAACGGCTCTTCGACCGGGTCGCCGAGACAGCCGACGACTCCGGGCTCGAACCCCATCCGGTCGAAGGCGCGCGCGAGGTGGCTCACGTGTCCGCCGGTGCGGACGCCGTCTTGAATCCACTCGAAGGTGAGCGAACTCTCGGCTTCGACCGAGTCGTTCACGCGCTCAGCGAACGCGTCGAGCGTCGGCACCCGCTCGTAGGTATCTGCCGACTGTCGCTCGGAGACGAACTCCCGAACGCGGTCGATGTAGCCGTCGAATCCGAACAGCACCCGCCCGCCGTCGACGCGCTCGGGCAGCGACTCCCGACACGAGTCGGCCGCGCGGACCGTCGTCTCGTCCGGTGTTTCCATGGCGCTCCGTTCGGACGACCCGCAATTAGTGTTGCCGCCGGCGGCGATACTCTCGGCCCGTCAGTGGTCGCTTTCGGTCGTGATTTCGAACCGCGCGCCGCCGTCGTCGCTCTCGACGAACCAGACGCTCCAGCCGTGGGCGTTCACGACGCTCATGACGACGCTGAGGCCGAAGCCGGTCCCCTCGGAACTCGTGGTGTAGCCCGCCTCGAACATGCGGGGGCGGTCGTCCGGCGGAATCCCCGGGCCGTCGTCTTCGACGTAGAAGCCGGCGCGGTCGTCGAGGGGGCCGACCCGGACGGTCACGTCGTCGCCGCCGTGGCGAATCGCGTTCGAAAAGAGGTTTTCGAGGAGCTGTCTGAGCCGCCCGCGGTGGGCGTCGACCGGGATTTCGCCGTCGGTGACGAGCGTCGCTTCCGGCGCGTCGCTCGCGGCGGTCGTCCACGCCGCCTCGGCGACGCCCCCGAGCGACAGTCGCTCGGCCTCCTCGACCGTCTGACCGTTACGCGCGAGCGCCAACATGTCCTCGACGATGCCGGCCATCCGCTCGTGGGCGTCGGCGACGCGGTCCAGTTCGTCGCCGTCGTACTGCTCGCGGGCGAGGTCGAGATAGCCCATCGCCGCGTTCAGCGGGTTCTTGAGGTCGTGCGAGACGACCGACGCGAACGATTCGAGCTGTTCGTTCTGGCTGGCGAGTTCGCGCTCGCGCCGCCGCAAGAGCTGTTCGCGTTCGACCCGGTGCAAGACCGCGCGGGTGTTGGCGGCCAACACCTTCGCCAACGCGATGCGCTGGTCGGCCAGCGAGTCGTCGCCGACGGACGCGACGAAGAACACGCCGTGGTCGGGAATCGGCACGATGAGTTCCTCTTTGACCCCGGCGTCGAGGACGAACCGTCTCGGGTTCGAGTCCACGTCCCGGTAGAGGTTGTGCTCGCCGCGTTCGAACACCTCCCACGTCAGCCCGGCCCCTCGCGGAATCGGCGGCACGTCGCCGAACACGTCCCACGCCTCGTCGGTGAACGCCGTCGGGACGAGCGCGTCCTGCGACTCGTCGTACAGGAGGACGCCGCTAATCGCGTAGTCGAGGACTTCGGTGGCGGCCTCGCGGACGATTTCCGCGACTTCCTCGCGGCTCGTCGCCCCCGTCAGCCGTCGGGTCGACGCGTGCAGCGCGTTGAGCCGCTGTTCGTACCGCTTTCGCTCCGTCACGTCCGTCGAGATGCCGACCGCGCCCGCGACCTCCCCGCCGTCGTCGACGATGGGCGAGACGGTGAACTCGGCCACGTAGTTTTTCTCGGGAAACGACAGTTCGATTTCGAACCGCTCGCGCTCGCTCTCGCCGCCGAGGACGGCGTCGAGCGCGGACTGGGCGCGTTCGTACTGGTCGGCGGCGAGATAGCCGGCGTCGCGGAGCGCCGAGATGTGTCGGCCGACGAACGTCGACATGGGGATGGTCGTCCGCGAGAGCGCGGCCTCGTTGATGAACTGGACGACACCCGCCTCGTCGAGCACGTACGCGCCTTGGCCGATTCTCTCGACGATGGTCTCGTAGCGCTTGAGCCGCTGCTCGTAGCTCCGCTGTTCGGTCACGTTTCGCGAGGTGACGACGAAGCCGTCGACCGAGGTGTCGGCCTGATTGCACCCCACGGATTCGAGCCACGTCCACGACCCCTCGGCGTTCCGCTGGCGGTACCGGACGGGGTCGGTCCCGTCGGCCCCGGTCTGGAGCGCGCGCTCGAAGACGGCCTTGACGCGGTCCCAGTCGTCGGGGTGAATCAGGTCGGCGACGTGCTCTCCGACGAGTTCGTCCTCGTCGAATCCGAGCACCTCGGTGACGGAGGGGCTCTGGTACTTGATTCGCCCGTCGGTTCCCACGAGGGTCACGAGGTCCCGTGCCAGCTCCACGAGCCCGCGGAACTGCGCTTCCGTGGCCCGCTGCTCGGTCACGTCGCGCATCGAGACGAGGACGGCGTCGGAGCCGTGGTAGTCGATTTCTCTGACGTTCGTCGAGCACTCGCGGGCCGCGCCGTCGGCGTCGACGAGACGAATCTCGTAGCTCGCGGGTGCGTCGACGCCCTGTCGTCGCGTCGTGGCGATGGCGGCGGCCCGCTCGCGGTCGTCGGGGTGGACGATACTCGACACCGACCGCTCGGTGAGTTCGCCGTCGCGCAGGCCGGTGAGCTCGGTCAGCCGGCGGTTCCAAAAGCGAAACTCGCCGTCCTGCGCGACGAAGATGGCGTCGTGGCTCTGCTCGACGACGGTCCGATACAGCGAGTCCGAGTTCCGCCCGGCCGACGCCCACTGCGTGAACTCGATGGCCCGCTCGACCCGCGCGGCGACAGAGGCGACCGCTTCCGGCGTCTCCGGGTCGCTGATGGCGATTGCGCCGCCGTCGTGGGCCGACTCCGGGGGGCTTTCGGTCAGAAAGAACACCGGGACCACGCCGACTCGGTCGCGGACGCCGGAGGCGAACTCGGCGTCGAGAGCGCCGCGGACGACGACGCCGCCGACTCCGGCGTCGAGGGAACTGAACACGTCGCCGCGGTCGGCGCACGTCTCGGTCGTGAACCCGCGTCGTCCGAGGGCGTCGACGAGGGCGTCGGGGCACTCGTCGACCAGTACGACGCGGGTGTCGCTCATACCCGTATCACTCCGTGAACGTGTATATATTTCACTCACCACCGGACTGATAAGTGCTCTACGGCTCCCGTCCGCTCGGCTCACTCGCCGGTCGGTTTCCCGCTCGCAGTCGCCTCGGTGCGGCCCACTCGTTGCTCGCGGGGCCGGCGAGGCGACCGCCTGCTCGCGCTGCTCGCGGGGCCGCCGGGGTTGCCACCGACCGTCGGTTACATACTATTTGACACACTCGTTCGTGATATGGCCGACGACTTTCCCGCCGAGGCCGCGGCAATCGTCCAGCGACACATCGAGGACGAACACGGCTACCTGTCGTGGCTCAACACCCGCGTCGACGCCATCGAGCGCGGCCGCATCGTGATGACCATCCCGTACGACGAGAAGCTCACCAACACCGTGTCGCCGCCGACGATTCACGGCGGTATCGCGGCGACGCTCATCGACACCGCGGGCGGCATCGCCCTCCGGACGATGCTCGACGACCCGCTCGCCGGCGGCGTCGCCACCATCAATCTCAACGTGAACTACCTGCGGCGGGCGTCGGGCGACCTGACCGCGGTCGCTGAGGTCGTCCGCGCCGGCGGCTCGGTCGGCGTGAGCACCATCACCGTCGTCAGCACCGACCCGGAAGAGGACTCGGACGTGGCCGCCCGGCAGTCGCCGTCGAGCGACTGGAACGACGCCGTCGCCACCGGACAGGGCGCGTATCGGCTCTTTCGGGAGTGAGACGCGGCCGGAGTCGCGGTCAGCGTCGGGGTCGGGGTTAGAGTCAGGGTTCCGCTCGCGCTCGGCGGGGCCGCCGGTCTACTCGAACGTCACGTCCGCGAGCGTCGCCGTCTCGCCGAACAGCCAGTCGGCGTGGTCGACGGCGTACGCCTTGTGTTCTTCCTCGATGTAGCCGAGCGCGTCGGTGACGAGAATCGGTCGGTAGTCCCGAAGGCCGGCGCTCCCGGCGGTGTGGAGGACGCAGACGTTCGCCAGCGTGCCGCAGATGAGCAGGTCGTCCACGCCGTGGCTGTCGAGCCAGCCCGCCAACTGCGTCCGGTAGAACGCGTCGTAGGTGTGCTTCTCGACGACGAGGTCCTCGTCGCGCACGTCGAGGCCGTCGTGGAGGGCGGCGTCCCACGTCCCCTCGACGACGTGTTCGCCCCAGCGCTCGAACTCGTCGTAGTAGTGGTTGCCCTCGAACTGCTCCGGCGGGTGCACGTCGCGGGTGTAGACGACGCGCGCGCCGGCGTCGCGGGCGGCGGCGACGAGTCCCGTAACCGGCTCGATTGCGGATTCGCTCCCCGGCGCGAACAGGCTCCCGTCGGGGTGACAAAAGCCGTTCTGCATATCCACGACGACCACCGCGGTTCGGGTCGGGTCGAGTTCCATGCGCGTGGGTTGCGCCGGGACGACCAAAACAGTACGCGCCGGTTCGATTCGACGCCCGAACCCGACAAGGTACTTCACTCCGGAGTCTAAGGGTACGATATGCGAACCACCGGTCTCCGCGCCGTTTTCGCCGCCGTACTCTTGGTTCTCGCCGGCTGTGCCGCCCCCACGGCTGCGCCCGGCGGCGACGCGTCGCCCGCGACCCCCGACCCGGACAGAGACGGCTTCGACGACCCCGACCAAGACGTGCTCGGCTGGGAGGTCGGCTACTGGTACGACGAGTCCATCGCGGTCGACCAGTCCGACGGGCTGAACGACTCCGAGATGGAGGCGTACGTCGCCCGCGGGATGGCCCGCGTCGAACAGCTCCGGCAGTTGGAGTTCGACGAGCGCGTCCCCGTCAGCGTCGTCTCCCGAGACGACTATCGGAGCGCCAACGCCGGCGGCTCTGCCGCTTCGGACTCCGAGTACAACCGCTGGAACGACCAGGTGTGGGAGGCGCTTTTCATCGCCGGTGAGTCGACCGCGAGCGCGAGCGCCATCTCCGAGACGACCGGGAGTTCGGTCCTCGGCTTCTACTCGCCGTCCGACGGCGAAATCAAAATCGTCACCGACTCCCCGGGCGAGCCGACCATCGACAACGCCACGCTCGTCCACGAACTGGTCCACGCCGCACAGGACCAGCGGTTCGACCTGACCGACGCCCGATTCCGAAGCGAGACGCAGGACGGCGACCTCGCCACCGACGGCATCGTCGAGGGCGACGCCAGCTACGTCGAACGACAGTACAGCGAGCGGTGCGCGGCCGGGACGTGGGACTGCGTCGCCACGCCCGACACGGAAAACAGCGGCGGCAGCCCGAACCTCGGCGTCCTGATTACCATCTTCCAGCCGTACTCCGACGGCCCGGTGTACGTCCACGACCTCTACGAGCGGGGCGGCTGGGAGGCCGTCAACGACGCCCTTCGCGACCCGCCGGCGTCCACCGAACAGACCATCCACGTCACCGACGAATCGCCCCGTCTCATCTCCTTCGTCGACGAGGGGACGAACGGCTGGACCACCTTCCCCGACCAGGGCGTCGAGGGCTCGGACACGGTCGGAGAGGCGTCGATGTTCGCGATGTTCTGGTATCAGGCCCGCACGTCCGGCGCGGAAACCGTCCGCGTCCAGTCCATCCTCGACACGAACTCGCAGTACGACACGTACAACTACGACGCCGAGCCGTCGAACGGCTGGGCGAACGACCGCCTGTTCCCCTACCGCAACGCGGCCGGCGCGGAGACCGACTACGGCTACGTCTGGGTGACTGAGTGGGACACCGACGACGACGCGCGGGAGTTCCACGACGCGTACCTGAACATCCTCAGCGCCCACGACGCCACCCAGCGGGACGACGGCGTCTACGTCATCGCGGACGGCTCGTTCAACGACGCCTTCCGGGTCGTCCGCACCGGCGACCGCGTCGTCGTCGTCAACGGCCCGGCACCCGCCGACGTGGACGAGATTCGGCCGGGACTCGCCGGCTGAGTCGGCCCCGCGTTTCACGCTGATTTTCCCGTTCCGTTTCGCGTTCCCGCCCGCTCGGTGACAAAGCACTTGCCGCGGGGCGACGCCAACCGGGATATGGCCCGCTTTCGAGCCCTCCCGCTGGCGGCGCTCGCCGCGCTCGCCGTCCTCTCCGGCTGTGTCGGCGTCCCGACTGCCGACGCGCCGGGTGAGTCGCCGTCGGTGACGACGGAAACGCCGACTTCGACGACGGCGGAACCCACACCGACCGACCCGGCGACACCCACGGAAACCGACGAGTGGTACGCCGACTGCAACGCCACGCTTTCGGTCGACCCCGCGGATGAGGTTCCGAGCGACGCGACCGTCTTCGACTACGCGAACCTCTCGACAGAGCGGCGCGCGGAGTTCGACGCGGCGGTTGGCGGGTCAAACTCCGCAGAGAGCGCCGACGCCGCGTCGTTCTCCGAGCGGACCGACGCCTACGAGTTCTGGGTGGAGCGCCCGTACGTCAGGTACGAAAACGAGACGTACAGCTCCGTCGTCGCAATCTGCTGACCCCGCGCCGGGACGCTTTTTCATCTCCCGCCCGTGAATTGGCTATGAACCGCCGCCTCGCCGCCGTTTTCTCCGCATTTCTGCTCGTCGTCGCCGGCTGTGCCGCCCCCGTCGCAGACCCGAGCGCCGCGAACGACAACTCGGACGCAGCGGTCGGGGGCGCGGACCCGGACGCCGACCGGTCGTGGCCCGACGACCCGCCGACCGACCGACTCGGCTGGGAGGCCGGCTACTGGTACGACGAGTCCATCGCGGTCGACCAGTCCGACGGGCTGAACGACTCCGAGATGGAGGCGTTCGTCGCCCGCACGATGGCTCGCGTCGAGGTCGTCCGCGAACTGGAGTTCGAGGAGTCCGTGCCGGTCGAGGTCGTCTCGCGCGCCGAGTACCGAAACGAGTCCGACGCGTCGACCGACCCGGTCCACAGCGACTGGAACGACCAGGTGTGGGAGGCGCTGTTGCTGGTCGGTGAGGACCGGACCATCGACGAGGTGTTCGACGAACTGTACGGCGGCGTGGTGCTCGGCTACTACTCCCCCTCCGAGGGCCGCATCGTCGTCGTGAGCGACGACAGCCAACCGACCATCGACCGTCGGACGCTCGCCCACGAACTGGTCCACGCCGCACAGGACCAGCAGTTCGGTCTGGACCGCTCGCCGTCGACGCAGGACGCCCAACTCGCCCACAGCGGGCTGGTCGAAGGCGACGCCCGCTACGTCGACGGCCTGTACGAAGCCCGCTGTGAGGCCGACTGGGACTGCGTCCCTCAGCCGTCGAACAGTGGGGCGGGCGGCGGGTCGGTCGACTACCCGGTGTTCATCACCATCTACACGCCGTACAGCGAGGGGCCGACGTTCGTCTCGGACCTGCGCGACCGCGGCGGCTGGGCGGCCGTTGACGCGGCCTACGCCGACCGCCCCACCTCGACCGAGCAGGTGCTCCACCCGACCCGTTACCCCGACGAGCGACCGGTCGAGGTGACGGTCGAAGACCGCTCGTCGGCGGCGTGGACGCGCTATGACACCGACCCCACCGCCGACACGGTCGGCGAGGCGTCCGTCTTCGCGACGTTCTGGAAGCACCGCGCCGTCGACCGGGCGAGCCTCCAGCAGGACCCCGGCGCGTACTCGCCGTACAACTACACCGCCGAACCCTCCGAGGGCTGGGCCGGCGACGCGGTGGTTCCCTACCGCCCGGCGTCCGACGAGACGTACGAGGCGAACCCCCACGAGCGCGGCTACGTCTGGCGGACGGTCTGGGACACCGAGGCGGACGCCGAGCAGTTCGAGCGGGCGTACGTGACCGACACGCTGGAGCGCAGCCTCAACGCGTCGGAGGCGGGAGAGGACACCTACCGCGTCGACGACGGCCCCTTCGCGGACGCCTATCGGGTGACGAGGGAGGGGAACACCGTCACCGTCGTCAACGCGCCGACCGTGGCGCAGGTGGACGAGGTTCACGAGCGAAGCTAGAAGAAAGCATTTGTGACCGGACCGACAGCCGCTCCGTATGTCCAGCCGGCTCGGTCGCTTCGCGCTCGTCGCCTCTTTGCTCGTCCTGTTCGTCGCGGCCTTCCTCTTCGTCACCGGGTCGCTCGTTCCGTGGTCGAACAGTTGCCCGCCGCAACTCGGCGTGGACCCGGCCGACGACGTTCCCGCCGACGCGGAGATAGTCGCTTACGAGTCGCTCACGCCCGCCGAACAGGCCGCCCTCGACGACGCGCTGGCCTCGGACTCGATGGTTTCGCTCGACGACCGGCCGTGGTCGCCGGGACCCAGTTACGTCCGCAAGAACGGGACGGTCTACGACGCGACAATCGCCGTCTGCTGACCCGTTGAAGACAATTCGTCTTCGACGCACGTGACCGATTATACAGCTTTTTCATCGGCCGGGTGGAATCCGCGCCAATGAGTGACTTCGATATCGTCGGTCCCGAGGCCATCCGCGACGGCGTCGCGACCGACGCCTACTTCGAGCGGACCGAGGCGACCCTCCGACACGCGGGCAAGAACCCCCGCGTCGTCGCCGAGGTGACGGCCGACCAGTTCCCGGACGGCGACTTCGAGCTGTTCGCCGGCGTGAAAGACGCCGCGGAACTCCTCGCCGGCCGCGATATCGACGTCGACGCCATGCCCGAGGGCACGCTGTTCGACGGGGGCCCCGTGATGCGAATCGAGGGCGACTATCTGGAGTTCGCCCGGCTCGAAACCTCGCTTCTCGGCTTCCTCTCGCACGCCTCGGGCTGTGCGACGGCCGCCCTCGAAGCCCGCTCGGCGGCCCCCGACTCGACCGTTCTCTCGTTCGGCGCGCGACACGTCCACCCCGCCATCGCCGCGATGGTCGAGCGGAGCGCCCTCGTCGCCGGTCTCGACGGCTTCTCGCACGTCGCCGCCGGCGAGATTCTCGGGAAGGAGGCGTCGGGGACGATGCCGCACGCGCTCCTCATCGCCTTCGGGCGCGGTAATCAGGCCGAGGCGTTCCGCGCGTTCGACGAGGCCGTCGACGAAGACGTGCCGCGGGTCGCCCTCTGTGACACCTACGGCGACGAGACCGAGGAGGTGCTCCAGGCGGTCGAAGCGCTCGGTGACGACCTCGACAGCGTCCGCCTCGACACCACCTCCTCGCGCCGCGGTGACTTCCGTCACATCGTCCGCGAGGTTCGCTGGGAACTCGACGCCCGCGGCCACGAGGACGTGGGCATCTTCGTGAGCGGCGGTCTCGGCCCGGCGGAACTTCGGCACCTCCGCGACGTGGTGGAGGGCTTCGGCGTCGGCGGCCACATCTCGAACGCCGACCCGGTGGACTTCGCGCTCGACATCGTCGAGGTAAACGGCGAACCCGCGGCCAAGCGGGGCAAGCTCTCGGGCGTCAAAGAGGTCTACCGCACGGCCGACGGCGGCCACCACGTCGGCCTCCGCGGGCGGCCCGGTCCGACCGACGGTGAGTCGCTCCTCGAACCGCTCATCCGCGACGGCGAGGTCGTCTCCGAGTTCGACTTCGACATCGACGCGGCCGCGACGCGGGCCAGCGAAGACGCCGAGTCGGTCGGATTCGGCGGGGTCAGCGAGGAGTAAGCACGCGTTCTCGTTTTGCGGCGGCGACGCTCGGGGCCGTCGATCGCCGGTCGTTGCCCTCCGAGAAGTCGAGTTGTCGTCGCGACGACTTACAGCGCTTCGACGCTCCCGCCGTCGTCGCGCTCGCGGAAGACCTGTCCTTCGAACAGGGTAATCATGGTGTCGTCGTCCTGCCACGCCAGCGGCGACAGACCGGCTTTGCGGCAGGCGTTCGTGAGGAACTCCTCTTTCGACCAGCCGAGTTCGACGGGCAGCGTCGGATACATCCAGCCGTGGGTGCCGCCGGCGTCGATGGCGATGCCGTGAGTGCCGAGTTCGATGTCTGCGACTGGGTCGTTAGTCAGCGTGTAGTTGTTGACGATACAGACAGAGATGTTCAGGTTCGGCAGTTCGGGTGCTTCGATTTCGGTCTGGCAGGAGTCGCCCGACGCGGCCTTGATGGCGGCGTCGACGATGGCGTGACCGAGTTGGTCTTTCCCCCGATACGCGCCCGCACAGCCCCGCAGTCGACCGCGCCCCCGTGTCGACTTGATGCGGACGAACGCCCCGGTTCGAGCGTAAAACGCGTCGCGCATGCTGCCCGGTTGTTCTCTCTGCCCGTGAAGAACGTACGATTCGACCGATTCCCGCGCTAGTTCGACCGCCCGCGCCCCATCATCGTAGGTGAGGTGTACGGTCTGCGCCTCGGACATATTACCATTCAAGTTCTGTGGTGACTTCAACGCTTCCCTCGGATGTTATCCCGTTGTTATGTAGTTTCGTTGCAACATAACGTGCGGCTAAACCCCGGTAGGACCCCGTTAATCGAACCGCTTATCCGACCGACCTGACTAGGGTAGGTCGGCAGAGAGAGCCCAGTTCCCGTGCCCGAGACGGGCATGAGGAAAGTCCCCCCACCGTCCGAACGGGTGACCGGGCGCAAGCCCGGAGTCGGAGACGGCTGGCGCTGGAACAGAAACGAGACCGCTCGACCCGACCGATGATGCGCGCGCGACGGCTCCGCCGTCGCCGGCGCGGCCGTCACGGCCGCGTGCGAACCGACCCGTAAGGGAAGGGAGCTAACCCGCAGAGGGATGAGGTGGCGTCGCCATCTCCGACGGTCGAGAACGGATGGAACGGCGAATCCTCACCGGTGCAAGTCCGCGCCGCGAAGGTAGTTCGGACGGCGCGTCGGGTTCGCCCGTCGCGCCCTCGGGGGCTCGCCCCGAGAAGGACGCGGACGCTGAGCCGAATGCTGGGACGAACAGAAGGGGGCTTACTCCTCTCAGCCGCTTTCGAACCGCCGAGCGACCGCTTTGTCGGTCGAGCCGTTTTCGCGCCGTCGGGAAACGCTCTTGACCGTTCGCCGCCGCAGTCTCGGTATGCGCGGCTCGACTCTCCTCGTGGCGGTGCTCGTCGTCCTCGCCGGCTGTGCCGCGCCGGTGTCGCCGGGAACCGACGGGACGACAGCGACGACTGCCACGTCTGCGGCTTCGCCGCCGACCACCGACTCGGCAACCGAGTCGCCCGCGGCGACCGCGACCCCGACGACTTCGCCTCCGTCGACGACCGCGACCGTGACCCCGACTGCCGCGCCTACCGAGTCACCGACGCCCGAACCCACAACGACGTTCACGCCCGCGCCCGGCTACGGGCCGTGGGGGTCCGAGCCGGTCGTCGTCTCCGTCGCAGCGCCCGACGACGGCCGCGACTACGCCGCCCTCGTGAGCGAGGCGACGGCGTTCTGGGAGGGGAACGACTCGCGCTACCTGGAGTACGAAATCGACTACGAGGTCGACGCCGACGCCCGCGACCCGGACCTCGTGGTCCGCTTTACCGACGACATCCCGGTGTGCAGCGGGCTGGACGACGCGGCCGGCTGCGCGCCCTACCTCACCGACGGGTGGCAGATAGACCGCCCCGAGACCGTCTACGTCCGCACCGGATACGGCGACGACTCGACGGTCGATATCGTCGCACACGAACTCGGTCACACGCTCGGACTCGCCCACGGCGACGAACCCGCGGACCTGATGAACGCCACGGGCATCCTCTACACGCTCCCGCGGACGAACGCGACCGAGAAGGCGTTCCCGTGGGACGACCCGAACTTCACGGTCCACATCGACGACACGAACGCCTCGGACCCCGACGCGGCCCGCGAGCAGGTTCGCCACGCGCTCGACTACTTCGAAGGCGGCGCGCCGGGGATGCCCGACAACCTCACCTACACCTACGTCGACGACCCCGCGGACGCCGAGGTGCGCATCTCCTTTGCGGACAGTTCGCCGTGCGCCGCGGGCGCGGCCTCCTGCGCCATCGCCGGCGGCTACGACCCGGACGGCGACGGCGCGTTAGAGACCTACGGCAGCTACCGGGTCGTCCTCGTCGACCTCGACACCGAGGCCGTCGGCTGGCACGTCGGCTACTGGACCGCCCACTACCTCGGCGCGGAGGCCGACGACGACAAGCCCGAACCGTTCCGGAACGCGACGTACGGCGAGCGCCGGAGCGAGTGGTGGGCGTAGCGCCGGCGTCGCGTCGTCAGCCGAGCGCTCTGCGCCGCAGACGGGGGTTTTCACCCGGACGAATCGGCCGAGTCCTTCTTTGGCATGGCCCCCGTAGAGAGAGTCGTGACCCCCACCGACAGGCACGGCGACACCCATCCCGCGTTCGACGAGGAGTCGTTCCGCGACGCCCTCGCCGAGTTCGGCGGTACCGACGCCGAGCGCCGGGTCGTCGCGCGGCAGGCCCGCGACCTCGCGGACTCGGGGCAGGCCGAGGCCGACCGCGGCGCGCCGCTCACGGGCGACGAAATCGTGCGGAACATGCGCGACGCGCCCGATGGCGACCCCGCGACGCGCTGGAACTGGTGGCTCGGCGCGCTCGAAGCCGCCTACGGCGGCTACCGCGAGTTCCAAGTCCGCCGCATCCCGAAAGCCTGAACGTCGCCGCTCGCTCGCGTTGCGGCCCTGTCGGTCGTCGTTTTCGCTGCTGTCCAGCGGTGCGCCGCGGCCACCCCCCGCTCGGCCGCCGTCTCCCGCAGTTATCTGTCGCCCCTCCGAGGACGGATTCCGTCGAACGGCCCCCGTTCCCGACCGTTCAAAACCAAAGCAGATTACACGCTTGTTACAGAAAAGGTGTGTAACGCGTACGACCAACCCTACCGGTGATGCCTACTCTACAATGACTGACAACTACGACGTGATTATCGCGGGCGCGGGCCCCGCAGGTGGACAGGCGGCACGAGACCTCGCCGCCCGAGGCTACGACGTGTGCGTCCTCGAAACCGAGTCCGAAGACGAGTTCCCCTCCAGAAGCAACAAATCGACCGCCGGGACGTTCCCGTCGACGATGGCCTCGTTCAACATCCCCGACGAGGTCGTGATGAACTTCACCGACGACGTCGTCCTGGAGTCCCCGAACGACCATTACCACCGCCACCAGCCCGGTGCAGTCCTCGAGTTTGCCGACTTCAAAAACTGGCTCGTCGACGAGGCGGAGGCCGACGGCGCGGAGTACCGCTTCGACGCGCGCGTCTCCAAGCCCATCATGGAGGGCGGCGAAATCGTCGGCGTCCGATACAACGGCGACGAGGAGGTGTACGCCGACATCGTCATCGACGCCACGGGACCGAGCGCGCCGCTCGCCAAGGCGCTCGACCTGTGCGACCTCCGCCGCGAGAAGCAGGCCATCGGCATCGAGTACGAGTTCGAGGGCATGGACCTCGCGCCCGACGGCTACGGCGACCTCACCGACGCGATGATGCTCCGCCTCGACCACGACATCGCGCCCGGCGGCTACTCGTGGATATTCCACACCGGCGGCGACACCGCGAAGGTCGGCGTCTGCTACATTCAAAACGAGGGTCACCGCCACAACGCCAAGTCGGGCTACACCATCGACGACTACCTCCAGTACTGGACCGAGTCCGACCCGCGCTTCGCGGACGCAGAGCGCATCGCGGGCAAGCAGCACCGCGGCTCCGCCCACATCCAGCTTCCGGGTCGCATGAGCACGGACAACTTCATGGCCATCGGCGACACGGTCCCGACGGTCGACCCGCTGTGGGGCGAGGGCATCGACAAATGCATGCGCTCGGGCAGGGTCGCGGCCGCGACCGCCGACCGCGCGCTCACCAACTCCGAGCGCGACACCTCGGCGTCCGAACTCGCCATCTACGACCAGCTGTGGCACGACCGCGTCGCGCCGAAGGTGAAAAACCGCCTGTTCATGACGGAGATGCTCTACCGCGCCTCCAACGAGCGCTACGACAAACTGCTCGAAGACCTCCACCGCCTCCCCGACGAGCAGTTAGACGCCGCGAACGGCGGCAGCCCGCTCGCCATGTTCCGGATGCTCAAATTCGAAGACCTCTCCATCCTCGCGTCCACCGCGAAAGACTGGTTCTCGAACTGAGCCGCCGGGCGACACGCGCGTCTCTCCGTCCCCGGTGTCCCCGCTCGTCTCTCACCGCTCGTCTCTCACCGCTCGTCTCTCACCGCCCGGTTTCGTCTTCGCTCACTCGCCGCCTTCGCCGCCGTCACCGAGCATCGCCAGTGCGTCGGCCAGCGCCGCCCGCGCCGACGCGACGTGTTCGTCCGCCGCCTCGTCTTCGGTTCCGTCGACGTTCGACAGCAGGTGTTCGACGTGGCCGAGGCGCGTCCGAACCACCTCCTCGTCCGGGAGCGAGCCAACCGCGAGGTCGCCCGCGACGGCCTCCGCCTCGCCGAGCCACCGGCTCGCGTCCTCGCGGACGGGGCGGGTCGCTGTCGCGGCGAGCCGGTCGTGGAGCGCCGTCACCAGTCGGTCGAGGTCGTCGCGGTCGGATTCGGCGTCGGTATCGGCGTCGGCGTCGGCACTGGCGTCGGGGTCAGGGTCAGGGTCGGAGCCGGTCACGACTCGGGAGACGGCGGCCGGCGTGAAAAGCGTCGAGCCCGCGAGCCCGCCGAGTCCCTCTGGCCTCGCGGGACCGACGAGCAAAAGCCCCTCCGGTCGGTACTGCCGCCAATGAAACTCCAGTTCCTCGGCGGGGCCGAGGAGGTCGGGCGCAGCGCGATTCTCGTCAACGACTCGCTGTTGCTCGACTACGGGATGCTGACCGGGAACCCCCCGCAGTTCCCCGTCGGCTCCGTCGAGCCCGACGCCGTCGTCGTCTCGCACGGCCACCTCGACCACGTCGGGACGGTCCCCTCGCTCCTCTCGGGCGACGACTGGCCGGCGGTCCATTGGACGCCGCCGACCGACGAACTCGCTCGGACCCTCGCGCGCGACACGCTCAAACTCCACGGCGGCAGCTACAACTGTCCGTTCACCGAGACGCACGTCCGGCGGATGACCCAGCAGTCGGCACACCACGACTACGGCGAGTCGTTCGAGGCCGCCGGCCACGAGGTCACGTTCTACAACGCGGGCCACATCCCCGGCAGCGCCCACGTCCTCGTCGACGACGGCGAGACCCGCCTGCTGTACACCGCCGACTTCCACACCGACGACCAGCGGTTGGTCTCGGGGACGACCGCCCGCCCGGACGCCGACGTGGTCATCTGCGAGTCCACCTACTCCGACGTGGAGCACGAGGACCGCGCGACCGTCGAAGAGCGGTTCGTGGAGTCGGTGCGGACGACCGTCTGGGAGGGCGGCACCGTCGTCGTCCCCGCGTTCGCCATCGGCCGGACGCAGGAGCTTCTCATGGTGCTCGACGCCCACGACATCGACTGCTACGTCGACGGCATGGGGGTCCGCGTGCTGGAGATGCTCGGAAATCACCCCGACTACGTCCGCGACGCGGCGGCGCTCAAGCGGGCGAAGTCGAACGCCAGAGTCGTCTCGGGCCGAGACGGCCAGCGAAAGCGCATCGCCCGGGAGAACTCGGTCATCGTGACGACGAGCGGGATGCTCTCTGGCGGGCCGGCGATGACGTACATCCCCGAGATTCGGGACGACCCGACGAACAAAATCTGTCTCACCGGCTATCAGGTCGAGGGGACGCCGGGCAGGGAACTGGTCGAACGCGGCCGGTGCGAACTCAACGGCGGCGTCGTCCCGGTGGCCGCCCGCGCCGAGATGTACGACTTCTCGGCCCACGCCGACCGCCACGGGCTTCTGTCGTTCCTCGACGACTACCGCGACGCGCCGGTGTTCGTCAACCACGGCGACCGCTGTGCGGCGTTCGCCGGGGAGCTCAGCGCCGACGGCTACGAGGCCGCGGCTCCCGAAATCGGGGCGACGGTCGAAGTCTGAGACGCGCCGGCGGCGACCCGTAGCGGGTCGAACCGACCGCTCCCCCGACCTATTCGGCGTGCTCGTCGTCGTCCGGAACCGCTATCGACCGGCTCGCAGCGACGCACGCGGACACGCGGAGTCGGGTCCGCTGCGACCGGAACCGACCGATAAACGAACGGAACTTCCCGTCGGGTGCATCCGAAGCCATGGTTTTAGGTTGGCCTAAATAACCATAGTCGTTGCGGTGAGTGCGCACTGCCTTCAGCGGGTCGGCCGCGCGCCGACTTCCCGCGACCGCCTCCCGGGGGACCCCTCCGTTTCGCCTGCAACGTCCGGAGTGTCTCGATTTCCGACGCGTCAGTCGCGGTCGAGTCGTTCGCGGCGGCGGTCGAACTCCTCGTCGTCGATGTCGCCGCGGGCGTAGGCCCGGCGGAGTTCGTCGAGCGCGCCGTCGCTCCCGTCGTCCCCGTCGCGCAGGGCGCGGAACAGGAGGACGCCGCCGTTCGCGAGCGTCTCGCCGACGAGTTTCCCGACTCGGTCGGTGACGTGACGACCGATGTCAGCGTCTCGACCGCCGACAGCCTCGACGCGGTCCACGCGGAACTCGAACGCGCTCGTATCGACTGTGCCGTCGTCTCGGCCGAGGTCACCGACGCGGAGGGGGCTCTCGCTCGCCTCGAAACTCCGCGCCGACGGCGTCCCGCGCGTCTCGGTAGCGGGGTCGACCGCTGCCGACCGCGACCTCGACACGCTCGGCCGCGAGGTCTACGACGCCGCCCACAGCGCCGTCGGCTCGCTCGACTACCGCGCGCTCTTCGAGGCCGTCAACGTCGGCCTCGCGGTTCGCAACCTCGAAACGCTCGAACTCGTCGACATCAATCAGCACTATCTGGACATCCTCGGCATCGACCGCCAGTCGGTCATCGATACGAGTCCCCTCTACGTGACCGCGGATATCGCCGGCTACGACGCCGAGCGCGCTCTCCGCGAGGTCGAGGCCGCCCGCGAGGAGGGCGGAGCCGCCTTCACGTAGCCCATCGAGGGCGCGTCGGGCGGCACCGTCTGGATTCGCGTCAGCCTCACCGTCGCCGAGATTTCGGGACGGGATCGACTCATCTCGACGGTCGAGGACGTGACCGAAGAGCGCCGACGCGAGCGCGACCTTGCGGCGTTCAAGGAGGCGGTCGACGCCGTCGACGCCGGGGTCACCATCACGGAGCACGACCGACACGTGTACGTCAACCAGACCGCGGCCGACATCTGCGGCTACTCGGACCCCGAGTCGATGCTCGGGACGGGCTGGGGCCACCTCCACGACGAGCCGGAACTCGAACGCCTCAGAGAGACGATTCCCCCCCGCGCTCGAAGCCGACGGCGAGTGGCAAGGCGAGGTGGCGATTCGCCGGCACGACGGCGAACTCGTTCCGGTTCGGTTCTCCATCACGTCCCTCGAAGGCGACCGCAACGTCGTCGTCTTCCAGAGCCTCTCCGAGCAGAAAGCGCGCGAGGACGAACTCGAACGGAGCCGCGACTTCCTCGAACGGACCCAGCGCATCTCGAAAGTCGGCGGCTGGGAACTCGACCTCGTGACCGACACGCTGGCGTGGACCGACCAGACGAAGCGCATCCACAAGGTGCCGCTCGACTACGAGCCGACGGTCGACGACGCCATCGAGTTCTACGTCACCGACGACCGGGACCGAATCCGCGAGCTGTTGGACCGCTGTCGGTCCGAGGGCGTTCCCTGGGAAGAAGAGTTCCGACTGGTGACCGCCGAGGGGTCGGAGCTGTGGGTCCGCACCCACGGCGAGCCGGTCATCCGAAACGGACGCGTGGCGGCGCTCAGGGGGACGATACAGGACGTGACCGCCCGTCGAACCCGCGAGCGCGAACTCGAACGGACGAACGCCGAGCTGGAGGCGCTCAACCGCATCGTCCGCCACGACATCCGCAACGACATGGCCGTCGTCGTCGGCTGGGCGGAGCTACTCAGAGAACACGTCGACGAGGAGGGCGCGGACATCCTCTCGCGCATCCTCTCGACGGGCCGCCACACCACCGAGATAACCGAGGTCGCCCGCGACCTCATGGAGACGATGAGCGGCGGCGGCGTCGAGACCCGCCCGATGTCGCTCGCCAGCGCCGTCGACCGCGAACGTGGCGTTGGGAAACGCCTCGCGGCGGACCGCGAGCTCGCGGTCGACGGCGAGATACCGGACGTGGCGGTGCGCGCGAACCCGCTCATCGCGTCGGTGCTCGGGAACCTCCTCAACAACGCCGTCCAGCACAACGCCGTCCAGCACAACGCCGTCCAGCACAACGCCGTCCAGCACAACGCCGACGACACCGTCGTCACCGTCTCGGCGGCCGTGGACGACGACGCCGGCATGGCGGTCATCCGCATCGCTGACGACGGCTCGGGCATCCCCGACGCGCGGAAGTCGGTGGTCTTCGGAAAGGGGAAAAGGGACTCGAAAGCACCGGGACCGGCCTCGGACTCTACCTCGTCCACCAACTGGTCGACTCGTTCGGCGGCGAGGTCCACTTCGAGGACAACGAACCCACGGGTACGGTCGTCGTCGTCTCGCTCCCGCTCGCGTCGGTGGACTGAGCCGACCGCCCGGTCTCAGACCGTGTCGGTCGGCTCGTGGGACTCGGCCATCTCGGTCGCGGCGGCCGCGTACGACTCCCTCGTCTCCTCGTCGGCAACGCGACCCAGTTCGTCTTCGGGCACGTCGACGGCGGCGTAGGTGTCGCGCACGTCGGACTCGAAACTCGTCAGCGAGCGCTCCTTCCGGTGGTAGCGCGTCCCGTCGGGGGTCGCGTACACGAGGATGATGATGTTCTGTTCGTCGTCCGAGTAGGTCCGTTCGACCAGCCACGTCCGCACGTCGTTCGACATGGTCGGTAGTACGTGGCCTCCCGTGATACTCCCTCGGCCGACTCTCAGTCCTCGATACCCAACTCGTCGAGGAGCGTCTCCAGCGTGTAGCTCTGGAGCGCCCGGTGGCTGTCGCGCATCGAGGAGATGACGAACGTCGAGTTCGTTCGCTCGACTTCCGGCGTCGCCTCGAAGTCGCTGATGAGGCGCTCCACGCGGTCGGAGTCCGCGAGATGGGCGACGACGATGAAGTCCGTCTCCCCCATCGTGAAGTAGAGTTGCGTGACGCCCTCTATCTCCAGCAGCTTGTTCCCGACTTCCTCGTACGACCCGCTGTAATCCGCCAGCACTTCCACGACCACGGTGACGCCGAGTCCGAACGCCTCTAGGTCGATGTCGTAGAGGTCGTTCTCGATGACGCCGTCGTCTTTCAGGTTGTTCAGGCGGTAGTGGATGGTCGACACAGGGATGTCTGTCGCTTCGTGTAGCTTCTCGGGACTGCCCGTCCCGAGGTCCGCGATGGCCTTCAACAGGCGCACGTCGCGTTCGTCCATACCCTCTCGTTGCGGTCGGTGACGTAAGTCCTTGTTCTGTCCGCCGTTTTCGCCACCTCTCTCGCGCTCTCGAATCTTCACGAATTATAGATCGATTGGTGCAGCAAAATATAGAATATCTATTCTAATCTCCAACTCAAATCAAATCTCTTGTAGAAGGATTTAACAGGGTGCGTCTCTGAGAGCTGAAACAGATTCGACTATGACGCGAACCACTTGGAGAAACGTTCCGACGACGCCCCTGCTTTTCGTCGCGCTCGCGGCGATGTGGGGCACCTCGTTCGTCGCCATCGAGGTCGGCCTGGAGTTCTTCCCGACGCTCTCTTTCGCCGCGCTCCGCTACGAACTCGCGGGGCTCGTGATGCTGGCGTACGCCTGCTACTCGACCGACCGCTGGCGGCCGAAGACGAGGGACGAACTGCTCGCGACCGCCATCGGCGCGGTGTTCATCATCGCCGCCTACCACGGCCTGCTCTACCTCGGACAGGAACACGTCCCCGGCGCGGTGGCCTCTATCATCATTAGCCTCTCGCCTATCCTGACTGCGGTCTTCGCCTCCGTTATCCTCACCAGGGGGTCGCTGGGGAAGACCGGGACGGTCGGGCTGCTCGCCGGCTTCGCCGGTGCCGTGCTCGTGGCCGACCCAGTCTCGGCGTTCTCGGGGTCGTCCGGGTCGGCGCAGGGACTCAGCATCGTCCTCATCTTCCTCGCCGCGGTGTCGTTCGCGCTCGGCGCGGTCCTCACCCGCCCGCTCCGGAGTGACCTCCCGGTCCAGTCGATGCAGGCGTGGTCGATGCTCGGCGGCGGCGTCCTGCTTCACGGCTGGGCACTCGTCCGCGGCGAGTCGCTTTCCACTATCGAGCTCGCCCCCGTCGGCATCGCGTCGTTCCTCTACCTGACGCTCGTCTCCGGCGCGGTGGCGTTCCTCCTCTACTTCGAGCTTCTGGACCGCCTCGGCCCGACCGAACTCAACCTCATCGGCTACGTCGAGCCCGTGGTCGCGGCGCTCATGAGTTGGGTGCTCCTCGGCCACGTCATCGACACGACGGCGCTCGTCGGCTTCGGAGCCATCTTCTTCGGCTTCGCGGCGATGAAAAAGGAGACGCTGGTGTCCGTCGCCGTCGCGGTCCGGCGGCGGGTCGCGGCCTAAAGTCGGTCCGCCTTTCGAGTTCTGTGCTGTTCTCTTCTTCTCCTATTCGGCTTCCGCGGGGACGCTCCCCCGGAGGCCGACGAACCGAGCCACGCTCTCGCGCTGCACGAGGAGGAACCCCGAGAGGATGACCCCGAAGCCGAGGACGGTCGCCGGCGAGACGGCCTCACCGAGGAACGCCCAGCCGGTGACGGTGGCGACGACCGGCATCGCGTAGGCGACGAGGTTGCCGCGGACCGGGCCGGCCTCCGAGAGGAGCGCGAAGTAGACCGGGTAGGCCGCGGCGGTCGCGGGCATACCGACGTAGAGAATCGCGGCGACGAGCTCCGGCGACCAGGCGACCTGCGCGACCGACTCGCCGAGACCGAGGCTGGCGGCGTGGATGCCGACGGCGGCGGCCGCCATCGCCCACGCGGTCTGCGGGAGCGTCCCGATGGACGGCCCGACGCGCTTGAGGAGCACGGTCCCGAAGGCGACCGACAGCGCCGAACAGACGATGAGCGCCTGTCCGACGCTCCCGCCGCCGAGGACGCTCTCGGGGCCGACGATGACGACGACGCCGACGAGTCCGAGCAGGATGCCGGCGGCGTCGACAGCCGAGATGCGCGCGTCGTCGAGGAGTAACACGGCGAACACCGGGGAGGCGACGGGCATGATGCTGTACATCACGGCCGCCGCGCCGGTCGTCGCGTGCTGTTGGCCGAGGAAGAGAAACACGTTGTTCGCCCCGAGGACGAACGCGGCGCTGGCGAGGATGCCGAGCGCGTCGGCGCGGGTCCGCGGGAGCCAGTAGCCGCCGCGGACGGCGACGAGCGTCAGGAGAACGACGGCGGCGACGTCGACGCGGAAGGCGGCGAACAGCACCGGCGGGACCGACCCGATGGCGGCTTTGATGCCGACGAAGGAGGTTCCGAACAGCACCGCGGCCGCGACGAAGAGGACGAGGGTCCGGTGACGGCTCACGCCACCACCCCCCGCGCTGTGGCCGGCGTTCGATTCGCCGGGTGGGCGCGGGAGGTGGAGTGCGGTCGACGCTCGGTGCGTGGACGGCGTAGAGGCGTCGTCTGTATCACAACACGTTCTGCGACTCCCGAAGTCATATGTCTAACGATTGGGCTCGTTGCAGTACGAATCGTCAGTTCGAGTCATAGTTTACCACGATTCGTTGACTAAACTGGGACAAATGTTGCCACGGGTGGTGTTGTCACTCTCGGCGGGTTTGAGTCGGCGGTCGCGTCGCTCCGAGCCGTCGAACTGTCGTCGAAAATCGGGGGACGGCGGTCAGTCCTGCTGTTCGGCTTCGACGCGGTCGGCGTGTTCTTCGAGGTCGGCCGCGATTTTTCGGGCCTCCTCGGGCGACAGCGTCAGTTTGTCCGCGTGCGGCGCGAGCGCGTCGAGCTGCGTCCAGTCGAGTTCGAGTTCGAGGGTAATCTCGTCGGGGCGCTTCCGCGGCGAGGTGACGTTGCACACGGCGAACGCCGACTCCTCGAAGTCGTGGCCCGTCGCCGACGCGTCGACGAGGTCCAGCGTCGTGTAGGCGTTGACCTTCAGGATTCGGTCTGGCATCTGTGAGTACTGTTCGGTGTCGTCGTAAATAGATAGCGCGGCGGCGTCGTCACCGAGGCGACCCGCTCAGTCGTCGCTCGCGATGGGCGTGCCGTCGGCGCGGGTCGGCGCGGGACTCGCGTCGAGGCCGTCGTCGTCGGCGTAGGGGTACCACGTGCGCTTCGTGTTGTGCATCATCGGGTCCTCGTAGCTGGTCTCTTCGGGTTCGACTAGTTCGGCCAGCTCCTCTTCGTCCGTCCGGGCGACGAACTCGCGGAACGTCTCGTCGCCCTCGCGGCGCTCCTCGAAGTTCGCGAGCAGGTTCTTGATGGCACCCGGCACTTCGTCGACGGGGACGCGCTGGGTGACCCACTCGGCGAAGTTCGGGTTCTCGCCGAGGCCGCCGCCGAGGCCGATGTCGAGCGCCTCGACCGGTTCGCCGTCCTTGCGGGTCTTCATGCCGCGGAGGCTGATGTCCGCAATCTGCGGCTGGGCGCAGGAGGCCGTACAGCCCGAGAGGTGGATGTGGAAGTCCTCGACGCCCGCGGGGAGGTCGACGTTCTCCTTGAGCCAGCGGGCGTAGCGGACCTGCCGGTTCTTCGTCTCCACGATGGAGAGCGAACAGAACTCGGTGCCCGTACAGGCGATGGAGCCGCGCATGAACGGGTGCGGGTCGGGCGAGTAGTGGTCGAGAAGGTCCTCGTTTTGCAGCGCGTCGAGCTTTTCTTCGGGTACGTCGGTGATGATGACGTTCTGGCGCTGCGTGATGCGAATCTCGCCGGAGCCGTACTCGTCGGCGACGCGGGCGAGTTCCTTCGTGTCGTCGACGCCCATGCGGCCGACGAGCACGTCGAGTCCGACGTAGTAGTTGCCGTCGGCCTGCTCGTGGATGCCGACGTGGTCGGAGTGGCCGCCGTCGGCGTAGCCGGAGTTGTAGGAGTACTCCGAGCGCAGGTCCTCGCCGGCGGTCTCCAGCTCGAAGTCGACGTACTCCTCCTGGAGGACGTTGCGGAACTTCTCCGCGCCCCACTCGTCCATCAGGAACTTGATGCGGGCGTTGTAGCGGTTGTCGCGGTCGCCGTTGTCGCGGAACAGCGCGGAGATGGCTCCCGACACCTCGGGGGCCTGCTCGGGCGTCACGAACACGTCGATGTCGCGGGCGAGCCGCGGTTCGTTCCGCGAGAGGCCGCCGCCGATGCGGATGTTGAAGCCCTTCGTCTCCTCGCCGTCGATTTCCTTGGTCGCGGGTTCGAGCGCGAGGTCGTTGATGTCGCCCTGACCGCAGCCCTCGCGGCAGCCGGTGACGGAGACCTTCCACTTGCGCGGGAGGTTCGAGTGGTCGTCGTTGCCCTTGAACGTCTCGTTGAGCTCCATCGCGACGGGGAGCGCGTCGACGTGCTCGTGTTTGTCCTTGCCGGCGACGGGACAGCCGACGATGTTCCGCCACGAGTCACCGCAGGCCTGCTGGGTCGACAGCCCGACCGATTCGAGCTTATCGAAGATTTCCGGGATGTCCTCCAGCTTAATCCAGTGGAGCTGAATCGACTGGCGGGTCGTCCAGTCGACGTAGCCGTTGCCGAAGATGGGGTTCTCGGCGGGGCCGCGGGCGTACTCGTCGGCGACCTCCGCGACGACTTCGGTCTGGCCGGGCGTCAGCACGCCGTTCGGCGTTCCGATGCGCATCATGAAGTACGACTCTTGGCCGTTGCGCTGGTGGTACAGTCCCCACCATTTGAAGCGCTCGAACCAGGCGTCTCGCTCGTCTTCCGGGATGGAGTCCCAGCCCTGCTCAGCGAACTCCAGCAGGTGCTCTCGTATCTCGTTACCGTAGACCTCCGACTTCCAGCGTTCGACGTCCGTGGGCATTCGTATGAATGTCCATATACGTGCCCACGTAAGGCCCCGAGCGTACCGTCAACCCTTCCCGGTGCTGCCCAAAAGCGGATAATATTGCTTATTCGTCGTCGTCGCCGCGTCGAACCGGGAGGACGACCCGCTCGCGGTCGATATCGACGAATTCGCCCTCGCGGAGCCTGCCGACCGGGACCCAACCGGGAACGCCCGTCTGGCCGCAGGCAATGCACTGGCCGTACACTTTCGCGGAGACGGTTCTACCATCCGCGCCGACGTCGAGGACGTTCTCGACGACGAAGTCGGGAAGCTCGCACCCACAGAATGACGGGTCGTCGAGCCGCCAGAGCTCGCTCACGCTCACTTCTCTGGCGTCGTTCACGGAGACCCACGCCCCGTCGTCGAGGACGCGCAGGGAGACGCTCATACCTCACCCTCGTCGCTCCGGCTACCTATGCGGGACGACGCCCGCAATCCCCGCGGGGGAGCGCGACGGCCGTTTCGGCGGTCGTTCGGTCGGAGTCCTGCGATTGTCCCCGAAACCGGCCGTCAGAGGTAGGGGCAACCCGTTCCGGTAGCCGGGAGTGGGGGTACACATTACAGGTGCGGATTCCCTTATGCGGGTTCGACCGGTACGTGGTGGTGATGAGTGACCACCGCACCGCCGTCCGACAACACGCCTCCGCCGACGTCGCCCCAGAGCTGTTCGAACAGTCCCAGGAGGGAGACGCATGACCGGCGAGGCAGAACTCGAATCCGAACTCGACCGCGACCCCGATGCCGAGGCGGACCCGTCCGCCGAGGCGGAAGACGAAGACCTCGCGGCCCACCTCAAGGACCTCGAAGACGGCGCGGGCTGCACCGAAATCTGGTCACACCTCTCTGAGTCCCGCGAGGAGTAACGCTCCGCCGTCTGTCTTCGCTCGCGGGCCGCCCGCGGCGCGAATCTCGCCTCTCGGGGAGACGTTTTTAAGCCCGAACGCGTTACCGATTCGTAGATGACGAACGACGAACGCCGACGAACGACCGAGGTTCCGGCCGACCGGCGCGAACCGGTCGGTGAACCCGTCGTCCGCGGCGACCCCGCCGTCACGGGCGACCGCGCCCGCGAGGCCGTCGGCTTCGACCCCACCGACCCCGACAGCCTCGCCGAGGCCGCCAGAACGGTTCGCTCGTTCTCCGAGTCCACCGCCGGCGACGACGACCACGTGTTCATGCTCCGCGGGGCGGCCGCCTGCGCCGCGCTCGTCCGCGGCGTCGGCTCGTACAAGCGCGCCGCCGAGCGCGCCGGCGGCGACGTGTCCGTCTCCTTCATCCGCAAGTGGGCCCGCGTCCACGACCTCCCGCAGTCGGTCCGCCGGCACGTCGCCCGCGGCCGCATCGCGCCCACGGCCGCAAAGCACATCGCCCGCGTCTCCGGCGACGCCCGACTCCACCTCGCGTGGGCGACGCTCGACGCCGGCCTGACCGTCCGCGAGGTCCGCCGGCTCGCCAGCGAGGTCAACGACGGCACGCCGGCCGTGGACGCCCTCGCCGACCACGGCGTCGACACCGGCCGGCTCGACGTGACGCTGCCGGCCGACGTGTACCTCGAACTCCGCCGCCGCGCCTCGCTCGAAGACACGCCGCCCGGCGACGTCGTCGCCGACGCGCTCGACGACTACCTCGACTGAAGGAACCGCGTCGCCGTCTCCCGAATCACCTCGCGCGCCACCTCGACTTCGTCCCACTCGACGGTCTCGTCCGGAAAGTGCGCCTGGTCGATATCGCCCGGCCCGAACAGCACCGTCGGGATACCCGCCTCGACGTAGTGCCGGGAGTCCGCGCCGTAGGTCGCGCCGACCGGGTCGTCGTCGCGGCCGTCGGCCCGGAGCGCCGCCCGCAGCGACTCCACGACCGGTTCGTCGGCGTCGATTTCGGCCGGCTCGAACTGCACCGAAAAGCGCTCGAACACCGGCGGGTGCGCCGAGAGCCACTCGTCGTCGGCGACGACGCGCGCCAGCCGTTCTTCGAACGCCGATTCGACCGCTGCGACCGTCTCCCCCGGCGCGACGCCGAGTCGCCACTCCGCGGTGAGCGTCCCCGCGACGCTCGACGCCCACGACCCGGCCTCGACGCGGCCGACGCAGACGGGCCACGGAATCGGGTAGTCGAAAAGCGGATGAGTGACCGCGTCGGTCCGCTCCGATTCGAGGTCGAAGAACGCTCTGCGAATCGCCTCGAACTTCTCGATGACGTCCACTCCGCGCCACCGCGAGGCCGCGTGTGCCGTCCGCCCGGTCAACCGGAACCGCTTCATCACCGAGCCCTCGGTGGCGACGACCGGCTTCAGCCGCGTCGGTTCGGCGACGAGCGCGGCGTCTCGCTCGAACGGGTAGGGGGTGTCGAGCGCGGCCGCCGCGGCCCCGATGCCGCCTTCCTCCTCGTCGACGACGCTCTCGACGACCACCCTCCCGTCGAGGTCGAGGCGGCCCGCCTCGACGGCGTCTCGGAGGTCGAGCGCGGCGAAGACGCACGCCGCGAGTCCCGCTTTCATGTCGGCCGCGCCGCGGGCGCTGACGGTGCCCGCGTCGTCGTCCCAGTCGGGTACAAACGGGTCGTGGGTCCACAGTTCCCTGTCGGCGGGCACCACGTCGACGTGGCCGTTGAGGACGAGCGTCCGGCCCGCGTCGGGGTCGCCGAACTCGACCACGCCGGCGACGCTCGGGCGGTTCGCCGCGTCGATGTCGTCGGGGTCGTCGGGAAACGACGGGTGTTCGGCCAGGCGCGCCGGGTCGGCGGTCCACTCGTGGGTGTCGAAGCCGAAGTCGTGTAGCCGGTTTTTGACCCACTGCTGAGCCGGGGCCTCGGCCCGGGCGACGCTCTCGAACCGGAGCAGCGTGTCCACGAAGTCGCGCAGGTCCATATTCAGTACATCACAAAGCCTGTTAGTTGAGACGTCTGCTTGCTGAAGATGTGTCCAAGCAACCACAGCAAGCAGACGATGAAATCCACGAGGACCAGCTCCTTAACTTCCTCGTCAACTCTCTTGACGAGGAAGTTGCTCTCTCACTCGCTGAAAACGCTGAACTCGATGCTGAAGACATCTACGAGGTCCTCGTCGGCGCCTGCGCCGACGGGACCTCGGTCTCAACGCTCTGTGAGAGAAGCAAAGATGCACCACACGAAAATTCGGTTCTCTACCATCTCCGCACCAAATTTGACCTTGAGACGCTCGAACAGGTTGGAAACACGCTCCTCCAGAAGGACATTCTCAACGTCCTTCCCCAGCAGGTGGAGGTCTGCGCAGACCTCCACCTGCGGCCCTACTACGGCGACGAAGACGATACAGACGGCCTGTATCACTCACAAGCGAAGCGTGGAACCACCGCGTTCCACGCGTACGCGACACTGTACGCACGCGTGAAGAACAAACGCTACACGCTGGCGGTGCGCCGTCTCGAAGACGGCGACACCGCCAGCAGTGTCCTCGCAGAGTTCCTCGGTATTCTCGACGGCCTTGACCTCGGTGTCAAGGCCGTCTATCTTGACCGCGAATTCTACGACAGCAAGTGTTTGACGCTGCTTCAGGCGCACAACCACGCCTACGTCATGCCGATCGTCCGCTGGGGACGGGCGATCAAGCGAGAACTCTCGGAAGGGTGGAGTCGCGTGATTCAGCACAGTCTGACAGCGAAACTCGACGGTCACAGCTGGACCGTCGAGTTTCCCGTCTACATCGACTGTACCTACCAGAACGGACGGTACGACGAACATGGCGTGGCGCGTCACGGCTACGCCGCTGACGCGCCGTTCATCGACTCACCACGAGACGCTCGATACCACTACGCGAAACGCTTCGGTATCGAGGCGAGCTACCGACTCTCCGAGCAAACGATTGCGACGACCTCGACACAAAATCCGGTTGTACGGCTGCTGTACGTCGTGGTGAGCTTGCTGTTACAGAACGTGTGGCGGTATCTGCACTGGGAGTACGTGGCGACGCCCCGCCGAGGCGGGCGTCGCCTCTGGCAGTGGCCATTCAAGGAGTTCATCAACATGATCCGACGGGCAGCGTGGACGGCCCTCGCGACGCGTCGGGCCGTCCCCGCGAACCGGCCACCGGACGACCGGTTCCACCGGTAACTCCCGACCGGGCTAGCCAACGGTGGGAGTGGCGACGCTGTCGCGTCGGCGGCAGCCGCCGCCGACAGCGACGGCTCTCCGCCGATCCGTCCATGATTCTGTCGTCGAAACCGCCAGTCCAACCGCTCGGTCACAGAACTCATGCTTCAGAAACAGCTAGCCGAGGACGCTTTGTGAAGTACTGATACTGGAAGTGAACCGCCCCGAGTTCGGGATGGTCGCCGTCACGATGCCACCCACAGTTGAACCCCGTATTCGGGTCAGCGTAATGTATCCGAAATTGTGGCTCGTCTCCGACGAACCGCCACTCGACGTCGAGCGTCGGCGGTTCTGGCCCAGTCGCCGGCACGACGCGATTGGGGTCAAGCTCTGCTTGGATGAACTTCTTGACGATGCTGTCCGGTTCGTAGGACACAGACGTGACCGCAGGGTGCCTCTGCAAAACGTCCTTCAGCCCTTCGTAGACCGAACTGTCGATAGTTCCTGATAACTCCATTTGGTCACGCGGAGATAGAGTCTCGTTTGGTCGCCCAGTCGTACTCGTTGAGTGCCGCTCGAACGACCGGGACACGGTCGGCGAGGTGCTCCCACTCGCTGGCAACCTCTCGCCGCGTCTCGACTTCGTCGGCGTCGTTGAGGTCGGCGATACTCGCTCGGAGTTCACCAGGCGTCTCGACATCGTACGACTGCTTCCAGTCCGTAATCTTGCTCCGCATCGAGTCGAGGGCACTGGTCAACTCCTCACGGCTGTGTTCTCGCTGGAGTGCCGCGACCTCGCGGTAGGTCGCCATGAGTTGGTCAACGCAGTAGAGCGTCTGGTCGCCCTGCTCGATTTTTCGGAGGACGTTGTCCTCGACGAGTTGGTCGAGGTACTTCTGTGCCGTCTTGACGGAGACTTCTGTCTCGTTCGCGACCCACGACGCAGTTCGAGGCGTTCGGAGCGTCCGAGCAGCGGCACGGATTCGCTCACCTCGGGTCATCGAAGCACGAGGGTCGTTCCGGGTTTTGTCGGGCATGCTTGACTCTACGAGGTGGTGAAACATATATCCACTAGGTTGGAAATATGTGTAGAGACAAAGAACAACGTTCGTCTGGCGAACGAAATGAGTCCAAAAATCCAGTCTGCTGACCACGTTGAAAATACACCGTACAAGCCCTCATACACCTGAAATCTAGACTCCGTTCGTCCCTCACACGAAAGCCCCTCGGGTCCGTTCGGCCTTCGGCCTCACTCCCCCGACGACTTCCCACTCGCTCGCGCTCGTGGGAATCCCGTCGGGTCCGTTTTGTGCCGTTTCGTGTGAACGAGAGGGTTCACCGTGTACCGAACCACCCAACTTCGGTCGGATGCTCACTGCACGCTACCCCCGCCGATAGCCATCAAACGACAGGTTCCGTCGACCACACGAGAACGTGTTGAAAATTAAATAACTGGCTGTCGAAATTCTACAAAACACCACAATATATCGGTTTTGGAGACAAAATCTCCCGGGGGCAGAATCAACGTTGATAAACGAGCGGCAATTCATTTCACCCCGAAGTCGAAGGGGAGGGGTATGGGAACGCCGACAGCGGACACGCAGAACCGTCGACGCGGTGTGGGGCGGTGGCGACAGCGGCTCCGAGACGCAGTGAGATACGTCCCGCAGGGGGACTCGATTCCGAGCGAGTCGTGGCAGGCGCGTCACCGAAACATCCTCGTCTTCCTCGTGGCGCACGCGCCGCTTTTGTACTTTCTCGGGAACTTCACCGGGTCGGAGCCGTACGTCACGGGTGCGACGCTCACCGCCGCGCCCGCCGAACACGTCTTGCTCGGCGTCGGAGCGGTCGTGGGGTTGGCACTGTTCGCGTGGCTCCCGTGGCTCCCGCGCCGGATACGGAGCGGCTTCGCATCAATCGGGTTGCTGACGTGTTCGGCTCTGCTCGTCTACTTCTCGGGCGGCTACATCGAGGCGCACTTCCACTTTTTCGTCATCGTGGCCGTCCTCGCGGTCTATGAGGACTGGCTCCCGTTCGTCGTCGGCATCCTGTACGTCGCCATCCAGCACGGCGTCTTCGGCATGGACCACCCGGAAGCGGTGTACAACCACCCCGACGCCATCGCGAACCCGATGGGCTGGGGGCTCGTCCACGCGGTGTTCATCCTCATGCTCGCGTCGGCGTTAGTCACGAACTGGTTCTCTGTCGAGCGCTCCCGCGAGGAGACCAGACAGAAGATGCAGAGCCTCGAAGACAGCGAGGAGGCGAAAGCCGAAGTCGAGCGCCTGAACGAGCAGTTGATGGTGCAGGCCGACGAACTCGCCGCGGCCATGGACGCCGTCTCGGAGGGGGATTTCACCGCGAACCCGCCCGAAGGGTCGGATATCGAGGCCATCGAAGCCATCAGCGACGCGTTCACGGCGATGAAGCGCGACCTCTCGTCGACTATCGTCGATCTCCGAGCGTTCGCGGCGACCGTCGAGCGAACGACGCAGTCGGTCCACGACGACGCCGAAACGCTCGAACGGACGCAACGACAGCTCGCGGCCGACGTGGGGGCGTTCGCCACGGACGTGCGCGAGCAGGCTCACGACCTCGAATCCACGACGGACGAACTGAGCAGTCTGTCGGCGACAATCGAGGAAATCGCTGCGAACGCCGACCAAGTCTCCGGCGAGGCGAGCGACGCGGCGGAGGCCGCCGAGGCGGGGACGGGGACTGCGACGACGGCCATCGAGGCCATCGAGAACGTCGAACAGAGCGTCGACGAACTCGCGTCGCTGGTCGAGTCGCTCGACGACCGGATGGACGACGTCTCGAAGAGCACCGACCTCATCGAGTCGATCGCCGAACAGACGAACACGCTCGCGCTCAACGCCAACATCGAGGCCGCCCGCGCCTCGGACGGAAGCGAGGGGTTCGCGGTCGTCGCAAACGAGGTGAAGTCCCTCGCCGACGAGACGCAGAACCACTCGGCGGCCATCGAGCGGACGATAACCGAGACAATCGAAGACGTGGCGCGCGTACAGACGGAGATGAAACGGACGAAGGCGCAGCTCGAAACGGGACGGTCGACGACGACCGACGCCGCAGAAGCGTTCGCGGCGGTCTCGGACATCGTCGAAAGCGTCGATATGTCGGTCGACGAGGTCGCCACGGCGACCGACGACGGCGCGCGCACGACCGAGGAAGTGGTCGACGCGATTATCGGCATCGCCGACCACTCGCGGGATATCGCAGAACAGAGCGACGCGCTGGCGAGCCAAGCCGAGTCCAGAGCGGCGACGATTTCGGGGGTTCGGGAACAACTCGACGACCTCAGAGGCCAGACCGGCAGCCTGCAAGCACGGCTCGAAACGTTCGACTGCGAGGTTCCGGCCGACGACTGACTTGCCGGCAGTCGCTCGGGGAGCGAGTGAGAGCGAAAAAAGCGAGCGGAAAAGTCAGCCGTCAGCCGGCGTCGGTGACCGCGACCGCAGACGCCGCCGCGGAAACCGACTTCGCGCGCCGCAACCGCGACCGAACGCGGCGGGGAGCGCGGTTATTCGAGGTCGAAGCGGTCGTGGCTCATAATCTTGTGCCACGTCGCGACGAAGTCCTCGACGAACTCTGCTTCGCCGTCGTCGCCGCCGTACACTTCCGCGATGGCGCGAAGCCGGGAGTTCGAGCCGAAGACGAGGTCGAAGCGGGTGGCCTCCCACTCGACCTCGCCCGTCTCGCGGTCGCGGACTTCGTACAGGTACTGGTCGTCCGAGACCGGCTCCCACTCGTAGTCCATGTCGAGCAGGTTCTCGAAGAAGTCGTTCGTGAGCGTCTCGGGCTCGTCGGTGAGGACGCCGAGGTCGGAGTCCTGGTAGTTCGCGCCCAGCGCTCGCATGCCGCCGACGAGGACGGTCATCTCGTGCGCCGAGAGGTCGAGCAGGTCCGCCTTGTCGACGAGCAGGTCCTCGGGGCGCTCGTCGACGTCGTCCGCGATGTAGTTGCGGAAGCCGTCGGCGTCGGGCTTGAGCATCTCGAAGGACTCGACGTCGGTCTGTTCCTGCGACGCGTCGGTCCGTCCGGGCTCGAACGGCACTTCGACGTCGTAGCCGGCGTCGGCCGCCGCCTCCTCGATGGCCGCAGCGCCGCCCAGCACGATGAGGTCCGCGAGCGAGACGCGGGTGTCGTCGGACCGCGCGCCGTTGAACGACTCCTGAATCTCTTCGAGGGTGCCGAGCACGTCAGCGAGCTGGTCGGGCTCGTTGACTTCCCAGCTACGCTGGGGTTCGAGGCGGATGCGCGCGCCGTTCGCGCCACCGCGCTTGTCGCTGTCACGGTAGGTGGACGCCGAGGCCCACGCCGTCTTGACGAGCTGGGAGACAGAGAGCCCTGAATCGAGAAGCTCGGCTTTGAGCTCCGCGACGTCCTCGTCGTCGATGAGGTCGTAGTCGGCGTCCGGGATGGGGTCCTGCCACAGCATCGCTTCGTCCGGGACCTCGGGACCGTAGAGCCGGGACGGCGGGCCCATGTCGCGGTGGAGGAGTTTGTACCACGCCTTGGCGAACGACTCTTGGAACTCCTCGGGGTCCTCTCGGAACTCCTCGAGCACCGCGCGGAAGTCGGGGTCCTTCTTCAGCGCGATGTCGGTGGTGAGCATCATCGGGTCGACGAACTGGTCGGGGAGGTGCGCGTCCGGAGCCGCGTCCGGAATCTTGTCCGCCGGCGACTCGTCGGCCGGCCGCCACTGCCACGCGCCGCCGGGGCCCTTGTGCGCCTCCCACTCGTAGTCGAGCAGGTTGGCGACGTAGCCCATGTCCCACTGGGTCGGCGCGCTGGTCCACGGGCCCTCGATGCCGCTGGTGATGGTGTCGGGGCCCTTTCCGGAGCCGTGGTTGTTCTTCCAGCCGAGGCCCTGTTCCTCGATGGGAGCCGCCTCGGGCTCTGCTTCGAGGTTATCGCCGGAGTCCGCGCCGTGAACCTTCCCGAAGGTGTGGCCGCCGGCGATGAGCGCGACGGTCTCCTTGTCGTTCATCGCCATGCCGCTGAACGTCTCGCGGATGTTCTTCGCGGAGCCTTCGAGGTCGGGTTCGCCGTTGGGACCTTCGGGATTGACGTAGATGAGGCCCATGACGGTGTTGCCGAGCGGCTCTTTGAGATTACCGTCCTCGTCGAAGCGGTCGGGGGAGGTCATCTCCCACTCGTCTTCGGGACCCCAGCTGGGGGCCTTGTCGCCGACGTAGTCGTCGGCGCGACCGCCCGCGAAGCCGAACGTCTCGAAGCCCATCGATTCGAGGGCCACGTTGCCGGCGAGGACGATGAGGTCGCCCCACGAGAGCTGATTCCCGTACTTCTTCTTGACGGGCCAGAGGAGTCGGCGCGCCTTGTCGAGGTTCACGTTGTCCGGCCAACTGCTAATCGGCGGGAGACGCTGGTGTCCGCCGGACGCGCCGCCGCGGCCGTCGTGGGCGCGGTACGTCCCGGCGCTGTGCCACGCCATCCGGATAAAGAGGGGACCGTAGTGGCCGTAGTCCGCCGGCCACCAGTCCTGCGAGTCGGTCATCAGCTCTTCGAGGTCGGCTTTCACCTGCTCGTAGTCGAGCTGCTGGAACTCCTCGGCGTAGTCGAACTCCTCGCCCATCGGGTCGGTCTGTTGTGCGTTCTGGTCGAGGATTTCGAGGTCTAACTGGTTTGGCCACCAGTTATGGTCAGAGCCACTCATACACCAACGGTTACCGCTTTTGAGTGATAAAATTGACTGATTTTGAATTAACTCTTGGTTATAGCCAAAGCAATCTTTTTACTTTATGAATAATTCTCAGTCGGGGAGCTCTTGACGGGGACGTATTCGCGAATGTGTCGAAATAGTGACTGGTTGTGGACCGTCGATGAGCGACCCGCCGAGTGTTGTTTGTCTGTTGACTGGTCGAGGATGCCGGCCCGCAACCGAGCACGACGAAATGGGTAGCTCGCGCGTGTGACCCCGAGCGCGGCGCGAGCGGCGCGGAATGCCATCGGGGCGGTCCGGCAACCTACTGCCGTGGTGGACGCGGCGGCGCGACGGCGGTCGTCGCCACCGCGCCCATCGCCACGACAGGGTCGACGATAGGTATCGGAGCGTCGGCCCGCGCGTCGGGAATCGTGCCCGACGAGGAGATGCCGGTACAGCTCGGCGCGACGACGTCGCAGCCGGCGTCGACGAAGCGGTCGACCGCCGCGCGAATCGCCGCCCGGCCCTCGTCGGTCGTGAGGTAGTTCGTCGTCGCCGCGTCCTTGACGACTTCCTCGGCCGCGAGTCGGTCGCCGAGCAGGTCACGAATGGCCGACTCGGCCCCGTTTTCGAGGCCGAGCGTCCCGACGCGCTCGCCGCGGGCGGACGCGACGGCCGCCACGCTCGCGCCCGCGCCGACGACCGGGATGTCGAGCGCTTCGCCGAGCGCCTCCACGCCGGGGTCGAGCGCGCAACTGATACAGAGCGCATCGACTTCGGTCGCCATCTCGCGACCGAGCGCCTCGATGTACGGGAGCGCGTCGACCTCGGCGGCCGCGTTCGGAATCCCGTCTGGGTGGTCGGGGATACACCGCGACAGCGTCGAGACGTGCGGGTAGTGCCGCTCGACGAGTCGCCCGTGGCGGGCGACCTCCTCCGGGTCGTCCAGCGTGAGCACGCGGAGGACGCCGAGTTCGACCATCAGTCGGTACCCCCGCCGTTCCGCTCGGCGTCCGGGTCCGGGTCTGGCGAGTCCGAGTCCGAGTCCGCGTCCGCCGGCTCGTCGATGCCGCGGGCCGCGAAGAAGCCCTGCTGGCGGAGCGCGGCGAGCAGTTCGCCCTCGCGGCGATTCATGAAGCCGTTCGGCCCCCAGTAGCGTTCGAGCGTCTCCTGCCACTCGCGGCGGTCGTCGCCGTAGACGCTGTCGCCGTACATCTCGTTCATCGCGTCGTAGCGGGCGTCGAGTTGCGCCTCGGTGGGGTCGCGGTAGCCGCCTTCGTGGAGCACCGTGTCGAGCGGGACCCGCGGGGCGTTCTCGGTCGCCTCGCCGTGACGCGGGACGCCGAGACAGAGCCCGAAAATCGGCAGGACGCCCGACGGAAGGTCGGCCGTCGCGGCGACCTCGGTGAGGTTGTTCAGGATGTTACCGATAGGGCAGACGCCGTAGCCGCGGCTCTCGGCGGCCAGCATGACGCCCATCGCGGCCAGCGAGGCGTCAATCGACCCCTCCAACAGCCCCATCGCGGGCGTCATGCGGAACTCGCGGTCGCGGTGCTTCAACAGCAGTCGAATCCGGCGGACGTCGATGCAGACGAGGAGGAACTGGCTCGCCTCCTCGACCTGCACGGTGCCGCGGCTACACAGTTCGTGAATCCGCTCGCGGCGGTCGGGGTCGCGTATCCAGACGAAACGGTACATCTGGGTCGTCCCGCTGGTCGGGGCCTTCCGTCCGGCGTCGACCATCGCGCGAACCTCGTCGTCGGGAATCTCGGTGTCGGCGTCGAACTGGCGGACCGTGGCGCGGCGCGCCAACCACGGGGCGAGGTCCGGAACCTCGGCGGCGGCCGCGGCGAGTGCGGGGCGGTCCGTGCGGTCCGGGTGGTCTGCTTGCTCCGAGCGGTCTGTGCCCGCGCGGTCACCGACCGAGGGCGAAGGCGTGCGGTCGCTCACACGCGCACCTCGCCGTCGGCGACGACGACGTCGCCGTCGAGCGAGACCGTCGGTTCGAGGATGACGCCGTCGAGATGCGAGTCGCAGTCGATGGTCCCGCCGAAGCCGAGGTTGTCCCCGAAGGCGACGTGGCAGGTGCCGTACACCTTCTCGTCTTCGAGGACGGTCCCGATGATGCTCGCCGCGGGGTTCGTCCCGAGGCCGAGTTCGCACACCCGTCGGGCGCAGTCGTCGCCGCTCGTCGCGTCGAGGAACTCGTCGGCGGCCGCGCCCTCGACGGACGTGATGTGCCCCGCGTCGAGTTCGACCGTCAGTGGGTCGTCGAGGACGCCGACGCCCGCGAGGCCGCCGTCGAAGACGAGCGTGCCGGTGGCCGTCCCCTCGACCGGCGCGACGTAGCTCTCGCCGGACGGGAGGTTACCGGAGTCGCCGGGGTCGGCGATGATGCCGTCGCTCGGGATGCCGTCGCGGCCCGAAAGCGACATCGTCGCCGACGCGCCGCCGGCCTCAATACGGGCCTCGTCGGCCGCGGTGAGCTTCTCCGTGAGCGCCGCCGTCAGGCGTTCGACCTCCTCGTAGTCGGCCGTAATCGCGCCCGCGCTGAACATCTGGTCCGTGATGCCGGGCATCGTGGCGACGCGAGCGCCGGCCTCGGTCGCGGCCTCTCGCGCTCGCGTGTGGGTCAGCGACGCGCTGGTCGGACAGACCACGACATCGGCCGATTCCATGGCGCGGGCGACCGATTCCGGCGGTTCCATCCCGTTTCGCTCCATCGGCGGAATCTCGAACAGCCCGGAGTCCAAGCCGAGGTCGACCCCCGCCTCGAACAGCGCCCGGCCGATGTGGTTCGTGTCGGTATCGGTCACGACGAGGAGCGTCTCACCGGGAGCGGCGTTCATGTTCTCGGTGAGGAGCCGCGTCGCCACCTCGCGATAGTCGGCCATTCAGAGCACCTCCTCGGCGGTCTTCGCCAGCACCGACCGCCCGAGCAGGACGCCCGTACCCGTTAGCTCGCGAACGGTCGCTTTCATCTCGGGCGTGTAGCCCATGCAGTCCATCACGATGAGGTCGGCGTCGGTGCCGATGTCGGCCGCCGCGGCCAACACCTCGTCGTCGTCGGCGTACGGCGAGCCCGCGGCGGTGACGAGGTCGTAGTCGGCCCACTTCTCGAACGTCATGGCCTCCTGTTCCTCCTTGGGCATGATGACGCCGAGGGTCCCCCCGTTGAGGATGGCCGAGACCCACGCCGAAAGCAGGTCGCTCGGCTCGAAGACGGGGACGCTGACGTCGAACGACGGGAAGTGACCCGTACAGAGGACGCCGATGGCCGTCACCTCGGATTCGAGGTCGCGGAAGCGCGCTCCGAGGAGTTCGACGACCGACTCGCGGTCGACGGTGACGGGCGTCCCGTCGGCGAGTCGCGAGACGTACACCGGCTGTCCCTCGCGCGGGCCGACCGCGGCCTCGACCTCGGCCGCCGAGTCGAACCGGTCGAGCGCGCCGACCTCGACGATGTCCACCTCGGGCGGGAGCGCCGCCGCGATGTCGGGCGTCACGTCGGTCCGGGGGGCCTGCCCGATGGTCACGAGTCCGAGCGTCGACATCTCAGACGCCCTCGCCCAACGTCTGGAGGCGACCCATCGAACCGTACAGCGACGTGAGGCGGTCGTACTCGGCCTCGTCGTAGAACGACGCGCGGCCGCGGGTGAAGTCCTTGGCCGTCTCGACGACGAACCCGGTCGCGTCGAGCAGGTCGGTGAGGTAGTTTGCGCCGGTCCCGCAGCCGGGGACGGGCGAGACGCTCGTCGTCGCCACGCCCACGACGGGCGCGTCGGGACAGACGTGCGTGGCGATGCGAACGTCGCCGGCGAGCACGTCTCCGCGCTCGCGCATCTCGCCGAGGTGGAGCGCGACCGCGAGGGCGACGATAGCCCCGTCGGCGTCGGAGACCGGGCCGAGTTCGGCCGGCCGCGCGGCGACCCCGCCGAGGCGACCGACGACGCCGAGCGTCGGCGCGTCCGGGTCGCGGCCGGGGACGACCGTCTTGACGAAGTCGGTCGCTCCCTCGTCGGTCGAGATAGTCGTCACCTCGGTTTCGAGACCGTACGTTTCGAGTGCGTCGCGTACCAGTTCGCCGTCCGCGTCGGGACGGCTGAGGATGTCGTAGGCTTGCTGAATCTTGTCGAACATGAGTGTCGTTAGTTGAATACGTGTGATTTGACCGCTTTTCCGACCGCCTGTTCCACCGGGTCGAAGAGCGCGGGGTCGGCCATCCCCGCGCCCAGAGAGAGGTTCGCCGCGGGCGCGACGACGACCGCCACGGACCGCCCCTCCGCGAGTTCCGCCGTCGAGACGGGCATCCCCGTCTCGGCGTCGAGCGTCGTGATGAGGTCCGGGAACGTCGCGAGACGCTCGCCGTCGAGTTCGAGCGTCATGTACTCGTTCCAGAAGGTGAGTTCGCGCCCCTCGATTTCGACCTCGCCCACGTCGAAGCCGCCGGTCGTTTCGAGCGCGAACGACTCGACGGGAGCGACGAGCGACACCTCGCCATCGAGGACCTCAGCGACGCGTTCGGCGGCGTCGCGCCCGTCGTCGGCGAGTCTGACCGCGCGACCGACCGCCTCGGCCTGGTCGTACGTGTCGAGCGCCGCGTGCGCCTCGGCGTAGCTTGCCGAGACCGGGTTGCGGGCGACGGCGACGAGGCCGCCGGCGTCTTCGGCCGCGTGTCGCACGAGCGACGCCGCCGTGCCGAGTTCCGCTTCGACGACCGTCTCCAGTCGGCTGGCGGTGCCCGGCACGCCGCCGACCGCCGCCTGCACCGACTCGGCGTCCTGCGACAGCCCGATAGAGCCCATCGGCCCGGTCGGGTGCGCCCGCCCGTTGCAGGCGGCGTCGACGAGCGGGAGGCCCGTGACGGCCGACTGGAGCAGGCCGTTGACGGTGGCGAACCCGCCCATCTCGTTCGTCATCAGCGCGCCGACGGTCGTCCCGTCGGCCGCGAGTCTGTCCACCAACAGTTCGACCGCGCGCACGTAGTCCGCGGGGTCGACGTGGCTCTCGGTCGCGGCGGGCGCGCCCACGCCGCTGACGGTCAACACCACGTCCGTCGGGTCGAGGTCCGCGACCGAGACGATAGTCGGCCGGTCGTACTCGACGGCGAGTTCACCGAACTCGATACCTTTCGAAAGCGAGCCGCCGCCCCCGCCGCCGAGGACCGCGCCGCCGACCGCGATATCTTCGACCCAGTCGGTCGTTATCGCCCGCTCGCCGTCCGTCGGCGCGGGCTGCGCGCCGTCCGTCTGCGTGTCGTCTGTCGTCATTGGGGTGCCTCGGGGGAGTCTCCGTCGGCGGCCGTCACGCTGAGAAAGGCGTTCGGCCGCTGTCTGTCGGCGTCGCGAAGCGTCGCGGTCCCCCGCGCCCGGAGTCGCTTCATGCCCGCCGCGAGCAGGTGATACGTCTGGTCGCGGCCCATCGATTCGAACAGCCCGTCGGATTTGGCCACCGCCGTGGCGCAGACCTCGTCGTCGCGGCACGGGTGGTCGCAGGCCGAACACGCCGGCTGGGCGGCTTTGAACGCCGCCGGGTCGGACGCGCACGACCGGAGCAGGTCGTCGGTCCACGGGCGGTTCTGCCGCGCCCGCCGGAGGGCGGCGAGGCGGTCCGTGCGCTCTGCGGTCATTCCCACTCCGCGCCCTCCTCGAACCGGTCGTCGTGGAGGAAACACCGCGCGACCTGGTTCGCCCCGCGCTCGTACAGTTCGGGCTCCTCGACCGCGCAGGCGTCGAACTCGTGGGCGCAGCGCGAGCGGAAGGCACAGCCGCTCGGCTTCTCCCGCGGGTCCGGCACCTCGCCGTCGAGCGTGATTCGGTCGGGCTTCGCCAGTTCGTCCTCCTCGCTGATGGTCGAGATGGCGGAGAGGAGCGCCCGGCTGTAGGGGTGTTGCGGCGACCCGAACACCGAGTCCACGTCGCCGACCTCGACGAGCCGACCGAGGTACATGACGCCGATGCGGTCGGCGACGTTCTTCAGGAGCGAGAGGTCGTGGGTGATGAACAGGTAGGTGATGCCGAACTCCTCCTGTATCTCCTCGAGGATGTTGATGATTCGGGCCTGCACGCTCACGTCGAGGGCGCTCGTCGGCTCGTCGAGGACGACGAACTTCGGGTTGAGCGCCACGGCGCGGGCGATGCCGACGCGCTGTTTCTGGCCGCCCGAGAGCTGTCCGGGGTAGCGGTACATGAACTCCCGCGGGAGGTCCACCATGTCCAGCAGTTCCTCGACCCGTTCGAGTCGGGCCTCGGAGTCGCCGTAGTCGTGAATCTTCAGGGGGGCCTCGATAATCGACTTGACGCGGTGGCGAGGGTTGAGGCTCGACGACGGGTCTTGGTGGACGATTTGCATGTTCCGACGGAACCGCTTGAGCTCGCCGTCGGAGAGGTCGACGACGTTCTGGCCGTCGATTTCGACCCGCCCGCTCGTCGGCTCCGTCAGGCGGAGCATCGACCGGCCGGTGGTCGTCTTGCCGGAGCCGGACTCGCCGACGAGGCCGAACGTCTCGCCCTCCGCGATGGAGAAGCTCACGCCGTCGACGGCGCGGACCTCGCCCGCCTTCTTCTGGAGGATGCCCTCGAACAGCGGGAAGTGTTTCTTGAGGTTCTCGACCGTGACCATCGGGTCGTCGAGGTCGCGGTCGCGCTGTACCCCTGCGGTCGGGTCGGTCGTGTACGCTGAGTCGTTCATTGGTCCGTCCCTCCGTCGGCGGAGATATCGCCGGGCGCGTCGCCGCTCGGGGCGTCGCCACCAGCGGCCAACCACGGCGCAGTGCCGATATCGACCCGTTCTGCGGCGAGCGACTCGTGACGCTCGCGGGCCGGGAGCCCGTCGAACAGGTGGCACGCGATCGCGTGGTCGGAGCCGGTCTGTCGCGGGTACGGGTACGCCTCGTGGCAGACCGGTTCCGCGTGGGGACAGCGGTCAGCGAACCGACAGCCGGCCGGCGGGTCCGTGTAGTCGGGCAGGTGCCCTTCGATGCCGTCTCCGATGCCGGTCGAGAGCGTCGGGATGATCTCCAACAGCCCGCGGGTGTAGGGGTGCTGCGGGTTCGCGAACAGGTCGGCGGTCGGCGCTTGCTCGACGATTTCGCCCGCGTACATCACGTTGATGCGGTCGCTGACCTCGCGGGCGACGCCGAGGTCGTGGGTGATGTAGAGGACGCTCGTGTCGCGCTCCTCGACGAGTTCGTCGAGGAGGTCGAGCACCTTCGCCTCGGTCGTCACGTCGAGGGCGGTGCCCGGTTCGTCGGCGATGAGCAGGTCCGGCTCCGACAGGAGCGCGATGGCGATGAAGACGCGCTGGCGCATCCCGCCGGAGAGTTCGACCGGGTAGCTCTCGAAGACGCGCTCGGGGGCCGAGATTTCGACCTCGCCGAGCATCTCGATGGCCCGCTTCCGGTGGTCGGCTTTCGCGCCGGTGGACAGCGCGTCGCGGACGAGTTTCGACAGCGACAGGCGCGCGCCGAACAGGACGCGGCTGAAGATATCGCGACCGGTCGTGTCGGTGCCCATCAGATGCGTCGCGCTCGGCGGCTCGCTCGCCTGGTCGAAGTAGACGCCCGCGCCGGCGTGTTCGGGGAACGGCGCGATGTACGGCGCGAGGAGCGCCGCGGCGACGAGCGTCAGAATCATCGCCAGGCCGACGAGCGAGAGCTTGTTGCCCGCGAAGGTCCGAAAGCCGCGTTTGAGCTGTCGAAGCCGCTCTTTTCGGGCGGCGCTCTCGGTGTCGAGAAACGGGATGGAGGTCTTCGTGGACACGGCTATCCCTCCTCCAGCCGCACCCGCGGGTCGAGGTAGCCGTACAGCAGGTCGACCACGAAGTTGGCGGTTACGAAGCCGATACCGACCACGATGGTGACGCCGACGATGGCGTTGAAGTCCTGATAGAGGATGGCCTGCACGCCGTAGCGCGCCATCCCCGGCCACGCGAAGACGATTTCCACGAGAAACGCGTTCCCGAGGAGGAACCCGAACGCGAGGCCGACCACCGTGAGTGAACTCGTAAAGGCGTTTTGCAGCATGTACTTGTATTCGATGAGGGTGTTCGGAAGGCCGTAGGCCCGCGCAGCCAGGACGTAGTCCTTGCGCTGCTCGTCGATCATGTCCGAGCGGATGAGCCGCATCACCTGCGCCAGCGTGGCGAGGCCGAGCGCGACCGTCGGCAACAGGAGGTGCGTGGCCGCGTCGAGGAACGTCCCGAACTGGCCGGCGATGAGGCAGTCGACCAGATACAGCCCCGTGACCGCCGGCGGGGGAGCCACGCCGTCGCTGAGCCGCCCCGAGAGGGGCAACAGCCCGAGGCTGACGACGAAGACGATTTGGAGGACGATAGCGACCCAGAACCGCGGCATCGACACGCCAAACAGCGCGGTGATGCGCGAGAGGTGGTCCTGCCAGCGGTCCTTGTTGGTGCCGGCGACGACGCCGAACGGAATCGCCAGCAAGACGGCGCAAAACAGCGTGACGACGGTCAGTTCGAGCGTCGCGGGCAGGCGAGCGACGATGTCGGAAAAGACGTTGTTGTTCGTCCGCAGCGACATCCCCCAGTCGCCCTGCACGACGCCGACGAGCCAGTCGACGTACTGCATCGGCAGGGGCTGGTCGAGCCCCATCTCGGCCCGCAGCGCCTGCGACGGGAGACGGGTTCAGGCGTCTTCGTCTCCGAGTTCGGTCTGCTCTGCGATGTCGTCCAAGAGGTCGAGATTGTCGTCCATCGCCGGCGTCAGAAAGAACAGCTTACCGTACTCCTCGCCGCTGGTGGTGAGAACCTCGTTTTCCGTGAGCATCTCCAGGTGGTGCTGGACGGTCTTGTAGTTCAGGTCGAGTTCGTTCGAGAGCTGGTTCGTGTTCATCGGACGCTCGTGCAGCGCGCGGATGATTCTGAGGCGGTTTCTCCCGCCGCGAGTCCCGCCGACGAGCCACCACAGCAGCTGCCTCATCTGCGTTCCCGTCTTGCTCCGCCGGTGTTCGTGACGTGTATCTGTCGTCGTCTGCTGGAGCGCCTGCGTTCTCGTGGCGTGGTTCGTCATGTCCGTGCGACCGGCGCGGTCGTCCCGCGGCCGACCATCGAGGGCGTGTTCGTCCCGCAGTTCGTCGAGTGCGTCATCTATCGAAGCTACTCTCGGAGCGGCGGATAATGGTTCCCCGAACTCGACGCAGAGTTGCCCCCGAGAGAGGCACAAATTAGACCCAAATTCGGGGGTGACAGCGAGCGTCACGACCGCCGTCGAACGGGAGACACCGACAGAGACCGCGCCACGGGAACGAACCGCCGGGAGGCGAGACGGTTCGCAGAACGGAGCCGGACGCGGCGGCGGGCGACGCGACTCGCCGCTCCGCGGACCGCCCGAACCAATACGTTTTAGGCCTACCTAAACAATGTGTCGAGCAAGCGACGAACGGACCGCGGGACGGCGACGGCCCGCGAACCAACGCACTGAGACATCATGGTCGGCACGACACTCACCCAGATTCGGACCCACATCGAATCGCTCGCGAGCGACGACGGGACGTACGAGCTCGTCTGCGGACGGACCGGAGAGCGACCCGTTCCGGTCGACGGCTTCCGGTTCGAGGACCGCGAGACCGCCGAGGCCGCCGCACGCGCGGCGAGGAAGTATCGCTCCGCACTCCGGCGGTACGACCCGAACGTCCCGTACTACGACCTCATCGTCTCGGAGCACGACAGTCGCTCCGGCTTCGGCGGCGCGACCGCGACCGCGGAGGGCTGGGCGACCGCCGGGGCGACGCCCGGACTCCCCGAGCCACCCTGCGACCTCGGAACCGACGCGGGCGGCCGAACGGAGTGCGCGGCCGACGGAGACCGCTCCGAACGGGTCGAGTTCTGTCACCGGGTCGCGGCGGCGGTGTTCGAGGCGCTCGTGGACGCCGACCACCGGGCGGTCGAGACCGCGGTGATGGACGCGTACTTCGACCTCGCGGAGACGATGTCCAGCGCGGACGACCTCTGTCTGCGCCTGTTGGAGAGCATGGCGACCGCGCTCCACGTCCACCTCGCGTCGGCCGAACAGGCGGACGTGCTGGAGCGCGCCGCCTCGAACCTCGCGTCGCGGCCCGACGCGACGAAGACGCTGGCGGCGACGCTGGCGGAGATGGAACGGCTCGACCTCGTCGAATCGTACACCTGTTCTGCGTGGCGGTCCGGCCCGGACGCGACGACGAGGGCCGCGGAACTGACCCTCGAAGACTACGCGCTCTCGGCGCGCGAGGGGCGGCTTCCGGTGCTCCCGGTCGTCCTCGAACTCTACCGGCGGACGTCGTCGTGGAGGCCCGTCTCCCTGCACGTCACGTCAACCGAGAGCGGCTGGCACGCGACGCTGTCGGTGTCCTCCGCGTCGAGTGCGGTCGGGTTGGCGAGCGTCCCCATCCACGAACACGCCGCCGACTGACTCGTTTTTCTCTCCTCACCTCTCCTCTCGTCTCACGCCGCCGCGACGGGGGGCCGGGGGGTGGTCAGTGCGCCTCAGGCCCGGACACCGCGGAGGAACCCGGTTGCGACGCCGCCGCAGCCGAGCGAGACGAGGAGTTCGAACGTCCGCACGACGAGCACCGCCGCGGCCGCCCCCGCGGCCGGCGCGCCCGTCGTGAGGCTGAGCGCGCCCGCGAGGAGCACGTCGTAGGCGCCGAGACTCCCGGGAACGGGGACGACGCTCGCCGCCTGCGGGAGCGGGATGACGGCGACGATGGGGATAAGCGCCACCGTCGTGCCGGTGCCGGCGAGCGCGACCCAGGGCGCGAGCGACGTGAGCAGTTGCTCGAAGACGCCGCTGAGCGCGATGACGCCGAGGAGTTCCGGCGCGTCTCGGAACTGGACGACGCGCTCCCAGAAGCGTTCGACCGCGCCGGCGACGGCGTCGCGGCCGAGCGGGGTTCGGCGGGTGACGCCAGTGACGACGCGAACGACCGGCGTCAGAGCCGCGACGACGACCATCGACAGCGCGCCCCGCGCCCAGACGAGCGCCGCGCCGACGACCACCAGCGCGGCGACCGCGCCAGCGAGCGTCACGAGGACGAACCGGGACGCCGGCGCGTCGAGAAAGAGGACGCCGACGAGCGCGACCGACAGGAGGAGCTGCGCCGCGGATTTGACGTACTTGGCGACGCCGCGGACGCCGAGGGCCTCGCTGTAACTGGTCTCGGTCGCGACGCCGAAGAACTGCGCCATGATAGGCTCCGAACTCACCGGCCCGGCGGGGCTGAGCACGTCGAAGAAGTCGCCGGCGAACGCGAACTGGACGCTCGCCCGCGCCGAGAGCCCACCTCGGAGGGGCCGCACCGACGCCCAGACGCCGAGGCCGTCGACGGTCGCCTCGGCGAGCATCAGAACGCCGACGGCGGCGACGGCCCACGGGGCGACGGCCGCGACGCGCGAGCCGACTTCCTCCGGGCCGACGTACCAGAGGTACGCCGCGAGCGCTCCGATACCGAGTCCCGCGCCGACGACGAACCGAACCCCGCGTCTCACACCCGAAGCAAGCGAGGCCCGCTACAAAACCGCCGCGGCTCGCGGCCGCGATCGGTCGTCCCCGTCACGCGCTGATTCGAGGACTAAACCACGACGAGACGGCCGGTGGCCGTGGATTTATGCTCGCGAGTTCCTACTAGCCCCGATGTGGACTCCCCGTTCGAGACGCTCGGCATCGACCCGGACGCAGACGAGGACGAACTCGTCGACGCGTACCGTCGGCGGGTGAAGTCGGCCCACCCGGACCACGGCGGGTCGGCGGAGGAATTTCAGGCGGTTCGGACGGCATACGAGGCGATTCGGGGCGGCTACGAACCCGGCGACGAACTCGAACCCGTCGACACGGACGGCCGCCGACCGACCGACGAGGAGGCGACCCGAAATGGAAAGCACGACGCCGATGCCGCTCGGAACGGCCACGCCGGAAGCGGGGCCGAAACCGGCGGCGAGGGCGCTGGCGGCGACTCCGGCTCGGAGCCAGAGCCCGAACGGCGTGGGGCGCGAGTCGAGTTCCTCGATTACGACGTGGTCACCGAGCGCGGCTGGTCGCTCACCGACGACGACCTCTTCGAGAAAGCCGCCGAAAGCGGCCTCGACGGCGACGCCTACGGCGAGGTGTTCGTCGAGCCGCGGACCAACCTCCTGAAGGCCGCCGAGGACGCCGGCCACAGTTGGCCGTTCGCCTGCCGCGGCGGGGCGTGTGCGAACTGCGCGGTGGCGGTCGTCGCAGGCGAGGTGAAGATGCCCTCGAACCACATCCTCTCCGAGGAGATGCTGGACCAAGGCGTCCGGCTGTCGTGTATCAGCCTCCCGGTGACCGACGACCTGCAAGTCGTCTACAACATCGAACACCTCCCCGGCCTCGACGAGCTTCGGCTCCCCCCGCAGCACGCCCGGAAGATGAGTACGGGACGGTGACGCGAACCCCCGGTGGGATGCCTCGATGGCGACTTTTATGCGCGTCCTCCGCCGACCCCCGCTATGGCAATCGAGTCGGGAGACCGCGTCGCGCTCGCGTACGTCGGACGCTTCGAAGACGGGACCGTCTTCAACACCTCGCGGTACGAGGTGGCGGTCGAACACGGCCTGTTCGAGGCCCAGGAGAAGGACCGCGACGACTACGCCCCCCAGACGTTCGTCGTCGGCGCGGGCCAGATTATTCCGGGGCTAGACGAGGCCGTCGTCGGGATGTCGGCCGGCGAGGAAGCGACCGTGACCGTCCCGCCGGAAGACGCCTACGGCGAGTTCGACCCCGACCGAATCCGAACCTACGACGCCGAGACGTTCGAGGGGATGGTCGGTGAGACGCCCGAGGTCGGCCTGCACGTCCACGCCGAAAACGGGCTTCACGGCGACGTGACCGCCGTCCGCGACGACGAGGTCGAAGTCGACTTCAACCACGAACTCGCGGGGAAGACGCTCGTCTTCGACATCGAAATCGTCGCCGTCCAGTAGGCGCACCGGGCGGTCGGGGTAGTCGTGACGAGGCGATAGAACTGAACGGAACTGAACTGAGCGGCGAGAAAGAGCGTCGAACCGTTACAGCGAGCGCTTCGGGACGATTTCCGGGTCGGGCGAGTAGTTGACCGCGGCCTCGACGCGGAACACGTCTGCGAGGAGTTCCTCGGTGACGACCTCGCGCGGCGGCCCCCAGTCGTACAGTTCGCCGTCCTGCATGGCGACGAGGTAGTCCGCGAACCGCGCGGCCTGCGCGATGTCGTGGAGGACGACCGCGACCGTCACGTCGCGTTCCTCGTTGAGTTGGCGGACCGTCTCCAGCACGCGGAGCTGGTGGTGTAAGTCGAGGTACGTCGTCGGCTCGTCGAGGAGGAGCACGTCGGTGTCCTGTGCGAGCACCATCGCAATCCACGCGAGTTGGCTCTGGCCGCCCGAGAGGTTGCCAATCTGCTTGTCGCGGATGTGCTCGACGCCCGCGAGGTCGATGGCGCGCTCGACCGCCTCGTGGTCGTCGTCGCTGACCTGCTCGAAGAAGCTCCGGTGGGGGTACCGGCCGTGGTAGACGAGGTCCTCGACGGTGAGCGACGTGGGCGAGTCGTGCTGTTGGGAGAGCATCCCCAACTCGCGGGCGAACGCCTTGTCGTCGTACTCGCTGATGGATTTCCCGTCGAGGTAGACGCTGCCGCTGTCGGGCGAGAGCTGTTTGGCGAGCGACTTCAGAAGCGTGCTCTTGCCGGAGCCGTTCGGCCCGACGAGCGCCGTGATTTCGCCGCGCGGGATGTCGATGCGGTCGCACTCGACGACCGGCTCCTCGCTCGTCGGATACGAGAGTTCGAGGGCGTCGCCGGCGAGCGCACTCTCGCGGTCGGAGTCGCTTTCGACGCGCTCGTTTCCGCTCGTATTCGCGTCTGTTTCGCCGTGTTGTGCCATCTGTTTGGGGTTCTCTGGTTGCTGGTTCGACATCACACTTCACCGATGTTCTGCTGTTTGCGCATGAGGTAGAGGAAGTACGGCCCGCCGACGAGGCCCGTGACGACGCCGACCGGGAGCTGAATCGGGTTGAGCGCGAGGCGCGCGCCCACGTCGGCGGCGACCATCAGCGCCGGGCCGGCGAACAGACAGCCGACGACGAGGCGCTTGTAGTCGCTGCCGACCACGTTCCGCACGAGGTGCGGGACGACGAGGCCGACGAAGCCGACGATGCCGGCGACGGCGATGCTCGCCGCGGCCGCGAGGACCGCGACGCCCGAGAGGGCGAATCTGACCTTCTCGATGGACATCCCGAGCGAGCGGGCGGTCTGCTCGCCCAGAAGCAGGACGTTGAGCTGGCGGGAGCTTCCGAGCGCGAGGCCGACGGCGATGATGGACCACGGGAGGGCCATGCGGACCTGCTCCCAGTCGGTGCCGGTGAGCGACCCGGTCGTCCACGCGATAGCGGACTGGACGACGCCGATGTCGTCGACGAAGAAGAACAGCCCCGTCTGGAGGCTCTGGAAGACGGTGCCGACGATGACGCCCGCGAGGACGAGCCTGACCGGCGAGGTGCCGTTCTTCCACGCGATGAGGTAGACGAGAACGAACGCGAACATCCCGCCGAGCGCCGCCAAAAGCGGGAGGTACGCCACGAGTCCCGAGAAGACGACGAGCGTGAGGAGGATGAGCAGTCCGGCCCCCGACGAGACGCCGAGGATGAACGGACTCGCCAGTTCGTTCCGGGTGACCGCCTGGAAAATCGCGCCGGAGATTGCGAGGTTCGCGCCGACGAGAATGGCGACGAACACCCGCGGAAGCCGGATGTTCCAGACGATGAGCGTCCGGCGACCGAGTTCGGGAAGTTCGCCGCCGAGGAGGAACACCTGCCAGACCTGCGGGTCGAAGATGACCGCGGGGTCGAAGACGGCGCGCCACGCCTCGGCGATGGTCATTGAGAACGCGCCGAAGCTGACCTGCACGAGGCCGCCGGCCACGACGACGACGAGACTGGCGAGGCAAAGCGACACGAGCGAGCCGTCAATCCATCCGAACAGCCGGGTCAGCACCGACCCGGAAGACTGTTCGGTCGGCGTCGTCCCGCTCACTGCTCGACACCTCCGAGTTCGCGCCCGTCGAGGTAGTCAGCGAGCGCCTCGTCGGGAAGCGCGTCGAGGACGCGCTCGGTGCCGATGGTCTCGACGAGTCGCCGGATGCCGCGGGGCTCCGCGGCCTCGACCTCGTGGTCGGTCCGGCGGGTGTCGAACGCCCGGTCGATGTAGGACTCGCGGAGTTCCGCGAGGCGCTCGTCGTCGAGGTCGGCGTCGTCCGGGACCTCGCCGTCGAACCACTCGCGCCAGCGGTCGCGGTCGCCCCACTCGCCGTGGAACTCGGTGTCGGCTCGGAGCCAGTCGTAGTGGGCCGCAAGGTCGCCGGGGAAGCCGCGCTCGCGCCGGCGGTCCTCGATGAGACACCGAGCGACGTGACCGCCCTGTCCGACGGCGATGCCGACCTGCGCGTTCCGGTCGCCCGAGGGCGCGGCGACGTACAGTCCGTCGACGGGAGTCCGCCCGTCGTCGTCGGCGTAGTCGGAATCGAACTGCTCGTGGACCTCGCCGTGGTGGTCGTGCTCCTCGAACATCGCGTCGTCGTCGTCGAGGCCGCGGAGGTAGTCGCCGTCGTACCACGCGGCGGCGACGACGTGGTCGGCCTCGACCCGGCGACCCTCCTGCGTGCGGACGACGAAGCGCCGAGCGTCGGCGTCGAACGCGTCCGACTCGCCCTCGCTCGCGGCCGCGACTTCACTCTCGTCGCCCGGTCGCTCGACCGAGACGACCATGTCGGCGACGTAGTCCGCGCCGACCTCGGCGAGGTGTTCGTGCATGAGCGCGGTGAACGTGTCCACGCCGATGCCGGCGGGGAAGCCGAGGTAGTTTTCGAGGTACGCACACCGACGCAAGGCGGCGTTCCCCCGGTCGAACACGACGGTGTCGAGGCCGTACCGCGCGGTGAAGACGGCCGCGGCGCATCCCGAGGGACCGCCGCCGACGACGACCACGTCCGCCGAGTCGAGTTCAGTGCCTTGGTCGGTCACGGCGCAGACCGCCCCCGTGAGAACAACCCGCGAGCGACGTGGTCGAAGTCGGCTCCGTCTTCGTTCATACGTTTTAGGCGTCCCTAATACAATAAACCACTTTCGGATTTTAGGGACTCCTAAACCCACCGACACGCGAAAGCCGGTTCGAAGAGGCCTGAGACGCGGGAATCTTCGGAAACACTGTTCGAGAGAAACGATAGCCGAGCGCGGCCGGAACGCCCCCTCAGCCGAGGAGGTACCGGAGCTTCGGTCGCTGGCGGACGAACTCCGTCTCTTCGAGGTACGCGTCGAGGCCGAGGATGCGGCCCGTCGCGAGCGCGCCGACCACGAGGAACATCACGAGCCCCAGCAGGTCGCCGTTGACGAGGCCGTGGCCCCACTCGGCGTTGCCGAGGTAGAAGAACGTCATGAGGAACGCGCCCCCGGCGGCGGCGAGGCGGACCGCGGCCCCGACGACGAGCCCGAGGCCGATGAGCGTCTCGCCCAACGGGACCATGAGGTTCGTGAATTCGAGCAGCACCGGCGTCTGGCCGACCCACGCGAGGAACGCGTGGACAGGGCCGGGCGCGCCCGCGGTGCCGTTGACGAGCCAGCCGGCCGCGTTAAACGGCTCGGCGCCGAGGTACTTCGTCACCCCCGCGTGGAGGAACCAGTACCCCGTGACGAGGCGGGCGAACACGAGCACGTAGCCGGTGACGCCCTCGGCGTAGTCGAACTCCATCCGGTTCCCCAGCATCTCGATTTCGCCGGTTGCGGCCATCGTCTGTCACCTCACATGTGAAGCGTGGACCGCCGGGACGTTATAAATCCGGACCGGTTTTCGAATCCTCGGAAACTGGGAATCGGCGGCCGCCCTCAAGGGTCGCGCTCGCGCCGTTCCCGTATGGGAGAGACGGACGTTGACCGGCCGAACGGCGCGAGTGGTTCCGACGGCTTCTGGGACGCGAGTCGGTGCGTCGGGACGCCGCAGTGTCCCCCTCGGTGCCCGCGGTTCGTCAGCAAAGACGGTCGTGGCCTCGTCGTCCGCCCGTACGACGACGCCGACCGAGACGCCCTCGCTGAGATGTACCGCGACTACGACCCCGACGCCCGGTCGATGGGGCTGCCGCCGACGGACGAGGCGCACATCACCGAGTGGCTCTCGAACCTCGTCGACCGCGGCCGCAACTTCGTCGCCGTCGCCGACCGAGGTATCGTCGGCCACGCCGCGTACGTGGCGAGCGACGACCCGGAGCCGGAACTCGCGGTGTTCGTCCATCAGGACAGCCACGACCGCGGCATCGGGACCGAACTGTGTCGCCACGTCGTCGCGGACGCCGCCGACGCCGGGCGCGAGGCGCTCGTCCTCCACGTCGCTCCCGATAATCAGCGGGCCGTCCACGTCTACCGCGAACTCGGGTTCGAGACGGTCAGCTCGGACGGCGCGGACACGAAGATGCGTCTCGACCTGACGCCGCCGGTCCCGCCGGCCGCACGGCCGACGACCGGCACCGAAAGCCGAGGGTGACCGGACTCCCGGCGAACCTCACTCGGGCGCGATGACGACGCCGTCCTCGTCGGCGTGGTCCATCGACACCTCGTGTCGCGTGTGTCGGGCGTGCGTGCGGGCCCACCGGCGGGCGCTGGCCTCGGAGAGGAACTGTTCGCCGTCGGGACACTGTCGACAGCTGACGACCCACGGCGAAACGTCGTCCGGGAAGTGTCCGGTGTGGCGGCGGTGGTCGAGCGCGAACTGCTCGACCGACTGGTTTCCCAGTTGTAGCTCGTCGAGTTCGTAGGAGAGGTCCCACTCCTCGCCGCACCGCGAACACGAGACGGTGGGCGTGTCGTCTATCGGGTCCGTCGGGGAGTGCGTGCGAAAGTCGTCGTCGCTCGGTGGAGACACAGGCGGGGTTAGAACCGCGGCCTCTTGTAACCGTCTGCACCCGAAGCGAGAGACAACGGACTGATGTGTTTCGGAACCGACGCGGACGGGGGTCGCCGTCCGAGGCGCTCAGTCCGCGTTCGTCTCCCAGTCTCTGACCAGCGCGACGGCGAAGACGGTTAGCAGGGCGGCGATACCGGCGTTCCGCGCGAAGTCGCCGGTGTCGCCGGCGGCGAGTCGAACGACGCCGAGCGCGAGGAGGAGTCCGATGACGAGCGCGAACAGGACGGTCGCCCACGACCGCGCGTGCATGGTCGAGCGTAGCGGGTCGCCGGCTAAAACTGTTCAGGTCGGCGCGTCGAACCGACGCGTCGGTCGCGCCGTCCGGTCGTTCGGGTCTTCCGCTCGCGCGGACCGGCCCAACTCGTCCGGGTTCAGGCGCTCGCGTCGTAGCCCGCGTCTTCGACGGCCGCGACGAGGGCGTCGGTGTCGGCGTCGCCCTCGACGGTCGCGCGCTTCGCCTCGCGGTCGGCGGTCGCGTCTTCGACGCCATCGACGCCGGCGAGGGCGTCGGCGACGCGCTGTTCGCAGTGTTCGCAGGTCATTCCGGTGACGGTGAGCGTAGTCGACATACGGTTCGACGTAGGGGCTTCTCGATTTAGTGGATTGTCCTTTCGGGAGTTCGATCACCCCCCGATTCGACTTTCGAATCGAAAGCCGAGCGCGAGGAACACCTATGACATCGTGGTCCCTATCGGGATGCATGCGCGCGCTCGACGAAACCGACCTCCACATCCTCGAACTCCTCGCCGAAGACGCCCGTCGCCCGTTCAGCGACATCTCCGCCGAAGTCGGTCTCTCCGCGCCGGCGGTCTCCGACCGCATCGACCGTCTCCGCGAGGAGGGCATCATCCGCCGCTTCACCGTCGACCTCGACCAGTCGACGCTCTCGGGCGGGACGCCCGTCCTCGTCAGACTCTCCGTCCGCCCGGAGTTCGTCGACGAGGTCCGCGACGCCCTCCGCGCGGCCGACCCGGTCCAACACCTGTTCGTCGCAGCGGACGGGGAGGTGACCACCCACGCCCGACTCGACGGGGGGTCCGTCCGCGCCCAGTTAGACGAACTGGTCGACCTCTCGCGGGTCCGCGACTACGAGGTGAGCCTCGTGGAGTCCGCGGAGTGGTCGCCGACGGTCAACGGAACCGGCTTCGCCCTCGAATGCGCCGAGTGCGGCAACACGGTGACCAGCGAGGGCGAGAGCGCCCGCATCGGCGGGTCGCTCTACCATTTCTGCTGTTCGTCCTGCCTCGGTCGGTTCGAAGACCGATACGACCGCCTCGAAGCCGGCGCGAACGACGACTGACCGGGCGGGCGGCGGTCGGGTGACGCTGGCGGCGACTGAGTGTCGGAATCGGCGCTTTCGAATCCAAAGTTCCGCCCCGCTCTGACGTTCGGTTCTGAAGGGGCAACCGAGGTAAGCGAGGGGCACGTACGTCTAGGTGAGATGAGTAGCCGAACGGCCCATTTAGACATCCGCGGGATGAGTTGCGCGAACTGCTCGCGCACCGTCGGCGAGGCGTTGGAGGCGCTCGACGGCGTGACGAGCGCCAGCGTCAACTTCGCCACCGACGAGGGGTCCGTGGAGTACGACCCCGAGGAGGTATCGCTCGGCGAGATATACGACGCCATCGAGGACGCTGGCTACGAGGCGCTCTCGGAGACCCGAACCATCGGCATCACCGGGATGAGCTGTGCGAACTGCGCCGACGCCAACCAAAAGTCGTTGGAGTCGGTCCCGGGCGTCGTCGACGCCGAGGTCAACTTCGCCACCGACGAGGCGCACGTCACCTACAACCCCGCCGACGCGAGCCTCGACGACATGTACCGGGCGGTCGAAGACGCCGGCTACACGCCCGTCCGCGAAGACGACGGCGACGACGAGGGTGACGCAGAAGACGCCCGCGACGCCGCTCGCAACGAGGAGATTCGCCGGCAGAAGCGCCTGACGCTGTTCGGCGCGGCGCTGTCGCTCCCGCTCCTCGCGATGCTCGCGGTCGAACTGTTCGGCGGCGGCCTTCCCGAGACGATTCCCGGCACGGGCGTCCCCGTCGGCTGGGTCGGCTTCGCGTTCGCCACGCCGGTACAGGTCTACCTCGGCCGCGAGTTCTACGAGAACTCCTACACGGCGCTCGTCCGGAACCGCACCGCCAACATGGACGTGCTCATCGCCATGGGGTCTTCGACGGCGTACCTCTACTCCGTCGCCGTCCTCGTCGGCCTCCTCGCCGGCAGCCTCTACTTCGACACCGCCGCGCTCATCTTGGTGTTCATCACGCTCGGGAACTATCTCGAAGCCCGCTCGAAGGGACAGGCGTCGGAGGCGCTCCGAACGCTCCTCGAACTCGAAGCCGACACCGCGACGCTCGTCGACGACGACGGGACCGAACGCGAAGTCCCCCTCGACGAGGTCGAAGTCGGCGACCGCATGAAGGTCCGCCCCGGCGAGAAGATTCCGACCGACGGCGTCGTCGTCGACGGCGACTCCGCGGTCGACGAGTCCATGGTCACGGGCGAGTCCGTCCCCGTCTCGAAGGCCGACGGCGACGAGGTCGTCGGTTCGACGGTGAACCAAAACGGCGTCCTCGTGGTCGAATCGACCAAGGTCGGCTCCGAGACCGCAATCCAGCAGATAGTCTCGCTCGTCAAGGAAGCGCAGGGCCGCCAGCCCGAGATTCAGAACCTCGCGGACCGTATCTCGGCGTACTTCGTGCCCGCGGTCATCGCCAACGCCCTCCTGTGGGGCGTCGTCTGGTTCCTCTTCCCCGAGGCGCTCGCGGGCTTCATCCGGTCGCTCCCGCTGTGGGGGCTCGTCGCTGGCGGCCCCGTCGCCGCCGGCGGCGCGGTCTCGACGTTCGAGTTCGCCGTCGTCGTCTTCGCGTCGGCCGTGCTCATCGCCTGCCCCTGCGCGCTCGGCCTCGCGACCCCGGCCGCGACGATGGTCGGGACGGCAATCGGCGCGCAAAACGGCGTCCTGTTCAAGGGCGGCGACGTGCTCGAACGCGTCAAAGACGTGGAGACCGTCGTCTTCGACAAGACCGGCACGCTCACCAAAGGCGAGATGACGCTGACCGACGTGGTCGCCGTCGGCCCCGCCGCCGACGGCTCCGGCGTCGTCACCGCCGACGACGAGACGCTCGACGAAGACGCCGTGCTCCGGTACGCCGCCTCGGCCGAGCGCAACAGCGAACACCCGCTTGCCCGCGCCATCGTCGCCGGCGCGGCAGACCGCGGCCTCGACCTCGCGGAGCCGGACGACTTCGAGAACGTCCCCGGCCACGGGATTCGCGCGACCGTCGACGGGAAACCCGTCCTCGTCGGCAACCGCAAACTCCTCTCGGACGCGGGCGTCGACCCCGCGCCGGCCGAGGACGCGCTCCGCGACCTCGAAGGAGAGGGCAAGACCGCGATGCTCGTCGCGGTCGACGGCGACCTCGCGGGCGTCGTCGCCGACGCGGACGAAATCAAGGAGTCGGCCGCCGAGGCCGTCGCCGCGCTCCGCGACCGCGGCGCGACCGTCCACATGATTACCGGCGACAACGAGCGGACCGCCCGCGCCGTCGCCGAGCAGGTCGGCATCGACCCCGACAACGTCAGCGCCGGCGTCCTCCCCGAGGACAAGGCCGACGCCGTCGAGTCCCTGCAAGCCGACGGCACGAGAGTCATGATGGTCGGTGACGGCGTCAACGACGCGCCCGCGCTCGCCGCCGCGTACGTCGGCACGGCGCTCGGCTCCGGCACCGACGTGGCTATCGAGGCCGCCAACGTGACGCTCATGCGCGACGACCCGCTCGACGTGGTGAAAGCCATCCGCATCTCCGCGGGGACGCTCGCCAAAATCAAGCAGAACCTGTTCTGGGCGCTCGGCTACAACACCGCGATGATTCCGCTCGCGTCGCTCGGCCTCCTCCAGCCGGTGTTCGCCGCGGGCGCGATGGCGCTGTCGTCGGTGTCCGTCCTCACGAACAGCCTCCTGTTCCGGAGCTACACGCCGGACCACGACTACCGCTTCCTCGACTTCCTGCGGCGGTAGGACAGGGCTCGTTCGACGCGTGCGAGTCCCAACACCGTCCGCCTCGCCCCACAGTTCCGAACCGTTCCGCCGCCTCATTCCGTACCTCCGGTTCGCCGTCTGACTTTTCCCCTCGCGCATCGAGTCTCTCGGATGATGAGTCGTCGACCCCTCGCGTGGACGGCGTCGTGGCTCCCGCTGGCCGTCGGCGCGTTCCTCGTCCTCGTCGGTGTCGGAACGCTCGTGGGAGCCCCGTGGCGCTACGTCGCCAGCGAGTCGGTTGTCGTCGTCACGGCGTTCCAGATACTCGGGTCGCTGTCGGCTATCGCCGTCGGACTCGGAGTCGCGTGGCTCGAAGCGAGCGGGGCGCACGAAAAACGGTGACGGACGTGGCGTTCAGTACCGCGACGGGAGGAACGCCATCCCGGTGAGGAGAACCACCGTGGTGAACGAGACGATAGTGACGCCCCAGAGGCCGTTTTCGGTCTCGTGGAAGCGGTCGATTTCTGACAGCTGCGTCTGGTAGCTGTCGTAGTTCTGCGTCAGGACGAGCGTCTCGCCGTCCGGGAAGTACGCGAGGTACTGCTGGTCCGAAATCGTCACGTTCGCCTCGTTGTCGACGGCGACCGTGTTCTCCTCGGGGGCGAACCACTCGATGGTCACGCCGGAGGTCTCGACGGCGACGACGGTGACAGACTGGTTGTTGTAGTCGAAGGAGTCACCCTCGGCGACGGTGCGCGTCTCGTTGGCCGGGAAGTACTCGTCGACCGAGACGAGCGTCGAGTCGTTGACCACGACGTAGCGCTCGCCGTTACGGGTGACGGTCTCGTTGTCGGCGTTCGAGTCCGCCTGGAGGATTGCAGTCTCGTTGTACAGTTCGACCAGCGTCGCCTCGCTGGGGTCCGAGACGTTGGCGATTTCGACACGGTAGTCCGTGCCGTCGAGCGTGACGGTGCTCTCGTTGTCCCACGCCTCCGTGTACCGGGCCGAATCGTTCACGTACGTGAGTTCACCGGAGCGGACCAGCGTGGTCCCACCACCGTGGCCGCCCGACTCCTCCTCTTCGGTTATCGACGACACTGTGTACGTCTGGTCGCTACCGGGGACGGAGAACTCGTCTCCCTGTGCCAGCGAGTACTCTGGGTTCTCGAAACTGACCGACGGCGTCGATGCAGTCGCGATGAGCGAGTATGCACCGGCACCGATGACCAGGAAGAACACGACGGAGATGACCGCGGCGCGTCGTTGCATGGTTTCGGCATGGGCCACGCGGCGTATAACGATTACTTTTCCTCGGAGCGTGTCACCGCGTCGCGCGACCGTCGGCGGCGACTCTCACCCTCAATACAGTGGGCCGGCGGGCACTCGCGGTCGCGGATTGACGCGACTTTTTGAATCTGTCGGCCGAACGGGCGTGTCACGAGTTACGGACCAGCCGTCCGGCGACGCCGAACCGGGCGGAGGCCGTGACGCGCGAGGAGACTACGCCATAGAGCGGTGGGGGCTCGCCTCCGGTTCGACTTCCTTGACGCGCTCGACGGCGCGTGTTCCGACACCGTGACCTGACCGCCGCGGCCCTCGTCCTCGATGGCTGCGACTACACCACGCCGCTGACGGGCCGACGGTTCGTCTCCCCGTTTCGCGCCGCCCGCGACGCTGGACGTGCTCAAGAGATGTTCGACGACCCGCGAACGAGCGGCGACACGGTGATGAGCAGAAGGGACTCACGAAGATGACTCTCAGAGACGTGTGCAGTCGGAAAAACCGACGGCGGACGCTCGTATCTCACGACGGCAGCCGAGTCCGTACCGACGGCGGTGCTCGAAGGTCGATGTCACCGACAGCGCGCCGGGTCACTCCGCGGAGTCGAGAACGCAACCGAGGCGCTCGCCTAACTCCGGCGCGCTACTACGTGTGTTTCGTCCGTCGAACCAAGGGTTCGAGCGGGGAAAACGCCACTCGACGCCCTTGAGGTCGTACGCGAACTGGGCGACGATAACGCGGTCGACGCCCTCGAAACACGACTCGTGCGATAGCATCGCCACTCACTGATTCGATGCCGGGACGCGTCGCTCCGGGGCGTAACGTCCGAAAGGAAAAGCCAAGGGCCAGCTATTAGGCAGTAATTTATATATTAGAACCACTAACTATGAGTTAATATTGGATGTGAGATATATTTCAGGCCCTGAAACACTGTTTTATGAAATACAACGCTCGTCTACCCCTGCATCTGTGTCCCCGTACTGAAACTCGTAAGGTCGTCGATACGTTCTTCGAGGGCCTCGATCTCCTGTCTGAGTTCGTCGGATTCTGCGTCGCTACTGGCCGCAAGCCGGTCTTTCAATCCCTGGAGTCGTGACTCTTTGACATCCTCGTCTACTTCGGCCTTCCGGACGTATTCGCTCTCGTCAACCTCGTAGACATCCGTTTCCGAGAGTTCCGTTACTTCCAGTGCCTCGTTCACTTTCTTCGAGTCGACGCTCATGACACGCTCGCGGTCGATCCCTGCGCCTTCCAGTGTGGCCAGTACGTCTTCCTCGTCTTTCAACGAGCGGTTACGACGCGACGTTCGCTGAACCGAGCCGTACTGCCCGTGGACTGGCTGATCGTGGTGGAGTCGATCGAGTAACACGTCGGCGATGTCCTGGCGGAGTTCGTCCGCGTTCCGCTGGACATCCGAACAGAGCGTGTAGAGGTTCACCAGTGCTTCCGTCTCCAGTGCTGTGAGATCGGAGACGTCCTGACGTTCCAGCGCATCGATGAGGAGAAGGGCATCCGAATACACGTCGATCTCGTCAGGTTCGACACGGTCGCTCTCGGCAGGTGCTGATTCGCCACTCAGGAGTTGGGTACCAGTCTCTGCTTCCGTTTCGGCGATACTACCCTGCTCTTCGTCCACCTCGAATCGCGGATGCAGGCTCAGCACTGCCGGATAGGGATCGGCATCGGGTGGGAGCCGGTCGAGTTCGAACGCACCGTTCGAGTCCTGGATCCGGCGGTGAAGGGTCTCGAACTGATCGCGCTGGAGCGGGCGACGCTCTCCCGTGTCGTCGAACGTGACGACAACGCGGTGTTCCTGTACGTCCGTGACGCGGAACGTATCGTGCGAGAGCGGTGTGACGAGTTCAGCATCGTCGGGCAACTCGTCGAGCTCCTCGAGCAGCGTGTGCCAGCTGACGCTAAACGGCATAGAAACGGGTACGACTGCTTGATTGAAAAGGTTCAGGACCGTCGGCGTTCAGTTCTCGAAGAGGTCACTGAATGGACGCAGGTCGCTAGTATCGACGACGAGCGGATCGTCAGCACAGTCGGCCGCCCGGTCGCCAGGAGCATCCGGGACTGTCCCGTCGAACTGCTCGGCAGCTTCCACTACCTCGGGCGCCAAGTCGTCAGTGACGTACGGAATGTCGGCCAGTTCGGTTTCGGTCGCCGAAGCGACTGCATCCAAAGACTCGTATTCCCCGTTCAGATTGTCAATCCCTTGCTGCCCGAGACCGTGGATATCCGAGAGCGCCACCCAGAAGCGGCGTCGATGGTCCATCTCACGTTCGACCCGTGGCATGGCCCGTTCCAGCCAGTCACGAGCGTCTGGAACAGTCTCGACCAGACCTTCGTCGAACGCTGCTCTGACTCCGAACGCATCCTGCTCGGCTACGTACTTGATCGATAGCTGGCGCTCGCTGTCAATCGGCCGGTCGATACCGGGATCGTAGCCGGCGAGATACGTGAAGATGACTGTGTTCGAGGTTGGTGCCGAGTCAGGCTTCGATCCCGTGAGTGCCTCGAACAGCGCGCTCTCAAGCGGGTCGTCCGATCGGAACGACCCCGACAGCGGTTCGAGAAGGCCACGAACCCAGCCCGGGGGAAGTTCCAGAGCGATAAACGGGTCAAGTTCGTCCGCGTGCGAAATCGGAGCAACCATTGCGCTCACGAGATTGTTGTCCGAGCACCTAGATAAGAACCTCGTTCGCCGATGGCGACAAGTCGAGGGCCATATCCCTATATGCGGGCACGCAGTATCCACGGAGTAGTGAACGAGTTCGTCGAGTGGGTACAGAACCGCGAGTACTACCGCGATCAGATCCAGTTCCAGCGGGAGATTCCCGCTCGTAGGCCCATCACTCGATCCTGTGAGATGGAGCGCCGGCTCGCAGACCTCCTTGCTAACCGGGGCATCGACGGACTCTACGCACACCAGACCGACGCCATCGAAGCGGTTCGCAACGGGCAGAACGTCGTCCTCGCGACGCCGACAGCAAGCGGAAAGAGCCTCGCGTACACGATTCCCGCCATCGAGCGCGCTCACAAGTACGACGGACGGACGCTGTATATCGGTCCGCAGGTCGCGCTGATCAACGACCAGGAGACGACGCTGTCTGATTTCGCTGCACCGTTCGACGATCTCTCCGTGACTCAGTACACAGGCTCGCTCTCTTCGGACGAGCGCCAGCAGGCACGTGACGAAGACCCGTCCATCGTCTTGACGACGCCGGATATGCTCCACTGTGGACTGCTCAGTCACGCGGGCGACCTCTGGCGAGCGTTCTTCGAGTCGTTGGAACTCGTCGTCGTCGACGAAGTCCACGAGTACCGCGGTGTCTTCGGCAGTCACGTCGGTCTCGTCTGCCGCCGGCTGGCGCGGATCTGTGACCGTCTCGGTGCCGACCCGCAGTTCGTGTGCTGTTCCGCGACGATCGGCAATCCCCGGGAGCACGCAGCGACGATCGCCGGCCAACCGACCGACTCGTTCGAACTCGTCGACGAGGACACCAGTGAAACGGGTCCGACACACTGGCTGTTCTGGCAACCACCGGAATACGACGAGGGCGATGCACCGGCCGGTGGTGGACAGCGCCGCTCCAACCACGGGGAAACCATGCGACTGTTCGTCGACCTCGTGATGCAGGGGTATCAGACAGTGGCGTTCACGCGCGCGAGGCAGACGGCAGAGCGGTACGCCACCATCAGCAGCGATACACTCGCAGAGCGCGGGAGGGCCGACATCGCCCAGAGCGTAACTGCGTACCACGCAGGACTGCGCGATGACCGGCGGGCGACAATCGAGACTGCACTGCACTCCGGGGACTGTGCCGGCGTCTGGAGCACGAGCGCGCTGGAACTCGGCGTCGACATCGGCAGCCTCGACGCCGTCCTGTTAGACGGGTACCCTGGAACACAGATGGCAACGTTCCAGCGCGCGGGCCGCGCTGGCCGTGGGACCGACCCGAGCCTCGTCGCGCTCGTCGCCAGCGAGGATCAACTCGACCAGTACGTTATCAAGCATCCTAACGAACTGTTCGAGCAGACGCCCGAGCGTGCCGTCGCCAATCCCTCGAATTCGCATCTCCTGAAACTGCATACACACGCCGCGGCCATGGAAGGACCGCTCCGAACCGCCGACGAGGCGTATTTCGGTTCTACTTTCCCCGACATCGTCAGTACCCTCACAAACGACGGCGAATTGACCCGGCGACAGACAGATCAAGGACTCGAATGGCGACGCACCGCCAGCGGACGAACGGTGAATCCGTACGAACAGGGGCTCCGAACCATCACAGAACGCATGGTCACCCTCCGGGTTCGAGGGGGAGCGACTGACGAACTCGGGAAGTTGCCGCTCAACGCGGCACTGCGGGACGTACATCCAGGTGCGATCTACCACCATCAGGGGCAGAACTACGAAGTCCAGTCACTCGACCTAGACCGCGACGTGGCGTGGCTCGCCGAAACGGACAGCGACCACCAGACGCGCGTGCAGTACGAGGAGTCGATGACTATCGAGGAGGACAGCGCTACCAAGCCACTGGCGACCCGCGACGACGTGACCGTTCACTTCGCGGACGTGACGCGACGGAAGCAGGTCACCGGCTTCCAGCGACGCGACCACCGAACTGGTGAGATCATGACCGAGGAGGCACTCAAGCTGCCCGAAACGACGCTCTCGACCCGTGCACTGTACGTGACGCTCCCACCGGGACTGGAAAGCCTGATGCAGACGATGTCCGGGTCGTTCGAGGGTGGCCTCCACGCCGTCCAGCACGCCCTCGTCGCCACATTCCCGCTGGTCATCCTTTGTGACCGGCGTGACGTTGGAAGCGTCTCGACGGCCGAACACCCACAGACCGAGACGAGCGCGCTATTCATGTACGACAGTTACCGCGGTGGTGTCGGACTCGCCCGCAACGGATACGACCACATCGAGGGACTCTTCCAGCACACGTGGGAACTGCTCGCCGATTGTGGCTGTTCCGACGGCTGTCCGGCGTGTATTCAATCACCGCACTGTGGCCGAGCGAACGAACCGCTCGACAAACGCCTCGCGGCGACGCTCACGATGGCGCTGGCCGATCCGAGCCGGCAGGCCGCCGATTCGACACCGTAATCGAATTTTACGTCTGCGTCGAAAGACGAGTCATGAACATCGATAGGGAAAGGGTCAAGAACAGAAGCACCGATGCGGTGTTCGAACGCGGAGTCAACTACCGTGACGAGGGACGCATTCAGCAACTCGACCGATTTGGCGAACTCGTTACGGCCACCATCAGCGGTTCGAAGTTGTACGACGTGACTGTCGAGTTCGGCGGGCGCAGTATCGATGCGCGGTGTACCTGTCCGTACGACGGTGGCGGCGACTGCAAGCACGTCGTCGCAGTACTGCTGGACATCGCCGCCAGCCCGCCACAGGACGAGAGCGAGCGTGTCGAGGCAGTCATCGACGACGTGTCGGCCGAGGACCTGCGTGGGTTCGCCCGTGACGCCCTCGCCGAACATCCGGAGTTGCGCGAGCAGTTTCTCGCACGCTTTGGCGACGACCACAGATCGGTCGAGGAGTACCGCGAGGAAATCGCGCAGTTGTTCGAGCAACACGCCGACCCGGTCGTGTTCGAGGCCATCGACTTCTCCCGGTTTTTGGAGATCGCCGAGCAGTACCGTGACCGCGAGCGGTATCTGGCCGCTGCGACCGTCTACCGAGCGGTGTTCGAGGAGATCGACGAGAAATACAACTGGATCGACGGTGCCTACGACCACTACGCGAAGGCGATCCAGACCGCACTCGACGGCTACGCCGACTGCGTCCTCGCGACCAATCCGACTCCCGAAGAGTTCGACACGTACGCTGGCGTGCTTGAGGCGCGGGCAACGGCAGAGCCGCGGATCAACGACGAGCAGTTCCGGCGCGCACTCGACGATCTGGAGGAGCGATACGAGTGAGGAAGTCAGCGAATCGATTCATCAGCGGATATCTATTGTCTACGCGAAAAATCTACAACACTGACCCTCGTTAGACGAGGCATGACGACCTACGTGTTCCGCGTCTGGCTCCAGCCGCATCCACCGCTGGGGTTCGAACCCGACGAGGAGGTCTGGCACGACCTCGAGATCGACGGGTCACACACGCTCGCTACGTTCCACGAGGCGATCTTCCAGGCGTTCGATCGCTGGGAGAGCCACGCCTACGAGTTCATCACACGCGATGACAACGGCATCGCGCTCCGGAGCTACGTCCATCCGATGCTCTACGATGGCGGTCCGAGCTGGCGCACAATGGACGACGAAGAGATCGATCGCTTCATCGAGCAGGCCGTGCCGGACGACGCGTCCGAGGAAGCCAAAGAACGGTTCCGCGAACTCCAGTCGAACCCACCGATGGAAGGCAACGCCGCTGAGACGACGATCGACGAACTCGATCCGGAAGATCTGGGCGCGCTCTCCTACACGTTCGACATGGGCGACAGCTGGGAACACTACATCGAACTGCAAGACACGCGAACGGGATCGATGGATGGTGATCCCGTCGTCGTCGACGAGCAAGGCACAGCACCGTCTCAATACCCTGATCTCGACGAGTAATATCTGCGCGTTCGAGACAGCCAGAACAGCCCCGAACGTAGATGTGTCTCCCCCTCGTCCAGACGAATACGAACGATGCCACACGAGTGCGATGCCTGCGGTGAGAGTTTCACTACGTTGAGTCGCCTGCGTCTACACGACTGTCCTGCTGAAGAGCCAGCGGAGTCGAACCCGCTGTCGTCGTTCGACAGTTTCCTCGATTCGATCTCGGACGCTCTCGACGCCGACATGGAGCGGCGGAATCAAGAGCGCGAGAAACGAGGGCTGGAAGCCGCGAGTGGAACGTTGAAAACCAATCTCGAAGCGGCTGCGAAAGGGGACGCTGACGCCGCATTCCAGATGCTCGCTCACTACGAACGAGAACTTCAGGAATACCACCAAACCGAGAACGACGACACGTATCGCGGGATATTCTGGGCGTTTTACGAACCGGCAGCAGAGGCGCTCGACGAAATCGCTACGCGTGAAGGATGGCCGTTTCTCACAGATCTTATCGACGCATATTCGCGTGAGAGCGACGACGAACCCTTCGTGAGCCCGGTCATCGAGAACGCAGTCGGACGCCACGTCGTCCGGACGCGACGGCGCGACGGCGTCGGGGCAGTCCCCGCCGAGGCGCTGGCGTATCTCGGTTCGTTCTGGGATTCAAATAAAGACACGAGTTGGGAAGAATCGTTCACGTACGGATGGGGAATCGGCTATCCCGAGCACTCGGTCGAAGAGCAACTCCAGGATGCTGTTACCGAGGAACTATTCTGGGTTCGGGGCGTGCTCCCGCATGCGTTCTACGCCGATCAGCACGCTGCAGCCGACTTGATGGATGCGTTGCTGAGTGACGAGCGGATCGACTACGAGGATCGATACCTGCTGGCGTCGATCCTGTCCGAGGTCGACCGCGATTCCGCTCCGAAGGTCCCTCGTTACTGGGACATGCGCGATGAATTGAACGACCGGTTCGAGTTCGACGAGACAGTCAGATCGCAGTTGCGGAACACGATCGAATCCGAGGGGTTCCACCGACAACTGGGAGAGGAATGGACGTTTGCCGATATGGATCTGTAATCCCACTGTACGTCCGGCGCCACAAGATACTGGTACCGCCCAGATGATACACTCTCGTAGTGACCGACACCGACCAGTACAAGACCTATCGGGAAGTCGGGACGCAATTGAACAGCGACATCCTCGAGGCGTACTCTGACCGGGAACTGATCGTAGAAACCGCGTCCGAGCTGGACATCGAATTCGACGGGCTGAACCTGGCCTACGAGTTCGAATCCCAGATGGCGGCCCACTTCGAGTTCGCGCTGTACGAATACCACCGGGACGGGACCACTGCGGCGGAGCGATACCTCGAAGCGGAGCGCTGGGAGAGCGAAACCGAACGGGACATTCTCGAAGCCACCGTCGACGCCGACCCCTCGCTGTTCGAGGTCGAGTCCATCAGCGACTCAGACCCCCGTCTGACGGTAACCGATCTGCTCGACGGCCGCGAAGAACACACGCTGCTGGATATCAACCTCAGCCGAACCGCGGAGCCGGGGACAGTGCTGTTTTTCAGACCCGTTCGGTACGACGAGTTTACTACAACCTCGGGCGTCTCGTTTCCGTTCCCCGGCGAGGAGAAAACCCACCTTCTCGAAGAACACGAGCATCGAGTAGAGCCAGACGAACCGAAAGCGGCCTCCCGACAGCGGTTCGTCGCGTTCCACGACCTGTATCGCGACCATGGCATCTACATCCAGTACCGGTGAGCAACGATGAGCGAGCCAACCGACCGATTCGTGATCGAGATCGGAACCGGAACCGTCGCGCACATCATCGATACGGACGCCGACCAATCGGAGACGGACTCTCGCTTCTCGCTCGGCATTGGAGGTCCCGGGGAGATGATGTGTAGTCGAGGGAACCGCCACCCGCGTCCGCAGCACGTCTCGTTGTCGGAGTTTGCCGCCCACCACGACATCAACAAGGCGGGCTTCGAAGGCGATGCACCTGACGAGATCTGCTCGTATTGCTGGTCGAACACGCGTGAAGCAGTGGGGAAAGAGCAGGATGCTGACGACCTGTCCGAGCAGATCGGGACTGTCGGGTATCGGCTCCGGTGGAAGCAGAAAGGGCGTGCGCGGGAGGAGTGGTACGATATCGTCGTGAGACCGGAGACGACGATGGCGGAACTGGACAGACTCGTGTGCCGGTTCTCGACGCTCGACGATTTCCACCTCCGGATGTACGGCCTCGAAGACGAGTATCTGGATTCCAGTCTCAACGTGCTTCCTGACCGCCAGTACGAGGAAGCAGGCGACCGGACGTACACGAAAGCGGGCGAGATGACGATTGCGGATGTCGCCGAGCGGGCCAGACTTCGAGAGGGTGACAGACTCAGTCTCGTCTACGACTTCGGGACGCCCTCGCATTACTACTGCATCGTCAAGGATGTCTACGAACCAGACGAAATCGACGAGGTGCTCGACGGCGACGTGATCACGTCGACCGACACGGCCGCAATCGTCAAGCAGAAACGACCATGACACGGGAGACAGACGAAGAGCGGGACAAACGCATTCGGAGGGAGATACTCACCGACGCGTACACCGCCGACGAGCAAGCGATCAGCTGGTGCTATCACCTCGAACGCGAGATGACGTTCCCGTTTCAGGCGCGGTGTATCGAGGAGCGAACGATCTCGCCGCTGCGTGAGGGCGAAGAAGTGCCTGTCGTCGGAATGACGGACGAAGTCGTCAGCAGTCGTGAGATGTTCGTCCTCGTGGAGTGGAAGGACAGGGAATTCGGTGTCCCGTTGTCACAACTCGAAGTGCTCGACGTAGATCAGGATACCCGGGAGGCAGTCGATGACTGGCACTACTGGAACGGCGACGGCGGCCGCTTGGGCTGAGTGCCGATCAGTCGGGGTCTGTTTCGACCGGAGAGGCGTACTCCTCGGCCAGTTCGACCACGTCGTAGACGTGCATCCCGGTTTTGAACCACAGTACGCGATCCGCAACGTCCCCGAAGTCCTCGTCGGAACAGTCCAGTCGTTCCGAGACCGCCAACACGAAGTTGTGGGTCTCGACCTGCCGTATCTTCGCCAGTTTCGACGCCAGGTACTCCGGCGTCCAGAACCCGACGATCTCCATGATTGCCCGCCGTCCGTCGGGATGTTCGATGGCGAAATCGGGGATCATCACTTCGGAGCCGAGATCGAACACATCGTCTTCGCGCTGGAGGTCCCACTCTGTGGTCGACCGCTCCCACTTTCGGGCGAGCGTTCGCTCGACGTCGCTGTCGAACCGCTGGCCGGTGCTGTAGTGGGAGACGAGCCCATCAGTGTAGTCGAGTGTGAACTGTTTGGTGTCGCCGGCCGACCCCTCGTCGAGAATCTCCGCGCGCATCTCCCAGCGGTCACACAGCGGGAGCGCGGGCAGGAAGTTCGCCATCCGGATGCCGTACTTTTGTGATTGCCGAAACAGCGAGACTGGCCCGTCGAGTTCCGCCTCGTAGCCCGCTGCCACGTCCGTGCTTGCGACGCGGTTGCCGTCCTCGTCGATGGGGTAGATCCGGTGCATCAATCCGAACAGCTTCATGTAACTGAACACCGTTCCGAAGTGCTCCCACACCCGAAAGTGCATCTTCGAGGCGTCGTAGAGCACGGCCTGTGCCAGCGCGAGGTTGTAGCGAGCCAGCAGCCAGTCGACCGTCTGGTCGCGCTGATCGTACGCCTGCTTGCTATTTCCCGTCAGTTTCGTCGTTGTCGTCGTGGACTCCTGTCCGTCGCTGTCATCGCGCACCGACTGGTCGCCGAACCGGACGAGCCGTTTGTTGTCCTCCAGATCAGCGTACATACCCCGGTAACACTCCTCGAGTGAGATGCCCAACTCGTCGGCGACCGCGCTGTAGACTTCCAGTTTCTGCGTGTCTTCGCCGAGTGTGGGCTGGCGAACGATCGGGTAGCGATCGTTGGCTCGCTCGAACAGTCGCTTGCGGATCTCGCGTGGGTCAACGGCCGCCTGTTGCTCGAACTCGCACTCGTCTCTGAGGAGTTTCGCCAGCCCCTGGACGATCTTGTAGTCGGTATCGGCCACGGTCAGTTCGTCGATGGCGTCGTCCAGTTCTCCCTTCGGTTCACCGAGATGGTCCTCGAACAGCGCTATCAGCGTGGCCGCCGTCTCTCGGTACTGCTCGTCGGAGATGTCGATGAACAGAGGACGGACTGCGCCGTCGCGTGTTCGCGACCGTGCGAGATCAGCTGTCAGCACTGCTACTCACCCCCTCGCGTCGTCGCTGCGAGACGTACGTCTCCATCGTGTCGGTCGTGATGATCTCGTAGAGCCGTGCTGGCTGGCGGTCGTCTGTCGGACGGAGGATCCGGCCGAGTCGTTGGGCGTACTGTCGTTTCGATGCGCTCCCGGAGAGGATGATGCCGACGTTGGCCGCTGGCACGTCGATGCCCTCGTCGAGGACCTGCGAGGTGGCGAGCATGGAGTACTCACCGCTGCGGAACCGGTCGAGAATCTCGGTGCGTTCGTCGGTGTCGGTCTGGTGCGTGATACACGGGAGAATGAACTCCCGGGAGATGTCGTAGGCGAAGTCGTTGTTGGCGGTGAAGACGATGACGCGATCGTCGTGGTGACGTTTGAGCAGATTGTCGAGCGTATCGAGTTTCTTCGACGCCGTCCGGGCGATGCGCTCGGCCCGTTGCTTTGCGACGAGCGCACGTCGCCCCTGTGGATCGTAGGACGTCCGCTTGAGAAACTCCGCGTAGCCCTGTTCTTTCCAGAGGTCGAAGTCGTGACTATCGACGTAGTCCCGGTAGATCTGGTACTCCTCGTCGTATTCAGTCCGTTCCGCTGGTGTGAGATCGACGGACATCTGGATGGTCTCGTACTCACTGAGGAAATCTCCGGCGAGGGCGTCGACATCTTCCTCGTAGACAACCGGTCCCATACGGTCTTCGAGTAGCGTCTCTCGCCCGTCAGCGCGTTCGTAGGTCGCTGTCAATCCGAGGCGGTAAGGCGCGAGCGTCATCTCGGGAATTTGGAGGTACGTCTCGGCCGCCAAATGGTGGGTTTCGTCGGTGATGAGCAGGCCGAACCGATCGCCGTACTCGTCGATATAGCGGTAGGCGCTGTCGTAGGTAGTGACTGTGGGCGCGCCGATATCGTGACACCCGCCACCGAGGACGCCGACCTCGTCGGTGAGTTGCTCACCGAACGCGTGAGTGAGCGTGGCGTGCCACTGGTTCATCAGATCGATCGTCGGGGTGACGACGAGTGCGCTGACACCGGCGTCGGCGATAGCCTGCAATCCGAGGAACGTCTTCCCGCTGCCGGTCGGAAGGACTACTGTGCCCTGTCGGTCGTGCGCACCCCACGAGCCGAGTGCAGTCTGCTGATAGTCACGCGGTTCGATCTGGAGTGCGGGTGTCAGAGCGAGGTCCGGGTACGCTCTGGCAGCGTCTTCGACAGCGTGACTGAATCCGCTGTCGAGGGTGGCCTGGCCACCGCCATCGCTCCACTGTCCGGCCCACTTGAGGAGTGCCCGGTATCGATAGGCCTGTGCCCGGTGAGTATCGACGCGGTCGTCCCACTCTGCGTGTGGAACTGTCTCGGGCGCATCGTGGAGCAAGAGCGTCCCCTCGTCGAACTCGATCCGCATTCGGTACGTGAACGCACGACCGTCGGACGATTCAATCTGTCGGGCGCTGGCCGAGAGACATAACGACCAAGCACCCAGTGACGGCACAGCGTCACGTTTTCAGTCGGTACCACAGTAGGCACACACACAAAACATGGACTACCCGGCTCGCGACGAAATACGGTCACTCTGTACGGAACAGTCGTTCGAGCGTGGTGCCAACTATTATCACCAAGATCGGATACAAGAACTGGATATCGACGGCAGCGAAATCAGAGCCACCGTTCGGGGATCCAACTACTACGACGTGGCTATCGATATCGTAGACGATGGGGTCCGGTCTCGTTGCAGTTGTCCGTACGACTACGCGGGCGACTGCAAACACGTCGTCGCGGTCCTGCTCGCTGTCGATGATCGAGACCCCGAGACGATGAGTGACACTGACCCCGAACGAAATGAAACGGTCGACATCGAATCGCTGGTCGATCAGACGACAGCCGAGGACCTCCGAGCGTTTCTGCTCGACATCGTTGCGGCGGATCAGGATATCCGTGACCGGTTCGTCGCGTTCGTCGGCGAAGACACGGGCAAGACAGTCTACGACTACAAGCAGGAGATCGATCGACTGTTCGACGACGCTGTCAGTCGTCGAGGGATGGTCGAACACGGCACACACATCGACTTCTCGCAGTACACCGACCTCGCGGAGACACATCGAGAACGGGGCCACGTCGATACGGCGACGGATATCTATCGAGCGGTTTCCGAGGGGATACGCGAGAATCTGGACCGAGTCGACGACAGCAGCGGGCACTACGGCCGTGAACTGGAACGCGCTATCGAGGCATATGCAGAGACGGTCGCAGAACAGGAGTTCGAGCACGAGCGAAAGGAGCTGTACATCCAGTATCTCTGTGCGGAGTTCGTCGGGGCAGACCACGGCTTCGCCAGCGACGACTACGACGGCGCACTCCGAACGGTCTGCACGGAGGACGCGGACCTCGAATACTGGCTGGAGCAACTCGACGCACACGTGTCCGGAGTCACACTCGACGCAGTACTGTCGGGTGAGTTGTCCTCGAAAACGGACGACCGACGAGATGAAACTGAAGACAGCGCCGATACATCCGACGGATCAGCGAGAGATGACGGTTCCACAGACCATCCCGAACGGACGGACGACGTTCTCTACGCATCCGATTTCACCGATGGTCCGCTCAGCACCGACGATTTCACCGGTGGAGCGCTCGACGTCGAACACTTGGCTGTTGGGACACTGCAATTCGAGTACTTCGTCGGTGACGCGTTCGAGGAGTTACGCGTCGATGAACCGACGACCGTCGAGAAACACACTGCACGTGTCGAACTGACCAAATCAGGAACGACCGACACGGACATATCGTCGTCACTCCAGAAGCGGCGGATATTCTCGACCTACGTCTACATTCTCGAGGAACTCGGCGACGAAGACGCCCTCTCGCAACTCTACGAGGAAATCTACCTCGAGAGCAAGCGATTCTGCAAGGAGTACGCCCGACGACTGATCGACGAAGGCAACGAAAACCGTGCGATCGAAGTCGTCGAAGACGGGATCCATACGTTCCGATCGGCTCGTGAGCTCCGTTGGCTCGCTGCCGACCTCTACGAGGACCGAGATATGGACGAGTACCGTGCCACCCTGAAGCAGTTATTTCTTGACCACACGGAGTGGGCAGCGTACGACGACCTGAAGACAATCTGTGACGATCAGGAGTGGCAATCGATCTACGGGGAATTCGAACGGCACTTCGAACGGGACGATCGAAAGGACCTCGTCGCGCTGTACGTCCACGACGACGACCTCGAAAGAGCGTTTGCCGAACTGAAAGAGAACGCAGACCTCTCGTCGGTTCGCCAGTACCGTGACCCGGTCGCAACCACGGCGCCGGTCGAATACTTCGAACTCTACCGGGAACTGCTCGTCCCGTTTGCCGCCGGCGACACCGGTCGACGACACTACCGAGATATCGCCGACCACTTAGAAGAGATGCAGGGGTTGGTCCCCGAAGCGCGGTTGGAAGAGTTCGTCGATTTCCTGAAAGACAAACACTCGAACCGACCGGCGTTTCTCGACGAACTGGAGAAGGCCGGATTCTGATCTCCGTTATCCCCCTTGTTCTCTCGCTGCGAGGGTTTATTTCCGATACCGGCACCAAACGCAATAGATGGGCGAGACACGACACGGTAGTTCTATTCCCTCAACGATACTGCGAGATACCCGCGAACAGCGAACCTGGACGTTCGAGAGGTGTGCAGTAGAGACGCGCGACGTGACGCTCTCGACCGGGGACTACGCTGTCCCGACTGCTTGTACGCACGATCCGGAATCGGACACCTATCACCCACGGTTCGCAGTCGAACGCAAGTCCGGAGACGACTTCCTCACCGCACTCACGTGGGAGCGAGATCGATTCTGTTCCGAGTTACGTCGGGCCACCGAGTGGCCACAACCCCTTGCGGTCGTCGTGGAGACATCCTGGGAAACCCTCCTTCAGAACCGGGGCTGTATGGCGTGGCGGGACATCCATCCGAACCAGATGGTCGGCACCCTCTCAACGTGGACTCGACATTACAACGTTGTGTTTCGTTTTGTCGAATCTCGGCGACGGGCCGAACTGTGCACCTTTCTCCTGCTGATCCGTCACAGTCTGCGACGACGACGTGAGAAAATCTGAGACGAACTCACTCCGTCCAGAAGGCTCGTTGTCGAGCTTCGACCTCGCCGAGAACCATCGACAGCACGTCACGCCACTCCGCCGGATGTGACGCGTCGTCGCCGGGTGTCGGTGCGTCCGGACCCGGGTGAACGTGGTCACGCGTGTTGTGATCTGAGGGATGCCGATCCCATCGATGGTCGAACTCGCCCTCATGGTGCTCTTCGTGGTAGTGTATCGAGAAGTCCCCGTTCTCGAGCCACGCGATCTCAAGGCGAGCACTCTGCACGCGCTGGGGATAGAACCCGGAATCGTAGTGACAGACGATGCGATCGGGTGCGAATTCTGGTTGGATGTCGATCTCAGTGGAGCGATCGTCGGTAGCAAATCGCTCCGCGACGACGTTCAGACGGGCGAAGTCGATCGGCGCACCGCTGACACCGTCCCTTCCGCCGCTCATGCGACAGTGCGCTGCCCGGCAGTGCCGTCCGTGTCAGTCTGCAATGCCCGTTCGAGGAGGGAGATTCGGCGGCGCGTCGTCTTCCACGCTGACACCTCCCGCCACACTGTCTCGACAGAACGATCCGTGTCAGTTGCGTGCGCAGCGATCGCTACCGCATCCGGAGATTCGACACCGAACTTCTCCGCAAACGACTCATCACGCTCCACTGCGTCTTCAAGGAAGGCGAGGAGTTCCTCGTCGTCGTACTGGTTCCGGAGCTGCTGGACACGCCGCCAATTCAGGTACTCCTGATTCCGTTCGTACGTCGCAGGAGAATCGGTGATCTGCGTGACGATACCCATGCGTTCGAACCACTCTAAATATTCACGGGCAGCGTCTACCCCATGTCCCGCGAGATCTGCGATCTCACCCACAGTCGCGGGACTGCCCAGTCCGAGCACGGCATCGAAGAAGTCGTCCCGAGTGCGATCCCCAGCGACTAGTTCTTCGGGAGGGACGAGATCGTCGAACTCCGGCGGGTCCCGACGCTCGTCGGTATCTGCTTTGAGTTCGGTACGCGGGTCGTCCATACCTGAAATACGGTCGTCTAGCGGAATAAATCTTTGTGTATGCGGAATATTCCAAGAACTCTGTTTCAAAACGAGTTGGTCGCCAGCGTGATCCCACTGTCTGAACTCCGAGAAGTTGAGATCAGCGAGGAAACGAGCCAAGACGTAGTCGTCTTGGGCTTTAGAGAAACGTGTGAGAGCCAAGGGCCGGATTTGAACCGGCGGGGGTTCCGCTCTGCAGGCGGATGCGTTGGGCCGAACTCTGCCACCTTGGCGCAGTTACTGGTATCCCGGTCTTGTGCTTAAGCCTGACGGTGTGCGACCTGAGTCGGGCGTTTTCGAGACTCTGCCCGACGCAGTCGCTCTGTGTATGCGTGTGCGAGCGGCCGTGCGTGCCGCTCTGCATAAAATGAACAAAGCCCACTGGACACCGCGTCCAGTGGGCTCTGTGAAGTATGAATAGGGGCGGCGAACTGGATTTCCCAGAGGATCGCTCACTCCAGTACTGACCAGAACGCAGGTGAGCTTAACTTCCGTGTTCGGGATGGGTACGGGTGGAACCTCACCGCTCTGGCCGCCTTAATACCGATCAACGGAATCGAACCGTTGCCATACCAATATCGGTCGGGCCGTCTTACCAATGTGTCCGTGCAATCCAGTTTGCGCCTGGACCCGTTCTCGGGTCTCAGTGCGTATGAATGTGGCTTGGACTGTTAGTGCTCGCGGGCTTAACAACTCGTTACCTCGTTGCGTACACCCCGAGTCTATCGAACTCGTCTTCTACGAGTGTCCTCAGTGGAACTTCTTTTCCGTGTGGGTTTCGAGCTTAGATGCGTTCAGCTCTTACCCCGTGGTGCGTAGCTGCCCGGCATCTGCCCTCTCGGACAACCGGTACACCAGTGGCACCCATTCGTAGTTCCTCTCGTACTATACGAACGTTCACGTCAAGTTCCTTAACACCCCCAATAGATAGCAGCCGACCTGTCTCACGACGGTCTAAACCCAGCTCACGACCTCCTTTAATAGGCGAACAACCTCACCCTTGCCTGCTTCTGCACAGGCAGGATGGAGGGAACCGACATCGAGGTAGCAAGCCACCGGGTCGATATGTGCTCTTGCCGGTGACGACTCTGTTATCCCTAAGGTAGCTTTTCTGTCATCTACGGGTCCCATGAATGAACCTCGTAGGTTCGCTAGACCACGCTTTCGCGTCAGCGACACTCGTTGGGAATGTCACTGTCAGACTTCCGTTTGCTCTTGCGCTCTTCCACGAGTTCCCGACTCGCGTGAGGAAATCTTTGGGCGCGCTCGATATCTTTTCGAGCGCGTACCGCCCCAGTCAAACTGCCCGGCTACCGGTGTCCTCCGCCAGGAGTGAGAGTCGCAGTCACTAACGGGTAGTATTTCAATGCTGCCTCGGTGGCCCGCTGGCGCGGGTACCTGTGTAATGGCTCCTACCTATGCTGCACATTAGCGACCACGTCTCAGCGACAGCCTGCAGTAAAGCTCTATAGGGTCTTCGCTTCCCCTTGGGGGTCTCCAGACTCCGCACTGGAACGTACTGTTCACCGGGCCCAACGTTGGGACAGTGACGCTCTCGTTGATCCATTCATGCAAGCCGCTACTGAAGCGGCAAGGTACTACGCTACCTTAAGAGGGTCATAGTTACCCCCGCCGTTGACGGGTCCTTCGTCCCATTGTAATGGGTGTTCAGATACCCGCACTGGGCAGGATTCAGTGACCGTACGAGTCCTTGCGGATTTGCGGTCACCTATGTTGTTACTAGACAGTCGGAGCGTCCGAGTCACTGCGACCTGCTCGGTCAAGAGCAGGCATCCCTTATCGCGAACTTACGGGACTAACTTGCCGAATTCCCTAACGTCGGTTGATCCCGACAGGCCTTGGCTTGCTCTGCCAGCGCACCTGTGTCGGATCTCGGTACGAGCTTCTTGCTTGTCTTTTCACGGGCTCTAGGTACCGCCGAGTTTCCCTATCTCACCGTTCGTTCGCTTCGTGCCGTTACGGCTTCCACGAATTTCGGTGATTCGACGGGGCGAAGGCCCCGCTCGGTGTTTCCTAAAGCGTCGACGTTTGGTGCAAGAAGGTACTGGAATATTAACCAGTTTCCCTTTCATCTAATTCGAATTACGGTTAGACTTAGGATCGACTAACCCTCGGCTGATTGACAGTGCCGAGGAACCCTTGCGCGTAAGGCCGTCGGGGTTCACACCCGACTCTCGCTGCTACTGAGACCATGATTTTCGTTGCTGCACGGTCCACACGAGTTCTCACCCGTGCTTCCACCCATGCAGTATGCCAACCTACGGAATCGTGTCATAAGACACGCCGCCAGGTCTCGGAGGTGGATTTGAGTCCCGATCATTTTCGACGCCTCGAACCTCGGCCGGTAAGCTGTTACGCTATTCTTAGAGGGTAGCTGCTTCTAAGCTCACCTCCCGGCTGTTTAGGGCTCGAGACAATCTTCAATCACACTTAATCCACACTTTGGGTCCTTAACCTGGCTCTGGGTTGTCTCCCTCACGGTGCACAAGCTTACCCCGCACACCGGACTCCCTGAGTCTACGACGTTCGTAAGTTCGGAGTTTGACAGGGAAGCGAACTCCTCTCGGAGTCCGGATTCCCAATCGGTCGCTCTACCTCACGAACTATCTCATCAGAGGTCATGCTTCGACATGTTTCGGTTGGAACCAGCTGTTGCCAAGTTCGATGGGCCTTTCACCCCTACACCAGAGTCACGAGAGGGTATTGTAGGACACCAACTCTAACGGGCCTCCACGCAGCTTTCGCCACGCTTCGCCCTGCTCCGGCGTAGATCACTTGGTTTCGGGTCGCATCCGGTTGGCTCCCCGCCCTTGAAGACGGTGGCCCTGGTCAAAGACTGCGGCCGTATCGGTTTCCCTATGCCTCCGGGGGTTCACCCCTTAGACTCGCCAGTCAGATGCACTCCATGGTTCGTTTTTCAAAACGTACGACGTAACATCGGCTTCACTCGAGTCATACTACGGGATCGCTCCCAGTTCTTTCGTCGAGTGACCTTGTATGCCACGTCGCTCTATCGCCAACTGATTTCAAGCCCTATTGCACCGCCCTGTTCGGGGTGCTTTTCAGCGTTCGCTCACGCTACTTGTTCGCTATCGGTCTCGAGGAGTGTTTAGTCTTCGCAGTTGATGCCTGCGAAATTCACGAGGGATATCCAACCCCCGCTATTCTGGAACAACCCCGGGATCTGGTTCTTATGTTACGGGGTTTTCACCCTGTATCACGCTCCGTTCCAGGAGACTTCACATAAGACCCAGGTCCGTTATGGGTAGTCCGTACACCACATTGCCCGAAGGCTTCGGTTTGGACTGTGTCGCGTTTACTCGCCGTTACTAACGACATCGCGGATTGCTTTCTTTTCCTGTTCCTACTAAGATGTTTCAATTCGGAACGTTCCCCATTGCGCGAGGCAATTGCGTGGGGATTCCCATTCGGAGATCCTCAGTTCTTTCCCTCCATGCGGGTCCCTGAGGCTTATCGCAGCTTGGCACGTCCGTCATCGGCTCTCGAGCCGAGCTATCCACCAGCTGGCACAGTAGCCAGTTGATATAGTCACTGTGACCCGGAGAACGGGTCCAGTGGACGCCTGGATTGCACGTACACACGGTTTCATCAAACACCCTCGGAGATAGCCGAGGCGTGTTTTCGACCCTTCCCAACCTCGCTTGCGCGGGATGGTGCATCTGTCGTCAGTATCCATTCATTCGAAACGTCTTGCCACACTTAAGGGGCACGATCGTTTCGGAGTGGAGTACTGCTTACCATGGACCCACAGGGATTCGAACCCTGGGCATCCTCCTTGCAAAGGAGGCACTCTACCACTGAGCTATGGGCCCGTGTTAGCCCTAGTAGTTCTAAGGTGTCCGAACGGGTGTCATTGGTGAACTCGGAAGATCGCGTGTGAGCCACCCCGTCGGGGTGGTCTCGGTCGTTAGGAGGTGATCCAGCCGCAGATTCCCCTACGGCTACCTTGTTACGACTTAAGCCCCCTTGCGAAGCCCAGATTCGACCACCGTGTGGTGGCCTCATCCGGACCTCACTCGGGTGCTTTGACGGGCGGTGTGTGCAAGGAGCAGGGACGTATTCACCGCACTCTATTGAAATGCGATTACTACCGAATCCAGCTTCATGAGGGCGAGTTTCAGCCCTCAATCCGAACTACGATCGAGTTTAGGAGATTAGCGTTCTCTTTCGAGATAGCAACCCATTGTCTCGACCATTGTAGCCCGCGTGTAGCCCAGCTCATTCGGGGCATACTGACCTACCGTTGCCCGTTCCTTCCTCCGCTTTAGCAGCGGCAGTCCTTCTAATGTACCCAGCCAGTCGAAACTGCTGCTGGCAATTAGAAGTGCGGGTCTCGCTCGTTGCCTGACTTAACAGGACGCCTCACGGTACGAGCTGACGGCGGCCATGCACCTCCTCTCTACAGCGTCGTGATAAGGTCATCAACCTGATCGTCATCACTGTAGTCGGAGCTGGTGAGATGTCCGGCGTTGAGTCCAATTAAACCGCAGGCTCCTCCGGTTGTAGTGCTCCCCCGCCAATTCCTTTAAGTTTCATCCTTGCGGACGTACTTCCCAGGCGGCTCGCTTCTCGGCTTCCCTACGGCACAACACAGGCTCGTAGCCTGTGTCACACCTAGCGAGCATCGTTTACAGCTAGGACTACCCGGGTATCTAATCCGGTTCGAGACCCTAGCTTTCGTCCCTCACCGTCGGATCCGTCTTCTCGAGGTGCTTTCGCCATCGGTGGTCCGTCCAGGATTACGGGATTTCACTCCTACCCCGGACGTACCCCTCGAGCCTTCCGGTCCCAAGCCACGTGGTTTTCACCGGACGCCCGCCAGTTGAGCTGGCGGATTTCCCGATGAACCTTCGTGGCCGGCTACGGACGCTTTAGGCCCAATAATATCGGTCATCACTTGAGCTGCCGGTATTACCGCGGCGGCTGGCACCGGTCTTGCCCAGCTCTTATTCCTCGACCGCCTTACGGTCGAGAAAAGCGAGGACTATATGCCCTCGCACTTGGGGTCCCCTTATCGCACTTGCGTGCAGTGTAAAGGTTTCGCGCCTGCTGCGCCCCGTAGGGCCCGGAATCTTGTCTCAGATTCCGTCTCCGGGCTCTTGCTCTCACAACCCGTACCGATTATCGGCACGGTGGGCCGTTACCCCACCGTCTACCTAATCGGCCGCAGCCACATCCTACAGCGCCTGAGCGTTTCGGGGAGTCGGCATTCCAGCATGACTCCCGTATGAACTATTAGCCTCAGTTTCCCGAGGTTATCGTTCTCTGTAGGGTAGTTTGGCCACGTGTTACTGAGCTTTTCGCCACGAGTATGAACTCGTGCAACTAGCATGGCTAAATCGGACCCCAATAGCAATGACCTCCGGCAGGATCAACCGGAATGGGTCGCGACCATTTAAACCTGGTCGCGGGGTGTTGGCGGGTGAATGGCAGCGATATGCTGTCAAATCACCGTTCAAAGGTCCGAGTTCGCGTGACATCCGTTCGGATGTCACCGAACTACTAGGGCTAACATCAGATACCGTCTTGCGGCGTACCGCAGGGGCGGAATCCTCATTTCCTTCGGACCTGAACCGAAGCGATTCGAGGGTATAAACCCTTCGAACCTCGTTCGGTTCGGGTCCGGTGAGGCAGGACGCGTTGAATCGCCCTGCAATCGCGGTGTGTCGTTCGCATTCATCCGAAATGCCTTGGACCACTTAAGGCCGTCGTATCGTGGCGACCCCCGGGAAGGTGTGTCATCCCGGTGAGCGCCTGACGACCTTGGGGTCGGGGGCGTTCGGTGGAAGCTTTCGGGGGGAGTGCCCCCGTGCGCTTCTTCGCATTAATCCGAATGCCCGGGATACATTTAACCCCGTTGATTTAGTGGCTCTGTGAGAAAAATAGACACGAGGCGTGCCATAACTTCACGCGCGGTCAATTGTGACATCAATTAGACTGAGCGAGAAATCAATGTATTAGTTTCGCGTGCGTGCGAGGTGTCGATAGAATCGACCCGTTGAAGTCGGTTTATAACGGGTCGCTTTATAAGGCCGGAGGTACGATTCACGTGCGAGCAATGAGTGGGCCGGCAGACTCCATCGAGATTCAGAACGTAGTCGCATCGACCGGGATCGGTCAGGAGCTCGACCTCGAAGCCCTCGCCGACGACCTCCCCGGTGCAGATTTCAACCCGGACAACTTCCCGGGCCTCGTCTATCGCACCCAGGACCCGAAAGCCGCTGCGCTCATCTTCCGGTCGGGGAAGATCGTGTGCACGGGCGCGAAAAGTATCGACGACGTGCACGACGCACTCGGGATTATCTTCGATAAGCTCCGTGAGCTGAAGATTCCCGTCGACGACGAGCCAGAGATAACTGTCCAGAACATCGTTTCCAGCGCGGACCTCGGACACAACCTGAACCTGAACGCGCTGGCCATCGGGCTCGGTCTCGAAGACGTCGAGTACGAGCCGGAGCAGTTCCCCGGCCTCGTCTACCGGATGGACGAACCGAAAGTCGTTATCCTCCTCTTCGGTTCCGGGAAAATCGTCATCACCGGGGGAAAGCGGACGGACGACGCGGAAACCGCCGTCGAGGAAATCGTCGAGCGCATCGACGCGCTTGGACTGCTCGGCTAGGCGCTCCCGAACTATCCGATTTTTCGCGGTGCTAGGTGTCTGAACACCCATAAGTGTGAAATGGCGAACAGTGTAACAGAGGTACATGAGTGCGCGGGAGGACGTAGCGTTTCTCGTTGGGTCACAGAGTCGAGAGGCGATTCTCCGGGCGTTGGCGGTCGAACCACGTCGACCGACAGCGCTCGCGGAACACTGTGACTGCGCCCGAGAGACGGCACAGCGGACACTCGCAGGATTCTGTGACCGAGGATGGGCGAAAAAGAGATCCGACGGACTGTATCACCTTACGCCGGGCGGAACGATGGTCCACGAACGGTACGAGCGGTTCATAGAGACGGTCGAATGCGCCGACCGAATGAGCGAGTTCCTGGCGAACGCCGCAGACATCTGTGAGAACGCCCCGCCCGGTGTCCTCGGTCAGATGAACATCACGACCGCCGCGGACAACGACCCGCACGCGCCGCTTAACAGGTACTTGACTATCGTCGGAAGCGAACCAGTCGACCGCTTCCGCGGAGTCACGCCCATCGTGAGTCGTGTGTTCAACGAATCGGCCGAAGCGGTGCTGGGAGAAGATACTCGGATGGAACTCATCGTCGACCGCGGCGTCCTCGAGCGTTCGATGGACGCCTACCCGGACTCCTTCGAGCGTGCGCGGGACCTTGACCAGTTCGAACTTCGAGTCACCGAGGAGAACCTCGATTTCGGCCTGCTCGTGGTCGACGGCCACGGTCTCGTCTCCGCCTACGACGAACACAACAACCTGACGGCCCTCGTTGACGGCGACGCGTCGGAAGTCGTTTCGTGGGTCGAAATCCTGTACGAGTCGGTCCGCTCGACATCAGTGCCGATTGACCGCCTCGAACCGTGAGTCGGCGCCGACAACGGGCGTGACCGGGTCGGTCACGCGTGAATATTCCAGTCACACGATTATGCAATAAACTATAAGAGGCCACTCTACGGAGGTACGCCTGCGGTGGTACGGCGTTCCCGCTAGCCGGTTCGGCCCTCACACGCCCCGATCGAGAGTTCGATTCTCCAATCAAGAGTCCGTGTTCTCGATGAGGACGTCCCTCACCACGTCCGGATCCTCGAGCAGTTGGTGCTTGGTGTAGCTTCCCTCCGCGCTCCCGCCGCTGTGTTTCGACTGCTCGATGATGTCGAGAAAGGCGTGTTCTTTCAGGAGGTCTCGAACCCGCCGCAGCGACAGGCTATCGGAGCCCTGCTGTCGGCAGATGTTCTCGTAGACCTCGTAGACGCGGCTCGTTCGGAAGCCGTCTTGTTTTTCGTTCGAAAGCGAGAGGATGGCGAGCGCCTGCAACACGTAGCGAGAGTGCGGTGTCGACCCGCGAATCAGCTCGCGGAAGCGGTCGGTCTCCGCGCGCTGGCGCGCCTGCGTGACGAAGTTCTCCTTGACGGTACTCGCCCCCATGGACTGTGCGATTTCTCCCGCGTACCGCAGGATGTCGATTGCTTTCCGGGCGTCCCCGTGTTCGCGGGCGGCGAGCGCCGCGGCTCGCGGAATCGTCGATGGGTCCAACACGCCGTCTCGGAAGGCGTCGCTCCGGGCGTCCATGATGTCGCGAAGCTGGTTCGCGTCGTACGGTGGAAAGACGAACTCGCGCTCGCAGAGGCTTGATTTCACCCGCTCGTCCATCCGGTCTTTGTACTGAATCTTGTTGCTGATACCGATGACGCCGAGCTTACAGCCGGCAATCTTCCCCGCCTCACCGGCTCGCGAGAGCTGCATGAGGATGTCGTCGTCGCTCAGTTTGTCGATTTCGTCGAGGATGATGAGAACCACGTCGTACAGCGAGTCGAGGATGCGCCACAGGCGTTTGTAGTACGTCGACGTCGAAAGTCCCTTATCGGGGACTTTTATCCCGGTAATCGAGGTGTCGTTGACGCTGTCGGCGATGGTCTGGACGGCCTGCGTCTCGGTCGTGTCCTGCGCGCAGTCCACGTAGGCGAACGTCGCTTTCACGCCCTCCTCTTCGGCCGTCTCGACGAGGCGCTGGGAGACGTACTTCGCACAGAGCGACTTCCCCGTCCCAGTTTTCCCGTAGATGAGGACGTTGCTCGGGCTCTGTCCGAAGATGGCGGGGTTCACCGCGGTCGCGAGATCCGAAATCTCGTCGTCGCGACCGACGATGCGACCCTCGCCCGGGAGGTGGTTAATCTCCAACAACTCCTTATTGGCGAAGATGGGGTCCTCCCGGGTGAAGAGGTCGTCGCTGGCGTTAGGCATGTTCGCAACACACCACGTTTCCGGTGAAAGGACTTACCATTCGACTCAGCACACACACACCACGTTTCCGGTGAACGCCCACGAACCCCGGTTTTCCGTCCACACGAAACGGAGGTATTGATTCACCGGAAACACGGTGTGGGGGAGTCTACCTGACCCCACGAGGCCGGCTACTCTCACTTCGCGTCCCACCTGAGGACGGAGAACGCGCACGAAGCTGACGAGTTACGTCGGCACCGATGCCGTGTGTGCGCTGTTGCTGGAAGCGGTCTGTGACGAGAGTCGACTGTGAAGTTCCGTCTCGCCACGAATCGCTCAGATTCACGGGAGTTCGCGAAACCTCGTAGGACCCTCCAGAACGGACCGAAATCACGGACTGTGCTGACTCGCAAACTCCGAAAAACACACGTCTAAGACGAACGGTTCGATTCGAACCGTACTCGAGTTACGAGTATTTCTTTACTTCACGAGTGTATCAATGGTCGTTAACACGAATATACTATTTAATTATTGCTACTTGAACTACACAGGAACCCCGACGCGAGTCGAGTGAGTGTTGGACCGCGCCTGATGGACTCGCCTGGCTGACTCACCGGAAATGTGGTGTCTCATCTCGGTCTCCCGTAGTGTCCCTATTCCCCAGATAGAACTCTTATTGCAGGTGTTTTCACCGGAAACGCGGTGTGTTCAATATAAGTGGTTCGATTCGGGTGCCCCCGAAAATGAGGGGAAAGATACGAACGCGCACACCCGTGTTTCCATGCGTTTGCCGCTGCCAGGCGCGTGGTTCGGTTCACCGGAAACGTGGTGTGCGCGTGACCTCGCTCTCGTGACTCATCGGCTGTTTGACCGCTTTCCGACCCCCGCGGGACTCGTCTGCCCTGTATCGTATTTCACCGGAAACACGGTGTCTGTCAGCGTTGCTACGTTCTCCGCCGAGCCGGACGAAGTTGGCGACGGAGAGCTGACCGGTGAGCGACCGACTGTCGCTTTCCGTCCTGACGGCTCGTGGTATCCCGGCTCTGTGACCGGGTTTTCCGGTTCTCTATCTTCCCCTCATTCACCGGAAACGTGGTGTCTCTACCCGTCTCACCCGGTCTCGGGATTCACCGGAAGCGAGGTGTGGGGTGTCGCGAACACGATGTGGTGAGTCGTCGACGACCGACCGGACCCGGCCGAGCCGTCACCTGCCGACACCGACGTCTACACCGGTCTCGGACCGAACTTAGCTCTCACTCGTTCACCGGAAACGTGGTGTGCATGCGACTCTCGTGCATCCGTGCGTAGCCTCCCGGAACGAGCCTCGAAACGTTCTCCCCCGACGGACTGTGTCGTTCCCGTGGCGTCAATGCAATTACCCAGGGGGACGAATCGGTAACGTATGCGTGCGCTCAGTCGCTTGTGGGTGCGCCTCGGAGAGGTCGTGTTTAATCGCGACGACGACGGAGCGTGGTCTCTCGAACGCTCCCGTTCGACGGAGACGCGGTGGTCGCGCCCGGGGGAGCGAGTCGATTGCTTCCGGTTCGACGACGGCTACGTGACCACCGTCCACTACGAAGACCGAGAGGTCACGTGGCAGTTGACTCCCGGTCAGGTTCCGCTCGCGAGCGCGCTCGTGATGGCGAAGCTCTACCTCGAACACGAACTGACGCCGCAGACCGACCCGGAGGGACGGCCGTTCGTCGGTCTCGCTGAACGGGGACCGGTTCAGGTCTTCGAGGAGATTCCCCCCGAGCCGGTCGAGTACGTCTATCTCGACGGCGTCCGGACGCTCGAAGAGTTCCCCGAGTTCCTCACCGTCGACGACGACTTTCGGGCCGTGTTCGACCGGATGGCTCCCGCGCGGTCGAGCACGTCCCGATAGTATCGCCTCCGTCCCGATAACGTCGTTTCAACGGGGGACCGCTTCGACGAAGCCGAGTCGCTTCTGTCTTCTCGCACTCAGCTCGTTCGCTCCTCGCTTTCTCCTCGCTCTCCCTTCGTTCCTTCCGCCTCCGCTCCCCCTGAACCCTCGCGTGCAGCTGGTTCCCTCACTCGCGTCACGGGCCCCGGTGTCGCAAGCCGTTTCCCCGTCGCGACCGTATTCGGCTTCGATGACTGCCGAGGACGAGGACCAAAGTCCTCCCGACGGAGACGGCGACATCGACGGGGCCGGCGCGTCCCGAGACGTGCTCGACCGATTGGCCGACGTAACCGAGGTATCCGACGTGCCCGACGCGTCCACCGTCGACGCGGACCAACCGAGCGAAATTGCCGACGGCGTCTCGCTCGCAGCGTTCTACGAAGCGCTCGAATCCGAGGGCCGGCCCGTGGTGACCGCCCAGCAGGTCGCTCGCCGCCTCGGCGTCTCGCAGGCGGACGCGATGGACGGACTCGACGCGCTCGCCGGTGCGGGGCGAGTCCAGCGGGTGAACGTCGAGACCGACCCGGTCGTCTGGTATCCGACCGAGTGGGGCGACCTCGCCTCGCGCGAGCGGGTCGTCCTCTTTCCGAAACGCCGCGAAATCGTCGTCGACAACCCGACCCAGTACACCCGGGCGCGACTCTCGCAGTTTGCGCACCTCGCGGACACCACCGGCGACCGCGAGGGCCGCGGCCGCGGTTACCTCTACCGCATTCGGCAGGAAGACGTGTGGCAGGCACCCTTCGACGACGTCGACTCGCTCCTCTCGATGCTTCGGTCGGTCCTCCCCGAGCGGTCGCCGCACCTCGAAGCGTGGGTCGAAGACCAGTGGAAGCGCGCCCACCAGTTCCGCCTCTACTCTCACGAGGAGGGATACACCGTCCTCGAAGCCGCCACCGAGAGCCTCATGGGCAACGTCGCGCTCCAGAAACTCGACGACGACCACGTCTACGCCCCCATCTCCGACACCGAGGCGTGGGTCAGAGACGAAGAAATCGCGGCCATAAAGCGCATCCTCTACGACGCGGGCTACCCCGTCGAGGACGACCGCGACCTCGAAGAGGGCGAGGAACTCGACGTTACGCTCGGCGTCGACCTCCGCGACTACCAGCGAGACTGGGTCGACCGATTCGTCGACCAGCGCGCCGGCGTCCTCGTCGGGCCGCCCGGCGCGGGGAAGACCATCGCCGGCATCGGCGCGCTCGCCGCGGTCGGTGGCGAGACGCTGATTCTCGTGCCGAGTCGCGAACTCGCCCGCCAGTGGCGCGAGGAACTCCGCTCGACGACGGACCTCGACGCCGACCAAATCGGCGAGTATCACGGCGGCGCGAAAGAGATTCGCCCGGTCACAATCGCCACCTACCAGACCGCCGGGATGGACCGCCATCGCTCGCTTTTCGACTCGCGGCGTTGGGGGCTCATCATCTACGACGAGGCCCACCACATCCCGAGTCGCGTCTTCCAGCGGAGCGCCGACCTCCAGTCCAAACACCGCCTCGGGCTGTCGGCGACGCCCATCCGCGAGGACGACAAGGAAGCAGAGATCTTCACGCTCATCGGCCCGCCTATCGGCACCGACTGGGGGAAGCTCTTCGACGCCGGCTACGTTCAGGAGCCCGAAGTCGAGATTCGCTACGTGGGTTGGGGCGACGACATGGCCAGAAACGAATGGGCCTCCAGCGACGGCCGCGAGCGGCACATGCTCGCCGCGATGAACCCCGGGAAGATATTCGAGATTCGTCGGCTCCGCGCCCGTCACGCCGACTCGAAGACGCTCGTTTTCGTCGACTACCTCGACCAGGGAGAGGCGATTGCCGAGGCGCTCGACGTGCCGTTCGTCAGCGGCGAGACCCGCCATCACCGCCGCGAGGCGTACTTCGAGGCGTTCCGCGACGGCGACCTCGACACGCTCGTCATCTCCCGCATCGGCGACGAGGGCATCGACCTCCCGAACGCCGGACTCGCAATCGTCGCCTCCGGCCTCGGCGGCTCTCGCCGGCAGGGCTCCCAGCGCGCCGGCCGAACCATGCGCCCGACGGGGAGCGCGCTCGTCTACGTGCTCGCCACCCGCGGCACGAGCGAAGAGGACTTCGCCCAGCGCCAGATGCAACACCTCGCCGGGAAGGGTATCCGCGTCCGGGAGACGAGCGCCGACGACCTCGACCCCGAGTCGGACGGCGGTGACACCGACGCCGACACTGACACCGAAGACGACGAGTCGGACGGTGCTGAGTCGGCGTCTGCGGACGGCGCTGAGTCAGCGACGACCGACGAGTAATCACCCGTCGTCGGGCGCTTCGCCGCCCGGAATGAGAATTCTTAAGTCTGCCCGTGGATTGAGATTCTCTTGACCGCTCTTAGCTCAGCCTGGCAGAGCAGCCGACTGTAGATCGGCTTGTCCCCCGTTCAAATCGGGGAGAGCGGATTTTGCTTGCAAAATCCGGTCGAGCCGGTTTGAGCAGGTCAGTCGCAGCGCGTGAACGAAGTGAACGCGTCGTCTGACTGAGTTCAAATCGGGGAGAGCGGACTGAACTTCAACACCCGCGAGCGTAGCGAGCGGTGTTGAATGTGAAGGACTCCTCGACCCGATTTGAGCAGCGAGCAACGCGGAGCGTTGCGAGTGAGTTCAAATCGGGGAGCGCGGATTCTCTCAGTGTTGCAACTCAGAGCGCGCCCCGTCTTCGCTCGCACTGGTTGATTTACTCCGCTACTCCCGACCGCCCCACACCACCTTTTCGACCAGTTCGACAGTTAGCGGCCCGTCGACGCGAAGCTGACACGAGAGCCGCGGGTAGCCGAACCGCGCCGCGAGGTCGTCGTGCCAGTGGTCGGGCGTCGGCTCGCCCGAGCGAACCCGGACGCCGCACGTCGCACAGAGGCCGCGCCCGCCGCAGTTCACTCGCTTCGTGAGCCGCGCGTACGGTGAAATACCCGCGTCGAGCAACGCGTCGCGGAGGACGGTCCCGCGTTCGACTTCGAGGTCGGTGACGCGGTCGCCGTCGGTGTCGCGGACACGAACCGTGACAGTCGAGTCAGCCGGGTCGCACTCGGTTCGAACCCGGGGCTCGCGGTCGCTCATCGGTCGGTCGTTCGGGCCGACGCGACGTGGGCGTACCCCTCGGACCGGCCCCTCGTCCAGTCGCCTCGCCCACCCCTCCCGCTCGCGGCTCTCCCGCCCTCTATGTAGAATCCATACCCGAAGATATCAGTATTATAACGGCTTATGACGGGCGGATTCGTAGATGAGCGTGATGGTGACCCTCGCGTCCGCGCCGGTGTTGGTGAACGTCCGCGCCGAGATGAACGACCACGAGACGATGACGGTCGAACTGCACGAGACGAACGAAACGCGCCACCTCGTGGCCTACGAGTCCGAGCGCATCCGCGACGCGCTCGCGTCGCTCTCCGAGGGCGCTCGCGTGCCCGTCGAGATGGTTCGCGCCGGCTCGCGCTCGAACGTCTGGAAGGCCGTCGCACTGCACGGCCGACAGACGCTCCCCGCCGACCAGTCGGCGCGCACGGCGAACTGAGTCGTCCGCGACCCCGTCTTTCGCCCGCCGTTCGTTCCCGCGTCGTCGGCTTATCGCACCGGCTTCACCGGAGGCAAACCGTCGGTGCTATACCCCTCGCCCGTGTCGCGCACCGCAATGAGCTTCGTCGCCGAGGTGGAAGTCCGGTTCCGCGACCACGACTCGTTCGGCCATGTGAACAACGCGGTCTACGCGACCTACTGCGAACAGGCCCGCGTGCGCTTCTTCGAGGAGGTGTTGGACACCCCGCTTTCCGACCCGCACATCGTCGTCGCGCACCTCGAACTCGACTACCGCGCGCCAATCGAGGGCGTCGGCACCGTCGAGGTGGAAGTCGAGGCCGGCGAGCCCGGCGGAAAGAGTTTCCCCATCTACTACACGCTCTCCTACGAGGGCGAGGTCGTCGCCACCGGCGAGACGGTTCAGGTCGCGATGGACGACGAGGGCCGCCCGACCCGCGTTCCCGACCAGTGGCGCGAGGCAATCGCCGACCAACCGTAGCGTCCGGCCGCCGCTCGCACCGCGTTGTCTCTTGGAGCGACCTAGAACGACACCGGTTATTCGACCGACAGAGCCGAGACAGGAGAATTAAATACTCTCGTGATAATCCTCGGATATGCCTCGGGGAACACTAGAACGTGCACAGTCGGCGGACGCCGACGACGAGACCCCGCTGTCCCGAGCAGGCGAACGCGTCCTCCACATCGGACGCGACCGGCCGATTCGCATCAGCGCCGGCCATCGTCTCCTCCACCACGACGGCAAGTGTAGCCGCCCGCACGGGCACAACTACGAGATTTCGGTCCGCGTCGTCGGCGATCTGACCGACGAGGGCTGGGTCGTCGACAAAGGCGTCGTGACCGACGTCATCGACGAGTGGGACCACCGCTTTCTCGTCGAGTCGGGCGACCCGCTGGTCGAGGCGTTCGAGCGCTCCGGCGACGCCGACGGAACGGTCGTCCTCGACGCGCCGCCGACGGCTGAGGTGATGGCCGTCGTGCTCGAAGAGAAGCTGCTGGCGGCGCTCCCCGACACCGTCTCCGAGGTCTCGGTCTCGGTCAGCGAAACGTCGGAGCTCTGCGCCGGCTTCTGATGCCCGTCTCCGACACCGTCGCCCGCGACGATACCGACGCCGAGGGCGACCGCCTCCCGATAAACGAGCTGTTCGCGTCGCTTCAGGGCGAGGGCAAACTCGCCGGCGTCCCGAGCACGTTCGTCCGCACCAGCGGCTGTAACCTCCGCTGTTGGTTCTGCGACTCCTTTCACACCTCGTGGGAACCGACTCACGCGTGGCTGAGCCTCGACGAAATCGTCGCCGAGGTCGAGTCGCTGTCCCCCGAGCACGTCGTCGTCACCGGCGGCGAACCGCTCGTCCACGACGAGACCGACGCGCTCCTGTCGGCGCTCGACGACGACTACCACCTGACCGTCGAGACGAACGGGACGCTCGAAACCGACGCGCCGGTCGACCTCGCCAGTATCAGCCCCAAACTCGCGTCGTCGACGCCGACGCCCGACAACGCCCCGGACGACGTCGACCCCGGCGTCTGGACCGAGCGACACGAGAACGCCCGCGTCGACCTCGGCGCGCTCGCCTCGCTGGTCGAAGACGCGGCGGAGTTCCAACTGAAGTTCGTCGTCACCGGCCGCGACGACCTCGACGAAATCGAGTCGCTCGTCGACGACGTGCGCGGCGTCGCAGACCGCGAAATCCGCGACAGCGACGTGTTGCTCATGCCCGAGGGACAGACCCGCGAGCAGCTCGCCCGCACCCGGACCGAGGTCGCAGACCTCGCGGCGTCGTTCGGCTACCGCTACACGCCGCGACTCCACGTCGACCTCTGGAACGACGCGCCCGAGACCTGAACGCCCGCCGAACGAACCTCGAATCCCGCCGAACCCCGCCGAACGCCCGCTAAACGAACCCCGAACACACCCCAAACACACCCCGAACGTTCCACGATAACGATGACTACCGAACCCACGTCCGACGACAAACGCGCCGTCGTCCTCCTCTCCGGCGGCATGGACAGCGCGACGACCGCTTACGAGGCAACGCGACGCGGCTACGAACTCTACGCGCTCCACACCTCCTACGGCCAGAAGACCGAGTCGAAAGAGTACGACTGCGCCCGCGAACTCGCCGACGAACTCGACGCGCGGGACTTCCTCCACATCGAGACGAGCCACCTGAAGCAAATCGGCGCGTCGTCGCTCACCGACGACTCGATGGCCGTCGCCGACGCCGACGTGGACGCCGACGACATCCCGACCTCGTACGTCCCCTTCCGCAACGCCAACCTCCTGTCGATGGCCGTCTCGTACGCCGAGGCGAACGACTGCGACGCCGTCTTCGTCGGCGCACACTCCGAGGACTACTCGGGCTACCCCGACTGCCGGCCCGAGTTCTTCGACGCCTTCGAGGCCATGGTCGACGTCGGCACGAAACCCGACACGACCATCTCGCTCGAAGTCCCGTTCGTCCACGACTCGAAGACCGACATCGCCCGCCGGGGCCTCGAACTCGGCGTCCCCTTCGAGCACACGTGGTCCTGCTACCGCGCCGAGGAACCGGCCTGCGGCACCTGCGACTCCTGTGCGTTCCGCTTGCAGGCGTTCCAGAACCTCGGCGAGCGCGACCCGATTCCGTACGCCGAGCGCCCTGACTACGCGGACGGCGACGCCGACCCCGACGCGGCGTAGGCGGCGTAGCGTCGCCCCGCACGCTGACCACTCCGCGCTCCGTGCGCCGACGTGACGGAGAGAGTTCGCCCGCGTCCCGACCTGTCTCCTCGCGCCCCTTTTTCACCGACCTGCGCGAACCCCGCGTCATGAGCGACGAGAAACGCCGAACCGCCGCCCAGTTCGGGAGCGCCGCCGAGTCGTACTTCGACAGCGAGGTCCACCGCCTCGGCGCGGACCGCGAGACGCTCGCGTCGTGGTGCCGCGGCGCGACCCGCGCGCTCGACGTGGCGACCGGGGCCGGCCACACCGCGGGCGCGATAGCCGATGCCGGCGTCTCCTCGGTCGTCGCGGCCGACGCCGCCCCGGAGATGGTCGCCACCGCGGTTCGCGAGTACCCCGTCGCGGGCGTCGTCGCCGACGCCGAGCGCCTCCCCTTCGCGGACGATGTCTTCGACGCGGCCGCCTGCCGTATCGCCGCGCACCACTTCCCCGACCCCGAGGCGTTCGTCGCCGAGGTCGCGCGCGTCCTCGAACCGGGCGGCGTCTTCGCCTTCGAGGACAACGTCGCGCCCGAAGACGCCGCCCTCGCCGCGTTCCTCAACGGCGTCGAAGTGCTCCGCGACCCGACTCACGTCGAACTCCACCCGGTTTCGCGGTGGCGCGAGTGGTTCGCGGCCGCGGGCCTGTCGGTCGAGACGGTCGAAACCGCGGCGATACGTCTCCAGTTCGACCCGTGGACCGAGCGGACGAACGTCTCGCCCGCCGACCGAGACGAACTCGAACGTCGGTTCCGCGAAGCGCCCGAGGAGGCGAAAGAACTGTTCGACGTGGAGTTCGACGGCGACTCCGTCGTCTCCTTTGCCAACCCGAAGGCGCTGGTTCGAGCGCGAACGGAGTAGGTGAGCAGAGTCGCCGCCTCGAATCCGCGACCCGCCGAGACCCACAAACGGTAAGCGGACCCCCCGCGACGTGGAGGTGTGTCAACGCCCGACTCCGACGCCCCCATCTCGCCGCTCGCGGGGCTCGGCATCGCGGTCCTCGCGGTCAGCACGAGCGCGATTCTCGTCCGCTGGAGCGCCGCGCCCAGCCTCGTGAAGGCGTTTTATCGGGTCCTGTTCACTGTTGCCCTTCTCGCGCCGGTCGCGCTCGTCCGCCACCGCGACGCGTTGGCGACCATTTCGGGGCGGGACCTGCTGGCGGCCGGGGGTGCGGGCGTCGCGCTCGCGGCCCACTTCGCGTCGTGGTTCGAGAGCCTCAACCACACGACGGTCGCCGCGAGCGTCACGCTCGTGCAGTCTCAACCGCTTTTCGTCGCCGTCGGCGCGTGGGCCGTCCTCGACGAGCGCGTGAGCCGCCGCACCGCCGTCGGCATCGGCGTCGCGCTCGCGGGCATGGCGCTCATGTCCGTCTCCGACTTCCTCACCGCCGGCGGCGCGCCGCGGCCGCTTCTCGGAAACGGACTGGCGGTCGTCGGGGCCGTGACGGCGGCCGCCTACGTCCTCACCGGCCGGAGCGTCCGCAGCAGGGTCTCGCTCGTCCCCTACGTGGTCGTCGTCTACTCGGTCTGCGCCGCCGCGCTCCTCGTCGTCGCGGTCGGCCGCGGCGACCCGCTGACGGGCTATCCGCCCCGCGAGTGGCTCCTGTTTCTCGGGATGGCCGTCGGCCCGGGCGTCTTCGGCCACACCGTCATCAACTGGGCGCTCGCCCACCTCGAATCGAGCGTCGTCTCCGTCTCCCTCCTCGGCGAACCCGTCGGCAGCACGATTCTCGCGCTCTTTCTCCTCGGTGAGATTCCCACGCTCCCGACCGTCCTCGGCGGGGCGGTCGTCCTCGGCGGCATCTACGTCAGCGCGTCCTGACCTGTCCCGGCCGATACGGGCGGTTCCGAACCCGGACACTCGTCCGAAGACGCGTCGGTTCGTCTCCCGCTCCGAATCCGTTATCGGCCCTGATAACCGCGTCACAACGCTCATTACGGTGAGCGGTCGCTACATCGTATGGACGACGGGCCGGGGGCGGACGTACGCGTTCTCCACGTCGATGACGAGCCCAGTCTGACGGACCTCGTGTCGATTTATCTCGAACGCGAGGCCGGCGACGTCGACCTGTCGGTCTCGACGTCGAACTCGGGGGCGGACGCCCTCGAACGACTCCGACAGGAACGGGTCGACTGCGTCGTGTCAGACTACGACATGCCCGACATCGACGGGCTGGAGTTCCTCCGCGCGGTCCGTTCGGAACACCCCGACCTCCCTTTCATCCTCTTTACCGGCAAAGGCTCCGAGGAGGTCGCCCGCGACGCCTTCCGCGTCGGCGCGACCGACTACATGCAGAAAGACACCGGCACGGACCAGTACACGGTCCTCGCCAACCGCGTCGTCAACGCCGTCTCGCAGTACCGCGCGAAGGCGGCCTCCGAGCGGTACGGCACCGCCATCGAGGTGCTCGACAGCGGCGTCTACTCGCTCGACTCGGCGGGGCGCTTTACCTCCGCCGACGGCGTCTTCTGCGAACTCACCGGCTACGACCGCGAGGCGATTATCGGCCGCGAGTTCGCTGACCTCGCCGCGGAGGCCGCCGACGAGATTCTGTCCGCCTTCGAGCGGGTCGTCTCCCCGAACGCTCCCGACACGGAGCGCTTCGAGACGGTGCTGTCGCCCGGCCCCGCGTACCCGCACGACGACGACCTCCTCTGTGAGGGCCACCTCGCGCTCCGTCCCACCGAAGACGACGAATCCGCCGTCATCGGGACGTTGCAGGACGTGACCGAGCGCCGACGCCGGCGGAACCGACTGCGCTACGAGACGCGGCTGAAAGACGCCGTGTTGGACACGTCAACGTCGCTGATGAGCGCCGAGACCGACGAAATCGGCACGAAAATCGAGTGGACGCTCCAGTCCGTCGGCGAGGTGGCCGACCTCGACCGCTGTTCGGTCTATCTCTACGACGACGAGACGACCGTCGCCGCCCGGATGCACGACTGGCGCGGCGGCGGCCGACGCGAGCACCCCGAGCGCGTCGCCCTCGAAGACGCCCGCTGGCTGCTCGAACGACTCCACCGATTCGAGAACGTCCGTCTCCATCGCGTCTCGGACCTCCCGCCCGAGGCGTCGGACACGAAGCGCGTGCTCACCGACGCCGAGACCGGCGGCTTCGTCGCCGTGCCGATGGTGTCGAAATGGGCGCTCGTCGGCTTCGTCGTCTTCGACGTGGTCGAGACGAGTCGCTCGTGGACTGACACCGAAGTCGACCTCCTTCGCTCTGTCGGCAACAACGTCACGCACACGCTGGCCCGCCAGCGACGCGAGCGCGAACTTCAGCGGCAGAACGACCGCCTCGAAGAGTTCGCGTCGGTCGTCTCACACGACCTGCGGAACCCCCTCAACGTCGCCAAGGGGTTCGTCGAACTCGCCCGCGAGGAAGACGACGTGACCTACCTCGACCGCGCGCTCGACGGCGTCACCCGAATGGACACGATCCTCAACGACGTGCTCACGCTGGCCAGACAGGGCCGCAAAGTCGGTGAGACGCGCTCTGTCGCCATCGAGAACGTCGCCGAGCGGGCGTGGAAGGCGGTCGACACCGGCGACGACGCGGTGCTCGTCGTCGAGGACGGACTCGGGACCACGCAGGCCGACCAAGGCCGGTTCCAACAGGCGTTCGAGAACCTGTTTCGGAACGCGGTCGAGCACGGCGGCTCCTGCTGTGACTCCGGTGACGACGCGGCCGCGGACGACGCGCCCGCCGACGAGACGGCGTCCGCCGAGTCGCCGCCGACGGACGCGACCGACGAGCTGACCGTCCGCGTCGGTCCCACCGAGACCGGCTTCTACGTCGCCGACAACGGTCCCGGAATCCCGGCCGACGAGCGCGACACCGTCTTCGAACACGGTCACACCACGTCCGACTCCGGCACGGGCTTCGGGCTCTCAATCGTCGAGAGCATCATCGAGGCCCACGGCTGGGATATCGAGGCGACCGCCCCGGAGGCCGACCTCGGCGGCGCGCGCTTCGAGTTCGATATCGGCGGCGTCCGCTCCGAGGTCGAACCGCGGTTCTCGCTCAGCGACGACTGAGCCGTCGACGCTCCGACTCGACTCGATTCGACTCCCGCGCTACCGGTTACTGTTCTTCGAGCAGTCGCTTCGTCTCGGCGTGTCGCGCGCGGAACATCCCCTCGAAGCCGACGCCGCCGAAGACGCCCGCGAGGTCACCGAGGGGACCGAACGGCAGTTCGTACTCCACGCGGTCTTCGACTATCGTCTCGTCGCCGTCGGCGACGAACCGGTGGGTGTGGACCCACCGCGAGAAGGGGCCGCCGACCATGTCGTCGCGGAACCACGCCGTCGTCTCCCCGGCCTCGCGGTCGAGGATGCGCGAGGTCCATCGCTGGCGGGGACCGACCCCGAACGGTCGCATCGACATCTCGATTTCCGTCCCGGCGACGAGTTCGTCGGGGTCGTCGTCGCCGTCGGGGCCGCGGACCGACTCGATGTCGAGGCGCATCCACGCCGGGGTGAGCGCCTCCAGTCCGGACACGTCGGAGTGGAACTCCCAGACGCGTTCGAGCGGGGCGGCGATACGGGTTCGACGCTGGTAGACCGGCATACCCGACCGTTAGGCCGGAGACGGAAAAGCGGTGCTGGCGGAACGGGTCGAAAGAAGTCGTCGAAGCGCCGCCCGCGAGGTCGGGGTCGGGGACGGTGACGGGAACGGCAGTCGGCCGGTCGCGCCGCCTCAGAGCGTGAAGCGCGAGACGGTCGTGCCGGCTTTCGTCAGGTCCTCGTGGGTCGCGGCGGCGACGGTCACCTGGTTTTCGCCGTACTCGATGGCGACTTCGACCTCGAACGCCCCGTCTTCGGGCTCGACGAGTCGGGTCTCGCCGGGCGTCTTCACCGCGGCGACGGGAGCGTCGGTCTGCCCCGAGACGACGAGCTTGTCGCCCTTGAAGCGCGTGCTCACGCGGAGCGAGGGCCCGGTCGGGCGGTCGGACTCGACGTACCGCTCGCGGAGGAACGCGGGCGTCTCGACGGGTTCGCCCGCGTCGACGCCGTGGGCGAGGCGGACGTACTGGGCCATCGACCACGCCAGCGGCGTCGCGCTGCCGGTGCCCTCACCGAACTCCCAGTTGAAGTCGGTCGCGTGTTCGCGGTCCCAGACCTGCTCTGCGAGCATCCGGCCGGAGTTGGCGAAGGCGGCCATCGTCCGCAGTAGGTTGTCCGGTGCGAGGTCGCCGTCTTCGGTTCCCGCGAGCAGTTCGTACTCGCCGCGTTCGCCGGTGAAGATGGGCCACAGCCGGCCTTTCCCCTTGGCGTCGACGGACCACGGCGCGCCCTCTTCGTCGCGTTCGCGCTCGCCGTAGCCGTCGCCGTTGTACCGGTAGAACGCCGGGCCGTGCGGCGTGTCGACGCGGATGGTCTCGTCGACCTCTTTCAGCGAGTTGCGGATTATCTCGTCGCCGGCGGGCTTGATGCCGAGGCGGGTGAGTTCGAGGAAGCCGGCGTCGATGATTTCGCGCTCGTCGAGCGTCGGCCCGTTGTTCGCCAGCGTCCGCAGGTGTCCGGCGTCGGGTTCGCCGTCGCGGGTGATGCGGACGTAGTACGGCGTGTGCGTGTTGCGGTCGGTGCCGGTCCGCGTGGCGGTCCAGTCGTCGACGCGCTCGGCCCAGTCGTCGGCCAGCGCCAGCCAGACGAGGGCGTCGTCGGTGTGGCCCTCGTCGAGCGCGATGGCCGCCGCGCAGCCGAGACCGGCGATTTCGGCCGCGATGGACGACGGCGAGTAGCCGGCCTCCTCCTCCCAGCGCTCCTGTGCGGTCGGCGGCCCGTTCCGCGCGACGTAGTCCGCGGAGTACTTGACGTTCTCGTAGCCGTAGGCCACGTCGTCGAAGGTGACGCCGCGCTCGTGGAGCATGTACGCCATCACCTGCGGGAACGAGATGTTGTCCATCTGCTCGCCGCCCCAGCGGGTCCGCCCGTTGAGGTAGGTGTTCTGCGGGATGAAGCCGCGGTCGTCCTGCTGGTAGGTGTAGATGTACTCCAGCGCGTCGATGGCCGTCTCCACGTCGCCGACGGCCTCGAAGACGGTGAAGACCTGATAGAGGTCGCGCGACCAGACGAAGTTGTAGCCGTACCCCTTCGCCTCCTCGGCGGGGACGGCCTCGCCCCACGGCACCGACGGCGAGGCGAGCCCCGCGCCGAGGTAGGTCTTGTCCTCGACCGCCCGCAGGCTCATGAGCGCGGTCTTGTACTGCGCGGCGAGGTCGTCGTCGCCGGCGACGGAGCCGGGGAGTTCCTTGTCGGCGAGGAAGTCGGCCCACGAGTCGACGTACGCCGCCCGCGCCGTCTCGTAGCCGCGGGTGAGCGCGCCGGCCGCCTCGCCCAGCGCGGCGGCGGTGTCGGCGTGTTCCGCGAAGCCGAGCGCCAGCGTCTCACCGAGTTCGTCGCCCGTGCCGATGCGCCCGACGAGGACGACGTTCTCGTCGTCGATGCGCTCTTGGGCGCTCGGGAGTTCGCCCTTCGAGAAGAACTCCGCGAGATACCGCGAGCCGGCGACGCCGACGGTCGCCCACTCGAATCGCCCGGCGGCGGTGAGCGCGATTGCGACGCTGTACTCCCTGCCGTCCTGGTCGATGAGGAGCGGTTCGTGGCCGTCGCCGGCGTCGAACGCGCCCGCGTCGCGGGCGACGAGGTGGTAGCTCCCGAGCTGGCCGAGGCGGATGCCGCGGTCTTTCGTCCCGGTGTTCGCCAGCGCCGTGTCGGCGATGGTGTACAGTTCGTACTCGTCGCCGTCGATGGACTCGAACTGCACGTCCGCGAGTATCGCGTCGTGTTCGGGGTCGAGGACGTACTCGACGGTGAGTTCCCACTCGTGGCCGCGGCCGTCGCCCGTCTCGGTGACGACGTGGCGGAAGACGAGCGCGTCGTCGTCGACGATTTCGGCCCGCCGTTCGACCGTGTCCGCGTGGTCGTCGCGGCGGGTCTCGTTGTGGGTCCGCGCCGTGTACTCGTCGTCCGGGTCGGCGTCGACGACGAGGAAGTCGAGCGTCCGGAGGTTCATCAGGTCGACCCGCGGGAAGCGGACCTCGGTCAGCGCGCCCTCGGTCAGGGTGAACCAGACGCGCGAGGGGTCCTCGGCGTAGTGGTCCGCGACGGTGCCGATGCCGTATTTCTCGCCGGTCGTCCACCGCGGCCGGTTCTCCGGGCCGGTCGGCGCGGGCTTCGGGGCCGGCAGCGCGTCGATATCTGCGAGGATGGCGGTCGTCTCCATGCGGATTGCGTGGGGCCACCCCAGCGGCGTCGCGCTGTCGAAGCGCCCGTCGTCGAACACCTGTTCCGCGAGGTAGCCCGCGTCGGTTGTGAAGGGGCCGTCGGGCTGGAGCAGTTCGTAGAGGTTCGTCGCGCGCTCGACGAAGCGGCGGCTGTCCTTGCCGAGGCGGTCACAGAGGACGCCGAACTTCGCGGCGGCGTTCGCGCCCCACGCGGTCGAGACGGACCACACTTTCTCGCCGTCCTGCCCCTCGGCGCGCCAGTAGTCGTCTTCGAACCGGACCAACCCGGCCACGTCGCCGCGGGGATTTCGGTAGAGCCCCTTCAGCGTCGCGGCCATGTGCTTGACGAGCCGATTGGCGGTCTGCGAGTCGACGTCTTCGATGTCGGCGTAGGCGTCGACGGCGTCGACGAGGGCGAACGTGGCCGAATCGAGGCGGTCGTCGAGGCCGCCGTTTCCGTCGATGCGGAGGGCGTAGACCTCGCGTTCCTCGGACCAGAGTTCGTCGAGACCCTCGTACACCGCGGTCGCCTGCTCGGCGGCGTGCTCGCGGAGGTCGTCGTTCACGGGCGCGGTGGCGACCGTGGCGTACGCCTGAAGGAACGTCGCGGCCGTGTGCGTGAACCGGCCGCCCATGTTCTCCCACGCGTTCTGACAGGGTTTCGGGAGTCCGTCGGATTCGAGGCTGCTGTCGAGGCCGGAGACGCCCGCCGCGACGGTCGAGCGGAGACGCCCGACGAGTTCGTCGTCGAGTTCGTCGCGGCGCTCGGCGAGGAGCGACGCGAGCGCGGCGACGACGCTCGCGGTCTGGTCGGCCTGGTACTCCTCGTCGCCGGTGCCCTCGACGCGGCCGTGTGCCCAGCCGGGGGCGACGCTCCCGTCGACGGCCCAGACCCGGTGGGGCCACGTGCCGTCTTCGAGTTGGGTTTGACAGTAGAACTCGGCGCTCGTCGCGAGGCGGTCACCGAGGTCGAGACCGAAGGCGTCGTCGGCGTGTGCGAGCGCCTGTGTGACCTCGGCGTCGTCGCGGAACCACGTGTAGCCGTAGCCACCGGAGTGGGCGTAGAACGGGTCGAACTCGGGGCCGGCGATGCGCGCGCCGCTGGGGGCGGTCAGGAGCGACAGCGCCCGGAGGTCGGCGCGGACGATTCGCTCGCGGGGCGTCCCGTCGGGGACGAACACCTCGGCCTGCTCGCGGGCGGCATCGCGGAGCGCGTCGGCGGTGGCGTGCTGGACGGAACAGTGTCGGAGGTCGGCGAGGGCGTCGGTCCGCGCCATCTCGTTGTGGTCCGAAAGCTGGGTGACGAGGGTGGTCCGCGCGGCGCGGCCCTCCTGTTCGAGCGGGGCGCTGACGACCACGTCGCCCGAGAGATGGGTGTCCTCGTAGCGGTCGAGGACGGCCTCCCGCGGGAAGTCGAAGGTGTCGTCGGAGAGAATCTCGTCGAATCGCTCGGGAATCTGGCCGCGAACGTCGGTGAGGCCGGTCGACGCGGTGACGTAGTCGTGTTCGTTTCGGTGGAACACCTCGACCGCTTGGGTGTCGTTCGGGCCGCCGGCCTCGTGGATGAGCCGGCCGACCCGCGTCTCTCGCCCCTCGGGTGCGAAGGTGAGGAAGGCGGTCAGGCGGGCGTCGGTGGGAATCGCACCGCGGAGTTCGACGTGCGTCACGTGGGCGCGACCGAGCGTCAGGTCGTACTGGTGGACGGTGTACTCCCCGGCGTCGTACTCGGTCTCGACGAGGCTCGTCTCCCGGTAGTAGTGCTGCCGCACGGACTCCAACTCGTCGAACCAGTGCGTCTCGCCGTCCGTCTCGATGCCGAACCGAGAGCGGTCGATACCGTAGAGACCCGAAAGCGGAGCGGAATAATCCCGGAGAGAGCCGTCGAGTCCGACGTAGACGAGTCGGTCCCCGTGACCCGAAAACGCGCCGTCCGAGGTCCGACACTCCTCTGGGAAGCGCCCGCCCCGGTCGCGTTTGTATTCGTTTAACGCGGTCCGAAGTCGCATAGAGGTAGACGAGGGTCCCGAACCATAAGTATTGGCCGCCCGTTTGCCATCAGTTATGCCTGTGAACCGACGAATTCGGGAGACGCCGAGGCGACTCGGTAGAACCCGTCTCTCACCGGAACGCCGGTCCCATCAGGGGTAAACTCAAAGTCACCCGGCACGTTGATTGTGAGTATGCAACACCCAGGACCGCCGCAGTTCATGGCTGTCGGCGAGTCAGTACAACTCGCGCCTCGCGACCCGGACCCCGACGCCGACTACTCGTGGCGGGTTCGGAGCGCGCCGGTCGCCAGTAGCCTCGAACTCGACGAAGACACGGCAGTCGTGCAGTTCACGCCCGACGCGGCCGGCCAGTACGTGGTCGAACTCGACGCGCCCGACGTGACGTACACGCTCACCGTCCGCGTCTTCCCCGGGTCCTACCTGCCCGCCGGCTCCGCCAGAAGCGGCGCGAGCGGAATGAGCGGAATGAGCGGGTACAGCGGACAGAGCGGCTCAGCGCGCCCGACGGGATTCAGCGGCGGCGCGTCCGGCTCCGGGAGCGCCATCGGCGACGCCGACCGGGGACGGGGGGGTCGCCCGCGCATCAGGCTCGACGCGACCGTCGAAGACGGCGTGGTCGTCGTCCGCGCCGACCCGCAACCGAACCCCGACAGCGCCACCGACCGCGACGACCTCGTGGTCGAGTTCGTCGTCGACGACCGCGACGAGATCGACGACGCGGCCGTCGAGACCGACGGCTGGGAGCTCCGCGTCCCGCTTTCGGCGGTCGGCGACCGACTCCGCGTCCACGCGGTCGCCCTCGACGAGACGTACAGCGTCCCCGACGCGGTGACCGTCGAGCGCGAGGCCGCCGCCGACGGCGGGTTCACCGAGGCGGAAACCGACGCCGTCCAGACCGACGTGACGAGCCACGCCGACGGCTCCGGCGCGGGGAGCGCGTCAGTCTCCCGCCCCAACGACCCGCCGCAGTGGTCTCGGGAGGTGACGCTCTACGAGATTTACGTCCGCGGCTACGCCTCGGACGACGAGGACGCCGACAACACCTTCGAGGCGCTCGAAAAACGCCTCGACTACCTCGAATCGCTCGGCATCGACTGCCTGTGGCTCACGCCCGTCCTCCAGAACGACCACGCGCCCCACGGCTACAACATCGTGGACTTCTACTCCATCGCGGAGGACCTCGGCACCCGCGAGGACTACGAGCGGTTCGTCGAGGCCGCCCACGACCGCGGCATGAAGGTGCTTTTCGACCTCGTGCTCAACCACTCCGCGCGGGACCACCCCTTCTTCGAGGACGCCTACAAGAACCCCGACTCCGAGTACTACGACTGGTACGAGTGGCGCGAAGACGGCGAGCCGGGAACGTACTTCGACTGGGAGTACATCGCCAACTTCGACCACCGGAACCTCGACGTCCGGCGCTACCTGCTCGACGCGGTGGACATGTGGGCCGAGGTGGTCGACGGCTTTCGCTGCGACATGGCGTGGGCCGTCCCCGACACGTTCTGGCAGGAGATTCGGGACCGCGTGAAGGCGAAGGACCCCGAGTTCCTGTTTTTGGACGAGACCATCCCCTACATCGCCGACTTCCACGAGGGCATGTTCGACATGCACTTCGACACGACGCTGTACTTCACGCTCCGGCAGGTCGGCCGCGGCGACGAGCCCGCAGAACGCATTCTCGACGCCATCGAACAGCGAACGCAGGTCGGCTTCCCCGACCACGCGACGTTCATGCTCTACCTCGAAAACCACGACGAGACGCGCTACATCGTCGAGTGCGGCGAGGACGAGGCGCTGGCCGCCGCGGGCGCGCTGTTTACGCTCCCCGGCGTGCCGATGGTCTACGGCGGCCAGGAAATCGGCCAGCGCGGCCGCCGCGACGCCCTCGCGTGGGACCACGCCCGCGACGACATCCGCGAGCACTACGAGCGACTCATCGAAGTCCGCGACGAGACGCCCGCGCTCCGGTACGACGGGACGTTCCGCCGCATCGACTACGAGACCGACACCGACCGCGCCATCGCCTTCGTCCGCGACCACGACGACGGCTCGTACCTCTGTGCGCTCAACTTCGCGCCCGGCGCGACCACGGTCGATGTCGGTGACCTCGCGGTCGACGCGACCGATATCGTCTCCGGCGACTCGGTCGCCGCCGAGGGCGGTATCCGCGTCGACGACGTGGTCGTCTGCCCGCTCGCCTGACGCCCGCTCGCGGTCGAACACGCCGACGAGATGGGGAAGCGCTCGCTGACGGACCGCCCCAGTCGGGGCGGCCCTCTCCACCAGATTCGTACGCCCCGAAAACTTTTTTCTTCGAGGAGAGAATCCCGCCGTTCACGGCGGGCGTGAATCCGACATGAGATTGACCAACCGCCGTCGATGGCTGGCTGAAACCCCAACGCTTAGCACACGCCGTCTCGTACACGTTACCAAGGGTTACGTCGGCTCTCGGCACTTGCGCGGGAGTATGAGACGCGCTGAAACCAGCGTCCCGAACATTTCGGGGCGTCGGTTCCCACGGGTCGGTTCTGCAACCGACTGCGGGGTTCGCGTCGTTCGTCAGCACGGGAACCCGGCCCACGGGTCGGGGAAGTGTGACCGAACCGACCGTGCCGTGAGGCATGACCGCTTGGGAGAGAGACGCCCCGAGAAACCGGGCGTCGATGACTCGCTTGCGGATGGGAGCGCCCGTGACAGCGCCACAGGACGCTCCCGAGCGAGGGACGAAACCCGTCTCACTGACCTCGGGAGAGAGGGTCCTAAAACCTGCTCGGCAACAGGCCGGGTTTCCTCGTGCGGGGGAAGCCCCGTCGTTTACGACGGGGAGGATGTCACACCGTGTTCTTCGTCGAGCGCCTCATCGTCGCCACGGCGGGCATCACGTTCGTCATCGGCATCCAGCACGTCTCCGAGTGGTTCGAAGAGGAGAACCTCGGCATGGCCGAGGGAATCTACGCCGGCGTCGGGAACGCCGGTGCCGCCGGCGGTGCGCTCATCCTGCCCCGCGTGTTCGGCGCGGACTGGAGCGGGCCGCTCTTCCAGAGCAACTGGCGCGCGGCGTTCTTCTACACCGGCGTCGTCTCGATTCTGCTCGCAATCGCCTACTACGTCCTCGGCGAGGCGGCGTCGAGCAAGGAGCGCCGGCAGGCGACCGCCGACAACGCGACGCTCAAGCAGTGGGTCCACACCGCGACCCGGTACGGGACCGTCGCGCTCGCGCTCGCCTACGTCATGAGCTTCGGCCTCGAACTCTCGATGAACGGCTGGCTCGCCACCTACTACCGCGAGGCGTTCAACACGGACAACCTCGTTCTCGCGAGCACGTTCGCGGCCACGTTCTCCATCGCGGCCGGCCTGCTCCGGCCCATCGGCGGCTACGTCAGCGACGTGCTGGCGCGCAAGGAGATGGACATCCTGCCCGTGTTCGAGGGTCGCTACCGCGAACAGTCGACGTTCGTGGCGCTCTCGTTCATCGTCGTCTCCATGCTCGTGATGACGCTCGCCGGCCTCTCGGGAACCGTCCTCGTCGCGGTGGCCGCCGGCTTCATGGTCGGCATGGCCTGCGCGTTCGCTGAGGGCGCTATCTTCGCGCAGGTTCCCGCGATGTTCCCCAACAGTTCCGGGGCCGTCGCGGGCGTCGTCGGCGGCGTCGGCACCATCGGCGGCATCACCTACCCGCTCGTCTACTCGTCGGTGCTCCTGCCGAACCTGCACGTCGGCTACGCGCTCGTCGCGGCGACGATGGTTCCCATCGTTCTCCTGAACGCGTGGGTGTACCGCCCGCACATCGCGAAGCGCGCGACCGTCGACGGCTTCCTCGGCTCGTCGGGCTCGACCGGCCCGGCCGACGACTGAGCCGCCGACCGCGACTGCGACGTTTCATTTTTTTCGCCCGCCCGACTGCCCGCGAGCCGCCGGCTTTCGACGCTCGCCTCAGGCGACGCGCGCGTCGGTCTCGACCGAGACGCCGTCGAGGTAGTCGCCGTCCGGGCCGACCCACTCGCGCTCGCTCCCGCAGTCGGTGGTCAGCCGGCAGACGCGGGTCTCCGGCGGCCAGACGACGCGCACCTCGTCGCCGGAGCGCTCGACCGTCGCGGTCTGTCGGTACGTAACCGTCTCACCGAAGTCGCCGATATAGGTCACCACGAGGTCGACCTCGCTCGCGCCCGCCGGAACCGACAGCCGTTCTGGACCGGCGGCCAGCGGGCGGTTCGTCACGGCCACGCCCGCCGACGAAACCGACCACTCGACGGTCAGGTTCTCGGCCGTCGTCGCGTCGTAGCGGGCGTAGCCCTCGTCGGTCTCGACGCGGACCGATGCCGTGTTCGTCCCCTCGGGCGCGCCGAGCGTCGTCGTCGCGTCGACCCGCTCGCCGGCGAGCACGTCGAGTCGGGTCAGTTCGGGTTCGACGGGGTCAACAGCTCCGGTCCACATCCCCCGATAGGTGAAGCGATACGGCGTCCGGTTCGTCGCGTCGAGGACCGCGAAGTCCCGTTCGGCCCCGCCGTCGATGGCGTACATCACCGGGCCGTCGAAGCCGGGGTCGTTGCGGAGCGCTTGGAAGGGATGGGCCGACCAGTCGCCGTACGGGTCGGGGTGGAAGACGAGTGCCTTCGTCTCGTTGCCCGGCGCGGCCGAGCCACCGCCGATGCCGAGACCGTCGTCACCGCCCCCGAGACCGCTGGCGTCGACGCCCGGCACGGACGGGGTCAGCGGCGGCTGTTCGAAGCCGGCGTCGAGGAGCGGTTCGTAGGTCGCCGCGAGGTTCTCCGTTCGGAGCCGGTTTTCGTCGTAGGGGTCTTCGACCGCGCCGACCGTCACGCCGCCGGCGAACAGCGCCGACACGAGAAGCACCGAGAAGACGACTCCGCGGGCCTCCGACGCCGAAAAGCGACGGTGGGCCAGCCGACGGAGGAGGCGAGCGCCGGCGACGACGCCGGCCGCGCCGAACACCGCGAGCGGGACGAGCGCGTCGAAGTGGTAGAACGGGCCGAGAAGGTCGATGAGGCCGTTTCGGAGGCCGTTGTGTGTCCCCCAGAAGGCGGCGTTGCCGACGAACACCGAGGCGAACACGCCCGCGACGACGCAGGCGAGGGCGTCGTCGGAGAGTTCGGTAAACGCGCGGTCGCGGCCGCCGAGGCCGTGGTGGCGGCGTCTCGCGCTCCCGCGGAGGTTCCGGCCGGTCTCGTGGCCCCACCAGCGGCGGGCGGTGACGCCGAGGCCGACCACCGCGGCGACGGTTCCGAGCCAGCCCATCGGCCCCCACTGCGTCACGAGCAGGTCGAGCGCCTCGGCGGCGGTCTCGACACCCATCGCGGGCGTGTAGACGACTTCGTAGCCGAGGATTGCCCGCTCTCCGAAGCCGATGCCGTCCCGCGGGGCGAAGGCGATGTAGGGGAACGTGAGCGGGTCGCCCGTCACGACGGCGTTGTACGCGAGCGTCAGGCCGACGAACGCGAGGCCGGGGAGCGCGATGGCGGCGTACCGGCGGAAGACGACCCAGCCGGTCCCCGCGCGCCGCGCGGTCGCCAGCGCCCACAGCGAGTGGGCGATGAAGGGCAGCGCGAACAGCACGGCGGTGTAGGGGCGGGCGAAAAACGCCGCGCCGACGAGCGCGCCGGCGACGACCGCGTAGCCCGAGGAGTCGCGGCGGGCGGCCCGGACGTAACAGACGGCGAACCCGAGGTTGAGCATCGTCGTCGGCGCGTACGCGAGGAACGTCGACGACGTGAGGAGAAACAGCGGCGAGAGGCCGAGCAGGCCCGCCGCGACGACGCCGGTCGTCCGGTCGAACGCGTCGGCCGCGAGCGCGTAGACCAGCGCGGCGGATATCGCGGCGATAGCGCCCAACACGAGGTTCGGAAGCCCGACCGCGAGGCCGACCGCGAACAGCGCCGGCACCGCCGGCGAGTACTTCGAGTAGAGCTGGACGCCGCCGGGGGCGCTCGGCGTCTCCTGTACCACGAAGAACCACGGCCTGACGGCCTCGGTCAGCCGGCCGGGATAGAGAAACAGCTTGCCTTCGAGGAGCATCGCGGCCTGCGTGAGGTAGACGCCCTCGTCGTCGTTGACGGTGTGGTACGGAAAGAGGTCGACCGCGAGCCACGTCACGACGAGCCCGACCAGAAGCGAGACACAGAGCGCTGCGAGTCGCCGCTGCGTCCGGGTTCGGTCGATGTCGATGGTACCGTCAAAATCGAATGCGAGTCCGCGGACTGCGGCTCGCACGCGTTCGCCAAGCGGGAGGGAGCCGCCCGTATTCGAGTCTCGCCGGCCCATCCTCAGTCCGAGTAGAGGCCGCTCTCGGGGCGCTGTTCGCGCGGGAACCACGCGAGTTCGTGGCCGGCGTCGAGCGTCACCTCGACGCAGCCGTCGGTCGGGACGGTCTCGTCGTGGTTGTGCATACACAGCAGGGTGTCGCCGCCGTGAAGTTCGACCTCGTAGAGGATTGTCGGCCCGAGGTAGCGCTTGCCGACGACTTTGCCGTGGCCGTCGCCGCCGTCGCAGGGATGGGCCGACACGTCGTCGGGGCGGACGAGGATGTCGATGTCCGTGTCGTCGTACTCGGGCGCGAGGCCGTGAATCTGGTCGCGGTCGACCGTCCCCAGCTCGGTCTCGACCGCGTCGCCCGCGATGCGTCCCGGCAGGAACCCGGCGTAGCCGAGGAAGCCGGCGACGAACCGCGACTCGGGGTGTTGGAACACCTGTTCCGGTTCGCCCACCTGTTCGAGGTCGCCGTCGTTCATCACGGCCACGCGGTCGGAGATGGACATCGCCTCCTCCTGGTCGTGGGTGACGGAGACGGCCGTCACGCCGGCCTCCTTGAGGATGCGGCGGACCTCCTCGCGCATCTGGACGCGGAGGTCCACGTCGAGGTTCGAGAACGGCTCGTCGAGGAGCAGAATAGCCGGCTCCGGCGCGAGCGAGCGGGCGAGGGCGACCCGCTGTTGCTGGCCGCCGGAGAGCTCGTCGGGGTAGCTGTCGCCTTGGGTCTCCAGCCCCACGAGGTCGAGGAGGTCGGCCACGCGCTCGTCGCGCTCCGACTCACTGAGGTCCTTCAGGCCGAAGGCGATGTTCTCGGCCGCGGTGAGGTGCGGGAACAGCGCGAACTCCTGGAAGACGACGCCGACGCCGCGCTCTTCGGGCGCGCGGAAGGTGTCGCCGCCGGAGACGACGTTTCCGTTCAGCCGGACCTCGCCCCCGTCGGGGCGGTCGAGGCCGGCGATGAGCCGGAGCGTCGTCGTCTTCCCGCAGCCCGACGGCCCGAGTAGCGTGAGAATCTCGCCCTCCTCGACGCTGAGCGAGAGGTCGTCGATGACCGACTCGGTGCCGTAGGACTTCGAGACGCCGTCGAGTTCGAGGACGCCGCCGGCGTCCGCGTCGTCGGTCTCGGAGTCGGTGGCTTCCGCGCGGTTCGAGCGGTCGGTGGTCGAGAGTGTGCTATTTGACATCGTATCCCTCTTGGGTGATGATGACGAGCATCGAGAGCCCGGAGACGAAAAGCAGGATGAACGCGGGCACGACGGCCTGACCGAAGTAGCCCTGCTCGTAGGCCGTCCAGATGTGGGTCACGAGCGTGCTGAACCCCGAGGGGCGAAGCAGGAGCGTCGCGGGCAGTTCCTTCATCGTGGTCAGGAAGACGAGCGCCGCGCCGCCGAACAGGCCGGGCGCGACGAGCGGGAGCGTGACGTGACGGAACGCCCCCGACGGGGTCTCGCCGAGCGTCCGCGCCGCCTCCGGGAGCGCGGGGTCGACCCGGAGGAACGACGCCCGGAGCGACCCGATGGCCTGCGGGAGAAAGCGGATGACGTACGCGAACACGAGGAAGTAGAGCGTCTGGTAGATGGGCGTCGCGTACGAACTGCCGAAGAAGACGAGCGCCAGTCCGAGGACGACGCCCGGCACCGCGTAGCCGACGTAGGTCGCGCGCTCGAAGACGGAACTCAGCCGCGAGGGGTGCCGGGCGGCGAGGTACGCGACGGGGAGGCCGGCGAGCGTCGCCGCGCCGGCCGTCGCGGCCGCCACGAGGACCGAGTTGAGCGCGTACTCGGGCTGGAACGCGAGCGACCCGCTCGTCGCGGCGACGCCCTGCGCGAGCCACGTAAAGAGGATGCCGAGCGGGACGAGGAGCGCGACGGTGGCGACGAGCGCCGCGAAGCCGAGCGCCGGGTACTTCCAGCGGCCGAGCGGCATCGGGGCTCCCGAGCGCCCGCCGGTCGTCGTGCGCTCGTCGCCCCGAATTTTCGATTCGAGGGTCAGGATGAGGAGCGTCACGGCGACCAGTTGGAGCGACAGGAGCGTCGCGGTGTCGCGGCCGAACGTCCCGAACTCGACGTAGATGACGCGGGTGAAGGCGTCGAACCGCATGATGGCCGGCGTGCCGAAGTCCGAGAGGACGTACAGCGCCGCCAGGAGCGAGCCGGCGGCGACCGCCGGGCGAATCTGGGGGACGGTCACCCGTTTGAACGCCTCCCAGCGGCTGTGGTTCAGGGTCCGCGCGGCGTCGATGAGCGTGGTGTCCATCGACTTCAGCGCGGCCCGGGTGGTAATGAACACGTACGGGTACGTGTAGAGGGTCAGCACTAAAACGGCACCGGGTAGCCCGTAAATCTCCGGGAGCGACTCGATACCGAGGGGAGCTAACAGCCGCTGAAACGCGCCCTGCGGGCCGAACGCCGAGACGAACGCGAACGCGCCGATGTAGCTCGGAATGACGAGCGGGAGCGAGACGACGACGGTCCAAAAGCGTCTGAACGGCAGGTCGGTCCGGACGGTGAGATACGCCAGCGGGACGCCCAGACCGATACACGCGGCGGTGACGAGCGTGACGAGGACGGCGCTGTTCAGAAACACCTCGACGGTCGCCGGCCGGGTGACGAGCGCCACCGCCTCGGCGAACCCCACGTTGAGCGCGGTCCTGACGAGCCACAACAGCGGGACGACGACCGCGGCGGCAACGGCCCCGCTGGCGACGGTCAGGCCGAGCGGTTGCTCGTCGTCTCCCCCACCGGTCCCCGTCTGCTGTTCGGTCGCCATGAGTGAGCTACCTCAGAGAACGCCCACCTCACGCAAGAGTTCCACGGTTCCTTCGAGGTCCGAAAGCTGCGTCAGGTCGAGGCCCTCGGGCGGGCTGAGTTCGTCGATGCTCGGCAGTTCGCCGATGGGGTCGACGCCCGAGACGAGCGGGTACTCGAAGGTGGTCCGCGCGAAGTAGTCCTGCGCTTCGGCCGAAAGCAGGTGGCGGACGAAGTTGCTCGCCAACTCGGTGTCGTCGGCGGTGTCGAGGACGAGCGCGCCCGCGACGTTGAAAATCGAGCCGGCGTCGCCCGCGGTGAACGCGGTCGAAAGCGGCGCGTTCGGCCGCCCCGCGAGGATGCGCTGGATGTAGTAGTGGTTGGCGAACCCTGCGGCGATTTCGCCGTCGGCGACGGCCTGCGAGACGAGGAACTCGTCGTTGTACTCTGTGACGCCGAGGTCCTGCATCCCCTGCAGCCACTCTCGCGTGGCGTCTTCGCCTTCGAGGACGCGCATCGCCGTGATGAACGCCTGGAACGAGGAGTACGTCGGTGCCCAGCCGATGTTGTCGCGGAACGCCTCCGTGTCCGGGAAGGCCATGATGTCGTCGGGGATGCCCGACTCGTCGAACTGGTCGGTGTTGAACGGGACGGTCCGGGCGCGACCGGAGGTCCCGGTCCACTGGCCGTCGGGGTCGTGGAACTCGTCGCGGACGAGGTCGAGCACCTCGCTCGGGAGGTCCTGCGTGCGACCGGCGTCCTTCAGCGCGCCGAGCGAGCCGGCGTTGACCGAGAAGAACACGTCCGCGGGGCTGTTCTGCCCCTCGGTCTGAATCTGGTTGACCAGTTCGGCCGCCGAGTTGTACCGCGGGCGGATGGTGAAGTCGTCGTAGTACTCCTTGAAGAAGGTGATAAGCTCACCGACGAGCGCCTGCCCGCGCCCGGAGTAGAGCGTGAGTTCGCCCGAGAGGTCCGGCATCTCCGTGACGGACACGCCGCCGGTGATGTCGCGGTCACCAAACGGCGAGCGCCCGGACCCAATCTGCCCGACCGACCCGTTCGTACTTGATTCGGTCGTCGTTTCCGTCTCCTCGTCGCTTCCGCCGGTACACCCGGCGAGTGCGCCGACCCCGAGGGCCGCCGTCGTCGCGATGAACCGCCGACGACTGTGGCCGCGAGGCTCTCGGTCGCGTTCGTGCATACGTGAATTTAGGTCTCCCTAAACCATTTATACCTACCGATTCGCGGGCGAAGTGGCCGAATCGCGGGCCACGGGTCAGCTTTCTCCCGCGGCGGCGCGGGGTGGCGCTCGCCGTCGCTCACTCAGTCGTCGGCCGGCGCGGCGGCCCGCGGTGCGGCGAGTGCGTCGAGGCAGTCCAGCCAGTCGCGCATGTGCTCGCCGACGTAGTTGAAGAAGTCGCCGTTGCGGTAGTCGGACCAGTCTCCGTCGGCGAGGGCGTCGGCCATTGCCTCGAAGACGCCGGCGTAGCTGTCGGCGTCCCCGCCGGCCGCGTCGACGACTTCCCAGAGGTGCTCGTTGAGTTCGAGACCCGGTACCTCGTTGTTGAGGTCGTCGAACGTCGGCCGCGCGGCCTTGTTGTGCTCGCACAGCGGGTAGCCCGTCACGATGTCTTTCCCGAGCACGTCGGCGGCACGCTTGAGGAACACTCCCGACCAGATGTCGTCGAAGCGGCCGACCTCCCACTCGTTGTCGTCCATCGGGAGCTGGTAGAACGCCGGGATGACCTCGCGCTCGAACGCGAGGTTCATCGAGCAGACGGTGAGGTACTGCCCCGGTTCGGCGACGAAGTCGCCGTCGAAGTCGTCGAAGTCCGTCCGAGTCTGGGCCTGCCCTTCGAGGTCGCCGTCCATCAGGATGCGGACCGCGTCGAGGTCGGGGACGTTCGTCCACAGCCCCTGCGAGGCCACCACGTCGCGGAGTTCGCGCGTCCCGGTCTCGACCGTCTCGTCCATCGCGGAGTAGGGATACCCGCGGGGGTACAGCCCGTGTTCGTCGGCGTTCTGGTAGAGCGCGTTCACCCAGCGCTCGTCGCTCGACACCGACTCCACCTCGTCGGTGCGGTCGAGGTTCGCCATGTGGCGACCGAAGAAGTCCCACTCGTCGTGCGGGAGCGTGTCGTCGTCGACGAAGACGCCGTAGTCGAACTCGGAGTGCGCCCACATGTACAGCAGGCCGAAGCTCGTCTGGGCGTGGCTCGCCGCCGGAACGAGATGCGAGTACTCCGAGATGTCGTGGTCGTCGTACCACTCCTCGCGGGCCGTCCCGTCGAAGACCGCGCCCGAAACCCCCTCGTCGTCCAGCATCGACGCCATCCCCTCGGTGTCGCAGAAGTCCTCGGTCACGAGGAGGACGAACAGCCGGTCGAGGTCGAAACCGTGTGCCCGCGCGTTGTCGAAGTACGCCCGCATGCACTCGTACTCCCGGATAGTCGGGACGATGACACAGATATCCGCGTTCATTGCTCCTATGGATTTAGGCAACCCAAAAATAGCTGTTGGTTCGAAATAGCGGCCCTGAAATGCCGATGTAGTGATAATTACTCCGTCGGGCCGACGAGGGCGGGCGATTCACGCCCGACCGCCCGCTTTAGGCTCGCGTCCCCGTCAGCGACTCCAACAGCAGGACCGCCTCGGCTTTCGCCAGCGGGTCGTTCGCGTTCCCGCACTGCGGCGACTGCACGCAGGAGGGACAGCCGTCCTCGCAGTCGCAGTCCGAAATCAACTCGGCCGTCTGGCGCATCAGCCCCTCGACGATGTCGTAGCCGGCGCGCGTGATGCCGACCCCGCCGGGGTGGCCGTCGTAGATGAAGATGGTCGACTGGTCGGTGTGGGCGTGGTACGGCGTCGAGAGCCCGCCGATGTCGCCGCGGTCACAGAGCAGTCGGAGCGGAAACAGCGAAATCAGCCCGTGTTCCGCGGCGTGGATGCCGCCGTTGAAGCCGTAGTCGCGGCCCTCCGCGCGGTCGCTCGATAGCTCGCGCATCTCCGATTCCACGTCGCCGGGCACGGTGAAATACAGCGCCTTCGTCCGCAGGCTCGTCTCCGGGAGGTCGAGTAGCTGCTGGCCGATGGTCGTCCCCCGCTTCGGGTCGCGGCGCTCGAACCCCGTTATCTGCTTTCGCATCGTCACCTCCGCGAACCGGACCTCCACGTCGGACCGCGCCGACAGCGGTTTCGACAGGATGTCCCGCTCGACCGTGATGTGTTTGTCGTGGAGGACGCGGGTGTAGTAGTCCGCCCACGTCGGCTGGAGTCGGGCCACGTCGCGGTCCAAATCCAACTCCGCGACCTCGTACGTCTGGCCCTGATGGTGGTAGACTGCGCCGGGGTGGGCGTCCCGGATCGCGTCGTCGAACGCCAGCGTGGCGATGATCTCGTCGTTCCGCGAGTCCATCAGTTGCACCTCGCGGTCGGTGATGGTTCGGAGGCTCATCGCGTGCTGCGGGCTCTCGCTCCCGTCGTGGGTCCACCGGAGGCCGTCGTCCGTCTCCCGGCGCGCCAGCGTCCCGTCGGCTTCGAGGTCGGAGACGATACCGGGGAACGGCGCGCCGAACTTCGATTCGTCTTCCGTCGAGAGCCAGTTTTCCGCGGCCGCGCAGGCGACGTGCGAGGGGAGGAGATGGTCGTTTTCCGGGTCGGAGACGGCGCGTTCGGGGTCGCCGTCGAAGAACTCGGCGGGGTGGTTCATGAGGTACTGGTCGAGTTGGTCCTCGCCGCCGACGAGGACGACGAGCGCGGGTCTGTCGCCGCGACCCGCCCGGCCGGCCTGTTGCCACGCGGACATCCGCGTGCCGGGGTAGCCGTCGATGAGCACCACGTCGAGGCCGCCCACGTCGACGCCGAGTTCGAGCGCGTTGGTGCTCCAGACGCCCGCGATGTCGCCGTCGTGGAGGCCGGCCTCTATCTCCCGTCGCCGGTCGTGGGTCAGCGAGGCCTGATACGCCGCAACCTCGCCCGCGAGGTCGTGCTCGCCGCGACTCCGGAGGTCGCTCGCGCTCTCGGAGGCGTACCGCTCGGCGGCCTGTCGGGCGCGGGTGAACGCCAGCGTCTGGTGGCCGCGCGCGACGAGGTCGACGAAGAGGTTCTTCGTCTCGACGTGGCCCGAGCGCCGCCGGCCCGACCCGCCGGCGTCGGGGTTCTCGTACTCCGGTGGGTTCCAGAGGAGCCAGTTGGTCTCGCCGGTCCCGCTCGTGTCCTCGTCCACGAGCGTAAAGGAGTCCTCCCGCTCGCCCGTGATGCGCGCGGCGTGCTCGACGGGGTTGCCGATGGTGGCCGAACAGCAGACGAACTGCGGGTCGGCCCCGAACCGCTCGCAGACGCGCTTGAGTCGGCGGATGAGCAGGGCGACGTGGCTCCCGAACACCCCGCGATAGCCGTGGACTTCGTCGATGACGACCGTCTCCAGCGAGGAGAAGAACCACTCCCACAGCCGGTGAGCGTGCGGGAGCAGCGCGTAGTGAACCATGTCGGGGTTCGAAAGCAGCACCGTCGGCATCCGCTTTCTCACCTCGCGCTTCTCGGATTTCGACAGCCGGCCGGTGTACTGGCCGACCGAGACGCGACTGCCGAAGCCGAGGCCGCGCGCGAGGTCCGACAGCGTGTCGAGTTGGTCGGCGACGAGCGCGTTCTGCGGGCCGAGATAGAGCGTCCGCCCGCCGTGGTCCATCGCCCGCTCGAACGCCGGCACGGTGTACGCGAGGCTCTTGCCGCTCGCGGTCCGCGTCGCCAACACGACGTTGTCCCCGTCGCGGACCGCCTCGACCGCCTCGGCCTGATGCCGGTAGAGCCGGTCGATGCCGCGGTCTTCGAGCGCCGACGCCAACCGCGGTTCGAGGTCCACGCCGGCGAACGCCGGCTCGCGCGCCTCGAACCGGCGGTGGGACCGAATCTGCCCCTCGTAGTACGGTCTGGTCCGAAGCCACTCGATGAGGTCGTCCACACGTCTACTGCGGACGTGGTCGCCCTAACGCTGTCGCAGGCCGTAACTGATAGCACACGGCACGCCCGCCGCGCCGTTTTTGTTCTTCGCGTCCCGACGGAAGCTATGAACGAGTCCGCGGCCGCCGTGCTCATCTACGACGGCGAGTGCGCCTACTGTTCCGTCGCCGCGTCGGCGCTGAAGCGCCTCGACGACGTGGAAGCTATCTCGTGGTACGACGACGCGGCGCAGGCGTTTCTCGACGCCCAGTTCGCGGACGTGCCGTTCGCCATGGTCCTCGTCGACCGCCGCGAGGACCGCGTGTACGCCGGCCGCGCCGCCGCCAAAGAACTCACCGACCGGGCCGGGATGCCCGGCCTTCTCGGCAGTCTCGTCCGCGACAACTACGACAGAATCGCCAAGGTCGTCGGCGTCGCCAGCGGCCGCGGCCGCGACCCCGACGACGTCCACAGCGTCTACGACCTCGAACCCGACGCAGCCGACCTGTTTGCGCCCCTCCTCGACAACGCCGAGCCACGACCCGCCGAACTTTCGTAGTCGGGGCGACGCACTCCGACCGATGACTGAACCGAACCACTCCACCGACGACGCGCCGACGATACACTCCCTCGACCCCGCTGCCCTCGGCACCGACGACGACCCGCTGGCGCTCGGCTCTCGGTCGCCCGTCGGAACCTACGCGCTCGTTTTCGACGCGCCCGAGGCGACCGTCGAGGTCGGCGCGCTGGGCGAACACCGCTTTCCGGCCGGTGCGTACGTCTACGTCGGGAGCGCGTTCGGAACCGGCGGCTTACGCCGCGTCCGCCGCCACCGGCGCGTCGCGGCCGGCGACCACGACGCCCGCCACTGGCACGTCGACTACCTCGGCGGCCATCCGTCCGTCGACCTCGCGCGCGTCGTCTGCGTCACCGACCGCGACGTGGAGTGTGCGGTCGCGACCGAACTCGCGTCGTCGCTCGGTTCGGCCCCAATCGACGGCTTCGGCTCGTCGGACTGTCCGTGTGATGCACACCTCGCGCGCGGCGACTCGGTCGAGACGGTGACGCCGCTCGTCGAAGCAGCGTTTCGAAGCAAAATGTGAAGGGGAATGTCTTCCCCTTCTGACATCCGAACCGGACCGGGCACCCCGGTTCGAACGATAAGCCGGTTGTCAGAGGCACCCCGGCGTACCTCCATACTCCGGCTACACGCTTTACTTCACCCATCGCATCACTCACTCAGTGAGTGATTTCGAGTATAAAAACAATTCGTTTGTTTATATGCTGATGGCGGGTTCTCCTGTGACTTAAGTAGTGACACGTTCATGCAGTTCGACATGGTTCGGTCCGAGGTCGCCGGGGTGTTCGACGTGCTCGCGTCGCGGGCCGACGTGCTCGAGGCCGTCGTTCGACAGTCTCGAACGACCGCGGAACTCGCGAGCGACCTCCCGGTGTCGCGGTCGACCGTCGACCGCGGCCTCCGCGAGCTAGAGCGCGCGGGCTTCGTCGAGACGCGCGACGCCGTCCACTACTCGACGCTCGCCGGCCGCATGGCGCTCGAAACGTACTCGCAGTTCGTCGAGTGCTTGGACGACATTGACGCCGCCGCCGCGGTGCTCGACGCGCTCGATTCGGACGCGCCGCTCGCGCCGGTGTTCCTCGACGGCTGTGAGGTCGTCCCCGTCGCCGACGGCGGCCCCGGGCCCGCGCTCTCGAAGCTCACGTCCTTCGTCGAGGAGGCGGAGTCGGTCCGCGGGTGCGTCCGGGGAGCGTTCCCCTCGCAGGTCGACGCCTACTATCGGGCCGTCGTCGACGACGGCACGCCGGTCGACATCGTCGCCACCGACGACGTGGTCCAACGCCTCGTCACCGCCTATCGACCGCAGCTCGCCGAGACGTGGTCGGTTGACTCTTTTTCGCTTCGGTCGACCGCGGCGCTTCCGTACAGCCTCGTCGTTTCGGACCTCCCGGATGGCCCCGTCGCGTTCCTGGTCGCGTACTCCGAGCGAGGTCTCGCGGGCGTCATCTACAACGACTCGCGGCCGGCGGTGTCGTGGGCCAGCCGGCGCATCGAAGACTGGCGGTCGGACGCCTCGCCGCTCCCCCGGCCGCCGGGCGACGAACCCTGACGACCCGCCGCCGGCAGCCGATGTTCCCGAGACCCCAACGACTTACGGGGGCGGCCGCGAAGGGGTCCCAATGACGGCAACGTTTCCTGGAATCCCCTATCTGGAGTGGATTGTCGACCGGGTGGACGAGGCCACCCACGACCTCGCGACGAGCGACCTCGGCTCCTCCCGGCGCGGTGACGACCTCGTCCCGCCGGTTCTCGCCGGTCGCTCAGACCCCGAAGACGCGACGCTCAGCGGTCAGGTCGCTGCGCGCTACGGCGTCTCCGAGTCGTCGGTCCTCGTCACCGCGGGCGCGACGAACGCGAACTTCCTCGCCGCCTGCGCGCTTCTCGAACTTGCGTCCGGCGACGACGAAGACGGCGACGGCGACGACGACTCCGACGCCTCGCGCCCGCAGGTGCTCGTGGAAAAGCCCGGCTACCAGCCGCTCGTGGCCACGTCGGAGGCGCTCGGCGCGCGCGTCGACCGTTTCGTCCGGCCGCCGGAGTACGACTACGAACTCGAACCGCACCGCCTCGACGGGGCGTCGACCGACGACTTCGCCTACGCCATCGTCACTAACCGCCACAACCCGTCGGGGAAACTCACGCCGCGCGCCGAACTCGCCGAAGTCGCGTCGGCCGCGGCCGACGCCGGCGGTTACCTCCTCGTCGACGAGGTGTACGCGCCCTTCGTCGACCCCGCCGCCGACGGTCCCTTCGGCGGCACCACGGCGTCCGGCCTCGACAACACCGTCGTCACCGGGTCGCTGACGAAGTTCTACGGCCTCGGCGGCCTCCGCGTCGGCTGGATTATCGGCCCCGAGGAGGTCGTCGAGCGCGCCCGCTCGGCGTCGATGTACCTGCCCGCGGTCGCCGAGCCGAGCACCAAACTCGCCCGGCGCGCGCTCCACCACGGCGACGAGATAGAGGCCGCCGCCCGCGAACACCTCTCGGCGAACCACGACCTGCTGGCGACGTTCGTCGCTGACCGCGACGAACTCGACGGGCGCATCCACGCCGGCGGGACGTTCGCCTTCCTCAACCACGCCACCGCCGACGGCGACGCGGTCGTCGACGCCGCGTGGGACCGCGGCGTCCTCGTCGTTCCCGGCCGATTTTTCGACGCGCCGGAGTCGTTCCGCATCTCGCTGGGCGGCGACCCCGAAGCGATGGAAACCGGCCTCGAAGCCTTCGGTGACGCGCTCGACGACCTCGACGAGTAACGCGGCGTTTCTTACTGTTCGGTCTTCTCGATGAGCGGGTGCTGAAGGTAGTCGTTGACCTCCACGTCAGCGAGCGATCGGAGGCCCCCGACGCGAGCCATCCGGCGCAGGCCCAACTCGTCGACGTCCTCCGGCGAGACCGTGAGCACGTGCGCGAGCATCCGGTCGATATCGAGTCGCCTCGCGGCCATCGCCCGGTGGTGTCCGTCGACGAGCAGCGTCTCGGAGCCGTGAGAGACGACGATGAGCGGCTCCGCGAGCCCGTTTTGGAGTTCGTACTTCCGGCCTTCGAGCTCGTCGCCGTACACCTCCCGCTGGGTCGGAATCAGCGAGCCGACCTCGACTTCCCGCTCGCCGACGCCGATGGACGTGTCGTGGGTCCGTTCGAGCATCTCGCGGGTGCTCTGGACCTTCGAGGGCGTCGTCCGCTCGATTTGGCTCCGCACCGCGTCGCCGTTCGAAAACAGGCCGAGCAGCACTCGGTCGTCGTCGACGACGGGCAGGAACTGGTGGCCGGTGCGGAAGATGACGCGCGCGGCGTTCTTCACCGTCATCTCCGGGCGGACGACCACGAGGTCGCGGCTCATCACCGACTCGACACGCACGTCGCCGTGGACTTCCAAGAGGTCTATCGCGCCGACGAACCCGAGGAGGTGGTCTTCGTCGTCGACGACCGGGAGCCCGCCGTACTGCGGTCCCGCTTTGAGTCGGTCGACCACGTCCGTGACCCACGCGTCGGGCCCGACCGTCTCCACGCCGGTCGTCATGTACGCGTCGACGCGCACGTCGTCGAGTTCCATCGGTGTCATGGCTGGTTCCCTCGCATCTCGGTCGTTCCGCGGTTGGCCGCCGAGCGTCCTAAACGTATCTGCGGCGAAAAACGAGGGAAGACTGCGACCCGCGTCGCGTCCGAGTCGGGCCCGCAGTACCGCGCCGTCGGAGCGTCGCCTACGCGTCGATGGCGCGCGCGAGCACCTCGACGGGGTGCGGCGGGTCGTCGGTCGCGCCGTCCATGTCTTCGAGTTGCGTCCGACACGACGCGCCGGGGGCGACGACCACGTCGCCGGGGCTCTCGGCCACTTGGCCTTCGAGGATGTCCCCGATGGCCTTCGACATGGAGTAGTGTTCGGCCTCGTAGCCGAACGACCCGGACATCCCGCAGCACGTCGAGTCCAGCGGGTCCACCTCGAAGCCGGCGCGGCGGAGGACGCCCACCGCGTGGTGGTCCTTCTTCGTGGACTTCTGGTGGCAGTGGCCGTGGTACGTCAGGGAGTCGTCCTGCGGGCGGAACGACAGCGACTCGTCCAGCCGGAACGCGTCGACGTACTCCATGACGCCGTAGGCGTTGGCCGAAACGGCCTCCACGTCGTCGCCGGAGAGCAGGTCGAGGTAGTCCGACTGGAACATCACCGCGTCGGAGGGCTCACAGAGGACGATGTCCCAGCCCTCTTCCACGGACGGTGCGAGCACCTCGACGTTCTGTTCGGCGTCGGCGCGGGCCTTGTCGAGAAAGCCCTTCGAGTGCGGCGGCCGGCCGGAGCCGGCGACGCCGTCCGGAATCCGGACGTGGACGTTCGCGGCCTCCAGCACCGCCACGGCGGCCTTGCCGACCTTGGGGTGGTTGTAGTTCGTGTAGGTGTCGGGGAACAACAGCGCCTTGCGATCGGCCTCGGCCTTCGGGACGCCGGCTCCTCCGCGGCTCTCGAACCAGTCGACGAGGCTCGTCGAGTGGAACGTCGGGAGCGAGCGCCCCTTGGCGATACCGACGGTCTTCTCCATGACCGTCCGCGCGCCCGGAACTTTCGTCGCCGCGTTGGCGAGCGGGGCGAACGCCGACCCGAGTTTGGAAAGCGAGTCGATGTTGGCGAACAGTTTGTCGCGGAGGCTGGAGCCGTTGCGCTGGTGGTACTCGTGGACGACCTCGGCTTTCATCTTCGCCATGTCGACCTCGCTCGGGCAGTCCTTCGAACAGCCCTTACAGCCGACACAGAGGTCGAGAACCTCGTCGACGAACTCGTCGGTGAACATCTCGTCTTCCGGGAGCCCGCCGCTCATGGCCTGCCGGAGCATGTTGGCGCGGCCGCGAGTCGCCTGAATCTCCTCTTCGGCGGCGCGGAACGTCGGGCACATGACCCCGCCGACCGTGGACTGCTGGCCGCGACAGCCGGCACAGCCGTGGCAGAGTTCGACCATGCCCTCGAACCCGTTGTCGTTGTCCCAGTTCAGCGCCGGTTCGAAGCCGGCCTCGAACTCGTAGTCGGGCGAAAACCGGAGGTTCTCGGTCATGTCGTAGTCGCCGCAGATGTTCCCCGGATTCAGGAGCCAGTCGGGGTCGAACGCGGTCTTGAGGTCGCGGAAGACGTTCCAGAGGTGGTCGCCGTACAGCTTGCGGTTCCACTGGGTCCGCGCGCGGCCGTCGCCGTGTTCGCCCGAGACGGAGCCGCCGTACTTGACGACCAAGTCCGTCACCTCGTCGGCGATGGCCTCGAACGTCTCGACGCCCTCGGCGGTCTTCGTGTTGACCAGCGGGCGGATGTGCAGAACGCCCGGCCCCGCGTGGGCGTAGTACGACGCGAAGGTGTCGTGTTCGTCGAGAATGTCTTGGAAGTCCGAGACGTACGCCGGGAGGTTCTCGGCCGGGATGGCGGTGTCCTCGATGTACGCGATGTGCTTCTCGTCGGTCGTCCGACCGAGGAGAATCGGGAGGCCCGACTTGCGCATCTTCCAGAACTTCGCGCGGGTGTCGGTGTCGTGGGCCTCCATGAAATCGGTCGCACGGCGTTCCGTTTCGGTCACCGAGGCCGAGCCCTCGTCGGGGGCGAACTCGGTCCCGTCGGGGTCGATGACGCGGTCTTCGATGAGGTTCGCCACCTTCTGTTTGCCCTCGTCGTCGGAATCGGCGTAGAACTCCACGAGGAGCGTCGAGTCCGTCCCCTCGGGGAGCATCCCGACCACGTCCGCGAACTCGGCGGTGTCCCGAGCGAGGTCGAGCAGCACGTCGTCCATCACCTCGACGGCCGCGGGTTCGTGTTCGAGGATGGGCGCGACGTCGTGCATCGCGTCGATGACGTCGTCGTAGGTGAGAAGCGCCACCGACGCGGTGTTCGGAATCTCCTCCAGCGAGACGGTCGCCTTCGTCACGATGCCGAGGGTGCCCTCGCTCCCGGCGATGAGCCGACCGAGGTTGACGCGGCCGGCCTCCCAGTCCTCGTCGATGCCGGTATCGTCCGGCGTGCGGCGCTCGCCGCGCATCTCGTCGACGAGCATGTCGAGGTTATAGCCCGAGACGTTGCGCTTCAGGTCGGGGAAGCGCTCGGAAATCTCGTCGGCCTCCTCGTCGAGTATCCGCGCGATTTCGGCGTAAACGCGCGCTTCGAGGTCGCCGTCGGGGTCGCCGGACTCGCGGAGTTCGTCGACGCTCACTTCTCCGAACGTCGTCACCGTGCCGTCCGCGAGGACGACTTCGAGCTCCTCGATGTAGTAGTCGGTCTTGCCGTACTTCAGCGAGTGCGAGCCGGTGGAGTTGTTGCCGATTGCGCCCCCGAGCGCGGAGCGGTCGCCCCACGCCGGGTCGGGCGCGAACTTCAGGCCGTGGGGGGCGAGTTCCTCGTTGAGTTCGCCGAGGCGGACGCCCGCTTCGGCCGTGGCCGTCCGCGCCTCGGGGTCGATTTCCTCGACGCCGCCCATGTGGCGAACGAGGTCGAGGACGACGGCCTCGTTGACGGTCTGGCCGGCGAGGCTCGTGCCGCCGCCGCGGGGGAGAACGGGAATCTCGCGGTCGGCGCAGTACTCCATCACCGCCGCCACGTCGGCCGTCGAGGTCGGCATGACGACGCCGATGGGGACTTGCTCGTAGGCTGACGCGTCGGTCGCGTACAGCGTTCTCGTGTAGGTGTCGAAGCGCACGTCGCCCTCGACGAGGGATTCGAGGTCTTCGACCAGCCCCGGCCGCTCGACGTCGTCGCTGACGTAGTCGTAATCGCCAGCGAGCGCGGGGTCGGTGGCTGGTTCGTGCGTGTTGGATGCCATTGATTAGCTCTGTCGTATGTCGGTTTGCGTGAACGGATAAAGACACCCGGTGACGGGCGTCGCTCCGGGTCGCGCGCGGGTGGTTTGCGAGTCGATTCGCGGCCCGAATCGAGTCGGGTCGGTCCGGGTCGGTCCGGGTCGTTCCGGGTTTGCCCGGGGTAGTGTGGGTCGGGACGACGCAACTCGGGACGAGTCAGGTCGCTCCGAGCCGGGAGCCGACCGGTCAGAACACGCCCGGGAACAGCACGTAGCTGAACAGGAGCGTGAGGACGCCGGTCGCGGTCCCGTAGTACAGAAGCGGGATGAGTTCGAGGCGGATGACGCGGCCCTCCTCGCCGACGAGGCCGACGACCGCGAGCGCGGCGACGACGTTGTGGACGGCGATGAGGTTGCCGATGGCCCCGCCGACCGCCTGCGCGCCCAGCATGACGGTCTTCGGCGTGCCGATTTGGTCAGCGACGCCGTACTGGAAGGTGCCGAACAGGATGTCGGAGACGGTGTTCGACCCCGCGAGGAACGCGCCGAACGCGCCCACGAAGGCGGCGAAGAACGGGTAGACGCCCCCCGCGATACCGGCCATGCCCTCCGAGAGGACGATGAGCATGCTGTCGGTGCCCGTGGCGTTCCCCGACTGGAGCATGATTTGGACGGTCGCGACCGCGAACAACAGCGCGACGACCGCCGGAGTGACTTTCTCGACGGTCTCCGCCCACGTCGCTTTGACCTGTCTCGCGTCCATGTCGTGGAGGCCGATGGTGACGGCGTGGACCACGAGGAACACCGCGCCGGGCAGGTAGAGCAGTTGGAAGTCGCCGGCCAACCCCGTACCCCAGATATCCGCGTACTCGAAGACGAGATTCGACGTGAGGAAGCTCGTCAGCGGGTCGAACACGCGGGTGACAACGAGGAGCGCCGCGACGAGGACGTACGGCGTCCACGCCTTCCACAGCGACATCTGCTTGACGGCTCCGCCGTCGGCGGCGACCGCGCCGCCGCGCTGGCTCGTCTCGCCGGGTTGGATGTCACCGACCCAGTGGTCTGGCCACTCGGTCTGCGGCGCGAAGTCCCACTCCTCGTCGGGGTGGAAGAAGCCGGCTTTGAGCGCGGAGACGGTGAGGAGCAGTCCGACCATCGCGCCGACGAGGCCGGGGAACACCGGGCCGAGGAAGTAGGCCGTCAGGAAGTACGGCACCGAGAAGGACGCCCACGCGAACAGCGTGAGGGGCAGCACTTCGAGCGCCGGCTTGATGGAGCGCTCCTCGCCGAAGAAGCGCGTCATCATGGCGACGCCGATGAAGGGGAGCACAACGCCGACGACGACGTGGTTCATCGCCGCGAAGACGGCGATTTCGGAGACCCACTGTTCGACGCCCATGCCCTGCGCGTCGAGCGCGTTCGTGATGACCGGCACGTCGTCGAAGATGTCTATCATCCCGATGATGAGGGGCGTGCCGACCGCGCCGAAGGTGATGGCCATGAGGTTCCCCGTCAGCGCGACGACGACGGCCGCGAGCGGCGGGAAGCCGAGGCCCACGAGGAGCGGGCCGACGATTGCCGCGGGCGTGCCGAAGCCGGCGGCCGCCTCGATGAACGACCCCATGAGGAACACGAGCATGACGACCTGTACGCGGCGGTCCTCGCTGATGGAGGCGAAGCCGTTGTTGATGGCGTCGAACGCGCCCGTCTGCTTGAGCGTGTACAGGAGCAGAATCGCGCCGAAGACGATGTACAGGATGTTCGAGGCGGTGATGAAGCCGTTGATGGTCGAGGCGATAATCCACTGCGGCGTCATGCCCCAGCCGAGGACGCCGGCTCCGATTGCGACGACCCACGCGACGGGCATCGCCCGCGTCGCGGGCCAGTACCGCCCGACCATCAGATAGGCGATGGTGATGAGCGGGAGCAGTGCGATGAGCGCGTTCGTCGCGCTAACCATGCCGCACACCTCCGCAGTTCGTTCCAGCCTGTGCCGTTCCAGATTCGTGCCTGATGCGGTGCATCGTGGCATCCGCTACACAACTTTTGTGATATATATCTATCGTTCGTCGCTATTCATGGCATATCGGTTGGGGCCGCCTTACTCGGAGTAAACAACCCAGTACACTCGTGGATATTCGGACAAATACGCGGTTAAACGCCGAATCCGTGTTCTACATGGTCTATCCTGTCGGTTCGCGTTCGGAGTCGATTTTGGGAAACCGATTCTCGAAATAGCCACTACACACGTCTTTCATGGCTACAACACACGAATGAACTGGTGATTCACTCGTGTGTAAAGGCTTATGCAGTCGTATGAAAAGGAATTCTCATGGGCGATGAGTCTCGCGCGCGCTCTCGGAACGAGCACGGACAGTACGTGGGACGCATCTCGCTGGATGCCGTCTTGGAGGTGTTCGAGGCGCGCGACGACGCCGCTCGCCCCCTGACCGCCACCGACGTGATGGAGGCGCTCGACTGCTCGCGGCGTACCGCGCACAACAAACTGAACGAACTCGAAGCACGCGGCGACCTCGCGACCCGGAAAGTCGGCGCTCGGAGCCGGGTGTTCTGGATTCCGATGCCCGCCCGCGGGGAGCCGACTGCGGGGCGGGCCGCCGACTCGACTGACTCGGCTTCGACCGCCGAAACCGCGGCCACGGACGAGGTGGAGGCCGACGGTTCTGACGACCTCGACCACCCGCCCGCCGTCTCGTCGGCCATCGAGCGCGCCGACCTGCCGGGGAGCGGCCCGATGCTCGACGCTCGCCGCGAGGCGCTGTCGGCGGCGTACCAGTACCTCACCGACCACCCGGAGGCGAAGAAGGCGGATTTCCTGCGGGACGTGTACTACGACTACCCCGCCGGCTTCGAGTCCGCCGAGGGCTGGTGGAACGCGATTCAGCCGGCGCTCAAGCAACTGCCCGGCGTCGACCCGCCGGAAGAGCGCGGCCACATCTGGCACTTCCTCGGCGGGTAGTCCGGTTTTCGAACGCGACAGCCACCCTACGAATTTATACACCATCGGGCCACAATTCCGGCAAACGCATCGATGTCAAGCGATTCGCCGTCCGATAGTGTCGTTCCGGGGGGTCTCGTCTCGTGAGCGACGGTCGCCCCGGTTCCGACGCCGACGGGTCCGCGCGGTCGGACGCGCTCGACGACTCGGACGACTCGGACGAGTCTAACCCGCACCCCTCGGCGTCCGCGCCCTCGACGGAGCCGAGCGTCGCCGGCGGCGACGACGTCTACGCCTCCGAAGTCGAGGGAAAACAGTACCGCGGGACGTGGTATCTCCCGCTTCGCTACGAGGAGTTGGAGGAGTCCGACGACTCGGACGACTACCCCGAATCGGGCGAAGGCGGGTCGTTCCGCCTCGCTGATCTCCCGCGCGTCCCGCGGGTCGGCCACGTCGTCGGCCCCTCGGCCATCATGCTCGGGGCGTCGCTCGGGAGCGGCGAGACGCTCTTTTGGCCGGTGTTGACCGCGCAGTACGGTTGGGCGGTGTTCTGGGCGTTCGTCGTCGGCGTCTTCACGCAGTTCCTCATCAACACGGAGCTTCAGCGCTGGACGCTCGCCACCGGCGAGAGTATCTTCCGCGCGTTCGCACGCGTGGGGTCGTACTGGCCGTGGGCGTTCCTCGTCGGCGGGCTCATCAGCCTCGGCTGGCCCGGGTGGGCCGCCGGCGCGGCGCAGGTCGCCACGACGGCGCTCGGACTCGACGGGACGGTGGCGCTGTTCGGGGCGTCGCTCGCGACGTGGAAACTCGTCGCCGCCGCCCTCATGGGCGTCATCTGGCTCTCGTACCAGGTGTCGTCGGTCATGTACAACGCCGTCGAGGTGTTCCAAATCGGCCTCCTGTTCGTCGCCATCGGCGCGGCCCTGCTCCTCGTCGCCGTTACCGGCTCGTGGGTCGAGTTCGCTGACCTCCCCGCGGCCGCGGGGTCGGTCGGAACGCTCCCCGAGGGGCTGGACATCGCGGTCTTCCTCGGCGGCCTCGCCTTCGCCGGCGCGGGCGGCTACCTCAACCTCTCCCAGAGCCTCTGGATGCGAGAGAAGGGCTACGGCATGGGCAACTATCAGGGGCGCGTGAAGAACCCGCTCCGCGGCGACGACCCCGAACCCATCGAGCGCGACGGCTTCGCGTTCCGCCCGACGCTGACGAACCTCCGCCGCTGGCGCGGCTGGTGGCGCGTCGTTCAACTCGAACACCTGCTCACGTTCGCGTTCGGCCTGCTCCTCGTCGCCCCCGCGCTGATGAGCGTCGCCATGCGCTACGCCTCGGGGTCGACCGCCAACGCCATCCAGATGTGGCTCGGCGACGTCGTCCCGCTTTTAGGCCCGGTCGGCTCGTTTCTCGTCTTCTCCGTCCTCTTCGTCGCGCTGTTTACCACCGAGTACGCCATCGTCGAGTCGTTCGTCCGCAACAGCGCCGACGCGCTCTACGAGTCCTACGGCCGCGAGGCCGGCTGGGACCTCCCGAAACTGTTCTGGCGGCTCCTCACCGCTTTCTGCGTCTGGGGCGTCGTCATCATCCTCCTGTTTAGCTCGCCGTTCGAGGGCCAAGAGCCGTTTTTCTTCCTCGTCGTCGGGGCCGCGATGTCCGGTGTGATGATGTGGCCCTACACCGCGCTCGTCCTCGTGATGAACACGACGCGGCTCCCCGAACACGTCCAGCCCGGCTGGGCGCGCGTCGTCGGCATGTGGTGGGCGACGGGCTTCTACGGCTACTTCAGCGTCCTCCTCATCGGGACGTGGCTCAACGGCCTCGGGGTCGCGACGTTCCGAACGGTCCCGACGGTCATCGGGAGCGGGACCGGCGGCTACCTCCTCTGGGCGGGCTACTTCGCCGTGCAGGCCTACGCGGTGGCGAAGTCCGCCGCCGGAAAGCGCGAGGCGGCCGGCACGGTCGCCGACGCGGACGAGGCGGTCGGCCGGTTCTCCTGACCCCTATCCTTCATAATTAACCGACAGCGTGGTGCTCGAACCCGAAGAACGATTATGTAGAACGCGCTAGCTCAACGTATGTCAACCGGCACGGTTGCAACGTTCGAGGACTCGCTCGAACGACTCGAAGTAGGCTGGACACACGCGTCGCCCGACGGGCTGGCGGACGTACTCGAAGAACACTGTCCGGAGCCGGCCGTCGGCGTGGAACTCCCGTACGACGGCGTCGACCTCCCCGACTGGGTGAACACCGACCCAACCCCCGCGGACCTCCGCGGGGCGAACGCGGGCGTCACGGCGGCCGGTCTGGGTATCGCGGACTACGGGAGCGTCGTCGTGCAGGGCACGCCCGACGGCATCGAACCCGTGAGCCTGTTCGGCGACCTCCACATCGCCGTTCTCCGGCGGTCGGACATCGTCCCCGGAATGCCCGAGGCGTTCGACTGGCTGGGCGAGGAGTTCCGCACGGGCCACTCCTCGGCCATCATCGCCACCGGCCCCAGCGCCACCGCCGACATGGGCGCGCTGGTGAAAGGAGCGCACGGCCCGAAGGACGTCCACGTGGTGATTCTCGATGAGTAAGGCGCGCGAGGCCAAGGCGGCGAAGATTCGACAGCTGATGGAGACCGAGGGCGACGCCGTCGGCACGAGCACCCGCGGATTCAACGAGGGCCGCTACGAGTCGGTCCAGTCGCTCGACGACTACGAGGGGCTGAAGTCGGAGGCGCGGGCCATCAAGGAAGACGCCATCGAACGCCTCCCCGAACTCATCGACCAACTGCGCGAGACGGTCGAATCCAACGGTGGCACGCTCTACATCGCCGACGACGCGGCCGACGCGAATCGGTACGTCCGCGAGGTCTGCGAGGACAAGGAGGCCGAACGCGTCGTCAAGTCGAAGTCGATGACATCCGAAGAAATCGAGGTCAACGAGGACCTCGAAGCCGCCGACATCGACGTGGTCGAGACCGACCTCGGCGAGTGGGTCTTGCAGGTCGCAGACGAGTCGCCGTCGCACATCGTCGCGCCCGCCATCCACAAGTCGCGGGACGCTATCGCCGACCTGTTCAACGAGACGTTCGAGCCCGACGAGCCCCTCGAAACCGCGGAGGAACTCACCATGTTCGCCCGCGAACAGCTCGGCGACCTCATTGAGGGTGCGGACGTGGGGATGACCGGCGCGAACTTCATCACCGCCGACACCGGCACGATGGCGCTCGTCACCTCCGAGGGCAACGCCCGGAAGACGGCTGTCGTCCCCGACACGCACGTCGCGGTCGCCGGCGTCGAGAAGGTCATCCCGACCGTCGAGGACCTCCGGCCCTTCGTCGAACTCATCGGCAAGTCGGGGACGGGACAGGACATCACCTCCTACATCTCGCTTCTGACGCCGCCGGTCGAGTCGCCAACCGTCGATTTCGACGCCCCCGACACGCCGCTTTCGGAGACCGAGACGGACCGCGATTTCCACCTCGTTCTCATCGACAACGGGCGGTTCGACATGCGCGAGGACGACCAACTCCGCGAGACGCTCTACTGCATCCGGTGTTCGGCGTGTTCCAACGTCTGCGCCAACTTCCAGCACGTCGGCGGCCACGCCTTCGGCGGCGAGACCTACTCCGGCGGCATCGGCACCGGCTGGGAGGCCGGCGTCGAGGGCCTCGACAGCGCCGCCGAGTTCAACGACCTCTGTACCGGTTGTAGCCGGTGCACCACCGCCTGTCCGGTCGAAATCGATATCCCGTGGATTAACACGGTCGTCCGCGACCGGGTCAACCGCGGCGAGGTGTCCGAACTCGACTGGCTCGTCGAGGGGCTCACCCCCGACGAGGAGCCCGGCGGCGTCAGCCTCCAGAAGCGCTTCTTCGGCAACTTCGAAACGGCCGCGAAGGTCGGGAGCTTCTTCGCCCCGGTCTCCAACTGGGCCGCCGGCCTCGGCGTCTCTCGGGACCTCATGGAGCGGTTCCTCGGCATCGACGCCCGCCGCGAACTCCCCGAATTCCAGCGCGAGACGCTGAAAGACTGGTTCGAGAGCCGCACCTCGCGTGTCGACGACCCGGTCCGCACCGCCGTGCTCTACCCCGACGTGTACACGAATCACGTGCAGGTCGAACGCGGGAAGGCTGCCGTCCGCGCCCTCGAAGCCCTCGGCGTCGACGTCGTCGTCCCCGACGTTCGCTCGTCGGGCCGCGCGCCGCTCTCGCAGGGCATGATTGCGACCGCGGAGGACCACGCCCACGACGTGTACGCCGGCCTCGCCGAGCACATCGACGACGGCCGCGACATCGTCGTCATCGAGCCCTCTGACTTGGCGATGTTCCAAAGCGAGTACGAGAAGTTCCTCCCCGAGAAGTCCTTCGAGCGCATCTCCGAGGCCAGCTACGAGGTCATGGAGTACGTCTTCGGCCTGCTGGACAACGGCGCTGACGCCGACGCGCTGTCGGCGGGCGCGGGCGAGGAAATCGCCTACCACAGCCACTGCCAGCAGCGCACCCTCGGCCTCGAAGGCCACACCGAGGCCGTCCTCTCGGACCTCGGCTACGACGTCGCCACCTCCGACGTGGAGTGCTGCGGCATGGCCGGCTCGTTCGGCTACAAATCCGAGTACTACGAACTCAGCGTCGATGTCGGCTCCGAGCTACGGGGACAGTTCCAGACCGACGAGAACAGAGACCGCACGGTCGTCGCCAGCGGCACCTCCTGTCTGGAACAGCTCGATTCGCTCCTCAGCCGGCCGACGCAACACCCGATTCAACTGGTCGCACCGCGGCGGTAACGCGCCCCGTCTCGACCCCGGTCTCGGACGTCGGCCGCGACGCCCTTTCCCTGTCTTCTCAACCGAACAACACGTCTTCGTCCGGTGATTTCTCGCCGGCGTCGGACGCCCGTCTGCCGCGCGTCTGCGCCCCGACTCGCGGGCTACGAACAATTAAGACCCGGCATCCCATGTTGGCGGATATGGACGGGACGCCCGAAGAGATTACGACGCTCGTAGGCCGAGAGGTCTACTCGAACAACGGTGTGTTCGTCGGCGAGGTCGAAGACGTCCGCCTCGACTTGGACCACGAGACGGTCACCGGCCTCGCGCTGACGGCGCTGAACGACGAACTGTTCCGTAACCAGATCGAACCGGGGAAGGGCGTTCTCATCCCGTATCGGTGGGTCCGCGCCGTCGGCGACGTCATCCTCATCAACGACGTCATCGAACGCCTGAAGAACCCAGAAGAAGACGAAGAGTCGCTGGTCGCCTGACGTTCTAACTCCCGTTTCCGCTCTCGCTGCCCTCGACGCCCATCGCACGGAAGAGCTTGCGCTTTACCGCCTCTTCGGTGAGCTGCAAGAGCGTGTCGCGGTTGTCGTCGTTGGACTCGATGCCCGTGAAGATGCCGAGCGGAATCTCGACCGACCCCTGCGTGGAGTGGCCGCCGGCCTCACCGATGCCGGTGAAGGCGTCGCTCAGAATCTTCCCGATGTTCATGCGGATGTCCTTCGACCGCGCCGCGAGGTAGATGGTATCGTCGGCGATGCCGAACACCGCCGTCGTGGTGATGCCCTCCAGATTGAGGAGGTGCTGGGCCGCCTGCGTCAGCGCGTCGCGGTCGCGGATGAACCCCGCGTTCGAGACGAGATGCGAGCCCTGTACGTCGCGGTTCTGGATGGCCTCGGCGAGCACGTCCAGCGTCTCCGGCGACATCGACGGCGACTCCACTTTCTCCAGGGTATCGTGGTCAGCGAAGGGGTAGAGATACGCCGCCGCGGTCAGGTCGGCGGGCGTCGTGTCGCGCTTGAAGTCGAGCGTCTCGGCGCGAATCCCGTAGAGGAGCGCCGTTGCCACCGCCTGTGATGGGCTGAGGTCGAACTCCTGAATGTACTTCGTGAGAATCGTCGAGGTCGAAGAGACGTTCGGCCGCACGTCGGTAAAGCGGGCGTCGATGCCGTCGTCGGGTTCGAAGTGGTCGATAAAGACCGTGATGTCGGCATCGCCGAGGTCGGGCATTCCCGACTTCATGTGGTCGACGAGCGCGACCGCGCCGTACTCTTGGAGCGGTTTCGAGTCACTCCGCGGGGTGAGTTCGATGCCGAGGATGTTCACGAACGCCCGGTTCTCCTGATGGCCCATATCGCCCGAGTAGAGGATGTCGGCCTCGACGTCGTACTCGCGGGCGATGGCTTGGAGGGCGACCGCCGAGGCGAGCGAGTCGGGGTCGGGGTTGTCGTGGGTGAGGATTGCCATCCCGTGGTCGGTGTCGCGCAGGATATCGGCCAGTTGGCGGGCCTTGTATTCGAGTTCGCCGGACTCGACGCTTCGGAGCGCGGAGTCCGCGATGACCTCGGAGGGGTTGATGACCACGTCGGCACCGAGCTTCGTCAGTTCGTCCTCGGAGACGGGGTCCGAAGCGCGGACGACGATGAACTGGTCTTCGTCGCGGTCGCGGATGGTCGAGACGGCGGCCTTGTTGGCCTCGACGTCCGACGAGAGGATGAGAATCACGTCGCGTCCGACGACGGCGTCGGCGAGCTCCGGGTCGGCGATGTCCGTGGTCTGCGCGTTCAAATCCTGGTCGCGCAGGGCTTCGACGCGGCTTTCGTCCTTGTCGAGGATGAGGACGTCTTTTCCCTCGTCTGTCAGTTCCTCGGCGACCGCGTGCCCGACGCTCCCGCAGCCGAGTATCGCGTACGTAGACATCGAGGAAATGCTGACCCCTGCACTCATCGTTGCCCGCTACTCCGGTCGGCCGCCACTTAACACCCACCGTTTGTTCGTTGTTTCTTGCGTGTGCGTCCCTGCCGTCGTCGTGCAGAAAGGAAAGTCATTTTACCCACCGGCAGTTACGAGAGATTGCAAGGGCCGGTAGCTCAGTTAGGCAGAGCGTCTGACTCTTAATCAGACGGTCGCGTGTTCAAATCGCGTCCGGCCCATTCCTTCATCTCAGACTCACTGCGGTAGTCGGAGCGCCGTCCCGACCGTTCGTATCGGATAGCCGACTCGCTTACACCCTCGGGTGTTTTATGCCCCGCTCCGAACGCTACCGACTATGAACCAGAGCGACAGGACCGAACTGGTCCTCGTCTTCATCGCGCTTCTCGTCGCCATCGTCTTCGGCCTGGCCATGGGCATCGGGGACCGCTTCGACGCCGACCGGTTCGTCGCCGCGCTCACCCCGGACCTCGGGGTGTTGTTCGGGGCCGATGTCGTCGCGGGCGCGGTGCTCGTGGCGCTCTTCGGCGGTCTCGCGGTCGGTGCGAAACTGCTGTTCGACTCCTGACTACCGCCCGAGCGCGACCCACGAGTTCCCGCGGCCCGGCGACGGCGCGAGTCGAAGCGGGAACTCCGACTCGGTCGTCGCCGAGGCGAGTCGCTCCCGCAGGCCCGAACTCGCACACCCCACCACGGTTCGCAGTTCTCCGGTTTCGACTACGCGGACGGTCATCGCGCCGTGGTCGTTCATCTCCCGCTCGACGCGGACGAGGCGCGTCTCCGCACCTCTCGCCGCCGTCTTTCCACCCACCAGCTCCATGCTAACATATCTCTCGTCGTGAGTGATAAAGCTCACCGCCGTTATTCGCGGGGGCTTTAGGCCGTCCGCGGCGACGGCCGGTTCCGGAACTTCTTTTCGCCGGTTGGCCGCACACAGCCCATGGACCGCACCCGTCTCAGATTCTGGACGTTGTATCTCACTCGGTTCGCCGGGGGGTTCGGCTTCATCACGCTCGTCACCCTCCTCCCGAAGTACATCAACGAACTCGACCCGGGTGCGGTCGCCGTCCCCGAACTCGCGCTCGGCGGGCTCGCACTCGGCGGGTTCTCCCTCTCTCGTGGCTTCGTCATCGGGATGTTCACCACCGGCTTCACGCTCGCCCAGACCGTCGCCGTCGTGCCCTTGTCGTGGGCCGGCGACCGCTACGACAAACGCCTCGTGCTCGCGGGGACGGTCGGCCTCGGCGCGGTCGTCTACGCCGCGTTCCCGCTCGTCGACTCCAGTCTCTCGTTTATCCTCGCGCGGGCCGCACAGGGCGTCGCCGTCACCGGCGCGGGGCTGATGTCGCTCGCGCTCGTCGGCGAACTCGCCCGCGAGGGAACGCGCGCGAACCACATCGGGAAGGCGAACGCCGCCCGCTTCGCGGCCTCCATCCTCGGTAGCGTCAGCGCCGGTATCCTCTACGACCTGTTCGGCTTCACGCCCATCTTCATCGTCATCACGATTCTCCTGACCATCGCCGTCGTCGCCATCTGGGTGTTTCTCCCGCCGGACGAGACCCGCATTCGCGGCTTTCCGTTCACGGACCTCGCGCTCAACGAGCGCATCCTGACGATGGCGACGTTCCGCGTCCAGTACGCCGTCGCCGTCACCCTCGTTCGGACGTGGGTCCCCATCTACGCCGGCGTGTCGGCGGCCTCCGGCGGTCTCGCCTACGGCGGCATCGCCGTCGCCGCGACCGTCGTCGCCGAGAAGTTTACCAACATGCTCTGCCAGCCCTACACCGGCCGCATCTCCGACGGCTACGGCCGGGCGCGGTTCGTCTTCGTCGGCGGCGGCCTCTACGGCCTCATCGCGCTCGCCGTCCCCTTCTCGCCCGCGGTCGGCGAGGCGCTCGCGCTCCCCGCGGCGTTCCCCGTCCTCGGCCCGCTCTCGCCCGCGTTCCTCCCGCTCGTCGGCCTCGCGGGTCTGCTCGGCGTCGCCGACAGCCTCCGCGAACCGGCCAGCATGGCGCTGTTCGCCGACGAGGGCTCCGGCGGCGCGGGCGTCGCCAGTAGCTTCGGCATCCGCGAACTCCTCTGGCGACCCGGCAGCGTCGTCGCTCCCCTCCTCGGCGGCTATCTCATGGCCGAAGTCGGCATGGAGTGGGTGTTCTTCGTCGGCGGCGCGACGGCCATCACCGGCGTCCTCGCCTTCCTCGCGGCCCTGACGTGGTCCCACGGGACCGACGCGCTCACGGCGTGGTAGGACTTCGTGCGTTTTGTATCGTGGTATCTGATTTATTCTGCCCCGGCCGGACTTCTCCCCGCCCGTTCCCATTCCCCGACAGGCGGGCCTAGGGTCATTATCGTGTCACTCGTATCACACGGTATGGACCACCTCGAAACCCCGGCGGTACACCGGTTGCTCACTTCGCCCGCCGGCCGACTGTTGACCTCGCGCCCGTTCGAGGCGTTCAAGACCCGCTCGCTCCCCCGCGAGTCCGGCGTCGTCCGCGCTCGCGCCGCGGCCGACGTGGCGCTCTCGGAGGGCCCGGAAGCGTTCCTCCGCGAGGTCGGCGCGCCGCCCGCGCCGCACCTCCACGACCGAATCGAACGCGCCCTCGCGCGGTACGCCCGCCTCCGCGGCGCGTACGACGAGACGATGGACCGCTGGGAGCGCGTCTTCTGGGGCGACGGCGAGTCGACGCCCGACGAGCGCGTCGCCGTCGAGCGAGAGCGCCGCGAGGTGTCGGAACGGCGGGCCAAACCGACCGACATCTTCGGCTTCCTCTCGAAGGAACACCTCGTACCGCCGGTGAAGTTCGAGACACCCCCGCCCGAGGACGCGCGGACCCGCTGGCACCACGAACTCGCTGAACCCGAGCGGCTCTACGGCTTCGTCGAGTCCAGCGCGGCCGAGGAGTTCCCTCGCGTCGAGCGCTCCGCGACCGTCCGCGGGCCGGGAACCGTCGAGTACCTGCTTCGCTTCCGGTCGCCCTCGCCGCACCTCAGCGACCGGGCGACCGCGCGGGTGTACGAACCCGTCGACATCGACGCCAACACAGACGGCGACGTCGACCTGCCGACGCTCGTCTTCCACTCCGGCTGGGGGATGTTCGACGACCAACTCACCTACTGGCCCGAAGAGGAGTCTGTCGCCCGCGCGCTCGTCCCGGAGGGCTACCGGGTCATCCTCCCCGACGCGCCGTGGCACGGCCGCCGCGAGCTACTCGGTCGATACAGCGGCGAGCCCTACATCGCCCGCGCGCCAGTCGGCCTGTTCACGCTCTACTCGGCGGCCGCGCTGGAGACCGCCGTCCTCATCGACTGGGCGCGGACCGAGGGCGCGCCGGCTGTCGGCGTCGGCGGCGTCAGCCTCGGCGGGACCGTCGCGCTCCACGTCGGCGGCCGGTGCGGCGACTGGCCCGAGTCGATGCGCCCCGACCTGCTGTTCCCCGTGGGAATGCCCGGCGCAATCGACCAGACGCTCCTCGCGGGCGGCCTCACGAAACTGCTCGACATCGACGACGCGCTCGACGCGGCCGGCTGGACCGGCGCGGCGCTCCACGAGTTCGCGCCGCTGTTGAATCCACCCAAAACGCCGTGTCTCGCGCCCGAACGCGTCTTCTCGTTCGTCGGCAGCCGCGACGAGATGGCTCCCGCCTCGACGGCCCGCGCGCTCCTCGACGAGTGGGGCGTCCCGCGGCCGAACCGCCGCGAGTGGGACTGCGGACATTTCGGCGTGCTCGCACACCTCATCAGGGACGAATCGTTCCGAACGACGGTCCGGCGAGAGTTGGACGCGGCGGCGCGGGACCGCCGAAACAGAGAATCAGTTACCGCCTGAGCCGACTGCCGGACCTCACTCCTCGTCGGCGAGGAAGTCGGGTTCCGTGCGCTTTTCGTCGTATTCGCTCCGGAGGTGGTCGCGGAACGCCTCGACGCTCACGTCCTTGGCCTCGCGTTCCTTGCGGTCGCGGACGGAGATAGTTCCGTCTTCTTCCTCGTCGCCGCCGACGATGACCATGTACGGGACGCGGTCGGTCTGAGCCTCGCGAATCTTCCGGCCGAGCGTCCACGAGCGGTCCTCGATGTCGACGCGGAAGTCGTTGAGTTCGTACTGGAGCTTCTTCGCGTACCCAATCTGGTCGTCCGAGATGGGCAGGATGCGGACCTGCTCGGGCGCGAGCCAGAACGGGAACTTGCCGTTGAAGTGCTCGATGAGGACCATGAAGAAGCGCTCGTAACTGCCGTAGAGCGCGCGGTGAATCATCACCGGCTGGTGGTCCTCGTTGTCCTCGCCCGTGTAGGTGAGGTCGAAGCGGTCGGGCATGTTGAAGTCGAGCTGGACCGTCGGACCGTCCCACTTGCGACCGAGGGCGTCCTTGAACGCGAAGTCGATTTTCGGCCCGTAGAACGCGCCGTCGCCGGCCTCGATGCCGTAGTCGATGCCGCTGTCGTCGAGGACCGCGCGCAGCTGCGTCTCCGCCTGCTCCCAGATTTCGTCGCTGCCGACGGATTTGTCGGGGCGCGTCGCGAGCGCGACTTCGGCGTCCAGCCCGAAGGTGTCGAACACCGTCAGGATGTTGTCGATGATGAGGTTGATTTCGTCCTCGATCTGGTCGGGGCGGACGAACAGGTGGCCGTCGTCGATGGTGAAAGACCAGACCCGCGAGAGGCCCGACAGCTCGCCGCGCTGTTCCTTCCGGTAGACCTTCCCGTCCTCGAAGTAGCGCACCGGCAGGTCGCGGTACGACCACGACTGCTGGTCGAAGATGGTCGCGTGACCGGGGCAGTTCATCGGCTTCAGGCCGTACTCCTCGTCGTTCACGTCGAGGAGGAACATGTCGTCCACGTAGTTCTCGTAGTGGCCCGACTTCTTCCACAGCTCCGTCCGGAACAGGTGGGGCGTCTCGACGGGGTCGTAGCCCGCGTCGAGGTTGAGCTGTTTCGCGTAGTCCGCGAGTTCGTCGAGGATGCGCTTGCCGTTGGGCTGGTACAGCGGCAGACCCGGCCCCGTCGTCTCGTCGATGGCGAACAGGTTCAGCTCCTGGCCGAGCTTCCGGTGGTCGCGCTCCTTGGCCTCCTCGCGCATCTCGAGGAACTCTTCGAGGTCGGACTCGGACTCGAACGCCGTGCCGTACACCCGCGTCAGCGTGTCGTTGTCCTCGTCGCCGCGCCAGTAGGCCGCGGAGATGTTGAGGAGCTTGACCGCGCCGATTTCGCCCGTCGATTCGACGTGCGGACCCTTACAGAGGTCCTCGAACTCGCCCTGCTGGTAGAACGAGAGCTCGTCGTCGCCGGCGGCCTCCTCTTCGAGGATGTCGCGCTTGTAGGGGTTGTCGGCGTACTTCTCCAGGGCCTCCTCGCGGTCGACGACGACGCGCTCGATGTCGAGGTCCTCCTCGATGATGTCGCGCATCTCGTCTTCGATGGCTTCGAGGTCCTCCTGTTCGAGGTCGACGCTCGTCACGTCGTAGTAGAAGCCGTCGTCCGTCCACGGGCCGATGGTTAGCTTGGCCTCGGGGTGGAGCCGCTGGAGGGCCTGCGCGAAGACGTGGGCCGCCGAGTGGCGGAGTACGTCCAGATACTCGTCGGACTGGTCGGTGACGATGACGAGGTCCGCGCCGTCGTGGAGCGGCGTCTCCTTGTCCACGAGTTCGCCATCGACGACGCCGGCGACGGTGTCCTTGCCGAGGCCGGGGCCGATTGCGAACGCGGCGTCTCGCACCGTCGCACCCTCCTCGACGGAGAGTTCCGTCCCGTCGGGGAGGATGACAGCGATATCACTCATACGCGCACGGAACGGACGGGGGAGAATAAGTGTTGTTGAGACGGGCGCGTTCGACGCCCGCTCGCGGCCGGTTTCGTGCGATTTGCTAGCACAACTGTGGCGGCGTCGGCGGCCTGACTCGGTTCCCGCCCCCGCGGTCGCGCCCTCGTCGTCGGCTCGCCGTTTCGACCCAAAGTACCAATTGGGTCGCCCGCGGACCCTGTGGGTATGCGACTTTCTCGACAGAGCGGGGTGTTCATGCACGTCACCTCGGTCCCGGGGCCCCACGGCATCGGCGACCTCGGCGACGGCGCGCGCGCTTTCGTGGACTTCCTCGCCGACGCCGAACAGTCGATGTGGCAGTTCTGCCCCCTCGGGCCGACCGAACCCGCCATGGCGAACTCGCCGTACCAGTCGACCTCCTCGTTCGCCGGCAATCCGCTTCTCATCGACCTCACCGACCTCGTAGCCCGCGGGTGGCTCACCGACGCCGACCTCGAACCCGTCCCCGACTTCGACCCTCTCGCGGTCGACTACGAGCGCGTCGGCGAGTACAAGCGCTCGCGGCTCCGCGCCGCCTTCGACCGCTTCGAGGCCGAGGCCACCGAGGACGACCGCGCGGCCCTCGACGCCTTCCGCGAGCGCGAGGCCGGCTGGCTCGACGACTACGCGCTGTTCGCCGCCCTGAAAGACGAGTTCCGGCGGGCGTGGATAGACTGGCCGACCGAGTTGAAGACCCGCGACCCCGACGCGCTCGCCGACGCCCGCGCCGAGTACGCCGACGAGATTCGCTACCGCGAGTTCGTCCAGTTCTGCTTCGACGAGCAGTGGCGCGCCCTCGCCGACTACGCCGACGAGAAGGGCATCACCCTCGTCGGCGACCTCCCCATCTACGTCGCGCTCGACAGCGCCGACGTGTGGGCCGCCCCCGAGGCGTTCGACCTCACCGAATCGAACGAACCCGCCGTCGTCGCCGGCGTCCCGCCGAACCCGGACGACGCCGGCCAGCGCTGGGGCAACCCGCTGTACGACTGGGAGACGCTCCGCGAGGACGGCTACGGCTGGTGGCTCGACCGCCTCCGCCGCCTGTTCGACCTCGTGGACGTGACCCGCATCGACCACTTCAAAGGCTTCGACGAGTTCTGGGCCATCGACGCCGACTCCGACGACCCCGGCGACGGCGAGTGGCGCGACGCGCCCGGCCACGACTTCTTCGAGACGGTCGAGCGCGAACTGGACGACCTCCCGTTCGTCGTCGAGGACCTCGGCTTCCTCGACGCCTCGCTCGTCGACCTCCGCGACCGGTTCGCCTTCCCCGGCATGCGCGTCCCGCAGTACGCCGACTGGTGCCGCGAGGGCGACATGTACCAGCCGATGCACTACCCGGAGAGCTCCGTCGCCTACACCTCGACCCACGACACCGACACGTTCGTCGGCTACTACCGCGACCTCGACGACCGCACCCGCGACTGCCTTCACTACAACATCGGCGCGGACGGCTCGGAGATTCACTGGTCTATCATCGACGCCGTCTGGAACTCCGCGTCCGTCCTCGCGTTCACAACCACGCAGGACCTCCTCGGCCTCGGCTCCGACGCCCGGTTCAACACCCCCGGCACGCAGACCGGAAACTGGGAGTGGCGCGTCACCCGCGAAGGCCTCGACGACGGCGTCGCTGACCGCCTCGCGAGCCTCACGGACCTCCACATCCGCAACTGAAGCGGCCGGCGACTCTCGCCTCGGCTCGACTGCACCTTTTTCAATCGCCCACCCGACGGCAACGGTATGTCTCGCCGCCTCGGCCTCGGCGCGTTCGCCGCCGGGCTTCTCGCCGCGGTCCTCTCGGCGCTCGTCCGCGCGACGACCCCGCTTTCGGAGTTCGACGTACCCAACGCCGACCTGTCTCTCTCGACCGGGCTGTCGGCCGCCGCGGTCGCGCTCGCCGGCGTCCTCGGGGCGTTCACGGACCAGTGGCTCGGCGTGTTGGTCTCCTTCGGCGTCATCGGCTTCGCCGTCACCTTCGCGCTCCAACAGCCGATTCTCTCCTTCATCGGCTGGTTTTACATCCTCGTGAGCCGCCCCTACGCGGTCGGTGACCGCGTCAACATCGGCTCGGTCCCCGGCGACGTGGCCGAAATCGACTTCCTCGTCACGACGCTCTGGGAGACCGGCGGCCCCCTCGCGTCGAACCAGCCGACCGGCCGGACCGTCACCGTCCCGAACTCGCTGGTCCTCTCCTCCGAGGTCGTCAACTACGGCGCGCTGTTCGACCGCGTCTGGACCGAGATACCCGTGCAGGTGTCCTACGAGACGGACCTCCCGTTCGTCCGCCGACTCCTCTTGGACGTGGCCGACGGTCCGACCGTCAACGTCGCACAGGTGGAGTCGTGGGTCGTCTTCCGACTCCGCGTGCTCGTCCCGCCGACACGCGCCCAGCGCGTCAAAAACCGGCTGTACGAGCGCATCCTCGACCGACTGGCCGACCACCCGGACCGCGTCAGCTTCCCGGTGAGCCGCAACCGCTGAGCGCGACGCGGCCCGACGCGGCGCGCCTCGCTCGTCGCCCCCCGCCTCGTCGCCACCCCGCCTCGCCCGCCGGCATCGAAACCCGCAAATCCCCCGCGCCCAACGTCGAAGCGATGGAGACGGGTGTCATCGACCTCGGGAGCCTCGACGGAGCGTTCGACCTCCAATCGACGCTGGAAAGCGGCCAGTCGTACCTCTGGGACCGCCCCGACGGCCGGATGTACGAGCGCGACGCGGCCCACGGCGGCGACGCGTGGTACCAGACGGTCGTCCCGCCGCTCGACGGCGTCTCCGACGAGTCCGCCGTCGTCAGGGTCCGCCAGACCGACGGCGCGCTGGAATGGGAGTCCAACGTCGACGCCGTCCCGCTTCTCACCCACTTGCTCCGCCTCGACGACGACCTCGACGCCATCGTCTCGGAGATGCCCGACGAACCGCTGGTCCGGCGGGCCTACGAGGCGTACCCGGGGATGCGACTCGTCCGCGACCCGCCGTTCGGCTGTCTCGTCTCGTTCATCTGCTCGGCGCAGATGCGCGTCTCCCGCATCTTCGGGATGCAGTCGCGGCTCAGAGAGACCTACGGCGAGCGCGTCGAGTTCGACGGCGAGACGTACTTCGCGTACCCGACCCCCGAGCGACTGGCCGAAGCCACCGAAGACGAACTGCGCGACCTCAGCCTCGGCTACCGCGCGCCGTACGTCCGGCGGACGGCCGAGATGGTCGCCACGGGCGAGGCGACACCCGCCGAGGCCCGCGGCCGCGACTACGAGGACGCCCGCGAGTTCCTGACGACGTTCGTCGGCGTCGGTGACAAGGTCGCGGACTGCGTCTTGTTGTTCTCGCTCGACTACCTCGAAGCCGTCCCGCTCGACACGTGGATTCGGTCGGCCATCGAGGAACATTACCCCGACTGCGACCGGGGGAACTACGCCGACACCTCGCGGGCCATCCGCGAGCGCCTCGGCGGTCGCTACGCCGGCTACACCCAGACGTACGTGTTTCACTACCTTCGCTCAGGCGGGGAGTGAGCGCAACGAGACGGACTGGCAAGAAGGTTGATAGCCTTCGGCACACAACCTCCTCGTACCCATGGACTGCAGAGTCGTCGTCGAGGCCGCGGTCCCGGTGTACGACGTGGAGACCGTCGACGAGGCGATTCGTATCGCCATCTCGAAGACCGGCGAGATGCTCAATCCCGACCTGAAGTACGTCGAGATTAGCATGGGCGCGCGCACCTCGCCCGGCGGCGAGGAGTTTCCCCCCGCCTTTATCGCCGCGGACGAGGCGCTCGTCGCCCTCGAACTGGAGATGACCGTCTTCAACGTCGAACAGGAGGAACACGCCTCGCGCATCGCGCGCAAGGAAATCGGCCAACGCCTCGAAAACATCCCGCTGAAAGTGCTGTCCGTCGACCGCGTCGACCACGAGTCGGTCGAGACCGATGGCGAGGGCGGCACCCGAACCGAAACCGGTGCATCTGACCCCGACGAAACGCTCGTCGACTTCGACGACCTCGTCGACGGCCGCTGAGGCGTCGGTTCTATCGTCGTCGCTGCGGCGACGCCGCAACCCCGGTCACAGTTTCTGCTCGCGTGCGGAACTCACTCACTCTCGGCACGGCAGTCGCGCGGGAGAGCACGGCGCGGTCGCTCTCGGGTGTAGGGTCGTAGAGGAGAACGCGTTTCTTTTCTCGGTTCAGTCGGCTTGCGGTGCGAGCGGCTCTGGTTCGGCCTCGCGCATCGCTCCGGTGATTCCTTTCGCCAGTTTAAACACGGCTGCTTTGTGGTCCGTCTTGGACTTGTGGATGGATGTCGGTCGTACGCCGAGTTCGTTGTACTCGACGAGACTGATTTCCTCGTCCTCCCAGGCCTCAATCTGGGTGTGGACTTCTGCGAGCAGACCGTGCAGGTGGATGAGTTCCTGCTTCTTCATGAGCAACCACGGCTTGAGACCGGAGGGATATAGTATTATCTTGAGACACGTTAGCATCCGACCCCCTTAAACCGCCGATTATGGGGGTCTCAGCGGAAATTTCGTGTTCGACCGTTTTCAATTGGTTTGTTGTTTCGCCCCGTCGCTAGTGAACGACGGCCGAATATCACGAGTGGTTTATATAGCTATGTAGCCCGCGCGCCGAGCGTCGGTCGCGCGCGTCGGGGGGTCGTGAGAATTTTACGCCCCCGCGCGCGTACTGCCGCGCATGGACTACGACGACCAACTGGACCGCGCGCTCTCGGCGTCCCCGGATGTCGCGGAAGGCGACGACCGCTTCAGCGTCCCGGAGCCGACGGTCCGCCAGGAGGGGAACGTCACGGTCTACGAGAACTTCGCGGCGACCCACGACCGACTCGCCCGCGAGGCGACGCACGTCCTGAAGTTCTTCCAGACGGAGTTGGGCACGAGCGCCCAAATCGACGACCGCGGCCGCGCGCGCTTCACCGGCGAGTTCCGCCAGCGCCGCATCGCCGACGCGCTCGACGAGTACGTCGAGTCGTTCGTGCTGTGCAGCGAGTGCGGGTCTCCCGACACGAAGCTCACCTCCCAGCGGGGTGCCGACGTGCTGAAGTGCGACGCGTGCGGCGCGCTCTCAGCGATTCCCGATCTGTAAAAACGAACGTCCGGCGGGGACAGCCCCGTCCGAGAGACGGGCGCTCTGTTCTCTCGCTACTCGAACTGCTTGAGCGTCTGGAGGTCGCGCTCCGTCCGCATGAACTCGGCCGTGCGCCGCGTCGCGCCACAGCTCTGACACGAGTAGTTGTCGCGGTGAGCGGGGAGTTCGGTCGGATTCGTCTCCCAGTCCTTTCCACACTCGGGGCACAACAGGCGGACGAACGCTTCAACCATACCCGGTATATGCTCCGGGAGCGCGGATAAATGTTGTTGCGTGATAGCACGGCCGAGAAAAAGCACGGCTCACGATGCGCCGCGCGCCCACCGATGGCTTACGCGAGCAGGGTGCCGTCTTGGACTTCGAGCAGCTCCTTGTACCGGTTGCGGATGGTGACCTCGGAGATGTCCGCGACCGTCGAGACCTCGCTTTGGGTTACCTTCTCGTTGGTGAGGAGGGCGGCGGCGTAGACGGCGGCGGCGGCGAGGCCGACCGGCGACTTGCCCGAGTGGATGCCGGTCTCCTTCGCGTCGCGGAGGAGCTGGCGGGCCTGTCGCTCGGCCTCGTCGGAGAGACCGAGTTCGCTGGCGAACCGCGGGACGTACTGCTCGGGGTCGGCGGGCTTGATTTCGAGCTTCAGCTCGCGGACGATGTAGCGGTACGTCCGGGTGAGCTCCATCTTATCGACGCGCGAGACCTTCTCCAGCTCGTCGAGCGACCGGGGAGTTCCGGCCATCCGGGCCGACGCGTACAGCGCCGAGGTGGCGACGCCCTCGATGGAACGGCCCGGGAGCAGGTCGTCGTTGAGCGCGCGGCGGTAGATGACCGAGGCGGTCTCGCGGACGTTCTCGGGGAGGCCGAGCGCCGAGGCCATGCGGTCGATTTCGCCGAGCGCCTGCTTGAGGTTGCGCTCCTTGGAGTCGCGGGTGCGGAACCGCTCGTTCCACGTGCGGAGCCGCTGCATCTGCTCGCGCTGCCGCGGCGAGAGGGACTTGCCGTAGGCGTCTTTGTTCTGCCAGCCGATGTTGGTCGACAGCCCCTTGTCGTGCATCATCTTCGTCGTAGGCGCGCCGACGCGGGACTTGCTGTCGCGCTCGGCGGAGTCGAACGCGCGCCACTCGGGGCCGCGGTCGACCACGGTGTCCTCGACGACGAGGCCGCAGTCTTCGCAGATGGTCTCGCCGTGTTCCTCGTCGGTGACGAGGTGGCCGCTGCACTCGGGGCAGACCTGTGTTTCGTCCTGCTGCGTTTCGTCTCGCTCTGACTCGCGGGGACGGACGTCCCTGCTCTTTGCGTCGGCACTGTACGTTCGGGTGGTTATCGTGTCGCTCATGGTGGGGTGGAAGGCGCGGATACGTCTCGGCCGGGAAGACCTCAGAAGACGAAAGAATAATCCGGCTTGGACTGGCCTTACCAACAGTAAGTTCGAAAGAGTTATAAAGTTTTTGCCGCCCCTGTGTGGGTGAATCGCACGATGTGGGCGCTTTGTCGTCACCTCGCCGACGGGAATCGGGGTTCCGCGCGATTAATGGGATAGTATAGCTCTTTCGTCGCTCAGAGCCAGTGTTCCCGGCGGAAGTAGACGAGGAGGACCCCGGAGACGAGCGCCATCCCGAGCATCGTCGCCGGGTAGCCGTAGGCCCAGCCGAGTTCGGGCATGTTGAACGCCGACGCGCCGGGGTCGAAGTTCATGCCGTAGATGCCGACGACGAGCGTGAGCGGGAGGATGATGGTCGCGACGACGGTGAGTGTCTTCATCACCTCGTTCGTCGACTGCGAGAGGGTGTTAAGGTAGATATCTCGCGCGCCGCGCGCGAGGTCGCGGTACGTCTCCGTCAGGTCGACCAACTCGACGAGGTGGTCGTACACGTCGCGGTAGTACTTCTCCGTCGCCTCGCGGACGTAGTCGGGGTCGCCGCGGGCGAGCACCCCGACGGCCTCGCGCGTCGGCCACACCGTCTTTCGGAACGACAGCAGGTCGCGCCGGACCGCGTTCAGCCCTTCGAGCACCTCCGGGTCGGGCCCCTCGAAGATGCTGTCCTCGATGAGCTCGATTTCCCCGCCGACCTCGTCCAACAGCCCGAAGTACTCGTCGACGATGCGGTCGATGACGCGATAGCCCACGTAGTCCGGCCCGAACCGGAGCATCCGCGGCTCTTCGCGCTCGATGGCGTTCCAGACGTAGTTTATCGGTTCCAACTCCCGGCGCGTCAGCGTCACGAGCCAGTCGTCACCGAAGCAGAGCCCCACGGGTCTGGTCTGGACCTCCTCTTCGAACACCTGCTCGCCGGCGCGGAGCGTCGCCATTCGGACGAGGACGAACGTGTACTCGTCGTACTCCTCGGTCTTCGGTCGGGCGTCGTTCCGCACGTCCTCGACCGAAAGCGAGTGGATGCCGAACGCCTCGGCGACGCGGTCGAACTCCTCACCGGTCGTCGCGCGAACCCACGTCGTCCCGTCGGCGTCGCGCGCCGCGTCCAGCGCGGTCTCCTCGTAGGCCGACGCGCCGTCGTCGCGGTAGACGAGCGCCGAAATCACCGCACGTCACCCCCGATGGCCCAGAGCGTGATGCCGACCATGACGGCCGTCACCGAGAACGCCCGCCCCGGATAGGCGGCGAGGGTCCCGACGCCGTAGCCGACGACGCCGAGCGCCGTCACCGCGATACCTGCGGTCCGTACGCGAGTCATGGAACCACCGACCCGCGGCGACGAGAAAAAGGCTCCCCCGAGGCGACTCGCCAGAGCGACCTACGCTTCGGACGGGTGTTCGACCGAGCGAATCAGTTCCAAGACGTTCTCCTCCTCGCCGTCGAGCTGTTGGGGGTACAGCCCGATTGCGACGACGAAGTCCTCGTTGTGCTGGACCTTCGTCACGTGGACGTACACGTCGACTTCGTCCCCGCCGAACCGCGCGGTGGCGCTGTACTTCGTGACGTTGGCCGTCTGTCCGAGCATCTGGACGTTCCGCGAACTGACTTGGTCGACGTCGCTGAGGCCCTGATACCGGTTGTCGACGAGGCGGATGAGGTCGTCGTTCGAGTAGTCGCCGATGGGGCTCCGCGGCTGGCCGGCGACCTCGACCGCGGGCGTCGAGATGACGCTGAACGAACCGAGTTTGGCCTCACCGAAGAAGCCGAGGTCAAGCGTCTTCTCGTACGTCGTGATGTGGTTGCTGGCGGCGATTTGACGCTCCTGTCCGCCGAACGAGAGCGTGCGGTTCACCGCGAACGTCTCGGTCCCGTTCGTCTCGTAGCCGGCGTTCCCGGCGACGGTCGCGTCCGCCGTGGCCGGCTCGGATTCGAACGTCAGCGTCTCCTCGCCGGTCAGAAAGCCGATACAACCGCTCGTGAGCACGAGTGCGGCGAGCGCGAGCACCGCGACTACGCGTCTGGAACTCATTGCCCCGCCATTTCCCCGCACCCGGCATAAGTTCGGTGGCCGGACGGGTCGGTCTTCGGCGCGGTGCGCGGTGCGGCCCGCGTCGAACGCTGCGGGTTTCGCCTCAGCCGTCGAGGTCCCGCGACTCGTTCTCGCGGCGAATCACGCGGCCGCTGTGGACGTAGTAGGCGGGCGCGACGAACGGGAGCGCGAACGCCGCGCCGAACCAGAGATGTCGGGACGCGCCCCAGTCGATGCCCTGTCCGCGGAGCGACCTGATATCGGCGCGAATCAGCCCCGCGTAGAAGACGTGGGTGACGAGGTAGACCGCGAACGCCGGTTCCGGCCCGATGTACAGCGAGACGACGGTGAACATGACGAAGCCGATGGCGTAGATGACCGGCAGCACCCCGCGGTAGCGGCCGCGCGCCGGGCGCTGTTTCCGCTGTCGCTCGCGCTCGACCGCCGTCCCGCGGCGGTACTCGTCGGTGCTCATGTCGCTACGGTGTCCCCCGCGGGGAAAAAGTGGTTCGCTCAGCCGAGGTATTTGACCTCGACCTCGTGCGGGCCGTTGTCTGTCGGGAGCGCGACCGTCTCACGGAGGTGGTCGCGGACCGCCGAGCGCCACGCTCGAACCGCCTCCGTGTGGCGCTCGTGGTGCGCTTCGACCTCGTACGGGTCTGGTCGCGTCTCGTCGGGTCCGGGGAACGCGGGGGCGTCGTCAGCGACGAAGACCCGCGGCTGGAGGTGTATCGGCTCGGGGTCGGCGTAGTCCGAGGCTTCGCCGCCGGTGCGGTGAATGCGCGCCCGCATCCGCCCGTAGAACGGCGGCGTGACGCGGAGGACGACGGGGTCGTCGCCTCTGCGGTTCGCCTCCAAGGCGGTCACGAGGTCGTCGGTCGTGACTGCGAGCGAGCGGACGGCGGTCGGGTCGGACGACCCGCGCGCGCCGTTCAATCTCCGGCGCGCCGGCGACTCGTCATCGACGTGGGCCGCAGTTCGCCGCTGCACTCGGGGCAGGTCGAACGGTACGACGCGGCGCTCACGGTCGTTTGACACTCACGACAGACGTACGAAGCGCGTTCCATCGAGCATTCGTACGAGATATGGTTTGTTAAAACTTACCACAGAACGACCGGACGGCGGCCCGCGCTCGCGGGTCCGTGCCCTTTTACCCGAACGGGGCGCAATCCGCCAGTATGACAGACGCATGGTTCGCCGGCGCGGACCCCGACGACCCCGAACCCGGGGCGACGCGAGTCCGAACGGGCAGCGCCTCCGCCCCCACCGACTGGCCGGCCGAGGCCGTCGACGCCGGGTTCGCCGCCGACGAAAGTGATTACTACGCCAAACTCCGCTCGGCGACGCTCGCCGCCGCCAGCGAGGCCGTCGCGGAGCGCGAGCGCGCCGACGACGTGCAGCTCGCCCACGCCGTGCGCGCGATGGACGACGCCGAACGGACCGCGAACGAACTCGCCGAGCGGGTCGTCGAGTGGGCCGGCACGCTCTACGAGGAGGTTCCGCGCGGCCTCAACGGCGTCCGCGATATCGCCGTCCGCGAGCCGAAGACCGCCGCCGAAGAGCGCGTCGTCTCCTACGCCACCCGCGCGGTGGACCTGCTCGACGAGCGCGACGACCTCCGAGCGTTCATCGAGGAGCGCGCGCCCACGACCGCGCCGAACCTCGCCGAGATGGCCGGGCCGGTCCTCGCGGCGCGGCTCATCGCGCTGGCGGGCGGCCTCGAACCCCTCGCCAAGAAACCGAGCGGGACGGTCCAAGTGCTCGGAGCCGAAGACGCCCTGTTCGCCCACCTGAAGGGCCGCGCCACGTCGCCCAAACACGGCGTTATCTTCACCCACGAGTACGTCCGCGGGACGCGCCCGGAAGACCGCGGGTCCGCCGCCCGCGCGCTCGCCGGGAAACTCGCTATCGCCGCCCGCGTCGACCACTACTCGGGCGACTACCGGCCGGACCTGCACGCCGAACTCGCCGACCGGATGGAGACGATTCGCGCCCGCGCCGACGAGGGGGGCGACGAATGAGCGACGACGGCTCCGCCGCCGACGCCGCTCTCCCCGACGGCGTCGAACGCCGGACGTTCGGCGGCCGCGAGCGCCTCTCGACGCGGGGCGAACCGGTCTACGGCGAACCCGTCGATTCCGACGGCTGGCGCGCGTGGGACGCCGGGCGTTCGAAGCTCGGCGCGATGCTTGAACTCGGCATGGACACGGGCCTCGTCGGCGGCGAGTCGGTGCTCTACCTCGGGGCCGCCTCGGGGACGACCGTCTCGCACGTCGCCGACTTCGCCGGGCCGACCTACGCCGTGGAGTTCGCGCCGCGACCCGTCCGCGACCTCGTCGGCGTCGCCGAGGACCGCGACAACCTCTTTCCGCTTCTGAAGGACGCGCGCGACCCCGACTCCTACGCGCACGTCGTCGAAGCCGGCATCGATTGCCTCGTCATGGACGTGGCGACCCGCGGGCAGGCGACCGTCGCCGTCCGCAACCGACAGTTCCTCGCGGACGACGGCCGACTCCTGATGGCCGTCAAGGCGCGCAGCGAGGACGTGACTGCGGAGCCGGACGACGTGTTCGACGACGTGATCGCTGAACTCGACTCGGCGTACGAACTCCTCGAAACCGCCCGCCTCGACCGCTTCCACGCGGACCACCTCGGTATCGTCGCCCGGCCGAAGTAGGTCGCCGCCGCCGGCTGGCTCCCCGAATCACGGGGGTCGCCGCCGGTGTTGGGCGTCCGCGGAACCATTCGGTCGCTGTCACGTCGTCGGATTCGACCGGCGGCGGTCGTGCGACGCGTTCGCCGGCTCCCACGGTGTTTTTAATTCGGCGCAACTTACGCCGTTGCGATGGAACTAGGGTCGGCGGATGCCTTCGACCGAATGGGGACGCTCGGCGTCGAAGAGGAATTCTACATCGTCGATGCCGACGGCCGCCCCACCTCGGGTATCGACGACTTAGTCTACGGACCGGAACCTCCCGAACCGCTCGCCGGACGGCTCGACCACGAGCTGTTCCAGTTCACTATCGAGACGCAGACGCCGCTCATCGAGGACCCCGACGAGGCCGGCGCGGCCGTCTCGACGGTCCGCGAGGCGCTCGTCGACCACGCCGCGGCCCACGGCTACCGCATCGCCGCGGCCGGGCTCCACCCCGCCGCCAAGTGGCGCGAACTCGACCACGCGACCAAACCCCGGTATCAGGCGCAACTCGACCGGATTCAGTACCCCCAACACCGGAACACGACCGCCGGCCTCCACGTCCACGTCGGCGTCGACGACGCGGACAAGGCCGTCTGGGTCGCCAACGAACTCCGCTGGTATCTCGCTCCCCTGCTCGCGCTCTCTGCGAACTCTCCCTTCTGGAACGGCTTCGACACCGGTCTCGCCTCCGCCCGCGCCAAGGTGTTCGAGAACCTCCCGAACACCGGCATGCCGACCGCCTTCGACGACTTCGAGGAGTTCCAGCGCTTCGAGCGCCGGATGGTCGAGTACGGCTCGATAGACGACCGGGGCGAACTCTGGTACGACGTGCGCCCCCACACCGGCCACGGGACGGTCGAAATCCGCACCCCCGACGCCCAGACCGACCCCGAACGCGTCACCGACTTCGTCGAGTACGTCCACGCGCTCGTGTTGGACCTCGCCGACCGCTACGAGGCCGGCGAGTCGGGAACGTCGGTCCGCCGAGAACTCCTCGACGAGAACAAGTGGCGCGCGACCCGCTACGGCCGGGACACGGACTTCATCGCCCCCGACTCCGAGGGCGTGGTGAGCCTCGTCTCGTTCGTCGAAACCGAGTCCGACCGCCTCGGCGTCGACGGCCTCCGGTCGCTTCTCGACGCCGAATCCGGAACCGCCGTCCAGCGGCGGATTCACGAGGAATCCGGGCTCGACGGCCTGTGCGAACACCTGACGCTGGACTGACTCGCACGCCGACGCGCGACAGGAAACATTTTTTAGCGCCCCAGTTTTGACCTTTGCCGTAGCACAAATGTCTGCGGACCAGAGCACAGAGGGGAGCGCGGAGTCGACGGACGAAGACGACTCGGGCGGCGCGGCCGACTGCGCCGTCTCCGAGTTCGACGACGGGTTGGTGGACCTGCTCGCGTGGATTCTCGACACCGAGACCCGCGCGCGAATCTACGTCCACCTCCGACAGCACCCACATTCGACGAGCGAGGAAGTCGCCGAGGGGACCGGCCTCTACCCCAGTACGGTTCGGGAGGCGCTGGCCGAGCTCGCGGACGACGAGACGGTCGAGCGCCGCAAGCGGAAGAGTTCCGGGGCGGGCAACAACCCCTACGAGTACGTCGCCATCGCGCCGAGCGACCTCGTGAAGGGCGTCTCCGGACAGGTGCAGGCGCAGTTGAACGCCGTGTTCAACCTCGACCGACACCTCGGCACCGACCGCTCCGACGAGACCGAACCGGTCACGATTACGGTCCGCGAGGAGTAGCGCGGCGTCCCGACTGCTGCGACGATTCGCGCACCCTCGGAGCCCCCGATGGCCGCGGGCGTTGGGCCGTTAGGCTAACCCGACCCGCTTAAGTCGCGCCGTACCCACCCCGAGAGTATGCACGTCGCGTTGGGCGGGACGTTCGACCCTGTCCACGATGGACATCTCGCGCTGTTCGAGCGGGCGTTCGAATTGGGTGCTGTCACGGTCGGACTCACGAGCGACGAACTCGCGCCGAAGACGCGACACGTCGACCGCTACGTCCGGCCCTTCGACGACCGCAAGGCCGACCTCGAAGCCGAACTCCGACCGCTCGCCGAGGAGTACGACCGCGAGTTCGAGGTCCGCGAACTCGACAAACCGACCGGCATCGCGACCGAGGAAGGCTTCGACGTGCTCATCGTCTCGCCCGAGACGCGGGGTGGCGGCGAGCGCGTCAACGAGATTCGCGAAGAAAAGGGCCTCAAACCCCTCCGTATCGAGGTCGTCGAACACGTCCCCGCCGAGGACGGCGAGCGCATCTCCTCGACGCGCATCGTCTCCGGCGAAATCGACCGCCACGGCAACCTCACGCCCGACCGCGAGGGCCGCGGTCGGACGCCCCCGAGCGACGAATAGTTTTCACTGTCACGGTCGTACGCTCCCCCATGCGACACGCGCGTTTCGCCAGTTTCGCCGTCGGCGTCGTCGCCGCGCTCGTCGTCGGCATCGCCGTCACCGAGGTGGCCTCGCGGTGGATCTTCTTCTCGCTTTTCGTCGGTATTCCGGCCGTCGCCGCCGGCGTCCTCGCCACCGCGGTGACTACGCGGTCCTGACTCGTCGGATGGCTCCCGCGCGCTCCTCGGAGTGAGCGCCTCCAAACTACCAGCTCGGCGGTCGGAAGCCGGCCTCCCGGAGGAGGTCCTTCCAGCGCTGTTGGATGCTGAGCCGCGACACGTCCATCGACTCGGCGACGGCGGTCTGGGAGCGCTCCTCGCCGGCGATGAGCGCGCCGGCGTAGAGGCTGGCGGCGGCGACGGCCTGTTTGGAGCGCTCCTCGTCGGGCAACTGGGTGAGAAACATGTCCGAGGCGTACGAGCGGGCCTCGCTACCGAGTTCGAGGCCGTCGGCGGCGGCGTCGATGCGGGCCAGCCACTCCCGGTTGTCTCGCTGGTCTCGGGCGCTGTACATGGTCGTCGTTGCGGCCGCGGGAGCATAATCCCCGCGGCGGGCGCTCGTGACGTTTATATATCGTTGCGGGAAATGTGCGGTCGAAGGGCGGGCGTCGCCCGATTGCGCGCGGGTAGCCAAGTGGCCAAAGGCGCAGCGCTTAGGACGCTGTGGTGTAGACCTTCGCAGGTTCGAACCCTGTCCCGCGCATTTTCTGTCCGACGCGGACGCGAACGGCGAAGCCGTGAGCGACAGCGAGGACGAAAATCGCAACGGAAGGGTTCGAATCAGGGAGCAACGCGACGCGTTGCGACCGCGGTTCGAACCCTGTCCCGCGCGTTTCGCGTACTGGACAGTGCTATCCGTCTTCCGTGGCTGCGAACGTGACAACGAGGAATATCCACCCGATTGCCATGTAAACGACGAGTTCGAGTCGGAAATAGTCAGAGAGGCGAAAGGGACCCGGCGTAAACAGTGGGGTGTAAATCAGTGCCGAGAGGATGAGAGCAACCCCCGCGATAACAGCGAATCTCGCCGTAGTGTTCACGCCCGAGATACTGACAACTGTGCTATAAATTTTCCCCGGTCGTATCCCGGAACTCGACGTAGTATCTTGATTCTACGGACTCAGACCCATCTCCGGAGAATTCAAACAGAACTACCGGAACTTCACGTACTCCCACTTCAACTTCCAATCCACTCTTAAACACCCCGCATACGTTCGGAGGAAACCTTACCCTCGTGGTGTCCAACTCCCCGACGAATGCCTGCGCAGTCACTCTACGCTCGCATCGGCGGCCGTGAGGCCGTCGAAGCAGTCGTCTCGGACTTCTACGACCGCGTCCTCGCGGACGATTCGGTCGCCCACTACTTTGACGACATCGACATGGTCGAACAGCGCGCCCATCAGGTCAAGCTCATCAGCGCCGTCGCGGGCGGTCCCGTCGAGTACGACGGGGCCGATATGCGGGCGGCCCACGACCACCTCGACCTCTCCGGTGAGGACTTTGACGCCATCGCCGAGCACCTCGCGGCCGCGCTCGACGAAAACGGCGTCGCCCCGGAAGACGCCGACGCGATTCTCGACGAAGTCGCCGCGCTCAGAGCCCCGATTCTGGGGCAGTAGGTCCCGTTCGACCCCCTTCCGGGAGACTCAGTCGCCGGTTTCGACCGGCCGAATCGCGCACGCCACGCGTCAGACGCGACACAACCCTTTTTCTCACCCGGTGTCTCTCTCCACCAATGGCGGCGTTATCCGAATTATTGGGCGACCTCGTGGCGGACGTCGATGGGTTGTTTCTGTTCACGCCGAGCAGCTCCCACTACGAGCAGTTCGCCGAGACGGACGTTCCGACGGTGGTCATCGCGCCGGAGAACACGGTCGAAGCAGAGACGTTCGTGGAGTTGCCCCTGCAGTTCCAGAACGTCAAAGACCGCATCCGCTTCGGCGTCGAAGGCGCGATGGAACAGAGCATCGTCGAGGCCGGCGACACCATCGCCTGCAACGTCGGCACCTTCGGCGGCGACCCGGACTCGCTCGTCCGCGTCCGCGTCGAGGAGAACATGCGGTCGGGCATCTACGACCTCTTTGCGAACTCGCGGGCGGACCCCGGCGTCATCCGCGACGTGTTCGAGGTGGCCATCGAACTGGGCAAGAAAGGGCAGAAGGGCGAACCCGTCGGCGCGCTGTTCATCGTCGGTGACGCGGGCAAGGTGATGAACAAGTCGCGGCCGCTGTCGTACAACCCCTTCGAGAAATCCCACGTCTACGTCGGCGACCCCATCGTCAACGTGATGCTCAAGGAGTTCTCGCGGCTCGACGGCGCGTTCGTCATCTCCGACTCGGGGAAAATCGTCTCGGCGTACCGCTACCTCGAACCCTCGGCGGAGGGCGTCGACATCCCGAAGGGGCTGGGCGCGCGCCACATGGCCGGCGGCGCTATCACCCGCGACACCAACGCCACGGCCATCGTCCTCTCGGAGTCCGACGGGCTCGTCCGGGCGTTCAAGGGCGGCAAGATGATTCTCGAAATCGACCCGGAGGCGTACTGAGATGCCGGGGTTCGCTTCGGCGTCCCTCATCCACTCGTCGGTCGGTTCCGCGTCCACAGCCGCACTCACATCCGCGTCCGCATCCGCATCCGCGTCCGCGTCCGCCGCCCCGCTTCAGACGGTCGGCGGCGTCGTCGACGACATCGTCAGAATCGCCGGCCTCCGGTTTCTCGGCGTGCTCGCCATCCTCCTCCTCGGGCTGGTGCTCGCGTACGTCGCGGGGACGCTCGTCCATCGGCTGCTCGTCAGCGTCGGCGTCCCGGAGGCCATCGAGGGGACCGCGTTCGAGCGGACCGCCCGCGACTTCGACACCTCGACGGTCGAAATCCTGTCGTGGCTGACGCGGTATTTCGTCCTCGGCATCAGCATCTTCGCCACCCTCTCGTTCGCCGGGGTCAACTACGCCGACCGGTTTTGGGGGCTCGTCATCGCCATCCTCCCGCAGTTGTTCATCGCCATTCTGGTCCTCATCATCGGGGTCGTCGTCGGCGACAAGGTCGAACTGCTCGTCGCCGAGCGACTCCGCGCGGTCAAACTCCCGCAGGTGAACATCCTCCCGGCGCTCGCGAAATACACCGTCTTCTTTCTCGCCACGCTCGTCGCGCTCTCGCAGGTCCGCGTCGCCACGCTCGCGCTCATCGTCCTCCTCGGGGCGTACCTGCTGGGACTCATCGTGTTCGGTGCCGTCGCGTTCCGCGACCTCCTTCGCTCGGGCGCGGCGGGGACGTATCTCCTGTTCACCCAACCGTACAGCATCGGCGACGAGATAGTCGTCGGCGAGGTCCGCGGCGTCGTCCAGGAGTTCGATATGTTCGTCACTCACGTCGAATCCGAGGATACGGAGTTCGTCATTCCGAACGCGCGCGTCCTCGACAAGGGCGTCGGGCGCGTTCGGTAGGCGCTCGGACCCGGGGTCACTGTCGTCGTTCGGACCGATTCCGTGCGGTTCGGTGCCGGGCCGGCGGTCGCCGCGTCTCGAACCGCCCACTACGACGACCGATTACGCTCCGTCAGTCTCGTCGCCGGACATGGGTCTCGCGGGCACGCCGGCGACCGTCTCTCCCGCGGGCACGTCACGCGTGACGAGCGAGTTCGCCGCGACCTGCGCGCCTTCGCCGATGCGGACGCCCGGCAGGATGGTCGCCTTCGCGCCTATCATGGCGCGCTCGCCGACGACGACCTCGCCGGTCCGGTACTCGTCCTGCAGGAACTCGTGACAGAGAATGACCGAGTCGTAGCCGATGATGGCGTCGTCCTCGATGGTGACGAGTTCCGGCCAGAACACGTCGGGCGTCGCTTCGAGGCCCCACGAGACGCTCCTTCCGACGGTGACGCCGATGCGCCGGAGCGCCCAGTTTCGAAGTTTGAGCGACGGCGCGATGCGGGCGACGAGGACGAACACGTAGTTGAGCATCACGCGCCAGACGGGCTTGGCGTCGGTCCAGTACTGCAGCGAGTTCCGCGGGCCGGGCGTCGGGTGGTGCTGGATTCGGTCGTGTCGGCGGGCCTCCGCGTCCGCCGGTGCGGCATCGTCGTCGGTCACGTCCGCCGATTGGACCGCGGGGGTAAAAGCGCCCTCGGCGCGGGGGCGACGAGAGAAACAGAAACGCGGGGCCGCGGAACCGCGTCCGGCTTACTCGCCGCGGAGTTCGGCCATGTGGTCGATGCGGCGCTGGACGAGCGCCGCCGTGCCGATATCGTGGCGGATGTGGAACCCCTCGCCGGCGTCGACGAGCGCGTCCTCCGCGAGTTCCTCAGCCTCGGTGATGCTGTCGGCGACGCCGACCACGGCGAACGACCGGGAGGTCGTCGTGTAGAGGCCGTCCTCGCGGTCGTCGACGCTCGCGTAGAACAGCAGCGCGCCGGCGTCCTCGTCCACTTCGACCGTGATTTCCGCGCCGGCCTCGGGGTCCGTCGGGTAACCCTCGGGGACGGCGTACTTACAGACCGTGGCGGCCTCGGTGAAGTCGAGTTCCGGCAGGGATTCGCCCTCGCGGGCGGCGGTGAGCACGTCGATGAATGGCGTTTCGAGGACCGGTAGCGTGTTCATCGCCTCGGGGTCACCGAAGCGGGCGTTGAACTCGATGACCTTCGGACCCTCGGTCGTGAGCATGAACTGGCCGTAGAGGATGCCCTTGTACTCCGGCAGCGCCTCCACGACGGCCTCGATGACCTCGACGGCGGCCTCGTAGTCGCCGTCGGCCATGAACGGTAGGGAGGGAGACACGTCGGTGTAACTGCCCATGCCGCCGGTGTTCGGTCCCTCGTCGCCCTCGTAGGCGCGCTTGTGGTCCTGTACGGCGGGGCTGACGCGGAACTCGCCGTCGGCGACGAACGCCTGAATCGTGAACTCCTCGCCGACGAGGCGCTCTTCGAGGACGACGCGCTCGTAGCCCGAGTCGCGGAGGTACGCCTTCGCCTCCGCGGGCGTCACCTGGTCGCCGATGACCTTCACGCCCTTGCCGCCGGTGAGGCCCGCGGGCTTGACCGCGAGGTCGCCGTCGTAGTCGTCGATGTAGTCGCAGGCGGCCTCCGTGTCGTCGAAGGTGGCGAAGTCGGGGTTGCCCGGAATCTCCTCGTCGCGCATGAACTGCCGCTGGAACGCCTTGTCCGTCTCGATGCGCGCCTCGGCGGCCTGCGGGCCGAAGGTGTAGATTCCCGCCTCGTCGAGGGCGTCGGCGACGCCGGCCGCGAGGCCGGACTCGGGGCCGACGATCGCGAGCGTCGCGCCGACCGACTCGGCGTAGGCGACGATGTCCTCGGCGGCGGTCTCCGAAATCGTCTCGAAGCCCTCCGCGAGGGCGGCGATGCCGGGGTTTCGGTTGCTGGCGCAGGCGTACAGGTCGCAGTCGGGGGCCAGCGCGCGGGCAATCGCGTGCTCGCGGCCGCCGCCGCCGACGAGGAGGACGGTCTCGCTCATGATCGCATACCCTGCGCACGGGAGTGTAAAGATTGCTCTTTATCTGCGACGAAATAGGCACGATTGTGGTCATAGACGGTCGCCAGCGAGGGTGACTCGCCGTCCGACCCACACCCCGCGCCACACCCCGAGTCGGCCACGACGGCCGTCTCCACGCCGCTTTAGTTCCCGGAGCGCCGACTCCGACGCATGTCCGACCCGGTGGGACGCAACCGACTCGACGAGGAGCAGAGCCCGTACCTCCGCCAGCACGCCGACAACCCGGTCAACTGGCAGCCGTGGGACGAAACGGCCCTCGACGCGGCCCGCGAGGCGGACAAGCCCATCTTTCTTTCAATCGGCTACTCGGCGTGCCACTGGTGTCACGTCATGGCCGACGAGAGCTTCTCGGACCCCGACATCGCCGAGGTGCTCAACGAGGAGTTCGTCCCGGTCAAAGTCGACCGCGAGGAGCGCCCCGACCTCGACCGCATCTACCAGACCATCTGCCAACAGGTCACCGGCGGCGGCGGCTGGCCGCTTTCGGTCTGGCTCACGCCCGAGGGCAAGCCCTTCTTCGTCGGCACGTACTTCCCACCCGAACCCCGCCGCGGCGCGCCCGGCTTCCGCGACATCGTCGAGAGCTTCGCCGAGTCGTGGCTGACCGACCGCGAGGAGATAGAAAACCGCGCCGAGCAGTGGACGAGCGCCATCACCGACCGACTGGAGGAGACGCCCGACACGCCCGGCGAGGCTCCCGGCTCGGACATCCTCGACACCACCGTACAGGCCGCGCTCCGCGGCGCCGACCGCGACCACGGCGGCTTCGGCGGCGACGGACCGAAGTTCCCCCAACCCGGTCGCATCGACGCCATGCTCCGCGGCTACGCCGTTTCCGGCCGCCGCGAGGCGCTCGACGTGGCGCGGCAGAGCCTCGACGCGATGGCCAACGGCGGCCTCCGCGACCACCTCGGCGGCGGCTTCCACCGCTACTGCGTCGACCGCGAGTGGACCGTCCCGCACTTCGAGAAGATGCTGTACGACCAGGCCGGCCTCGCCTCGCGGTATCTCGACGCCGCCCGACTCACCGGCAACGACTCGTACGCGACCGTCGCCGCCGAGACGTTCGAGTTCGTCCGCCGCGAACTCACCCACGACGACGGCGGCTTCTTCGCCACCCTCGACGCCCAGTCCGGCGGCGAGGAGGGGACCTTCTACGTCTGGACGCCCGACGACGTGCGCGACCTCCTCCCCGAACTCGACGCCGACCTCTTCTGCGACCGCTACGGCGTCACGCCCGGCGGCAACTTCGAGGACAAGACGACCGTCCTGAACGTCTCCGCGACGACCGCCGACCTCGCCGACGAGTACGACCTCGACGAGTCCGAGGTCGAGGACCGACTCGAAAAGGCACGGAAGGCGCTGTTCGCCGCCCGCGAGGGGCGCGAGCGCCCCGCCCGTGACGAGAAGGTGCTCGCCGGCTGGAACGGCCTGATGATTTCGGCGTTCGCGCAGGGCTCGGTCGTCCTCGAAGACGACTCGCTCGCGGCCGACGCCCGCCGCGCCCTCGACTTCGTGCGCGAGCGCCTCTGGGACGCCGAGACCGCGACGCTCTCGCGGCGCGTGATGAACGGCGAGGTGAAAGGCGACGGCTACCTCGAAGACTACGCCTTCCTCGCGCGCGGCGCGTTCGACCTCTATCAGGCGACCGGCGACCTCGCGCCGCTCTCGTTCGCGCTCGACCTCGCGCGGGCGACCCGCCGCGAGTTCTACGACGCCGACGCGGGCACGCTCTACTTCACTCCCGAGAGCGGCGAATCGCTCGTCACCCGCCCGCAGGAGCCGACCGACCAGTCCACGCCGTCGAGCCTCGGCGTCGCCACGTCGCTGTTCTTGGACCTCGAACAGTTCGCGCCCGACGCGGGGTTCGGCGAGGTCGCGGACGCGGTCCTCGGGTCGTTCGCCAACCGGGTCCGCGGCAGTCCGCTCGAACACGTCTCGCTCGCGCTCGCCGCCGAGAAGGCCGCCAGCGGCGTCCCCGAACTCACCGTCGCCGCCGACGAGGTTCCCGACGAGTGGCGCGCGACGCTCGCCTCGCGGTACTTCCCCGGTCTCGTCGTCTCCCGTCGCCCCGGCACCGACGAGGAACTCGACGCGTGGCTGGACGAACTCGGATTAGACGAGGCTCCGCCAATCTGGGCCGGCCGCGAGGCCGCCGACGGGGAGCCGACCGTCTACGCCTGCGAGAACTTCACCTGCTCCGCGCCGACCCACGACCTCGACGAGGCGCTGGCGTGGTTCACGGCGGGCGAAGGTGCGTAACGGCGGGAGCGACTGCGAGAGAATCGGCGTCGGCGCTCAGTTCGACAGTTCGTCCGCGAGGTAGACCGCAATCGGAACGTCCTCTTCTTCCACGAAGCGGGCGACCTCCTCGCCGTCGCGTTCGACGACGACCGTGGGGATGAGTTCGATGTCGTACTCCTCGACGAGCGGGCCGACCTTCGAGCCGTCGTCGGCCTTCTCGACGGGGTAGTGGTCGATTCGCTCGGCGGGGACGCCGGCGGCGTCGAGCGCCGCCGCGAAGTCGGGAAGCTGTCCGCGGCAGTCGCCGCACCAGTCGCCGCCCCAGACCTTGAACGTGTAGTCCGCGGCCGCGAGGGTGTCGACCACGTCGGGGTAGGACGCCGCGTCCCACGCGGGGTTCGGTTGCATCGTTTCGAGCGTCTCGGCTTCGGCCATGCGCCCGTCTACCGGCCGCGCGGATTTAACGGGTGCGCTCGCGGCGGGGCTCGCCGCCCGCGCTCGTCGCTGTCTCCCCCGAGACGGTGGCCGTATCGTCCGCCTCCGCCAGTCGTTTAGTGTCGCACCGTCAACGGAGGGTCGATGGACGACAGTATCCTCGACGCTATCGGGTCGCCGCTGGTCCGCGTCGACTCCCCCGAGGGGTCGACGGTCGCGGCGAAGATGGAGTCGAAGAACCCGGGCGGGTCGGCGAAGGACCGCCCCGCGTTGGCGATGGTCGAGGCGGCCGAGGAGGCGGGCGACATCTCGCCGGGCGACCGCCTCGTCGAACCCACGTCCGGGAACACCGGTATCGGACTCGCGGTCGTCGCGGCGGCGAAGGGCTACGACCTGACCATCGTCATGCCGGACTCGATGTCGCCCGAGCGCCGCGAAATCATGCGCGCCTACGGGGCGACAATCGAACTCGTCGACGGCGACATCTCCGCCGCGAAAGACCGCGCTGACGACCTCGAAGCCGAGGGGATGTACCAGCTCCGACAGTTCGAGAACCCCGCGAACCCGGAGGCGCACTACCGGACGACCGCCGAGGAGGTTCTCGAACAGGTGGGCGACCGCCGCATCGACGCCCTCGTCGCCGGCATCGGCACCGGCGGCACGATTTCGGGCACCGGCAGCCGTCTCGTCGAGGAGTTCCCCTCGATGCGCGTCGTCGGCGTCGAACCCGCCGAGAGCGCCGTCCTCTCGGGCCGTGAGGTCGGAAACAACGACTTCCAGGGGATGGGCCCGGGCTTCGTCAGCCCCAACCTCGACACCGACCTCCTCGACGACGTGGAAATCGTCGAACTCGCGGACGCCGAGGCCGAGTGTCGCCGCCTCGCCCGCGAGGAAGGCATCCTCGTCGGCCAGTCGTCCGGCGCGTCGCTCCTCGCCGCCAAGCGCGTCGCCGAGCGGCTCGCCGCCCCCGACGCCGACGAGGAAGACCAGCCGCTCGTGGTGACGGTCTTCTGGGACTCCGGCGAGCGCTACATGTCGACCGGGATGTTCGACGCCGAAGAATAGCGGTCGCCCCGGGGCGGCGCTCACCGACCGAACTCGTCTTCGCCCACTCTGACGACGAGCGTTCGCTCCACGTCTCTGAGGTCGTAGTTGGGCACCGAGCCGTCGACCCGCGTCACGAACATCGGCTCGACGAGGCGGCCGTCTTCGACGCCGTAGATGGCGAGGTGGTCGCCCGTGTCCTCGGGCTGAACCTTCCCGTCTCGAATCCGTCGGGCGAGGTCGCGGGAGAGCCACTCGTCGGCCGAGACGGAGGGCTCGCGGACCAACGAGAAGTCGGCGAACCGGACGAGATACCAGTTGAGGTCGTTGAGAAGCGAGACGGCCGCGCCGAGACTCACCGTGCCGACCGAAAGCGAGTTGTCGAACGGTTCGGAGATATCGTAGGTCGAAAGCGCCGCGCGCGCGGTGTCGCGCGACAGCAGTTCGTACTGGAGGTGGACGTCCTCCGCGCCGACGATACAGACCTGCGTCACGTCGAGAGGGAGGGACCGGATTCGGTAAAGCGGTTCCGGTACTCAGGCGGTCGACTCCCACTCGGCGGCGCAGGACTCGTCGCAGAACACGACGCGCTCGCGTTCGAGCGTTATCTTGCCGGGCTTGTCGATGTCCCGTTCGAGGAGGACCTGGTAGTGCGCTTCGCTCATGTCGACGCGGGCGCGGCACGCCGCGCACCGCTCGACGGCGTCGCTCCAGTCGGTCCGCGACGCCCGGTGGCTGACGCGCCACTCGGGGCCGGGATGCCCGTGACCGGGATACGATGTTTTCGACATGAGAGATCCCTAGCGCTCACGGTAAATAAAGTCATTTTTGTGCAATTGTTCATTCGAAACGAATCTAAACGTTTGAAGAATCGTGACTATGTTGGTCGTTTTCACGGTCAGTGTGTGCGTCGGTATCGTGTCTCGGTGAGGCTGGTGACAACCGGGTTCAGAATGTGCGCTCGGCCTCCACTCCGCGCTCCCGCGCTCACTCGCCGTCGGGCGACACGACGACCCGCTCGCGGGCGGCCTCGACCGCGAGGTCGAACAGGTCGTCGGGTTCCGCGGCCTCGACGGCCGACAGCGAGGCGTTCGTCTCGGGGAAACTCGGCGCGACGCGCTCGCAGCCGACGGGGAGCGTCGAGTCGTCGTAGGTGCCGAGGTCGCGGGCGGCCGCGACGATGTCGGTCTTGTCGCGGGTCAAAAGCGGGCGGTGGACGGGGTAGTCGACCGCGGCCTCGGTGACGGCGAGGTTCTCGCCGGTCTGACTCGACTTCTGACCGAGCGATTCGCCGGTCACGATTGAGTGGGCGTGCTCGTCGGTGGCGACCTCGGCGGCGATGGCGAGCATGGCGCGCCGCAGCGAGAGCATCCGGGTGTCATCGACGGACTCCATCAGTCGCTCGACCACGTCGCCGGCGGGGACGACGTGGACTCGCATGTCCGCGTTCGGGGCGCGGCGAGCGATGGTCCGCACCGTCTCGATGGCCCGCGCGCGGTGGTCCGCGCCGCCGTAGTCGCCCAAATCGACGTAGACGGGGACGATTTCGCAGCCCCGGCGCATCAGCTCCCACGTCGCCACCGGCGAGTCGATGCCGCCGGAGACGAGCGAGACGGCCCGCCCCTGCGTTCCGAGCGGGAGGCCGCCGGGGCCGTCGAACCGCCGGACGGAGAGATACGCCGCCTCCTCGCGGCACTCGATGCGGTAGGTCCGGTCGGGGTCGTCGAGGTCCACGGGCGCGCCGGTCGCCTCGACGACGGCGCTCCCGGCCTCGCGTTCGAGGTCGGAACTCGTGAACGCGTGTTGGTCGGCGCCGCCGACGCGGTCGGCGTCGACGGCGAACGCCGCCCCGTCGGGGTGGTCGGACGCGAGACTTCGACAGACCGTGACGATGTCGTCGAGGACGGGGTCGCAGGCGACGCAGGGGCGCGCCCAGACGACGCCCGGCACCTCGGCGCAGGCGGCCGCGACGGCCTCGGCGTCGGTGGCGTCGCGGACGAGCAGGCGGGACCACTCCCGCTCGACGCGGCCCGGGAGCGAGCGGTCGTCGAGGACCGCTTGGAGGTTCGTCCGCAGTCTGGCCTCCATCTTCGCCCGGACGCTCGAACTCTTCGTGCCCACCTCGCCGTAGCCGACGAGGACGACGTGCGCCGTCTGATTCACGGTCGGCGTTCTCCGCCGGCACCCTTCAGCGTCTCGTTTCGAGGGGCGTCCGCGCCCGACACGGCACGTCGCTCTCCGCTGCTATTAGTGTTATATATTTGTAAATAGTACAATTTACTGAACCGTAGACAGACGGCGAAACAATATAAACCCCTTAATAGATTTCACGCCGTTTTCGACTCGTACAACCACCGAACGACCCGCCGTCGCGCCCGACGCTTGCCCGACGTTCGCCCGACCCCACTCGATGCCCACTCGATGCCAATGACCGACGAGTTGCCAGCCGACATCGACCTCGCAGACCCGCAGTACTATCTCAACCGCGAGCTGAGCGAACTTGAGTTCCAGTCCCGCGTCCTCAACGAAGCGCTCGACGACCGGAACCCGCTTCTCGAACGGGTCCGATTTCTGTCCATCTTCACGAAGAACTTAGACGAGTTCTTCATGAAGCGCGTCGGCGGCCTGAAACAGCAGATAGACGCCGGCGTGACAGAGCGGACGACCGACGGCCGGACGCCCCTCAAGCAGTGGGAGGAGGCTATCGACAAGGCCCGGCCCATGTTCGAGCGGCAGGCCGAGTGCTACCGCGAGGAGATTCGCCCGGCGCTCGCCGGGGAGGGCATCCACATCTGTGACTACGACGACCTGACGCCCGACCAGCGGGCGGAGATGCGGGACTACTTCGAACTCTCGGTGCTGCCGACGCTGACGCCCCTGTCGTTCGATCCGGCCCACCCGTTCCCGTTCATCTCGAACCTCTCGCTGTCGCTCGCGGTGGTCACCCGCGACGACGACGGCGACCAGACGTTCACCCGGGTGAAGATTCCGCAGAACCGCCCGCGGCTCGTCGAGGTCGACACCGACGGCGACGAGGTCCGGTACGTCCTCTTGGAGGAGGTCATCCGCGCCAACCTCGACCTGCTGTTCCCGAACGTCGAGGTCGTCGACACCGCGGTGTTCAAGCTGACGCGAAACGCCGAGGTCCGCCGCAACGAGGAGGTCGCGGAGGACCTCATCGACATGATAGAGGAGGTGCTCGAACAGCGCCGCTTCGCCACCGTGGTCCGCCTCGAAATCGAGGCGGACGCGCCCGCGGCCGCGAGGGACCTCCTCGTCGAGCAGTTGGACCTCGACGACCGCGAGGTGTTCGAACTCCGCGGGCCGCTCGACTACCGCGAACTGATGGACCTCACCGACCTCGACCGCCCGGACCTCTCGCTGGAGTCGTGGACACCCCAGCCGCACCCGCGGTTTTCGGACCTCGACGCGGCCGGCGCGGGGCTCGGCTCGGGCGCGTCGTCCCCCGAGGCGGCCGGCGACGGCGGCGACACCATCTTCGACGAGATTCGCCGCAAGGACGTGCTGTTGCACCATCCGTACCACTCGTTCGGCGACACCGTCCAAGAGTTCCTCGACGAGGCCGCCAACGACCCCAACGTGCTGGCCATCAAGGCCGCAATCTACCGGACGGCGTCGGACTCGAAAATCATCGAGGCGCTCATCGACGCCGCCGACAACGGCAAGCAGGTCGCGGCGATGGTCGAACTCAAAGCGCGGTTCGACGAGCAGAACAACCTCGAATGGGTCCGCCGCCTCGAAGAGGAAGGCATCCACGTCGCCTACGGCACCATCGGGCTGAAGACGCACACGAAGACGGCGCTCGTCGTCCGCGAGGAGGAAGACGGCGTCCGCCTCTACTCCCACGTCGCCACCGGCAACTACCACTCCGGGACCGCGAAGGGCTACGTCGACCTCGGCGTCCTCACCGCCGACCGCGACATCGGGCAGGACCTCGTGAAGGTCTTCAACTTCTTCACCGGCCCCTCGCTCGACGAGGAGTTCCGGAAGCTCCTCATCGCGCCCGTGACGATGCGAAACGAGTTCACGAAGTGCATCCGGCGGGAGGCCGAACACGCCCGCGCCGGTCGCGACGCCCGCATCGTCGCCAAGATGAACGCCCTCGAAGACCCCGGCATCGTCGAGGAACTGTACGAGGCGTCGATGGCCGGCGTCGACATCGACCTGCTCGTCCGCGACATCTGTCGGCTCCGCCCCGGTCTGGAGGGCGTCTCGGAGACCGTCACGGTCCGGAGCGTCGTGGACCGCTTCCTCGAACACTCCCGCATCTTCTACTTCGAGAACGCGGGCGACCCCGACTACTACGTCGGTTCGGCGGACTGGATGACCCGCAACCTCGACAAGCGCGTGGAGGCTATCGCCCCCGTCGAAGACCCCGACATCCGCGAGCAGTTGCGGTTCGTCCTCGAACTCGGCTTCGCGGACAACCGGAAGGCGTGGGAGATGAACGCCGACGGCAGCTACGACCAGCGCGACCCCGGCGACGGCCACGAGATTAGCATGCAGAAGATTCTGATGGACCAGACGCTCGCGGCGTCGAACACGCCCGGCGTCCACCGCGGCATCTCGGCGTCGCATCCCGACGTGCCCGAGACGCTCCTCGTGGAGTCCGACCCGTCCGTGATGGCCCCCCGGGACGACGGGGAAGCCGAAGCCAGTCTCGGGGACGACGGCGACGACAGGGATGACGCCGACGACACCACCGAATCCGCCGTCGAAGCGGGCGCGGGCGCGCCGACGAACGGCGACCCGCGGCACGTCCTCGACGATTTCCCCGAGAAGTGGTACGTGCCGAGCAGTCGGCACTACGAGTACGCGGTTCGGACGCCGGACGGCGACCGCGACTACCGGAAGACGGCCGAGGCGGCCGCGCGGCTGGTCGAGAAGTACTACGGCGAGGAGTAGCGTCGTCGCCCGCGCCGGCGACGCGGCGGTCGGTGTTCTGTTTTGGTTTCGACCCGCCGCGAGGCGACGCCTCAGAACGTGCTGAGTTCGCCTTCGATGGTCCGGCGGGTGATGTCGGTCACGTTCGCGAGTTCGCGGTCGATGATGGCGATAACCTCGTCTTCGATGTCAGCGATGGTGACGCCGTCGTCCGTGATGACCTTCGCGTCGGCGACGTGGGGTTCGTCGATGGGGCGACCGATTTGCGAGAGCAGGCGGACCTGGAGGTCGCGAATGCCGTCGACCTCGTCGACGACCGTCTCGGCGATGTGGGTGGAAAGCAGGTTGTAAATCTTCCCGATGTGGTTGACGGGGTTCTTGCCGGAGGTCGCTTCCATGCTCATCGGGCGGTTCGGCGTGATGAGGCCGTTGGCGCGGTTGCCGCGGCCGACGGAGCCGTCGTCGCCCTGCTCGGCGGACGTGCCGGTCGTCGTGAGGTAGATAGAGCCTTCGTCGTAGTCGTCGGCGGTGTTGACCTCGACGTTGACCTCGCGGTCGGTGTAGTCGGTGGCGAGGTCGGAGACGAACTCGCGCACGTCGTCGACGGCGGCGACGTAGTCGTCGATGTCGTCGAGGTGCTTGTCGACCATCGCGGCGGCGACGGTCACGTCGATGACGTCGCCCTCGCGTTTGCCCATGAGCTTGATGTCCTGTCCGAGTTCGGGGTGGTCGTCGCCGTAGGCCGGGCCGTTGAGGGCGCGCTCGGCTTCGAGGACGATGCGCTCCGTCTCGGTCAGGGGGGCGTGGCCGACGCCGAAACTCGTGTCGTTGGCCATCGGGACCTGCTGGGTCTCCTCGCCGAACACGTCCTGGAGGTCGCCGGAGCCCTCGCCGAGTTTCACGTCGACGATGATGTCGGTGCCCACGTCGAGCCCGGGGATGTTCTCGTTGAGGTACTCGCGGGCGGCCCGGAGCGCCGTCGAGTCGACGGGAATCTTCTCGCCGTCGTACTCCTTCGTGGCGCGGCCGACGATGAGGAGATAGATGGGCTCGATGACCTCGCCGCCGCCGAAGGCGGGCGCGGCCGTGCCGGCGACGAGCTGGGTCTCGTCGGTGTTGTAGTGCAGCACTTTGCCGACGCGGTCGAGATAGAGGTTCGAGAGGGCGCGGGAGACGCTCTCGGCGATGCCGTCGGAGATGGAGTCGGGGTGCCCGATACCCTTTCGCTCGACGATTTCGACCTCCTGGTCCTCGACCGCGCGCTTGTCGGCGGATTCGAGGCGGATATTTCGGTCGCTCATTGGCGGGACGTACCCGGCGGGCGGTTCTATAACTTGCGGAAACCTTTGGCCACACTCGTATTACCTGAGAGTATGCTCGGGCAGTATCTGCCGAGGTTGCGGACGCCCGCGGGGGTCGATAGTCCGTCTATTCTTCGGGCGACCCGAGCAGCATCCCGAGGTAGGAGGTCCGAATCTGGTCGTCGGGGTCGAGGCCGAGGTCCTGGAGGACGGCGAACGCCCCGTCGCGGGCGTCGTCGACGCCGGACTCGACTTCGATTTCGACCTCCACGAACTCGCCAAGCCCGGACACCGAATCGAGCGAGACGGTGTAGCCGTCGAGGGCGAACCGCTCGCGCTCTTTCTCGACGGTCGCGGCGGGTTCGAAGCCGACCGCCTCGCAGATAGCGTTCATCGTTTCACCGTCTTCGACGCCGGTCTCGTACTCCCGGCGGGTCTTCGACGACTCGTCCACGAGCGGTCCCTTGTAGGTGACGACGGTCTCCTCGTCGGCGAGTTCGCCGCCCTCGTAGCGCGACTCCCGGCGGAGTCGGAGCGCCTCGTCGGTCTCTGCGAAATCCCTGTGCGGGGCGTCGTAGTAGGTGTCCGTCTGAGCGACGCGGTTGACCTGTTCGCCCCCGGCCGCGTCGAGTCGCTCGCGAACCGCGCCGTGGTCCGCGCGGACCTTGACCTCGACTTCGTACATGGTCTCACGGGCGCGTCCGGAGGGCAAAAACCTCGGTGACTCGCGCCGGCGACCCCTCGACACTACGGCATTTATTACCTTTTATCATGAATGACTCCGTAGTATGACGGGAGTATGAGTCAAGAGACGCCGAACCCGGCTACTGCGGTCGAACAGCGCGCCGGCGAGACCGCCGACTACGACATCACGGGGAACGTCATCCTCACTGCGATGGCAAGCGGCTTCGTCGGGACGGTGTTGATGCTGCCCGTCCTCGTCGGCATCCCCGAACTCCTCGGTCTGTTTACGACCGAGCCGATTACGCGGTTCGCCGGTATGGGGGCGTTCTTCGGCTACGAACCGACGCTCGCCCTCGGAGCGTTCCTCTTCGGCATCGGCGGGGTCGTCGTCCTCCCGGTGACGTTCGTCGTCGGCGGCGCGTTCCTCCCGCCGGAGTCACCGAAGTACCTCCGCGGCGTGTCGTTCGCGACGCTCTACTGGGTCGGGTTCGTGCCGGCGTTCTGGCCGCCCGCGGACGCGTTCGTCATCGCCTCGTTCCTCGTGTTCTCGCTTCTGGCTCACTGGGTGTACGGCCTCTCGCTCGGCTACCTGCTCGAACTGTTCGCGGACATCCCGCAACACGAGGTCTGAGCGTCACCGCGGCCGCAGACGCGGTCGCCGTCGTCCGCCGCCCGCCCGCCGCCCGTCCGCCATCACTCGTCGTCGCCGGCGACTTCGCTCGTTTTGCTCCCCGCTTCGCCCTGCGACCGACCGGAACCGCCCGTTCGACGCCGCTTTCCCCGATTGCTCCGAAACAATAACCATCACGAACGTTAATTATTTTGTTTGGTGGTGTTATCAATGGTCGCGGAACTCGTACTGACGGCCGCGTTCCCGCTCCAGTCGGGGTTGGTTCCGCGGGGGACCCGCGCGTTCGTCTTCGAGAGCATCTTCGAGGTGTTCCTGCTCTTGGGGACGCTCGTGGGCGTCGTCGTCGTGGGGTATATGCTCTACAACGCGTACAAGTATCGCTCCGGCTCCGGAAACGGCCACATCGACGACGGGGACCGCCTCGTCCTCGGGGAACTCCCGTCGGGAAGCGGCGGGGGCCGGAAGCTGTTCACCTCGTTTTTCATGAGCATGGTCATCGTCGTTTCGCTGGTCTCGTGGACGTATCTGACGCTCCTGTACGTCGAGGAAGGCCCCGCCGACGACGAGTCGCTCGACGTGGCCGTCGAGGGCTACCAGTTCGGCTGGCGCTTTACCTACCCGAACGGCCACACCACCGACGGCGTGCTCCGGGTCCCCGCCGACCGGCCCGTCCGACTGACGATTATCACCGCGGACGTGTTCCACAACTTCGGGGTCACGGAGTTACGCGTCAAATCCGACGCCATCCCCGGTCAGGAGACGGAGACGTGGTTCACCGCCGACGAACCGGGGACGTACACCGCGCAGTGTTACGAACTCTGCGGGGCCGGCCACTCGTATATGTCCGCCGAGGTCGTCGTGATGCTGCCCGACGAGTACGAGGCGTGGTACGCGAACACGACCGCGGACAACGCGACCGCGGACAATGCGACAGCGAACGAGTCGAGCGCCGATGAATCGGTCGCCGCGCAATCGAACCTCCGACCGGCGGTGGTTCCGTGACCGACGCGTCTCCCGAACGGGACGCCGCGGCCCACGGCGGCCACGAGGTCGCTCGCGGCGGCGACGACCACGGCCACGACTTCCCCGGCACGGGGAGCATCAAGCGCTGGTTCGTCACGACGAACCACAAGGACGTGGGCATCCTCTACGTCGTCACGTCGCTTTTCTTCCTCGTGCTCGGCGGCGTCCTCGCGTGGCTGATGCGCGTCCAACTGCTCGCTCCGCGCGCGCTCGGCGAGGGGATTCTCTCGCCCGTCGCGTACAATCAGGCCGTCTCGGCCCACGGGCTGTTGATGGTGTTTTGGTTCCTCTCGCCGTTCGCGTTCGGCTTCGCAAACTACGTCGTCCCGCTCCAACTCGGCGCGAAGGACCTCGCGTTCCCGCGGCTCAACGCGCTGTCGTACTGGCTCTACCTCTTTTCGGGCATCCTGTTCGGCGTCTCGTTCTTCCAAGGGGGGACGTTCTCCGGCGGGTGGACGATGTACGCCCCGCTGAACGTCCCGACGTTCACGCCGGACGTGGGGGCGTCGACGGCCGTCTTGGCGCTCGTGCTGTTCGTCGCCTCCGTCACCGTCTCGTCGGTCAACTTCCTGACGACGATGCACCGGATGCGCGCCGAGGGGCTGACGCTCCGGAACCTCCCGCTGTTCAGCTGGACGATTCTCCTGACCGCGTGGATGATGCTGTTCGCCTTCGCGGCGCTCTTGGCGGCGCTTCTGGTGCTGTCGTCCGACCGCCTGCTCGGGACGACCTACTTCGCCATGGAGTCGCCGGCGGGGGCGCTCCTGTGGACCCACCTGTTTTGGTTCTTCGGCCACCCCGAGGTGTACATCGTCTTCTTCCCGGCGCTCGGCGTCATGGCCGAGGTGTTCCAGACGTTCACCGGCCGCCGCATCGTCGGCCGCAAGTGGTTCATCCTCGCGATGGTGCTCGTCGCCATCCAGAGCTTCGCCGTCTGGATGCACCACATGTTCCTGACGAGCATCAACCTCCAGGTGAAGACGCTCTTTATGATTACTACCATCGGCATCTCCCTGCCGTTCGACCTGATGGTGTTCGCGCTCATCTACACGGTGCTGAAGGGGAAGATACGATTCACGACGCCGTTCCTGTTTGTCTTCGGGGCGCTCCTGTTGTTCATCATCGGCGGCATCACCGGCGTCTTCCTCGGCGCGGTCGTCCTCGACTACGAGTTCCGCGGCACCTACTGGGTCGTCGCCCACTTCCACTACGTGATGGTCGGCGGGGTGACGGCGCTCGTCGGCGGCCTCTACTACTGGTTCCCGAAGATGACCGGCCGGATGTACGACGAGTTCCTCGGCAAACTCCACTTCGCCGTCTACTTCGTCGGCTTCAATCTGCTGTACTTCCCGCTTTTCGTCGCGTGGGAGACGCCCCGGCGCGTGTTCGACTACGCGCCCGAACTCGCGCCGTGGCACCAGCTCGCCACCGTCGGCGGGTTCGTCCTCGGGCTGTCGTTTCTCATCATGTTCTACAACCTGTTCAAGAGCGCCTTCGCCGGCGACCCCGCGCCAGACAACCCGTGGAAGTATGCGACGACGGCCGAGTGGGCCGTCCCGTCGCCGCCGCCGCTGGAGAACTTCGACGGGACGCCGACCTACCGCGACGGTCACCTCGAGTTCCTCGACGCCGGCGAGGTCGCGCCGAGCGAGGACCGCTCTAGCGGGCCGACCGGCGCGGCCGTCTCCGACGGCGGCGTCACCGCGTCGGCAACGACGGCGGTCTCGTCCGCGCTCCCGACCGCCGAAGCGACCGAAGTCGAGGGACCGAGCCACGCGAGCATCTGGCCGTTCGTCCTCTCCGCCGGCGCGTTCCTCGTCCTCCTCAGCCTCTCGCCGCTTCAGGACGCCGCGTTCCCCGAGGGGATGGTCGGGGCCGCCTACGCGACGACGGCCGTCGCGGGCGGCGTCGTCACCCTCGGGTCGCTCGTCGCCATGGGGCTCGAACCGTTCCACGGCCCGGTCTTCGAGGAGGGCGAGGCGTGGCCCTTCGCCGGCATCGACAACGGCAAGGTCGGGATGTGGATATTCCTCGCGTCCGACGTGGTGCTGTTCGGGGGCTTCATCGGGGCGTACGTGTTCACCCGCGTCGCCTTCGGCTGGACCGGCTGGGAGCCGATTCCGTCCGACCCGATTCCCGGACTCGTGAACACGTACATCCTACTCACGAGCAGTTTCACGGTCGTCCTCGCGCTCGTCGCGGCCGAGAAGCGACACAAGTGGGACCTCGTGGCGAGTCTCGGGGCGACGTTCGTCCTCGGCATCGGCTTCCTCGTCAACAAGGGGCTGGAGTGGCAGCACCTGTTCCACGAGGGACTGTGGCTCTCGACGAACGTCCGCGCCTCGACGTTCTTCCTCACGACCGGCCTGCACGCCGCCCACGTCATCGCGGGCCTCGTCGTCGCACTGTACCTGACCGCGCGCGCCTGGCGGGGCGCGTATCTCGAAGACAGCCGCTCGGTGGAGTACTTCGGCCTCTACTGGCACTTCGTCGACATCGTCTGGCTGTTCCTGTTCCCGCTGTTCTACATCCTGTGAGGTGACAAAGATGGTATCAACGAAACTCTATACGGCGATTTACGTAGTGTTGTTCGTCTCGGCGACCGTCCAGGTGCTGGTCGAGTTCGCCGGGCTGAGTTACTGGCTGGCCTTCGGCGTCATCATGGTCCTGTCGGCCGCGAAGGCGGTGTTGGTTGCGGCGTACTTCCAGCACCTCCGGTTCGAGCCGCGGTCGCTGACGTATCTGGTCTGCATCGGCCTCGTGGCCGCGCTGGCGCTCACGCTCGCCGCGTCGTACTCGCTCCTGTGACCGTGCGAGCCGACTCCCATCCCCGCTGGCGCTCCCGCGAAACCCTCGTCGCGGTCGGCTACGCTCTGCTGTTTTCGGTCCCTGTCGGCGTCGGCGTGACCGTCATGATGACCCGCGTCGCCCCCGGAAGGCTCACAGACCCGCTCGTCGTCGGTCCGGGTCTCGTGCCCGCGGTGGCCGTCTTCGCGCTCGTCGTCGCCGCCGCGACGACCGGCGAGAACGCGGCCTAACTGGAACGTTGTTCGTCCCCTTCTGAGGCCCTGTGAATCCGTTAGAAACTGACAGAACCCGTGTGAGGCGGGAGGGTGTATCCAGCGAAGTATCTGGGATAACGGCGAGCGTCACGAGAGATGGTCCGGCCGGTAAGTAGGGTAGTGCCAACCCGGACGACCGGTCTCCGGTCGCGTGGAGAAGATTCATTGCGTCGTCGTCCGTGACCGCAATCTGTGTCTGAACAGCCCTCCAACACCGAACCGTCTCTTGGACTGGTCGTCCAGACCATCTTTGTTCTCGCGGTGGTAATCGGCATCCCCTCGGTGTTTGCGCTCGGTGGACGGCTCCGCTTTCTCGCCCTCGCGGCTGTCAGCATCTTGCTGCTCGCGGGCTTCCTCGTCGTCGGTTACCGTCACGCACGCCGACGGAAGTCCCTGCACCAACATGTCGCGTTCTTGGTGGTCTGGTTCGGCGGCATCGTTCTGGCGGACCGCCTTGCTCGCGTGGCGAGCGGTCGCCTCCCGGAGCCGGGTCCCTACCTCGTGGCGGTGGGCGTCACCCTCGGCGCGCTCTGGCTCGGTTCGCGACTCGCCTACGGTGGCGCACTCACGCAAGCGCTGTTTGGCTCCGACTGAGACCTCACGGTAGGCGGGTACGGGTCAGTCGAGGTGGAATCGCTCGCAACGTCTCACTTCGTGCCGTATTCGCGCACTCCATTCAGTCCGACCGCAGAACCCCATCCGTAACTGAGGGCTTCAACAGCGTCTCTCTTTCCGCCGCCGCACTCGCACGTACCTTCTTTGACTTCGGTGTGGTAACAGTACGCATGAATCGGACTACTGTCGCCCTCGCGGCCGCCTTCGGGGCCGTCGTCCTCGGACTCGCGATCCTCCTCGTCTCGGAGGCCGTCGGCGCGAGCGAATCGTTCGTCGTGGTCGGCGGCATCGTCGCGCTGGCGGGCGTCGGCGTGCTCACCGGCGTCGTGATGCGCCTTCCCGACCCCAACGAGGGAGAACACGGCAGCGGCGGCGACCACGCCTGACGGCCGCTAACGACCGGATCACAGGCTAAAACCGACGACCGCGAGCAGGAACAGCGCCGTGAAGACCACGCCGAGCGCGCCGGCGACCTTCAGGTGATAGACGAACAGGTCTTCGGCTTCGGCCTCGACAGCGGCCTCGTACGCCGCGGTTTCGCCGTCGCTCAGGTCCTCGTGCGCGTCACCGACGTGGAGGTCACGGAGTCGCTCCCGGCGGAACGGGCGGTCGCAGTACGGACACGTCGTCGCCGCGGTCTCGCCGTCGGGGACGGCGGTTTCGGGGACGACGACCGATGCTTCGCGGCTCATCCCGTGACTCGCTCTGCGACTCATCCGGCGACACCTCCGACCGTCGGTTGGGCGACGACCCACAGGCTCGCCATCGTGTAGCCGACCGTGACGGCGACGAAAGGGTACTCGCTCCGGAGCGGTTGCAGGCGACCCGGAAAGAGGTCGAACGCGCGGGCGTGGGCGACCCACACCGAAAGCAGGTGGCCGAGGACGACGAACGCCAACTGGAGTCCGCTGAACCACGCCGGAACGGCCAGCACCGAGGGGTTCGCGGGCGGCGACAGCGGCGAGGCCGCGACCGCGACCAGAGCGGGCGCGAGGCCGACGACGTAGCCGAGGAAGTGCGCGAGGTGGTAGCCGGCGGCGATGGGGACCAACGCGGGCGCGAACCAGCCGGCGACGAAGCCGACGGTCACGTACGTGTCCGCGGTTCCGCGGGCTATTCTCGCGGCCAGTCGGTAGCCGCCGAGGAAGACGAGAAAGCCCGCGACGAGGTTCGCGAGCCACGCGGGGACCGGAGCCGCGGCGGCGAGGACGCCCCCCCCACGCGACGGTGACGACGAGGCCGTCGAACGTCGTCACCCAGAGGAGCGCGACGACGAACGCCACGTCGTCGGCGCCGAGTCGCTCGCGGCTGCGTGTCAGCCCCGCGCCGGGAACCGAAATCGAGAGGCCGCCGCCGTCGCCCCGCCGGACCGGCGCGAGCAGGCCGTACAATCGGAACACCCGCGCGACGGGGTCGGCGCGGCGGAACCACGCGTCGCCGTAGACGACCGCGCCGCCGACGGTGACGAGGCTGTACGCGACGACCACGACGGCGAGCGCCCGCGGGTTCGCCGCGAGCGGACTGACGACCTCCAGCCAGACGAGTCCGAGCAGACCGGCGACGCTGGGCCACGACCCGAGTCGGTCGGGGTAGGGGCGCGACAGCCTCCCTCCCGTCGCGAATCGACCCCGAAGCGCCGCGCCGAGCGTCCGCCACGGATTCACCAGCGGCCACGCGTTCCCGACGAGGTAGGCGGCCATCGTGAACCCGGCCCACCAGCCGACCCACACGAGCAGGACGCCGAGGTTGGCGATGCCGACGGGCGGCCCGAACAGCCCGAAGGCGACGACGAGGACGAGCGCGGCGACGCCGAGGAGCTTGAGCGCGGCTTCCGCGGTTGCGACGGCTCCGGCGAGCCCTCCGATTCGGACGCCCGCGCGCTCGAAGGCGTCCAGCGTCTCGTCGTCGGTGACGAACGCTGACAGCAGAAAGGAGACGCAGACGACGCCGCCGCCGGAGACGACGAGCCAGAACGGGGCCGGGACCGAGCGGAGCGACCCGGCCAGCGAGCCGGCGTGCGCGAACGCCGAAGTCGAAAAAGTGACCGAGGCGACCGCGAACGTGGCGAACCAGACTGCACCGCGCCGAACCGCGGAACCGACCATGCTTCCGGCGCGTCGGCTCATCGCCGCGCCCGCGCCGCCAGCGACGGTCCGAGCGCGAGCAGGGCGACGGCGGCGACGAACACCAGCGTCGAGATGTCGACCGAGAGCGCCCGGAGCGCGCTCACGACGCCGGTGCCCCCGGCCGCGCCCGCGGTGGCTCGGTCCAGAGGACGGCCGCCGCGCCGACGGTTATCCAGACGAACGGATAGAACAGGTACCGGAGGCTCTCGACGCGCCCCGGCGCGGCGGAGAGGTACGCCCCGACGGCGAGCGCCTCGACCCAGCAGAGCGCCGCGAGCCACCACAGCCGCGGCGCGTGCCGTGGGTCGAGTCGCCCCGCGTACGAGGTCGCCATCTCAGAGGAGGCCCACCAACCTGAGCGCGACGCCGACGACGAACAGCAGGCCGAGCACCCACGACCCGAGAAGCGCCGCCTGCGACCGCTCCAGCCCGCGCCCCCGCGCGGCGTGGTACGTCCCGTAGAACAGGTACGTGACCACGACGGTGAGCGTCCCGGCGACGAGCACCGGCCCCGCGGCGTCCGACACGCCCTCGGGGATGGTGCTGCCGCCGACGAACAGCACCGCAACCGCGCCGAAGCCGAGCGACAGCACCGTCGGGTCGTCGGCCCAGCGGCGCGCGGCGGTCCCGCTCCCGCTCCCGCTCCCGCGCTCGCGCTCGCTTTCGCCCGCGTTCCCCGACGATCCGCCACCGGTCGGCGTCGGAACGCTCGTGACGGAGTACTGTCGCCAACCGCGTCCGGTCAGAAACACGGTGAGCGCCAGCAGTGCGACGCCGAGGACGAACCCGAGGAACAAGCCAGTTTGTGCCATGTGAACACGCCTCGTTTTCTATAACTATCGACAATGATATAAGCGATTCGACCCCATAGCGGCCCTCGGGGTCGAGTTCCCGGTCGTTGGCCGCCTCGAACGCGTCGCGACGGCGAAACGTGATTCTTAAGGGTCGCACGAGTCACGTAGCGTGTATGAGCGACGAACAGCAGGCGGAGGCCGAGCAGGTCGATGAAGAGGTCGAGTCCGGTATTCAGGACGGCGACTTCGTCCGCCTCGCGTACACGGTGCGAACGATCGAGGACGGCGACGTCGTCGACACGACGGACAAAGAAGTGGCCGAAGAGGCCGAGATCGACGTCGAGGGCTACGAGTTCGAGCCCCGCGTCGTCATCGTCGGTGCCGGCCACGTCTTCCCCGAGGTCGACGAGGCTCTCATCGGTGCCGAGGCGGGCGACGAGGACACCGTCGAGATTCCGGCGGTCGACGCCTTCGGCGAGTACGACGAGGACGAAGTGCGCACGGTCAGCGCCAACAAAATCGACGAGGACGACCGCTACCCCGGCGCGCAGGTCACCATCGACGGCGACCAGGGCCGTCTGGAGACCATCATCGGCGGTCGCGCCCGCGTCAACTTCAACCACCCCCTCGCCGGCGAGGACCTCGAATACGAGTACGAAGTGCTCGAACTCGTCGACGACCGCGAGGAGCAGGCCTCCGGCCTCCTCGGCATGTACCTCCAGCAGGCCCCCGAAGTCTGGATTCAGACGGACGAGGTCGAAGAGGAGCAGGTCGTCGAGTCCGACGACGACGATGAAGACGCCGAACCCGAGACGGAGACCGTCACCGTCGAGAAGGACACGCTCTACATCGAGGCGACGCCGCAGATGACGATGAACCAGCAGTGGATGTTCTCCAAGCAGCAGATTGCGCAGGACATCATGCAGCGGCTGGACATCGACCGCGTCATCGTCCAGGAGACCATCGAGGGCGGCCTGGGCGGCATGGGCGGCATGATGGGCGGCGCGGGCGGCGCCGACATCGAAGAGGCAATCGAGGACGTCGACATCGACGCCGACGAACTCGCCGCGGAACTCGACGCCGACGAAGAGTAAGCGACTCCGCCGCCCTCGCCGCCCCGGCGAATCGGCGGCTTCTTGATACTCGCCTTCCGACCGCCTCGTAGCCATGGCTTCGCCAGACGACGCCGCGACGGACCAGTTCCGCGACCTCACAGACGTGAAAGTCGCGCTCGTCGCCGGGGTCTGCACCGTCGCACTGACGCTCTCGCTCGAATACGGCGCCGGTATCGAGGTGCCGTTCGTCTACCGCCTCTCGCCGCTCGCACCGTACTTCGCCTACGTCTTCTCCCGCGGCGCGGCGCTGTCCGCCCGAACGTGGATGGCGCTCATTGCGGTCGTCACGCTCGGCACGTTCGGCTTCTTCGTGTTCTAACCGCCCGCCGTCCGGCCTGATTTGACCCGGCTTGACCCGACCCGACTCGCCGCCGATGCGACGCTCAGGCGATGTCGCGGCTGGTGTCGACGCTGACGCGCTCCGCGAGCCGGAGTTTGATGGTCTCGTCGAGCGCGCGGCCGCCGCGGAACTTAGGGACCGCGAGCCGATTGACGATTTCCGAGCCGTCTATCTTCGTGTCGAGGTCGAACACCACGTCGGCCATGTGTTCTGTCAGGTCGCGGTTGTCCGGGACCGACTCGCCTTTCAGCCCGTGGAGGACGGTCAGGCCGCGCGTGTTGACCATGTGGGTCTGGAGGTCGTTGAGGAACTTCCGGTAGCGGGCGCTCTCGTTGCGTTCGAGCACGTCCGCCACGTCGATGATGAGATTCGCGCCCTCCGGCAGGTCACGGACCAGGCTGTTCGCCGTGTCGAGCGGCGCGTCGCCGCCCACGTCGCGGACCGTGGGGGTTCCGGCCGGTCCGGGACTTCGGTCGAGCGCGTCGGAGACGGCCTCGGCGGAGCGAATCGTCGTCAGCCACAGCGTCCCTCGCGTGGTCGTCAGTTCGTGTAAAAACAGCTCTGACTGGCTGGCCGGGTCGGCGGCGAGGTGGACGATGCTCCCCGCGGGAATGCCCCCGCCCAGTTGGCGGTCGAGCACGTCGATTCCCGTCGCCAGTCGAGACATAACCGTGTGTAAGGGGGTCGCTCATATTACTTCTTCCCCGGTATCTTGTCGGCTATCCGACGGTACGCGGCCCGAACTGTCGGCCGAGTGAGTACTGGCGACGACTCCTCGGGAACGGTCCCGAGCACCGGCGCGCCCACGAGGTCGGACACCGCCTCGGGAGCCACTCGTGACCGAGAGATGACACATCCGACAACCGGGGTGCCGAGCGCCCGCGCCATCGCGGCCGTCTTCGCCGCGTCGCGGAGCGCCGGCGCGCACAGCGGCGACACGACGACCACGCCGTCGGCGACGCGGAGCGGGACGGCGGCGTCGGGGCCGGCTCCCGCGGGACAGTCGACGACCGCACGCCGCTCGTCGCCCGCGGCGGTTCGGAGCCACCGCTCGAAGGCGTCGTCGTCGGTCCCGGCGGGTGCCGGCAGCACGGAGACGGTCGAGTCGGTCGGATGCGACCGAACCGACGGCTCCCGTACGGGTGCGCCAGAGGCGGCGTCCACCGGTCGTCCGACGCCGGCCATCGTGTGGAGGTTCGGCATGTCCCTGTCGGCGTCGACGGCGAGCACCGGGCCGTCGAGCGCGCTCGCCAGTCCGAGGGTCGTCGTGGTCTTCCCGCTGCCGCCCTTGCCGCCCGCGATTGCCAACATAGCCGGGGTTGGCCCCGGCTTGGCACTTGAACCTGCGGCGAAAACGAGTCGAGCGAGCCGGGTCGAGCCGAGCTTAGTCGTTACAGCAACCGCCGGCCTCGCCGCCGAAGTCGACCGCGAGCGGCTCCGAGATGGCCTCGTTAATCTTCTCTAACTCGCCGACGAGTTCGGCCTGCGCGAGGAGGTACTCCTCCATCACGGGCTCGGAGTGGAGCTCTTCCTGTGCCGCTTGGACCTTCCGGAGCCCCTCTTGGGTCGCTTCGCCCATCTGCCGGGAGACGTTGAACTCCTCCCGAAGCTGGTTGAACTCCGTGATGAGCTCCTGCACGTCGTCGTCGGCTTCGACGGCGGCTTTCGCCTCCTCGTAGGCTTCGTACTTCGGATGGTCGGCGATGGCTTCGCCGAGTTCGCGCCCGAGTTCTTCGAGCCGCGTCGTCTGCGTGCTCATAGCCGCGCGTTGGGGTGCGAGCGGTTTCAACCTGCCGAACGGGGAAGGCGACGGCGCGAGCGTTTCGAGCGCCAGGCGCGCTCAGACGTGGGCGTCGACGAACGCGACCACGTCCTGCAGTTCGTCCGGGCCGACGCCGTGGGGCGCGTTGTAGACGTTCGCCGTCACGTCAGCGCCGAGTTCGCGGAGGCGCTCGGCGGCGCGTTCGACCCGCGAAGTCGGGATGATCTGGTCCATCGACCCGCCGCCGACGAACACCGGTTTGCCCGCGATGCCGTCGGGGTCGAGGTCGGCGTGGGAGTCCGCGAGGTAGCCGTGGAGCGCGACGACCCACGCGTAGTCGTCGGGGTCGTCGAGGAGGAGCGACAGGCTGGTAATCGCGCCCTGACTGAAGCCGAGGAGGCCGATTCGGTCGGGGTCGATGTCGTACGCTTCGACCGCGCCGGCGATGGCCTCGCGGACGAGATTCCGCGAGCGTTCGAACTGCTCGGCGTGGGGTTGGCTCTCGTGGAGACCGCCCCCCGAGAGGTCGAGTTCGTACCAGGTGTAGCCGCCTTGCAGACGGTCGGGCGCGCGGAGGCTCACGACGTGGACGTGGTCGGGGAACTCCTGTGCGATAGATAGGAGGTCCTGTTCGTTCGAGCCGCGGCCGTGGAGCAAGACGACGGCGGGAGCCGGCCCGTCGCCCGGTTCCGACGGTTCGACGTGGACGTGTTCGAGGGGGATGTCCGACATGGACACCGGTAGGCCGCCGCGAGCCTTGAATCCCCGAGTGACGGGCGGGTAACCGGGTGACACCGTCGCGGGCGCCGCACCGCCGGTCGACTCGCGTGTGGGTGTGTGACGCTCGCTCGTGGGGAAGCGCGGTGGTTAAACGGCTCCGTCCGCAACGATGGGGCAATGAGCCAGGACGCCACCTCGGAGGGAGACCTTCGAAACACCGGGATGTCGCTCAAGCACGACCGGGAGTGGGACTACGAACTCGAACAGATCGTCGAAGCCATCGAGGAACGCGACGCCAAGCGCGTCGGCCTCCAGTTCCCCGAGGGGCTGAAGCGCCGCGGCCCGGCGGTCGCCGACGACCTCCGTCAGCTCTGCGACGACGACGTGACGTTCATGCTCTCCGGTCAGCCGTGTTACGGCGCGTGCGACCTCGACACCTACCTCATGCGCCGAACCGACGTGTTCGTCCACTTCGGCCACTCGCCGATGAAGGAGTCGGACAAAATCATCTACGTCCCGCTGTTCTCCAACGTCGACCCCTTCCCCATCATGGAGGACGCGCTCGACGACATCGAGGGCGACGAGGTCGGCCTCGTCACCACCGCACAGCACATGAACCGCTTCGAGGACATGTGCGACTGGCTCGAAGAGCGCGGCTACACTGTCCAGACCCGCAAGGGCGACGACCGCCTCACCTACGAGGGACAGGTCCTCGGCTGTAACTACGCCTCCGCGGACATCCCGGCCGACGACGTGCTCTACGTCGGCGGCGGCAAGTTCCACCCGCTCGGCCTCGCGATGGAACACCCCGACAAGAACGTCGTCATCGCCGACCCCGTCAACAACGTCGTCACCATCGCGGACACGCGGAAGTTCATGAAACAGCGCTACGCCTCGGTCCACAAGGCGATGGACGCCGAGAAGTGGGGCGTCATCTTCTGTACGAAAATCGGTCAGGGCCGCATGGAAATCGCCGAGAAGATTCTGGAGGACAACGAGAACGCCTACCTCATCACGATGGACGAGGTGACGCCCGACCGGCTCCGGAACTTCGACATGGACGCGTTCGTCAACACCGGCTGCCCGCGCATCACGACCGACGACGGTCCGCGGTTCCACAAGCCGATGCTGACGCCCCAAGAGTACCGCATCGCCGTCGGCGACGAACCCCTCGACGCCCTCGAGTTCGACACGTTCCACGGCACCTGGTAAGCCGAGTCGCCGAGTCGCTCCACGACCCCCGTGAACGCCCCGCGCGACCCCGCCGCGTGTCGCGTCCTGTCTCGATGCTCTCGTCGCGCCTCGTCTCGGATATGTTCGATTTCTAGATTGTCGCCCCAGAGTACCTATACGGGCCGCCCGTTCACGGATACGTATGGTCCCTCCACGAACGTCACAAACCGCCCTCCTGAGTCTGCTCGGCGTCCTCGCGCTCGCGGGAACCGCGGCCGCGCAGAACTTCGAATCCGCACCGCAGCTTTCGCCGATGTTCCGAGCCGGCGGGAGCTTCCTCATCGACCTCGTCGTCGGCGGCATCCTCGTCGCCGCGGCCCCGTCGTACACCAGAGACGCCATCGCCGAGATTCGGGACGACCCCGACGGGTCGTTCCTCTGGGGCCTCGGCGTCAGCATCGGCGGCGTCATCGTGCTCGTCCTCCTCGCAATCACCATCATCGGCCTCCTCGTGGCGATTCCGGGGTTCCTCGCGCTCGTCCTCCTCAGCATCGTCGGCGGCGCGGTTTCGACGGTCTTCCTCGGCGCGCTCGTCCCCATCCTCGGTAGCGTCATCCTGTTCGTCGTCGACATGCTCGGCCTCGGCGTCGTCGGCCGCAACCTCGTCCGCTCGTGGGTCTGACGCCGCGTCGGCGCGACTGACGGGCGGCTCTCACGAGCACCACAACATTCAGGGCACAGGTAGCGAATTGGTCAGACAGATGCCGACGACCCACCTCTCCGTTCTCGGACTCGACGTGCAGCGGGTCGTCACCCCGCTCGAAGCCGCTGTCGCCGACGCCGACCGGGTTCGGCTGGTCCGCGACGAGGCCGACCCCGAGCAGGGTCGCGACCCGGACGACTGCGCCCCCGGCGCGCCGCGAGCGAGCGCCCACGCCGCGAAAGCCGTCACCGAACGGCTCGCGGGCCGGAACGCGGTCGACGAAGCACGACTCCCGTTTACCGCCTCCTTCGAGGAACTGTACGCCGCGACGACCGACCTGCTCCGCGGGGCCGCCGCGGACGGCGACGTACAGGTGAACCTCGCGGGCGCGCCCCCGCAGGTCGCCGCCGCGTTCTACGCCGCGCGAACCGCCCTCGTCGACGGCGGCGAACTCGACCGCGGAACCGTCTCGCTCCTGACCATCCCCGCGACCGACCGCCCCGACCTCGCCGCTATCGACGACCTCCGGTCGCTCGTCGGTGATGTCGAGGCCGCCTCCGACGCGTTCGACGAGTTCCGTCGCGTCTCCGACGGCCCCGCGGCCGCGGCCGTCGCCCGCCCGCTCCGTATCGCCCTGTCGGACCTGCGCGACGCGCTCGCCGACGCCAGCGGGGAGTCCCGTCCGAACTCCCGCGCCGGCCGCACCGCGGGCGCTCGCGGGGCGCGCTCCGGCAGCGACTCGCCGCTCGGCGCGATGAGTTCCTACGTCGGCCGCGCCCGCGAACAGCTCGTGGACCTCGTCGAGTCCGAGGACCCCCGCCCGGACCCCGAAGACACTCGCGACCCGAACGCGGTCCTCGACGCGCTCGACGTGTGGCTCGACGGCGAGAGTCGCCTGCTCGCGTCGGCCGAAGACGACCCCCACGAACTGGTCGCCCGCTTCCGAACGAGCTGCGAGGCGCGCTTCGGGAAGTTCGAAGACCGAGCGACCGTCGAGCTGTTCGAGTCGCTCGACCGCTTCGAGGCGCACCTCGACGCCTACCTCGACGCTCGCTCGCAGCTTTCGGCCGCTGCCGGCCCGGTTGCCGAGCGGACGACCGAACTCTCCGAGCGGGCCGCCGAGGCCGCGACGAGCCTCTCGGCCCTCGACGATTCCGGTCCCGCAACGGGCGAGTCAGCCCTCGAACTCGACGGGCACGCGCTCTCGCCGCTGGGCGACCTCGAAGCGGCGGTGCTGTCCGTCCTCGCTGCGGGGCCGCCGCGCTCTCGCCCGCGGACGCGCCGCGGGGTCGCCGCCGAACTCCGCGAGCGCGCCGAACACCACGGCATCGTCGCCGGCGCGCGCGACGACGAGACGTGGTCGGCGTTCGATTCGTTCTGCGTGGGCGTCGCTCGCGACAGCGTGGCGGGCGACCGATTCGAAAAGCGACTCTCGAACGCGCTCGCTCCGCGGCTCGACGTGGCGGTCGAGGGACTCACCGCGAACGGATTCGTCACGACGCGCGAGCGCGAACGCGGCCGCGACGCGCTCGAACCCACGGACGCGGGTCGGCTCTGGGCGTCGACGACCGACTGGGAGTCGTTCCGAGAGACCGTCATCGACGACCTGCTCCGCGACTGCGTCGAACGCGACGAGGGCGCCGCGGACGCGTAGCGCGGCGCGACCGCCCGCTCAGACCGCGTCTTCGACGAACGCGACGGCCGCTTCCGGCGAGTCGCACGGCTCGAAGCCCTCTAGCGAGCCGACCTGTTGGGTTCTGATGCCGGCCGTCGGGCGGTCGAAGACGTTGGCGTAGCCGATTTCGGAGAGCGTCCCGCCGCCGCCGTCGACGGCGATGACGGCGTCGCCGTTCATCGCGACGAGCGCGTTTCTCGCGTGGCCGAGCCCGGTCGCAATAGGGATGTCGACGTAGGAGTTCGCATCCTCGCGGTCCTCGCCCGGCAGGACGCCGATAGTCGTGCCGCCGGCGTCTTTCGCGCCGCGACAGGCCGCCTTCATGACGCCGCCGAGGCCGCCGCAGACGACCGTGTGGCCGCGCTGGGCGAGCAGGCGACCCAGGTCTTCGGCGATGGCTTCGACCGGGTCGGGGACGACGCTCCCGCCGACGACGCTCACGCGCACGGCGAAGTCACTCCTCGGCGTGCTGTGGTGTCGCCTCGGCACTCGACGCGACCGAGACTGGCGTCTGCGTTCATGTGGTATCGGACCGCGTCGAAGATGATAAGTGCGGGGCCGCATCGCCCGACCGAAGCCGGACTGCCGTTCTCAGTTGCGTCAGAACTCGTCCGGTCGCCGCGAGTCGTCGTCCAGCGGGGAAACCGCTTCCCACGCGCCGCACGCGCGCATCGTCCGAGCCATCGAAGAGAAGTTCGCCGTTTGTTTGTGGGTTCCTGACATGGTATCTGGCAACATGAGTTGGTGCATTAAACATCTTGTCAGGGTAACACCTTATACACCACATATGTCTCTATTTTCTATTGTAGGCTACAATTTCGTCCACAAATATGCGCGGGTTGTCTGCGTATTGCTAGTCGTTGTTGTCGGGTCGTCGGGACGCGTCGGACGAGAGAGCGCAACGCTTAGTCCCCCGGCGGGAGGACACGTCTCTATGACAGTCAGCGACTGGAGCGACTGGCTCCCGCGCGCGGTCGAGTCGGCCGACCCCGAGACGGTTGCCATCTGGTATCTGGGTTGCAACGGGTTCGTCATCAAGGGCAGCGAGGGGACGACGCTGTTCGTCGACCCGTACGTCGGCATCGGCGACCCGCCGCGGACGGTCCGTATGATTCCCGTCCCGTTCGACCCCGAGGACGTGACCGAGGCCGACGCGGTCCTCGCCACGCACGAGCACACGGACCACGTTCACGGGCAGAGTCAAGCGCCCATCCTCGAAAACACGGGCGCGACGTTCGTCGCCCCCGACGACTCGCTTTCGGTCGCCTACGACGACGAGGCGTGGTTCGACGACTACGACCTCTCCGAGGACCAGTTCGAGGAGGTCGCGGAGGGCGACAGCGTCGACATCGGTGAGTTCACCGTCCACGTCGAACCCGCCTACGACCCCGACGCGTCTCATCCGGTCGCCTACGTCTTCGAACACGAGTCGGGGACGTTCATCCACGGCGGCGACACCAAGCCCGCCGAGGAGTTCGCCGGCATCGGGGAGCGCTACGACCTCGACCTCGGCATCCTCGCGTTCGGAACCGTCGGCAACATCCCCGACAAGGAGACGGGCGAGCCGGTCCGCACGACGTGGTACAACGACGAAAACCAGATTATCGAGGCCGCGAGCGACCTCGACCTCGACCGCCTCGTCCCGACTCACTGGGACATGTGGAAGGGCATGACCGCCGACCCGAAGGTGCTGCACCACCACGCCAAGAGCTTCGAGGCCCCGCGCTCGCTCGACCTCGTCGAAATCGGTGACCGCGTCGACCTCTGAGGTCGCGTTCGAACCGCCTTTTCGGGGCGGCCGTTCCGCGCCGGTCATCGCCGGCTGACAGCCGCCGCATCGAAACCGTCGAATCGGGAGACGACGGCGAGGCGACTTCGCGGCCCCGGTTGTTTTATAATGGATGTCGGGAAAGTGGCGGCCATGAGCCGCGAGTCCGAAGGGGTTACATCGGTTTCCGACGGCGAGGTCACGGTCGACAAGACCTTCGCAGCCGACGAGTTTCCCGTTCCCGCCATCAAGTTCGTCATCAGGTCGACGCGAGACGAGGCGACCCGAATCCGAGTCATCGACCGCATCCCGAAGTCGTTCCCGATGGAGAGCGTCGGGTTCCACCCCGACTTCGAGAGCGACAACTGGACGGCCTACAAGGACCACCGCGTCGAGTACGAACGGACGCTCGACCCCGGCGAGGAGCTCGTAACGGTCTACGGCATCCGCATCACCGACGGCCACGACCAGACGGATTTCCTCGAAGAGCCGACGCTCGAACGCATCCCGGTCGACGGCGGCATCGACCCCGACGACATCGACGACATCCTCGGGGAAGACCGCAGTCAAATCGTTCGAGACGTGCTCGCGGGCAACCGCGACCCGCCCCGCGACGAGTCGGACGCCGACGACGCGGACCCAGAGGACGAGGGGGAAGTCGTCCTCGACGCGCCCGCCGACCCCGACTCGGAGGCCGAAGCAGCCGACGCCGCCGAGACGGACGCGACCGCCGCAGATACCGCAGACGCCGCCGGCGACGAGCCGAGTGACGGCGACCTCGCGGCCGCCTTCGCTGGCGGAGACGACGGGGAGACCGACTCCGAGGCGGCCGAGGCGCAGGCGGCCGACGACGGCGACGAGTCGGTCTCCACGCCCTCGCCCGACGACGACGTGCTCGGCGACGACGGGGAAGCCGACGACGAGTCCGCCGAATCGACCGGCCCGCGCGCGGTCGCCACCGACACCGCGCCGGCCGTGACCGCACACCTCGAACAGCCCGATGTCGATGTCGAGGCCGAGGCTGCAGACGCCGATGCCGAGACGGACGCCGACACCGGCGCGACCGGAAGCGCGCCCGCACCTGACGCGGACGGACTCGTCGGGGCGCTCGCCGCCGAGATTCGGTCGGGCGCGGCCGACGAAGACGACCTCGAAGTCATCCGCGAGGCGGTCGACGCCGAGACGCGACGGAGTACCGACGTTCGCATCCGCCGCCTCCAGTCGCAGATGGAGGACATCGCGGCGTACTCCGATGCGCTCGCGGAGTTCATCGACGAGGAGGGGACCGGGAGCGACCTCGTCTCCGAGTTCCGCGCCGAGATGACCGCGTTCCGCGAGGACCTCGACGCCCTCGACTCGATGGTCGACGGCGCGGTCGAGTCGGTCGATGACGCGACCTCACGGCTCGACGCGGCCGAAGAGACCATCGCCGCGGTCGACGACCGCTCCGACCGCGTCGCTACCCGAGTCGCGGACGCCGAGAGCCGCCTCGACGACCACGACGGCAGGCTCGAAGGCCTCGCGTCCGACCTCGACACCGCCGAAGACACCCTCGACGACTACCACGGCTGGCTCGAATCCCACAACGAGCAGTTCGAGACCGTCGAAGGCCGACTCGACGACCACGACGAGCGGCTCGAAACCGCCTCGCGAAACATCGACGCCGGCTTCGACCGCCTCGACAGCGTCGAGGAGACGCTCGCCAAGCGCGAGGAGGAACTCGTGACGGTCCGCGAACGCCTCGACGACATCGCCGGTCGGCTCGACGAGACCGTCGACCGACTCGAAGGGGCCGAATCCAGCGCCGCCGAAGCGACAGAGCAGGCTTCGACGCTCCACGACGAAGTCGGGGACATCCGCGAGGACATCGCCGACCTCGACGGGGATATCGTGGAGACGCGGGAGGCCCTCGACGACCGCCTCGCGGAGATTCAATCGCGGGTCGAAGACGCCGCGGCCGACGAGGAAATCGAGGCGCTGCGCGACGACATCCGCGAACTGGACGACACCGTCGCGGAACTCGAAACCTTCCGCGAGCGCCTCGCGGGGGCCTTCGGTACCGGCATGGGCGGCGGCCCGGCCGCCGGCGACGACGGCGACACCGACGAGGCGGAGTAGTCCGACCGAGCGCGCTCCCGAGAGACGTTTTCCCGAAGCGCAACCTGTTTAGCGGGCCGCCCCGACGTTCCGATGATGACAGAGACGGTGCGCGTCGCTGTTCCGCGAAAGGGTCGCCCCCTCGAAGCGGTGCTCGAACGGTTCGCCACGACCGAGAGCATCGCCGAGGTGGCGGACGAAATCACCTCGACGCTCCGATACGAGAAGTCGGTCACGAAGGGCCATACCCGGCCGGAACACGACGTGTACGAGCGACTCGCGGATTACAGCGACCTCTCGGACCCGGCCGCGCCGGAGTACACGCTCCTGCGCGACGACCGGGACGGGATGCCGCGGCGCATCGTCTTCGACAGCGTCGTCCTCGAAATCGACGGGGTCGACATCCACCTCGTCGGGCGCGAGGAGCCGTTCCGCGCCCTGCGGACCCACGAGTTCGGCCTCGGCTTCGACAGCGCCGACCTCGTGCTCGAAGAGGTCGTCAAGCTTCGCCCCGAAGGGCTCGGGAGCATCGAGGACGTGAACGCCCGCATCGACCCGATGGACACCGACGTGCGGGTCGTCTCCGGCCTCGGAGACACGGTCTACCACACGCTCATGGCCGACCCCGAACTCCTCCCGCCGGGCTCCGAACTCGACCGCGACTTCGTCGCGGACTACGCGGGCGACCTGTGTATCTCGCCGCGCTACGAGCGCCTCGTGGAGGCGGTCCTCGGGACGCGGTGTCTCGACGACGTGACGTTCGCGTACCCGAACGACGCGCCGGAAGAGGAGGCCGCCATCGCGGAGACCGGCATCGGCGTCTACCTCACGATGACCGGGTCGACCGCGCGCGAACACGGCCTCGTGCTCGGTGAACACCTGTTCCCGAGCGAGACGGTCCTGATGGAGAACGTCGCGGAGGCGACGCCGGCCGCCGAAACCGTCAAGCGGGCCATCGCGTCGCCCGAGTTAGAGACCGAACTGAAGGTCTGACTGCCGACCGACGCCCTCCGCCGACGACTCGTTTTTCCGCTCCGCGTCGCCGCAGAACAGCAGCGTCGAGAGCGTCCGCGCCTCGAAGCCGCCGTCGTCGGTGAGCGAGACGGTCGTGTTCGACGCGTTGCAGTCGAACTGCGATTTGTCGACGGTGACCGCCTCGGTCGTCCCTTCGCCCGATTCGTCCCGCCGAGCGACGCGAAGCGTGACCTCGCGGACCTCGGTCAGCGATGCACCGACCCGCGCGCCGGGTTCGAGGCGGTACGCGCCGCCGAAGGCGACCGCGCCCGCGGGCGTCTCGTAGGCGAACTCGACGACTTCGGCCACGTCGGTCGGGTTCGCGACGGCGAGACCGTGGGGCTTCGTGGCCTCGGTGGGGAGCGACCCGTCGCCGAGCGCGACCGTGACCGCGTCGTCGGCGTCGACGACGTGGGAACCGCAGGCCATTCGGGTCGACCCGCCGGAGACCGAGACACCGCCGTCGCCGGGCGAGAACGCGGTCCACGAGCGGTTACAGTCGAAGTCGTCGGGGGCGACCGATTCAGTCGCTACGGCGTCCGAGTCGATGTCGGTCACGGTCACCTCGTAGGCGGCGGGAACGCGGAGCGAGACGTTCACGGTCGCGTCGGCGTCGAGTTCGTAGGTCTCCGCGTGGCCCGCGCCGAGCGGGCGCGAAACGTCGATACGAGCGGTCCACGACTCGCCGGTCGGGTTTTCGAGGCGGATGTGGTGGGGTTTTAGCGCCCCGCCGTCGCCCACGGGACCGTCGCCGACGACTGTCGTGAGTCGCTCGCCGGATGCGACCGAGACGGTATCCACCGGTTCGGGCGTCGGGTCGGGGGTCGATTCGGTCGTCGAGTTTCCGTCGTCAGCGTCGTCAGCGCCGTCGCCGGCACTCGCGATACAGCCCGTCAGCGCCGCCGCGAGGCCGGTTCCGGCCGCGGCGAGGAGGGTTCGTCGGTGCACACCTACTCCAACGCGTCGGGGTCACTTTCGCCTGTGTGTGGCTCAAGCGCGCCTTTGAGTCCAGGCGACGCCGAGGCTCACGAGGACGGCGAGGGCGACGCCGACGAGGAACACGAGCGCGCCGGGGCCGGCGAGGAAGGCGGAGACGAACTCCGCGACGCCCGGTTCGGGGGCGGGACCGGTCGGAGCCGGCGCGGCGTACCTGACCTGTGGCCGTCGCGCGGTCCACAGCGTCTGCACGGCGACGCTTCCGACTAGCGTGACACCGACGCCGGCGACGAGCGTCCGAAGCCCCGAGGAGAGCTTCGATTCGGTTCGCTCCGCGCCCGCGAAGAGAACAACGGCGGAGCGGGTCGGGCCGTAGACGGCCATCTCGCGGCCCTGCGCGGAGACCCACGTCGTCACGGGCTCTATCAACTCGGCGTCGACCAGTCGCTCGACGTGGTAGCCGACGGTCTGGAGCGTCGTGTCGAGCGCGTCGGCCAGTTCGGAGGCGGGGCGCGGATCGTCGTAGACGGCGGCGAGGAGCCGCCTCGCGGTGGCAGACGACAGCGCCGACAGGACCTCGTCCGCGTCGTCGTCGTCGAGTTCGACGAGAAGCGGGCTCAGTCCCCGGTCTCGAACCGATGCTGCGGCGGGTTTCAACGGGAGCAACGAACTCACGGTCTCGGGCGTCGTTCTCGCTCCGCGGATAAAGAGGCCGGTATGAGTCAAGCGCCCGTTTGAGCCTCGCTCCGCCGGACACAACGAACGTCTGTGTGGATTAGTACATGCTAGCGACACGGCGATGGCCGCTCGCGGAGTAGTACGACTGTGAACCAGATTCGAACGAACCCCGCGGAGGCACAGCGATGAACGGCGATGCGGTCCGATACGAGAGCGACCACTACAAGGCGACCGCCGGCTTCGGAGCCCGGAAGCGGGACCTGCAACTCGTCTTTTTCGACGCGCAGTACCCGCAACCGGACCCGACGGCGGCCGACCGCCCGTCGGTCGAGAGCCAGACGATGAACGCGCTCGAACGCGTGGAAGCGGCCGTCGGCCGCTCGGGACTCGACTTGGACGACGTGCTCCGAACGACGGTCTACACGACGGACCTCGACCGAATCGACGCCGTCGAGTCGGCCTACGACGCCTACTTCGACGACCGGCGACCGGCGATGACCGTCGTCGGCGTCTCCGAACTCCCGAACGACGCCGCCGTCCAAATCGAGGCGACGGGCGTCAAACGATAGGTCGCGCACACGAAGATTCAATATAGCGAGATACAGTTTACGAGTCGCGCTCCGAACAGCGGCCACGCTTCTCAGCGGAGCGAGTAAATGTTGGATTCGTACGTTTCGCGCACTCTGTCGCCCCAGTTGTGGGTGTACGTGTCGATGATGTCGCCGGCAACGTCGCCGCGGAGGTACTTGACGATGCCGCGGTCGCCGGTGCGGTCCCGAAGGTGGGTGGTGAAGAAGTGCCGGAAGTAGTGGGGCGTGACGTTCTCCTCGCGGTCGCCGCCCGCCCGGTACCAGCCGGCGTCGGCGGCGTGAGCGGTGACGACGTGGTGGACGGCGTCGGGTTCCAAGCGCCGGCCCCACCCCGAGGCGGTGCCGACGAAAAGCGGTTCGGCCGGTGACGGCGAATCCGGACGAATCGCCAGCCAGCGCAGGAGGACGGCCTCCAACTCGTCGTCGACGGGGACGACCGTCGACCGCTTTCGCTTGTTCGAGGCGGTTCGCTCCTCGCCGTTCGTGACGCTTCCGACGCTCGGGTCGGCGGCGACGTATATCGACGGCCCGCGACCGTCGAGGGCGGCGCGGGTCGATACATCGTCCAGAGGTGTCTCCGCCGACAGCGACACGTCTCGAAGATCGAGGTTGCACAGTTCGCCGACGCGCATCCCGGTCTTGAGGAGGGTGACCACCAGCGCGTGGTCCAGCGGATGGGCGATGTCCCGGACGAACCCCCGCATCTGCGGGACCGAAAGCTCACGTCGAGCGGGGTTGGTGTCGATGCGCTCGTCCATCTCCTCCATCACGAGGCTCATCGGGTTGGAGTCGAACGCGCCGACCTGCGCCATGTAGGCGTAAAACCGGTGGAGGTAGGAGGCGTACGTCGCCACCGTGCTCGGCGCGACATCGCGGTTTCGAAGGGTGTGTATCCACGCCATGCAGTCGCGGTGAGTCGCGTCGTCGACCGACCGGGCCGTCCCGGCGGGGTTCCGCGAGGGGTCGCCGAGAAACGACTCAAACGCTCGGAGAACGCGCTCGTAGGCGTCGCGGGTCCGGTCGGTCTTCCCGTGATAGGTCATATCCTGCAGGAAATACCCGACCGGGTCCTCCGCGTCGGCGGGTCGCTCAGCGGCCATCGCGCTCCGCCAGCGTGTAACCGCCGTGTCGCCCGCTGTACACGACTCGGCCCTTCGATTGGAGCTCCTGAAGCGTCGATTCGAGGCGGTCTTCGATGTCGTCGGTCAGCGCCGCGACGAGGTCGTCCCACGACCGGTACGAATCGGCCGCGAGCGCCTCGACGATTCGGTCCTCGAACCCGCCGTTATTTTCACTCTCATTCTCCTGATTTGAACCGTCGTTCTGGTCCCCCGTCTTTCCCCCGTCAACCCCCGGGGTTGTCGCCGCTTCGTCGCCCCTCGACGGAACGTCGAAATCCCGCCGACCGGCCTGTACCATCGTCCTGACAAATTCACTTTGGCTCATCCCGAGTCGGTCCGCGTGATCCTTCCAGACGGCCTTCTGGTGGGCCGGGAGGTAGGTTTGCACCGTCGCACGGTCGACCTCGTCGCTCATGGACGGTCCGACACGGGGGCCGATATTCAATCTACCGGCACAGTCCAGAATAAGAGAAGTTATCCTGAGCAGTGCATGCGGATTTTCGGCGGCGAGTCTGTGTTATCCCGAATACTGCAATCGTATTTTCGGCAATTTGCATGCAGTATTCTGGATATTAGATTCTCCCGGAGAGCGCCGATTTTGGCCGTTTCGAGCGAATCTGAGACTCGGCCAACATTCAGTTGCTTTCGAGAGGTCGAATATCACGCAGTACCGTCTCTTTTCTGTGATGGCACCCGATTTTTGGATGGTACTTCTCCAACCAATTACTCCCGGAGTAACGCATAGAGAACCCACTTACACGGGTTTAGTTATTTCACAACCGATGTTACTGAATTATTATAAAAACTCGATGGCGGTGATTTTGTCTCCACTTTATTTCTCCCGTCATAGAGTGAATACTTACCCATATATTTTCTGTCTATTTTCACAGAAATATATTTGCGGAGCGACGCACCATCCGTGTTCTCTCGAACGGCTATATTTCAACCTAAATTAACTCGGTATTTTCACTGATTATATCAGCCATTTGTCTCTGAATATATGCCGTCGGACGGTGCTTCGTTTCGAATCGGCTCTGTCTGTTATTATGTGGGGCGTCGTCTCGAAGAACTCTGATGAATGTTGTCTGATTCGAACACGCAACCACCCGGGTGACTCCGTTCCGAACCCACCCGAAGACGAACCAACTGAGGTCTTTGGCGGCTCGATTCGGCCTCTGTTGACGCCTTCACAGCCCTCGTCTTCGCGGTGAGAACCGTCACTCGGGGCGTGGCCCCCGCTCAGATGGAGCGGCGCTCAAGCGCGCTGTGGCCGTCCTGACGGGATTGCGTGAATCCGAGGGTTCGGGTCTCGCTCACGGCCGGATGCCGACGACTCACTCGCTCGGCGGTGACGACCCGTTCGAGAACCATCTCTCGGCTGGTGGCTCGCTCGGGCGGACCGTCTCGAATTTCGAATGCGACGCCGCACTCCGTCTGCACGACCGGACTCGCGGCCGCGTCCCCGCAACCGCTGTACTTCCGACTGCGATACGAACCACCCGAGCCGCGAGCGCGACGTGGCTGTCACTTGCGGCGTTGACGACCCAAGCACTATCGTCCCTTGGAACTCCGATTTTCCTCGTTAGCGCGACTCAATCCCCGATTCTCTGAACGCTTCGGTCGCTGGCGGTTTGTCCGATTCGAGACTCGTATATTCTATTTCGCTATACACAATTCTGGTTCTCGGGTTCGACCGAGCTCGGGAAATTCGAGGTCCCGTCGAACCCGGCCGGTTCGCGTCGAAGTCACTGAGACGACCGGATGCCAACGACTTCACCCGGCGCTACGCTTCGACTCGCTCTATCAGGTCGGGGCCGTCGTTGGCGGGGCTGTTCACCCGCGTCGAGACGGGGTACGCCGTGAGTTCGTCGTCGGGGTAGGTGTCGAGGAGCGCGGCCGCCTCGTCGGGGTCGCCGTGGAGCCACGTCTGCTCGTCTTCGGGCGCGAGGACGACCGCCATCCGGTGGTGGAGCTCCGAGACGAGGTCGTTCGGTTCGGTCGTGACGACGGTGAACGTCTCAAGCGGTTCCTGCTCGCGCGAGGGGCCGCCGCTCCCGAAGTCGCCGAGGCCGGTCTGTTTCGTGGAGGCCGTCCACCGCTCCCAGAGGCCGGCCATGGCGAACGGTCGGTCGTCCTCGAAGGCGACGCGATAGGGCTGTTTGCGTCCGCCGCGGTCGACCCACTCGTAGAAGCCGTTCGAGGGAACGAGGCACCGGCGGGCCTCGTAGGCGTCGGCGAAACTCCGCTTCTCGCGGACGGTCTCCGCGCGGGCGTTGATTCGGTTGTTGCCGACACTTGCGCTGTCGGCCCACGAGGGGACGAGCCCCCACTTCAGAAAGCGGAACTCCTCGGGCGCGTCGTTGGTCACGACCGGGAGTTCCTGACCGGGCGCGCAGTTGTACCGCGCCGAAAGCGGGCGCGTCGGCGTCGCGTCGAACCGCGTTTCGAGTTCCTCGGGTGGGGTAAACAGCGTGTAGCGGCCGCACATATCTCCGGCTTCGCGCTCTGCGGGTAAAACGCCCGCGGCGGGGGAAGTGCGGGAGCACGCCGGGAGTGCGGCCGCCGGCCCACGACGACGCATTTAGGGTTGCCGACGCCCCCCTGTCGGACATGCGAATCGAGAACAGCTTCATCCCCGTCCGCGGCGTGGGCGAGCGGACGGAGCGGAACCTCTGGCGGGCCGGGGCGACCCACTGGGACGAGTTCGACGCCTCGCTCGTCGGCGCGAAGACGGGCGACCGAATCGAGACGTTCATCGCCGACGCCGCCGCCCACCTCGACGACGGTAACTCGCGGTTCTTCGATGACTGCTTCCCCGCGGGCGAACGCTGGCGACTCTACGAGAACTTCCGCGACGAGACGTGCTTTTTCGACATCGAGACGACCGGCCTCTCGCCCGAGCGCGACTCGGTGACGACCGTCTCGTTCTATCAGGACGGTGAGACCACGACGCTCGTCAGCGGCGAGGACCTGACCGCCGACGCCCTCCGCGAGCAGTTCGTCGACGCGAAACTCATCGCGACGTTCAACGGCGCGCGCTTCGACGTGCCCTTCCTCGAAACCTCGTTCGACGTCTCCATCGACGTGCCGCACGTCGACCTCATGTATCCCTGCCGCACGCTCGACCTCACTGGCGGACTGAAGGAAATCGAGAAAGACGTGGGCATCGACCGCGACCGCCCCGACATCTCCGGGCGCGACGCCGTCCGCCTCTGGCGGGAATACGAGCGCGGCGACCAGTCGGCGCTCGACACGCTCGTCTCCTACAACCGCGAGGACGCGGTCAACCTCGAACGCCTCATGGAGACGGTCACCGGCAGACTCCACGACCGCGCCTGCGAGGGTCTCGACGCCGACCTCGCCTGAGTCGAGCGAGAAGTTGACCCCGCGCCCGCGCGAGCGCCGCCGACTCGTGCGGGCGTGCCGGAACCCCGCGCTTTTTTCATCCCCCGAAGCGACGCGCCGCACATGACCGACGACCCCGACGCCGACCCCGAGGCGGACGACTCCGCCGATTCGACCCCGTCGTCCGACGACGCGACCGAGGCAACCGAGGCGACCGACGGCGACGAGCCAGTCGACGCCGACGCGACCGTCGAAGCGGCGGACGGCGGCACCGACGAGCGCGACAACGGTAACGGCAACGGCGACGAGACCGTCCCGCACGTCGAACTCGACCTCTACGAACTCTCTGTCCGCGTCAGCGGGCAGTCCAGCGACGAACTCGACGACGTGGAGGCGTCGGCGACCCGCCTCATGGACTACCTCGTCGACCACGCCAAAGAGCTGGAAGACCAACCCGACAGCCGCGGACTGAGCTAACTCCGGCGCTCGCGTCCCTCTCCTCGGTTTTGGTAAACCTAAAAGTTCAAGAGCGGCCGTCAATAACCCCGTCCAATGACCGAGTACACCTTCGACGACCTCGCGGTCGTGATGGGGACGTACAACGAAGAGCAGGCCATCGGGTCCGTGTTGGCCGACATCGACCGGATTACCGACGGGCGCGCCGAAGTCGTCTGCGTGGACGGGTCGGACGACCGGACGCCCGAAATCGCCCGGAAGATGGGTGCGCGCGTCATCGAACAGGAGCCGCAGGGGTACGGCGTCGCGGTCGAGGCCGCGGTGCTCGCGCCCGACCGCCCGGTCGTCGTCACCACGGACTGCGACGACACTTATCCGATGGAGTATCTGCCGAAGTTCCTCGACCTCATCAACGACGGCTACGACGTGGTCTCCGGCGACCGAATCACGAAGGGCGCGGAGACGATGCCCCGACTCAACCGCGCGGGGAACATCGCGTTCGCCCGCCTCGCCAGCTTCCTCATGGGCGCGACTGTCCACGACACGACCACCGGCATGCGGGCGTACCGCCGCGAACTCCTCCACGACATCGAGTGGACGGAGAACACCGGACTGTCGGCCGAACTCCTCATCCGCCCCGCGATGCGCGGCTACAACATCGCCGAGGTTCCCATCCCCTACCGCGAGCGCGCCGGCGAGACGAAACTCGACCCCTTCGCCGGCGGCGCGGCCATCGGGAAATCCATCGTCAAAGTCTGCCTGGAAGAACGGCTCCGACTCTGAACGGGCGGTTCGTTCGGTTTCTCCGCCGTTCTGACTCCGAACCGACGTGGCTCCCGACGGCCGTGCGTTTCGATACCATACCGCACATCGCTCATACGTGGCTCGGCCGAATATCCGGCATGGCTTCGACCACGAACCGCCGTCGCTTCCTCGCGCTCGGCGTCGGCGCTGCCATCGCCGGCTGTCTCGGGAGCGAGCCACCCGTCGCGGACGACGATGCCGCGAGAGCCGACGACGCGCCCGAGTCCGCCGAGTCCGCCGCCCCCGCCGACTCGACCGACGCCGCCGCGGGCGACTACTCGGGACCGTTCGAGCTTCCGGTCCCCGAAGACGAACTGCGTCGAGGCGCGCCGATAGACGCCATTCCGGCTATCACCGCCCCCGTCTTCGCAGACGACTGGACCGGGTTCGACGGGTCGGCGCTCGTCGCCGCCGGCTCGCGGTGGGACCTCCTCACCGGCCGCGCGCTCGACGGCCCCCACGAGGGCGCGGTCCTGACGCGCGCGAACGACCGCTCGCCGATGTTCTGGTTCGCGTGGGCCGACTTCAACCCGGAGACGGAGATACACGGGGCCTGACCGGGCGGCCGGGGCTGCGGGTTCTGAAGAGTCTGAGGGAGTCGGTCGCGCGGCGAGCGCGCGTTCTTCGAGGGCGATACGCGGGGAAAACGAGGGATTCGGTCGTTGTTTCGGGCGGCGATTACGACGAGTTCAGGATGTCGCGGACGCGCCGGGGTTCGCCGGAGAGCGCGGGTTGCTTCTCGACGATTTTCAGCACCTCGTGGTCGGTCACGTCGGGGTAGGACTTCCCGATTGCCTCCTCGATGAGGGCCTTTTCGAGGCGGAACTCCGTTCCCTCGTAGACCACGTCTACGCCGTCGTCGTCGAAAGAGAGAATCGTCATACCTCTCGTTGTTTCCCGCGAGTAGTTAAATACACGTCGTCACCGGGAAACCGACTGCCCCGTCGTGTCTGACGGTTGTCTTGCGGACGGTTTATTACGGCACGGGTGTTGGTTCGGAGCGTGTCACTGGGTACGGACCCGCTCGATGCGCTCGAAATCCCCGACGGGACGACGGTCGAGGAACACGACCTCGTCACCGACGGCGACGTCGTCGTCGGCGGGCAGAGCACCGTCGAGTTCGGCGTCCGCGGGCGGAACGTCCTCGCGGGCGAGCGCGTCACCTTCGGCGGCGACATCGAGGCCGAGGCCGACTGCCGACTCGACATGCTCGACGACGTGGCCGGCAACGTCCTCGTCGGCAACGACGCCTACCTCGGTGAGCGCGTCCACATCGCCGGCCGCCTGATGGTCTCTGGCGACCTCGATATCGGGGACGACGTCGATATCGAAGAGGGGTTCGAGGCCAACGGCTGGATCGTCATCCGCAACCCGATTCCGACGCTCGTGTTCTACTTTATCGTCCTCTCGCAACTCCTCCGACTCGGTGAGGACGAGGCGGCCGACGAACTCGCAGAGACCCTCGCGGGCGAGTCGCCGCACGACCCGCTCGTGATTCCACGGAACGCCACCGTCTCCGACGACGCGTGGCGCGTTTCGACGCCCGCGCACGTCGGTTCGGACTGCCGGATTCACGGCAACATCCGCGCGAAGTCCATCGACCTCGCAGAGGACAACAACGTCTTCGGGAGCCTCCGCGCCCGCGACGATATCGTCGTCGGGAGCGGGACGCGCATCCACGGCGACGTGACCACCCGAAACGGCGAGGTTCGCATCCACGAGGACGCGCGCGTCCTCGGCGACGTGTCCTGCAACGACCTCGTGCTCGAAGCCGGCGCGCACGTCGACGGCACGATGCGCGCCCGCGGCGAAATGCGCATCCACCGCGACAACCTCCCTCGCGAAGCCGAGTAACCGACGCCGAGGGTCCGACACCGGGGCTGACTGACCGGCCGCGACCACCCGCGCGCCGCGATAGCAACAGTCGCCGTTTGTGCTTACCCAACGATTAATCCTCCGCGTCGAGAGTGTCGTCTATGGACAACCGACTGAAACTTCTCTCGGTCGCCCTCCTCGTCGTCCTCGCCGGGTGCACCGGCGGCGCGGCGGACGGCGGTGCCGGTAGCGCCGGCGGTGCGGAGAGCGTCTCGCTCACCGCCGACGCGTCCGGTTCCGCCGAGGCCGAACAGACGGGCGGCGACGACCTCCCGCAGGCCCAGCGGCGGGCAGTCATCAGGAACGGGCAGATAGAACTGACCGTCGACGAGTTCAACGAGTCGCGCGACGCGGTCGAATCGACCGCCGAATCCTACGGCGGCTACGTCAGCGACTCCAATGAGTACGTCAACCGCCGGAGCGGCGGCACCTACCGCTCGGGCCAACTCGTCGTGCGCGTCCCCTCCGAGGACTTCTCGGCGTTCATGACCGATATGAAGGCCCTCGGTGAGGTCGAGCGCGTCGAGACGAACTCCGAAGACGTGACCGACCAACTGGTCGACATCGAAGCGCGACTGAGCAATCTTCGCGCCCAGCGCGACCGCCTGCGCGACCTCTACGAGTCGGCCAATACGACCGAGGACGTGCTCGCGGTCGAAGAGCGCCTGACGGACGTCCAGACCGAAATCGAGCGACTCGAAGCCCAGAAGCAGTCGCTCGAAGACCGCGTCGCCCTCTCGACCGTCCGGGTCTCGCTGTCCGAACGACCGCCCGGCCCGGCGCAGTGGTACGACACGCCGGTCTTACAGGCGTTCTCCGAGTCGGTCAACGGCGCGTTCGTCGCCCTCCGGGCGCTCGTCGTCGCCGTCGCCTACGCCGTCCCGTACCTCGTCGTCTTCGGCGGCCTCCTCGCGATTCTCGGGAGCGGGGTGGTGCTCGCCGGCCGCGCCGCGTTCAGGCGACTGACGGACTGACCTCGTTTCGCCCGCCGCTCCGTCGTCGCTCGCGCTTCCGCACACGCGAGCGTTTTTCCGCGTCCGCGACCATCGTCGACCCATGCTCTCTCTCGCGTTAGCCGGCAAGCCGAACGCCGGCAAATCGACGTTCTACACGGCCTCGACGCTCGCCGAGGTCGACGTGGCGAACTACCCCTTCACGACTATCGACGCGAACCGCGGCGTCACGCACGCTCGCACCCGCTGTCCCTGTCTCGACCGCGACGAGCGCTGCGGCAACTGCGAGGACGGCATCCGCTACGTCGCCGTCGAACTCGTGGACGTGGCGGGGCTCGTCCCCGGCGCGCACGAGGGTCGCGGCCTCGGCAACCAGTTCCTCGACGAGCTGACGAACGCCGACGCCATCGTCAACGTCGTCGACGCCTCCGGGGGGACGAACGCCGAGGGCGAGCCCGTCGAGGTGGGGAGTTTCGACCCCGTCGAGGAGGTCGACTTCATCGAGGAGGAACTCGAACAGTGGCTCGCGGGCATCGTCCACAAGAACTGGGAGTCCGTGGTTCGCAAGTCGCGGTCGCCCGACTTCGACATGGACGACGCGCTTTCGGACCTCCTGACGGGCGTCGGCGCGAACGAGTACGACATCGCCGCGGTCCTGCGACAGCTCGACTACTCGCCGAACCCACGAGACTGGGACGACGCGGACCGCGTCGAACTCGCCCGCGCGATTCGCCAGCGGACCAAGCCAATCGTCCTCGTCGCCAACAAGGTTGACATCGCGCCGCCGGAGAACCTCGACCGACTCGCCGAGACCGGAAAGCCCGTCATCGCCGCGACCGCGGACGGCGAACTCGCGCTCCGGCGGGCCCGCGAGGCGGGCATCATCGACTACCACCCCGGCGACGACGACTTCGAACTCGTCGGCGACGTGAGCGGCGCACAGGAGCAGGGCCTCGAACGCATCCGCGACCTGATGGGCGAACACGGCGGCACCGGCACGCAGGAAGCCATCAACACCGCCGTTTACGACGTGCTCGACCGCATCACGGTCTACCCGGTCCAAAACGAGTCGAAATGGACCGACGGTACGGGCAACGTCCTCCCCGACGCCTTCCTCCTCCCGCGGGGGTCGACGCCGCGGGACCTCGCGTACGCGGTCCACTCGGACATCGGTGACGGCTACCTCCACGCGGTCGACGCGCGAGCGAAACGCCGCATCGCCGAGGACCACGAACTCGAAGAGGGCGACGTCATCAAAATCGTCTCGACGGCGAAGTAGCTGTCAGCAGTTCGTCTTTTCCGCGCGTTCCCGTTGCTTTCGATTGGTCAGGAATCCGTCCGCCACGCCACACGTAAACCAAAATTCGCTATACAGAATTAGTCATCTCACATTCTCCGAGAGAGGACGAACACAGAAAGCGGAATCGCGCCGCAAGGTCGACTGTCGTGCGGCTCACGCGTCGTGATTTGCGGCGGAAAACAGCGATTCGTCGCAGGTGGGGCTCAGAGATCCTTGGCGACGCGAAGCTCCGAGTCGGTGACCGTTTCGACCGACTCGGCCGGCACCTCGATGTCGTCGCCGTCGGCGTCACCGAAGCCGAGGCCCTGCAGGACTGCCTCGGCGATGTCGGGGTCGGGTTCGACGTACGCGATTTGGGCGTCCGTGTCGACTTCGGTCACGATTCCGATCTGTTCGGCCTCCTCGTCCATGAGGAACTTTCCTTCGTCGGCGGTCGAGAGAACTGACATTCGACCAATCGTTATACCGGGGTGACATAATATCCTGTGGCCGGCACGAACGCTGATACGCGTTGCCCGCGTACGAGAGGCGTGACAATCAGTCCACAAGTCTCCGAGGCCGGCGCTCGTCGGCTCCCGCTGTCGGAGACGCGGGTGCTTCTCGGCGTCGGGCTGGCGATTGCCCTCGTCGCCGGTCTCGTCTTTCGCGTCGTCGGCCAACTCGTGTTGGTGCCCTCCCGGCCGCTGGTCACGGCCGCGGTGTTCGCGCTGACGGTCCCCGCGATGTGGGCGCTCGCGGTCGGAATCTTCCGGTGGCGCGGGCTGTCCAGTGGCGCGCGGCGGGAGGCCGCGGTGCTGCTCGTCGTCCCGGGCATGCTCGTCGACGCGGTCTCGACGGCGCTGTTCTCGGTCGTCTACCCGAACATGGGCCTCGAAGCCGCGGGGCTCTTCGGGGGGCTGTTGCTCTTGGCGTACGCGACGGTGCTGGTCGCGGGGTTCGTCAGTCGATGAAAAATCGCGGTCCGTCGGGGTTAGTCGGACGACGACCCGAACACGTTCGGGACGCTCACGTCGGCGTGTTGCGAGAGGTAGTACGCGAGCGCGAACAGCGCGACGACGCCGATGCCGAGGAGCGCCAGCGAGCCCACGCCGTAGCCGCTCGCGAGGAACAGCCCCGTCGCGACGGCTCCGCAGAGGACGGCGTACGGAATCTGCGTGTTCACGTGGTCGACGTGGTCCGCGCCGGCGAACATCGACGAGAGGACCGTCGTGTCGCTGATGGGCGAACAGTGGTCACCGAACAGCGAGCCGGTGAGAATCGCGCCGATGGCACCGGGGAGCGGCGCGCCGAGCTGGTAGGCAAGCGGCACCGCGACGGGGAACATGATTCCCATCGTCCCCCACGACGTGCCGATGGAGAACGAGATGATGGCCGCGGCGAGGAAGACGACCGCGGGCAGGAGTTCGGGCGTGATGACGCCCTGGGCGACGCTGACGACGAACGGACCCACGCCGAGCGCCTCGCTGACGCTCCCGATGGTCCACGCCAGCGAGAGGACGGCCACGGGGAACATGACCATCTTGAAGCCCTCGAAGATGGCGTCGCTGACGGCTTCGAGTTCGACGCGGGCGTGGCCGACGAGGATGGCGAGCAGCAGCGCGCACGCCGAGAAGACGCCCCAGAGGATGGCGTCGGCGGTGGCCGCGTCCTTCAGCGCCTCGACGGGTACCTGCCCGGGCCAGCCGCCGGAGTACAGCAGGCCGAAGCCGGTAACGGCGACGAGCGTGACGATGGGTGCGGCGAAGTACCACCAGCGCGAATCGACGTAGTCGGGCGTGACGATGTCCTCCTCGCGCGTCTCGATGAGGGGGTCGGCGTCGTCGCCGAGGACCTTCCCCTCCTCTTTCGCGCGGCGCTCGGCGCGTTGCATCGGCCCGAAGTCCCAGTCCATCACGACGAGGATGAACACGAGGGCGACCGCGAGCAGGCTGTAAAAGCGGAACGGGATGCTCTGGAGGAACACCACGAAGGCGCTCTGGTCGATGCCGAGCGAGGCGAACTGCTCGCGGATGAGACCGACCTCGAAGCCGACCCACGTCGAGACGACGGCGACGCTCACCACGGGCGAGGTGGTCGAGTCGAGCAGGTACGCGAGCTTCTCGCGGCTGATGTCGAACTTGTCGGTGATGGGCCGCATCACCGAGCCCGTAATCATCGTGCTCGCGTAGGAGTCGACGAAGATGAGCATCCCGAGGACGCTCGTCCCCAGCGCGGCCTGTTTACGGGTCTTGATGCGGGCGATGATGCGCTGTGCGAGCGCGTTCATCCCGCCCGAGAGGAATATCATCCCGAGCATCGCGCCCGAAAGGAAGGTAAACAGGAGGAGTTTGCTGTTGAACGACTCGGTCACGTTGTTGATGACCAACTGGAGGGAGTACGCCGCCCCGCCGATTGGGTTCCATCCCACCAGGATGGTCGCACCGATCCAGATGCCGGTGAACAGTGAGAGGAGCACCTGCCGACTGGCCAGCGTCAGCACGATTGCGAAGAGCGCCGGCAGCAGGCTGATGACTCCATGCGTCTCTGCGGGCATGACAAATGTTTCCTCACCGGCTCCCGAATTTAAGGGTTTTCACTTCGAGACCTGAGAATAAGACGCATCGGATGCCGTGAGTTGTCGTAGTTCGGTCGACGAATCGACCGACTGCGGGCGTGTTGCGGGCTCAGACGACCGCGTCGTACGCCTCGCCCATTATCTCGATGGCCTCGCGGAGCGACTCGGTGTCGGTCGCGTACGAAAGTCGGGCGTAGCCGTGGCCGTGTTCACCGAACGCCTCGCCCGGCACGATAATCACGCCGCGGTCGATGCACTCGTCGACGAAGCCCTCGGGCACCTCGGGCATGACGTAGAACGCGCCGCCCGGCGACGGGACGGTGAGGCCGATGTCCTCCAGTCCCTCGACGACGAGGTCGCGGCGCTCGCGGAACGTTTCGGTCATCTCCTCGATGCGGTCCTGCGGGCCGCTGAGCGCGGCCTCGGCCGCGAACTGCGCCGGCGCGGAGGCGCACGCCTGCACGTACTGGTGGACGCGGAGCATCCGTTCGACCCGGCGGGTGGAGCCGTACACCCAGCCGAGTCGCCAGCCGGTCATCGAAAACAGCTTCGAGGCCGAGTTGACGACGACGACGTTGTCCGTCTCGGCGAACTCGATGGGCGAGCGGTGTTCGCCCTCGAAGACGGTGTACTCGTACACCTCGTCGGAGATACAGAGCACGTCGTGTTCGTCGGCGATGCGGGCGAACTCCGCGATGTCGTCGGGCGGCGACACCGCGCCCGTCGGATTGCCGGGGCTGTTGACGACGAACGCCGCGGTGTCCTCGGTGATGGCGTCTTCGACCGCCGCGGGGTCGAGCGTCAGGTCGTCGCGGAGCGGGACCGGCACCGGTTCGCCGCCGGCGAGTTTCGTGAGCGCGTCGTAGGAGACGAAGCCGGGGTCGGGGATGATGACCTCGTCGCCCTCGTTCACGTGCGCCTCGATGGCGATGTGGAGCGCCTCGCTCCCGCCCGCCGTTGCGATGACGTCGTCGGGGTCGAGGTCGACGCCCTGGTCGCGGCGGTGCTTCTCGGCGATGGCCTCGCGCAGGCTCGGGAGGCCCTTGTTCCCGGTGTAGCCGTCGGCCTCGCCGGCTTCGATGGCCTCGACGGCCGCCTGCCGGGCGTGGTCCGGGGCCGGGAAGTCGGGCTGACCCAGCCCGAGGTTGATAGCGTCTTCGCCAGCCGCCTCGAACACCTTGCGAATGCCGCTGATGGAGATTCGCTCCACCCGGTCGGAGAAGTGCGTCATATCCTATCCGGTGTCGCCGTTCGGGATAGTTCTTCCCACGCACGGCCGCGGTCGACCAATCGGCTCGGTGACGTGACTGGCGGTGTTTGGCGGCCATTCATGCCGCTATCTCGGAGTCAACAGTTCAGCGAAACCGACCGTTCAAACCTCGAATACGGTCGTAGAACGGGAATAACTCGGTTTCAATGCGTCATCTACCGCGTCTATCGTTACCGGGTACGCGCCCCGAATAAGGCGCTGATTCGTAACGAGGGCATGACAGAGGCACCACGTTCGACGTCGATTAGCCGTAGACGATTCCTGCAAGGGTCCGGCCTCGCAGCGACCGCCGGCCTCGCGGGTTGTCTCGGCGGGTCCGGCGGAAGCGGGCTGGACGAACTCAACGTCGCCTACATGCCCATCTACCCGGATATGCAGTACTTCGTGATGGAAGAAGAGGGACTGTTCGACCAGCTTTCGGTCCCGGTCTCGGGCAAGAAGTTCTCCGACGGCCCGAGCATCGTCCAGGCGTCGGCGACGGGCGACTTCGACGTGATGATGTTCGGTATCGTCCCGGCGATGATTGTCATGGACAAGGGCATCCCCGCGAAGATAACCGCGGCGAACATCAAAAACGCGATGCAGATTCTCGCCACCGACGAGTTCGCCGCGCTGTGGGAGGAACACGGCTCGGACGCCTTCGCGGAGTTCGAGGCGGAGAAGGGTCGTAAGTTCACGTTCGGCACGTTCCCGCCGGGGTCGGTCCCGGACATCCTGCTCCGCTACTGGATTCAGAACACGCTCGGGCTCGACCCCGAGGAGGACGTGAACATCAAGGGCCTCGGCGGCGCGGCCGCGGTCCAGCAGGCGCTCCTCTCGAACAACGTCGACGGCACGAGCATCATGGAGCCCGTGCCGACGGTCATCGACGCCAACGACGCGCCGTTCCAGCCCATCGCGTGGGCGGGCGACTTCATGCCCGGCCAGCCCGCGGCGGTCACGCTCATGCACGACCGCCTCCGGCAGGACAACCGCGACCTCGCCACGGAGTTCGTCGAACTCCACCAGCAGGCGACGAACTTCGTCGCCGACAACCCCGACACGGCCGCCCAGCACGCGAGCACGGTCATCGGGGAGAGCGCGCTCCCGGTCGAGACCGCCCGCGCGGCGCTCGATTCGCCCGCCTCGGACTTCATCACAGACCCCCACGACATCGAGGGCGGCGCTGAAATATTCGCCGACTACGCCCAGACGCTCGGGAAGACGGAGGCGCAGTTGACCGTCGACGAGATGTTCGACTACGGTATCTACGACTCGCTATGAGCAACGACGAAGTCGGCAGCGGCGTCGCCCTCTCGGAGACCGAGGCGGACGAGCGACTGCTCGACCGGCTCGCGGGGTTCTCCTCGGAACGGGCGGGGCTCGCGGTCGCCGGCTTCGCGGGCTTTCTCGCCGTCTGGCACGTCGCCGCGCTGTTCCAGCCGACGTATCTCCTCCCCTCGCCCGTCGAGGTGCTCGCGGCGTTCGTCGTCGAACTCACCGCGCCGGCGTCGCTTTCGATTCCCTTCACCGGTGCGGAACTCCCGGCGACGCGGCTCCTCGTCAAATTAGTCCAGAGTCTCTACCACTACGTGCCGGGCCTGCTCATCGGGACCTCGCTCGGCGTCTTCGCGGGCATCGCCATGGGCTGGAACACCCGCGTCGACAGCGTCTTCACGCCGGTCACGCGCCTGCTCCGGCCGATTCCGCCGCTGGCGTGGATTGGGTTCGCAGTCATCTGGCTCGGCGTCAACCACCAAGGCGCGACGTTCATCGTGGCCATCGGCTCCTTCTGGATTAACTTTTACAGCGCCTACGGCGGCGTCGAGGGCGTCTCCGAGGACCTCAAGGAGGTCGCGGCGACCCTCGGCGTCGACGACGACTGGACGATGATTCGGAAGGTCGTCATCCCGGCGGCCAGCCCCTCCATCATGACCGGCATCCGGACGAGCATCGGCCAGTGCTGGATGATCGTCGTCGCGGCCGAACTCATCGTCGGCGTCGGCGTCGGCTACGAGATTCTCAACACGGCGCAGAACCTCGCGATGGACGTGTCGGTCGCCTACATGCTCGTTATCAGCATCGTCTTCCTCGTGAGCGACGGCCTGTTCCGCCGGGTCGAACGGCGGGTGCTGGAGTGGAGAGCATGAGCGACGACGCGAACGCGGATGCGGGGGCGGCCGGGGACACGAGCGCAACCGCGGCCGACTCCGACGAGGCCGCGACGGTCAGCGTCGACTCGCTCGGCAAGACCTACGCGTCCGACCGGCGGACGGTCGAGGCGCTGTCGGACGTGGAGTTCGCCGTCGAGGACGGCGAGTTCGTCTGTATCGTCGGCCCCTCGGGGTGCGGCAAGACGACGCTGTTCCGCATCATCGCCGGTCTCGAAGACGCCACCTCGGGCGCGGTCACCCTCGACGGCTCGCCCGTCACCGGCCCCGGAACCGACCGCGGGATGGTGTTCCAAGAGTACGGGCTGTTCCCGTGGCGGACCGTCAGCGAGAACGTCGCCTTCGGGCTCGAAGAACAGGGCGTCGAGGAGCCGGCGCGCTCGGAGCGCGTGACGGAGATGCTCGAACTCGTCGGCCTCGACGGCTTCGCCGACGCCTATCCCAAAGAGCTGTCCGGCGGGATGAAACAGCGCGTCGGCATCGCCCGAGCGCTCGCGGTCGACCCCGAACTGTTCCTCATGGACGAGCCGTTCGGCGCGGTCGACGCGCAGACCCGCGACATGCTCCACGGCGAACTGCTCGACATCTGGGCGGAGACGGACAAGACGGTGCTGTTCGTCACCCACGACGTGGAGGAGGCGGTCACGCTCGCAGACCGCGTGGTCGTCATGGCCGCCAACCCCGGTCGCGTCCGCGAAATCGTCTCGGTCGATATCGACCGCCCGCGCGAGCGGACCGAAAGCGAGTTCGCGGCATACGTCGAGCGGATTCGCGGGCTCATCGGGGAGTAAGTTTTTCGCCCCCGGTTCGGTAGCCCAGTTTATGATGTCTAGACGACAGATGGTCGCTGGCGCAGTTGCCGGACTCGGTGGCATCGGCCTCGTCGGAAACGCGGTGTATCAGGAACACAGGCCGAAGCTGTCGCTCTCGGTGATGAACTTCCACGACCAACCGCACTCCGTGACCGTGCAACTCGTTCGCCGCGGTGCCGACGAGTGGGGCGAAGGACTCGCGTGGATGGAGTATATCGACATCGAGGCGCAACCCGAGGACGGGGACGTTCCGAGACTGAACTTTCCGGCGGTTGCTCCCGCTCGGCCGTACATCGCCCGCATCGAAGCCCTGAGCCACAATATCGGCGACCGAGAGTTCACGTACCTGCCCGACTGCTCCGGGTACGACTCACCAACACCCAGCATGTACATCGTCATCTCCACGGACGCGGAGATTAAACTCAAAGGGACCGGGTGTAGCGATGATTCGCTGTGGTACTGAACTACTCCCGCGCCGCTCGCAATTCGTCGATGTGCGCGTCGATGACCGACAGCGTCGCGTCGGCGTCGACGTAGCCCTTCTCGTACTCCTTCATCGCGCTGTTGTAGTCGCTGAGGAACTGTGCGACCGCGTCGTCGAGGTCGTCGCTCATACACGTCCGTAGCCCCGTCATCGGATTTGAATCTTCGGCCCGCGGGCGGCGGGCGGCGGGCCGGAACCCCGAGACACTCCCGCCCGGCTCGGCCCGCGTGTCCACCGCGGGACCGTCGATTTATCACCGCGCCCCGCCAACGCGCCGGTAGTGACGACCCTCCGATTCGAGGACGGAACCGTCCACATCGGCACTGACGGCGACAGCGCTGCGGGCGACGACTCCGACGTTCGGGCCGCCCTCGCCGACGTACCGAGCGTCGAAGCCGACCCCCGAAGCGGCGGCTATCGCGCCCCTGCGATTCGGTACGCCGCGGTTCGGGACGCGCTCGACGCGGCCGGCGTCGACTCCGACGACCGGGTCGCGGCCGCCCTCGACTCCCCGCTCTCGCTTTCGACGACTTACGACCTCCGCGACTACCAGCGCGCCGCCCTCGACGCGTGGCTCGATGCAGACGCAGCGGGCGTCGTGGAACTCCCGACCGGCGCGGGTAAGACGGTGCTGGCGGTCGCGGCGATGGTCGCCCGCTCGGTCCCGACGCTCGTCGTCGTGCCGACCATCGATTTACAGGACCAGTGGATACGCGAACTCGAAACCGAGTTCGACGTGCCGGTCGGGCGCTTCGGCGGCGGCGAACAGACGCAGGAGGCCATCACGGTCTCGACGTACGACTCGGCGTACCTCCGCGCCGACGACGTGGGGGGCGACTTCGGCCTCGTCGTCTTCGACGAGGTGCACCACCTCGGCGGCGAGGGATACCGGGACATCCCGCGGTTCCTCGCCGCGCCCGCCCGCCTCGGCCTGACGGCGACGTTCGAGCGACCGGACGGCGCGCACGAGCGCGTCGAGGAACTCGTCGGCCCGCGGGTGTACCGCCTCGACGTGGACGATTTGGCGGGCGACCACCTCGCTGATTACGAGGTCCGTCGCATCGAGGTCGAACTGACGGCCGACGAGCGCGAGACGTACGACCAGGCCCAGGAGACGTTCGTGAACTACCTGCGCACCTCGGGGCTGTCGATGCAGTCGGGAAGCGACTACCAGAAGCTCGTGATGCGGTCGGGCAACGACCCGCGGGCGCGGGAGGCACTGCTCGCCAAGCAGCGCGCCCGCGACGTGATGATGAACTCCGAGGCGAAAGTGGACAAGCTGGCGCGACTGCTCGCGCGACACCGCGAGGACCGCGTCATCGTCTTCACCGCCTCGACCGACCTCGTCTACCGCATCTCGCGGCGCTTCCTCGTCCCGCCGATAACCAACGAGACCGGGACGAAAGAGCGCCGCGAAATCCTCGACCGCTTCCGCGACGGGACCTACGACACCGTCGTCGCGGCCAACGTGCTCGACGAGGGCGTGGACGTGCCCGACGCCAACGTCGGCATCCTGCTTTCGGGGTCGGGGTCGGAACGCGAGTTCACCCAGCGACTCGGCCGTATCCTCCGGCCGAAGACCGACGGCTCGACCGCGACGCTCTACGAACTCGTGAGCGTCGAGACGGCGGAAGAACGGGTGGCGGCCCGGCGTCGGTGACGCGGAAACCCCTCTCAGACTAGCGAGACGTTCAGGTCGCCGTCGTCGGAGAAGGCGTCGTATTCGACGTCGAACTCGATTTCGAAGTCGGCGGTCCCGCCGGCCGGCACGGTGAGTTCCCGCGACTGCGTCGTGCGTTCGCCGCCGACGCTGACCCGGACTTCGACCGTGGTGAGTCGCTCGGCCCCGCCGTCGTTGAGAACCGACCCGAAGACCCGGAGACGGCCGTCGTCGGTCGCCTCGTAGTCGATATCTTCGATGCGGACCGGGGAGATCTCGGGCGTGTCCCGGGGGTTGCCCGCCGGCGCCGCCGGTGGGTTTCGCGGCCCCGTCGCGCCCGGTAGCGACCCCAGACAACCCGACGACAGGCCGACCGCGACCAGTCCGAGGAGGCGTCGTCGCTCCATACGGTGGCGTCCGCCGCGGACGCAATGAACCTTGCCGTCCGCGTCGTCGGTCGCGTCTCACTCACCGTCGCGCGCGTCTCCCCGCCGCCCGAGTCGCTTTTGTCCCGCGACCCCCTCGTTGCGAGCGTGCTGACGAAGGACCTGCTTCGGGTGTCGCGGGCGGGCGGCGGCTACCACCCGCAGTTCGCTGACCGGGGCGACCGCCCGCTGGCCGCGAAGGCCATCGGCGTCTTCCGGCGACACGTCGGCGACGCGCGGGCCGCCCTCGACGACGCCCTCGCCGACCTCGAAGCCGAGGCCGACGACTTCAAACTCGCCCGCGGGTTCGCGTCGCTGCTCGACCGCGAGGCGGTGTTCGAGACGGCGGCTCCCCTGCCGCCGGTCCGCGCCCGACGCGCCGCGTTCGAGGCCGCGATGAGCGTCGGCGGCGTGGCGACCGAGGAGGAACGGGCCGCGGCGCTCGACCGCGCGGCGTCCTCGCTCGGGTCGTCGCCGGCGGGGGTCGACGAGTCGCTCACGGCCGACCGCGAGGTCGAACAGGTGCTCTCCGAGTTCGACCCGCGGTGGACGCCGGACGAACTGCTCGCGCAGTACAACCTCTCGCTCGCCCAGACCGCCCTGTTCGACGCGACCGAGGTCCGGGTCCGAAGCTCCGACCCGAAGGCCGTCGTCTCGGCGGTCAAGCGCCTCCGCCTGATGTACGAGATTCGGAAGACCGACGCCGGCCGCGAGGTCGTCGTCACCGGCCCCGACGCGCTGTTTCAGCGAACCAGACGCTACGGAACCGCCTTCGCCCGCCTGCTCCGGTCGGTCGCCACCGCCGGCGACTGGCGGCTCGCGGCGACTATCGACGACCGCGGGACCGAGCGCGAGATGACGCTCACGAGCGACGACGTGTCGGTCCCCGGCGTCGAACCGATGGCCGAACCCGGCTTCGACAGCGGCGTGGAGGCCGACTTCGCCGCCCGCTTCCGCGGCCTCGACCTCGACTGGTCGCTCGTCCGGGAGCCGGAACCCCTCGAAACGGGGACGAGCGTGATGATTCCCGACTTCGCGTTCGACTACGCGCACGCCGACTTCCGCGTCTTCTTCGAGATTATGGGCTTTTGGACGCCCGAGTACGTCGAAAAGAAACTGGGCCAACTCGCCGACGTGGAGGACGTGGAACTCGTCGTCGCCGTGGACGAGTCGCTTGGGGTCGGCGAGGACATCGCCGCCCGCGACCACCGCGCCGTCCCCTACGCAGGCTCCGTGCGCGTGAAGGACGTGGTTGACGTGCTGCGCGACTACGAGTCCGACCTCGTCGCCGATGCGGCCTCGTCGCTCCCCGCCGAACTCGCGCCCGACGATGACGTGGTGACGCTGTCGGACCTCGCGGCCGCCCGCGGCGTCTCGGTCGACGCGCTCGACGACGTGGCCTTCCCGGAACACGAACTCGTCGGGCGGACGCTGGTGAGGCCGGCCGTTCTCGACGCGCTCGCCGGCGAAATCGAGGCGGGGCTGTCGCTGTCGGCGGCCGAGTCCGCCCTCGACGACCGCGGCCTCGACGACGCGAGCGCGGTCCTCTCGCGGCTCGGCTACCGGGTCGAGTGGGAGGGACTGACCGGCGGGACGGTCAGAGAGAAGTAGCGGGGCGCAGCACCGCGACCCGGTCGCTGCCGGCTATTCCGGTTTGACGAGGTCTTCCTGCCGGCCCTTGGGGACGGTCGAGCGGAGCTCCCCGTGGAGGTAGAGGCCGACGCCGAGAGGTTCGAGTTCGCCGGCGATTTCGTGGGCGGCGGTGAGGTAGCCCCAGTCGCCCTCCCACCGGTCGAGCTGTTGGTCGTGGCCGTCGACGAACGCCTGCGCCTCGCTCGGACTCAGTTCGATGACGTTCTTCGTCGCGTCGCCGCAGAAGCGCTGGACCGCGTTGGTCGAGGGCTTCCAGTGGCGCTGGCGGGTCCGCAGGATGCGCATCCCGAGTCCCTCGACTTCGATGGGGTCGACGACCTCGCCGTGGAACGCCCAAATCTTGCCCGCGCCCTTCTCCCAGAACGTGTAGCCGTCGAAGACTGCGGGGTCGACGCCGAACCGCTCGTCCCACCAGTCGACGACCTCCTCGCGGGAGGGCCGCCCCTCGACGACGCGGTCGTCGGCCGTCGGCGGCAGGCGGTCGAACTGCTGGCCCCAGTTCTCGTCGGGGGCGGTGTCGTCGCTCATGCGGTCACCTCCAGTTTGGCGGTGAAGAAGCCGCCCGTGTCGTTGTGGTGCGGGTAGACGCGGCGAGCCTTGGTCACCGACGGGTCGTACTCGTCGCCCTCCCACTCGGTGATGCCGGGTGCGGTCTCGAAGCCGCCGGGCACGTCCCACTCGACGACCTCGCAGTCCTCACGTTCGAGGACGAAGTCGAGGATGGCCTCGTTCTCATCGGGCGCGAAGGTGCAGGTGGAGTAGACGACGGTACCGCCGGCTTTCGTCACCTGCACGGCCCGCCGGAGGATGCCCTTCTGGATGCCGGCGACGCTCTTGACGTGGTTCATCGTCCACTCGTCGAGCACGTCGGGGTTCTTCCGACAGGTTCCCTCGCAGGAACACGGCGCGTCGACGAGGACGCGGTCGAACTGCTCGAACGACGCGTCCCTCTCGGGGGTTCGCTCCCCGTAGGGCTTCATCGAGAAGTTGCGGGCGTCCTGATTCGACACGACGAGGTTCGTCACGCCGAGGCGCTCGGCGTTGTGGCGGAGCGCCGACAGCCGACCGAGGTTGTTGTCGTTGCCGACGAGGACGCCCTCGTCGTCCATCATGGCGGCTATCTGGGTCGTCTTCGACCCCGGCGCGGCGCAGGTGTCCCAGACGCGCTCGCCCGGTTGCGGGTCGAGGGCGATAGCCGGGAGCGCCGACACCTCCTCTTGGCCGTGGAGCCAGCCGTGGAAGTACGGCCAGTTCGTCCCCGGACTGCTGTCTTCGAGTTCCAGGATGCCGGGGTGCCAGTCGGTCGGTTCGTAGGCGACGCCCTCGTCGTCGAGCGCCTCGCGGGCGCGCGCCACCGTCGTCTTGATGGTGTTGACGCGGACGACGGAGGGAAGCGGCCGCTCGCAGGCCGCGAAAAAGGCCTCCTCGTCGTCCACGAGCGGCGCGTACCGCTGGAGCGGGTTCATGACACTCGATTCAGCGCGGGCGCGCTTGTCGGTTTCGGAGTCACCGGCGGGGTCGCAGGCGCCGTCGCCGGGAGACGCCACCGGCCGAAGCAGTCGCGCCGGGGCGAGGCCGGCAGGCGATGACCGCACAGTCGCCCGTCGGATTTACCTCGCCCCGGCGACCATGTTCACGTATGGCTCGCATTCGCGTCCTCGCGGAGGAACTCACCGACGAACTGGAGTCGCCGACGCTGGTCGAAGGGCTGCCGGGCGTGGGGTTGGTCGGCAAAATCGCGGCCGACCACCTGGTCTCGGAGTTCGACATGACCCACTACGCCGACGTGTTCTGCGAGGGCGTCCCGAAGGTCGCGGTCTACATGGAGGACGACCCGGCGTTGCACCCGCCGGTCAGGCTCTACGCCGACGCGGAGCGGGACCTGCTCGTCCTCCAGAGCGACATCCCCATCCGGCCCGAGGCGGCGACCGAACTCGCCACCTGCCTCGGCCCGTGGTTCGAGGAACTCGACGTGCTCCCCGTGTTCCTCTCGGGCATCGCCCGCGAGAAGTCCGAGGACGTGCCCGCGCTCTACGGCGTCGGCACCGACGGCGCGGCGTCGCGGCTCGAAGCCGCCGGTATCGACCGTCCGACGGAGACCGGCCTCGTCTCGGGGCCGACGGGCGCGCTCCTGAGCAACGCCGTCTCGGTCGGCCGGCCGGCGCTCGCGTTGGTCGTCGAGTCGGACCCGCAGTTCCCCGACCCCGAGGCGGCCCGCGTCGTCATCAAACACGGCATCGAACCGCTCGTCGGTATCGAGGTGCCCGTGGACGACCTCGTGAACAGCGCCACCGAGATACGACAGGCCAAAGAGCAGTTGGCCCGGCGGATGCAGCAGTCCGACGAGGAGAGCACGCAGGCCCGACCGCTCGGGATGTACCAGTAAGCGGAGTGGGCGGCGCTGGCCGTCGGTCGCGGGGAGTCTCGGCCCGCGCGACGGTTCCGCCCTGAGAAGCGTTTCGGCCGACCCGCAGTCTACACGTTTAAGCCGCGTCGGACACTTCTCCCGCCCATGAGCGACGACCCTGCCGAGTCGGTCACGGACGCGAACGCAGACGCCGAGACTGACGCGGCATCCGACGCAGCGGCGCAGACGGCCGAAGACGCGGCGACGGACGCCGACGGCGAGGCGTCGAGCGCCGAGTCGGCGGCCGAGGAATCCGGCGCGACGGGCGACGGGCCGACCGTCGCCGACCGCGTCGCCGAGTACGACGACGACCTCGCGGCCGAGGTCGCGGCGCTCGAAGCCCGCGTCGACGACCTCGAAGCCGAGCGCGACGAGGCGGAGGCGACGGCCGAGGAACTCCAGTCGCGTCTCAAGCGGACGCAGGCCGACTTCCAGAACTACAAGAAGCGCGCGAAGAAGCGGCAGTCCCAAATCAAAGACCGCGCCACCGAGGACTTCGTCGAGCGCGTCGTCACCGTCCGCGACAACCTCGTTCGCGCGCTCGACCAGGACGAGGACGCCGACATCCGCGGCGGCCTCGAATCGACGCTCAAGGAGTTCGACCGCATCCTCGAAGACGAGAACGTCGAAATCATCGACCCCGAACCGGGGACCGACGTTGACCCGAACCGCCACGAAGTGATGATGCGCGTCGACAGCGACCAGCCGGCGGACACCGTCGCCGACGTGTTCCAGCCCGGCTACGAGATGGCCGACAAGGTCATCCGCGCCGCGCAGATCACGGTCAGCAAGGGCGAATAGCGCGCCGCCGACCGGGCGCTCGCCGTCGCCGGGAGCGGTCTCGCCTCCCCGACCCGGCGAGGACTTTTGTTCTCACCTCGCTATCACTACGCCATGCGACTTCGTTCCCGTCGGCGGCGGCCGACCGTGCGCGTCACCCAACACGGCGACCCCGGCGACGACGACCTGCTTTTCGTCCTCGGGTGGGGCAACGAGCCGGGTCACCGGAGCGTCGAGTGGCTCCTCGACCGCCTCACCTACGAGGGCTACCACGTCCACGCCGTCGAACTGCCGACGAACGGCTGGGAGTTCGAGCGCCAGTACGTGAGTCCGGTGCGGGCGTACGCGGTCGACCGCGACATCGACCTCGTGCTCAGCCACAGCACCGGCGGCCTCGTCGCCGCCCACCTCGACCTCGCGGTTCGGAACGTCTTTCTGAGCCCGTGGTGGGGGACGGCGATTTCGGGGCTCGCCGCCCTCCTGTTTCCCCTCGTCAGTCGGCTGCCGACGACCAAACCTATCGTCCCGTCCGGCATCTCCCGCGTGGACCTCGGCGAACTGAAACTCGCCGCCGAACTGGCCGACGCCCCGGCTAACGCCTCGCCCGCCTTTCTCCGCATGATTCGCGGCGCGCAGGCGTCGCTGCCGCCGTTCCGCCCCGACGACGTGGTGTTTGTCTCGCTTTCGGACCGGGTCGTGGACGTTCGCGCAATCGGCGACCGGACGCCGGCATCGAACCTCGTCCCGTACGACGGCGGTCACGAGTTCTTCGCCAGTGAGGGCCGCGAGCGGACGCTTTCCACGGTGCTCGACGCCCTCGACGGCGTCGACGCGTCGTCGCTCCGGGCGAACGGCGCTGACGCGACCGACTCGGCCGACGGAACCGAACGCCCGCAGCCGACGGACTGACGAGCAACGAGGTCGCACGGTCGGTCGGCCGGGTGCCGGGTCGCCGCCGGGCGACCACTCTCGGAGCGTCGCCGCGACGCGGTCGGCGGTTCTACATAAATCGACCGACCTCTTTTCGACGCGAGAATAGAAAATCGAAAGACGGCGTCGACCTCGGTGCACGCCGTGTGTCGCAGTATCTAGTAACCTTTAACCGGCAAAAGACGGTATTTGCGGGCAAGATGGCGAGCAACAAGATTCTGGGTATCGACCTCGGCACCACGAACAGCGCGTTCGCGGTGATGGAGGGCGGCGACCCGGAGATTATCGTGAACGCAGAAGGCGACCGAACCACCCCCTCCGTCGTCGCGTTCACCGACGACGGTGAGCGGTTGGTCGGCAAGCCGGCGAAGAACCAGGCCATCCAGAACCCGGAGCGCACGATTCGGTCCATCAAGCGCCACATGGGTGAGGACGGCTACACCGTCGATATCGAGGGTGAGGAGTACACGCCGGAGCAGATTTCGGCGATGATTCTCCAGAAAATCAAGCGCGACGCCGAGGACTACCTCGGCGACGAACTCCAGAAGGCCGTCATCACCGTCCCCGCGTACTTCAACGACAAACAGCGGCAGGCGACGAAGGACGCCGGCGAAATCGCGGGTCTCGACGTCGAGCGCATCGTCAACGAGCCGACCGCCGCGTCGATGGCCTACGGCCTTGACGACGAGTCGAACCAGACCGTGCTCGTCTACGACCTCGGCGGCGGCACCTTCGACGTGTCCGTCCTCGACCTCGGCGGCGGCGTCTACGAAGTGGTCGCCACCAACGGGGACAACGACCTCGGCGGCGACGACTGGGACGAAGCCATCATCGAGTGGCTCGCCACCGAGTTCGAAAACGACCACGGCATCGACCTCCGCGAGGACCGACAGGCGCTCCAGCGTCTCAAGGACGCGGCCGAGGAGGCCAAAATCGAACTCTCCTCGCGCAAGGAGACGACCATCAACCTCCCCTTTATCACGGCGACGGACTCCGGACCGGTCCACCTCGAATACGACCTGACCCGCGCGAAGTTCGAGTCGCTCACCGCTGACCTCATCGACCGGACGGTCGAGCCGACCGAGCAGGCGCTCGAAGACGCCGGCTACGACAAAGGCGACATCGACGACGTCATCCTCGTCGGCGGCTCCACCCGGATGCCGCAGGTCCGAGACAAGGTCGAAGAACTGCTCGGCTCCGAGCCGAAGAAGTCCGTCAACCCCGACGAGGCCGTCGCGCTCGGCGCGGCCATTCAGGGCGGCGTTCTCGGCGGCGAGGTCGACGACATCGTCCTCCTCGACGTGACGCCGCTGTCGCTCGGTATCGAGGTCAAAGGCGGTCTCTTCGAGCGCCTCATCGAGAAGAACACGACGATTCCGACCGAGGAGTCGAAGATATTCACCACCGCGGCCGACAACCAGACGACGGTGCAGGTCCGCGTCTTCCAGGGCGAACGCGAGATGGCCGAGGACAACGAACTCCTCGGCGAGTTCACGCTCTCCGGCATCCCGCCGGCCCCCGCGGGCACCCCGCAGATCGAAGTCGGCTTCAACATCGACGAAAACGGCATCGTCAACGTCTCCGCCGAGGACAAAGGCTCCGGCAACGCCGAGTCCATCACCATCGAGGGCGGCGCGGGCCTCTCCGACGAGGAAATCGACCGCATGCAACAGGAGGCCGAACAGCACGCCGAAGAGGACAAAGAGCGCCGCCGCGCCGTCGAGGCCCGCAACGAGGCCGAGGGCGCGGTCCAGCGCGCGGAGACGCTCCTCGAAGAGAACGAGGAGAACGTCGACGACGAACTCCGCGCCGACATCGAGGCCGCCGTCGAGGACGTGGAAGCGGTGCTCGAAGACGACGACGCCTCCACGGACGAACTCGAAGACGTGACCGAGGAGCTCTCGAAGGAACTGCAGGAAATCGGCAAGCGCATGTACCAACAGCAGGCGCAGGCGCAGGCCGGCGGTCCCGGCGGCGCTGGCGCTGGTGCGGGCGCGGCGGGCGGCCCCGGCGGTGCGGACCCCGAGGACTTCGTCGACGCCGACGCGGACTTCGACGAGGACGACGAGGACAACTAACCACAGGTGGACGGTCGGGTCGCAGAGAGACCCGACGCCGGCGGTCGAATCCGGGCGAAACCCCCGGTTTGACCCCGTTCGCGCTCGCCGCGATACGAGAGACGGACTTTTCAAATACCTTCACCGGCTACAAGAGAGCAACTGATGAGCGAGGACTTCTACGACGTACTCGGGGTCTCGCGGGACGCCTCGAAAGACGAAATCAAGAACGCGTACCGCAAGAAGGCCGCGAAGTACCACCCCGACGTTTCCGACGAGGACGACGCCGAGGAGAAGTTCAAGAAGGTCCAGAAGGCCAAGGAGGTGCTCACGGACGACGAGAAGCGGCAGATGTACGACCAAGTCGGCCACGAGCGCTTCCAGCAGTCCCAGAAACGCGGCGGCGGCGGTGGCGGCCGCGGACAGGGCAATCCCTTCGGCGGCGGCGGCAACCCGTTCGGCGGCATGGGCGGCGGTGGCGGCGGCTTCGAGGACATCTTCAACAACCTGTTCAACGGCGGCGCGGGCGGCCAACAGCGCAACCGTCCCCAGCAGGGCCGCGACGTGGCCCAGCGCATCTCAATCGACCTCGAAGACGCCTACCACGGCGTCGAGCGCGACGTGACGATTCGCCGCCGCGAGGTCTGTCCCGAGTGCGACGGCGAGGGCCATCCCGAGGACGCCGACGTGAACACCTGTTCGGAGTGTAACGGCTCGGGCCAGCAGACGACGGTCCAGCAGACCCCCTTCGGCCGCGTCCAGCAGACGACGACCTGTCGCGCCTGCGGCGGCGAGGGCGAGACGTACAGCGAGGACTGTTCGGAGTGCCGCGGGAGCGGGCGCGTCCGTCGCACTCGCGACGTGACCATCACCATCCCCGCCGGCTTCCGCGACGGCCAGCGCCTCCGCTACCGCGGCGAGGGCGAACCCGGCGAGAACGGCGGTCCCAACGGCGACCTGTTCGTCGAGGTCAACGTCCGCGACCACGACGAGTTCGACCGCGACGGCGACGACCTCCGCTACACCCATCCCATTTCCTTCCCGCAGGCCGTCTTCGGCGCGACCGTCGAGGTGCCGACGCTCGACGGCGAGGAGGAACTGAAGGTGCCCGCAGGCACCCAAAGCGGGTCGACGTTCACCGTTTCCGGCGCGGGGATGCCCCACCTCGACGGCCGTGGCAACGGCGACCTGCACGTCGAGGTCCACGTCGTCACGCCCGAGGACCTCAACAGCGAGCAGCGCGAGGCGCTCAAAGAGTTCGCCGAGGCCGGCGGCGAGGAGGTCAAAGAGGGCCTCTTCCAGAAGCTGAAGAACTCGCTGTGAGCGATTTCCGACACCGCCACGCTCTCGTGTGTGGCGGCCGTCGGTTCGGCCGATGTCCTACACGAAAGCGAACTACGAGGACGTAGACGCGGTCGGCGGCGGGCTCCACTTCCTGCGAGACGAACTCGACTGCGTCGAACTCGGCTTCAGCGTGTTGGAGGCCGACCCCGACTGGTCCGGCAAACCCCACGACCACGCCGAGCAGGGCCACGAGGAAGTGTACTACCTCGTCTCGGGCGAGGCGACGCTCGTCGTCGAGGACAAGGAACTCGACCTCGAACCCGGCGACGCCGTGCGCGTCTCGCCTGAGGACACGCGCGAACTCCGAAACGGCCCCGAGGAGAGCACGTTCGTCATCGCGGGCGCGCCCTGAGTCGTCGCGCCGGCGTCGTCTCGGCGCTGCTCGCCTGGACTCCCCCGCGTTCTCGAACCGCGAGCACGCCTCGGGGGCTTTTTTCGCGCCGACTCCCTACGACCGGCCATGGACGTTATCGGTGACCTCATGGCCCGCGACCGGCGGAGCGACCGACTCGCGCTCCGGGTCGACGGCCCCGGCCGGACCTACACGTACCACGACCTCATCACGACCTCGTACAAGGCCGGGAACGTCCTCCGCTACCTCGGCGTCCGCAAGGGCGCTCGCGTCGCGGTCGACCCGGCGCCGCTCCCCGAACCGCTGTTGACGTTCCTCGGGGCGGCCCAACTCGGCGCGGTGACGGCGTTCGACCCCGCAGTGGAGGCGCGGGCGACCGTCGTTCCCGTCGACAGCGAGGAAGCATTCGAGGACCTGCCGCCGGGGCAGAAACTCGCCGTGTTCGGCGGCCCGCCGAGTTCGCCCGCGACGACCCACTGGGAACAGGAGGTCTGGAGCGAGAACCCCGCGGTCCACCCGGAAGTCGTCTCGCCCGCCGACCCGGCGCTCGTCGCTGACGACCGCGAGTTCACTCACGGCGACCTGCTCGACGCGGCCCGCGAGGTCGTCGCTGACTTCGACCTCGAAGCGGGCGACACGGTCGCGGTCCGGTCGTCGCTTTCTCACCCCGGAACCGTCGTCGCCGGCGTGCTCGCGCCGCTTTTGGCCGGCGGCACGGTTCGGATTCCCGTGGACGACGAGGCCGTCGAAGCGGCGCTCGCCGTCGGCGGCGGGGTCCCCGAGTCGGTCGCGCTCGCGCCCGACGACGTGTGGTGACCACGACGCGTAGGGTGGAGAGACGTCACCGAAAGCTCCAACTATTAATTCGGATTTGAGATTGAATTCTATCTCGGTGTTAAATTCGGAATTTTCACCGCTATATTTATAGTCCGGCTGTATCGTTAGTGCAAACACGTTGCATGTCACAGTCTGGCATCGTATCTCTCTGGAACCGGTATCGTTCGGTCGGCATCGTCTACCGAATCGGGGTCGCGTTCGTCCTCGGGTCGCTCGTCGGCCTCGTCGTCGGCGAACCCGCGACGGCCTTGAAACCGGTCGGTGACCTGTTCGTCCGACTGCTGAAGATGCTCATCGTCCCCATCGTGGTGTTCACGCTCCTGATGGGCGTCCGGCAGCTCTCGCCGTCGTCGCTCGGTCGCGTCGGCGCGCAAGTCGTGGGGCTGTACGCGCTCACGTCCGCGTTTGCGGTCGCCATCGGACTCGGGGTGAGCAACCTCGTCTCCCCCGGCTCCCGCGGGCTCGAAGAACTGCTCGCCGGTGCCGAGGCACAGAGCGCCGAGGCCCCCGACGCCGTCGAAGTCGTCCTCAACGTCGTCCCGACGAACCCAGTGGGCGCGATGGCCGACGGTGGCGTGTTGCCGACCATCTTCTTCGTCGTCGTGTTCGGCCTCGGCCTCACGCTGGCGTGGGAAGAGACCGACGACGAGCAGGTCAAACGCGGCATCGAGACGTTCTTCGACCTCGCTGACGCCGGCGCGGAAGCGATGTACAAGGTCGTCTGGGGGGCGATGGAGTTCGGCGTTCTCGGCGTCTTCGCGCTGATGGCCAACGTCTTCGGCACCGCCGGCGTGGACGCAATTCTCCCGTTCGCGCTCCTCATCGGAACGATGCTCCTCGCGGCCGTCGTCCACATCGGGCTCGTCTACCTCGGCACGTTCGTCGTCGGCGTCGCGGGGCGGTCGCCGGTCGCGTTCCTCTCCGGAGCGCGCGACGCGATGGTGACCGCGCTGAGCATCCGGTCGTCGTCCGGGACGCTCCCGGTGACGATGTCCGACGCGGACGAGAACCTCGGCATCGAAGAGCGCATCTACGGCTTTACCCTCCCGCTCGGCGCGACCATCAACATGGACGGCACGGCGATGTACCAGGGCGTCGCGGCCATCTTCGCGGCGAACATCGTCGGCGTGAACCTCTCTCTGGTCGACCAGTTCGCGGTCGTCGCGGTGGCCGTGCTGGCGAGCATCGGCACCGCCGGTGTGCCCGGGTCGGGGCTCATCATGCTCACGCTCGTCTTGACGCAACTCGGCCTGCCGCTCGAAATCGTGGGGCTCGTCGCCGGCGTCGACCCAATCCTCGACCGCATCCGGACGATGGTGAACGTGACCGGCGACCTCGCGGTGACGACGGTCGTCGCCACGTGGAACGACGCGGTCGACTTCACCGCCGACGCGTGGAACGACGGCGTCGGCGCGGCGCTGTCCGACTGAACGAAGGCGGAAAAACCGCTTCAGGATGCGTTTTCTATCTTTTCGAGCGACTCGGGATTCTCGATGCTGCTCATGTCACCGAGGTCCTCGCCCGCGTAGATGGAGGCGATGGCGCGGCGGATGATTTTGCCCGACTGCGTCTTCGGGAACTCGTCGACGAACAGGATTTCCCGTGGGCGGAACGGCTTGCCCAACTCGTCGCCGACGACGCCCCGAAGCTCCTCGCGGAGGTCGTCGCTCTCGTCGATACCGTCTTCTAGGACGACGTAGGCGACGACGGCCGTCCCGGTGGTGTCGTCGGGGACGCCGACCGCGGCGGCCTGGTTCACCGCGTCGTGTTCGATGAGCGCGCCTTCGACCTCGGCGGGGCCGACCTTGCGGCCGGCCACGTTGAGCGCGTCGTCGGCGCGGCCGTGGAGGAACCAAAAGCCGTCTTCGTCTTTCTGCGCCCAGTCGCCGTGGTCCCAGAGGCCGTCCCACGACGACCAGTAGGTGTCGAGGTAGCGGTCGTCGCCCTCCCAGAGGCTCTTGGTCATCGACGGGCAGGAGTCGCGGGCGACGAGGAAGCCCCGCTCGTGGCTGTCGGCGATGGACTCGCCCGAGGAGTCCGCGATGTCGATGTCCATCCCGAGGCCGGGGCCGCCGAGCGAGCAGGGTTTGAGCGGTTGGGTCGGCATCGGCATGAGGAAACAGCCGCAGATTTCGGTGCCGCCGGAGATGTTGATGATGGGTGCCTCGCCGCCGCCGACGTGTTCGTAGAACCACTGCCACGACTCGGGGTCCCACGGCTCGCCGGTCGACCCGAGCAGGCGGAGGCTCGACAGGTCGTGTTTCTCGACCTCCTCGTCGCCGTACTTCCGCAGGGCTCGGATGGCCGTCGGCGAGATGCCGAAGGTGGTGATGCGGTGGCGCTCTATCATCTCCCAGAAGCGGTCCGGGTTCGGGTAGTCTGGCGCGCCCTCGTACATGAAGATGGTGCCGGCGAAGGTGTGGTTACCGATGAGCGTCCACGGGCCCATCATCCAGCCGATGTCGGAGACCCAGAAGAAGCGGTCTTCGGGCTTCTGGTCGAAGCCGAAGTGAATCTCCTTGGCGGTCTGCATCTGGACGCCCGCGTGGGTGTGGACGATGCCTTTCGGCTTGCCGGTCGTTCCCGAGGAGTACAGCAGCATCGACTCGGCGTCCGACGGCAGGCGTTTGGTTTCGTACTCGGAGTCGGCCGCGCCGACGGTGTCGCCCCACCACTCGTCGCGGCCCTCGGTCCACGGCACGTCGGCGTCGCTCTCATCGCCCTCGTCACCGAACCGCCGGTAGACGACGACGTTCTCGACGCAGCCCGCTTCCTCGATGGCCTCGTCGGCGGTCGGTTTCAGTCGGACCTCGGAGCCGCGGCGGTAGAAGCCGTCGGCGGTGAAAAGCACCGAGCACTCGGGGTCTGCGAGGCGGGTCGCGGTGGCGTCGACGCCGAAGCCGGAGAAGATGGGGACGGCTATCGCGCCGACCTTGAAACAGCCGTAGAGGATAGAGATGACCTCGGGGACCATCGGCATGTAGAGCCCGACGGTATCGCCGGTCTCGACGCCGTACGATTCGAGGACGTTGGCGACGCGGTTGGCCTCGCGGTAGAGGTCGTGGTAGGTCCGCTGGACGACCTCGCCGCCTTCGCCCTCCCAGATGCAGGCGACGCGGTTCCGGTTCCCGGAACCGACCGCGGCGTGGCGGTCGAGGGTGTTGTGGGCGACGTTTATCTCGCCGCCGGGGTACCAGCGGGAGAACTGCGGCCCCTCCGAGTCGTCGCGGACCGCGTCGTACTCCTCGTAGAAGTCAACGTCGAGGTAGTCGACGAGCTCGTCCCAGAACCACTCGACGCCCGAGGCACCGACGCCCGGCACCTCGGTCGTCGTTCGCTCGATGAGCTCGTCGTAGTCCTCGATGTCGTGTTCCCGCATGAAGCGGGTGACGTTGGCGTCCTCGACGAACGCCGGGTCCGGTTCGTGCACCACGGTGTCGGTGTCGGGTACGTCCATGAACCGAGCTACCGCGACCGGAACCATGAATCTTTACTGTTCTTTCGTTGAGTTCGACGGACGCGACGGCCATCGGCGGCCCGGCCCGAGGCGTTTTTGTCGGCCGGTGTGCTAGGGGTAGACATGTACGTCCGAGACGCGAAGAACCGAGACGAGGTCTGGTTGCTCGACTCGCTGGACGAACTCGGACTCGACGACGGCTCCTTCCGGTCCCGCGATTACGTCATCGCGCTCGACGAGGAGTCCGGCGAGAAGGCGGGCTTCGGGCGCATCCGGGTCCACAAGACCGACGAGCCGTTCTGCGAACTCACCTGCGTCGGCGTCTCGGAGCGGTGGCGCGGACAGGGCGTCGGCGCGCACGTCGTCGAGCGACTGGTCGACCGCGCCGCCGCCGAAGACTTCGACACCGTCTACGGCTTCACCTCGGACCACGGCTACTGCGCGCAGTTCGGCTTCGAGGCGGTCGACGCCGAGGACCTCCCCGAGGGGCCGCGGCAGCGACTCGACCGGGTCAGGGAAGCCGACGGCGACGCCATCGCGCTCCGACTCGACCGCGAGGCGTTTTCGATGCCCGAGCGCCTCCGCGAGCGGTTCAAGGCCGCCGCGCCCGCGAGCGCCGGGGACGCCGAACCCGAACTGACCGCCGAGGACTTCGGCTACGACGAGGAGACGCCGACGAAGTACTCGACGAATCTGCGGCGCTGAGCCGGGTCCGACTCAGGTCCGGTCGTCGAGGAAGTCGGTGCTGAAGACGATCCAGGTCAGCACGCTACAAAACAGAATCGGCGGGAGGATGGCGAAGCCCCAGAGCGGTTCGAGCCCTTGCAGGAGGATGAGTACCACGTCGGCCAGTCCGAGCGCGAGGAACGGCGCGGTCGCCAGCGCGGCGCGCTTGCGGTTCTTGCCGCCCGTCTCTTCCGGGAGCGGGCCGGGTGAGGCGTCGCCGGCCGAGGCGTCCGAGGTCGTGGTCGACGAGGGCGCGTCCATGCGGGTCCGTCGGGGCCCGACGAGCAAAAACGGTCCGCCTTCCGGTCGGGGTTCCACGGTCGATACGCCCCCGCGTCCGCGGCGAGCGACGCCGACTTACCGCGCGTTCTCCACGCGCGAGGCGTACTCGACGAGTCCGAACAGCACCCCGAGGAGAGCGGCCGAGAGCACCATCCCGTAGAGGCTGAAGGCGAGGGGACTTGTCGGCAGCGAGAGGACGCCGAACAGCGATATCTCGGCGGCGACTTGGCCGCCGTTCTCACCGATGAAGAGGCCGAGGATGCCCGAGATGACTACGACGCTCGCGCCGACGAGGAGCAGGATTCGTCGTCCGCCGGATGTGTCGTTCACGACGCCGCGTTAGGGCCGCGCCGTATAGTCGCTTGCGGGACGACGCGATTGGCGGTGCCCCCCGGAGCCGCCGCCAGCGTCTGCCGGCCGAGGCGACAGTCTCGGGGAGCCGAACGAACTAAGCCACCCCACGCGAATGAGCGCCCAATGCCCGAAGCACTCGTCGAACGCGCCCGCGAAGCGCTCGACAACGCCTACGTTCCCTACTCTGAGTACACCGTCGGAGCGGCGCTCAGGACCGCCGACGGCGAGGTCTACGTCGGCTGTAACATCGAGAACGCGAACTACTCCAACAGCCTCCACGCCGAGGAAGTCGCCGTCGCGGAGGCCGTGAAGAACGGTCACACCGAGTTCGACCGCCTCGTCGTCACCTCGGGGGCGCGCGACGGCGTCACCCCCTGCGGGATGTGCCGCCAGACGCTCGCGGAGTTCTGCGACGAGGACCTCCCGGTCGTCTGCGACCTCGGCGGCGACGACGTGGCCGAGTACACGCTGGGCGAACTCCTCCCGAACACCATCTCGCTGGACACGCTGGAAGCCGCCGCGGCGAAGCGCGACGCCGACGAGTAACGTGTCGCCCGCCGCCGACCGCGGAATCGCCCCGCTCGCGCTCGCGCTCGTCCTGCTCGTGGTACTCTCGGGGTGTACGTCCTCATCGCCGTCACCGCCGGTCGTAGACGCTGCTCTCGGTGCCCCGTCGGCCGACGCGAGCGACGGCGACAACGGAGCCGTCTCGGCCGCCGTCGGCGGAACCGGGTCGTCGGCGTCGGAGACGCGTCCCGCCGACACCGCCGACAACCCGTGGGGGCACGCGCCCGTCGTCGTCGGCGTCGACGCGCCCGCGGACGGCCGCGACTACGCCTCGCTCGTCGAATCGGCGGTCGACTACTGGCGGGCGAACGCGTCGGCGGTCGCCTACGACCCGGCGTTCGTCGTGAGACCGAACAGTTCGGACCCGGACGTGACCGTCTCGGTCGTCGAGCGAATCGACGGCTGCGGCGACGACGCCGGCGCGGACGCGGTCGGCTGTGCGCCCCTCTTGGACGGCGACGACCCGACCGCGCCGACGGAGCCGGTCACGGTGGTCGTCGCCGTCGGCTACGACGACGAGACGACCCAGATGGTTCTGAAACACGAGTTCGGCCACCTACTCGGGCTGACCCACGACGACGCCGACGCGTTTCCCGTGCTGTCCGAGCGCGTCGAGACGACGCGACTGCCGGAACCGGACGCCGGCGAGCGGGAGTCGCCCTTCCGCGAGCGAACCGTCGCGGTCCACGTCGACCTCTCGAACGTCTCGCCCGGCGAGCGGGCGACCCACGAGGCCGAAATCGACCACGCGCTGTCGTACTACGAGGGCGGGGCCGACGGCGTCGCGCCCGCGAACCTCTCGTTCGAACGCGTCTCCAACCCCGAGATGGCGGACGTGACGCTCTCGGTGTCGGCGTTCCGCGACGGCGGCTCTGGCGTGCGCTGGCGGCGGACCGGCGTCGACGCCGACGACGACGCGGCGCTGGAGTGGTACACCGGCGGCGACCTCGTCGTGGACGCCGACCTCGCCCCGTCGCTGGTCGACTGGTACGTCGGCGCGGGACTCGGCTACCTGTTTGCGGCCGACGAGAGAGCCGACCTCCCGCCGCCGTTCCGCGACGGCGACCCCGCCGACGACCGGGCGTGGCGCGGTCTCGCGGGCGAGACGGCGGGAAACGCGACGACGCCCGCGATGACCCCTCGGAGAACGCAAGAATTTCCATCGGTGGCCCGCGAGTAATGCCATGAACGACAGTGAGGACCCGAACGACGAGGTCCAGTACCACCTCGAAGTCGGTCCCGCGGACCTCGCCGACGCGGTGTTGCTCCCGGGGAACCCCGAGCGCGTGGACAAGGTGACGGCGCTGTGGGACGACCACGAGGAGAAGGCCTCCCACCGCGAGTACCGGACCGCCACGGGCAGTTACGACGGGACGCCGATTTCGGTTACCTCGACGGGCATCGGGAGTCCCTCGGCTGCCATCGCCGTGGAGGAACTCGCCCGCGTCGGCGCGGACACCTTCATCCGCGTCGGCTCCTGCGGCGCGATTCAGCCCGAAATGGACGTGGGCGACCTCGTCATCACTTCGGGCGCGGTCCGACAGGAGGGCACCTCCAAGGAGTACGTCCGAGAGGACTACCCCGCCGTCGCCGACCACGAGGTCGTCTCGGCGCTCGTCGCGGCCGCGGAACGACTCGGCTACGACTACCACGTCGGCCTCACGATGAGCGCCGACTCCTTCTACGCGGGGCAGGGTCGCCCCGGCTTCGAGGGCTTCCGCGCCGCCGGCTCCGACTCGCTGGTCGAGGAACTCCGCGAGGCGAACGTGAAGAACATCGAGATGGAGGCCGCGGCGCTCCTGACCATCGCCAACGTCTACGGCCTCCGCGCGGGGGCCGTCTGCTCGGTGTACGCGAACCGCGTCACCGGCGAGTTCCGCACCGAAGGCGAATCGCGCGCGGCCGAGACCGCCAGCCTCGCGGTCCACCTCCTCGCGAAGATGGACGAAGTCAAGCGTGAGGCGGGCGTCGACCGCTGGCACGCGGGCCTCAGTCTCGACTAATCCGACAACCGTCGAATCCGGATTTCGACGCTCTGGGGGCGTAGCGGCCAAAATCACCCCGGCTGTGGAGACGGTTTCAAAGCCCCTTTATCGGATGACTGCGCATCCGACGACATGAGCACGCAGGTCGTCGTTCTCGGCTCGGGGTACGCCGGGGCCGGCGCGGTTACAACCCTCGAAGAAGAGCTCGGTCCGGACGCGCAACTCACGTGGGTCGCCGAACACGACTACCACCTCGTCCTCCACGAGGTCCACCGCTGCATCCGCGACCCGAGCGTCGAGTCCAGCATCACCATCCCGGTCGACGACATCAAAGACGACTCGACGGAGTTCGTCAAGGGTCGCGCGACCGACGTGGACGTCGACGAGCGCGCAGTCGAGCTCGAAGGCGGCGACACCGTCGACTACGACTATCTGCTCGTCGCCATCGGCTCTTCGACCGCCTTCTTCGGTATCGAGGGCCTCGAAGAGTTCGCCCACCAGCTCAAAGGTCTCGACGACGCCCGCGAGATTCACCAGGAGATAAAGGAGGCGGCCGCCGACGCCTCCCGCGACGACCCCGCGCAGGTCGTCATCGGCGGCGCGGGTCTCTCCGGCATCCAGACCGCCGCCGAGGTCGCGGAGTACCGCGACACGAACCGCGCACCCATCGACATCAAACTCGTCGAGGGGATGGACGAAATCTTCCCCGGAAACGACCCCGAACTGCAGGGCGCGCTCCGGCGTCGCGTCGAAGACCTCGACATCGACATCCTCACCGGCGACTTCATCTCGAAGGTCGACGAGGAGACCGTCTTCATCGGCGGCGGCGAGGACGAAGCGCCCGAGGAACTCGACTACGACGTGCTCGTCTGGACCGGCGGCATCACCGGCCAGCCCGAGGCGTCCGACGTGGAGCTCGAACAGGACGAGCGCTCCCATCGCTTCTTCGCTGAGGAGGACTTCCAGACCAGCGACGACCGCGTCTTCGCGGTCGGTGACTGCGCCCTCGTCGAGCAGGGGCCCGACAACGTCGCGCCGCCGACGGCGCAGGCCGCCTGGGACGCCGCTGACGTGGCCGGCGAGAACATCGCCCGGGCCATCGCCGGCAAGCCGCTCAAGCGCTGGACGTTCACCGACAAGGGGACGGTCATCTCCATCGGCCACGACGCCGTCGCCCACGGCGTGAAGTTCCCCGTCTTCGGAGAGTTCCCCGTCAACGTCTTCGGCGGCCCGCTCGCGCGGACGCTGAAGAAGGGCATCGCCGCGAACTGGATTGCAGACGTCACGTCGCCGAAGCGCGCGCTCTCCGCCTGGAACGACCTCTAACTCGGAACACGCGCCCGACCGCCGGGTGACGCGGCACCCGCCGCCCGACGCTCGTCGACTCGGTTTCGATTTCTCCGGCTCTGTCGCACCCCCCGCGTACTGACGAGTCGCGTCGCCGTTCGCCGGGGTCAATCGGTGGCGCGAACCGTATCACCAAGCCGAACGGACCGCTTCGCCGTCCGAACGCCGGTCCTGCCGGTCGGAGTGCGCGGAGAGTGCCCGGAAAAAGACGGAAAGTAAAGCGTGGTTAGTGCTGGGGTTCGCCGACGGGTGCCTGCATGTCGTCGATGCGGAGGATGAGGATGTTGCTCGTGTCGTCCTTGCCGTCGAGCGTGCCGTCGATGACGAGCTTCGAGAGGGGCGTCGGACCGACGCGAATCTTGTCGCCCTCGTGGAACTCGCGGACGGAGCCCTGCACGTGAATCTCGGCGCGGCACAGCTCGGGGTGGTGGACGCTGGAGAGGTCGATTTCGTCGACGTTGACGCCTTCGACTTCCTCGTCGTTGTGGAACAGAGGGACGAACGCGGGCTCGTCCATCTTGTCCACGTCGAGCGCCTCGTAGGCGTTCGCGGTCGGCTTGTAACCGCCCTTCGGACCGGGGACGCCCTCGACCAACTGGAGTGCCTTCAGGCTCTGCATCTGGTTTCGGATGGTGCCGGGGTTTCGGTTGACTTCGGCCGCGATATCCTCACCTTTTACGGCGTCTTCGGAGTCCCGATAGAGGTTGATGAGTGCAGTCAAGATAGTTTTCTGACTCGACGTGAGCTCGATTGATGACATGGAGAATGGTTCGCTACATACGTCCTTAAATCCGATGGATGACGCCTCGAATCTGCCGTTCGTCTACTTTGTAACCGTATCACACTCATGAATGTTCATTCCGAACCTCGATTCGGCCTCGATGCTGTCGATAGCACTATACGGCTCACGAGACTCCGGTAGCACATGAACGGGAAACGAGTCCTCGTGACCGGCGGTGCCGGCTTCATCGGTTCGAATCTCGCGAACCATCTCGCCGACGAAAACGAGGTCGTCGCCGTCGACGACCTCTACCTCGGCACGCCCGAGAATCTCGACGACGCCGTGGAGTTCCACGACGCGAGCGTGCTCGACGACGACCTCCCGACCGACGACGTGGACGTGGTGTTCCATCTGGCGGCGCTGTCGTCGTACAAGATGCACGAGGAGAACCCGACGAAGGCCGCGCGCGTCAACGTCGAAGGCTTCGTGAACACGGTCGAGCAGGCGCGAAACGACGGCTGTGACACCGTCGTCTACGCCTCAACCTCCTCGATTTACGGCTCGCAGACCGAGCCCTCGCCGGAAGAGATGCCGGTCGAGGCGCGCACGGGCTACGAAGCGTCGAAACTCGCCCGGGAGCGCTACGCGGAGTACTTCCACCACCACTACGATATGCGGACGGCCGGGCTTCGGTTTTTCTCGGTGTATCAGGGCTTCGGCGGCGCGGAGGAACACAAAGGCGAGTTCGCCAACACGGTCGCGCAGTTCACCGACAAAATCGCGGCCGGCGAGTCGCCGGAGCTGTTCGGAGACGGCACCCAGACCCGCGATTTCACCCACGTCGACGACATCGTTCGCGGCATCGAACTCGCCGCCGACCACCGGCTACAAGGCATCTACAACCTCGGCACCGGCGAGAGCTACTCGTTCAACGAGATGGTCGACATGATAAACGAGGCGCTCGGCACCGACGTCGAACCCGAATACATCGAAAACCCCCTCGACGTGTACGTCCACGACACGAAAGCCGACTGCACGAAGATACGCGAGGCGACCGGCTGGGAACCCAAAATCTCCTTCGAGGAGGGCCTCCGGCGCGTCTGCGAACCGTATCTCGACGAGTAGCCCGTGCGTTCCGCCGGGCGACGGCCTCCCCGGAGGTGACAGATAGCATTATCAATAAGGGTGTTTTCCGATGCCACTAAACGGCCCGAACGAGTGGGTCATCTATGGAACGGAACGTCAGAATTCTGGGTGCACCGACGGACTACGGTGCCAATCGACGCGGGGTGGACATGGGTCCCTCCGCGATTCGATACGCTGGACTCGCGGGGGAACTGGAGTCCGCGGGCGTCTCACCGACTGACGCCGGCGACCTCGCGGTCCCGCATCACGCGACGCGGGACGCCGACGCCGGGGCGACGAACGCGAAGCACGTCAAGGAAGTCGAAGAGGTGACGCGGAGCCTCGCCGACGCCGTCTCGACCGCGCTCGCCGAGGGGACGACCCCGCTCGCGCTCGGCGGCGACCACTCCATCGCCATCGGCTCGCTGGTCGGCAGCGCCCGCGACGCCGACATCGGCGTCATCTGGTTCGACGCTCACGGCGACTTCAACACGCCGAGCACCTCGCCGTCCGGCAACGTCCACGGCATGCCGCTGGCCGCCGCGCTCGGCATCGGTGACTTCGCGGGCGTCGAGTGGGCGAACGCCGCCGGCCTCAAAGAGGAGAACGTCGCTATCGTCGGCTTGCGCTCCGTCGACGACGCGGAGGCCGAGGCGATTCGCGACAGCGACGTGACGGTGTACACGATGTCGGACATCGATGAGCGCGGCATCACCGACGTGACGAACGACGCCCTCGACGTGGCGACCGACGGGACCGACGGCGTCCACATCAGCCTCGACCTCGACTGGCTCGACCCCCGCGAGGCCCCCGGGGTCGGGACGCCCGTCCGCGGCGGCGTGACCTACCGCGAAGCCCACGCGGCGATGGAACTCGTCGCCCGCTCGGAGGCCATGCGCTCGTTCGAACTCGTGGAGGTCAACCCCATCCTCGACGAGCACAACGAGACTGCGACGCTCGCGACCGAACTCGCCGCAAGCGCCTTCGGCAAGCGCATCCTCTGATGTCGACGCCGAGAGAAGCCCCCGCGCCGCACGACCTCGCCGCCGGCGTCGTCGTCCTCCGGGAGAACTCCGTGCTCGCGGTCTACGAGAAGGACCGCTGGGGACTGCCGAAAGGCGGCTCCGAACCCGGTGAGTTCTTCTTCGAGACCGCCGCCCGCGAGGCCGCAGAGGAGACCGGCGTCGAAGTCGAAATCCAGTCGCTCGCCTTCACGAGCGAGATTCGCGCTCCGGACCACCGCATCTATCTCCAGCGGTTCTACCACGCGACGCCCGTCGCCGACGACCCGACGCCGTCGCCGAGCGACCCCGACGACGAAATCGAGGCGGCGAAGTTCCTCCCGCTGACCGCCCTCGGGTCGACGCTCACCTACCGGCCGCGGGTCGAACCGCTCCGCGACTGGCTCCGGGACCGCAAGCCGCGACACTACACCTACGACCTGACCAGAGAACCCTCGGACGTGGAGAAGTAGCCGACTACGAGGTTCGACCGATGGCGGTCCCGTTTTTTCGCACGACTCGGACGACGTAGCCGACGGCCGCGCCGACCCCACCGACGGCGAGCGCGAGCGCCGCTCCGGCGACGAGCGGGTACGCGACCCACAGCGGCGACTCCATCGTCGAAACCGGGACGAACAGGTTGGCCGCGAAGCCGAGACACGGGCCGAAGGCGAGCACGATACCCTCGCCGGCGCGCGTGCCGATATTCTCGCCGCGGGCGACGTGTGCCGCGACGCCGGCGACGACCAGTACCGCGCCCGCGTCGACGACGAGCGACTGCACGGCCGTCGGCGGTTCGAGGTTCCACGCCCGAAGCGCGGTCAGGCCGCCGAGGACGACGACGAACGCGAGCGCCGAGACGCCGACGATTCTCGACCGCGGTCGCACGCTCATACCGGTAGGACCTCCGGCCGAGATAAATGTCTTCGGGGAGCGACGGTCGGAGCCGCGGCTCTCCGGCGGGGGTCCGCGAAAAAAAGTCTCGCGGGGAGCCGTTACTCGTCGTCCGCGTCGGCTTTCGCGTCGGCTTTCGCGTCGGTTTCCGCGTCCTCTTCCACGCTGTCCGCGTCGTCCAGTTCCTCGCCTTCGGTCGTCATCGCGGCCGGAATCACGTCGACGGAGGCCACGTCGTCGCCCTCGTCGAGGTCCATCACGATGACGCCCATCGTGTTGCGGCCGACCGTCGAGATGTCCTCGACGGGGGTCCGGAGAATCTGCCCCTCGTCGGACATGACGACGAGGTGGTCGCCCTCGCCGACGGTGTTGATGGCGCAGACCGGGCCGTTCCGCTCGTTTGCCTTGATGTCGATGAGACCCTTGCCGTTTCTGGACTGCGTGCGGTAGGCGTCGAGGTCCGTGCGCTTCCCGTAGCCGTTCTCGGTGACGGTGAGAATCCAGCTGTGGTGGTCCTCGTCGATGGCTGCTACGCCGGCGACCACGTCGTCGCCTTCGAGTTTGATGCCGCGGACGCCGCGGGCCGAGCGCCCCATCGCGCGCACCTCGTCCTCGTCGAAGCGGATGGACATTCCCCGTTCGGTGCCGATGACGAGGTCGCTTTCGCCGCCCGTGACCTCCACGTCGACGAGTTCGTCGCCCTCGTCGAGTTTGGTGGCGATGATGCCCGTCGAGAGGATGTTCTGGAAGCGGTCGGTACCGGTCCGCTTGATGTAGCCGTTCCGGGTCACCATCGTTAGATAGCCCTCGATATCTTCGAGGTCGTCGCAGTTGACGACGGCCGTAATCTCCTCGCCGTCGTCGAAGTCGAGGAGGTTGACCGCCGACTTCCCGCGGGCGGTCCGCGACATCTCGGGGACCTGGTAGGCCTTGAGTTGGTAGACCTGCCCGTGGTTGGTGAAACAGAGCAGGTCGTCGTGGGTGTTCGTGACGAACACCGACGAGACGTTGTCGCCTTCCTTGAGGTCCGTCCCGATGATGCCCTTGCCGCCGCGGTGCTGGTCGCGGAACCGGGAGACCGGCATCCGCTTGATGTAGTCGTCCTCGCTGACGACGACGACCACGTCCTCCTCGGGGATGAGGTCGGCGCGGGTGACCTCGCCGGTGTTGGCGACGAACGAGGTCCGCCGGTCGTCGGCGTACTCGTCTTTGATGTCGAGCAGTTCGGACTCGATGACGGCGTCGAGTTCCGACTGGTCGCCGAGGATGGTTTCGAGGCGCTCGATGGTCGCCTGCACGTCCTCGTACTCGGCTTCGATTTCGGCCGCCTCCATCGAGGTGAGCGAGCCGAGCTGCATCGAGACGATGTGGTTCGCCTGCTCCTCGGAGAAGTCGAACGTCGGCAGCGGTTCACCGCCGACTTCGACTTCGACCTCGCCGCGGAGCGCGGCCTTCGCGTCGTCGCGACTCTCGGAGTTGCGGATGGTCTCGACCACGTCGTCGATGTTGTCGAGGGCCTTCAGGCGGCCGTCGAGGATGTGCGCGCGGTCTTCGGCCTCGGCGAGTTCGTACTCGGAGCGCCGGCGAACCACGTCGCGGCGGTGGTCGAGGTAGTGTTCGAGCGTCTCCTTGAGCGTCAGCACCTGCGGCTGTCCGTCGACGAGCGCGAGGTTGATGACGCCGAACGTGGATTCGAGGTGGTTGTCGAGCAGCTGGTTCTTGACGACCTCGGCCATCACGCCGCGCTTGAGTTCGATGACGACGCGGATGCCGTCGCGGTCGGACTCGTCGCGGATGTCGCGGATGCCTTCGATTTTACCCTCGTTCACGTCGTCGGCGATGCGCTCGATGAGGCGGGCCTTGTTCTCCTGATACGGGAGTTCGTTGATGACGATGCGGCCTTCTTCCTCGAACACGTCGTAGTCGGCGCGGACGCGGACGCGACCGCGACCCGTCTTGTACGCCTTGTGGACCGCGTTGCGGCCGACGATGTTCGCGCCGGTCGGGAAGTCCGGCCCCTTGATGTGTTCCATCAGGTCCGCGACGGTCGCGTCGGGGTTCTCGATGAGTTCGACGGTGGCGTCGACGACCTCACCGAGGTTGTGCGGCGGGATGTTCGTGGACATCCCGACCGCGATGCCGGACGACCCGTTGACGAGCAGGTTCGGGAACGACGACGGCAGCACCGTCGGCTCCTGCTTGCGGTCGTCGTAGTTCGACTGGAAGTCGACGGTGTCCTTGTCGATGTCGTCGAGGAGTTCCTCGGCGATGGGGGACATCCGCGCCTCCGTGTAGCGCATCGCGGCCGGCGGGTCGCCGTCGACGGAGCCGAAGTTACCCTGGCCGTCGACGAGCGGGTAGCGCATGGAGAAGTCCTGCGCCATGCGCGCGAGGGTGTCGTAGATGGCGGAGTCGCCGTGGGGGTGGTAGTCACCCATCGTCTCGCCCACGATGGACGAGGACTTGCGGTGCGACGAGTTGGAGGTCACGCCGGCCTGATGCATCGCATACAGGATGCGCCGGTGGACCGGCTTCAGGCCGTCGCGTACGTCGGGCAGCGCCCGCCCCGCGATGACCGACATCGCGTAGTCGATGTACGACTGCTCCATCTCGTCTTCGATGCGCGCGTTCTTGACTTCGGCCGCGATACCCGCGCCCGGTTCGAACGAATCTGGTGCGTCAGAACTCATATTAGATGTCTACCCATTCGGCGTCGTTCGCGTGGTCCTTGATGAACTGCTTTCGCGGCCCGACGGCGTCGCCCATCAGAATGTTGAACATCCGGTCGGCGGCGGCGGCGTCCTCGACGGTGATGCGCTTGAGGACGCGGTTTTCGGGGTTCATCGTCGTGTCCCACAGCTGGTCGGGGTTCATCTCACCGAGTCCCTTGAACCGTTGGACCTGCGTGGGGTTGCCGTTGCATTCCTCCTCGATGATGCGGTCCCGCTCGGCCTCGTCCATCGCGTCGTAGGTGTTGCCGCGGTAGCGGACGCGGTACAGCGGCGGTTGGGCCGCGTACACGTAGCCGGCCTCGATGAGCGGGCGCATGTGGCGGTACAGGAGCGTGAGAAGCAGCGTCCGGATGTGCGCGCCGTCGACGTCGGCGTCGGTCATCAGGATGAGCCGCTGGTAGCGCGCCTTCTCGATGTCGAACTCGTCGCCGACGCCGCCGCCGATGGCGGTGATGAGCGCCCGTATCTCGTCGTTTTCGAGGATGCGGTCGAGACGGTGTTTCTCGACGTTCAGAATCTTCCCCTTGAGGGGTAAAATCGCCTGGAATTTGCGGTCGCGGCCCTGCTTGGCCGAGCCGCCCGCGGAGTCGCCCTCCACGATGAACAGCTCGGACTCGGCGGGGTCGCGGCTCTGACAGTCCGCGAGCTTCCCCGGCAGCGAGGTGGATTCGAGCGCGGACTTGCGGCGGGTGAGCTCCTCGGCCTGCTTCGCGGCCTTGCGGGCGCGGGCGGCCTCGACGGCCTTCGAGATGATGGCCGTCGCCGTGTCCGGGTTCTCCTCGAAGAACGTCCCGAGCTGTTGGTGGGTGACGCTCTCGACGATGCCGCGGACCTCGGAGTTACCGAGTTTGGTCTTCGTCTGGCCCTCGAACTGCGGGTCGGGGTGTTTGATGGAGATGACGGCGGTGAGTCCCTCGCGCACGTCCTCGCCGCGGAGGTTGTCGCCGTCGAGGTCGTCCAGCATGTCGTGGGTGTTCGCGTAGTCGTTGACGACGCGGGTGAGCGCCGTCTTGAACCCGGTCAGGTGCGTGCCGCCCTCGCGGGTGTTGATGTTGTTGGCGAAGGCGTGAATCGACCCCTGCAGTTCGTCGGTCGCCTGCATGGCGATTTCGACCTCGATGCCCTCCGACTCGTCGTCGTAGTAGATGACGTCGTCGTGGAGGGCCGTCTTGGTCTCGTTGAGGTACTCGACGAACTCGCGGATGCCGCCCTCGAAGAGGAACGTGCTCGACTCGTCGGTCCGCTCGTCGGAGAGCGAAATCTCGACCCCGGAGTTGAGGAACGCGAGCTCTCGCAGGCGGTTTTCGAGCGTCTTGAAGTCGAACTCGGTCGTCTCGAAGATACCGTCATCCGGCCAAAAGCGGATGGTCGTCCCGGTGTCTTCGCCGGGTTCGAGGTCGCGCACGCGCTCGAACTCCTCGACCTGCGGCTCGCCCACCTCGAAGCGGTGTGTCCACACCGCGCCGTCGCGTTTGACCTCGACTTCGAGTTCGCTCGACAGCGCGTTGACGACGGAGACGCCGACGCCGTGGAGGCCGCCGGAGACCTGGTAGGACTTGTTGTCGAACTTCCCGCCGGCGTGGAGGACGGTCATGATGACCTCCAGCGCGGGTCGGTCGTACTGTTCGTGCGTATCTACCGGAATCCCGCGGCCGTTGTCGGTGACGCTGACAGAGCCGTCCTCGTGGAGGGCGACCTCGATGGCGTCGCAGTGGCCCGCGAGCGCCTCGTCGATGGAGTTGTCGACGACTTCGTAGACGAGGTGGTGGAGTCCGCGAGAATCGGTGGACCCGATGTACATCGCCGGACGCTTTCGAACGGCTTCAAGCCCTTCGAGGACCTGAATCTGTCCGGCCCCGTACTCGTTATCCTGAGACATCTGAACAGGCCTAGGATAGCCCGTCCCTTAAAGACTCGCACGCGCGGGCGCGTACTACTTACTGGAGTCCCGCGTAGCGGTTTCCGACATCGGAGACGCCGACCGACCGACCCGCGTTTCGTGGGTGACTCTGTGTATCATTATCCGGCGTTCCGGCGCGAACGCCCCTCGAAGCGCGTCAACGCCCCGAGTTCACTTTCACTCCGCTGCCGGTGAGTACTTAACGCGGGACTGGGTAGATGCGCATCAGGAAATGACCTCGTTCCAGTCGACACTCGGTGACGAGCCGGGGATCGCAGAGGAGCTGGCGAAGGGCCAGCGGGAGATCTCCATCGCCGAGTTCTTCGAGAAGAACAAGCACATGTTGGGCTTCGACAGCGGAGCCCGCGGGTTGGTCACCGCCGTCAAGGAGGCGGTGGACAACGCGCTCGACGCCACGGAGGAGGCGGGCATCCAGCCCGACATCTACGTGGAAATCGCCGAGGCGGGCGACTACTACCGCCTCGTCATCGAGGACAACGGGCCGGGCATCACGAAAGAGCAGGTGCCCAAAGTGTTCGGGAAGCTCCTCTACGGCTCTCGCTTCCACGCGCGCGAACAGTCCCGCGGTCAGCAGGGTATCGGTATCTCCGCGGCGGTCCTCTACTCGCAGCTGACGAGCGGGAAGCCCGCCAAGGTGACGAGCCGGACGCAGGGCTCGGAGGACGCCGAGTACTTCGAACTCGTCATCAACACGGACCAGAACGAACCCGAGATTCGCACCGAGAAGACGACTTCGTGGGACCGCCCCCACGGCACGCGCATCGAGTTGGAGATGGAAGCCAACATGCGCGCCCGCCAGCAGCTCCACGACTACATCCTCCACACGGCGGTCGTCAACCCCCACGCACGCATCGAACTCCGGGAACCCGGCCTCGACGAGCCGATGAAGTTCGAGCGGGCGACCGACCAGCTTCCGAAACAGACGAAGGAGATCCGTCCCCACCCCCACGGCGTCGAACTCGGGACGCTCCTGAAGATGCTCTCGGCGACCGAGTCGTACTCCGTGTCCGGCTTCCTCCAAGAGGAGTTCACCCGCGTCGGCGCGAAGACCTCCGACAAGATTCACGACGCCTTCCGCGACCGGCACTTCGGCCGCGAGATGACGTGGCGGACGCCCGACGCGTCCGAGGCCGACGACCTCGTCGCCGTCGTCGAGGACGCCGTCGCCAACAAGGGCAAAGAGGCGACCGCGGCGTTCGCGGACGAACTGGTCGATATCGTCGTCGGCAAGGACCGCATCGCCCACGGCGAACTCGTCACTGTCGTCGAAAACGCCGCCGAGACGGTCGGTGAGGACACCGACACCTCGTTCGGTGAGACGGTCCGCGAGAACGTCGTCGAGGCGCTGTGGCCCGCCCTCACCGACGACCGCGAGGGCGACGCGTACGCCATCGTCGACGACGTGACCACCACGCAGAAAGACGACGCCGGCAAGCTGTCGATGGCGCGCTCCATCGCCACGCAGTTCGCCGAGACGACCGGCCCGGCCGACCGCGCCACCCGCGACGACGTGGCCGAGTTCGTCTCGTGGGCCGCCGACCGAACCAAAGAGCGCGAGGACGAGACCTACGGCGAGACTGCACAGGAGAACATCGCCGACGCCATCTGGTCGCGGATGCGAACCGTCTCCGACGAGGTGCCGAAGGTCCGCGAGGTCGCCGACGACCGCGACGTGGCCCGCGACCTGCTCGACGCGATGCGCGAGACGGACATCCTCGCGCCGCCGACGGACTGTCTGTCTCCCATCTCGGCGGAACTCGTCGAAGCCGGCCTGAAAAAGGAGTTCGACGCCGACTTCTACGCCGCGGCGACCCGCGACGCCGAGGTCCACGGCGGCGACCCCTTTATCGTCGAAGCCGGCATCGCCTACGGCGGCGAACTCAAGTCCGAGGGGAAAATCGACCTGCTCCGCTTCGCCAACCGCGTCCCGCTGGTCTACCAGCAGGGCGCGTGTACCATCACCCACGTCGTCAAGGACATCGGCTGGCGGAACTACGGCCTCGACCAGCCGGGCGGCAGCGGCATGCCGAACGGCCCCGCGGTTCTGATGGTCCACGTCGCCTCCACGAACGTCCCCTTCACGAGCGAGTCGAAGGACGCGCTCGCGGACGTGCCGGCGATTCAAGACGAGGTCGAACTCGCCATCCGCGAGGCGGCCCGCGACCTCAAATCCTACCTGTCGAAGCGGCGGTCGCTCCAGAAGCGCCGCGAGAAACAGGACGTGCTCGGCCGCATCCTCCCGCAGATGGCGACGAAGCTCTCGGAGGTCACCGGGCGACCCGAGCCCAACATCGACGGCGCGCTCGGCCGCATCATGAACAACCTGACCGTCGAGCGGGCCGTCGACGACGGCGAGGTGACGCTCACGGTGACGAACCACTCCAACACGAACGAGTCGCCGGACATCACCGATATCGTCTCGGCCGAGCCGGGCGGTCTCGACGGCGAGGCGACGGTCGTCGGCCTCGACGGGGAGTGGTTCGTCAAGTGGAACCCCGAGGTGCCGTCCGGTGAGACGGCGACGCTCACGTACTCGGTCGCACAGGACGCGTCGTTCGACATCAACGTCGACGGCGTCGAGACGGAGAAACTCACGGTGAACGTATAATGGCATCCGACCAGCAGACATCCGAGGAACGCGCCCGCGAGCGTCTCATCGACCTCGCGGCGGAGTTCTACGACCAGTTCGACGCGGGGGAGATTCCGCACATGACGCTCCCGACGCGGACGAAAAGCAACATCGAGTACGACGAGGACGCCAACGTCTGGGTGTACGGCGACCGGACCTCGAAGCGCTCTGCGAACAGCGTTCGGGGGGCGCGAAAGCTCCTGAAGGCCGCCTACACCATCGAGTTCCTCGCGCGCCAACTCGACGAGGACCGCTCGTCAACCCTGCGTGAGCTGTACTACATCTCCGAGTCGTGGGACAACGAGGAGGCGCACTTTTCGGACCAAGACGAGTCCAACAAACTCATCGAGGACTTGGAAATCGTCAGCGAGGTCAAGCGCGAGGACTTCCACATGCGCCCGGAGGAGTCCGGCGCGAAGCTCATGGGCCCCCTCAAAATCCGCGAGCAGACGAACCGCGGCGACCGCGAGATTCACTGCCAGTTGGACGTGGGACAGGGCGGCTACCAGATTCCGAACAACCCCGACACCATCGAGTTCCTCGAACACGACATCGACTTCGTCATGTGCGTCGAGACCGGCGGGATGCGCGACCGACTCGTCGAAAACGGCTTCGACGACGACTACAACGCGCTCGTCGTCCACCTCGGCGGCCAGCCGGCGCGCGCCACCCGGCGTATCACCAAGCGCCTGCACGACGAACTCGACCTGCCGGTCGTGGTCTTCACCGACGGCGACCCGTGGTCCTACCGCATCTTCGGCTCGGTCGCCTACGGCTCTATCAAATCCGCGCACCTCTCGGAGTACCTCGCCACACCCGACGCGAAGTTCGTCGGCATCCAGCCGCAGGACATCGTTGACTACGACCTCCCGACCGACCCGCTCGCGGACTCCGACATCAACGCGCTCCAGTCCGAACTGGAGGACCCGCGGTTCATGGGCGACTACTGGACCGAGCAGATAGAGCTCCAACTCGACATCGGCAAGAAGGCAGAACAGCAGGCGCTTGCCTCCCGCGGTCTCGACTTCGTGACCGACGAGTACCTGCCGACGCGCCTCGACGAGATGGGTATCATCTAACCCCGCTCACTCCCGTCGCCGTTTTTCTACCTCGTTTCGGTCAGATTGAACAGCGCCACGATAGTGAACCCGCCGTAGAAGCCGAGGGTGTGAATCGCCAGCTCGGTCGCGAACCCCGCGGTGGTTTGGATGGGTTTGATGTGAAAAAACAGCGCGTCGGTCGTCAGGACGACGAGCGTGGCGGCGAGACAGATGAAGAGCCGACGAACACTGAAAAGCGGGCTCGACCGGAGGGCGTCGCGCATGGCGGTTCGACGGTCGCCCGCTGTATGAGCCTGTCGCCGCGCGGAGGGTTCGGATTCGGTTCGGTGGCGTCGCGGCTCGCGGTTCGCGCTTACGGATACAGCCCGTCGCCGCGGAATCCGTCGAAATAGCGTCTGACCACGCCGTTCAGTGTTCGCGGCTCGCTCGTCGCGAGGTCGTGACCCGCCCCGGAGAACAGCGCGAGCGTCGCGTCCGCGACGCCGCCTTTGAGTTCTCGAATCCGCGGTTCGGGGAACAGTCGGTCTGCCTTCCCGGCGGCGACGAGCGTCGATGCGTCGATGTCACCGAGTATCTCTCGGGAGTCGTGTTCGAGACAGGCCGTACAGGAGACGACCGCGTCGGCGGGGACGGCGGGCCGGAAGTCGACGACCCGGCCGGCCGCCTCGATGAGCGCCGGGGCGACCGTCGCTTCGAGGCCGGTCGCGGACTCCCGCTCCGCGTCCGCGACGACCTCGGCCCACCGGCTCTTGCCCGCCAGCGAGCGCCAGCGCGTCACGACGTTCTCGCCGTGGCCGCCGAGTCGCGTCCCGGCGGCGACGACCGCCAGCGAGTCCACGTAGTCGCCGTAGTCGGCGGCGAGGTACTGGGCGACGAGGCCGCCCATCGAGACGCCGATAACGTCGGCCGGCCAGAGGTCCTGTTCGTCGATGACGCCGGCGTAGCCCGCGGCCATGTCGCGGGTGGTCGAGCCGACCGGGAGGTGTCGCGAGCGGCCGACCACCCACACGTCGCGGTCGTCGAACTCGCGGAACAGGGCGGCGAGCGCCGCCGCAGTCCCGCGGTTCGGGTCGATGCGCTGGAAGGCGTCGGAGAGGCCGGGAAGCACCACGAGCGGGTCGGCGTCGGCGTCACCGAAGCGGTAGTAGGGCCGCCGGCCGCCGAGCATGCCGTAGTCGAGGTCCATACGCGAACCGACGGCCCGACGCGGCAAAATCGTTCGGTCCATTCGCCAGTCCGTCTGGTTGTCTGTTTGTCTGCCCGGCTGTCGGTCCCGCCGTCGCCGCCTCAGACCTGATCCGGATCGTCGAGGACGACCGGGATACCCCGGTTCGCCACGTCCACGACGAAGGCGTCCGGGTCGGTTTCGAGAAGCGGAATCGTGTCGTAGTGAATCGGAAGCACGAGGTCCGGGTCGAGCGTCTCCGCGAGGTCGGCGGCCTCGCGGCGGTCCATCACGACCGAGCCGCCGATGTTGGCGAGAAACAGCGACACTTCGAGATGTTTGTGGCCTTCGAGCACGTCGGAGTCGCCGGGCCAGAAGACGGTTCGGTCGGCAATCGAGATGTGGAAGCCGCAGCCGAACCCCTGCGGGTGAACCACGTCGCCGTCGCGGAGATGCGGGCCGTCGGGGTCGTTGAACGCCGGGAGCGACCACACGTCGACCTCACCGACGGTGAGGTGGGCCTCCTCGTCCACGCGGACCGTCCCGTAGGGGAGGTCCTCGACCGGCACCACGTCGCGGTCGATAGTCGCCGCGTCGACCCCCTCGAACGCGACGACGGTCGCGTCGGCGTCTGCGACCTGCTCGATGGCGTCGGAGTCGTAGTGGTGGTTGTGCGTGACCAAAATCAGATCGCCGTCGCGGGCGTAGTAGTCGTCGAGGACGCCGTAGCGGCCGGGGTCGAAGTAGACGACGAAGCCGTCGGGCGACTCGATTCTGACGGTCGCGTAGCCGAGCCACGACACGTCGAGGCCGTCGTGTTTGATGGTCATACGCGACACCTCGGACCGAGGGGTAAAAAGCGCGGCTCTCGGGCCGAGTCGGCCGCGAAGGGCAAGCGGCGGGTGGCGGTGGCGGGTGACGGGTGGCGAGCGACGGTGGCGGATGCGCGGGGTCCCGCTCAGACGAGCGTGTCGCGCAGGACGCCGAACACGACGAGGCTCCACAGGAACACGCCGACCCCGTAGCACAGGAGGGTGAGGCGAAGCGAGGTGTCCGTCTCGACGGGGGACCACAGCCCCGCGTTCGAGACGACCCTGTTCGTCCCGCCCTTCTCGCCCGCGTGTTCGACGTTGCTCGGACCCATCTGGCTCACGACTCCACCGCCGAGTACGACGAGGAGCACGCCGACCCCGGTCAATCCGAGCATGTACAGCCCCGAGTGCGTGGCGAGATACACCGCACCGACAGTAACCAGCCCGAGGAGCCCCGTATAGATCGCGAGCGGCTTCAGGAGGGCGTTAACGTCCGTGGAGGGCATTTGTGTGAACCTGTGGATTTTAGCACAGTATATCTCTTTGGGCGCGACCCGCCGCGAGCGTCGCTCACTGCGAGTCGGCCAGTCGCTCCACGCGGTCCAGCGAGTCGGCCGTCTCGGCGGTCTTGTCCTCGCGGACGGTGACGAACCGCGGGAACCGAAGCGCGTAGCCCGAGGAGTACGTCGGCGAGGTCTGAATCTCCTCGTAGCCGACTTCGAAGACGACCGACGGGCGGATGTCGACCTCCTTGCCCGCCTCGCGTTCGATTTCGGGTTCGAGGAGGTCGGTCAACTCGGCCAACTCCTCGTCGGTGATGCCCGTGGCGACCTTGCCGATGGTCTCGAAGGCGTCGTCCCCGGACTCGGCTTCGACGCGGGCCGAAAGCAGGAACGTCCCGAGGAACTCCGCGCGGCGACCCTCGCCCCACTCCGCGCCGGTGACGACGAGGTCCAGCGTCTCCACGTCGGGCTTGCGCTTCAGCCAGTTCTTCCCGCGGTCGCCCGGCGAGTACGGCGCGTCGGGGTTCTTCAGCATGATACCCTCGTGGCCGGCGTCGAGGGCGTCGGCCTCGTAGGCGGCGATTTCGTCGGGGTCGTCCGAGAGGAGCAGGTCCGAGACGGCCGGTGAGTCGTCACCGAGGAGCGCGGTCAGTCGGTCGTGGCGGGCGGCAAGCGGGTCGGCCAGGAGGTCGTCGCCGGCGGCGTGCAGGCAGTCGAACGCCCGGAGTTCGACCCGGACCTCCTCGCGCATCCGGTCTACGTCGTGTTTTCGGCGGAAGCGACGGAGAATCTCCTGAAACGGCAGGGGCTCGCCGCCGTCGTCCATCGCCACGACCTCGCCGTCGAGGATGACGGGGTCGTCGACCGCGCCGGCGACGAACTCGACCACCTCGGGGAGCGCGTCGGTCACGTCCTCCATGTTGCGCGAAAACAGCGACACCTCGCCGTCGGCGTCGCGGTGGACCTGCACGCGCGCGCCGTCGAACTTGGTCTCGACCGCGGCGGTTCCCCACTCGCCGAGCGCGTCGGCGGCGGTGCCGGCCTGTGCCAGCATCGCTTGCACGGGGCGGCCCACTTCGAGGCGAACCCCGTCGAGTCCGGCTTCGCCCTCGTCGCGGGCGAGTCCGGCGACCATGCCGTAGTCGTTCGACACCTGCAAGGCGCGGGCGACGGCGGCGATGGCCTCGTTTCTGCGCTCGCGGGCGGCGGCTTCGGTCTCCGCGTCGGCGTCGTCGTCGCGGATGGCGGCGGCGTCCGCGGGGGCGACCAAGAACGCCTCCGCGACGGCGTCGCGGACGGTTCCCTCACCGACGCCGATGCGCATCTCGGAGAGGACGAGCCGCGCGAGGAAGCGCGCCTCGTCGGGGTCGGTCCGGTTGAACAGGCCGTAGAGCGTCTTGAGCTTCGTCTCCTCGCTGCCGGAGCCGGAGGCGGCCGCGAGGGCGCGGAGCTCCGAATCGACTTCGGCGACGGTCAGGCCGTCCTGTTCGCCCGAGCCGAAGGCGGCGAGGCCGCGCTGGCCGCCGAAGTCGTAGCTCGCGGCGACCGCGCCGATTTCGCCGCGGTCGGCGAGGCGGTCTTCCACGTCGTCGGCGGAGACGTTCGGGCCGGCGGCGCGGGCGATGGCCTCGTGGCAGAGCCGCGGGCCGATGTCGAGCGTGGTCGAGTCCCACGCAGGGAAGACGCGACCTTGGACGAACCGGGCGACCGTCGGGAGGTCGTCGCCGGCGTCCGAAAAGAGGTCTGAGAGGAGCGAGACGACCGCGAGGTCCGCTGGCTCGGCTTCTATCTCGGCGGCGCGGGCGGCGAACTCGGCGAACTGCATCGTCCGTGGGTATCGCCGCGCGGGGCAAAAGCGTCTCGACAGTCGTCGGGGATGTGATTCGCTGTCGAACGTCCGGAGTGCCGGGAAGTTGAAGGCGTTCGACGCCAGAACGCCGGGTATGAGCGACGACCTCGCAGAGCGCGTCGAAGACGTGCTCGCGGTCGACGCGGCCGAGTTCGAAGCGCAAGCGAAAGCCGACGCCGAGGTGCTCAAGCGCGAACTGCGCGAGGGGACCTTCGATAACCACCAGTCAATCGTCGGCTTGGAGTACGAGTTCTACGCCGTCTCCGACGGTCGCTGGTCCGCGAGCGAAGACGACGTGCACGCGCTCATGCGGGTCCCGCGCCGCCTGCTCGGCCTCATGGGCTTCGAGAAGGAACTCGGACTCCACAACGCCGAGATGACCACGAGCCCCCAGCCGCTGAACCCCCACGGCCTCCGCGCGCAGGAATCCGAGGTCCGCGCCCGACTCGACGCCGCGCTCGACTGCGCCGCCGCCGAGGGGATGCGCCTCGTCTCCGATGGGATGTGGAGCATCCCGCCGGCCGGCGAGAGCGCCCGCGAGTATCTGACCGACTCCATCACCGACGGAGGCGTCCGCCTCGCCACGAACATGAGCAACTCCGTGCGCTACCACGCGATGGCGAACGGGCCGACCGCCCCGGCGTCGTTCACGCTCGACGCGCCGCACGTCTCGCTGAAAGCGGACACCGTGATGCCCGAGGCGCTCATCACGTCCATCCAGCCGCACTATCAGGTCCCGCACGCCGACGACCTGTCGTACCACTTCAACTACGCGCTGCGGGTCGCCGGGCCGCTGCTCGCGCTCGGCGTCAACTCCCCGTTCTTCCCCGCAGACCTCTACGACGAGGACGCGACGGCCGACGAAATTCTCGACGACGGGTGGGACGAAAACCGCATCGCGGTGTTCGAGTCGGTGCTCAACTCCGGCGACCACGAGAAGGTCGCCTTCCCCGGCGACCTCGACACCGTCGAGGACGCGGTCGACCGCGTCGTCGAGGACTCCACGATGGTCCCCATGTCGGTCGAACGCGGCGACCGCTTCGACGACGACTTCGCCACGCTCCGCCGGAAACACGGCACCTACTGGCGGTGGGTCCGCCCGGTGTTCGACGGCGCGTCCCGGTCGTCGGCCAACGCCCGCATCGAGTTCCGACCCATCGCGGGCCAGCCGACCGTCCGCGACTCGGTGGCGTTCCAGGCGGCCTTCGCCGGGCTCATGGAACGGCTCCCTCGACTCGACCATCCCGTCATCGGCCTCGACTGGGAGACCGCCGAAGAGAACTTCTACACCGCGATGCGCGAGGGGCCGCACGGCGACCTACGGTGGATAGACGTCGACGGCGACGACGTGACCGGCGCGGAGCTCTACGAGGACCTGCTCGTCCACGCCCGCGACGGGCTTCGGCTCGCGGGCTGTTCCGAGGAGGAGGCCAACTACTATCTCGAACCCCTGCGAAAGCGCGTCGAGACGGGCGTCACGCCGGCCGACTGGAAGCGCGCCCGCGTCAGCGACGCCCTCGACGGCGGCGGCGACTTCGGGGCGGCGCTCCGCGAGATGCAACGCGAGTACGTCGAACGGCAGTCCGAATCGCTGCTCGAAGGCGCGTTCTCGGACTGGTTCTGACGGCGCGAGCGCCCGCGTCCGCGACGACGCTCGCGGCCGTGCTCGCCGGCCGCCGACGCTCTCACGTCTTGTCGGAGAAATAACTATTACTGCGTCCCGCGAAGACCGCGTATGGTCTCCCGTCGGACGAAAGCGGTCGCTCAACTCGGCATCGCAGTTCTCACCGCGCTCTGGATGGTGTCGATGCGCCGTCTGCTCCGCTCCAGTGACGACGAGTCCCACGAGCCGACGCCGCTGTCGCCGGGCGGACTGGCCGTCGGCGGAGCGTGGGGAGTCGGACAGGTGTGGGCGTACGACCGCGATTGCTGGAAGGTTCGGTCGAATCGGCGTCGCGGGCTGGTCGTCAGCCTCGTCGGCCTCGCGGTCGAGCGCCGACTGCTTCCCCGCACCGAGTCGTTCACGTACAGCCTCGGCTTCGGACGTGTCCTCGGCGTGGTCGTCTACCGGGCGTGGTACGGGCTCTTGCGGCCGCTTCCGGGCGGCGACTGAGCGAGGGATTCGGCCGCGGGGATTTCGTCGCGGGGCTCCGTTACGGCGGTTTCGTCGCGGGGCTCCCACCGCGGGAGTTCCGGTCAGTCCCGCCGGTCACGAATCGCGAAAATGGAGAGAAACCGCCGACTGCGGGCGACTTATTCGAGGCCTTCGAAGTTCTGGTGGCGCTGGATGTCGACGCCATCCTCGGTGACGACGGCGATGTTGATGCCGTTACCCGAGGCGAGGTCGCGCTCGACCGCCGAGCGGATGGCCTTCGTGGCGACTCCCTTCGCCTCCTCGATGCTGAGGCCGTCTTCGAACTCCTGTTCGAGCACACCGAGGGCGTACTGGCTGCCGGAGCCGGTGACGGTGTACTCCTCTTCGAGGATGGAGCCGGCGGGGTCGATGCTGTAAATGTGCGGGCCGGTCTCGTCGACGCCGCCGAGGATGGGCTGGACGACGTAGAACCCGCCCGAGCGGAGGAAGTTGCCGACGAGCGTCGACAGCGCCTGCATGCTCATGTCCTCGCCGCGGCGGGCCTCGTACAGGCGGACCTCGGCGCGGAGGGAGCTGATGAGCGACTGGGCGGCCGAGACGGAGCCGGCGATGGTCAGCGCGCCCGTCGGGTGAATCTCTTCGACCTTCTGGACGTCCTTCGAGGAGACCATGTAGCCCATGCTCGCGCGCATATCGGTCGCGAGGACGACGCCCTCTTCGGTCTTGATACCGACGGTGGTCGTTCCGGTCTTCGTCTCTTTGTCACCGAGTTCGTCGGCGCGGCGGTCGGCGTTCGAGAACTCGCCGAGCTCGGGGCCGAACACGTTCGAGCGGTCGCCGTTCAGCGAGTCGAGACGGCCGGAGAACTCGTCGTGAGTCGGGGTACGCATTGTCTCCGATTGCACTTCGGCGCTGATAAATGCAACCCTTCACCTCTCCGTTGCCGGTGCCAAAGCGTCAGACGCGCGTCGGCAGCGGCCGCGCGAGGCGGTCGCTCGCGGTGAGCGGCGTCGGAAGGAGGGAGTCGCCCGAGTCGCGTTAGCGACCCGCGGCGCGTTCGTAGGCGGTTCCGGTCGTCTCCACGAGCCGGCGAATCGGCAGGGTCACGCCCATCCGACGGGCGGCGAGCGCGACGGGGAGCAGCGCGATGCCCATCGCGACCGATAGCTGGTAGGCGGCGAACAGGACGTACTTGGTTAGGCGGGGAATCATCACCGTGTCCTCAGTCGAGGCTCGGGCGGTGCCAGTATATAAATCTTCTCTCAATCCGACGCGGAACACCCCGACGCTGTCTGTCGATTAAAGCGTACTTGTCTCTAGACCAACTAGGCCGACTATTCGGCGTGGGTCGCGCGTGACCCGCGGAGTGCTTTTCTATAAGTTATAGCGATAATCACCGTGGCATGCGCGGGTCGTGCGCGCCCCGGTCGGGCGGCGGGAGCGTCGCGAATTCGGACGCATCGCGGATTCGGTCGCGTCGCGGTCGGTGCGCGCGTCGGGCGTGTGAATCCCACGCGCCCCGACACTCGAACCACAAGACACGAAACCCCACCGGCGCGTAACGTATGTATGAGCAACTATCTCGTCGCGATGGAGGCGGCCTGGTTGGTCCGGGACGTAGAAGACATCGACGACGCCATCGGCGTCGCGGTCAGCGAGGCCGGCAAGCGACTCAACCAGAAGGACAAGGAGTACGTCGAGGTCGAAGTCGGCGCGACGCCCTGTCCCGCCTGTGGCGAACCGTTCGACTCCGCGTTCATCGCGGCCAACACCGCGCTCGTCGGCCTGCTCCTCGAAATCAAGATTTTCAACGCGGACGGCGAGAAGCACGCCTCCCGCATCGCCAAAAGCGAGGTCGGCGGCGCGCTCCGCGACGTTCCTCTCGACGTCATCGACATCCGCGAGTTCGACTCCGACGAAGAGCAGTAACGCGGCGACTCCCATCTCCGGTGAGCGACCGGAACACTTTTTCATAACTACGGGTTATCACTCCGGCATGGAACTCCCCACGCCGCAGGACCTCAGGGAACGGCGGAACTCCTTGGAGTTGACGCAGAGCAAACTCGCCGACATGGCCGGTGTCTCACAGCCGCTCATCGCCCGCATCGAAGGCGGCGACGTCGACCCGCGCCTCTCGACGCTCCGGCGCATCGTCGAGGCGCTGGACGAGGCCGAGGGTCGCATCGTGCGCGCGGAAGACATCATGAACACGACCGTCCGGAGCGTCGCCCCCGACAACTCCGTCCGCGAGGCGCGCGACATCATGCTCGACGCCGGCTTCTCGCAGTTGCCCGTCATCGAGAACGGCCGCCCGCTCGGCATCATCTCGAACGCCGACATCCGCCACGTCCAGGAGGACGACGTCACCGACCGCCCCGTCAACGAGGTCATGTCCGAGGGCGTCACGACCGTCGAACCCGAGACGACGCTGGACGAAATCGGCGTCTACCTCGACCACAACTCGGCCATCATCGTCGTCGAGAGCGGCGAGACGGTCGGTATCATCACCGAGGCCGACATCGCGGCCCACATCTGAGGCGGCCCCGAACCGACGGTCGGTCCCCGACAGCCCGCCGCTGCGGACTCACTGCCGCCGGACGACGAGCGGCGTTTCTCCCTTCGGCTGGGTCGTCATTTCGGGCGTGATTGCTAACGCTCCGTCGCCGCCCCAGTCGAGGTCGAAGTCGCGGAGGACGGTCGCGAGCACGATTTTCGCCTCCGTGAGCGCGAACGCTCGCCCGAGACAGCTCCGCGGTCCGGCCCCGAAGGGGAGATAGGCGTAGGCGGGTCGGTCGGTGTCGTCGTCCCATCGCTCGGGCCGGAACGCGAGCGGGTCGTCGTACCACCGCTCGTCGCGGTGGATGCGGATGATCGAGAGGTGGATGTCCGTGCCCGCCGGGATGACCCGGTCGCCGGTCGGAAACGGTTTCGCCGTCTCTCGCGGGAGCGTGTGGACCGGCGGATAGAGCCGAATCGTCTCCTTGATGACGCGTTCGAGCACCGGAAGCTCCCGGGTCGCCTCGGCGGTCACGGGGCCGTCGCCGACGACGCGGTCGACCTCGGCGGTGGCGCGCTCGCGGGTCTCGGGGTGGGTCGCGAGCAGGTACAGCGCGTAGGTGAGCGCGAGCGCGGTCGTCTCGTGGCCGGCGAAAATCATGCCCACGAGCTGGTTCTCCAGCGACTCGACGGTCGTCGGGTAGTCTGCGTCGGTTCCGAGCGCGTCTGCGAGGCGGCGCGTGAGGCTCTCGTCGTCGGCGGTCTCGACCAGTTCTCGGACCTCCTCGCGGAGGACGCGGTCGGCGCGGTCGAACCGGCGTCGACTCGGCGTCGGCACCCACGACGGCAGCACCCACGACGCGGGCGCGAAGCGGCCGTTGAGACCGTCGGCGGCCGACCGAATCCGCTCGTCGCCGTCGCGGTCGAGTTCCCGACCGAGGATGGTGGCGAAGATGATGTCCAAGGTGACCGCCTTCATCTCGGATTCGAGCGACAGCGTTCCCGCGTCGGGCCACGTCCGCAGGCGGCGCTCGACCTGTCGGCGCATCACGGACGCGTAGTCGTCGACCCGGTCCCAGCGGAAGAAGGGGTCTAGCTCGTCGCGCTGTCGCCGCCACTCGTCGCCTTCGGCGGCGATGATGGCGTCGCCGAAGGCGGCCTCGAACTCGCCGCCCTTGACGATTGAGTCGCGGTCGGTCACGAACGCCCGCTCGAAATGGTCGGGGTGGGCGAGGACGTACAGCTCGTCCATCCCCACCACGTCGAGTCCGACCGCGTCCTCGACGCCGTGGTCCGCGAGGAGGTCGGCGACGAAGCCGAACGGGTCGGCCGCGAAGCCGACGGTGTGGCCCACGAGCGGGAGGCCGCTCGGAGTCGGTGGCGGTGAAGTCACACCACCACTATGGCGAACATCGATAAAATAGTGCTTCTCATCGAACAGTTCGACTCAACGAGCAGTCCGCGTTCAGAGGTCGAGGCCGCGAATCGAGACGCCGTCGCCCGCCTCGACGCGCCCGATGACGCGGCTGTCGGTCGCCTCGACGAGCGCCTCGGCGTTCTCCTCGGGAACCGCGGCGACGAAGCCGGTGCCCATGTTGAACGTCGTGTGCATCTCCTCGTCGGAGACGCCGCCGCGTTCTTGGACGAACTCGAACACCGGTTGCGGGTCGAACGCGTCGTCGACGACGTAGCGGAACTCGCCCATGCGTTCGAGGTTGGTCCACCCGCCGCCGGTGACGTGGGCCGCGGCGTTGGTCTCGGCGGCGCGCAGGTCGTCGAGCAGGTAGGTGTAGAGCCGCGTCGGTTCGAGGAGCGCCTCGCCGACGGTGTCGTAGTCGTCGCCGTCCCAGTCGTCGTCGTAGTCGCCGTCGGCCGTCGCGGCCTTGCGGGCGAGCGTGAGACCGTTCGAGTGGATGCCGGACGACGGGAAGCCGACGAGCGCGTCGCCTTCCTCGGCCTCGCCCGGGAAGATGGCGTCTTTCTTCGCCAGTCCCGCGCAGGTGCCCGCGAGGTCGAGGCCGTTGATGACCTCGGGCATGACGGCGGTTTCGCCGCCGACGAGTTCGATGTCGGCCTCCTCTGCGCCCGCGGCGAGGCCCTGTCCGACCTGCTCGGCGAACGTCTCGTCGGGGGCGTCGACCGCGAGGTAGTCCACGAACGCGACGGGCCGAACGCCGGCCGCGACGAGGTCGTTGGCGTTCATGGCGATGCAGTCGATGCCGACCGTCGAGTAGTCGTCGAGCGCCTCGGCGACGAGCAGTTTGGTTCCGACGCCGTCGGTGGCGAGTCCGAGGTAGCGGTCGCCGATGTCGAGCAGGCCGGCGTAGTCGCCCGACCCGCCGCCGACCTGTGCGACGAGCGCGGCGGTCGCGGCCTCGCTCGCTTCGATGTCGACGCCCGCGTCGGCGTAGGTCATTCCGTCGGAGTCGTCGTTCGTCATGTTCGTGTACGAGATAGGCCGAAATATAAAATCACAGGGTACGAATCATACACGTTCTCGCATAGATGAGCGTTCGCCGGCGACCCGACCGACGACGGATAGACGATGGGCCGGCGTCGCCCCCTTCGGTTACCCACTTCCTGCCGAGCGTGCGCGCTCCGAGACGCCCCCCGCTACGACCCTCCTAATCGCCCGCTTCCGAGCCAATGTTATTGAATAATAGACAGCTATTGCAATATTTGCGAAAAAGCACGAGACGAGCGGATAAACATTCTCGGGTGATTTGAGACGTTTGTAAAACGTTACGAAAAGAGAATGTCTCCCGTAACCCGGCCTTGAACGGTCGAAAAAGGACCCGAATTCACGGTAACGCTCGGTCCCTTATATTATGGTCCCTGTCGTATGCAGAAGTGACGATGTCCGGAATCCCCTCCACGAACGACTCGATCGCGCTCGACTTCGCATCGACCGTCGGTCGCCTCGCGTACGCCCCCCTCGAAACCGTCGCCTTCTGGTCGGCAGTCGCGCTGCCCCTCGCGTACCTGCCCGTCCTCAGCGGCGGCCTCTCGCCCGGCGAACTCCCCCTCTTCGTCGGCCTCATCGCCCTCCACGCCGTCGCGCTCGTCCTCGGGCGCGACCACGGCCAGCAGTAAACCGCGGTCCTCGACGCGGACGACCAACCCGGATTCGTCTCGGTTCCCCTTCTCCCCGCATTCGTCCTCGTAGCGCCCCGAGTACCGACTGCGCCCCGAGTCCTTCGAGTGCTCTCTGTTCTCCCGTCCGACGCTAGCGGTCGCTCGCGACTTCGAGAACGAGACGGGCCAGAAATAGCGCGATTGGGGTCGTCCGAAACCCCCGCCGGTCGGGTCAGAACCCGACGAACAGGAACAGGCCGACGGTGAGGAGAATCGACAGGACGAGGACACCGGCGAACACCGGCGTGCTCCACGCCTTGACCGTCTTACCGTCGAGCGAGCCGAGCGGGAGCATGTTGAACGCCGCGAGGAAGGCGTTGATGATGAGCCCGCGCGAGCCGACGAGCTGGATTACGTCGGAGCCGACGAGGACGCCGACGACGAGCACCGGCGCGAACGCGACGAGGAGCAGCAGGTTCGTCACCGGTCCCGCGAGGGCGATGAGGCCGTGTTCGCGCTCTGTGAGCACGCCGTGGTGATAGACCGCGCCGGGCGCGGCGAAGATGAACCCGACGAGCGCGCTCATGATGGCGACCGCGAGCATGCCGTAGTCGGCGCGGAACTCGGCCACCTGATTGAACCTGACGGCGACGACCTTGTGGGCGACCTCGTGGAGGAGAAAGCCCACGCCGGCCGTCAGGAGGCTCACGACGAGCGCGAGACCGAACGACCCGTTCGTCAGCAGTTGGATGGTGCGGTTGCCGCCGCCGGCGAAGAAGATGGCGAAGGCGAGGCCGAGCGCGACCCACGCGACGAGCAGGTCGCGGAGCTCGCGCGAGGAAAACGAGACGTTCACGTCAGGGACCTCCAGATGAGGTCGGCGCTGTTGCGCGCGCCCTCGAACATCAGGTTCGTCACGCCCGCGACGCCGCCGAGGTCGGAGGCGATGACGGGGATGACGTAGGTGACGAAGAGGAAGCTCGCGACGATGCTCCCGATGTTCGTCATGGCGACGACCATGATGAGCTTGAACAGCGGCACGTCGAACATCTGGCCGACGAGCTCGACGATGGGCGTCTCCTCGTCGTCGAGCAGCTCGTTCAGCGTGCCGATGTCACCGACGTTGACCGGCGTGTGGCGGAGTTCGACGTAGCCGGTGAACCAGCCGGGCGCGAGAAGCGGGTTGATGGAGGTCATCCACGCGACGAGGCCGCCGACGAGGGCTGAGGTCCACCGCGCGCCGGCGACCTTGGCGAGCGCGGCGGCGAATACGCCGTTGATGAGGAACCACGCGCCGAAGATGGTCAGGAGTCGTTCGTTGCCGACGCCGGCCATCGCGAGGAGGACGAAGAAGGCGATGAACACGGCGGTGACGCCGAAGCCGAGCAGTTTCCCCCACGGGAAGCCGTCCTTCTCCGCGACGCCGACGAGCGACTCCATCGGCGGGAGCGTCTCGGGGTGTGCGAGGTAGTTCTCGATGCCCTCGCGGTGGCCCGCGCCGACGATGGCGACGACGTGCCGACCGGACCGCCGGAGCGCGACGAGCTGGTGGGCGATGTAGGCGTCGCGCTCGTCGATGAGCGCCTCCGCGCCGCCGGGGCTGAACCGGCGGAACTCCTCCATCATCGCCGAGACCACGTCGCCGTCGGTCAGTTCGGCCATGTCGAACTCCTCGTAGTCGGCGTCGGCGTCGCCCTCGACGGGCGCGAACAGGCCGAAGGCGTTCAGGACCGCGCCGACGGTGACGCCCACGACGACGCCCGCGAGGACGCCGATGACGAGGCTGCCGACGATGGCGGTGCCGAGGCTCCCGAGGAGTCCGGAGACGAAGCCGGTACCGACTCCGAGACCGAAGCCGGCGACGATACCGACTGCCGCGCCGCCGCCGAGGCCAGCGAGAATCGCGTCGTCGCCGTCGAGGGAGAACGAGGCGACGGTGTAGAGCAGATACGCGGCCACGCCACCGAAGACTGCGGCCGTGGCCGTGCGCGTCAACAGAAGGTCGGTGACGCCGACCGCGCCCCCGAACAGGCCGACGAGCGGCCCGAGGACGACGCCGACGGCGATGCCGAACACCGCGCCGACCCCGCGGGCGTCGGCGACCCCGAACAGGAGGTCGCCGGCCATGCGCATCTTTTCGAGCGTGCCCATCCGCTGCCAGAAGCGCTGGATGGTCACCTGGATGTCGCGGTCGACGAGCGCCACGTCGAGACCCTCTTCCTCGGCGGTCTCGACCGCCGCGAGCATGTCCGCGCCGGGCTTCACGTCGAACTGGTCTCCCATCCGCGACTGGACGTACGACAGCATCCAGTAGGCGATAAACTGGAAGACGGTGTTGCCGCGGAGCAGGTCGCGCGCTTCGATGTCGTCGGGCGTTCCGCCCTTCAGCTGTCGGTAGCGCCCCTCGTCGAGTTCGACCGCGACGACGTCGGGACGCTCCTCTCTGACGGTCTCTTCGACCTCTCTGACGCTGTCGGCCGAGACGTGGGCCGTGCCGACGACGCGGACGTGGCCCTCGCCGGGCGACGAATCGTTCATCGCCGGGTTTACCGCCCCACGGTTTTTATCCGTGTCGGCATCTCCCACGAACTATGCAGGAGTTCGACGCGCGAACCCCGACGCCCGCCCACGAGACGGCCATCGACTGTCTCCGCGCCGGCGTCGAGGCCGTCCTTCCCGACCGCGTCGTCCGCGAGTCGGTGTCGCTCGACGGCGACACGCTGACCGTCGCGGACGAGACCTACGACCTGAGCGCCTACGACCGAATCCTCGTCGTCGGCGGGGGCAAAGCCGGCGACGGCGTCGCCGACGCCCTCGAAGCCGTCCTCGGCGACCGCATCGACGACGGCGTCGTCGTGACGCCCGACCCGACGCCGAGCCCCGACGGACGCATCGAGCGACTCCCCGGCGACCACCCGGTCCCCTCCGCGCGCGGCGTCGAGAGCACCCGGCGACTCGTGGACCTCCTTTCGGACCTCGACGACCGGACGCTCGTCCTCGCGGCCATCACGGGCGGCGCGAGCGCGGTCCTCCCGGCCCCCGCCGAGGGCATCTCGCTCGCCGAGTTGCAGGAGACGACCGACAGACTGCTCGAAAGCGGCGCGGAGATTCACGACCTCAACGCGGTCAGAAAGCACGTCTCGACGCTGAAAGGCGGCGGTCTCGCGCGACTCGCCGCGCCCGCGACGGTCGTCGGCCTCGTCCTCTCGGACGTGGTCGGAAACGACCTCGGCGTCATCGCCTCCGGCCCGACCGCGCCAGACGAGACGACCTACGACGACGCCCTCGACGTGCTGGACCGCTTCGACCTCGACGTGCCCAAACCGGTCCGCACGCGCCTCGCCCGCGGCTCCGCGGGCGACGTGCCGGAGACGCCGAAGCCCGGCGACCCGGTGTTCGACCGGGTGACGAACCACGTCCTCGCGGACACGTTCACCGCGCTCGACGCCGCCCGCGAGGTGGCCGACGACCGCGGGTACGAGTCGCTCATCCTCTCCTCTCGCGTGCGCGGCGAGGCGCGCGAGGCCGCGAAGACCCACGTCGCCGTCGCGGAGGAGTCGCTGGCGACCGGAAACCCGATCACCGCGCCCGCGGTGGTCCTCTCGGGTGGCGAGTGTACCGTAACGGTCCGCGGCGACGGCGACGGCGGGCCGAACCTCGAATTCTGCCTCGCGGCCGCCGCGGAACTCCCCGACGAGACCGTCCTCGCCAGCATCGACAGCGACGGAAAAGACGGCGGGACCGAGGTCGCGGGCGCGGTCGTTGACGCCTCGTCGGTCGCCGCGGGCGACGCCCACGCCGCGCTGGCGAGAAACGACGCGCTCCCAGTGCTCCGGGAGGCCGGCGCGCTCGTCGAGTCCGGCGCGACGGGGACGAACGTCAACGACCTGCGCGTCCTCGTGGTCAGCGAGGGCGTCTGAGCGCCGGCGATTTTCGGCTGGCGGGACAACAGGTTTGTATCCTCCGGCGGAGTACTCCACGCCATGGCCGGTTTGTTGCCCTCCACTCCCGACACCTCCGCCGCGGACGAGTCCTCCCCGCGGGTCATCGGACTCGAAGACGACGAGGCGTCGGACCTCCTGTCGGCGCTCTCGTCGGGGACGGCCCGCCGCGTGCTCGCCGCGCTCCACGAGGAGCCGACGAACGCCGCGGAGCTCGCGGAACGCGTCGACACGTCGCTCCAGAACGTCCAGTACCACCTCCGAAAGCTCGACGACGCGGGCCTCGTCGAGGTGGTCGACACCGTCTACTCCGAGAAGGGCCGCGAGATGAAGGTGTACGCGCCCGCCGACAGGCCGCTCGTCGTCGTCGCCGCCGGCGAGGAGACGCGGACGGGGCTGGCGTCCATGCTGTCGGGCCTGCTCGGCGGCGTCGCCGTGTTGGCGCTGCTGTCGGCGCTCGTCCAGTGGGTCGCCACGCGCGGGGTCGGCGTCCTCGGCGGCGGTGGCAGTGCCGCGGAGTCCGCCGACGCCGGGGCGGTCTCGACGATGGCCGCGGAGGCCGCGCCCGCGGCGGCGCAGGTCGTCCCGCCGGGGCTCGCCTTCTTCGCCGGCGGCCTCGTCATCCTGCTCGTCGTCGCGGCCGTCCAGTTCGCCCGACGGTGAGGCCCCGCGGGGGCCGACGGCGACCGGGCCGGCGATTCGCGCTGGGGTAACTATTCGTACTCCCCCCAACTACAACGTAGCATGAAACACCGTGCCGTGGTCCGCGGTATCGGGGTCGGCGTCGGCGAAGACGGCTCGAACGTCCCGGCGGTCGTCCTCGAAGCGCGCGACGAGTTCCTGCCCATCGTCATCACGTCGGACCAGGCTCAGGCCATCCAACTCGGTCTCTCCGGCGAGCAGTTCGAGCGCCCGCTGACTCACGACCTCCTGGTCGAGATGGTGACGGAGTTCGGGGGGGCAATCGACAGCATCCGCATCGACGACCTCTCGAACGGCACGTTCCTCGCCAAGGTCGACGCCGAGCGCTACCACGACGGCGAGGCGCGGTCGGTCGTCTTCGACGCGCGCCCGAGCGACGCCATCGCCCTCGCCATTCGCGTCGACTGCCCGATTCTCGTCTCCGACGAAGTGCTCGACGCCGCCGGCCAGTCGCCCGAGGCGTTCGACGCCGACTTCGACGAGTGACCCGGGGCCGTCGCCGCCGCGCCCCACGATTTCAAGCCCCCTCGGCGTGACCCTGCTCGCATGAGCGAACCCACCGCGACGCTCGACGAGTCGCGCACCGAGATGACCGAACTCCTCCTGCCGAACGACACCAACAACCTCGGGCGAGCCCTCGGTGGCGCGGTCCTCCACTGGATGGACATCTGCGGGGCCATCGCGGCGATGCGCTTTTCGAACCGCCAGTGCGTCACCGCGTCGATGGACCACGTCGACTTCATCGGCCCCATCGACCTCGGTGAGGTGGCCGTCATGGAGGCGTACGTGTTCAACGTCGGTCGGACCAGCGTGGACGTGAAAGTCGACGTGCACGCCGAGAACCCGAAGACCGACGAGCGACGGAAGACGACCACGTCGTTCCTGACGTTCGTCGCGCTCGACGACGACGGGAAGCCGACGCCCGTGCCCCGCCTCGTCTGCGAGACCGACGAGGAAGAGGAACTCCGCGCCGAGGCGGTCGCCGCCCGCGCCGACCAGCTCGAATCCGTCATCGAGCGCATGGAGTAGGGCGGACGCTCCCACCGACGACAGCGCCGAACTCTTTTCCCCCGCGGCGACCGACTGGCGACCATGCTCGACGTTCCCGTCCCGGCTCCGCCGTCGCTCCCGACCGTCGACCCGAACCAGTACGACGACGCGCAGGTGGCGGCCGACGCCGACTTCAAGCGCGCCGAGTTGGAGGAGTTCCTCGAAGCCGGCGCGTGGGCCGGCGCCTTCGAGGCGTGGGCCGCGGAGACACCCGTCACGGAGGCGCAGTGGGAAATCGTCCTCGACCTCGACCTCCTCTCCCACTTCGACTTCTTCTGGGACGACTTCGCGGACCGCGTCGGCTACCACGCGCCGGGCATCCCCGAGGACTGGAAGGAGCGCGAACTCCACCCCGAACTCACCTCGTGGGGCGAGGTGTCGTCTATCAACGCCGGCCTCACCGAACTCGGACAGGACGTGTGCGACGTGCTCAAAGACGACTACATCGACTGGGAGTCCGAGTACGAAGCGCCCGACGACCTGCCGGACTTCGGCTGAGCCGCCGGGACTCGCGTCACGGCGGACGTTTATGTCGTTCCCGCGCCACACGACAGTATGCACCGCCGAGCCCTCCTTTCGAGCGCCGCCGCGCTCTCGCTTGCCGGTCTCTCGGGCTGTCTCGCCGACGCCCGACGGACCACAAGCGGTCGCATCCGCGCCGACACCGGCCACTCGAAACTCCACCCGGCAGACGAACAGTACGTGAACGGGTCGTTCCCCGACGACGCCGATTTCCGCGGGTGGCTCTTTTCGGACCCGCCGGCCGACCAGCGGGACGTGTTCACCGACCGCGCGATGCAGGGGCAGTACTCGAACGACCTGCTGGAAGCCGACGGCGACTCGTTCGTCCTCCTGTTCGAGGTCCGGATGCCCCGCGAGGACGCCGCGTTCTACAACACCGCGCTTTCGCCGTCGTGGACCGGATGGCGCGACGCCGACATCCCGATTCGGCGGTCGCCGCCGGCCGACCCCGAGGTGTTCGAGGTGGATGCCGACACGCTCGTCTGCACCCACCTCTCGACGTTCGACGTTGCGAGGGGGGCGGCCCCGACGAACGCCGCGCTCCGGGTGTTCGAGCGCGACGACGAGTCCGGCACGACCCACGGGTCCGACCCCGAACAGACTGTGGCGACCTACCGCGTCGGTCGCTGGGCGGACCGATAGCGTCGGCGTCGCGGTCGGCCAGTTCCGACCTCGGTCGTCGCCCCGTCGCCCAGTATTGCGGGGCGGTAGCCTCGCACATCTCTCATCCTCGACTCCCGCCCGTATCGACTTCCGAGCACAGCGGTCTCTCGTCCGGTGTGACCTGACCACGACCACGGAACCCCACATGGAGCGACACACGACTCGCACCCGACAGGCGTCTCGACAGCGACCAACAGGCCATCGGCAGCGGCCAGCAACCCGGCGACTGCACCCGCGAGCGCGGCGGGCCGCCCCTCGACGGCGGAGTGTCGCCCGTGTCTGAGTCCGACCCGGCGGCACGTCCCGCCGACGCGGACCAGACCCGCCGTTTTGATATATATCCGCGAGAAGGACGGGGTATGGAAGACATCGCAGACCAGTACACGCCGTCGGACGTGGAGTCCGTCGTCGGCGAGTACTGGGACGAGAACGACGCGTACGAGGCGACGAAGGAGGCACACGCCGACGACCCGTCGTTCTTCTTCGTCGACGGCCCGCCGTACACGTCCGGCCAGATGCACCTCGGCACGGCGTGGAACAAGACGCTGAAGGACGCCGTCATCCGGCACAAGCGCATGACGGGGCAGCAGGTCACGGACCGCCCCGGCTACGACATGCACGGCCTCCCCATCGAGGTCAAAGTCGAGGAGGAACTCGGCTTCACCTCGAAGCGCGACATCGAGGAGTTCGGCATGGAGCAGTTCATCCAGAAGTGCAAGGAGTTCGCCGTCCGCAACCGCGAGGCGATGGACGAGGACTTCCAGTCCATCGGCGCGTGGATGGACTGGGACAACCCCTACCAGACGCTGTCGCCCGAGTACATGGAGTCCGCGTGGTGGGCGTTCTCGAAGGTCGCCGAAAACGGACTCGTCGAACAGGGCAAGCGCAGCGTCAACTACTGCCCGCGCTGTCAGACCGCCATCGCGGCCAACGAGGTCGAGTACGACGAAATCACCTCGCCGTCCATCTACGTCAAGTTCCCCCTGAAGGGCCGCGAGGGCAACCTCGTCATCTGGACGACGACGCCGTGGACCATCCCCGCGAACACGTTCGTCGCCGTCGACGGCGAGATGACGTATCAGGAGGTCCGCGCCGAGAAGGACGGCGAGAGCGAAGTGCTCTACCTCGCCGAGCCCTGCGTCGAGGAGGTCCTGAAGAAGGGCCGCTACGAGGACTACGAGGTGCTCTCGGAGGTCACGGGCGAGGAGATGGTCGGCTGGGAGTACGACCACCCGCTCGACGGCGTGGTCGACGAGTACGCCGACTTCGAGGGCGCGGGACAGGTGTACACCGCCGACTACGTCGAGGCCGACCGCACGGGCCTCGTCCACTCCGCGCCCGGCCACGGGCAGGAGGACTTCGCCCGCGGGCAGGAACTCGGCCTCGACGTGTTCGTCCCCGTGGACGACAAAGGCGAGTTCACCGAGCAGGGCGGCGACTACGCGGGCACCTTCGTCCGCGACGCCAACCCGGAGGTCATCGAGGACCTCGACGAACTCGGCCACCTGCTCCACGCCGGCGAGCACGACCACCGCTACGGCCACTGTTGGCGCTGTGACACGGACATCATCTTCCTCGCCACCGACCAGTGGTTCATCACGGTCACCGACGTGAAAGAACAGCTCCTCGACAACATCGAGGAGTCCGAGTGGCACCCGCAGTGGGCCCGCGACAACCGCTTCCGCGACTTCGTGAGCGACGCGCCCGACTGGAACGTCTCCCGGCAGCGTTACTGGGGCATCCCGCTTCCCATCTGGGTTCCGCAGGACGCCGACGCCGAGGACGCACAGGAGATGATTGTCGTCGGCACGCGAGAGGAACTGGCCGAGCGCGCCGACCAGGATATCGACCCCGAGACGGTGGACCTCCACCGCCCCTCGGTGGACCCCATCACCATCACCGAAGACGGCGTCACCTACGAGCGCGTCCCCGACGTGTTCGACGTGTGGATAGACTCCTCGGTCGCCACGTGGGGCACGCTCGACTTCCCCGGCGAGACGGACGCCTACGACGAACTGTGGCCCGCCGACCTCATCATCGAGGCGCACGACCAGACCCGCGGCTGGTTCTGGTCGCAGCTCGGTATGGGCACCGCCGCGACCGGCGAGTCGCCGTACAAGGAGGTCATCATGCACGGCTTCGCCAACGACAAGGACGGCCGCAAGATGTCGAAGTCCGTCGGCAACATCGTGACGCCCGAGGAGGCCATCGACCGCGCCGGCCGCGACCCGCTTCGCGCCTACCTCCTCAGCCACGACCAGCAGGGCGTCGACCTCTCGTTCGAGTGGGACGGCCTCGCGGACACCCAGTCGACGCTCAACATCTTCTGGAACGTCTTCCGCTTCCCGCTTCCGTACATGGACCTCGACGGCTACGACCCCGCCGAGGCCGACCTCTCTGCGGGCGAACTCACCGTCGTCGACGAGTGGGTGCTCTCGCGGCTCCAGACCGTCGAGGCCGAGATGGCCGACGCGTGGGACGATTACGAGGTCTCCACCGCGCTCAACACGCTCCTCGACTTCATCACGAAGGACGTGTCGCGCTTCTACGTGAAGGCCATCCGCGAGCGCATGTGGGACGAGGAGGACTCGGCGTCGAAGCTCGGCGCGTACGCCACGCTCTCGACGGTGCTCTCGGAGTCCATCCGGCTCATCGCGCCCTACGCACCCTACATGGCCGAGCGGATGTACCAGCGGCTCGACGGCTCGGAGACGACCGTCCACATGCTGTCGTACCCCGAGGCCGACGAGGAGCTCCGAAACGAGGAACTGGAGGCCAACATGGCCGTCCTCCGCGACGTGGAGGAGGCCGCGGCGCACGCCCGCCAACTCGGCGGCCGCAAGCTCCGCTGGCCCGTCTCGCGAATCGTCGTCGAATCCGACGACGAGGACGTCGCCGAGGCGGTCGACGCCCTCTCGGACCTCCTCGCGGAGCGCGTGAACACCCGCGACGTGCAGGTCGTCGAGGTCTTCGACGAACTCGTCGAGACGGCCGAGCCGCAGATGAGCGTCATCGGGCCGGAGTTCGGCGCTGAGGCGCAAAAAATCATGGAGGCAGTCGAAGGCCTCTCGCGCGCCGAGGTCGAATCCGGCGTCGAGGTCGACGGCGAGACGTACGACCTCACCGACGAGATGGTCTCGTACCGCGCGGAACCGCCGAAACACGTCAGCGGTGCCGACTTCGAGGGCGGCACGGTCTACGTCGACACCGAACTCACCGACGACATCGAGTCCGAGGGCTACGCCCGCGACGTCATCCGCCGGATTCAGGAGATGCGCAAACAGCTCGACCTCGACGTGGAGGCCGAAATCGACGTGTCGCTCGGCGTCGACGACGAGCGCGTCGCCGGCTTCGTCGAGGAGAACAGCGACCTCATCGCCGAGGAGGTCCGCGCCCGCGAGTTCGACCTCGGAAGCGCCGAGGGCGAGACGGTCGAGACGTGGGACGTCGAAGACGTGTCGGTGACTATCGCGGTCACCCAACTCGACTGAGGCGGTCGCGCGTTTCCGTCCCTCCCCGGTCGCCGCCGGCGTTCGGCCGCCGCCGCGACCCGCGAAATGGAGGGTGCTTACCACCGATTTTTCGCAGACGGCGACCGCCTCGACTTCCGACTGACCAACACTTTTGGCCTCATCGAACGTGAGGGACGGTGAGTCATGAAAAAACTCATCAACGAACCCGGAGCGGTCGTAGACGAGATGCTCGACGGGATGGTCGCGGCGCACCCCGAACTGCGCCGGCTCGACGGCACGAACGTTCTCGTCCGCGACGACGCGCCGGCCGAGGGGAAGGTCGCGGTCGTCTCCGGCGGCGGGTCGGGCCACGAGCCGACGCACGCGGGCTATCTCGGCGAGGGGATGCTCGACGGCGCGGCGGCCGGTGAGGTCTTTACCTCCCCGACGGCCGACCAGTTGAACGAGATGATTCAGGCGACGGACGCGGGCGAGGGCGTCCTCTGCGTCGTCAAGAACTACGAGGGCGACGTGATGAACTTCGACACCGCCGCCGAGATGGCCGGCATGGAGGGCGTCGACGTCGAGCAGGTCGTCGTCAACGACGACGTGGCCGTCGAGGACTCGCTGTACACCTCGGGTCGCCGCGGCGTCGCGGGCACCATCTTCGTCCACAAGTGCGCGGGCGCGAAGGCCGCCGCGGGCGGCGACCTCGACGAGGTCACGGCGGTCGCGGAGAAGGTCGTCGACAACGTGCGGACGATGGGGATGGCGCTCACCTCCTGTGTCACCCCGGAGAAGGGCGAGCCGACGTTCGACCTCGGCGAGGACGAAATCGAACTCGGCATCGGCATCCACGGCGAGCCGGGCACCGAGCGCGCCGACGTCATGAGCGCCGACGAGATTACCGAACACCTGACCGAGAACGTCCTCGACGACCTCGACCTCGGCGAGGGCGAGGAGGTCGTGACGATGGTCAACGGCATGGGCGGCACGCCGCTGTCGGAGCTGTACATCGTCAACCGCAAGCTCCAGTCCATCCTCGACGACCGCGGCGTCGAGACGTGGGACGCGTGGGTCGGCGACTACATGACCTCGCTCGACATGATGGGCTGTTCGGTCTCCGTGCTCCGCGTCGACGACGAGTTGAAGGAACTGCTCGGCGCGCCCGCGGAGACGCCCGGCCTGACCGTCACCGAGTAAGCGACGCGCCGCGTCGTCGGTCGCAGCGAACTCGCGCCGACGACCCCCGACACGTCACCGATTTTTCGCGGCAGAACAGTCCCGCGGGACAAGGGATTAACCCCCGGCCGACGAAGGTCAGCCATGGCTGACGCAGAGACACAACGCGAAGCGGTGCTGGACGCGCTCGACAACGTCGCGGAGCGCCTCGCCGAGGAGAGGGAGTATCTCACGGACCTCGACTCCGCCATCGGCGACGCCGACCACGGCGCGAACATGGAACGCGGCTTCGGCAAGGCCGCCGACAAGCGCGAGGAGTTCGTCGAGATGGAGCCGAACGAGGTCGTCAAAAACGTCGGGACGACGCTCATCTCGAACGTCGGCGGGGCCTCCGGCCCCCTCTACGGCGGCTCTATCATGTTCGCTAGCCAAGAGCTCGAAGACGGCATCACCGCCGAGTCGTCGGTGGCGTTCGCCGAAGCGTACCTCGACAAGGTCAAGGACCGCGGCGGCGCGCAGGTCGGCGCGAAGACGATGGTCGACGCGCTCGTGCCCGCCGTCCACACCTACAAGAAGTCTATCGAGCAGGACGACCTCCCGCCGCTGGAAGCCCTCGCCAAGGCCGTCGACGCGGCCGAGCGCGGCGTCGCCTTCACCGTCCCCATCAAGGCGATGAAGGGCCGCGCGTCGTTCCTCGACTGGCGCTCGGTCGGCCATCAGGACCCCGGCGCGACGAGCACGCTGTTCATCCTCGAAGAGCTCCTCGAAACGGCCGAGGAGTACCTCGACGGCGAGGTCGACCGCGACGCGCGGGCCGAAGACGCGGTCGGGAGAGGCGAATGATTGGCCTCGTCGTCGTCTCGCACAGCGCGAAGGCGGCCGAGGGAATCGCGGAGGTCGCGGCGCAGATGGGCGGCGGCAACGCCCGCATCGTCCCCGCCGGCGGCGACGAAGACGGCATCGGAACCTCGCCGGACCGCATCCGCGAGGGCATCGAGGAGGCGGACGACGGCGACGGAGTCGTCGTCCTCGTCGACCTCGGCAGCGCCGTGATGAACGCGGAGCTCGCCATCGAGACGGCGATGGACTCCGAGGCGGTCATCGCGGACGCGCCGGTGCTGGAGGGGACGCTCAACGCGGCCGTCGAGACGACGAGCAAGAAGGCGACGCTCGACTCGGTCGTCGAGCGCGCCGAGGACGCCCGCGACTACCGGAAGCTGAACTGATCTGCGCTGAACCGGCCGAACTGAGTCGGTTCGTCGATTCGTGCCGGTAAAAGACCGCCGCGGGAGCGGCGGGCCGTCGGTTCTTATTCTTCGTCGCCGGCTTCGGGCGTCGAGAGCACTGCTTCGAGCGCGTCGAGCGCGGCCTCCGCGTCGTCGCCGTCGGCGACGAGGCGAATCTCCTCGCCGTGGCCGACGCCGAGGCCGGTGACGGCGAGCATGCTGGCGGCGGGGACGAGGTCGTCCTCGTCGGCCCGGCCGAGTTGGATGTCGGCGTCGAAGGAGTTCGCGGTCTCGACGAACTGGGAGGCGGGACGTGCGTGCAGGCCGTCTTTCGGGACGACGGTGACGATGCGTTCCATACGTCGGGTATCGACCGCGGAGCGTTATCGCTACCGGTTGCGGAACGCGGCGCAGAAAAATCGTGAACGACGGGTGCGGGGCCGGAGGCGTCCGGGTTTAGAGCCCGAGGTACGCCGAGTTCGGGATGACCCCGAGCAGGAACAGCACGCCGATGAGCAGCGAGTAGATGGTAATCGACATCGCCGGTGGGTCCACGTGCGTTCCGGAGTGCGCGTAGGCCACGCGCTGGGTGACCTCGCCGAGCAGCGCGCCGATGAGACCACCGACCGCGGCGGCGACGATGATGAGCGGTTCGCTCCCGCCGACCATCGGGGCGGCGACGGCTCCGAACGCCGACCCACCGAGAGTGATGTGGTGGGTGACGGGTATCTTCTCGACGCCGAGGTTCAAGAACAGCAGGCTGGCCGCGGAGATACCGTAGGCGAGGAAGAAGCTCTCCGTGATGAGCCACGTCCAGCCGCCGAGGATACCGGCTCCGAGACCGATGACAACGATGTTGACCCACTTGTACTGGTGGGGGAGCCACGGTTCGGTCGCGGGCCGGCCGCTCCCGTCGCCGCGCATCGTTCCCTTCTCGAACGGCGACATGTCGAGGAGGCCGCTGCCGGCGGGCGAGCCGATGAGCGGGTAGCCGAAGGCGATACGCGCGATGAACGCCGTCGTCATGACGGACAGTGCGACGCTGTCGAGCGGGAGGCCGATACCTCCCGCGATGCGGGAGATGAGGAGCCCGAGGACGCCGAAGAGGCCGCCGACTGCGAGGATGTCGGGCTGCGTGCCGAACGCGTACGTGATGTCCTTACCGAAGTGGTAGCCGCCCTCGCTGGGGTCCATGTCCGCGTACCGCTTGCCCGCGTAGGCACTGGCGGCGACGCCGCCGGCGAAGGCGATGTGCGGGCCGACGAACGGACCGAACCCGATACTGCCGGTGATACCCGTGCCGAGTTCGCCGGCGGTGACGAGGTCGGCACCTTCGAACTGTCGGATGACGATGCCCGCCGTCTCGCCGAGCAACACGACGAAGCCGGTGAAGATGAACGACGGCAGCGCGCCGAGCGCCGCGCCGAACATGCCGCCCGCGAACGCCGCGAGCAGGAGGACGATGAACCGCTCGGTACTGACGCCGATGACCGGAATCTGGAGTGCGAATGCTTCGAACACGTGTTATTCCTCCCGTGCCCAGTCGAGCGAGCGGTCGACGGCCTCTTTCCAGCGGCCGTAGCGGTGCTCGACGTTCTGTGGGTCTTTCGGGGCGAACTCGCGGTCGACCTGCCAGTTCTCGCGGAGTTCGTCGAGCGTCTCCCAGTAGCCGACGGCGAGGCCGGCGGCGTAGGCCGCGCCGAGGGCGGTCGTCTCGTCGACCTGCGGGCGGACGATTTCCGTGTCGAGGATGTTCGACTGGAGCTGACAGAGGAAGTTGTTCTTGACAGCGCCGCCGTCGACGCGGAGACTGGAGAGGTCGATTTCACTGTCGGACTCCATCGCCTCGGCCACGTCGCGCGTCTGGAACGCGATGGATTCGAGCGTCGCGCGGACGATGTGCTCGCGGCGGGTGCCGCGGGTCATACCGACGATGGTACCGCGGGCGCGCTGGTCCCAGTGGGGCGCACCGAGGCCCGTGAACGCGGGGACGAAGTAGACGCCGTCGGTGGATTCGACCGACCGAGCGAGCTTCTCGGACTCGGCGGCGTTGTCGATGAGCGTCATGTCTTCGAGCCACTCGATAGCCGCGCCCGTGATGAAGATGGAGCCTTCGAGGGCGTACTGGACCGGCTCACCGGAGCGCTGGAAGCCGACGGTAGTGAGGAGGCCGTGTTCGGACATGACCGCCTCGTCGCCGGTGTTCATCAGCATGAACGAGCCGGTGCCGTAGGTGTTCTTCGCGTCGCCGGCGTCGAAACAGGTCTGGCCGAACAGCGCGGCCTGCTGGTCACCGAGCGCGCCGGCGACGGGGACTTCCGCGCCGAGGAAGCCGTCGGCGTCGGTCGTGCCGTAGTAGTCGTCGTCGGACGACGGGCGGACCTCGGGGAGGAGTTCGCGCGGGACGTTGAACTCGTCGAGGAGTTCGTCGTCCCACTCCATGTCGTGGATGTTGAACAGCATGGTCCGCGACGCGTTCGTCACGTCCGTGATGTGGTTCCCCGTCAGATTGTAGATGAGCCACGTGTCGATGGTCCCGAAGGCGAGTTCGCCGTCGGCGGCGCGGTCTCGGATATCTTCGGGTCGGGAGCGCTGGAGCTTGATGGGGTCGGAGTTGTCCAGCAGCCACTCGGCTTTCGTCGCAGAGAAGTACGCGTCGGGTTCGAGCCCCGTCTTCGCGCGCACGTCGTCGGTCTTGCCCTCCGCTTCGAGCGTCTCGATGCGGTCGGTCGTCCGACGGTCCTGCCAGACGATGGCGTTGTGAATCGGCTGTCCGGTCTCACGGTCCCAGACGAGCGTCGTCTCGCGCTGGTTCGTGATGCCGATGGCTTCTAACTGCTCGGCGTCGAGCCCGGCGCTCGAAAGCGCCGCGTCGATGACCTGCTTCGTGTTGTCCCAAATCTCGTTTGCGTCGTGTTCGACCCAACCGGGCTCTGGGTAGATCTGTTCGTGCTTCTCGTAGGCGTTGGCGACCACCTTGCCGTCGTGGTCGAACACCATGAACCGCGTGCCTGTGGTACCTTGGTCGATGGCACCGACGTAAGTTTCTCCTGACATTTCTAACCAACCTCGATACGAACTCTCGGTGTGAGAGTCCTACCACTACAAACGTGTACAAATTATATGATAAATGTTTCTTTACTACTGCCCCGCATACTGTGGCGTTTATGATCGAGGTAGACGGCCTGTACCCACTGTATTCGGGAGTTTTATTTCATACGGACGCTTTTTCGACCGTTTTAACCAGCGGATCGGTCTGGCGAACAGAACGACCGCGTCCGCCGATTAACGGGAAAAAACGGCGATTAACCGGCAACAAAGTCCTCTAAACCGCCGCCGAACCGGCGCGCGCGCCGAGCGCGACGCGGCCCGAGTCCGAAGGCGGTCGAACGCGTCCCGTTCGTCAGTTGTGCGCGCGAGTCAGACCAGCGCCTCTTCGAGGAGTTGGAGCGGGTGCTTGATGTCGTAGCCCGTGCCGTGTTCCATCTGCATCGAGCAGGTGGGGCACTCGGTCATGCCGACGCTTCCCTGGGCGTGCTCCATGTGGTCGAACATGTCCGCGCCGATCTGCATCGACTTGTCGTACTTCTCTTCCTTCCAGCCGTAGGTGCCGGAGATGCCGGAACAGGAGTCGCCCACGTCCTCGACTTCGACGCCGTCGAGCTGGCGGAACAGCTCGACCGCCTGCCGGTCGAGGCCCTGATTGCGGCCGTGACACGGCGCGTGGTACGCGAACGCCTGGTCGTCGACCGAGGCCTCGCGAACCGCGCCTTCGAGGTCCTCGTGGATACGGAGGTACTCCAGCGCCTCGTAGGTGTGCGCCGAGAGGTCCTCGATGCCGTCGATGTCGAACAGTTCGGGGTACTCCTGGCGGAGCGACATCGAACAGGAGGTACACGACGCGATGATGTCGTAGCCCTCGGGGATGAGCCCCGCGAAGTTGTCGACGTTGATGCCGGCGGCGCGCTTGGCGTCGTCGAGCATCCCGTTTGCGAACATCGGCGTCCCGGAACAGCGCTGCTTGGGGACGACGACCTCGTAGCCGAACGACTCGAAGACGCGGACCATCGCCTTGCCCACCTCGGGCGTGTTGTAGTTGGAGTAACAGCCGTGGAAGTAGGCGACGCGCTTTTCGTCGGAGCGGACCTGCGGGCCGCCGCGTTCGTTCCACCACTCGCGGAACGTCTGGGTGGCGAACTCGGGGAAGTCGCGCTCGGCCGTGATGCCGAGCACTTTCTCGTTTATCCGCTGGACGACCGAGTTGCCCATGACGGCGTTCGCCAGCCGCGGGAACATGCTGCCCAACTGGGCGAGCGTGCCGTAGTTGGCGAGGATGCGGTTGCGGATGTACTCCCGCGAGAGCTTGTCCATCTGCTCGTCGACGTACTCGCCGCGGGCCGTGTTGTGCATCTGGCTGAGCGGGACGCCCGAGGGACAGGCGTCGTCACAGCGCATGCAGTTCGAACACGACATGATGGAGTCGTCGACGGCCTCGTCTTCCTTGCGCTTGAGCCGCCACTGCTCCGGTCCCTGGAACTTCGGCCCGGGGAACTCGTCGTCGACTTCCGCGACCGGGCAGGACACGTCGCAGGCGGTGCACTTGTAACAGTTGTCCGCGCCGGGACGGAGGTCCATATCGGTGCTGTCGGGGAACACCTCGACGGCCTCGAAGTCGTCTGTCTGTGCGTCGGGGGTCAAAGTCGGGTTGCCTGGGGATTCTGCGTCACTCATCTGGTTGCCTCCTCGCCCGCGAGTCGGCCGGCGACGGCACCCGTCGCCAAGGAGACGCCGCTCGCGGATTTCTCGCGCGCCACGTCGGCACCGCCGACGACGCCGCCCGCGGCGCGCAGGTTCTCGAAGTGCGGTTCGCCGTCTTCGTCGGTCGGTCGGAGTTCGTCGTCGGGGACGACGCCGAAGCGCGCGAACGCGTGGTCGCCGAACGCCTCGGGGTCGGACCAGTCGTAGCGGTCCTCGGGGTGCGGGACGTGACAGCCGAAGACGGGCTCTGTGACCGACTCTCGGTCGGAGTCGAGGCCCTTGCCGACGAGGCCGCCCGTCGCGAGGACGACCTGGTCGGCCGAGTAGGGCGTCGGTCGGCTCTTCTGGTCGACGACGACGGTCTCGACGCGGCCGGTGTCGGCCTCGAAGTCGACCGCCGGGTTGCCCGCGGAGATGCGGACGCCCGCCTCGTCGAGCGCGTCGAACAGGATGTCTTCGAGCTTGAGTCCGAGCAGGCTCGGCGGCCCGGTCGGCACCTCGAAGACGGGGACGCCGAGTCGGTCGGAAAGCTCCGCGCGGACGTCCTCGTCGTGGTCGTCGCCGAGCATCGCCGGGAAACCGACGCGCGACTCGCCGTCCAGTTCCTCGGCGACGGTGTCAGCGAGGACGGAGCGGACCGTGCCGCCGTCCACGTCCTCGTCGCGGTCGAGCGCCTTGGCGAACCGGGTCACCTTCGCGTCGGCGCGGAACCGCTTGGGGAACTCGACGGTGACGCCGCGGGCCGAAAACGGCACGCCGGCGGCCGCGAGGTGGTCGGCCGCGACGGGCGCGTCGAAGTCCGTGAGACCCGCGAAGCCGACGAGCAGCGTGTCGCCCGACGAACTGGCGAGGCCGGGCGCGACCGACGCGGGATACCGAGCGGTCGGCTTCACCGCACCGCCGTGGGTCATCACGAGCGCGTTCGAGTCCGTGTGGCCGCCGCGGTAGGCGTCGCCGACCGCCTCGTCGAAGATGCGGAGGCCGGCGCGGACGCCGTCCTCGCCGACGACGTGGTAGGGGTGACCCTCCGGGAGCGCGTCGAGGCCGGCGTAGGGGTCCGAGAGGGGACCGTCGCCGCCGGCGTAGCCGAGCACGTCCACGAGGCCGCTGGCCTGTCGGAGCGTGCTCTTCTTGTGGGCGAGCAGGCGCACGCGAGCGCCCGTCTCCGCGGCCGAGAGCGCGGCCGTGCAGGCGGCGATGCCGCCGCCGATGACGAGCACGTCGTCAGTTATCGCCATCTGCACCTCCGAGCGCGTCGTCGTCCGCGCGGTCCGCGGCCCGTTCGCGGCCGCCGTCTGCCACCGCGCCGCCGGACGCGACGCCGTCGTCGAAGGCGGCGAAGTCGATGTCGGCGTCGGCCGCGGCGGGGTCCTCGTCGCGGTTCATCGTCGCCGCGTGGAGCATGTGCTTCAGCGCGGTCTGGGAGAGCTGCGTGCCCCACATGGCGTGGCGCTCGCCCTTCCAGCGCTCCTGATAGAGGTCGTCGAGGGAGGCGCGGACGGTCTTTTCGTCGTACTCGGGCGCGAGTTCGTTCGCCATCCGGTGACAGCAAATCGCGCCCTGACAGTTGCCCATCGAGGCGCGCGTCTGGATGCGCACGGAGTTGAGGTCCGTGCCCGCGGTGTCGAGGGCGTCCTGAATCTCCGCGCGGGTGACGGCCTCGCACTCGCAGACGACCGGGTTGGGGTCGACGCTGTTGAGGACTTCGTCGGCGCGCGAGCCGAGGCGCTGGGCCGACCGGCGGCCGATGGGCGACCGCAGGCCGAAGTCGTCCATGTAGTCGCGGAGGACGGTGAAGTCCTCGCTGCCCGGTAGCGGCTCGTCGGCGGTGCGGCACTCGGCGTCGACGCCGAGCTTCTCGCAGACGTGGTCAGAAATCTGTTCGGCCATCATCCGGTAGGTCGTGAGCTTGCCGCCGACGATGCTCGTCATGCCCGGCAGGTCGTCGCGGTCAGCGTGGTCGAGCAGGAAGAACTCGCGGGTGATGTCCGTCGGGTCCTCCGTGCCGGTGCCCGGCGGCTCGTACAGCGGGCGGACGCCCCAGAAGGAGCGAATCGTCCGCGCGTCGGCCAGCATGGGCACGAGCTCCGAGAGCGTCTCTATCATCAGGTCGACTTCCCAGCCCTCCTCGGGGTAGTCCTCGGGGTCTTCGACTTCCTCGTCGGTCGTCCCGAGGATGCACGTCGTCTCGTGGGGGACGATGATGTCGGCGTCGCCCTTCGGCCGGCAGCGGTTGACGACCGTGTCCACCTGCCGGGTGTTCATGATGGTCATGACGCCCTTCGACGGGCGGACCTCCACGTTGACGCCCGCGAAGTCACCGATTTGGCCGGCCCACGCGCCCGTCGCGTTGACGACGTAGTCGGCGCGGATTTCCTCGACCTCGCCGGGTTCGCCGTGGACGTACGGGCCGGTGCCGGTCTGGTGGGTGACCTCGACGCCGACGACCTCGCCGCCCTCGACGAGCACGTCCGTGACCTCGGAGTGCGTCTCGATGCGCGCGCCGTGTTCGACGGCGCTCGCGGCGTTCGCCACGCAGAGGCGGAACGGGTCGACCGCGCCGTCGGGGACCTTGATGGCGCGCTTGATGTCCTTCGCGAGGTACGGCTCTATCTCGCGGGCTTCCTCGGCGGACAGGACTTCGGCCGGAATACCGCACTCGCGGCAGCCCTCCAGTTTCTTCTCGAAGTACTCGTCGGAGTCCTCGGGGCGCTGAACGAACAGCCCGCCCGTCATCTCGACGCAGTGGCCCGCGATACGCCGCAGGACGCGGTTCTCTTCGATACACTCCTTGGCGGACGGCTGGTCCGACACCGCGTACCGGCCCCCGCTGTGGAGGAGTCCGTGCATCCGCCCCGTCGTCCCGTGTGTGAGGTTCCCCTTCTCGACGAGGGTCACGTCCAGCCCGCGCATCGCGAGGTCGCGCGCGATGCCCGTGCCGGTCGACCCCCCGCCAATGACGAGGACGCTCGGCGATTTTTTCATCTGTCTTTCGTGAGGTAGGACCGACGGCACTTTATTTTACCTTCACTCGTCTCGCACCCCGTTCGTCTCACAGAACGGACCACTTCACAGACCGGAATGCCATCGTAGTGGTCGTAGAATACCGTATCTCGGCGTTTCTACGCCGAATCAAAACGACGGCAATAATTCAAAACCATTGTTACTATTAGTTACGGTTGCTTCGATCTCGGTGGGCGTCACGAATCTCTCAACTGCCTTTGAAGCGCTCCGGACGGCCGATTATAGTGTTTCGTGTTCTCATTCAACACGGTGGCTGTCGGTAGTGGTCGGTTTTTACGCGTGCGCCGGATACCGTCAGCCACGGAACGTTCCACGCCATGCGCCTCGAAGACAGAATCACCAGGCGGCGTCGACGCGGCGGGAAGAGACGGCGGCTCGTCCGAGACCTGAGCGCGCTCGACCCGACGGCTCACCCCCGAGAGCCGACCGGCCGCGGTCCGACGCTCGAACGCATTCTCGACCATCTCGACCCGGTGTTCGACGGCGAGTTGCCGCCCGACGCTCACGTCCACGGGCCGAAGGGCGTCGGGAAGTCGGCGGTCGTCGCGGCGCTGTTCGAGCACCTCGCCAGCGCCCTCCCCGCCCGACGGTCGGTCATCCACACCGCGACGCGGACCGCCGCCACGCCGACGACCTCGTTCGCCTACGTCGACGCTCGGGACGCTCCGACCGAGTTCGCGCTCCTTCACGCGGCGCTCGAAACGCTCTCGAAGGAGCCGGTGCCCTCGCAGGGCGTCGGCGTCGAGGCGCTCCGCGAGCGGCTCACGGCGCGGGTCGCCCACGACGAACACGCGGTCGTCGCCGTCGACCACGTCGGCGAGCCGGAGACCGTCTCCGCGGCGACGGCGGTCGAGACGCTTTCTTCGGTGTCGCCGCACGTCTCGGTGCTCACCGTCGGCCGTGACCCGCGGAGCGACGCGACCGAAGCCGGTGATGACGACGACGCAACCGACGTAACCGACGCGGCGTCCATCGCCGTCTCGGCCTACGAGCGCCACAGCCTCGTCGATATCCTCGTCGCGCGCGCGTCGGACGGCGTCGCCCGCAGCGCGCTCCCGCACGTGGCGACGCGCGAGGTGGCCGAGTGGGCCGACGGCGACGCCCACGACGCGCTGTCGGCGCTCTACGGGGCGGCGACGCTCGCCGCGGCCGACGGCGCGGACACAATCGATACCGAGTACGTCTGCGCCGGCATCGACGCCGTCCCCGACGACGGCTGTTCGCTCGGCCGCGTGTTCGCGCTCCCAGAGAGCCGCCGGCGCGTCCTCCGGGCGTTCGTCGCGCTCGACGACGAGGAGACGGCCTCGGTCTCGACGGCAACCGAGCACATCGCCGCGTCGCCGCGGGTGTCGCTGTCGCCGGCGACCGTCCGGCGCGTCCTCTACGAGCTTTCGGACCTCGGCATCGTGCGCCGGGTTTCGGACTCCGACTCCACCGACGGCCCGGGCAGACCGGCGACGCGACCCGTCCCGAACTTCTCGACGCTGGCGTTCCGCGGGCTGGACGACGCCGAGCGCTGAGGCGTAGGCGCTCGCCGCCACGAGCTCGTCGTCGGCGTCGAGAGCGCAGGCCGCGGCGCGGTTCTCCCCGACCGCTGAACCTTTTTCCCCCGTCGCCCAACTCCGGGTATGGTTCCGCCGCTCGTACTCGACATCGACGGGACGCTCACCGACGCGGACGGACATCTCGACCCCCGCGCGTTCGAGGTGCTCCCGGCGTGGGACGCGCCCGTCATCCTCGCCACCGGCAAGGCGTTTCCGTACCCGGTCTCGCTGTGTCACTATCTCGGCCTCCCACAGACCGTCATCGCGGAGAACGGCGGGGTCGTCCTCGCAGACGGCGAGGTGACGTTCACCGGCGACCGCGAGGCCGCGCAGGCCGCCGCCGACGAGTTCGTCGCCCGCGGCGGCGACCTCGGCTGGGACGCCGCGGACACCGCGAACCGCTGGCGCGAGACCGAAATCATCGCCCGTCTCAACGCCGACGAGGCGCTCCTCCGGGCAGTCGCAGACGAGTTCGACGTCGAAGTCATCGACACCGGCTTCGCCTACCACATCAAGACGCCGGGAGTCGAGAAGGGCGTCGGCCTCGAACGCGTCTGCGAGACGATGGACTACGACCCCGAGGACTTCGTCGCCGTCGGCGACAGCGTCAACGACGCCTCGACGTTCCGGGTCGCCGGGCGGTCGTACGCAGTCGCCAACGCGGACGACGTAGCCAAGGAGGCCGCCGACACGGTGCTCGACCGGTCGTACATGGACGGCACGCTGTCGGTGCTCGACTCGCTCCGGGAAGAAGACGCGGCGTAACCGCCGACCGCGCGCCGCTCGTCGGCGTCTCAGGCCGGTTCCTCGAAGGGAGCGAAGCGGCCGTTGATGTCCCACTCGTGGATGCAGTAGGGGCTTCCGACCCGTTTCTCGCCGTCCGTCTCGGCGACGAGCCACGTCGCGGCGTCGTCGTCCCAGCGTTCCACCCGACCGCAGCGCTCGCAGGCGCGTCGCGTCGGCCGTCGAAGTTGGGGTTCCATACCTGTGAGACCGACTGCCGGGCAAAAAAGCCCATCGCCGTCGGCAGTTTCGCGGGCGGTCGCTCGGACTCGCGCCGACTCGCGCCGACCCGCTTCGACCCGGTGGCGGACTGACTCACCGGCGGCTATGCACGAGACAAACACGACTCGGGGAGGAACCGATGGGACTTACGGCTCGGGACGCGGAGTGAATCGCATGGGCTTTCACACCTTCGACGCCGACAGGGCGGCGAAACTGGACGACCCCGCGAGATTCCGGTTCGTCTCGCGGGAGGAACTGCTCTCGCACCTCGGCGTCGCGCCCGAACGCGTCGTCGCCGACCTCGGAAGCGGCACCGGTTTTTTCACCGACGAGGTCGCCCCGCACGTCGGCACGCTCTACGCAGTCGACGTGCAGGCGGTCATGCACGACTACTACCGCGAGAAGGGCGCGCCCGACAACGTCGAGTTCGTCACGGCCGACGTGGCGTCGCTCCCGTTCGACGACGACCACCTCGACGCCGCCTTCTCGACGATGACCTACCACGAGTTCGCCACCGACGAGGCGCTCGCCGAACTCGCTCGCGTCGTCCGTCCCGGCGGCACCGTGGTCGTGGTCGACTGGTCCACATCCGGCTCGGGCGAAGACGGCCCGCCGCGAGACGAGCGATTCGGCCTCGGCGACGCCGTCTCCGCGCTCGAAGCGGCCGGCTTCACCGTCACCCACGGCGAGACCCGACGCGAGACGTTCGTCTGCGTCGCCCGGCGCTGACGCGAACGAACCCGTGAAGTGACCCCGTTAGAATTGAACAGTGAGCCGTGCCGAAGTTGATTCGCTTCTCGTTCGAGTGTCCATGCCGGCGTAGAATATTAATGTACTAGAGTAATTTGGTGAATATCAGGACAACGCTTACCACGAAATCCATGGTATAGTATATCATGGTGTTACATAACTCAGTCATCGACGACTATCACCCGACCGAGGGGTATTACGAGTGTCGTTCCTGTCGGACTCGGACCGTCAGCGCGAGCCACCTGTCGGAGTGTCCCGACTGCGGCGGGTCGGTTCGAAACATCGCCGTCGCCCGCGAGTGAGGCGCGAGTCGCGCGATTCCGCACGTCATCGATTCGGACGACTGACCGACTTCCTTCTCACGGGGCGTCGGAGCACCCCGCTTCGACGCGCCGCTCCGATGCGCGCTCACGACTCGATGACGTCCGTGTACCGGTCGACGAGTAGGACGACCGCCGCGCCGACGACCGCGGCCACGGCGAACGCGGCGTAGAGCTCCGTCGTCCACGACCGTCCCGCGTCGACGAGCGCGGCGGTGCTCTCCACCACGGGCGCGCGGAGCGCGCCGACGATGAGGCTCACGAGGAACGCCAGCGTCGCCCGGCGGTAGTGTTCGAGCGCCCAGCGGACGACGTGCGCGATGCTGAACAGGCCGACGACGGCTCCGACCATGAACGTGACGACGACCGTCCCCGGTTCGACGACGACCGACAGCGGTGCGCCGCCGGCGACGTCGAGGAGGCTGTCGATGAACGCGTTGAGCGCCGCGTTCATGTACTCGTACTGCCCGAGAATCAACAGGATGAGCGACCCGGAGACGCCGGGGAGAATCATCGCGCTGACGGCGATGCCGCCGGCGACCGCAATCGCGGGCAGCGAGTGTCCGAACGCGCCGCCGCTCCCGCCCGAGGCGACGAACGCGAGGCCGAACCCGGCGACGGCCACCGCGATTTGACGCGGGCCGTCGAGCGAGACTTGGGCGTACAGCACGACCGCCGACGCGGCGATGAGCCCGAAGAAAAAGCCGTAGGTGGGCACCGGCGCGTCGTTGAGCGCGATGTGGAGCACGCGCATCACGGTCACGATTGCGGTGGCGATACCCGCGCCGAGGGCGAGCAGGAAGCCGACGTCGACTTCGCGCATCGCCGCGACCGCGTCGGCCCGGCGTCCGGGAACGACGACGCCGAGGGCGCGCTTGATTCGGCCGGGTGTGATGGCCGTCACCGCGCTGATGAGTCGCTCGTAGATACCCGTGATAAGCGCGATTGTGCCGCCCGAGACGCCCGGCACGGCGTCGGCGGCACCCATGCAGACGCCCTTCAGGTAGATGAGAAGCCACGAGAGCCGGGGAGCGTCCCCGTCTGAGTTCCTCGACATTTCGTTGTCGGACCCTCTCTCGGGGAGGATATCAGTCCACCGCTACGTGATTCCGGCTGTTTCCTCAGTGAACTACGGGACTCGGAAAGAATCAAACCACCTGGCATTCACAACTCTACCAATGGAACTCAGTATCATCGGGAGTGGGTACGTCGGCACGACTATCGCGGCGTGCTTCGCTGAACTCGGACACGACGTCGTCAACGTGGACATCGACGAAGACATCGTCGCCTCACTCAACGATGGGCAGGCCCCGATTCACGAGCCCGGACTGGCCGAGCTCGTCGAACGGTACGCGGGAGACCGACTCCGAGCGACGACCGACTACGACGAGATTCTCGACACGGACGCGACGTTCCTCGCCCTGCCGACCCCGTCGACCGACGACGGCAGCATCGACCTCGGCGCGATGAAAACCGCGGCGACCTCGCTCGGTGAGACGCTGGCCCGGAAGGACGATTCGCACCTCGTCGTCACCAAGAGCACGGTCGTTCCGCGGACGACGGTCGACGTCATCGGGCCGCGAATCGAAGAGGCCTCGGGGAAACGCGTCGGCGACGGGCTCGATATCGCGATGAACCCCGAGTTCCTCCGCGAAGGCACCGCCGTCGACGACTTCCTTTCGCCGGACAAAATCGTCCTCGGCGCGCAGACCGACCGGGCGTACGAGACGCTAGCCGAGATTTTCGCCCCGCTCGTCGAACGCGCCGGGAACCCACCCGTCGTCAAGACCGGCATCAGCGAAGCCGAGATGATAAAGTACGCCAACAACGCCTTCCTCGCGTCGAAGATTAGCCTCGCCAACGACCTCGCGAACATCTGCAAGGTGTTCGGCGTCGACTCCGCGGAAGTGTTGGAGAGCATCGGCCTCGACTCCCGTATCGGGTCGGCGTTCCTCGGTGCGGGTCTCGGCTGGGGCGGGTCGTGTTTCCCGAAGGACACGGCCGCCATCATCGCCGCCGCCCGCGCTCAAGGCTACGAACCGCGTCTGTTGCAGGCCGCCGTCGACGTCAACGACGGCCAACCGGAGCGTATGCTCGACCTCCTCCGCGAGCGATTCGACCTCGACGGCAAGCGCGTCGCCGTGCTCGGACTCGCGTTCAAGCCCGGCACCGACGACATCCGGAAATCCCGCGCGATTTTACTCATTCAGGCGCTCCTCGACGCAGGGGCCGACGTCGTCGGCTACGACCCCGTCGCCACCGAGAACATGCGGGAGCGGTTCCCCGACATCGACTACGCCGACTCCGCCGCCGACGCGCTCGCAAACGCCGACGCGGCGCTCGTCGCAACCGACTGGGACGAGTTCGCGGCGCTCGACGACGAGTTCGACGCCATGCGCGAGCGCATCGTCATCGACGGCCGCCGCATCGTCACCCGCCGCGAGGGTCTCGACTACGAGTCGCTCGTCTGAGCCGGAACCGGAGTCGGAGCCGGACCGGAACCGAAGCCGAGGACTGCTTCCGAGCGGCTTTCGCTCGGCACTCGCTTTTCGACCGTCGGCGGTTGTTCTGAACTGCGTGTGGAAAATGAAACTGCGACCGCGAGAGTCGTCGCCGTCTCGGCTCGTGTTACGCGGCGGCCGAGACCGCGCTGGCGTCGACCGACGCCGAGGTCGATGTCGACGCCGACTCGTTCGTCTGCGAGCCGTCGGACGTGCCGTCCTCGGACGAGCTATCCTCGGACGAAGAGTCGCCCGGCAGGTCGAGTTCCTGTTCGTTCCGTTCGAGGGTGACCTGCACGGTACCGTCTTCGGCACCGTTGACGAGGCCCTCGTCGACGGCGACGTTCTCCGCCTGGTAGCTGACGATGGTGCTGTTCCCGGTGACCGAGGTCGGCCCGGTGAACGCGTAGCCGCCCGCCGCGCGGACGCTGACGTTCGTGTAGCCGTTGTCCGGGCCGTACTCGTCGTAGCCGGTCGTGGAGTACGGGAGCGTCATCGTGAACTCACCGTCGGCGTCGGTCTGGGCCTGCTGCGTGTAGGTGAAGTTCGTGCCAGTCGTCAGGTCGCGCATCTGGACGCGCGCGGTCACCGTCGTGTTGGCCGGGGCACCGCTCCCGTCGACCGTCGCGCCGGGGACGCGCTCGAACGTCTTGACCCACGCGGGGTTGTTGGGGACGAGCGCCTGCGGCTGGAGGCCGTAGGTGTTGCCCTCGCTGATGAGCGACCGCTGGTAGGACCCCGAGCGGAGCGCCGAGCTGTTCGAGGACTTCACGAGGCGGTAGTGTTCGAGGGCGGACACGCGCTCCTCGGGGAACGTGCCGATACCGCCGATCTGGGAGGTCGGGTCGTTCGCGACGTACTCCTCCGCGGCGCTCATGTTGTCGAACGTCCTGACCGCCTGCCCGTCCGAGGGCGTCACTCTGAACGTGGTCGAGCCGTCGGCGGACGTACGTTCTTCCCAGTCGACGACGATTGGCGACGCCTCGCGGGCGCTGCCGTGGTACGCGTAGAGCCGGACCATCAGGCTCTCGTAGTACCGCTGGTCCTTGAGGCTCGACGCGGCCGCGACAGTCGTTTGCTCGCCCTGTTCTTGCAGGCGGAACATCGGGTTGTAGAAGTCCGACCTGGAGATGTTCGACTCGTCGTAGAAGACGGTCGGCGCGCTGAACTTCGCGTCGGTCGAAGCCATCTGCCAGTCGACCATGACGTAGCGGGTCTGGTCGCCTTCGCCGTCGTCACCCATCGAGGTGAGAACCGACTCAGCCTGCTGTTCGTCTTCGGCGAGGAGGTAGTTCGCTGCCTCGGTGGCACCTCCTTGGAACGGGTTCGCGTTCGGGATTCGCTCGCCGAGGACGGTAATCCAGTGACCGTAGTCCCACCAAGACATGACGCCGTACGCACCGTCCGGATAGTCGAAGTCGTCCGTGTACTCGTACGTCCCGTAGTACTCCATCCGGTTCGATTCGCCGCCGAACTCACCTTCTGCAGGTGTGTTGTTCTGCATCCAGGTGAGGCTCCCGTCCCACTGAGTGACCGTTCCTGGACCGGTCTGGGACGCTTGCATGGCGGTCTGAGACACGCCGCCGTTGCCGAGTTGAATCGGGATGATGAGAACGGGCGTGAGGATGAGGAGGACGGCAATCACGACTGCTGCGACCTGCCCATACGAGATGTCGTCGAAGCGCTCGACGTTCGCGAGGCCGACGAAGTCGATTCCGAGGGCCTCTCGGAGGAGGTAGGCGTTCATCACCGCGACGACCACCGCGAGGTAGTAGTTGAAACGAACCTGCGTGAACGCTGCCGACGTGATGATGGCTGCCCACACGAGGACGAACAGACGTTCGCTCTCGTAGTCGGCTTGCATCACTGCGCCCACGATGAGTGCGGTGACGATGGTGAGGCTAACGAGCGACGGTTCGACGCCCAGGGCACTGCCGATTCCTGCTGGAAGCGCCGGTATCAAGAAGAGTACTCCGATGAGGGCGAGACTCCCGACAGCGTATCCGATCTTCCGCGAGTTTCCACCCTTGACAAGCGGCTTCGCGACGAGCCACACTGCCGCGAGAGCACCTGTGAAGAAGGTGAAGCCGTACTCGGACATGATACGGCCGACAGCAGTCTGACCGTTCGACTGGAGTACGTTTGCTGCGAGGAACGGCTGGGCCTCACTGATGGTTCGGGTCGCAGCGCCGGCGCTGAACCCAACCGTACGGAGGAAGTTGCGTGCGATCGAATCGAAAACACTCGGAAGGACAAGAGAAAACAGCACTATCCCGACAAGCATGGTTCCGCCAACCACCGCAGGATAGTATCGCTCGTCGACGTCGTTCGATTCCCACCACCGGGCGAGTGCGGCGAGGAACACAGCACCGAGGGCGACGCCGAGTGAGAACAGCGGCTGCAAGAAGCCGAAGTCGGTCACCCCGAATCCCGGTTCCTCGATCGGGATGAACATCAGTAAGCCGGTGACCGTCATCGAGATGGCACCGACGAACGCCGTGTGTTCAGGCGACCGACCGCGGACGTAGTCGGAAGCCATCTTCAGGACCAAAAAGAGGCCAAAGATACCGACGAGAAGGATTCCCGGTGGCCACGACCACATGTAGATGGCCGTTGCGACACCGGCGAGAACGGACCACTTCAGGGGTTCACGGAGCGCATCGAGGTCGCGTGCCGCAACGAGTTCCCAGACGGGTTTCTCTCTGTCGGCAACCGTGAGGGCGATCATGATCGCGAGGACGGCAAAGCCCATGAAGAACGGTTCTACGATATTGTGATCTGCAAACCCAACGAGCCCACGTTGGAGGAACGTTCCTGGGAGAAGCATCAGAATAACCGCACCGAAGAGCCCACCGAGACGGCCGCCGAGACGCTTCCCAATAAGGTAGGTTGGGATAACGGTTAACGCACCGAAGACGGCCGGCGCGACCAAAAGCGACTTGGCTACGAGGTCTGATGACGGGCTTCCCAGACCGACGACGAGCGCCGCGGTCGCGACGAGTTGGTCGTAAATTGTCCCGAACTGACCTGCGGTCCGGCCGAACGGGAATTCGGTCCACGGATCGAACGGCATCGTCGCGGGCCAGTTCCGGACGGTGTATTCCACCTGGCGAAGATGATACCAGGCGTCGTTTCCTGAGAAGAACACTGTGCCCTCTCGAATGAATGCGTCATAACTGCGGAGGCGTATCCACAGCATGACGAGAATAATAGTCGAGAGGACCGGTATGTGATACCAGTCGCGAGCGAGCTCCGCTATGGAGGGCGAATACTTTGTTTGCTCGTCACTCATTGTGACCAACAACCGCCAAGCTGTTCATAAGCCTTGTGATAGTCTGTGTCGGTAGAAATAGCTAGTTACAAATCGAAGGACAATGCTTATTCGGGACTCCTCGGTAACTCCGACTTATGAAAGTCTCCGTCGTGGTCTGTACGTACTCGATGGAACGGTACGAGTCATTCTCCGAGACCGTCGAGAGTGTCCTCGCACAGACCTACGAACCCCTCGAACTCGTCATCGTTGTCGATGGAAACGAAGAGGAGTTCGACCGCGTGCAAGACGACTTCGGTGACATCGACGATGTCGTTCTGCACTGTAACGACGAGAACCGCGGTATCTCGTACAGTCGGACCAAAGGTGCTGAGCTCGGAACCGGCGACGTCGTCGCGATGATTGATGACGACGCAACGGCAGAACCCGATTGGATTGAGACGCTCGTCGACACCTATGAAAACAATCCGGATGCGGTCGCTGTCGGCGGTACCGTCGTCCCCGACTGGGTCGCTCGCAAACCAGAGTTCTTTCCAGAGGAGTTCTACTGGCTCGTCGGGTGTGACGAACGTGGGTTCGGTGAGCACATGGAGGAGGTTCGGAACACCTACGGCTCGAACATCTCCTTCAAGCGCGACGTTTTTCTCGAAGTGGGCGGCTACGACACGAACACCGGTCGAAAAGGAGACAAACACGTCCAGGCGCACGAAGCACCCGTCTGCATTCGTATCTACGAACAGACGGGCGAGCGCGTCATCTATAACAAACAAGCGCGCGTGAATCACAAACTCTTCGAATATCGAACTGAGTTTGACTGGCTCGTCTTTCGTTCGTTCTGGCAGGGCTACTCGAAGCGCGTGATGGACTTGTTGTATCCACAAGCGTCAGACGATAAAAACGCGTATCTGAAGGACTTGATGCTCGTCTACGTTGTTGACCGACTCAAGAATCTCGTCGAAGACCCGTCGCTGGCGCAGGTCCAACAATTGATCGCTATCTTCGTTTTCACTGCGGCGGTTGGATTTGGATACGTCTACGGTCTGTTGACGCCGAACCTCGTGGAGAAGACGAATAATTAGTTGGCATTTCAGCGGGTGTTCCCGCGAACGTATCGGACGTACTCACGATAATACCCGAGGGCGCGAACTCCTGTCATCACTACCGAGAGAACGCCGAAGAGCAGTCGCTCGAAATCGAGACCGGACGACTCCTCATCGGGCGACTTCACGCCACTCGGACGTGGCGGAATCCCGGGACGGCCGAACCGATCGGCGTAGTACTCTTGCCGCTGACACAAGCCGCGGCCGACGCGAAGTTCTTTTTTCACCAGCGACGAGAACGAATCTCGAACTGGGTGGTACAGTGTCGCCGCCGGTGCAAACGCTTGCCTGTACCCGGCGTTTGCGACTCGACTGCCGAACTCCGAGTCACCGCCCGAAACGAGACGCTCGTCGAACGGACCGACATCGTCGACGACCTCTCGACTGACGAGTAGCCCGCACGTCGGGGCGTACTGCTGCTGACGAATATACTGCGCTATGGGAAAGGCGGTCTGTGCGTCAAACCTTGCTGGGAGCGTGTCTTCCCCATTGGTAACCAGTTCGATGTCGCACCCGACGTACGCTGCCTCGTCCATCGCGTCAACCGCCGTTTCAAGCCACGACTCGTCCATGTACATGTCGGCGTCGACGAACGCAAATATCTCTCCCGTCGCCTGTTCTATGCCAGTGTTTCGGGCCGCGTACGACCCCTGGATTTCGTCTTCGACGACGAGTGTGACGTTCTCGTGCTCGCGTTCGAACTGACGAATCACGTCGCGCGTCTCGTCTGTCGACCCGTTGTCGATGGGGAGTATGTTTACTCTCTCCGTCGGGTATGTCTGTTTGGTCAGCGCAGTCAGTGTGTCACGTATTCCTGTGGGGTCGTTATAAACTGGAACGATTACAGAAACACAAGGAAACGGAGAATCAGCCATTGAAATCAGGTTTACTCCCACTAATAAAAAGCACACGTGATTAGATGTCTACTCGGTCGCCTGTGTCGTTTCCTCTTGTAGTCGTTGTTCTGCTTCGTCACGGTCTTCTGGGTAGCCGATATCCAGCCGCCACCCGTCGATACGAATCGCGTCAATAGTTCGCCCAGAGCGGATGAGAAGGTCGATTGCCTCACTAATTTCGTACTCGCCGCGGTTCGATGGTTGGACGAGATGACACGCGTGGAAGATAGCCGGCGTGAACGTGTAGAACCCGGTCATCACGAGATTCGACGGCGGTTCTTCGGGCTTCTCGATGACTTCTGTGATTTCACCGTAATCGTTGGTTACACAGACACCGTAACGGGAAGCTTCGTCCCAGTCGACTTCTTCCACGAGGAAGGCGGCGTCCGCCCGATCCTCTCGCTGTCGCTTGACGACGTCGCCGAGGTTGGCGTTGAAGATGTTGTCGCCAAGCATCAGCATGAAGTCCTCGTCAATGTGGTCTTCGACGGTGAGGAGGGCGTGTGCTAGACCTTTCTGCTCACGTTGATGCGCGTAGGTAATGGGGACGCCACGATATTCGTCGTCGTAGTGTTGAATGATGATCTCCTTCTTGTAGCCGACAACGACGACAAGTTTCTCCGCACCGAGGTCGACGAGTTGGTCAAAGCAGTGGGTGAGAATCGGTTTTCCGTCGACCTCGACCATTCCTTTCGGCTTGTCTTCAGTGAGTGGTCGAAGACGGGTTCCTTTACCGGCGGCGAGGACAACAGCTTGCATAGTAAGAGAGTCATCGAGGCCAAGTATATAAAATGAGTTGGATATAAAGACTGTTGATAGGCTTTGAGTTTAACGTCTCCTTTGCGATAGTTGTCCACCCTATACCGGTTGATCACAAGAAAAGTATAAGTTAATATATGGCCAATTTGGGTTGGTGTCCTGCGGTTATCAAGGTAACCTCCATTTTCCACACTTTTCCTCTGTGAATGACTGTTCTGTTAGATTCATCCATTCAAGTTCCATCCCACTAAGTCTGTAATGACATGTCGAGGGGATTGTTGATGTAAAGAACAATTCTTCTATCTTGTCAGGACCATACCTGGATTTGACATTGTATTGTTCATCTGGGGGTGATCCACCTATTGTGTATTCTGTGTATCCAGACAAATGTGCAAACTGTTGAATCCCACTTTCGAGAATGGCTTGATCGGGGCCATCCCCTGAGTAAGAGTATGGGTTCGTAATGACGCCAACGCCACCCAAGGTCACTACCTGCCAAATCAACATGCAAACGACAACGGCTGTTACTATCGAATTAATTCTCTCAGACTCATACTTGGTTGATAGTTTTTCGAATGCAAATCCGATACCCATCGAAACTAGAATAATCCCAAGAAATAAATCGTCTGCACCATCGTAATCCAAGATGAATATTTGGATACAGAACCACAGCAAAAGCCCTACGACCCACCACCTTTCTCGAATGTCGTCTAGAAAGCCTAGTAATATACCGGCCATTCCAAGAAGTGCTATCGGGATCATTAATTTTAGATGAGTGACTCCTTTTACCAACCGATATAAGAATGATTGTGTCTCACCTGCATACAACGGGGCAATTATCACTTCAACAGTCATTGCAACTAGCCCGCCCTGTAGATAAATTGGGAGAAGAGAAATAAAAGCAATAATTGTGGCCCCAAAAACATATTTGAGAATCAGATCTTTGCTTTTTCGCCGTGAAATAATCCCGAATGATATGATTGGGAATATAATCGCAAATTGCCACATGCCTGCTGACGCTGCTGCTGCGGCCCCAGATAGTATTGGTTTCGGGTTTCTGGAAAGATAAATACTTCCTAGTCCGAAAAGAAAAACAAAATATTTTGGCTCATACCCAAAGACTGCTGAATAATGAATAACTGGGAATGTAATAAAAACAATGCCACTAAGTAGACCCGCGAACTGATTCCCAGTGATTTCTGAGGTGATGTGGGAGATTAAATATGTTAGCAAGATCCCTGCTACTATTGTACTTACGACAGATAGAGTGTGTTGAAGATGCGGATCCCCATTAGAGATATAAGCAATGATTGTCGCAAGCTCGAGTGTCAGTGGTGGTTTTGGGTCCCATGCATCGATGTAATATCTCTTTCCACTGAAAACCATCCATCCTATATGCTGAAACATTGCTGTATCTGATGAGGTGACTGGCCAATTTCCATTGAGAACAACACGTACAACAGAAATAAGATAAACAAATGTAGAGACTATCGGGGCAGTCAATGAATTTTGACTGAATGCTGCTTTTGCTAATCGTTTCATCATACTTGGCTCTCTATTAGCAACATAGAATAACTCTGCTGTTTCCCCTGTTACTTGATTCCTGCACTGCGAAACTGCAAGTACGCTCAACAGACGAGTGCTAACTCAGGTGATTAACTAGATCTCTGCTAGAAACTATAATCAGTACATCACAAAGCCGGTTAGTTGAGACGTCTGCTTGCTGAAGATGTGTCCAACAACCAGCAAACAGACGATGAAATCCACGAGGACCAGCTCCTTAACTTCCTCGTCAACTCTCTTGACGAGGAAGTTGCTCTCTCACTCGCTGAAAACGCTGAACTCGATGCTGAAGACATCTACGAGGTCCTCGTCGGCGCCTGCGCCGACGGGACCTCGGTCTCTACACTCTGCAAGAGAAGCGAAGATGCACCTCACGAAAACTCGGTTCTCTACCATCTCCGCACCAAGTTCGACCTCGAGACGCTCGAACAAATCGGGAACACGCTCCTCCAGAAGGACATTCTCAACGTCCTTCCCCAGCAGGTGGAGGTCTGCGCAGACCTCCTCCTGCGGCCCTACTACGGCGACGAAGACGATACAGACGGCCTGCATCACTCACAAGCGAAGCGTGGAACCACCGCGTTCCACGCGTACGCGACACTGTACGCACGCGTGAAGAACAAACGCTACACGCTGGCGGTGCGCCGTCTCGAAGACGGCGACACCGCCAGCAGTGTCCTCGCAGAGTTCCTCGGTATTCTCGACGGCCTTGACCTCGGTGTCAAGGCCGTCTATCTTGACCGCGAATTCTACGACAGCAAGTGTTTGACGCTGCTTCAGGCGCACAACCACGCCTACGTCATGCCGATCGTCCGCTGGGGACAGACGATCAAGCGAGAACTCTCAGAAGGGTGGAGTCGCGTGATTCAGCACAGTCTGACAGCGAAACTCGACGGTCACAGCTGGACCGTCGAGTTTCCCGTCTACATCGACTGTACCTACCAGAACGGACGGTACGACGAACATGGCGTGGCGCGTCACGGCTACGCCGCTGACGCGCCGTTCATCGACTCACCACGGGACGCTCGATACCACTACGCGAAACGCTTCGGTATCGAGGCAAGCTATCGACTCTCCGAGCAAAGTATCGCGACGACCTCGACACAAAATCCGGTCGTACGGCTGTTGTACGTCGTGGTGAGCCTGCTGTTACAGAACGTCTGGCGGTATTTGCACTGGGAGTACGTGGCGACGCCCCGCCGTGGGGGGCGTCGCCTCTGGGAGTGGTCGTTCAAGGAGTTCATCAATATGGTCCGTCGAGCAGCGTGGACGGCCCTCGCGGTGCGTCGGGCCGTCCCCGCGAACCGACCACCAGACGACCGGTTCCACCGGTAACTCCCGACCGGGCTAGCCAACGGTGGGAGTGGCGACGCTGTCGCGTCGGCGGCAGCCGCCGCCGACAGCGACGGCTCTCCGCCGATCCGTCCATAATTCTCTCGTCGAAACCGCCAGTCCAACCGCTCCGCCACAGAACTCAGGCTTCAGAAACAGCTAGCCGAGGATGCTTTGTGAGGTACTGATAATTTATCAATTGCAAAGTCACAACTACTCTATGGCCAAATTAGCACGCGCTTCTGCGCTGCAGTTCGGGGCCAACGTTACGCAGACATTCGTTGGAGCAATTATCACAATCTACGTGATCAATGAACTCGGCGTTGGTGCCTTCGGGATTTTTGCGCTCTCTGCAGCTTTGGTGAAATGGGCGTCTATTCCGGCTGTTGGTATCCGTGGTGCGGTAATAACACGAATGAACGAAAGTGACGACATTTCCCCAAGCGAGTATTTCACCACCGCGTCTGTCCTCACGGGAGCAATCATACTAGTTGGACTTCTCGCCCTTTTGGGTTACTCTCCCTTCGTTGAACAGTACCTTGATTACAGCGGTACACAACTGGTGGGTGGTATGTTCGTCTCGAACGTTTCGTTCCGGCTAGTCTTAGGAGGGCTTCGAGGTGAGAACCGAGTCGAGATGTCTAGTCTCTACGAAGCTCTTTGGGGAATCCTATCTTCACTTGTGAAGTTGGCTCTTGTCTACACAGGCGTGGGTGTAGATGCACTTTTCTATGGAGAGATTACCTCTAGCATTGTCATCGGTATTTTTGGTGTATATTCACTCAATATTTCATTTGTGTCTCCCACACGGAGTGCTGCAATAAGCCTCTATTCCTGGGCACGGTATGGATGGTTAGATAATTTGAAACGGATGTCATATTCTTGGTTAGATACGATAATTCTCGGCTTTTTTGTCTCAACATCGTTGGTCGGTATCTACGAAGTAGCATGGCGGATCTCGGCATTATTCGTTCTCCTCCCAACAGCTATCAGTAAATCGACATTCCCAACAATTAGTTCTCTAAGAGATACTGACAAATTAAATAAAGTTCGTCGGATTCTCACCCGTGGGCTTTCAGTGGCTGGTGTACTTGCTATTCCTGGATTAGTGGGTTCAGTTCTTGTAGGAGGTGACATCCTTGCATTGTATGGTCCGTCAGTCTCCTCTGTTGGTGTTGCTGTATCTGTGTTAGTATCCCTCTCTGTCGTACGACTTGTTGAGTGCTACGAGACGCTAGTAATGCAAGCACTCAATGCTTTAGATCTACCTGACAGGACATTTAGAATAGGAGTTATCTTCATCACGACTAATATTATACTTAACGTATCGTTGATACCGATGTTCGGTGTGATTGGCGCGGCTATCGCTACCCTCCTTTCAATGACTCTAGGTAGCATACTCGCTGTCCGTGCACTACCGAAGGCCGTTCAAACACTGCCCCCAGTATCTGCTATCGGAAGCCAGTTTGTGAGTGCGGGAGCGATGGCTGTTGTACTCTTCACAATTCTCAACTACCGGCCAATTGGTCAACCGATAGAAGTTGTCCTATACGTCCTTGCTGGAGCCACTACGTACGGCTTTGTCCTTCTTAGCCTCTCGTCGAACTTTCGAGAACGAGTTCAACAGTTGCTATCTGAAAGTCTTGGTTGAGGTATGACTAGGTCGCAAGTACTTTCGCTTGGGATACTATCACCTACTACTAATGACTTCGACTCTACCGTTTGTATCTGTCATCATTCCAGTCTATAATGAGGCTGAAAATATTCAAAAATGCCTCAATGCGGTAACATCACAGACGTACCCCAAGTCAAAGTATGAAGTACTCGTCGTAGATAATGGATCACAGGATGGTACGAAAGAGATCGCTCGTCAGTTTAGCACTGCTTACGACAATCTCGAAATTCTGATTGAGGATGAACAACAAGGGTCTTATGCTGCCCGAAATACTGGTATTGAGCAGTCTAGCGGCGCTATTCTTGCTTTTTTAGATGGGGATTGTTCTCCACACCAACAGTGGCTTGAACGCGGCGTGTCTACAATCTCCGGTACAGGAGTAGACCTCGTTGGAGGTAACGTGGAATTCACGTATCCAAATGGAGGAACCGCAGCTGAGCGGTACGACTCGTTTACTAATATGCAAATGAAAGAGAGCATATCTAAACGAAACGTGGCGAAGACGGTAAATCTCTTTGTTAGACAGGATGTCGTTGAGGACGTTGGTCCGTTTCCAAACCACCTTATCTCTGGTGGTGATGTCCACTGGACGAAGAGAGCTACAGACGCAGGGTATTCATTAACTTTCGCACACGACGTGATTGGTTGTCATCCTGCTCGACCGTTCGGAGAACTGTTGAAGAAGCAATTCAGAGTTGGCAAAGGTCAGATACAGGTGTGGATGTTAGACAGAATTTCTCTGAGGCGAGTATTTGCGTTGGCATTGTGGATTCTCGTTGGCTTTCTCCCGAAACCTCCACACTATCTCTCCCAAGATTTACGACGGACTGGACAGACAGTGACGAAAGCAATGTTCGTCAGAATACTTGTGGTTGCGTGGTGCTGTCGGCTCGCAGAGAATGCTGGCCGTCTTTCTTATATCCTAAGATCGGAGGAACAATGACCTCTCTTTCTGACATTCTTGCCTCCAGTGCAGAGGCTGGACTCTCACTCCAGCGATCAGATGGTTCAATGCCAGCAGGACACAACGGCCCGTACCATGATCCTGAAACACCTGTTCGAAACACGTCTCACTGGTTAGTAACATTTCTGAAGGCCCACGAACTTACGGATGAAAATAGATTTAGACAAGCTGCTTCAGATGCGGTTTCTTATCTATTGAGTGAAGAGGCACGACCACATGGCCATACGTTTGAACACAGACAAAACGATACGAAGGACCGATGCAATGGCCTGATGGGACAGGCATGGTCACTTGAGGCCCTTGCGCTTGCAGCTAGAGCACTTGACAACGAACGTGCTGCTGCTGTCGCCGCAGATGTGTTCTTATCACACCCATTCTGTGACAAGCTCAAATTGTGGCAACGTGTTGATACCGATGGGACAATATTAGGTTTTGACCGTACGTTCAACCATCAGCTTTGGTTTGCGGCCTCTGGAGGACTTGTTGCACATACTGCTCCCCAGGAGGTTTCTCAACGTGTTCGTGACTTTTTAGATAGTCTTCCTTCAACTATCGATCTATACGAAAACGGACTGATCAGACATCCTCTTCGACCATCTATGGATCTGAGCGAACTCGCTGAGTCAGTGACTCATGACGTCCACCGTAGTATGGTTCGAAACCATCTCCTTCATTATCTCCGACCACCCAGAAGCAAACGACGTCTGAGGAACAAAGCTGAGGGCTACCATTCGTTTAACCTCTATGCTCTTGCAATACTCGCAAGAGAATTTCCGTCTCATTCGGTCTGGAGTACTGACCTGCTCTCGGATATCCTTGAGTATACTCTCTCCGAGGAGTTTCGAGAAGCGACTACGGATAACAAGTTCTCGCACCCATACAATCCTCCTGGTTTCGAAGTGCCTGCGGCGATGGAGACATTTAGCGTGGGTTCATATAAGGAACGAGAGATGTGGGTAAATGAACAGATACAGCACTCTTTTGACCCCAATACCAGTTTGCTAACGAGAGGAACTGATGATAAACAGACCCATGCTGCACGGTTATACGAAGCAACCCGATTAGATGACTACGAGATATATCTTGACTAACAACAAAAAAGACGAACTATTGACAAATGACTCGCAGATTTAATATTTGAGGATGTACGACAGGTATACAGACCAGAGACAATCAGTCTTCATCTTAAATATATGACAATAGTTAAAAAAGTGGCGCGTCTTCGCGACTGGATTGCACTCAAGACAGGTGCCATCAGGTCCCCAATGATTGCCGAAGTTAGTGGATATGCTGCCAGGTTTACTGTTCAAAGTGTGGAAGAAATCTGGAGGATCAGGGATCTTCGAGGAGAGCAAGATGTTATTCGGTTGCTCCTTGAGGAGGCTGAAGAAGACGATGTTCTGTGGGATGTTGGTTCCAATATTGGGACTCACGCATGTATCTGCTCCACAAAAGCCAATGTGTTCGCCTTCGAACCAAACCCAGACACGTTTGATCGTCTAACAGAAAATTCGGACCGTGCTCCAGGAACGGTTATACCACTGAGATATGGATTATCTAGTTCTTCTGGGGATATCTCATTCGAGCCCTCCCCAATTGCAGCGAACGGGACACACAAAGTATCGACTGAAGGATCTATGACTATCAAAACAATCTCTGGAGATGAGTTAGTTGAGAGTGGAGAGGTTCCGAAACCAAATGTTGTGAAAGTTGACGTTGAGGGTCACGAATTAGAGGTTCTGAAAGGTATGACCAATGCATTGCAGTCAGTTAACTTTGTAATAGTTGAGATTCACGCTGGTGTTGACCCGAAAGACGTGACAAAACTACTCTCCGAGGCAAAACTCTCCACAGAGATTACCAAATTAAATCGCGATGAGGACTTTGTTATTGGTCGCAGACAAAATGATTAAATACACTATCTAGTTAGTGACTCCCTCAATCGGCGTTTGTCTAAGTCTCGGCACAGTTGTTGTATGTTATTGTCATTCGTTCTAGTTTAGTAGCGATCAAAGCCGAACTCACCTCGTTCAACCTGCTCACGTAACCGATCTCTGTGTGGATTTGGATTGCGTGACGCCCACAGCAACAGCTCGTCCAAATCCGGCAGTTCGTAGCCCAGCTCAACCATGAGATACAGTTGGATCAGATGAGCGTGGCGTTCCACGGCGAGCGAACAGCGACGCCGAGGGAGCCGCGACGCCGACGAGTCGGCGTCTGCGGCGGCTTCGCCCTCTCTGTCTTGCCTCAAGTGACCGCAACTCATCCACGATTACACGGCTCATCATCAGCGAAATTGCCGACATGATGATCAGCGCCTCGATGATGTAGCCGTCGGTCGTCTTGATCTCGTCCAAGCCGAACCGCGACTTCAACTCCTTGAACAGCAGTTCGACCTCCCAGCGCGCCCGATATCGCGCAGCTCTATCGGGCGCGCTGTAGCTTTCTCTCGCCAGATTCGTCAGATACAGATGATACTCGTCGGTCTTCTCGTTACGTAGTCCGACCAGTCGAAACGTCCGGGTCGCGCTGGCGCCCGACCCTCGTTTGCGCTCGAATGAAAGCGTGATGCGTACGTCGATTTCCTGTCGCTGCAGGTCCTCAAGGACGGCCTGCAGCGACTCTCCTTCCAGCGGAATACTGTTTCCTCGCCACGTTCGCAGTTCTTCGACGATCTCGAAGTTCGCGTTGTCCTTCACCCGGGAGACGAACCAGCCGCCGTTCTGGTCGGTTCGGTCGAACAACCAGAAGTCGTAGAAGCCTAAATCGAGCAAGAAGAGGGCGTCAGCTACCCACTCACCGGTGGGTAGCTGACTCCGTTCGTGAGTTGTTCCGTCGGTTGTGCGGAATCGCGTTGGAAGGCCCGTCGAGAGTGACTCTGTGAGGTGGAGCTTCAGTTCAGCTTGATCCTTGCCAGTTGCTGCGTAGACATCAGCGGCGTCCTGGTACAGTGAAACGATGGTCGCGTCGGCAATGAGGACGTCTCGAAATCGTTCGAGACATCCGTTCAAGTCGGTTCGTCCGGTATCGAGATTCTCGATGGCGTCATCGAGAATCTCTCGGAGGAGTGCAACGAATCCTCAGTACCTCACAAAGCATCCTCGGCTAGCTGTTTCTGAAGCCTGAGTTCTGTGGCGGAGCGGTTGGACTGGCGGTTTCGACGAGAGAATCATGGACGGATCGGCGGAGAGCCGTCGCTGTCGGCGGCGGCTGCCGCCGACGCGACAGCGTCGCCACTCCCACCGTTGGCTAGCCCGGTCGGGAGTTACCGGTGGAACCGGTCGTCTGGTGGTCGGTTCGCGGGGACAGCCCGACGCACCGCGAGGGCCGTCCACGCTGCTCGACGGACCATATTGATGAACTCCTTGAACGACCACTCCCAGAGGCGACGCCCCCCACGGCGGGGCGTCGCCACGTACTCCCAGTGCAAATACCGCCACACGTTCTGTAACAGCAAGCTCACCACGACGTACAACAGCCGTACGACCGGATTTTGTGTCGAGGTCGTCGCGATACTTTGCTCGGAGAGTCGATAGCTTGCCTCGATACCGAAGCGTTTCGCGTAGTGGTATCGAGCGTCTCGTGGTGAGTTGATGAACGGCGCGTCAGCGGCGTAGCCGTGACGCGCCACCCCATGTTCGTCGTACCGTCCGTTCTGGTAGGTACAGTCGATGTAGACGGGGAACTCGACGGTCCAGCTGTGACCGTCGAGTCTCGCCGTCAGACTGTGCTGAATCACGCGACTCCACCCTTCCGAGAGTTCTCGCTTGATCGTCCGTCCCCAGCGGACGATCGGCATGACGTACGCGTGGTTGTGCGCCTGAAGCAGCGTCAAACACTTGCTGTCGTAGAATTCGCGGTCAAGATAGACGGCCTTGACACCGAGGTCAAGGCCGTCGAGAATACCGAGGAACTCTGCGAGGACACTGCTGGCGGTGTCGCCGTCTTCGAGACGGCGCACCGCCAGCGTGTAGCGTTTGTTCTTCACGCGTGCGTACAGTGTCGCGTACGCGTGGAACGCGGTGGTTCCACGCTTCGCTTGTGAGTGATGCAGGCCGTCTGTATCGTCTTCGTCGCCGTAGTAGGGCCGCAGGAGGAGGTCTGCGCAGACCTCCACCTGCTGGGGAAGGACGTTGAGAATGTCCTTCTGGAGGAGCGTGTTTCCAACCTGTTCGAGCGTTTCTAGATCGAATTTAGTGCGGAGATGGTAGAGAACCGAGTTTTCGTGAGGTGCACCTTCGCTTCTCTTGCAGAGTGTAGAGACCGAGGTCCCGTCGGCGCAGGCGCCGACGAGGACCTCGTAGATGTCTTCAGCATCGAGTTCAGCGTTTTCAGCGAGTGAGAGAGCAACTTCCTCGTCAAGAGAGTTGACGAGGAAGTTAAGGAGCTGGTCCTCGTGGATTTCATCGTCTGCTTGCTGTGGTTGCTTGGACACATCTTCAGCAAGCAGACGTCTCAACTAACAGGCTTTGTGATGTACTGATCCTGGTTCGAACCAGTCGTGGAACGATGCGTAGGAGAGTTCGTCACAGTCAGCCATCTCGACGTAGCGTTCGAGAAATGCTTGGAGAGAGCGGTCTGAGCCAGCAGCGAAGCCAAACGAGAGTGTGTAGAACAGCGCAACGATGTCGAATTTTCGCTCTCGTTGGACGAGATTCGTTGCGCGAGCGCGCTCGCGCAACTCATCAGAGGGAAACGCTCTTTGAATCCGGTCAACTATGACCGAATCCGGTGGGCTGTAGGTCATACTTCCCACCGGGTTTCTCAATCAGGTAGTTGCGACGATATCAAATCAACAGACAGCAACTGGATTCTTCGTTAAACTAGAACGGATGATGTTATTGTGTTGCGCGCTGATGTGAGTCTTTCGTGGACTGTTGTGTAACTGCCTACGTACGAATTATAGAACAGTCAACCATATTTTGAGAGAAGGATAGTAGGATGTCTGTTTCAATGATGCCTCTGCTCAACGTAATCAACCGACAGTGCAGTCCAAATCGAGAGGTTGTAGTCTGATAATTATAGTTGTCAATGGGACAATCTGATTATATCTCACCGTGAGTTGATAGACTAATATCAGTCCACATTTGATTATCACCAACTGTGTGGACCAAACGATAGACTATTTTATTCAGCACAATCATATCGAGACTAATGCCCACCCCCGATGCCGTCTGTATCCTCACCCCCACCTACAACGAGGCGGAAACAATCGCTGATGTCATCTCAGATTACCGAGATGAGGGATTCGCCAACGTCCTCGTCATCGACGGCGGCTCCACAGATGGGACACGGGAACTCGCCGAAGACGCCGGTGCTCATGTCGTCGTCCAGTCGGGGTCCGGAAAAGGCCAGGCTGTCAGAGAAGCCGTTGAAGACCACATTCAAGCGCCGTACGTCCTGATGCTCGATGGCGACGGGACCTACGAAGCGACAGACGCCACCAAGATGCTCGACCCGCTCACCGAGGGGTACGACCACGTCATCGGCGACCGATTCGCCGATATGCGGCCGGGCGCGATGACGCGGCTCAACAGAGTCGGAAACCGCATCATCAACCGGGCGTTCGCGTTTATTCACGGTCAGGACTTTCGTGATATCCTCAGCGGCTACCGGGCGTTCACCCGCGAGTCGTTTCTCGACATGACGCTAACTTCCGACGGCTTCGGCATCGAGACGGAGATGGCCGTCGAGTGCGCGAAGCGTGGTATCAAGACGACGGTCGTGCCCACGACCTACTACCCGCGGCCCGACGGCTCGGATACGAATCTCGACCCGATCCGCGACGGTGGTATCATCTTCCTGGAACTGTATCGCCGCGCCAAGACCAACAACCCGCTTTTCTACTTCGGCAGCGTCGGGTTCGCGTCGACCGCGACCGGGCTCGGGCTCGCCCTGTACGTCGCCTACGAGTGGGTCGTTCGCTCGATTTCCCACGAGGTCATCGCCGTCGTCTCTATGGCAGGTATTCTCTTCGGGGTACAACTGCTGATGTTCGGCGTGCTGTCGGATCTCATCCTCTCGCTACACCGCGAGCAGATGAAACGAATCGAAGAACTGGAGTGAGCCGATTCGAACCGGGCCGTCGGGACTGGAGGACGCCAACCGAGACCGCCTTCAGAACGGGACGAGCGAACGAAGCCGACCCATCAGGCTCTTCGAGGCCTTCGCGCGGAACTCCTCGAACACCGGGTGAAGCGTCTCCAAGAGGTCCCGGCGAGAGTCGAATCGGTCTTTCGGCGCGGCGGCGAGGGCGTCGCTTATCGCGACCGTATTGCCCGCGGCGTCAATCGGCACGGAAACGTCGTCGAGCGCCCGTGTGATCTCGGTCGCGTCTGCCGGGTAGTCGATGTCTGCGGTGTCGACGTCATCGGCGAGCGCGGCGATACCGAATTCGATTGAGTCCGGCTCCGACGTATCGTTCTGCGGCGGTCTCGCGGCCATCGAACGTGTATAGTACGCCCCGCATGGAAAAACCCCCGACCTCCGGCGAAATCGCCGGTGAACGCCGGGAAACCGCGCTGGACGGTCCCGGTCGCCACCGTTGGGGTTAACCTCGCCCGGTGCCACGGTCGACCCATGACCGAGTACACGACGGTCTCGATTCCGAAGGAGTTGGCCGCTCGCGTCGACGACACCATCGAAGGAACCACCTTCTCGAGCACGAGCGATCTCGTCCGGTTCCTCCTCCGCAGCATCGTCATCCAGCACGAGCGCTCCGGCGGCGATCTCTCGGAGGCGGAGTTCCAAGAAATCGCGGAGCAACTGACCGACCTCGGCTACCTGCGGTAGTCGACCGAGGCGAGCGGCCGCCGCGCGCGGGCCGGCAGCGCCGGGCAGCGGAACGCGGTCGGCTCAGTCGAGTTCTTCCTGCGGTGGCTCGGCGTCGAGGACGGCGAGTTCTAACTTCCGACCGGCGCGGTCGAACGCGGCGAGCGTCCGCCGCTCCCACGGTGGGACCGCGAGGAGCACCACGGCCGCGAGGCCGTCGCGCTCCGTGAGTTCGAACGGCCCCTGCGGGTGCGTGAGAAAGCGGGCGCGGCCGCGCCCGGCGGGCGTTCCGAGGTCCATCCCGAAGACGGCGCTCACGGACTGGCCGGCCTCGGCCATGTAGAAGTGTGTGAGCACGGGCGTCTCAGGGTCGAGGCCGAGGTCGTCGTCGAACTCGCCCGCGGGTGTCGGAGCGAGCACGAGGTTCACCGACGACGGCTCGGCGTCTTCGGCCATATCGAGCAGCAGGTCGACGAGTCCGCGCGTGACGTGAACTCGTCGGCGCTCGGGTTCGGCGGTCTCGCTCGGTCGGGGTTCGACGGTCTCTCCTTCGGTCGTGCGCTCGGGTGTCGCCTCCGCGTCCAGAGGATTCTCGTCGTTGTCGGCCGTCTCGTTGGGCATCAGTTCGAGAGCATCGAGGTGAACGCCCGGGCGTAGGCGCTCGGGAGGTTTCGGCGGGCGTTTCCGAGGGCGGTCCGGAGTTCGTCGCCCGCGTCCACCGGCACGCCCGCGCCGTGGCCGACGAGCAGTCGGTCGGGGTCGTACCGAGAGAGCACGCGCCGCGGTGGGAACGGCCGGAGCATCGGGTGGACGCCGAGGTGCTCGCCGCGAGCGCAGAAGTAGCCGACCGTGCCGACCGATTCGGGGACGACGAGCAGGTCGTACCCGTCGTGATAGAAGCCGACCTCCTGCCACGGCGGGACGGAGCGGTCGACGAGACGGAACGCCTCGAAGCCGGAGTCGGCGAGGTCGGCCCCGAAGCGTTCGACGGTCGCGTCGAGTTCGTCGGCGACGCCGGTCATCCACGAGGCGACGTAGACCGGTACTTCGTGGCGGTTGGCGAGGGCCGCCGAGTCGCGTTTGTGTCGGTCGAGTCCGACCACGACGCCGGCCACGTCGCCGAATTCGGCGAACAGGTCGTCGACGCCGGGGGCATCGACGGGGTCGAACAGCCACACGTCGCCGTCGATTTCGACGGCGTGACTGGCCCGCTGCATCGTCTCGTCGGGGTACGCGAGCCATCCGACGCCGTGGTCCCATCGGTCGATTTCGCGGAGGTCGGAGGTACCGCGACCTTTCATCGGCATGCCAGTATCGTGGGGCGCGCGGCGCATAAGAACTCTCCCCGCGGCCGATGCGCCCGGTTCTGGTCGGTTCGTTCCGTTCGTCGGGACCGCGGAGACCGCGAAGCGGGCCGCCCGGTCAGAGGTCGTCCGTGTTGATGTCCACGCCCGGCGGGGAGACGACGAGGAACTTCCGGAAGTGCATCAGCTGGCCGCCCATATCCTTGATGTCGCGTGCGAAGCCCGACGCGAGCTTGTTGAGGTCGCCCTCGATGGCGAGAAAGAGGACGTTTCCGCGGGCGACGGACTGGACCCACTCCTCGGACGGGGTCGACCCGTCGAGGACGCCGAGGACCACGTCACCCTCGGCGTCGTCCTCGTCGAGGTGTTCTTCGGCCGTCTGCAAGTTGAGATTGAAATCGCCCATACCCGCTCGGTTGTCGAGCGGCGAGAAAAGGGTTCGGTCGAGCAGTGAACGGCCTCGACGGCACGAACACGCACATTGGTATCACGTTTCACACGACAGTCGCAGTTTGCTCCACGTTTGTCCAGTCGAGAGTGCGCGCACCGGGTGCTAAATTTTGTTTCTAAACTCTATTTAGTTATATTATTACTCAGAAGCTATCGAACGACGAGCGGACATATCAAGTCAACATATGTCATGATATCATATAAGGACGTTTAGGTACAGCGATTACCCCCGAGAGTGGTTGTCACACAACACCCGCTGAACGTTCGTGACACTGTCGGGGGGAAACGTTTAAATAGGAGTTCGGGCACGTCACTGACACGATGTCTCACAACGACACGGAGGATTCGTCGGGTTCCCCGGCGGGTCGAGTTCTTCCAGGGCACATTAGCCCAACAATCTGAAATCGAAGACGTACGAATCTTCGACACGACACTCCGCGACGGCGAACAGTCACCGCGAACCTCGTTCAGTTACGAGGAAAAGCGCGACATCGCCGAGACCCTCGACGACATGGGTACCCACGTCATCGAGGCCGGGTTCCCGGTGAACTCGGAGGCGGAGTTCGAAGCAGTCGCAGATATCGCTGCTTCGACGGACGCGACGACGTGCGGGTTGGCCCGCGTCGTCGACAAGGATATCGAAGCCGCGCTGGATTCCGGCGTGGACATGGTGCACACGTTCGTGAGCACCAGCGACGTCCAGTTGGCCGACTCGATGCACGCTTCCCGCGAGGAAGCCGTCGAGCGGGCCGTCCGCAGTGTCGAACACGTCCGCGACGCGGGCGTTGAAGTAATGTTCTCACCGATGGACGCCACCCGGACGGACGAGGACTTCCTCATCGAAGTCGTCGAAGCCGTCTCCGAGGCGGGCGTCGATTGGATCAACCTGCCGGACACCTGCGGCGTGGCGACGCCGACTCGCTTCGCCCGCATGGTGGCGACGGTCAGGGAACACACCGACGCGAGAATCGACGTGCACGCGCACGACGATTTCGGTCTGGCGTCGGCGAACGCGATGGCCGGCTTCGAGGCCGGCGCGGCACAGGCGCAGGTGTCGGTCAACGGCATCGGCGAGCGCGCCGGCAACGCCGCCTACGAGGAGGTCGTCATGGCGGCCGAATCCCTCTACGGCGTCGACACCGGCATCGACACGACGAAGATAACCGAGCTGGCTCGCGTCGTCGAGGCGGCGTCCGACATCCCGGTCCCGGCGAACAAGCCGGTCGTCGGCCGTAACGCCTTCTCTCACGAGAGCGGCATCCACGCCGCCGGCGTCATCGAGAACGCCGACACGTTCGAACCGGGCGTCATGACCCCGGAGATGGTCGGCGCGACCCGCGAGTTCGTACTCGGCAAGCACACGGGGACGCACTCGGTGCGAAAGCGCCTCGCAGACATCGGGTTCGACCCCTCGGACGCCGAGGTCCGGGAGGTCACCCGCCGCGTCAAAGACCACGGCGCGGAGAAAGAACGCGTCGACGATTCGACGCTCGAGGTGTTCGCCCGCGACGTGGGTATCACCCACGAGGACGACACGGAGGAGGAGGTCCGCGCTTGATGGCGCCGGGCTGTGGCCCTACGGGGCGACCGCCCTGCACGCGTTCGACCTCCCGACCGGCGTGCAATCGTTGCCCGCCGCGAAAACATTATTACCGACGGGACGGACGTGTTGCATACGATGACCTCGCACGACGAACACGCGGTTCGCGCGACCCCGGACGCCGGGGCCAGCGCCGCCGCCGTCGCTGCGATTCGGTCGCTCATTATTGTAGGGGCATAGCCCCCTACCACACCATCTCTCCGTCCCGCGTATTCGCACCGTTTTCAGACACGTCCGCAGTCCCTACAATGGCGCACCAGCACCACACGCAGTCACCAGACAGCCCGTATCGACGACCGACCACACACCACGGAGCCCACACATGAGCGAACGAACCGCAGCCACGACCGACCCCGACGCGACCGACGCCGCCGACGACGCGGCCCAGACGCCGACCGAAGTCACCTCGGGTTCGACGGCCGTCGTCCGCGCCCTCGAAAACGCCGGCGTCGAGACCGCCTTCGGCGTGCAGGGCGGGGCGATAATGCCCATCTACGACGCGCTGTACCACTCCGACATCCGTCACGTGACGATGGCCCACGAGCAGGGCGCGGCGCACGCGGCCGACGCGTACGGCGTCGTTCGCGGCGACCCCGGCGTCTGTCTCGCCACGTCCGGTCCGGGAGCGACCAACCTCGTGACCGGCATCGCCGACGCGAACATGGACTCCGACGCGGTGCTCGCGCTCACGGGACAGGTCCCGTCCGACATGGTCGGCTCCGACGCGTTCCAGGAGACCGACACCACGGGCGTCACCGCGCCCATCACGAAGCACAACTACTTCGCCTCGTCGCCCGACACCGTCGGCGACACCGTCGGCGAAGCGTTCGCGCTCGCCGCCGAGGGCCGACCCGGCCCGACGCTCGTCGACCTCCCGAAGGACGTCTCGCTCAACGAGACCGACACCGAGTCGGGGCCGGCACAGCCCCCCGAGACGTGTCGCGCCCGCACCGACCCGGCCGACTCGCAGGTCGAGGCCGCCGCGCGCGCAATCGAGCGCGCGGAGAAGCCCCTCCTGTTGTTCGGCGGCGGCGTCGTCAAGGCCGACGCGACCGAGGTGGCCCGGCAGTTCGCGACCGAGCACCGGATTCCGGTCGTCACCACGATGCCCGGAATCGGCGCGATGCCGGAGGACCACGAGCTCTGCCTCTCATGGGCGGGAATGCACGGCACCGGCTACGCCAACATGGCCATCACGCACACCGACTGCCTCATCGCGGTCGGCACGCGGTTCGACGACCGCCTGACCGGCGGCATCGACACGTTCGCGCCCGAGGCCGAAGTCGTCCACATCGACATCGACCCGGCGGAAATCTCGAAGAACGTCCACGCGGACTACCCGGTCGTCGGCGACGCCGGCCGCGCCATCGAGCGCGTCGACGCCGAACTCGACGAGGGTCCCGACGCGCGCGAGTGGGTCGACCAGTGTCTCGCGTGGAAAGACGACTACCCGATGGACTACGCGGCCCCGGACAACGAGCCGCTGAAGCCGCAGTTCGTCGTCGAGGCGCTCGACGAGGCCACGCCAGACGAGACCATCGTCACGAGCGGCGTCGGCCAACACCAGATGTGGGCCGCCCAGTACTGGACGTTCACCGAGCCGCGGCGGTGGGTTTCGTCCCACGGCCTCGGCACGATGGGCTACGGCCTGCCCGCCGCAATCGGCGCGCGGGTCGCGGCCGACGACGACGAGACGGTCGTCTGCGTCGACGGCGACGCCTCGTTCCTGATGACGATTCAGGAGCTGTCGGTCGCCGTCCGCGAGAACCTCGACATCACGGTCGCCATCCTGAACAACGAGTACATCGGGATGGTCCGCCAGTGGCAGGACGCCTTCTTCGAGGGCCGACGCATGGCCGCCGGCTACGACTGGTGTCCCCAGTTCGACAAGCTCGCCGAGGCGTTCGGCGCGCGCGGCTGGACCGTCGACTCCTACGAGGAGGTTCCCGACGTCATCGAGGAAGCGCTCGCGTACGACGGCCCCTCGGTCATCGACTTCCACGTCGACCCGGCGGAGAACGTCTATCCGATGGTCTCCTCGGGCGGCGCGAACGGCAAATTCGCACTCTCGGAGGACCAGTTATGAGCGACAATCGGACAGGACTGCAAGGCCCCGCGCCCGACGAGCGGCCGCACCCCGACGGCCGCCGCAACGCGCAGGGCATCCGCATCGACCCCGAAGCGGAATCGGAACACGAACCGCGGCGCGCGGTCTTTTCGGCCATCGTCGAGGACGAACCCGGCGTGCTCTCGCGCGTCGCCGGCCTCGCCGCCCGCCGTCAGTTCAACATCGAGAGCCTCACCGTGGGCCCGACGACAGTCGAGGACCACTCCCGCATCACGATGGTCGTCGAGGAGCCCGAACCGGGCATCGACCAGATCGAAAAACAGCTCGCGAAGCTCAAGCCCGTCATCTCCGTCGGCGAGCTGGACGACGACGCCGTCCGCGCGGAACTCGTCCTCCTGAAGGTCCGCGGCGAGGACCCCGACAAGGTCCACGCCATCACGGAGATGTACGACGGCCGCACCCTCGACGCCGGTCCCGAGACCATCACGGTCCAGCTCACCGGCGACGAGCGCAAGATAGACGACGCCGTGGACGCGTTCCGACGGTTCGGCATCATCGAAATCGCCCGGACCGGCCAGACCGCGCTCGCCCACGGCTCGAAGAAGACCGTCCCCGGAGAGGAACCCGGAACCTCCGGCGAACCCACCAAACCCAACACCAACACGCAATGACAGAACTCACCACCGAAGTGTACTACGACGACGACGCCGACCGCTCGCAAATCGACGACAAGACCGTAGCCGTCATCGGCTACGGCAGTCAGGGCCACGCCCACGCGCAGAACCTCGCGGACAGCGGGGTCGACGTGGTCGTCGGCCTGCGCGCGAACTCCTCGTCCCGAAGCGCCGCGGAAGCCGACGGCCTCCGCGTCAAAGAGCCCGCCGCGGCGGCCGCCGAGGGCGACATCGTCTCCGTGCTCGTCCCCGACACCGTCCAGCCGGCGGTGTTCGAGGAGATTCGAGACTCGCTGGACGCCGGCGACACGCTCCAGTTCGCCCACGGATTCAACATCCACTACAACCAGATCCGGCCCCCGGAAGACGTCGACGTGACGATGGTCGCGCCGAAGTCGCCGGGCCACCTCGTCCGCCGCAACTACGAGTCCAACGAGGGGACGCCGGGTCTCATCGCGGTCTACCAGGACGTGACGGGCGACGCCAAGGAGGAGGCGCTGGCCTACGCGCACGGCCTCGGCTGCACCCGAGCGGGCGTCATCGAGACGACGTTCCAGGAGGAGACCGAGACCGACCTGTTCGGCGAGCAGGCCGTCCTCTGCGGCGGCGTCACCTCGCTCGTCAAGCAGGGCTACGAGACGCTCGTCGACGCGGGCTACTCCCCCGAGATGGCCTACTTCGAGTGCCTGAACGAACTGAAGCTCATCGTCGACCTGATGTACGAAGGCGGGCTCGGCGAGATGTGGCACTCCGTCTCCGACACCGCCGAGTTCGGCGGGCTGACCCGCGGCGACCGCGTCGTCGACGAGCACGCCCGCGAGAACATGGAGGAGATTCTGGAGGAGGTCCAGGACGGCACCTTCGCCCGCGAGTGGATTCTGGAGAACCAGGCGGGCCGGCCGTCGTACTCCCAGCTCAAGGACGCAGAGGAGAACCACCACATCGAACAGGTCGGCGCGCCGCTGCGCGATCTGTTCGCGTGGGCCGACGAGGAAGACGAGGCGGACGCGGAGAAAGCCGAAGCGCCGGCGGACGACTGAACACGACACCAATGACACGCGACGACACGACCGACCGAATGCGAGACATCAGCCACACCAACCCCTATACGGGCGAGACGTTCACCACGGTCTACGAGCGCGGCCCGGCCGTCACCGACGGCGGGCGGAGCGACGCGACGCCCGCGTCGACGGACGCGACCGAGACCGAGACGATGGGCGATGTGGACCACACGCCCCGCAACGGCGAGGGCGCGAACCAGGTCTGGGAACGCGGCCGCGACGACCGCGTCGTACCGGGTGACGGACATGAGTGAGGGAACGCTGTACGACAAGGTCTGGGAGGAACACACGGTTTCGGAGCTGCCGACCGGCCAGACGCAGCTGTTCTGTGGCCTCCACCTCATCCACGAGGTGACGAGCCCGCAGGCGTTCGGCATGTTGCAGGAGCGCGACCTCGAAGTCGCCTACCCGAACCGGACGCACGCGACGGTCGACCACATCGTCCCCACGTCGGACCAGTCGCGGCCGTTCCGCGACGACGCCGCCGAGGAGATGATGGCCGAACTGGAGCAGAACGTCCGCGAAGCGGGCATCAACTTCTCGGACCCCACGTCGGGCGAGCAGGGAATCGTCCACGTCATCGGGCCCGAGAAGGGACTCACCCAGCCCGGCATGACCATCGTCTGCGGCGACAGCCACACCTCGACCCACGGCGCGTTCGGCGCGCTCGCGTTCGGTATCGGGACGAGCCAGATTCGCGACGTGCTGGCGACCCAGACCGTCGCGATGGAGAAGAAGAAGGTGCGGAAAATCGAGGTCACGGGCGAACTCGGCCCCGGCGTCGAAGCGAAGGACGTCATCCTCGAAATCATCCGTCGCCTCGGCACCGAAGGCGGCGTCGGCTACGTCTACGAGTACGCCGGCGAGGCCATCGAGGATCTCGACATGGAGGGCCGGATGAGCATCTGTAACATGTCCATCGAGGGCGGCGCTCGCGCGGGCTACGTCAACCCCGACGAGACCACCTACGAGTGGCTGAAAGAGACCGAGTACTTCCAGGAGAACCCCGAGCGGTTCGACGAACTCAAGCCGTACTGGGAATCCATCCGCTCCGACGAGGACGCCGAGTACGACGACGTCGTCACCATCGACGGCTCCGAACTCGAACCCGTCGTGACGTGGGGGACCACGCCCGGACAGGGCGTCGGCATCACCCAGCCGATTCCGGCCCCCGAAGACCTGCCCGAGGAGAAGCAGGAAACCGCCCGGATGGCGCAGGAACACATGGGCGTCACGCCCGGCGAGACGATGGAGGGCTACGAAATCGACGTGGCTTTCCTCGGCTCGTGTACGAACGCTCGCCTGCCCGACCTCCGCCGCGCGGCGGGGGTCGTGAAGGGTCGACAGGTCGCGGACAGCGTCCGCGCGATGGTCGTCCCCGGCAGTCAGCGCGTCAAGGCCGCCGCCGAAGCGGAGGGCCTCGACGAGGTGTTCAAAGAAGCCGGCTTCGAGTGGCGCGAGGCGGGCTGTTCGATGTGTCTCGGCATGAACGAGGACCAACTGGAGGGCGACGAGGCCTCCGCGTCCTCGTCGAACCGCAACTTCATCGGCCGGCAGGGGTCGAAAGACGGCCGCACCGTCCTGATGAACCCGCGCATGGTCGCCGCGGCGGCCGTCACCGGGGAAGTGACTGACGTACGCGAACTGAAGGAGGTGACCACGGTATGACCGACGAAATCCCCGAAATCGACTCCGCGTCCGGCACCGGCGTGCCCATCCGCGGCAACGACATCGACACGGACCAGATAATCCCGGCGCGGTTCATGAAGGTCGTCACGTTCGACGGCCTCGGCGAGTTCGCGTTCTTCGACCAGCGCTACGACGAGAACGACGAACCCAAGGACCACCCGCTGAACGAGCCGCAGTTCCAGGACGCGTCCATCATGGTCGTCAACGCCAACTTCGGCTGTGGCTCCTCTCGGGAGCACGCCCCGCAGGCGCTCATGCGCTGGGGCATCGACGCCATCGTCGGCGAGTCGTTCGCGGAGATTTTCGCGGGCAACTGCCTCGCGCTCGGCATCCCGACGGTCACCGCGGACCACGAGACGGTCACCGAACTCCAGGACTGGGTCGACGAGCACCCGGACGGCGACATCGACGTGGACGTGGAAAACGAGACGGTCACCTACGGCGACACCACCGTGGACGTGACCGTCGACGACGCACAACGGAAGGCGCTCACCGAGGGCGTCTGGGACACGACGGCGCTCATGAAGTCGAACGCCGACGCGGTCGCCGAGAAAGCCGCCGCCCTGCCCTACGTCGATGACTGAGGAAATCGTCGTCATCCCCGGCGACGGCATCGGCGCGGAGGTCATCCCGGCGGCGGTTGACGTGCTGAAGGCCGTCGGCGACTTCGAGTTCGTCGAGGCCGACGCCGGCGACCACGTCAAAGAAGAGACCGGCGAGGCGCTCCCGCAGGAGACGTACGACCTCGCCGCCGAGGCCGACGCGACGCTGTTCGGCGCGGCCGGCGAGACCGCGGCGGACGTCATCCTGCCGCTTCGGACCGCGGTGGACTCCTTCGTCAACGTCCGCCCGGCGAAGGCCTACCCCGGCGTCGACGCGCTCCGCCCGGAGACGGACCTCGTCTTCCTCCGGGAGAACACCGAAGGCGTCTACTCGGGCCACGAGGACCGCCTCTCCGAGGACCTCTCGACGCTCACGCGCGTCGTCACCACCTCGGCGTCCGAGCGACTCGCCGAGTACGCCTGCGACTACGTCGGCGGCGAGGGCGGCAGCTTCCAGGTCGCCCACAAGGCGAACGTGATGCGCGAGACGGACGGTCGCTTCCGCGACGCCGCCGTCGCCGTCGCCGACGAGCGCGGCGTCGAGACCGAGGAGGTCCTGATGGACGCCTTCGCGACGCGCGTCTGTCTCGACCCCACGCAGTTCGACACCATCGTCTGTCCGAACCTCGCGGGCGACGTGCTGTCGGACCTCGCCGCCGGCCTCGTCGGCGGCCTCGGACTGCTCCCCTCGGCGAACATCGGCCCGGACGCCGCGCTGTTCGAACCGGTCCACGGCTCCGCGCCCGACATCGCCGGCGAGGGCATCGCCAACCCGGCCGCGACGATTCTGTCCGCGGCGATGCTGCTCGACTACCTCGACCACGAGGCCGAAGCCGACCGCGTCCGGTCGGCCGTCGAAGGCGTCCTCGCCGACGGGCCGCGCACGCCCGACCTCGGCGGCGACGCCTCCACGGAGGACGTGACCGCCGCGATTCTCGACCGACTCTGAGCGCCGGCGACCCGCCGAACCGGCGATTCGGCGTTCGTTTCGAACGCGCCCGTTTTCGTTTCTGATCGTTTTCTCATCGACGAACACCCCGTTTTCGTTCCTGTGTGGGATTCGGCTGTTTCGAGCAGATACGGTCGGAATCCAACATAAACAATTAACACTACTCCCCGACCTACCTTCCTCGTAACGAGGAATCGCCACCGATGTTACCAGCAGAGCGCAAACGCCGTATCGTCGAACTCGTCTCCGACTCGGACGGTCGGTCGGTCGAGTCGCTGTCAGACCATCTCGGCTACTCGAAGGCGACGATACGTCGTGACCTGCGCGAACTCGAAGACCGTGGGCTCATCGAGCGGTCGCACGGCGGGGCCGTCCCCGTGACCTCCGTCGGGCGCGAGCAGACCTACGGCCAGAAGGAAGTACAGAATCTCGAAGGGAAACGCGCAATCGCGGACCGCGCGGTCGAGGAACTGGCCGAGGGGCAGGTCGTGTTCTTCGACGCCGGGACGACCACGATGGAGGTGGCCCGCAAGGTCCCCAAGGACGGGACGATACTCGGCGTCACCAACTCGCCGCGGCTCGCCATCGAACTGAACGAGGAGGACAACGAGGTCAAACTCACGGGCGGGACGCTCCGCCGGCGGACGAAGGCGCTCGTGGGACCGACCGCGGAGTCGTTCATGGAGCGGACGAACTTCGACCTGCTGTTCCTCGGCACGAACGCCTTAGACGTGGAATCCGGCCTCACGACTCCGAACGAGGACGAGGCGCGGATGAAAGAGCTGATGGTCGAGAAGGCCGCGAAGGTCGTCCTCGTCGCGGACCTCTCGAAGCTCGGTCGACGGAGCTTCGTCCAGTTCGCATCGCTCGAAGAGATTGACCTGTTTATCACCGACGGGACGCTCGACGCCGACTCGCGCGAGGAGATAGAGAGCGCGGGCGTCACCGTCGTCGACGGAGTCGCACGATGATTCTCACAGTTACCCCGAACCCAGCAGTCGACCACACGATTCACTTCGACGAACCGCTTCAGACCGGCGTCGTCCACCGGACCGACGACGCGGTGTTCACCGCCGGCGGCAAGGGTATCAACGTCGCCAAGTACGCCTCGGCGCTCGACGCCGACGTGACCGCCTCGGGCTTTCTCGGCGGCCACTTCGGGAAGTTCGTCCGCGACCGACTCGACGCCGACGGCATCGCCTCGGACTTCGTCACCGTCGACGCGGACACGCGGCTGAACACGACTGTGCTCGCGGCCGACGGCGAGTACAAACTCAATCACAACGGCCCGCAGATTCGTGCAGCCGACGTGGACGAACTCGTCGAGACCGCGCAGGCGAACGAGCCCGACACGCTGCTCGTCGGCGGCAGTCTCCCGCCGGGGATGTCGCTTTCCGACGTGGACAGGCTCGCCCGCGCGGGCGACTGGAAAATCGCGGTGGACATGGGCGGCGAGTACCTCGCGGAACTGGACGCCGACTACTACGTCTGCAAACCCAATCGCTCTGAGCTCGCGGCGGCGACGGGCCGGACCGTCGAGACCGAAGCCGACGCCGTCGAGGCCGCCGAGGAGCTTCACGCGCGCGGATTCGAGTACGTGTTGGCGTCGCTCGGCGCGGACGGCGCGCTCCTCGTCACCGACGACGAGGTGCTCTCCGCGCCCGCGCTCGACGTGGAGGTCGTGGACACGGTCGGCGCGGGCGACGCCGTCATGTCCGGCTTCCTCGCCGCGCGCGAACACGGCCTCTCGGACGCCGACGCGCTCCGAATGGGCGTGCTGACCGCGTCCCGCGTCGTCGGCGTCGCCGGGACCCGCGTCCCGGACCTCGAAGACGTGCTGACGAACGAAACGCACGTCGAGGTGACGACCGTTCGGACCCGGTGACTCTCGGATGAACGTTTGTTAACGACCGAAACACGCAGTAACGTTCATATTCGAAAGGGTTTTTGAGCACATTTGCGTACGTTCTTTCGTAGGGGTGGCAACACTATGGCAAACGACGCAGAAGACGCAGTTCGGTCCTACCTCACTTCGGTGAAGGAGGACCTGATGACCGGGGTATCGTTCATGATTCCGTTCGTGACCATCGGCGGAATCTTCCTTGCGCTGGGCTACGCGGTAGCCTCGCTTTCGAACAACGTACAAGACGTGTTCAACAGCACGGGGACCGCCGGCTGGTTCCTCGCGCAGATCGGCGTCGCTGGGCTGACGCTTATGGTTCCGGTGCTCGGCGCGTACATCGCGTACGCTATCGCCGACCGTCCGGGCCTCGCACCGGGCTTCATCCTGTCGTACATCATCCAGCAGGGTAACGTCCTGCAGGCGGCCGGTGACGTCATCGGTCTCCAGGGCGGCTCCGCCGGCGCGGGCTACCTCGGCGCTATCGTCGCCGGGTTCCTCGCCGGCATCGTCGCGCGCTGGTTCAAGCAGCGCGACGTGCCCGAGTTCATCGCACCGATGATGCCCGTGCTCCTCATCCCGGTCGCGACGACCGCGGTGCTCACGCCCGTCATGCTGTTCGTGCTGGGCGTCCCGATTTCCATCGCGAACGCGGGACTCACCGAGTTCCTGAGCAACATGCAGGGCGGCGGACAGGCGATTCTCCTCGGGGGCATCCTCGGGGCGATGATGGCGGCCGACATGGGCGGCCCTATCAACAAGGTCGCCTACGTGTTCTCCGTCGGCCTCATCTCCGAGGGCGTTACTGCACCGATGGCCGCGGTCATGATTGCGGGGATGGTCCCGCCCATCGGTCTCGCGCTGTCGAACTTCATCGCGCCGCAGAAGTACGCGGCCGAGATGTACGAGAACGCCAAGAGCGGCGTGCTCCTCGGCTTCTCGTTCATTACCGAGGGCGCGATTCCGTACGCGGCCGCCGACCCGGCCCGCGTCATTCCCAGCGTCGTCGCGGGCAGCGCCGTCGCCGGCGCGGCCTCGATGGCGCTCGGCGTGAACATGCCGGCTCCGCACGGCGGCATCTTCGTGGTTCCGCTGTCGAACCAGCCGTTCATGTTCATCGCGTGCATCCTGCTGGGCTCCATCGTGACCGCCGTCATCGCGACGGCCATCAAGCCGAACTTCGACGCCAAGATGGCGGCCCAGAGCTCCGACGACTGACCACACCGAACTAATCTTTCCAGACTCGAACGAAGCACAATACAATGGACGTCACTGACATCAGCACCATCACACCGCTCGAACTGATATCGCTCGAAGAGCCGCCGGCGACGAAGGAGGGGGCCATCGAGTTCCTCCTCGACCTCGCGGTCGACGCCGGTCGCGTCGACGACCGCGACGCCGCGCTCGACGCCCTCCTCGAACGCGAGGGGGAGGCGACGACCGGCGTCGGCTTCGGCATCGGCATCCCGCACGCGAAGACCGACGCCGTCTCGAAGCCGACGGTCGCCTTCGCGCGCTCGGCCGAGGGCATCGACTTCGACGCCATGGACGACAAGCCGGCGAAGCTCCTCTTTATGATTCTCGTCCCCGCGGCGGGCGGCGAGGACCACCTACAGATTCTGAGCGCCCTCTCGCGGTCGCTCATGCACGAGGACGTGCGCGAGAAGCTCCTCGAAGCCGAGAGCAAACAGACCGTCCAGGACGTGCTCGCCGAGGTGGTCGAGTGATGGAGCGAACCGTCACGGTCGTCCCCGAAGACGGGCTGCACGCCCGCCCGGCCTCGAAGTTCGTCGAGACCGCAAACAAGTTCGACGCCGACGTACAGCTCGGCCGCGCCGACGAGGACGACCTCGTCCCCGCCGCCAGCATGCTCGCCGTCACCGGCCTCGGCGTCGGCCACGACGAGTCCGTCCGACTCGTCGCCGAGGGCGACGACGCGGAAGCGGCACTCGACGCCCTAGAGGATATCCTTTCCACGCCTGAAGCCAAACAGTAAGCTATGACCGAACGAACCCTCTCCGGCATCGGCGTGACACCGCTTTCGGGCGTCGGCACCGTCGTCTGGTACCGCCCGGACGCGGACCTCCCCGAGCCGCCGGCCCCGGTAGACGTGGACGCGGAGGCCGAACTGGCCCGCTTCGAGGACGCCCGCGCGGCCGCCGAAGACGAACTCGAAGCCGAGCGCGAGCGGACCGCAGAACGCGTCGGCGAGGAGGAGGCGGCGGTGTTCGACGCGCACGTCCAGTTCCTCAACGACCCGCAGATAACCGACGGCGTCTCAGACGCCATCGAGAGCGGGCTCCCGGCCGAACACGCCGTTCAGGAGACGTTCACCGAGTTCGTCGAGCAGTTCGAGAACATGGGCGGTCGCATGGGCGAGCGCGCCGACGACCTCCGCGACGTGCGCGACCGACTCGTGCGCGTCCTCTCGGACGGCGAGCGCGTCGACCTCTCGTCGCTGCCGGAGGGGAGCGTCGTCGTCGCGGAGCGGCTCACGCCGAGCGACACGGCGCAACTCGACCCGGAGCGCGTCGCCGGCTTCGTCACCGTGACGGGCGGCCGCACCTCCCACGCGGCCATCTTCGCGCGCTCGCTCGCCCTGCCGGCCATCGTCGGCGTGGGCGAGGAGCTCCAGTCCGTCGAGGACGGCACCGAGGTCGTCGTCGACGGCGAGTCGGGCGACCTCGTGGTCGACCCGAGCGACGAGCGCAAGGAGGCCGCCGCGGCCGCCGCCGACGTTGACATCCGACACGAGGCGGTCGAGACCGCAGACGGCGTCGACATCGAGGTCGCCGCCAACATCGGCACGCTGGCGGACCTCGGGCCGGCCGTCGACCGCGGGGCCGACGGCGTCGGCCTGTTCCGCACCGAGTTCCTCTTCCTCGACCGCGAGTCGCCGCCGGACGAAGACGAGCAGTACGAGGCGTACGTCGAGGCGCTCGAATCGTTCGACGGGGGCCGCGTTGTCGTCCGAACCCTCGACATCGGCGGCGACAAGCCGGTCCCGTATCTCGACCTGCCGGACGAGGAGAACCCGTTCCTCGGCGAGCGCGGCATCCGCCGGTCGCTCGGTCCGGACGCGGACCTCTTCGAGACGCAGGTCCGCGCGCTCCTGCGCGCGGCGGCCAGCGCCGACGGCGCGAACCTGTCGGTGATGCTCCCGCTCGTCTCGACGGTCGAGGAGCTTCGCGCCGGCCGCGAGCGGTTCGAGTCGGTCGCCGCCGACCTCGACGCCGAGGGCGTCGCAAACGAACTGCCCGAGTTCGGCATCATGGTCGAGACGCCCGCCGCGGCGTTCATGGCCGACCAGTTCGCGCCGCACGTCGACTTCTTCAGCATCGGGACGAACGACCTCGCGCAGTACGTGATGGCCGCCGAGCGCGGCAACGAGCGCGTTTCTGAGCTCGGAGACTACCGGCAGCCGGCGGTCCTCCGCGCCATCGACGCCACCGTCTCGGCGGCCGAAGGTGAGGACTGCTGGGTCGGCATGTGCGGCGAGATGGCGGGCGACCCGGACCTCACCGAACTGCTCGTCGGGCTCGGCCTCGACGAACTGAGCATGAGCGCCGTGACGGTGCCGCAGGTCAAGGCGGCCGTCGCGGAGACCGACACCGCGGACGCCCGCGACCTCGCGGAGCGCGTCCTCCAGGCCGACACGAAGGCTGAAGTCGCGGAAATCCTTACACTAGACCAATGAAACTCGTCGCAGTCACATCCTGTCCGACCGGAATCGCACACAGCCAGATGGCGGCCGAGAACCTCTTGCAGGCCGGCGAGCGCCTCGGCCACGACATCGACGTCGAGGTTCAGGGCGCGATGGGCACGCAGGACGAACTGGCCTCCGACGCCATCGCCGAGGCGGACGCGGTCATCATCACCTCGGACACGTCTGTCAGCCGCGACCGCTTCGACGGCAAACTCGTCCTCAAGGGGACGGTCAAAGACGGCGTGAACAACGCCGAGGCCGTCGTGCAGAAGGCCGTCGAACTCGCCGAGGCCGGCAAGACGGGTTCGGTCACGTTCGGAAGCGGTGACGACGGCGAGGACGCCGACGTCGGTGCCGACGACTCGTCCGACGACGCCGACGCCGCGGAGTCGGACGAGCCCGTGCGCCGCGGCGGCGACCCCGAAAAGGGGCTGTTCGCCCGCCTGAAGAAGCTGTTCTCGTAACTCCCGCGACGGCTTTTCCGTTTTTTCGCTCGCTTCCAGCGGCGGCGCTCTGTCGGGCGATGGAAATTAACTCGAACGCGAACAAACGAAAACGTGCAGAATCGAAACTCGCTTCCCATACATTATTAGTCTCGCAGTCGTTGTCGAAACCGAGGTGAACGCATAATGCCGTTCTACGGCGGGGAGGAACTCGCCACAGTGTACGACGAGGCGCTCGACGAAGGATTCGGCCTCATCGCGAGTAACATCGCGGAGCCGAACATCATGATGGGTCTCATGGAGGGGGCCGACCGGATGGACTCGGACCTCCTGTTACAGATGAGCGGCGGGGCCTGTCGGTTCGCGGGCGACGGCGACGCCGTCGCGGGTCTGAAGGCCATGGGGAATTACATCGAGACCATCGCCGAGCGGTACGACATCGGCGTCTTCCTCAACATGGACCACCAGACGGACCTCGAGTTCATCGAGCAGCAGATCGAACTCGATATCCCGTCGTCCATCATGATCGACGCGTCCCACGAGCCGTTCGACGAGAACGTCGCCACGAGCCGCGAGGTCGTCGAGATGGTCGAGGCCGCGGGCTCCGACGTGCTCATCGAGGCCGAACTCGGCCAGATCAAGGGCGTCGAGGACGAAATCGAGGCCGAGGAGGCGTTCTACACGGACCCCGAACAGGCCGTCGAGTTCGTCGACAAGACGGGCGCGGACCTGCTGGCCATCTCCGTCGGCACGCAGCACGGCGTCGCCAAGGGCAAGGACCTCGAACTCCGTCCGGACCTCGCCAACGACATCCGGCAGGCCCTGCGCGACCACGGCCTCGACACGCCGCTGGTCCTCCACGGCTCCTCGGGCGTCCAGCCCGACCAACTGCAAGAGATGCTCAAACACGGCATCTGCAAGGTCAACAAGGACACCCGCTACCAGTACGAGTACACCCGCACCGCGTACGACCGCTACAACGAGGAACCGAACGCCATCGTCCCGCCCGAGGGCGTCGCGGACGCTCGCGACACGTTCTTCAACGAGACCGACTGGTCGCCGAACAAGGACGTGTTCGACCCCCGCGTCGCCGGTCGCGACATCCGCGAGCGCATCGCCGACGTGCACGCCGACCTGACCGAGGTCTCCGGCAGCGCCGGCCAGTCGCTGTTCAAGTAACGTCGCGCGGACGGTGACTCGTTCACCGTCGAGCGCTCGTCGCGTCCGCATCGCGGGCCGACACCGGCCGTCGTCTCCACCCGGCACACCGCCGGTTTTTCGTTTCGTACGTCTCCCCCAGCGGCGACCCTCTCGGGGATGGGGGGGTCGAATCCGACGCCCCCACGTCGTTTAAGGCGTCACGCGGCGTGGGTGTAGGTATGCCGCAGATTCACCTCGACGACGAGACGGTCGCCAGACTCGACGCGCTCCGCGAGGACGACGAGGAGTACGACGACCTCATCAACGAACTGATGAACATCTACGAGGCGAGCGAACGGACGCTGTTCCACGCCGGCGACGAGTACTGAACTCGACTCGGCATCGACGCTCGGGCGTTCTCCCGACTGATTTGCGGAGGGTCGTTACACCCCGAGCCACCGCGCGGGCGCTCCCGCGAGGAGCACCATCCCGCCGGCGGGGTGCCCCGCTATTCGAGGTAGCTGACCCGGACCTGGTTCCACTTGCCTTTCTTTTCGAGGTGGTCTTGGAGCGCGTCGGCGTACTCTTGGGTGAGTCGTTCCGCGGCCTCCAGTTTCTCCTGTTCACCTTTCTTGCCGCCGCCGCCCATCCCGAGCGCGCCCTTGATGGAGTCGACGATGCCGCCGCCGGACGACGAGTCGTCGCCGCCGCCGCCCATCGCGCCCATCTGACTGCGGATGTTGTCGAGTTCGGGGATAATCTGCGGGACCTTCTCGGTGTCGGCGACGATGCGCGCCGCCTCGGGGTCGTCCGCGTTCTCGATTTCGAACTCCGTCGCCGTCATGATGAGCCCCCACTCCTGACTGTTGAACCGGGAGTTCGTCACCTGCTCGTTGAACTCGCGGTCCACCGTCATCCGGTCGCCGACGATGCTGTCGGTCCAATGTGCCATGTGCACACGTCGTCGGCCGGTCGGTATCAGAGTTGCGGGGCAGATCGACCGCGGACGACCCCGACCGACCGACGACCCCGCCCCGACGAGCCGCCGCGAGGCGACCCGCCTCTCACGCGGCTTTAATGCGGTTGGGTGACGACCCCGAGTCATGGAGCGGTACGACCTCCTGTACAGACTGTACGGGAACTTCGACGCGGACGCGGTCCGGGACGCACAGGACTTCGTCGACCTCTTGCCGCCGCTCGGCTCGCCGGTGGCGCTGTCGCACTGGCAGCAGGTCGACGACGAACTCGCGGGGAAGAAAGACCGCATTCGCCGGGCGCTTTCGGACGGCGACCGCTACGCGGAACTCGCCGCGCGCGCGACGCGGGACCAGGCGTTCACCGCCCTCGACCTCTACACGAAGTACGGACGGGCGGTGAACGCGCTCGTCCTCGACGTGGACGAGACGCTGCGCTCTGCGGGCCAGACGGACAACGAGATTCCCCGCGAGGTGCTGCATCTCCTCACGCAGTTCCACGAGCGGGGCGTCCCCATCGTCATCTGCACCGGCCAGACCTTGGAGAACGTCAAGGGCTTCGCAATTCAGGGACTCGGCAACGAACTCGTCCACTCGGGGAACGTGAGCATCGTCTACGAGGCCGGCACCGGCGTCTTCACGCCCGGTCACGGCTCGGACACGAAGCGCCTCCTCTACGAGACGCTCGACGACTCGGTGCAGTCGGTCTTCGAATCGGTCCGCGGACGCGTCATCCGCGACCTCCCCGACGCGCTCCGCGGTGGCGTCCACTTGCAGGGAAACGAGTTCAACGTCACGCTCAAGCCGAACTTCGAGACCGGCAGCGACGACGCCGAGGAAGTCATCGACGGCGCGCTCGTCTACCTGCTGGACCTCCTCGGCGAGGCGCTCACCGACGACCCCGCCGGCTCCGACTGGGCGCGGGCGTACTTCGCGGCGCGCGACCCGGAGATACGCGACGTGCTCGACACCCGCGACGCGCTTCCCGACTCGGACGCGGAGTCGGAGATTCTGGACCCCGTCGCACAGACGCTCGAACGCGTGACGGTCGCGTACTACCACGCCGACGCCGCGGAGCTCTCGGCGGTCGACCTGAACAAGGCGGCGGGCGTCCGCGCCGCGCTCGACGTGCTCGGGGTGGACGACCCGTTCGTCCTCGTGATGGGCGATTCGAAGTCCGACCTCGACGTGATGCGGTGGGCAGCAGCAAACGACTGCGGGCTCGCGGCGGCTCCCGAGCACTCCTCGCCGGGCGTGCTCGACCACGTCCGCGAGACCGACGAACTGGTGTTTCCCCGCGGCGACGCCGCGTCGGTGCTCCGGACCGCCTACGCCCTCAATCTCCTAGTCGACTGAGGGTGTCGCGTTGCCACGGTGTCCAGAGTTTACACCGTACACATCCCGATGTCGTCACCCGAGTCGCCACCGCTCGAACCGTCGCCCGAGTCGTCGCCAGTGTCGTCACCGGCGTCGTCGGTCGAGTCGTCCGAGGACGCGTCATCGGTGCTGTCGTCAGTCGAGGAGTCGTCGGTCGAATCGTCCGAAGACGAGTCGTCGGACGAGCCGTCGTCACCGTCACCGTCATTGTAGTCCGAGACGCCGACCGGACTGCCACGCGGTCTGGTCGTCCTCGTCGGCGAGTCGGTGTCGTCGTCGCCGGTCTCGACCGTCTCGAACGTCCCGCTCTCGCTTCCGCTCTCGTTTGCGGTGCCGTCGTCGCCCGAGTCGTCGGTCCCGTCGTCGTCAGCGACGACGGGCTCTTGTTCGGTTCCGGGGTCGGAGTCCTCGGGCGGCGCGTCGTCCGCGTCGGGCTCTGTCACGTCGGCGCCGATGCTTCTGTCGGCGTCGTCGGCCGGGGCGGGCGTCTCGGGCGTGTTCACCCCGCCGGTGAGGAGCGCGAACACGACGATGACGAGGACGACGACGCCGACGCCGAGCTGGCCGAGATTCATCTGTCGGCCTCCCGATAGTCGGGGTCGATTCCCCGCAGTGGTACATCCGTGGGGGTCAGAGACATGGTTCGAACTGTTGTTCGTCTCCCGAGGGTTTCGTTACGACTCGTCTACCGCTCGCCGCCGGCGTGGACCGACGCGCTCCGCGCGGAACCCAGCACCCGCGGTGCTTGCGCGGTCGGAACCCGTCACGGGATGCGAAAATTCGCGTTCCTAACCCGTGTTAATCCGCGAATATCGCGCCGCTCTGAGGGTCTATTTTCGACGTACCCTCTTGGTGAACTGAATGTCCGGAAAGCCTGTGGTTATCGCCCGGGTACGCGATGTCGAACGACCTCAAATGCCAGTCTCTCGCGGGGGTCTGACCCGCTTCGGCTCTGTCGTTATCTTCTCGGAGCGCGTACAGTCGTCGAATGACCGCCGCAATCGACAGAATCGTCTCGCGCGTCTCGCGTTGGCCCGGCGTCGAGACCGCGCCGCATCGCTTCGGAGGGACGGCGTTCGTCGTCGCTGGCAGGGAACTCGGTCACGTCCACGACGCCGGTGTCGTCGACCTCGCGCTCACGAGGCGCGTCCGCGACGCGCTCCTCACCGACGGCCTCGCGGACCCGCACCGCGTGGTGCCCGAGTCGACGTGGGTGACCTACCGCGTCAGAAGCGACGCCGACGTGCCGGACGCGATGCGCCTGCTCAGACTCGCGTATCTCTGGCGACTCCTCGCGGTCCGACGCCGCGGAATCGACCTCGACCCCGAGACGGACCCCGATACCGACCTCCGCCGACTCGAACTCCCCGCCGACCTCGACGCGCTCGTCAGAGCGACGTTCCGCGACTCGCTCGACCGGCGCACACCGGTCTGACTTCGCGTCCCGTTCCCTCGAGACCCGAGCGGAGAGCTGTCCCGGTCGGGAAAACTTTACTAACGTCCGAGTAAACTACCCTTCATGGGTAAGAACTACGCGGACTTACACGACCCGAACGCGGAGTACACGATGCGAGAGCTGTCGGCGGAGACGATGGGCGTGACGGCGAAGCGCGGCGGCGGCCGCGACGTCGAAATCACCGACGTGCAGACGACGATGGTCGACGGCAACTTCCCGTGGACGCTCGTCCGCATCTACACCGACGCGGGCGTCGTCGGCACCGGCGAGGCCTACTGGGGCGCGGGCGTGCCCGAACTCATCGAGCGCATGAAGCCGTTCGTCATCGGTGAGAACCCCCTCGACATCGACCGCCTGTACGAGCACCTCGTTCAGAAGATGTCCGGCGAGGGCTCCGTCGAGGGCGTCACCGTCACCGCCATCTCCGGCATCGAAGTCGCGCTCCACGACCTCGCGGGCAAGATTCTCGACATCCCCGCCTATCAGCTTCTCGGCGGGAAGTACCGCGACAAGGTGCGGGTCTACTGCGACTGCCACACCGAGGAGGAGGCCGACCCCGAAGCGTGCGCCGACGAGGCCGAGCGCGTGGTCGACGAACTCGGCTACGACGCGCTGAAGTTCGACCTCGACGTGCCCTCGGGCCACGAGAAGGACCGCGCGAACCGCCACCTGCGCCCCGGCGAGATTCGGCACAAGGCCGAAATCGTCGAGAAGGTCACAGAGCGCGTCAAGGACAAGGCGGACGTGGCGTTCGACTGCCACTGGACGTTCTCGGGCGGGAGCGCCAAGCGCCTCGCGGCTGAGTTGGAAGACTACGACGTGTGGTGGCTCGAAGACCCCGTCCCGCCGGAGAACCTCGACGTGCAGGAGGAGGTCACGAAGTCCACGCTCACGCCCATCACGGTCGGTGAGAACCGCTACCGCGTGACGGAGCTTCGCCGCCTCATCGAGAACCAGGCCGTTGACATCGTCGCGCCGGACATGCCGAAGGTCGGCGGGATGCGCGAGACGCAGAAAATCGCGGACGTGGCGAACCAGTACTACGTGCCGGTCGCGATGCACAACGTCTCGTCGCCGGTCGCGACGATGGCGTCGGCGCACGTCGGCACGGCGATTCCGAACTCGCTGGCCGTCGAGTACCACTCCTACGAGCTGGGCTGGTGGGAAGACCTCGTCGAGGAGACGGTCATCGAGGACGGCTACATCGAGATTCCGGAGAAGCCGGGCCTCGGCGTGACGCTGGACATGGACACCGTCGAAGAGCACATGGTCGACGGCGAGACGCTGTTCGACGAGGCGTAAGCCGAAGTCGAATCAGTCGAGCTTCGCTCGACACTATTCGACGAGGAGTGAAACGACTCGTCGAGCCGGCGAATCGGAGATTCGTCTCGTTCGACGAGGCGGAAGCCGAAGCAGAATCCAACCCCGAACTCACGCACCCGCGTGCGATTTTTCGCGAGACACCGCGCGGAGCCGTCGGCTCGCGCTCACTCCTCACCGACCAGTCGAACGCCGGCGGAGGGGCGGCAGGCGAACACGTCGGCGTCGGGGCCGACGCGCTCGGGGGCGGCGTCTCGAATCGCGCGCTCGGCTCGGTCGAGCGCGTCGTCATCGACTAACGCGACCGCGCTTCCACCGAAGCCGCCGCCGGTCATCCGCGCACCGTAGACGCCCGGCGTCTCGGCGGCGAGTTCGACCGCCGCGTCGAGTTCCGGACAGCTCACCTCGTAGTCGTCGCGCAGGCTGTCGTGGGCCGCGAGCATCGCGTCGCCGACGCGGTCGAGGTCGCCCGCGGCGAGCGCGTCGCGGGCGCGACGGACGCGCTCGTTTTCGGTCACGACGTGTCGGACGCGGCGGAAGTGAACCGGGTCCAGCGCGTCGGCGTGGGCGTCGAGGAGGTCGCGGTCCACGTCGCGCAGGGAGTCGAGGTCGCGGTCGGCGTCCTCGCGGAGGGTATCGAGCGCCGCCGCGCACTCGCGGACGCGGTCGTTGTAGCCCGACTCGGTCAGTTCGTGGGAGACGCCGGTGTCGATGACGAGAACGCCGACGCCGTCGCCGAGGGGGACCGGCTCGGTCTCGCGGCTCCGGCAGTCGAGAGAGAGCGCCGAATCGGCCTCGCACAGCGCCGCCGAGAACTGGTCGAGGATGCCGCATTCGACGCCGACGCCCTCGCGCTCGGCCCGCCAGCACGCCAGCGCGAGGTCGGCGGCGGGGAGGTCGCGGCCGGAGACCGCGAGGAGCGCGCGGCCGACGGCAAGTTCGAGCGCGGCCGACGAGGAGAGTCCCGCGCCCGTCGGCACGTCGGATGCGATAGCGAGGTCCGCGCCGCCGATTGGGTCTTCCTCGCGGAGGACGCGCGCGACCGCGGCGACGTAGGCCGCCCAGCCCTTGGGGTCGTCGTCGGGGGCGAGTTCGGCCGTCTCGTCGAAATCGGCGGCGCGGACGCGGAGCAGGTCGTCGCTTCGGGGACGGGCCGCGACCGCGACGTGGCGGTCGACGGCCATCGGGAGGCAGAGGCCGTCGTTGTAGTCGGTGTGCCCGCCGACGAGGTTCACGCGGCCGGGGGCGACGGCGACCGTCGGGGCCGTCGTCGACCGCGAACGCCGACTCGGGGCGTCGCCGTCGGCTCCGAGCGCCGCGAGCGTGGCCTTCGCGCGCTCGACCGGGGTTCCGGCGGCCGTATCGTCGTCGCCGCCGCCGGTCATTCGTTGCCGTCTCCGCGTTCTCCGTGGTTCGCCGCGGCTTCGCCGCCGTCTTCGACTCGCTCGCCGCGGAGTCGCTCGGCTAGCTGGCGACCCATCTCCCGCGGGTTCGCCTCGGTCACGCGGAGGTCGTCGTCGACGGCGACCCGGCCGGGAGAGAGCACGTCCGCGCAGATGCCGCCCCGGGACTCGCGGAGCGCCTCGCCCACGTCGTCGTCGCCGACGAGGTCCGCGAGATACGCGCACGGCGGCCTGAGCTTCGTCCCGCGGAGTTCGGCCCCGCCGAGTTGGAACGTCGCGTCGAGCAGGGCGTCGAGGTCGACGCCGCGGACGACGACGTTACGGCGGTGTTGGCCGTCAGCGAGGTCGAGGCCGTACTCGCGGGCCGCGTCGTCCAGCACCGCGGCGTCGACGAGCGTCACCTGACAGCCGTCGGTCGCCGAGTAGAAGCCGTCGCCGTCGAAGTAGCGGTCGCCTTCGATGCCGCCTCGCGCGACCGAGACGGCCTCGTGGGAGACCATCGGCTCACCCTTCGACGGCGCGGTGTAGAGCGCCTCGACGCGCCCGCGAACCTCGGAAGTCATACCATCGGCTACCACTCGGGGACACGAATAGATTGGGTCGGCGGTGCGGGGCTGGGCGGTGCGGGGCTGGGCGGTGCGGGCCGGGCGTCGCGGCGTCGACTCAGCAGAGCGGCTTCGGGTCGACGCCGAGTTCGGCGAGGCCGTCGGCGTAGTCGTCGTACGCCAGTTGGACGACGTACTCTGCGACCATCCGGGCGCGCTCCCAGTCGTCGTCGGTCGCACAGCGGTCGGCCAAGAGGTCGAGGCCGGTCGCAAGCGTCTCTTCGGTCTCGGCTTTCAGGTCGCGAAAGAGGTCGGCGCGGGGCTCGTCCGTCTCGTTGACGAAGAAGCCGATGACCTGCGTGTGGGTCCGAATCGAGACGAGGCCGCGGCCGACCATGCCGGCGGCGACCCGCTCGATAGCGTCCTCGCGACCGCGGAGGTACGCGTGCATCACGCCGGGTTCGTCGGGAAGGTCGACCGCCTCGTCGAGCGCGCCGAGGACGCGGTCGAGGTGCTCGGCTTCCTGCGCCGCGGTGGCCTCGAACGCGGCGCTCGCTTCCTCGTCCGTCTCGTCTTCGGCCCACGCCGCGAACGTCCCGCGGGCCGCGTGCTCGGAGTACGCGGCGGCGCGGAGCACCGCCGGCTCGGAGAGGTCCGCCTCGGTCAGCGCCAACAGGAGCTTCGACGAGCCGAGCCGGTCGAGTTGGGTTCGCTTCGCCGTCTCGACTGACTCGCGGAACGAATCGGCGTCCATACCGCCTCTCGGTCCGCCAGCGACGTGAACGTTCGGTCCGGCCCACGAGAACGAGATTCTCACGGTTATCCCTCTTCCCCCGCTCTATCATTCGTGATACTCCGCGGAGAGGGTTGAAATACCGGTGTCTGTTGAGAGAGGTATATGACAGACACCTCGGGGCAAGTCGACGCCAACGCGCGAGCTCGCGTCGACGGAGACGCGCTGCTCTCGCAGCTGGATATCGACGCGGCGGAAATCGACCGCCGGAAATCGTTCGTTCGCCTCTCGGACGCGGACGAGCGCCGTCTGAGCGACCTCGAACCGCTCTTGGACGAGTTCGCGGACGAGTTCGCGGCGGAGTTCTACGACCACCTCGGCGAGCACGCGACGACGAAGTTCTTCGGTCGCTCGACGAAGACCACGGAAATGCTGCGGGCCGACCAGGCGACCTACCTCCGCGAACTCGGTCGCGGCGAGTACGGCGAGGACTACTTCGCGAAGCGGGCGCGTATCGGGAAGCTACACGATATGATAGACCTCGGGCCGAAGTTCTATCTCGGCGCGTATTCGGTCTACTACGAGGGCATTCTCGGTGCCGTCGCGGACGAAGTGAAAGCGGAGTTCACCGGCGGCGACACGGTCGGGAGCGACACTGACACCGAGTTCGAAGGCGACGCGGCCGGCGATACCGACGCCGACAGCGGCCTGCTCTCGGGACTTCTCGGCGGCGCGTCCGGCGTTTCGAGCGGCCTCCGCGGCGGCGACGACCGGGTCGAAGCCGCCGTCGACGAGGTCGTCGAGCGCTTCCTCCCCGTGTTGAAGCTCCTGTCGCTCGACCAGCAGGTGGCGATGGAGACGTACATCCACTCGTACAGTCAGGCGGCGCGCGAGGCCGCCGAGCGTCGGCGCGCCCTCGCACACGAGGTCGAAGCCGACGTGAGCGACCCCGTCGAGTCGCTCCTGCGGAGTTCCGAGGAGGTCACCGAGCGGACCGACGACATCGAGACCACGGCGCGGGCGCAGGCCGACGACATGGCGACGGTCGCCGCCGAAGTGTCGGAGCTAAGCGCGACCGTCGAGGAGATTGCGGCGACCGCGGAGGAGGTCGAGCGGACCAGCGCCGACGCCGCAACGCGCGCATCCGAGGGCGAGGACGCGGCCGACGAGGCCATCGACGTGATGCGCGACGTGAGCGAGGCCGCGGAGACGGCTTCGGAGGACGTCCAGCAACTGCACGACCAAATCGCGGAGATCGACGAAGTGCTCGACGCCATCAACGACATCGCGGAGCAGACGAACCTGCTCGCGCTCAACGCCTCCATCGAGGCCGCCCGCGCCGGCGACGCGGGCGAGGGTTTCGCCGTCGTCGCCAGCGAGGTGAAGAACCTCGCCGAGGAGTCGCAGGCCCGCGCCGCCGAGGTCGAAGGCACGGTGGGCGACATCCAGTCCGAGGCCCAGGAGACCATCGACAGCCTCTCGCAGACGACCGAGCGACTCTACGACGGCATCGACCGCGGCGAGGACGTGATGCGGAGTCTCTCGGACATCTCGGCGGCGGTCGAACAGGCCACCGTCGGCGTCGGCGAAGTCGCCTCTGCGACCGACGACCAGGCCGAGAGCGCCGAGCAAATCGCCGGGATGGTCGACGACGCGACGGAGCGCGCGACCACCGTGTCGGACCAAATCGGCGAAATCGCAGACGCCAACCGCTCGCAGACCGAGCAGGTGCTTTCGATTCGCGACGCGGCCGAACGCCTCGGCGGCGAGACGGGCGACGGAACCGGGCAGAACACGCTCCCGGAGACGGGAGCCGGCAACGCAGCCGCCGGCGGCGTCGACGACCCACCGGAGGGCGTCCTCGGCGACTTCGATTTCGACGAACCGCCCTCGAACCGCCTGAGCAACGACGGCGGAACGTCGGAGTAGCGCGTCACTGTTCTCTCTTCGGTCCGCGTAGCGTTCTTGCGGCCGGCGCGCGTACCGTGTGCGTATGACTCCCGAGGAACTGGCGACCCGACTCGCCCGCGGCGACCCCACGGCGGTGCTCGACGCGCGCGACCGCGACGAGTTCGCGGCGTGGCGCGTCGACGGCGCGGCCGTGACCGCGACCCAGATTCCGGCGATTCGCTTCACGCAGGCCGAGATTCGCGGGACGGTCGACGAACTCGCCGCCGAGTTCCGAGACGCCCCCTCGCCGGTGGTCGTCGTCTGCGCGGAGGGCCGGTCGAGCGACCACGTCGCCGGCCTGCTCTCCGAGGCCGGCGTCCCCGCCGAGAACCTCGAAACCGGCATGGACGGCTGGGCGCGCGTCTACCGCGCCCGCGACCTCCCCGTCGGAGACGCGGACGGGGACAGGGACGCGACGGTGCTCCAGTACGACCGCCCCTCCAGCGGCTGTCTCGCCTATCTGGTCGTCGTCGGCGACGAGGCCGTGGTCGTTGACCCCCTTCGGGCGTTCGCGGACCGCTACGTCGCAGACGCCCGCGAGCGCGGCGCTGAGGTCGTCGCCGCCGTCGACACGCACGTCCACGCCGACCACGTCAGCGGCGTCAGGGCGGTCGCGGAGCGCACCGACGCGACGCCCGTCCTCCCGGCGGGCGCGGCCGACCGCGGCCTCGACTTCGACGCGCGACTCGTGGACGACGCCGCGGCCGGCCAACTACGAGCGCATCATCGAGACGAATCTCGGTCGGAACTCGCTGACCGACGAGGAGGCGTTCGAAGTCGAGTTGGGGCCGAACAACTGCGCGGCGACGAGCGAGGCGTGAGGCGCGGTTCGCGGGCAGATTGCGGGTCGAGCGACTACGTCGGGCCAGCGCGTCGGCTCGGCGGCGCGATGCGGAACTGAGAACGTGGGTCGGCGGCCGCGGGGCCGCCCCCGGAGAGTACCCGTCGTCAGTCGTCGTCTGCGGCGGTGCCAGCGGCCGCGGCGTCGTCCTCGATGCTCGGCGGGTAGACGCCGCGGTCGAGTTTGAGGTCGCTCTGCGGGCGGGCCATGCAGGTGAGCGCGAAGCGCTCGGCCTCCTCCTCGGTCAGCCCGCGGGCGGCGGGCTGGGTGACGTCGCCTTCGAGAATCTCGGCGGAGCAGGCGAGGCACATCCCGACGCGGCAGGAGTACTCCTGTGCGATGCCCTCCTCGATGCAGGCCTTGAGAATGGTCTGCTTGTCGGAGACGGTGATGGTCTCGCCCGTGCCGACGAACTCGACGGTGTACTCGGTCATACCGCGGCGTATGCGCGACCGCACCAAAACTGTTTATCAAAGCCGCGGCGACCCCGTCACCGACCGCGCCGGCCGAGGCTGTGTCTTGACTCCCCGAAACTGTCGGCCTACTCCTCGGCGTCGGCGTCCGCGTCCGTCGCTTCGTCCGCGGCGTCCGCCTCGTTTTCTTCGTCGTCGTCCAGTCGGATGGTGAGCACCGGCACCGGCGAGGTGCGGACGACGCGCTCGGTGACGCTCCCGAGCAGGTAGTGGCTCAGGCCCGTGCGCCCGTGGGTACCCATGACGACGAGGTCGATGTCGTGGCCGTCGATGTACTCCCGGATGGAGCGGTAGGCGGTTCCGGTGACGACCTCCGCCTGCACGTCGATGCCGGCTTCCTCGGCGGCTTCGCGGACGTGTCGGGTCGCGGCGTCGCCCTCCCGTTCGAGGGCGTCGATGACCACGTCCGCACCGGCGTCGAGCGAGGTGTAGATGCTGGTATCGACGACGTACAGCGCGTGAATCCGCGCGTCGTAGGTCTCTGCGAGGTCGAGCGCGTGGTCGATGGCGCGTTCGGCGGCCTTGCTGCCGTCGGTCGGGACGAGGATTTCGCGGTACATGACGAATTATACTTAGTTCGGAACGGGGTTAACACTACTCCTCGTTCCCGTCGTCTCGGAACGACAGAATGGCTTCCTCGCACGCTTGCAGGCCGTCGATTCGCTCGGTCTCGTCGTCGAGTGCGACCGTCTCGACGACCGACCAGCCGGCGTCGTCCTCGTGGGCGATAGCCTTGACCCACCCCTCGGTGGCGACGAGCAGACTGCGGGCGGGGCCGTCGTCCTCGACGGCGACGACGAGTTCGAACGCGTCGGCGCGGTTCAAAGACGTGAGTTCCTGCGGTTCGAGCGGGCGAGCGGGCAGCGACTCGATGAGCGACATATCCGAGTGCTACCGGTCGGCGGGGATGACGCTTTCGAAGGGGCGGGCCGGCGGCCGTCCAAGTCGTAACCTTTCTGCCGCCCGGCGCGCCACGTCACCCCATGATTCCCTCCCGCGCCGGGCGGCGACCCGACCGAACGACGCTCGCCGTCGTCGCGCTCGCCGCCGCGGCACTCGTGGTCCGCCTCGTCGGCCTCGGCGACCGGCCGCTCCACTGGGACGAGGCCCGCGTCGGCTACTGGAGCCTCCGATCGCTCGAAACCGGCTTCTTCTCGTACCGCCCCGTCGCCGGCGGCCCGCTGGTCTATCACCTCTCGCGGCCGTCGCTCGCGCTCGTCGGCGCGACCGATTTCGCGCTCCGCCTCCCCTTCGCGCTGTTCGGCGCGGCCCTCCCGATCGCGGCGCTCCTCTTCCGCGGCCGCCTCGCTGACGACGAGGTTCTCGGGCTCGCGGCCGTCCTCGCGGCGAATCCGATTCTCGTCTACTACGGCCGGTTCGCCCGCGGCGACGTGCTCGCGGTCGGCTTCGCGCTCGTCGCCTTCGGCTTCGCGCTCCGCCTCGTCGACGGCGCGGGGCGGCGCAACGCCTACGGACTCGCCGCGGCTCTGGCGCTCGCCGTCGCCTCGTCGGGACTCGGCGTCGTCGCACTCTGCTGTCTCGGCGTCGCCGGGTTCCTCGTGTTCGACCACGCGGCGCTCCTCCCGTCGGCGCGCCCGGCCGCGATGCGCCTCGGTGAGTACGCCGCCCGAGTCCGCGGCGCGGCGACCCCCGCGGCTCGCGCGCTCCTCGTCTTCGTCGCCGTCTACATCTTCGCGTTCGCGCCGCGGGCGGGCGACACCGACGGCGCGGGCCTCTACACGCCGGGGACGGTGCTCGGCGCAGTCGACGCGGCGCTGTTCGACTCGGTCCGGCGGTTCGTCGGCGTCCGCGTCGTCGACCGCTACCCCGACGGGACCCACGAGTACCTCCCCTATCTCGGTGACCTCCTCGGCGCGCTCGCCCTCGCGGCGCTTCCGGTCGTCCTCCTCGGCGCGGCGGTGTTCCTCGTCGACCGCTACACGGCCGGCGGGCCGCGCTCGGAGGTGTCGGCGGCGGTGTACTGGGCCGGCGCGTCGCTGGTGTTCGTCCCCATGCTAACCGAGGTGTCCGCGCCGTGGCTCGGCGTCTACGTCGTCGTCCCGCTCGCGCTCCCGGCGGGAATCGGCCTCGCGGCGCTCGTCCGCTGGGGGCGGCGCGCCTTCGACGGCCGGGACGCGCCCCGCGTCGCGGCCGCGGTCATCGTCCTGCTCGCGCTCGTCGTCCAGACCGGGGCGGTGGCGTCGAGCGAGGTGTACGGCCCGAGCGACCGCGACGCCGAACTCGCGCAGTTCGCCCAGCCGTCGGCGGAGTTCTCGTCGTTCCGCGACAACCTCTCTGCGTGGGTCGGGCCGACCGACGACGAGAGGCCGGACGTGCTCTACTACGGGAGTTCGATGTACGTCGCCGACGGCGCGGCCGACTACCCGCCGGTGCCCGAGTCGTGGGGCGAGCGACTCCCGATGGCGTGGTACGTCGAGCGTCTCGGGGCCGACACCGCGTCGGCGGCGACGCCGGAGGCGCTCGAATCGCGGTCGTCGATGCCGCCGGTGGTCATCGCGCCCGCCGACGAGCGCGGGACGGTCGCGCCGCTGCTCGACGGCTACGTCGCACACCAGTACGACACCGGCCTCTGGGGGCGGCCGGTCGTGGTGTTCGTGGGAAACTGAGTGTCGCGGGCGGTCTCAATCGGTGACGGCGAGCCGGGTCGCGGGTCGGGTCGGCGGACCGACGCTCAGCGGAAGCCCATCGCTTCGATCTGTTCTTGGTAGCGGTTGCGGATGGTGACCTCCGTCACCTGCGCCACGTCCGCGACCTCGCGTTGGGTCTTCTTTTCGTTGCAGAGAAGCGACGCGGCGTAGATGGCGGCGGCGGCGAAGCCGGTCGGCGACTTCCCCGACAGCAGGCCCTGCTCGGCGGACACGTCGATGATTTCGGTCGCCTTCGCCTGGACCTCCTCGGAGAGGTCGAGCGCGGAGGCGAACCGCGGGACGAACTGCTTGGGGTCGACGGGCTTGAGTTCGAGGCCGAGTTCCTGCGAGATGTAGCGGTACGTGCGCCCGATTTCCTTCTGCGGGACGCGCGACACTTCCGCGACCTCGTCGAGCGAGCGCGGGATGCCTTCCTGACGGCAAGCGGCGTAGAGCGCCGAGGTGGCGACGCCCTCGATGGAGCGGCCGCGAATCAGATCCTCGTTGAGCGCGCGTCGATAGATGACCGAGGCGACCTCGCGGACCGACCGGGGGACGCCGAGCGCCGAGGCCATGCGGTCGATTTCGCTGAGGGCGAACTGGAGGTTGCGCTCGCCGGCGTCCTTGGTTCGGATGCGCTCTTGCCACTTGCGCAGGCGGTGCATCTGCGAGCGTTTCTCGGACGAAAGCGAGCGACCGTAGGCGTCTTTGTCCTTCCAGTCGATGGTCGTCGTCAGCCCCCGGTCGTGCATCGTTTCGGTGATGGGCGCACCGACGCGCGACTTCGACTGCCGCTCGGAGTGGTTGAACGCCCGCCACTCCGGACCGCGGTCAATCTGTCGCTCGTCGAGGACGAGTCCGCAGTCGTCACACACCAGCTCCCCCTGGTCTGCGTCCGTGACGATCTGGTCAGAGCCGCACTCCGGACAGTTGACCTGCTCGTCCTCTTGTGCCGTTGCCTCCTCCTCTCGTTGACGCTGCCGGCTCGGACGTTCCATTAAAAGGTTTCTGGTGGAGCGTGAATTTAAACCTTTGTAACAGAAATATGATAAAGGCCGCTGTCTGGCGATTCGACGAGCTCGGATTCGGGGGATTCGGACGCAGCTACTTATACAGTTCCCTGACTAACGGTGAATCGAATGGTCAGACGTGCTACCGCGACACTCGTTGTCGTCGTTCTCGCGGTCCTCGCGGGCTGTCTCGGTGGAGGCGGCGCGGGGGCGGCGACGACGGTTGAATCGACCGCGACAGAGACGGCATCGCCGACGGCGCAGTCGGGGTCGCCGACGACCGCGGCCGCCGCGGGCGACGTGACAGTCGAGGTGGTCGAGGTGGTCGACGGCGACACCATCAAGGTCGTCATGCCGGACGGCGCGCGCGAGACGGTTCGGCTCCTCGGCGTCGACACGCCGGAGGTCCACGCCGAGAACACGCCCGACGAGTTCGAGGGCGTCCCCGAGACCGAGGCCGGGCGGACCTGCCTCCGCGCGGCCGGCGAGGACGCGAGCGCCTACGCGAAATCCCGGCTCGCCGACCGGACCGTCGAACTCCGGTACGACGAGAAGGCGGGCGAGCGCGGCTACTACGGCCGGCTCCTCGCGTACGTCGTCGTCGACGGGGCGGAGTTCAACTACGACCTCATCACCGAGGGCCACGCCCGGCTCTACGAGAGTTCGTTCGAGGAGCGCGAGCGCTACGAGCGCGCCGAACGCGACGCCAGAGAGCGCGGGGTCGGCCTCTGGTCCTGCGCGACCGAGGGCGCGGCCGCGGGCGGCGCGGACGCGACCACCGACGACGGCCTCTCCCTCTCGATTGTCGCCGACGCGCCCGGCAACGACAACGACAATCTGAACGAGGAGTACGTCACGCTCAGGAACGACGGCGACGCCGCCATCGACCTCTCCGGGTGGACCGTCTCCGACGCGGCGGGCGCAACCTACACGTTCGCCGGGGGAACCGAACTCGACCCCGGCGCGTCGCTGACGCTCCACACGGGGTCGGGAACCGACACCGATGAAGACGTCTACTGGGGTCGCGGCGGCGCGGTGTGGAACAACGGCGGCGACACGGTCACGGTTCGGGACGCCACCGGCGACGAAGTGCTCGCGTACACGTACGAGTAGCCGCTGTTCGGGGAGACACTGTCTAGGTAGAACCTCGTTGGGCCGAGAGAACCGCCCGCGCGGCGTCAAGGGGAATGGGGGTGGAGCGTGCTCCCCCCAACGGCGGTACGACATCTTCCATCATTAGTCTATAGGTTGTCACGTTCGCGGGGATATCCGCGGGCCCCCGGCGAACCCACCCCGTTAGATTACTACTGCGCATTTACAAAGATATATACATAACTAGTGAAAATGTGTGTGCAACATGAGCACGCACGAATCCTCGTCCGTCGAAGCCGCCGTCGCCGCCGGTCGTCCCGCCGACCTGACTCCCGTCGTCCTCGACGCGTCGTGTCTGGAGTCGACCGCTCCCTCGCACCTCCGCGACCTGAAGGCCGGACTCGCCGAGGAGGGCTACCTCCCGGCCGAACTCACCGTCGAAGCCCGCTTCAGCGACGACGCCCCGCTCGCGGTGCAGTCGGAGTCCGACCGCCTCCGCGAGTACGTGCGCGCCGCCGCGTTCCTCGGCGTCGGGCGCGTCGCCGTCGACGTCGCGGAGTGCTGTCGCCCCGACGACGCCGAGTCGGCGCTCGCGGCGCTGGGCGAGCGCGCCCGGCGCGAGGGTGTCGCTTTTGAGCTTCGAGGTTCCATCGACGGCTGATGGCAACCAAGGCCGCGCTGGAGGCGCAGTTGGCGGTGGTCGCCGGCTTCGAGAACCCGAAGGTCTCGCTCGAACAGTACCCGACGCCGCCGGACCTCGCCGCGCATCTCGTCCATCTCGCGGACCTCCGCGGCGACATCGAGGGCGCGACGGTCCTCGATTTGGGCTCCGGAACCGGGATGCTCGGACTCGGCGCGGCGCTCCGCTCGCCCGCCCGCGTCGTCGGCGTCGAACTCGACGACGACGCGCTCGCCACCGCGACTGACAACGCCCGCCGGGTCGGCGCGAGCGCCCCCATCGACTGGATTCGCGCCGACGCCACCCGCCTGCCGCTCTGTCTCCCCGACGACCGGCAGGTCACGGTGCTCATGAACCCGCCGTTCGGCGCGCAGCGTGGCAACGAACACGCCGACCGCGCCTTCCTCGACTCGGTCGCGTCGGTCGCCGACGTGTCCTATTCGGTCCACAACGAAGGGAGCAAGGAGTTCGTCGAGTCGTTCGTCGCCGACGCCGGCGGCGACCTCACCGACGCGTTCCGGGCGACGTTCGACCTCGACCGCCAGTTCGACTTCCACGACGAGGACCGCCGACAGCTCGACGCCGAAGTGTTCCGCATCGAGTGGTGAGCCGGCGGTCGCGCCGCCGACCACTCACCGCGCGAACCGCCCGCCGACACCGCGTGAATCGCCCGCCGACCGCGCCCTAATTGTACGTCTCCTGTCGCGCGATGCGGACTTTCGTCCCCCGGGATTCGGCGAAGACGAGGGAGTTCTCGCGGACGAACCGAATCCCGTCGAGCGTCGTCGTCGTGTTCCCGGTCGGCATCGGCCCCCTGACGGTCCCGCTGTCGGACGACACCTGCACGTCGTAGCCCGTCGGCGTCGGCACGACCGAGACGTTCCGCCGGGCGACGACGGGTCCGGCCCGGACCGGGCCGGTCTCGTACGCCAGCCGCGCCTCGCCGTCGGCGACGAGGAACACCCGGTACGCGACCCCCGCGCCGGTGACGACGTAGCCGTCGCGGACCGCCGTCACCCGGTCGCGCCAGCCGAGACCGCCGACTCTGACCGCGGACTCGCCGTCGAACGCCAGCCGACTCGTCGAGACGGCCGTCGTCCAGATGCCGCGCCGCTCGCTTTTGACGATGACTCCCGAGGTGTTGGTCGTCGTCGACTCGCCGAACAGTTCGACGTCGAAGACGGCGGTCAGCCCGTTCGGCACGTCCTCGGCGTACGTCACCTCGTAGTCCCTGACCGTGACGCTCTCGCCCGGCAAGTCGTCGCCGCTCGCGGTGAACGTGTTGTACAGCATCGCCGGCCCCGACAGCGCCGCGACGACGACGAGGAGCACGGCGAGGCCGGCCTGCCAGCGACGGGCCGAAAACAGCGAGTTGTCGGGTGACGCCCGAAGCGGCTTGTCGGACGCCGCGACCGTCAGCGCGACGATGGTCGCGAGCGCGACGACGAGCGCGAACCCGACCGCGCGGAACAGCACGTAGGTCTCGCCGCCGCGGTACCAGTACACCGCCCACAGCGACTCGCTGACGGCAAACAGGAGGACGCCGGCGAAACTGCGGAGCGCGGGCGGGTTCGAACCCCCGCGGCGGTGACTGAGCCACGCACCGAGGAGGACGCCGAACAGGAAGCCGATGGCGTGGCCCTGAATGGCGATTTGGGACCACCACGGCGTCGAGAAGACGGGGCGGGCCGACGAGACGACCTCGGGCGAGAGCATCACGTTGTAAAACAGGCTGACGACGCGCCCGGAGACGAACGCCAGCACGGTCGCCAGCGGCCGGAAGACGAGCGCGAAGCCGGCGAACGCGAACACGACGCCCGAGAAGCCGACGACCGGGCCGAGCGCGAACACGGCGGTGAGGAGCCCCACGCCGAAGACGACCGCGGGGAAGACGACGAGCGACCGAACGTAGGGGTTCTCGCGGGCCGACCCGAACGAGGTGGACCCGCGGCGCGTCGGGTAGTGGCTCCACGCGTACTCCGCGACCGGCGCGAGCGTGAGCGTGCCGACGAGGTTGCCGACGAGGTGGCCGGCGCTGGAGTGGGCGAACGCGGCGGTCAGCATCCCGGTCGGGTAGAAGTACGACCACGCCCGGAACGGGATGACGACGGGCCGGTACCACGACGACCAGCCGTCTTGCACCACGAGATAGACGACGAGGACGCCGCCGGCGCTGGCGAGCGTTCCGAGCGGGAGACCGAACAGGAAGCGCCGCCGAAGCGCCGCCGAGAGCCGACTCGGTCTGTCGACGACGGCGAGCGCGACGGCGGCCGCGAGAAGCGCGAGGAGCGCGGCGAGCCGCTGGAACGGTATCCAGCCCGGTATCTCTAGCATGAGCTACCTGTGTCGTGCGAACGGGTGATAAAGAAACCCGCGGAGAACTGCTTGAGTAGTGCTAGCGAACGACACGAACGCGGCCGTCATCGACGACTCCGCGTCGGTCGGTCAGGAGGCGCGTCGCGGTCGACCGCCGCTCAGATTTTGCCTTCGGCGTCGTCGGCCAACTCCTCCATACGCTTGCCGATGCGGCCCGCGCTGGAGAACTCGTCGTCGCTCATCGCGGTCGCGAGAGCGTTGCCGAGCACGAACACGGCGTGTTTGTGTTCGCTTTTCGATTTGTGGACGTGGGAGGGCTCGACCGCAAGCTCGTCGTAGGGGTCGAACAGGCTCGAATCGACGTGGTCGCGGGCCGAGAAGTGGTCCTTGATGATAACCATCTGTTCGTGCAGCTCCAGCAGTTCGTCCTTGTGCATGAGCGTTGGGTAGGTTCGAGGGCGGTTTAAGCGTTATTGGGGGATACTGTCACTCGGCTCAGAAGACGTACTCGTCTTCGTGGCCCATCATTCCGTCGTCTTCGTACGCGCGGTCCTCGTCGGACATCGGACCGCTCGTCTTGTACGCGCGGATACCGGTCGACAGCAGGTCCTCGATGGCCTCGTCGCGGTTGACGAACTCGCCCTGCTCGACGAGTTGGACGATCTGCATCTCCAGGTGTTCCGGCACGGTAATCTCTACTTTGGGCATCTGAACGTCCGTCGCTTTGGAAGGGCCGTATATAACTCTACCGGGGGAATAATCGGGTTTTCCGAAGGTCGTCCGGGCGAACGCGAATTCCCGCTTACGTTCGGTTAGTGCGGCCGTCGCCCCGGTCGCCTGCGGGTGTCCGGAGTCGTTAGTGATAGGTGCGTCGGGCCGAAGATTCGAGCATGGCCAACGACGTGACCCACCTCTACGAGGAGTTCGGCGACGACCGGCTCCCGCCGGGCCAACGCGAGACCCAGCGGTTTCCCGTCCTCTCCAAGAGCGGCACGCCCTCGTGGGACCCCGAGACGTGGTCGTTCGAGGCGTGGGGCGCGGTCGACACCGAACTCGACCTCTCGTTCGACGAGTTCCGCGACCTCCCCGCCGAGACGCAGGTACAGGACTTCCACTGCGTCACCGGCTGGAGCAAGTTCGACTGCGAGTTCGAGGGCGTCACGTTCTCGACGCTCGCCGACGCGGTCGGCGTCGACGACGACGCGGTTCACGTGATGTTCCACGCGATGGACGGCTACACGACGAACCTGCCGCTCGACCAGTGCATGCGCGACGAGGTCATGTTCGTCTGGGGCTACGACGGCGAGGACCTGCCCGCCGACCACGGCGGCCCCCTCCGGGTCGTCACCCCGCACAAGTACGCCTACAAGGGCGCGAAGTGGGTTTCGGGCGTCGAGTTCCTCACCGAGCCCGAACGCGGCTACTGGGAGAAACGGGGCTACTCGAACACGGCGAACCCGTGGAACGAAGAGCGGTACAGCTGAGCTGAGTTTTCGGTCCGCCGACGCTGCGTTTTCGGCGTGTTCGGCGGTCGCTTCGCGTCCCGTCCGTCAGTGTTGTCGCCCGGTGGACAGATGTGCACATCCCACCGGAGTCGCCCGACCGGGGTGCGGGACAGAAGGGAGAGTTTCAAGCGTCCCCGGTCCTGAGCCACGGTCGATGGAACCGTTGCGGACAGACGAGATGGGGACCCATCTCGTCAGCAGGTCGGTTCGACTGTCTGCGCCGCCCGTCTCGGCGTCGCTCGCGACGATGCGCCGCCCGCGGGCGCTGTGGACCGCCCCCGACGAGCCGACAGTCGTCGGCGGCGGCGTCGCCGTGGCCGTCGAGGCCGACGGACCCGAGCGACTCGCGCGCGTCCGCGAGTCGGCCACGTCGCTGTTCGACGGCGCTGACGTTGACGCCCCCGACGTCGCCCGCCCGCGATTTTTCGGCGGCCTCGCCTTCCACGAGGAGGCGACCGGCCGCGACCCGTGGGCCGACTTCCCGGCCGCGCGCTTCGTCGTCCCCGAGGTGCAGGTCGCCTTCGACGGCGACGACGCGTGGCTCACGGTCACCGCCGTCGGCGCGGACGCCGACCCCGAGGCCGTCGGCGACCGACTCGACGAGGTCCGCGAGACGCTCGAATCGCTCGACGACGCTCCCCCCGAGGGACCGCCGGGCGTCTCGAACCGCCACCGGACGACCTCGGTCGAGGCGTGGCACGAGAGCGTCGACGCCGCGGTCTCTCGCATCCGCGCCGGCGACCTTCAGAAGGTCGTCCTCGCGCAGGCGCTCGAAGTCGAACTCGACCGCCCCGCCGCCGCGCCCGACCTGCTCGCCCGCCTCGGCCGGACCTACCCCGACTGCCACCGCTTCCTCGCCGAGCCGAACGGCGGGGCGAGCTTCCTCGGCGCGACGCCCGAGCGACTCGTCTCGCTCCGCGGCCGCGAGGTCGAGACCGGCGCGCTCGCCGGGACGACCGGCCGCGGCGACACCGACGACGAAGACGAGTGGCTGGCGAACGAACTGCTCGGAAGCGAGAAGGACAACCACGAACACGAACTCGTCGCGGAGACGATTCGGGAACAGCTCGCCCCGCTTTCGGCCGAGATTCGCGTCGGCGACCGCGGGATTCGGAAGCTCGCGACCGTCCAGCACCTCTGGACGCCCATCGACGCGACGCTCGAACGCGACGAGCACGTCCTCTCGCTCGTGGACGCGCTCCACCCGACGCCCGCGGTCGGCGGCCTCCCGCCGGAAGCCGCCCTCGACGTGATTCGCGACACCGAACCGTTCGACCGCGGCTGGTACGCCGCGCCGGTCGGCTGGTTCGACGCCGACGGCGACGGCAGTTTCGCGGTCGCCCTTCGCTCGGCAATCGTCGAGGAGACGCTGGCGACGCTGTTCGCGGGCGTCGGCCTCGTCGCCGACTCCGACCCCGACGCCGAGTGGGACGAGGTGCAACTGAAGTACCGACCCATCCTCGACGAACTCGAACGCGACGACTGAGTTCGGGACCGACGACCGACTCCGATTCGACTCGATTCGACCCGACTCCGATTTGCCCCGACTGGATTCCACGACGACATAGACGAGATGACAGCACCGAACCGAAACGCCCTCTGGGCACGGACCTTCGCCGACGAACTGGCACGCACCGGCATCGACGCGGTGTGCATCGCACCCGGCAGTCGCTCGACGCCCCTCACGGAGGCGTTCGACCGCCACGACGACATCGAGACGTTCTCGCACCTCGACGAGCGCTCGGCGGCCTACTTCGCGCTCGGCCGCGCCCGGCGCACGGGCGAGGTGACGCCCATCGTCTGCACCTCGGGCACCGCCGCGGCCAACTTCCACCCCGCGGTCATCGAGGCGTCGCAGGCCCGCGTGCCGATGCTCGTCCTCACGGCCGACCGCCCGCCGGAACTCCGCGACAGCGGGGCCAACCAGACCGTCGACCAGGAGAAGCTCTACGGCGACGCCGTCCGCTGGTACAAGGACATGCCCGAACCGGAGGCCACCGACAGGAAACTCCGGAGCCTCCGGACGACCGCGGCCCGCGCCGTCTCCGAGGCAACGGGCGTCGACGCCGGCCCCGTCCACCTCAACTTCCCCTTCAGAAAGCCGCTCGAACCGACGTACGTCGAGGGCGACGTACCCGCCGACCTCGACTCCGAGGCGCTCGACGGCCGGAGCGGGAGCCGCCCCTACGTCAAGACGACCGCGGGCGCGCCGGAGCTCTCCGACGACCACCTCCGAAAGCTGGCCGACGACCTCGCGGTCGACCGGGGGCTCGTCGTCGCCGGGCCCGCCGACCCGCCGGGGTTCAACGCCGAGGCCGTCGCCGCGTTCGCCCACGCGACCGGCTTCCCGGTCGTCGTCGACCCGCTTTCGGGGCTCCGATTCGGCGGCCACACCCGGACGACGACCGTCCTCGGCGGCTACGACGCCTACCTCGACGAGCGCGTCACCGCCGACTGGGCCGACCCGGAAGTCGTCGTCCGCATCGGCGCGTCCCCGACCTCGAAGGCGCTCCGGAAGTACCTCGCGCGCACCGACGCCCGGCAGTATCTCGTCGACCCGACGGGTCGCTGGCGCGAGGCCGAGTTCGGCGCGACCGACCTCGTGGAGGCCGAGCCGTCGGTGCTGGCGTGGCGGCTCTCGCAACTCATCCGCAACCGCCCCGACGAGTCGTGGAACGCGCTGTGGACCGACGCGGAAGACGCCTACTGGGACCTCGTCGACGACGAGACCGACGCCTTCGAGGGCCGAGTCGCCGCCGACGTAGCCGACCTCGCGCCCGAGCCGTCGACGCTGTTCGTCTCGAACTCGATGCCCGTCCGCGACCTCGACCGCTTCGCGCGCCCCTCGACGAAGTCCCGGACGGTCCTCGGCAACCGCGGCGCGTCCGGCATCGACGGCATCGTCTCCTCGGCGCTCGGAGCCGGCTCCGCGGCGACCGACCACCTGACGCTCCTGACCGGCGACCTCGCGTACTACCACGACATGAACGGCCTGCTCGCGCTCGGTCGCCTCGGCGTGGACGCGACCATCGTCCTCGTCAACAACGACGGCGGCGGCATCTTCCATATGCTCCCCATCGAGGAGTACGAACCGCCGTTCACCGACCAGTTCAAGACGCCCCACGGCCTCGACTTCGCGGCCACCGAGGACCTCTACGACCTCTCGTTCGCGTCCGTCGACCCCGACGACTTCCGCGACGCCTACGCCGAGTCGGTCGCCACCGACGGCACCGACGTCATCGAGGTCCGAACCGACGCCGAGTCGTCTCATCGCGTGCGCGAGCGCATCGCCGAGCGCGCCATCGAGCGACTGTCCGAGTCCGACTAACCGACTGAATGACCGACTGAGCGACTGCCCGAACCGGTCGACCGACTGACTTTTCTCCCGCGCTCCGAATCGTGGTGACATGCCCTCCAGACTCTTCCGCCAGTACCGCGGCAGCGTCTACGCCGTCGCCGGATTCCTCGGCGTCCTCGTGTTCGCCTACGCGGCCGTCGTCGCCTACGAACCACTCGCCGGGTTCTTCGCCGGCGGCACCGTCGTCTTCGGCGCGGTACTCCTCTCGGATATCGCTGAGCGCGGCTATCCTCCGGCGCTCGGCCGCCGCGGAACGCTCGCGCTCGTCACGGTCGTGGTCGCCCTTCCTGTCTTCTGGTTCGTCGTCCAGCGACCCCTGATGGGCCTCGGTCTCGCTCCGCTCGTCGCCGTGGTCGCGTGGGGTCTCGCGCGGTTCAAGGCCACCGGCTACCCCGAGTCGATGGGTCGCCGTCGGTCGCTCGCCACCGCGTTCGTCGGGACCGGACTCGTCGCGTACGGGTCGTTTGCCGGGGCGACCGCCTTCCTCGTCGGCATCGCGGCCGCGGTACTCGTCGGGCTGGCGTCGTGGCTGACGAGTCCGCGCGGGCCGCTTCGGGGCAGACTGACTGACTGACTCCTCACTCATTCCCCGTCGGCGGCCCGCCCCGAGCCGTTCGACTCCGCCCACCGCCCGACCAGCCGGCCGGCCGCCCAGTAACAGCCGGCGTCGAGGACGACCGACAGAGCACCGATGACACCGCCGACGACGCTCGCGGCCGCGACGCCGATGAGCGCGATGAGCGCCAGCGCGACGAGTGGCGCGCCGTTCAGCACCGCGCCGACGAGGACGACGCCGAGGAGGAACGCCGCCCCGATGAGCGCGCCCGCCGCGAACCCGCGGAGGACGAGTCGCCACAGGCCGTTGAGGCCGGTTCGCAGGTCGGCCAGCCCGCCGTCCGCCAGCGCCCACCGGGTCGCGGCCGCGGTGAGGAGCCACAGGTACGCGAAGACGGCGACGCCCGGAAGCGTCCCGAAGTTGGCGAGTTCGCCTGCGAGCGCGCCGCTCGCGTGGGCCGCGAGGAGTCCGACGAGGCTCAGCGCGACGAGGTTGAACGACGAGACGACCCACGTCTCGAAGCGCCCCCGCGGCCCGACGCCGCCGGCGGCCTCACCCATGCGCCAGCACCTCCGCGAGCGCGACGAGGACGAGGAGCGCGGCGGCTGTCGCGCCGTAGCTCTTGGCGAGAAGCGAGCGCCCCAATCCAGTCGGGCCGCTCCGCCGGAGCCTGAACACGACGAGCGTCCGGACGAACGACCCGAGGACGAACGCGGTCACCGCGAGGAGTTTCGCGGTCAGGAGTGACCCCCAGCGCCCGGAGGGTCCGGGCGGGCCGAGCGCGCCGAGGTTGCCGACGCCGGTGACGACCATCGCGCCCATCGCCGCCCAGAAAACCAACTCGTAGAGGGCTGCGAACGGGGTCTGGTCGCCGCCAGAGGCGGTCGAGCCGCCGGCGTCCGCGCGTCCGGGACCGCCGGCTCTGAGCGTCGCCCACGCGAACGCCGCGCCGCCGAGGACGAGCGCCATTCCGACGACGTGGACGAGTCTGACGAGGAGGGTGGTCGCGGCCGACATACGCGAGAGTCGTTCACGCACTGACAAATAGCTCCGGGCCGTGGGGGCGGTCAGGCGGCGGGCCGTCCCCCGAACCGCGGCCGCAAGCGAATCTTTTTGCGCCGCCCGCGCCGCCTCTCGGTATGGTCTCGGAGATTTTCGACCCCGACCGCTGGGAGCCAGTCCCGGGGTCCGACGAGTTCGACGACATCACCTACCACCGCGCCGTCGACGTGCCGGCGGTCCGAATCGCGTTCGACCGCCCCGAGGTCCGAAACGCCTTCCGACCCGGAACCGTGGACGAGCTGTACGCCGCGCTCGACGACGCCAGAAAGCGCGCGAACGTCGGGTGCGTCCTGCTCACCGGCAACGGCCCCTCCGAGAAGGACGGCGGCTGGGCGTTCTGTTCCGGCGGCGACCAGTCGGTTCGCGGCGGCTCGGGCTACGAGTACCGCGACGACGACGAGGCCGACGCCTCCGACGACCCGCTCGTCCGCGAGGCGAAGGCCGGTCGCCTGCACATTCTCGAAGTCCAGCGGCTCATCCGATTCATGCCTAAGCCCGTCGTCGCCGTCGTTCCCGGATGGGCCGTCGGCGGCGGCCACTCCCTGCACGTCGTCTGCGACATGACGCTCGCCTCCGAGGAGCACGCGAAGTTCCTCCAGACCGACCCCGACGTGGCCTCCTTCGACGGCGGCTTCGGCTCCGCGTATCTCGCAAAGCAGGTCGGCCAGAAGAAGGCCCGCGAGGTGTTCTTCATGGGCAAGACCTACTCCGCCGAGGAGGCCGTGGACATGGGCATGGCGAACGAGGCGATTCCCCACGAGGAGCTAGAGGACGTGGCGCTGGAGTGGGCCGACGAGATGACGAAGAAGTCCCCGACGGCCATGCGGATGCTCAAGTACGCCTTCAACATGACCGACGACGGCATGGTCGGCCAGCAGGTGTTCGCGGGCGAGGCGACCCGACTCGCCTACATGACCGAGGAGGCACAGGAGGGCCGCGACGCCTTCCTCGAAAAGCGCGAACCCCGCTTCCGCGACTACCCGTGGCACTACTGAGGGCCTAACCCCGGCTCTCGCCGGACGCCGGACCCGCAACCGCGATGCGGCCCCTCCCGTCGGGCCGAAACACGTCGCCTCGCCAAGGTTTAGGCCGGCCGAAAAATAGGAACGCTCTTATACATTTAGGTTAGCCTAAACCCCATGGAAGAGAAATCCACCGGGCAGGAGGGACTCACGCGACGCAACTACATTCGGTACGGCGGCACGGCTCTCGGTGCCGGGATGCTCGCCGGCTGTGCGTCGGACTCGTCGGGGAGTGACGAGGCGACCACGGCGGCCGAGACGACGACCGAGGCAGCCACCGAAACGAGCGCCGAGACGGAGACCCAGACGACCGAGGCGGACTCCTCGTACTCGGTGACGATGGAGCCGATGGGCGAGGTCACGTTCGACTCGGTTCCCGAGTCGTGGGCCGCCTACGACGGCGGCTACGCGGACATGGCCGTCGCGCTCGGCGTCGGCGACGGGCTGACCGGCGTCGGCGGCGCGGGCCGGTACTACACCTACGTCTACGACGAACTCCCCGGCGTGAGCGTCGACCGCGAGCAAATCGAGGCGTACCCCGAGGTCCGGACGAAAGAGGAGTTCTACGAACTCGACAACGACGTCCACCTCTACGACCCGAACATGCTCATCAACTGGTTCGACTGGGACCAAGCCGACGTGGACGAAATCGCGGAGAACGTCGCCCCGTTCGTCGGCAACCTCGTCTTCCGCCGGTCGGACGGCTGGCACGACTACCGCTACTACACGCTCTACGAGGCGTTCGAGAAGGTCGCGCAGGTGTTCCAGCGCGAGGACCGTTACGAGGCGTTCGAGGCGTTCCACGACGAGTTCATCGCGGAGATACAGGCGGAACTGCCGCCCGCGGACGAGCGCCCGAACGTCTTTCTCACCTTCGAAGGGACGACCGAACCCGAGACGTTCTCGCCGTACCGCCTCAACGACAAGGGCACGAGCAAAAAGCAGTGGAACGACCTCGGCGTCACCGACGCGCTCTCGGGGACCGACATCGAGAACCTCAGCACGACCAACCGCGGCGAACTCGACTACGAGAACCTCCTCGAAATCGACCCCGACGTGATTCTCGTCCGCGGCCACGAGCGCAAGACGCCCGAGGAGTTCCGCGACACCGTCCTCGCGTACATGGAGGACCACCCCGTCGGCGGCGAACTGGCGGCCGTCCAGAACGGTCGGGTCTACCGCGGCGGCTACCTGTTCCAGGGGCCTATTCACAACCTGTTCCTGACCGAGCGCGCCGCGAAGCAGCTGTACCCCGACGTGTTCGGCGACGTGACGGACGACGCCGAACTGTTCGACCGCCAGCGCGTCGCGGACATCGTCAACGGGGAGTTCTGAGATGGCGGACGCCGAGCGCTCGGAGGGGACGGCGACGACGACAGCGACCGACCCCGAAACGGCGGCGTTCGACTACGACGTGGCCATCGTCGGCGGCGGGCCGACGGGCTGCTCGGCGGGCGTCTTCACCGGTCGGTACGGTCTCGACACCGTCGCCTTCGACCGCGGCCGGTCGTCGCTCCAGCGCTGTGCCTATCTGGAGAACTACCTCGGCTTCCCCGGCGGCGTCGACGTCGAGACGTTCTACGGACTCATCCACGACCACGTCGAGGCGGCCGGCTGCGACCTCGTTCCGGCGCTCGTCGAGGCGGTCGAACCCGCCGGCGGTGACGGGACCGAGACCGCGGACGCCGCCGGGCCGGGCTTCGAGGTCACGACGCAGGACGGCGAGACCGTCACGGCGAGGCGGGTCGTCGCGGCCGCCCGCTACGGCGGCGACTTCCTCGAACCGCTCGACGACGACGAGATGTTCGTCACCTACGAGTACGACGGCGAGACGCGGACGAAGTTCGACCGCGACTACGCCGACATCGAGGGCCGGACAGCCATCGACGGGCTGTACGTCGCCGCGCCGGTGAGCGAGGTCAACGTGCAGGCCATCATGTCGGCCGGACAGGGCGCGCGCGTCGGCCGGTCGGTCATCACCGACCACCGCCTCGAACGGGGGTATCCCGAGGCCCTCGCGCATCACTGGGACTGGATACGTCCCGAATCGGAACTCGCCGACGAGGAGACCGCCCGCGACGACTGGCGCGAGCGGTTCGACAGCCGAGTCCCCGACGACTGCGACCTCGCCGAAGAGCGACTCCGCGAACTCCGCGAGGCCGACGTGGAGCGTCAGCGCGAGATGTACATCTCCGAGGAAGCGGTCGAAGCTCGGGCCGAGCGCGGTCGCGAGCGACTCGCCGACCATCTCGGCGTCGCCGCTGATTCCGCTTCCGACTCCGAATAGCGAGTCATCGACACCCCACCGTCGGCGACGGCGATGACCACGTCGTCGCTGACGCCGGGGAGCGCCGCGCTGGGTCGCGCCGCGCGCCGGGCCACCGTGTTCCCCCACCCACCGCCTCGGCGTCGCGCGCTTTCGGATAGGAACTTACTCACTGCTTCGGCCCTCGTATGCAGACAATGAGCACGCAGGACATCTCTCGCAGGCGGGCGTGGGTGATGGCGTCGCGGCCGCAGACGCTCCCGGCGGCCGCCGCGCCGGTCGTCGTCGGCACCGCGGTGGCCGTCCACGCCGACCTGTTCGCCCCGCTGCCCGCCTTCGCGGCGCTCGTGGGCGCGCTTCTCATCCAAGTCGGGACCAACTTCGCCAACGACTACTACGACGCGGTGCAGGGCGCTGACACCGAGGCCCGAGAGGGCTTCACCCGCGTCACCGCGGGCGGGCTCATCCCTCCGTCAGAGGTCAAGCGGGCGATGTATCTCACCTTCGCCGCCGCCGTCCTCCTCGGCACCTATCTCGTCTACGTCGGCGGCGTGCCCATCCTCGTCGTCGGCCTGCTTTCGGTCGCCTCGGGCATCGCCTACACCGGCGGCCCGTACCCCCTCGGCTACCACGGTCTGGGCGACCTGTTCGTCTTCGTCTTCTTCGGCCTCGTCGCCGTCGCCGGCACGTTCTACGTGCAGGCCGCGAGCGTCCTCGCCGCCCCGCTTTCCGTCGGGATTCCGGCGGGAACCGTCACGCTCGTCGCCGTCCTCGCCAGCCTCCCCATCGCGGCCATCTCCACGAACATCCTCGTCGTGAACAACGTCCGCGACAAGGAGGAAGACGCGACCACGGGCAAGCGGACGCTCGCGGTCCGGTTCGGCTACGGCTTCGCCCGCGCCGAGTACGTCACCATGCTCGCGCTCGCCTACGCCGTCCCCGTCTACCTCTGGACCCGCGCCGGCTTCGACTGGTTCGTCCTCCTGCCGGTGTTCTCGATGCCCGTCGCGGCCCGAATCGCGCGGACCGTCGTGACCGAGACGAAAGGCGAGAAGCTCAACCCCGCGCTCGAAGACACGGGGAAACTCCTCGCGCTCTACGCCGTCCTCTTTTCGATCGGCCTCGTCCTCGCGTGACGATGCGTCTCCGCGAGTTCGCCGTCGACCTCGAAACGCCGCTTTCGACCGCCAAGGGAGACATCGAGCGCCGCGAGGGACTTCTCGTCGCGGTCGACGTTGCGGGCGAGACCGGCGTCGGCGAGGCGACCCCGCTTCCGGGCTGGACCGAGTCGCTTGAAGACTGCCGCGACGCGCTCGCCGGTCTCACGGAAGGCGATGCCGAGGGGGCTGCCGCGGGCGACCCCAAATCGGCGATCGAAGACGGGGCGCTCGCGGACGCGCCCGCCGCGAGACACGCCGTCTCGCTCGCCGTCGCTGACGCTCGCGCTCGCGCCGCCGGCCGGCCGCTCGCCGCGTCCCTAGCCACCGACCCGCACACCTCGCTTCCGGTGAACGCGACCCTCGGCGACGACGACCCCGAGGCGACCGTCGAAGCCGCCGAAACCGCCGTCGAATCGGGGTACGACTGCCTCAAACTGAAGGTCGGCGCGCGGGACCCGACCGACGACGTGGCGCGCCTCCGGGCGGTCCGCGAGGCGGTCGGCCCCGACGTGGCGCTCCGGGCCGACGCGAACGCCGCGTGGGACCGCTGGGCCGCCGACCGCTTTCTCGACTCGGTCGAGGAACTCGGCCTCGACCTCGACTACCTCGAACAGCCGCTTCCCGCCGACGAACTCGACGGGCACGCCGTCCTCCGACGGCTTCACGACACGCCCATCGCGCTCGACGAGTCGCTTTCGACGGTCGCTCCGGAGCGGGCGCTCGCCTCGAACGCGGCGGACGTGCTCGTCTGCAAGCCGATGGCGCTCGGCGGTCCGGACCGCGTCCGCGACCTCGCCGCCCGCGCCCGCGACGCCGGCGTGGCGGTCGTCGTCACGACCACCATCGACGCCGTCGTCGCCCGACTCGGCGCGCTCCACGTCGCGGCGTCGCTCCCCGGCGACCGGGCCCACGGGCTGGCGACCGCCTCGCTCCTCGACGCCGACCTCGCGGCCGACCCGGCACCCGTGCGCGAGGGCCGGATGCGCGTCCCCGAGAGTCCGGGCCTCGGAATCGACGCGGACGCGCTGTTCCGCTGAGCGCAGTGGCAATCAACTCTCCACGAGGCAAACGTTTTTCACGATTCTGCACGTCGAACCGGGAGATGACCGAGGTCGAACTCGACTCCGACGCGGTACGGCTCTCGCTCGACGACGGCGTGGCGACGGTGACGCTGGACGCCCCGGCGGTTCGGAACGCGCTGACGGTCGAGGTGACCGCGGGCGTGCGCGAGGCGCTGGACTCGCTCCCCGACGCGGCGCGCTGCGTCGTCGTCCGCGGGAGCGACGAGGCGGGCGCGTTCTGCGCCGGCGGCGACGTGAACGCCATGCGTGAGCTCCAGGCCGACGCGATGACGCTCCCCGAGGCGGTCGACCACGTCGTCCGCGACACCGCCGACTGCGTGCGCCGCGTCTACGAGTGCGACCTACCGACGGTCGCGGCCATCGACGGCCCGGCCGTGGGCGCGGGCGCTGCGCTCGCCATCGCCTGCGACCTCCAACTCCTCCGCGACGACGCCGCCGTCAGCTTCGGCTTCCGCCGGGTCGGCCTCGCGGTCGACTCGGGGGTGTCGTATCTCCTTCCCCGACTCGTCGGGCGCAACGTCGCCATGGAACTCGTCTACACCGGCGAGGAACTCGGTCCCGACCGGGCGCTGGAACTCGGCGTCGTGAACCGCGTCGCCGGCGCGGACGAGTTCGAAGCCGAACTCGCCGCCCTCGCGGAACGCATCGCCGGCGGCCCGACGAAGGCGCTCACCGCCTCCAAGCGCTTGCTCCGCCGCCCCGACGACTCCATCGAGGCGGCCATCGAACACGAGGCGTCGGCGCAGGCAGTCATATTCGAGACCGACGACCACGCCGAGGGCGTGGCGTCGTTCACGAGTCGGCGGGAACCGGAGTTCGAGGGGACGTAGCCGGGCCGTCGGGCGACCGCCACGGCCCGGCTTCCGGTTCGGTGCATACTTGTCGCCACCCGGCGACGCCGGGAGTATGGTCACCGTCACCGTCTGGAACGAGTACCGACACGAGAAGGAAGACGACGAGGTCGCCGCGGTCTACCCCGACGGCATCCACGCGACGATTGCCGAAGGACTCCGCGAGGCCGGCTACGACGTGCAGACGGCCACGCTGGACGACTCCGAACACGGGCTCACCGAGTCGGTCCTCGACGACACCGACGTGCTGGCGTGGTGGGGCCACAAGGCCCACGACGAGGTGGAGGACGCAATCGTTGACCGCGTGGTCGACCGCGTCCGCGGCGGGATGGGTCTGCTCGTGCTCCACTCGGGGCACTACTCCAAGCCGTTCAAGCGCCTGATGGGGACGACCTGCTCGCTGAAGTGGCGCGAGTCGGGCGAGAAAGAGCGCGTCTGGGTCGTCGAGCCGGGCCACCCCATCGCAGACGGGCTTCCCGAGTCGTTCGAGGTCCCCCGCGCCGAGATGTACGGCGAGCGGTTCGACATCCCCGCGCCGGACGAACTCGTCTTCACGTCGTGGTTCGAGGGCGGCGAAGTGTTCCGTTCGGGCTGTTGTTACACCCGCGGCAAGGGCCGCGTCTTCTACTTCCGGCCGGGTCACGAGACCTACCCAATCTACGAGCAGGCGGAGATTCGGACCGTCCTCGACAACGCCGTCGAGTGGGCGGCCCCCGGCGACGGTCCCGACCCGTACTTCGGCAACGCGGACCCAATCGAAGACCTCGACTGAGACGGGGGTGGACCCCCCAGCGGGACCGTCCGGAGCGCCGACTATCATAAGTGTGTGCAGTCCGGAGAACGTCCATGGCACAACCGACGAGCGGGCAGCGGCGACTCATGTTCGCGCTGTTCGCGTTCGCGACGCTCGTCTTCCTCCTCGGCATCGTCGTCATCGGCTACCTCGCCGGCGCGTTCTGAAATCGCTCGGAGGCGGCCGCCCAATCGCCCGGTCGCCGCGCCGATGAGCCCCGCGCTCAGCGGGTCGCGTCGTCGGGGTGGTAGGTCTTCCCGCGCGACCCGTCGGCGGTCATCCGCCGGAGCGTCGCGGCGGCGTTGCTCGCGTCGTAGCCGAACAGCACGTCTTTGGCGTACTCGTCCGCGACCTCGATGGCGTGAATCAGGTCGTCGACGTCAACGTTCACGGCGTACAGTTCGAGCGAGAAGTCGGCGTCGTACGGCTCCAGAAGCGAGACGAAGCCGCGGGCGATGGTTTCGAGCCAGTAGGTCGTCCCGTAGTTGGTGTCGTACAGCGGGACGACGAACTCGTCGACGTGCGCCGAAAGCGCCTCGATGTCGAGGCCGGCGCGGCGGTAGAGATGGCCCGGATAGGGGTCGGGATACAGCGTGAGATACAGGCGGCCGGGGACGCGCTCGGCGGCGTCGGCGACGAAGTCGGTGATGACGTCGGCGCGCCACTCGAACCACGCCTCTTCGTCGTCGGCGTCGCGGCCGCGGTCGGCGGCCCACGCTTCGAACTGCGAGGTACACCGCTCACAGCGGCAGTACTCGTCGCGGGGGAAGCCCACGTCGTCGAGGCGCACGTCGCCGTTGGCCGCGGCGGCGTCTTCGACGATTTCGAGCAGGCCGGCGCGGTACTTCTCGTTCGTCGGGCAGATGTACGCCCAGTCGAAGTACGTGCGGTCGCGCGTCGCCGGGTTCCCCTCGCCGTCGACGGGGACCAACTCGGGGTTCTCGTTGGCGGCGGCGTTGTCACCGAAACACGAAATCATGTTGACGGCGTTCGAAAGCGGTTCGGCCGCCCGGCCGGTGACGTCTTTGACCTCGTAGAACCCGCGGTCGAACTCCGGCCAGTCGACTTCCTCCTCGTTGCGCGTGACGACCCCGTACATGGCTTCGCCTTCGCGCGGGCGTCGGGTAAGTCGTTCGCTCTCGGGCGTGGGGCCCGCTCCAGCGCGGCCGCTGGACGGGCGGGAGTGGGGCTGACTCGGTCGGTGGCGACCGAGCGCCGAAAAGCGGTTACTCTTCGATTTCGACTTCGACGGTCTCTCCGCTGCCGGAGAACACGGTGTAGAGGACCGCGACGAGCGCCAGTACCAGGACCAGTTTGGCCTTCTTGGACATACCGAGGACTTCGACCGCACCGCACTAAGTGATTACGACACCGGGGCATTCGCGGACGCCGACGGGAAACTGGATACACGTTTCCTACTTGCGTTGATTAAGTGACAATTATCACAGAAACGTTATGGTATCAGTGACCATCCTGTCGGTCGTTCAGTTCGTCCCCTTCCGCCCGATGCAACCAGATTCCTCGATTCGCGTCCTCTCCGCCGACGGCGACCGCGCGATTTCCCGCGCCGTCCAGCGGGCGGTCTCGGAGGCCGCCGTCGATGAAGCCGCGACGCTCGACGCCGCCCGTCGCGCCCTCGACGGCGACGCGTACGACTGTCTCGTCCTCGGCGCAGGATTCTCCGACGGCGACGGCCTCTCGCTGCTCCGTGAGCTTCGCGCGACCGACGACGACCTCCCGGTGGTCGTCCTCGCGCCCGGCGACGCCGACCACGCCGTGACGGAACTGGTCGATTTGGGTATCGACGCCTACCTCGACCGTGCGGCGGTCCTGCGGAGGGCGGCGCGCGCCGACAGTGACGATAGCGACGATAGCGACGATAGCGACGACACCGACAGCGACACCCCCGCGGGCGCATCTCCTGACGACGAACTCGGGTCGCGCGTCCGGCGACTCGCCTGCGAACACCGCAAGGCGCGGGTCGCCATCGACGCGCTCGACGACGTGTTCTACGTCTACGACGGCGAGGGACACCTCGTCTCGTGGAACGAGCGGCTCTCGGAGCTCACCGGCCTAACGGACGCCGACCTCGCCGGGATGTCGGCCGACGCGTTCTTCCACGAGGCCGACCGCCCGGCGGTCAAACGCGCCGTCGAGGAGGCCATCCGAACGGGGACGACGGTCGTCGAAGCGCGGTTGCCGACCGACGACGGCATGCTGTTGTTCCAACTCACCGGCCGTCGGCTCACGAAACCGAACGGCGAGGTCGTCGGCTTCTGCGGCGTCGGGCGCGATATCACGACCCACCGACAGCACGAAGAACAGCTCGCACAGCAAAACGAGCGACTGGGCGAGTTCGCGCGAGTTCTCTCGCACGACCTGCGAAACCCGCTTTCCGTCGCAATCGGCTTTCTCGACCTCGAACGAGAGACCAACGACTCCGAACATCTCGAACGGGTCGCGACCTCGTTGACCCGCATCAGCGACATCGTCAACGACGTGTTGACCGCGGCCCGCCGCGGAACGGCGGTCGTCGAGTTCACGCCCGTCGCCGTCGAGGCGGTCGCCCGACGCGCGTGGGACACGGTCGAGACGGGCAACGCGGCACTCGTCGTCGAGTCGACCGCGACGATTCACGCCGACCCCGGTCGGCTCCAGCGACTGTTCGAGAACCTGTTTCGGAATTCCGTGGAACACGGGACCGCGGACGGCCGAGCCTCGCCGCTGGCCGTCCGCGTTACCGCGTCGCCGGCAGACGGGACGGTCGCGGTCGAAGACGACGGGACCGGCATCGACGCCGCTATCGTCACGCGGGTGTTCGAACGCGGCTTCACCACCTCGGCCGAGGGGACGGGCTTCGGCCTCGATATCGTCCGGTCGCTGGCGGAGGCCCACGGCTGGTCGGTCTCCGTCGGATCGGCGTCGACAGGCGGCGCGAGATTCGAGTTCGCGGGCGTCGAGTTCGCGGGCGAGGACCACTGCTGTCCGGCGAGCGCCGCGCGAAAAAGCGGGTCGGACGACTCCTAACGCGGTCAGTTCACGTCGAGGTTGGCCGCGACTTCGTCCTCGCGGACGATGGTCTCGCAGTAGTCGCAGCGCACGCCGTCCGAGAGGACCGTAAAGCGGGACTGTATGGGCTCGTCGGCGTTCGAGATGCAGTTTCTGTTCGGACACGAGATGATGCTCGCGACGGCGTCGGGGCGGACGACCCGGTTCTTCTCGACCACGTCGTAGTCGCGGACGATGTTGATGCTCGCGGCGGGCGCGATGAGCGACAGCACGTCCACCTCGGACTGGCTCAGTTCGCGGCCCTCGACCTTCACGATGTCCTTGCGGCCGAGGCGGTCGGAGGGGACGTTCATCCCGACCGAGACCGCCTCCCCGCTGGTGCCGTCGATGCCGAGGATGGCGAGGACGTTGAGCGCCTGCCCCGCGGCGACGTGGTCGATGACGGTGCCGTTTCGAATCTTCGAGACGCGGAGTTGGTGGTCGTCTGTCATCGGTCTTGGGAGAGGAGGATGTCCAGAAGCGCCATCCGGACCGGGATGCCGTTGTGAGCCTGTTCGAAGTACGTCGCGTGGTCGGTGTCGTCGATGTCCGGAGAAATCTCGTCCACGCGGGGGAGCGGGTGCATGATAGTGAGGTCGTCCGCCGCCGCGTCCAGCGTCTCCGAGTCGATTTGGTACTGTCCCGCGACCTTGCGGTACTCGTTTTCGTCGGGGAAGCGCTCGCGCTGGATGCGCGTCACGTAGAGCACGTCGAGTTCGGGGAGCACCTCGTCGAGTTCGGTGTGTTCTCTGACCTGCGCGCCCGAGGCGTGGAGGTCGTAGCGGACGTTTCGGGGGAGTCGCAGGCTCTCGGGGCTGATGAAGTGCTGGCTGGCGTCGAAGTTCGTCAGCGCCTCGGCCAGCGAGTGGACCGTTCGGCCGTACTTCAGGTCGCCCATGATGCCGATGGTGAGGTCGTCGAGGCCGGCGTTCTCTCGGATGGTGTAGAGGTCGAGGAGGGTCTGGCTCGGGTGCTGGCCCGCGCCGTCGCCCGCGTTGACGAGCGGCACGTCGACGAACTCGGCGGCCATCGTGGCCGCGCCCTCGCTCGGGTGGCGGAGCACGAGCGCGTCGGCGTAGCCCTCGACCACGCGGACGGTGTCGGCGAGCGTCTCGCCCTTCTTGACCGACGACGACTCGACCGGTCCCATATCGACGGTCTGGCCGCCGAGGCGTTTCATCGCGGAGTCGAAGCTCATCCGAGTTCGCGTGCTCGGCTCGAAGAAACAGAGCCCGAGAACCTTTCCGGCGTGTCGCTGCCGGAACGCGGCCGGGTCGGCGTCGATGTCGGCCGCGCGGTCGAGCACCGCCTCGATGTCCTCCCGCGAGAGGTGCGACGCGGAGATGAGGTGGTCCTGACGCATCGATGAATGACGCGACCTACACCGACTTGAATCCCCCGGCATCGGACGCTTCGAGTGATATTCACCACCATGCACAGAATTGGCAGCGTCTGCGACCGCGCCGGCGGTCGCGGCGGACACAGAAGCGGGGCGAACCGGTCGAACAACGAGGCGACGAGGCGGCAGGACGAAAACGTCGAGGCGGCAGGACGAAAACGTCGAGGCGGCAGGGCGAAACGTCGAGGCGGCAGGGCGAAACGTCGAGGCGACGACCGGCTCCGACGCTACGGCCAGTTGCCGGCTGAGTCGTAGGAGTCCACGACGCGGCGGATGGCGACGACGTAGGCCGCGGTGCGGAAGTTCGGCAGGTCGTGGCTCTCGCAGGCGTCGACGAGCTCTTCGAAGGCGTCGACGATGACGCGCTCCAGTTCGTCGTTGACGCGCTGTTCGGTCCAGTAGAACCGCTGGCGGTTCTGGACCCACTCGAAGTACGAGACGGTGACACCGCCGGCGTTGGCGAGGATGTCGGGGAAGACGTGGATCTCGCGCTCGGTGAGCACGTCGTCGGCGTCGGGCGTGAGCGGGCCGTTGGCGGCCTCGACGATGACGTCCGCCTTCACGTCGTGGGCGAGTTCGCCGTCGATGGCGTTCTCCAGCGCGGCGGGGACGAGCAGGTCCACGTCGAGGGTGAGCAGCTCTTCGTTGGTGATGGCCTCCGTGCCCTCGTAGTCCGAGACGGTGCCCGTCTCGTTTTTGAAATCCTTGACCGCGCGGGTGTCGAGGCCGTCGGGGTCGTAGATGCCGCCGGAGGAGTCGGAGACGGCGACGACCGACGCGCCGAGGTCCTCGACGAGCCTCGCGGCGATGGAGCCGGCGTTCCCGTAGCCCTGGACGGCGACGGTCGCGCCCTCGATGTCGCGGCCGAGGTAGTCGAACGCCTCGCGGGCGGTGAGCATCGTCGAGCGGCCCGTCGCCTCGACGCGGCCCTCGCTCCCGCCGTTCGAGAGCGCCTTGCCGGTGATGACGCCCGGCGCGGTGGTGTTTTCGAGGGTCTCGTAGGTGTCCTTAATCCAGTTCATCTCGCGCTGGCCGGTGTTCACGTCGGGCGCGGGGATGTCGCGGCTCTCGCCGACGAGGGGGCGAAGCTCTTTGGCGAACGACCGGGTGATGCGCTCGAGTTCGGATTCGGAGTACGCCTTGGGGTCGATGACGATACCGCCCTTGCCGCCGCCGTAGGGGATGTCGACGACGGCGCACTTGTACACCATCCAGCCCGAAAGCGCCTTCACCTCGTCTCGGCTGACGTTCGGGTGGTAGCGAATCCCGCCTTTGTACGGGCCGCGGTCGCCGTTGAACTGCGAGCGGTAGGCGCGAAACAGCTCCACGTCGCCGTCGTCCATCTCGACGGCGAGGTTCGTTTCGAGGACCCGCTCGGGGTTCTTCAGCCGCTCGATAACGTCGTCGCGCACGTCGAGGTAGGTGGCCGCGTCGTCGATTTGCTCCTGCAGACTCTCGAAGGGATTCGCCTCTTGTGCCATGCCCTAATACGGTCCGGGCATCCGGTTAAGCGTAGCGGGGATTGTAGCATACCACAGTATTGAGACACACACCCATTGCTAAAAGGTGACAGTCGTCGGGCGTCCGGCCGAGTCGGTATCGGGCCGGGCCGGTCTCGCGCCGGCGCGTCGGTCCGGGTGCGCTCAGTACGACTCGCCGGCGCGGTCGAGAATGTTCTCGGCCTGTTTGACGAGCGGGGCGTCTATCATCTCGCCGTCGACGCCGAAGACGCCCCGACCCTCCCTCGCGGCCTCGTCGCGGGCGCGGAGCACCTTCTTCGCCCACGCCACGTCCTCGTCGTCGGGGGAGAACGCCTCGTTGATGACGGGCACCTGCGCGGGGTGGATGGCGAGTTTCCCGTCGTAGCCGAGTCGCCGGCCGAACGCGGCGTCCTCGCGGAGCCCCGCCTCGTCCCGATAGTCGACGTGGAGCGTGTCGATGGCGTCGACGCCGGCGGCCGCGGCCGCGACGACGACGCGCTCGCGGGCGTACAGCACTTCGGTTCCCTCCTCGGACCGGGTCGCGCCCACGTCGGCGGCGAAGTCCTCCGCGCCGAAGACGACGGCAGCGGTGTCGGGCGCGGCCGCGACCTCGGGGGCGGCGAGGACGCCCGCCGCGCTCTCGACGATGGCGATGACGGGGCAGTCCGCGCCGACCTCGCGAGCCGCGCCGGCGACGCTCGTCACGTCGTCGGCGCTCGTCGCCTTCGGGACGACGAGCGAATCTGGCGGGTGGGCGGCGCAGACGGCGGCGATGTCGTCGCGGCCGGCGTCGCCGGGGTTGACGCGGACCGCGACCTCGGCGTCGGGGTCGAACTCGGGGTCCGAGAGGACCGAAGCGACCGCCTCCCGAGCCTCGGCTTTCCTGTCGGGCGAGACGGCGTCTTCGAGGTCGAAGACGAGCACGTCCGCGCCCGCGCCGGGGGCTTTCCGCAGTAGCTCGGGTCGGTCGCCGGGGGAGAACAGAACGCTGCGTCGGGGCATGGTGTGTGTATCGAGGGGGGCGGTGAAATATCGACTCGTCGCCGGCCCGGTTCAGGGCCAGAGGCCGCGGTGTTCGTGGGCCTCGGAGACGCGTTCGAGCGCGACCATGTAGGCGGCGTCGCGCCACGTCACGTCGTGTTCCTCGACGCGCTCGCGGACGGCGGTCCACGCGCGGAGCATCTCGGTCTCCAGTTCGTCGTGGACGCGTTCGAGCGACCACGAGCGGTGGTTGAGGTCCTGCAACCACTCGAAGTACGAGACGGTGACGCCGCCGGCGTTGGCGAGGATGTCGGGGACGACCAGAATCCCGCGCGCCTCGAAGATTTCGTCCGCGGCCGACGTGGTCGGCCCGTTCGCGCCCTCGACGACGAGGTCAGCCCGCACGTCGTCGGCGTTCTCGGCGGTCAGGACGTTGCCGACGGCGGCCGGGATGAGCACGTCCACGTCGAGTTCGAGCAGTTCCTCGTTCGAGAGCTTCCGCGGCGCGTCGTACTTCATGACAGCTTCCGGTTCCTCCTCGTGGGTCGGCACGTCGTGCGTGTCGAGGCCGTCGGGGTCGTAGATGGCCCCGTTCACGTCGGAGACGGCGACGACCGTCGCGCCCTCGTCGTCGAGGAGTCGCGCGGCGGGCGCGCCGACCGAGCCGAACCCCTGTACCGCGACGGTGGTGTCTTCGATGTCCCAGCCGAGGTCATCGATGGTCTCGCGGGCGATGATGGCGACGGAGCGGCCGGGCGCGGTGTCGCGGCCCTCGCTCCCGCCGACGACCGGGGGTTTGCCCGTCACGACGCCCGCCTTCGTCTCGCCTTCTTGCATCGAGTAGGCGTCCATGAACCACGCCATCGTCTGGGCGTCGGTGCCCATGTCGGGCGCGGGGATGTCTTTCGTTGGACCGATGAAGGGGCGAAGTTCCTCTGCGAACCGGCGGGTGAGCCGCTCTTTCTCGTCGGTCGAGAGGTCCTTGGGGTCGACGACGACGCCGCCTTTGCCGCCGCCGAACGGGAGGTCCATCACGGCGCACTTCCACGTCATCCACATCGAAAGGCCGATGCACTCGGCTTCGGTCACGTCGGGATGGAACCGGAGGCCGCCCTTGTAGGGGCCGCGGACGCTGTCGTGTTGGGCGCGGTAGCCGGTGTAGACCGCGGTCGAACCGTCGTCGCGTTCGAGGGGGACCGAGACGCGGTGGACCTGATTCGGGTGTCGGAGCCGCTCGATGACGCCGGGGTCGACGTCGAGGTGCGCCGCCGCGCGTTCGAGCTGTCGGCGGGCCGTCTCGAGGGCTGTCTCTTCGGTCGGTTCGTCGTCCGTCGCGGTGGATGGTGCTGCGGATGCCATGATTGGTCGTGCCGGCCGAGCGCCGGCTGAGCCGAGGGACAGACGCGCCGTCCCGCGCCCGCAGTGACGGCCGAATCACCGACCGAACGGCCGACCGAATCGGCCGTCATCGGGCGCTTTCGAAATCCTCTATTGTGGATAATTATAATGGTTGTTATCTGGTTTCGTTCGGGGCAATAGTTGTCACACGAGGCGGTCGACCGGCACGGTTTTATCACGGTCTGTCACACGCACCAGTATGACCGCTCTGTACTACGAGGAGTTCGAGGTCGGCCGGACCATCGAACACGAGAAGCGCCGCACCGTCTCGGAGTCGGACAACCAGCGCTTCTGCGACATGACGATGAACCAGCAGCCGCTCCACCTCGACGCCGAGTTCGCGGCCGACTCGCAGTTCGGCGAGCGACTGGTCAACGGCCTCTACACGATGAGCCTCGCGGTCGGTCTCTCGGTTCCCGACACGACAGACGGGACCATCGTGGCGAACCTCAGCTACGACGACGTGTCCCACCCGAACCCGGTGTTCCACGGCGACACGCTCCGCGCGCAGACGACCGTCCTCGACAAGCGTGAGACCTCCGACGGCGAGCGCGGCGTGGTGACGATGAAAGTCGAGGCGTTCAATCAGGACGACGACCTCGTCTGCGAGTTCGAGCGGACAGCGCTGTCGCTGAAACGCGAGTTCGCCGCCGACGCGGACGACGCCTGAGCTGGGCCGGGTCGGGTTGGGCCGAGCCACGGCGCGTCGCCCCGCGTCTCCGTAACCCACCCGCACCGTTTTCTCCCCGGCGTCGCTAGCCGGGACATGGCTTTCGACGGCCTCTCCGCGCGCGCCACGTCAGTCGCCGACTGGGCCGCCTCGGTCGCCGCCCGGGCCCCCGAACCGACGACCGTCGCCCGGGTCGGCCTCGGCGCGATGGTGTTCGCCGCGGGCGTCCACAAGCTTCTGGACCCGCTTTCGTGGTCGGCGTACGTCGTCCCGTGGCTCGCGCCCGTTCTCGTCGTCTCGCCGGTGACGTTCGTGCTCGCAAACGGCGTTCTCGAAGTCGGCTTCGGCGCGGCCATCGTCGCGGACCGCTACACCGCCCCCGCGAGCGCCGTCGCTGCCGTCTCGCTGTCGACGACGTGTCTCTACCTCGCGGTCGTGTTCGTCGTCGAAGGCGGCCTGTTTGGTGACGTGCTCGCCCGCGACATCGGACTTGCGGGGCTCGCGTGGGCCGTGCTTATCGACTCGCTCCGGCGGCCTACCCGAACACCGTAACGAGGATGAGTTGCGTGTTCATCAGCCCGGCGACGCCCCACGGGACGGCCACGCCGATGGGAATCGCCCCGCGGTAGCGACTCGGGAGGACGCGCCACGCGACGACCGCGACCGCGAGGACGACGAGTTTCAGCGAGATGAGCGCGCCCACCGGCCCGAACGCGGGGATGAGCGCGAGGACCACGGGGTTGAGCTCGGCCAGCCCCCGGCCGAGCCCGTAGAGCGTCGTCAGCACGTCGAGGACGAACGCCAGCATCGTCACGGTCCAGAGGACGTGCTCGTCGCTCACCGCGTGTGCGAGTGCCGCGCGGGACGTCTCGGGAAGGGGGAGTTCGTGGCTCATGGCGGGCTATCGGCAAGCGACGATTCCCGATGTCGCGGCGAGACGGGTCGAGACGCGATGGGCGGAACGGGCGGGAGTCGGCCGACGATGAGGTCCGTACCACCCCCGCCGTCCTCAGTACGAACCGCTTAGGTCAGTTACCGTGAGATTACCCGCCGGAAAAACGGAGCATTAACCGCCGACTCGGCTCAGATGACGGTCCCGTGCTTCTTGTCCGGGAGCGACTTCTCCACGTCGGCGTAGAACTCGAAGCGGGCCGCAAGCTCGTCGCGGAGGGTCGACGGCGGGACGATTTCGTCGATGACCACCTCGCTCGCCATCCGGTGGGCGTCGATGTCCTCGCGGTACTCCTCGCGAAGTTCGTCTTCCATCCGCGCCCGCTCTTCGGGGTCGTCGACGTCGGCGAGCTTGTTCGCGTACACCGCGTTGATGGCGGCTTCGGGGCCCATGATACCGATTTCGCCCGAGGGGAGCGCGATGACGCTCTCGGGGTCGTAGGCGGGGCCGCCCATGGCGTAGATGCCCGCGCCGTAGGCCTTCCGCACGATGACGGTCTGCTTGGGCACCGTCGCCGACGACGTGGCGTAGATGAACTTCTTGCCCTTCTCCAGGATGGCGTCCTTTTCGACCTGCGACCCGGCCATGAAGCCGGGCGTGTCACAGAGGTAGAGGAGCGGAATCTCGTAGGCGTCGCAGGTCCAGATGAACTCCGCGGCCTTCTCGGCGGCGTCGGGGAAGATGGCTCCCGACCGCTCGGTGGGCTGGTTGGCGACGATGCCGACCGGCCGACCGTCGATGCGGGCGAACGCGGTGACGATTTCCTTCCCGTAGTCGGGCTTCAGTTCGAACACCGATTCGGCGTCGACGACGCGCTCGATGAGGTCGTGGGCGTCGTAGGGGCGGTTCGGTGACTCGGGGATGAGTTCGTCGATGCCGTCGGGGGAGTACCGCGGCGGTTTCGACTCGGCGCGCGGCGGCTTCTCGCCGGCCTTGTCGGGGAGGTAGGTGACGAGTTGCGAGACGAGTTCGCGGGCGTGCGCCTCGTCGCGGGCGACGAGGTCGGCGCTCCCGGACTCCTCGGTGTGCATCCGCGCGCCGCCGAGGTCCTGCATGGAAATCTCCTCGCCGGTGACCATCTTCACCATGCGCGGCGAGGCGATGGCCATCGCGGACATCCCCTCGACCATGACCGTGAAGTCGGCGAAGACGGGCGTGTAGGCCGCGCCGGCGATACACGGCCCGTAGAGGACGCAAATCTGCGGGACGTACCCCGAGAGCATCGAGTGGTTGTAGTAATATTTCCCGATGCCCTCGCGGTTGGCGAAGAAGCCGGTCTGCTGGTCGATGCGGCCGCCCGAGGAGTCCATCAGGTAGAGCACCGGCTTGCCGGTCTTGAGGGCGCGCTGCTGCATGCGGAGGAACTTCTCGACGCCGCGGCGGGCCATCGACCCGGCCTTGACGGTGAAGTCGTTGGCCATGACGTGGAGGTCGCGGCCCTCGAACTCGGCGGCTCCCGTGAGGAGGCCGTCGCCCGGCAGGCGAGTGTTCGGGTCCGCCTCGTCGACCTCGGGGGAGTTCTCGTGCCACGAGTCGAAGTTGGCGAACTTGCCGTCTTCGAACGCCAGTCCGTCGGGGAACCAGAGTTCGAGACGGTCGCGGACGAACAGCTTTCCCGACTCCGGCAGGCGCTGTTTGTACTTCTCGGGGCCGCCGCCGAGGATGTCCGCGATTTCCTCGCGGAGTTGCTCCTCGCGCTCGGTGGGACCCATGTCGTCGTCCAGCGGGAAGGTGTCCGCGGGCGGTTCGGCGTCCGCGACGGCCTCCTCGCCGTCGCCGACGAAGACGTTCACGTCCGTCCCGAGGTGTCGCGCCAGCGCGTTGGCGATGGCCTCGGCCTCGTCGCCGGTCGCGCCGTCACCGATTCTGACCTTCATACTCGGTGATGCACCACCGTATTCAAAATGGTTTTCCATGCACGATTTGCCGGTCGGTCGAACGGGGGCGGCGGCAGTCCGGCCGTCGTCCGTTTGGAGACCGGTCGCTATCGACTGCGGAGTTCGGAGAAAACGAGGTGCCCGGTCGGTTCGGTTCGCTCAGTCCAGCGCGGCTTCGAGTTTCGCCACGAGTTCGGTGTTGCCGACGTACATCGGGGTCCGCGCGTGGAGTCCGTCCTTGTCCACGTCGAGGAGCGACTTCGTGCCGTCGGAGGTCGCGCCGCCGGCCGTCTCGATGACGTAGCCGATGGGGTAGCCCTCGAACTGGACGCGGAGTTTGCCCTCGGGCGCGGACTCCAGCGTCGGATACGCGAAGATGCCGCCGTAGGTGAGAATCTGGTTCACGTCGCCGATCATCGAGCCGCCGTAGCGGAGCTTGCGCGAGGCGTCCTGTTCGACCTCGCGGGCGAACGCCTCGAAGTCGTCGGTCCAGTCGGGGACGCGGCCGCCGAAGCCGTACACCGACCCCTCGTCGGGGAGCGAAACGTCCTCGCGGACGAGTTCGTGGCTCGCGTCGTCGTGGAGGACGTACTCGTCGACGGTGCCGTTGCGGGCGACAATCATCGTCATGACGGGGCCGTAGAGGACGTAGCCGGCGGCGACGAGGTCGCGCCCGTGGGCCGGTAGCGGGCCATCGTACACCGCGAAGATGGTCCCCATCGTGTTGTTCGGCTTCAGGTTCGACGAGCCGTCGAGCGGGTCGACAGCGACCGACAGCCGGCCGGTGCCCACGTCCACGGACTCGGGGCGCTCCTCGCTGGCGTACTCGCCGACGCCGTCGAGCGCGCCGATGCGCTCGCAGAGGAGGTCGTCGGCGAACACGTCGGCGGCCATCTGCGTCTCGCCGCTCGGGTTCTCGTCTTCGGCGGTGACACGGCGACCGGGGAGGCCGGTCCGAATCTCGGGCGCGGTGCTCGCGATGATGTCGACCACGCCGTCGATGGTCCGCACGGCGCGGGCGGTGTCGGCGGTGTTGACGTCGGTCGTCGCCATCAGGCCCATCCCTCCGGGCGTCGGCGGGTCGTCGGCGAGTCGTCGGCGAGTCGAGCGCTGACCCCGAGCGTCGTCGGGGTGGGAGATACCGTCTGCGGGGAGTCGACGGCCGTGTCGGAACCGGGCATCATCTGATTCAAAATGGTGTAACTACCTATATAAAAACTGCGTCTAGAGTGGTTTAGGATATATTGCTGAATTCGAGCGTTATGAGGGTCGTAACAAAATATTACGGAAAACACGGTTCGAATAGAAATTACTACTCAGATAGTAAAAAATCGGACGGCAGTCAGAACCGGCGGTTTACTCCATGGCGTCGCGCGCCTGCCCCTTCCACGCGCTGACGACGGTCGGGTCGATTTGGAGGGCGTCGGCGACGTGTTCCGGGTCGGCGGTGGCGAGTCGCCTGACCGAGCGGACGCCCGCCTCGGCGAGCAGTTCGGCGTCGGCCTCGTCGACCCCGGCGAGCGTCGTAAGCGGTTCGGGCTTCGACCGCTCGCGCCACGCTTCTTCGGCCGCGAGCGCGTCTCCCGAACCGTCGGTCGACGCGTCGGTCGCCCCCCGCCCGGTCGGCGTCCAATCGCCCGACTCCGTGGGCTCCGAGGGGGCGTCCGCTTCGCTCTCCGGTCTCGTAGTCGTCCCCGACCCCGACGGAGTCCAGTCTCCGTCTCGCGCCGGGCCGCTCGTCTCCGTCGCCCCGCCCCGGCCGTCCGGGATCCAATCGCCGGTGTTGCTGTTTCTGTCGCCGTCGCTGTCGTCGCTGTCGTCGCTGTCGCCGGTGTCGGCATCGTCACTCGCGTCCCAGTCGCCCGAACTCGCGGCGACCCACGCGCGCTCGTCGTCGCCCAGTCCGCGGACCTGCGAGGAGCGGCGGTCGAGGTCGTCGCCGGAGTTGAACGACCACGAAAGCGAGTGCCAGCGCCGAATCTTCGCCGCGACGCCGGGGTTCGTCCCGGCGGCGACGAGGTCCCGGTAACACACCTCGCCGTCGACGATAGCGGCCGCGTCGATGTTCGCCTCGGCGAGACTGTCGGCGGTCGCCGGGCCGACGTATTTCAAGGCCTCTAACTCGGTCGGGACGCCGTCGCTCGCGCGGTCGCCCCGCGGTCTGAGCAGGTGGGTCAGCGCCTCAGCAGGGTTTTTCGGTCCCTCGTCCGGCCCGTTCCCCCGCTTTGCGCCCTCGGCGTCGCTCGGGCGCGCGTCCGAGACGGCTTCCCCTCCGCCCCCGCCCGCGTCGTCTTCGTCGTATCTGCCGGCGTCGTTCACCCCAGTCACCGTTGCATATCCCCATTCTTGCCCCCGACTTGAGTCTTCCCGTGGTAGTCACGAGTCTGTCACTATTCCGAACGCATCGGCAAGTTTTACCACCCTCCCTCGCGCAGACCCCGATATGTACGATACCGAAGATATCGACACGGTGGGCGTCGTCGGCGCGGGAACGATGGGCAACGGCATCGCGCAGGTGGCCGCGATGGCCGGCTATGACGTGGTCATGCGCGACCTCGAACCCGAGTACGTCGAGCGCGGCCTGTCGGCCATCGACGACAGCCTCTCGCGGTTCGTCTCGAAGGAGAAACTGACCGGGGACGAGGCCGACGCCGCGAAGGCGCGCGTCGCGGGGACGACCGAGCTCGCGGACCTCGGGGACTGCGACCTCGTGGTCGAGGCGGCCGTCGAGAACATGGACGTGAAACGCGACATCTTTGCCGACCTCGACGACATCGTCCCGGAGGGCGTCGTGCTGGCGACGAACACCAGCACGCTCTCAATCACGACCATCGCGGCCGCGACCGAGCGCCCCGAACTCGTCGTGGGCCTCCACTTCATGAACCCCGTGCCGATTATGAAGGGCGTCGAGGTCGTCCGCGGCGAGAAGACCGACGACGACGTCGTCGCGTTCGCCCACGACTTTTCGGAGGCCCTCGGCAAGGAGACGTGGGAGTCCGACGACAAGCCCGGCTTCGTCACCAACCGCATCCTCATGCCGTGGCTCAACGAGGGCATCCGCGCCTACGACGAGGGCGTCGCCTCGAAGGAGGACATCGACCGCGGCATGACCCTCGGCACGAACGTCCCGATGGGGCCGCTCACCCTCGCGGACCACATCGGCCTCGACATCTGTCTGGACGCCTCCGAGACGCTGTTCGAGGAGCTCGGTGACCGCTACAAACCGGCGTACCTGCTCAAGCGCAAGGTCGCGGCGGGCGACCTCGGCAAGAAGACGGGCAAGGGCTTCTACGAGTACGACTAAGTAGACGAGCGTCGGTTCTCGGCGGCGCGGGCATTCGTTCACTCCCGGCCGCGGGGCGGTGAAACTGTTGCCCCGCGAAGGGGAAGACTATCAATCCTGAAACCCTGCGCGAACGCTTTTTATGCCGTCCCGCGTGAAACTCTCTCAATGATTACGGTCGAGAACCTGCGGAAGACCTACGGCGACTTCCCCGCCGTCGTGGGAAGCGACTTCTCGGTCGAGTCGGGCGAGGTGTTCGGCATCGTCGGCCCCAACGGCGCGGGGAAGACGACGACGCTGAAGATGCTCGCCGGACTCGTCGAACCGACCGGCGGGTCGGCATCGGTGCTCGGATACGACCCCGAGGAGCCGGCGATGCGGCGCAAACTCGGCTTTCTCCCCGAGGAGTCGCCGCTGTACGAGGACATGACCGCGCGGTCGTATCTCCGATTCTTCGCCGACCTCTACGACGTGCCCCGCGACGTGGCCGACGAGCGCACCGGCGCGGTGCTCGACCGCCTCGGCCTCGAATACCGCGACCGCCGACTCGGGGACATGTCGAAGGGGATGAAGCGCAAGGTCGCCATCGCCCGGTCGCTCGTCAACGACCCCGACCTGCTCATCTACGACGAACCGGCCAGCGGCCTCGACCCGCTGACGACGAACGTCGTCTTGGAGTTCGTCCGCGAACTCCGCGACGAGGACAAGACCGTCGTCTTCAGCGCGCACAACCTCTTTCACGTCGAGTCCATCTGCGACCGCGTGGTCATCATGAACCGCGGGGAAATCATCGCCCGCGGGACGGTCCCCGAGATTCGCGCGGAACACGGCGAGACGACCTACCGCGTGTTCACGACCGTCCCGCTCGCGGAGACCCTGCCCGACGACGACGAAATCGACGGTGAGGAGCGCCACGTCGCCGTCGTCGACGAGATGTCGGCCGTCGAGTCGCTCCGCGAGCGCGCCGAGGCCGCCGGCGGCCGCGTCGCCGACATCCGAACCGACGAGGCATCGCTGGAGGACATCTTCCTCCGCCTCGCCCGCGAGGCACCGACGACAAGCGAAGCCGAGGGCGGCCGCGGGCAGGCCGCTGACGGCGAGCGCGAGTACGCCGACGACGAGCGCGAACAGCGCGTCGCCGGAGGTCGCGGGCAGTCGTGACCGACCTCCGAACCCGACTCGTCGAGCACGCCCGGACTATCCTCCGCATCGCCCGCTGGGAGGTGTCGCGCTCGGCGGGGACGCTCGACCGCCGGACCGCCGTCATCGGTCTCGTCGCCGTCCTCGTCGCCGGCGGCATCGCGGCCGGGGCGGCGGGCGGCGGGGTCGCGCTCGACCGCGACCTCTACCGCGTCGGCATCGCCGGCGACAGCCCCTACTACGACGCCGTGGACCAGTCATCCACGCTCGACCCGCGGCCCGTCTCGGACCCGAACGTCGAACTCGTCGTCAGCGAGACGCACGTCTCGGTCGTCGACACGCAGACCGGCCGGGCCGCCTACGCCGCGTTCCGCGACGCGGTCCGGTCGTACAACGAACGACAGATGGCCCGCGAGGAGAACCGGTCGGCCGCGTTCCCGGTCGTCGTGGACCTCCAGTACCGCGAGCGCGACGCGCTCGTCCCGGCCGGAAGCCGCGTCGACGGCGGCGCGGGCGGGGGTGGTGGCGGAGCCGGAGCCGGTGACGGCGGCGGAGCCGACGCCGGAACCGGAGCCGAGAGCGGCGCGTCCGGTGCCGGTGACGGTGCGGGCGGGACAGCCGGCGGCGACCCTGACGCGTCCGACGCCGCGGCGGCCGACGACGGCAGCGTCGACGCCCCGTCGCTCGGCGGGATGGCGGGCCTCTTCGGCGGCGACAGCAGCGGGTCGCCGGCGAGCATCAGCCCGCCGTTCCCGTTCGCCTCGCTCGTCCTCGCCTTCGCCTTCCTCGTGCCGATGAACTTCGTGATTCAGGCCTACGGGTCGAGCGTCCTCAACGAGCGCATCAACCGCCGCGGCGAACTGCTCCTCGTCGCGCCCATCTCGCCTGGCGACATCGTCGCCGGCAAGACGCTCCCGTACCTGCTCGGGACGGTCGGCATCACCGTCGCCATCGCGGCGGCGGTCGGCGGCGGCGTCGTCTCGGTGGCCGCGGTCGTCCCCGTCGGCCTCCTGTTCCTCGCCTCGACGTTCGTCGGCGCGATGTTCGCCCGCTCGTTCAAGGAACTCACGTTCGTCACGGTGACGGTGTCGGTGTTCCTGACGACGTACACGTTCGTCCCGGCCATCTTCACGAACGTCACGCCCATCGCGCTCATCTCGCCGCTGACGCTCGTCGTGCGCGACCTCGCGGGCGAGTCGATTCCGCTCGGCGAGTTCCTGTTTTCCGTCGGGCCGATTCTCCTCGCCGCGGCCGTGTTGTTCCTCCTCGGCGTCGGCGTCTACCGCGAGGAGGACATGTTCACCCAGCGACCGGTCCCGCTGAAGTTCCTCGACGCGCTCGACAGTCGCATCTCGCGGGCGCGCTCGGTTGCGACCCTGTCGGCGCTGTCGATTCCGTTCGTCTTCATCGCGGAACTGCTGGCCATCGCCGTGCTGTTCGTCCTCCCGGTAGACCTGACCGTCCCGATGGTGCTCGTCGCGGTCGCGGTCATCGAGGAGTTGGCAAAGAGCCTCCACGTCCTCGCCGCCTTCGAGAAGGCGCGCTTTTCGCGGACGCTCCGGTCGTCGCTCGTCCTTGGCGGGCTCTCCGGCCTCGGCTTCTTCGTCGGCGAGAAGTTCACCGCCATCGCTCAACTCGCCGGGTTGCAGTCGCTCACGCTCGGCCAGACCGCCTTCGCGCCCTCCGGCGTCGGCATCGCCGGCGGCACCGGCGTGAGCGCCCTCGTCGTCCTCGGGCTGTTCCTCGCGCCGCTCGTGCTCCACGCGGTGACCGCCAGCGTGACCGCCCTCGGGGCGAGTCGGGGGCGCTCGGCCTACGGCGTCGCGCTCGTGGGTGCAATCGCCATTCACCTCGGCTACAACCTTCAGGTGGTGAACGCCCTTGGGTAGCCCGCGACTCGCCATCGCCCGGCGCGAACTCGGCAGTCTCCGTAAGGAAAAAACCATCGTGCTGGCGCTGGCTATCCAGCTGTTCGTCGCGGTGTTCTCGTCGTTCCTCGTCGTCGGCCTCGTCTCGCTGTACGACCCCGGCGCGGCGAGCTATCAGGTGGACGTGGCCGTCGCGGGCGACGAGGAGGCCGTCGAGGACCTGCTTCGCGCCGTCGGGACCGAAGACGGGCTCAGCGGGCGACCGTACGCCTCCACGCCGGCCGCGATGACGGCGTTCCACGAGCGGGAGGTCGATGCCGTCTTAGAGGCGTCCACGGGAGAGGACGGCAGGATACGGGTCGCGGCGGTCGCGCCCGATACGGGCGTGGAGACGACGGCGGTCGTCACCCGCCTCCGCGACGCGCTCCGCGAACTGGAGCGCACCGAGCGCGCGGAACGGCGCGCGTTCCTCGAAACGGACCCGCTTTCCCTCCCGCCGGCGGCGGAGTCGAGCCCGTACTTCGGCTTCACCTACACCGTGCTCGTCCCGCTGTTGTTGTTCCTGCCCGTGTTCATCTCGGGGTCGCTGGTGGTCGACTCGCTCACGGAGGAGGTCGCCCGCGGGACGCTCGAACTCCTCCGAGTCGCGCCCGTGAGCTTCGCGGCCGTCGTGGACGGGAAGCTCCTCGCGGCCGGCGGACTGGCTCCGGTGCAGGCCGTCGCGTGGATGCTGCTCCTCCACCTGAACGGGACGGCCATCGAGAGCGTGCCCTGGCTGTTCGGCATGGTCGCCGGGCTCTCGGCCGTCGTCGTCACCCTCGGCGCGGCGGTGGCGATTACGTCGCCCGACCGCCGGGTCGCACAGCTCCTGTACTCCATCGGCGTGCTCCTCGTCTTCGCGGGCACGTCGTTGCTGCCGCTGAACCCCGCGAACACGGCCGCGCGACTGGCGCTCGGGACCGCGGGCGTCGGCGCGAGAGCCGCCGTCGCGGGGCTCGTCTTCGTCGGCGTCGTCGCGCTCGTCGGCCTCCGGGTCGTCGTCGACCGGGTGGACCCGAACGAACTCGGCTGAGACCCGGTGTCTCCACCCGCTCTCGGTGTTCGTGGCCGGTTTTCTCGCGACACCGCACCGGAAGTCGTACATGCCCCGAGTCCGAGAGGCGACACATGGCACTCGGAGGCACCGCGAAGAAGCTCCAGAAGGTCGCAGAGATGGCCGAAGACGTGTACAAGAAGCTCAACGAACTGCGCGAGCAGGTCGTCGAGGTCCGCGAGACGGTCAACGAGACGAAGTCGCGCGTCGACCGGCTCGAAGCCGAAAACGCCGAACAGCGGGCGATTCTCGAAGCCATCGCGGAGGAACAGGGCGTCGACCTCGACGCCGCCATCGCGCAGGCGCACATCTCCGAGGCCGAGGACGACGCGGCCGGCGACGAGACCGCCGACGCCGATGCCGACGCGTCGAGTGACGCCACCACCGACGACGCGTAAGCACGCCGACTCTCCGACGCTCCCCGTTTTCTGTCGGTTTCGCACCCAGCCCTAGCCTCGTCTCGGAGTCCCCGAGAGACGACTGTGCTCGACCGACTCGGCTCGACCCACCCACGCACCGACCTCCGACGAAGGGGGGACAACGGGATGAAAACGTTCAGGGTCAGGGGCAACTTTTGCCCGCGTATGACCACGCACCGCGAACCCTTCGACTCGGTGCTCGACACCGTCGGGGAGACGCCGCTCGTCAGGGTCCACGCGTCGCCCGACGAAGTGCCCGTCTACGCGAAGCTCGAATCGTTCAATCCGGGCGCGAGCGTCAAAGACCGCATCGGGAAGTACATGCTCGAACGGATGCTCGAATCCGGCGAACTCCCCGAGGGCGGCACCATCGTCGAGCCGACCGCCGGCAACACCGGCATCGGCTTCGCCGTCGCGGCCGGACAGCTCGGCATCCGCGCGGTGTTCGTCGTCCCCGAGCGGTTCAGCGTCGAAAAACAGACGCTCATGCGCGCGCTCGGAGCCGACGTGGTGAACACGCCCACCGAAGACGGGATGGGCGGCGCTATCGACCGCGCCCACAAGCTCGCCGACGAACTCGACGACGCCGTCGTCCCCCAGCAGTTCTCCAACCCGCTCAACCCCGAGGCGCACTACGAGACGACCGCGCCCGAGGTGTACGACGCGCTCGACGGCGAGGTCGGCGCGCTCGTCGCCGGCTGCGGTACCGCGGGCACGCTGATGGGGATGGCGCGCTACGGCCGCGAGCGCAACGAAGACACGTTCGTCACCGCCGTCGAACCCGAGGGGTCGCTCTACGCCCGGCTCCACGGCCGCGACGTGGCGGAGGCGTCGTACAAGACCGAGGGCATCGGCACGCACGACCCCGCGACGAACGAGCTGTTCGACCCCGAGTTGGTGGACGAACTCGTCCAAATCGCCGACCGCGACACTCACGGCGAGATGCAGCGCCTCGCCGCCGAGGAAGGCCACCTCGTCGCGTCGAGCGCCGCCGCCAACTCGCTGGCCGCCATCGACGTGGCCGAGCGCGCCGCCGCCGGCGACCTCGACCTCCCGCACGACGCCGTGGTCACGGTCTTCCCCGACTCCTCGGAGCGATATCTCTCGAAGGGCGTCTACGGCGACTTCGAGTCGTGGGAAGGGTAGAACAGGCCGGCCAGAAGCTGACTCCGGTCGAATCGCCGGTTCAGCGGGCGCTCAGGCGAGCCGCGAGTGCTCGACCTTGAAGCACTTGTCCTGAACGAACGAGAGTCCAGCTTCCTCGGCGCGGGCGGCCGCGTCGTCGTCGCGGATGCCGAGTTGGAGCCAGACCGCCTCCACGTCGCCGCGGTCGGCGGCGCGCTCGATTGCGGCGTCGACGATGTCGCCCGCCTCCTCGGACGGTCGGAACACGTCCACGAGGTCGACGTCTTCGTCCACGTCGGCCAGCGAGTCGTACGCCGTCTCGCCGAGGATTTCGTCGTGGAAGGGGTTGACCGGGACGACGCGGTAGCCGTGGCGCTGCATGTACGCCGGGATGTCGTGGGCGGGCTTGCCGGCCGTGGCCGAACAGCCGACGACCGCGATGGTCTCGGCGTCGAACAGCGCGCGGATGTCGTCGTCGCTGGTGATGGGCATACCTACGACGTGGCCGTCTGCGGATAAAAACGTCAGGCGGCTGTGCGGCGCGGCCGCCGTCCCAGTCCCCAGTCCCCAGTCCGGCGCGCGCGCCGAACCGGCTAGTGGTCCGCGATGCGGATGTCCGGCGGCGCGTCCTCGTGGGTCGTGATGATGCCGTCGAACAACTGTTTGATGGTGTTCATCGTCCGGTCGTCGTGAGCGTCGGCGTCGATGGTGAACACGCCGAGGCCGCCCACGCTCTGGATGCGGCCGGTGAACACGTGCAGAAACCGAAAGACGGTCTGGAGGTCGGCGTACATCAGCAGCGTCGAAAGCGAGTGGAGCATGATGCGGTTCTCCGGCAGCCCGCGGTCCTGGTAGTACTCCTGGAGGATCTCCGAGAGCTTGATTCCGATTCCGGTCATGTCGACCGGCGACGACGTGTACCGGATTCGGTCGTCGTCGCGGACCTCGCCGACGCCCTGCTGTTTCGTGACGCAGTCGACGACCGCGACGGGCTTGCCCTCGTAGTCGAGTCGCTTGCCGAAGTCGTTGAGGATGCGGTCCGCGCCGTCTTTGGTCGTGACGATGACCGCCCCTTCACCGCTCCGGGTCCCCTCCGCGAGGATGTCGAGCGCCAGCGAACGCTTGCCGGTCAACGCCGGTCCGACGAGGAGGAGGTTCGTGCCCGGTTCGACCTCGACGTCGAGATCAGCGCCCAGATTATACATACAGGTACCTCGACTCGATGTCGTCGACTCCGAGGAACGCGCTCGCGTGACGCTTCCGCTCGCCGGGGGTCATCGGATAGTACGATGATACAGTGAGCCGGTAATATCCTTTTTGATTGGAGGATCGAACAGTTCCGGCTCGTCGGGACGTTCTCCGGGAACTTGCCGATTGTCCGTCCAGGATCACTTATAAGAGACTTCCCGCTGGCGCCGTCGCCCGTCCGAGGATGAACGCGAACGCCGCCAAGAACATCCCGTGTTTGAGTCGGCGCTGGGCCGCGGCCGGATTACCGAACGACTGCGCGGTGGCGGCGAGCATGAGCGCGTCGGCGGGGACGACCACGCCGAGATACGCCAGTCCGAACTCCCCCCGGACGAACGGCACCGCGCTCGCGCCGACGGCGACCACGAGGACGACCGCGCCGAGCCACAGCGACGCCGCCTCGCCGACGACGATGGGGAGTGTCCGAAGCCCCTCTTCTCTGTCGCCGCCGATGTCCTCGACGTCTTTGACGATTTCGCGGGTCAGCGTCGCCAGCGCGGCGAGCACACAGAGGACGGCCGCGCCCAACGGTTCGCCGATGGCCGCGCCGCCGAACAGGAACGTCGAGCCGGTGAGCGCGGCGACGACGACGTTGCCGACGCCCGGGAGACCCTTGAAGAACTCCGTGTACGCGAGGAGCGCGACGAGGTTGACCACGGCGATGGCGATGGCGACGACCGGGAGGACGAGCGCCGAGACGACCGCGCCGCCGAACAGCGCGACGCTGAACCACTTGGCCTCGGGCGCGGTCACCGCGCCGCGGGGAATCGGACGGTCCGGGCGATTGATGCGGTCGATATCGCGGTCGAAGTAGTCGTTGATGGCGTTGCCCGCGCCCGTGGCGAACACGGTGGCGAGCATCGCCGCGACGACGACGAGCGCGTCGCTCGGGGCCGCCCCGGCGACGAACGCCCCGGTGAACGTGAGGACGCCGGCAGCGACGGCGTTTCCCGGTCGGGTGAGTTCGACGAACCCGCGCGCTCGCGTACCGAGAGACATACCCCGTACTGTTCGGAGACCGCGTATAAATCGCGCGGAGTCGCCGCCTCGAATCAATCCATTTAAAGCAATCCACGACAGACGAAGTCATGTAGGGCGCTTAGCTCAGTCTGGACAGAGTGCTTGGCTTCGGACCAAGTTGCCACGGGTTCAAATCCTGTAGCGCCCATCCAAAATTTAGGTCCTTCGGGGCCAGAATTAAAAAGCCGAGAGATGGCTCTACGCCGTCGATATCGGCCAAATCGGCGCTTTCTCAAAATCACCGAGAAAATTATTCCCTCAGCTTTCATGCAACGGGTCGCCGCTGTCGGGCGAAATTAGAAGCCAAGGGGGGTGCATGGTAGATGTCTCACGTTCGTCGCGAGAGACATCTATGGCGGTACGTCCGCTACGCCTGCGGCAGCTGCAAAGCGTGGTGTCTCGTCGACCACGCGGAGCGCGCCGCGAAGATGCGCGAGTGCAAGGACTGCGCGCGCATCCCCGCCATCGAGGACGAGATTCGGGACCACCGACTCACCTCGCTCCTGTGGGCACACCAACTGGCCGCAGAAACCACCGCAAGGACCGGAACAGCGGAGGGCGGGTCCCAGTCCGCCCGGAGCGGCCGGAAGCAGGGGCTTGCCCCTGACCCGGAAGCCGGTCCGCATGAGGCCGACGGCCGTCGGCCGAAAACGAGTGGCGGTAAGGCCCAGTGCCGTCTGAGCGATTTCATCCGCACAGACGGGGGTTCCCGTGAGTAACGCGGGCACTCGCGCCCCCGGCGCTCACGACTCACCAGCTGCGCGTGCGGTCTCTCGGAGAGACGAATGAGCGTCGGAAAACGCTCATCGTCCGAAATCGCTGACGTATGGGGCTCACGGCTCCGCCCAGACCGATGTAAAGATACCTACCTCGTGGACTACCTGGGCGACCTCGGCCTGCTGGCCTACGGGTACGACCCGGCAGACCCGGACGACGACCTCGAACTTCGCGGGCGCGACCGGGACCGCGTACGGCTGGTAAAGCGCATCTCGACCTCGCCAGAGGGGATTTACCTGCCGACGCTCGTCTCCGAGTGCGTCAAGGGTCAGTACATCGGGCAGTGCGAGCGGTTCGACGGGAGCGACCCGGACTACCAGTTCGTCTACCGGTTCCTGAACGACCTCGACGGGCACGACCCCCAGCTCATCGAAAAACGCCAGTCTGACGGCATGACGATGGTCACCCCGACAATTCGTCTACTTGACTTGATATCAGAAGGCATTACTCAAACAACCAGGGAACGCGACGACTTGCTGTATGACCGGCATTTCTGCGAGAACTACCTGAGAACCGCGAATAAGGTCGATGACTGGGGTCGGGACCTGCTGGAAGACTCTTTACATCGGTACCTGAAGCGCATCGAGAACTACCAACTGCTGTTCGACGTCCACTTCTGCGGGCGACGCGGCGGCGACACCACCCGCCGGATGACGAAACAGTACAATACCCGCTTCAACTCCCAGGGACGGCTCCGAAAGACGTGGGCGCGCTACAACAGCGCGCTCGAACACGCGTACGAGAAGTACGACAACGCCGTCTTGATGACGCTGACGACGGACCCCGGCACGTACGACGACCCGACTCGACCCGACCCGCGCTCGCTGTACGACGGCATCTCGTCGATAAACCCGAACTTCAACCGGCTCCTCTCGTACTTCGACTCGGACCCGTCGACGAAAGACGACACCAGGAGGGACGGCGTTCCCAGTTGGTCACCGGCGCTCGACGGCAAAGTGACCGGGCGACCTCGCTACCGGCCGCCGTACCTGAAAGCTCTGGAGTTCACCGAGAAGGGCTACGCGCACCTGCACGTCCTGATGTTCGACGTTCCGACCCGCGAGAGTGACGGGATGCCGTTCCTGATAGACAAGGCGGAGCTGGAACGGAAGTGGAAGGACTACGGCCAGGGTCAAATCGTCGATCTCTATCCACTCGTGTTTCGGGAGGACCTCGACGAAGTGGGGAACTTCGGAACGAAAACGCTCGTCGACGACGACGGCGACCAGTTCGAAGTTCCGGTCTCGAAAGGATTTGTGGACTGGTACCGCTACGGCGACCACGACCACAGCGACGAGTGGATAGCGAAGAACGCGAGGTCTCACGACCTCATCGAGTTCTACGACGACGAGAGCGGCGAGGACGGCGACGAACAGATGCAAAGCCGGACGGCTGGCGCGTACCTCGGAAAGTACCTCTCGGCCACCTTCGGCTCCCTGCTCGAAGCCTCCGAGTCGTTCGAGGACGCGAAAGAGTCGGATTCGTACGCTGACAAGGCGGCGACGTGGAAACTCGGCCTCTACTGGGCGACTGGCAGGCGATTCTGGTCCATCTCGCGAGATATCGAGAAAGCGATAGAGAGACCCGAACACCTGCAAGACCCGGACGTTCGGCACGCCGTTCGAGAGCTCTCTATCGACTCTCTCCAGCTCGCGTGCGATGGCGCAACGGTCGAAGAACTCGCCCTCGATGACGTTGTGACTCCAGGCGTAGAATCGACGCTCCCAGAGAGTGCCGACTTCTACTGCCACATCGACTACCTGGGCTGCTACGCCTACTGGGACATGCCGACAGCCGACGCGACGGCTACGAATCTCGAACACGTCGAAGATTACGTTGCTTCGGGAGGACAGCCGGAATACCCCGATGTCGGCGGCGAGAAACCCCCACCGGTCGCTGACGTGTGGGGATGACGTAGGAACCTACCCTGCCTGGTGATTCCACTTTCATACGGCTGGTAGGTACGGCTAGTACCTACTATCAACATGTTCTAGCTGTAATGGCGTCTGAACCAATGTCGTTCGACGACTTCGAAGAAACGCAAGTCGAGGACGACTACGACGACGGAGTAGAGGAAATCAAGTTCGAAGTCGACGAGCCGGTCATCGGCGTTATCGTCGATATCGACCACGACGTGGGACCGAACGAAAACGACGTGATTCACCTCGCCCGCGGCGGCGACCTCGGTGACCGAGTGAAGTTCTGGTCGAACGGCCAGATTCGCCGGACCATCGACAAGAAGGGTCTCGGCAACGGCAGTTGGCTCGCGGTCAAGAAGACCGCCGAGACCCGGACGTACGAAATCGAGCATGACGACGGCTCGACCGAGGAGCGTGAGTACCACGTCTTCGACGTGAGGGGCGAGTAATGGCGTCGCGCTACTCGCAGGGTCTCAGCGGCCTCGCGTCGGACTACGCGATGCTGCGGACCATCCCGGCGCTCTTGTCGGTCGTGTTCGTCGCTACTGGCCTGTATGCCTTCGGCGGCATCTCCGACATCACCATCACGTGGCTGTCGTCCTACACGCTGACGAGCGAGCACGCGACGCTCGGCGGCATCCTCGTGTACGCGGTGGCGTTCATGTCGAGCGAGACGAAGTCGCTCGAACACTACGAGTACTGGGAGATGGCGTTCATCGTCGCGTCGCCTGCTGTCATCCTCGGCTGGCAGTACGTGACCGAAATCAAGGACCTCCTGCTCGGACTGGGCGACCCGCTGGGCGCGCAAGTCGCGTTCCTGATTACGGTCGTCGGCTGGGCGGTCGCCGTGAGGTAACCAGACCATGACCCTTCCTTTCGGCCTCACCAGACTGGAAGCGACTGCGACGCTCGGCTACCTCGCCGCGTGTCTCGGTGCAACTGCGTTCATCATCACTGGAGGCCTCTGATGCGCGAGTTCGCTCGACGCGGGCTCGCTGTCCTGTTTGCTGTCTTGCTCGTGACAGCAGGTGCTTCGGGTCCAGTGTCCGCGACGCTCGGGTTCCAAGACTGCGATGTCTCCGATTCCGCGATATCGGCGTTCATCAACAGTCTGATTAACCCGAACGGCGACGAGTGTCGGTTCAACCCGACCGACTCGACGCTCGACCTCGACGGGACGCAGGATAAAGTCGAACTGTATTCTGCGGCGTCGGCTGAGAAGACCTCGCTCGACTCGTACAACACGGCGATGGACAACTACCTGAACGACACCGAGTCGGTCGCGTGGATGAAAGCGCAGGTAGCTGTCGCTGAAGCGTACGAGGACGGCAAGACGAAAGAGCAGGCCCGTATCGACGCGAGACGGGCGATTGCTGACTACTACGCTGTCAAGCAGAAGAACGACATTGCGCGGTGGAATGCGACCGTCTCTGCCGCTGAGGTGAGTATCGAAGAACGCTCCGAGTCGGAGCCGATTAACAACTCGACATTCGTCACGAAAGACGACTTCGCACAAGTCGATAGCGGGAGTGGCTGGTCGGTCTCGAAGACCTACGAAGGCCTGAACACATCGTCTGTGACTCTCGTCAACGATTCGTCTGCTGACGTGCTCGCCTACAACTACACTATCGGAGACGGTTACAACAGCGTCAACACGTACGAGACGTACTACGTGACTCCGGCCCGGCACGAGTGGTTGCAGATAGACGGGAACTTCGGCTGGGGCTTCCGCGGCTGGGAAATCGCCGCGCCGAACAGCAACTACGATTCGATGACCTTCATCGAACACCAGTCGTTCGCTGACCGCTGGGCGCGTTACGAGACGAAGAACGACGACCTCCAAGCGGAGGCGTCGAACTTCGTGAATGCGACCTACGACGACTTCGCGGCTGGAAACATCAACTCGTCCGACGTGATTAGCGCGAACACGGCGATGTTCGAATACGGTACCCAGTCGGGTTCCGACTCGACCTCGCTGTACGACTCGACGGCGGCGCTCGCTCTGATGGGCTTCGATGTGCCGGACATGCAGTCGTCCGGGCTGATGAACGTCACCGACCAATCGGGGACGGCGAACGTTACCTATCAGGGTCTCGTGCTGGCTCGCTCCGCGCCTAACGGGTCGTGGTCCGCGAACACGACCTACAACGCCTCGGCCATCGACGGCCCGGTGTTCATCGCCACCGCGACCGGCGAGAAGGTCGACCTCGACGGTACCTTCACCATCACCGAGATAACTGCTCGCGACGGGTCTTCGGTGCAGTCGCAGAACACGACGCAGTACGTGTACAAAACGACGAACACGAGTGAGTTCGTCAACATGACGAACGAACTCGAATCCCTTCGCCAAGACATCGAGGAGCGGGAGCAGTCAAGTGGCGGCTCCGGTGGCTCCGGTGGCCTCGACTCGCAGGCGCTCGGTATCGCGCTGCTGGTTGGCGCTGCTGCGGTGCTACTCATCCAGCGGGAGGGCAACGAGTAGGATGCTCCTCTGGTTCTTGAAGCAGCTGCCCATCGGGACCATCGCCGGCGCGGTCGTGCTCGCTGGTGCTCTGCAACTCGCGGGCATCGACCTCGTCGGGATGGGTTCGGACCTGCTGCTCGACCTGCTCGGCGTGCCCGACTGGTCGGGCGACTGGTTCGGGTCGCTGCTGTAACGCTCGCCAACCTCCCTTCCCTACCCCTACCCGTATGACTCGAATACACACTATCATACTCGTCAGTTGTATCGCTCTGCTGCTCGCTGCCTCTGGCACAGTCGCCGCCCAAGAGACCGCGACCGCGTCTGCTCCGACAGAGACGACGACAGCCGCGGCTCCGACCACGGCTTCGGAGTCGTCGAACGAGACGACGTACTACGGCGACGTGGCCGGCGACCGCGCGGTGCGAATCGTCTCCGCCGAGTACGTCGACGGGACCGCCGTGCTCGTACTCGAATCGGACCTGCCGCGGACGGTCACCGTGACCGCGCCGACCGGCTCGACCTCGACCGGTGCCGCGGCTGGGAATCTGGTTCGCAGACCGATTCCGCCAGGACGGACGACGATTCGAATCGACTCCCCGGAACCGCGGGTGACTCTCGTCACGTCGTACTCCGTCGAGAACGGCCGATATACCGAAATCCGGTTTGACGACGGCGGTTCGGCGCTTATCGCCGGTCCGTTCACTGGAACGGACGTGCGAGACGCGGCTATCGGCGGCGCGCTCGGCACGTCGTTCGGTGCGCTCCTGATAATCGTCCGGCGGCGCTTCGGCCTTCACCGTGACATGGAGCGTGTCGCATGAGCGACGACGCCGAAAGCTCAGCTGAGGCTCAGCGGGAAACTCCCGACGAACCAGAGATGGGCGCGGCCTCGACGACGGTCGCGCCGGACCGCGATGCGGGACGACTCGTGACAGCGTTCGTGTGGGTGATGCGATACGGCGTTCACCTCGCTGTCGCTGGCTCGCTGTTGCTCGTCGGCCTCGTGCTCGTCTTCGACGTGCGCGTACCTCGCTCGCTCCAAATCATCGGCCTGACGGCTGGCCTCTCGGCGGTCATCGCCGGGCGCTGGGTCGGCGGGCAGGCCGTCGACCTGATGGGCGGCCCGCAGATGATGTGGCTCGTCGACGTCGACCTGCTCGACCGCGACGGCGCGGGTGTCTACACCTGCCCGACGCCGCGGTGGTCCGAGTGGACAGTCGTCGACGGCCAACTGTGGTGGGCGACGCCGAACCTCGCGTTCGGCCGTGGCGTCGACCTCGACGCGCGGGAAGTCGCCGGGACGTGGGTCGGCTCGCTGCCGGACCCGGTGCTGGCGCGGGCGCTCGAATACCTCCGGTACAACCGCAAGCAGTTGGAACCGAAGGCCCGGAAAGGCGAATCGCTCGAAATCAACTCCTTCGCTATCGTCCGGGCGGCGGCGGTCAAGACCGTGAAACACGTCGTGCGGACGTTCGAGAAAGGCGCGCTGCCGGACGACGGCGACGCGCTGCACGCAGAGATTGATAGCGTGCTCGAAGACTTCGACCTGGACGGCTCGGATTCCATCTTCGACGAGGACCCGACCGAGTGGGCACCAGGTGACGGCGACCCGGCACCGGACCCGCTGGCCGACCTCGACCAGCGGCGGAAGCAACACGCGGCCAACGGTGAATCAGAATGAAACTCGAACTCGAACTTTCGACGCGCGAACAGTACATCATCGCCCTCTCGCTGTCGGTTGGCATCGTCGCTGGCCTGTGGTTCGGTATCCTGATGATACCGCCGCGGGCGCTCGACGTGCCGATGCGCTTCCTCGACGACGGCGCGGTGTCTGCGTCGTACTACCCGGTGACGAACACACACCTGTTCGTATCGGCGGCCCTGCCACTGGCGACGGCGTACCTCGTGCGGAACCACGCGCGGGACGACGGGACGGACGACGCGGACGAGCTCATGCCTGACCGCTCCGACGGTGACGGAGATGGGCGCGACTCCGCTCACGACCTCGACGGCAGTTCGACCAGCGAGTTCGGCCCGCATCCCCTCGACGGAGGTGAATCCGCGTGACCGACTCGGACACTTCCGCGAAGTGCATGTACTGCGGATGGTCGATGACTCCCCGAAACCCCACGGCGAAGGGACACCTCTGCCGGCGTTGCCTCCACGACATTCAGGTGGGTGACCGGCTGTGACCGACGAACGGCTGCTGACGGCGGCGAAGTTGTACGAACAAGTACGCGGGCGCATCGACGGCGACCACCGGCTGCTCGACCACGCGGGACTGCCGGTCTCGAAGGGCGACCACGCGAACCTGTCGTTCCTGAACTCGCTCGACCTCACCGAGGACGACGAGCTGGCCGACTCGTTCGCCGAGACCTCGCTCGGTCGCCTCGTCGATTCGTCGCTGCGGACCCAAGCCGCGACCCGCGCGGTGCAGTCGTCGCACGCGACCGCGCTTTCGTACCTCGTCGGCGTGACTCAACAGGACCTCGACGCCAGTTCGCTGACACTGCCGCTTCGGCTCGTCGACGAGCTCGAAAACGGCGGTGGTCTCACGACCATCACCGGCGCGGGGAACCCGAACACGGGGAAGACGAACACGATGTTCCTCTTGAACGGCGACCTCGCGCGGGCGCACTTCGGTGATGACCTGCTGGTCATCTCGAACGTGGGGACGTGGGACGGCGCGGACATCGTGGTGCGGTCGATGTACGACCTCATGGACGTACTGCTGACCCACCGCGAGCGGCCGAAGACCGTCACTATCGACGAAGGTTCGACGCACTTCGACGCCCGGACGTTCAGCCGCGAAGTGGCGTCCCAGTGGACGCCCGCGATTAAGCGGTTCTCGAAGCTCGGCGTCGAGTCCGTCGGCGTGGTGAGCCACACCGGGAAGGACGTGCATCCCGAACAGAAACGGCTCTCGACGCTGTCGTTCTACAAAGAGGCGCAGGACGAAGTGACGTTCTACCGCGACTGGGACGCCGATTCAGACTCGCCTGATGGTGAGCTGTTCGGCGGCTCGCTCGTGAACCTCGAACCGACGCTGGAGACGTACGACCCGGACGACGCCGCGCCGTGGGCGTGGAACCTGCCGAGCGACCTGTTTCAGGAGCAGTTCGAGAACTGGAGCGAGTTTCACAAAATATTGCAAAATAGTAATTGATTATCGCGGGCCTTCGTCCTCCGTTTGTGCTTTTTGAACCTCCATCCCACATAGATTGTGTTCATACTTCGTCCTCATTGGGGCTCCTGGCTTTGTTTCTTCAGAGGTTTCAGTAACTTCACCACTATCAATCCATCTCTGGCACTCCTCACACCAGTAGTCACCTGCCATATGTATCCTTCTCAACAATACCTATTAAAATCACTTGTAAATATCAACAAAGACTGTGATATTAATACTTCGAGAAAGATTCAATTCCATACCATGTCCTCTCGTAGATAGTGTACCGCTATACCCCGGACGAAATCGACTACGAACGCGCCAACCACCAGGCGAAGGTCCAAGACCGAAAGAACCTCGACGTAAAGCGAATCGGGAACCTTGGAGAACTCGCGTTCGAACAGTTCTGCCGCGAATACCTCCCAGTCGAACTCTGGGAGTGGAAGAACGAAGAAGCGATGCGGCGATGCAACCCTGAAAGTTTCTCGTCGTACGACTTCGAAGTGTTCGGCTACGAGGTCGACGTGAAGACCTCTCGCGACGTATCCGCGTTCCTTCCCGAAACCCTCCTCGACAACGACCCGGACGATGACATCATCGTGATGGTCTGGCATCGGGACAACGAAGACAGTCTCATCCTGCTCGGCTGGGAGCGCACCGAGACGCTGAAATCGAAAGCGGCCTCGCAAGAGAAGTATTCCGGCGAGGCACCCGAGAAACTGGATCACCTCGCGGCCCGGCCGATGAACGAACTCATCGACCTCGGACCGAACACGGCGTACATGAACCAGAAGCCGGAGAATCCGTTCTCGCCCGGCGACCGCGTGAAAAAGAAGGGCGACAAAGATGCGTCAGTTGCAATCGTCGTAGAGGTGCTGCCACCGGAACAGAACACCGGCGCGTACGGTGTGGAGATGGAAGGCGAAGCGGTCAGCGTTGCGTTCCCGTCCAGCCTCGACGAAGGTCCGGGGAACTGGGAAACGATTCACCCGGCGCTGTATGCCTCGTACTGCTACGATCAGAACATCCGGCTCTACACATACAAGCACTCGAATCTGGAGTTTGCTGAGGACGAGTAGCTCCGACTTGGACGACGCCGCGCCCTGGGTGTGGCATCTTCCGAATGACCTGTCTCAGGACCCGTTCGAAGACTGGGCGGAGTTACATAGGATTCTTCAAAAACAATCAGTTAGAGGGTGGTGAATGTTGGACTCTTTCTTCTACAGACTTGATGAACTCTTTTCCCCATCGGTCATCATGCATTAGACTGTCCAAGTGGTTCAAATTCCCGACATTCCCTCCGCGAATATAAACATCATATCCCTTTGCTATCGGTGGTAGTACCTTGATTCTCTGATCAAAGAGACCAACTATGAATCGCTTGAGAGCAGACACCGTCTGATCAACTACGTGTGCGATGAATGGCCAAAGCGGTGCTATTCCATTATTAACGATGTGCTCATCTTCCCATACATTAAAATTACAGTACGGTTCTTTGGTCGTGTCAACTGCTAACCCATCACTCGCAATGAATATAGTTTTTGGAGAGTCTCCTTGGTGGGTGACCGAATCTCTGAACTCACGAATCTTTGAAAAGAACACGGCTTCATCAGAATAGAATTCCGCTAGCGCTTTTGGGAGCCCATATTTGTCCTCAAGGTCTTCTACTGGAACAGGATCATTCCCGCTAAGTGCCACGTCTTTAAAAGAGCTGGTTGGCAATTGGGCACTATAGTCTTCATCTCCGTCTATAGTGTGTAACTTTTCCCACGTATTCGCAATGATGAATTGAAGGTTGTCATATGCGCTTCTTGAGACCATAAATAGATACTCCAACTCTGTGCGAATGAATTGCTGGATCGCTGCATTAAGATCTGAAAGATCTGACTGGTAGTATGCGACTTTTGATAATACCGTGGCTAAATTTCTGATGTCATCTAGTAGACTCGGCATAAGACCCATAATATTTGGGAAGGAAAGATGTTGATAATAAACATCAAAAAATTGCAAATTTATGTCTGTCTCTGGGTTCTCTGGCTCTTTCCCGAAGTACACACTAGTAATTGGTTCACTTTTGACAAAACTCAGTTCGCCATCTTGGTTTGGTATATACGTTATCCAGTCTTCATCATCCAGGAATTCTGGGAGTGCATCATTTTCATAGTCTGGATCATATATTATTCCAGATGGAATCGCACGACCATATAATTCTGTGGTGATCGGTAGTTTTTGTTCAACCTCAGAAGTGTCAATTCCTCTCTTCATTATTGTTGGATATGCTTCTGTAGTAAAAGTCGTTATGTCTAGAACTGTTTCAACCTCACTAAGAATTCAGTTATTGAATTGACTGACAAATTCAAACAACAAACCACCCATCCACCCGCCCCCTTACGGGTAAGGGTGGTGGGTGCTACCTTACTCGCTTTTCTCTAACGTTGAAGCGTCCAAATCCTCAGAAAGGTACTGCTTTCCTGCTTCAGATAACGTGTAGACTCCGCGGGCAACTTTCGTCAGAAGGCCGTACGACTCGAGCAGACTGCACCGCTGGTTGACGTAGCCCTGACTCCTGTCGATCTCTTTGCTGATGACCTTCGGTGTTCCTGTTCCTTCGTCTGAGATATACTCTAGGATCATGTCATCTGCCAAGACCCACCAGTCTGCCCGTCTTCTCATACAATTCTGAATACGCCGGAATGTGATTATCATCCCGATAAGGCGACTTCACTTATTTAATCCCACTCTGAAAAAATCTAATCCTTATCTATAGATACGAATATCGCAGGTAGAATTAAGTACAGACAATCTGTTCTATCGGCCAACGGAAGCTACACGCGACGCTGACTGTTGTTCAGTCGGCGTCAGAAGCGGACCCAGCGCTGCCACGCTGGCCCGCGGTGGCTCCCGTAATACAGGTACGGAAGCATGTTTGCCTACACGACTCGGGCTATTGAAGCCCCACGACGGACGGCTGTTGACAGACTGACAGAAATGGGTTTTACTTTCGCTCAAACGTACACTTTCACTCCGCGGCTATGGCTCAGGACTTTAAGTAGGGGTATCGAATGGATTACCCGGCTGACGGTCCCTTTCGAGGACGCTGCTTCTGGCAGGGTTGGCGTCCTCGACCCGGACCGCGGCCTCACAATGGAAGCCATGATTGAGTTATCGCACCGCGGTTGTAAGCGTAGCGAATGGACCGGAAGTGAACCCGATTCGGGGGTGATTCGATGAGTGAGCTCGAATCGCTCGAACCTGCTCGCGCGGTCCGAATGTACCTGGAGGCCCGCCAGGACGAACTCGCGGACTGGACGTTGAAGTCCCACAAGTACCGACTCCGGGCGTTCGTCGAGTGGTGCGAAGAATCAGGCGTCGACGACCTGACCGAGCTCGACGGCCGGGACCTCTACGAGTTCCGCGTCTGGAGACGCGAAGGGAACTTCGGCGTGGAGGACGGCGAGACGCCGGAGGAAATCGCGCCGGTCACGCTCAAATCACAGCTCACTACGCTTCGGGCGTTCCTCCGGTTCGCGGCGAACATCCACGCGGTTCCCGAGGACTTCTACGAGCGGGTGCCGCTGCCGAAGTTGTCCGGGACGGACGACGTGAGTGATTCGACGCTCGAACCGGACCGGGCGACTGACATCCTCGAATACCTCCACCGCTACCACTACGCTTCCCGGCGGCACGTCGAATTCGCGTTGCTGTGGGAGACGGGCGCGCGGATGGGCGCGATTCGTGGCCTCGACCTGCGCGACCTCGACCTCGACGGCCGGACGCCGGTCGTCCGGTACAAGCACCGGCCCGACCAGGGCACGCCCATCAAGAACGGCGAGAAAGGGGAGCGGTTCAACTCGGTGTCTGACCGGGTGGGCACGATGTTACAGGCGTACATCGACGGCCCGCGTGTCGACAAGACCGACGAGTTCGGTCGGAAGCCGCTACTGACGACTTCTCACGGACGGGTTTCCGCGAGTACGATTCGGCAGGACGTGTACGTGGTTACTCGCCCGTGCTGGCTGAATCAGGGTTGCCCGCACAATCGAGACATCGAGACGTGCGAGGCGGTGGAACTGAATCACGTCAGTACGTGTCCGTCTTCTCGGTCTCCCCACGACGTTCGGAAGGGGGTGGTTACGCTCTATCGGCGGGAGGAAGTGCCGCGTCGGGTGGTGTCTGACCGCCTCGACGCGAGTGACCTGGTGCTCGATAAGCACTATGACCGCCGTGGAGAGCGTGAGCGGGCCGAACAGCGGCGGAATCACCTCCCGTGGTAGAACAATGAGTGTTCGACATATCCGAACGCGAGAGGTGGTTTATATACCCCGTTCACGGAACCCCTGTAGCGCCCATGATTTTTCGGCGGACAACGTGAGCGGAGAAGCATCCCTGTGCGGCGGAGCTGCCTCACGTTCGTCCGAATCGACGCCCGGGGTAGGACGCGACGATTAGTTCGACGCGGACTCGTCGTCGCCGGGTGTGAGGATAATCTTCCCGCGGGCGTGTTTCGCCTCGCTCAGCCGGTGGGCTTCCGTCGCTTCGGAGAGCGGCAACACCGTGTCGAGCGTCACCGAGACGGTGCCGTCTGCGAGTAGCTCGGTGATGTCTTCGAACCACTCACCGTTCCAGCGGACGGTCGTCATGATCGCTTCGACGCCCTGTTCGTCCGCCAGTTCCTGTTGCTCGTCGGTCGGCGGACTCGGGAGCTTGTCGATGGTACCGCCTTCGTTCAGGATTTCGAGGGACCGGTCGAAGGTCTCTCCGCCGACGCCGTCGATAACTCCGTCGACCGGCTCGAGCACCTCTTCGAAGCGCTGTTCGCGGTAGTTGACGAACTCGTCGACGCCGAGTTCTCGGAGATACTCTTCGTTCGACCCCGAGGCGGTGCCGATAACGTGGAGGTCCCGCTCCCGTGCGAACTAGACGGCGAAGTGACCGACGCCGCCGGCCGCGGCGTGGATGAGAACGCGGTCACCGGCGTCCACGTCAATCGCGTCCAGCGCCTGCCACGCGGTGCGAGCGCCCGGCTCAAACGTGACGCTCGCGGCCGCCGCGCGGGCCTCGCTCTGAGAGTCGAACAGGGGGTCAAGTCGGGCGTCTCCCGTGAAGTACTCCTCGGGTCCTTCGACGGACGGGTTCGCACAGCCTTCGGTGATATCCATGGTTGTCTCACCTCTCAGTTGGGTGTCGTATGACTTGGTTTCGATGCTATCTGGAATGGGGTGTTTAAATACTGTCGCCGGTTCGGGGTCACGGCCATCGGAACACGAAGCTGGGGTCCGTCGCTATCTGCTGACCGTGTTGATCTGCGACTGCGAGCCGAGCGCGGAGGTGAGAAGCTGGCGCTCGCCGCGGCGGAGGAGACTCGACATGGAGGGTTGCGAGATACCCATCTCCTCGGCGAGCTCTTCGGTCGAGACCTGCCGCGGGCTCTCGTAGTAGCCGCGGGAGATGGCGAGCGTCAGCGCCTCCTGTTGTCGCTCGGTCAGTCCGTACTGCGACGACTCGTCGCGTTCCCGGGGGTTCTGCGTGATAGAAATCAGCTCGATAGAGATACCGTACTCCTCGCAGCGGGTTCGCATCCCGTTGAACGCGTTGTAGTTCTGAAAGAGCTTCTTTTCGTACCAGCCGTCGGGCGTGACGACCGTCCGCTCCACCTGGGTCGCGGTGAACCGCTCGGGGGCGAACGCTTCCGAGACGACGTCGTCCAGTTGGATGGTGGTTTGGAAGACGTCCTTACCGCTCGCGCGCCCGAGCGCGTCGACGGCGACGACTTCGTCGAAGGCCAACAGGTCGGGTTCGGAGATGTCCGCGTCGGGGTCGACGTAGAGCATGAACACCCGAGAGTTCCCCTCGTGGCAGAGGCCGTGTACGCATTCGATCTGGTTCGACGGAACCGATTTCGCGAGACGGACGAACGGCAGCGCAGACGAACGAATAACGATCTCCGTAGTGATAGTCACGGGAGAAACGGAGGTGCTACTCGAAGTTAACTTTCTGGGTACCCCGAGAGACAGGCCGTATTACGCCTCCTACGGGACGTTTGACGCCCGAGCGAGTTTCGAGCCGGTGACGCTCCGTCGCTCCGACGGCGCGAGCCGAACGCGACGGCTCACGTTCTGAACTCTCCGCCCCGTCGGAGTTCACAATCAGAACTCGCGTCGCGCCGGGACCCCGATTCTGCTAGGCACAACCCAGTTAGGTACGGCTTCCCTCATACTCAATCACATGGACCGGAGCGAATACGCGATACTCGCGGTCATCGCAGCCGCGACGGTCGGACTCGGCGTGTTCACGACCACACAGCCGCTCGGGACGTTCCTCGTCGAGAGCGCCCGAGAGGCGCTTTCAACCACCGCGGCCATGGCGTGGGTGACGTGGTGGGCGCTCGTCGTCGGCTTCGCCATCGCCGGCGGCGTGGAGGCGTGGACCTCCGGCGAGGAGGTCTCTGAGCTGCTCGAGGGCCACGGCCCGCGCGAAATCGGCTACGGCTCGCTGTTCGGCTTCGTCTCCTCGTCGTGTTCGTACAGCGCCATCGCCACCGCGAAGAACCTCTTTAAGAAAGGCGGCTCCGCGGCGGCGACCCTCGGGGCGTTCATGTTCGCCTCGACCAACCTCGTCATCGAAATCGGCGCGGTCATCTGGATTCTGCTCGGCTGGCAGTTCCTCGTGGCCGACATCCTCGGCGGGTTCATCCTCATCGGGCTGATGGCGTTCGGCTTCGTCTACCTCGTGCCCGACGAGGTGGTCGAGCAGGCCCGACGGAACGTCCAAGACGAGGGAAGCGAGACCGTCCGCGACCCCGTCTGCGGGATGGAAGTCGACCCCGACGAGACGGAGTACAGCGTCGAACGCGACGGCCGGACGTTCTACTTCTGCTCGAAGTCGTGCAAGGAGAGCTTCGACCCCGAAGAGGCCAACACGACGGTTCGCGAGCGGGCCACGTCGCTGTCGGGGTGGAAGGCGCTGGCCGACAAGCAGTGGAAGGAGTGGGGGATGCTCTGGGACGAAATCGCCATCGGCTTCGTCTTCGCCGGCCTCATCGCCGGCTTCATCCCCGACGCGGTGTGGACCTCGGTGTTCTCGGGGCCGACGTTCGGGCTGCCGGTGTACGTCTTCTGGACCGCGGTCCTCGGGGCCGTCATCGGCGTCGCCACCTTCGTCTGCTCGGTCGGGAACGTCCCGTTCGGGGCGGTCCTCTTTTCGAACGGCCTGCCGTTCGGGAGCGTCCTGAGCTACATCTACGCCGACCTCATCGTCCCGCCCATCGTGGACGCCTACCGCGAGTACTACGGGACGACGTTCGCGGCCGTCCTCTCGGGGATGATATTCGTGGCGGCGGTCCTGACGGGCGTCGTCATCCACTTCGTCTTCCTCGGCGCGGGGCTCATCCCGGCCCCCGAGAGCGTCCAAATCGCGGAGGTGAGTATCGAGGCCGACTACAAACTCGTGTTGAACGTGTTCGCGACCGGCTTGTTCGGCGTCCTCTACTGGCTCCACCGCTCGGAGTCTGTTGGTGATGACGGCCACGGCGGTCACGGCGAGGCGGCGCAGGCCGGCGACTGAGCCGTCGGTGCGCGTGCGCGACGCAGGTCCGAAACAGCCCGAAAAACCGAAGCCGGGGTCCACCGGCCCCGCCGAACCCCCGGCTTACGCTTCGAGATGTTCGATGCCCTGCTTCGAGACGTTCGCCCGGGTGACGTGGTCGTCCATCCACTCGGGGGCGTCGTCGTCTTTCTCCTCGGTCCACGCCAGCCCTCGTAGATGTGGACGCGGTCGGTGCCGCGCTCGCGAAGGCTGAGCGTCGCCTTCCCGTCGATGTCGTCGGGGCTGGGTGCGGGATGGAGTCGGCGGGCGGCCTTCAGCGCCGCCTGCCGGGGATACGTTCCGCTGAACACGCTCGTCTCCTCGCCGTCCTCGAAGTGGACGAAGTTTCGCTTGCCGTCTTCTCGTACCATGCGTGACTATACCACGCACTCAGAATTAGTAGTTCGTGTCGCCGCGACGGTCACAGCGCGCCGTCGACGGGGCGGTTCGTCCCGGTCGACGCCACTCCCCCCACGACTCACAACCACGCGTCGAGTCGCGCTCGGTGGAAGTCGACCGCGGCCGCGCCGGTTCGCTCGGGGTAGCCGGGGCGGGTCACCTCGCCCGCCGAATCGACGGCCGAGTGGACGACGGCGGCGACCCGATAGGCGCGCGGGACCGGTGGGAGCGGCCGGACCGACTCGTAGCCCGCGCGGAACGCCCGGCGGAGCGGCGCGCCGTCTTCGACGTACCAGTCAGCGACGAGGTGTTCGACTTTGGCGACGGCGAGTCCCGGCGCGGCGGCCATCGGCTGTCCCCAGTCGAGGACGGCCGAGACCCGGTCGTCCTCGACGAGCGCGTTCCCCGGTCTGAAGTCCCACGGATAGAGCCGCACCGGCGGGTTCGCGGGGAGCGACGCGGCCGCGACGGCGTCCGCTAACCGCTTTCGACACCCGTCGAACGCGGCCGGGAGCGCGGCAATTCCCTCGCGGGCGTAGGCGGAGAACCACGCCTCCCAATCGCTGTCGTCGGCGCTCGTGGCGTCGAATCCGCGGTTGGTCGCCGGTTCCGATTCGAACCCGGCTCCGCCCGCGGTCGCTTCGCCACCGTCGGCTCGCTGTCCGCCGCGAGGAGAGCCCGCAAGCCGACCGTAGCCGTCGAAAGTGAACTGTTCGTGGAGCTGGCCGAGGCCGACGCCGAACGACCGGGCGACCCGCCGCTGGGCCGTCGCATCGAGCGAGACGAACCGCTCGTGGAGTTCGTCGCCGGCGGCGCGCTCCGTGACGACGTAGCCGGCCCCGTCGAGCGCGCCCGACGCGAGGACGCGGGGGACCGGAATCGACGTGCGCTCGCGGACCGCCCGCGAGAGGGCGGCTTCGACGGCCAGCGCCGCGGCGTCGGCCGCCGTCTGGACGACGACTTCCCCGCCGTCGGCGAACGTCGCGACCGCGGTTTGCTTGTGGTTCCCGTTCGGAACGCGGGCCGTCGCCGCGACGCGTCGCTCGGGGAACTCGCGGGCGAGCACGCCCTCGACGGGGTTCATGGAACCACTCTACGGGTGACGCGAACAAAGGTCCAGCGGACGGCTCGCGGCGGCCGATGGCGATGGCGACGGCGACGCCGCGGGAGCCGAGTCACGGCCCGCCGTCGAGAATCGTCGAGAACTCGGTGAGCGACCGGAGGACGTACGCCGGGGCGTACGAGGTCGGGTCCGGGTCGCCTTCGTCGCCCGTCTCGACCGGGCACCACGCGGCGTCGAGACCGGCGCGGTGGGCTCCGTCCACGTCGAACTCCAGCGAGTCACCGACGTGGAGGCTCGCGTTTGCCTCGGCGTCGAGGTCGGAAAGCGCCCGGTCGAACGGGTCGGGGTGGGGCTTTCGCCGCGGCATGTCGCCCGCGAAGACGACCGCGTCGAACGCGTCGGCGATGCCGAGCGCGTCGAGTTTGACGGCCTGCCGCCGCTCGGGACCGTTGGTGACGAGGCCCACCGACGCGTGGTCGCGGGCGGCGGCGAGCGCGGCCTCGGCACCGGGGCGAAACGAGACCGCCGAGTGGTCGACCGTCTCGACGAATCCGCGGGCCAGCGCCCGAACGTCGACCCCCTCGCGGTCGTGTTTGGCCGCGACGCGCTCGAAGCCGTCTGCGAGGTAGCCCTCGTGGTCGTCGTGGTCCGGCAGGCCGTCGAGGGCGGCCCAGAGGTCCGACGGCTCGCCGAAGCGGTCGAGACCGGCGGCGTCGAACGCGCCGGCGTAGATGGTCTCGCCGCTCTGGTCGTTCGTACAGAGCGTGTTGTCGAGGTCGAAGAGAATCGCGTCGAACGGTGCCACACGCTCTCTTGGAGCGGCGGCGATAAAACCTCGTCCACGAGCGACGCCGACCGCGGCGGCGACGGTCCCCGAGTCGAACGGGGCGGCTCAGTCCGCGGCCTCGACGGTCGCGAGCGGGAGTTCGATGACGAAGACGCTTCCTCGCGGTTCGTTGTCCTCGATGTGGACTGCGCCGCCGAAGTTCGAGACGATGGTGTCGACGAGGTACAGGCCGGTGCCGGTGCCGGGGCTTCCCAGCCCCTTCGCGCCCTTCCCGAAGACGACCGACTTCCGGTCGTCGGCGATGCCGGGGCCGTCGTCGGCGATGCGGACGGTGACGCACTCGTCGTCCGCCGCGCCCGAGACGGCAATCGACGGGCGGTCGCGGTCGCTGTGGACGACCGCGTTCTTCAGGACGTTCACGAACACGGAGTCGAGCAGGTCGTTGGCGAACACCGTCGCCGGCGGGAGGCTATCGACCGTGAAGGCCGCGTTCGGATAGCCCTCGCGCACGTCGTCGACGGCCTCGCGGAGCGCGTCGCCGACGTCGAGGGCGCGGCGGCGCTCGTCGTCGTTCGTCGCGCGCATCAACTGTCCGAGCACGTCGGTGAGGTCCACGGTGTTGAGCGCCCGCCGGAGCGCGGTCTCCAACTGCGACCGCGCCTCGTCGGACAGCGGCTCGTGGTCGAGGACGATGTCGATGTACGCCGTCACGAGCTGCATATCGTTTCGGATGTCGTGGCGGACGATGCGGTTGAGCACCTCCAGTTCGTCGTTTCTCGACTCCAAGGCGAGTTCGTAGCGTTTCCGCGGCGTCACGTCCCGAACCGAAACCACCCACCCGAGCGGGTCGCCGGCGCGGTCCAGCGGGATGCGCGTCAGTTCGACGTAGCGCTCGCCCGCGACGAGCGCGTCGCACGTCGGGGGGTCGCCGGCGAGGTCGTCGTAGTTCGGGAGAGCCTCACTCGCCGGGCGACCGAGGAGCGGGTCGTCGGCTCCCAAGAGGGGCCGGACGTGGTCGTTGACGTGGACGACGACCTCGTCGGCGTCGAGGACGACGAGCCCGTCGGTCGAGTGCGCGCCGGCGGCCGCGTAGGCGAGCGAGAGGATGTCGAGGAGCTTGTAGCGGTAGACGGCGATGCCGAACGTCACCGCGGGCACCGCGAGCGAGGCGGGGATGAGGTTGACGCCGCCGGCGAGCGGCGGCGAGTCGGTGAGTTCGAGCGCGGCGACGACCGACGGCACGACCATCCCGACGATGAGGAGCGTCGCCTGCGTCCGGTAGGGGCGGTCGAGTTCGAGGGCGTACTGGCCGATGACGCCGAGCCCGAGAAACAGGAGCACGAAGGCGTAGACGAGGCCGAACACGCTCACCGGGCCGTCGGTGACGGAGAGCGTCACCCCACCGTCGACGGCCGACAGCTCCCAGCCGGTGTAGCCGAGTTCCAGCGGGTTGGTAAAGAGGACGACGAGGAACACCGCGGGGACGACGTACAGCGCCGAGGCGACCTGCCGGTCGAGCAGTTCCCGCCGGTCGGTGTACGCGAGGGCGAAGACGAAAAACGCCGGCGCGGCCGTCATCGCACCGACGTGGAGGAGCTTGTAGGCGAGCAGTTTCGCGCCGGGGGCGACGAGAAACAGCTTGACCGCCGTCGTCGCGGTCCAGAAGGCGACGGCGGCCGTCAGCACGGCGAACGAGACGACCGTCGGGTTCCGCCCCCGGCGGCGGACGGACTGGAGCGCGTAGCCCGAGAGGATGGCGGCGACGACCGCCGCGAACACCATCGGGTAGGCGTACACGCTGTGCTGCCAGTTCATCGAGCGCCTCGCTCGGCGGTCACGTCGCGAATCGCGGCCTCGCCGGCGCAGTCTCGGTCGTTCCCGGTATCGTCGGTGATAGCTGGAGATACTCCGGCATCGGATAAAGAACTTCTCAGGGTCGGGCCGGCGGACCGCGGGAGCGGGTCGCCCGCCGCCGACCCGTCAGGCGTGCAGTTCCTCGTCGACGAGGTCGACCGCCCGCGAAATCGCGCCGACCGAGGTGAGATGGCCCGCCCCGACGGTGGCTTTCATGGCCTTCGCGGCCTTCCCGCGGAAGATGCTCGGGCCGACCTGCGCGACCGCGCCGTCGCCGACCGAGACAATCCAGCCGGGGACTTCGAAGCGATAAGGGTCGGGCCGCGGGGCGAACTCGTCTTCGTCGCCGCCGGTCTCGAACTCGACCTGCGCGGCGATGTTGCCGGCGACGGTCTTCGCCTCGCGGAGCGCCGCGGAGGCGCTCGCCGGCACGGGCTCGCCGTCGGCGTCGACCGCGCGGGCCGCGTCCCCGACGACGAACGTCCGCCGGTCGAGACGGAGGTCCGCCCTGACGGTGGGGCGCTCGCCGCCCATCGCGTCGTCGCCGGCGATGCCGCCGGTCCAGACGAGCAGGTCGTAGTCGATGTCGCCGGTGTCCGCCTCGACGGTCGCGTCCGTCACCGATTCGACGGTCGTCTCGGTCCGAATCTCGACGCCCCTGTCGAGGAGTTCGTCGCGGACCGCCCGCCGGAACGACGCGTCGAACGACGGCGCGACGGCGTCCAGTTGCTCGACGAGGACGATATCGGCGTGCGCGCCCTCCTCGTCGCGGAGCGCGGCGAGTTCGCCCGCGACCTGCACGCCAGACAGCCCCGCGCCGCCGACGACGACGGTGCCGCCCTCGTCGCAGTCGTCGAAGAAGCGCGTGCGGATGGTTTCGGCGTCCGCGACGCGCTTCAGCGGGACCGAGTGGGCTTCGAGGCCGGGGATGCCGTAGTAGGCGGTCTGCGCGCCCAGACAGACCGCGCAGTAGTCGTAGTCGAGGGCGTCGCCGGCGGCCAGTTCGACGGTTCGCGCGTCGCGGTCGACGCCGGTCACGCGGTCGACGACGACCTCGGCGCGGTCGAGCGCCTCGTCGAGGGGGACCTGAATCGCGTCGGCGACCGCCGGCCGTCGAATCGCGCGGTGGACTTCGTGTTGGACGAGGTGGTGCGGGGAGTCGTTCACCACGGTCAGGTCGGCGTCGGCGGGGAGTCGGCGTTCGAGGTCGCGGGCGAGCGTGAGGCCCGCGTACCCGGCACCGAGAACCAGGACACGCATGGCTGTCTCGTCGGGCGCGAGAGAAAAGAGGGTGACGGCGATCGCGGGCGCGGTACGCGGCGGTCGGCCGCGCGCTCAGAACAGCGCCTCGGACTCGTCGAGCACCTCGGCGGGGCCGCCGACGCCCCACACGTCGGTCTCGACGCCGCAGTCCGCGACGGCTTCCTCGACGCGGTCGACGTGCTCCTCGGTCGTGTTGATGTAGACGCTCGCGCCGGTGTCGGTCGAGAAGTAGACCGGCACGTCCTCCTCGTTCCGGAGTTTGCGGACGGCGTTGAAGACGGCGATGGTGCGCGGTTGCCAGTACACCCAGCCGGCGGGGCCGGTCATCGTCGTCGCCGCGAGCGACAGCGAGTCGTGCTCCGCGAGTTCGAAGGCGGCGTCGAAGTCGCCGTCGTACAGCGCGTCGCGCATGTCGTCTATCTGGGCGTGGATGTGGGCCATCCGCGCCTGGAACATGTGGCTGTCGGCGGCCTCGGCGTGGGCCTGCTCGGTCTCCTTGTAGGCGGGGACGTGCGCGGCGACGATGCGCAGGTCGTCTTCGAGGTCGGTCTCGATGCGCTCGGAGCGGCAGTCGGTGTCGTTCATTCCCGAGTAGAGGTGCGAGAACGCGCCCGTGACGGCGCGGGCGGCGGACGCCGACCCGCGGCGGGCGATAGTCGAGACTTCGGGGCGCGTCATGTCGAGGTCGGCCGCCTCGGCAAGCGCCATCGCGGCGGCGGCGAACCCGGACGCCGACGACCCGAAGCCGATGTTCGATGGGAAGGAGTTCTCGCTTTCCAGTCGGACCCGGTGGTCGAAGCCGGCCAGCTCGCGGACCCGGTCGACGACGGCTTGGATACGCTCCGCGCCGCGGCCCTCGACTTCCTCGCCGCCGATGACGTAGACGTCCTCGTCGGCGTCGGGGCGGAACTCGACGGTCGTCTGCGTGTGGCTCGGTGCCGTGCAGACGCTGATGCTGTCGTGGTACGGCATTCGGCGCTCCGTGTCTCGCATCCCGTGATACTTCACGAGGCCCTGAATCGGGTGGGCCTTGGCGGTGGCCTTCATGTTCGAACGCCCGTCGGACTCGGGGTTAAACGTCCCGATAGGCGTCGGCTCCGGCGGCTCACGGTGAAAGTCGGTCGGAAATCGAGTGCGCGCCGGCGGGACGGCCGGCGCGGGTCGGTCGCAATCGGTGCGCAGGAAGGTGGCACGGTCTCCCTCTCCCGCGGGAGACGGTCGAGTTCGATGCAGTCGGTCGGTTGTGTGTGTGTCGTCGTATCGTGGTGACGGTATCGTGGTTGAGTAGCTGGATTCGCTCCGATTGGTTGGTTAGTCGGTTCGTTACGGTGCAGTCGGTTCGTTACGATGCGGTCGGTTTGTTGCTGTTCGTCGTCGTGCGAGTGGTTCTGCCCGGCTTATTCCGTGGACTCGGATTCGTGTCCTCGCTCCCAGACGTTCGTGACGCTCTCGCCTGTGGGCGGTGTGTGGCTGACGTCTCGCATCGTCGCATTCGGGCGGTCACTTGTGTTGCTCATGTGTTGCCTTGGTAGTTGCTACCACGATTCGTGGATAAAGATTTCGGCGGTGTTATATTACGACTTATTAGCATACTAGGAGATATGAGGGGAGCGTCGAGTCGGACCCGAACGCGCGTGGAGCGAACGCCTGGCGGGCGTCGTCTGGTCGTCTCTCGGCGGATTTCGGCTCCCGCGGCGGCGGCGTGGGACGTGTTGGTGTCGGTCGCAGACTGGCCCGACTGGGGACCGAGCGTGTCGGGCGTCCGCGGCGTCGACGGAGGAATCGAGGCGGGGAGTCGCGGCGAGGTCCGCGTCGCCGGCGTCTGGGTCCCGTTCAGCATCGAGACGTGCGACGACGAGTCCCGTCGGTGGACGTGGCGCGTGGCCGGCGTACCGGCGACGGGGCACCGCGTCGACCCGGTCGGTCCCGAACGATGTTCGGTTTCGTTCGAAGTTCCCGTGCTCGCGGGGCCGTACGCCGCGGTCTGTGCGGTCGCGCTGCGCCGAATCGAGCGACTCGCGAAGCGGCGCGCTCGCGGGTGAGGCGGGTCGAGAACACGGGAGCGCGTGAGTTCGAAACCGAGCCAGAGCCGCTCAGAACGGGCCGAACAGGACGAGCGCGGCGACGACCGCCACCACGACGACGGCCGCGACGAGGAGCGCGAGCGTCCGACCGGAACCGGCGTTTTCGGCTTCGTCCGCCTCCGCCGCGGCGCGGGCTTCCTCGGCGTCTATCTCGTCGAGAATCTCCTCGAACTCCGGTTCGTGTGGCTCGTGATACTCGTCGATGACGTCCTCGTCGAGGTCGGCGTCTTCGAGCGCGTCTACGAGGTCGGGAAGCGCCACGAGGTCGATGGGGCGTTCGACCTCGTCTGGGTCGACGAGGAGCGCTCGGTCGCCGTCCTCGTCGGGTTCGTCGAGTTGGTCGTCGGCCGCGAACGCGAGGGCGAGCGTCTCCATGGCCTGCTCCTCGTCGCCGGTCGTCAGGAGCGTCCCGTCGATGCCGCGGTCGGCGCAGCGCTCGGCGAACGCCTCGACGCTCCGGGCGTCGAACGCGGCTTCCACGTCTATCCAGACGACTTCGGTCGGCTGCGACTCGTCTCCGGGGGCCGAAAAGAGGAACGTCCGCCCGTCGCGGTCGCTCCGTTTCGTCCGCTCCCCGCGGGCCGCACGGACTCGCTCGACGACGGTTGCCGCGTCATCAGTATCGAGAAACGAAAGTACGCTCGACAACGACACGTCGCTCATTGGTTCAAAAGACTCTGTGTCTCTCGATAAAGCTTCGCGCCCCATTATCAACTCACGATAACGGGCGGGCAGCCGGAGCGGGTTCGTCGGAGCGGGTTCGTCGGAACAGGTCAGTCCGGGCGGACGAGTTCGAACCGGTCGTCCGTCGTCGCGTACTCGTTGCCCGCGAGGCGGCCGACCGCATCGAGCTTCCTCGTGTCGAGTTTGCCGTCGGTCAGCACCTCGTCGGCGACGTGCGCGTGGACGACCTCTCCCAGGACGAGCGTCGAGGAGCCGACCTCCATGCTGTCGTAGAGCGTGCACTCGAAGGCGACGTTGGCGTCGGCGACGCGCGGGGCGTCGACCCGAACGGCCTCGGCCTTCTCGATGCCGGCGTGGTCGAACTCGTCGACGCCCGGCGGGACCGTCGCGGCGGTCTCGTTCATCGCTTCCACGAGGTCGCGGGTGACGACGTTGACGACGAACTCGCCGCGCGAGATGGCGTTTCGCGGCGTGTCCTTCAGCGACGGCCCGCGGCCGACCGGCGCGAAGACGAGCACCGGTGGGTCGACGCTGGCGACGGTGGAGAAACTGTACGGCGCGAGGTTGTCGGCGTCGTCGCCGCGGGTGCTCACCCACGCGATGGGCCGCGGGACGACGGCTCCCGAAAGCAGGCGGTACGGCGAGCCGAAGGCGTCGGGCGCGCCGTCCATCAGCGACCCCCCGCCGCGGGCGGTCGGGGTCGGCTACTCGGCGGGCGACGAGAGCGTGTGGAATCCGGTATTGCGTCGGTCACGAATGAGTGTGTGGTGGGCTCGGAGGCCGATGAATCTGTGGGACGGCGTCGGTTCGGCCCGGTCAGAACAGCGTCAGGCCGATGGCGTAGGACCACGTCGTTCCGCTGAGCGCGAGGAAGACGAGCGCGCCGCCGAGCATGACGAGGTTCTTCAGGAAGCCGGTCATCTCGGACTCCCGTTGGTCCTCGGGGACCGCCCAGAAGTCGTGGAACACCGGCGTCCCCACGATGAGGAAGACGGCGACGGCACCGGCGGCGAGCGCGGGGAAGACGCCGAGCGCGATTCCGAGGCCGCCGAAGACGAGCATCCCGCCGGAGACGACGACGCCGAGGCGGGGGGCCGGCAGGCCCTTCATCTCCGCGTAGCCGGTCATGTGGTCGAGGTTCAGGAAGTGGTTGAGCCCCATGAACGCGAGCACCGCGCCGAAGAGGACTCGCGCGAGGAGGAACGCGATGTCCGCGCCGGGGGACGCGAACTGGAGCGCGACGCTCATCTCGGCACCTCCGTCGCGTCGGCGGTCGTGCGGCGGTCCGTCGTCCGGAGTACTACTATCATTGCGTTACCTGGTACGAGACCGAACTGATATATGTGTTTGCTGACATATGTGTCACCGGGTAACCGCGCAGGTAGCCGGTTACGGCGGCGTCACCCGCGGGCCAAACAGCGCGCTGCGAACCGACGGTGCATTCCGGTCGAGGCACATTCGGGGTTCGGGAGTGTCTGAACGTTCCGTTCTCGGACCGTATATGGTAGTGTTGTCCGACCCTCGAAAGATATACCCCACTTGCCATTGCATATCAAAGCGGGACGTGTCAATCATGATGAAAACGACCAGCGGAGAGTCTCGTATATGACCGAGACGTGGGATTCCGCGGGGTATATCGCAAGCTCACGGTACCGACTGGCCGTGTGCCGATATCTCTCGGAGCACGGGTCGGGACTGCCGTCTCGAATCGCGGCGGAGTCCGACCTCGCACAGCCGCACGTGTCTCGGGCGCTCTCCGAACTTCGGGAGCGGGGCATCGTCGAACTGTTGGTTCCCGAGTCGCAACAGAAAGGGCGTCTCTACGGGCTGACGGACCTCGGTGAACTCGCCTACGAGCGGGTCGCCCTCGACCAGGAGGCCGAGATTACCGTCGTCGACGACGGCGAGTTTCCCGCGCCCGAACTGACCTCGGAGTTACGGGAGGCGTACGGGGACGCACTCCGAGCGGTCGCGTGGTGTGAGCCGGTGCAGACGCGGATTCGCTTCTTCGAGCAGTCGCTTCTCGACCGCTACGACGAGGACACCGTCAAGACGCTCGTCGCGACGCTCACGAACGAGGAGGCCATCGACCAACCGCTCGAAGACCTGCCTATCGGCGGGCCGGAGCTCGTCGCGTTCGCCATCGACAACACGCTCATCGTCCGGGTGCCGCTCGAAGACGGCGTGAAACTGCTCGTCTCGCTCGACGCGAGCATCGACGTGACGCTCAACGAACTCCGCGATTCCTGTCGGCAGATGTCGGCCGTGGCGCTCGACTCCTGAACCCAGAGCTTTTCTCTCGCTCCACGACGTAGCTCGGCCCGTGCCACAGCGATGCGTTTCCCCCGCGGTCGGCGTCGACGGCTGTCGGGCCGGCTGGGTGTGCGCCGTCGCCGGCGACGGCCTCAGCGTGCGAGTCGTCGCGGACTTCGACGCCGTCTGGGACCTCGCCCGCGAGCGAGACGCCCGGCGGGTGCTCGTCGATATCCCCATCGGGCTGCCCGAATCCGACCGCCGCGCGTGCGACCGGGCGGCCCGCGAGCGGCTCGGCTCCCGCGCCGCGACCGTCTTCTTCGCGCCCGTTCGGTCCGTCCTCGACGCCGATTCCCACGAGGCGGCCAGCGCGGCGAACCGCGAGCGGACCGGGGCGGGTCTCTCGATTCAGGCGTGGCACCTCGTGCCCAAGATTCGCGAGGCCGACGCCGTTCTCCGCGAGGCGTCGCGCGCCCGAAGCCGAGTGTTCGAATCCCATCCCGAACTCGCGTTCGCCGCGTTCGCCGGCGACCCCCTCCCGGAACCGAAGTCGACGCCCGAGGGGCGCGCCCGCCGTCTCGACGTGCTCGGGACGGCGTTCGGCGGATGCGATGGTCGGAACGGTGACGGCGATGACGACAGCGACGACGGTTCGGAAGCCGACGCGACCGACGACCGGGAGTTCGACGCCGAGCGCGCCTACCGCGAGACGCTGGACCGGACGCTCCGCCGCGACGTGGCCCGCGACGACGTGCTCGACGCGCTCGTCCTCGCCGCCGCGGCCCGACGCCCGCTCGCAACGCTCCCGAGCGACCCGCCGACAGATGCCGTCGGACTGGAGATGGCGATTCGCGTCCCGACGGACGGGCCACCTCCGCGAACAGAGTTTGACAACCATGCATAATTATTCACGATAGCTGGAAGCACACTAGTATATAGTCAACAATAGTGTGTGGTATTCTCGGAGGAGAAGATATTTATGTGCAGTGTTCAATCGAATAGGTGGCGTGGCCGCTGCCGCCACCACAGAATACCCAGCCCAGCCCAATGCGTGATTCAGTGCCAGCACGCAGTCGGTCGCGCCTCCCGCTGCCTCTACTCGGGTTCGACGACCCCGCCCCGGGCTCGAACCCGACCGTTTCCACGTACTGAGCGGCTGCCTCGGTCGGCGCGTCGCCCGTTCCCGCCCGATTTCGAGCCCCGGCTCTCCGGCCCGAAGCTACATCTGCGACCCATCCTAACCCCGCGTATGTACACCGGCAGGACGGACCAGCCCTGCTGTCTCTGCGACGACCCGAAGACCGTCGCTCGCATCGCGGTCCCTCCGCGGGCGGTGACGCTCATGGAGAACGCCGCCCCCATCGCGTGGCGCGACATCGTCGGGGACGTGACGCTCCAGTTCTGCGAGAGCGACTGGGAACTCGTCACCGAGTTGGTGTTGGACCTCGGCATGCACCCCCTCTCGCGGTGTAACGTCGCCCGCGCGGACTTCAGCATCCGCGAGGACTTCGAGGCGCTCCTGAACAGCACCCGCGACGAACCCGACCAGACCGAACAGGAAGACCGTCTGCTCGCCGAGGCCCGCGCCGTCATCGACGACGCCGACGACCCGATGGTCGAGGAACGCGACCTCGTGGAGGCCCACGTCGTGGTTCGGGCGATGGCCGAACTCGGCGTCGACCGACCCGCGTGAGTCGGCCCCCGATCACGCGCCGGTTCCCACGCCGAACAGCCGCGTCGACCCCCACGTGAGCACGACGATGCCGGCGACGAACACCGCCAGCGCCGCCATCATGGGAAACGGGTCGAGCGACGGCCCGCCGAGGAACGGCCCGCGGACGATGAGAAACGACGTGCCCATCGAGAGGCCGAGGCCGGCGCTCGTCACGAGCGTGAAGAACAGTTTTGCGACGCCGAGTCCCCGCGTGTCGGTCCGGAAGCGCATGGGAACACGTCCCCCGAACCCCGCTTGAACGATTTGGCCGTCTCGCTGATGTTATCGCGCGGTTGTCGAGTTCCTCCGGTCAGCGCTCGATGCGAAACCCGGTCTCGCCGTCCGGTTCCTCGAAGGTAACGTCTACGTCCTCGACGGTCGCCATCGGACTCCCCTCGTGGCACCACTCGACCATCGCCTCCACGTCGTCGCGGGGGCCCTCGAAGACGGCCTCGACGCGACCGTCCGAGAGGTTCTTCACCCAGCCGTCGACGCCGCGGTCGCGGGCGGTGTCGCGGGTCGTCGCCCGGTAGTAGACGCCCTGTACGTGTCCCGAGACGTAGACGTGCGCGCGGGTTCGACCGTGTTCGCTCATGGCTCCCGATTCGACGCCCGCCCTCAAAGGCGTGCTGCCTCGGCCGGTCGATTCGGCGGTTCGCCCGGGAGCCGATTTTCGTCTTCGGAGCGCCCCCCGACCGTCCCGTGCGGCCGCCTCGCACGCGTCCCCCGAACCGTCAGCATCTAAGTACGACCCCGTCAACGCTGGACTATGGAACTCTTCGGCACCGCCGGTATCCGCGGGAGCGCGACGGAGCGAGTCACGCCGGAACTCGCCCTCAGAGTCGGCCGCGCCGCCGGCCGCGCCGCGCTCGAATCGGACGCGTCCGCCGAGTTCGTCGTCGGCCGCGACGGACGGACGACCGGACAGGGCCTCGCCGCCGCCGTCGAGGCCGGCCTGCTCTCCGCCGGCGCGGACGTGACCCGGGTGGGCGTCGTCCCGACCCCGGCGCTCGCGTTCGCCTCGCGTGGTCGCCGCGGCGTCATGCTCACCGCCTCCCACAACCCCCCGACGGACAACGGCATCAAGATGTTCGTCGACGGTCAGGAGTACGACCGCGACCTCGAACGCGACATCGAGACGCGGGTCGGGGCGGACGCGCCCCCGACCGACTGGGACGACTGGGGCGCGACGGGGACGAGCGGCGTCCTCGACGCCTACCGCGACGCAATCGTCGAGTTCGCGGGCCAGCACGGGGCGGACCTCGACGGCCTCTCTGTCGCCGTCGACTGCGGCAACGGGATGTCGGCGCTCGGCACGCCGCAGGTCCTCCGCGACCTCGGCGCGCGCGTCGTCACGCTCAACGGGCAGATAGACGGCCACTTCCCCGGGCGCGAGTCGAAGCCGACGCCCGAGACGCTCGCGGACCTCATCGCGTTCGTCGCCGACGGCGACTTCGACTTCGGCATCGGCCACGACGGCGACGCCGACCGCATCGTCATCATCGACGGGGACGGCGAGGTCGTCCACGAGGACACCGTCATCGCCATGGTCGCCGAGCACTACGTCCGCGTCTCCGACGCCGAGGACCCCGTCGTGGTCACGACGCCGAACGCCTCGGGCCGCATCGACGAGCGGGTCCGCGAGGCCGGGGGTCGCGTCGAACGCGTCCGCCTCGGCGCGCTCCACGAGGGCATCGCAAGCGCCCGCGCCGACGGCGGCGACGTGGTGTTCGCGGCCGAACCGTGGAAGCACGTCCACCCGTCGCTCGGCGGTTGGATAGACGGCGTCGCCTCCGCGGCGCTCGTCGCTCGCCTCGCCGCCGAGTCCGGCATGGCCGGCCTGCGCGAACCGGTTACAGAACGCCCGTATCGCAAGGTGAGCGTCCCCTGCCCCGACGAGAACAAGCGGGCGGCGATGGCGGCGCTCGAAACCTCGCTCCCCGAGGCGATGGCCCCCGAGTCGGTCGACACCGAGTACGGCGTCAGACTGGAGTTTGCCGACGCGTCGTGGACGCTGGTCCGCCCGTCCGGCACGGAGCCATACATCCGGGTGTACTCCGAGGCCGACGACGTGGACGCGCTCGTCGACGAGGTGACGGCCGTCGTCGAGGGCGAAGTCGAGGCCGCCTGAGCGGGGCTCCGGGGGAATCGGTCCGGACGCGCGACCCGGCGAGACGCGAACACGACGCCCGCGGACGTGAACCGCGGACCCGTTCTCGGCGATTTGCAAACGTGGTGATGCGACGCCGCTGAAACCGCGAAACGACACCTTTATGCAATTTTCGCGGCCCCTGTCTCAATAGGAGTTCATAGATATGGACAGACGTTCTTTTGTCAAAGCGGCAGGGGTCGCGGGTATCGCTGGCCTCGCAGGTTGTACGGGCGGACCGTCCGAGGGGAGCGAAGACACGACGGCGGCGACGACGACCGAGTCGTCCGGCGGCGATGAGACCACGACGGCCGAGCAGACGACCGAGGAGTCCGGTCCGTCGGCCAACGTCGGCATGGTCTACGCGCTCGGCGGTCTCGGTGACAAGTCGTTCAACGACGCCGCGAAGCGCGGCATCGAGCAGGCGGAATCGGAACTCGGCATCGCCTACGACGAGGTCCAGCCCTCGGCGGCGGAGGAGTTCCCGCAGTTCCAGCGCCGGTTCGCGCAGTCGTCGAGCCCGGACTACGACCTCGTGTCGTGTATCGGCTACGCGCAGAAGTCCGCGCTCTCCGAAACCGCGCCGAGTTTCTCGGACCAGAAGTTCATGATCGTCGACGACGTGGTCGACGAGGACAACGTGGCGAGCTACCTGTTCCGCGAGGAGCAGGGCTCGTTCCAGGTCGGCTACCTCGCCGGCCTCATCACGACCCAGGAGTTCTCCGCTGGCTCCGGCTCGACGACGGCCGACTCGAAGAGCGTCGGCTTCGTCGGCGGCACCGAGACCGAGCTCATCCGCAAGTTCCAGGCCGGCTACGAGGCCGGCGTGGCGCACGCGGACGAGGAGATATCCGTGGACGTGGCCTACGTCGGGTCGTTCTCCGACTCCGCGAAGGGCAAGGAAATCGCCACCTCGATGTACGACAACGGCGCTGACGTCGTCTACCACGCGGCCGGCGGCAGCGGCCTCGGCGTCTTCCAGGCGGCCAAAGAACAGGGCAAGTTCGCCATCGGCGTCGACTCCGACCAGTCGCAGACCGAACCGAACTACGCCGACGTCATTCTCGCCTCGATGGTCAAGCGCGTCGAGTCTGCGGTGTACACCTCCGTTGAGAACGTCATCAACGACGAGTTCAACGGCGGTTCCACCACGACGCTCGGCCTCGAAGAGGACGGCGTCGCCGCCGTCTACGGCGCGGAACTCGGGTCCGAGATTCCGCAGGACGTGAAGGATTCGCTCTCGGAGTCCCGCGAAGCCATCATCGCCGGCGACATCGAGATTCCGACGACGACCGAGTAACGCCACGCTCGACACACGCAGTTTTTTCGACGCCGCGCGCCGAGCGACAGGGGTCCCGAACCTCGAGGTCAATGTTGCCGCTTTCACACCGCAGTCGGTCGAATATGCTCGCGGGTTGAACGGTTCGAACTCCCCGAGAACCGCCGCAACACTCCGTGTGGACCACTCCCGCGTCGAGTCGAATCCCACGAGTTTAAGCGAACCCCCCGAAAAAAGGCTCAAGATGAGCACCGCTGTTCATCTCGACGAAATCACAAAACGGTTCCCCGGCGTCGTGGCGAACGACGACGTGGACCTGACCGTCGAGCGCGGCACGGTGCACGCACTTCTGGGAGAAAACGGGGCCGGCAAGACGACGTTGATGAACATCCTCTACGGGCTCTACGAACCCACGGAGGGGACCGTCCACGTGGACGGAAAACCGCGGGACTTCGATTCGCCCGCGGACGCAATCGACGCCGGAATCGGTATGATTCACCAGCACTTCATGCTGGTCGACCCCATGACGGTCGCCGAGAACATCGTCCTCGGCAACGAACCGCGCAAGTGGTTCGGCACGACCGTCGACCGGGAGCGTGCGCGCCAAGAGGTCATCGACCTCTCGAACCGATACGGATTCGACGTGAACCCCGACGACGCCATCGAGGACGTGAGCGTCGGCGTTCAACAGCGCGTCGAAATCTTGAAAGCACTCTATCGCGGGGCCGACATCCTCATTCTGGACGAGCCCACCGCGGTCCTCACCCCGCAGGAGGTCGAAGAGCTGTTCCGCGTCTTCGAGGAGCTGACCGCACAGGGCAAGACGATTATCTTCATCAGCCACAAGCTCGGTGAGGCCATGCACGCCGCCGACGACATCACCGTCCTCCGAAACGGGAAGAACGTCGGCACCGTGAAGGCCGACGAAACGTCGAACGAGGAACTCGCCGAACTGATGGTCGGCCGCGAAGTCCTCCTCGAACCGAAGGCCGAACCGCAGGAGCCGGGCGACGAGGTGCTCTCGGTGCAGCGGCTCTCGGCCACGGACAACCGCGGCGTGCCCGCCGTCTCGGACGTGTCGTTCGATATCCGCGAGGGCGAGGTGTTCGGCATCGCGGGCGTCGACGGCAACGGCCAGTCGCAGTTGGTCGAGGCCATCACCGGTCTGCGGACGCCGACCGAGGGCTCGATTTCCTACAAGGGCCGGGACATCACCGACGCCTCGCGTCGGTCCCGCATCGACGACGGGATGGCGTACGTCCCCGAGGACCGCCACGAACGCGGGCTCGTGATGGACTTCGACCTCGTCCAAAACGGTATCCTCGGCAGCCAGCACAGCCCGCCGTTCGCCGCCGCCGGCCGAATACACTGGTCCGACGCGCGCGAGCACACCGAGCGAATCATCGACGAGTACGACGTTCGACCGCCGCACGCCGACGCCGACGCCGAGTCCTTCTCCGGCGGCAACCAACAGAAGTTCATCGTCGGCCGCGAGTTCGAACGCGACCCGGACTTCGTCGTCGCCACCCACCCGACCCGCGGCGTGGACATCGGCGCGATGGAGTTCATCCACGAGCGGCTCTTGGACCTCCGAGCGGAGGGGAAGGCGATTCTCCTCATCTCCTCGAAGCTCGACGAGGTACAGGGCCTCTCGGACCGCCTCGGCGTCATGCACGACGGCGAACTCATGGACATCGTAGACCCACGCAACACCACCGAAGAAGAGATTGGCCTGCTCATGGCCGGCGAACGCCCCGACGCCGGCGCGACCGATGCGGAACCGCCCGTGGGTGACGCCAAATGAGCGCGGCCGAAACGGCGAAATCCGTCCTCCGGCGGCTGACGGCCGCCTCCGCGACGGAGCGCATCCTCATCAGCTTCGCCGCGCTCGTCATGGCCGTGGTCATCGGCGCTGGCATCATCCTCGTCTCCGGCCGCGTCACGACGTGCCAGACCGCGGCGACGACGCTGTTCGGAACCGGGTTCTGTTACGACCCCGTCGAAGTGTATCTCGTGCTGTTCAACGGGGCGCTCGGCGAGCCGTTCCTCGTGAACAGCCCGGGAGTTCTCAAACCGCTCAACCCCGACTGGAACCCGCTGAACTTCGGGTTCGCGCTCACACTCAAGGAGACGACGCTCCTCATCTTCACCGGCCTCTCGGTCGCCGTCTCCTTCCGCGCGGGCCTGTTCAACATCGGGACGCAGGGACAGCTCGTCCTCGGCGGCCTCGCCACGGCGCTGTTTTCGTTCTTCGTCGCGCCGCTGCTCCCGTCCGGGCTCGTCGGCGGCCTCATCCTGATTCCGCTCGCGGTCATCGTCGGCGCGCTCGTCGGCGGTCTCTACGGGGCGATTCCGGGCGCGCTCAAGGCGTACGCCGACGCCAACGAGGTCATCACGACCATCATGCTGAACTTCATCGCGGCGCAAATCGCGTTCGTCCTCGTCAGCGAGTTCTTCGGCAACCCCGACTCGCAGGTCGTCGAGACGACGCCGCTTCCCGACTGGGCGACGCTCCTCCCGGTGGCGTTCCCGCAGGGCGGCGACTTCTCGCTTCTCGCGCTCGCGTTCGGCCTCGCGCTCGTCGTCGCCGTCTGGTTCCTGCTCGAACAGACCTCGTTCGGGTACGACCTCCGGACGAGCGGCGAACAGCCCGAGGCCGCCGAGTACGGCGGCGTCGACGCCAAGCGGACGACCGTCACGAGCATGTTCCTCTCGGGCGCGCTCGGCGGGATGGGCGGCGCTATCTGGGTGCTCATGGTCATGGGCAAGTGGCAGGCCGGCGTCCCCTCGCTCGGGTTCGACGGCATCACCGTCTCCATCCTCGCGGGGAACAACCCGTTCGGCGTCGTCCCGGCGGCGCTCCTGTTCGGGACGCTCAAGTCCGGCTCCCTCGCGGTCCAGTTCGGGACCGGCGTCCCGAAACAGCTCGTCGGCGTCCTCCGCGGGCTCATCATCCTGTTCGTCGCGATGCCCGAGTTCTTCCGCATGCTCGGCTCCGCCATCGACCTCGAACCGGACCGCGAGACCGTGGCCACGGACGGCGGCCGCCTCGGAGGTGACGACGAATGAGCACGACCACCATCGACCGACTCCGCGACACCGAACTGTCTTACAGAGCGACCCTCGTCGGCGGCGCGGTGAGCGTCTTCCTGCTCATCGCGCTGCTCGGCCTCGCGTTCCCGAGCAGTATCTGGGGTAACTTCCTCGCCATCCTCACGAGTCGGAGCACGCTCTCGTCGGCGCTGCGGCTCTCGGTGCCCATCACGTTCGCCGCGCTCGGCGGTATCTTCTCCGAGAAGGCCGGCGTGGTGAACATCGGACTCGAGGGACTGCTCATCATCTCGGCGTTCACCGCGGTCATCACGACGGCCATCGTCGGCCCCGAGATGACCGTCGTCGGCCTCCCGGCCATCTGGATTGGCTTCTTCGCCGGCATCCTCTCGTCGGTGCTGTTCTCGGCGCTGTTCGCCGTGGTCTGCATCCGCTTCAAGGCCGACCAAATCATCGCCGGCCTCGCCGTCTGGCTCATCGCGCTCGGCCTCGCGCCGTTCGCGGCGACCGTCTACTACGGCGGCGTCAACACCGACAACCTCGGGACGACACTCGGGACGTGGACGATTCCCGTCCTCTCGGACATCCCGTTTTTCGGCGCGTTCTTCGACGCCGACCCCGCGGTGTACATGATGCTCGTCGCGGTCCCGGCGTCGTGGTACGTCCTGAACCGCACGGCGTTCGGCCGCCACGTCCGCGCGTCCGGCGAGAACCCGAAGGCGCTCGACACCGTCGGCGTCGACGTGAGCCGCGTCCGCTACGCGGGCGTGCTCCTGTCGGGCTTCCTCGCCGGCATCGGCGGCTCCGCGCTGTCGCTCGGCCTCGGCCAGTTCGTCGGCAACAACCAGACGATGGTCAACGGGAAGGGCTTCATCGCCATCGTGGCGTTCCTCTTCGGGAACTACAACCCCGTCGGCGCGTTCGGCGCGTCGTTCCTCTTCGCGGGGCTGGAGGCCGCCCAGATTCGCCTCCAGCAGGTGCCCGGCTACGGCGTTCCCGACTCGCTCATCCAGACGGTTCCGTACGTGACGGTGCTCGTCGTCCTCGCGCTCGTCGGCCGCACCCGCATCCCGGCCGCGTCGGGCGAACACTACGACACCGGCGACGACAACCGCTGAGCGACGCTCGACCTCTCGGATTCTCCGTTTTCAACCCCCGTCGAGCGCCGCGTCTCGTCGCGGTCGCCGCCCTCGGACTCGCCGCGCGCGGTCGGTGCGGGAGTAAAGAGTTTTCAGCCCGCGATATGGAGGTGATACCATGTCCACAGACGAGAACGACACCGCCGAGGACTCCTCGGCGAGCCCACGGACCCAGTCCGTGGACGTGGTGGTCGTCGGCGCGGGAACCTCCGGCTGTTACGCCGCCGCCACCATCGCAAACGCGGGCTACGACGTGACCATCGTCGAGCGAAAGCCCGAGGAGGAAGCGGGCCACATCGCCTGCGGCGACGCCCTGAAGGGCGCAGACGCCTTCCCCGAGGCGATTCCGAAGTCGAAAATCGAGCCGGCGTTCACCAACACCGAGGTCGACCACGGCCGCTTCGAGATTCCGCAGGAGGACACCGTCCTCGACATCCCGGTCCCCGGCGAACTCGCCGTCATCGACCGCTGGGAGTACGGCCGGCTCATCATCGAGGGCGCGGAGGAAGCCGGTGCTGACCTCCACTACGACACGGTCGTCCAGGACGTGAAACAGGACGACGACGGCACCGTCACCGGCATCGTCGCCAAGCACGACGGCGAGGTCGTCGAGTACGACGCCGACATCGTCATCGACGGCGCGGGCTCGCTGTCGCTCCTCCAGGACAAGGTGGACTTCTCCGACGCCACCTTCGACACGAACGTCTCCTACCAGCACTTCTCGTCGGCGTACCGCGAGGTCGTCGAGGTCCCCGAGCCCGTCGAGTGGTCGGACGCGCTCGTGTTCAAACCCGCCGAGGTCGCCGCGGGCTACGTCTGGTACTTCCCGCGGACCGAGACCGAAATCAACGCCGGTCTCGGCTTCCAGATGACCGAAGAGCCGATGAAGCTCGTCGACGACCTGAAGAGGGACCTCCGGGAGCGCCCCGAGTTCGAGGGCGCGGAGGTCATCGACAAGCTCGGTGCCGCCCTCCCGACCCGCCGCCCCTACGATTCTGCGACCGCGCCGGGCTACATGGCCGTCGGCGACGCCGCGGCCCACGTCAACCCGACGACCGGCGGCGGCATCGCCGGCGCGGCCTACGCCGGCAAGTACGCCGGCGAGCAGGCCGCTATCGCGCTCGACGCGGGCGACGTGAGCGAGGAGCTGCTGTGGCGCTACAACCAGCGCGTCATGGACCACTTCGGCGGTCGCTACGCCAGCCTCGACGTGTACAACATCCTCTCGACCGCCGTCGACGTGGACGACCTGATGGGTCTCATCGCCTCCATCCCCGGCGAGAAACTGGCCGAGGCGCTCTACTCCGGGACGACCTCGTTCGGCCCGGTCCTCCTCGCGCAGACCGCGGCGTCGAGCTACGGTCACTGGAGCCGGATTTACGAGTTCTTCAAAATCAAGCGTCTGGCCGACGAACTGTTGGCCCACTACGGCCGCTACCCGAGCCGGCCGAGCGCCCTCGAAGGGTGGCAAGTCGAGCGGGACCGCATCATGGACGACATTTACGAACTCACGGGCGCGGACCCGAAGTACTGACCTCGGACTCCGCCGCGAACGAGACGCCCCGGAACTCGAACCGCGCGCCCCCGTTTTTGCCGGTCGTCGCCGTCACCTCCCAGCCGTGAGCGTCGGCGACGCCGGCGACGATGGCGAGACCGAGACCGGTCCCCCGCGAGTCGGTGCTGTATCCCGACTCGAAGATGCGGTCTTGTTCTTCCGGCGGGATGCCGGGGCCGTCGTCCTCGACGAAAAAGCCGTCTTCGAGCGGGCCGACGCGGACGTTGACGCCCGGCGTCCCCCCGTCGGCGTCGGCTCTCGCCCGGCGGCCGCTCGCGTCGGCTGCGCTCTTGTCGGCGGCGGGAGACGGGGTCTCGGTCGGAACGTCGCGGCTCGCGGTCTCGTCTGGGGACTCCCGGCGGCTCGTCGAGCCGTGTTCGACCGCGTTCCGAAACAGGTTCTCGAAGACGGCGGTGAGCCGGCCCCGGTCGGCGAGCAGCCTCGCGTCGGCCTCGACGGTGAGTCCGGACGCCCCGAGACTGGTGTTTGTCACCGCGTCGGCGGCCACGGTGGCGAGGCTGACGGGTTCGACCTCGCCGACCTCCTCACCGACGCGGGCGAGTTGGAGCACGTCCTGAATGAGCGCCTCCATCCGGTCGTGGGCGTCAGCGACCGTCGAGAGGTGTTCGGTTCCGTGCCCCTCGCGGGCGAGTTCGAGTCGCATCTGGGCGACGTTCAGCGGGTTCCTGAGGTCGTGGGTGACGACCGACGCGAACTGGTCGAGCCGGTCGTTGCGGCGGCGCAGTTCCGTCTCGCGGGCGTCGCGGTGGGTCGACCACCGGACCGCGCCGACCGCGAGCGCGACCGACCCGACGAGGAGCGTCCCGTCCTCGAAGACGAGCGTGACCGCCTCGGGCTGGGCGACGACCTCGTCGACCGCGTCGCTGACGGCGTAGACGGCGAACAGCGCGGTCCCGGCGTACAGCGGCCGCCAAACCGCCGGCACGTGGCGGACGCCGCCGACGACGAACGCGCCGGCGACGGGAATCGGAATCAAGAGGAGTTCGACGGCGAACCGGAGCCAGTGGACCTCGGAGCTGTGGGGGAAGACGGCGACCTGGACGACCGCGACGCCGACGGCGATGCCGACGACTGCGAGACCCGGACGCAGGTCTGTGTCTTCGGTCGATTCACCGCCGAGGAACCCCATCGCTGCCGGCTATGCACGGGGGGGACAAATAACCGCTGGCGGTTCGTCGCGGGCTGTTCGGCCGGTCGTGCGCCGTTTCCGACGCAGTAACGCGGCCCGAGATGGCTCGAACGACGCGCTCGGACCGTCTTAGGGACGCTCGGTCGCAATTCGGTCGACGCTTTCGGCGAGCACGTCGACGGCGATGCGGATGGTCTCCTCGTCAACGTCGAACGTCCGGGTGTGGTGGCCGCCGGGGTGGTCCGTGCCGACGCCGACGTAGGCCGCCAGCCCGCCGCGGTCCTGGACGTGCTGCATGAGGTAGGTCGCGTCCTCGCTGCCGCCGAGGTCGTCGCGGTCGAGAATCGAGGTGACGCCCTCGACGCCCTCGCTCACGCCGCCGACGATGGCCGCGAGCGCGTCGTCGCTGCGGGCGCTCGGGGCCTTGCCCTCGACGTTGATTTCGACCTCGCAGTCGTGCATCGCGGCGGACGACTCGATGACCGTGTGAGCGCGGTCTTCCATGTACTCCATGAGCTCCGTCGTCGCGCCGCGCACCTCGCCTTCGATGAACGCCTCTTCGGCGACGATGTTCGTGGCGGTCCCGCCGCCCATCAGGCCGACGTTGACGCGGGTCGCGCCGTCCGAGTGCCGGGAGATACCGTAGAGGTTCTGCGTGGCCGCCGCGGCCCCGAGGTTCGCGTTCTTCCCCTCCTCGGGCTTCGCGCCCGCGTGGGCCGGCGCGCCGGTGAACTCGGCGCGGAAGTGCGAGACCGCGAGGAAGCCGTCGATGCCGCAGACGACCTCGCCGGTCGGGTGGTCGAGGCCGACGTGGAGCGCGAGCAGGTAGTCCACGTCGTCGAGGTGGCCGCCCTCGGCGACGGCCTTGCCGCCGGCGACCTGCTCTTCGCTCGGCTGGAAGAACAGCTTGAACGTCCCCTCGAAGTCGGAGTCGATGACGGCGTCGAGGACGCCGAGGCCGATTGTCGCGTGGGCGTCGTGGCCGCAGGCGTGCATGAAGCCCTCGTTCTCGGAGCGGAAGCCCTCGGCGGCCGGGAGGTGGTCGTCGGCCTCGGACTCGGGGATGGGGAGCGCGTCGATGTCGACGCGGAGGCCGACGGTCGGCCCCTCGCCGCGCTCGACGACCGCGACCGCGCCGGTGTAGCCGCCGGCGAGGCGGTCGAGTACGTCCTCGCGCGCGCCGGCCTCGCGGGCCCGCTCGACCCACGCGTCGAGTTCGGCGTCGTCGGGGACGGCCATGCGCTCGTCGGCGTCGAGTATCTCCGGGCCGACGTAGAGCGCGTCGAGGTCGCGCGTCTCCAGTTCGTCGACGAGGCGGGCGGTGGTGTAGAACTCGCACCACGCGGGTTCGGGGTGGCGGTGCAGGTCGCGGCGAAGCGAGACGAGGTCGTCCATCGTCGCTCGGTGGCTCATGTCTGGACTCTTTTCCCCCGGCGATGATAAACGCTCCCGACGTTTCGTGGGCAAGAAACGCAAGTTTGGAAGAAATAGTTGGAGGAAATTCGTGCCTATTATATATCCCAGTCAAGCTCTGACAAACGATGCCAGAAGAACCGGACATCGAGCTCAGTTTCCGTGGCGGGCGCCTCGTGAGCGCCCTGCCCATCGCCCTGTTCATCGCGTGGGCGATTTTCCAGAGTGGTATCCTCGGTATCGGCGATACGACCGGCCTCGTCGCGGGGATGCTGACAGGACTCATCGCGGGACTGCTGTTCGTCCGGGGAGACTGGAAGGACTACGCGGATGTCATCTTCGCCGGCATGACCCGCCGGGTCGCCGCGACGGCGGTCGTCGCGTGGCTCTGGGCGGGCATGTTCGCAGAGACCATTCAGGTCGGCGGCTTCGTCGACGGCCTCGTCTGGGCGGCCACGGTCCTGAACGTCGGGCCGGGGCTGTTTCCGGCCGTGACGTTCCTGCTCGCGGCGCTCCTGGCGACCGGTATCGGCACCGGCTACGGCACCGCAATCGCCTTCACGAGCCTCGTCTTCCCGGCGGGGCTGCTCCTCGGCGCGAACCCCGTGTTGCTGTTCGGCGCGATTCTCTCCGGCGCGGTGTTCGGGGACAACCTCGCGCCCGTCAGCGACACGACCATCGTCTCCGCGGTCACGCAGGACGCCGACATCGGCGGCGTCGTCGCCTCCCGCGTGAAGTACGCCGTCGTCGCGGCGGCGCTCGCAATCGCGGCGTACCTCGTCGCCGGCTTCGGTATCCCCGGCGTCTGGGGCGGCATGCCGCACGTCGACGTGGCCGGCGAGGTCTCCGCGTCGGTGTCGCCGTGGGGGCTCGTCCACCTGCTCGATATCGCCGTGGTCATCGCCCTCGCCGTCCGCGGGCGGCACATCATCGAGGCCGTCTCGTGGGGGCTGCTCCTCGCGGCGGCGTTCAACGTCGCGCTCGGCGCGGCGAACCTCGTGGACGTGTCGGCCGGGAGCATGCTCCTGTTCAGCGCGCCGCAGAACGGCCTGACGCAGGCGGTCGAGGCGCTGCCGCTCCTCGGTGCCGTCGTCGAGACCGTCCCCGCGGGGCAGGTCGGCGTCGGCGGCAGCGTCTACTCCGGCGCGGCCGGCTTCTTCCCGCTTATCGTCCTGACGCTGTTGCTCGTCGCGGGCGCGGAAATCATGCGCGCCGGCGGGGGCTTCGACGCGATTCAGGAACTCGTCATCGACCGCGTCGCCACGACGGTCCGCCGCGCGGAGACCACGATGGTCGTCGGGACGGCGCTCGTCAACGCGACGGTCACCATCAACACGGCGGCCGAAATCGCAATCGCGCCGTACATCGCCACGCTCGGCAAGCGCTTCAACATCAACGGCTACCGCCGCGCCAACATCCTCGACGCCAACACCTCGGCGCTCGGCTACATCTTCCCGTGGGGCGGCGGCCTCCTCGCCGGCTACGGGGCCATGCAGGGTCTCGTCGGCGGCGAGGCGACGCCGTGGTTCACGGCCGAGATGCTCGTGAACCCCGCGTCGGTCTTCCCCTACGTGTTCCACGGCTGGTTCCTCGTGGCGGTGTTCCTGCTCGCCGCGTGGACCGGCTACGGCCGCGAGTACGTCTCCGACCGCACGAGTGAGGAGGTGAGCCGCGTATGAGCCGCCTCGACAAGCTCTTGGCCGGCTGGACGTTCCGCACCGCGACGCCGACGTTCGAACCCGGCGAGGTCATCACGGCCTACGTCAGCGAGCGCAACGGTGACGGACTCACCGTCCGCATCGGTGACTCGGTTATCCGGGTCGAAGACGGCGAGGACGCGGCCGTCGAGGACAAGGTTCGGCTTGAGGTCACGTCGTTCGACGCGAGCAACCACGTCGGTACCGGTGACGTGGTCGAGGTGCTCGGACCGGACGTCTGAGCGGCCGAAAAACCGGGACGAAAAAGCGCAGACCCGCGTCTTCTTTCGCGCTCCGTGGCCGCCGTCAGCGACGGTGACCGAGCGGTTTCTTCTGTTCGACTTCGATTTCGAGGTGGACGCCGTCGGGGAACTCCCTGAGGCCGACTTCGCGGGCGATCTGGTCCGCGCCGTGGATTTCGAGCCGACGGGTGTACACGGGGTAGGTCCACGACGAGAACTGGTCGCCGGGCTGGAGCGTCCGATACTGCGGGACGCTCACCTGCTTCGGCTGGTCGGAGTGGGGGCCGCGGCACTCCGCGCCCTTCCGCTCGACGAACTGCTTGAGGTCGTCGACCACTCGGTCGAGGACCGCCTTATCACCGCTTTGAAAGGTGAGTTTCGTGACGAAGGCCATAGCTGGGTACTACTCCTTGTTGCACGCTCCGACGGTAAAAGCGCATCTACACGAACCGGGGACCCCGGGCTTCCGCCGCCCGAATCCCGAACGAACGACCGTGCGAACACGCTACAGCCTCCGATACCCTCTTAAAGGGTGGCACGTTTATTTCGGGTAATGGCAGTCGAAGCGGTCAGCGCTGGAGCCATTCTCTTCCGCGACACCCGCGGCCGGAGGGAGTACTTACTCCTGAAGAGCCGTCCCGGGGACTGGGAGTTCCCGAAGGGCGGGGTCGAAGGGGACGAGGAGCTTCAGCAAACGGCAATCAGGGAGGTCAAAGAGGAGGCGGGAATCCAAGATTTCCGCCTCATCGACGGCTTCCGCGAGGACTACAGCTACGTCTTCGAGGCGAACGGGACGACGATTCACAAGACGGTTCACCTCTTTATCGCGCGGTCGTTCGAGGCGTCCGCGGAGCTCTCGACGGAGCACCGCGACCTCCAGTGGCGCGACTACGAGCAGGCCATCAACACCATCACGCAGGACGGCCCCCGCGAGATATTCGAGCGCGCCCACGAGTTCCTCGACGACCTCGCCGCGAAAAACGAGGGCGAACACAAGTACCTGAAGTAGCGTCGGCCGAACCGGCCGACGCCCGAGACGCGACGCCAGCGAGCGACAGCGCCGCGCGTCGGCGCGGGCGGCGCGGGCGGCGACAGCCGCGGTATCATCTGCGTCATCGTCGAACCACGCGCCGAAGCCACCCGACCGAAACGCCTTCGGCCTCCCGCCGCAACTCCCGGTCGTGAGCGACGCCGCCGACCGCGACCGTGACCCCGAGTTCGCCTTCGAGCTCCGGGTCTGTCGCTGGGCCGAGCGCGCGTGGCATCCCGACGGCCCGCGCCCCGCGTTCGTCGCCCGACAGCTCGGCACCCGACAGCGCCGCTGGGACACCGTCGTCGTCGAGGTCGACCCCGAGGCGTTCGCCGCCCGGCGCGCCCTCTCGACCGACGGCTTCGACTCGGACCTGTTGCGCGTCGTCCGCCACGCGCCCGCCGAGTGGACGTGGTACAGAGACGCCATCCCCGAACCCGACTTTCCGTGGCGACACGTCGTGCCGGCGGTCCACCGCGCCGCGGGGCTCGGACTGGTCGAGAAGCGCCGCGGTTCGCGGAACCGCGTCGAGTACCGGCGGACCGCCCCGTACCCCGACTGGGTCGAGCGCGTCGTCGCCATCGAGAACAAGCCGGACCTCGACGCCAGCGCCGCCCGCGCGCTCGCGGACCAACTCGAACACGACGTGTCGCGGGCGCTCGCCGACGAGGTCTGGGTCGCCACCGAGGTGACGGGCCGGCGGGTCGAACCCGCACTGTTGGAGGACCTGCCGGTCGAAGTCGGCATCCTCGGCGTCGACGACGACTCGGCGGAGGTGCTGTGGCACCCGAGCTCGCTCTCGCCCGTCTCCGAAGACGCCCGGCGGCGACTCGTCCTCGCCGAGCGCGCCTACGACCGCGGCTGGCGCAACTACGTGGACACGATGCGACCGGACTGCCGACAGTTCGAACTCGACCGACGCGGCCGGGCGCTCGTCCCGCGGTGCGCCGCGAAAGACTGCTATCAGAGCCAGCGCGAGTGCGCCCACTCGTGTCCGTCGTTCGAGCCGGAGCCGCCGGCGTGGCGGATGAACGGCTGGCCCATCGAGGGCGGCCCCGGCAAGGGCGTCCGCCGGATTCTGGAGGCGCGGCGCGAGCGCGAACGAGACCGCGCCGAGCCCGGCAGTGAGAACGCCTAACTTCGCGCCCCGCCAACCGAGCGGTATGGAACGATTCCAGAACACGAGCCTGCCGGACTGGGACTGGTGGGGGAAGCTCTGGCCGACGCCGGGCGAGACGCTTCGGGACCTCGGGCTGTCGGCGGGCGACACCGTCGCCGAAATCGGCTGTGGAAACGGCTACTTCGCGCTCCCCGCGGCGCGAATCGTCGCGCCGGCCACGGTGTACGCGGTCGACCTCGACGACGACCTCCTCGCGGAACTCGGCCACCTCGCCGCCCAGCAACGCATCGACAACGTGGTGTCGGTCCGCGGCGACGCCCGCGAGCTTTCGGCGCACGTCTCCGAGCCAGTCGACGTGGCGCTCTTCGCGAACGCGTTCCACGGGGTCGACGACCGCGACGAGTTCCTGACGGAAGTCGAGTCGGTCCTCGCCGACGGCGGCCGGTTCGTCGTCGTCAACTGGCGGCCGCTCCCCCGAGAGGAGACGACCGTCGCCGGCGAACCGCGGGGTCCGCCGACCGACCTGCGCCTCGATCCCAAGGAGACCGCGGCGATGGTCGAAGATGCGACCGACCTCGCTGTGACGGCGGAACTCGATATCCCGCCGTACCACTACGCGCTGGTGTTCGAGCGGCGCGAATAACGACCGCGGAGGCGGGCGGTTAGACGACTTCCACGTCGACCTCGTCGCGCTCGACGGCGAGGCGGAACGTGGGGACGGTCCGGTAGACGACTTCGATGACGCCCTTGCGGCGGAGGCTCTGGAGCGCGCGGCGCACGTCGTCAACGTCGGGGTCGATGTCGAACTCGTCGCGGAGCTTGTTGAGGACGCTGACGACGCTCTCGGAGCGCTCGTCGGGGCCGGCGACGACCTCGAAGACGCGAGCTTCGAGCGAGGGGACGCGGATGACGCTCGGCACGGATTCGGCCTCGTCGTCGCCCTCGACGCCGGGTTCGACGCCGACGAGTTCGGCCGCCTCGGCCGTCGCGCGGATGAGGCTGTTGTCGTCGCGGTAGTAGTAGTCTTTCAGCTCGGATTCGAGGTAGCGGTGGACCTCGCTCCCGCTTTCGAGGTCCCAGCGGTTCTGTAACTCCTTGTTCTTCGTCGGCTGGAGCCGGACGATGTCGGCGAGGCGTTCTTCCGCCTCGTCGGAGAGCGTCATATCGGTGGATTCGACGGAGGGGCTATAACGTTGTTCTGGATTCTTCAGCGCGACCGGCGAACGTTAATTATTATCCCTGTGCCTCGCGTCGCCCCGAGTATGAGCTGGGACACCCTTCGACTCGACTGGGACGGCGACGTGGCGACCATCACCATCGACCGCCCCGAGCAGATGAACGCGCTCAACGCGGACACGCTCGACGCGCTCGAAGACGCCCTCGACGAGGCCGAAGCCGACGGCGCTCGGGTGGTCGTCCTCACCGGCGCGGGCGACGAGGCGTTCATCGCGGGCGCGGACATCGGCTACATGAAAGACATCGGAACGCCCGCCGCGCAGAACTACGCCGAGCAGGGCCACCGCATCGCGACGCGCTTGGAGGGGTTCCCCGCGCCGACCGTCGCGGCCATCAACGGCTACGCCTTCGGCGGCGGCATGGAGTTCGCGCTGGCGTGCGACCTCCGGGTCGCCTCCGAGCGCGCGCTGCTCGGCCAGACCGAAATCGACCTCGGCATCATGCCCGGGTGGGGCGGGAGCGTCCGCCTGCCGGCGCTCGTCGGCGACGAGGTCGCCCGCCGGCTCATCTTCTTCGGCGAGCGCATCGACGCCAGCGACGCCCACGAGTACGGCATCGTCGGCGAGGTCGTCGCCCACGACCAACTCGACTCGCACGTCGAAGACCTCGTCGCCGACCTCGCGTCGAAGCCGCGGCACGCCCTCGCGGGCGCGAAAGCCGCCATCAACATGTCCCACGACGCGCCGCGGGACGCCGCGCTCGACTTCGAAGCCCGCGTCTGGAGCGGCCTGTTCGGTACCCACGACCAGCGCGAGGGGATGGAGGCCTTCCTCGACAAGCGCGACCCCGACTTCGAATAGAACCGAGAGAGCTCTTGTTTCCGGTTTATTCGGGCGATTCGAGTCACCGATTCTCCCGCATAGCCGTGCTAGCACGGCTCCTACAACTGCTAATACGCCCTATGTATAATGAACAATCGTGCAAGAATCAATCACGCTCGCCCGCGTCGAATCCCTCCTCGAAGACCTCTCGTACCCGGTGTCGCGACGGGACGCCGCGACCTCCCTCGACGGTGTGACGGTGCTCATGGCCGACGGGAACGCCGACCTCGGTGAGTTAGTCCGGAACTGCCTCACGAGCGAGTTCACCGACGCGAAGGACCTGTACTACGAACTGAACAACGCGATGCCAATCGAGGCGCTCGGCGAACCGGGGCAGTCCGACGGCGACGCCTGAACCGCCGTTCCGCGCCGACTTTTTTCAGCGCTCACCCCGCGAGCGCGGCGCAATCCTGACGCTTAAGTCCCTCAAGCGGTAGGACGTACTATCATGGAGTTTTGCGACGACTGCGGGTCCCTGATGACGCCGCAAGACGGCGTCTGGGTCTGTCCGAACGGCCACGAGAAAGCCCGAGACAGCGAAAAAGAGAAGTCGATGGTCACGACCGAGGGCCAGGAGTCCAGCGAGGTCGTCGACATGTCCGACGTGGACAACGCCGACATCGGCCCGACGACGAAGGCCATCTGCCCGAAGTGCGGCCACGACGTGGCGCGCTACGAGATGAAGCAGATTCGCTCGGCCGACGAGTCCGAGACGCGCTTTTTCACCTGCGTCGAGTGCGACCACAAGTGGCGCGAAGACGACCACTGAGCGATCCGCTTTTTTCAGCCCTCCGTCCGTAACGCGGGGCATGGCCGACGCGCCCGCCCCGCCGACGCTCCCGCCGCTGGAGGGCTGGGTCCGCGTCGACGACGCGACGGACCGCCCGTTCGAACTCGGCCCCGTCAGCGTCGTCGCCCGGACGGTCGTCTACGAGGACGCCGCCATCCGCGAGCGCGTGCCGGCGACCGCCGACGGCCCGTGGCGCTTTCTGTTCGCCAGCCGCCTCGAAATCCGGCCGCACACACCGCCGTCGAAGTCGCTGACGAAACTGGTCGGCAAGCGCGCGAGCGCCGGCTTCCGGTCGCGCCTCGAAGCCCGCGGCTTCTCGGACGTTCGGCGCGTCGAGTCGCGGACGCTCCGGGTGCGAGTTGGCGGCGGTGGCGACGGTCAGCGCGACGCCGGCCGAGACGACGACACCCGAGGAGACGACGCGACCGAATCCGAGGCCGACGTGATTCGCTACGCCGCGACCGTCGAACTCGCCGGGGTCGAACTCGCCGCGGACGCCTACCTCGCGGTGACGCCGGTCGACGGCGAGTTCCTCCTGACCGGCGGCGCGTACCCCCGCGAGGTCCGCGGTGGCGACGGGGAGACGGCCGCGGCGCTCCGCGAGGCAATCGAACCCGAACGCTTCAGAGAAGAGCTGTTTCGCGTGATTCGCGGCGTCGGGTGAGGGAACGAAGTCGGGCCGAAAGAGCGGTTGGCCCGCCGGCGTCGGACTCGCTCACTCGTTGCGGGCGAACACGAGGTAGCCGGTGTGGCCGACGCCGGCGGTCGAGGGGCGCGACCCGCGGTCGTTGAAGTCCATCTGTCGCTGAATCGTCTCGAACGTCTCCACGTCCGAGAGCCCCGCCTCTCTGGCGGCTTCGACGGCCGCGCGCGTGCCCTCCACGAACGGGGAGTAGACGGCGACGTAGCCGCCGGTCACGAGCAGGTCGGGCGCGTGGCGGACGACCTCTGGCGCGTTCTCGGTGTCGAGCGTGAGCGCGTCGAACCCCGAGTCCGCGAGGTCGTCGAGTTCGTCGGTGATGTCGCCGGTGCGAACGTCGACGCGCTGTTCGACGCCCGCGAGACGCATGTTCTCGCGAGCCACGTCCGCGAACTCGGCGTCGCGTTCGAACGTCGTCACGTCGACGCCGAGGCGGCCGAGGTACGCCGAGAGGACGCCCGTGCCGGTGCCCGCGTCGAGGACGCGCTCGCCGGCCGCGACGCCGGTGTGGCCGACGATGAGGCCGATATCGCGCGGCATCATCGGCGCGCCGGTGCGCTCGAAGTGGTTGAAGAGGTCCGGGCCGCGCGGCTCGCGGACGAGGAACTCCTCGCCGATGTGGGTTTCGAGCGTCTGGCCGGCTTCCACGTCCTCGGGGACGGTGAGCATCCCGAGGTCGGTGTGCAGTTCGTCGCCGGGCGCTCGGAGGTACTCCCGGTCGCCGTGGACGAGGAGTATCACTCCAGTCGCGCGATGGCCGCGGCGAGGTCGCCGTCTTCGGCCTCCAGCGCTTCGCGGGCCTCGTCCTCGGGGACGCCGGCGCGCTGGGCCACGATGGCAACGTCGTCGGCCGGGATGGCGTCGGCGGCCTCGGCGGACTCGGCGGACTCGACGGACTCGTCGCCGTCGTCGCCGGCACCGAGTTCGCGCGTCTCGGGCTCGCCGACGATTTGATACGTCTCTTGGCCCTGCGCGTCCATGCGCGTGACCTGCGCGTCGCTGAAGACGAGTTCGTCGTCGCCCGTCTTGATGACGACTTCCTCGGCATCGAGCTCCGTCACGTCGATGCCCATCTGCTTCATCATCTGCTTCATCTTTCGCGGGTTCATCCCGCCGCCTCCAAACATACCCGAACGGTCGGGGTGGGCGCTCAAAAGCGTGGCGAACGTCGGTGCGCGGCGGTCGGCGCGCGTCCCGGCGGTCGCGCGCTCACTCGACCCGCGTGCTGACCGCGAGGCCGCTGCCGACCGGGAGGACGATGGTCTCGTACCGCGGGTCGGCCCGGACCGCGTCGAGGAACGCCGCGATGCCGCGGGTGTCGGCGTCGGCTCCGTCGAGGGCCTCGGCCCGGCCTTCGCTCCAGTCGGTGAGCGCGCCGAAATTGACCGGGCCGCGCATCACGTTGTCAGCGACGACGACTCCGCCGACCGCGACGCGGTCGGAGACGAGGTCGAACGCCTCGGCGTAGCGGTGTTTCTGGTGGTCCAACAACACGAGGTCGAACTCGCCGTCGACGCCCTCGAACAGGTCGAGCGCGTCGCCTTCGAGGAACGTCGTCCGGCCGGCGAGGCCGGCCCGGTCGAGAAACTCCCGCGCCATGTCGAGTTCGTGGGCGTCGTGTTCGGTCAGGAAGAGTTCTGCGTCGTCGGCCATCCCCTCCGCGAACCACGTCGCGGAGTAGCCGAAGCCGGAGCCGAACTCGAACAGCCGCGTCGCGTCCGCGAGGTGCGCGAGGACGCGGAGCACGCCGCCCGCCTCGGGGCCGATGATGGGAAAGCCGTGCTCGTCGGCGTAGGCGGCCATCTCGGCCTGCACCGCGTCGTGTTCGGGCGCGGTCGCCGCGAGGAACCGCCGCGTCTCGTCGGTCAGGATGTCCATGGCGAAGCAGGGCGCGCGAGCGACATAAAATCGGTCGCCGCGGCCGCGTTCGCGGGGACGCCGTCACTCCCTCGGTCGCGCGCTCACGGTCGGAGACAGCGACCGATATCCGCCGACCCGCGTACGCTTAAGTAGGGACAAACCACATCTTCGACCATGTTTGATCCCGACGAGCTCGAAGAGATTCGGGAGGCGAAAGCCGAGTGGGAAGACGAGACGCTGGGGCCGACGCTCGACCGCTTCGGGGAGCGGAAAGAGGAGTTCACGACCGACACGGGGGGCAACGTCGTCAAGCGGCTCTACACTCCCGACGACGCCGACGTGGACTACGACGAGGACGTTGGCTTCCCGGGCGAAAAGCCCTACACGCGCGGGGTGTATCCGACGATGCACCGCGGGCGGCTCTGGACGATGCGGCAGTACGCGGGCTTCGGGACGGCCGCCGAGACCAACGAGCGGTTCCGCTACCTCATCGACAACGGCTCGTCGGGGCTGTCGCTCGCGTTCGACCTGCCGACGCAGATGGGCTACGACTCCGACGCGATGATGGCCGCCGGCGAGGTGGGGAAATCCGGCGTCGCCATCGACAGCCTCCACGACATGGAGACGGTGTTCGACGGCATCGACCTCGGTGAGGTCTCCACGTCGATGACCATCAACGCCCCGGCGGCGGTGTTGCTGGCGATGTACGTCGCCCTCGGCGACAAGCAGGGCGTCCCCCGCGAGGAGCTTCGCGGAACCATCCAAAACGACATCATGAAGGAGTACATCGCGCGGAACCTCTACATCTTCCCGCCGGAGCCGTCGATGCGGCTCATCACGGACATCTTCGAGTTCTGCGCGGCGGAGACGCCGAAGTTCAACACCATCTCCATCTCCGGCTACCACATCCGCGAGGCCGGGTCGACCGCCGCCCAAGAGGTCGCGTTCACCCTCGGCAACGGCATCCAGTACGTCGAGGCCGCGGTCGACGCCGGCCTCGACGTGGACGACTTCGCCCCGCAGTTGTCCTTCTTCTTCAACGCCCACAACAACATCCTCGAAGAGGTGGCGAAGTTCCGCGCCGCCCGCCGGATGTGGGCGAAAATCATGGAAGAGCGCTTCGGCGCTGAGAACCCGAAGTCGATGCAGTTGAAGTTCCACACCCAGACCGGCGGCTCGACGCTCACCGCCCAGCAGGTCGAGAACAACGTCGTCCGCGTCGCCTATCAGGCGCTTGCGGCCGTCCTCGGCGGCACGCAGTCGCTCCACACTAACGGGAAGGATGAGGCGCTGTCACTCCCCACGGAAAAGTCGGTTCGGACGGCGCTCCGCACCCAGCAGATTCTCGCCCACGAGTCGGGCGCGGCCGACACCATCGACCCGCTGGCGGGCAGTTACTACGTCGAGGCGCTGACCGACGACATCGAAGACGAGGCGTTCGACCTGCTCGACGAGGTTGACGAGCGCGGCGGCATGCTCGACGCCGTGAAAAACCAGTGGGTCCAGCGGGAGATTCAGGACGTGGCCTACGAGCGCCAACGCGAGATAGAGGAGGGCGAGCGCGTCATCGTCGGCGTCAACGAGTACCAAGTGGACGAGGAGCCGACCGTCGAAGTGCAGGAGGTCTCCGAGGAAGAAGAGCAAAAGCAGGTCGAGTCGCTCGACGCCCGGAAGGACGACCGCGACGAGGAGGCCGTCGAGGCCGCGTTGGAAGACATCCGCGCCGCCGCGAACGGCGACGAGAACCTCCTCCCGCTCATCGTCACGGCGGTCAAGGCCTACGCGACGGTCGGGGAAATCTGCGGCGTCCTCCGCGAGGAGTTCGGAGAGTACGAACCCGGCATGGCCTGAGCCGCCCCTACACTCCCGAACGACCGGCGCCGGCGACCGCCCCGCACCCCGCGCCCCGTGCCAACGAGTCACTAATTCTATACGTTCACCCGTCCAACAACTTTTATTATCACCCCCCGAGTGGAGACAATCGAGGCTTATGATGCCGCTTATCGCGTTCTAAACCCGTCACACGCCCGGCCGCCGTCTGTCGGCGCGAGGTTCGCGCCACCAGTCGCTCGATTTTCGAGCGGCGGCCGTCGCGTTGCGGGGCTCTTCGACCGGAGAGCCCCCGGCATCGCATCCGATTGTCCCCCTCACCAGACGAATGTCACGACAACGCTCCAGAGACAGTCGTACCGGCTCCGACTACCACCCCTCGCATCACCGACCCGCGCCCTCGTTGGCGACGCAGGCCGCCCTGCTCACCTCGATGGCCGCGGTCGTCGCGGTCGTCACCTACCCCGTGGCGTCGCTCGCGGTCGCCGTCACCGTCGCCGCCATCGTCGCCGTCGCCCGCGTCGTCGTCACCCGGGTCGACCGCTCGATGCTGACGGTCGACGTGCCCGGCGTCCCCGTCGAGGTCACGGTCGCCCGGACCGCCCGCGACTGAGGCCCGACCCGACGCCGTGAGTCACACGCCGACTCGCTCGCTACCTTCGAACTTCACGCCCCTCGCGTCCCGCTCTTGACGCGCGCTCCTGCGCTCATTTTCGTTCCCCACTCTCGACGCGTTTCCCGCTTTCGCGTCGCTCACCGACACCGACGAGTCGAGTTCGAAGCACTCGCCCGGCCGCCACGAAGACCATTGCCTGGAGGTAACCGAAGACGGCGAGCGCCGGGTGGAACACCGCCGTCTCGCGGACGCCGAACTCGTTGGCCGCGAGCGTGTCGAAGAAGAAGGCGGCCACCAACGCGGGGGAATCGACGACCCAGATTTCTCTCGGCACCACGCCGACGAAGCCGACTGCCCACACGGCCGCGAGCGCGGCGAAGACGGCGACTGTGGCCCGGGCTGTGGCGAGTCGGACGAACCTGTGTGCGAGTCGCCGCGGGTCTCGGGTGACCCGCCGAGTCGTCGGCGTCACCGTCGGCTCACGCCACGTCGGCGTTCGACTCGGACGCGGGTTCCGCGTCGGCGTCGGGGTCGGTGCCGCCGACGAGCGTGACGGCGGTCCCGTAGGCCAGAATCTCGGCCGCTCCTTGGGCCACCTCGGCGGTCACGTACCGGACGCTGACGACGGCGTCGGCACCCATCGCCTCCGCCTCGGCCACCATCCGGTCTGTCGCCTCGTCGCGCGCCTCGGCCATCAGCCCGGTGTAGGACTTGAGTTCGCCGCCGACGATGTTTCGGAGCCCCTGCGTGATGTCGCGGCCGACGTTTCGGGCGCGAATCGTGTTCCCCCGGACGGCACCAAGCGTCTCCTCGATGTCGCGGCCGATGACCGTCTCCGTTGTCGTTACTATCATGACAGGAGTATCGAACCGTCTGGGTTTATCCGTTGCGCCCGACGAACTGGAGGCATGCATTTCGACCACGTCGGAATCGCCACGCCCGACGCCGCCGGGTTGGCCGCGCTGTTCGCGGAGCTGTTCGACGCGCCCGTGGCCCACGAGGAGACGTTCGACGGCATGTCGGTCGTCTTCCTCGAACTCGAAAACGGCTACTTCGAACTGCTCGAACCCCACGAGGAGGGTGCTATCTCGAAATTCCTCGACAAGCGCGGCGGCGGTATCCACCACGTCGCCGTCGAGACCGACGACATCGAGGCCGCGCTCCGGACCGCCGAGGCCGCCGGCGTCGACCGCATCGACGAGGAGCCGCGCCCCGGCGCGTGGGGCCACGAGGTCGCCTTCTTACATCCCAAGTCCACGGGCGGCGTCCTCGTGGAGTTCGTCTCGCACTGAGCGATGACGGGCGCTCCCGACGACGCGGCCGGTGGCAACGACTCCGAGTCGACCGAGGACGACGCAACCGCCGCCGACGCCCGCGGGTTCGCCGGGCCGATGCGCGACTGGCTCTCCCACCGGGTCGCCGCGACGCCCGACCGACAGGCGCTCATCCACGCCGCGACCGGCGACTCGTGGACCTTCCGCGAACTCGACGCGCTCGTGGACGAGACCGCCGGCCAGCTCGCCGCCCTCGGCGTCGAGGCCGGCGACCACCTCGGCGTCGTCTTGACCCCCGGCATCGACTACGTCCGACTCATCCACGCCGCGACGCGGCTCGGGGCGGTGCTCGTGCCCCTCAGCGACCGACTCACCGCCGACGAAATCGGTCGCAACGTCGAACTCGCGGACGTGACGACGCTCGTCTGCGGCGAGTCCACCGAGTCGACGGCGGTCGAGGCGACGACCGACGTGCCCGTCGTCTCCGTGGACGACCCGCGCTGGGAGGGCGTCATCAACCTCTCGTCTATCGCGCCCAAGCGGGTCGAACCCGTGGGCTGGTCGCTCTCGGAGACGATGCTCCTGCTTTTCACCTCGGGGACGACCGGGACGCCGAAGGCGGTGCGACTCACCATGGGGAACCTGCTCGCCAACGCCGTCGCCGGCGCGTTCCGAGTCGGCGTCTCGCGCGACGACCGGTGGCTCGTCACGCTCTCGTTGCACCACATGGGCGGCATCGGCCCGATTCTCCGCGGCCCGCTGTACGGGACGACGGTCGTCCTCCGCGAGGGGTTCGACGCCGGCGGCGCGGCCGACGACATCGGCAAGTACGACGTGACGGGCGTCTCGCTCGTGCCGACGATGCTCACGCGGATGCTCGACAGCCGGGGGACGCTCTCGGACTCGCTCCGCGTGGTGCTCCTCGGCGGCGCGCCCGCCCCCGACGAACTCATCGAGCGCTGTCGGAACTACTCGGTGCCGGTCCACCCGACCTACGGCATGACCGAGACGGCGTCGCAGGTCGCCACCGCGACCCCGCGGGAGGCGTTCGACGACGTGGGGACCGTCGGGCGGCCGCTCTACTTCACCGACCTCCGGGTCGTCGACGAGGACGGAACCCCCGTCGAACCCGGCACGCCGGGCGAACTCGTCGTGTCGGGACCGACCGTCTCGCCCGGCTACTACCGGAACCCCGAGGCCACCGCCGACGCCTTCAGCGACGCCGGTCTCCGAACCGGCGACATCGGCTACCGCGACGACGACGGTCTCCTGTACGTCCTGAACCGGAAGGACGACCGCATCATCACCGGCGGCGAGAACGTCGACCCCGGCGAGGTCGCGGCGGTCCTGCGGGACCACCCCGACGTTGACGACGCCACCGTGCTCGGGGTCCCCGACGCCGAGTGGGGCGAGCGCGTCGCCGCCCTCGTCGTTCCCGCGGACCCGGAGAACCCACCGGACGACGAGGACCTCGACGCCTTCTGTCGCGAGCGACTCGCCGGGTTCAAATGCCCGCGACTGGTCGCGACCGCGGACGAACTCTCGCGGACCGTCTCGGGGACCGTCGACCGCGAGGCGGTCCGCGAGCGACTGGTCGCGGCCAAGCCCGTCGCGGAGGCCGAACCGGAGCACGCGACCGATTACGACGACACCAACGACGATGCCGGTGACGACGGTGACGACGACGACGAGTCCGACGACTCCGAGACCGACTCCGGCGAGGCGACGCCCGCGAGCGACGCCGACGAGGCCGCCATCGACGACGCCGAGGGCGACGCGACAGTCGCGGACGCGGAACGCGACGGAGACGAGGCCGAGGACGATAGTGAAGCGAGCGTCGACGGAGCCGAACGCGGCGACGCCGAGCGCGCGGAAGGCGACACCGACAACGGAGACGCCGACGCCGGCGATACCGACGGCGGCGACGGTGGTGATGAGTTCGTTCCCGACCGCGACGAGTGAGTGAACGCGCCCGCGGGTGACGCCGAATCCGCAGCCCGCACCACGCCGAGTCATTTCCAAACAATCATTACGTTTTACCACAAGAGGACACTATGGTAGGTGCTACCAACCAGACACTTCGGCCGTTCCTGTGGCGCGCGGGCAAGCTCTATCCGGACCGCGAAATCGTCTCTCGGACCGCCGAAGGGCTGGAACGCTACACGTACGCGGAGTACGAGGGGCGCGTGGCACGGCTCGCGGGGGCGCTTTCGGACGCCGGCATCGGGGACGGCGACCGGGTGGCGACGTTCTGCTGGAACCACAACCGACATTTCGAGACGTACTTCGGGGTCCCCTCGATGGGCGCGCAGCTGCACACCATCAACCCGCTTCTGCCCGACCACCACATCCAGTACATCGTCGAGAACGCGAAGGACCGCATCATCTTCGTGGACCCGTCGCTCGCGCCGAAACTCGCCGGCGCGGTCGACGGGGACGCCTTTGCCTCCGTCGAGCAGTTCGTCGTGATGGCCTCCGAGGTACCGGACGACGTGGGCCTGTCCCCGGTGACGGACTACGAGTCGTTCATCGCTGACCACCCCGACGAGTACGACTGGCCGGACCTCCCGGAGGACCAGCCGGCGGGGATGTGTTACACCTCGGGGACGACGGGCCAGCCGAAAGGCGTCGAGTACTCCCAGCAGATGCTGTGGGCGCACACGATGGCGACGCTCCCCGAATCCGGCCTCGACATCGGCGCGAAAGACGTCATCATGCCGGTCGTCCCGATGTTCCACGTCAACGCGTGGGGCCTGCCGTTTTCGACGACCGCGGCGGGCGCGAAACACGTCTACCCCGGCCCGTCGCCGACGCCCGAGGACCTCGCGACACTCATCGAGGAGGAGGGCGTGACGATGACCGCGGGCGTGCCGACGGTGTGGCTCGGCCTGCTCGACTACCTCGACGAGCACGACGCGGACATCTCGTCGCTCGAACGCATCATCATCGGCGGGTCGGCCGCGCCCAAGTCGGTCATCCGCCGGTTCGACGAGGAACACGACGTGGACGTGCTCCACGCGTGGGGCATGACGGAGATGTCGCCGGTCGGGACCGTCGCCCACCTCAAGCCGGGGATGGAGGACCTCCCCGCCGAAGCGCAGTACGAAAAGCGCGCCAAGCAGGGCCTGCTCGCGCCGGGGCTGGAGATGCGCGTCGTCGACGACGACGGGAACGAGGTCCCGTGGGACGACGAGGAGTTCGGCGAGCTGTGGGTCCGCGGCCCGTGGGTGACGACCGAGTACTTCGAGCGCCCCGACGCGAACGAGGAGGACTACGAGGATGGCTGGCTGAAGACCGGCGACGTGGTCACGGTGGACGAAGACGGCTACGTCCAAATCGTCGACCGGGCGAAAGACGTCATCAAATCCGGCGGGGAGTGGATTTCGTCGCTCGAACTCGAAAACAGCATCATGGCCCACGACGACGTGGCCGAGGCGACCGTCATCGGCGTCCCCCACGAACGCTGGCAGGAGCGCCCCGTGGCCTTTATCGTCCCGAAGGGCGGCGTCGACGAGGACGCGCTCAAGGCCGACCTCGTCGCGCGCGTCGAAGACGAGTTCCCGAAGTGGTGGGCCCCCGACGAGGTCGTGTTCATCGACGAGGTGCCGAAGACTGCGACCGGCAAGTTCGACAAGAAGGTGCTCCGCGACCGGTACGACGACTCGTCGCTCATCGAGGGCAAGACGCCCGATTCGGAGGCTCCGTCGGACGAATGAGCGTCGGGCAACAGCTATTCTAACAAAAAACAAGTTTGAAGTTTAGACTGGTTCCATGCCTATTTTTACTGTACGATTCCATGGCGTGGTATGGAACTTCTCGACGACTCCATCGTGCCCGAACACGCCCGCGACCTCAAGCAGGAGGCCCGCGAGTTCGCCGAAGCGCACATCGAACCGGTCGCGGCGGACTACTACGAGTCCGGCGAGTACCCCCGCGAGGTGCTCCAAGCGGGGATGGACGCGGGGCTCGTCGCACAGGACATCTCCGAGGAGTACGGCGGCAAGGGTTTCGACCTCCAGCAGATGCTCGCCATCTCCGAGGAGTTCTACCGCGCCGACGCCGGTATCGCGCTGACGCTCCAGCTCGCCTCGTTCGGCTGCGAGATTATGGAGCACTACGGCAGCGAAGAACAGAAAGAGAAGTGGCTCCGCCCGGTCGCGGAAAACGAACAGCTCTCGGGACTCGCGGTCTCCGAGCCGCAGACCGGCTCCGACATGGCCGGCATGGAGACGGCCGCCGAGAAGACCGACGACGGCTACGTCCTCAACGGCGAGAAGTACTGGGTCGGCAACGCCGTCGAGGCCGACTGGCTGACGGTGTACGCCAAGACCGCCGACACCGACGACCGCTACTCGAACTACTCGATGTTCATCGTGCCGACCGACACGTCCGGCTACGAGGCGGAACACATCCCCGAGAAGATGGGTATGCGCGCCTCCAAGCAAGGCCACATCGTCTTCGACGACTGCGAGGTGCCCGAGGAGAACCTCATCGGCACCGAGGGCGGCGGCTTCTACATGCTCGCGGACTTCTTCAACCACGGCCGCGTCATCGTCGGCGGCCACAGCCTCGGCCTCGCGGCCGCCGCCATCGAGGAGACGTGGGAGTTCGTCCACGACCGGCAAGCGTTCGGGCGCAGCGTCTCGGAGTTCCAAGCGGTCCAGCACATCCTCGCCGATATGCGCATGGAGTTCGAGGCGGCCCGCGCGCTCAACTGGCGCGCCGCCGAGAAGGTCGCGAACGGCGAGGACGCCGGCTTCTGGGCGGCCGCAACGAAGACGAAATCGACCGAGACGGCGGTCGACGTGGCCGAGCGTGGCATGCAGCTCCACGGCGGCCGGTCGGTCCTCAACGAGTACAAGATTTCGCGGGTCTACCGCGACGCGCGCATCCCGGTCATCTACGAGGGCGCAAACGAGATTCAGCGCAACCTCATCTACCGGCAGGGCGGGCTGTGAGCAGGCCCCGGCACGGCCCCCGGAACTGACAACTCGTTTTCCGGTTTGGCATGGCTTGACCGGAACGCAGTTACTATCTGAGCGTCGTACCTTGAGTCAGCACCAATGGTACGCACGAGCGTTATCGGCTGCGGAAACATGGGGAGCGCCCTCCTCACCGGGCTCTGGAAGGCGGGCGGCCACTCGGTCGTCGCCTGCGACCTCGACCCCGACGCCCTCGCCGCGGTCGCCGACTACTGTGAAGAGACGACGGACGACGTGTCGCGCGCGGCCGACGCCGACGTGGTGTTCGTCGCGGTCAAGCCCGACATCGTCGAGGCCGTCCTCTCGGAACTCGATTTGTCTCCCGACCAGACTCTCGTCACCATCGCCGCGGGCGTCCCGACCTCGTTCGTCGAGGCGCGCACCGACGCCCGCGTCGTCCGCATCATGCCGAACCTCGCCGCCGAGACCCGCGACATGGCCGCGGCGGCGACCGGCGATCTGACCGACGAGGTTCGCGAACTCCTCTCGGACGTGGGCGAGTTCGTCGAGGTCGAGGAGTCGCAGATGGACATCGCAACCGCGGTCAACGGCAGCGGCCCCGCCTTCGTCTTCTATCTCATCGAGGCCGTTACGCAGGCCGGCGTCGCGGGCGGACTCTCCGAGGAAGACGCCGAAATCCTCGCCGCCCAGACGTTCAAGGGCGCGGCCGAGACCGTCGTGCAGGACGACCGCACCGCCGACGAACTCATCGACGCGGTCTGCTCGCCGAACGGGACGACCATCGAGGGGATGGAGGTCCTCTGGGACAGCGACGCCGACGACGCCGTCACCGAGGCGGTCGTCGCGGCCGAGCGCCGGTCGAAGGAACTCGCGGAGGAGTTCGCTGATGAGTGAACTGAGCGAGACGGCGGAGGCGTCCGAGGCGTCCGAGGCGTCCGAGGCGTCCGAGTCGACTGCGGCCGTCGACCCCGATGCGGTCGCCGCCGCCCGCGACGCCGCCGCCGAGGCGGACCGCGTCATCGTCAAGGCCGGCACCAACTCGCTGACCGACGAAGACTCCAACCTCGACGACGACAAACTCGACAAGCTCGTCGACGACATCGAGTCGCTGCTCTCGCGCGGCAAGGAGGTGCTGCTCGTCTCCTCGGGCGCGGTCGGGGCCGGCATCGGACGGCTCGACCACCCCACGGCGGACCGCGACACTCTCGAAGCGTCGCAGGCGCTGTCGACGGTCGGCCAGAGCCTGCTCATGCACCGCTACACCGAGAGCTTCGAGCGCTACGACCGGAAGGTCGCCCAGATACTCATCACCCAGCACGACCTGGAGAACCCCGAGCGCTTCACCAACTTCCGGAACACGGTCGAGACGCTGCTGGAGTGGGGCGTCGTGCCCATCATCAACGAGAACGACGCGGTCGCCACCGAAGAGCTCCAAATCGGAGACAACGACATGATTTCGTCGGACATCGCGGTCGGTATCGGCGTCGACCTGCTCGTGACGCTCACCGACGTGGGCGGCGTCTACACAGGAAATCCGAAGGAGGACTCCGACGCCGAGCGCATCGAAGTCGTCGGCGACAATTACAGCGACGTGGAGGACATCGTCACCGCGAGCTCGACCGGCGGCTTCGGCGGCATCCAGACGAAGGTCCGCGGCGCGCGCGACGCCGCCGAGTACGGCATCCCCGCCGTCATCGCGCGGTCGACCGAGCCCGACGTGCTGGCGAAGATAGCCGAGCGCGAATCGGTGGGAACAATGTTCCTCCCCCTCGATGGTGAACTCGATGACTGAGCGAGACACGACCGCGCAGGTCGAACGGGCACAGTCGGCGGCGCTCCGCCTCGCCAACGTCGACGCGGCCGACCGCGACGCCGCGCTCGGAGCCATCGCGGACGCCATCCGCGACAACAGCGAGGCGATTCTCGCGGCCAACCGCGAGGACGTCGAGGAGGCCGAGGCGATGCTCGTCGCCGGCGAGTACACGCAGGCGCTCGTGGACCGCCTCAAACTCGACGAGGCGAAGCTGGACGACATCGCCGGGATGGTCGAGTCCGTCGCCGAGCAGGACGACCCGCTCGGCGAGACGCTGGAAGCGCGCGAACTGGACGAGGACCTCGAACTGTACAAACTCTCGGTCCCCATCGGCGTCGTGGCGACCATCTTCGAGTCGCGGCCCGACGCGCTGGTCCAAATCGCCGCGCTGGCGCTGAAGTCCGGCAACGCCGTCATCCTCAAGGGCGGCAGCGAGGCCAGCGAGTCGAACCGCGTGCTGTACGAGACGATTCTGTCCGCCACCGAGGAGCTGCCCGACGGCTGGGCGACGCTCATCGAAGCCCACGAGGAGGTCGACCGCCTGCTCGAACTCGACGACATGGTCGACCTCGTGATGCCCCGCGGCTCCTCGGAGTTCGTCAGCTACATCCAGGACAACACCCAGATTCCCGTCCTCGGCCACACCGAGGGTATCTGTCACGTCTACGTCGACGAGGCGGCCGACCTCGACATGGCCGCGGACATCGCGCTCGACGCGAAGGTGCAGTACCCCGCGGTCTGCAACGCCGTCGAGACGCTCCTCGTCGACGAGTCGGTCGCCGCCGACTTCCTGCCGACGGTCGTCGAGCGCTACCGCGACGAGGGCGTCGTCCTCCGCGGCGACGAGGCGACCCGCGAACACGTCGATATCGACCCCGCGACCGACGACGACTGGGACACCGAGTACGGCGACCTCGAACTCTCCGTCAAGGTCGTCTCGGACCTGTACGACGCGGTCGACCACATCAACGCCCACGGCTCGAAACACACCGAGTCCATCGTCACCGACGACGCCGAGCGTGCGGAGACGTTCATGACCGGCGTCGACGCCGCCAGCGTCTTCCACAACGCCTCGACCCGCTTCGCCGACGGCTACCGCTACGGCCTCGGTGCCGAGGTGGGCATCTCGACGGGCAAGATTCACGCCCGCGGCCCGGTCGGTCTCGAAGGGCTGACGACCTACAAGTACTACCTCGAAGGCGACGGCCAGTTGGTCGCCACCTACGCCGGCGAGGACGCCGTCCCCTTCACCCACGAGGCGCTCGACGCCGACTGGACCCCCGGCCACCGAAGTCGTCGGGACTGACTGACCACGTCGACCGTTCGGGCCGATTTTTCGCGGCAAATAGAACTATACCCCTGACAGTCGCCTCTCCGGTAGAGTCGCTTTCGGCCGCGACTCGGTGACTCAATGGATTTAGACGAATTCGTCAGCGCGCACGCACCGTCCGAAGGCGGCGACTCCTTCGAACTCGAAAACTCGAAGCTCCTCGACGTGGCCCTCGACGGGAACGTCATGGCGAAAGCCGGGTCGATGGTCGGCTACACCGGCGACATCTCCTTCGAGCGGAAGTCCGCCGGCGGCCTGAAAGGGATGCTCAAGCAGAAGGCCACCGGCGAGGGCGACGTCATGATGCAGGCGACCGGCACCGGCCACCTCTACCTCGCGGACCAGGGCAAGGAGGTTCAGATTCTCGAACTCGACGCGGGCGAGGAACTGAGCGTCAACGGCAACGACGTGCTCGCGTTCGAGTCGAGCGTGAACTGGGACATCAAGATGCTGACGAGCGTCGCCGGCACCTCCTCGGGCGGCCTGTTCAACGTCTTCCTCGAAGGCCCCGGCCACGTCGCCATCACGACCCACGGCGAGCCAATCGTCGTCCCGACGCCGGTCAAGACCGATCCCAACGCGACCGTCGCGTGGAGCGGAAACGTCTCACCGTCGTCGAACCGCGACATCGACATCAAGGGGCTGCTCGGCCGCTCGTCGGGCGAGTCCTACCAGCTCGAATTCGCGGGGGAGGGCGGCTTCGTCATCGTCCAACCGTTCGAGGAAGTCGCCCCCGGTCAGTAGCGTAGCGACCGTTCGCTCCGGTTTTTCACCGTCGCTCGCCGACCGCGTTCGCCGCGCGGGCCGACACGGCGCGGGCCGAAACGACGCGTATCTCTAGTGCCCGACGAAGATATATTGACTGCCTGAACGGTTATGTCCGCTCCGTCCTAACCCCGGAATATGGGTGACATCAGCGTCCACCTGGTCGACCGCGGCCGCGTCCACGCCGACACCGGCTACGTCCTCGACGGCTACTCCATGGGGAGCGCGTCGAATCCGAACCCCGACCACGAGATGAGCGAGTTCGTCGTCTGGAACGCCGTCGTCGACGGCCCCGACCGGACGGTGCTGTGGGACACCGGATCGAATCCGGCCGCCGCCGACGGCTACTGGCCCGACCCGTTGTACGAGGCGTTTTCGCACGTCGACGCCGCGGACCACACGCTCGAAGACGACCTCGGCGCGGTCGGCTACGACCCCGCCGACATCGACGCGGTGGTGATGAGCCACCTGCACCTCGACCACGCGGGCGGCCTCGTCGAGTTCGCGGGCACAGACGTGCCGATATACGTCCACGAGGAGGAACTGAAGTTCGCCTACTACTCGGCGAAGACGACAGAGGGCTCCATCGCGTACCTCGCCTCGGACTTCGACCACGACCTGAACTGGCACGTCGTCCACGGCGACGAACACACGCTGTTCGACGGCTTCCGACTCGTTCACCTGCCGGGTCACACTCCCGGCGTGCTGGGCGCACACATCGAAACCCCCGACGGCGACGTGCTCGTCGCGGGCGACGAGTGTTACGTCGAGGGCAACTACACGGACGAAGTGCCGCTCGGCCCCGGCCTGCTGTGGAGCGAGCGCGACTGGTTCGAGAGCCTCCAGACGGTGAAGGAACTCGAACGCCGGACCGGCGGCGACGTGCTGTTCGGCCACGACCTCGCCCGTTTCGAGTCGTTTGGCGACGGCTGGAACGTCTGAATCGGACGACGGCGCGCGCGCGTCGGGCGCTGATTTTCTGGATTCACTCGATGGTCGGGCGACAGCGACCGCTCTCGTCGCGTCTGAAGAAATGGAAAAGGGAATCGTCGGGGTGGGATTGGGTTGGTGAGGCGGGTGGAGTGCGGGGAGGGGTTGGAGGACTGGTTGGCTGTGGGAGACGACGGGCCGGCCTAAATCATGAGTTGCACGTCGGCGTCGGCCATGTGCTGGAGGGCCGTCGCCGCGCCGACGCCGGTGGTGACGCCGTCGTAGAACTCGGCTTCGTCGTAGCCCATCAGCTCGATGGTCATCTGGCAGGCCTGAAGGTCGACGCCCATGTCGAGGGAGGTTTCGATGAGTTCCTCGACGGTCGCGGTCCCGTTTTTCTGAATCTTCTTTTCCATCATGCTCGTGGCGACGCTGTCCATGAAGGGCAACGCGGCCACGGCGTTCGGCATCGGCATGCTCGGGTTGCCGACCGCGCTGAGCTTCAGGTTCTTCGACTTCTTCTCGTGGAGGATGTCGAGTCCCCAGAACGTGTGGAAGACCACGACGTCCCAGCCGAAGGCGGCCGCCGTACTGGCGAGGATGAGCGGCGGGTACGCCATGTCGAGGGTGCCTTTGGTCGCGATGATGGTCATCGACTTCTGTCCGTCGTCGTCGGTGGCCTCCCGGAGGTCGGAGACCTCTTGTTGCAGGGCTTGGACCTGCGCGCGGAGGTCTTCGACGGAGGCGGCTCCCGCGTCGACGGGCGCGTCGGCGTCCGAGCTCATTCCTTCTGGATGAAGTGGCGGAAGACAGCGTCGCCGTCTTCCTCGGCCTCTTCCTGGTCGAGCATGGCGACGCCGTCGGTGGCGTCGGCCCAGCCCTTCAGGTCGCTCATGCTGCCGGAGTCGGTCGCGACGACCTGCAGAATCTCGCCGCTTTCGAGCTCGTCGACCGCGCCGCGGGTCTTGACGACGGGCATCGGGCAGGACAGTCCTTTCACGTCGAGGGTCTCGGTGGGTTCGTATGTACTCATTTTCGAGGTCACCTATGTTGGGTGTATTCCACAATATAAGGGTGCTTCGTAAAAGTGTGTCGGTTCTTGGGGAGACACCACAATACCTTATCGGAATCGTCGATAGGCGTTGAAACCGGCTTTTCTTGGGTAGTAGAGCCATTATGTGCCCCCATAAGTGCGAAATCGCACTAGTCTCGGTCGGTCTTCACGAGATGAATATTGTACGAAATACAAACTACCATCCGAAAGCTTAAGTCGAACCACCCGATAATGGGTGATGCATACATGACCGTTCCAGACCTGCCGGAACTCGACGTCGACGTGCCAGTCATCGAACCCGAGGCGCTGAAAGCCCGCATCGACGAGGGCGAGGCGCTGACCATCCTCGACAACCGCGTTCCCTCGGAACACGAGGACTGGCGCATCGACGGCGAGAACGTTTCGCACGTCAACATCCCCTACTTCGAGTTCCTCGACGAGGAGCTCGATGAGTCGCTGTTCGAAGAGCTGCCCGAAGACGAGGAGTTCGTCGTCCTCTGTGCGAAGGGCCACTCCTCGGAGTACGTCGCCGGACTGCTCATTCAGGAGGGCTACGACGCCGTGGCGCTCGAACGCGGCATGAACGGCTGGGCGAGCATCTACGAGTACACCGAACTGGAGACCGACGGCGACGCGCTCGTCGCGCAGTACCAGCGCCCCTCCAGCGGCTGTCTGGCGTACCTCGTCGTCGACGGCGACGAGGCCGCCGTCGTCGACCCGCTCCGCTACTTCGCCGACGAGTACGTCGCCGACGCGAAGGCGCTCGGCGCGGAACTGACGTACGCCGTCGACACGCACATCCACGCCGACCACATCAGCGGGGTCCGCACGCTGGTCGAAGACCACGGCGTCGCGGGCGTCATCCCCGAGGCCGCCGAAGCCCGCGGCGTCGACTACGACACGCCCTACGAAACCATCGCGGACGGCGAGACGCTCACCGTCGGCGACACCGACATCGAGGCCATCCACACGCCCGGCCACACGACCGGTATGACGACCTACGCGGTCGACAACGTGCTGTTCACGGGCGACGGCCTGTTCATCGAGTCGGTCGCTCGCCCCGACCTCGAAGACGGCGACGAGGGCGCGCCCGACGCGGCCGGGATGCTCTACGGCTCGCTTCAGGAGCGCGTCCTCTCGCACGACGACGACGCCATCGTCGCCTCCGCGCACTTCAGCGACGCGGCAATCCCGGCCGACGACGGCAGCTACACCGCCACGCTCGGGGAACTGAAGGAGACGATGAATGCACTGTCGATGCCCAAAGACGAGTTCGTGGAGTTCATCCTCTCGGATATGCCGCCGCGGCCGGCCAACTACGTCGACATCATCGAGACGAACCTCGGCGTGCAGGAGTCGGACGACGACCGCGCCTTCGAGCTCGAACTCGGGCCGAACAACTGCGCGGCCAGCAACGAAGCCCTGACGAACTAAATGTCGGGTCTGACGCCGCTCCTCGTCGACGGGCTCTTCCCGAACGGCATCGCGCACTACGCGCTCGGCGGCCTCCTCATCGGACTCGGGACCGCCGTCATCTACCTCGGGACGGGCGTCATCGCCGGCGCGAGCACCTTCCTCGAATCGACGCTGTCGTACGTCTCCGACCTCCCGCGGTTCAACAAGGCGAAGTACGTCGCCTCGCGGGACTGGCGGGTCGTGTTCACCCTGAGCATCGTCGCCGGGGCCGCGCTCTACACCGTCCTGTTCGGTGACGGCTGGTGGGTCTCCGACGTGCAGCCGTGGCGCTTCGCCGTCGGCGGCGTGCTCGTCGGCGTCGGCACCCGCATCGGGAAGGGGTGTACGTCCGGCCACGGGGTCTGCGGCGTCGGCTCGCGCTCGCGGACCTCGCTCGTCAACGTCGCCACCTTCATGCTCGTCGCCATCGGGGTCGCACAGCTCCTGAGCGCGCTGGGGGTGTCGCCGTGAGCGACGACGAACGCGGACTCGGGTTCATGCTGGTCGTCATCGCGGGCGGCCTGATATTCGGGTTCGGCCTCGCCGTCAGCAACATGGCCCGCCCGGAGGTCGTCCTCGACTTCCTCCAGTTCGACGACCTCGGTCTCGTCTTCGTGATGGGCGGGGCCGCGGTCGTCACTGGCACCGTCTTCGCGCTCGCCGAGGCGTTCGGCGACCGCGCGCCACTCACCGGGCGCGACTACGGCCGCCGGCTGAAGTCGTTCGACAAGAACGTCGTCGTCGGCGGGGTCGTCTTCGGAGCCGGCTGGGGTATCTCCGGCATCTGTCCCGGCGCGGCCTACGCCAGTCTCGGCGTCGGCAACTACCCCATCCTCATCGCCATCGGTGGGATGTTCGTCGGCGCGTACCTGCAGGGACTCTGGCGCGCCCGCCGTACCGAGAGCGCCGCGACCGGCACCTCCGCCGACTGAGCCGCCGTCGGCGAATTCGATTTCGTTCTTTTCCCGTCCGTCGTCCCCGGAGCGACGGCGACGAAGTTCTCGCCCCCTGTCGGTGAACCGCCGCCGATGGACCGCGACTCGCGCGCGCTGCCGAACAGTCGGTGGTGGTTTTCTCCCGCGAGTCGACGTTCGACGCTCGCCGCCGATGCTCGAGAACGCCGCCGTGAGTGCCTCTCGACCGAATCCTCTCGGTTGATGTTCAGCCAAATATAGTATTGCACAATAAGCAAACAACTATTTTGTCATAGATAGCGGATAAATATGTTCGTAACGTCGCGTGATACAAAATATGGCCCGGTTCGGTGGTATTTCTATGTCCATTCTATAACTTATGCGTATGCAATATCGATATGGTCTTGTACAGTATTCCCAAAAACGTTATATCCTCATTCCGGTTAGCCAGCGGTGTACAAGAAAGTATGATGAGTGCAATACACTCCGGGCACCCCGAGGGGTGCTGGTAAGATGTTCGGAATCGAGACGTTGGGCGGGAACGCACAGGCCGCCGCGCTCGTCGGCGTCGTCCTCGTCGAGGCGATGGTGCTGTACGTCGGGTACGGCGCGCTGACCGCCGCACTCGGACCGACCGTTCGGAAGGCCATCGGTGGTGAGTGAGCGTGTTCGAACTACTCGGCATGTCTGCCGGGATGCTGGCCCTCTTCGTCGCGTTCGGGGTTCTCATCGGCGTCCTGTTCGGCTTCTTCGGCATGGGTGGGTCGTTCCTCGTGACGCCCGCGCTGCTCGTCATGGGCTACCCCTCGCGCGTGGCCGTCGGCTCCGGGCTCGCGTTCGTCTTCGGGACCTCCGTCATCGCGACACTGAAGCACCGCGACCTCGGACAGGTCGACTACAAACTCGGCATCTCGATGATTATCGGGACCACGGTCGGCCTCGAAGTCGGGAAGGAAATCGTCCTCTACCTCGAAGAGCTCGGACTCGCCGGTAACATCATCAGCGTCACGTACGTGCTGCTTCTCGGCGGTATCGGGCTGTTCGTCACCTACGAGGCGCTGAAGGGCGGCGACGGCGGCGGCGTCAGCCACGACGTGGACGGCGACGCCGACATCGACGCCGACGACATCCCCGAGTTAGCCAAGAAGATTCAGAGCTACTCGCTCCCCCCGATGATAACCCTCCGCGGCGGCGTCAAGGTCTCGCTGTGGATGATTCTCTTGCTCGCGTTCGCCACGGGGCTCCTCTCGGGTTTCCTCGGCGTCGGCGGCGGCTTCATCCGCATGCCCGCGCTGTTCTACCTCATCGGCGTCCCCGTACCCATCGCGGTCGGGACCGACCTGTTCGAAATCATGTTCTCGGGCGGCATCGGCTCGTTCCTCTACGCGCAGTCCGGCGGCGTCGACCTCTCTATCGTCGCGCCGCTGCTCGCCGGCTCCGCGCTCGGCGCGCGCGTCGGCTCCGCGGCGACCTCCATCGTCGACGAGGACGAAATCAAGATTTACTTCGGCCTGATGCTGCTTCTCGGCGCGCTCGCTGTCGCCGTGCGACAGGCCGGGAACTATCTCGGCGTGGGCGTCCTCGACTACGTCAGCCTCGCGCTCATCCTCGGGTCGGCGCTCATGGTCTCCGGCGCGGTGCTTTACAGCGCCGTCAAGTCCATGCGCGCGCCCTCGACTGCCGGGAGTTCGACCGCCGACTGACCGCACCGACTCGAACGCGAACCGCACTCGCATCGAACGCGAATCCGCCACACCGGGTCGCCGTCTCCCACTCGGTGTTGTGCAAACTATACAAACCCTTTTCAGGGCTGGCCCCGTAGCCCGAACCGACAATGGCTAGCTCGATGGTCGAATACCTGCAATCGGACATGGAGTGTGAGGGACTCCTCGAATGTCTCCACGGACTGAAGCAACTCGACCGACGGTGTTTTGAGGTGCTCGTCGAGACCGACGACCGCCTGACCGTCGACGAGGTCGCCGAAGCGGTCGAACGGGAGCGTTCGACCGCCTACCGCTCTATCCAGCGCCTGTTGCAGGCGGGCCTCATCCAGAAACAACAGGTGAACTACGAACACGGCGGCTACTACCACGTCTACCACCCGACCGACCCCAACGAGGTCGCGGACGATATGCAGCGGATGCTCAACGACTGGTACGCCCAGATGGGCACGCTCATTCAGGAGTTCCGCGACAAGTACGACGAGAAAATCGTCCCCGCGGAGTAGGTCTTCTCGGCCGACGAGCGGCCGCCGCCCCTGGATTGGTCCGCGTCCCAAATCGATTAGGTTCCGTATTCAACCGCATAGGGTCCATAGCTACTGCCACGACCACCGTATGTCGAAGAGTAAAAGCAGTCCCCGAAACAACGAGTTCGTCGAAGAGTGCCCGTCGTGTGAGTCGCGGACGCCGCACGACGTCTCCATCGAAATCAAGACGGAGAGTCGGAAGCGAGAGAACCGTCAGTTCTCTCGCGAGCCGTACCGCGTCACGCGCTGTACGCGCTGTGGCAACACGCAGTCGCAGCGCATGAACGACGCGTGAGCGACACTCGCGCCGCTCGACGACCGCTCTCGACCGACCGCCTCCGAGTCCGTACGACCGCCTCCGCCACACCGACGTAGCCACGGTCCGAGCCATGACACAGACTCACACTCACGACGCGCCGATCGTCCTCCTCGTCGACGACGAGGCCGCCCTCGCCGACAGCCTCGCGCTGTGGCTCGAACGACGCTACCGCGTCCGGGTCGCCTACACCGGGCGCGAGGCGCTCCAGTCGTTCGACGACGACGTCGACCTCGTCTTTCTCGACCGCAACCTCCCCGGTCTCTCCGGCGAGTCCGTCCTCGAAGAACTCCGCCGCCGAGCCGACCCGGCGTCGTTCGGCGTCGTCATGCTCAGCGCCACGCCCGACGACGAGCTAACCGCCCTCCTGGTCGACGACGTGCTCACGAAACCCGTCACCAAAGGCGACGTGTTCGACGCCGCCGCTCGACTCATCGACGACACGCCCGAAGCAACACTCGACTAACTCTCCTCGGTCGCTCGCTCCCGCCCGCCTCAGTCGTCCGCCGGCGCTTGATTTAGCTCGTCGAAATACGTCTCGATGAGCTTTCGTTCCGCCGTCCGGAGGTGCTCGTGGAGCGTGGGCGGCGAGATACCGAGCGAGTCGGCGACCTCCTCGGCCGTGCTCCCCCGGGGCCACTCGAAGTAGCCGGAGACGAGCGACGTTTCGAGGACCGTCCGCTGCCGGTCGGTCAGCTTCGAGTCGAGCGCCCGCCGGAAGGAGTCGGCCGACTGGACGGAGCGCTCCACCTCGCGCTTTGCGACGACCGAGACGCCGGCCGCGGCCGTCGTCACCGCCTCCACGAGCGCGCCGTGGTCGGCGTCGGCCGCGACGTGGAGCGTGAGGGTGCCGCTCCCCTCGGAAAGCGTCAACCGCTCCACGCTCGCGCCGTGGTCGATGGCGGTCGACAGCACCGCCTCGGCGTCGGTGCGGAGTTCGACGACGGACTCCTCGTCGCCGTCGGCGACGACGCGGGCCTGCGAGACGTCGACGGCATCGATAGCGGCCGCGACCGCGTCGCACCCCGACGCGCCGGCGACGCTGATGAAGCAAGCGAGACCGTCGTCGAGGCGGGTCACGCCGTCGAGCGAGAGTTGGCAGTCGAGCGCCGCCGAGAGGCGGGCGAGCACGCCGGCGTCGCGGCCGACCTGAAACTCCAGTTCGACGACGCTGTCGCCGTTGAGAAGCCGCTTGCTCTGGGTCGCGTTGATGCCGTTGCCGACGGTCGCCCCGAGGTCGGAAAACAGCCCCGCGGACTCGTCGTCGAAGCCGTCGGTCTCGTCGTAGACGACGAGCGCGCCGTACATCGTCTCGCGGTAGTCGATGGAAACACAGAGCGCCGAGACCGCGTCGAGGTCGTCGGCGTCGTCGCCGAGTACGGCCGCGCGGTGCGCCCCGGGGATATCCTCGAAGACGAAGCCGTCTTCGGCCGCCCCGTCGACGCCGAACGCCTCGTCGACGAAGTCGAGGTCGACGCCCGCGGGGTCGAGACCGTGGCCCGCCGCCGCGGTACACCGCAGCGTGCCGGCGGCGGTGCGCCTGAGGACGACGGCGGCCTCGTGCGCGTCCGCGACCACGTCGCAGACGGTCTGTTCGATTTCGTCGCGGGTCCGCGCGTCGATGAGCGCCCGGTCGACGTCGCGGAGCAGTTCGTTCGTTCGGTTCAGGCGGTCGAGCTGCGCCTCGCGGTTTCGAATCGCCGCCTCGTGTTCGGCCCGCACCGCCTCCAAGCGACTGCGGAGGTCCGAAAGCGCCTCCGGCTCGCGAAGCTCCTCTACGTCGCGGCTGTCGAGCGCCGCCTCGGTGGATTCGAGCGCGAAGTACTCGCGGACCCCGGACTCGAACCCCGACCGAACGAGCAGCTCTTCGACCGTCTCTTTGACCTCCGACTCCGAGACGGGCTTGACGAGGTAGGCGTCGAACGGCATCTCGACGATGTCGGTGTCCGGCTCGACCGCGGTCATCATCGCCACGCGGCAGTCGAGGCCGCGCTCGCGAATCTCTTCGAGCACGTCGTCGCCCGTGACGTTCGGCATCCGGCGGTCGAGGAGGACCACGTCGACGGTGTCGTCGAGTCGGTGGAGGGCTTCTTCACCGCCGTAGGCGGTCTCGACGGCGAACCGCTCGCCGTCGAGCCAGTACCGGCAGGTGTCTGCGAGGTCCTCGTCGTCGTCGACCACGAGAACGACCTGCTCGGCGGCCCGCTGTTCGGGGCTCTCGCGCGCCGAGCGTTCGGTGACCATCGTATCGAACACACAGTAACGGCGAACGGTAATATATCTGCCCATCGAAACAGGTGGAATTTAGGCGGTAAGGCGACCCTAATCGGCGGTCTTGGCCGTCGGATTACTCCCCGACTGAAGCGGTCCAGTTCGGGGGCGAACTCACGCCCGCGGGAGCGTGACGACGAACGTGGCTCCGCCGCGGTCGTTGTCCTCGATTTCGACCGTGCCGCCGTAGCTCTCGACGATTTCGCGGACCAGAAACAGCCCGAAGCCGTTGCCCGGGTTCGACAGGTCCTCGATGCGCTGGTCGACGATGCGGTGTTTCTCCTCGTCGGGGACGCCCGGCCCGTTGTCGGAGACGCGGAGTTCGACCGCGTCGTCGCCGGCGGCCACCTCGACTTCGACCGCAGGGTCCGGCTTGTCGTTGTGCTGGACGGCGTTTTTCAGCAGGTGCTCGACGACCTCGTCCAGCAGGTCGTCGGCGACGACCGAAATCTCCGGTAGTCGCCCGACGGCGACGCTCGCGGCGTCGGACTCCCGCCGGAGCGACTCCACGCCGTGGCCGACCGCCTCGTCGATTCGACGCGGGCGGAACTCGTGGGACTCGCGTTCGACGATGACTTTCATGAACGTCCGCATCGTCCCGACGAGTTCGGTCATCTCGCGGACGCGCCCCTGTATCGTGTCGAGGTGGGTCAGCCCCGCGTCGTCCACGAACTCCTCGACGATGTCCGCCCGCGCGCCGACCACGTTCAAGCCGTTGAGGAGGTTGTGGCGGATGATGCGGTTGACGAACTCCAGTCGCTCCTGTTCGCGTCGCAGCTCCCGCTCTCGCTCCTTGCGGGCGGTGATGTCGTGGCCTTCGAGGACCAGAAACGACACCTCGCCCTCGTCGTCGGTGACCGGCGTGACAGAGAAGTCGACGACGACCAGTCGGTCGGTGTTCTCGCGGTCGATTTCGACCTCGTAGCGGACGAACTCCCCGTCCGCCGCGCGGTCGAGGGCGGCCCGGAGGTCGGCGACGCGCTCGTCGTCGCCGCGCCACCACGGCGTCTCCCACGCCCGCGCCCCCACCAGGTCGTCGCGGTCGTCGCCGACGAGGTCGAGCGCGGCGTCGTTCACCCGGAGCACCGTTCCGTCTGGTTCGACCAGCCCGATGTACTGGACGGTGCTGTTGAACACCGCGTCGAGCTGTTGCTCGCGGCGTTCGAGTTCGCGCTCGCGCTCCCGCCGGACGTGGGTGTCGATGCCGTGGGCGACGGCGTGGCCGAGGTTCGAAATCGGCTCGTCGAGCTCCGCGGTGAACGCCCGCTCGTGTTCGGCGTACATCGTGAGCACGCCGTAGCGGACGCCGTCGTAGACGAGCGGCACCGACGCCGCCGAGCCGTAGCCGCGTTCGAGCGCCGGCTCTCGGAACGGGCCGAACGCCGGGTCGTCGGGGATGCTGTGGGTCGCCTGCACCGCGTTCGACCGGACCGCGCGGCCGACGGGACCGTTACCCTCGGGCCGGTCCGCCGCCACCGACACGTCTATCTCGTCGAGGTAGCCGTCCTCGTCGCCGGCCCACGCGGTCGGCTCCACGTCGCCGGTCGTCTCGTCGACGACGCCGACCCACGCGAACCGGAGTTCGTCGGTCTGAACGAGTCGCTCGCAGACCTGCCGCTCGATGTCCGCCCGCTCGGCGGCGTCGACGATGGTCTCGTTCACGTCCGCAATCACTTCGTTGAACGTCGCGAGGATGTCGAGCCGCTGGCGCAGTTCGCGCTCGGCCGACGACGGCCCGTCGACCGACCGCGGAGAGCCGTCTGTCATCCCTCTCGACCCCCCCGCGGACCGGCGTCCCGTCGTGCGTGCATACCCCGACTCTAACCCCCACCGACTTGTGCGTTTCTCGGTCGGCTCGAATCGAGCCTAACCACGTAGGGTTGTGAATTACTACTAACCGTTCCATTCGACTATATGGCCACAGTGACCTGCCCGGGTCACTCGTCGTGCCCGCACGCCCCCACGGCGGAATCGACAACCCACCCCCTCTCTCCGCCCAGGGGACGTGTCCCTGCCCAAACCCCAACTCCCTTTCCGCGGAATCGACCGACGAGCCGCGGGTGTTTCGTTCGTGTCTCCGACAGATACATTCATTTCTAGCCGAGGCAGATACAAGACCGAAAAAACGCTTCACCGCGTCATTTACCCCCGATGAGCACATACGTGCAACCAATGAAGAAAAACGAGCTCATCCACGTCCACTCGCTGCTCGTGGAAATCGCCACGGACTACCGCGACGGCGGGATACTCACGAGCGCCGACCTCGAACCGTACAACCGACTGGGAATCGCCCCGATGGCCCTCCGGGACTGCCGCGCCGACCACGAGCGCGCCGTCCGGACGCTCACGACCACCCTCGCGGTCTGCGCGGCCCGCGACCTCGACCGCGACGCGGAGGCGGTGCCCGGCCGACACCTGCTCCGGTCCGACGAGACGGCCAGCACGGACACCGACCAGCGCGCCCCCTCGTACTGAGTTTTCTTCGCGGCCCGCTCCTCGAACAGCGGCGGCACCGCCCGACGGGTGGACCTAAGAGCGCCCGGTGAGACGCCCCCGGTATGCGACTCGAAGACTACTGGGGCGTCGGCCCGAAGACCTCGGACCGACTGGAATCGGCGCTCGGCAGGGAGGGGGCGGTCGCCGCCATCGAGTCGGCCGACGTGCGGGCGCTCGTCGACGCCGGCGTCACCCGCGGGCGGGCGGTTCGCATCCTCCGCCGCGCCGACGGGCAGGCCGGCATCGACGCGCTGGCGACCCGCGACGCCCGCAACGTGTACGACGACCTGCTGTCGCTGGCGAGCGACCGCGGGCTGACCGAACACGCCGCCGACCGCATCCGCGTGTTGACGCCGCTGCCGACCGTCGAGGCCCGGCGCGACCGCCTCGACCGCATCCTCGCGGCGCGGGAGGCGTGGGCCGACCTCGACGACGACGCCCGCGACGCCATCGAGGCGACGTTCCGCGAGTACGACGTGGCCGGCGAGACCGAGCGCGCCGCCGTTCGCGCGGCGCTCGAACTCCGCGAGGCCGGACTCCGCGGCGAGCCGTTCGACGCGCTGGCGGAAGCCGACCCCGACGCCCTCCGCGATGCGCTCGGGGCGCTCGGCTACGTCGACAACGACGGCTCGGTCGCCGCGGGTGCCGACGACCGCCTCGACAGCCTGCGGAGCAGACTCGACACCGCGAAGGAACTCCAATCCGGCTCGTTCGACGTGCTCGAAACCGTCCAGTCGCGGGGCGTCCGCTCGCTGGACGACTTCCGCGCCGCGTTCGTCCAGTACGTCGCACAGGAGACCGACCTCTCGCGCGGCGAGATCGAGGCGGTCGCCGCCGAGGACGCCCGCGACGCGACCGACTTCGTGAGCGCGTCGCTCCGGGCGCTCGTCGAGGACCTCGAAGCCGACGTCGCCGCGCGCGAAGAGACCGTCGCGGAGGAGCTACGCGACCGCATCTGGGCCGCCCGCGACGACGTGGACCTCGCGGTCGAGGCCGTCGACGAGGTCGCGCTGTCGCTGTCGCTCGCGCGGTTCGCGGACGAGTACGACCTGACGCCGCCGGACATCGCCGAGACGGGGCTGGCGGTCTGCGGCGCGCGCAACCTCTTTATCGACGACCCACAGCCGGTCTCCTACGCCGTCGGTGACCACGAACTCGCGTGCGCGTCGGGGCCGACGCCGCCGGTCGGTGACCGCGTGTCGGTCCTCACGGGGGCCAACAGCGGCGGGAAGACGACGCTCTTGGAGACGCTCTCGCAGGTCGCCATCCTCGCGTCGATGGGGCTTCCCGTCCCCGCGGAGTCGGCGGTCGTCGGCCGGTTCGACTCGGTCGTGTTCCACCGCCGGCACGCGAGCTTCAACGCGGGCGTGCTCGAATCGACGATCAAGTCCATCGTCCCGCCGCTGTCGGGCGACGGCCGGACGCTGATGCTCGTCGACGAGTTCGAGGCCATCACCGAGCCGGGGCGCGCGGCCGACCTGCTCAACGGCCTCGTGAACCTCACCGTCGAGCGCGACGCCTTCGGCGTCTACGTCACGCACCTCGCGGACGAACTGAGCCCGCTGCCGCCGGAGGCGCGCATCGACGGCATCTTCGCCGAGGGGCTGACCGACGAGTTGGAACTGCGCGTGGACTACCAGCCGCGGTTCGGGACGGTCGGCAAGTCCACGCCGGAGTTTATCGTCTCGCGGCTGGTGGCGAACGCCCGCGACCGCGCCGAGCGCGCCGGCTTCGAGGCGCTGGCGGCGGCTGTGGGCGAAGAAGCGGTACAGAAAACGCTGTCCGACGCCGAGTTCGTCGACTGAGCCGACGCGGCGTCGGAGGGGGGCGAGCGGCGGCGGAAACGCTCGTCGTCGGCGCATCGACCGCGTCGGCGTCGACGACTCAGCACATCTCGTCGAGCGAGACGAACGCGTCGGCGTCGGCGGTCAACCACGCATCCATCCGGTCGCAGCAGCTATCGCGTCGGGGGTAGACGGTGACCTGGTCCGGGCTCCCTCGATAGGAGACGACGACACTATGGAGGAAGCGGTCTCCGGTGGTATCCGCGCCGGCGCGGTCAGCGGTCCCTGCAACCGAGTTCTGAGATGCGGGCAGTTCGGACATTCGCCGTCACGTACACAAACGCGACCGTGATTACATAATCTTCACTAAGTGTGGTAGGCATTGACAATACCAGTGGGTTACAAAACGTTGCACCAAGTGGGAGTACGGAGTGATACATAGCCGTGCACACCGACGCGCAGGTGTGGATTCCACAGTTTCGTTGCGTCGGGCGCGCTGTCTGGCGCGCCGTCGGGCGACTTCTGCCGGCGGAGACGGGTTGAAGTGCCCGGAACCGCCATCTGGGTGTCAATGGTCGATCCCACGTCCGATTTGGAAGCGAACGTAGACCCGGAAGACGCCCCGACCTGCGCGACGTGCGGGGAGCCGATTGCGAACAACCCGACGCATCACGTCGTTACGTGGGTCGAAGACGACGCTGTGCAGGCGCGGCACTTCTGCGACGACGACTGCCGGGACGCGTGGGACGACGAACGCTGACGCTCTCCTGACGACTGTCCGCTCGCCGCCGCGGCGCGACCCCGGCCGCGACTACTCGGCCGACGACCAGAACTGGTCGAGGCCGAAGCCGAGCATGTCCGGGCTGACGGGTCTGAACTCCTCGCGCTCCTGTGCCGGTAGGTAGTCGCGGACGCCGTTCCACGAGTCGCGGGCGTACCGAGCGTCGACGAAGACGCGGACGCCGACCTCGTCGGTGCCGCGGATGACGCGCCCGATGGCCTGTCGCGCCTTTCTGACCGCGGGAACGGTCAAGGCCGTCTCGAAGCCGTCTCCGAACTCGCGGTCGTAGGCGGTCTTCACCGCGCGGGTCCGCGGCGACGACGTGTTGATGAGCGGGACGCCGCAGACGACCGCGGCAGAGAGCTTGTCGCCGCTGTAATCGACGCCCTCGGTGAGCGTGCCGCGGAGGCTCGTCACGAGCACTTTCCCCTCGCCGCCGAAGAAGTCGCGCTTGAGTCGCTCCGTCGCACCGTCGTCGGACGACTCGTCGAGGAGGACGGGCTTATCGACGCGGGCTTCGAGCGCGCCCGCCATCCACTCCGCCTCGGCGTAGTTCGGCATCCCGACGAGGACGTTGCCCGGCGACCGCTCGCACACCTCGACCGCGGCGTCGGTGTACGCCAGTCGCGTCTCGTTTTCCTCGCCGGGCGGCCCGCGGTTGCTGTGGGTGAACTTCGGCACGTCGACGGCGAAGCTCGCGCGGTTCGACTCGGGGAAGCCGAGGCCGAACGTCCGCTCGGCCACCGGGCGGCCGTCGTCGGCGAGGGCGTCGAGGCCGGTCACGCGCCGGAACACGTCGATGGGTTCGAGCGTCGCGCTCATGAGGACGCCGCCGCCGAAGTCGCCGAGGCGCTCCGCGATGGCCTCGCCGGGGACGCAGTTGTGGACCGACAGCCGGGCGTTGTACGCGCGCCGCCACGACTCCGGCGGCTCCATCTCGTCCCACGTCCGTTCGAGTTCGATTTCGCGGAAGTGCTTCTCGTGGTCGGCGTAGGCCCACGTCGAAAGCGCCCGCCCCGCCGCGGGGGCGGCCCGGCGCTTGTCGTCCTCTTCGACCGAGTCGAGGATGCGGGCGACCGCCGAGCCGGTCGCCTCGGCGCGGACCCACGTTCCCTCGTCGTGGCCGCGCTCCTCGGCCCACTCGGTGAGTTCGTCGACGCCGGGCTCCTCGGGGTCGCGCAGCGGGAGTTCCTCGTCGTCGAGTTCGGTCGGGTCGGCGCGCCAGCCGCCGTACTCGCGGTCGAGATGGGCGGTCACGCGCCGGTCGAGCTCCTCGCGGAGGTCGCGGATGAAGTCGCGGGTCTCCTCCAGTTCGCGGAGCGTCACGTCGGCCTCCTGAAGCTCCCCGCGGACGAGGTCGGCGTCGACGGTGGACTTGCCGGCGTCGTCGAACTTCACGGGCTGGATGACGCGCGTGAACTCGCTTTCGGCGTCGCGGAGCGTCCGGTCGCCGACGCCGACGGAGACGAGGTCGCGGACGCGGGGTTCGAGCATGTGCGCCTCGTCGCAGATGACGAACGTCGAGTCGTCGACGAGCGCGCCGGTGAACGTGCCGACGGTCGTCGGGTCGAACGCGTGGTAGTAGTTGCCGACGACGACCTCGACGTGGGGCAACAGCGCGCCCATCACGGAGTGCGGACACGACCCCGCGCCCGCGGCCAGCGAGACGAGGTCTTCGGTCCCGATGAGTCCCTTGTCGTCGAAGTCGAAGGGGACGGCCTCGATTGGGTCGCCGTCCTCGGGGAGGTCAGCGAGGAAGTTCGCGTAAAAGGGGCAGTACTCCACGTCCTCGTACTCCGGCATCGATGTCGGGTACGGCGTCGGGTCGCCCGCGGTTTCGAGGTAGTCCGGGCCCGCGGCCGTCGAGCCGGTGTCGAGGAGGCCGGTCTGTTGCTCGCGAGCGTCTTTGGCGAGCGCCTCGGCGCTGGTCCGGCCGCCGTCGCCGACGAGCCCGCGGGTCCGGTCGCGGAGGGCTTCACAGCGGTCGTAGACGGTCGCGTCGTCGATGCCGCCGCAGCCCTCGCGGCTGTAAGGACACACGTCGGACTTGCCGACGAGCGTGAGCCCCGAGACGGGCGTCCAGTCGGTCGGGAGGTTCTCGTTGATGGTTCGGAGGTCGGCCTCGAACTGCCGGAGCTGTTGCTTGACGCTCGTGAGGACGAAGACGCGCTCGTAGTCGGAGTCGGGGTCGCGGACGAGGTCGATGCCGGCGGTGAGCGCGAGCATCGTCTTGCCGGTCCCGCACGCGCCCTCAACGACGGCGAACCCGTCGTCTCGGGCGGTCTGTATCGCGGTTTCGATTCCGTCGGCCTGCTCCGGGTACGCCTCCGGGTGGCCGAACACCTCCTGCCAGGTCACGCTCTGTGGTCCAGTTGCGACGGCCATAGGGGTGTCGGTGACTGGTCGCGGACCCGTACTTGAACGTTCGCGCGAGAGCGAGCCCCCGGCGCACGGGGCGCGAGGCGAACCGAGCTATTCGAGGAACGCGGAGACGACCTCAGCGAAGGCCTCGCGGTCGTCCCCGTCGCCGCCGATACAGACGACGAACGGGGCGGCGGCGTACACTTTCATCTCGCGACCCTTCTCTGAGTAGCGGGTGTCGGCGACGCGGACGAGGTCTGCGCCGATGAGGTTCCCGAGATGGTGGCGAGTGTTCTGGACGGAGGTCTCGACCCGCGTTGCGAGTTCGGTCGCCGTCGCGGGCGACTCTTGCAGACACGACAGCAGGTCGCGGGCGGTGTCACAGGAGAGGCTCCCGAGGAGTTGCGCCGTCTCGTCGTCGCCGAGCCAGTGAACCCGGGGGTCTGACTCACCGGTCGTATCGACGCTCCCGTCAGTCGGCCGCGACCCTGACATACAACTGACATCACGGGTGGGGGGAAGTAAATCGTTTCGTCTATCAGTCACTCGATAGGTCGACCCGGTCGACACCGGGGAGCCGGTTCACCGCGTAGAGGACGGCGAGCGCGGAGACGAACACCGCGAGCCCCCCAGCGAGCGTCCGAAACACCGCCTCGAAGGCGTAGTTCGCCTCGGTCAGGAAGCCGACCGCGCCGCTCCCGTTGGCCTCCAAGAGGAGCGCCGCGCCGCTGAAGACGGCGTAGGCGCTCCCGCGGGCGTCGCTCGGCAGCGACGAGAGCATGAACGTGTCCAGCGCGGGAAACAGGCTGTGGATGACGTAGCCGAGCACCGCGACGACGGCCGCGACGGCGACGAAGCCCTGCGCGTACGTCAGGGCGACGAGCGCGCCGATGAAGGCGACGAGCAGGCCGAAGATGTACGGGACGTGCGGGAGGTTGTCCGCGAGGCGGCCCGACAGCGAGAACGCGGGGACGCCCGCCGCGAAGACGATGGTGAGCATCGTGCTCGCGGTGGCGGCGTCGAACGCCTTCGCCTGCGTCATGTACGACACGAGGAAGTTGAACAGGCCCTGCCAGACGAACCCCGCGGGCGCGATGAGGAGGATGCCCGTGAGGATGAGCTTCCAGTGGCCGAGCGCGGCGGAGAAGTCGCGGTCCGCGCCCGTGCCGGCCCCCGCGCTCCCGTCGCGGGAGACGGCGTAGAGGAGGAGCGTCACGAGCGCGCCGGCGGCCGCCAGCACCCAGAACGTCTCGCGCCACGAGTACGACGCGAGGATGAAGACGACGACGGGCGCGGCGACGACGGCGGCGACCTGACTGGCCGCGCCGTGGATGCCGACCATGCGGCCGACGCGCTCGGGGTACAGTTCGCCGACGAGCGGGGTCGCGGAGACGAAGTACGCGCCCGAGGCGAGGCCGAGGCCGAACGCCCCGATTTGGAGCGTCAGCACCGACGTCGCGCTCGCGGTGAACGCCGCGGCAACGACGAGGAGCGTCCCCGACCCGAGGACGACCTTCGACCGCGAGACGCGCGTGAGGAGGTAGCCGACGGGGATGCGCGGGATGGCGGTGCCGAGCCAGACGAGGCTCGTCACGACGCCGATGGTCGCCGGGCCGACAGAAAACTGGGTCTGGAGCGTCTCGACGAGCGGCGGGAACGCGACGCGGCCGAAGTTGACGAGGAAGACGAGTCCGCAGAGAGTTCCGAAGAGGCGGCGAGTCACTACCTCGAACTCAGTCGGCCCCGAGTCAAACGTTGCGAATCCGACCCGCGACCACATGTGTTAACGCGCCGCCGGGCGAACGGGGGCGTATGATTACGAGTCGACGCATGGCCGCGGTCGACCTGAACGCCGAGGCGCTCGGCGTGCCGCGGAAACAGCTCATGGAGTCGAGCGGGAACGCCGTCGCGCGGGCGTGCCGCGACCTCGCGGACCCCGGCGCGTCGGTCGCAGTCGTCGCCGGCCGCAGCAACAACGGCGGCGACGCGCTCGTCGCCGCGCGGTTCCTGAAGGCGTACGACGTGACCGTCCACCTGCTCGGCCGCCCCGAGACGATTTCGACCGACATCGCCCGCGAGAACTGGGACGCCCTCGTCGCGGGCGAGGCCGACCGCCGGACCGTCACCGACTCGGTCGCCGTCGACCTCGGCGACCCGGACCTCGTCGTGGATGCGATGCTCGGCACCGGCGTCACCGGCGCGCTCCGCGAACCCGAGGCGACGGCCGCGCGCGCCATCAACGAGTCGTCCGCGACCGTCCTCGCGGTGGACGTGCCCTCCGGCGTCGACGCCGACACAGGCGACGCGGCGGGCCTCGCGGTCGACGCCGACCGGGTCGTCACCTTCCACGACGACAAGCCCGGTCTCGGTGACCTCGACTGCGAGGTCGTCGTCGCCGACATCGGCATCCCCGAGGCCGCCGAGTTGTTCACCGGCCCCGGCGACCTCCTCGCGCTCGACCGCGACGCCCAGAGCCACAAGGGCGACCACGGCGACGTGCTCGTCGTGGGTGGCGGCCCGTACACCGGCGCGCCCGCGCTCGCCGCGCAGTCGGCCCTCAGAGCCGGCGCGGACCTCGCCCGCGTCGCCTGCCCCGAAGGCGTCGCCCGCGAGGTGCAGGGCTACTCCGAGAACCTCATCGTCCGCGGCTTCTCGGGCGACCGGCTCGCGCCCGAGCACGTCCCCGACCTCCTCGATTTCGCCGCCGACCGCGACGTCGTCGTCTTCGGCCCCGGCCTCGGCGACGCCGACGAGTCGCTCGACGCGGTCCGCGAGTTCCTCGCCGCCTACGACGGGACCGCCGTCGTCGACGCCGACGCCCTGCAGGTCGTCCCCGAGGTGGAGACCGAGGCGACCCTGATTTGCACGCCCCATCAGGGCGAGTTGCGGAAGATGGGCGGCGAGACCGACGCCGACTGGGAGACGCGGAGCGACCTCGTCCGCGAGTTCGCCGCCGACCTCGGCCACACGCTCCTCGTGAAGGGCGCGTACGACGTGGTTTCAGACGGCGACGCGGTCCGCGTCAACCGGACCGGGAACCCCGGCATGACCGTCGGCGGCACTGGAGACGTGCTCGCGGGCGCGACCGGCGCGCTCGCGGCCGTCCTGCCCCCGCTCGACGCGGCCGCCGTCGCGGCCTACGCGAACGGCCGCGCGGGCGACCTCGCCGCCGACGAGTTCGGCGGCGGCCTCGTCGCGACCGACCTACTCGAACGACTGCCCGTCGGCCTCCGAGGTGACGACGAATGAGCGACGAGCGCGCCGGGTCGGACTCGAACGAGTCGGCCGACGGCGACGACCGCGACCTGACGCACCTCGACGAGGAGGGCAACGTCCAGATGGTCGACGTGGGCGCGAAACCGGACAGCCGCCGCCGGGCGGTCGCCCGCGGGACCATCCACCTCAGCGCCGCGACGGTTCGGGCCATCCGCGACGACGAAATCGGAAAGGGCGACGTGTTGGCGACGGCCCGAATCGGCGCGATTCAGGCCGTCAAACACACGTGGGAGACGATTCCGATGTGCCACCAGATACCCGTCACGAACGTCGACACCGAGTTCGAGGTGGCCGACGAGTCGGTCGCGCTCTCCGTGACGGTCGGCACGACCGGCAAGACGGGCTGTGAGATGGAGGCGTTAGAGGGCGTGACGACCGGCCTCAACGTCGTCTGGGACATGGTGAAAGCCGCGGAGAAAAACGACGACGGCCAGTATCCGGGGACGCGCATCTCGGACGTCGAAGTCGTCACGAAGGAAAAAGAGACGCTCGACTGAGTCGGGTCGGCGGTCCGACTTCCGCCGTCCGCGCCGAGGCGGGCGGCTCCGACGGTTCGACTCAGGCCGAGTCGGTCGGCGCGGAGAGGTCGGCGGCCTTCGCCCGCGCCTTCTCGACGATTGCGGGGCGCGCCTCGAACTCGACGTGGACCTGTTCGCCCTCGTACTCCTCGGCCTCGACGTGGGCGTGGTCGTAGAGCCACGAGACGAGGCTCATCGTGTCGTCGGCCATCGGCAACAGCAGTCGCTCGCGCTTCCACGCGGGCAGTTCGCCCTCGACGCGGTCGGCCAGTTCCTCGACGTTCTCGCCGGTCAGCCCCGAGACGGCGACCGGATTGGGCGCGAGCGCCGACAGCGCCGCGCGCTTTTCCTCGAGTTCCTCGGCCTCGACCTTGTCCACCTTGTTGAACACGGTCACGATGGGCGCTTCGTTGCGCTCGTAGAGCGTGTCGTGGCTCGTGACGAGCTTTTCGCGCATCTCCTCGACGGGTTCGGAGGCGTCCACGACGAGCAACACGAGGTCGGCCCGGTAGACCGAATCGAGCGTGGACTTGAACGACTCCACCAGCCAGTGGGGGAGGTCCGAGACGAACCCGACCGTGTCGGTGAGAAGCACGTCTCGCTTGCCCGTCTCGGCGCGGCGCGTGGTCGTCCCGAGCGTCGTAAACAGCTTGTCTTGGGACTCCGCGGTCGGGTCGAGGTCCGGGTGGAGTTCGTCGTTCTGGCCGACTTCGAGGTCGGCGGCGAGCCGTTGCATCAGCGTCGACTTCCCGGCGTTCGTGTAGCCCGCGAGGGCCACGAGGTCGAAGCCGGACTCGCGGCGCTGTTCGCGCCGGGTCTCCTCTTTGTCCGCGATGGCGTCCAGTTCGTTCTTGATGCGCGAAATCTGGGCCTTGATGTCCTGCTCGCGGCTCTCGTCGTACTCGCCGAGGCCCATGAACCCGGGGCGCTCGTCGCGCTTCGCCAGCGACGCCTTCGCCTCGGCGCGGGGCAGTTCGTAGCGTAGCTCCGCGAGTTCGACCTGTAGCTGCGCCTTGCGGGTGTTGGCCCGCTGGCCGAAGATTTCGAGGATGAGCGTGAAGCGGTCGATGACCTCCGCGTCGTCCGGGAGCTTCTGGGCGATGTTGTACGTCTGGTAGGGGCCCAGTCGGTTGTCGAAGACGACGGCGACGGCGTCCTCACGCGCGACGAGCGACGCTAACTCGCCGACCTTCCCTTCGCCGAAGTGGAACGCGGCGTCCTCCTCTCGGGTCTGGGTGAGTTCGCCGACCACCTCGTAGCCCGCCGCGCGGGCGAGGTCGGAAATCTCCGTGAGGTCGGCGTCGCCGCGGTCGACGCGCTTCGCGACGACGACGCGACTCATCGCCGCACCTCGAGTGTGGGGTACGTAGCCTGCACTGTGTCAGTCGGTACTAGCCGCCGGAGGCACTTAAGCCCCGCTCGGCCGGGGTCACGCGTCGAGATGGCGTCCCGTCACCTCCCGTTCCATGGCCGCGTTTGGACGCCGGGACTCTTGTAGGTTGCCCGGACGCGACCTGACAGTTCGGTGACTGCGACAGTCTCCCCACAAATCACTTATACCAACGGGCGGGATGTTCGCCGTATGGACCCCTTGCAACTGAGCATCGACCCGCAGCAGCTCGGCATCGAGTTCGGGAGCGGGGCCGTCATCGGCGGTATCATCGGCTTCGCGGCCAAGAAAATCGCGAAGCTCATCGCCGTCATCGTCGGCCTCGAACTCGCCGTGTTCAAGTTCCTCGAATCGCGGGGCATCATCACCGTCGACTGGGAGCGCCTCACCGGCGGCCTCGTGAGCGCCACGCAGGACGCCGCGACCGGCGCGCCGCCGGACTGGATTTCGACGGTGCTCTCGACCCTGTCTATCTCCGCCGGCTTCTCCGGCGGTTTCCTCGTCGGCTTCAAGAAGGGGTAGTTCGCGTTCGAGACTCGCCGACGCGCCTCAGAGTTCGTCTTCGTCCTTGACGATGCGCGTCTCGGCCGTGCCGCTCGTGATGTTGTTCACCTTGTCGTAGAAGTCGTTTTGCATCCCCGCGGGGAACGTGATGACGCCGACCCACGAGCCGTCGTTCTGCCACTCCTCGCGTTCGAGGTCGCCGTAGCTCCGAATCTGTGCCTGTCCGCTGCCGGCGTACTCGGCCGGGAGTTGGACGGCGACGGTGACTTCGGCGAACTTGATTGGCAACACGGGTCGGAGCGCGTCGAGCGCGTCGTCGACCTGTGACTCGACCGGCTCCATCGGGTCGATTTTGAACCCGGCCTCCTCGAGCGCGCGCTCGATTCGCTCCGGCGGGTGCGGCGAGTCGTTCATCTGCGGGTTGACCGCGTTGCGGGCGATGCGGTTGATGAGCGACTTGCGCTTCTGTTCTTGCATCTCGCGGCGCTGTTCGGCCGTGATCTGAATCTCGCCTTTCTTGACGACCTCGGGGATTATCTGGAGCGGGTCGGTCGTTCCGAACACCTTCTCGAGGTCGTTCTCGGCGGGGCGGTCGCCGCGGGAGGCGTCCTCGAACACGTCTTCGGCGGCGATGACCTCTTCGAGGTCGCCGTCGAACTCACCGCGCTTTATCGAGAGCGCCGCGTCGGGGTCGATGAGCACCTCGAACCGCGCGCCGTGAGATTCCAGGCGGGCCGTGACTGCCTCGTCGAGTGAAATCATAGGTTCCGATACTCTCTCCGTGGTAAAAAGCCCTCGCCGACCGACTCCCCCGACAGCGTCTCGCGAAATTCGCCGCGACCCGTTCGGAGCAATCGTTATGCTCGCCCGCACCCCACCTCTCGGTATGAGTTCGCAGACGTCGGAGAAGTCCCTCGAAGAACGGCTCGACCTGTTCATGCGGCGGAACTTCCCCCAAATCGAGATGCACGGCGGCGACGCGGGTATCGAGGCAATCGACGAGGAGACCGGCGAGGTGTGGATTTCACTCACCGGCGCGTGTTCCGGATGCGGCATCTCGCCGATGACGATCCAGGCACTGAAGGCGCGCATGGTCGCCGAGTTCGAGGAGATAGACGCGGTCCACGCCTCGACCGGCGGCTTCTACGACGACGAGCCGGGCGCGGGGTTCGAACCCGACGTGTCCGACGCGCCCTTCTGAGCGGCCTTCTACCATCGCCTTTCGACCGAGCCGACCCCACGAGCGACGACGCTCCGAGCGCGCGCCGCGCCGTCGCTCGCCGTGAGAGATAAACGGAGAATCGGGCCGAACGGAGCTGGCGCCCGCTTACGCGGCGGCTTCGATGATGTCGACGAGGTCCTCTTTGCTCTGGACGCCGATGACCTCTTTGACCTGCTCGCCGCCGGCGTAGAACTGGAGGGTCGGGACGCTGCGAATCCCCTGCTCGCGGGCCAGCTCTTGGAGTTCGTCGATGTCGACCTTGGCGACGACGGCGTCGGTCTCCTCGGCGATTTCCTTCACGGTGGGTTCGAGCATCTTACACGGGCCGCACCAGTCGGCGTGGTAGTCCACGAGAACGACCGCGCTGTCGGCGACGAGTTCGTCGAGTTGGTCCGAACTCTCGATATGGATAGGCGCGTCGGTTGTCTTCGGAGTGCTCATATCCCCACGTATCGGCGCGACACTCTTACCCATTGCGCCTGTTTGCGCGGCGACGCACGACCGCGAAACGCCGCATTCGCGGCGAAAACGGTCGGATTCGCAGACGAGGCGGAGGCGCAGGCGCAGGCGCAGACTCAGCAGTCGTAGGTCAGAAGCACCCCGTCGTCGACCCGCTCCACGTCGCGGAGCGACAGCCGGGGGAAGTCGGAAACGAACCCATCGCCGTCGGCGAGCGTCGGCGCGTCGCGACCGCCGATGACCAGCGAGCCGACGTAGAGCGTGAGTTCGTCGACGAGGCCGGCCTCGAACAGCGAGAAGATGAGTTCGCCGCCGCCCTCGACCATGAGTCGGTCGACGCCGCGCGCTTCGAGCGCGTCGAAGGCGTCGGGGAGCGACACCCGCTCCGCGCCTGCGACGACGAGTTCCGCCCCGGCGGCTTCGAGCGCCTCGCGCCGGCCTCCGGGCGCGGCCTCGGAGACGAGGAGGTAGGTCGTCGCCGCGTCGTCCAGAATCCGGGCGTCGGTCGGGGTTCGGGCGCGCGAGTCAGCAACGACGCGGGCGGGATGCGGCGAGTCGCCGCGGTCCTCGCGGGCGGCGACGAGGCCGGGGTCGTCGAGCGTGAGATGCGGGTCGTCTGCGAGGACGGTTCCGACGCCGACGGCGACGGCGTCGGCGGTCGCGCGAATCTCGTCCACGCGGGCGAAGTCGTCGTCGCCGCTTATCGTCACCTGTTCGCGGCGTCGAGACGAGAGCTTGCCGTCGAGGCTCGCGGCGGCGTTGACGTGGACGTGCATACTCGCGGGTCGTCGCCGCGGCGAAAACGCCTTTCGGTGAGGCGCTCTCACGGTGTTGCCGGACAGGAATTAAATAGGCCTCTGTGGTACATTGTGTCATCTATGACTGCCAAGGTCCTGATGCTGGGGTGGGGGTTTCCGCCGAACGTCAGCGGCGGGCTCGACACGCACGTCGGCGAGATGTTCGAGCGACTCGAAGACCGGGATGGCGTGGACATCGAACTCGTGCTTCCCGCCGAGTACGCGCCGGACCGCGAGGGAATCGTCGGGGTCCCGACGGGCGAAGGGGACATCATCACCCGAATCGGACGGCTGGGGTCGACGTTCGCGGAGCGCGCCGCCGAGGCCGACATCGTCCACACCCACGACTGGTTCGGCTACGGGCCGGGGTCGCGCGCGAAGTCGAACAACGAGGACGTGGAGTGGGTGACCACGTTCCACTCGCTTTCGTCCGACCGCAACATCGACCCGCCGCAGCGGGAAGTCGAGACCGAGCGCCGAATCGCCGAGCGCTGTGACCACCTGCTCGCGGTGAGCGAACTCCTCGCCGACAAGGTCAAACGCGAGTACGGCGGCGACTGCCACGTCATCTACAACGGCTTTTCGGAGTGCGAGACGACGGGTCGCGACCTCAAGGAAGAACTCGGCATCGACGGGAAGATGCTGTTTTTCGTCGGCCGCCACACCGACCAGAAGGGCATCTCGCATCTCGTCTACGCGATGGAGAAACTCGCCCGCGACGACGTGACGCTCGTCATGGGCGGGTCGGGCCACCTCACCGCCCAGCTCAAGCGGTTCGCAGAGCTGCTCGGCGTCGAAGACCGCATCGAGTGGGCCGGCTACGTCCCCGAGGAGGCGCTCGGTGACTACTACGCCTCGGCGGACCTGTTCGTCTCGCCGTCGCTGTCCGAACCGTTCGGCATCACCATCGTCGAGGCGCTCTCGACGGGCACCCGCGTCGTCGCCACGGAAAGCGGCGCAGCCGAGGTCCTCCCCGAGGACTGCGTCATCGAGGTCGAACCCGACTCGCGCTCTATCGCCGACGGTATCGAGTACGGCCTCTCGCTGGAGGGAGAACCGGAGTACGAACCGTACACGTGGGACCGCGTCGTCGACGAGACGGTGGAGTACTACCACAGCATCCTCGACGGGGACACCGACGTCTCTGCCGGGGCGGAAAACGAAGTCGAAGCCAGCGACGCGGACGCCGCCGAGTCGGACGCGAACTGACGCAAAATCGGAGTCGCGGAGTCGGCACTTGGCAATTCGTCCGGCCGGTCGCCCCGCGTTCAGCGGAGGAGGCGCACGTCGGTCACCGGCTCGGGGTGGCGAATCCGGTAGCCGCCGCGGGTGGGCACCATCCCCTCTCGCGGCATCGTCCCGCGGGCGGACTGGTACGGCGAGTCGTCGGTCTGCACCGACTGGTACGGCGAGTCGTACGCCGACTGGTAGGGGCTGTCCGACGACTGGTAGGCGCTGTCGCTTGCGGCCTCGGCGTCGAACCCCTCCGGCGGGAGGTAGATTCGCTCGCCGGACGCCGACTGGACGACGACCGCGGAGTCCTTGTCGCCTTCCATCACGATGGTCGTCCAGCCGTCCTCGATGGTCACGGAAAACGAGACCTCCTCGTCGGCGTCGCCGGCGTCCGGCCCCTCGTCGTTCGACATACGGGTCCAACTGGCACGCGAGCACTTAGTGATTCGCCCGCGGCCGGCCGCCCGGCAACACTTTTTATCCGACGGGGGCGAATCCCGACTCGATGGAACTCGACCAGCATGCCGAGGAGCTCGCCTCCGCCCTCGGTGTCGACAAAGAGGAGGTCAAATCCGACCTGCAGAACCTGCTGCAGTACAGCGTCCCGCTCGACGAGGCGAAACAGAGCGTCCGACGGAAACACGGCGGCGGCAGTTCCGGCGGGAGCGACGGCGCGCCCGCGACGAAGCGCATCGTCGACATCGACCCCGATGGCGGCAACGTCTCCGTGACGGTCCGCGTGCTCACCGTGGGCACGCGCTCTATCGTCTATCAGGGCGACGAACAGACCATCCGCGAGGGAGAACTCGCCGACGAGTCCGGCGTCATCTCCTACACCGCGTGGCAGGACTTCGGCTTCGAACCGGGCGACTCCGTCGTCATCGGTAACGCCGGCGTCCGCGAGTGGGACGGCAAGCCCGAACTGAACATCGGCGCGTCCTCGACGGTCGGCGTGGAGTCCGAGACGGTCGAGACGCCCTACGACGACCGCATCGGCGGCGAGGCCGACCTCATCGACCTGCAAGCCGGCGACCGCGGCCGAACCGTCGAGGTCCGCGTCCTCGAAGTCGATTCGCGCACCATCGACGGCCGCAACGGCGAGACGACAATCCTCTCGGGCGTCGTCGCCGACGAAACCGGCCGGCTTCCCTTCACCGACTGGGCTCCCCGCCCAGACGTGGAGGAGGGCGCGAGCCTGCGTCTCTCGGACGTGTACGTCCGCGAGTTCCGCGGCGTGCCGCAGGTGAACCTCTCGGAGTTCACGACGCTCGACGTGCTCGACGACCCCGTTTCCGTGACGGACTCCGCGCCGCGTCTGAAAATCGGTGAGGCCGTCGACGCCGGCGGGATGTTCGACGTGGAACTGCTCGGGAACGTCCTCGAAGTGCGCGACGGCTCCGGGCTCATCGAGCGCTGTCCCAAGTGTAGCCGCGTCGTCCAGAACGGCCAGTGCCGCCAGCACGGCGAGGTCGACGGCGAGGACGACATGCGCGTGAAGGCGATTCTCGACGACGGCACCGGCACGGTGACCGCCATCCTCGACCGCGACCTCACAGAGGAAATCTACGGCGGGACGATGGCCGACGCGATGGAGGCCGCCCGCGAGGCGATGGACAAGGAGGTCGTCGCCGACGACATCGCCGACACGCTCGTCGGCCGCGAGTACCGCGTCCGCGGGAACCTCTCGGTGGACGAGTACGGTGCGAACCTCGAAACCGACGAGTTCGAGGAGACCGACGACGACCCGGCCGAACGCGCGGCCGCCCTCCTCACGGAGGTGCGCGCATGAGCGCCTCGCCGGTCGTCGGCACGCGGGAAATCGCCTACCGCGTCTTCGCCGCCGAGTTCGACGACGCGTCGCTGTCGTACTCCGAGAGCGACGAGGAGCGCGCGCCCAACTACGTGGTCACGCCCACCGGCGCGCGGCTCAACCGGACGTTCGTCGCGGGCGTGCTCACCGAGGTCGAACACGTCAACGACGAGGTGCTCCGCGGGCGCATCGCGGACCCGACGGGCGCGTTCGTCACCTACGCCGGGCAGTACCAACCGGAGCCGATGGCCTACCTCGACGCGGCGACGCCCCCGGCGTTCGTCTCGCTCGCGGGCAAGGCCCGCACCTACGAACCTGACGATGCCGACGTGGTCTACTCCTCGGTCCGCCCGGAGAGCGTCAACACCGTCGACGCCGACGTGCGCGACCGCTGGATCGTCTCGGCCGCCGAGGCGACGCTCCGCCGCATCGCGGTGTTCGACGAGGCGCTGTCGATGCCGTACCGCGGCGACGACCTGACCCGCGCGCTCGAAGCCCGCGGCGTCGATTCGACGCTCGCGGCGGGCGTCCCCCGCGCCATCGACCACTACGGGACGACCCGGACCTACCTCGAGGCCCTGCGCGAAGTCGCCGTGCAGGCGCTCGAACTCGTCGCGGGCGACCGCGACCAGGTCGACCCCCTCGACGTCGCCCCCGGCGACGGCGGGGACGCGGTCCTCGGCCCGCTCCCCGAACTCGACCTCGAACCGGCCGCGAGCGTCGATATCGAGGTCGGCGAGGCGGACGCGGGCGAGGTAGAAGCCGACGCGGGCGAGTTCGAGAACGAGTCCGGTTCCGAACCGGCCGCAACGCTCGATTCGGAGCCGGAATTCGACGACGGTGCCGAATCCGAGGCCGTCGAACCGGAGTCCGAATCCGAGCCTATCGCAGAACCCGATTCCGAGCCGGAGTCTGCATCCGACCCCGAGCCGGTCGCCGCCGAGACGACGGCAGCGGCCGAGAGCCAGCCGGGGGCGTCCGAGTCGGAACCGGCGTCTGAGCCGTCCACGACGGTCGATTCCGAACCGGAGCCGGAACCCGCGGCAGAACCCGAATCCGAACCCGCCGCGGAACCCGACCTCACGTCCGAGCCCGAACCCGAACCGGTGACCGACTCGCTCGACACCGAGTCTGAGCCCGACTTCGACGACGGCGCGCTCGGTGACTTCGAAGACGACGCCCCAGACGCGGGCGCGACCGACGCCGGTTCGCTCGACGACTCGGGAAGCGGAACCCTCGGCGACTTCGACGACGGCTTCGACGACCCCGACCCCGAGGCTGGCGATTCGACCGATTCGACCGACTCAGCGTCCGCCGACGCCGACGACTCGGTCGACCCCGACGGGATGTACGAACTCGACGAGGACGAGCGGGCCGAAATCGAATCCGAGTTCGGCACGGAGTTCACCTCCGGCGCGGACGTCGACCCCGCCGGCGAGGCGGACATCGACGTGCCCGACGCGGACGACCTCACAGAGCAACTCGAAGACGAATCCGCCGCGGCCGCCGAGTCGGACCCGGAACCCGCGACCGCCGCCGCGGAACCCGAACCAGCGGTCGACTCCGAACCCGAGCCGACGCCCGACGCGGCGTCGGACGGGGACGAAGACGAGGCCGACGCTGACCCCGACGCCGACGAGTCCGCCGAGGACATCGACCTCGAATCGGTCGTCGTGGACGCCATGGACGACCTCGACGACGGCGACGGCGCGACCCGCGACGAGGTCGTCGCGGCCGTCGTCGACGAGCACGGCGCGGACCCCGGCGCGGTCGAAGACGCCATCCAGGAGGCGCTCCTCGGCGGCCGGTGTTACGAGCCGCAGGACGGCGTGCTGAAGGCCATCTGAGGCCGTGCCGGAACCGCTCGTCGAACCGATTCCCGGTCATCCCGCCGCGGTAGCGCGGACGAGCAGGCGCGGATTCCCCGAACGGTCGCTCGTCGTCGCTGACTACCACGCAGGTATCGAGGCCGGCCTGCGGTACGAACGCGGGGTGGAACTCCCGTCGAAGGCCGCGGTCCGCCGCGAGCGCCTGCTGTCGCTTCTCGACCGGACCGACGCCGACCGACTGGTCGTCCTCGGTGACCTCGGCCACCGCATCGGCGACCCGGACGGCGACGAGGCCGAGGAACTCCGCGACCTCGCGGCCGCCGTGGCCGACCGCACCGAACTGACGGTCGTCCCCGGCAACCACGACGGCGGCCTCGCGGACTTCTTCGGTGACGACGTGGAGGTGACCGACCCCGGGGGCGTCCGCCTCGGCGACGTGGGATTCTGTCACGGCCACACGTGGCCCTCGCGGGAAGTGCTCGCCGCCGACGTGGTCTGTTCGGCCCACGAACACCCGGCGGTCAGGCTGGAAGACGAGGTCGGCGGCGCGCGGAAAGAGCGCGTCTGGCTCCGCGGCGCTCTCGCTCCCGAAGTGTTCGCGGAACACCACGAGGTCGTCCCCGCCGAAGTCGCGCGAGCCGACGCCGAACTCGTGGTGTTCCCGGCGTTCAACGACACCTCGGGCGGGACGTGGGTCAACGTCCCCGGGCAGGGCTTTCTCTCGCCGTTCCTGCCCGACGGCCTCGCGGACGGCGAGGCCTACCTGCTCGACGGCACGCGGTTGGGCGACTACCGGAACGTCTGACTCGGGTCGTCGCGGTGGTCGCGGTCGGCAGAACCCACGCCCCGCCTACCCGAAGACGAACGTGAGCGTACCGAGCACGAACACGGTGACGCTCGCCACGCGGGCGAGTCGCTGCCAGCCGGTCCACTCGCGGAAGAACTCCGGCATACCCTTCACCCGCTCTCGAACGGCGTAGCCGACGAACCAGAGCGTCGAGAGCACGAGCACCGCGGCGAAGACCAGTTGCCACGCCCCGAGGTCGCCCCGTTGGTTACCGAGGACCATAAGCAGGTTTCCGGCGGTAAAGCCCGCCTGCGACAGCCAAAAGGACCGTTCGGGCGTCACGTCACCACCGCGTACAGTTGGAAGGCGATGCCGACCGTGTAGAGCCCGGCGGCGGCGACTCCATGCTCCAGCGGCCCCCAATCAGACGGAAATCGGGCGCGGTCGGGGTCGCGGAGGGCGACGACCGCCCCATAGATGACGGTGACCGCGCCGGCGGCCGCCGCCGCGGTGCCGATATCGGCGGCTCCCGTTGCGAGGTCGAGCGCGACGCCGACGGCGGCCGAGAGTCCGAAGACGACGAACGCGAGCCAGTAGGCTCGTTTCGGGGACACGCCCGAAATTGATTCACGGACGACATGAATCTCCCGGTGGGGACCGCCCCGAGCGGTGCGCTTAATCGCCTCGAACCGTAACCTCGGGCGATGCCAGACGGCGAGGCCGCCGCCGGAATGGACGCCTTCGCGACGCTCTCGTCGCCCGTTCGGAACGCGCTCTCGGAGCGCGGCTTCACGACGCCCACCGAGCCGCAGCGCCGGGCGATTCCCCCGCTTGCGGACGGAAACAACGGTCTCATCATCGCGCCCACGGGCACCGGCAAGACCGAGACGGCGATGCTGCCGGTGTTTTCGGCCATCGCCGACGCCGAGGACCGATTCGGGATTTCGGCGCTCTACATCACCCCGCTTCGGGCGCTGAACCGCGACATGCGCGAGCGACTCGACTGGTGGGGCGAACAGCTCGACATCGACATCGACGTTCGCCACGGCGACACCACGCAGTACCAGCGCCAGAAGCAGGCGAACGACCCGCCGGACGTGCTGGTGACGACGCCCGAGACGTTGCAGGCGATGCTCACGGGGAAGAAGCTCAGGAAAGCCCTCTCCGACGTGCATCACGTCGTCGTCGACGAGGTCCACGAACTCGCGTCGGCCAAGCGCGGCGCGCAGTTGACAATCGGTTTGGAGCGCCTCCGCGAGTTGGCCGGGGCGTTCCAGCGAATCGGCCTCTCGGCGACGGTCGGGTCGCCCGACGAGGTTGGGAAGTTCCTGACCGGCGACCGCCCGTTCGAGGTCATCGAGGTCGACGTGGACAACCGCGTCGAGTTCGAGGTGGTCCGTCCCGAGGTGACGAACGAGGACGAGGCGCTGGCGGGGAAACTCGCCACCGACCCCGAGATAGCGAGTCACGTCCGGACGATTCGAGACATCGTCCGCGACCACGAGTCGGTGCTCGTCTTCGTCAACACCAGACAGACCGCGGAGGCGCTCGGTTCGCGGTTCAAGTCGCTCGGTGACCCCATCGAGGTCCACCACGGCTCGCTGTCGAAAGACGTGCGCATCGACGTGGAAGACCGCTTCAAGGCCGGCGAGTTGGACGCACTCATCTGCACGTCGTCGATGGAACTCGGTATCGACGTGGGACGAGTCGACCACGTCGTCCAGTACAACAGTCCGCGCGAGGTGTCGCGGCTCCTCCAGCGAGTCGGCCGGGCGGGCCACCGCTTGGGCGTCGTCTCCCGCGGGACCGTCGTCACCGACCACCCCGACGACACGCTCGAAGCGCTCGCCATCGCCCGGCGGGCCGTCTCCGGCGAGGTCGAACCCGCCCGCGTCCACCACGGGAGCCTCGACACCGTCGCCAACCAAATCGTCGGCGTCGTCATGGACTACGGCGACGTGTCGGCCCGCCGCGCCTACGAGATTATCACGCGGGCGTACCCCTTCCGCGACCTAGACGAGGACGACTTCCGCGCCGTCGTCCGCGAGCTTTCGGGGAACCACCTCCTCTGGCTCGACGAGGACAAGGACCTCCTCGAGAAGTCCGGCGGCACGTGGCAGTACTTCTACGCCAACCTCTCGATGATTCCCGACGAGGAGACCTACGACGTCCACGACATCTCCTCGCGCCGCCAGATCGGGACGCTCAACGAGAAGTTCGTCCTCAACTTCGCCGCGCCGGGCGCGACGTTCATCCAGCGCGGCGAGATGTGGCGCGTCAACGACGTGGACGACGAGGAGGCGCGGGTGAACGTCTCGCCCATCGAGGACCCCGGCGGCGAGGTGCCGTCGTGGGTCGGCTCGGAGATTCCGGTGCCCGCACCGGTCGCCGGCGAGGTGGGCGAACTCCGCGACGTGGCCGCACCGCAGTTCGAATCCGGGGCCGACCGCGAGGCCGTCGCCCGCGACATCGCCATGCGCTACCCGACCGACGAGGCCACGGTCAGGTCGGCGCTCGGCCCCATCGAGAAACAGGTCGAGGCCGACGCGCCGATTCCGACCGCGAACAGGCTCGTCCTCGAAGGCTCGCCCCGGAAGGTGACGCTGAACTCGCCGTACGGCCACCGGGTGAACGAGACGCTCGGGCGGCTCCTGTCGGCGCTCATCGGCCAGCGGACCGGTTCCTCGGTCGGGATGGAGGTCGACCCCTACCGCATCGAGTTCGACGTGCCGGGGAAGGTCCGCCCGACGACGTTCGCCGAGGTGCTCCGCGAGACCGACCCCGACCACGTCGAGGCCCTGCTCGAACTCGCGCTCAAGCGGTCGGACTCGCTGAAGTTCACGCTCGCACAGGTGGCCGCGAAGTTCGGCGCGCTCAAGCGCTATCAGGGGAAGGGTCGCTTCGGCGGCGACCGCCTCCTCGCCGCGCTGGAGGACACGCCCGTCTACGACGAGGCCATCCGCGAGGTGTTCCACACCGACCTCGCCGTCGCGGAGACGGTCGAACTGCTCCGCCGCGTCCGCGACGGCGACGTGGAACTCGCCGTCGCCCGCGAACCGACCGCCATCGGCACCGGCGGCCGCGGGTCGGGAACCGACCTGCTCGTCCCCGAGAACGCCGACGCGAGCGTCATCGAGACGGTCCGCGACCGGATTCAGAACGACCGCGTGCTGTTGGCGTGTCTCCACTGCAAAGACTGGACTCGAAAGACGAAGGTAAAGCGCGTCCGCGACCCCGTGGCGTGCCCCGAGTGCGGCGCGACCCGCGTCGCCGCGCTCAATCCGTGGGACGAGGAGACGGTGAAAGCGGTCCGCGCGCCGGAGAAAGACGACGAACAGGAGCGACTGACGAAGCGGGCCTACCGCTCGGCGAGTCTCGTGCAGGCCCACGGCAAGCGGGCGGTCGTCGCGCTCGCGGCCCGTGGGGTCGGCCCGCACAACGCCGCGCGCATCATCAACAAGCTCCGCGAGGACGAAGACGACTTCTACCGTGACATCCTCGAACGGGAGCGCGAGTACGCCCGAACCCAGTCGTTCTGGGACTGACGGGGTGGATTCCGGTTCGCCCGCTTACTCCTCGATGGCCCACTCGTCGAGAATCTCGGTCGTCGCGGCCGCCAGCGCCTCGAAGTCCTGCATCGAGATGCCGTCGGTGGTGACGAAGACGCCGAAGTCCTCGACGGTGATGCGAACGAGGTAGCCGTTTTCGAACACGCGAATCGTGTACTCGTAGTCGCCGAGTTCGGAGCCGCGGTAGGCGTCCTGGGTCATCTTGAAGTCGTGCCACTCGTTGCCGATAAAGGAGTTCAGGTCGGCCTCCTGTTCGAGGTCCTCGCGGAGGTACACCTGCACGTAGTCGAAGCGGTTGAAGTAGGTGAGCGAGCGGAGGCTGTCGCCGACGGCCGTGCGGCAGACGGTGACGAGCTTTTCCTCTGCTTCCTCGGGGAGGAGATTGGACATCGCTTCAGCCTGTGCGAGCGAGTGCCAAATAGGCGGCGGCTTCGGCAGTAGACGGGTGCGGGCTGAGACGCGGCGGTCGCCCGCGACGCTGCTACTCCGACGCGTAGGCGTTCCGATAGTCGCGCTCGCGCCGGATGAGCTCCTCGACGCCGTGTTCGAGGATGTCGGAGCCGAGCGACGTGGCGCGGTAGTACGAAAACAGCCCCTCATCGTCGGCCTGCGACCGCTTTCGCTTCTCGACCAACCCGGCGTCGACGAGTTTGTTGAGGTGGTAGTGCAGCGTGTTCGCCTGCACGTCGAGCGCCTCGGCCAGCGCTTTCGGACTTCGCTCGCCGAAGTGGACCAGGCGGTACAGCAGGGTAAAGCGCGTCCGGTCGCCGAGTGCGGCCTGCATGTCGAGGTACTCGTCCAGCGTGAGGACGCTCGTCGGCGGCAGCAACTCGGCGGGGTCCTCGGGGAGGCCGTCCGAATCGACCGGGTCGTTCGTCGCCATCTCGGTTCGCTAGACGGAGCGTATCGGTTTAACAGTTCTTGAGTCGAACTCCGCTGAAAAATCCCGACTTTATATACTACCGCGCGGTACGTGTGTCCATGACGGACGCCATCTCGCGCGACGAGATACGAGCGGCGCTCGGGCGAACGACCTACGACCGGTTTCTCGTCTACGTGATGGGTCCGTACAAGTCGTTCAACCTCAACTACGTCCTCTCGGAGGAGGAACTCGCCGCCATCGACATCGACGACCTCCCGGGCCCGATTCGAAAGCTGTTCGCCGCGCGGGACGAGGTGGACGACGCGCTCGCGCTCCTCCGGCGGGTGCAAGGAACGCTCCGCGCCGACCCCGGGGTCAACGCTTTTCTCGCCGTCGACGTGGACCTCAGCACTGACGAGGTGGACGCCGCGACGCAGTCGCTCGCGTTCGCCGCAGCGAGCAACGCCACCGTGTTCGTGCTGCCGTTTCTCGGCCACAACTTCGGCGTCGGCGAGGAGGCGGGGTCGATACTCGAACGGCTCTCAGAGACCCACGGCGACAGAATCGTCTTCGTCCACGAAGCGACGGTCACGAGCGAGATGATTCGCGCGGCGCGCGCCCGCTGGGACCTCCGCGTCGAGACCTACGACACCGAAGCGGAACTCCACAAGCGCATCCGACTGTTCGTCGCGGACGTGATGAACCGCGAGCTACACGGCGACTTGGACCGGTTGGACTGACGCTAAGTCCGTCAATTGCTACCAACCAACAAATTAAATATGATTTACACGGGGGTGACGAACGACTCGTCATGCCCGACGACGCCCTCGGACTGGCGATGTTGGACCGGGTTCGCGGCTGTCTGCGCGCCCCGTGCGTCTACCGCGCCGGCGACGACGCCCGTGGTACTGCCGGCGACGCGCACGTCTACGAGAACTATCTCGTCCCGTCCGAGCGGTGGCCCGCCGCGAAGCGCGAGTTCGTCGACTCGCTTCGAACGCCCGTCCTCGACGTGGGGTGCGGCGCGGGCCAACACGCCCTCGCCGTGCAAGCGCGCGGCGAGGTCGTCGCCTTCGACGTGAGTCCGAACGCGGTTCGCGCGGCCCGCAAGCGCGGCGTCGAGACAGCGGTCGTCGGCGATATGTTCGACCCGCCGGTCGAGGCGAGCCGAGTGGGTTCGTCGGCAGGAGGGTTCGAGACGGTCCTCGCCAACGGGACGCAGGTCGGACTCGCGGGCTCGCTGGATCGACTCGCCGACCTGCTCGCGTCGTTTGCCGACCTCACCTCGCCGTCCGGCGAGGTCGTCGTGGACTCCTACGACCCGACGCGCACCGACCCCGAGCGCTTCTTCGGTTACCGGTCAGACCCGCGAGAGGGCGTCGCTCGACGGACGTTCCGCGTCGAATACGGCGACCTCCACGGACCGATGCTCGACTTCGTTCTCGTCTCGCCCGCACGACTCCGGGCGGTTGCGGCCGAGGCGGGCCTCGACGTGCGCGATGTGACCGTCCCGAATCCCGATTCGAGTTACTATCGGGCGCGACTGGCGTGAGCTGGGTCGGTCGCGGCGGCACTTCGGGAGTGGGGTCGTCGCCGGCCGTCTCGATGACGCGTTACGGCCTACTCCCAGCGGTTGGTCGCCTCGTTGCGCCGCGGGAGGAACGGAAGCAAGAGCGCGACGGCGAAGACGATGCCCGCGATGGCGAGGTACTCGGGCGTCACGAGGACGAGCGCGACCAGCGAGAACACCGAGGCCTCGCCGTCGGCGACGGCCGAGAGGGCGTCCGCGTCGTTGTTCAGCAACACGAGAACCATGAACATCGCCTCGGCGAACGCGACCCGGAGGCCGGCCTTCGTCACCCACCACGTCGCGGACAGCGGGCCGCCGGTCAACGCGTCCCACTCCCGGCGGACCTTCCGCCGCCACGCCGCGTTCACGACACACTCTGTTTCGAGTGAACATGGAACACAGTACGCGGCGAAACGAGATAATCTCGCAGGTGAGCGGGAACGGGCGTTCCTCGGGGGTCGCCGCCCGTCAGACCCGCGTCGGCGAGACCGATTCCAGCGCCGCATCGAAGTGCGCGCGGGTGATGCGCACCTCGTCGGCGTGCTCGTTCGCCTCGGTGCCATCGTAGGCGTCGGCCACGTCCTGAATCGCCCGGAGCGCGGCCTCGCGGCAGACCGCGGCCACGTCGGCCCCGGTGTAGCCGTCCATGTGGGTGGCCACGTCGCCGAGGTCCACGTCGGTGCCGAGCGGCTTGTCGCGGACGTGCACGTCGAGGATGGCGCGGCGTGCCTCGATGTCCGGGGCGGGAACCTCGACGTGGGTCTCCAGCCGACCGGGTCGGAGGAGCGCGGGGTCGAGCGCGTCCCGGCGGTTCGTCGCCGCGAGGACGACGAGGTTCGGGTTGTCGGCGGCGTTGTCCATCTCCGTCAGGAGTTGCGAGACGACGCGCTCGGAGACGCCCGAGTCGGAGCCGGCGCTGTCGCGGTCGGTGGCGATGGCGTCTATCTCGTCGAAGAAGACGATACTCGGCGCGGCCTGTCGGGCGCGGTCGAACACCTCGCGGACGGACTTCTCGGACTCGCCGACGTAGCGGTCCAGCAGTTCGGGGCCGGCGACGTGGATGAAGTTGACGCCGCTTTCGGCCGCGATGGCGCGGGCGAGCATCGTCTTGCCGGTCCCCGGTGGCCCGTGTAAGAGCAGGCCGGTCGGCGGGTCGGTCGAGGCCGCCTCGAACAGCGGCGCGTAGGTCAGCGGCCACGTCACCGCCCGTTCGAGCGTCCGCTTCACGTCGTCGAGACCGCCGACGCCCTCGAAGCCCTCGGTCGGCTGTTCGGCGACGTACTCGCGCATCGCCGAGGGTTCGACCGTCGCCATCGCCGACTCGAAGTCGGCGCGCGTGACGGTCATGTCCGCGACGGCGACCTTCCCGCCACCGTCCCCGCTTCCGCCCCCGCCCTCGCGGCGGACGCGCCGGAGCGCGGTCATCGCGGCCTCCTTGGCCAGCGATTCGAGGTCGGCACCGACGAAGCCGTGGGTTCGGGAGGCCAGTCGGTCGATGTCCACGCCCTCGGCGAGTGGCATCCGCCGGGTGTGCACGTCGAGAATCTCGCGGCGGCCCGCCTCGTTCGGGACGCCGATTTCGATTTCGCGGTCGAAGCGGCCGCCCCGGCGGAGCGCCGGGTCGAGGCTGTCGACGCGGTTCGTCGCGCCGATGACGACCACGTCGCCGCGGGCGTCCAGTCCGTCCATGAGCGACAGCAGTTGGCCGACGACGCGGTTTTCGAGGTCGCCGCCGTCGTCGCGCTTCGACGCGATGGAGTCGATTTCGTCGAAGAAGATGATGGCCGGCGCGTTCTCGCGGGCCGACTGGAACACCTCTCGCAGCTTCTCCTCGGACTCGCCTTTGTACTTCGAGAGCACCTCGGGCCCGGAGATGGTCGTGAAACTCGCGTCGACCTCGTTGGCGACGGCCTTGGCGATGAGGGTCTTCCCCGTGCCCGGCGGGCCGTGGAGGAGCACGCCCTTCGGCGGCTCGATGCCGAGGTGGGCGAACACCTCGGGTTCGGACAGCGGGAGCTCTATCATCTCGCGGACGAGGTCGAGTTCGTCGTCGAGGCCGCCGATGTCCTCGTAGGTGACGCCCGTCGCTCGGCCGCGGCTCCCGTCGTCGCCGCCGTCGTCGCTACCGGTCATGCTCTTGACGGCGTCGCGGACGGCCTCGCTCGCGTCCTTCGAATTCGCCGCCGTCACGGAGACGGTCGTCGCGTCGGTGACGCGGACCACGCCCTCCGGGGCGGTTTCGCTGACGGCGAGGGCGGCCCCGCCGAGGCGTTCGACGCGGACGCGGTCGCCCTCGCGGACCGGGCGGTTCCGGAGCTCCGCCTTCACGACCTCCTCGATGGTCTCGCGGTCCACGCTGGTCCGCTCGAAGGCGCTGGGGCCGGCGAGCGTCACGGACCGCGCGTCTTCGACGGCTATCTTCCTGACGCGGACGCTGTCACCGATTTTCACGCCGGCGTTGGCCCGCGTGTCGGCGTCGACGAGCATCTCGCCCGCCGCCGCGCCGGGGCGGGCGGGCCACATCTTCGCGACCGTCTCTCTGGAGCCCTCGATGACGACCGTCTCGCCGCTGAGCACGCCGAGTGCCCGGCGGGCGGCCTCGGGGAGGCGGGCGATGCCGCGGCCCGCGTCGCGTTTCTCCGCGGCGCGGACGACGAGCGTCACCCCATCTTCTGACATACCCCCCGGTTCGGTCGCTCGACCCTTGAGGGTTCGCCCGGAGTAACCGTTTTCCGGGACGGCGCGGTAACAGTACGCATGGTCGCCACGACGGAGAAAGACGGTGCGACGTGGTACCGGTGCGAAGAGTGCGGGATGCTGTTCGACGTGCGGTCCGACGCCGAGGCTCACGAGGAGAACTGCGACACGGACAGCCCGTCGTACTTGCAGTAGCGGGGAAGCGAGAGCGTCGGCGGCGACGGCGGCGAGCGCGAGAGCTACGCCGGGTCGTGTTCGTCCGCGAGTCGCTCGGCGTGGTCCAGCGAGGTCGCGCGCTCCCAGCGGACGCGCTCGGCGTCGCCGTAGGCGAGCGCCTCTTTCAGTTCGTCGCGGAGGACGCCCACGCCGCGGCCGACGAGGTCGCCGTCGGCGTCGCCGAGTTCGTAGTAGCCGTAGGCCTCTGGAGCCTTGCCGACGGTCCGCGTTTCCAGCGGCTCCCAGCGCTTCCGGAGCATCACTCGGCGACGAACTCGTAGGAGTCTTCGCCCCAGTCGTCCTCGACGAAGACGAACACGCGGCCGCGGGCGACCTCGGGGTCGGCCTCGATTTCGAAGCGGTGGCCGGGCACCCGGCGGACGAGGACGCCGGGGAACAGCTCCTCTTCTTCGTCCTCACCGAGGATGACGCGGCCGACGCCGCTCGATTCGAGCACCTCGTCGTGGCTCGTGAGGTCGTTGACGTACATCATGACGCCCTCCGTCTCGGTGGGGTCGGTGACGAGGACGTGGACCTCCTTGCCGGGGGCGGTGGCGAGCGTGCCCGTGACCGCCTGGGGGACGCCCCGGTAGACTGTGGTTCGGTTGTCGAGGTACTCCACCTCGACGCCGTAGTCGTGGAGCTCGACGCCGAGCGTGCTCGGGGCGATGTCGTTGCGGGCGCGCATGGCTCACCGTTGCTCCGGGGACGGCAAAAGCGTCGCGTCTCGGGACGACTCGCGCCGGGCGTCGCTTCCGCCGCCGCATCCCCGAACCTACGGGCGAAAACGGCACGGACCGCCACACATAACACGGTGTGCCGACCTCCCCGAAGTATGCACGGCCGAGCCACCGCCCTCGGGGCGGGCACCGTCTTGAACGCCCTCGCGACGGCGACCGGCTCCGCGTTCGCCATCGACGCGGAGACCACCGCGTCGGTCGAACTGGACGACTCCGGCGAGGTCCGCGGCAGCATCGCGGAAGCCCCGGACGCCGACGCGCATCTCGTCGAGCGCTGCGTCGAACTCGCCATCGAGGCGTTCGGTGACGGCGAGGGCGGCACCGTCGAGACCGAAAGCGACCTGCCGATGGCCGCCGGCCTCAAGAGTTCGAGCGCCGCCGCCAACGCGACGGTGTTGGCGACGCTCTCGGCGCTCGGTCGCTCGGTCGGCCCCGGCCCGGACGCCGATATCTCCCGCCTCGACGCCTGCCGGATGGGCGTCCGCGCCGCCCGCGAGGTCGGCGTCACCGCCACCGGGGCGTTCGACGACGCCGCGGCCTCCATGGTCGGGGGCGTCGTCGTCACCGACAACACCGAAGACGGCCTCATCGCCCGCGACGAGGTCGACTGGGACGTGCTCGTGTGGACGCCCCCGGAGCGCGCTTACAGCGCCGACGCCGACGTGAGCCGCTGCGAGAACGTCGCCCCGATGGCCGACCTCGTGGCCGACCTCGCGCTCGAAGGCCGCTACGCCGAGGCGATGACCGTCAACGGCCTCGCCTTCTCGGCCGCGCTCGACTTCCCGACCGACCCCGCCGTCGAGGCGATGCCCATCGCCGACGGCGTCTCGCTGTCCGGGACCGGCCCGAGCGTCGTCGCCGTCGGCGACCGAACCGACCTCGAACGCGTCAAGGAACTGTGGGACGCCCGCGAGGGGGAGACCCGACTGACGACCACCCGAACCGACGGAGCACGAATCCAATGACAGACGAAACCGTAGACGCCGCCGCAGAATCGTTTCAGGACATGTCCCTCGACGAACTCCGCGAGGAGATAGAGGATATCGACCGCGGCATCGTCGAACTCATCGCCCGTCGAACCTACGTCGCCGACACGGTGGCGAAGGTCAAAGCCGAGAAGGACCTGCCGACGACCGACGAGTCCCAAGAAGAGCGCGTGATGGAGCGCGCCGGGAAGAACGCGGCCCACTTCGAGGTCGATTCGAACCTCGTGAAGGCGATTTTCAGACTGCTCATCGAGATGAACAAGGCCGAACAGCGGCAGAATCGGTAGAATGCATCGATGTTACGACCTATTTTTGAACAGGACAACACGACTTCCGAGCCCGTATGCGAGAACGGACATCGCACTGGTTCCTAATCCAACGCCGAAGAGAAGCGTCAACAGCTCATAGAGCTATCACCCGGCGACGCATCGGAGCGGTCACGAAGGTGATGTCTATTAACCGCCACAATCGGAATCTTCGCCCGCGGACTCGTTCTCGGCGTCTCGATAGCCGCGCCGGTCGGTCCAATCGGCGTCCTGTGCATCCAGCGAACGCTTTCTAAGGGCCGGCGCTCCGGCTTCGTCAGCGGACTCGGAGCGGCGTCCGCGGACGCGGTCTACGGGGCCATCGCGGGGTTCGGCCTCGCCGCGCTCTCGTCGGTGCTGCTCGGCCACCGCAACGCAATCGCGCTCGCTGGTGGGGCGATTCTCCTGTACATCGGCATCCGGTCGATTCGGGGCGACCCGGCGTCCGTCGAGTCGGCACCGACGACCGAGCAGTCGGCCGTCGTGTCGCCCGACTCGAACGCCCGGACGCTCGCGGCCGACTTCGGGTCGACGTTCCTCCTGACGCTGACGAACCCGGTGACGATACTGGCGTTCGTCGGCATCTTCGCCGGCTTGGGTGTCGGCGTCTCGGGCGACTACCTCGCGGCGGCAGTCCTCGTCGCGGGCGTCTTCGCCGGGTCGGCGCTCTGGTGGTTCGTCCTGAGCGCCGCCGTCGACCGCGTCCGGGAGCGAGTCACCCCGGCGGTCCTCCGTCGGGTGAACCAACTCGCGGGCGTCGTCATCGTCGGGTTCGGCGTCGCGGCGCTCTGGAGCGGCCTGTGACGGGCCACCCGGTACCTCCGCATCCCGCCGGTTCGGTCCCCTCGAACGCTTCGTCGCCGCTATCTCCATATCGCTTGCGACCGTAGTGTGCGTGTCATGCCCACGCACAAGGCGGAGACCACGTGGACCGGCGGCAAAGACGGAAGCGGCGAGTTCTCGACCGAGAGCGGGACCGTCGAGGGGACGTTCACGTTCCCGACGCGGTTCGAAGACGAACTCGGGTCGAACCCCGAGGAGCTCATCGGCGCGGCCCACTCCGGCTGTTTCTCGATGCAGTTGACCGCGTTCCTCGAAGGCGAGGGCTACGCGCCGACGAGCCTCCACACCGCGGCCGACGTGCATCTTGACCCGGCCGACGGCGGCGGCTTCGAAATCTCGCGCATCGACCTGACGCTCGACGCCGACGTGCCCGGCATCGACGAGGAGACGTTCGACGACCTCGCCCAGCGCGCAAAGGAAAACTGCCCGGTGTCGAAGGCGCTCGCCGGGCCGGAACTCACGCTGACCGCGACGCTCGCCTGAGGGCGCGCGTCGCCTGCCGTGTTGTTTTTGTGAGCCGACCGAGTCGGCCGCGACACCCCACTTTCAGCGGTTCGACTCGAACCAGTCTTCGGCGAAATCGACCAGCGCGGGCTGGTCGAGGAGCGTCGCCGTCGCGGCCGCGACCGGCCCCTCGGTCGCGCCGCGCTGCCTCTCGAACGCCTCGCCGACCGCTTCGAAGTCGTCGGTCTCGACCTCGATGTCGTCGTACTCGACGACGACGCGCTCGCCGTCTCGGAGCAGCGGCGCGCGCTCTCTCGTCCGCGTCTTTTCGAAGTCCGCGCGGTGCTCGGCGAGGTGGAGCGACGTGTTGTTCCCGTGGCCGACGCCGAGTAAGAGCACGTCGCCGCCGCGGTCGTACACCCGCGCCAACGGCGACCCGTCGCCGAGGCCGTAGTCGAGTTCGTGGCCACCGACGATTTCCTCGGCGGCCGCGCCCCACGCCGCGAAGGAGACCGTCGGATGCTCGCTGCGGACGACGCCGGGATAGTTGCGGAAGCACTCGGGCACCGCGCCCATCCCGCGGGTCGGCGTCACGTCGGGGCGGAACGGCGGCATCGACTCGCCGATGACTTCGACCCAGTCGTCGGGGACCGGCGGGTTCTCCCACACCGACGGGTCGGTGTACTGGCCGGTGTGGGTCGGCATGACCAGCGTCCCGTCGTCGGTCAGCACCGTCTGGAGGGCGTCTACGACCGCCTGCGGGCCGCCGGCGACCCAGCCGAGCGAACTGAGCGACGAGTGGACGAGGAGGGTGTCGCCGCGCTCGACGCCGAGCGCGCGGAGGTCCGCGGCGAGCGAATCCACGGTTCCGGGTTCGTCCACGCGCTCGACGGCGTCTGCTTCGGACATACGCGTCCGTCGGCCGGCCCGGGATTCAATCTTTGGTGTCGGTCGACCGAAAGGACCACGTTCGCCCCCGGCAACGCGTTCGACATGTCACGCGTCTCCGCCCGTGACGCCCTCCGCTACGCGACCGAAGACGACGCCATCGCGCTGTTCGCCGTCATCGTCGGCGGTTGGGTGTTGCTGACCATCGGCACGTTCGCCCTCGCGGGCTACGGGTTCGGACTGATGTTCGCGCTCGGAATCGTCGCTTCGCTCGCCGGGGCGCTCGCGGTGTTCGCCGGCGTCGTCGGCCTCGCGTACAAACTGCTGGTCGACAGTCGGCGGGCGGTGTCGGAATAACGTCAGTTCACCGCTCGAGAGAAGCCGACGTAGGTCACGTAACAGAGTCCGCCCGTCACGAGAAAGACGAACTGGTAGCCGGTGTTCGAGACGATGTCGACGACCGACTGCCCCGGGCGGAGCAGTTTCAGCCACAGCACCATGGCCACACCGAGCATCGCGACGAGCCAGAGACCTCCCAAGAGCGGCCGCTGTTTCAGATAGTCGTTGAGTTCGTCGCGGTTCATGTCACCTAACAGATGGCTCACTGGTGAAAAGACTACGGTGGCTGTCGGGCTGTCGGGTGCGAGATAGCCCGCGAATTGTCGATTGGTCGCTCCGTTCGCAAGGCCCGGACTCGCGGCCTCAGAAGAACCGCTCGAACAGCCGACCGAGGAGGAGGATGACGAGCGGGAGGCTGAACAGCACCGCGATAGCGACGAGGAAGCCGGTGACGATTCCCGACCGGCACCCGCGGCCTGAAGAACCGGAGTCATCGGTCTCGTCGGCGCTTCAGGCCCCTCCGGTATACGCTTTGTTGCCCGCTTCCCGCTTCGCTCACTCCAGATACGTCTCGGCGAGCGCGTCCAGCGCCTCGTGTCGGTGGGTCGTGTGCGGCGCGGTCAGCGGTGAGACCGACACGCGACCCTCGACGACGGCCCGGCGGTCGGTGCCGTCGGGGTCCGGAATATCGCCGGTTTCCATCCGCTCCCAGACGCGGTCGTGGAGCTTCACGGTGCCGTTTTCGAACTCCGCGGTCATGTCGTACAGCTCCGAGGGAACCGTCACCTGCATGTCCGCGGGTCCCCCGTCGGGACCGGACACGGGCGCGTTGACGTTGAGGTAGTCGCACTGCTCGAAGACGCCGGCGGGTTCGGCGTGTTTGACGAGGTGCGACGCGGCGTTGGTCGCCTCGCGGAAGTCCCGTGGGTCGGTCGCCTTCTCGTGCCACGGCAGGTCGCCGCCGGCGGGGACGTACAGCGAGAGGGCGATGGCGGGCACGTCGAAGAACGCGGCCTCGACGGCGGCGCTGACGGTCCCCGACCGGCCGAGGACGTACGCGCCGATGTTAGCTCCCTTGTTGATGCCGGAGACGACCATGTCCACGTCGGGACACAGCGCCTCCAACCCGGCGACCGTGCAGTCGGCGGGCGTCCCCTCCAGCGCGTAGCCGAGTTCGTGCTCGGCGACGACCGCGTCGGTGGACATCTTCCGGCCGACCGCGCTCTGGTCCGTCGCGGGCGCGACCGCGGTCACGTCGGCGAACTCCGAGAGGGCGTCGTAGAGCGCGCGGAAGCCGACGCTCTCGATGCCGTCGTCGTTAGTGAGGAGGATGCTGGGTTCGCTCATGGTCCGTCTGGGGACGGAGCGCGCAAAAAGCCACCCGTCGGGCGGGGCGCGACAGGGTTGTCAGCGGGCGGGCGAGGTCGGACGCCGGAGACGACGCGGCCCGCTCAGGCGACGCGGTCGACGAGCGTCTCGTCGTCGACGACGAGGTTGTACGCCTCCTCGTCGTCGTTCCAGAGCGAGAGGACGTTCTCGAAGACGAGCACGTCGCCGTAGTCGGCGTCGGCCACGTCGGCGTTCAGCACGGTGTCGCGCGTGCGGACGGCGTAGTGGTCGACCGCCTCGCTCCCGTCGCCGATTTTGAACACCTGGTTGTTCCCCTCCGAGAGGTCGTGGCTCAGTTTGACCGCCAGCAGGTCGATGCGGTTCGTCACGTGGCGTTCCATCTCGGCCATCTTGGCGAACCGCGCGGGGTTGCCGCGCACGTCGAGGCGGCGCTCGCCGTCGGTGCGGAGGACGCTGTACGAGTACTGCACGTCCACGTTGACGAAGGTGCCCTCGTCCTCGTCGCCCGCGCGCCCCTCGTCGAGGCGGCGCTGGAACCCCGGCACGTCGAGGTCGGGCCGTACGTCGAACGACCAGCCGCGGTCCGAGGGCGCGTAGCCGTCCCAGAGGCGGAGCGCCGGCGAGTACACCGTCACGTCGCCGTCGGCCGGCGCGACCTCGCGTTCGACCTCGCGGAGGCCGATACTGGTGTTCCGGTCGGCCGGCGCGATGGCGACGACTGCGCCGTCGGCGGCGAGCGCGTCGAGGTATTTTTCGACGACTGCGGCGGGGTCGTCGAGTTCGCTCAGGACGCTGGCGAACAGGACGATATCGTACTCGCCGTCGGGGGCGAACGCCTCGGCGGTCTCGCGGTGGACGGTCGTCCGGAAGTTCCGGCGCGTCTCGCCGAGCATCCGGTCGAGCACGTCCGCGGAGGCGCTCGGTTCGACCGCGTGGTAGTCCACGACCGAATCGTCGGGGAGGTAGTCGTGGAGGCCGAGCGCGGGGCCGCCGGTTCCGGCACCCACGTCGAGCACGCGGGGTTTTCGCGGGAGTAGGCTCCGCTCCGCGAGGTCGGAGAGGACGTAGCCGACGGCCGCGTAGTAGTCCGGGAGGTGGTATATCGCGTAGCCGAGCGCGGCGTCCTCGTCGTACTCGACGGAGTTGCCCCGGTAGTAGTCCTCTTTCAGTTGGCGGACGCGCTCCCGGAGGCGGTCGCCCGACTCACCGACGTGCCAGTTCGCGCCGTAGCGCCCGATGAGCAGGTCTTCGAGGGCAAAGGAGTAGTCGTCGGGGAAGGCCGCGGGCGACCAGTTCCGAACCGGCGCGGGGTCGGCGTTCGCGGGGACGAACGTGCCGTCCTCGCGCTCGAACAGGCCGAGGTCGTGGGCCTCCTCGCGGAGCGTCTGTTTCACCACGGCGGGGTGGGGCGCGCCCTCGATGTAGTCGGCTATCTCGTCGGGGTCGACGGGGCGGACGTTTCTGAGGTACTTCGCGTTGTCGCGGACGGCGTCTCTGTCTATCATCGGTGGGCTGTGGAGCGAGTCGCCGTCGCCCGCGCGGGAGCTGTCGGCCCGCCGCGGGGCGTCGGCGTCGGCGTCTCCCTTCCCTCGTCACTCGACAGGGTCGTGCTTGTCGGTCTGGTCGCGGTCGCGACTGCGGTCGTCGGCGACGCGGTCGGCTCCAGCGGCCACACCGGAGTCGCCGCGGGAGACGCGCCGGTAGAGGTCGTCGAACGCCTCGTCGTCGGCCGCCGCGAGCGCGCGGGCCGCGTCGGCGACGCGGTCGGCCCCGCCGCCGAACGAAGATTGGATGTCCGCGTACACGCGCGGGGTGCCGCCGGACACCGAGGCGACGAGTTCGTCGAGCGCGGCGGAAATCGGCGTGGCGAACTCCTCGCGCACGTCGTCGGCGGCGACCCCGAACGCGAGGACGGCCGCGTGGGCGGCCGCCTGCACCGTCTCCATCGCCGCGTCGTGTTCCTCGGGCGTCGTCTCGAAGACGCGGTTGCCGGCCGCGTCGAGGTCGGCGAGCAGGGTGTCCGTCTTCGGCCCCGATTCGTCGGCGACGGCGGCAACGTTGCCGGGGGCGTTGTGCGGGGCGAAAAGCGGGTGGAGGCTGAGTCGCTCGCGGTCGGGGAGGTGGTTGCGCATCGCCACCACCGGGGGTTTCATCGCGCCGGTCACGTCGCACATCGCGGCGTCCGCGCGGTGGGCGTTGTCGGCGACGGCGTCGGCCGCGAGGCGCATCGGGACCGCGAGACAGACCACGTCGAACCGCTCGTCGCCGTCCAGCGGGACCGCCCGCCCGCCCAGCGCGTCCGCTGCGGCGACCGCGCTCTCGGGGTCCGCGTCGGCGAACGCGAGGTCGGCGTCGACGGTGCGGCCGAACCAGCGTCCCATTGCGCCCGCGCCGACGATGAGCACGTCCATCGGTACGGGTGTGGAGGTGCGGCGGGCAAAAGGGAATCGGTGGCGGCGGGTGTGGCGAGACGCCCACCTGCGCCCGACCCGCAAACCACGTTCAACCGACGCCCGGTGTACGAACCATCAAGTGGCCGATGACCGATAAGAAACTATGGCATTCGATGATGTGGATTTCGAGGGTCGGACGGCCTTCATCACGGGAACCAGTCGCGGCATCGGGAAGGCCATCGCGCTCGACCTGGCCGACCGGGGCGCGAACGTCGTCTCGACGGGCAAGACCGTCGACGGGCGCGAGGACCTCCCCGGGACCATCGTCGAGACGACGGAGGAGATACGCGAGCGCGGCGGCAGTTCCATCTGGTGCCAACTCGACGTGCGCGACGACGCTTCCGTGCAGACCGCCATCGACGAGACGGTCGACGCCTTCGGCGGCATCGACTTCGTCGTCAACAACGCGGGCGCGATTCACATGGCCGGCTTCGAGGACACGCCGCCGAAGCGGTTCGACCTCCTCATGGACGTGAACGCTCGCGGGGCGTACGCCACCACACACGCCGCGCTCCCGCACCTCCGCGAGAGCGACCACGCCCACGTCGTCACCTTCTCGCCGCCGATGCCCGCCCGCCCCGCCCCGGGGAAGGTGGCCTACGCGCTCTCGAAGTACGGCATGACGTTCATCGCGCAGTCGCTCGCGGGCGAACTCGACGCCGACGACGTCGGCGTGAACGCGCTGTGGCCGGTCGCGGCCATCGAGTCCGAGGCGACGCGACACTTCGGGATGGGCACGCCCGAGGACTGGCGCACCCCGCAGATTATGTGCGACGCCGTCGCCGAACTGTTCTCGCGCGACCCGACCGACTGTACCGGCAACGCGTTCTACGACGAGGAACTGCTGTCCGAAGCGGGCGTCGACGACTTCTCGTCGTACGCCGTCGTCGAGGGCAGCGAACCGGGGCCGATGTCGGCCCAGCTGTTCGACCCGGACTACGAGCGCTGACCACCGGTTATCGGCGCTGAGGCTCGGAGGCGGACGTTTATGTTCGATGAACTCGAAATACTGTGCGATGAGTTCATGCGTCGGCGCTGTGAACCCGGTCTCTCCGACGCGATATTCTACCGAATCGGCAATTAGACTTAACTACCGGTGGGGAATCGCATAGCGCATGGAGTTCCCTCGCCTCCCGACACGCGACACGAGCGGTCAGAAGGTCGTCCTCCCGGACGACCTAGAGGGTGAACAGACGCTCGTGCTCATCAGCTTCGACCGCCGCCAGCAGTCGTTGGTCGGGTCGTGGCGCGGGTTCGCAAAGGAGTTGTGCGAGACGTACGGGCATTTCGAGTACTACGAACTGCTCGTCCTCGGCGGGCGAAGCGGGATGATGCCGCCGATGTCCGGCGGCGGGATGTCTCCGGAGGCGGCCCGGAGCCGAACCCACGACAACGCGCTCATCGCGCGAGTGGACAAGACCGCGCTCCAGCGCCGCCTCGGACTGCTCGGGGAGGGCAACATCTACGCGCTTCTCATCGAAGACGGGACGGTCGTCCGACAGGCCGCCGGCGTGCTCACGCCCGAGACGGGCGACGCGCTGGAGGACCTCTTGAAACAGTGGCGCGAGGCCAACTCCGGGTGGACCGACGCGTCGCCCGCCGGCAGCCCGACCGGCGACAACGCCCTCGACAGCTAAGTTTTCACGCCGGTTTCGCGTCCGTCGCGCCGGCTACTCGACGACGAGCTCGACCGGGTACTCCGTCAGGTTCTCGTAGCCGTCCTCGGTGACGACCACGAGGTCCTCGATTCTGACGCCGCCGATTTCGGGGTCGTACAGCCCCGGCTCGATGGTGATGACGTGACCGGGCCGAAGCTCCTCGCCGCTCGGACTCAGCGAGGGCAGTTCGTGCACGTCGAGGCCGACGCCGTGGCCGGTGCTGTGGATGAAGCCGGTCTCCGCCGAGGGGTCGGCGCGGAGCGTGCTCTCGCCGGCCGCCTCGTACACGTCGCAGACGGCGTCGTGGACGTCTTTGCCGGTCGCGCCGGGTTCGACGGCGTCGAGAGCGGCCTCGAACGCCTCCTCGGTGAGGTCGAACCACTCGCGTATCTCGGGCGACGGCTCGCCTTTCACGAACGTCCGGGTCATGTCGCCGTTGTACTTCGTCTCCTTGTCGCGCGGGAAGATGTCGATGATGACGGCCTCGTCGGCTCGGAGCGGGCCGCTCCCGCGGTCGTGCGGGTCGGCGGCGTCGGCTCCACAGGCGACGATGGTCTCGTCGAGGGCGCAGCCGTGGCGCAGGAGCGTCACCTCGATTTCCTCTCTGACGCGCTCGCTCGTCAGCGGTTCGCCCTCGTAGGTGAGCGTGCCGTCGTCGGCCACGTCGGCGTCGCGGATGAGCCCCTCGGCGGCGCGCATCGCGGCCTCGTTGGCGTCCTGTGCGGCGTGGATACGTTCGACTTCCTCGTCGGCTTTCACCGCGCGGATGTTCGTGAGCACGTCGTCGGTCTCGGCGTCGACCGCGACGCCCTCCTCGCGCAGGGCGTCGGCGGTGCCGAGCGGGAAGTCCGCGGGGACCGCGAGCGAGTCGACCCCGTGGTCAGCGAGGAACGCCGCGACCGTCTTGGCCTTCCCGACGACCGCGCCGTGTTCGGCGTGGTTGTCGCGGTAGTCGTAGTCCGAGAGTCGAGAGACGGTGTCGGCGCGGCTCTCCTTTTTCGCGCGGCCGAACTCCAGCGTCGAGACGAGGAGGTGGATTCCCGCGGGCGTGTAGAGCGTCACGTACGGGTCCGGCGCGTCGAACCCGGAGAGATACAGCTGGTTGGAGTCGCTGCCGTCGGCCGAGATGAGATAGCCGTCGAACTCGTCGCCGAGGAACTCGGCCAGCGGTGAGAAATCGGGTTCCATACGCCGGGGTTCGCCCGGCCGGTAGTAAAACTCTCGCGTCGCGGTCGGCGGGTTCCGGTATCGGCACCGCGACACGCCTCTTCGAGCGAGAGACGCGCCGCGGATTGACCGCCGGAACTCGCCGCGACCGCCATGCGAGCGTCGCGTGGCTCGCCGGCGCAACGGTCCGCTTCGACGGTGAGGTTCCACCGGACGTACGATACGCTCTCCCGCGATATATGTTTGTTGGCAGACACGAAATCGAGCGACCGCGTCGCCGTTGCCGTCCGGGAGAACGTCGCCGCGTCCGGTACCCTGATACCGGACCCTGCCGACCCCTCGCGTATGGACGCGCACGTCACCCCGTCTCGGGTCGCCGGACGCACCCGAGCGCCGCCGTCGAAGAGTTACACCCACAGAGCCGTCCTCGCCGCGGGTTACAGCGACGAGGCGGTCGTCCGCGACGCGCTCGTCAGCGCCGACACCAAGGCGACCATGCGCGCGGTCGAGGCGTTCGGCGGGTCGGTCGACTGCGACGGCCAGACGGTCGAGGTCGCCGGCTTCGGCGGCCGCCCGGGCACGCCCGACGACGTGGTCAACTGCGAGAACTCGGGGACGACGATGCGCCTCGTCACCGGCTGTGCCGCCCTCGGAGAGGGCCTGACGGTCCTCACGGGCGACGCGTCGCTCCGGTCGCGGCCCCACGGCCCGCTTCTCGACGCCGTCTTCGACCTCGACGGCCGCGCCGAGAGCACGCGCCGCAACGGGCAGGCCCCGCTCGTCGTCGGCGACGGCATGACCGGCGGCACGGTCGAGATTCCCGGCGACGTGTCCTCGCAGTTCATCACGGCGCTCCTCATGGCCGGCGCGGTCACGGAGGAGGGCATCGACGTGGAACTCACGACGGAACTCAAATCCTCGCCGTACGTCGATATCACGCTCGAACTCCTCGCCGACTTCGGCGTGGAAGCGACCCGGACCGACGCCGGCTTTTCGGTCCCCGGCGGCCAGTCGTACGCCCCCGAGGGCGGCGCGTACAGCGTCCCCGGCGACTTCTCGTCTCTCTCCTATCTGCTCGCGGCCGGCGCGGTCGCCGGCGCGGAGGGCGAAGACGTTGTCATCGAGGGCGCGCGGCCGTCCGCGCAGGGCGACAGCGCCATCGTCGACATCGTCCGCGACATGGGCGCGACGGTGGACTGGGACGAGGACGCCGGCGAACTGGTGGTCTCCGCGGCCGACCTCACGGGGACGACCGTGGACGTGGGCGACACGCCCGACCTGCTGCCGACCATCGCGGTCCTCGGCGCTATCGCCGACGGCGACACGGTCATCGAGAACTGCGAGCACGTCCGGTTCAAGGAGACCGACCGCGTGAGCGCGATGGCGGAGGAACTCGCTGAGATGGGCGCGAACGTCACCGAACAGCGGGACCGCCTCACGATTCACGGCGGGGAGACCGACCTCGTCGGCGCGGCGGTCGACGGCCGCGGCGACCACCGCATCGTCATGTCGCTGGCCGTCGCCGGCCTCGTCGCGGACGGCGAGACGACGATTGCGGGCAGCGAACATGTCGACGTGTCGTTCCCGAACTTCTTCGAGGCGATGCGCGACCTCGGAGCCGAGATGACCGAGCACTGAAGGCGCGACCCCACAGCGACCCGCACGGACGGAACTTTTTTCGCCCGCACGCACGCCGACGGTGGTATGTTCGACGCCGACGCGCAGGCGCTCCGCGAGCGACGGTCGGACGGCGAGTACCTTCTGCCGGCCTACGACGACTGGTGTTTCTCGCGGATTCCGGGGACCGTCGCAGACCTGCCCGGCGCGGACGCCGGGCCGCGACTCCCCGCCGAAGCGACCGACGGCTACGACGGCGTGTCGCGCGTGGTCGTCCACCGCGACCTCGGCGTCTGGTACGGCGACGAGGACGGGGGCAAACTCGACTTCGTCGCCATGCACGGCGGCCTCCACCCCGACGAGATGCTGATTCCGTTCGCCACGGCGACGATCGACTCACTCCGCTGAGTCGGCGTCGGGGCCGCGGCCCGTCACGCCCGTCTCCTTCACGACGGCGTCGACCCACCAGAGTTTGAGGACCATCACGCCGAGCGTGCCGAGGAGCGTGCCGACCGGCCTGCGCCGTATGGCCGAGACGACGGCGTAGAGCGTGACCGGGACGTTGAGCAGGTTGAGCACGTTCGGGTAGTCGAGCCCCATCGTCCCCCGCCCGGCGTCGAGCCACGCGCGCTCTGCGAGGACGATTCGGCTGAGGTAGTTGTCGGTGCGCGCGGGCCGCGGAAACAACACCGGGTTGACTGCGATGAAGGCGACGGCGGCGAGAAAGAGCCGGCGGTCCCGGCGGTAGACGGCGTACATCAACACCGGGTAGACGAGGATGCGCGTGCCGGCGCTCCACGGGCTGGCGTGGCGCTCCCAGAACGCCGCTTCGAAGCGGTCGCGGAGGCCGGAAGCGGAAGGAGACGCGGCGGCGGGGTCGGAGTCGAGAGCGGAGGCGGCGGGGTCGGTGGAGGGCGGTGAATCCATACGCTCGGTTCGTCCGCGTCGAGCATGAACGTGGGGGCGCCGAACCCCCGCCCACGATTGCACCTTTCTACAAACACTAAATGGGCGGCCACCCGAGGGGCGGGTAATGAACGGCAACGAATTCGGTCGTCTCTTTCGGATGACCACCTACGGCGAGAGCCACGGCGACGCGATGGGCGTCACGATATCCGGCTGTCCCGCCGGCGTGGAGCTGTCGGTCGAAGACGTACAGGCGGAACTGGACCGGCGGAAACCCGGCCAGTCGATGATTACGACGAGCCGCGGCGAACCGGACGCCGTCGTCGTCAACTCCGGCGTGCAGGACGGCTACACGACGGGTACGCCCATCGGGATGGTCGTCCAGAACAAGGACGCCCGCTCGGGCAAGTACGAGCCGTACGTGACCGCGCCGCGGCCCTCCCACGGCGACTTCACGTACTCGGCGAAGTTCGGCACGCGCAACTGGGGCGGCGGCGGGCGCTCCTCGGCGCGCGAGACGGTGAACTGGGTCGCCGCCGGCGCGGTGGCCAAGCAGGTCATCGAGCAGAGCGACCACGACATCGAAATCAAGGCGCACGTCAACCAAATCGGCGACGTGGAAGCGCCCGAGGTGTCGTTCGACGAGATGCGCGAGCACACGGAGGAAAACGACGTTCGCTGCGCGCACCCCGAGACGGCGGCGGAGATGCAGGAGCTCATCGAGGAGTACCAGAAGGAAGGCGACTCCATCGGCGGCTCGATTTACTTCGAGGCGCAGGGCGTCCCGCGCGGCCTCGGCGCGCCGCGGTTCGACTCCTTTTCCGCGCGGCTCGGACAGGCGCTCATGTCGGTGCCGGCGGCGACGGCGTTCGAGTTCGGCCTCGGCCGCGAGGCCCGCGAGTGGACCGGCCACGACCGCAACGAGAACTGGGAGTTCGACGAGGAGGGCGACCCCCGACCCGTCGGCAACAACCACGGTGGCATCCAGGGCGGCATCACCACCGGCGAGCCGGTGTACGGCGAACTGACGCTCCACGCGCCCACGTCCATCCCGAAGAAACAGCGGACCGTCGACTGGGAGACCGGCGAGGAAAAGGAGATTCAGGTCGTCGGCCGGCACGACCCCGTGCTCCCGCCCCGCGGCGTCCCCGTCGTCGAGGCGATGCTCTACGTGACCGTCCTCGACTTCATGCTCCTCGGCGGACGCATCAACCCCGACCGCCTCGACGGGCGGGCCGGCGAGTACGACACCCCGTACCACCCGTCGAGTCCCGACAACGAGTAGCGAACCCGATTCCGAGTTATCGTTCACTCTATTCCGCGGGCGTGACAGTCCGTTCGTCCACTTTCGACGGTGGGAGAGTGAGTCAGTTTAACAATATTAAGACCTTCATTATCTTTACTTGTTAATCCATAGCAAAGTCTTTAATCGGACCCTCCCCAACTTTTCAGGTAGCGCCCCAGCGGGGCCGTGAGCTCAACATATGACTGACCACGAACTTATCTGGCGTATCGCAGGGGGTTCCGGTGACGGTATCGCCTCGACGAGCCAGAACTTCGCCAAAGCCCTGATGCGAGCGGGGCTACACGTTTTCACGCATCGACACTATCCGTCGCGCATCCGCGGTGGCCACACGTACACGGAAGTGCGCGTCAGCGCCGACCCCGTCAAGTCCCGCGGCGACGGGTACAACTTCCTCCTCGCGCTCGGTGACTCCTTCGCCCGCAACCCGAGCGAGGGTGCCTACTACGGCAACGAGGAGATCAAGCCGCTGTCGGAGAACCTCGACGAACTCGACGAAGGCGGCGTCATCGTCTACGACTCCGGCCTGCTCGACGCCTCCGAAATCGAGGACTTCGACGAGCGCGTCGAAGAGAACGACTGGCACGTCTACGACATCGACCTGCGCACCATCGCCCGCGAGCACGGTCGCGAGGTCATGCGCAACACCGCCGGTGTCGCCGTTACGTGCGCCATCGCCGGCATCGAACCCGACGTCATCAAGAGCCTGATGTCGGACGCGATGCCCGACAAGATTCTCGAACCCAACCTGACCGTCTTCGACGACGCCTACGGGATGGTCCAAGAGGAGTACGACGTCGAGGCTCCCGACGTGTCCGCGCCGACCGGCGAACACGACGAAGAGCAGGTGCTTCTCTCCGGCTCCGACGCCATCGCGTACGGTGCCATCGACGAAGGCTGCCGCTTCATCGCGGGCTACCCGATGACCCCGTGGACGGAAGTCTTCACCATCATGACCCAGAACCTCCCCGAGCTCGGCGGCATCTCCGAGCAGGTGGAGGACGAAATCGCCGCGGCCGCGCTGGCAATCGGTGCCTCTCACGCGGGCGTCAAGGCGATGTCCGGGTCGTCCGGTGGCGGCTTCTCGCTCATGTCCGAGCCGCTCGGTCTCGCGGAAATCACCGAGACGCCGCTCGTGCTCGTCGAGGCCATGCGCGCCGGCCCCTCGACGGGGATGCCGACGAAGCCCGAGCAGTCCGACCTCGAACACGTTCTGTACACCTCGCAGGGCGACTCCCACCGCATCGTCTTCGCGCCCGGCAACGCCGCCGAGGCGTACTACCAGACGCGCAAGGCGTTCCAGATCGCCTACGAGTACCAGATTCCGTCCATCGTCCTCTACGACCAGAAGCTCGGCGGCGAGCTCTCGAACGTCCCGGCGTCGGTCTTCGACGAGGAGCCGAACGCCGACCTCGGCTCGGTCCTGACGGAAGCGGAACTCGAAGACGCGCCGCACGACGACTCCGGCAAGTACCAGCGCTTCCAGCACGACACCGAAAACGGCGTCTCGCCGCGGTCGCTGCCGGGCCAGAAGGGCGGTCGCTACCTCGCAACGGGTAACGAGCACATGCCCGCGGGTCACATCTCGGAGTCCCCCGAGAACCGCGTCGCGCAGATGAACCGCCGCATGCAGAAGGTCGACAACATCCGCGCCGAACTCGACGCCGACGGCGAGTTCAACACGGTCCACGGCGACGAAGACGCCGACCTCGGCCTCATCACCTTCGGCAGCCAGCAGGGCACCGTCGAAGAGGCCGCCGACGTTCTCAACGAGAAGGGCCACTCGGTCAAGGTCCTCGGCGTCTCCGAGATGATGCCGTTCCCGAAACAGGAGGTCGCGGACTTCCTCGACAGCGTCGACGAGGCGCTCGTCGTCGAGATGACCGCCTCCGCCCAGTTCCGCGGACTCATCTCCAAGGAACTCGGCGGCTACGGCGACCAGATGTCGAGTCTCCTCAAGTACAACGGCAACCCGTTCGAGCCCGCCGACATCATCGAGGGCTTCGAGACGGCGCTCCTCGAAGGCGAGGAGCTCCCAGACAACCGCACGAAGTTCGTCCCCAAGGTGGGTGAATAAATCATGAGTGCATTCAGCGCAATCGGTGAAGAAACGGAGCAGGACCAAAACGAGTTCACCCCCGGACTCGAACCCCAGCCGACGTGGTGTCCGGGCTGCGGTGACTTCGGTGTCCTCAAGGCGCTCAAGGGCGCGGCGGCCGAACTCGGCCTCTCGCCCGACGAGATGATGGTGACGACCGGTATCGGCTGTTCCGGCAAGCTCAACAGCTACTTCAACAGCTACGGGTTCCACACCATCCACGGTCGCTCGCTGCCCATCGCCCGCGCCGCGAAGCTGGCGAACCCCGGTCTGACCGTGGTCGCCGCCGGCGGCGACGGCGACGGCTACGGCATCGGTGGCAACCACTTCATGCACACCGCTCGTGAGAACCACGACATCACCTACATCGTGTTCAACAACGAGATCTTCGGCCTCACGAAGGGCCAGACCTCGCCCACCTCGCCGATGGGTCACAAGTCGAAGACCCAACCCCACGGCTCGGCCAAGACGCCGCTGCGCCCGCTTTCGATGTCCCTGAACGCCGGGGCGTCGTACGTCGCGCGGACCGCGGCCGTCAACCCGAACCAGGCGAAGGACATCATCGTGGAAGCCATCCAGCACGACGGCTTCTCCCACGTCGACTTCCTCACGCAGTGTCCGACGTGGAACAAGGACGCCCGTCAGTACGTCCCGTACATCGACATCAACGACTCCGACGACTACGAGTTCGACAACACGAACCGCTCGGAGGCCTCCGAGATGATGTTCGAGACGGAAAACGCCCTCCACGAGGGCACCGTCCTCACCGGCCGGTACTACGTCGACGAAGACCGCCCGTCCTACCAGCAGGAGAAACAGCGCATCGGCGAGATGCCCGAAGAGCCGCTCGCGGAGCGCTACTTCGACGACTCCTACGAGTGGGAGCGGACGTTCGACAACTTCCTCGACAAGCACAAGTAACGCCGCCGACGCCGTCTCGGCGCTCGGTTTTCGGCCGATAGCCGCGCCGGTTCGATGTGACCGAGAACCCTTTTCGGATTCGCAAGATATTTTTCTCCCGTAGGAAAACCAACGGGCATGGAAACCACGTCCACGGAGGGACGCATCCTCGCGGTCTTGGAGGAAGACGCGAAAGCGTCGTACGCCCAGATTGCAGACCGGGCGGACGTGTCGAAGCCGACGGTTCGGAAGTACATCCGCAAACTCGAAGACGACGGCGTCATCATCGGCTACTCCGCCGACATCGACCCGAAGAAACTCGCCGGACAGTCCATCGCCATGGTCGGCATCGACGCGACCAGCGAGCGCTACGTCGAGGTCACGCGCATCCTCAAGGAACTCGACTCGGTGGAGGCGCTCTACACCTCTTCCGGCGACCATATGCTGATGGCCGAGGTCCGCGCCGTCGACGGCGACTCCCTCGGCGACGTCATCTCCGACGAGATTCTGTCTATCGACGGCGTCACGGCCGCACACCCCTCGTTCCTCCAAGAGCGACTGAAGTAACGCGCCCGGCTCGGCCGAGAAGCCGACGACCGCGACCGACTCGCCGCGCCCGTTCCCTCCCGCGTTACGTTCGCCGCGCTATCTGAAGCTTCAGGTGCGTCGCGCCCGTCCACTCGACCATGGTGGAGGAGACGCTGCCGGGCACGGCCGACGACGACGGTCCCGACAGCATCGTCCTTCACGTCGACATGGACTGCTTTTACGCCGCCTGCGAGCGCCTGCGCGAACCCGAACTCGAAGGCGAGCCGGTGGTCGTCGGCATGGGCTACGAGCCCGGCGAGGGCCACGGCGCGGTCGCCACCGCGAGCTACGAGGCCCGCGAGTTCGGCGTCGACAGCGCCCAGCCGATTTCGACGGCGCTCGAACGCCTCCCGCGCATCGACGACCTCGGGCCCGGCGACGACCCCGCGGCGGCGGGCCACTACCGCACCGTCGACCTCGAATTCTACAAGAGCGTCGCCGCCGACGTGAAGGCGATTCTCCACGACTGCGCCGACGTGGTCCGCGAGGTGAGCATCGACGAGGCCTACCTCGACGTGACCGACCGGACCGCGTGGGACCTCGCGGCCTCGGGCGACCGGACGCTGGCGGAGGGCTTCGCCCGCTACGTGAAACAGCGCATCGCCCGCGAGGTCGGCGTCGCGGCCTCCATCGGCGTCGCGCCGAACATGTCGACCGCGAAAATCGCCTCCGACTTCGACAAACCCGACGGGCTGGTCGTCGTCCGCCCCGGCGAGGTGCGGTCGTTTCTCGCGCCCATCTCGGTCGAGGAGGTCCACGGCGTCGGCCCCGTGACGGCCCGAAAGCTCGGGTCGCTCGGTATCGAGACGGCGGGCGATCTCGCCGACGCCGACGCCGCGGTCCTCGAAGCCGAGTTCGGCTCCCGCGGCCGCGAACTCCACGAGCGGGCGCGCGGCTACGACGACCGGGCGGTCACGCCGACGGGCCGGCCCAAGAGCCTCTCGCGGGAGTCGGCGTTCACCGACCCGACGGACGACATCAAAGACAAACGGGAGGTCGTCCGCGCCCTCGCGGCCGACGTGGCCGACCGCGCGCGCTCTCGCGGGGCGATGTACCGGACCATCGGCATCAAGGTGGTCGTCCCGCCGTTCGACATCAACACGCGAGCCACGTCGCTTTCCGGGCCCGTCGACGACCCCGAACTCGTCGAGTCGGTCGCGCTCGACCTGCTCGACGCCGAGTTCGCGGAGACGACCGTCCGAAAGCTCGGCGTCCGCGTCTCGAAGCTCTCCTTCGCGGACGCCGACCAGTCGAGCCTCGACGGCTGGGAGTCCGCGGAGGCGGGCGAGACGGGCGGCGACGGCGACGAGCGCGTGAGCGACGAGCCCCCGAACACCGGCGGCGAGGCCCCCTCGCGGGGCGGCCAGTCGTCGCTCGTCGAGTTCGACTGACTCCGCGGGACCGACGGGGCGAGGGGGAGGAACTATGGCGTCCGAGGGAGTCCACCAAACCGGATGACGGATTCGGACACGGAAACCATCTCAGTCGCCGAGATCAGCGACGGTCCAGGGGGAGAGGGAACCGAAGAACCGGGGACGACGGTCGACCTGCCTGTGGTCGACATCCTCACCGGCCGGGGGTTCGTCACGGGCAAGTCGGGGTCGGGCAAGTCGAACACGGCGTCGGTCATCATCGAGAACCTGCTGTCGGCGAACTTCCCGGTGCTCATCGTCGACACCGACGGCGAGTACTACGGCCTCAAACAGGAGTTCGAACTGCTCCACGCCGGGGCCGACGACGAGTGCGATATCCAGGTGAGTCCCGAACACGCCGAGCGACTCGCCACGCTCGCGCTCGAACAGAACGTGCCCATCATCCTCGACGTGTCCGGCTACCTCGACGACGCGGCCTCCGACGAACTGGTGACGGAGGTCGCAAAACACCTCTTCGCGAAGGAAAAGAAGCTCAAGAAACCGTTTTTGATGCTCATCGAGGAGTGCCACGAGTACATCCCCGAGAAGGGCGGGATGGACGAGGCGGGCAAGATGCTCATCAAAATCGGAAAGCGCGGCCGCAAACACGGCCTCGGCGTCGTCGGCATCTCCCAGCGCCCCGCCGACGTGAAAAAGGACTTCATCACCCAGTGCGACTGGCTCGTCTGGCACCGCCTCACGTGGCGCAACGACACCAAGGTCGTCGGGCGCATCCTCGGCTCGGAGTACGCCGACGCCATCGAGGACATGGGTAACGGCGAGGGCTTCCTCGTCACCGACTGGTCCGAGTCGATTCGGCGCGTGCAGTTCCACAAGAAAGAGACGTTCGACGCGGGCGCGACCCCCGGCCTCGACGACTTCGAGCGCCCCGACCTGAAGTCCGTCGACGGCGACCTCGTGTCGGACCTCAAGGAGATTTCCGACGAGAAGGCGAGACAGGAGAGCCGCATCGCAGACCTCAGACAGGAAATCGACAAGAAGGACGCGCGGATTCGACAGCTCGAACGGGAGTTAGAGGAGGCGCGGGACCTCTCGCGGATGGCCGACCAGTTCGCGCAGGCGATGTTCCAGAAGGCCGAAGCGCCCTACCGCGGCGGCGACGGTCGCAACCTCAACCGCCCCGCCGACAAGCAGGCCGCCCTCGGCGAGTACGACGGAAGTGCCGACGGCGACGTGGCGGACGCGGCTGCCGACGCCGGTTCCGGCGACGACGGGGCCGCAGACGCGGACGCGCCACCCCGACAACTCGAAGCGCCCTCCGGACCGCCGTGGCCGACTCACGGACTGCTCTCCGAGCGCGACGAGGCGGCGGCCGACGGCACGGGCGGGCCGAGCGGCGCGGGCGCGGCGAGCGAGGCGGCCCCATCGGCCGGCGACGAGTCGTGGCTGGCGGACGCCGAGATGGGCGACTTCCAACCGGCCGAACTCCATCCCGCGCCGGGCGCGGAGAGCCGCCGCGATGTCGTCGACCGCATGACGGCCATCATCGACGCGCTGGGCGACGCCCACCACGGGATGCTCGCGCACTACCGCGAGCGCGGCGTCTCCGACCCGTTGGCGGCCCACGTCGCCGCGGGCGAGACCGGCGACCAGCACCTCGCTTACGGACGAAACCGGTCGCTTCGTCGGGCGGGATTCATCAGACACGCCGGCCGCGGGAAATACGAGTACGCGCTGCCGGACCTCGTGAGCGACGAGTACGCGGACCTCTTGGGCGACGACGAACTTCGGGAGACGGTCGCGGCTATCGAGGCGTCGTTCGTCGAAGAAGAAGCCGACGGCGAGTAGTCCAGCCGTCGTTCGGTCCCGGCGGTTTTCGACGCCGTTACAGTTTACAGCCCGGAGACGAGGTCTTCGAGCGCCGCGCGCGGGTCGTCGGCCTTGGCGACGCCGGAGGCCAGCAGGATGCCGGACGCGCCGAGTTCCTCGGCGGTCACCACGTCGTCGCCGGTCGAGATGCCAGCGCCGCAGTAGACCTCCACGTCCTCGTCCACGTTGGCCGCGGCGTCGACGGCGTCGGTGACGATGCCGGGGTCGGCCGTCGCGACGGAGACGTCGCCGCCGATGAGTTCCGGCGGCTCGACGGCGACCGAGTCGGGGCCGAGCGCGGAGACCGCACCGATTTGGGCGGGGTTGTTGGCGCAGACGCAGGTTTCGAGGCCCGCTCGCTCGGCGGCTTGGACGGAGCCGTCGATGTCAGCGAGCTTCAGGCGCTTTTCGGAGTGGTTGATGAGCGTGCCGACCGCGCCGGCCTCGGCGACGGCCTCGGCGAGGGTGCTGCCGGTGTGGCTGCCGTGGCCGTTCGGGTCCACGTGCTGGGCCCACGTCTCGACGCCGGTGTCTGCGACGCGGGAGATGTCGGCCGCCTGCGGGGAGACGGCGATGCGGACGCCGGACGCCTCGGCCACGTCGCGCGCGGCGGTGGCGACTTCGATGGGGTCACACGGGTACGCCTTGAGGTTGACTAGGATGAACACAATCGAACTCGCGTCCGGCGAGACTAATAGATTGGTTTTCGTGGATGCGATTGCCACGAGACGGCGTCTCGCGGGCGGAAAATCGTGATGGACGAATCGAAGGGTTCGGTCGCGCGGGTCCCGCGACGGGTCGGCGTCGGGCGCTTCCGATTAGTCCTTCCGTTTGATCACGTCGCCGAGGGTGGTGGTCGTGGAGCCGCCGCCGGACCACTCGGAGTCGTCGTCGCTCTCGCCTTCGACCAGCGAGATGTCGAGCTTGCGCTCGATTTTCTTCCGGACGGAGTCCGGCGGCATGATGTCGCCGCGTTCGATCTTGCGGATGAGGCTCGCCTTCTCGTTGAGCGACTGGGCGAGCTCTTCTTGGCTCAGCCCGCGCGACTCCCGCGCCTGCCGGATGCGGTCGTCGTAGTCGGTCGCGATTTCGTCCATGTCGTCGAACATGTCGCGGCGGCGCGTCTTCGACGACGAGGAGGAAGACGACCCCGAGGAGCGAGAGGAGTTCGAGCCCGACGAGGAGGTGGTGGAGTACTTCGTGCTCGCACTGGAAGTCGACTCGGTGCGGACCTCCGTGCCGAACTCGGCGCAGTCGTCACACAGCTGCAGTTCTGCGCCTTCGACCTTCACAGTCTTCAGAGAGGCTTGGTCGGAGCCGCACATCTCGCACTGAGGCATACACTCACGTACCCGCCCGCCGCGTATAAAAGGCACGCCACCGGCCACCGAATCGCTCGGGGCGGGGGCGCTACCGGCTCCCGTCCGCCAGCGGGAGCGTCAGTTGGACGGTGCTCCACCCGTCGCGTCGGTCGTAATCGACGCGGCCGCCCGCGGATTCGACCACCCACTTGACGACCCACAGCCCCAGCCCGGAGCCGTGGCTGAGTTGCGTGATGTCCTCGTCACCGAAGACAGCCGCCCACTCGATTTCGGGGATACCGTCGCCGTCGTCGCTGACGCGGAGCGTCGCGTCGTTCTCGCAGCGCTTCGCCTCGATGCGGACCGTCACGTCTTCGGGGGTGTGTTCGAGCGCGTTCTCCACGACGTTGGCGAGCGCCTGCGCGAGTTTCGGCCCGACCGACACCGGGAGCGACGGCGGGAGGTCGAGGTCGAACGTCGCGGCGGGGAACCGAGTCCGCCGCGGCTCGACGACGGCGCGGACCGTCTCGGTCGCATCGATCACCTCGTCGGGACGCTGGTCGTCGAGGACCGCCGCGGCGGTCCGGGCCTTCTCGCTGACTCGGAGGAGCGTCTCCGTGTGGTCGGCGATTCGCGCGGCCCCGTGGTCGACGCGCGGGTCGGCCGTCGCTTCGCGTATCTCCTCGGCCATCCCGAGGACGACGTTCATCTCGTTTCTGAGGTTGTGCCGGAGGACGCGCTGGAGCACCTGTAAGTGCTCTCTGGCCCGGCGCTGGCTGGTGATATCGGAGTAGATGGAAAAGCCGTACTGCTTCCCGTCGCCGCGACTGTACGGGATGCCACGGTAGAGGAACTCGCGTCTGCCCCACGCGGTCTGCCGGGTGACGATGGCGTGATTTGCCTTCCCGTCGGCCGTCCGCTGGTCGAAGTCGACCGCCTCGTCGTCGGCGTCCGGCGGGACGATGAAGTCGTTGAGCGACTCGCCGCGAATCTCGTCCGCGTCGTAGCCGAAGACGCTCTCTAACCCCGGGTTGACCGCCCGAACGACCGGCTCGATGCCGACGATTTCGAACTCGATGACCGCGTCGTCGATGAGGTCGAACAGGTGGTCGAAGCGGTCGCGCTCGGTGTGCAGCCGCGCGGTCGTCGGTTCGGACGGCTCGCGGCAGACCGCGCCGACGACCCGGTTCGCGTCGGAGTCGGAGTCGAAGCGGTCGCCGTCCCCGTCCCCATAACCACCGCCGTCGCCGCGGTACGGGGCGAACTCGAGTTCGATGTCGATTTCGGCTGGCGCGTCCCCGACCGCCGGCCCGTCGTCACCCGCCGAGAGCCGACAGCGGCACCGACGGCTCTCCCACCCGCTCGCCCTTCGCACGGCGTCGAGCGTCCCGCGAACGTCCGGCCAGTCCCCGTCGCCGACGAAGCCGGAAAGCGGTCGCCCCCGGAGTGCCGCGGCGTCCGCGCCGAGATGCGCCGCGAACTCGTCGCTCGCGTGGATTACGGTTCCCGCCGCGTCGACGACGAACATCAGTCGCTGAGCGTCGCGTACGGCGGTCGGTCCCGCGTTCGGGGCCGGCGAGTCGCCACCGAGACGCCCGCCGGTTCGGTCACGAACTCGACGGACTGTGCCGCGCCGTCGCGGGCGATATCGGCCCCGCCGGCGCGTCTCGGGCCGCACCCCACGTCGAGAACGCCGTCGTGCGAGCGCGTCACGGCCGAACACGCTCCAGATTCAAAACTGAAGATAACCGAATCGAACGCCGGTATCGTCCCCGATACAGACGGTGTGTAGTATAATTCAGAATCATTTGAGGACGGTAACTGGTGATAATCTCAATCATATAAATCTGGTTTAGCGGGCAACATCCACACCCGACGCGGGGCGGTCCCACCTGGTTACGGGAGCGAAACGGATGCTAGAGCGGACCGAAAGAGCGCGCCGCGGCGACGGTGTCGGCTCGGGGTCGCGTCGCCCCGCGCCGAACCGAGTCGATTCGAGCGTGGGGCGTGGTTGGCTGAGTCGAAGTTTGACGGGGTGGGGAAGGTCAGGTCAGGTCAGGTCGCCCCACGCGCCCCAGAAGCGCTGGACCGCGGTGAGGTGGCCGACGACGGCGAAGAACACGAGGAGCCAGCCGGCGAGCGTCAGCCCGCCGACGGCGTCGGGGTAGACGGCGGACGCGAGGCCGACGAGGCCCATGAGCGCCAGTCGGTCGGCGCGCCCGACGAGGCCGCCGTAGGCGCGCCCGAGGCCGACCGCCTGAATCTGCGTGCCGAGGTAGGAGGTCATGAGGACGCCCGTGACGGCCGCGAGGCCCAGCGCGAACGAGTCGATGCCGGCGGCGAGGCCGACGAGGACGACGATGTCGGCGTAGCGGTCCAGCACGTGGTCGAGCAGGTCGCCGGCCTTCGAGGAGACGCCCTGCTCGCGGGCGAGCGCGCCGTCCACGAGGTCGAGCCAGCCGTTACAGAAGACGAACACCGCGCCGAGGCCGTACCAAAGCGGATCGGCGAGGCCGAAGGCGACGCCGGCGGCGACGGCGAACCCGAAGGCGACGACGCTCACGCCGTTCGGTGAGAGACCGACCGCGTCGGCGACGGAGACGAACGGGGCGAGCAGCTTGTCGGCGGTGTCGCGGTACTGGTCGAGCGTCATAGGTAGTCGATGAAGTCGACGGTTCCCGCCGAGGGTTCGCGCTCGCCCGCGACGACCGCCGCGATGTCGTCGGCGACGGCGTCGGGGTCGCGGTCGGTCGTGTCGATTTCGTACACCGACTCCTCGCCGTGGAACTCGACGGCCTCGCCGAGAATCACGTCCAGCGCCTCGGACTCGCGGTTCTCGCGCGCCTTCGCCTCGGCTTCGCCGCGGTCGAGGAGGCGCTGTTCGAGTACGTCGGGCCGACACCGAAGCACGACCACGCGGTCGGCCTCGAAGTGGTGTGCGAGGTGGCTCTCGACGATGCCGTCCCAGTCGCCGAGCTCGTCGCGGGCGGCGTCGAGGTCCACGACGAGCGTGTCGCGCTCGTCGTCGCGCTCGGTCCAGAGACCCTCGTCTTTCACGAGTCGGTTGAGGTGGACCACGTCGAGGTCGAGGTCGGCGGCGACGCGCTCGGTCGCCGTGGTCTTTCCGGTGCCGGGCGTGCCGGTGACGACGACTCTCACGCCGTCGGCACCTCCGAGACGATGCGGTTGAGCACGTCCACGGCGCGCTTGGTCTGGGTTTCCGTGCCGCAGGAGACGCGGATGCACTCCGGCAGGCCGAAGCTCCCGCAGTCGCGGACGATGACGCCCTCGCGCTGGGCGGCCTCGGTGACGGCCGTGGCGTCGCCGACCTCGACGAGGACGAAGTTGCCCTCGCTTTCCCACGTCGGCGCGTCGAGGTGTTCGCGGAGATAGTCGCGGGACCACCGGGCCGACTCGACGGATTTCTCGACGTGTTCCTCGTCGTCGAGCGCGGCGAGCGCGGCGCGGCAGGCGACCTCGCTGGCGGCGAACGGCGTGTTCACGCGGGCGTAGGCGTCGGCCCACGCCTCGGGCACGCAGGCGTAGCCGATGCGGAGGCCGGCCAGCCCGTACGCCTTCGAGAACGTCCGCAGGGCCGCGACGTTGTCGTACTCCGACAAGAGGTCGATGGCCGACGGCTCCTCGGCGAACTCGCCGTAGGCCTCGTCGACGACGAGGAGCGTGTGCTCTTCGACCGACTCGGCCAGTTCGACGAGTTCCTCCCGCGGGAGCACGGAACCGGTGGGGTTGTGCGGCGTTGTGAGGTAGACCATGCGCTCGCCGTCGTAGGCGTCGAGGACGAGGTCGGCGGTCTGTTCGAAGTCGTCGTCCTTCGACACCTCGTACTGGACGGCGTCGCCGTGGTGGTAGCGGGCGCTCATCGAGTAGTACGAAAAGCCGGGCGCGGGTTCGAGAATCCGGTCGTCCGGTTCGAGCACCGCGCGGGTCAGGTAGTCGATAGAGCCGTCCGCGCCGGGAGACACCCACACCTGTTCGGGTGCGAGGCCCCACTTGTCGGCGAGGCGTTCGGTCAGGTCCGTGTGGGCGGTCTTCGGGTAGACGCTCACGGTCGGCGCGGCGTCTTCGATGGCGGCGACCGCCTTCGGACTCGGGCCGTGGGGGTTCTCGTTCGAGGAGAGTTTCGTCAGGTCCTCGGGGTCCATTCCGAGTTCGCGGGCGACCTCCTCTGTCCCGCGGCCGGGTACGTAGGGAGCGTGCGCGGAGAGGTCCCGTGGTTGCATGGTCGGAAAATGCGGGTCGCGGTTCTTAAGGGTGCGTACTCCGGGTCGGACGTGGCGGTAGGGGGTCGGGTTGGGGACGCGACACCGACGGCCGTCAGCCGAGCGCCGCCCGAAGCGACTCGGCGAGTCGCACGGAGAGCGCCGCGATGGTGAGCGTCGGGTTCATCGCGCCGCCGGTCGGGAAGACGCTCGACCCCGAAATCCAGAGGTTGTCGAGGTCGTGCGCTCGGCACTCGGCGTCGACGACGCTCTCGTCGGGGTCGTCGCCCATCCGCGTCGTCCCCATGTGGTGGTACGCGGGACCGGTCTCGTCGGGGCCGACGGTCCAGCGGTCCTCGATGCCGAGTTCGTCCAGCACGCGCGTCTGAATCCCGTTGGCTCGCGAGAGTGCGGCCTCCGTCTGTTCGTCGACCGACCAGTGTATCTCGGGGACGGGGTCGCCGAGGTCGTCGGTCGTCGCCCGGTCGAGGCCGACGTAGTTGTCCTCGCGGGGGAGTTGTTCGACCAGCGCGCCCATCGAGATGTGCGTGCCGTAGCTCTCGTCCAACTGGTCGCGCAGGTCGTCGCCCCACGTGTCGGCGTGGAGGGCGTCGATGACCGGCGACGGGCCGGCGTAGTTGAGAAACTCCAGTTTGAGGCCGTTGACCGGCTCGGCGTCGTCGTAGAACTGGTGGCACTCGCTGGTGTTGAAGCCGACGTGATTCTGTCGGGTGGGTCGGTCGAGGCGGCCGCCCGCCCCGGCGAACAGGTGGTCCATGAAGTACCGACCGACCGCCCCCGAGGAGTTGGCGAGGCCGTCGGGGTAGCGGTCGGAGTCGGAGAGCAGGAGCAGTCGGACGTTCTCGACGCCGCCGCAGGCGAGGACGAACTGGGTCGCTTCCTGTCTGTGGGTCTCGCCGTCGGGCGTCGTGTAGGCGGCGGCGACGACGCGCTCGCCCGTCTCGTCGTGGTCGAGTCGCCGGACTCGCGCTCGGTCGATGACCCGCGCGCCCGCGGCTTCGGCCTTCTCGACGTGTGATTCGGCGGTGTACTTCGCGCCGGAGGGACAGACCGGCTTGCACGTCCCGTAGCCGACGCAGGACGACCGGCCGTCGTAGGGTTCGGAGTTGCGGGCGTTGCCCACCGAGTGCATGTCGATGCCGAGGCGCTCGCAGGCCGCAGCGAAGATAGAGTCGGAGTGCGACGGGCGGAAGGCGGGAAGGGGGTGGGGCTCCTCCCGGGGCGGCGCGTAGGGGTTGTCGGCCGCGCCGGCGACGCCCAACTCGCGCTCCGCGGCGGCGTAGTACGGCCGGAGGTCGTCGTAGCCGATGGGCCAGTCGGCACCGACGCCGTGTCTGGAGTCGAGTTCGAAATCGCGCTCGTGGAGGCGCATCACCATCCCCTGCCAGTGGAGCGTCGACCCGCCGACGCCCTTCACGCGGGCGGCGTTCAGCGGGTAAAACGAGTCGCCGGAGGAGGAAAACGCGTCCCGCGGGCCGCCCATCTCCCACGGGCCGCCGAGGCCGGGGCGGATGTGCTGTTCCAACTGTTCCCGCCTGTCGCCGTCGAACCGCGGCCCGGCTTCGAGGACGACGACCGACGCCCCCGACTCGGCGAGTCGGTGAGCCACGATACCGCCGGCGGGCCCGGCACCGACGACGCACACGTCGGCGTCTGAGACGGGCGACCTATCCATCGTGCTCACCTCCCGAGTCGGGCAGTTCGCCGGGGGCGTCCATCGTCGCCCGCCGGTAGCTTTCGGTCCCGCCGGGGTGGCCGATGGGGTTTTCGATGCCGACGAGACGGCCGCCGGTCGGTGAGGCGTAGAAGGCGTACAACAGTTCGTTCACGACGTGAAACCGGAGGCGCTCGGAGAGCGTCCCATCCTGAACCGGATCGGCGGTGTCGACGCCGAGTTCGCGCAGGAGGCGGTCGCGGTCGCCCGCCGGCAGGTCGGCGAAGGCCGCGCCCTCCCAGTCGCGGGCCACGTCGTCTAACTCGGTCGCGGCGTCGACCATCGCATCCCGGCGCGCGTCGTCTCTCGCGCGGCCGACGACGTAGGTCTCGACGAACTCCGAGACGCCCTCGGCCGCGCTCGGGAAGACCACCTCGCCCGCGGCGACCATCGTCTCGCGCACCGCGGTCGGCGGGGCGTCGTCGCCGTCCGCGCCGTCCTCTCCGGACGAATCGCCCCTCTCATCGGTCGACTCGGCGGTCGGCGGGTCGAACCGGGTCAGCGACACGGCCCCGCCGGTGACGCCGAGACCGGCGAGCACGGCCAGCGCGTCCCGTCGCGTCAGTCGCATTCGGCGGGAATTAGGCCAGCCTAATCTTAGGGCTTGCCTTCTCAGCCCGCGCGGTCGAGGACGACGGCGACGACGCCGAACGTGACGACGGCGGGAACGACCGCGACGACCATGTTGAACCGCGCGCCGAGGTTGTACGCGAGGACGAGCGCCTGCACGTACGCGAGAAACGTCGCCAGTATCGCGTCGAAGACGGGCGGCGCGCCGGTTCCGATGCCCGAGGCGTCCGCGAGACGGGTGATGAGAAGCGCGCCGACGCCGATTGCCGGAACGAGAAGCACGCCCAGCGGGGCGGCGACGAAGGAGTCGGGGTCGCCGCCGACGCCGAAGTGAATCGCGACCGAGGATGGGAGCGCGGGAAGGAGGGCGACGCCGGCGACGGCGCTCAGTGCGAGAATCGCAATGCCGACGAGTGTCAACCGAGGGACTCGCATACGGTCGGATTGCGACTCGGTGATGAAAAAACGGGGTGTCGGTCGGGTTCAGGCCTGTCGGACTCGGTGTTCGAGGATACCGACGCCCTCGACTTCGACTTCGACGGTGTCGCCGTCTGCCAGCGGGCCGACGCCCTCGGGCGTTCCGGTCGAGATGACGTCGCCGGCTTCGAGCGTCATGTAGGTCGTGATTTCGGCGACGAGGTCGGGAATCGAGAAGATGAGGTGTTCGATGCTTGAGTCCTGTCGCGTCTCGCCGTTCACGCGAAGCGAGATGCTCGCGTCGTCGGGGAGGTGGTCGGGGTCGGCGAGAACCGGCCCGAGCGGGGCCGAGCCGTCGAACGCCTTCCCGCGGACCCAGTTCGTCTCGATGTCCTGGTCGTCGCGGTTGGACACGTCGTTCATGACGGTGTAGCCCGCGATGACCTCTGCGGCGTCCTCGGGCGCGACGTTCCGGCACTGCTCCCCGATGACCACCGCGAGCTCGGCCTCGTGTTCGACCTGCTCTTTGCCCGCGGGGAGCGTCACGGTGTCGCCGTGGCCGGCGACCGCGTTCGGCGGCTTGAGGAACAGAAGCGGACGGTCGGGGACCTCCTCGTCGCGCTCCTCGGCGTGCTTGGCGTAGTTGCGGCCGATGCAGACGATTTTCGACGGCTCGCACGGGGGGAGCACGTCGACCTCGTCGAGGTCGTAGCGCTCGCCGCCGAAGGAGACCGAATCGCCGTGCCACTCGCCGGTTCGAACCGCGCCCGCGGGGTCGCGGAATCGGACGTGATGCATGCCCCACGCGTCGGCGGGTGGCGTGATAGGCTTTTACATCGTGCGAGTCGCCCGGTGACGCGGGACAGTGTTGCACGATTCTCATCGCTTTTGTGGCCCTGGGGTGACGGACGTGTATCGGCCGTCCCGGACAGTTCGTTCGAGTGGACTCGGGCGGCCGATTCTGCTGTCAAACTCGACGCGAGAGCGCCGGGGCTGTGCCGTCCAACGACGCCGAGAGAGCTCGACGAGCGGCACCGCCGAAAAGCGGTCACACCACCCCCTGCGAATAGCTTTTTGTGTATTTCGCCTGTAACAACCGAGTGCTATGGAACTCACCTGGCACGGTCACTCGACGTGGTACGTCACGGTCGGAGACACCTCGCTTCTCATCGACCCGTTTTTCGACAACCCCGCCACGTCTCTCGACCCGAGCGACGTGGAGACGCCGGACTACGTGCTTCTCACTCACGGGCACGCGGACCACATCGCCCACGCAGGCGAGTTCGACGGCGCGACGGTCGTCGGCACGCCCGAACTCACCGGCTACGTCGAAGCCGAGATGGGCGTCGACGACACCATCGGGATGAACATCGGCGGGACGGTCGAACTCGGCGACGCGTTCGTCACGATGGTCCGCGCCGACCACACGAACGGCATCAACACCGGTTACGAGCACGAGGCCGGGATGCCGGGCGGCTACATGATTAGCGACGCGGTGCCGACACAGGAGTCCGACGCCGAGTCGACGACGTTCTACCACGCGGGCGACACGGGGCTCATGACCGACATGCGCGAGATTTTCGGCGCGTACTTCGAGCCCGACGCGGCGGCGCTCCCGGTGGGTGACCACTTCACGATGGGGCCGTGGCAGGGCGCTGTCGCCGCCGATTGGCTCGGCGTCGACCACGCCTTCCCGATGCACTACAACACGTTCCCGGCCATCGAAATCGACGTGCGCGACTTCGAGCGCGAGGTCAAGGCCGCCGGCAGTCGGGCCGAGGTCCACGCGCTCGACGGCGACGAGTCGTTCACGCTCGAATAACCCCGCTCGGTCGGCGGCGACGTTTGGGGTCGGCGCTTGTGCACACCGTTGTCCTATTGAGGAACTTTTAGGGTCGGTCGCTTCTTCCTTCGGAGTGAATGTCCGACATCCAGACCTCTACTGTCAGCGAGGACGGTTTCGCATGCACGAGCCAGGTCGGCGACTTCGACCTCCAAATCGACGCCACCGACGAGACGGGTCCGAACCCGAACGCCGCGCTCGTCGCGACGTACGCCTCCTGTTTCCTCCCCGCCTTCCGCGTCGGCGGGCAGAAGACGGGCTTCGACGACCTCGGTAAGGTCCAGATCGACGCCGACGCCGACCTCGACGACAGCGACGACCTCGAACGCATCAGCTTCGACGTCTACGTGGAGTCCGACCTCTCGGACGACGAGTTCGCTGAAATCACGGAACTCGCCGAAGACATCTGCCACGTCCACGACGCGCTCCGCGACGAGTTGCAGGCCGACGTGACCGTCGTCGGCGACGCGTTCTAAGCGTCGCTCGCGGGTGCGCCGACACGTACTCATTCTTTTCGCAGAAACCGACGCCGCCAGCGACGAGTGTCGCCGCAGGCTCGGATTCGGGTTCCGAGACGCCCCGCCGGGTCAGTCGCGGCGCTTCTTATAGCTTCGAAGACTCATCGCCTCGCCTTCCACGATGATAACCTCGCGGTCTTGGGGGTCCGATTCGACGACGTCGTCGACCTGTTCGCGGAAGTACGGGCTGTTCGGCTCTTCCATACCTCTCCCTTCGTCGCCCCTAATAAAAATCTTTGTCAGACATTCTCACACGAGACATCGTGTGAGCGGCTCGACGAATCAGTCGTCCGCGGCCGCTGCGGCCGGTTCGTGGCTGATTTCGGTGCCGAGCACGTCGAGGAACGCCGCCAGCCACTCGGGGTGGTCCGGCCACGCTTGGCCGGTAACGAGGTTGCCGTCGACGGTCACTTCGTCGACCCACGAGCAGCCCGCGCGCTCGATTTCCGCGCGGACGGCGGGGTAGGCGGTCATCTCGTAGCCGTCGAGGACGCCCGCGGCGGCGAGAATCTGCGGGCCGTGGCAGATTGCGGCGACCGGCTTGCCCTCGTCGAAGAAGTGCCGGACGGCGTCGAGCACCTCGTCGTAGCCGCGGAGATACTCCGGCGCGCGGCCGCCGGGGACGACGAGCGCGTCGTAGTCCGCGGGGTCGATGTCCGCGAACGTCGCGTTCAGCGCGAAGTCGTGGCCGCGGGTCTCCAGATACGTCTGGTCGCCGCGGAAGTCGTGGACGGCGGTCTTACACCGGTCGCCGTCCTCCTTTTCGGGACACACCGCGTGGACCTCGTGCCCCACCATCTGGAGCGCCTGGAACGGTACCATAATCTCGTAGTCCTCGACGAAGTCGCCGGCGAGGAGCAGAATCTTCTTTCCGGACATGGGCATCACCCGCTCGGTAGTTGTCGCGTCAGAACGATAACGATTGTGTAGGGAAGACCCGCGGCGCGGACGGCGCAGTTCGACCGCTCTCGCGGCCGAACCGTGCTACTCCGAGACGAGACGCTCGACCTCACCGAGGTCGTCGAGGACGTGGTCGGGTTCGTACTCGCTGGCCGCGAGAGCCGCGTCGTCGGTCACGCCGGTTCGGACGAGCGCGGTCCCCATGCCCGCGTCGAGGCCGAACGCGACGTCGGTATCGAGGCGGTCACCGACGATGAGGACTTCTTCGGGAGGCAGGCCGAGTCTGTCGAGGACGTCCTCTTGGGCGACCTTCGAGGGCTTGCCGAGAATCGCGTCGGGGTCGCGCTCGGCGACGCCCGCGACGGCGTTGATAATCGCGCCCGACCCGGGGATGTCGCCGTCGGCGGTCGGGATGATAACGTCCGGGTCGGTACCGTAGAAGGCGGCCCCGGCCCGGAGCGCGCGGTTGGCGTCGCGGAGGTCGTCGTAGTGGAACTCGCGGTCGATGGCGACGACGACGACCTCGGGGTCGTCCTCGGGACCGACGAGTTCGAGGCCTGCGTCGCGGAGTTGGTCGCGGAAGCCCGACTCTCCGATGGCGAACGTCCGCGCGCCGGGATGCCGGTCTGCGAGGTACGCCGTCGTCGTCGTGCCGGAGGTGACGACCTCGTCGGCGGTCGCCTCGATGCCGGCTCGGCGGAGCCGCGCCTCGTAGGCGACGGGCGCTTTCGTCGGGTTGTTCGAGACGAACAGTCGGTCGAGTCCGGCGGCGTCGACGGCGGCGAGCCCGTCGAGCGCGCTCGGAATCGCTTCGTCACCGCGGACGACGGTTCCGTCGACGTCGAACACGACACCTCGGTAGTCCATCGTCCTCGGTAGGGAGCCGGGGCTGTTGAACGTTCGCCCGCGAGAACTATTATGTTCATTGGTGGCATATGTCGTCGCATGGATGTCTCTTCGAAGCGGCTGGTCGGGTGGCTTCGCGGGCCGGCGACCGGCAACAGCGCCGTCGGCGTCTACGGGCTCGTGACCACGATGGTCGCGGTGTTTCTGACGTACTCCATCGTGGCCACAATCTCCGTCGTCGTCCCGCTTCTGTCGACGACGACCATCGCCCTCCTGTCGGTCGGCGTGTGGCTGGCGACGTGGGCGGTCCTCGACGTGGTCGCCAGCCGGACGCTCCGGGAGTCGGGCGGCTGAGCGACTCGGGGTTGCGGCGGAACCGTCACAGAACCAAAGACCAATATGCGCGACGCCCTACTCGTCTACCGTGACGAATACGCAGCTGACACTCGTCCAAATCGACAACTACGGGCCGTGGACGGTCACTCCGGACCCGCGGCGGGAGATGGACCTCCAGACGCTCCAGTCGCGGCTCTTCGCCGACTTGGCCCAGTACGTCGGCTCTCGCGACGGGTACGCGTTTTTCACCCGATTCGACAACATGGTCGCGGTCACCAACGGTCTCGACCGCGACGACCACGAACTGCTGCAGGAGTCTATCGCGAACCGCTATCCCGTAACGCTCAGTCTCGGCATCGGCGTCGACCGGTCGCCCGCAGTCGCGCTCGAACGCGCCACCGACCGCATCCAGCGCGTCGGGAGCGCACAGGACGGCGACCGCCGCGAAGTGCTCTCCGGGGAGACCCTCGCGGACGCCGACCGCACGGGAACCGATCTCCAAATCGCGCACTTCGACGTGAACGACGCGACGGGCAAGTACACCGACCGCCTCAACGAGTTCGACACGTTCATCCACATCGAACAGGGCTACGCGTCGCTCATGCGCCACCTGCGCGAGGAACACGGCGCGCTGTCGTTCTTCGTCGGCGGCGACAACATCATTTCGGTCACGCCCGACCTCACAGAAGACCAGTACCGCGACGCAATCGACCACGTCGAGGCCGAGGCGGACGTGGAACTCAAAGTCGGCGTCGGCACGGCGTCGAACGCTCACGAGGCCGGCTTCGCGGCCAAACACGCGCTCGAAGACTGTCGCCACCGCGGCACGACCGTCGAGTACGCCGACGCCGCCGTCGAGACCGCAGACGACTGAGCGATGGAGGGTCGCGCGGTCTACTTCGTGGCCCCCGAACGCGTCGAGGTCCGCGACCGCGACGTGCCAGCGCCCGGTCCCGAGGAGGTCCGCGTCCGCACCCTGACCTCCGCGGTGAGTTCCGGGACCGAGCGACTCGTCTACCGCGGCGAGGCCCCGACCGACCTCGCCGCCGACGAGTCAATCGCGGCGCTGGAGGGCGACCTCTCGTTTCCGCTCCGCTACGGCTACGCCGCCGTCGGCGAAATCGAGGCCGTCGGTGACGGCGTGCCCGACTCGCGGCTCGGCAGCCGCGTCTTCGCGTTCAACCCCCACGAGAGCCGCTTTCTCGCGTCCCCCTCGGAACTCATCGCCGTCCCCGACGACGTGACCGACGAGCGCGCCGCGCTCCTGCCGACGATGGAGACCGCGCTCAACTTCGTGATGGACGGTCGGCCGCTCATCGGTGAGCACGCCGTCGTCTTCGGACAGGGCGTCGTCGGGCTCGTGACGACCGCGCTCCTCGCGCAGTTCCCGCTCGGGAGTCTGACCGCGGTCGACTGCGTGGCCGAGCGCCGGGCCATCGCCGAGGACCTCGGCGCCGACGAGGCCGTCCATCCCGAGTCGCTTGACGCCCCCGCCGACGGGGCCGACCTGACGCTCGAACTCTCGGGCGACCCCGACGCGCTCGACGACGCGCTGTCGGTGACGCGGTACGACGGCCGGGTCGTCGTCGGGTCGTGGTACGGCACCAAGCCAGCCACCCTCGACCTCGGCGGGCGGTTCCACCGCTCGCGCATCAGCGTCGAGAGCAGTCAGGTCAGCACCATCGACCCCGACCTTCGCGGCCGCTGGGACGCCGACCGCCGCTTTTCGCTGGCGTGGGACCACCTCGAAGACCTCCCGCTGGACCCGCTCGTGACCCACCGAATCGGCGTCGAGTCCGCCGCTCGCGCCTACCGACTCCTCGAAGACGCGCCCGACGAGGCCGTCCAAATCCTCTTTACGTACCGGAACTGTTGACAGTTCATGTACCGCGTCTCGGTTCGCAGGGACCTCATCGCCCAGCACCACCTGACGGTTCCGAACCCCGGCCCGGAGGGTGAGTTACACTCTCACGCGTTCACCGTCGAGGTCGAACTGTCGGGACCGGAGCTCGACGAGTACGGCTACCTCGTCGACATCGACGACGTGAAGGCCGCGCTGGACGCGACGCTGTCTCGCTATCGCGACGAGACGATGAACGAACTCGTGGAGTTCTCGGGGCAGAACCCGAGCGTCGAGCGGTTCGCCCGCGAGGTGTGCGAGCGGTTCGTCGAGGCGGCCTCGCTCGACGCACCCCAGCACGTCTCCGTCCGCGTTTGGGAGGACGACGTGGCGAGCGCGACCTACGAGACTCCGCTCTGACGTGCGTGTCGGCCTCGTCGTCTACGGCCCGCTCGACGACCGCTCCGGCGGCTATCGCTACGACTCCGAACTCGTCGGCGGACTCCGCGCCGCCGGCGACGACGTGACCGTCGTCTCGCTCCCCGAGCGGCCGTACCGGAAGCGACTCCGGGACAACGTCACCGCCGTCCGCCGCCTCCGCGCCCTCGACGTGGACGTGCTCTTGCAGGACGAACTGTGTCACCCCTCGCTCGTCGGCGCGAACGCCCTGCTCGACGACGAGACCCCGGTCGTCTCCGTCGTCCACCACCTCAACTCGCTGGAGCGGTTCCGGGCGTGGCGACGACACGCCAGACGCGCCGTCGAGACCCGGTATCTCCGTTCTGCGGACGCGTTCGTCTTCAACAGCGAGACGACGAAACGGACGGTCGCGGCCGTCACCGACCCCGACCCGAGCGTCGTGGCGCACCCCGCCGGCGACCGCTTTGCGTCGTTCGGCGCGCCCCTCGACGACGACGAGATACGGGCGCGCGCCGCCGATGGGCCGCTCCGCGTCGTCACCGTCTGCAACCTCGAACCGCGGAAGAACGTCGACGGCCTGCTCCGCGGTCTCGCTCGCGCCCGCGACGACTGGAAGCTAACCGTCGTCGGCGCGGCGGTCGACGCCGACTACGCCGACTCGCTTTCGGCCCTCGCGGTCGCCCGCGGCATCGACGACCGCGTGACGTTCGCGGGCCGGCTCTCGGACGCCGACCTCGCCGCGACGCTCCGGGAGTCACACCTGTTCGCGCTCCCCTCCCACTACGAGGGGTTCGGCATCGCCGCGGTCGAGGCGATGGGGTTCGGCCTCCCGGCGCTCGTCTCGTCGGCCGGCGGCGCGAGCGAACTCGTCACGCACCGCGAAGACGGCTTCCTCGTCGACCCGACCGACCCGGCCGAACTCACCGACGCCGTGGCCCCGCTGTGTCGGAATCGCCGGCGGTTGCAGTCGCTCGCTATCTCGGCCCGCGACCGCTTTCTCGCGCACCCGACGTGGGACGAGACGGCGGCGACGGTTCGCTCGTTTTTGCTCGATATCGTTGGTGGCGCCGACTGACGCCGACGCCGACGCGGACCGGGCGTCGACGTCGACCGCGGCGTCGACGCGGCGCTAATCGCCGCGGGCGGGCGAGGGACTGCCGCCGCCACCGCCGCCGACCTCGACGGTTTCTCCGACCTGCGTGTAGACGAGGAGCAGGCCGACCGCGCCCAGCGCGGTCGCGGCCACGAAGGGGACGGCGAAGCCGAAGCCGACGAGGACGCCCGAGAACAGCGCGCCGATGGCGACGCCGAGGCCGAACCCCATCGTGAGAAGCGAGAGCGTCGACCCCGACTGCCCCGCCTTGGCGATGTCGCCGGCGAGGGCGAGCGAGGGAGCGAAGACGGCCGCGACCGCGACGCCTTGCAGGAACCGCGCGAGAATCATCAGCGCCGGCGTCTGGACGAACCCCTGTGCGAGCGTCGTCGGGAGCAGGAGGACGAAGCCGCCGACGAGGAACGGCCGCCGCCCGTAGCGGTCGCTCAGCCGGCCGATGGGGTACTGGAAGACGACGTTGGCGAGGACGGTCGCGCCGAACTGCACCGAAAACAGGAACGTCCCCTGGTCGAGGCGCTCGTTGATGACGTTTGCGAGCGGGGCGTACATGGCGATGCTCAGCGCCATCACGACGGTCGCGACGCCGAGGGCGAACACGGGGTCGAGGCCGGGGCCGTCGGGGTTCCGAACCGAAATCGAGATGTCGTCGGCCGCCTCGCTGTCGGTCCGTTCTGGGTCCTCGATGAGCAGCGCGATGAGGACGAAACTGACCGCCGCGCCGACGACCGCGACGAGGAACGCGGCGTCGAAGCCGGAGAGCGCGACGCCGGCGAGCGAGTAGGGGCCGGCGGTGACGACGCCGCCGGCGACGAGCGGGCCGGTCCCGAAACCGAGCAGTCGGAAGGTGTTGAACAGGCCGAAGTTGCCGCCGCGTTCGTCCTCGTCGGAGAGTTCGTTCACGAGCGCCACCGTGACCGGGATGGTGAACGCCGCGCCGAGACCCTGGAGCGCACGCATGACGAGTATCGAGCCGTAGGCCGTGAACACGAGGTAGCCGGCGCTCCCGACGGCGACGAGCGCGAGGCCGGTCAAAAGAAAGACTCGGCGGCGGCCCGTGCGGTCCGACAGCGACCCCGTAAACGGCTGGCTGAAGCTGTTGAGAAACCCGAACAGCGAGAGCACGACGCCGATGAGGAGTTCGGTCGAGAGGGGTACCTCGACGACCCCGAGAGAAAGCGTCGTCCCGACGAACGACGGCATCGACACCAGTTGGCTCCCGATGTACAGCGGGAGGACGACGACCAGAAACGAGTTGGCGAGGGCGTCGACCATCCGAGCCAGCGCGAGCGCGAGAATCCGCGTGTCGAGGTTCGGACGCATCGTCGCCCGCTACGGCCCTCCGGCGTATCAAGCTACGCGCCCCAGCGGGCCTCGCCGGAGCCGCCGGAGCCGAGCGAGTCTGGGGGCCGCCGACTATCTGGACGACGCCGACCGGACCCACTCTTGGAGCGTAAAGCCCTCGTGGTCGGTCTCGGCGTCGAGTTCCCACTCGGCGGCGTCCCACTCGGGGTAGTACGTGTCGCCTTCGTACTCGCCGGGGACGCGGCTCAGCACCATCCGGTCGAGGTGGGGTTGGAACAGCGCGTAGATGGCGGCACCACCGATGACGTAGGCCGTCTCCGCGTCCAGCGACGCCGCGATGTCGACCGCCTCTTCGACGCTCGCCGCGCGGTGGGCGGTGTCGACCGAAAACGACCGTTCGCTTCGGCTCATGACGATTTGGGCGCTCCCCGGCAGGTCGTCGCGCATCGACTCGAACGTCGTCCGGCCGAGGACGACCGGGTCGTCGGCGATGCGGCTTCGGTACTGCTTTTTGTCGGCGGGGATGCTCGGCCACGGGAGTTCGCCGTCGCGGCCGATGACGCGGTTCTCGGCGAGCGCGGCGACAGAGACGAGTTCCATCACTCCCACGTCGGGCGCACGAGAGAAAATCGTTGTGCAGCGGCGGCGTCGCCTCCCGTCGTCAGCGCTCGGCATCGACCTCACCCCCGCCCGCGACCGCCCCGGCGCTCAGTTCTCCCGGTCGACGATGCGCCGGCAGTCCTCGATGAACCGCAGGAGGTCAGTCCCGAAGCCGGTTCCGATGCTGATGATGATTTGCTCCGCCTCGGAGAAGGGAAACTGCAGGACGAACGCGTTCTCGTAGTAGTAGACGACCGCGCGGCGTTCGCCGGCAGGAGACGAGTCGCTACTGGGAGACGAAAACGACGTCTCGACTTGGAGGTCGGTGACGGCCGCCGTCAGCGTCCGTTCGGTGTACCGCTCCGAGAGGTCGTCGCGGATGTATTCCAGTTCGTAGCCGCCGTCGGCGGCGATAACGACCGTCCGAAGCCCGTCGCCGATGCGCCTGCTCAGGTACTCGGCGAGTCGGTGCGCTGTGTCCCGTACCATACCGCCCCGTCACCCCCGGCGACTATAATCAGTTGGTATTCTTGTGGTAATTTCTTCCGACCGAACACCACTCCTTTTCAAACGAGTGATAGAGGCTCGGTGCATAGAGAAACAGCCGCGGGACCGCCGCCGCGACGGCGCGTTGGTTCTCGCCGTCGCTGTCGCTCTTCTCTGGTGGAGAATCGCTCACAGAGAACGCACCTCCTGAGTGGGTGAGAACCCACGCGAGAGCGTCGCTACTCCTTGTTAAAACCCTGCGAAAGGATTAAGGTTAGAGTGGGGCCGGAGGGATTTGAACCCCCGATCGACTGATATCTCCGGTGGGCACCTCGGAACTCCAGAGGGTCGTCAACACGACCGATGATCAGTCGGTCGCTCAGTATATCAGCTGGAGTGTCGTCCCGGGCGCCAAGCCTCTGGAGTCAGTCGCCATGCCGGGCTTGGCCACAGCCCCGATTCGTTCTGTCTGCACTCTCTCGTATGGCGATTTTTCTTAAAGGGGTTTCGATTCTACTCGTCGCGGTCGTCGTCGGCCCAGTCGCACTCCTGGCACTTGTAGGCCGTCACGAACTCCGTCACGCTCGGCATGTAGCCCACCTGGATGACGTTCTCGCCGCACTCCGGGCAGTCGAAGTCGGCGTCTTGAATCGGCTCGGCGTCCATCGGGCGCTCGCCCTCGACGAGTTCGGCGAGCGTCTCGGGCGTGACCATCCGTCCTTGTACGACGCGGTTGCTCATACCCGTGCAACCGTCCCGAAGTAAGTAAGCCCTCCGCCAGCGGTCGGGGAGGTGTCGGGGACCTGGCTGTCCGCGAGGCTGCGTCCCGAGTCGATTCAGGGCGTCGCAACCGTCACGGTCCGCGTGCGCGGGCCGTCGCACTCCACGAGGAGGACGGACTGCCACCGCCCGAGGTCGAGAGCGCCGTCGACGACGGGTATCGAGACGCCGTTGCCGACGAGGAGCGCGCGGAGGTGCGAGTCGGCGTTGCCGTCGAGTTCGTCGTGGTCCCAGCCGTCGTCGGGGACCACCTCGGTGAGCATCGATTCGATGTCGCCGAGCAGCCGCGATTCGGCCTCGTTGACGCAGACGCCGGTCGTCGTGTGTGTCGAGAAAACCGTACAGACGCCGTCGTATCCCCGTGGAAGCGCCGCCTCGACTTCGTCGGTCACGTCGACGACCTGAAGCCGGCGCTCGGTTCGGATATCGAAAGTCCGTCGCACGCGACGTGGTTCGTCGGCCGGGAGAAAAAGTCGCCCGGCGAGTTACAGCCAGGGGGCGCGCGACTCTTCTTCGCCGGGATAGCCGTACCCCGGTTCGGAGTCGTCGTCGGTCTCGTTCGCGTCGTCGACCAGCGCGTCGTAGTCGGCCGGGTCGGCGTCGTCGCCACCGTCGGCGACCGCCCCGTTCGCGTTAGCGTTGGGCGTGGCCGACTCGGTGGCGGAGGCGTCGTCGACGAACTCGTCGAGGTCCGCGCCGTCGGAGCCGGGGTCGAACGCGAACAGCGCGGTGACGGCGAGGACGCCGAGGGCGACGGGCGCCTGCGTCGGCATCAGGCCGAGCACGTCGAGCGCCAGCATGCCGAGGGCGACCGAGCTTCCGAAGCGGAAGAGGTCGATGTCGACGTTGCCGCGGAGCCGTGGGGCGAACAGCGCGACCGCCCCGGCGAAGCCGACGCCCGTGCCGGCCGCCGCGCCGGCGCTGAGCAGGCGCATCGGGTCGGGGGTGACGATGAGTTCGAACCCGGCGGGCTCGAAGCTCGCGACGAGGCCGAGGCCGATGATGATGCTCGGCGACGGGAGGTACTCGCCGACCTTCGAGGAGGCCGTCTTCGCCGCCACGGCGAGGATGACGAGGCCGGCGAAGCGGTGGAACACCTCGAAGTTCAGGAGCGTCTCGATGGTCTCCGCGACGGCGGCCTCGGCGACCGCGACCGGGATGAGCAGCACGCCGAGCAGGAGGATGGACGTGAGCTGCTCGCGGCGCGTGCCGTCCATCTCGGCGAGGATGACCGCGACCGTCGCCGACCCGCCGAAGATGAGCAGCCCAGTCTGGAGAATGCCCGCGACCGAGGGGTTCCCGGCGGTGGTCGTCAGCGCCCCCGCAATGATGAGCGCGGGGAAGATGCCGTCGATGAGGGGCAACCCCATGACGGTTGCGAGCAGTCGGGTGGCACCCCCTACCTGTTGCTCGAGGCGAAGGGCGACTGGGTGGCGTGAGACACTCATTCGATGTTACTGGCCGTCACCATGGCCCAAGCGGCGATACGAACGCAATTCGGACAGGGGCGTGCTGGCGCTCTGCACGCGAAGCCCATTTCGTCCGAAATTGAACTCCCGTTTAAATGTCTGCCACATCGCTGTAAAGAGAATGCCGGAGTCGGAGGTCGTTTGACCGGCAATGCGCGATGCGGCGGGACACGTGGAGTCCATACGAGATTACAATAGGACAGGAGTATTAAACGTTGTGTGGGATACGCCCGCACAGGACACGAGTATTTCTGCCTTCAGTATAAAAAGTACTGACGATTCATCGGCTATAATTTGAAATCTCGGAAATCTCGTGGTACACGTTCGTGAACATGGTGATTATTCACGATGGTCTTGCGATTCGGTACACCGTGACGGGGGGACGAACACCCCGGCGTGTCGGGGGGGCGGCGGCGTCCGTCGTTCACGGGCGTCATCACGTGCTTCGGTGGTCGTCTCGGTCGACCGGCGATGCAGAGAATACTCACGTATGTGGGTATATCGACGGTCGGGTTTGCGATACATCGACACGCCCGTGCTATCTCGCAACCCTTTTGTCGTCGCCGCAACCACGCTTGATATGGCGAACGACGTTCCTGACCGAGAACCCTTCACCGAGAAGCTACGGGTACCCGAATCCCTCACATTCGACGACGTACTGCTCCGCCCGATGGAGAGCCGCGTCGAACCCGACGACGCCGACGTGTCGACGCGCGTCTCGAAGAACGTCGAACTCAACATTCCCATCCTCTCGGCGGCGATGGACACCGTCACCGAAAGCGGGATGGCCATCGGGATGGCCCGCGAGGGCGGCCTCGGCGTGCTCCACCGCAACATGAACGCCGAGCAGATGGTCCGCGAAATCGAGCGCGTCAAACGCGCCGACAAGCTCGTCATCCGTCGCGAAGACGTGGTCACGGCCAACCCCGGCCAGACCATAAGCGAGGTCGACGAGATGATGGAGCGCGCCGGCGTCTCCGGCGCACCCGTCGTCGACGACGACGACGTGGTCCTCGGCATCATCTCCGGCACCGACATCCGCCCGTACCTCGAAGTCGGTGAGTCCGACGAGGTGGGCGAGGCCATGACGGACGAGGTCATCACGGCCGAACGCGACGTGACCGCCCGCGACGCGCTCGAACTCATGTACGACCACAAGATAGAGCGCGTCCCCATCGTCGACGACGACAGCCGCCTCGTCGGCCTCGTCACGATGCAGGGCATCCTCCAGCGCCGCGAACACGAGAACGCCGCCCGCGACGACGACGGCCGCCTCGTCTGCGGCGTCGCCGTCGGCCCGTTCGACGACGAGCGCGCGCAGATGGCCGACGACGCCGGCGCGGACGTCATCTTCATCGACTGCGCCCACGCGCACAACCTCAACGTCATCGACACCGCCCGCGACATCAAGGAGTCCGTCGAAGCGGACGTGGTCGTCGGGAACGTCGGCACGCGCGAGGCCGCGGCCGAACTCGTCGACTTCGCGGACGGCATCAAGGTCGGCATCGGCCCCGGCTCCATCTGTACGACCCGCGTCGTCTCCGGCTCCGGCATGCCCCAGATTTCGGCCGTCGCGGAAGTTGCTGACGTCGCCGCCGACCACGACATCCCCGTCATCGCCGACGGCGGCATCCGCTACTCCGGCGACGCCATCAAGGCGGTCGCCGCCGGTGCCGACGCCGTCATGCTCGGCTCCTACTTCGCCGGCACCGACGAGGCCCCCGGCCGCGTCATCACGATGAACGGCAAGAAGTACAAGCAGTACCGCGGCATGGGCTCCGTCGGCGCGATGCAGTCCGGCGGTGCCGACCGCTACCTCAAAGAGGACAACGAGGACGAGGAGTACGTCCCCGAGGGCGTCGAGGCCGCGACGCCGTACAAGGGCTCGCTCGCGTCCGAGCTCCACCAACTCGTCGGCGGTATGCAGTCCGGCATGGGCTACGTCGGTGCCGAGACCATCCCCGAGGTCAAAGAGCGCGCCCGCTTCGTCCGCGTCTCCGCCGCCGGCCAGACCGAAGGCCACCCCCACGACGTGATGATTACCGACGAAGCGCCGAATTACAGCCCGAGCGAGTAACGCGCACCCGACCGTTTCGTTTTCCCGCTGTTTCCGTCTCCTCACTGTTCTTTCTCCCCGCTCTCGGCTCGACGCCCGGAGCGAACGCGGGGCGAGAACATACGATAATTAATAGGGATGTATGTCGTGCATCTACAAGCGATGAATACCGCGGAGCTACGCACCGCACTCCGGAACGCCGGGTTGTCTCAGTATCAGGCCGAGGCGTACGTCGCGCTGCTGCAACTCGGCGCGGCGAGTGCGACCGAACTCGCCGACGCCTGCGCCGTGCCGACCGCCCGTATCTACGATGTTCTCCGCGACCTCGAAGCGAAGGGCTACATCGAGACCTACGAGCAAGACAGTCTTCACGCGCGGGCGTGCGACCCGCAATCGGTGATGGAGGACCTCAAGAGCCGCGCCGTCCAACTGGACGACGCGGCAGAGGAAATCGAGGCGCGCTGGCAACAGCCCGCGGTCGACCGGCACATGCTGAGCATCGTCAAGCGCTTCGAGACGGTGTTCAATCGGGCCGAAGAGATGATTCGAGGGGCCGACGGCGAGGTCCAACTGTCGGTCACTCCCGAGCAGTTCTACGAGCTCAAGCCGGCGCTGTCGGAGGCGTACGAGAACGGCGCGCTGGTGAAGGTCGTGCTCCACCCCGAGCGGACCGACGAGCTCGAACCACCCGCCGAACGGGAGTACCGCGGGGTCGCCACGGAGGTCAGACACCGAACCCTTCCGACGCCGTTCGTCGCCATCGTCGACCGGACGGGCGCGTGTTTCGCGCCGCACGACAACTCGGTGAACCAGTACGGCGTCCTCGTCGACGACTACACGCTGGCGTACGTCTTCCACTGGTACTTCCAGACGGCGCTGTGGGAGGTCTGGGAGGTCGTCTACGACGCGCAGACCGACGAGCCGCCGATAGTGTACTCGGACATCAGACACTTCGTACAGGACGTAGAGCCGCTCGTCCGCGACGGGAACCGAATCACCGCCCACATCGAGGGCTACGAGACCGACGAGCGCGACCCAATCGAGTTCACCGGCGAAGTGACTGACGTGTACTACACGGCGGTCTCCGCACCGACGGACGCGTTGTCGTTTTCGGAACTCGCGGGGCAGGTCTGCCTGACCGTCGAGACCGACCGGGAGACCTACACCGTCGGCGGGTGGGGCGCGGTGTTAGAGGATGTCGAGGCGAACCGCATCACCGTCGAGTCGATTTCGGGGACATCCGACAGTTAGTATCTGTTCGGTTCGCCGGAATGTATAACAACTCCGGGGGGCAATTAGTGCCCACAAGCGCGGTTTCGGACGGCGTTAGACAAGAGGTATTTTGATATACCACTGCACGACATTGAGTTTCGTGAGCGTCTCCGGAACACCACTCCACTACCAATGAGCGCAGAACAGCCACTGGTGCTCATCGTTGAAGATGAGCCTGACCTCGCCGATCTGTACGCAACCTGGCTTAGGAACGACTACGGCGTTCGTGTCGCCTACGGCGGCCGCGAGGCGCTCGATAAGCTCGACGACGAGGTTGACGTTGTTCTCCTCGACCGTCGGATGCCCGACCTCTCGGGCGACGAGGCGCTCTCGGAGATTCGAGACCGTGGCTTCGAGTGCCGCGTCGCCATGGTGACCGCGGTCGAACCCGACTTCGACATCATCGCGATGGGCTTCGACGACTACCTCGTCAAACCCGTCTCGCGCGAAGCGCTGACCGAGACCGTCTCTAACCTCATCTTGCGAAACGCCTACGACGTGGGTATCCAAGACCTGTTTTCCCTCGCGTCGAAGAAGGCGCTGTTAGAGTCGGAGAAAGACGAGGCGGCGCTGGAAGAAAACGAGGAGTACCAGCGGCTCACCGCCCGCCTGACCGAGCTCCGGCGCGAACTCGACGAGACGCTCGGGCAACTCGACGATACCGAAGGAATCTCCGCGGTGTACCGAGACATCGGCGGCGAGGCCGACATCGACAACTCCTGACCAGACCGGGCAACCGTTTCGGACGCCGACCGTCTTCTCTCGTCTCCGTTCTCGTAGCCGACGCGTAGCCCGTGCAGCGTACGGGTAGTTTGCACGCCGTTACGGGAACCGTTCGCCAGACTGACGGTTACTTGCGACACCCGCTCCGTTAATTAAGTTAATTTCATATCAGATATACACGAAAAATTATAATTTCTGCACGCGCCTTGGGGTAAGTGCACATGTCCGACGACAGCAACCAGATGGTAACGTACCTCCGCCAGAACCCCCGCATGATGGGCGTCCTGTTCACGCTCACGCTCCTGCTCTCGCAGGCCGGCAGCGTGGCGGCCGGAAACACGGGAATCATCTACGGGCCGTAATTACGCGAGGAATTCGCAATCCCAGTAGACGGTATCGTCGTAGATAACCGGAATTTGTTCTAGCGCGAGGAAGTCTCGTAGCTCCTGAGTCGATAGGTTAACCTTCGAGAGCGGTTGCGACGAGAGAAAGTACTCGGTGTTCCCCGGTAGATCAGGGATTATCAACGAACCCAGTCCGCTCCGTGATGTCGGGTACGCATTATACGCCAATTCGTAAGTGTCGCTATCGAGGGATTCGACCTCGCAGAGCACCGCGACCCCACTCTCTGCCTGGACAACTGACAGCCCGCCGTCCCCGACGACGCCGTACTGGTGTGCGACATCGCTGTCGATTCGGACCACGTCGAGCGACGCTTGGAGCGGGAACCCGCCGTTGAGCAGTCGGGCCAGCGTGCGGCCCACGCCGACCGCCTGACTGTTGATGACCTCGCTGAACGTGACGATACCGCCGATAGCGCCGGCCTCGACGAGCGCGAGTCCTTGGTCGTACGACTGGCACGCGTTGAGGAAGAACGCGCCCGTTCCGACGTGGTCGAGCGTCTCCGCGTCGACCCTGCCGTCGCGGCACTGGAAGCCGTCGTCGTCGATGTGGCCGATGTAGTGGAGGAAGTCGGTCGGCTCCGCGAGCGTCTGCCGAAGCTCCGCCCCGCTGAGGTCGTAGTGGGCGTCGACGTCGAACGACAGTCCGTCGCGCGAGCCGTACACCTCGTCGACGATGTCGGTCTCGTCGAGCATCTCGGGGTCGTTACAGACGACCGTGATACCGATATCACCCTGCGCCGGTTCGCGCTGGAGGCGGTTCCGATAGGCGGCGGGCGTGGTCTTGCTCGCGCCGACGGGCGTTCCGTCGCTAATCCACGCCTGCTCGACCGAATCGGTCGAACTGGGCTTGACGTACGTCTCGCTCGGCGTCGTCGCGCCGGCGCTCCTGACGGTCTCGGCGTCGATGTCCTCGGCGTCGGCGTCGTCTCGGAGGAAATCGTCGACGACGGCCGCCTGCACCTCCGAGTGCGGGACTTCGGTCCCGGACGGGGTCCGGACGACCGCGAGGTCGTTCGTGACGAAGGGGAGCAGTTCGACGTTGTCGGTCTGCGGCGCGACGTGCGTCGTCAGCTTCCACTCCGGGACGAGGTCGGCAATCTGGTCGTACGGAAGCTCGAAGTACGCCGCGAGCCGTTCGTCGAGCGGCGCGTCGTACAGCCCCTCGGCGTCGATATCCGTCCGCGACTCGACGGTCTGGCGCTCGTGGAGCGGCACGTCGTAGATGCCCTCCGTCCGAACGACGCAGTCGAGGAAGAACGTGCGCTTGAGCGCGCGCGACCGCCTCCTCGAACCCGTGTGGGCCGTCGAAGTCGTGGACGAACCCCCCTTCGGTGACGAGTCGGGGCGAGTCGCCGGGGACGAGCCTCGCGCCGAGATAGTACGCCAGCGGCGTCGCCACGAAGACGTGACTCAGCGTCGGCGGGAGTTCGATTCGGACGCCGGTGTCGGGGACGCGGAGTTCCGCCGGGATGTCGAGTTCGTCGCCCAGTTCGAGAAGCGGCGGGTGGCCCCGGAGCGTCGGGTACGACCGCTCGACGCTCGTGGTCTTGAGCGCGGAGCTGAACGCCGAGACGGCCTCCATCACGTCGAGCGGGTCGTCGGTCGTCGTAATCGTCGCCGCGGGGCTCTCGTGGGACGACCGCGCGCCGACGAACACCGTCTGGGACTCCTCGAACGAGAGCACGGTTTCGAGCGGCTGCGCGTCGACGGTCACTGCCCCGTCGACTCGGAGATACGTCTTGACCGCGCCGAAAAGCTCGATGCTGTACGTCGCCGCGTCGAGTTCCTCGCGACCCTGCTGGTCGACCTGTGCGAGCATCGACCCCGCCTCGTCGCGGACGCAGACGACCGTGTTCGCGGCCAACCCGATACGGTCGGTCTCGATGCGGACCGCGGCGTCCGTCGGGAGCGAGAACCGGCGTCGGTCGGTCGGCTCCGGCGCGACTGACGACGGCGTTCGAAGCATGAACTGGTGGCGTTCGATGTTGTCTCGAACGACCAACCCCGTGCCATCTGAAGGGAGCGAAAAACCGACTTCCAACGCGGAAGACGCGTCAGCCCGCTGGTCCTGCCCGGACGGTTCCATTGTGTCTACGTGACACGATTAAGGTGAAAAGCGTACTGGTCGTGCGAGATTCACGACTCCAACGGAAACCAGCCGGAGGAGGCGTCTCGCCGCCGGAGATGCCAGCGCTGGCGAGCCTCCGTGCCCTCGACGTCGAGTTCGACGACGGCGTCGAACAGCGGTTCGAGCAGCCGGGTGCGCTCGTCTTCGCGGTCCCCGGGCGACCAGACGTGGACCATCCCGTTTCGGGCGCGGACGTGGCTGGTCATGACGTGGAGGAACCGAAACACCTGGTCTCGCTGGTACCGCGAGAGGAGTGACGGCAGGCAGTCGAACGCGACGCGGAGTTCGGCCGGAGAGAGCCCGCCGGAGAGGCTGTCGAACTCGGTCACGTCGTTGGCGAGTTCCGTACCGAGCTGACCGAGACCGCCGCCAACCCGGCGCTCGTAGGTGTCCGCAGCGGTCGGCACGGCGTCGGGAGACGACGATGCCGCCGCGCTCCGTTCGAGCGTCGAGTACCGAACCACGCGCGTCCACTCTTTGGTGCGCTGGATGTCGTCGTCGAGTCGGTCGGCGAGCGGCGTCGAGTCGTTGAGAACTAACAGACGGCGTCGCGGCTCGTCGGGGGCACCGAGCATCTGTTTGGACGCGCGCGAGTAGAGTTCAGTCGGGACCGACCCGACGACCAGAAGCGCGCTCCCTCGCCGCTTGAGGTCGTCCAGTCCGAGTTGAAACGTGGACGCGTCCTCGGTCACGGCGATGTCCGTGTCACCTCCCGAATCCATTCGTATTGCACGACGAAAGCGCATTTAATAATACTTTGCGTGTTGGTCTCTCGAACTGTCCCAACGGTGGCCAGCGTCGATGACGCGCTCGGTCAGCGATATCGCGGTGCGTTTCGGCCGGTCGAGTCGTCGTGGCCGCTTCGCCCCGACGACCCGACTACTCGGCTGCGCGGACCGTCAACACGGGAACCGGCGCGGCCCGGACGACGCGCTCCGTCACGCTCCCGAGCAGCACGCGCTCGACGCCCGTCCGTCCGTGCGTCGCCATCACGATGACCTCGACGCCGTGTTCGGTCGCGTAGTCGAGGATTGCGTCGTGCGGTGCGCCCCGCCGGACGACGCCGTGCGTCTCGATACCGCGGCGTTCGCCGCGTGCTTCGACCTCGTCGACGACGCGTCGGCCCTCCCGTTCGAGCGTGTCGAGGACCGTGCCGCCGACAACACCCGCGCTGTCCCGCGTCGTGTTCACGACGAACAACACGTGTACCGTCGCGTCGAACCGCTCCGCGAGGTCGAACACGTGCGGCATCGCCTGTTCGGCCGCCGGACTCCCGTCGACGGGGAGCAGGATTTCGTCGTACATCACTGACCGTACGCGCCCCATCCGTGTGAATGCTTCGCATACTCATGGTGGCGCTCGTTCGGAAAAAAGCGGGTGACGGGGTCGAGTCGGGTTTCGCCCGGTCGATTCAGTCGCTGACGTACGCCTCGATGCGGTCCATCGCCTCGCGGAGTTCGCGCATCCCCGTCGCGTAGGAGACGCGGAGGTGGCCCGCGCCGCCCTCACCGAAGACGCTTCCCGGGACGAGCGCGACGTTCTGTTCTTCGAGGAGGCCCTCGGCGAACGCCTCGTCGTCGCCGTCGGGGGCCTCGGGGAAGACGTAGAACGCGCCTTTCGCCTCGAAGCAGTCGAGTCCCATCTCCTCGAAGCGGGCGAGGACGAACCGCCGGCGGCGGTCGTACTCGCGGCGCATCTCCTCGACGGAGTCGTCGCAGGACCGCAGCGCTTCGAGCGCCGCGTACTGCGCCGTCGTGGGCGCGGAAAGCATCGCGTACTGGTGGACCTTGTTCATCGCGTCGATGGCCCCCGGCGGCCCCATGGCGTAGCCGAGACGCAGTCCGGTCATCGCGTAGGCCTTCGAGAAGCCGTTGAACACGATGGTCCGCTCGCGCATGCCGGGGTGGGTGGCGATGGAGGCGTGGTCGTCCTCGTACCGGAGGTCGGAGTAGATCTCGTCGGAGAGCACGACGAGGTCGTGGTCCCTGACGAACGAGGCCACGTCGGCGAGTTCGTCGTCGGTCATCACCGCGCCGGTCGGGTTGTTCGGGTAGCAGAGCACCAGCACGTCGGCCTCGTCGGCCCCCGCGGCTTCGAGCGCCTCGGGCGTGAGTTTGAACTCGTCTTCGGCGCGGGTCGGCACCGGGAGCGGTTCGCCGCCGGCGAAGATGGCCCCCGGCGTGTACGAGATGTACGACGGCTGGGGAATCGCCACCACGTCGCCGGGGTTGACGAACGCCCGGAACGCGAGGTCGACGGCCTCGCTCGCGCCCGTCGTGACGATAATCTCGTCTTCGGGGTCGTACTCCTGCCCGTAGCGGGTGACGCGCTCCGAGATGGCCTCGCGGAGTTCGCGCATCCCGCGGTTCGACGTGTAGGAGGTCTTGCCGCGTTCGAGCGAGTCGATGGCGGCCGTCCGGGCGGCCCACGGCGCGGAGAAGTCGGGTTCGCCGACGCCGAGAGAGATGACGTCGTCGACCTCCTCGGCGAGTTCGAAGAACTTCCGAATGCCCGACGGCGGCACCTGTTCGACGCGGTCCGAAAGCTGGTCGCCGAGCGTCATGGCGACACTGAGAGCCGGTCGTCGTCGTCGCCGTCGCCGAGTTCGATGCCCTCCTCCTTGTAGGAGTCCATCACGAAGTGCGTGACCGTCTTCGTGACCTCGGGGATGGGGGCGATGCGCTCGGAGACGAAGTTCGAGACGGCGTGCATCGACGCGCCTTCGACCTCGATGAAGAAGTCGTAGTCGCCGGAGACTAGTCGCAGCGTGGCGACCTCGGGGAACCGCGCGATGCGGCGGGCAATCTCCTCGTAGCCCGTCTCGCGGTCGAGTTCGACGTCGACTTCGACCTGCGCGCGAACGTGTTCCTCGTCGACGCTGTTCCAGTCGACGACCGCCTGGTAGCCGCGGATGACCCCGTCGTCTTCGAGTTCTTCGAGCGCTGCTGCCACTGCTTCGGCGTCTGCGCCCAGCTGGCGGGCGATGTCATCTACGCTCTCGCGAGCGTCGTGACGCAGCAAGTCGAGCAGTGACTGCTTGTCCATGGACAGTCCGTTGCAGGCATCGGTAAAATGGTTTGCCCAACCGGGTGGAATTGTCATGTTGGTTGACACCGTTACTCACTGACGGCGGCCGCAGCCGGCGGAACACTATTCCATCGCCGGGGAAAACGTGTCAGCGATGGATACCGAGTTCGATTGGATTACCCTCGACGACGACGAAGAGGTTCTCTGGGCCGACACCCCGCACCCGTACAGCCTCGTGCCCTCCTTCATCGTCGGCGTCCCGCTGTCGTTCGTCCTCGTGGGCATCCCGCTCCTCGTCGGGTCGTATCTCTCGCACAAGAACACGAACTACGTCGTCACCTCAGACGCGCTCTACCGGAAGACGGGCGTCCTCTCCCGGAACGTCCAGCGCATCGAGTTCGACAAGGTGCAGGACACCTCTTACAGCCAGACGTTCCTCGGCGGACAGTTCGGCTACGGCTCCGTCGACATCAGCACCGCCGGCGGAAGCGGCATCGAGATGAGCTTCCAGAACGTCGCCGACCCGCAGTCGCTCCAGACGCTCGTCAACGAGCGAATCAAGCGCCGCTCCGGGTCGGAAACCGACGCAGAGGGGAAGGCGGCCGTCCTCGACGACATCCTGACCGAACTCCGCGCGATTCGGCAGGCCGTCGACGGCGAGGTCGGCGTCGCGGGCGATGATGCGGGCGACGACGCGACCGACCGAGCGGGCGACGAACCCGACGCCGTCCCCGACCCCGACGCCGCAGGCGACGACGCGCTCGAACCGAGCGACTTCGAGTTCGACGCGACGACCGACGAGCGATGACGGGCGGCGATTCGAGCAACGGGGGCTCGACTGTGGCCGAATCGTCCGAGGAAACCGTCGCGGCCATCGACGACTGGCTGGCACGCGGCGACGACGAGACCGTCCGCTGGGAGGGTCGGCCGCGGATACAGACCGTCATCCCCGCGGCCGTCGTCGGGCTCGCCGTCGTCGTCGTCGCGGCCGTCGCGGCCACCGCGAACGGCGTGTCCGAACTCGCGGTCGTCGGCCTCGTCGGCCCGTTCCTGCCCGCGTGGTCGTACCTCCGGGTCACCAACACGCGCTACGTCGTCACCGACCGGGCGCTCTACCGGAAGACGGGCGTCCTCTCTCGGACGGTCCAGCGCGTCTCGCTCGACCGCGTCCAGAACAGCGCGCTCTCGCAGGGCGTCACGGGGTCGTGGTTCGGCTACGGGACCGTCTCGGTCGAGGCCGCGGGCGGCGGCGCAATCCGGTTCGAGGACGTGGACGACCCCGGCGCTCTCCGCGACCGAATCGAGGGCCACGACGACCGCGACGAACTCCCCGGCACGGTCGAGCAGTGGGTCGCCGTCCGCGACGAGGTGCGGGCGCTCAGAGCGGCGGTAGAGCGGTAAAAAAGCGCAGGTCGGCTCGATACCGCGGCCCGGGTTCTCGTCGCGTCAGTCGTCGTCCGCCGCCGGAGCGGCGCGGCCGGGCTGTGCCGTGCCGTTGCCCGAGAAGCCGACGCCCGCGAGGACGAAGGCGAACAACACGAGCGGAGAGAGGTAGCCGAACATGTAGTACGGGGCGTACTGGAGGGTCGAGACGCCGAGGACGCCGGCCATGTACGCGCCGCCGGCGTGCCACGGGAGGAGCGCACCGGTCGGGGTCCCGGCGGACTCGATGGCTTGCGAGAGGTCCGAACTGTCGAGGCCGAACTCGTCGTAGGTGTCGCGGAGCGTCATGCCGGGGACGACGATGCTCATGTACTGCTGGGCGGTGAGCGCGTTGGTCAGCATCGCCGAGACGCCGGTGGAGGCGACGAGCAGGCGCGGGCTCCGAATACCGCGCTGGAGGCGGTGGGCGAGCACGGCGAGCACGCCGGTCTGTTCGAGCAGGCCGCCGAGCGTCAGCGCCGCGACGACGACGGCGATAGTCCACGCGGAGCCGGAGACGCCGCCGGAGGCGAGCAGGCTGTTGACGAGTTCGGAGCCGGTTTCGGGGCCGGTGCCGCTCATGAACGTCTGCCACGCCGTGACGAACGACGCGCCCTGTACGAGGATGCTCGTGAACGCGCCGGCGAACGCGCCCGCGAGGAGGACCGTCAGCGCGGGGTAGCCCGCCGCGGCGAGGCCGAACGTGACCGCGAGCGGCAGGAACGCGAGGAGCGTGATGTCGTACGAGGAGGCGAGGGCGGTCTGAATCTCGGCGATTTGGCCGGCCGGAATCGTCCCGGTGATGCCGAGGCTGAGGATGACGAAGCCGACGAGCGAGAGGCCGAACGCGACGGCCGTCCCGTTTCGCATCGCGCGGATGTGGTCGTAGAGGTCGGTGTTCGTGACGGCGGCGGCGAGGTTCGTCGTGTCCGACAGCGGCGACTGCTTGTCGCCCGCGTACGCGCCGGTGAGAATCGCGCCGGCCGTCATCGGTTCGGGGACGCCGAGCCCCGAGCCGATGCCAATGAAGGCGACGCCGAGCGTGCCGACCGCGGTCCACGACGAACCGATGGCGAAGGTGGCGATGCCGACGAGGAGCGCCGTCGCGGGCAGGAACACCTGCGGCGACAGCAGGTCGAGGCCGTAGTACATCAGCGTCGGAATCGTCCCCGCGGCGACCCACGTCGAGACGACGCCGTAGATGGTAAACAGGATGAGAATCGCCTGTAACCCCATCGCCAGACTGCGTTCGATGCCCTCGTAGAGGTCCTCCCAGGTGTAGCCCCAGACGAACCGACCGAGGAGGCCGACCAGCGCGATACTCCAGATGAGCGGGATGTGCGGGTCGAGCCCCAGCCACGCCGACCCGAGACCGAGGAAGGCGACGAGTCCGAGCACCGGAACGAGCGCCTGTTTCAGCGACGGACGCTGGTCCGGGGCGATGTCGTCGTACGACCGCGGTGTGTACCTATCAGTTCCCATCGTAGCTCAACAAATAACTTTAGAGCATAAAATTATATCGTGTTATGATTCAAGTGCATTGTTATGCAATGACGTAGTTTTAGTTGACAATATAATGCCTGACAGTAATTGTCCGGGGGGTGGTCACGGGCGGTTGCGCCGAACAGTCGCGCATTCCGATAGGTCGGTATTGCGGAACGTGTCAACAAATGGGGAAACAGACATACCGGAGGCGCGCCACGGGTCGGGCATGGCCCTCACCGAGTTCTTCTTGTTCCCCCTCGGGTTGGTCGCCCTCCTGGGGGCAGTCCCGCTCATCATCCTCTATCTGTTGCGGCCGGAGCCGGTCCGGCGCACCCTCCCGACCTTCCGGTTCCTCGCGGACGCGGCGGGGCGAAGCGCTTCGAACCCCATCTTCGACCGGCTGCTTCGGAGCCTGCTTCTCCTCATCCAACTGGTCGCGCTCGTCGCGCTCGTCGGCTCGCTGGCGACGCCGTACGTGCTGGTTCCCGAGTCGGAGACGGTCCAAGAGACCGTCCTCGTCGTGGACACGAGCGCGAGCATGGGCGTCCGCGACGGCGGCGGGACGCGATTCGACAGCGCCCTCGCCGCGGCGCGAGACGAGGTGTCCGGCACGACCTCGGTCGTTGCGGCGGGCGCGAGCGCGGACGTAGTGCTCCGCCGGGGGAGCGCGACCGACGCCCGCGCCGCCCTCGACGGCCTGCAAGCGAGCGACGCGCCGGGTGACCTGCGCTCCGCGATTACCGCCGCCGCCTCCGTCGCCGGCGAGGACGCCCGCGTCGTCGTTCTGAGCGACTTCGCGGACGACTCGCCGTGGAGCGACGCGGTCCGCGAAGCCCGCGCCCGCGGCCTCGTGGTCGAACTCCAGCAGTTCGCGGGCGGCGGCGCGGGCAACGTCGGCATCGTCGACCGGCGCTTCTCCGGCGCGAACGTCACCGTGACGGTGAAGAACTACGGCGATTCGGCGGCGACGCGGACGCTCTCGCTCGCCGGAGCCACCCGAGAGGTCCGCATGGACCCCGGTGACGTGGCGACCGCGACGCTCCCGGTCCCCGCGGGCGGCGGGCGCGTCGAACTCTCGCCGGGCGACGCCTTCCCGACCGACGACGCGCTGTACGTCGCGGCCCCCGGGGACGCCTCGGTGGACGTGCTCGTCCTCACGAACGACGAGAACCGATATCTGACGGCCGCGCTGTCGGTCATCCCCGAGGTGTCTTTGACCGTGGACAACCCGCCGACGGCCGTCTCGACGAACTACGACGTGGTTATTTACAGCAACGTCAACCCCGGTCGGCTGCTCGCGGGCAACGTCGAGGCCGGCCGCGAAATCGTCGCCGACGGCGGCGGCGTGGCGATTCAGGCCCAAGAGGAGTCGCCGAGCTACGGCGACCTGCGGCTCGTCTCGCAGGGAAGCGTCGAGACGAATCCGACCATCGGGACCGTCGAGAGCCATCCGATAACCCGCGATATCACCTTCCCGCCACCGACCGAGTACGTCGCGGGTGACCTCCGGTCCGGCCAGTCGCTCGTGAACACGACCGACGGCACCTCGCTCGTCGCCGTCGAGCGCCGCGGGGCCGGCCGCGTCCTCTACTACGGCTTCATGGAGGACAGCTCGGCGTTCAAGTACAACTACCAGTACCCCGTGTTCTGGAAGCGCTCGGTGTTCTACCTCGCCGGGCGCTCGACGCTCTCCGAGTTGAACCGGGCGACCGGCGGGTCGCTCGCGGCGGGCGCGAACCGGACCGTCGAGACGCCCGCGGGCGAGGCGACCGGCCCGGAGGTCCGCCTCGACGACGCCGGCTTCTACCGCGTCGGCGACGAGCGGTTCTCGGCGTCGCTCCTCAGCGAGGCCGAGTCCGACGTGGCCGCCGCGCCGCTTGACGGCGAGTCGGCCCCCTCGGACTACCCGACGCGGGTCGAAGAGCGCGAGGTTCCGGACCCGCTCACCGAGTGGGCCGCGCTGGTCGCGCTCGCGGCGACGATGGTCGAGTTGGCCTACCTGCGCCGGCGGGGTGACCTCTGATGGCGGCGCTCGGGTCGGCGTCGGCCGTCCTGCCCGCGCTCGACGCTGTCGCCGCCACGACTCCCGCCGCCGCGACGACGCCCCTCGCGTGGACGGTCGAGGCCGCCGGGCGGACGCTCGGCCTCCAGCGCCCGCTGTTCCTCGTCGCGCTCCCGGTGGCCGCGCTCCTCGCGTGGGCGCTCATCTTCCGCGGGGCCGACGGGACCGCAGGCGGGCGCTCCCGGCGGCTCCTGTTTGCGTCCCGGCTTCTCGTCGTCGTCCTCTTGGTCGTCGCGGCCGCGGGACCGTACACCGTCGCGACCCGGATGACCGACGGCGACCCGCAGGTGACGCTCCTCGTCGACGACTCCGACAGCATGGCCGTCACCGAGGACGTGGCGTCGCAGCTCGCGTCGGACATCGAGGACGAAGGCGTCCCCGTCACCACCTCGACCGTTGCCCGCGGCGGGTCGTCGCCCATCGGTGACGCCGTCGCGGCAAACCTCAGGCCGAACGGGACGGTCGTCCTCGTCTCCGACGGGCAGGTCACCTCGGGGCGGAGCCTCGCGTCCGCGACGACGCTCGCCCGCGACCTCAACGCGACCGTGAGCGCGGTCGGGGTCGAACCGACCGAGACCGAACAGTACGTCACCGTCAGCGGCCCGTCGAAGACCAGCGTCGGCGTCGAGAACGCGTTCCTCGCGCAGGTCGACGGGGTCGTTCCCGAGGGCGCCGAGGGCGCGACCGTCGAACTCGTCGTGGACGTCGACGGCGAGGAAGTCGCCCGCGAGGTGGTCAACACCACCGGCGGCGTCGAGTTCTCCCAGACGTTCGAGACCACCGGGACCCACCGCGTCACCGCTCGCATCGAGAGCGACGACCGCTTCCAGACGAACGACGTGTTCCGCAAGACGGTCCGCGTGGTCGAGCCCCCGCGGGTGCTGTACGTCTCCCGCGGCGACTACCCGTTCGGCGACTACCTCTCGCAGCTGTACGACGTGGAGACCGCCGAGACCGTCCCCGCGGACCTCTCGTCGTACCACGCCGTCGTCCTCCAGGACCTCCGCGCCGAGGACGTGGGCAACACCGACTCGCTCCAGCGGTTCGTCATCGACGGCGGCGGCCTGCTGACCGTCGGCGGGCGCAACGCGTTCGAAAACGGCGGTTACGACGGGTCGAGCCTCGCGTCGATGCTGCCGGTCACGACCGGCGAGGGCGCGTCCCAGCAGACGAACCTCGTCTTCGCCATCGACGTCTCCGGCAGCGCGGAAAGCGGGATGCGCGTCCAGAAATCGGTCGCGCTCGACGCGCTCGACCAACTCGGCGACGAGAACCGGGTCGGCATCGTCGGCTTCAACTACCGCGCCTACGACGTCGCGCCGCTCCGCCCGCTCGGGCCGAACCGCGAGTCGGCCGCCGACCTCATCCGTCGCCTCGAGTCCGGCGGCGCGACCGACATCGCCGTCGGCCTCGACGGCGCGGCTCAGCAGCTCGGCGACAGGCGCGGGACGATTATCCTCATCAGCGACGGGCACGACCGGTTCCAAGACGCCGCGACGCTCGCGGACCAACTCGGTCGCGACGGGGTCAGCGTCATCACCATCGGGACCGGGCCGAACCCGAACGAACGGACCCTCCGAGCCATCGCGCGGGCGTCCGGCGGGAACTACCTCAGAGCCGACGAGACCGACCGGCTCCGCATCCTCTTCGGCGGGTCGAACCGCCAGTACGCCGGCGACGGCCTCACGGTCGTCGACCAGAACGACTTCGTCACCGCCGGGGTGGAGCTGACCGCGAACCCCGGCAGCGTCAACGACGTGTCGGTCAGGAGCGGCGCGAACTTCCTCGTCGCGGCCGACGACGGCACTCCCGCGGTCGCGTCGTGGCGCTACGGGCTCGGTCGCGTCGCCACCGTCACCACTTACGCGGGCGACGGCACGCTCGACGGCCTGCTCCAAAGTCCCGACTCGCTCCTGCTCACCAAGTCCACGAACTACGTCATCGGTGACCCCGAGCGGAAGGCGTCCGGCGTCGCCGAGGTGTCGGACACCCGGGTCGACCAGTCGACGACCGTCGTCTACCGCGGCGGCGAGCGCCCGCGGGGCGTCGAGGGACTGCGCTTTTCGGCGGTCAGCCCCGGCGTCTACGAGGCGACGGTCGTCCCCACCGAGACGGGCTATCGGGACGTGCTCGACACCGCCTTCGCCGTGAACTACCCCGTCGAGCACGCCGGGTTCGGCCGGCCGGCCGCGCTCGAAGCCGCCGTCTCCGACAGCGGCGGGACGATGTACGGCCCCAACGACGCGGCCGAAATCGCGGCCTCAGCCCGCGACAACGCCGCCGGCGTCCAACCCGTGCGCGACGACTGGGCGGTCGCGTTCGTCGCCGCCGCGTTCCTCCTGTATCTCATCGAGGTACTCGCCCGGCGTGTTCAAGTGTATCGGGGTCGAACGCAAAGTGAAGGTGGTCTGATATGAGTGCCCTGGGTCGGTCCCTGAACCTCGGTCTCGTCGTCATCGTCGTCCTCCTCACCGCCGGTGCCGTCGGCGCGACGATGTTCTACCAGTACTCGGTCGATTCGCTCGACCAACAGAACGAGCAGTTGCGCGAGCGAAACGCGGCGCTCGAAGAGAACCTTTCGCAAAGCCGACAGAACCTGTCGGCGACGCGGACGGAGCTACGGGAGCTGAACGACAGCCTCGAACGCACCCGAGGTGACGTGTCACAGGTCTCCGACAGCCTCGAAGACACGGAGTCACAGCTGTCGTCGACGCAAAACGAGCTGTCGTCGACGCGGGACGAACTCCAAGAGACCGAAAGCAACCTCGAAGACGCCCGGAGCCGAATCAGCGAACTCACGGCGACGCTCGACGACCTCGAAGAACAGCGCAACCGCCTCGAAAACCAGATTGACGACCTCGAAACGGATAACGAGGAGCTCGAAGCGACGAACGACCGACTGGAGAACCAGATTGATTCGCTCCAGTCGGAGGTCTCCCGCCTCGAAGACCGGGTCGACGAACTCCGGGCCGAACTCCGGCAAGCCTGTGCCGGCTACCAAGACGGCAACCAACCGGCGGTGTGTAGCGATGTCTGAAACGACCCCCGACGACGCCGCCGCAGACGAGAGAGGTTCGCCCGACGACGCGGGAGCCGCTCGCCGCGAGGAGATGGCCGACGCCGTGAGCGAGGTTCGCCGGGAGGCCGCGAAGGCCGCCGTCGTTTCCAGCGTCGTCGACGCCGCGGTGGCGACGCTGTTGGCGAACGTCGCGTTCCGGGTCGTCGAACTCCCCGTCCGGTCGTCGGTGTCGCTCGGCTTCCTCCCGCGGGTGGACCCGGCCGTCTCGGTCCACGTCGGCGTCCCGCTCGCCCTCGCGGTGGGCCTCCTCGTCGGCGTCGCGGAGTACCTCATCCTGATGCGGGTGCCGGCGGTCGAGCAGTTCGAGGAAGTGAACCCGTCGGTCGCCGAGGCGCTGCGGACCGCCCGCGACCTCGTCGCCGACGACGGGAACCCGAACCGCGACTCGCGCATGTCGGTCGCGCTCTACGACGACGTGCTGGCCCGCCTTCGGGAGTCGTCGTCGGTGGAACTGCTGCCGACCCGCCGCATCGTCGGCGCGCTGCTCGTCGCGTTGCTCCTCTCGGCGGGGAGCATCCAGGTCGCCATCTCGGACATCCAGTTCGAGGGACTCGCCGGCGAGACCACCCCGTCGGGCGACCTCCCCGACGCGTCCGACGACGAGACGCGGCTTCAAAACGGCAGTTCCATCCTCGGTGACCCCGAGGACGTGGCCGCCGGGTCGGAGCAGTTGAACGCCACCGTCGCCGGAACCGGCGGCAGCGGCGACGGCGACGGACCGGAGTCGGCGGCAGCGGCCTACGACTCGACCGGGTACGGCGGCGACAGCGCCGTCGAGAGCCAGCGCGCCGGCTATCTCGCCGACGACACGCTCGAAGAGGCCGACCTGATTCGCGACTACACCTTAGAGATACGAGAGAACGAAGATGAGTGACAACCCAGACCGATTCGGAGACGACGGACAGCGAACCGCGGTCGACGGCGACGCCGCGGTCCCGACGGACGACGACCTCAGCATCGAGGAACTCCAAGCGAGCGTCGGCGCGGTCAGAGACGAGGTCGGAAAGCGCATCATCGGCCAGCACGACGTGGTCGAGCGACTCCTCGTCTGCGTCCTCTGCGACGGCAACGCGCTGCTCGAATCGAACCCCGGACTGGGGAAGACGACGCTCGTGCGAGCCCTCTCGGACGCGACGGACCTGGGGTTCTCGCGCGTGCAGAACACGCCCGACCTGATGCCCTCGGACATCACGGGCACCGAGATCATCCGCGAGACGCCGGAGGGCCGCGACTTCGTGTTCGAGCGCGGCCCCATCTTCGCCAACGTCGTCCTCGCCGACGAGATAAACCGCGCGACGCCGAAGACGCAGGCCGCGCTCCTCGAAGCCATGCAGGAAAAGCAGGTGACCGCCGCGGGCGAGACCTACGAGCTTCCGGACCCGTTTTTCGTCCTCGCCACGCAGAACCCAATCGACCAGGGCGGCACCTACCCGCTGCCGGAGGCGCAGACCGACCGCTTCCTGATGAAGATTCTCGTCGACTACCCCGAGTTCGACGAGGAGCGGACCATCGTCAAGCAGTACGCCGAGGGCGGCGAGTCGCCCGAGGTCGAGCGCGTCCTGCCGCGGACGCACCTGCTCGCCGCGCAGCAACTCGTCCGGCAGGTGCCCATCTCCGACGACATCCGCAACCGGACTATCGAACTGGTCCGCAGCACTCGCGAGGACGAGCAGGTCGAGTTCGGCGCGAGCCCCCGCGCGAGCATGGCGCTCGTGCTCGCCGCGAAGGCGCGGGCGTTCGTCCACGGGCGCACTCACGTCTCGTGGGAGGACGTGGTCGAGATGGCCCCGCCGGTCATCAGACACCGCATCATCCTCGACTTCCGGGCGGAGCGCGAGGGACTCGACCCCGACGACGTGATTCAACGGCTGTTGAACGAGTGACCGAGCGATGATAGACCCCGGCTTCCTCGACGAACTCGACCGCTTCGACACCTCGCTGAAGCGCGTCTCGAACGCCCGGCGGCAGGGCGAACAGGAGTCGCCGGACGTGGGCGAGGGGCTCACGTTCAGCGACCACCGCCGGTACGCCGCCGGCGACGACCCGCGGCTCATCGACTGGAAGGTGTACGCCCGGACCGAGGAGCTGTTCATCAAGCGGTTCGAGGCCGAGCGGAACCTGACGGTCCACGTCCTCCTCGACGCCTCGGCGTCGATGGACTTCGGCGAGGGCGACGCGAACAAGTTCGAGTACGGCGCGAAGCTCGGCCTCGGCTTCTGTCACCTGACGGCCGAGGAGAACAACGACTTCCGGTTTTCGCTCCTCGGAGATTTGCCCGACCGCATCGACACCGACGCGTCGAGCCGCGGCGAGGTGCTCCGACTGGTCGAACGGCTCAACGAGACGACGCCCGGAGGCGACGGCGACATCACGGCCGCGCTGTCGACGTACGCCGAGACCATCCACTCGCGGTCGCTCGTGATCATCGTGAGTGACCTGCTTTTCGACCCCGACGACGTGGCTTCCGGCCTCGCCGCGCTCGCGCGAAACGACGTGCTCGTCGCGCAGGTGCTCACCCCGGACGAACTCGACCCCGAGGCGACGGGCGACGCCATCTTCGAGGACCCCGAGTCCGAGGCGACGCGCCGGACCTACTTCGGCGGGTCGGCGGCGCGGCAGTACACAGACCGCCTCCAGCGCCACCTCGCGGCGGTCGACGAGCGGTGTCAGGCGCTCGGCATCGAGCGCGAACTCGTCGACACCGGCGCGGAGTTCTTCGATACGTTCGCCGACCTCTGGCTCGGCGCGCGGTTCGGCGGAGAACGGCGCGGTGGCCGCGGTGGCGGCTGACCGCGGTGACAGCTGACCCACGCGCCGGACCACCGTCGCCGCGGACCGCGGGCTTTTCACGAATCACCTCCCATTGACCGGTGTGACGGAGACACAGGAGCGCCGCGTGGTCGGCCTCGTCGCCGGCTCGCACGTCGTCAACCACGCCTATCTGGTCGCGCTCGCGCCCGTCATCGGCCTCGTCGCCGACGACTTCGGCGTGAGCATCGCCGCCGTCGGCCTCGCCATCGGCGTCCAAGGCGGCGTCGTGACGCTCCTGCAACTCCCCTTCGGCTACCTCTCCGACGCGCGAAGCCGGACGCTCGTCCTCGCCATCTCGCTCGGGTTCGGCGCGGCTGGCATCGTCGCCACCGCGCTCGCGCCCTCGTACCCGTGGCTCCTCGCCTCGCAGGCGCTTCTCGGCGTCGGCATCGCGGGCCACCACCCCGCCCACTACCCGCTTTTGGCGACCGCCTCCTCGGAGACGAACCGCGGGCGGGCGTACTCGCTGCACGCCCTCGGCGGGTCGCTCGGCTTCGCCGTCTCGTACGCCATCGCCGCCGGCGTCGGCGCGCTCGGGTTCGGCTGGCGCTGGACCGTCGCGGGCATCGCCGTCTTCGGCGCGGCGTTCGCGCTCGTCGCGCTCCCGGTCGCCCGCGGCTTCCCCGAGCGAATCCGAAAGCCGGCGGCGGAAGACCGCCCGTCGTCGCGCCCCACGCTCGCGGGGATTCGGCGGGGCGCGTCGGAACTCCTCTCGTCGTCGGGGCTGATGGGGCTCGCGCTCCTCTCGTTTCTCACTTCGGCGGCCGCGTGGTGCATCCGGACGTACTCGCCGCAACTGCTCACCGCCGGCTACGGCCTCGCGCCGGGGACGGCGAACCTCCTCGTCTCGGCGATGCTCGTCGTCGGCGCGGGGACGATTCTCGTCGGCGGCGCGCTCACCGACCGGGTCGGTCCCGGCACCGTCGCCCTCGGCGGGTACGCCGCGCTCGCCGGACTGGCGGCGCTCCTTGCGACCGGGTCGATCCCGCTCGCGCTCGTCGCGTCGATTCTCCCCTTCAGCGGGACCATCAGCGTCTCCCGGCCCGCGCGGTCGACGCTCGCGGACCGCCTCTCGGAGCGCGCCGATCTCGGGAAGAACTTCGCCGTCGTCACCGTCGGCATCTCGCTCGGCGGGGCCGTCGCGCCCCCGGCGTTCGGGGCGCTCATCGACCTCGCCGGCGTGCGCGTCACCTTCGGCGTCGTCGCCGTCCTCGGCCTGCTGTCGTTCGGGCTGACCCGGTGGCTCCTCGGCCGGGTCGATGGATCGGCGCGACGGCCGCAGGCGACCCCGAGCGACTGAGAGCGGCGCGTTCGTTCGCGGCGGTCCCCCTGGGCGTCGCGCTCAGTACTCCTCTCCTCGTCCCACGAGCACCCCGAGCACGATGCCGACGACCGCGCCGAAGCCGGCACCGAACGGCCCCAGAAACGCGAAGCCGGCACCGCCGAAGACGAGTCCCGGAACGACCACCGCAATCGGCGAGACAGCAGCGGACATGCCCCGTGATTCCGCCCCCGCGGTGTTAATTCTATTGACACTTCGCGGTCGCGGGTGCCCGAATCCCGATTCCCTTCTCCGGGCACGTTCATGATGACAACAATTCATAATTAAGCGAGCGTCGCGCGTCTCTCCGGACGGTGGTGGAAATGGCAGCAACATCCGAGCGAGAACAACAGCACTGAGACTCGTTCATGCGCGTGGCGGACGAACTGTGGAACAAACGCGAGTACGAGGTCATCAAAGAGGAGTACGACCCTCTGGTCGAGGTCCACGCCTTCTCTGACCCCGACGGCATCATCGGGACCGACGCGGTCGAGGAGTGGGCGCGGCGGTACCACGACGCCTTCTCCGACTTCCACGTGGAACTGTTCGACGTGACGGTGCGGGACGACCGCGTCTACGGTCGGTATCGGCTGACCGGCACCCACGACGGGACGCTCCGGAGCGCCCGCGGCGACATCCCGGCGACCCACCGCAAGATGGACACGTGGGGCATCGTGGAAGCGCGCTACGAGGGTGGACTGTGCGTCGAGGAGTGGAACAGCACCGTCAGCATGTCCATGCTGTCACAGTTCGGCGTCGCGCCCGAGTGAACCGACCGCCCCGCGAAAAACAACCGATTTTTGGCCGCCTATCCGGACCACTCGCCGCGGACGTCGTCGGCGACCGCATCGCGCCACATGCCGAACCCCTGTTGACAGATGGGGCTCTCTTCGAGGTGGTCCATGAACCCCTCTCCTTCGCTCTCCAGTTCGTCGAGACAGAACGGACAGCGAGTCGGGTCGTCCCACGTGTACGCGATGACTGAGGGTTGTACTTCCTGAGACATACACACCAATACGCGATAATACTTGATAAAAATTTGGTCGATAGCGCCATCTAGTCTCATTTATCTATCTCCGGAGAGAATACATACTCGATTCTAAATCGAGTAATATCGAACCGTCACCGTGTTATCGCGGTTCACTCCCGTCGGCTTGCGGTCGAATCGTAACCCTATACACGACTCGGGGCGGCGTTCTACCCGTGAACTATCTCTCGTGGGCGGTCGTCGCGCTCGGGGCCTACTCGCTCGTCGCGCCGCTGATGAAAGTGGCGACGACCGGCCAGGCCAAAATCCCGAGCGACGTGGCCGCACTGGTCGCTAACGGCGTGCTCGTCGTGGGAACCGTCGGGGTCATCGTCGTCTCCGGGCAGAGCGTCACAGACTCGGTCATCAGCCCGAAACTGCCCTACGTTCTCGCCGCCGGTGCCTGCCTCGCGGTCGGCATCCTCTCGTATTACCGGGCGCTGGCGCTCGGCCCCGTCTCTATCGTCGCTCCCATCTTCGGGATGTTCCTCGCGGTCTCGTCTGTCGTCGGCATCGTCGCGCTCGGCGAACCGCTGACGGTTCGCAAGGTGGCCGGCATCGGCTTCGCGGTCCTCGCAATCGCCCTCGTCTCCATCGACTGAGGGGCGTCTCGGAGCCGCCGACGCCGATGCAGCACTGCCGCGGGCCAACCGCTTTTCATGTCCGCGGGCCAACGTGGCGACATGGTACTGCTCGAATCCGACTCCGAACTCGAACGCGGCGACGCCGCCCCCGACTTCGAACTCCCCGGCACCGACGGCGAGACGTACTCCCTCTCGTCGTTCGCTGACTACGATGCGGTCCTCGTCGTCTTCACCTGCAACCACTGTCCGTACGCGAAGGCGAAGTTCGAGGAGCTGAACCACCTCGCCAGCGCCTACGACGACCTCGCGGTCGTCGGCATCAACCCCAACGACGCCGAGGACCGCCCCGAGGACTCCTTCGAACGAATGCAGGAACTCGTCGCGGACGGCACGATTGGGTACACCGCCTACCTCCGCGACGAGTCCCAGGCGGTCGCCGCCGACTACGGCGCGGTCTGCACGCCCGACCCGTTCCTCCTCGAGAACACCGGCGATGGCTTCGAACTCGCGTTCCACTCCCGCATCGACGACGCGATGAGCCCCGACGACGAGGTCTCCGACTACGAGATGCGGACGGCCGTCGAGGCGCTGCTCGCCGGCGACGACATCCCCGTCGAGGAGTACCCCTCGCAGGGCTGTTCCATCAAGTGGAAAGACGAGTAACACAGCGCACTCGGAAGCGATTCGACCGGCTCGCGGACGACCCTACTCGTCGCCGAGGAGGGCGTCGCGGGCGTTCTCCACCGCGGCTTCCTTCTTCGCCGGGTAGGCCTCGACTTTCGCGCGGAGGGTGAGCCCCCCGCCGCGGCGGGCCTCGCCCTTGAACGCGGCCTGTTTGTCCAGCCGCAGGAAGAACTCCGTGTTGTCCGTGACGCGCTGGTCGAGTTCGTCCAGGAGCGTCTCGAAGTCGGGGAGGTCGCGTATCTTGTCGAGGACGTACCGCACGTCGTTGGCGCGCTCGACGCGCGCGGAGAAGACGATGATGCGGTCGCCGTGGTGGCCGGTGCTCTCGACGCGGTCGACGTCGAACTCGTCGGGGAGGAACGTCCGAAGCGCCCCCTCGACCCGTTTTTGGTCTTCCGTCTCGTAGCAGAACGTTCGGAGGTCGATGTAGTGGAACGGAACGCGTGGCATGGTGGGTCTGAGAGGCGTCGGTCGGTCGTCGGTCGCTTACTCTTCGTCGGCTTCGTCCGCGTCGTCGCCGTCGGCGGCTTCGAGCTGGTCCTGCGCGATGCCGACCTCCTGGCCCTCGTCGAAGCTGATGGTGTAGGTCGGCTCGCCGAACATGCTCTCGATGACCTGCGTGACCGTGCCGGTCTCGCCGTCGAACTCGCTGTGCTTGTCGTTCAGGACGACCTTGTCGTCTTTCTCGAAGCTCATACCCACAGGTTCCGCGTCACCGGATAAAAGGGCGATGATTGGACGCGAAGTCACCGGCTCCGCCGCTCGCGACGACGCGTGTCGAAGCCGATTTGTGGAGTCGCGCCGAACCGTGCGGTATGCCGAGTCGCCCGCTCGCACATCGACCGCCGGCCGCGCGCCGATGACGGTCGACGACCTGTGGTTCCTCGCGGACGAGGCGCGACAGCGCGCCGAGCAAGCGTACCACCGCCTGCGCCGGAACCACGCCGACGCCGACTACCTCGAACCGGTTCACACCCGCCGCGTCTCCCGCCCGCGGTTCCGCACGCTCGCCTCCCGCGTGAAGTCCACGGGGACGCCCTACGGCGTCCACACCGTCGTCCGCCGCCGCGACGACGAGATACTGCTCGTCCGCCACGAGGGCGTCGGCCTCTGGGTCCTCCCCGGCGGCGGCGTCGACGGCGACGAGGGGTTCACCGCGGCCGCCCGGCGCGAACTCGCTGAAGAGGCCGGTATCACCGCCGACTACGGCGGCCTCGCGATGGCCACCCGCGTCGACATCCGCTGCGACGGCCACCAGACGTGGGGGGTGATGCCCGTCTACCGTGCCCGCGTCGACGGGGCCGCGGAACTCAGCGTGAACGACCCCGACGAGGAAATCTCGGCCGCGCGGTGGTTCCGCGTCTCGGAGCTCCCGCCAGACACCCGCGACCGCGACGACCTACTGTCGTGGTACGACCACGTCGCCGGCGACTGACCGGGCCGCCGGCTCAGTCGGTCGGTTCCTGCGCGTCTTCCGCGTCCTGCACAGCTCCTGTTTCGCTCTCATCGGCTTCGACGCGTTGGCCCCAGAATCCGGGGTACTTCTCCACCCGGAGGTCGCCGAGGACGACCGTCTGGCACGCGAGTCGGAGCCCCGAGTCGGGGTCGTGCGGGGGGAATCGGAGCCGGCGGCGCTCCTTTTTCGTCCGGTAGGTCGCGGGACCGCGAACCCGGACGGCGCAGGTGCCGCAGGAGCCGCCGCCGCGGCAGTTGAACCACGACGAGTGACCGTTGTGCGGCGATTCGCCGGCCGCGCGGAGCACGTCGCGGAGGACGTCCCCGCGGTCGCACTCGATTTCCCGGCCGCGGAAGTGGACGGTTGGCACGTGTTAGGTGACGCCACAGGAGGCTTAATCAGTGTCGTTTGTGAGACGGCTGAAATCGCGGTCGTCGGCCGTGAGTCGCCGGAGTTCCGCGTTCCCGAATCGAACCACGGAAAGCGGCAACGCCCTCCGAAACCCCGCGATTCGCCTCGGAGAATCTAAGTTCGTCCGTCCCCGACCCCGACCATGCGCAACACACGACGCGCGTACCTCGCCGCCACGGCGGGTGCGTTGACGCTGGGCACCGCCGGGTGCCTCGGCGGCGGAAGCGGCGGGTCCGGAAACGACGCCGTCGCCGCCATCGGTTGTGAGGTCCCCGAACGCGACACGGTCAGTTCGCTCCCCACGCCCGTCATCGGGTCCGAGGACGCGAGCGTCGTCGTCGACGTCTGGGAGGACTTCGCCTGCCCTCACTGCGCGACGTTCGCGGTCGACGTCGCCCCGCAGCTCCGGTCCGAGTACGTCTCGGAGGGAATCGTCCGCTACCGCCACCACGACTTCCCGATTCCGGTGGACGAATGGTGGTCGTGGAAGGGGGCCTCGGCGGCCCGCGCCGTCCAGGACGAGGCCGACGACGAGACCTTCTTCGACTTCGCCCACACGCTCTACGAGAACCAATCGGAGTTCGGCGGCGGCGACGCCGAGGGGTCGCTGTCGACGCTCCAGTCGCTCGCCGCCGACGCCGACCTCGACGGCTGTTCGGTCGCCGCGGCGGCTTCGCGCGAACGCTACCGCCCGCTCGTCGAAGCCGAGCGGACCGAGGCCGTCGACGAGCGCGGCTTCCAGGGGACGCCGACGGTTCTCATCGACGGCGAGCAGGTCGCGCCGCGATGGTCCGACCTCCAGCGCGCCGTCGAGAACGCCCGGTAATCGGACGCGAGTCGCGTGGTTCGACGCCCACACCACCTCTCGCGCGGGATTCGCGCACGACACCAGCGACGCTTTACGACGGGATTCACTAGCCACGAGTATGCACACGACGCGACCGCGCTCCCGACCCCGACGAGGTGACGCCCGGTGAGACGACGCGCCCTCCTCTCGCTGCTCGCGGGCGCGGGCGTCGCCGGCGTCGCGGGCTGTCTCGGCGACGGGTCCGCACCCGCCGAAGCGGGCGACGCGGCCGAGACGACGAGCGACGCCGCCGACCCCGCCTCCGCCACCGCGTCGTCGGGGTCCGGTTCCGGCGACCTCCCGCTCGTCGTCGACACCGTCGACGCGCAGGGGTCGTCGGCCGGCGAGGTTCGAATCCCCGCCGAGGGCGCGCCGACCGTCCTCGACCTCTTCGCGACGTGGTGTGCGCCCTGCGTCGCCCAGATGGAGTCGCTGCGGACGCTCCACGAGGAGTTCGGTGACGACGTGGCGTTCGTCTCGGTGACGAACGAGCGCCTCGGCGGCGGCCTCACGATGGACGACATCCGCGACTGGTGGGCCGAACACGACGGGAACTGGACGGTCGGCCACGACCCCGACAGTAGCCTGATGCGCGCGGTCCGCGCGAACGGCCTCCCGTATCTCGTCGTCTTCGACGCCGACGGCGAGGCGACGTGGACCCACCGCGGACTCGCCAGCGAGGAGAATCTCCGCGCGGCCGTCGAGGACGTCGCCTGATGCCCGGGTTCGGTCTCGGCCCCGCGCTGGGGTTCGATTCCGCCTTCGCCGGCACGCTCGCGTTCGCCGTCAGCGCCGGCGTCGCCACCTTCTTCGCGCCCTGCGCCTACCCGCTTCTCCCGGGCTACGTCGGCTACTACCTCTCCAGCGAGGAGGCCGACCTCGGCGGCGCGGTCGTCCGCGGGGCGGTCGCATCGCTCGCCGCGCTGGTCGTCCTCGGCGCTATCGGGAGCGCGCTCGCGGTCGTCGGCGGCCGCATCGCCTCGCACCTCGCGCTCCTCGAACCGCTCGTCGGCGCGGCGCTCGTCGGCTTCGGCGTCCTCATGTTCACCGGGCGCGCGCCGAGCCTCCACGTCGTCCTCCCGGAGTACCGGTCGTCCGTGACCGGATTCGCCGTCTTCGGCGGGGTGTACGGCCTCGCGGCGGCCGGCTGCGTCGTCCCGATTTTCCTCGGCGTCGTCACGCAATCGCTCGCGCTCCCGACCCCGCAGGCGGTCGTCTCGCTCGGAGCCTACGCCGCCGCCGCGGCGCTCCCGCTTTCGGTCGTCACCGTCGCGGCCGCGCTCGGCGGCGACCGAATCCGGTCGCTGTCGGGCTACGTTGGCTCGGTCCAGAAAGCCGCCGCGGTCGTGATGGTGCTCGCCGGCCTCTGGCAGATTTGGCTGGCGCTGTCGTTCTTGGGACACGTCTGAGGGTGCAGGAAAGCGCGAGCAGCGGCCGGCTCAGCCGTCCAGCCCCGGAACTTCGCCGGTCGGCGTCGGCAACGCGCGAATCTCCCGCGGCGGCACGAGGAAGTTGCCGCGGCGCTTGACGAAGATGTACTCTAAAATCCCGTTGTTGACGCGCTGGCGGACGGTCGGCACGTCGGTCAGGTCGGTGCCGTTCATCGCCTCGCGGACCTCCTCGAACGCCGAGATACCGCGCTGGAGCGACGGGAAGTGCAGGCTCGCCACGCCGTCGTCGTCCGACTCGAAGTGTCTGCGGAGGAGTCTGACGTTGCCCTCGTCGTCGCGGTTGGCGCGGGCGGCCTTCTGGGCGTGGCCGACGTGGCCGAATTCGAAGGCGTCGTCGCGGAGGCTGTCGAGCATCGCGTCGATGCCGCTGTCGTCGCCGAGGTTGTCGCCGACGCCCTCGACGAGTCCCTGTTCGGCGTGTTCCGGCGAAAATAGCTTCATGACCCGGTGGTAGCGGTCTTCCTCGTCGTACCAGTCCGAGAGGCGCTGGCGGACGTTCGCCACGTGCTTCGTGGTCGCGCCCGCGAACGGCCCGTCGTCGATGGTGACGTACTCCTCGGTGGCCTGATTCTTGGCGAAGCCGGCTTTGAACCCCATGAACAGCGGCGACGCCTCGGGGACGGGGTTCCCGTCGGGGATGCCGTTCAGGTCGGACTGGTGCTCGGCGGGGAGTCCGGCCCCGACGAAGCCCGTCCGCCGGGACGCAACCGAAAAGACGCCCGAGAGGTCGGCGTCGACGGCGACGCCGTTGGCCTCGTCCGCCTCGCCGAGGAGGGCTTGTTCGGCTTCGAGAACCGCGTCGGCGCGGTCGGACGCGAGGTGGACGAGCGCGTCCTGCCGGTCGAAGTCGGGCGTCTCGAACGGCGACAGCGCCCGCGGTTCGGGCAGGTCCACGCTGTCGGGAAGCGGGTCGTCGAAGCGGTCGAAGTACCGCGGCGAGTAGGCGACCGACCAGATGACGCCCTCGTGGCTCCGCTCGTAGGCGCGGTCGAGGGCGCGGAAGGCGCCCTCGACGGTCGCGCGGGCGGCCTCGTCGGGCGGTCCCTCGCCGTCGAGGTCGAGATAGAGGAGCACCTGATGGCGGGGCACCTCGACGTTGCCGTGGTCGTCTTCCCGACAGAACTCGTTCCACGCGTGCTGCCGGCTCGGGAGCGCCTCGAACGCGCCGGTCCCCGCCGGAACGGGGTCGTCCGGTGCCCTGTCGAGGCAGGCGGAGAGCGCCGCCGCGCCGCCGGCGGCGACCGCGGCCTTCAGGAACTCCCGGCGGGACGGAGACCCGTCGAACATACGCCCGGCTAGGGACCTCGCGGGGAAGTCCGTTCTGGTGTGTGCGTCGAAGATTTCGCCTCCGGCGTGCGGGACGAGAACACGCGCGCTACCGTTCGAAACGCACACCAAACGGCATTTGAGTGCCGGGGCGCTAGCGAGGGTAATGAAACGACGAACGTATCTCCGCGCCGCCGGGGCGGGCGCGGCCGTCGGCCTCGCGGGCTGTCTCGGTGGGGGCGACGCCAACCCGAACGTGTCGCTGTCGCGGCCCGACCGCGAGAACGACGTGTCCAGCGAGGACCTCCCGTATCCGGCGTGGGGCCAGCAGGTCCCCGACGTGACGCTTTCTGACCCCATCGCGGGGATCGAGGTGTCGGTGCGCGACATCGACGTGCCACACTTCCACACGTACTTTTTCACCAACTGCATGACCGTCTGTCCGGTGCTCATCAGCGCGCTCCGCGAGGTCCAGATTCACTCGGTCAGCGAGGGCTACGCCGACGAGGTGTCGTTCTACCCCATCACGTTCGACCCCGCCCGCGACGACGCCGACGCGTTCCGCGCGGAGGCCGACCAGATGAACGTGGACATGGACGCGGGCAACTGGCACTTCCTCCGGCCCGCCGACGAGTCCGAGGCGAAGTCGGTCGTCGAAGACCAGTTCGGCGTCTTCTTCGAGAAGAACGAGCCGGACGACGAGGGCAACTACATGTTCACCCACCTCGGCCTCATCTCGCTGGTCAACGGCGACGGCTACGTCGAGCGGACCTACCGCGGTAACCAGCCGGACGAACAGTCGCTCATCGACGACCTCACCGCGCTCCGGGAGGCATGACGAGTCGGCGTCGGTTCCTCGCGGCGAGCGGAGCCGTCGCGGCCGCAGGTCTCTCCGGCTGTCTCGCCGAACTCGGTCGGCTCTACACGTCGAACGAGCCGCCGGTCGTCTCGAACCGCCCGGACGAGGTGTACGTCCCGACCCACACCGAGGGGATGCGCATGGTCGGGAGCGCGGACGCCGGCGACCTCCGCGTGGGCGTCTTTTACAGCTACCCCCACCGCTTTTGGGTGATGGCCGACGAGGGCGACGGCTTCGGCACGTCGAAGATGTCGGTCGAGCCCGGCGACGACGTGCATCTCATGGCGACCGTCTGGGACCCCGAGACGGGCGTCGTCGTCCCCGACACGGGCCTCTCTCTCGAAATCGCCCGCGACGGCGACCTCGTGATCGAGGAGGTCGTCTACGCGATGCTCTCCCAGCGGATGGGCTTTCACTACGGCTCGAACTTCGGTCTCGACGGCGACGGCACCTACGAGGTGACGGTGGACGTGGGCGCGCCCTCGCTGCGCCTCTTCGGTGACCTCGTCGGCCGGTTCGACTCCCCCGCGAGCGCGACGCTCGACTTCGAGTACAGCGCCGGCGACCGCGACGACATCCCGTACACGATGCTCGACGACCAGCAGGGCGACCCCGGCGCGGTCAGGCCGATGGAGATGGACGGGCTTCCGCTCGGCCGCGGCCCCGAGACGCTTCCGGGGACGGCGCTAGGGGGCGCGACGACTGGGAGCCTCCGACTCGTCGGTACCGCCCTCGACGCCGACCGCTTCGGCGACGACCCGTACCTCGCCGTCTTCCCGCTGACGCCCTACAACCGCCTTCTCGTCCCGCGGCTGGGACTCACCGCGACCGTCGAATCCGGCGGGTCGACCCGCTTCGACGGCCGCCTCGAACCCGGCCTCGACGCCGACCTCGGGTTCCACTACGGCGCGTCGGTTCCGGGGCTCGCCGGCGACGACGCGACCGCGGACCTCGCGGTGGACGTGCCGCCGCAGGTCGCCCGCCACGAGGGGTACGAGACGGCCTTCCTCGAATTCGACCCCGTCCGCCTCGGGTAACGGCAATCGAATCGAACAAGGACAGGGCTATTTCCGTCCGGGCCGACCGACCCCGTATGGACTCGACGCGCCGCGAACGCGCGACACTCGCGCTCGCCGTCTGGGGCGTCCTCGTCTCGCAGGTGCTCCTCTATCCCGGCGTCTCAGACCTCGTGACCGCCCTCGGCGGCGGGCAAGGGGAGTACGACCTCTCGGCCGGGATGCTGTTTCTCGTCGCCGAGTTCGCCTCGTTCGTCGCCTTTTCGAGCGTCTGGGGCGCGCTCTCGGACGCGCTCGGCCGGCGGACGTGGCTCATCGTCGCGGGCGCGCTCGGCGGCGCGGCCAGCTACGTCGCGCTCCTCGCGCTCGCCACGCTCCCGTGGCTCGACGCCACGTTCGGCGCGGTCCTCATCGTCCGCCTCCTCGGCGGCGCGATGACCATCGGCGCGTTCTCGCTGTCGATTACGATGCTCGCGGACCTCTCGGGGGGCAACGGCCGGAACATGGGCGCGGCGGGCATCGCCATCGGCCTCGGCGCGGCGCTCGGCTCGGTCGTCGGCGGCCAACTCACGACCATCGACCCCCTCGCGCCGCTGTACGCGTCGGCCGCGTCGCTCACCGCCGTCGCGCTGCTCGTCACGACCGTCACCGACAGGACGCCCGATTCGACCCGCGTCGGCGTCGGCGTCGTCCTCAAGAAACTGGCCGCGCGCCCGGCGTTCGCGGTCCCGTACGCCTTCGGCTTCATCGACCGCATGACCGCCGGCTTCTTCGCCCTCGTCGGGGTGTACTACTTCCGCGAGGCGTTCGGCGTGAACGCCGCCGTCGCCGGCGGGGTGCTCGCGCTCTTTTTCGTCCCCTTCGCGCTCTTGCAGTACCCTCTCGGCTCGCTGTCCGACCGCGTCGGCCGGTTCGTCCCCGTCGTCGCGGGGTCGATGCTCTACGGCGTGTCAATCGTCGCCGTCGGCGTCGCCCCGGTCTTCGAACTCGCGGCCGCTCTCATGGTCGTCGTCGGCGTCTTCGGCGCGCTCGTCGCGCCCGCGACGATGGCGCTCGTGACCGACCTCGCCGAGTCGGGCGAGCGCGGGGCGGCCCTCGGCGGGTTCAACGTCTTCGGGAGCCTCGGCTTCCTCGCCGGCTTCCTCGTCGGGGGCGTCGTCGCCGACGTGGTCGGCTACCTCCCGTCGTTCCTCGTCGTCGGCTTCGCCGAGGTTGCCATCGCGCTCGTCGCGCTCCGGGCGGTGAAGCGGCTCGACGGCATCGACGCGACTCAGACCCCGTCGAGCGCCGACTGAAGTTCTGCGTTCACGACGAGCCACATCCCGCGGAGGCAGACGACGACGGCGAGGCCGACGCCCGCGAGGACGAACGCCAAGAACAGGCCGACGAAGACGCCGCCGCCCCGCGGGTCGGGGACGGTCGCCGCGAACTCGCCGAGTTGGACGGCGAACGCGACGATGCCGGCGACGAGAAACGCGAGCAGCAGTTCGAGGAGCCGCCAGAACGTCTCGATTCGCAGGCCGCCGCGGCCGGTGAGAAGGAGGGCGATTCGCCGCGACGCGGCCAGAAGCGAGACGGCCGTCAGCAGGAGCGTCGCGGCGGCCGCGAGCGCGAAGCCGACGTCGGCAAGCGGGAGCGTCGGCGCGAGCGACGAGACGAGCGTCAGCGCGACGCCGAGGAGGACGCCGGCCGCGAGCAGCGACTCGACGCCGAGAATCGCCGTCTCCGGCTCGTCGCGGGCGAGTCGTGCGAGGGTCCCGGACACGGTCGTCCCTCACTGCGGGCGCTGAAGGCTGTTTCCCTTGGGCTTAGTCGTGGCCGGAGACGCGGACCGGCTGGTAGGGCTCTTCGAGGTAGTCGATGTCGGAGTCCGAGAGCGTGATGTCGAGGGCCTTCACCGCGTCTTCGAGGTGTTCGATACTGCTCGTGCCGACGATGGGCGCGTCAACCCAGTCCTTGTGGAGCACCCACGAGAGGGCCAGTTGCGCCATCTTGACGCCCTTCTCGTCGGCGAGTTCCTCGACGCGCTCGTTCACCTCGCGGCCGCCGCCCTCGAAGTACGGGTGGCCCTTGGCGTGTTCGTCGGTCCGGCCGCGGGTCGTCGCCTCGAACTCCTCGTGAGGGCGGGTGAGGTAGCCGCGGGCGAGCGGCGACCACGGCATGACGCCGACGCCCTGCTTCTCGCAGAGCGGGAGCGTCTCGCGTTCCTCCTCGCGGTACAGCAGGTTGTAGTGATTCTGCATCGTGGCGAAGCGGTCCAGTCCGAGCGAGTCGGCGGTGTACTGCGCCTCCGCGAACTGGTGGGCCCACATCGACGACGCGCCGACGTAGCGCGTCTTGCCGCGCCGAACCGCGTCGTCGAGCGCGCGCATCGTCGTCTCGATGGGGGTGTCGTAATCGTAGCGGTGAATCTGGAGCAGGTCGAGCGCGTCCATCCCGAGGCGGTCGAGCGAGTTGTCGAGCTCCTGCTCGATGGCCTTCCGCGAGAGACCGCCGGAGTTCGGGTCGTCGTCGTCCATCTGGAAGTACACCTTCGAGGCGACGACCGCCTCGTCGCGGCGGCCCTCCAGCGCCTTCCCGAGGACGCGCTCGGACTCGCCGTTCGAGTACATGTTGGCGGTGTCGAAGAAGTTGATACCGAGTTCGATGGCGCGGTCGACCAGTTCGAGCCCCGCCTCCTCGTCTAACACCCACTCGCGCCACTCCGGCGTGCCGAAGCTCATACAGCCGAGACAGATGCGGGAGACCTCCATGCCGGTGTCTCCGAGCGTCGTGTACTCCATGTGCGAACATCCCCGCGAGTCGGCAAAAAGATGGACCAAGCGGTAGCCGCGGCGGGGGACCGGCCGACCGTCCGGGCCGGGCCCGCGCAACCACCCGGCCGGTCCTCGGGCCGAGACAGTCATCAGAAAACGGCGTTTCCCGGGGTTTGAAACCGTCTCTCTCGGTTTATGCTCTCCGGAGTCGTGTCAGTAGCCCGAGGCGTAGCCTCGGTGATTCCGATGTTCACAACGAAACAACTGGTCGCGCTCCTCGTGAGCCTCCTCGTGGTGGGGTCGCTCGCGGGCGTCGCGGCCGCACAACAGGGACCGTCCGCCGGCGGGGCCGTCGTCGTCGACGAGGGCGAGACCGTCGACGGCGACCTCGACGCGGTCGGCGGCACGGTCGTCGTCGCCGGGACGGTAACCGGCGACGTGTCCGCGACGGCAGGGACCGTCCTCGTGACGGAGACGGGCGTCGTCAACGGGAACCTCGACGCAGTCGCGGGTTCCGCGACCCTCGAAGGCAGCGTCGGCGGCTCGCTCGCATACGACGCGGCGACCGCGACCGTCGACGCCGCGGCCGTCGTCGACGGCGGCGTGCGGCAGGTGGACGACCTCGCGGTCGCCGCGCCCGTCGTCGCCGGGACGCCGTTCCAGTTCGGCCAGTTCGAAGGCCCGGTCATCCCCGGCTGGGTGGTCTCGGGCTACTGGTTCCTCGCCAACTTCGTCGTCGGCGCGATTATCGTCCTCGTCGCCCCCGGCTTCGCCGGCCGCGTGACGGGCCTCGGAACGAAGCAGGCCGTTCGGAGCGGCGGCGTCGGCCTCCTCGCTATCGTCGCGATACCCATCGTCCTGCTGCTCCTGCTTTTGACCATCGTGGGCATCCCGCTCTCGCTGGCCGGCGGGGTCGGCTTCCTGCTCGTCCTCTGGGTCGCGGGCGTCTACGGCGCGCTCGTCCTCGGGACGTGGCTCCTGTCGCTCGCGGACTACGACAACCGCTGGGTCGCGCTGTTCGCCGGCCTGTTCGTGCTGGCCGTCCTCGACTTCGTCCCGCTCGGGGGAATCCTCGAATTCGTCGTCCTGCTCGTCGGGCTCGGCGCGTTCGCGCTGGCGCTCCGCGGGGAGTCCGCCGACGACGGCGACGAGAGCGTGAGCGCGCCCGACGAAGGCCCGCGAGAGGGCTCGCCGATGGCCTGACGGCGCGCCTCCCACGCGGGAACCGGACGAACAATTATTATGGTCTGTTCTGTCTGTCGAGCCATGGCAGTCGACTACGCGGCCGAGTCGGAATCGTTCGAGTGGGACATCCCCGAGCACTACAACATCCCCGCGGTTATCGAGTCGCACGCCGACGCCTTCGGCGACCGCGTCGCCCTCCGGTTCCGCGACGCCGACGGCGGCCGCGAGGAGCGGACTTACGGCGACCTCCGCGACGACATGAACCGCTTCGCCAACGCGCTCGAATCCATGGGCGTCGGGAAGGGCGACCGGCTCATCCACCTCCTCCCCCGCGACCCCGACGTGTTCGCCGTCCAACTCGCCGCGCTCAAGCGCGGCGCGCTACTCGTGCCCAGTTCGTCGATGCTCAAGCCCAAGGACATCGCGTTCCGCGCGAACGACTGCGAGGCGACGACCGCCGTCGTCCACGAGTCGCTCGTCGGCATGGTCGACGAGGTGCGCGACGAGACGCCGCTTTCGAACTTCGTCGTCCTCGGCGGCGACGCCGACGGCTGGACCTCGTTTTCGGACCTCGTCGCCGACGCGTCCACCGAACACGACGGCCCCGCCCTCCGGGCCGAAGACCCGATGTCCATCAACTACACGTCGGGGACGACCGGCCAGCCCAAGCCGGTCCGCCACCGCCACCGCTGGATGCGGTGTTTCGAACTCGTCAACGCCCCCTACTGGTGGGGCGTCACGGCCGACGATGACCTCTCCGACGAACTGCTCTGGGCGACGACCGGCACCGGCTGGGCCAAGTGGTTCTGGAGCCCCGTCGGCGTCGGTCTGACGACCGGCGCGACCCAGTTCGTCTACCGCGGCGACTTCGAACCGGACGCGTTCCTCGACATCATGGAAGAGGAGGGCGTCACCCGCCTCTGCGCCGTCCCGACTCAGTACCGGATGTTCGCCCAGCGCGACCTCGGCTCGTACGACCTGCGGCTGAAAGAGGCGCTGTCGGCGGGCGAACCGCTCAACCGCGAACCCATCGAGGCGTTCCGCGAGGCGTTCGGCGTCACCCCGCGGGACGGCTACGGCCAGACCGAGACGGTCGCGCTCCTGACGAACTACCCCGGCATCGACGTGAAACCCGGCAGCATGGGCAAGCCGACGCCCGGCCTCGGCACGACCATCATCGACGAAAACGAGGAGGAAGTCGGCGTCGACGAAATCGGTGAAATCGCCGTCCCGGTCGGCTGCCCCGGCATCTTCGACGGCTACTACGAGAAGCCGAACCTCGACGAGAAGACGTTCTCCGGCGACTACTACCGCACCGGCGACCTCGCCTCCCGCGACGAGGACGGCTACTTCTTCTTCGAGGGCCGCGCCGACGACATCATCATCTCGGCGGGCTACCGCATCGGCCCCTTCGAGGTCGAAGACGCGCTCGTCTCCCACGAGGCGGTCGCGGAGGCCGCCGCGGTCGCCAGCCCCCACGAGGAACGCGGCAGCATCGTCAAGGCGTTCGTCGTCCTCACCGACGGCTACGAGGGCTCCGACGACCTCGTGGACGAACTCCAGTCGTTCATGAAAGCGCAGACGGCCCCGTACAAGTACCCGCGCGAAATCGAGTTCGTCGCGGAGCTACCGAAGACCTCCTCGGGGAAGATTCGCCGCATCGAACTGCGGTCCCGAGAGCAGGACTGAGTCGGCGCGCTCCGGGAGTCCATTTCCCCTTTGGCACCTTTCTTTAGGCGTCGTCGCTTGGTGACGCCCATGTACATCGCGGACCAGACGTGGCCCGAACTCGGAGACTACGTGGCCGAATCGTCGCTCGCGGTCGTCCCCCTCGGCTCGACGGAACAGCACGGCCCCCACCTCCCGCTCGCCACCGACCACCTCATCGCGGAGGCGTTGGCCCGCGAGGCGGCCGACCGGACCGGCTACCTCTGTACCCCGACCGTCAACGTCGGCGTCAGCCCCCACCACCGCCAGTTCCACGGGACGATGTGGGTCGACCCGCCGCAGTTCCGCGACTACGTGGAGTCGCTGACGCGCAACCTCGCGTACCACGGCATCGACCGGGTCGTGTTCGTCAACGCCCACGGCGGCAACGTCCAGCACCTCCGGGAGGTCGGTCGCCGCCTCCGCGACGACGGCACCATGTACGCCATCGAGTGGATGTGGGACGAGTCGATTCCGGACCTCGTCACCGACCTGTTCGACCACCCCGGTCCCCACGGCGGGCCGAAGGAGACCTCGATGATTATGCACATCGCCCGCGACCTCGTCCGCGAGGGCGAACTCGACTCGGCCCGCGACGGCGGCGTCGTCGACCTGGGCGACGACCACCTCCGCGAACACGGCGCGCGGACGTTCTACGACGCCATCGAGAACTCCGGAAACGGCGTCTTCGGTGACCAGACCGACGCGTCGCCCGAGGCCGGCGAGGAACTGTTCGAGGCCGCGGCCGACCAGCTCGTTCGCCTGCTGTCGTGGCTCGACGACCAGCCGATAGACGACTTGCTCGCACCCGTGCACGTCGACCCCCAACCGGGGTCGCGTCGCTGACCCCTCGGCTGGCCGACACGCTCTTTTCTCCGCCGCCGAAGGGACGCCTATGACCGTCTGGGTCCTCGGCGACCAACTCGACCCGTCGGCCGCGCCGCTCCAGTCCGACGACCGCGTGCTGATGATCGAGGCGCACGCCTTCGGCGACCGACTGCCGTACCACCCCCAGAAGCTCGCGCTCGTCTTTGCGGCGATGCGGCACTTCCGCGACGACCTCCGCGAGCGCGGCTACGAGGTGACGTACCTCCAAACCGAGACGTTCGGTGAAGGGCTCGACCGCTACTTCGACGCCGCGCCCGGCGACGACCTCGTCGTGATGGACCCCCCGAGCCACGGCGCGGGCGAGCGGCTTCGAGGGCTCGTTTCCGCCCGCGGCGGGTCGCTCACGCTCGTCGAGAACGACCTGTTTCTCACGACGCCCGCCGACTTCGACGACTGGGCCGGCGACGCCGACAGCTACCGACAGGAACACTGGTACCGCCACGCCCGCCGGGAGACGGGCGTCCTGATGGACGGCGACGACCCCGTCGGCGGCGAGTGGAACTACGACGACCAGAACCGCGAGACGCCGCCGGAGGGGTGGACGCCGCCCGAGGCACCGCGGTTCGAGCCGGACGAGACGACGCGCGAGGTCATCGAGCTCGTCCGCGAGCGCTACCCCGACGCGTGGGGGTCGCCCGAGCCGTTCGTCTGGCCGGTGACGCGCGAGGCGGCGAGACAGGCGCTGTCGCACTTCGTCGAGGTCCGCCTCCCCGAGTTCGGCCCGTATCAGGACGCGATGGTCGACGGCGAGTGGGCGCTCTGTCACTCCCTGCTCTCGGCGGCCACCAACCTCGGCCTGCTCCACCCGCGCGAGGCGGTCGAGGCCGTCGAAGAAGCCTACGAACGGGGCGACGCCCCGCTCAACAGCGCCGAGGGGTTCGTGCGGCAGGTCCTCGGCTGGCGGGAGTTCGTGCGGCACGTCTACCGGCGGTCGATGCCCGAGTTGGCCGAAGCGAACCAACTCGATCAGACCGAACCGCTCCCGGAGGCGTACTGGACCGGCGAGACCGATATGAACTGTCTGTCCGAGGCCGTGGGCCACGTCCGCGACCGCGGCTACGCCCACCACATCGAGCGCCTGATGGTGCTTTCGAACTTCGCGCTGGTCTACGGCGTCGACCCGGCGGAACTCGACCGCTGGTTCCATCTCGGCTTCGTCGACGCCTTCCACTGGGTGACGACGCCGAACGTGGTCGCCATGGGGTCGTTCGCCACCGACGTGCTCTCGTCGAAGCCCTACGCCTCGTCGGGCAACTACGTCAACAAGATGTCCGACTACTGCTCGTCGTGTCCCTACGCGGTGTCGAAGACGACCGGCGAGAACGCCTGCCCGTTCAACGCGCTCTACTGGGACTTCCTGAAGGAGAACGAAGCACGCCTCCGCGGGACGGGTCGGATGGGACTCATGTACTCCCACGTCGACCGCAAGGACGACGAGGAGTGGGAAGCTATCCGGGCGCGGGCCGACGAGATTCGGCGGATGGGCCGGGCGGGGACGCTCTGAGGCGGGCGACGGCCGACCGTCCACGGCCGACGGCCACGACCCGCGAGCGCCGCGGCTGGCGGCCTGAAAATGCGGAACTCTGGTTCGCTGTCGAATCGCCGTCGGTCGGAACGCGTCGGACTCAGAGCCGCGTGACGTTCGTCGCCCGCGGGCCTTTGTCGGCCTCCTCGATGTCGAACTCCACTTCCTGACCCTCTTCGAGGTCGGGACCCTCGATGTCCTCCATGTGGAAGAACACGTCGTCGTCGTGGTCGTCGGTCTCGATGAAGCCGTAGCCGCCGGAGGACTTGAAGAACGCAACCTTACCTTTCGCCATTGCGTGTCGAAACTCATCGGTTGGCGGCATAAGGATTCCGCCGATTGCTATCAATGACCGTGATACTCGTTTACTCACCTTCGAGTCAGTCGTCGCGCGGCTCTCGGCCGAGAGTGTGAAACTCCTCGTTCGGCCGCATATCGGCGAACATCGCCATGCGATTGCTGAGGTTGAAGAAGGCGGTAACCGCGCCGATGTCCCATATCGCCTCCTCGGAGAAGCCGGCGTCGCGGAGTCGCTGGAGGTCGTCTCCGCCGACCTCGACGGGCGACTCGGTGAGTTTGACCGCCACGTCGAGCATCGTCTTGTGTTTCTCGGGGATGTCGGCGGTGCGGTAGTTGGCGACCAGTTGGTCCGCGAGCAGCGGGTCTTTCGCGTAGATGCGGACCAGCGCGCCGTGGGCGACGTTGCAGTAGTAACAGTGGTTGACGCCGGAGACGGCCACGATAATCATCTCCACCTCGTGGCGTTCGAGGTCGGTGTCCTCGACGAGCGCGTCGTGGTACTCGAAGAAGGGCCGGAAGTGCGAGGGTTTGTACGCGAACGCGGCGAAGACGTTCGGCGTGAAGCCGGCGCGCTCGGTCTCGTCGTCGATGCGCTCGCGCAGGTCGTCCGGGAGGTCGTCGCGGTCGGGCACCGGAAAGCGGCGCATGGCGTCGTCGTCCATGCGTCTCCGGTCTCCCGGACAGACCTTAACGATTCCTCATATCCGAGGGGCGCTCGCCGTCCCGAGTCCGGGGTGTTCGACTCCGAGTTTCAGGGCGTTCAGAGCGCGACCGAGAGGTACGCCGCCGCCGCCACGGCGAACACGCCGACGGCGAACAGGCCGTAGTTGGCGACGGTGTTGTCCGCGGTCCACAGCGAGAGCGTGAACTTCCGGGACGAAAGCGGCCACAGGGGGCGGATGCCGGCGGGCGTCAGCACGTCGGCCGCGAGGTGCGCGAGGACGGTGAGCGCGCCCACGGCGAAGCCGAACGCGCCGAGGGTCGTCGCCGCGGCCTCGGGTTGGCCCGCGTTGCTGGCGAGGAGGTACGCCCCGCCGCCGCCGACGCCGCCGACGAGGGCGGCGAAGAGGACGGTGTGGGTCGGCCCGCGGTGGGAGATGCCGGGGACGCGCATGTCGTAGTCGGGGAGCATCGCCAGCCAGCACATCGCCGCGCCGGCGACGAAGGCGAGTTCGGGGCGGCCGGCCTGCACGAGCGCGAAGCCGAGCGGAGCGAACACGAGGAGCGAGACGCCCCAGTGACCGAATCGGTACATCTGGTGTGCCCTCGCGCCCGCGGCGAACAAAACCTTTCGGCCTCCGCGACCGTCAGCGGAGCAATCGTTATCTCCGGTGGCCGCGACTTTCGCGGCATGAGCCAACACCTCTCGTCGTTCCTCTCGGGTCTGTCGGCGCTTGAGGTGACGGCCCTCGTCTTACTCATCTCGGTCGGCGGCGCGTTCGTCATGGAGACGGTGGTCATCCGCCTCCTGTTTCGATACACCAGCCGAACCGAGACCTCCCTCGACAACATCGTCGTCCAAGAGCTTCGGTGGCCCATCGTCGTCACCGTCTCGCTGACGGGCGTCTTCCTGTTTTCCAGAGCCCCGGCGGTCGCGGAGGCGTTCGTCGTCGACGCGGCGACGCTCAACGACTCCTTCGGCCTACCGTCGCTGTCGGTCGGCATCGTCGTCTGGGCGTGGGCCTCAACCGCCTCGTCAACCGCCTCGTCGACGCGGTCAAGGACAAGGGCAGTCGCTACGACTTCGCGCCCGTCTTCTCGAACGTCTGGACCATCGTCGTCTCGGTCGGCACTATCGGCGCGCTCCTGTACATCTGGGGCATCGAAATCACGCCGCTTTTCGCCGGCGCGGGTATCGCCGGCATCGCCGTCGGCTTCGCCGCCAAGGACACCGTCGCCAACTTCTTCGGCGGCATCGCGCTGTACTTCGACGACACCTACAAAATCGGTGACTACGTCGTCCTCGACTCCGGCGAGGCCGGCACGGTCGTCAAGGTCGGCATCCGCTCGACCACGCTTCTCACCCGCGACGAACTGCTCGTGACGGTGCCGAACTCGGTGCTCAACGCCGCCAAAATCATCAACGAGTCCGCGCCGAACCGCTGCCGCCGGCTGAAAGTCCCGGTCGGCGTCACCTACGGTACCGACGTGGACGCGTTCGAGGAACTCCTGACCGACATCGCCCTCGACGAACCGCTGGTCCTCGACAGCCCCCGACCCCGGCCGCGGTTCCGCCGGTTCGGTGCCGACGCGCTGGAGTACGAACTCGTCTGCTGGGTCAACAGTCCGCTCAAGCGCGGGAAGGCGACGCACAACCTCAACCGCGAGATATACAAGCGCCTGAACGACGCGGGCATCGGCATCCCGTTCCCCCAGCGGGACGTGCACGTCCACTCGGCGGACGCCGAGGCGACCCGGCAGTCGCCCGCGGCCGGGCTCTCGAACAGTGGCGTGCGGCAGCCGACGCGCGCCCGAGAGACGGCCGGCGATGTCGCGGACGCGGACGAAGACGACAGCGCCTACGACGAGTGAGCGCCCGGAGTACCCCGCCGTGGACACTCCGGGGCGACTCTCGCCGGGAACGTTAACCGCGATGCGGCCGTGGCTCGGATATGCTCCAACTCGGTCCCGTAGACGGGCTCATCGAGACGTTCGGCCCCTTCGCGATTCCGGTCCTGCTGTTCGCCGCCGGGTTCGTCGGCTACCTCGTGCTCGTCGCGCTCGGGCGGACCGGGCGCGACGGGAGTTGACTCTACTCCTCGACGACGATAGTACCCGTCATGCCCGCGGCCTCGTGAGGCACGCAGTAGTACGCGTGCTCGCCGGCCGTCTCGAAGGTGTGGACGTAGGACTGGCCAGACTGGACCGCGCCCTTCCCTTCGCTCCAGCCGGTCTCGGCCGCTTCTCGGGACTCGAAGCCGCCTGAGGCCCAGTACGCCGCTCCCTCGGGGAGTTCGTCGCCGTAGGCCGTGACCGAGTGGGCCTCGCCGCCGACGTGCTCGAACGCGACGGTGTCACCGGCCGATACCGTCAGTTCCGCCGGCTCGAACGCGACGGCGGACATCTCTACGACGTGGTCGGCGTCCTCGGGGACGCCCTCGACGACGTTCGGCCCGCCGGACAGCGCCGCGTCGGCGGAGCCGCCGTCTTCGGAGCTGCCCGCCTCGGGGGCCTTGCCGACTTCACCGACGACGGCGAACTGGGCGCGGGCGGTCGCCGTCGCGTACGCTTCTGCGGCGGCGTCGACTTCGCTTCCGTCCGCTAACGCGTCGACGTAGTCGGACAGCGCCGCCTCGAAGCTCTCGTAGGCGTCGCGGTCGGCCCCCTCTAAGGCCTCGTGGACGCGGGCCTCCTCGAACGTCTGGAAGACGCCGGTCATGCGCTCCGAGGCGGCGGCTCCGAGGCCGGCGTCCGCGGCCGCGGTGGCGACGACGGCGTACATCGAATCGACCGCCTTCTGACCGTAGGTCTTGGCCGCGCCGTAGGCGTCGCCGCCCTCCTCGGCCGCGGTTCGGACTGAGCCGAGCGCGCCCTCGAACGACTCGTAGAGGTCGTGGTCGGCCTCTTCCAAGGTCTCGTGATAGCCGCCCGCGCCGCTCTCGAAGAAGGCGAAGGTGGACTGGACGACCGAGCCGGCGCGGGCCGACGCGCCGACCTGCGCGAGCGCGGCGGCGTCGAATCCGCGGGCACCGAAGAACGCGGCCTCCGCGGCCGACACTTCGGCGGTCGCGCCGACGGCCGCCTCGAACTCGAACAGCGCGTCCATCGCGCCCTCGGCGTGGGCCGCGGCGGCGTCGGCGTTGCCGGCGGCCGCGTCCTCGACGAGGCCGGCGAGATGCTCCTCTTCGAAGCGGTGATAGAGCTCTTCGGACTCCTCTTCGACGGACTCGTGGAGGTTCGCCTCGTTCTCTTCGAACCGGGCGAAGAGGGATTCACCGACGGCGGCGGCGCGGTCCGTCTCGCCGACGGCGACCAGCTCGCGGGCGTCGCCGAGGCGGGCGCGGAAGAACGCCGCTTCGAGCACCGTCGCGGCCTCGCCGCCGACGAGCGCCGAGATTCCCGCGAGCAGGTTCTCGTCCACCGTCGCCACCGCCTCCTCGGCCGCCGCACCGTCGCCCGATTCGGCGGCCTCGGTCAGCGATTCCAGCCCGCCCTCGAAGCCCTCGTAGGCGTCGTGGTCGGCCTCCTCTAACGCCTCGTGCGCTCGCGCGCCTTCGAAGTGGGCGAACACGTCGCTCGCGACCGTCGCGGCGAAGTCGGCCTCGCCCGCGGCGACCAGCCGTGGCACGTCGGCGGCGCGGGCGCGGTAGAGCGACAGCGCGGCCGCGTGGGCGAACTCGTCGCCGGGACCGCCGAGCCCGGCGAGCACCTCGGCGTCGAAGCCGACCGCCTGCATGAGCGCGAGGTGACTCGCGCCCGCGACCGCCTCGGGAGCGAGTTCGTAGCTCGCGTCGACCGTCGCGTCGGCGGCGGTCCGGGCCGAGGCGGCGATGGTCTCGGCGTCGCCAGCGTCGGCCGCGCCCTCGACGGCCGCCTCGAACGTCTCGTACAGTTCGCCCGAGGCGGACTCCAGCGACGAGTGGGCGGGCGCGTCCTCGAAGTCCTCGTACACCGCGTTCGCCAGTTCGGCCGCGGCGTCGACCTCGCCGGCCGCGGCGAGCAGGCCGGCGTCGCGGGCGCGAGCGCCGAACAGCAGGACCTCCAGCGCGTCGACCACGGCGGCGTCGACGCGGCCGCGCTGGGCCGCAAGCAGGTTGTCGGCCGCCTGCACGGCGAGGTCCGACCCGCGCTCGGCGTCGCCGGCGGCGTACGCCTCTCTCGCGCCGCCGAGGTGCGATTCGAACGTCTCGTAGTTCTGTTCGTTCGTCGCCTCCAACTGCTCGTGTGCGCCCCACTCGCCCGAAGACTGCTCGAAGCGGGCGAACACGTCGCCGGTGACGCGGGCGGCGGTACCCAGTCGCCCCGCGGCGGCCAGCGCGACGGTGTCGTAGAGGCGGGCGCGCATCGCGTTCCACTCGGCCGCGACGGCGACGGCGGCGTCGACGCTCACCGACGACTCGGCGTCCTCGGTGGTCGTTTCGGCCGCGGTCTCCGTCTCCGAATCGGTCTCGGCGGCGGTGGTCGTCTCATCGCTCGATCGGCCGTTGCAGCCCGCGAGCCCCGCGGCCGCGACTGCGAGCCCCGTCGTCTGCAAGAGACGTCGTCTGCTGTATTCCATGGTTTTAGGTACGCCTAATAGTAGAAAAGCGCGTCGATTTTTAGGCAGGCCGAAAAATACTCGTCGTCCGGGTCAGTCGGCCGTCGCGGACTCGTCGCCGCGGAAGCGGTCCAGCGCCGACTCGAAATCGTCGTCGTCTTCGACGGTGTCTTCCCACTCTTCGAGGCCGCGTTCGGCGCGGGTCCCCGCGATGGTGTTGTCGAAGAAGAAGGCGATGAGGCCGCCGACTGCCATGCCGGTCGAACCGATGACGAAGACGGTGTCGGCGACGAGTTGGGTCCCGAGGACGGGGCCGACGAGCGCGACCTGTCGCATCCCCTCGCGGAACGCCGCCGCGCTTCCGACGTTCCCCATGTAGGCGGGGACGGCGAGACCGGCGAACATGGTGACGCCGACGATGAACACGTTCCGGGAGGAGTCGAGGTCGACGTACTTCAGGTTCGAGAGGCCGACGGCGACGATTTGGCCGAACATGGCGACGTAGAGGCCGCCGACGATGGGGTCGGGAATCGTCGCGATAAGCTGGCCGAAGTAGCCGACGAAGCCCATGACGAGCATCACGACCGCCCCGACCTGCACGACGTAGCGGGAGGCCACGCCCGTCAGGCCGATTGCGCCGATGTTCTCGGAGTAGGAGGTCGAGCCGCTGCCGCCCATGACGGCCGAGAAGACGTTCATCGCGCCCTCCATGCCGATGCCGTGATTGATGCGGCGCTCGGAGGGCGCGCCGACGCCCGAGAGCCGGGCGACGGCGTGGTAGTCACCGAACGATTCGACCATCGAGGCCGCGACGCCGGCGAGCATCCCGATGATAAAGGAGGTCGTGAACTGCGGGATGCCGAAGGCGACCGACCCCACGACGGGGAGCGAGACGGTCGTCGTCCCCGCGCCGCCCGCGAAGCCCCACTGAAGCGGGTAGATGGGCATGAGCGCCGGGGCCTCGATGACCGTCTGGAGGTTCACGTAACCCGCCGCGCCGGGCGCGATGACGCCCGCGACCGAGAGGCCGGCGGCGACGACGTACGAGACGATGACGCCGAGCAGCACCGGGAACAGCTTGAACGCCGGGTGCGCGGTGTCGAGATACTGCGAGAACAGGACGATGAGCGCGAGCGTCAGGCCGAGGAGCCACCAGTTGTTCGTGGCGGACGCGACCTGCGGGGCGTTGAACAACGACAGCCCGATGAGCGCGATGGTCGGCGCGATGACGACCGGCGAGATGAACTTCCGGAGGCGTCCGAGCAGGCCGAAGTAGCCGACGAACACCTCGACGACGGCCGCGACGATAATCGCGCCCTGGAGTTGCAAGAGCGCGCTCTGCCACGCGACGCCCGACTGGTCGGCCGCCGTCGCCACGCCGATGACGGCGAGCGCCGGCGCGAGCATCGAGAAGGGCGCGCCCTGCACGATGGGGTAGCGGTTCCCGAACGTCGTCTGCATCAGCGTCGCGATGCCGGAGACGACGAAGAACGTCCCGACGAACCGCGGAATCACGTCGGCGGGCATGCCGAGGGCTCCGGCGAGGATGAGGGGAACGGCGATGTTCGCGCCCACCATGGTGAGGTAGTGTTGGGCGCCGAGAAGGAGAGCGGTCGGAAGAGGCGGTTTGTCGTCGATACCGTACTGCACGAACGAAGAGGGAGAGGAGTCGTCCGTCACGACCATCCCCCCGTATGTGGCGGTTCGCTCCCGAACATAGTTGTCCGAGGATTTTGTTCAGACTATATATGTCCTGCTTTTCGCGCGCGTTCGGGGAGTAACGAGTTTGTTTCACCAGTTTCATTCGTGACGTGTGACCGACCGACACGGCGCTTCGGCGGCGGGGAACCGCGACCGATGGCTGTTCGGCTGGGCGCTGGGCTACGCCGCGGTGGGCGCGTCGTCGCTCGTCGTCCCGCTGTACGCCATCGAACTGGGGGCGAGCGCGCTGTTCGTCGGCCTCATCGCCGCGACCGCGGGCGCGCTGGCTCTCACCGCCGTCGCCGCATCGCCGGTCGCGGTCCTCGTCGCCAACGCCCTCCTGTGGTTCGCCGTCGCCGCGGCCGCACCGGTGTTGAACCTCATCGTCGTCGAGGGCGTCCCCTCGAAGGAGTGGGACCGCCGCTTCGGCGTCCTCAACCACTATCAGGGCTACGGCTGGCTCGGCGGCCTCGTCGCGGACGCCGCCGGCTACGTCGCGGCGTTCGGGCTCGCGGGCGTCGTCGTGGGCTGTGCGCTCGTCGTGGTGTTGCTCACCGGCGGTCGGGGCGTCGCGGCGGGAGAGCAGTCGCTCGCCGATTAGGGTCTCGAAAACGAAAGCGGGGCCGGTCGTCGAACCGCCTTACTCGATGGCGTGCACCGGCGAAATCCAGACGACGAGGTCGCCGTCGCGCTTGATGACGCCCTCGATGGAGTCGTCTTTTTCCAGCGGCGGGTCCTCCACGTCGTCCATCGAGACGCGCACGACCTGGTACACCTCGTCGACGAGCCAGCCGGTCGCCGCCTCGTCTTCGAACTTGTTCGGGTCGAAGATGACGATGCGCTTCGACTCGCCCCCGGCGTCGATGCTGAGAAGCGACTTCGGATTGATGATGGACGTGGTCCGCCCGCGGAGGTCCATCACGCCCTCGACGTAGTCCGGCGCGTTCGGCACCGCCGTGAGCTGGCCCTTGTCGACGATTTCGCTCACGTACTCGATGTCGACGCAGTACGTCTCCGGTCCGAGTTGGAATTCCAGCACCTGTACTTCTTCGGCGGAGTCCTCCGCGTCGGTCTCGTCCGCGCTCATCTCGGTCGTGATTGCATCTTGTCGCATGGTCAACCCCGGCGGCGACATCCGCCGCCACCTGTCTGCTTCAGAGTGGTGAGATTCAGCCTATAAAGATACGTACTCGATTATCAGCCGTGATTATCCCCGCCGAGTGTTTATATACCCGATTTCCGAACCACGGAGGTAGATGAGCGGTCAACGAAACGGCACACTAACGAAGCCACCGAGCCCTCGACGGGGGGCCCACTCGACGACTCAGCGGGACCGCCGTCTCGGCACCAACGGGTGGGGGCGATGAGTTCGACCGCCGGCGCGGGACCGACGCGAGCGGTCGTCGTCGACGACTCGCGGTTCATGCGGACGCTGATTCGCACGCTCCTCGAAGACGCAGACGTCGAGGTCGTCGCCGAGGCGGCCGACGGCCGCGAGGCGATTTCGGTGGTCGAGGAGAACCGACCGGACGTGGTGACGATGGACATCGAGATGCCCGAGATGAACGGCCTCGACGCGGTCGAGGCCATCATGGAGGAGTGTCCAACGCCCGTCCTCATGCTCTCGGCGCACGCCGAGGAGGACGCCGACGTGACGTTCGAGGCGCTCGACCGGGGGGCGGTCGACTTCGTGACGAAACCGGGCGGCGAAGTCACCTCCGAGATGCCCCGCGTCAAGCGGGAACTGGTCGAGAAGATTCAGTCCGCCGCGGCGGTCGACCTCTCGGCGACGCGCCGGGGCTCTCGCCCACCGAAAGCGGAGTCGAAGTCGCCGGCGACCGCAGGGTCGACATCGGCGGCGTCGGAGACGACCGAGTCGCTCCCGACCGAGGGCTCGACGCTGATTATCGGCGCGTCCACGGGCGGGCCGAACGTCGTCGAACGAGTGCTCGCGGCGCTCCCCGCGGAGGCCGGCCTCCGCGTGCTGGTCGTCCAGCACATGCCGGCCGGCTTCACGAAGCGCTTCGCGGCGCGGCTCGACGGCCGCTGTGACTACGAGGTCCGCGAGGCCGAAGACGGCGAGCGAATCGGCCCCGGACAGATTCGAATCGCACCGGGCGGCTCGCACCTCCTCGTGACCGGCGACCGCGCGGGACGCCTCCGGCTCGAACTCTCCGACGACGAGGCGCTGCACGGCGTCAAACCGGCGATCGACCTCACGATGGCGTCGGCCGCGGAGGCGGTCGACGCGCCGCTAGCCGGCGTCCTGCTCACGGGCATGGGCCGCGACGGCGTCGAGGGGATGACCCGAATCGAGCGGGCGGGCGGCCACACGGTCGCACAAGACGAAGCGACCTCCGCGATCTTCGGAATGCCGAAGCGGGCCATCGAGGCCGGCTGTGTCGACACCGTCGCGGCCGACGGGCGAATCGCGGACGAAGCACTCAGCGGGCTCACTACCTGACCATGGACGAAGAACTCTACCAAGCATTCATCACCGAGAGCGAAGAGAGCATCACGCAGTTGAACAACTCGCTTCTGTCGCTGGAGTCGAACCCGGACGACACCGAGGCCATCGACGACATCTTCCGGCAGGCCCACACGCTGAAGGGGAACTTCGGCGCGATGGGCTTCGACAACGCCGCGACCGTCGCCCACGCCGTCGAGGACCTCCTCGACGAGATTCGCCACGAGCGACTCGACGTGACGGCCGAGCGGATGGACCTCGTCTTCGACGGGATGGACCTCATCGTGGACATCCTCCACGACATCGAGGAGAACGGCGAGTCAACCATCGACCCGAGCGACACGGTCGAGGAGATTCGCGCGGCCGTCGAGGACGGCGGTGACGCGGGAAACTCGAATCCGGCGGCGTCTGACGAGGCCGACCGCGAGTCGGTTGACCTCGGCTCTCTCGCCGCCGACTGCGTCGACGCGGACGCGTTGGACGCGACCACACTCACCCACGCCCACGTCGAACTCGACGCCGGCCAGATGAAGGGCGTCGACGCCGGCATCTTCCTCAGCAGCATTCCCGAGGACCTCGACGTGGTCGGGGCGAACCCGCCCCGCGACGCCATCGAAGACGGCGAGTTCGGCGACGGCTTCGACCTGTTCGTCGCGGAGCGCGACGCCGCCGTCGTCGAAAGCGAACTCGACGGCCTCTGGAAGGTTTCCGCGGTCGAGACGACCGACGTGTCCGACGCGCTCGCCGCCGGGGACGCGACCGCGACTGCAAGCGACGCGCCGGCCGCCGACTCCGACGCGGACGCCGAGAGAGACGCCTCGGCGCCGGACGAGACCGAGTCGAGCGCCGACGCCGACGCTGACACTGCCGGCGACACCGGCGCGGACGCGGCCACCGACGAACAGGCGGGCGACGACGGCTCCGAGGGAGACGCCGACGGAGCCGAATCGACCGACGGCGACGACGCGGACGACGCGGACGACGCGGACGACGCGGACGACGCGGACGACGCGGACGAGGGCGACGGCGCGGAGCAGAAAAAGGAGGCACGCTCCATCTCGGCGGTCAAGTCCGTCCGCGTGGACGTCGACCAACTCGACGAACTCCACGAGCTCGTCGAGCAGTTGGTCACGAGCCGAATCAAGCTCAGAAACGCCATCGACGTGGGTCAGACGACGGCGCTCGACACGCTCGACGAACTGGACAAAATCTCGTCGAACCTCCAGAACACCGTGATGGACATGCGGCTCATCCCGCTGAAGAAGGTGTTCGACAAGTTCCCCCGACTCGTGCGCGACCTCGCCCGCGAGCAGGACAAGCGCGTCTCGTTCAAAGTCGAGGGCGCGGACATCGAACTCGACCGAACCATCCTCGACGAGATTTCCGACCCGCTGATGCACGTCCTCCGGAACGCCGTCGACCACGGCATCGAAGACCCCGACGTTCGCGAGGCGAACGGCAAGTCCCGCACGGGGACCATCCGGCTCTCCGCGCGCCGCCAACACGACACCGTCATCGTGACCGTCGAGGACGACGGGAGCGGCATCGACGCCGACGCCGTCCGCGAGAAGGCAATCGACAAGGGCGTTGCGACCCGCGAGGAACTGGACCAGATGCCCGACAGCGAGGTGTACGACTACATCTTCCATCCCGGCTTCTCGACCAACGACGAAATCACCGACGTGTCCGGCCGCGGCGTCGGCATGGACGTGGTGAAGACGACCGTCGAATCGCTCGACGGCTCGGTGTCGGTCGAGAGCGACCCCGGCGAGGGGAGCACGTTCAACATCCGGCTGCCGGTGTCGGTCGCCATCATCAAGGTGCTTTTCGTTCAGGTCGAAGACCGCGAGTTCGGCGTCCCCATCAAGTACATCGACGAGATTAGCCGCCGCGACCGCGTCCAGACGGTCAACGGCGCGGAGGTCATCGTCCACGAGGAGACCATCTTCCCCCTGATTCGGCTCCGCGAGGCGCTGGAAATCGACTCGCCCGAGCCCGACGACGGGATGGTGGTCCGCATCCGCCCCGACGACAGGCAGGTCGCGCTCCACTGCGACGGCGTGACGAAACAGGAGGAGGTCGTCGTGACGCCCCTCCAAGGGCCGCTGTCGGGCGTCGGCGGGCTGTCGGGGACGGCCGTCATCGGCGATGGGAACGTCATCCCGATCCTCGACGTGTCGACGCTTCAACTTCCCGCCGACGGCGAGCAGGCGATGCGCGAGTTCGACCCGAGCCAGCTCCCCGACACCGCCGAGGAGGCGGCCGACTGATGCCGTCGTCGGCGACCGACGACCCGGCGTTCGACCGGCTCTTGGACTACATCGAAGACTCCCTGCAGTTCCAGACGAGTTCGTACAACGACGCCTACCTCGACCGCCGAATCTCCGCCCGGATGCGGCGACGACGCATCGACGACTACGGGTCGTACCACGACCTCCTCACCGACGACGAGGAAGAACAGCAGGCGCTCCTCGACGCGCTGTCGGTCAACGTGACGAGCTTCTTCCGCAACCCCGAGGTGTGGGAGGCGCTCCGGGAGGTGCTCCGCGACCTGAGTTCGCGGGGGAGCCGCCACGACCCAATCAAGATATGGAGTGCGGCCTGCTCGGACGGCCGCGAGGCCTACTCGCTGGCGATGCTCGCCCACGACGACGACCGAGTCGACGAGCGCCGCATCGAAATCGTCGGCACGGACATCAAACGCGAGATTCTGCGCGCCGCCAGAGCCGGCGAGTACCGCGCCTCCGAGACGAACGACGTGGCCGAACAGCTCGACCCCATCGGCCGCTGGGAGCGCTTCGTCGACCGCGACGACGACACCTTCCGGGTGAAAGACGCCGTCACCGACATGGTCCGCTTCGAGCGGCGGGACCTCATCCGCGAGGAGCCGCCGGGGACGTTCGACCTCGTCGTCTGCCGGAACCTGTTCATCTACATCAACGCCGAGTCGAAGCGCGCCGTCTTCGAGACGCTCGGCTCCGCGCTGAACCCGGACGGCTACCTCACCATCGGCATGACCGAAACCATCCCGCCGACGTGCAGACAGCAGTTCGACCCCGTCGAGAAACGACTCCGCATCTACCGCGCGAGCGACGCCGCGGTCGGGAGGTGAGCGATGAAACCCGGTGAGCAAAAGCTCGGGGACACGCGCGGGCGGTTCCTCCAAGTCGTCAAGAACGGCCGGGAGATGCACGACGTGGACTGGACGAGCGGCCGCATCCTGCTTTCGAACCGGCGGCTCATCCTCGCGGGCACGGGCGGCAAGCGGACGATTCAGCTCTCGAAGATACAGGAGTTCGGCGGCCGGTACGACGTGAACCAACGCATCGCGACCGTCTCCGACTACTTCAGCGTCCACATCCCGTCGGGCGTCGTCCTGCTCGCGCCCGTCGACTACGACGAGTTCGAGACGGACTTCTTCGGCGCGCTCCTCAACACCGAGCAGTTCCTCGCGCGACACCCCGCGGTCGCCGGCGGCGTCGTCCAGAACACCGAGTGGGAGAAATCCCGGCTCAAAGTCGAGACGGAGGCCGTGAGCATGGCGACCGTCGGCGGCAAGTTCGTCGAAATCCGCCTCGACGACATCGGCGACGTGAAGACCGGCGAGCGGACCATCGTCGACGAACACCGCAGCGTCATCGAGGTCGAACACTCCGACGACGAGGGGACGAGCCTCCAGACGTACATCTCCGGCTCCGACCGCGCCGTCAGTTTCCTCTACACGCTCCTCCGCGAGGGCGAGGAGCTTTCGGAGACCTCCATCGAACTGAGCGAGACGGACAAACAGGTCCTCACGGCGCTGTACTCCGGCGTCTCGCCGTTCGACATCCCGAACTTCCTCGGCCTCGACGTGGACGAAGTCGAGGAACTCTTTCAGCGACTCATCGACCACAACGTCGTCGAGGAGATTCGCGTGCGCCACGAGGTGCAACTCAACGCTCGCGGCCGCAGTATCGCGTCGGACGCCATCAACGAGCAGTAGCCAGCACTCGGTTTTTCGCGGCGCAGTCGTCGAACCGAGAGCGACGCGTCGCGCTCGTCAGTCGTCGCTCGCGCGCTGAGAGGCCCGTTCGAGCGCGATTCCACCGTAGACGCCTCCCAACCAGACCCCGGCCAAGAGAACGATGCCCCGCACGCGCTCTCCGGGTTCGAGGCCTAGGCCATGAATCGCGAGGATTGGTAAAAGAGCGCTCAGGACGCCGATTATGCTGTACCAGAAGTGGTCGTTCGGCCCGGACCATCGCCAGCGGTACGCGGGAAAGGCAACGAATCCGAAGCCCACAATTGTGTACGTGAGAAGCAGGGTGACGCCGACCAACGCGTCGCCGTGTCGGAAGCCGAAGGAGTAGCTGACCACGCTTCCGATTGCCAGGCCGACGAGCGACGAAGTCCGCGTCCGCATGGTGTCTGATTAGTTGACCAGTTGATGGTTCTTCGCAACCACCCGACGGAACCGCTTCCGCCAGAAAAAACAGCGTCAGACGTTCACGTCTTCGATTTCCTCGTTGACGACGAACCGCCCTTGCGGCGTCAGCGAGGTCGGCAGTTCGTCGTCGCCGATGAGTTCCTCCTCGTGGAGCGTCTCCAGTTCCGCTTCGAGGACTTCCCCTTCGACGCCGAGGAGTTCGCTGAAGTCGACCTCGGCGGCCATCTCGCCGGCGGAGTACAGCCCGACGAGGACTTCGAGGCCCTGTTCGGTGATTTCGACGTCGCGGACGCCCGACTTTATCCAGTGGTAGACGAGTCTGAGGTAGCGCCCGAGGATGTTCATCTTCCGCCGCGAGTCGAGCGTTATCTCGGAGGTGACCGTCTGGCCCTGTTTGACGTGCTGGACCGAAAGCACCAGTCGCGTTTCGCCGTCGACGGTCCGTTCGAGCACCTCGAAGAAGATGACGCTCGCGAGGTCGATGTGGAACGGCTCGCCGTTCTCCGTGAGCGGGCCGTCGTCGTCGGGGAACGTGACGGCCTCGTAGTCGAGATGCAGGCCCGAGGGTCGGCGCTCCGTGTCGAGGACGCGGCCGCCGATGCGGGCCGGGTGGGTAACCTGCGCGCGCGAGCCGTTGAGCGCCGCGCGGAACAACAGCAGCGAGAACTTCTCGATGGTCTCGCGGTCGCCGCCGATGACGGTCGTCCGTCGCTGGCGGCCGATGATGTAGCCCACCATCACGGTGTAGTCGAAGAACTCCTCGACCTCCGGGGGAACCTGCCCGACGGCGATGTCGAAGATGGACGTGATGGGAATGACGGTCTTCGCCTTCGACGTGGCGAGGATGAGCCGCCGTTGGCTCATCAGGACGCGCCCCTTGACGGGGTCGAACGAGGCGTTGCCGCCGGCGACGAAGTTGGCGACGAAGTCGACGACGATGGACTCGCCGTCGCTGGTCTGTTTTTCCGTCTGCTTCTTCGAGCGCTCCCGCTCTTGTTCCTCGCGTTCGTCCGACGGTTCGGACTTCTTCCGGCGGTACGCCTGCAGGAGATCGCTTTTCGCCACGTCGCCCCCCTCGGGCGCGCGGGAACGGGCCTCCTGTGCGGTCTGTTCGCCTCCTGTGTCTGGCATCGTATCTCGGGTCTGTCTCTGTGGTCCGTCGTCAGTCATACACTAATCAGCGCTCCTGCGAGCGACGAGGTCGCGACCGCCATCAGGGAGCCAACCCAGACGAGCATCACGAAGTGGAGGTACGCGTTCGCCTTGTGCCCCCCGTCGACCATCCGAATCATGAGCGACGACAGGAGGGCGTTGAACAGGATGATGAGCGTCAGCATGTACTCGATAAAGGGCACGTCGTAGACGCCGGCGTAGATGAGCGTCCCGAACTGGAGGCTGTCGAGGTTCATCTCCGTCGAAAACGACGCGAGAATCTCGACGACTTCCAGCCCGATGAAGAAGGCGAACGACGCGGAGGCCGTGATGCCGTAGAGGACGCCGATGAGCGTGACGGTCGACTGCTTCCGCTGGCGGCGGAGCTTGATAATCTCGTTCATGTTGCGGCTGATGAGTTCGCCGAGAAGCTTCGGCTTGCCACCCATCGACCGGCCGACGTTGTACATCTCGGAGAACTTCTGGACGAGGTAGGAGTTCGTCTCCGCGGTGAAGAAGAACCACGAGCGGTCGGGGTCGAGTCGCATCCGAAGCCGCGTGTACAGCCGGGCGATTTCACGCGAGAGGACGCCGAAGTCCTTCGTCTTGAGCGTCTTCAGGACGGCCGTCGTCGTGCTCTGTTTCGCCGTCTCCGAGGCCCCGAGCGCGCGGATGAAGCCGGGGTACTCCTCGTCGCGTTCGCCGATGCGTTTCTCGTGGCGGCGCGCGACGATACCGGGGACCGCGAGCGGCGTCAGCGGGGTCGAGATGAGAAGCGGAATCGGGAGCTCAATCATGATGGGCCGAACCGTCGCGCCGACGGGAGTCAGATTGAACGTGCCCAACGCGAGCACGAGCACCATCGTGATAGAGAGGCCGACCGCGCCGTACAGCGTGATGTCTATCTGCCGGTTCGCCTTCGTCCGGTACTCCCGCTGGTGGTACCACAGCGGGTCGTGCGGCGACATCGTCCGGATGACGAAGTAAAAGCCCAACTGCACGAAGACGAACAGCACGATGACCGCGCCGATGGTCATCGTCGCGTCGGTCCCCGTCAGGATGGGGAGCACGATGGCGTTGATGATGGCGAACGTCATCGACAGAATCATCGAGAGGTAGAGGTCCTTCATGACCTCCAGATTCCCGAGGGCGCTCTCGTAGACGGTGATGTACTTCTGAATCATCGCGTTCTGCTCGCCGAGGAGGAAGTCGTCGATGCTCTGCCCCGCGTTGATGGAGTACGCGAGCCGGTCGAGGAAGTCGGCGAGCGGCTTCGACGGGACCTCCCGCGCCCGGCGCTGACAGGCGTCGTCGAGCGACTGGTTCCACGCGTCGACGAGCTGGACGATGCGGTTCATCTCGGTCGCCAACTCGCCGTATTCCTCTTCGCGCGCGAGCGTTCGGAACACGGCGACGCGGTCGATGTTCGTCGTCGAGAGCACGGTCATGTGCGTGATAAGCAGGTGCAGTTGGTTCTCCAAGCTGCGGCGCGTCTGTTCGACGAGGAGCCGCGGGTAGAGAACGGCCCCGCCCAAGAGCAACACGCCGAGGAGGAACACGGGAATGCGGACGAGGAGGGGAAGGGGAAGCGCGATGGCACCGGCCACAGAGAGCAAGAAAAACACGATGGCAGGGCCGAGCACCGCGAGCAGGTACCGCGGCAGCTCCATCGGCATCTGCTCGTACGACTCGATGATGTCGCTGATGAAGTCCCGGACCTGCACCGCCTGCATCGACGTGCTCTGTTCCCCTGCCATCTCGTTACACCCTCGCCATGTCGAACGGCAGTCCTTCGACGCCGTCGCGCTGGTAGTCCTCGATGAGCTCGTTCACCTCGTGGTAGCCGAGGACGTTCTCCTGAATCGCCCGGCGGACGAGTTCGGCGCGGAACTGGATGTCGTCGTAGATTTTCCGCGTGTCGTCGTAGCCGAGGAGCGTCGCCACCTTCTGTTCCATGATGAAGGAGTTGTTCATCCCCTGGAAGACGATCTCGTCTTGGACGGGGTCCCAGTAGAACGCCTCGCGAGTGACGACGCCGCCCATCTCTTTCGAGTAGCCCTCGATTTCCTGCACGCTCGTCACCCGGCGGAGAATGTCGTTGCCCCGGCGGACGCGGTTTTGGAACAGCGCGATGTCGCAGTTGTCCATGAACGTCTCGGGGACGTTGATGGGGTCGCCGGTGAAACGCTGAATCATCGAGACGATGTCGGACGCGTGGAACGTGAGCATCACCGGGTGGCCGGTCTGGGCCGCCTGGAACGCCATGCGTCCCTCCTCGCCACGGACCTCCCCGACGATGATGTAGTCGGGGCGAGAGCGGAGCGCGGCCGCGACGAGGTCGAACATGTCGACTTCGGAGTCGGAGCCGCGGCCCTCGCGGGTGAGCAGTTGCTGCCACGTGTCGTGCGGCGGGAGCACCTCGGCGGTGTCCTCCGCCGTGTAAATCTTCGAGTCCTGCGGAATGAACGAGAGGATGGCGTTGAGCGTCGTGGTCTTGCCCGACGCCGTCTCCCCGACCACGAAGATGGTTCGTTCGTTCTCCAGCGCGATCCAGAGGTACGCGGCCAACTCCGGCGAGAGCGTTCCCCACTTCGTAATCTGGAAGATCGAAAGCGGCACGTCGTCGCCCTGACGGATGGTGAGCGACGACCCCTTCAGCGACACGTCGTCGGAGTAGATGATGTTGATACGCGAGCCGTCGGGGAGCGTGGAGTCCACGATGGGGTGGGCGTCGGAGACGGGGTCACCGATTCGTTCGCCCATGTTGCGGAGCCAGTTGTCGAACTGCTCCGTGCTGTCGAACTCGACGCTCGTCTCCAGGAGGCCGAACGTGCCGTGGTCGACGTCGACCTGGGCGGGACCGATGACGTGAATGTCCTCGTTCTCCGGGTCGCGCATGATGGGTTCGAGCGGCCCGAGGCCGACGATGTCGCGGACGAGTCGGTACTGTATCTTGTCGTACGTCGTCTGCGAGACTTCGATGCCGGCCACGTCGAGTCGCTTGGCCACGGAGCCGAGCGGCCCGCGGTCGTCGCCCTCGATGTGGACGATTTCGGAGAGCAACTCCTCGATGCGCTCCTCGTAGTCGGCGCTTTCTTCGGGTGCCGGCTTCGAGACGCTGCGTTCGAGCAGTTTGTCCTTGACGCGACCGAACACTTCGAGTTCGTCGTCGTCCATCTCGGGTTCGATGGTGTAGTACTTCGTCGTCTCGCCGAAGTTGCCGTATATCTGGCAGAACACGGGGCCGCCCAGCGGGTAGATGATGTTCGGACGCCGGGACTCGTAGTCGCCCGGCTCGTCGACGAGCATCGGGAACTCGCCGGTAATCTGCCGGAACCGCTTGAGGTGGTCCCGCAGGTGCGGCCACTGCATCGCGAGGCGCTTGAGGTCGTCCGACAGCCTGGCGGAGCCGTGTTCGGTCGCCATCTACGCCACGCTCCTCGACTCGATGACGAGCCCGATACCCGACCGGACCGAGAAGCCGACGCGGTCTCCGACCTGCTGGCCCATCCCCGCGAAGCGCTTCACGAAGATGTTCCGGCGAACGTCGTTGCCGACCTCCACCATCTCCAGTTCGAAGTAGACGTCGGCGATAGAGCGGAACGGGCCGATAGAGCCCTCGTCGACCGACGACGGGTCGACGGTGATGATGATGGTCTTGCCCTTCGTCGTCAGCTCGCGGAAAAACGAGATGATTTCGAGGGCGGCCTGCCGCTCGTCGTTCTGCCGGACCAGCGCCTCGAACTGCGGGTCGTTGCGCAGGATGGCGTCGAACGTGTCGATGATGATGACGTCGGCGTCCCAGAGCGTCTCGGCGTCCATCAGCCGCCGGAGGAGCTGTTTGCGCTCCTCTTGGCTGCTCGCGCCGGAGAGCGCGCCGCTGCTGTCGATTTCGGCCTGAAGGAACAGAATCTGCTCGTCGAGAAGATGCTTGACGATGTCGTACGAAAGCGAGTGCATCTGGTCGAGGAAGCCGCGGACGCCCAACTCGGTCGAGACGAGCGTCACCACCGTTTCCTCGTCGCAGAGGCCGTAGCTGAATCGCTGCGACAGCACGCTTTTTCCGGCGCCGTAGTCCCCTTCGATGAGGACGATGGCACCCTTGGGGATGCCGCCGCCGAGTTCCTTTTCGAGACGGTCGTGCCCGGATAGCCCGAGAGAGAATTGACTGCTCATGGTACGCGGAATTCGAACACCTCTTCGTCACCGTCGACGACGATTGTCATCCGGTAGTCGCCCGAACTCAGCGCGATGTCCGTCACCGTGAGTTCGATGACGTTGCTCGGCCGCCACTCGGTGCCGTCGACGACGTTCACCGTGACGTTGGTCTGATACTGTCCGCCGACGATGATATCGAAGCCGCCGCTGGCCGCCGGGAGCGTCCTGAGGCCGGTGTTCTTGACGTATATCGAGAGGTTGTCGCTCCCGCCGTCGTAGACGCCCGCCTGCGGGTCGCTTATGACTTCGATGTCTGTTCTGATCTCTGTGCTCACGTCGCCGCCGCGCTCGTCGAGCGAACTGCTGATGCCGGTCACGGTATCGATGAGGACGCCCGAGACGCCGGCGGCGACGACGATGCTGGCGATGAATAGGATGAGGCTCGGAACGGAGATGTCGGCCATCTAGCTCACCGCCTCCGTGGCTGCGACGCCGCTTCCGGTGACGACTTTCACCCGTTCGGGGGTTGGGTCGGCGTCCACGACGAACGAGAGGTTCTCGCCGGCGTACCAGAGGTCGGTTCCGGCGTCGCCGTCGACGCTCGCGTTGGCCGACGGCACGTCGACGTAGGCGTTGTCGACGAGCAACGTGGTCTCGCTCACCGAGAGCGTCTCCGAACCGACGTTCGTCAGGTTCACCGTGAGGCTCGTGTTGTTCGTGTCGTAGGTCGCGTTCGTGACGGCGATGTCCGTGTTCGTCCGTTCGAGCGCCCGCTCCGCGTCGGCGTCCTGCGCTTCGAGTACGTTCTCCGACGCGTTGGATGTCGCCGTGTACAGCGTTCCCGTGGCGATGAGGACGCCGAGGAAGATGATGGCGGTCGAGCCGCTAACACCGAATCCCATCGAATCTCCCCCCGTAGGCGACCAACTCCTCGTACAGCTGTCCCCGCGGAACGTCCTCCGCAAGCCGGCAGACGTACGCGAGGCTCGTCTGGTGGTCGTCGATGCGGAGTTCGTGGTCGTCGGCGTCTTCGACCGACGGCGCTATCTGTCCGACGTGGGCGTTCAGCTCGCTCTCGACGGCGCGCGATATCCAGTCCTGCTCCCGATACTGGCGGAGCGCACGCGACGCGCCGAGCGCGCCGCCGACCGTGACGAGGTGTTCGGCCCACTCGAGGACGAGCACCTCGGAGACGTAGTTCGACGGGAGCGTCGCCAGGTAGGCGCCGGACTCCTCGACCGACGCGGACGACTCGGGTTCCGCGACCGCGCCGTCCTCGCCGTCGTCCGACAGTCCGTCTTTGGTTCCCGCCGCAGTGGCGTACTCGGCCTCCAGTTCGTCGAGCGTCTTGCGGACGTCGCCGTCGGCGTCCTGCTCGCCGTCCTCGATCTCGGGGGCCGGGTCGGTCTCGGATTCGTCGGACACCTCGTCGCCCGGTTCGTCGTCTTCCTCCGCGTCGTCCGCCGTCTCGGAGTCGAGCGGGTCGGCGTCGTCGAGCGCGTCGTCGTCCTCGTCTTCGAGGTCGACCGCCGCGTCGTCGAGGTCCGTTTCGGCGTCGTCCGCCGCCGCGTCGTCCTCGTCGTCCCAGCCGTCGCCCTCCTCGTACTGTTCTTTGAGGTCGTCGAAGCTCGCGCCGCCCGCACCGCCCGCGTCGTCGGTCTCGTCGGCTTCGCCGGCTTCGCCGTGCTCGTCGTCCTCGTCGTCGAGCACGTCCGCGGGGCTCTCGCGCTCCGCTTCCGCGAGTTCGTCCTCCGCGGCGAGTTCCGCTTCTTTCGCGCCCTCCTCGGCGTCGAGTTCGCCGAAGTCGTCGTCGAAGAACGACTCGGCGTCGGCGTTCGCCACCTCGGGGTCGAGATACTCTTCGTCCTCGGCTTCCGCCTCGAAGAGGCCGAACGCGCCGCCGCCGTCGAGGCCGCCCATCTCGCGGGCGTCGTCGACGAACGGGTTGATGCCGCGGGTGACCATCTCGTAGATGTCGAGCAGTTTGCGAATCGTGTCGTCGAGCTCTTCGACGGTCTCACCGATCTGTTTGTTCTCTTCGCGGACGGTGTTCATCCCCGACGAGATGGCGCTTACTTCGTTCTCGAGTTCGCCGACGCGATCTTCGAGCTCTGCGAGTTCCTCGCTGTTGTCGTCACCGAATCCGCCGAATTCGTCGTCGTCGAATCCGTCGTCGAGGTCGTCGCCGAAGTCACCAAACTCGTCGGAGAGGTCGTCGATTCCCTCCTCGAATCCAAGTCCATCGTCTGATGACATATGTTGTTCTTCCGTGTCCGTTTCGTCCCCGGTGTCGGCCGTGTCTTCGTCGTTCTGCCACTCCATCATGCTCGCGGCGAGCACCTCCGCACCGCCTGCGGGGCGATTCGTTCGAGCGACGGCCTGTCACCCGGCCGAGCGGCGAACCGGCCGGGGAGGTCCGACGCACTCGGGGGAGCAGGTAACATTGGTGCAAGGTACGTAAGTCGGTACAAGAAAGTTCCCGTCCCGTTATCAGACCCGATATTTTCGCGGTTATGAATTTCTGTGCGACGAACGTGTAATAAAAGTCAGACGACGGCGTAGCGGCGGTAAGAAGAATTATCCGGCGTCGGCACGGACATTCCTCCGACAGCCAACACCCGTTTCAACACAACCATGACAGAACTAGTCAAGACCGGTGTCGAAGGACTCGATTCCATCCTGAACGGCGGTATCGTCAAGAACGCCGCGGTGCTCATCAGCGGCAACCCGGGGACAGGGAAGAGTATCCTCGGCCTCCAGTATCTCTACAACGGCGTCGACCAGTTCGATGAGGGTGGCCTGTATCTCACCTTCGAAGAGACGGAAGACGACATCCGCGAGGCGGCCGAGTCCATCGGCTTCGACCGCTGGCACGAGTACGTCGAGTCCGGCGAGATCAAGGTCTACGACAAGCGGACGCTCCTCCGCGACGGCGACTTCTCGGCGACGCTCGACCGCATCCTCGGCGACCTCCAGGACACCAACTACGACCGGCTCGTCCTCGACTCGCTGACGATGTTCCAGCTGTTTTTCGACGACGAGAAAGAACAGCGCCAGTATCTGTTGAAGTTCATCGACATCCTGAAAGACAGCGGTCTCACCTCGCTTCTGACGACCGAGCAGTCGGCCATCTTCCCCGAGACCGACATCGGCCTCGAGAACTTCCTGACCGACGGGAACATCTACCTCATCCAGAGTCCCGCGGGCGCGACGAGCAACCGCTACATCTGGGTCGCGAAAATGCGCAAGCAGAGCATCAAGAACTCCATGTTCCCGCTGGAAATCGCACAGGGGGGTATCAAGATATACGAGCAGGCGGCCGGGTTCTCCATGGTCGGGGAGTCGCCGCCGTGGTTCGGCGAAGAGACCGAGTAACGGGTCGGTCCTGAAGGCCGGTGGCCCCGATCTCGCTGCGCTCTCCCTGTTTTCGCCGTCGGCTCTTTCGACTCGCTCGCACACGAGAACGCGCCCGACTCGTCGATTTGTTCGTGTTCGTCTCACCAGCTACTGTCTCCTCGCAGTTCGTCTCGGCTCACCGTCCCGACTCGGCTGCGGCGTTGCCCGTCACGTGAGCGCCGCGACCGACAGCGTCACTCGGTCGAGTCGCGCTGTGGGCCGTGCACTCCGAACAAACGACAGCGCTGCCGCTCGGCAGTCGACGTCGATAAAATGAAAGGAAAGTTTCGGTGCCGGGTTACAGTTCGACGGGTTCGTTCTGCGTCTTGCCGGCGAGCTGCTGGGGCATCGTCAGGATGACCTGCGTCGTCCCGCCCGTGCGAGAGGTGATTTCGAGGGTGACCTGCTCGCCCGTCGAGAGACCGCCGATGAGGTTAGTGTTGTCACCGTCGCTGGTTTCGATTGCGGCCGTGTCGATGGTGACCTCATAGCGGTCGTTCATGCTGTTGAGGACGCCGAACGAGCCGTCGTCGTCGGTGACTTCGGAGAGGCCGAACTCGTCGCTGTCTGCGACGCCTTCCGCGGAGTCGTTCGTCGCGGAGTTCGCTCCGGACGTCACCGTCTGGTTGGTCAGGGTGACGACGCTGTCGCCGCTGAGGTACTTAATCGAGGTCTCGTTCATGTCCACCGCGTCGGAACCGGCGGCGAGACGAACGGTGAGCGTGATGTTGTCGATGTCCTCTTCGCCGCCGACCGTGCCGTGCGTGTTGAGAACTTCGACGCGGTTGGTGACCTTGTTCACGGACTGCTCTCCGGCGTCTTCGGCAGTTGCCTGCAGGAAGCCGGCCGTGTTCACGAGGACGCCCGCCGCGATTGCGGCGACCAGAACCATCGCGATGAAGACGATGAGCGTCCCGATACCGACCTGACCGCGGTCGTCGTCAGTGATGTTGTTGAACATTTGAATCTCCTCAGAGCGCAATGGGGTCGTTGTTGTCCTTGCCGGCGAGCTGCTGGGGCATCGTCAGGATGACCTGCGCCGTGCCACCGTTGCGGCTGGTGATGTCGAGCTTGACGGTCTGACCCGTGGCCGTCCCGTTGGTGTTGTCACCCTCGACCGTGGAGGTGTTGATGACCATCTCCGCGCGGTCGGACTGCTCGTTGAGAACCTCGAACGAGTCGTCCCCGTCTTCGAGGACGCCCGCGGTGAAGTTGTTCCCAGTCGTCAGGTTAGCCGGGTCTGCCGTGTCGGAGCCGGTGACGGTGTCGTTGTAGGTGAGGGTTCGCGCGGTCGTCTCACTCAGGTACTTGACCGTCGTATCTTCGAGAGAGACACTCCCCGAACCGGCCGCGAGGCGGACCGTCAGGAAAATCTGGTCGACGGTGCGTTCCTCGCCGGTCTTGTTAACCAAGCCGTGGGCGTTGACGACGTCGACGCGGTTGGTGACCTTGTTCACAGATTGCTGTCCGGCGTCCTCGGCAGTGGCTTGCAGGAAGCCAGCCGTGTTCACGAGGACGCCCGCCGCGATTGCGGCGACCAGAACCATCGCGATGAAGACGATGAGCGTCCCGATACCGACCTGACCCCGGTCTTCGTTGATGTTTTCGAACATAGATTTCGTGGGTTTGGTCCCACACTCGGTGGGGAGCGGGGAACCGTCACTCGTCAACTTGGAGAGGTCCTACATAACGCTACGGCCCTCACTATCAAGACTGATATCGTAGGGTCGGTGCGTCAATACGTAAACTCCTCCGCACGCTCACGCGAGCGATCAGCGAGCACTCGTCTCAGAAAACGTAAGAAAAGAGTCCGGAGTCGGAGCGGTTCAGTCCTGCGTAATCTTCCGCCACACGTCGTCGAGTTTGTTCTTCACCTCCGGGCGTTCGGTCACGCTGACCGTGTAGTCGTCGCCCTCGAACCGAACGACGATTTCGTCGACTTCACGGCGGTAGACGTTCGTTCGTCGGTGCTCGTCGGAGAGAACCCGGTCGTGCAGTTCGAGGAGCCCCGCCGCCGTCAACTCCTCGATCCGGCGATAACAGGTCGCGATGGGGATGTCCAACATCTCGCTGAACTCCTGTGCCGAGTGGGGTTCGTCCGCGGCACGGAGGATGTCAGGGTTGTATTCGTTTCCCAGTGCGGAGAGGGTCCTGTCAGACTCCATAGATGGAGATTTATCAGGACGCACGGCTTGTCAATGTGTTGGTTGGCTATCTGCCACGTTCTCAGTCATAGTAGTGAGTCCGCCACGGACGGTGACGATGGGATTATATGCCACGGCACCGAGCATTCGCCGATGGACGACGAGGACGAACGTCCCCCCACTCACCAGCGAGAACAGGGGGTCGTCGGGACGGACGAACTCGATATCAGCCGCGACGAGCACGTCGCGGCGCTCGACACGGGCCGGTACGTCATCTCGACCGGAGAGGCCAAGCCGCCGGCCGCCGACGCGGCAGACGACGAGAGCCCGCCCTCCGATTCGGGTGAGACCACAGGGTCCGATACGGAGACCTCCGGCGAGGGCGACGAGCACGACGAGCGCGGCGAGGACGCCGCGGCTCCCGAACTCGTCCTCCCGAAAGACCCGAAAAAACGGGCCGTGCTCGCTCGACGCCTGCTCGCAGAGCGCGTCGGAGCGGTCCGCGCGGACCACGCGCTCGTCACCACCGCGCTCGTCGACGGCAACGTCGCTCGCCACGAGACCGTCTCCGACGACGTGACCGAAGTCGTCAACTCGTTTCTCTCGTGGTACGCCGACGCCGTCGGCAACGCCGACACCCCGCGCGACGAGGTGCTCGGCATCCTGCTTTTAGCCTCGGAGGTGCGGGTTACCTATCCCGTTCGTGCCGTCGAGGCGCTCGCGACCGCCAACGGACTCGACCGAGACGACAGCATCGGCGACCTCCTCGACGCCGTCGAAGACACCGGCGCGTCGTTCCCGCCGCGCCGACGCTGATGCGTCGGTGACGCGGTTCGGGTGGGCGTTGGAACCCGATTGCTGCGGTCTGCACGACGCGACGCGGGTGGTTCCTCCTCGACACACCATATCAGCCTTGATAATGGGGAGGAAGGGTTTATGGTGTGATTTTCGGAAATCTGGAGGTATGGCAAGCAAGGTACTGGTCGTGGACGACTCTGCGTTCATGCGGAATCTCCTCAAACAGCTCCTCGAGGGTGAACACGAAGTCGTCGGCGAGGCCGAAAACGGGGTCGAAGCGGTGGAACTCTACCGCGAACTCGAACCCGATGTCGTCACGATGGACGTCGTGATGCCGATTCGAAACGGCATCGAAGCGACGTCCGAGATCAAGTCGCTCGACGCCGGCGCATCGGTTATCATGTGCACGTCGGTCGGACAGGAAGAAAAGATGCGCGAAGCGGTCGAGGCGGGGGCGGACGGCTACATCACGAAGCCGTTCCAGAAGCCGAACGTGCTCCAGGCTATCGCCGACGTGATTCAGGCAGAGGCATGAATCTCGACGTCCGGTCGCTCCGCACGTTCAGTCGGCTCGCCCACTCGGGCGCGGAGAAAGCCGCCGGTTCGCTGACCACGCTCGCGGGCATCGACACGTACGTCAACGTCACCAAGGTCGAACTCGGGACGAAGTCGGACGTGGAAAACGAGTTCGCCGAGCGCGACCTCGTGAGCGTCCACATCGGCTTTTCGGGCGGCTTAGACGGCCACACCGTGTTGGCGTTCTCGCCCGAGTCCGCAGAGCGGTTGGTCGACGCGTTGATGCCGGGCATCGACGCCACCGACGCCGACGGCGAACTCGCTGAGAGTAGCCTCAAAGAGGTCGCGAACATCATGCTCGGCGGTTTCATCGACGGCTGGGCCGACTACCTCGACACCACCGTCGACATCACGACACCGACCTACGTCGACGACGAGAACGACGGCCCGCTCGACCGCGTCGACGCCGAGGGGTTCGAAAACGGCGGCGACGACGAGCACGTCCTCGTCTTCCGCAACCAGTTGGAGGCCGCGGACAACGCCATCGAGTTCGACCTGTACATGGTGCCGACCGCCTCGTCCATCGGGACCATCGTCGAGGCGAGCGGCGACGACGGCGCGCTCCCGGTCGAGTCGTTCGCCGCCTTCTCCGAGATGATAAACGACGGCGCGACCCAGGCGTCCGAGGACATCACCGCGATGACGGGCATCGACACGACCGTCGAGGTGAGTCGGCTGAGCTTCGTCCCCATCGAGGGCGTGCCGATGTCGCTGACCGACGCGGTTCGACGCGGCGTCGTCTTGGAGTTCAGCGGGACGCCGAGCGGCTACATCGCTATCCTCTTCGACGAGCCGTCGGCCGAGAACATCGCCAGCAGCCTCCTGCCGGGCATGGAGGGCGACGAGGCGATGCGCCAGAGCGCGATTCAGGAAATCGGGAACATCACGACCTCCGGCTTCCTCGACGGCTGGGCGAACGCGCTCGAAACGACCATCGACATCTCGCCGCCGAAGCACGTCCACGACATCGGGTCGGCCATCATCGACCCGCTCGCGACCGACCTCGCGCAGTCCCAAGAGTACGCGTTCCTCATCGACTCGACTATTCGAACGGACGACGACGAGTTCACCTGCGATATCTACGCGCTCCCCGACGAGACGGAACTGCGCAAGGCGCTCAAGCAACTCTCGCCCGCCGCGTGACCCCTCCGTAGAGGAATCTCAATGCAAGTTTACACCACGGACACGCCCGCGGCCCGCTCCGGCCGAATCAAGGTCGGAATCGCCGACTTCGCCGTCTCCAGCGACGAGAGCACGCTGACGACGAGCGGTCTCGGTTCCTGTATCGGCGTCGCGCTGTACGACCCCGAGACCGGCGTCTCGGGGCTCGCACACGCGATGCTTCCGGAGGCGGATGACGGCAGCGAGCCGGCGAAGTTCGTCGACACCGGCGTCGAACTCCTGATCGCAGAGATGCAGGCAGTCGGCGCGGACACCGACCGAATCGTCGCCAAAATCGCCGGGGGAAGCACGATGTTCGACTTCACCTCGGCCGACGGCGACGGCAGTATCGGCGACCGAAACGTCGCCGCGACGCGAACGACGCTCGACGGGTTCGGCATCGACGTCGTCGCCGAGGACGTCGGCGGCTCCCACGGCCGTTCGCTGGAACTCGACAGCGAGACCGGCGACCTCCGCGTGCGAAGCGCGAAGAGCGGCACTCACGTTCTCTGAGCGGTTCGGCTCCTTGTCCCTCGGTCTCGGTGCGACGGTGTTGGAACGAACCCACACTCATCGTTTGGTGACCGACGACACCGACTGTCGAATGACGACGACCGAGTTCGAGCGCCCGCACATCGAGGTATCACGAGTGATAATGTCTCGAATAGATTTATGTCGCCTCCTTCGAATGCTTTCACCGACACGGTACGATATCGCGTGTGACATCGCGGACAGCGCGCTGCGTGCTCCGCCGCCCCGAGTCGGGGGACTCAGGGGATTCGTGCCGTCCTGAACGAGGTGACCCATGTACCTGGACCCGGACGAATACGACCCAGACGAACTTCGACGTATCGCGCGTGACGCACCACGAGCCAGACGGAACGGCGACGGTAGATTCGACGACGGCCGGTTCGACGACGGCCGGTTCGACGACCGCGGACCGTTCCGGTTCGATAACCCGCTTTTCGACCGGAGCCGACAGGAGGCGTCCGAGGCGCTCCGGTCGAGCCAACTCGAACACCTGCTCGTCCACCAGTCCCGCGGCGAGGAAGACGGCGTCGAAAAGCCGTATCTCCGCTCGCTGCCGGACAAGTACGGCGCGGAGCGCGTCGTCTTCGACTGGCTGGAGTTCCTCGTCCTCAAAAGCGGGTTCAAGCGGGCGATGGACGCCCTCCGGTACTACCAGACGGTCGGCTGGGTCACGCCGGACGTCGAGGAGACGCTCCGGGACTATCTCCTCGGCTTCTCCGCCGACGTCGACGAACCGACCGACCTCGACGTCGACGACCACCTGCTGAGCCTGGTCTACGTCGCCCGCCTCTCCTCGATGGTGTGACGCCGACCGCCGGGTCTCGAACACGGTCTCTCCTTCCGACAACCGAGTGTATCCCATGACTGCGCGAACCACCCCGCCGAGTCCGAATCGAGTTGATACCGTATGACGAACGACGCAGCCACGGCCAACGGCACTGACGCGACGCCCGAGTCCGGCGAGCGCGACGCTCCGACCGCCGTCGGCGTCAAGTTCGGGAGCGCCCGAACGACGCTCGTCTTCGACGACGGCGACGCGGCGACGACCGTTCAGGTCCCTTCGTGTCTGGTCGACGGCGAAGACGCGCTCCCCGGCGACGAACGCGTCAGCGACGACGAGGGGGCGGTCCGGCGGTCCGGTGACCGAGCGGAGTTCATGCTTCGCTCGGGCGTGCCCGCGACCGCCCGCGACGCCGAGTTGTTCGAGCGGTTCGTCCGCGAACTCTGCGAGCGACACGACCTCCCGGCCGAAAGCGCCGTCGTCTACGCGATGCCGACCGTCGACGACAGGGTCGGCCTCGCGAACTTCGGCACCGCAGTCGGTGAGTGCGGCCTCGGGGGGACGCTCACGCGAGGGCTCCCGGAATCGCTGTGCGCGTCGATTCCGGCGCTCGGCGACGGAATCGAGGCGGTCGACGAGGTGTTCGTCGCCCTCGACCTCGGCCCGACGAACCTCGAAGCGTGCGCGTACCGACACGGAACGCGGTTGCTCCCGTTCGTCTCCGCAGAGGTGTCCGGCGACCGCGTCGACCGGCGCATCGCCGAGGCGGTCGAAGCCGAGACCGAGGGGCGCGCGACCATCGACCCCGACACCGCCCGCGAGTACAAGGAAACCCACGCCGACTTCGGCGGGTTCGAACCCTTCACCGACGCGGTCGAACGCGGGGACGGAGACGGCGGCGACGGCGTCCACGAGTTCACCGTCGAACGGGGCGTGATGGAGCCGCTGGACGACTACCTCGACGACGCGGTCACAGAGCTCAGCGACTTCTTCTCGCGGCTGGCGAGTTCGCACATGAAGACCTATCAGCTCGCTCGCGCACGCCCGCTGGTCGTCACCGGCGGGATGGCGTGCATCCCCGGCTTGGTCGCAGAACTCGAATCACGCCTCGCCGCGGAGCTCGACCGTCCCGTAGACGTGGTCGTCCCCGACGACCCGACGACCGCCGCGGCCGCGGGCGCACACAGGCTCGCGGTGCGGCTCCGGGACCGAAACGCGACCTGAACACGCTCGGCTCTCGGGTCGGCTCGTTGTCTCGTTCTCTGTTTCGGCTTTGACACGTCGATCATGCGACTCGATTACTGCGCGGCTCAGCCCGTCTCTCAGTCCGTCTCCGACTCGCCCGTTATCGTGCCGCCGTCGCTGGCGGAGGCTGCTCGGTCGGCGCTCCGGAGGCCGACGATGGCGACGGACCCCCGCGGCTCGTTCTCCGTGAACCGGAGCCGACCGTTCGAGCGGTCGATTATCCACTGGACCAGCCAGAGGCCGAGTCCGCTGATGTGCTGGAGCGGCGTCTCGGTCCCCGATTCGAGGACGGAGAGTTCGGCGTCGGGGACGCCCGGCCCGTTGTCGGCGATTCGAATCTCGACGTAGTCGTTCGAGGTCGCGCTCCGCTCGACGGTGACGCCGACCTCCGGGATGACGCGGTCGTTGTGTTCGAGCGCGTTGTCGATGAGGTGTTTGAGTGCCGATTCGATGAGGTCGTCCGCGGTGACCCACATCTTGTCGGGGAGGTTCCGGTGGACGATTGCCTCGGGGTAGTCGGACTCGATGTCGTCTAACTGCGCCTCGATGCGCTCGACCACCTCGACGGGTTCGAGTCCGGACGGCCCGCGGGTGAGCGTCGTGTCGATGTGCCGGGTCTGCTCGCCGAGTTCGACGAGCGACGACGCCTTCCGCTTTATCGTCCGGGCGTGGTCCTTCGACTCGGCGGGGATGCGTTCGTCGAGGAGGAGGTCGGCGTGGCCGAGGATGACGTTCATGTCGTTTCTGAGGTCGTGCCGGAGGACGCGATTCAACACTCGGAGGCGCTGTTCGTAGCGATGGCGACTCGTCACGTCCCGCGAGTTCAACACGACGCCGCCGACGGCGGGGTCATCAAGGAGGTTGACGCCAACCGTCTCGAACCGCCGCCACGTACCGTTTTTGTGGCGGACTCTGAACTCGGCGCGCACGGGCGGGTCGCCGGAGACCACCTCGTCGAAGCAGTCAGCGACCCGGTCTCTGTCATCGGGGTGGACGAGGTCGAGCACCGGCTCACCGACGAGCGCGTCGGTCTGATAGCCGAGCACCTCGGTCATCGAGGGACTCGTGTAGGTCCGTTCGCCGTCCTCGTTGAGGACGGTGATGACGTCCCGCGAGTTCTCGATGAGCGCGCGGAACTCCTCTTCGGTGCGGCGGCGTTCCGTCACGTCGTAGAAGACGAGCAAGCGCGTCCGGTCGCGTGTCTGGTCGCCGAGCGGTTCGGAACGGACCTCGAAATAGCGGTTGGTCCCGTCGTCTTCGACGACCGCTTGCGCCCTGTCTCGACCCGCTAACACCGCCTGAACCTCGGACGGCACGCGAACGCTTTCGAGGACGGACTCGCCGACGCACTCGGAGACCGGCCGCGCTAACAGTTCCGAGGCGGCCCCGTTCGATTCGACGATTCGGTCCTGTTCGTCGAGGACGACGACGGCGTCGCGCATCTCCGAGAGAATCGCGTCGCGGGCGATGGGCGTGATATCGAACAGTTGGTGTCTGAAGAGCGCCCAGAGCACGACGACCGAGCTAACGCCGATAGAGACGGGGACCGGATTGATGCGGAACGGGAAGAAGAACTCGCCGCCGAGCGCGGCGAGCGGAATCACCCCGGCGACGAAGAGAAACCCGGCCTGTCGCCGGTGGATGTTCGAGCTTTTGAGGTACGTTCTCGCGATGACGCTCACCCCGGTGACCGCGACGCCGAACCCGTAAACGACGTGTGCGACGAGGACGAGGACCGGGCCGAACGGACCGAGGAAGTCCGCACCGGGGGCGCCGAACCGGTCCGGCTGCATGGCCCGCCAGGGGCCGAGCGACGACCCGAGCAGCCCGTGGGAGGCGTTCGTCAACTTGAGGGCGATAGCGACGGCGGGCTCGACGGCCAGAAAGCCGAGCATCTGCGTGGAGAGGAGCTGGTCTTCGCCGGCGTAGACGAGCGCAAAGACGAGCCAGACCGTCGGGATGACGGCCGCGCCGGCCCACGCCAACTGCGCGTAGAACAGTTCTGCGCTGGGCGTCATCGGGAGGAAGAGGAACCCGTACGCCGTGGCCCAGATGCTCCCGGAGAGCGTCAACAGCGCAAACGGGAGGCGGACGCGCCGCGAGTAGCGTCGGAACCGGCCGAGAACAACGAGTGTGACGACCCCCGCAAGGATGCCCGCGGCGAACAGCGCGTACGCGTGTGGGTACTGCCCGACGCTGGTCATATGTGGGTCGTGGCTCGCATCTGTGACTCTCTCGGAACTGTTCTTTCCGATGAGTGTCACATCGGAGCGATATCAAACGTGTAGCTGGTACGGAACTTAAGCGATTCGCCCCATATATCAAAGTTGATAGCAGACGGAGCGAAGAGAGAAATCACGCCACGCCGAGTGACACGCCCGTCAAATCAGCTTTCGACTCGTAGTCTCGTTCGGAGTTATCAGCTCAACCGTTCACCCACTCTCTCGGATTGAACGTTCGTGTGGCTGTCATATGTCGGACGTTCGCCCGAACGCTTAATTCGGATGGACGCACACGCAGGGATAGATGCCGCGCGAGTCACGTCACCCGACTGACGCCGACGGCCCGACCGGGCCCGGACTCAGACGGAACTCCGGCGCTCGGTCGTTCGACTGGGTCGACGCACCGACGAACCGGGCGTGGAGCGACGTGGCTCACGAGCGCCTCCTCGCGACGACCGCGGCTGTCACCTCGGACGGCGAGCCGTTCCTCGACGAGATTCCGCGGACGCCGCGGGCCGAGCGCGTGCTGCTCGACTGGTGTGTCCACCTCGTCGAGCGACTCGGCGGTCGCGGCGCGCTGGAGATGGCGTCGTACTACCGCGATATCGGCTGGATAGGCGACGAGCCGCACGACACGATTCGCGAGCGCGTCGTCTCCTTTACCGTCCCCGCCGACTTCGAGGACGCGCCGACAGAAGAGGACCACGTCCGCAGTTTCTCCTACGTCGCTCGGCTGTCGGCGATGGCCGAGTCGGAGTGAGTCACCGCCGGCTTCGACGGCCGCTCAGAGGCCGAGTTCGCGGCCGATGATGAGGTGTTGAATCTCGCTCGTCCCCTCGCCGATTTCCATGAGCTTCGCGTCGCGGTAGAACCGCTGAGGGGCGAAATCGGTCGTGTAGCCGTAGCCGCCGAGCACCTGCACCGCGTCTTCTGCGACCTCGCGGGCGGCCTCCGAGGCGTCGAGTTTCGCCAACGCGGACTCTCGGCTGACCCGCTTTCCGGCGTCGTACCGCGTCGCGGCCTTGTGGGTGAGGAGTCGCGCGCGCTCGGTCTTGCGGTGCATCGAGACGAGTTTGTCGCGGATGGCGTCGAACTTCGAAATCGGCCGGTCGAACTGCTCGCGCTCTTGGGCGTACGATTTGGCGTGGCCGTACGCGCCCTCGGCGAGCCCGACCGAGAGCGCCGCGATGGAGATGCGGCCGCCGTCGAGCGTCTTCATCGTCTGCTTCCAGCCGCCGCCCTCCTCGCCGAGGAGGCGGTCTTCGGGCACCCAACAGTCGTCGAAGGAGAGCTCGCAGGTCGGCGAGGAGTTGAGCCCCATCTTGTCCCACTCGGTCGTTACCTCGAAGCCGTCGTCGTTCTCGGGGTCGACGATGAACGTCGAGATGCCGTCGTAGCCCGCGCCGGGGTCCGTGACGGCCTTCACGAGGACCGAGCCGGCGACGTTCGCGTTCGTGATGAACTGCTTCGTGCCGTCGATGACGTAGCCGTCGCCGTCCCGCTCTGCGACCGTGTCCATGTCGCTGGCGTCGCTCCCGGACCCGGGCTCGGTGAGCGCCCAGCCGCCGAGGTGCTCACCGGTCGCCAGCGGCGTAAGCCAGCGTTCCTTCTGCTCGTCGGTGCCGAACAGTTCGATAGGCTTCGACGCGAGGCTGACGTGGGCGGCGTACGACAGGCCGATACCGCCCGAGACGCGACCGAGTTCCTCCACGACGAGCGCGTACATCAACTGGTCGCCGCCGAGGCCGCCGTACGCCTCGTCGATGGGGACGCCCATCACGTCCAACTCGGCCAACTGGTCGAATATCTCCGCGGGGAACCGGTGTTCGTCCTCGATGTCCTGCGCGATGGGCGCGATTTCTTCCTCGCAGAACTCGCGGACGGTGTCCCGAATCATCCGGTGTTCGGCCGGGATGTCGAAGTCCATGCGACCAACTATCGCCGTGCCGGACATAAACTAATCGAACGACCATGAAGGATATGCGTCGCGGCCGGCGAAGGCGGCAGCCCACGTCGGGTACTCCCATCGCGTGGGAATAGGCATCCGGGTCTTTTTGCGCCGCGGCCCGACGTTCTCGTATGTACTCCCACATCCTCTTTCCGACCGACGGCAGCGACTGCGCGGACGCCGCGTTGGACCACGCCATCGAACACGCCCGCACCTACGACGCGACGCTCGTGGCGCTCTACGTCGCGGACGTGCGCGAGGTCGGCTACGCCGCGCCCGCGCTCTCGCTCGAACGGGTCCGCGAGGCGCTCCTCGAAAGCGGTGAGCAGGTGCTAGACCGCGTCGCTCAGGCGGCCCGCGAGGCCGGCGTCGAGGTCGAGACCGTCGTCACGGAGGGCACGCCCGCGAGCGAGATTATCCGCCACGCCGACGAACGGGAGGTGGACCTCGTCGTGATGGGAACTCACGGCCGCAGCGGCATCGACCGCTACCTCATCGGGAGCGTCGCCGAGCGCGTCGTCCGCGGCTCCGACGCGCCCGTGTTGACGGTCCGACAGGAATCGTCGTAGGCCCACGAGGTTAAGCCGCCCCTCGTCTTACGGGGGTGCATGGACCTCCGTCGGCTCGTCCGCGGCCGCCTCGGGTGGCCGCGTCTGGAGACGGTCGCCCGCGAACTCGCTCGGCGATACGACCGCGACAGCCTCCACATCCGATTTCTCGAGGCGGACAACTGGCTTTCGACCCCGATGGTCGTCGACGACGAGTGGTTCGTGAAAGTCATCTCCAAACAGAACTCGCTCGTCCACGCCGTCTTCACCACCGGGCGAAACCTCGGCGCGTTCTCCAGCGGGACGGAGGGCTTTTTCGGGCATTTCGGGACGCCGCTGGAGATGGCCGAACACGAACTCGAAGCGACGAAGCGACTCCGCGACATCGGCCTGCAAGCGCCCGCGCCGGTCGAGGCGTTCGAGGTGGACGGTCTCGGCGTGCTCGTCCTCGAATACCTGCCGAACTTCCACACCCTCGACACCGCCCCGCGAGCGGAGGTCGAACGGCTCGCCCCCGAACTGTTCGCGGCGCTCGCGGCGATGCACGACAACCACCTCGCTCACGGCGACCTCAGAGCCGAGAACGTCCTCGTCCGCGAGGACGGCATCTACTTCATCGACGCGACGAACGTCAACGACGAGGGGATGCGCGACGCCCGCGCGTACGACCTCGCCTGCGGGCTGGCCGCGCTCGAACCGCTCGTCGGTCCCAAGAAGGCCGTCACCGCGGCGCTCGACTCCTACGACGCGGACGCGCTGTTGGACGCCGTCGACTTCCTCGACTTCGTCAACATCCGGCCCGACCACGACTTCGACGCCGCGTCGCTCAAAGGCGAAATCGAAAAGCACGCGGCGTAGCACGCGGTCGGAAAAAGCCGCGAACGCGGGGCGAGTCGCGCGTTACTCGCCCTCGACGCCCTCGTAGTCCGCGCCGCCCATGTAGAGCCGCGAGACTTCGGGGTCGTCGAGGAGGCCGTCGGCGTCGCCCTCGTAGGCGACTGTCCCCTGGTCGAGGACGTAGCCGCGGTCGGAGATGCCGAGCCCCTCGCGGGCGTTCTGCTCGACCATCAGGACCGCCGTCCCGAGTTCGTTCACCTTCTTCACGTCCTCGAACACCGACTGGACGATGTTGGGCGCGAGGCCCGCCGACGGCTCGTCGATGAGGAGCACTTCGGGCTCCATCACGAGCGCGCGGGCGAACGCGAGCACCTGCCGCTGGCCGCCCGAGAGCGTCCGGGCCTTCGCAGAGCGCTTCTCGTCGAGAATCGAGAACTGGTCGTACAGTTCGTCGATTCGCGCCTGCAAGCCCTCCGAGCGGGCGACCCCGCCCATCCTGAGGTTCTCGTCGATGGTGAGCGAGGAAAAGACGTTGTCCACCTGCGGGACGTAGCCCATCCCGACGCGGACGAGGTCCTCCGGCTCCTCGCCGGTGATATCTCGCCCACTCAGTTCGACCGAGCCGGTCCACGGCTTGAGGAGGCCGAACACCGTCTTGAGGACGGTCGACTTCCCCGCGCCGTTCGGCCCGATGATGCAGACGATTTCGTCCGATTCGAGGCGGAGCGTCAGGTCGCGGAGCACCTGCACCTCGCCGTAGCCGCTGTCGACGCCGCTGACGTCGAGGGCGCGCTCGGTCACGGGCCGGCCCCCCCGAGGTACGCCTCGATGACGCGGTCGTCGGAGCGGACTTCGTCCGGCGAGCCCTCCATGAGCACCTTCCCTTGGTCGAGAACGATGATGGGGTCTGCGAGGTCCATGATAATCGGCATGTCGTGTTCGATGATGAGAAAGGTCTGTCCCTCCTCGTTGAGTTCGCGGATGAACCGCTTGATGTCGTTCGCGAGCGTCGGATTGACGCCGGCGACCGGCTCGTCCAAAAGCAGGATATCGGGGTTCGTCGTGAACGCCCGCGCGAGCTCGACGAGCTTCATCTGCCCGCCGGAGAGGTCGGTCGACGGTTGGTCGATGAGATGCCCGATTTCGAACCGTTCGAGCAGCTCGCGCGTCTGTTCGATGTTCGCCCGCTCCTCTTCTGTCACGTCGGAGCCGGAGAAGAAAAGCGAGAAGACGGACTCGCCTTTCTGCGGGCCGGGACCGACGAGCATCGCTTCGCGGACGGACATCCCCTCCAGCCGCCGGGGCGTCTGGAAGGTCCGAACGAGTCCCTTTCGGACGCGCTCGTGCGGTTCGAGGTCGGTCACGTCCTCGCCGTTGACGGTGACGTGGCCGGCGTCGTTCTCGTAGAAGCCGGAGATGAGGTTGAACAGCGTGGACTTGCCCGCGCCGTTCGGTCCAATCATCCCGGTGATGGTCCCGCGTTCGACCTCGATGGAGACGTCGTCGGTGGCGACGAGGCCGCCGAACGCCTTCTCCAAGCCGGTCGTCTTCAGGACGACGTCGTCCTTGTCGAGGCGCGCGCCCTCGTACGCGTCGTCGTTCATCGGTCGTCACCCCCGTTCGAGGCGGTCCCGCCGTCGGAGGCGGCACCGGAGGGAGACGCGCCGCCGGCACCGCTTCCGTCGCGCGCCGCCGGCCAGATGAGTTCGTCCTTCGGCGGCAGGAGCCCGTCCTGCCGGAACCGCATGATGAGGATGATGAGCCCGCCGACGAACAGCAGTCGGAGCGGGGCCAAGTCGACGCCGAGCGTCTGGATGAACCCGATGTCGTTGAGGAAGCGGGTCCCCTCGCGGATGGCGATGACGACGGCCGCGCCGACGACCGCCCCGCGGTTCGACCCGGTCCCGCCGAGGATGACGGCGATCCAGATGTAGAACGTCGTCAGGGGAACGAGGTCGGAGGGGTCGATGTAGAGGTTCAGGTGGGCGTAGAACGCCCCGGCGACGGCCACGATGACCGAGCCGAGGACGAACGCCTGCATCTTGAATCGGTAGGTGTTCTTCCCGAGCGCCTTCGCGAGGTCCTCGTCGGACCGGATGGTCCGGAGGACGCGCCCCCACTGCGACCGGTGGACGCGCCGGAGGAACAGGTAGACGACGGCGATGAGGACGACCACGACGGCGGCCGTCGTCGCGGAGTCGGTCAGCGGGAGCCACGACAGGAGGTTCGGGATGCCGCTGATACCTCTCGACCCGGCGGTCCACTGGTCTTCGTTGAGGATGATGGTGCGGATGACCTCGGCGAGTCCGAGACTGGCGATGGCGAGGTAGTCCTCGCGCAGGCGGAGCGTCGGGATGCCGATGAGCACCGCGATGAGCGCGCTCACGACGATTGCCCCGAGGAACCCGAACACCGGGTGGAGTCCGAGTCCGAGCGGGGAGTTCGGCGCGGTCAACAGCGCGGCGCAGTACGCGCCGATTCCCCAGAAGGCGGCGACGGAGAAGTTGATGAGTCCGGCGTAGCCCCACTGGACGTTGAGTCCGAGCGACAGCAGGGCGTACATCCCGACGAGCGCGATTTGGAACAGGAGGAAGCGCAGTCCGACGACGCCGGTGAGGACGCCGACGACGAGCAACACGGTGATGAGTCCGAGCACCGCGAAGATGCGCCGCTCGGTCGCGTCGCGGACGAGCGTCTCGGTCACCCACGAGGTGACGGCGCTCATCCGTTATCACCCGCGATTCCGCTCGGGCGAACGAGCAAGATAGCGACCATGATGACGAACGCGACGGCCGCGGCGTACCGCGACCTGACCGGGATGATGCCCCACTGGTAGAACAGCGGAACGAGCTCGTGGACCATCCCGATGACGAGGCCACCGAGCATCGCGCCGTAGACGGAGCCGATGCCGCCGAGGATGACCGCGGCGAAGACGATAAGCAGGATGTCGAAGCCCATCCGCGGGCGGACGAGTTCCTCCAGTCCGAGGAAGACGCCGCCGGCCGCGGCGAGCGCGCCGCCGATGAGCCACATGGCGAAGATGACCTCGCCGGTCCGAATCCCGCTGACCCGCGCGAGGTCCGCGTTGTCGGCGGTCGCGCGCATCTTCCGACCGAGCGTCGTCCGCGTCAGCGTCAGGTGCAACGCCGTCACGAGGACGACGGTGAGCGCCACGACGACGAGGTTGCGCGGCGTGACCGCGATGCCGAGCGTCTCGCGGACCCACGGAATCGGGCCCTGTCGGGACACGCCGTAGCGCTCGGGTTCGGTTCCGAACGACAGGAAGACCAGCGCGCGATAGTTAGCTCGTGATGTAGTCACCGAAGACGTACTCGTGGTCCTCGACGCTGTAAATCTGGTAGTAGCCCGGCGGGTCGCCGTTCTCGTCGAGGTCGACCGGGCCGCTGACGCCCTGATAGTTGATGTCGCCCGGCGAACCGCCGTCGCGGAGGACGGCCGCGGCCTCCTCGAAGTTGAAGACCTCCTCGCCCTCGGGGCGGGTCACGTCGCGGACGACCGACGCGAGCGCCTCGCCGGTGAACTCGTCTGCCGCCTCGATGGCGATGGCCGCGACCGTCACGGCGTCGTAGGCGTACGCCGACCAGACCGTCGGCGTCCCGTCGTAGTTCTCCTCGAACGCGGCGACGAAGTTCTGGTAGTTCTCCTGGTCCTGCGGGGCGCTCTCGGTGATGCCCGTCATCCCGTCCATGCTGCCTTCGGGCGTGTTTTCGATGATGGAGTCGGCGACGGTGGACTCCGCGCCGTAGTAGTCCACGGACGTGTTGTAGCCCTGGTCGAAGCCCTCGTTGACCATGACCGTGTACTCGTTCGCGTACGTGAGGAAGATCCACGCCGAGGCGTCGGTCGATGCCATCTCGGTGAGGACGCCGCTGTACGGCGACTGACCCTGGTCGTGCGGTTCGTTGTAGGCGACGGTGCCGTCGAACTCGGACTCGAACATCTCGGCGAACACCTCGGACAGCCCCGTCCCGTAGTCGTTGTTGATCCACGTGACGGCGACCGTGTCGTGGCCGTCGTCGTTGACGAGGCTGGCGAGCACCTGTCCCTTCGCGGAACCAGAGGGTCTCATCCGAAGCAGCTCCGGCCGCGTCGTGAGTTCGGGACTCGTGCTGTTCTGGCTGATTTGGACGACGCCGGCGTCTCTCGTGACGCTGTCGTGGATGGCGATGGAGACGCCGGAGCCCACGGAGCCGATGAGAAGCGGGACGCCGTCTTGGTTGACGAGCACCTGTGCGCCGTTGACTCCGCCTTGGTTCGTACTCTCGTCGTCCTCGACGGAGATGTTCAGCGACGCCCCTTCGGAGCCGATACCGACCTCGTTGACGGCCGCGAGCGCGAGTTCGCGGCCACGAGTGTTGCGCTCGCCGTACGGCGCGAGCGACCCGGTGAGCGAGTCGACCATCCCGATGGTGTACGACGATTCGTCGCCGCCGCTTTCCTCGGTGGTCGTCGCCGCGGGGGTCTCTTCTTCCCCTTCGAGACAGCCGGCGGTCACCTTCCCCTTCGAGACAGCCGGCGGTCGCCCCGACGAGCGAGAGCCCCGACAGCTTCAGCAGCGTTCTGCGTTCCATGTCGTGTGATGACATAACAAGCAATGCTCTCCAGCTATCGTAAATATACCTGTGACCGCCCATAGTCGGGACCCCGGACCCCGTCGGACGAAACGAGCGTTCCGTGATTATTTCAGGAATATTTTTCAGAATGATTTGGTAGGGTCTCTCTTTAGGGTACGTGTCTCACAATAGCGGGTCGTGATACCCCCCATCGCGAACAACTTCGTGGCGGGCGAGACGGCCGACGGAGCGGTCTCGCACGTCGAGTCGCTGAACCGCGACGGCATCGCGGGGATACTGAACCTGCTCGGCGAGCACTACACCGACCGGACGGCCGCCGACCCCGACGCCGACGCGTACGTCGACCTCGTCCGTCGACTCGGCGCGACGGACCTCGATGGCTGCGTCTCGGTGAAGCCTTCGCAGATCGGTCTCGACATCAGCGACCGCGCGTTCCGGGAGAACCTCGACCGCATCGTCGACGCCGCGGACGCCGAAGGCGTGTTCGTCTGGGTCGACATGGAGGACCACGAGACGACCGACGTGACCCTCAACGCCGTCGACGACTTGGGCCACCGGACGGGCGGGAACGTCGGCGTCTGCGTGCAGGCGAACCTGAAACGCACGCGCGACGACCTCGAACGCCTCGCGGAGGTCCCCGGCAAGGTCCGCCTCGTCAAGGGCGCGTACAACGAGCCGGCGTCCATCGCGTACAAGGAGAAGTCGAAGGTGGACGAGGTGTACAGGGACCTCCTCGAACAGATGTTCACCGAGTTCGACGGCGGCATCGCGGTCGGCAGCCACGACCCGCACATGATTGCGCACGCCCGCCGCCTCCACGAACAGTACGGGACGCCCTACGAGGTGCAGATGCTCATGGGCGTGCGCGAGGACGGTCAGCGCGACCTCGCGGACGCCGGCATCGAGACGTGGCAGTACGTCCCCTACGGGGACAAATGGTTCTCCTACTTCTACCGGCGCGTCCGCGAGCGGAAGTCGAACGCGCTGTTCGCGCTCCGCGCCGTCGCCGGTATCTGAGCCGGGACGGACACCCAATCGTCCCGCGCTACTGCGGGTCGAGCAGTTTCGACTCCGCTTTGCGCAGGTGTTCGAGCAGCGTCGTCTTCGAGATGTCCATCTCGGCGGCGAGTTCGCGGGTGGAAACCTCGCGGGGCCAGCGGTAGTAGCCTTCTTCGCGCGCGAGTTCGAACGCCTCCCGCTGACTCCGGGTGAGCGTGTCGAGCCGCCGACTGCGCTCCGGTTCCGCGCCCTCGGACGTGGAGATGGAGGCGACGCGAATCTCGGCTCCGGTCTCGTCCATGACGGTCTCGATGCACGGCTGTATCTCCTCGCGCGCGCCGGCGAACCAGACTTCCCACCGCTCGCGGCCGTTTTCTATCTGCGTGGGGGCGCTGTGGACGAAGCCCTGCTTGAGCAGCTCCGGACACATCATGTCGCTCGGGTCGTACTCCAAGAAGAACTCGCGGGCGACCGGGCCGGGCGCGACGTGCTTCCCGCGGGAGTCGAACCGCTCTTGCAGTTCCAACACCTCGCCCGTGAGCTCCGAGTCGGCGATGGCGTCGAGGAGCGTCTCGACCTCGTCAAGCGACTCGCCGTAGGCGGTGAACAGCCCGTTCGACCGCTCGACGCCCGCGGCGGGAGCGTCGTAGATGGCGTGTGCGAGGATGCCGCCGTCGTATTCGCTCGTCGATTCTATCGCCCAGCAGTTCGGATGCCACAGGTCGAGCGTAAGGCGCGTGCCTTCACCTGCCGTGCGCTCGCTCATACACCGGGTAATACGTCGTTACGTAAGATGTTATCTGTGGTCACTCGGCGTCGCGGTGATGCGTCGGTTCGGGCGCGCCCCTTCCATGGGAGGGTCCGGGGTTATTAATCCTAGTTGTGAGTCTAGAGTCATATGGCGCAGGACGAATATCAGCACTACATCGACGGCGAGTGGACGGACGGCACCGGCGACGAGACGTTCGAGAGCGCGAACCCCGCGACGGGCGAGTCGCTGGGGACGTTCCGACGCGGTACGCCCGAGGACATCGACGCGGCGGCCGCCGCGGCCGACGAGGCGTACGAGGAGTGGCGCGAACTCTCCCACATCGACCGCGCGGAGTACCTCTGGGACATCTACCACGAACTGCGCGACCGCACTGAGGAACTCGCGGAAATCGTCACCAAAGAGTGCGGCAAAGAGATTTCCGAGGGCCGCGCCGACGTCATCGAGGCGTACCACATGGTCGAGTGGGCCGCGGGCGACGCCCGTCACCCCAAAGGCGACGTGGTCCCCTCCGAGATTCCCGCGAAGGACGCCTACATGCGCCGCAAGCCCCGTGGCGTCGTCGGCTGTATCACCCCGTGGAACTTCCCCGTCGCCATCCCCTTCTGGCACATGGCCGTCGCGCTCGTCGAGGGCAACACCGTCGTCTGGAAGCCCGCCGAGCAGACGCCGTGGTGCGGGCAGATTATCGCCGAGATGTTTGAGGACGCCGGCATCCCCGACGGCGTGTTCAACATGGTACAGGGCTTCGGTGACGCCGGCGCGAGCATCGTCGACGACGAGCGCGTCGACTCCGTGCTGTTCACGGGCTCCGCCGAGGTCGGCCACGAGGTCGCGAGCAAGGTCGCCCAACAGCCCGGCAAACTCGCCGCGTGCGAGATGGGCGGCAAGAACAACATCGTCATCACGGAGAAGGCGGACCTCGACATCGCGGTCCACTCCGCGACGATGTCGTCGTTCAAGACCACCGGCCAGCGCTGTGTCTCCTCCGAGCGCATCGTCGTCCACGAGGACGTGTACGACGAGTTCAAGGAGCGCTTCGTCGAGAACGCGAAGAACGTCTCCGTGGGCGACCCGCTCCGCGAGGACACGTTCATGGGCCCCCTCATCGAGGAGGGCCACAAGGAGAAAGTCACGAACTACAACGAACTCGCGGAGACGGAGGGCGTGAACGTCCTCGTCGACCGCACCGAACTCGACGCCGACGAGATTCCCGAGGGCCACGAAGACGGCCACTGGGTCGGGCCGTTCGTCTACGAGGCCGACCCCCACGACGACCTCCGCTGCACCCACGAGGAGGTGTTCGGCCCCCACGTCGCCCTGCTGAAATACTCCGGCGACATCGAGGATGCAGTCGAGATTCAGAACGACACCGACTACGGGCTGGCCGGTGCCGTCATCTCCGAGGACTACCGCCAGATAAACTACTTCCGCGACCACGCCGAGGTCGGCCTCGCCTACGGCAACCTCCCGTGTATCGGCGCGGAGGTCCACCTCCCGTTCGGCGGCGTGAAGAAGTCCGGCAACGGCTACCCCTCGGCCCGCGAAATCATCGAGGCCGTCACCGAGCGCACCGCGTGGACGCTCAACAACTCCAAGGAGATTCGCATGGCACAGGGCCTCTCGGCGGACATCAAGACAAAGCAAGACGACTGAAGTCGTCCGGTCGGTCACCGCGTCACGGCCCCGCAGCAGTCCTGCTTTTTCCGTCCGCTGTTTTCAGTGTCCGTCGGTCGATTCAGCCTCCCCGTGAGCGCCGGCCGCGACGTAGACGCCGGGCATCCCCGTCTCCTCGACGGTCAGCGCCACTTCCTCGTCCTCCTCGGCGGGGCGGTCGGTCACGACGGTCACGGCCTCGATTGGGTCGCGGCGGACGAACGCCAAGACGAGGTCGAGCATCGAGGGATGGCCGCCCTTCCGAACGACGAGTACGTGACGCGAGTCGGCCAGCGCCCGGAGTTCGGGCGACAGGTCCTCGTCGTCGAGTTCGTCCGGTGGAATGGCGTGCAGCACGTCGCCTCGAATCGTCTCGGTCATGGTGGCTCCACGGGGGCCGGGGGAAAGAAGCGTGCGCTCTCGGACTGTCGGGCGGTCGGGGGGTCGCCGCCGAGGCGCGGCGACGCCGTGGCTCGGAGCGAAGCGGTCGTCAAAAGGCGGAGGCGAATTCGCCTCCCGCCGAATCTCGCGTCACCAGTCGGCGAAGTGAGACGAGGGGAGTGCGCTCCCACCGGGCTTGGGAGCGCGAAACGACGTGGCCACGTCGTTTCGGATGCCGCAACAGACCCCGAAACGTTGCGGCGGGTGCGGCGGATGTGGAGTCGCCGACGACTGGCGAGAAAAGCGCCTATTGCGCCGGCGACTTTCGCTTAGGAGCCACGATGTATAAAGCCACCGCAACAGCCGTTCTCATACCCCGTGAGCGCACGGCTCTCGCGGTTTCTCGCCCTGTCTCACCGAGCGTCGACGGTCGTCGCCGGCGTTACGCGGTCGCTTCGAACTCGCGTCGGAGCTCCGTTTCGAGGTTGTCGAGTTCGCGGTCGAGGTTGCGCTCGAAGAACGCCTCGACGCCCGGCAGTCGGCCGTCGACGGTGAACTCGTTGACGAGGCGGCTGCCGCCGTCGTGTTCCTCGATAGTGTGTTCGCCCGTCACCCGCATCACCCGCGACTTACCGACGAACTTGACGTGGGTCGGCTCGTCGACTTCGATGTCTTCCGTCTCGACTGTCACCGTCGAACGGACGAGCGGAATCGGGAGTTCGAGATACCACGTCGCGTGGCGGCCGTCGTCGGACACGTCGAAGCGGTCGACGACGCTGATAGCCCCCGCTCGCTTGGCCGGGTCGGCGATGAACTCCCAGACGCGCTCGCCGGGAGCGTCGAACTCGAACGTTCGTTTCACGCGGACGGTCATGAGATACCATCACACCTCCACAGTAAAAATCCGTGGAATCGCCTCAGCTTCGGGTGACGCGCCACGTCGTCGAGCGGGCGCGTCCCCACTTCTCGATTTCGACGTCTTCGGACTTCTCGGCCAGCCGCGGCAGACGGGACCCGACCTGCTTCGCGGTGAGACCGATGGCTTCGGCGATGTTCTTCGCCCGGAAGTAGCCCTCGCCGCGGCTGACGCTGTCGCGGAGATAGGCGAGAATGCGTTGTTCCTCGTCGGTGTACTCAGTCATCCTCGGACCGTCTAGGGAATGGGCGTTATTAACGGTTACCCGTGTTCCTCAGCGTTGATACTCAACGTTACTGGAACAGGTGCGCGCCGCAGACCGCCAGCGAGGCCGCGATAATCGCGACCATGAACCCGAGCGCCTTCGTCAACTGGTCCGGTCCGGCGACCATCAGCCCTGCGCCGACGAGCGTGAGTACGCCGAACAACGCCGCAAAGCCGATGGACTTGTCGGATTGCACCGTCTTGGTTTCCATGTTTCCGACCTTCGCGGGTGCGCACTTAGTTCATTCGACACCGCCTGCCGTGGGGCGACGTGTCGGGGTCGAGGCGTGCGGGACGGTCCCGCGAACCGCCGTCGCGCTCGGCCGTTCGACATATGTACCACCAGTCTCGTGTGTCCACAAGATGGGACTGACATCCGCGCTGTTCGGCGGTAAACTCCGTATCGCGCTCGTCGCGCTGGTGCTCGTCGCGGCCGTCGTCGGTGCGGCGTTCGCGGCCGGAATAATCGGCGCGCCGAGCGTCGACCGAGTCGACAACCGGTTCGGCGGCGTCAACGAGACGGCGACGGTCATCGAGACCGACCTGTACGTCTCGAACCCGAACCCGCTTTCAGCGAACCTCTCCGGGCTCGCCGTCGACTACGGCGTCGAGATGAACGGGATTCGGATGGCGACCGGCGAGAAGGAAGGCGTCTCTGTCGGGCAGGGGACCACGGCAGTCCCGCTTCGGACGACGCTCGAAAACGAGTGCATCCCCGAGTGGTGGGTCTCGCACGTCCAGAACGGCGAGCACACCGACCTCGCCGTGAACGCCACCATCTCCTCGGAGATGCTCGGCCGGACCTTCGAAGCGCCCGAGATCACCCGGAGCATCGACACCGACCTCCTGTCGGCGTTCAACTCCACGGAGACCAGCGAGATAAACGCGGAGTCGCCGGTCGTCTCCGACCCCGTGTTGTACGTCAACGAGACGAGAGCCGAGTGGGGCGAATCCACGGACGAGCGCACGGCGCTCGAACTCACGTTCGTCGTCCACAACCCCAAGCCGTACCCGATTGCGGTCTCCGAACTCGGCTACGACATCTCCATGAACGACGTGGCCGTGGGCGAGGGGACCACGAACTCCGAGTACGTCATCCCTCCGCGGTCGACGGAGACCATCGAGGCGACGACCCACATCCAGAACGACAGGCTCGACGAGTGGTGGGTCACGCATCTCGAACGCGACCAGACGACCGACCTGCACATCGACTTCTACGCGAACCTCGACGCCGGCGGCACGACGCTTCGCGTCCCCCTCGACCCGCTGACCTACGAGAAGACGTTCGAGACGGACATCTTCGGGAACAAGGCGGCGTCTGACGGAAGCGAGACGACGGACGAACCCACGGCGACGGAGACGACCGAGGCGACCGAGACGGCCGAGTCCGAGACCGCGACTTCGACGGCAACCACGACTTCGACAGCGACGACGACCGCGACGACCGCGACGACGCCCTCCTCAGACGACGGGACCACGACCACCGACGACGGCCTCCTGTAACAGTCCCGCGTCAGACGCGGCGTCGGAGGCCGTTCGACCGCCGGCGTCTATCGAAGAATCGTCGGTGAATCCTGACTCAGCCGATAACTCTTTACCATCGGCTACGATAGTCGATGATATGACACGGAGTACCCACGCTCCTGATCGAGTTCTTCTCCCGTAATGAGAACCCTGTGTCCGTCGAGAGTGACGACGAAACCATCGTCGTCTCCTTTGGCGACCAGTCCTGTGAACTGTCCCGAGACGCCGCCGCCGACTTGCAGGAGGCCATCGGCTCGGCGCTGACCGAGAAACGGGAGTTCTTCCGCACGGCCGGCGAGTACCGCCGGGACGGAAGCTACGTCGTCTCCCGCCGCGGCGCGGACTCCACCGGCAACGCGAAGGTGTTCACCAGTTTCGACGAGCTGCGCCGCCTGTACGACCGCCTGCCCGAGCGCTTCACCGCCGAGGACATCGGTCGCACCGGCATCACCGGGTCGCGCCGCCACATGATACTCCGGCACTTCGGCGAGCATCCCGGGTTCGACTGCCGCATCGCCAGTCGGAACCCGCTGACCGGTGAGAAGCAGTCGCCAGAGGAGGAGGAAGAAGAGGCCGTGGAGTTGCTCGCGGACTGAGGCCACGCCCGGCCGTGTGACCCCTCTGAGTTTCCGACGGTGAGCGTGCCGACTGTTCGACGAGTCGCTGCTGTCTCAGGCGATTGCCGATTTGAGTTGCGACCCGCCGAAGATGCCGACGAGGACGGCGATGCGTCCCAACAGGTACGCAACCGCGTAGAGGACGCTGGTGACGGGGTGGTAGAAGAAGAGACAGAAGTACGTCCCGAACGTCACCACCGGGCCGACCGCTCTGAACGCTTTGTTGTCGTTCAGCCGGTTGACGTACTCCGAATACTGGACGAGGAGCGGAAGACCGGCACCGAGTACGAACCCCGGGACGAGGCCGAGGGATACCGCGACGACGACCGACGACGGCCGCGTGTTGACTGCCGAGAGGGGCACGAGACGAGTGCCGGCCACGACGACGAATATCAGAGCGAACTCGATGGTCGCAATCCCCGCCTGAAGTAGACCGAGAAGGAACGTCTTCGTCTCCGTGAAGTCGATGGACTCGCGCCAGAAACGCTCCCGAACGTCTGCGAAGGATGTCACGCGACGGCAATCACGTCAACGAACCAAAATCATTCCGACCGACGACCGACAGTCGAAACTGTGGCTCCAACAGCGCGAAAGAGAGACGTTCGGAATCGGGTGTCGCGGGCGTCGTCGCCTCAGTCTATCGTGACGTGGTCCGACTCCTCGTTGAGCGCGAGGTTCGACGCGATTTCGGCGTTCCGCATCGCGTACTGCGCGGTCTGCTGGAGGCTCACCAGCACCTCGCGAATCTGGAGGAGCTTCTGGTTTTCCATCTCCGGGAGGTCGTTGAGGATGTCGCGCTCGCGGTCGCTAATCTCGCGGAACAGCTCTCGGCACTCGATGGTGAGGTCGTAGTCGCGCTCGACGACGGCCCGCACCGCGGTCGTCGTAATCTCGTCGACGTGGTCCGTGAACTCGCGGATGCGCCGCATCGTCGACTGGTCGACGTCGATGGTGTGGCCCTCGGCGTCCATGACGATGTTGGCGATGTCCTCGGCGTTGTCGGCGGTCAGTTCGAGGTTCTTCGCCACCGAGCGGTAGCCGATGAGCGGGAAGCCCGAATCGAGGCCGACCGCCCGCGCGAGGTTGGGGTTCTGGTAGGACGTGAAGATGAGCCGGAGCAGGAGGACGAAAATCTTGTTCGCCTGCCGCTCGCGGTTGAGCGCCCGCTGGGCGAGGTCGGGGTTGCCGTGGGCGAGCGCCTTGACGGCCTCGCCGCGCATCGTGCTGCCCGTGTTTTCGAGGCGTTCGAGCAGGTTGTTGAGGGTGAAGTCCTCCGCGTCGACCGAACAGCGAATCGCGATTCGCTCGGGGGTCTCCTCGATGACGCCGAGGCCCATGAGCTGGGTCTCGGCTTTGTAGACGGCGTTGATGTGGTCCGAGTCGAGCGCGCCCTCGCTTTTCTCGATGTGGATGACGCGTCGCCCGAGGACGTACTGCGCCACGATGGCGCGTTCGAGCGCCTCCGCGTTCAGACTGTCGGCGCGAATCGTCGCCTTCGAATCTTCGGTGTTGACCGATTCGGGGAGAACCGTCAGCGTTCCCTTGCCGCTCGTTCGAATCGTCACCTCGTCGCCCTTCTCGACGTTGTGTTCCTTGGCCCACTCCGCTGGAAGCGTCATCGCCAGCGTGGAGGGACCGAGACGCTGGACTTTCCGGGTTTCCATGCCATTCAGAACCCATCCAATGACCTTAAATCTCACTATATTACACCCTGTGTGAATAATGGGTAGTGGTTCTCATTGCACACGATTCCGAATATTAAATCATCTACGTCGAGCGGCTGGGATGGAAATGGCTGACCGTCCCGTGCACCGGCGTATTAACCCCGAATTTCCCCGGAACGTCGTCGATACGGGCAGATTATGATTTTCCAGACTATTCATAACTTTACTGCTCCGGAACCTCGTAATAAGCGCCTCCATAGCGACGGGACTGCGGAGGTACGGGAAGAAAGATCGTATCGAAAGCCACACGACAAGAGATGGAGGGAATGCTCGGTCAGGTCCCGAGTTGGATGGAGGACTTGGCAGAACCGGCGAGCGAACACAGTTGGGGGCTCTTCCGCGACCTCAATCTGGGAGAAGACACCGAACTGTCCGGGCGGGAGAAGGCGCTCATCGGCGTCGGCGTCGCGGCCGCGATTAACTGTCCGTACTGTATCTACTTCCACACCGAGGAAGCGCGGTTGAGCGGCGTCACGGACGAGGAACTCAGGGAGGCAGTCAACCTCGCCGCCGACACGAAGTACTTCTCGACGGTGCTCCACGGGAACGAGACCGACCTCGACGGGTTCAAGGCCGAAACGGACGAAATCGTCGAGTACATCACGAAACAACAGGCTCCGGCGGACGACTGACGAGACGGCCGACTGGAGCGGCCTCTCGCTCGATTTTTCTGTGGTGGCGCGTCGCGCCGAGTCGGCCGCATCCGACGTGCGCCGCTCACTCGGTTTTCATCATCCGGCGCTCGACGCGACCCACGCGGACTTTCGTCCACCCGCGGAGGTCCGCGTCGAGGTCGGGGTCGTCGGTGTCGACCCGGAGGACGGGAATCCCGTCGAGTTTCGACCGCGAGGCGACGACCGACACGTCACAGCGTCGAATCACGGCCGGTGAGAGTTGGGGGTTGCCGCGACCGAAGACGAATCCCTGCCCGCCGATGGGCGTGACGACGATAACGTTCTCCGCGCCGAGGTTCGCCAGAATCTCGGCCTCCGTCGCGTCGCGGGCGAGCACCTCGCCGTCGCGGTAGACGTCGACGCCGAGCGGCGAGCCGTCGATTCCCAACTCGGCTTTCACCGCGCCGACGGTGCTTCCGGGACCGAGGACGTAGGTGACGCCTTCGGTCGAGCGGATGTCGTCAGCGACGCCCGCGGCGAGCGACTCGACGGTGCCGCCGCCGGTCTGTTTCGACGACTGGAGGTCCTCCGCGACGGGGACGTGCGCGACCGCCCGAAGCTCCGGCCTGACCTCGCCGTCGCGGTAGTCGTCCTCGTCGATGTCCATGACCTCGCGGGCCTCGGTCCGCTCGAACGAGGTGACGACGTGGGCGGCGTCCTCGGGCGAGACGGCGAACACGGAGGAGTAGACTTTCACGCCCGCGGGGACGCCCAGCATCGGCACGTCGGTCCCGTCGAGCGCCTCGGCCACGTCCGCCGCGGTGCCGTCGCCCCCGACGAACAACACGAGGTCCGCGTCGGCGTCGACGAACGCCTCGGCGGCGGCGACGGTGTCGGCCGCGCTCGTCTCGTCGCCGGACGGTTCGCCGAGCACCTCGGGGTCGAAGCCGGCGTCTCGGGCGGCCGCCGCGCCCATCTCGCCGCCCCACGCGAGCAGTTCCGCCTCGGGGGCGGTCTCGAAGAGCCGAGAGAGCGCCCGTCGCGCCCGCTCTGGCGACCGCGGCTCCGCGCCGCGCGCTCTGGCCTCCGCGACTTTCCCGTCGGTTCCCTTCAGGCCGACCCGGCCGCCCATCCCCGCGACGGGGTTGACGACGACACCGATTCGCATGACTGAACGAACCCGCGCCCCGGGGAAAAGCGACGCGGTAGCCGGCGAGAGGGGAGCCGGCGAGAGGCGACTGGGTCGCGCCCCCACGGGTTCGCTGACGCTCACGCCGCGACAACTGTCGCCAGAACCTCACCGTTTAAGAACCGGACGTGGGAACTGTCACCTATGATTCCGCTATCAGCCAGCGAGCAGGTGTTGCCGACCTCGGAGACGGCCGCGACCGTGCTTCTCGTGGGTATCCTCATGACCGCCGGGTGGCTCTGGTACCTCCAGCGCTGACCCGTCGGCCGGCCGACCCTACTCTTCGTACAGGTCGACTCGCGCTTCGAGCCACGCGGCCGCCGATTCGACCGTCTCCTCGTCGGCTCCGGCGAGTTTAATTCTGACGTGGTCGCCGGGGTAGCTCCCGACGGTCACGTCGAACGCCGATTGGACGGCCTCGAACCGCTCGATGAGCGAGCTTTCGGGCTCCGAGGTGTGGACGAACCGGACGTGGGTCCGCTCGCCGGCGAACTCGTCGGCGACGCGGGCGAACATGGCTTTCATCTCGCCGGGGACGCCGGGGAGCACGTACACCGAGCCGACGACCGCACCGGGCGCGACGCCCTCGTCGTTCGGGAGCATCCGCGACCCCGCGGGGAGGTCGGTCGTCCCCTCCACGAGGTCCGCCGCGGAGTAGCCGCCGTTGGTCTCCAGCCACTCCTCGGCGTCGGCGTTCCGCTCCAGCGAGCGCCCGAACGCGGCCGCGACGCTCTCCATCGTCACGTCGTCGTGCGTCGGCCCCAGTCCGCCGGTGACGACGACGGCGTCGTACTCGGCGTGGTACTCGTTGACGACGCGGGCGATGTCGGCGACGCGGTCGGGGACCGTCGTCACGCGCTCGACGGAGACGCCTCGCGCCGTCAGTTCCTCGCAGAGCCACGCGGCGTTCGTGTTGACGGTGTCGCCGGCGAGGAGTTCGTCCCCGACGGTGACCACGGCGACTTGCATACCCCGAGGTAGCGCGCTGCGAGGCAAAAAAGCGTTCACACCGGCGAACCGCGGGTCGGCGGGCTGACACCGCGGCTCAGTCGTGCGTCAGCGGTCGTCGTCTTCCACGTCCAAGCCGAGTTCCTGTCTGCGGTCGCGGAGCGCCCGAATCTGCCGGCGGTAGTAGAGTATCCCCGCGCCGCCGACCAGCACCGAGACGGCCGCGACGGCCGCGAAGATACCGAGGTCGCGCTGGAGGTAGAACTGCACGACGACGTTCCCATCGGTCACTTCGTCCCACCGGATGTGAAGCCGGTCGTCGACGACTTCGGTGTCGTAGCCCGACGGCCGGACCGACCCGAATATCGGGAAGTCGACGCGGCGGTCCACGGGCAGGACGACCTCGTAGCTCCCCTCGACGAAGACGGGCAGCGAGAACCGCTTCGGCGTCGAGGACGAGCTAAACGCGAGCTTTCCGTCGCGTCCGGCGTCCTCGGGGAGCGTGACGTTCGTGATGCGGTCGTTCTGCGTCACGTCGCCGCCGCGGGCCTTCAGTTCGGTCCCGTTGAGGACGGTCCCGTTGTCGTAGCGGTAGCGGACCGCCTCGACCGAAAGGGGCGTCCGACTGCCGAAGCCGTCGAACCGGTAGAGCTCGACCGAGGAGCTGTTGACCTCGTAGACCGCGCGGAACCGGCCGTTGTCCTGCACCGTGATGTGCGCATCAGTCTCGGCGGTCCACGCGTAGTCGCCGTCGGGCGCGGCGTCGAGCCGGTCGTTCGAGACGCTGGAGGTGCCGCCGAGACACCCGGCGGTCACGAGGAGGAGGGCGAGCGCGGCGATACCGACGAGGAGTCGCCTGTTCATCGTCTTACTGGCCGATGACGCACTTCAGCTCCGCCGGCAGGTACGAGCCGATGCTGGCGAGGAGCCCCGGCGGGTCGGTCTCGTCCCGGCAGACGATGCTCTGTTCGAGCAGGCCGAGGCGCTCGACGGTCACGATGTCCTTCGCGTGGCCGGCGCGGTTGACCGTCGCGCGGACCTCGCCGCGGGTCGCGCTGTTGACGTTGACGCGACCGCTCCCGCGGGTCCAGTCGTAGAGGCGGTCGACCTGCTCGTCGGCCAGCCGCGAGGGCCCCTCGTCGCCGCCGTAGACGAACGTCAGCGGCATATGCTGGACGAGACCGAAGCGGTCGCGAATCTGGGTCGCGGAGCCGCGGCCGAGGCCGAGTTCCTCGGTCGGGATGCGCACCTCGATGCCCGCGTCGAGGACGAAGCCGTCGTCGTCCCAGTGTTCGAGGGTGCCGACGTAGGTCTCGCCGGCCGACAGATGCGGCGTGACCTCGCCCCACTCCTCGCGGAGGACGTTCCGCGCGACCGTCTCGTCGTCGCCGGAGACCGTCACGGAGATGAAACCGTCGTCGCGGACGCCGATGTCGTACGTCACGTCGAGGTCGCCGATGTCGTTGGCGACGAGCGACGTGAGGCTGTCGAGCGCCCGCTCGCGGGCGTCACCGTCGATGTAGCACTTCGTTGCGAGAACGACCATTCAGTTCGTCCCCGTCACTTCGACGTTGAGCTCGTCGCGAAGCTCCTCGATGCGTCGCTCCATCGCGTCGACGAGGTCGTCGTTGTCCATCGGTTCGAGCTGCGCGCCCGTCTCGGGGCACTGGAAGCCGTGTTCCATCGCCTCGGAGAACTCGAAGCGGATGCCGGCGGGTTCCGAGAGGTAGAACTCGTGGTTGCGCTCGTAGTCGAGGCGTTCTTCGAGCGCGTCGAGGAGGCGGTACATCTCCTCTTCGAGGTTCTCGGGGATGTTTTCGTAGTGGAAGGTCCAGAGGTAGGTGAGCCAGCCGGAGTCCTCGTCGCGGACGCGGCGGTACGACGCGAGGTCGTTCTCGTAGAGAATAAACAGCGCGCGGCGCACGTCGTTGAGTTCGAGCCGCAGTTCCTCGGCGAGTTCCTCGTCGGTGACCTCGCCGTCCGGGGGTGCCGCCGCGACCGGCATCCCGGTTGGCCCGACCAACTCGTGGAGGTACTTCTGGATAACAGGGTCGTTCAGTAACTCCTCAAAAGCCATTGTGCGAAATGGCGTCAGGAACGCCATTAAGTCTTATTACTCCCGGGCAGCGGAGAACCGCAAGCGGGCGCGCCGACGCTCCGATTACTCCTCGTCGGCCGGGACGACTTTCTTGCCCGTCGCCATCGGAACCACCCGGTTTTCGGCGTCCTCCCACTCGCGGTCGAGTTCGCGCCCGTCGAACAGGCGGTCGAGGAACACCGCGAGGCCCGCGACCTCCGAGTGCGGCTGGTTCGTGACGCCGACGTTCCAGTCCGCCCCCTCGTACACCTCGAAGGGGACTTTCTCCCCGCCGACGACGACGAGGAGCGGTTCCTCGGCGTGCGCCTCGCGGATGTCGGCTTCAACGTCCTGAACGCGCTCGCCGTACATCGTGAGATGGACGACCCTTCCCTCCCAGTTGCGGATGACGCCGTTGAGCGCTTCGGTGAGTTCGACCTCGAAGGGGCCGCCGAACCGGCCCGTGATGTCCTCGACCGTCTCCATCGAATGGCCGGCGTTGTCCGGTAGGATGACCCGGTCCGCGCCGAGCGCGCGGGCCGTCAGGCCGACGTGCGTCGTCATCCGGTCGTCGCGCCCCGGTCGGTGTCCGTACCGGAGGACGGCGACCTCGGGTTCGTTGTGCATGTCTCTCCGAAGACGGCGGGGGAAAGTGGTGCTTTCGGAACGCGGGCGGCGGCCCGGAGGGGAAACGGACTTATCACTCGGCCGAATCATCTGTGCCATGTCGCTGGAACTCTCCGACAAGCGCGTCCTCGTGACCGGGGGCGCGGGACTCGTCGGCTCTCACCTCGCCGCACACCTCTCCGAGGACAACTACGTGGTCGTCGCCGACGACCTCTCGAAGGGAGACCGCGAGCAGGTCCCCGACGGCGTCGAGTTCGTACAGGCCGACATGACCGACCCCGACGACGTCGCCGAGGCCGTCACCGAGGACCTCGATATCGTCTTCCACTTCGCGGCCTACACGGACACGAACTACGGCAACCCCCGACAGCTGTTCGAGGAGAACACCGAGATGACGTACAACGTCCTCGAACGGATGCAGGAGGTCGGCGTGTCGGATATCGCCTTCACCTCCTCGTCGACCATCTACGGCGAGGCCCCGCGACCGACACCCGAGGACTACGCCCCCCTCGAACCCATCAGCATCTACGGCTCCTCCAAGCTCGCCGACGAGGGCCTGCTTTCGACGTTCGCCCACTCCTACGACTTCACGGTCTACATGTACCGCTTCGCCAACATCGTCGGCCCGAACCAGCGCGGCAACGTCATCCCGGACTTCATCGAGAAGCTCCTCGAAGACCCCGAGACGCTCGAAATCCTCGGCGACGGCCGCCAGGAGAAGTCCTACCTCCACGTCGAGGACTGCATCGACGCGATGTGCCACGTCGTCGAACACGCCGACCGCGACTACAACGTCTACAACCTCGGCACGCGGACGACCACCTCCGTGACGACCATCGCCAACATCGTCGCCGACGTGCTGGACCTCGACCCCGAGTTCGAGTACACCGGCGGCGACCGCGGCTGGACCGGCGACGTGCCGAAGATGCGCCTCTCCATCGAGAAGCTCTCCGCGCTCGGCTGGGAGCCCGACGGGTCGAGCGACGAGGCCGTCCGCCGCGCCGCCGAGGAACTCGCAGCAGAGCTTCGCGCCGAATACGAATAACGGCTGCCGACGCTCACAGCCGCGACCGACACCGACACTGACAATCGCGGCCGACGCCCGGGGCGACCCCGAAACCCGCCCCCGGAGCGAGCCACCTTTCTACCGCGACTCCCTACCCCGGAGCGTGCAGGTCGTCGGCTACGATACCGGAACCCCCGCGCTGCTCGTGAGCGCGAGCGACGGCATCGACTCGGTCGCGCTCGCCCCCGGCACCGAACTCGACTACCGCCTCGGCGACCGCCACTGCGCGGGCACCATCCACGACGACCGCCACGTCGCCTGCGACAATACTCGTGCGCCGTACTGTTCTGACCACCGCCACACGTGGGTCTGCGCGAAGTGTACGGGGACGTGTCTGAAAGACGAGATGGACTGCTACGAGGACCACGCGGTCTATCTCGCCGCGTTCGCCCCCGACACGTTCAAAGTCGGCGTCACCCGCGAGTGGCGGCTCGACACCCGCCTGCGCGAGCAGGGGGCGGACCGCGCGGCCCACGTCCGGACGTTCTCGGACGGCCGGGTCGCCCGCGAGTACGAGGCCGAACTGGCGACCGAGATTACCGACCGCATCCGCGTCCCGACCAAAATCGAGGGGTTCGGCCGGGCGGTCGACGCCGCGGCGTGGGACGCCCTCGTCGCCCGGTTCGACCCCATCGAGACGTTCGCGTTCGACTACGGTCTCGACCTCGCCGGCTCGCCTGTCGCCGAGACCGTCGCCACGGGAACGGTCCGCGGCGTGAAGGGGCGCGTGCTCGTCCTCGACCACCGCGGGACGACCTACGCGGTCGACATGCGCGACCTCGTCGGCCACGAACTCGGCGACGGCGGGACCGACCGCGACCTCCAGTCGAGCCTCGGCGCGTTCGGGTGAGCGACGGCACGCTTCTCAGAGACCGTCAGCACTTTCCGGGAGGACGGCCAATTCGCTCTCATGGCTGACGACGAACCCGCAGACGAGACGCAGACGCCCGGCGAGGGCGACGACGGCGAAGAAGAGAAGTCGTTCCGCGAGCGGGTCGAAGAGATTCGACAGCGCCGCGAGAAAGAGCGCGAGGAAGGCGAGCGTCCCGACCCCGAAGAGATGATGGGCGGCGGCGGCCCCGGCGGCATGGGCGGCGGCGGCAACCCGTTCGCGCAGATGATGAGCGGCATGATGGGCGGCGGCGGCCCCGGCGGCATGGGCGGTGGCGGCGGCATGGGCGGCGGTCCCGGAAGTATGGGCGGCGGCCCGCGCGACCCCGAGCAGGGAAGCGGAAACGACGAACAGCTCGTCCGGGAGGTCCGACAGCTCCGCGACGAGGTCCGCGACGTGAACCGCGAACTGCGCCGCATCGCTGACGCGCTCGAAGGTCGCGACTAACGCGGTTTCGCAGTCGGTCTCGCTGTTTTTTATTCCGATGCCAACCGGTCGTAGAGCGCGGCGAGTCGGTCGACAGACCGGTCGACGCTCACCTCGTCACGGCGGTCGAGACACCGCGCGCTGAGCTCCTCGCGCTCCGCCAGCGCCCGCCGGATTCCGCGCCGGAACCCGTCTAAATCGCCGGACTCGTAGTGGTAGCCGGTCACGCCGTCGAGGACGGTGTTCTCAAGTGCGCCCTCGTTGACGCCGACGACAGGCGTCCCGCAGGCGTTGGCCTCCAGCGCGACGAGCCCCTGCGTCTCGACGGGGCTCGGAAAACAGAACACGTCGAGCGCGGAGTAGAACGCCGGCAGTTCCTCGCGGTCGAGAAAGCCGAGGAAACGAGCGTCCACGCCGAGGTCGTCGGCGAGGGCTGACAGCTCGTCGCGGGCGGGGCCGTCGCCGCCGAAGACGAGCGTCGCGTCGAGGTCGGCCGCGGCCCGGACGAGTTCGTCGAGACGCTTCTCGTAGCCGTGACGGCCCGTGTAGCCGATGAGGGGGCCGTTGCCGAGGTCGTAGCGGCGGCGGAAGTCGTCGCCCTCGACGGGTTCGAACCGCTCCACGTCGATGCCGTTCGAGAGGACGACGATTTCGGCCTCGACGCCGACCTCGTCGACGAGGCGGCGCTCTGCGTCCTCGCTCGGGACGATGACCGCGTCGGCGCGGTCGAAGAACCACCGCTCGTACCGCTCGGCGGTGCGCTCGACGCCGCGCTCGATAGCGCCGACGGAGCTGAGGTACTCGGCGTACTCGCCGGTCGGGGTGTGGTAGGTCGCCACGAGCGGGATGTCGTGCCGGCGAGCGAGTCGGAGTCCGGCCAGTCCGAGGCCGAACGGAGTGTGGGCGTGGACGACGTCGACGTCGTCGACGGCTCCCGGAATGCGCGGCGCGCCGATTCGAATCCCCTCGTAGAACGGGAACGGAAGGCTTCGGACGCCGTACTCGCCGGGCTCGGGGTCGTAGTCGTCGTCCGCCGGGAACACCACGTCCATGCGGCCGCCGCGGCGGTGCCACCGCTCGCGCCACGTCTGAATCGTGTAGGTGACGCCGTTGACGGTCGGTAGGTACGTGTCGGTGAACGCGGCGACCGACTGCATGGCCGTTCGTGCGACCCCGACGGGATAAACCGTTGTGACTTCCCGCTGGACTGTCGTGTGTTAGCGTGCCAGCTTCCAGATGGTCGAGTATCTCGCCGGTCAGCCTTCGAGTCGCCCGGCCAGCGCGTCCTCGTACGTCTCGACGAGCCTGTCGCCGACGCGGTCGAGGCTGTGTTTGGCGGCGGTCTCGCGGGCGTTCTCGCCGAGCCGTCGCCGGAGGTCGGGGTCGCGGGCGAGGAGATCGAGCGCCCGGCGGAACTCCGCGTCGGTCGAACACTTCAGGCAGTCGTGGCCGTGGGTATAGAACTCCTCGAACACCGGGATGTCGCGGATGACGACCGCCTTCCCGCAGGCCATCGCTTCGAGGACCGCGATGCCCTGATTCTCGTTTTTCGTCGCGAACAGGTAGACGTCGCCCGCGCCGAACGCGCCGCGGATGTCGTCTATCCAGCCGGTGAACGTGACGTTCTCGGGGGCGTTTTCGACCCAGTACCGCACCGTCTTCGAGGCGTGCGGGCCGGTGTCGTAGGGGCCGAACCACGCGAAGTCGTAGTCGGTCTCTTGTGCGAGCGTGCAGAACGTCGTGAGCCCCTTGCGCTCGAAGACGTTGCCGACGGTGAACACGGTCATCCCGTCGAGGTCGTACTCGGTTCGGTACTCCTCGCGGCGGTCTTCGAACCCGTCGAGCGCGTCGGTGTCGACGCCGTTCGAAACCGGTCGAATCGGCGCGTCGACCGGGTAGGATTCGAGGGTTCGCTTCGTGTACTCGGAGGGACAGAGCACCACGTCGGCCTGCGAGTAGAACCACTTGAGGTACTTCCCGAGGGCGGGGGCGACCGCGGTCGACCCGCGGAAGCTCTCGGCGAAGTCCTCGCGGGTGACGTGCGAGTGGAGGACGAGCGGGATGTCGTTGCGCTTGGCCTGTCTGGCCACGGCGAGCGAGCCGGGACCGATGAGGTTGCAGTGGGCCACGTCGTAGTCGCGGACGACCCCGTCGCCCCGCAGGAGGCCCGCGGCACCCGCGGCGACCGACTCGGGCCACGGGGAGGTGACGACCTCCACATCGGTCGTGGCGAGGGCCGCCCGCTGCTGGTCGGTGGCGGTGCCGATGCCGCTACGGTCGAGTTGCGAGGCGAACTCGAGGTAGTTCAGGACGCGCACAGTCGCCGTTTTTCCGGCCGGGGTATCACAGTATCGGCTTCGGTTCCTCGGTGTCGGTCCCGCGTCGCGGTTCGGAACGTCTTTGTCCGGGCCGCTCGCCCGAACGTGTATGAACATCGCGGAGGAGCGCATCGACCGACTCCACGCCCTCGCCCGCGAGGCGGCGAGCGACCGCGACCACGACCGCGCCCGGGAGTATGTCCGCCTCGCCCGTCGCGTCGCGGAGCGGAACCGCTGCGGCCTCCCCAGAGCGTTCCGCCGGTTCTCCTGCGACGACTGCGACGCCTACCTCCGCCCCGGCGTCAACGCCCGCGTCCGGACCCGCGCCGGCGGCCACGTCGTCGTCAGGTGCGACTGCGGGGCGACGAAGCGCTATCCCTACTGACCGCCCGACGGCGATTTCGGTAGAATCGGCCCCTTCTCGCGTGTGTACGACAACCAAACGGCCGCCAAAGCCTTACTATTGAAGCCCTCTGGCACATAGTGGAGGCCACACATGAACACGCAGGAGCTGCGGAAGGAGGCCCACGACCTCGACGTGACCGTCTGGGTGGGTAAGAGCGGCATCGAATCGGTGGTCGGCGAACTCAACGACCAGCTGGCAGACCGGAACCTCGTGAAAGCGAAGTTCCTCCGGGCGGCGCTCGGGGGCACGACGGTCGACGAGGCCGCCGCTGATCTCGCGGAGCGCGTGAACGCGGACCTGATAGAGACACGGGGGAAGACAGCGGTCTACCACCGATGAACGAGCTTGTAGTCCCGCTCCAACTGCAGGGTGACGGCGGTGCTGTCGGCCGGGTTCTCACCCAGCAGAACGTCCCGTACGCCGAGACGCTCGGGACGCTCTTGGGTCTCGTTCTCGGCTTCGCCGTCGTCTACATCGTCGGCAAGGCCGTCGTGTCGTCCGCGCTCAACCGCGTCCTCGACCGGCGCGGCGCGGACGAACACGCGAAAAAGCCCCTGATGAAAATCGCGACCCTCGTCGTGGCGTTCGTCGCCCTCGGCGCTGGGTTCGCGTTCGCCGGCCTCGGCAACATCCTGCAGTCGCTCGCCACCATCGGCGCGGCCGCGACGCTCGCAATCGGCTTCGCCATGCAGGACGTCATCGCCAACTTCGTCGCCGGCATCTTCATCTTCACCGACAAGCCGTTCCGCATCAACGACTGGATTGAATGGGACGGCAACGCCGGCGTCGTCGAGGACATCTCCTTCCGCGTGACGCGCGTTCGTACCTTCGACAACGAACTGCTCACTGTGCCGAACTCGCAGCTCACCGACGGCGTCATCAAGAACCCCGTCGCGAAGGACAAACTCCGCTTGCAGGTGCCGTTCGGCATCGGCTACGACGACGACATCCAGCAGGCGACCGACATCATCCTCGACGAGGCTGAAAACCACGAGGGAATCATGACGACGCCCGAGCCGTCGGTCAGACTGACCGAACTCGGCGACTCGTCGGTCACGCTCAAGTCGCGCATCTGGATTTCCCAGCCCAGCCGCGCCGACTTCGTCAAGACCCGCGGCGAGTACGTTACCGCCGTCAAAGAGCGGTTCGACGAGGAGGGCATCGACATCCCCTACCCGAACCGCACCCTCAGCGGTGAACTCTCGGTCGGCGGCGCAGAGCGCCTCGCGCAGTCCAACGACTGAGGCACACGACCGACCGCGGGGGACCGCCCCGCCCGGTTCACACGCCGACTCGCCTTTTTCACACCCGATTCGACAGCGCCGGTTAGAGTTCGATGCGCTCGACGAGCCGGTCGTCGGACTTCGTGTTGACCGCGACGATGCGGACGTGGTCTTCGAGGCCCGAGCCGTCGAGTTTCGCCTTCAGGAGGTTGTCGACCTGATAGACGCCGGCGGCGTTGAGCATCTCGATTTCGACGAGGACCGCCGACTCCTCGCCGGGCTTGAGGACGACGTCCTTGATGGCGCGACTGGAGAGCGTGTTGATGCCGCGGCCTCCCTTCTCGTATGGGATGCGCGACCGGCCGCGCTCCATGTCGAGCGCGTCGGCGACGCGGATGACGCCGGCTTCGAGCGTGAGCGGGTCCTCCTCGCGGTGGTGACAGAGGATGGCGTGGAGGACTTCGGCCTTGATGCGAACCGCGTCGGCGAGGTCGTAGAACTCGGGGAGGAAGCGGTCGAGCACGTCCGACGCGAGCGGAATCGAGTAGTAGGCGTGGTTGTCGCGGTGGACGATGTGGCCGATGTCGTGGAGTTGCGCCGCGAGGGCGATGATGACCGGCTCGTCGGCCTCGTCGAGCCCCTGTTCGGCCGCGCCGTTGAACTCGCAGCCGCCGGCCTTGAGTAGGTCGTACAGCCGGAGTGCGCGGTTGAGAACGATTTCGATGTGCTTCGGGCCGTGGTCGTTGTAGCCCTTGCGCGTCACCGCGTTGACGTTCTGCGCTTCGAGGAGCGTCGTCACCTCCTCGTCGTCGAGGAGCACGGGGAGCACCTCGTTGAGCTTCTCGTCGGGGAAGGCGTGGTCCGCCTCGGGGTCGTAGACGCGGCCGCCGTTCAGGGTGTCTTCGGTATCGCTCATGACCCACAAGGTAGTCGCACGGAGAGAAAAGAACTTGGGCTCCGAATCAGGTGCGCTACCGCGTTACGCAGTACCGCGGCTCTACGCGGCCTCGCTCGGCGCTTCGAGTTTCCCAGCGGCGGCCTCGACGGCCTCGTAGTCGGGTTCGACGCCGGGGTCGTCGCTGACCCACGCGTAGGTGACCTCGCCGTCGCCGTCCACGACGAACACCGCGCGCTTCGCCACGCGGTTGACGCCGAGGTCCGCGAAGTCCATCGCCACGTCGTAGGCGTCGACGAGTTCGCGGTTCGTGTCGCTGATGAGGCCGAAGTTGAGGCCGTTCTGCTCGGCGAACTCCGTCAGCGTGAACGGCGTGTCGATGCTGATACCGTACACCGTCGCGCCGACGTCCTCGAAGTTCGCCATCTGGTCGCGGAACGTGCACATCTCGGTGGTGCACGTCCCGGTGAAGGCCGCGGGGAAGAACGCGAGGACGATGGGCGCGTCGTCGAGATTCTCGGAGAGCGTGAACGACTCGATGTCGCCGTCGATGTCGGTGAGCGGTGCGGTGAAGTCCGGGGCGGCGTCGCCGACTGATACCATACGAGGGTGTTCGACTCCGCCCACATTATTTCACCGTCGGCGGAAATTCAGGGGAACCGCCGACGGCGGGCTCGCTGGCCGCCCCCGCAGCGGCCGACCGACTGCGCTCGACACACCGGCCACAAGCTTTTCGTAGGAGTGACGCGCCGAGACGTGTCGATTCGGCGGATGCGGGCGTCCCGACGCGCCGATATTCCGTCTTTCCAGAACCCGTAGAAGGCAAAAAGCCTATAATTGCCACTAGGTAACGCAGAAATAGATGTTCGAGACCATCACCCCACTGTTCCCGGGACTCCCGGGCGGGCCCGAGCTGCTCGTCGTGCTGCTCATCGTCGTCTTGCTGTTCGGCGCGAACAAGATTCCGAAGCTCGCTCGGTCCTCCGGGCAGGCCATCGGCGAGTTCCAGCGCGGCCGCGAAGAGATCGAAGACGAACTGCAGGACATGACGGGCGACGACGACGAAGACGACGCGACCAGCGAGAGTTCCGCCGACTCGGTTTCGACCGACTCGGTTTCGACGGAATCGTCGAACTGACCACAGCTCACTGTCTCTCTTCTGTCCGCCCAGCGCGAACCACGCGATTTTTGACCGATCCTGAGAGACAGCGCCGTGGGGCGTGTGGCCTAGTGGACAGGGCGAGAGGTTCCTAACCTCTCGATCGCGGGTTCGAATCCCGTCACGCCCGCTTCTCTCACTGCGTTCGTTCAGCGGGCGTTCCTGCGTTCCACTCGCTTCGCTCGCGGGACTCACGCCATACGCCGACCCTGCTGGAGATAAATCCCTACTTTAACGGTGCGCTCGGCCGGGGAGTCGAGACCGACTATAGATAAATGAGTATAAAAATAGAACTTAAATAGAACTTAAATTGTGAGTTAATTGGGAAAAAGACTTTTCCATCGGCCCGAATACCCGGTGACAATGGCAACCGACGACGCCGACGGAGGAGACCAACAGGCGTTATCCGGCGATGTGACGTCGCCGGCGGAGAGTGACGCCGCTCCGAAGCAGGCGTCGAACGCGCGCGTCGGGTCGTACACGTGGGCCGACTTTCTCGACGAGTACGGGAGCGACGGCGATGTCGAATCCCTCTACGGGAGCGACCCGCGGACGCAACGCGACGCGCCCGGTACGTCCCGGTGGGAAGACGACGACGGGTCGGCGTCGACGCCGACCCGGGCCGACTGGGACCGCGTCGGCCTCGACCCCGAGGAGTATCTCGACTGTCACCCGGTCGACGTGGCGGCGTTCGTGGGCGACCGCGGCGCGCACGCGAAGAACCTCAATGAGCAGTTCGAAGCCTTCTGCGACCCCGAGACGACGCCCGTCGTCAAGGGCGTCTGGCTGTGGGAACACTACAAACGCGAGTACTACTACGAGGACGACGGCGCTCGGCCGCGGGATTCGGCGAGCGAAATCGTCCCCTTCGACGGCGAGGCGGCGCTGGGCTTCGACCCCGACCACATCGAGAACGCGGTCGCGCGGGCCGGCCAGCGCGCCGAGGAACTGGCCGCTGTCGTCGACGAGCGAACGGTCGACGTCGACCCCGAGTTCGACGAGGACGCGTTTTTCTCCAGCGTCGACGGCACGACCACGCTGGCGAACCGCTACGACCTCGAAAAGGCCGTCCCGATGGAGAAGAAGACGCACTTCCGCGAGGTCGAACGGTACTGGGTGAACAAACCCTACGCGTTCGTCATCATCTTCCACTCCGTCAAGGAGAACGAAAAGAAGTACTACGTCGTCGAACCGCACCTGAACCGCATCGAAGACGACCTGACGGAGTTCCTCACCAACAAGCTTCGGACCGCCATCAAGTACGGCGACGACAGCGTCGTCGAGGGCGGCCGCGACAACCGCGGGCGGGTCATCGAGGCCGAGACCTACGAACTGCTCTCGCGGTACGACCTCTACGACCCGCCGGCGTCGGCGTCCGCGGCGGCCGGAGACGACGGTTCGACCGCCGACGCGGCCGCTGACGCTGACGGCGCGGCGGAGTCGTCGGGCCTCGCGTCCCGGCTCGGGCTGGGCGGTCTCTTCGACGGCGGCAACGGCTCGTCGGCCGACGGTTCGACGACCGCCGCGACCTCCGGGCGGTTCGTCGGTCTCGGTTCTCGGTTGGGGCTGAACTCAGTCTTCGGCGGTCGCGCACGAACCGCCGACGAGGACGAACCGCTCGGCGGCATCGACGGCATCGCGGCCCGACCCGAGTCCGCGGTCCTCGCCGACGACGCCGACGTCCTGAACGACTACCAGGTGCGGAAGCTCCAGTACTACCTCCGCCGCGACTTCATCGGCTACGAGCGCATCGACGGCATCAAACACGACATCAACGTCGAGGACATCTCCTGCGACGGCTACAACTCGCCGGTGTTCGTCTACCACTCCGACTACGAGCAGATTATCTCGAACATCTACCACGGCGAAGGCGAACTCGACGACTTCGTCGTGAAACTCGCCCAGCGCTCCGGGAAAGGCATCTCGAAGCGACGCCCGCAGGTGGACGCGACGCTCCCCGACGGGTCACGCGCACAGCTCACGCTCGGCCGCGAGGTGTCGGACCACGGGACGAACTACACCATCCGCCAGTTCAAGGACGTTCCCTTCACGCCAATCGACCTCATCAACTGGTCGACGTTCTCGCTGGAGGGGATGGCGTTCCTCTGGCTCTGCATCGAAAACGACAAGAGTCTCATCTTCGCCGGCGGCACGGCATCGGGGAAGACCACCTCGCTCAACGCGGTCTCGCTTTTCATCCCGTCGAACACGAAAATCGTCTCCATCGAGGACACCCGCGAGGTCGAACTGCCCCAGCGAAACTGGATTGCCTCCGTCACCCGGCCGTCGTTCGCGGACGACGACAAAGGCGACGTGGACGAGTTCGACCTGCTCGAAGCCGCCCTCCGCCAGCGCCCCGACTACATCGTCATGGGCGAGATTCGCGGCGAGGAGGGGCGGACGCTGTTTCAGGTCATGTCCACGGGTCACACCACGTACACGACGTTCCACGCGGACTCGGTCGGGGAGGTGCTCAAGCGGTTTACGACCGCGCCCATCAACGTCTCGAAGACGATGTTCACCGCCCTCGACCTCGTGTCCATCCAGACCTCGACGCGGGTCGGCGGCAACAAGGTGCGCCGGAACAAATCGCTCACCGAAATCAACCACTACGACCCCGAAAACGACGAGATTAACGTCCAAGACGTCTACCAGTGGCAGGCCGAGACCGACGAGTTCCTCCAGATGGGCTCGTCGAACACGCTCGAAGAGATAAAGTTCGACCGCGGCTGGAATCAGGAGACGGTCGAACTGGAGATATTCAAGCGACAGGTCACCCTCGCGTACCTCATCGACCGCGGGCTCAACACCTACACGCAGGTCGCAGCGACGTTTCAGGCGTTCATCAACGACCAGGACACCATCCTCGGGCTGATGGCGACCGACGACCTCGAACGCAGCCTCGAAGACCTCCGGGAGATGGAATCGGTCCACATCAACATCGACCCCGACAGCGAGGCGATGGTCCCCCGGCCCGACCCGCCCGAACACGTCCGGCAGTTGGCGAAGGATATCCTCCGCCGGGCCGAAGACGAACTGTTCCCCGACTACCGCGACCGCGACGTGGGCGAGGTCGCGGAGGCGCTCAACCACATGCGCGACGCCCCGGACGTGGAGGCGACCCCCGGCGAGCGGGACGAACTCGACTCGCTCGACGCGTCGAGCGGCGACCCAGAACTCGACGAGGGGCGCGACCGAGCCGAACTGGACGCGGGCGACGACACGCCCGAAATCGACGGCGACCGCGGCCCCTCGTCGCTCGACGGCGAGAGCGAGACGCCGGCGCTGGACGCGGGACGCGACGCCGACGAGGGCGACACCGACGACACCGCCTCTGACGACACCGACGCCGACGACGAACCGGGCGGTTTCGGAGACGACGACGGCCCGTTCGGGTTCAACGACGACGGCGTCTCGTTTTCCGACCCCAACGACGGCGCAGACCTCGACGACTTCTTCGGCGCGTTCGGTATCGAGGGGGGATCGGAGTCGGGAGCGGAACCGGGGTCGGAGTCGGGGTCGACCGCGGACCAGGACGACGAACCGGGCCGAAACGACGAGGGCGGCCACGAAGACGAGACGTGGGGCGGATTCGAGGCGGTCGATGCCGACGACCCCCCGGACGACGCGGGCGAGCGCGGCTCCGACTCCGGCGAGGGAGCGTAGATGAGCAATCTCGACTCGAGGACCTCGGGCGGACTCGACCGCAGTACCGACACCCTCGGCGACGCGTTCTACCCGCTGTTTCAGCTCCTCTTCGACGAGGACGGGGAGTTCGTCTCCGACATCGAAACGAAACTCCAGCAGGCCCGGATGCCCGACACCGTCGAACTCTACCTCTCGCGAGCGCTCGCGGTCGGCGTGCTCGTCGGGCTCGTGTCGTGGCTCGTCGGGATGCTCGTCGGTTACGGCGTCTTCGCGCTCGGGCTCGTCTCGGCGGACTCGGTGAGCCTCGGGATTCCGGTCGGGAGCGAGGCCACGGCGGACACGCTTCGGTCGCTCGCGATGCCCGCGGCGGTCGTCGTCTCGGGGCTCGTCTTCGGGTCGCTCGGCTTCGCCGGCGGGTTCGGGACCCTCGTCGCCATCCCGTACTCGACGGCGTCCGCCCGCAAACGCGAGATAAACATGCTCCTGTCGGACGCCGTCTCGTTCATGTACGCCCTCTCGGTGGGCGGGCTGAACCAACTGGAGATTCTGGAGGCGATGGCCCGCGCCGAAGACACCTACGGCGAGGTCTCTCGGGAGTTCCAGAGCATCGTCCAGGAGACGGAGTACTTCGGGACCGACTACCGCAACGCCATCCGCCAGCAGGCGCTTTTGACCCCCTCGGACGAGCTCTCGCAGTTCCTGACGGACATGCTCTCTATCGTCAACTCCGGCGGCGACATGCAGGGCTTCCTCGACGACAAGAAGGACAAGCACCTCCGAACCGCGAAACAACAGCAGGAACAGACGCTGGAGACGATGGAGCTGTTCGGCGAGATGTACATGACGCTGTCGCTGTTTCCGCTGCTTCTCATCATCATCCTCGTCATCATGAGCATGCTCGGTGAGGCTCAGTCGAGGCTGCTGTACGCGACCGTCTACGGGCTCATCCCGCTGACCGGCGTCGGCTTTCTCGTCCTCGTCTCGACGGTTAAACAGGACGAAATCGGCGACGGCTTTCTCAGCCCCGACGACGAGAGCGACCGCCTGCAAGGCCAACAGCGCGAGGGCCTCGTCCACATGGGGCTCGTCGAGAGCTACGTCGGCGAGTTCAGCCTCTTTTCGCGCATCAAGTCCCGCGAGGGGACGTTCAAGACGAGAGAGCTCCTGCGCCGCCCGCACCTGTTTTTCAAGCGGCATCCGCTTTTCACCCTCGCGTTGACGGTCCCGGCGGCGCTCGCGCTCCTCGGCGTCTCCGTCGCCGGCGGGGCCGCCCCGACGACGTGGGACGGGATGATTGCCAACCCCGTCTGGGGGACGTTCATCTGGTTTTACGTCCCGGTCTACCTCGTCGCGGTGCCGCTGACCGCCTTCCACGAGTGGAACGTCCACTCGCGGGCGGCCATCACCGGAAAGCTCTCCGACAACCTCCGCAAGCTGTCGAGCGCGAACGACACCGGCCAGACGCTCCTCGAATCCATCAAGACCGTCTCCGACACCTCCTCTGGGAAACTCGCCGACGAGTTCGAGGTGATGCACGCGAAGGTCCACTACGGGATGAGCCTCAAGGAGGCGCTCGTCGAGTTCAACAACAAATACCACATCCCGCGGCTCGCCCGGACGGTCAAACTCATCACGAAGGCACAGGAGGCGTCGAGCCAGATTACCGAGGTGCTGACGACCGCCGCCCAAGCCTCCGAGAACCAAGACGACATCGAGCGCGAGCGCATCTCGCGGACCCGGATGCAGGTCGCCATCATCCTCATGACGTACGTGACGCTGCTCGCGGTGATGGCCATCCTAAAGACGCAGTTCCTCGACGTGATGGCCGGGCTCTCGTCGCAGGCGTCGAGTTCCGGCGGCGCGACGACCGGCGGCCCGAGCTTCGGAGGCGGCATCGACCCCGACCTGCTGTCGCTTCTGTTCTTCCACGGCGTCACCATCCAGGCGATGCTGTCCGGGTTCATCAGCGGCTACATCCGCAACGCGGACCTCCAGTCGGGGGTCAAGTTCGTCGTCATCCTCCAGACGCTGTCGCTCGCGGTGTGGATGGTGGTCGGCTGATGCGGCGACGCGGCGGCGACGACGCCCGCGAGACGAGCGGTCGGAGCGCCCGCGCCCAGACGACCATCGACTTCGCCGTCGGCGTCGGCATCTTCCTCCTCGCGGTCGCGTGGGTCGTCGGCACCATCCCGCAGATTCTCGACCCCTTCGAGGCCGAACAGGACCGCCCGCTTGTCGCCAACCGCGCCGCCGACTCGCTCACCCAGCGCCTGCTCGTCGACGACGAGAACCCCGACGTGCTCGACCCGGTCTGTACCGAGGCGTTCTTCGACGGGGACTCGCCCGACGAGCCCCCCGGCGACTGCGACTACGGCAGCGCCGACCCCAACACCGCGACCGGCATCGGCGCGTCCTACGGGCTCAACGTCACGCTCTCACAGAACAGAAGCGTCGTCGAGACGACCGGCGAGCCGGTCCCGACCACCCGGAGCGTCGTCACCGCCCGGCGGGCCGTTCTCCTCGACGGCGACCTCCACGAGCTATCGGTGAGGGTGTGGTGACCGTGTCCCGCGCACAGGCCCACGCGCTCGAAGCCATCGTCGCCGCGATGGTGCTTCTCGCCAGCGTCACGTTCGCGCTGCAAGTGACCGCGGTGACGCCCCTGACCGCGAGCACGTCGAGCCAACACATCGAAAACCAGCAGGCCGCCGTCGCCGACGGCGTCCTGACGGCGGCCGCCGAGACCGGCGCGCTGAAGCGAACGGTGCTGTTCACGCACCCCGAAAACGGGAGCTTCTACGATATCGACGCGCGCGGCTACTACGTCGACGGCGGCCCGCCGACCGCCTTCGGGGAGATGCTCGACGAGTCCTTCTTGGACCGCGGCATCGCGTTCAACGTCTACCTGCACTACCTGCGCGACCGGGAGGTCAGGCGGACGACTCGCCTCGTGTACATGGGCGAGCCGAGCGACCACGCCGTCTCGCGGACCCGACTCGTGACGCTCACTGACGACGACGCGCTGACCGAACCGGGCACGTCGCCGGGCGGCGACCCCCGCGCGGTCGAGACGACGACGACGCTCGAATCGGTCGCCGCCGAGACCGACGAGACGTACTTCATACAGGACGGGAGCGCGGGACCGCTCTACGCCGTCGTCGACGTGGAGGTGGTCGTATGGCGGATGTGACCGACGACGCGTTCGAGCGCGCGAGCGACGCGGCTGACGACTCCCCACGTCTCGGCGGCGACGACCGCGGCCAGCTGATGCTCGTCGCCGCGCTCGCAATCGCGGTGCTCCTCGTCGGCCTCGCGCTGACGCTCAACACCGCGATTTACACCGAAAACCTCGCCACGCGCACGACCGACACGAACCTCGACGGCGCGGTGAATCACGGCGGCGCAGTCGAGGCGGGAGCGGGGACGCTCCTCGACGAGGTCAACCGCGAGGGCGGCACGTACGGCGAACTCGCCGGTTCGTTCGACGAAGCGTTCGGCAACTGGAGCGACGCGGCCGCGACGCTCGCCGCGGTCAGGGGGGCCGCGACGGACGCCGAGCGTGTCAGCCACGTCCGAGGCACGCGAATCTCCCAGCCCGACGCGGCGCGGAACTTCACGGACGGGAACGAGACGGCCGACTGGACGCTCGCGAGCGACGTCGGCGTTCGCGGCGTCCGGTTCAACGTCTCGCGCGACTCGCTTTCGACGTCGAACGCGTCGTCGTTCCACCTCGTCGTCGACGACGAGACGAACGCGGTCGAAACCGCGGTCTACCGGGACTCGTCTCGGGTCTTCGTGGCCGTCGAGGACGCCGGTGGCGTGGAGACGACTTGTAGCGTCGCGGCCGACGCGGGTGACTACGTCACGATTGACGTCGCCGACGGCCGACTCAACGGGACCGCCTGCGACCCGCTCGACGCGGTCCACACCGACCTCGACGGCTCGGTCACGGTCTCGTATCGGAATGCGTCGGAGGCCGAGGGGTCCTACGAACTGTACGTGAACGAGACGAACGCCACGGTCTTCGACGCGACGAAGTACGAACCCGCGGGAAGCGGGTCGTCGCCGGTCGCACAGGAGGCGCTGTACGCCGTCACCGTCTCGTACGTCTACGAGTCGGGCGAGATGTACGTCTCCCGAGAGCTTCGGGTCGCGCCGGGTGAGATTGCGTGACGCCGCCGACGCTTCCGGGCGACCGGGCTGACCGCGCTCGGCGCGAGAGGCGCGTGAGCCGCGCTCGGCCCCGCTCGACCGACCGCGGCGTCTCGACGGCGCTCGGCTACGTCCTCACGCTCACCATCACGGTCGTCCTCATCTCGGGGTTGATGGTCGCCGCCGGCGGGTTCGTCTCCGACGAACGCGAGCGAGTCACGGAGACGGAACTCGACGTCGTCGGCAACCGGCTCGCGGCCGGCATCGAATCGGTCGACCGAATCGGGGCCGCCCCCGGCGAGTCGCGGGTCGAGGCGAGGGTTCGGCTGCCGCCGCGAGTCGCCGGCACGACATACACCATCGAGGTGCTGCCGGCGTCGAACGAACTCGTACTTACCTCGACCGACCCCGAGGTGACAGTCCGCGTTTCCGTGGAGACGGAGACCTCGCTGGCCGCGAGCCGGGTCGACGGCGGCGACGTGACCATCACCTACGACCCATCGTCGGGCGTGGAGGTGGCGTCGTGAGCAATCGCGCCGTGAGCGACACGCTCGGGTTCGTCTTCGTCTTCGCCATCGTCCTCTCGATGGTCGGCCTCGTCACCGCCGTCGGGATGACCGGCCTCCAAGACGCCCGCGACGTCGAGCGCGTCAACAACGCCGAACGCGCCCTCGACATCCTCGGGGACAACATGGAGGACATCGCCGACCGCGGCGCGCCGAGTCGGGCGACCGAGGTGAAACTTCAGGACGCCAGCCTGACGCTCGACCGCCCCGTCGAGTTCGTCGTCTCCGGCGAGCGGACGGGAGACCCGTCGGTCAACTTCACCAACACCTACGAGGTGTCGCCAATCGTCTACGAGAGCGATTCCAGCGACGAGCGAGTCGTCTACGCGTTCGACGCGCTCTTCCGGACTCGCGGCGACACCGGGACGTTCGTCCGGCGGCCCTCGCTTGTGCTCACCGACGAGCGGGTGTTGATTCCGGCGTTCGTGACGCGGCCCGACGAGGAGGCGACGACCGCCGTCGGCGGGTCGGGAACGTTCCTCATCCGCGCCGACAAGGCTATGAGCGACGTGTTGGCCGCGCGGACCGAGGGCTCGTACGACGTGAACCTGACCGTTCGCTCCCCGCGCGCGGCGCTCTGGGAACGAGAGCTATCGAGCCGCCCCGACGTGACCTGCGACGATGTGGTTGAGCCGCCGGACGCGTACCCGAGCGTCTCGTGTTACGTGAACGGGACGGCCCGCGTTCACGTCGTCTCGACGTCGGTCGACATGACGTTCGCCGACTGAGTCGAACCGGACCCGACTCGGACCGCGACCGTCGGGTGGGCGGGCGGACCCGCTCACTCGACGTCGACTTCGACCTCGTTTTCCGTGACGTGCAGGAAGGTGATGAACTGGCCGCCCTCGGCCTGGTCGTAGTCGAGTTCGCCGCGCGAGCCGGACTCGTCGACGCTCTGGCTGTTGCCCGGCCCGTCAGTGACGGTCAGTTCGAACTGCGGGGCGGCGAGCGAGAAGTAGTGGTTGACGACGAACGCCATCGGGGCGGTGTCGCCGTCGGCTTTCGAGAACGTCTGGCCGCTGTCGGCGGCGTGCTCGTCGAAGGTGACGCTGTCGTAGGCCTCGCCGTCCGTGATTTCGGGGGCGAACTGCCACTTGTTCTGGTTACCGAAGCCCTTGTCCGACTGAATGTCACCGTAGGTCATCGTCTCCGAACTGGTGAAGTCGACGCTGAGTTCGGGGTTGCTCGCAGAGCAGTCGATGCTCACCGCGTCGCTCGTGTCCGGGTCGAGGTCGGTCGCCTGCCAGCCGTGGTACTTGCCGTCTTCGGTGGCGTAGTAGAGCGTCAGGTCGAACGTGCCGTCGTAGCTACCGCCCTTGCACTTGTCGTCCGCCTGCACGTGGAGTTCGAGGTCGCGCTGGTCGCCGTCGTAGTACATCCCCCACTCCATGTTCTGGAGGTGTTGGTCGTTCGAGAGCGTGAGCGTGAACGCCGAGACGTTGTGATTCCCGGCCATTCCGCGCACGTCGACCGAGGTGCCCTCGTTCGGCATCTGGAACTCGCCGACGAGGCCGAGGGTCTCCAGCTCCACGCTCGCGGTTTGGTTGGCGTCGTCGACCGTCACGGTCCCCTCGCTCCGCGACTCGAAGAACGCCGCCCACCCTCGGTAGTGGTCGCTGTGGACCGTCACGACGATTGTGCCGTTGCTGACCGGGTTGTCGTAACTGCCCGCTGTCTCGTTGTACGCCGCCGTCTCGTTCGGATAGATGCTCCGGGCACGTTTGGTCGCCGCGACCCGCGCCGACACGTCTCCTGACGACGACCCGTCGCCGGAGACACGGACGACCGGGAGCGTCAGCGTCGCCCCGCGGTAGTGGAACTCCGGCGGCGAGACCATCGTCGTGCCGCCGTCCTGCGTGCGCCAGACGCCGCCGCCCTCGTAGGCGATGCGGGCGTCGCCGTTGCGGTACTCGACGCTCCCGAGCGACTCGTTGTAAAGCGGTTGGTCGTCGCCGTCGTCGGTGTGATTCTTGTGCGTGATGCTCAGCCAGCCGCTGTCGTCGTCGACGACGTAGGCGCCGCCGCCGGTGCCGCTGAGGTCGACGTACTGCGTTTCGCCCTCGCCGAGCGCGGAGATGGCGACTCGCGAGTCGAACAGCGTCATCGAGTGCTCGGCGCGCGTCAGTTGGGACGCCTGTTTCGTCTCGTCGAGGGCGGGGCCGCCGAGCGCGACGACGGCAGTCGTCCCGGCGACCGTAATCGCTAACAGAAGCACCACGGCAATCGGCGAGGTCTGCGCCGTCCGGTCTCTGACGACGCGATAGACCAGTGGAACCCGGGGGCGACCGCTCATTACCTACCTGAAGGAGATGCGGGGTGAAAACCTCGCGGGGTACCTGACAGTCAGGTAAGTAGACCCGTCTGGTGACATCCTCCTCGCCGTAAACGGCGAGGCTTCCCACGCATGGGGAATACCAGTCAGTAGTCGCTGGCAGAGGGTTTCGACTCTTCGTAGGCCGTGAGCGTCATCTGCGCTGGTACGCTCGTCTCACGGTGAGTCGTGGCGGTGTCACAACTGCTCCCATCCCGTGGCGAGTCATCGCGTTCCGCCTTGTCAAGCGGGACGCTCTCTCCCCACGGGTCAACCCGTCGTGCGATATTAGCGGAAGCGTTGATGTCGGCCTGAAACGTCGAAACGTGGCAGTCGTCGTTCGGACACCGGAACTCGGCTTGTGAGTCCCGCCGACCGATACGGTGGCACGAGTGGCACGTCTGCGAGGTGTACGCCGGATTCACGTACTCGACCGGAATGCCTGCTTCCGTCGCCTTGTCCTCGATGCGCCCTTGGAGTCGGGCGAACGCCCACGAGTGAAGGCGACGGTTCATGTACTTCCCGTAAAGCCGTTCACGGATGTACGTTAAGTCCTCCATCACCAACACCGGGTTCTCGAACTGTTGGGCGTACTCGACGGCTTGCCGAGACACTTTCTCCACGATGTCGGTGAGCGCGTTCTGGTAGTGGCTGAATCGGTCTTCAATCCGCCACTCGGATGCGTCACGCTCTTGGAGTCGTTTCAGGGTCGTGTGCATCTCTTTGCGGAGATGCTTCGCTCTGCTTCCGCTACACACGAACGGATCAGTCGGAGAACCATCCTTGAGGGCACAGCCCGTGATGAGGGCGGTTTCTCCGATGTCTAAGCCGATGTGCGTGGCGTCACCCCGTCGCTGGTTCTTCGACCGGGTACTCGACGGTGACGTGCAGTACCCAGTTCTTCCGATGCTTCTGAAGCCGTATCTCACCCGCCTTCGCGTCCTCCGATACGAGGTCGTGCCAGAGGCCTTCCTGTTCGGGGTTGATACGGAGCGGTATCCAGAAGTTCGTTCCCCGACCGGGACGGGGAACACACCACGTGAACTCGTAGTCGCGTTCGGCGGAGTGGTCGAACTTCGCGGCTTGGTTCGTGAGCCGTATCGGGTGGCTGTCGTCCAACTCCTTCGCGCTGTACGTCTTGCGGAGTTTCGGGACGTAGTTGCAGAGCGCGGCTTTGGCCTGATACGGCAGGTCGTAGGGCGTCGCGATTTCACTCACCGCCGACATGGTACTCGCCCCGGCGTCGAACGCCTCTTGCAGACCGTCACGGTAGGTTTCCAGCAGGTCGTTGAGTTTCGACTGCTTGTGCGCGGTGGGTGGCGCGAACGCCGCCTGCAACGTCTTCGTGACGGTCGGAGACACGCTACTGCTCCTCCACGTACTTCATGAGTACGTCGATACTCACTTGGCCGGTGGTGGCGAGGAAGTATCCCGGTTGCCAGAACGCTTTGTCGAGCGCCTGCCGAACCTCGGGGTTCTCGTCGCGGATTTTGCGGGACGTAACGCCCTTGAGTGAGTTGATGAACTTGGTGAGGTCGGTCGTTGGCTTCGCCGTGAAGAGGATGTGAACGTGGTCGCTTCCGCCGTTGACGTTCTGGATGTTCACGCCGAAGTCCTCGGAGATGTCGCTGGCAATCTCACCGATGCGCTCTGCGATTTCGTCGGTGAGGAGGTCTGCGCGGTACTTCGTGACGGTCACGAAGTGATATTGGAGCGCGTAGACCGTGTGCGACCCGGTTTCAAGGTTGTACTTCATTTGGCCGTGCTAGTTTCTACACACCCAATTCTAATAAAGGCTCGTATTCGTGGGGTATTCGGCCTGCAACCGACGGTAGAACGTGAGGTAGTTGTCGGCTTCACGCCCGCCGTAAACGGCGGGATTCTCGCCTTGAAAAAAAGGAAGCGAGTGGACTCGCCGGGACTGAGCAAACCGGAGGTTTGCGAAGGTCGTGAACGGAGTTCACGGGATTTGAACTCACTCGCAGATCAGAGATTTGCTCGCTGCTCAAATCTCGCCTCGAACAGGCCCTAATTCACTCTGGCTTCTCGACTCGCTTCGCTCGTTGGAAGTCCAGAGAGAGATTAGTGGACTCGCCGGGAGTCCCGCCAGCGAAGCGAGTGGGACATCAGCGAGTCCACGAACGACTGAAGGGAACGAAGTGACCGAAAGGAAGTGAGTGGACTCGCCGGGATTTGAACCCGGAACCAGACGTGCTCGCTCACTTCGTTCGCTGTGCGCGACTGGTAGGGCTTCAAATCCACGCGCTCGCAACGGCGAGCGCTCGGCTCGTCAATTTCTTCACTTCGTTCAGAAATGGACTCGCCGGGATTTGAACCCGGGGCCTCTCCCATGCCAAGGGAGTGATCTACCCCTGATCTACGAGCCCGCATCCTCCGATAGCCGTCGCCCGTTTAGAAGCCCTTCGATTCCGACCGGACCGAGTCGCGGTCAATTCGGAGCCGAGTCGAAACGGTTTAACCCGGCGCGCGTGGACAACCCGATGGGAATCCAGCACGGCCGCAAATCTGACTCGCCCAGTTTGGGCTTGGGATTGCGGTAGTGCCCCGGTAGTCGGTGATACGACTGCGGGGTACTCGTTTCTGCGGTCAGTGCGGTTCCAACCCGCAACAATGGCACGAATGCACACCCGCCGCCGTGGCTCGTCCAGCTCGGACAAGCCGGTGGCAGACGAAGCACCGGAGTGGAGCGACGTCGACGCGGCTGACATCGAAGCCCGCGTCGTCGAACTGGCAGAACAGGGCAAGGACCCGAGCCAAATCGGCCTGTCCCTGCGCGACGAAGGCGTCAAGGGCGTTCCCGTCCCCGATGTCAAGCTCGCCACGGGCAAGAAGGTCACCACCATCCTCGAGGAGAACGACGCCGCAGGCGACCTCCCCGAGGACCTCCGCAACCTCATGGAGCGCGCCATCCGCCTCCGCGAGCACATGGAGGAGAACCAGCAGGACAAGTCCAACCGTCGCGCGCTCCAGAACACGGAGTCGAAGATTCGCCGCCTCGTCTCGTACTACCGCGGCGACAAGCTCGACGACGACTTCACGTACAGCTACGACGTCGCTGTCGAACTCCTCGAAGAATAACTGAATGTCCGTGAGCCCCGCCGAACAGACACCCGCCGCCGACGCCGCCGCGACCCTGCGCGAGGCGACGTTCGTTCGCCTCCGCGTCCACGGGTGCGGTGCCGCCGTCGCAGCCGCGGGTGTCGTCGGACGGGCGCTCAGGACACTCGACGTCCCCTTCCGCATCCGCGCGACCGACGCCCCGGACACTGTCGCACACGACGACGTTGTGGCAGTCGTCGGGCTGTCGGACGCCGATGCGGACCTCGAACTCGACCCGAACGACGCCGTTTCGGTCGTCCGCGAACTCGGGGTCGACCCCGACCCGGCGGTCGCGCTGGCCGGCCTCCACGCCGCCGGCACGACACCGAAGGAAGACACCGACCTCGCGGACGCCGCGGCCGACGCGGGCGTCGAAGCCGGACCCGGCGTGGCCGTCCCCACGGGCGACCTCGCAGACGGGCTGGCGCATTCGACGCTCGTCCACGCGCCGTTTTCGGCCGACAGGGAGCGCGCGCAGGCGGACCTCGCCGAACTGTCGCTCCCGGCCGAACTCGACGCCGACGCCCGTAGGCGCGTCGCTTCCCTCGTCGCCATCGACGCGACGAGCGGCGAGGCGACCGCTCGCGCGGCGACCGCCGTCGAGCGCGTTTTGGGCCCGGAGACGACCCCGAACGGGCCGTTCGAAACCGTCGGCGGCTTCGCCGACGTGCTCGACGCGACCGTCCGGGAGTCGCCCGGGACCGCCGTCGCGCTGGCGCTCGGACACGACGTTCGCGACGCCGCGCTCGACGCGTGGCGCGACCACGCGCAGGCGACCCACGCCGCGCTCCGCGGAGCGACGACGGGCCGCTACGAGAGCCTCTCCGCGCTCTCCTGTGACCTGTCCTCGCCGGGGCGACTCGCCACGGTGGCGAGACTCGCCCGCGACTTCCGCTCGCCCGAGCCGACCGTTCTCGCGGTCGGCGTCGGTGCCGCGGCCCTCGTCTCGACCGGCCCCGCCGGACTCGACGAGGACCTCGCCGCGGCCGCGAGCGACCTGCCGGCCGCGTCCGCGACCGGGTCGCCGTCGGAGGCGACGATGACGTTCGACTCCGCGGCGGAGCCGAGCGATGTCGTCGCGGCCGTCAGGGAGGTGCGCCGATGAGCCGGCGTGCGACCCTGCGGACGACCCACGACGACGCCGACATCATCGCCGGCGCGCTCGAACCGGACAACACGGAGTCGATGCACAGCCGAGTCGAGGGGGACGAACTCGTCACCACAATCGAACGCGATTCGACCGGCGGCCTGCACGCCACGGTCGATGACTACGTCGTCAACGTGACGGTCGCCGAGACCGTCATCGAAGCCACACGAACGCACACAGACACTAACCATGAGTGAACGATCCGTCTCCAAGCAGAAGCGCGGAAAGCGATGGTACACCGTCATCGCTCCCGAGAATTTCGACCGTAAGGAACTCGGTTCGACCTTCGCGGACGAACCCGAGAAAATCAGCGGTCGCACCGTCGAGTCCACCCTCGGCGACCTCAACGACGACCAGGGCGCGAACAACGTCAAGCTCACGTTCAAGATTACGGACGTGGGCAGCGACGCCGCCTACACCGAGTTCATCCAGCAGGAGCTCACCCGAGACTACCTCCGCAGCCTCGTCCGCCGCGGCGCGTCCAAAATCGAAGCCAACGTCACGGCCATCACCAAGGACGACTACCGCGTCCAGCTCCAGCCCGTCGCCTTCACGACGAAGAAGGCCGACCGGAGCCAGGAACACGAGATTCGTCGCATCATGACGGAACTCACCCGCGAGGCCATCACGGGCCACACCTACGACGCGCTCACCGAGAGCGTCGTCGAGGGTCGCCTCTCGTCGGCCATCTACGGCGACGCGAAGGTCATCTACCCCCTGCGCCGCGTCGAGGTCAAGAAGTTCTCCCTCGAAGCCCGTCCCGAAGAGGTCGAGGCCGAAGAGGAAGCCGCCGTCAGCGTCGACGAAGACGACGTCGCAGTCGACGTCGACGACGAAGAGACCGAAGCGTAAGCCTGTCTCGTCGACGGCCCGACTTCGAACTTCGGCTTTTTATGCGACCGCGCTTCGAGCGGGAGCCACGCCGCGCTTCAATCAGGTGCTACCTCCCGGAGCCGACGCTGCGCGCCGGGGCTACTCTTCGACGACGATGGTGCCGACCATGCCGGCCTGCTCGTGGGGGATACAGAGATACTCGTACTCGCCGGGCACGTCGAAGCTGTACGTGTAGGTCTCGCCGCTGCCGATGAGCCCGCCGAGCGAGTTGGAGTAGGCGTCGCGGGCGGCCTGTTCGGTCTCGTAGCCGCCGCTGGCGAAGAACGCGGCTCCCTCGGGGAGGGTGCCCTCGTAGGCGGTGACGGTGTGGCCGCGGGAGCTCGTGTTGCGCCAGACGACCTCGTCGCCGGCCTCGACGGTCACCGTCGGCGGGTCGAACGCGACCGCGGTCATCCCGATGTCGAAGTCGTCGCCGGACGCCGTCAGGGTCGCACAGCCCGCGAGGCCGGCGGTTGCCGCCGCACCGGTCGCCGCGAGGAACTGACGCCGTGTCCGACCGCCGTTCGAAGACCCGTGGTCTCGCATGGTCGCTTCTCGGGACGCGACCGATAAATGTCGCATGGTTCGCCCGGCGAACCGCCGAGCGGGGCGAAACGCGCCGACTCCGACCGGGGCGGGCGGTAACGACGCGGAGCCGCGGGCTGACGGACGGAACGTAAGAGGGAAAGGGCAGGTACGCAATCGCATCGGTATGAGACCCCGATTCGTCGGTCGGTTGGGCCCCGCCGACGTGGTCACCGCCGGGAACGCGGCGCTGGGATTCGTCGCCGCGGTGTTAACCGCGGTCGACGTGCACCTCGCGGCCAAGGTCATCCTGCTCGCCGCGATGGCCGACGGCCTCGACGGCGTGGTCGCCCGACGCTACGGTGGGACCGACGCCGGGCCGTACCTCGACTCCCTCGCGGACGTGGCCTCCTTCGGCGTCGCCCCGGCGCTGCTCGTCGTCGCCGTCGTCCGCGAGATGTGGGGTTTCGACCGGGTCCGAGTCGTCGCCGGCGTCGGCGTCGCCGCGCTGTTCGTCGCGGCCGCGGTCGTCAGGCTGGCGCTCTACACCGCCTACGACAGCGGGTCCGACGAGACGGTCGGGGTGCCGACGACGCTCGCCGCGACGATTCTGTCTGCGGGCGTCCTCGTCGGCTTCGTCGAGCCGATGTTGCTCGTCGGCCTCTCGGCGGTTATGGCCGCGCTGATGCTCTCGGACGTGACCTACCCCGACCTCCACGCGCAGGACGCGCTCGTCATGGGTGTGGTGCAGGGCCTCGCAATCGTCTGCTCGGGGACGCTCGGTGAGGGCTTCTCGTTCGGCCTGCTGTTCTTGGCGCTCGGCTACCTGTTTCTCGGGCCGCGCTTCTACTGGGCGTGACCGGGGCGGCGGAACGGAATGCGCCCGCTTACATCCCCATGTCAGCCGCGTCCTCCGGGACGGGCAGGTCGTGCGGCGACGCGCCGAGGAGTTCCGCGGCGTGGTCCAGCGCCATGTCGAAGCCGTAGTAGCGTTCGAGTTCGTCGCCCTCGGCGGTCGGGCGGACCTTCAACATCGCGTAGCCGTCGATGTTCTGGGCCACGGCGGCGGTTCGGCCGTCGCGGTCGAATTCGAGGACGCGCTCGGCGTCGGTGACGTAGTACCGCGCGGTGACGCCGTTCTCCTCTGCGGTTGCGTCGGTCATGCGAGGCGCTAGGGAGCACGGGCTGTCTAAACTATCGGTTCCGGCGGACTGGCGTGGGAGAGCGTGGCTGGACGTGACGGAGCAGACCGGCGGGCCGGCGGAACGAAAGTGACGTGTGTCTCTCCCACGAGACGGGAGCCATGTGGTTTCAGAGCGGCCGTCGGCGCGACCTGTGTGCCGTCCTCTACGACGCGGGCGAACTCCGCGGGCAGAAGCTGAAGACCCGGTTGGAACGCTACTACGACCTCCGAATCGACCCGCAGTCGTTCTACGGGACGCTCGACGCGCTCGTGGAGGCGGGCCACCTCCGACGGCGGACCGAGGGCATCCACGACGTGTACGGCCTCACCGACACGGGCGCAGAGCGGGTCGAGTCGTACCACGCGTGGCTCGCGGAGCGAGTCGCAAACGGGGCGCGGGGCGCGGAGGACGCGAAGGGGACGAACGAATCGGTCGTCGACTGACGTTACTTCTGGAGCCAGTCGCCGATGGTGTTGCGGAGAATCTCGCTCGTCCCCTCGTAAATCTCGTTGAGCTTCGCGTCGCGGTAGTAGCGCTCGGCGGCGAAGTCCTTGGTGTAGCCGTAGCCGCCGTGAATCTGGATGCCCTCGTTGGCCACCTCGCGGCTGATTTCGCTGGCGTAGAGCTTCGCCTGCGCGGCCTCCTTGATGAACGTCTCGTCGCGCATCTTCAGGTCTGCGGCCTTGTGCATGAGGAGCGTCGCGGCCTGCACCTTCGTGTCCATGTCAGCGAGTTCGTGTTTGATGGCCTGAAAGTCCCCGATGGGCTGGTCGAACTGCTCGCGCTCGCCGGCGTACGTCACGGCGTCGTCGAGGGCGGCGCGGGCGATGCCGATAGAGCGCGCCGCGATGGTGATGCGGCCGCCGTTGAGCGTCTTCAGCGCCTGCACGAAGCCGTCGCCCTCGCCGCCGAGGAGTCGGTCTTCGGGGATGCGCATGTCGTCGAAGCGGAGTTCGGCGGTCGGACAGCCCTTGTCTCCGAGTTTGTGCTCCGTGCCCTCGACGACGAAGCCGTCGTCAACCTCGGGCCGGACGACGAACGACGAGATGCCCTTGTTACCCGCGTCGGGGTCGGTCTTGGCGAAGACGACGACCGTGTCGGCGACCGAGCCGTTCGAAATCCAGAGCTTCCCGCCGTCGACGACGTACTCGTCGCCGTCCTTGACAGCCGTGGTCTCCATAGCGGGCACGTCGCTCCCCGCGCCGGGTTCGGAGAGCGCGAACGCGCCGATGTCGGTGCCCTCGTTGAGCGGGGTCAGATACGTCTGCTTTTGCTCCTCGTTGCCGAACTCGTAGAGCATGTTGCCGGCGAGGCTCGTGTGCGCGGCGACGATGGTGCCGAGGCCGCCGGAGCCGCGGGAAATCTCTTCGAGGCCGATGGCGTAGGAGTGGTAGTCGAGGCCGGCACCGCCGTACTCTTCGGGGAAGGGCATACCCATCAAGCCGAGTTGGCCCATCTCGGCCACGAGGTCGGCGGGGAACTCGTCGGTCTCGTCGATTTCCGCCGCGCGAGGTTTGACTTCCTCGTCGACGAACTCCGAGACCATCTCCTTGATTTGCTTCTGCTCCGCAGTGAGCGCGAAGTCCATGTCTGAATCTTTCATCGACTATGCTTATGGTTTTCTCCTGCGCCGTCTCGGCCGTCCGCGGATGCGGCCCCCCACGAGACTTTTTATCCCCCCTTCCGTAATACGGGTACGCTTCGAATGTCTCGACACGCCGATGCCCGGCCACCGGCAACTGATGACGACCTCGATTGGTGTCACGATGCAGTTCAGGGGGTCTCTCGGACCTTCGCCCTCACGGTCGACGTCCTCGACGAACCGATGGCGTCGCACATCTGTATCGGATATCTCCTCTGTCGAATCGCCGACACCGTGGAGGATTCGTCTTCAATCGCGCCCGACGAGCAGGCACACCTCCTTCGACTCTACGACCGCGCGCTCGACTCCGACGACGACACGACCGTCGACGAGTTCGTGGCCGCCGTACAGCCGCACCTCCCCCCGGAGGGCGAACAGTCCGACGACTGGATGGTCGTCGCCAACACCGCTCGGGTCTTCCGGACGTTCGAGGCGCTGCCGGAGGACGTGCGGGAGGCGGTCACGCCGCCGGTCCGCGAACTCGTCTCGGGCATGGCGATGTTCGTCGAACGCTACTCCCAGACCGGCGGGCTCCGCATCCAGTCCCGCGAGGAGTTAGAGGAGTACTGCTACTACGCCGCCGGCACCGTCGGCAACCTCATCACGAACCTCGTGACCCGCGGCAACGTCGACAGCGAGCGCCGCTCGCGGCTCTACGACACCGCCGAGGAGTTCGGCCTGCTCCTCCAGCTCGTGAACATCGCGAAGGACGTGCACGACGACTACACCTCCGAGAACAACGTCTACCTCCCCGCCGACTGGCTCGACGACGCGGGCGTCCCGCAGGAGGAGGTCGTCGACCCCGAGCACAACGACCGCACGGCCTCGGTGGTCGCGCGGACCGCCGACCACGCGAAGTCGTTCCTCGACGACGCGCAGACCTACCTGGAGACGGTGCCGCTCCGCGAGGGCAACACGCTCGCCGCGTGGGCGATTCCGTTCCTCCTCGCGGTCGGGACGCTCCGCGAACTCGTCGCCAACCCCGAACACGCGGTGACGGGCGAGGGCGTCAAAATCTCCCGACAGGAGGTGTTCGCCGTCGTCTCCGAGATGAACGGTGCGAGCTCCGAGTCGCTCGCCGAGATGCGCGAAATCATCTCGCGCCAGCCGTTCCACCGAGCGACGACGAACCTCGACTGAAGACGACGCCGCGCCGTCGGTCGGGCCTCGGTTCCGTTTTCGAGTCTCTTCTCCGTCCGTTCGCTTCGAGCGCCGCCGAACGCGGCGGTTAGTTCCTCTCCCGCGAACGCCACGCTTCGCACCCGCCGCGACCCCGGCGGAACCGAATTCGAGGGCCATGCGGTCCCGTGACGAACGCAGTTTGGGAGGATTTTTAGTAACCCAAGCATAACGGGCGTCTATGAGTACCGAAGAAGCACACGACGACCACGGCCATCACCTGCCGGCGGTTCAGGACTGGCCGCGCGGCTTCGGCGAGGCGAGCTGGTGGCCGTTCGTCACCGCCGTCGGGGGCGCGGGCATCTACGCCGGTGCCGGGCTGTACGTCATGGGACAGGACGGAATCGTCGGCCAGACGGCGGGCCCCGCCGTGTTCGTCGGCAGTATCTTCCTCTTCCTGGCCGGACTCTACGGCTGGTTGTACCACGCGTTCGTGAGCCACTTCTGGTCGCGCGACGCGAGCCAGAAGAGCGCATCGAAGCTCCGCTGGGGGATGATTGCCTTCCTCGGCTCCGAACTCGGGACGTTCGGCGCGCTGTTCGCGTACTACTTCTTCATCCGCGCGGGGACGTGGCCACCGCAGGAACTCCCGCATCTCACGGGGTCGTTAGTGTTAGCGAACACCGCCATCCTCATCGTGTCCAGTCTCACGCTCCACTGGGCGCACGTCGCCATCCGCGAGGAGAACCACCGTAACTTCATCCTCGGGCTCGCGGTCACGCTCCTGCTCGGCGTGATATTCATCGGCGGGCAGGTGTACGAGTACTACGAGTTCATCGTCCACTCGAACTTCTCGATTACCGACGGCATCTTCGGGTCGGCGTTCTACGGCCTCACCGGCCTGCACGGCCTCCACGTCAGCCTCGGCGCGGTGCTTCTCGGTATCGTCTTCGTCCGCGCGCTCCGCGGGCAGTACTCCACCGAGCGCCACGTCTCTGTCAGCACGGCCTCGATGTACTGGCACTTCGTGGACGTCGTCTGGATCTTCCTCGTCGTCGTCCTCTACGTCGGCGCGGAAGTCGGCGCGTAACCGAACCGAACCGGACCCGCCTGTCGCCGCGTCGCGGCGGCACCGATTTTCCGCTGATCTCTCCGAGAGCGACGGACGCCGATACGACCGTACAGGGCCGAACGACGACCGACAGCCGGGCCGGACCACCCGTGACCGCCCTCGGCCGCTCACCCGAACTGCTCGTTGAAGCGGTAGATGTCTTCGTCCACGCCGGCGACGACGAGGTCGTCGTCGGCTTCGACCCGGAACTCCGGGCCGACCTCGGTGACGAGCGCGCCGTTTCGCTCGACGGCGATGACGGTGCAGTTCGTTCGGGCGCGAACGTCGGCCCCGGCGAGGGTCCGCCCCACGAGGCCGGGGGCGTTCGTCCGGACGATTTCTATCTGCGACTGCGGCGCGATGACCTCCTCGTCGAGCACCGTCGAGGCGAGCATCCGGCCGGCGACCGTCGAGAGCGCGAGGACGTAATCCGCGCCGGCGCGGTAGAGCTTGGCGATGCTTTCGGTCTCGTTGGCGCGGGCGATGACCTCCGTCTCCTCGGAGACGCGCTCGGAGACGAGCGTGGCGAAGACGGCCGTGGTGTCGTTGTCGAGCGCGAGGAGGACGCCGCGAGCCTCGGAGACGTTCGCCTCGGAGAGCGTCTGCGGGTCGGTGATGTCGCCGACGAGGTCGACGCCGGGCTTGTCCTGCTTGTCGACGACGAGGTGCGGGACGCCGGCGCTCGCCAACTTCTCGGCCGCGGTGGAACCGACCTCGCCGTATCCGGCGACGATGACGGTCCCGCGGCGGAAGCGCCGCGCCGACGACAGCGTCAGCGCGCGGAGTTCTTCGAGCTGCTTCTCGCGGCCGACGACGAGCAGGATTGTGTGTTCGTCGATGACGGCGTGGGGGGCCGGCGGGGAGACGAACTCCCCGGTGAACCACGCGCCGATGACGTTGACGCCGGTGACGTCCCCGATGCCGCTCTCGGCGATGGTCCGACCCTCGGCGGGGCTGCCGCGCTGGACGAGCAGCTCCGCGACTTCGAAGTCCTCGCCGATTTCGATGGCGTCGCCGAGTTCCGAAGAGATGGACGTGGTCGCCTTGCCCGCGAGGCTCTCGCCGAGGAGCCGGCGCGGCGAGACGACCCGGTCGGCCCCGGCGTAGCGGTGGTAGTCAGCGACATCGGGGTCCTCGATGAGGCTGACGACGCGGGCGTCCGGCGCGGCCTGCTTCGCGGCGAGGATGATGCTCGCGTTCGTCTCGTCGTCGTCGTCGGCGACGATGGCGAGCGCCTCGGCCGCGTTCGCCGCCTCCAACGACTCGACGTCCTCGGGGTCGCCGTGGACGACGTCGTAGCCCGCGCCGTGTAGCTCCTCGGCGCGGTCGCGGTCGGCTTCGAGAATCACGTATGGCACGTCCATCGAATCGAGTTCGTCCACGAGGGCGTCGCCGCGAGGGGTGAACGTGCAGATAACGACGTGGTCCGAGCGCGTCGACGCCGTCGGCGGCGCGGTCCGCAGGGCGTCTTCGACGAGCGGGACGAGAAACAGCGGGAGCGTGAGGAAGACGGTCGTGACGCCCGTGAGTTGCATCAGAATCGACAGCGCGAGCAGCGGCGGATGGTCGACCCAAAATCGGGTCTGTTCGCCGTAGCCCGTCGTCGTGAACGTCTCGACGACGACGTGGACCGCCTGCAAGAAGGTGATGTCCTCGCCGGCGAAAAATCCCGCCGCCCACTGGTACGCGATGGAGAACGTGAGCATCAACAGCCCGGCACCCGCGAGATAGCGGCCGAGTCGTCGCTTCGCCTTCGACAACCCGGGGCCGTCGCCCGAAATAGACATACACCCGCTATGGCCGCCGGTGGCTAAAAGCGTCCTGACGCGGGAGGCGTTCCATGAGCCGCCGTCGAGACGCCGCGTTCGCGGGGGGCTCTCCTCGCCGCCGATGATTCGTCGCGCGGCCCTGACCTGTTACGCGAGGAATACTTAACAGCCGCCCGTCCCCCTGTACGGGTATGTGTAGCACACCGTCCGACCGCCGAGGCGACAGTCGGCGGCCGTGACGCTCTCGGGAGACGGCGCGGCGACGCCGCGGACGACACGTCGGACGAGACGGCGGGTGCTCGAAACCGGCGGCGCGGCGGCCGCGGCCACGCTGGTGGTCGGCGGACTGCTCGCCGTCGAGTGGCTCTGGCTCGTCTCGCGGGCCGCACCCTCGCCCGAGACCGCCGCGGCGACGTGGGCCGCCGGGACCCTGCTCGTCGTCGTCGGGCTCTGCGTGTACGCCTACGCGAACGCGGACGAGAACGTCGCGCCCGGAAACGCCGGAACGGCCGAATCCGCGGCGGAATCGCCCCGCGCCTACGACGACCTCGGGGTCCCGACCACCGTCACGCTCGTCCGCGGGTTTCTCGTCGCGGGCGTCGCGGGCATCGTCGGCGTGGCGCTCCACGGGTCGCTGAGTCCGTCGTGGGGGTGGGCCGCCGCCGGCGGCTACGGCGTCGCCGCCGCGCTCGACGCGCTCGACGGGGCGCTCGCCCGCCGACTCGACCGCGTCAGCCGCCTCGGCGCGCGACTCGACACCGCGGTCGACGCCTTCGGCCTCCTCGTCGCCCCGCTCGCGGGCGTCCTCCTCGGCGAACTCGCGTGGTGGTACCTCTCGGTCGGGGCGGCGCGGTACGTCTTTCTCGTCGGCCGCCGCCTCCGCGAGCGAGCGGGGCGACCGACGTTCGACCTCCCGCCCCGCGCCTCGCGGCGCGTCCTCGCCGGCGTCCAGATGGTCGTCGTCCCGCTGGCGCTCGCACCCGGCGTCTTCGACTCGTGGATGCCGCTCGTGACCGGCGTCGCGGCCGCGGCGCTCCTCGTCGGCTTCGCTCGGGACTGGGGCTACGTCTCGGGCCGCCTCGGAAACGAGGGCGACGGAGACGCGCCAGTCGCGGAGTAATCAGTCGAGTTCGGCCAACACGTCGAGGTTGTGAGCGACGTACGCGAGTTCGTCGCCCGCGAGGGCGTCGTGTCGGGCGTCGAGCCACCCGTCGAGCGTCGCGCGGTCGACCGCGGCCGACTCTCCGACGGATTCCTCGACGAAGCCGAGGATTCGGTCGAGGAAGATTCGCGCCTCGTCGTCGTGCGGCGGGTGGACGACCCAATCCGAGCCGCCGGCCGCGACGACCGGCGCGCCGAGTTCCCGCAGGGTCGACAGGAGGTCGGAGCCGGTGTTCGGTCCCGCGCGGTCGCCGCCGCGCATCGTCTCGTGGTACGCGCCGAGCACCGCGTCGTCGTCGGGGTGGCTCGGGCGGAACGCGGTTCGACCGTCGAACGTGATGGGCGCGTAAAAGAGGCCGTCGTCGGTGAGCCGCGAGAGGAGCGCGTCGACCGCCCGTCGGAGCGGGAGCACGTCGAGGACCGCGTGGGCGACCACGAGGTCGATCGCCTTCGGGAGGACCGTCATCGCCTCGAAGAGGTCGCTCGTCACGTAGGTCAGCGAGACGCTGCGGCCGTGGCGTTCGATGCGGAAGCCGTCGGGCGTCGGCTCGGCGGTCCAGCCGGCGGCGCGCGCCCACTCAGCGAACGCCGCGGCCGCGTTGTCCGCCATCCCGCGCGTGCGGTCGACCATGATGTACTTGATTTCGTCGTGCGCGTCGAAGACGCCCCACGAGAGGAGCCGTCGACACATCGCGCCCGTCCCCGCCCCGACCGAGACGACGCGGAGCGGCTCTCCCGACCGCGACTCGGCGCGCGCCTCCAGCCGGTCGATGAGGCTCGCGAGCGTCGGTCGGTGGAGCGCGCGGTCGTCCACGGGCTCCTTCGCGCGGAGGTAGTGGACGAACCGGTCGTCGTGGCTGGTCACGACCGACCCGTCTCGGCGGACTCGTATAACCGTTCTCCCGGCTCGGTCCCGACCGCGGCGAGCGAATCGGTCACAGCAGGCACGCTGAAGTGTGAACTGAGCTAAACATTCGCTCGATTCGCCCGGAAAGTATTTGATTCGGTTCCGGTGATGTAACCCCAAATGGATAGCGAGATTATTGACGCGGTGACCGGGTGGGACTCCGCGCCCGCCGAACGAGGCTACGGTGGCCTCCGGTCGCTCGCGGACGACGGCTTCACAGGAGCCGTCGTCGCTGGCATGACGTGGGGATTCATGCTCAACGGCCGTCTCCTCGGCGTTTTCGACGGGGCGGTTGCAGATTTCGAGGGTGAATCGTTCGAGGCGCACCGCGCACCGGACCCAGCGCTGCCGCTTCTGTACGCGATGCAGGAGACCGGCGGCGACGTCCGCGCGCAGTACTACACGGAGGAGACGCCGCTGCAAGACGCAAACGGAACGCTCTCGTCGGGCGGCTTCACCGGCTACGTCGAACTGTCCGAAAACGTGCTCTCGGGCGACTACTTCGTCGTCTACCACGGGGGGAAGTCGATGAGCGCCGCCTTCGTCGGCAACAGCAAGCGGCTCATCACCGGCGACGAGGCGTTCGAGCGCGCGAGCGACGAGGTTGGCATCTACAAGGTTTACGACGTGGACATCGACCTCGTCGACATTCCCGAAGCCGACTCCGACGAGGAAGCCGACGATGCGACGGGAGCCACCGCGGGCGGCGTCGCTCCGGCGGACGACGAGACCGACGCGACAGACCCGTCCGAGGAGCCGGAGCCCGAACCGGCGGCCCCTGACGAGTCGGGGGCGACAACCGCTGTCGACGAGACCGCACCCGAACCCGCCGGCGGTGACGGCGATGACGATGGAGACAGCGACGACGGCGAATCCGTCGACAGCGAGCCGGCGATGGCCGACGCTCCGGCCGACGAAGAACCGGACCCCGCGGCGGCCGCGGCTGACGCGACCGCGGACGACGCCGAGCCGGCAGCGTCGACGAGCCCCGACGACGAGTTGACCGAGACGGGGTCCGGACCGTCTGTGACTCCGGGCGGGTCGCGGTCTCCGGAGTCAACCGAGGCGGCCGCGTCGACCACGAGCCGGCCCGTGCCGGAGGAGTCGCGGCCGCCGACAGGCGAGGGACCGGTCGTCACCGACGCCCCACAGAAGAACGGCGAGGCGGCGTCTCCGGACCCGGACCCGGACCCGGAGGGCGGCGCGACCGGCGACGACGTGTTCTCCGCCGAGGCGCAGTGGCGAAACGCCCGGTCGATTCCGTCGCTCGACCCCCGCGACGCCGAGGGTGAGTCCGTCGACGGCCGCCCCGGGACGCCTCGAAGCCACCAGCGGAACACGACGCAGGCGACGCATCGCCGGCAGTCACAGGGCGAATCGCGGGCGTCGCCGCAAGACCAGAGCCAGCGGCCGAACCAGCGGCAGGCCCAGCCGGCCGACGGGACGCCGGACGAGCCCGCCGTCGACCCGGCGGAAGCCGAGTCGCTGAAAGAGCAGGTCGAGGCGCTGGAGTCGGAGCGCGACCGGCTCGAATCCGAGCGCGACTCACTCCGCGAGGAGCGCGACGAACACCGCTCGCGCGCCGAGGAGCTGGCAGACCGCGTCGCCGAACTCGAATCCGAGGTCGAACGGCTTCGGGGACAGCTCGACGAGGCGGGGCTTCGGTCGACCGACCGCTCGATGTCGGCCGACGAGGCGCTCCGCGGGACGAACCTGTTCGTCCGCTACGCCCGTAAGGGCGAGGCGACGCTGGAGAAAGCCCACGACGGGCAGGCCTCCCGCGAGGAGGTCGTCGAGAACCTCCGGCTCGAACACCACACCACGTTCGACACGGAGGGGCTCGGCATCGACGGCCAGCCCTACGAGGAGTTCCTCCACGAGACGCCCGAGTACGGCTTCGCCAAGTGGGTCGTCACCGACCTGCTCTACGAAATCGGCGAGACGGGCAACCGGTCGAGCCTCGCGGGCGTCTTCGACTCGATTCCGAAGGCCGACCGAATCGAACTGTACGGGAGCGTCTCGATACCCCTCGGCGACGGCGAAGCCGAGTCCCGGCAGTTCGACATCATCGTCCGCGACCAGATGGGCGAGCCGCTGTTCGTGGCGAACCTGAACGACTCGCGGGACCCGGCGACCCGGCCGATGGTCACCCAACTCATCAAAGACTCGAAGGGCGTCGCCAACGCGAAGGAGACGCTCGGCTCGGCGTTCATGGTCACGAAGAGCTTCTTCGAGCCGGGGGCGCTGGAGGCCGCGACCGAGGAGACCGGCGGCGGTCTCCTGAGTCGGTCGAAACGCAAGAGCTTCGTGAAGCTCTCGCGGAAACAGGGCTACCATCTCTGTCTGGTCGAAGCGCGGGGTGGCGAGTTCCACCTGAACGTGCCCGACCTCTGAGTCGGCCCCGATTCGACCGTCGTCGCGGTCGCTGTCGCTGTGTTAGTTTGTGTCCGCGGTTCGCCGCGGCTGTCGGCGGTACGAAGCAATAGTGAAACGACCGCGGGGCTCGGAGAGCGTCCGCGGCGAGTGTCCGTGGTGTCGGGTCGGTACCGTTCGGTTCCGACCGCGTCGAAGCGTCGCTAACGCGGTCGGTCCGATGTCGTGCCCGGAGAGACTCGTCGGACGAAACAGGATAGAACGACCGCGTGCGCCTGAAGTGTGGTTAGTTCTCGATTTCGGCCGCTTCCTCGATTTTCATCGATTCGAGCTTGCCGACGATTTCGTCGAGCTTGTCGTCGAGTTCGTCGACGAACTCCTGGGTGCGCTCGGTGGTGATTGCGCCCTGGCTGGAGGGCTCGATGAGGTTCTCTTCTTCGAGAACGCGGAGGGAATAGCGAACCTTGTGGTGCGGGTAGCCCGTCTCGTTGGACATCTTCACGATGCCGATCGGCTCACTTTCGATAACCATCTTCAGGACCTGGAGATGGCGCTCCAACATATCGACTTCCTTCTCAAGTCGGTCTATCATGCCATTTGTTAACTCTTCTTGGGAGGCTTTAAGCCTTGCCCTCCGAGCCGGCGAAAAAATGAGATAACGCGACCTTAACGAGGACACTAATTAACCGTTGTGTTATCCGTCGCCACGCCAATGCGTGTTCATGGCGTATTCCTCGATGGTTCTGCGATAATTAGACATGAACGTGCATTTCTCGTCGGCCGCGACCGTAATCTGTTTAGTCCGGCGCGGGGAACGGCCGACGTATGACTGTTACCATCGTCGGTTCGCAACTCGGCGACGAGGGCAAAGGCGCGCTCGTCGACCTGTGGGGCGGCGACGCTGATATCGTCGTCCGCTATCAGGGCGGCGACAACGCCGGCCACACCGTCGTCGAAGACGGCGAGGAGTACAAGCTGTCGCTCGTCCCGAGCGGGGCCGTCCGCGACAAAATCGGCGTGCTCGGAAACGGCTGCGTCATCAACCCGCGGACGCTGTTCTCCGAAATCGACGACCTTCGCGAGCGCGGCCTCGACCCCGACGTGCGCCTCGCCAAGCGCGCGCACGTCATCATGCCGTACCACCGCCGCCTCGACAACATCGAAGAGGAGGCGAAGGCCGACTCGGACCTCACCGTCGGCACGACCGGCCGCGGCATCGGCCCCACCTACGAGGACAAGGCGGGCCGCCGCGGCATCCGCGTCGGCGACCTGCTCGACCCCGACGTGCTCCGCCAGCGACTGGAGTACGTCGTTCCCCAGAAGAAAGCGCTCATCGAGGACGTGTACGGCCTCGAAGCCGGCGAGGAGTGCGACGTGGAAGCGCTCGTCGAGGAGTACACCGAAATCGGCCGCCGCCTCCGCGAGGACGACATGGCCGTCAACTGCGGCGACTTCCTCGCCGAGCGCCGCGAGGCCGGCGACAACGTGATGTTCGAGGGCGCGCAGGGCACGCTCATCGACATCGACCACGGGAGCTACCCGTACGTGACCTCCTCGAACCCGACCGCGGGCGGCGCGGCCACCGGCACCGGCGTCGGTCCGACCGTCGTCGGACAGGGCGAGGTCGTCGGCATCGTCAAATCGTATCTCTCCCGCGTGGGCGAGGGCCCGATGCCGACCGAGCTGAAAGGCGACGACCGCGACGAGGAGCTCGCGGAGTTCATCCGCGAGAAGGGCGGCGAGTTCGGCACCGTCACCGGCCGCCCGCGCCGTATCGGCTGGCTCGACATGCCGATGCTCCGCCACGCCGCCCGCGTCAGCGGCTTCACCGGCATCGCCGTCAACCACCTCGACGTGCTCGCCGGCCTCGACGAGGTCAAAGTCGGCCACGCCTACGAACTGGAGGGCGAGGAACGCCTGACGATGCCCGCGACGACCGAGCGCTGGGGCGAGTGCGAACCCGTCCTCAAGGAGTTCGACACGTGGCCCGAAGTGGACTGGGCGGCCGTCGCCGAGGAGGGCTACGACGCCATCCCCGACGCCGCACAGGACTACCTCGAATACCTCTCGGACGAACTCGACGTGCCGATTTACGCCGTCGGCGTCGGCCCCGGCCGCGAGCAGACGGTCCACATCGAAAACCCGTTCGACGACTGAGCGCCGCGCTGTCGGCCGACCGATGACGGCCCTCCGCCGTCCACCGACCACCGCGGCGACGGCGGCGAACCCGTACGCTTTTACTTCGCGCAATCCACCGTCACGACGATGAAAGAATCCCTGATGGACATCCTCTGTGACCCCCTCGACAAGAGCGAACTCGAGCTGGAAGTCGACGAGCGCGACGGCGACGAAATCATCGAGGGGCGGCTCATCGGTACGGTCACCGGCGAGGTGTACCCCATCGAGGACGGCATCCCGAACCTCCTACCGCCGGACATGCGAGACGACTGAGGGGACACCTCATCGGACCTGAACGTTTTTCTATTCTCGTCTCGACGGTGAAGCCGTGTCGAACGCGCCGCTCACCGTCACGCTGAACGACGAGCGCCCGCACGACCTCTCGGTAGCGCCGTCGTTCTCGACGAACGGGCCGTTCTCGGTCGAACTCGCGAACGAGGGGCAGGCGGTGCACGTCCACCTGCACATCGACGACGAACTCTCGCGCGCGGCGAGCCTGTCCGAAGGGAACCACTTCGTCGACGGCGACCAGACCAAGACCGTAGAGGTGTTCGTCACCCAGCCGTCCGAGCCGGTGTCGGGGAAGCTCAAAATCGTCTCGGGCCACGGCTCGGAGACGAGATACGTCGACGTGACCGTCGAACCCGGCTCCGGCGGCAAACCGCCGGTCGACGTGGACGAGACGCTGTCGAAGCCGAAACAGCCCGCACCCGAGCCGAGCGTGACCGAGAGCATCGCCGACGTGTTCCCGAGCGTCGACCCGCGGGCCGCCCCGCTTTTCGGCCTCGCGCTCGTCGCGCTCGTCCTCGCGGTGGCGCTCGCCTCGGTGTTCGAGAGCTTCGCCATCACCCTCGGGGCCGGCGTCGTCGTCGTCGGCGTCCTCGCGGCGCTGGTGCTGACGATGCGGTGACGCTAACGATGCGGTGACGGCATCGGAAAACGAAACGCAGAGCGCTCGCGGCGCGGCCTACTCGTCGTCGGGCGCGTCGGTCGGGACGCCGCCGAGGTTGCCGTCGTCGTCGAACAGTTTCGCGCGCAGGAACCGCGCCCGGTAACGGTTCGCGCCCTCGTACACGTCGGCCTCGCGGATGTCGTCGATGCGGCCGTCCGCGACGGCGTCGATGATGTCTTCGACCTGTTGTTTCTCCGAGGGCGTGAGTTCGAACTCGTAGGTCTGGGTCTCCTCGCCCTCCAGCCGCGTCCACTTGCGGGACGCCGCGATGACGACGGAACACGGCTCGCGGCACGGGAACGCGCCGTCGCCGCCGTCGACGTCGAGGTCGGTGTCGTCGTCGTACTGCCACTCGCGGCGCTTGACGCACTGGCTGTCGGCGCAGCAGGCCTCCGCGACCCAGTCGACGTGTTCGTGGCCGTCGCCGCGGTTCCACGTCTTCACGACGCTGTACATCCCGGTCTGACGGCCGATAGCGTCCTCCCAGTGGGTCACGTCGAGTTCGCCCCGGCGCTCGCGGTACCAGTTCGGCACCGACGCGGGGTAGAACGTCTCGACGGTCTCCACGAGGTCGCAGCCGTCGAGGGCGGGGAACAGCCAGCCGCCGGCGAGGTTGCTGCCGGACTTCAGCGGGCGGTACCGCCCCTTCTCGTCGTAAGTCGCCAACTGGCGGGCCGCGAGCGGTTCGTGGTAGGCGTCGAGGTCGTCGCGGTCGGCGGCGGCCTCGTCGGCGTGGCGGAGTTCGTAGGAGCGCTCGCCGTGGTCGTCGACGGTGACCGTGACGAGCAGTTGGCCCCACTCGCGGCTGACGCCGTCTCGGAGGGCGTCGTAGCGCTCGGGGACCGAAGCGGCGTCGGCGTCAGCGTCGGCGTCGTTGTCGCCGCCGACTCCGTCTCCATCGCCGTCACCGCCCGCATCGACCACCGCGCCCTCGACCCAGCGGAGGAACGCCCGTCGCTGCGGGCTGGACTCGCCGACGACCTCGGACCAGAAGTACCAGTTCGTCGCGTAGTCGTCGCAGTCGTCGAGAGCCTCGCGGAGTCCGTCTTCGGTGAGCCCCGAGAGCGTCGCGTCGGGCGTTTCGAGGCGGAACCCGCCGTCGCCGTCGGGGGCGACGGTGAGCCCGTCGAGCGAAACGCCGTCGCCGGTCGCCGCGGCGTCGACGAGGGCGTCGCGGTGGTGCCCCATCAGTTCGCCTCCTGCGGCGTCTTCCGGGTGCGTTCGCGCACGACTTCGAGGCTGTTCCCGATGTCGGCACCCGCGTCGGCCGCGCGTTCGAGTACCACGTCGGCCATGAGCCCCTCGGTGCCGACCGCGCCGGCGTACCAGATTCGGTGGCCCTCGACCTCGGCGGGCACGTCGTAGCCCGTTCGGTAGTCGTCGGTCAGGCCCATGTCCTCCGGGATGTCCTCCTGGGTGTGGAAGCCGTCGGCGATAAACAGCGGGACGACGACCACGTCCTCGGAGTCGAAGTAGTCGGTCACGTCGTCGACCTCGGGTTCCTCGTCCATGTAGAGCGCCTGCACCTCGTCGAAGCGGTCCATCTCGCGGATGCGGTCGGCGTGGTACTCGATTGCCTTCGCGGAGTTCTCGTTGCGCTCGGTCCCGTGGCCGACGACGGCGAGGCCGAAGCCCTCACCGACGTTCGGGTCGCCGGTGACCGTCTCGGCCCGGCGGACCAACACCTCGGTCATCGCCGCGTGCGTCCCGACCGGCCCGCAGTAGTGAATCGTCTTCTCGGGCACGTCGCTCGCGGTGAGGGTGACGTGCGACGCCGACAGGCCGTCGGAGTCCCAGTCGGCCACGTCCCACCCGTCGAGGCGGAGTTCCCGCGGGATGACCTGCTCCGTGAAGTAGCCCTCGCTGATGAAAAGCGGGACGACGTACACCTCGTCGGCCTCGACGGTCCGGAGCACCTCGCGGATAGACGGCTCTTCCTTCCAGAAGCCGGTCCGTACCTCGTCGAACGCGCCCGCCTCGCGGACCGTGTCCGCGTGGTCGTAGGTGGGGGCGCTCGAATCCGGGTTCAGGTGCGACCCGTGCGCCACGATGACCAGAGCTTGCATGTCCGGGGGTTACGAGGGGAGTGTCTTATGAACTTCGCATCGGAGAAAGGAATCTTCGGGTTCGGCCAACTCGCGTTCACTACTCGTTCAGGCGGCGCGACGCGGTGGGGCGGGGAGTCGCCTCCGAGACGGCCGCGACAGCGCCCGACGAGCGGCGCTTTTTTGCGCGCGCCCGACCACGGCTGAGGCATGTCCCTCGCCGCCGACGCGCGCGACGCAGTCCGCGAACGACCGTACCTCCTCACCGCGCTCCGCGCGGGCGTCGTCAACTACGCCGCCGCCGCGGCCGAACTCGACCTCGGCGACGACGAGGCGGTCGCGGCCGCGCTCCGCCGGTTCGCCGCCGACCTCCCGCCGCTCGAAGCCGACCCCCGAGACGCCGCCGTGACGATGCGAAGCGGCGTCGGCCTCGTGGGCGAGGACGTCGAGGTGACCGATGGCGAACCCGTGCTCTCGGTCGCCGGCGTCGACCTCGCGGGCGGCGGCCCGCTCACGGCTATCATCGCTGAGGGCGAGGTCGACCCGACCGTCCTCGCCGCCGTTCTCTCCCGACTCGACGCCGAGTCCGTCGTCGTCGACGCCGCGGGCGTCGCGGGCGACACGCTCGCCGTGGTCGTTCCGCGCCGACAGGGGGCCGCCGCCCTCCGCGTCGTCGAAGCGGCCGTCAGCGATTTATACGTCTGATCCCCGGATATCAACCGTGATAGCCGGCGGCCGGCGCTTATTACCTCGGAGCCGGTGAGTTCGTCAATGGTTTCGCCCAGCCCCCGCGACGACGACGGCAACATCTCGCTTTCATCCACGGAACTCCTCGACGAACTCGACCTCGACGCCGACGAGTTGGGCTGGCGGCAGTCGTTCGTCGGCTTCGACGACGAGGACGCCGCGCGCCTCGCCGACCTCCGGGGCGTCGTCGAGGCCCGCGACGAGGCGCTCGTCGACGGCTTCGTCGAGCCGATTCTCGCGAACGAGCGGACGACGGACGTCATCGACCGCTCGAAGACCGACCTCGACGGCCTCCGCGCGGTCGTCTCCGGCTACTACCGCTCGTTCACCGACGGGAACTACGACCAGAACCACTACGCGGCGCGCACGCGAATCGGCCTGCTCCACGACAAACTCGACATGCCGCTGCACTACTTCGGCGGGATGTTCGCCAACGTCACCGGCATCTTCGCGGACGAACTCCGCGGGCGCGCCGTCGCCGACGCCACCGAGTCGCTGTCGGGCGAGGACGCCGACCGCGTCGAAGACGCCGTCGACGAGGCGTTCGCGGACATGATGGCGGTCGTCCGCGGGCTCAACCTCGACCGACAGGTCGTCAACGCGACCTACCTCTACTCGTACTCGCTGGACGTCCGCGAGGAGGTCCGCCGGGCCAGAGAGAGCCGCGGGGACTTAGAGTCGGTCGCATCCCAGCTCCACGAGGAGACCGCCGGCACGAGCGAGAGCATCGTGGAAATCGAGGGGTTGGCGGCCCGGCAGGCCGACATGACCGAGGAAATCGCCGCCGAACTGTCGAACCTCAGCGCGACCGTCGAGGAGGTCGCGGCCACCGCCGACGACGTGTCCTCGCGGAGCGACGAGGCCACCACGCGGGCCGAGGAGGGCCGCGCCGAGGCCGGCGAGGCAATCGACGCGATGCGGCAGGTCGGCGACGACCGCGACGAGATAACCGTGAACGTCGAGGCGCTCGTGGCCGCCATCGACGAGATTCAGGACATCGTCGAGGTCATCGACGAGGTGGCCGACCGGACGAACCTGCTCGCGCTCAACGCCTCCATCGAGGCCGCTCGCGCCGGCGAGGCCGGCTCCGGCTTCGCCGTCGTCGCGGACGAGGTGAAGTCGCTCGCGAACGAGTCGAAGTCGCAGGCCGAGCGCATCGGCCAGATGATAGAGGACGTGACAGACCACATCGAGGACACCGCCGAGGCGCTGTCGTCGGCCGACGAGAACATCGACCACGGCATCGAGCGGGTCGAATCGACCGTCGAGAGCCTCGACGAGATAACCGACTCGGTCGCCGACGTGACCGACGGCATCGACGAGGTGGCGCGGGCGACCGACGAGCAGGCGACGCTCACCTCCGACATCGCCACCTTCGTCGACGACGCGGCGACGCAGGTCGACGAGGTGACCGCGGAGATAGACCGCATCTCCGAGAGCGTCTCCGAGCAGGCCGAACAGGCCGCCGACCTCGACACGGCCGTCGAGGAGTTGGACCGCGAGGCCGACCTCGAATCGTTCCGCCGGCGCGCCGAGACGACGACCGACGGCGGCGTCGCCACCAGAGGCGGCCACTACGCGCTCGCGTCGGCGGCGAACGCCGACCGCGCGGTCGGAGGAGGGACGGGACCTGCAAGTCCGACGGGCGACCGAGTCGGCGGCGCGGCGTCCACCCCGACCGGCGACGATGCGACCGCCGACCCGACCGACCGGATTCCGGCGTTCGTCAAGCGACTGCTCTCGGAGGAGACGCTGGCGAAAATTCGCCGCGGCGAGGCCGACCGCCCGGAGTGGACGAAGTAACCGCTGCGATGAGGTGACGACGGCGCGGCGGTCGCCTCGGCGGGCGACCGCGTATCGACGCCGGCCCGGCCGCGCTTCCGACGGGTTGAAAGTGGTCCCGGAAGTAGCCGAGTGTGATGACCCTGTCCGTGACCAACACCCTGACGGGAGAGCGCGAGGAGTTCGAGTCGCACGGCGACGAAGTGTTGCTCTACGTCTGTGGACTGACGGTCTCGGACCACGCGCACCTCGGCCACGCCCGCCTGTGGATGCACGCCGACCTGATGCACCGCTGGCTGGACTACGAGGGTTACGACGTGCGCCACGTCGAGAACTTCACCGACGTGAACGAGAAGATAGCCGCCCGCATCGGCGAGGACGACCTCGGAGACGACGAGGCGGGCGTCGCCGAGCACTTCGTCGGCGACGTGATTCGCGACATGCGCGGGCTGAACCTGAAGCGCGCCGAGGTCTACCCGCGCGTCTCCGAGCACATCCCCGAGATTATCGACCTCGTGCAGACGCTCGTCGACCGCGGCCACGCCTACGAGTCCAACGGCTCCGTCTACTTCGACGTGTCCACGTTCGACGACTACGGGAAGCTCTCGAACCAGAAGCTCGAAGAACTGGAGTCGCGGGCGACGAAAGACGAGCGCTCCGAGAAGCGCAACCCGACCGACTTCGCGCTCTGGAAGGCCGGCGCGGTCGACCCCAAGACGGCCGCCGAACACCGCGACCCCGACCTCGAACCGCTCCACGCACCCTGCGGCGAGACGTGGGAGTCGCCGTGGGGTGAGGGCCGCCCCGGCTGGCACATCGAGTGCTCCGCGATGTCGATGACGCACCTCGGAGACACCCTCGACATCCACGTCGGCGGCCGCGACCTCGTGTTCCCGCACCACGAAAACGAAATCGCCCAGTCTGAGGCGGCGACCGGCCAGCAGTTCGCCCGCTACTGGCTCCACGTCGGCCTGCTCCAGACGGAAGGCGACAAGATGAGTTCGAGCCTCGGAAACTTCTTCACCGTCGGCGACGCCCTCGACGAGTTCGGCGCGGACGTGATTCGGACGTTCTACCTCTCGACGGCCTACGGCTCCGAGCAGACGTACTCCGCCGAGACCATCGCCGAGGCCGAAGAGCGCTGGGAGCGCCTCGAACGCGCCTACGAGGCCGCCGTCGACGCGGTCGACAGCCCCGACGCCCGGACGAAAGTCGAGGCGACCGACCTCCGCGACACCGTGACCGAGACCCGCGAGAACTTCCGCGAGGCGATGAACGACGACTTCAACGTCCGCGAGGCGATGGCCGAACTGCTCGGCCTCGCCGGCGCGGTCAACCGCCACGTCGCCGACGCCGACGAGTACGACTACCGCGCGCTCCGCCGGGCCGTCGAGGCGTTCGAGGACCTCGGCGGCGAGGTGTTCGGCCTCTCGTTCGGCGACGCGGGCGAGGGCGGCGACGTGTCGGTCGCGGAGGACCTCGTCCAACTCGTCTTGGACGTGCGCGAGGCCGAGCGCGAGGCCGGCAACTACGAGCGCGCCGACGACCTGCGCGACGACCTGACGGCGCTCGGCGTCGACGTCGAAGACGGCCCCGACGGCGCGACGTTCCGGTTCGAGTAATCCTCCCGGCTCCCCGGCTCACATCGTAAACAGGTGCGAGTCGTCCGGAATATCGAACAGACCCATCCTGACGCCCGCATCCAGCCAGCCGTAGCCGTACGAAAAGGACGCCAGCGCGTTCACCCAGTCGTCGTCGGCTTTGAAGTGCCGGCCGTCGTCGAGGTAGGACTCGGCCATCTCCAGACAGTCGGCGGCGGCGGCGCCGAGGTGCGTCTCGTCGGGGACGGCCTGCACCGCCTCGTCGAGCGCGTCGGCGAGCATCCCCTCGTAGCGGTTCGTCTTCTCCTGTAAGTCGGCGGCCATGCGGAGTCGTGCGTCCGCGACAGATACCGGTCTTTCGCTCCGCGCGCCGCGAGAGCCGTGGCATGCGTTGTCGTGCCGGTGGTGTAGCGCGCCTCGCAATACAGCGAAACCTTAAGACGCCGGTGTAGCGAACTATCGGCTATGACAGAGGACGCCGATTCGTTCGTGGAACACAGGAAACTCATCATCGCCGGCTCGGGTATCTCCGGGCTCTCGTCTGCCATCTACGCGGCCCGCTCCAACAACGAGCCGCTGGTGCTCGAGGGCGACGAGCCGGGCGGACAGCTCACGCTCACGACCGAGGTCGACAACTACCCCGGTTTCCCCGAGGGCATCTCCGGCCCGGAGCTCATCAACAACATGAAAGAGCAGGCCGAGCGCTTCGGCACGGAGATTCGCCACGGCATCATCGAGGACGTGGACGCCTCGGAGCGACCGTTCACGGTCACGCTCAAGAACGGCGACGTGTACACTGCGGACGCCCTCATCGCGGCGTCGGGCGCGTCGGCCCGCACCCTCGGCATCCCCGGCGAGGAGAACCTGATGGGCTACGGGCTGTCGACGTGTGCGACCTGTGACGGCGCGTTCTTCCGCGACGAGAAAATCATGGTCATCGGCGGGGGCGACGCCGCCGTCGAGGAGGCCAACTTCCTCACCAAGTTCGCCTCGACGGTGTACCTCGTCCACCGCCGCGAGGAGTTCCGCGCCGAGGACTACTGGGTCGACCGCCTGATGGAGAAGGTCGACGAGGGAGAAATCGAACTCATGCTCAACACCGAGGCGACCGAGCTGCACGGCTCGCCCGAGGAGGGCGTCGACCACGTGACGCTCGTCCGCAACCCCGAGGGCCACCCGAGCGACAAGCTCGACGACCCCGAGACCGAGGAGTTCGACTTCGACGTGGGCGCGGTGTTCTACGCCATCGGCCACACGCCGAACGCCGACTACCTCGACGGCACGGGCGTCCAGCGCGACGACGACGGCTACATCGTCGCCAAGGGCGGCTCCGGCGGCGGCCAGACCGCGACCGACGTGCCCGGCATCTTCGCCGCGGGCGACGTGGTCGACTACCACTACCAGCAGGCCGCGACCGCCGGCGGCATGGGCGTGAAGGCCGCCCTCGACGCCGACGACTACCTCGAAGAGCTCGAACGCGAGGAGAAGCAGGCGGCCGCGGGCGCGGCCGAATAGGCGGTCTCGCGCGCTCGCGCTCGGCGTTCGTCTCTCGGGTTTCTCTCGACTTTCGTTCGGTGCGCCCTACGTCAGCGACCGCAACAGCCACGCGAGAACGAAGCTAATCGCCACGAAAATCAGGTAGACGCCGGGCGAAAAGCGCGCGTCCACGACGCCGACCGCGTCCGCGACCGCGACGGCGAAGATGACGAGACCGACGCCGACGAGCCCGTTCCCGAGGATGTTCGGAACTCCCCGTTTGGTTTCCATAGCCGCGGTTGGAGTCGACGAAAAATAAGCGTACGGAGCGTTCCCAGCGGGTGAAAGGAGACGGCGGGGTCGGCCGCGCTCAGTCGGCCGCGCCCGGACTCGCGTCGGCACCCGCGCCGCGCTCGTCGGGCGTCAGGTAACACTGCGGGTCGGGCCCGAACAGTTCGCCCGTCGCCGCGAGCGACCGAAGCCGCGAGGAGCCGCGGCAGACGTCCTGATACTGGCAGGTCGCGCACTTGCCGGTGAGGTGTTCTTCCCGCTCGCGGAGTTTGGCGAGAAGCGGGTTCGACTCGTCGTCCCAGATGTCACCGAACGGGCGGTCCCGGACGTTGCCGAGGCTGTACCCCTGCCAGAACTGCGTGAGGTGCACGTCGCCGCGGTAGTCCACGTCGGCGACGCGCTCGCCGGTCGGGTCGCCGCCGTTGACGCGGAGATACCGGTGAATCCGCTCGGCGTGGTCGCGTCCGAGCTCCTCCTCGGCGTACTCGACCACGTAGGCGGAGTCGGCGTAGTTGCCGACCAAGAGCGTCTCTATCTCCTCGCCCTCGGCGTGGTACTCGCGGGTCATGTCGAACAGCCGGCGGACGGCGCGGCGCTGGGCCTCGTCGTCGAGGTCGGCGTCGGCGATGTCGCCGCCGCGGCCGCCGTAGTCGAGGTGGTAGAAACAGAAGCGGTCGACGCCCACGTCGTACAGCAGGTCTACCACGTCCTCCATGTCGGCGGCGTTGTGCTCGGTGATGGTGTACCGGAGGCCGGTCTTGAGCCCCACCGAGAGGCAGTTTTCGATGCCGCGGACGGCGGCGTCGAACGCGCCGTCTTTCCCGCGGAAGCGGTCGTTGCGTTCCTCCAAGCCGTCGACGGAGACGCCGGCGTACGAGAGGCCGGCGTCGCGGAGCGCCCGGGCTTTCTCCTCGGTGATGAGCGTCCCGTTGGTCGAAAGCACCGCCCGGATGCCGGCGTCGGTCGCGTAATCGACGAGTTCGACGAGGTCCTCGCGGACGAGCGGTTCGCCCCCCGAAAACAGGAGCACCGGCACGTCGTAGGCCGCGAGGTCGTCGATGAGGCCCTTCGCCTCGGCGGTCGAGAGTTCGCCCTGCGCGGGGTCGAGGTCGGCCCCGGCGTAGCAGTGTTCGCAGTAGAGGTTACAGCGCCGCGTCGTGTTCCAGACGACGACCGGACGTTTCTGTTTCTCCTCGCGTATCTGCTCGATGTCGGCGTCGGGGTCGTCGTAGCGGAGACCGTCGCCCTCGGCTCCCTGCCCGCAGAGGAGCTTGCTGATGGAAATCACTCGGCGGACACCCCGTTTTCGGCACCGCGGGCGTCCCCCGCACCGTCGTGCTCCATCCCGCCGTGTTCCGTCCCGTCGGTCGACTCCTCGCCCTTCGCGGCGAGGTCGTTCCCGCCGAGTCGGAGGAACTCGTCGGCCGGCGCGAGCCAGAGGTCCGCGTCGCCGCCGCCGAACAGCGTCCGCGCCTGCTCGGTCGCGAGGTCCTCGGAGGGCGCGCTCACGCTGCCGACGTGGCGCATCGGCTCGGTCGGCACGTCGCGGTAGAACACTTCCCACTGGCGGCTGCCGTCGATTCGCGGTCGTCGCCTCGGGTCGTCGTCGTCCATGCCGTCGCCTTCGGGCGGGACGGTCACGCTCGTTTCGCCCGTTTTCAGCGCGTGGGAATCGAAGCTTTCGACTTGTTCGGCCGCTCACTAGAGCCAGCTAATGACGCAACGGGTTTCCCGGCGGTCGTTTCTCCACGCAACGGCGGCTTCGACTGGTATCGCGCTGCTTGCGGGCTGTTCGAGTTCGTCCGGCGACGGCTCCGGCGGCGCGGGCGACGGCGACGGAGCCGGCGGCGACACGTCCGGCGGGGACGACACGGCCGACCACGAGATGCGGGACTTCGGCGGCTGGTTCGACCGGACGCAAAACTACGACGGCGTCCACGACCTGACGGGACAGGACAGCGTGACGGTCGCGGTCGGCGCGGCAGGCAACGGCGGCGGCTACGCGTTCGCCCCCGCCGCGGTGCAGGTCTCGCCGGGAACGACGGTCGTCTGGGAGTGGACCGGAAACGGCGGGACGCACAACGTCGTCAACCGCGAAGACGGCCTGTTCGAGTCGGAACTCACCGTCTCCGAGGGCCACACCTTCGAGTACACGTTCGAGGAGTCCGGCGAGTACAAGTACGTCTGCGTCCCCCACGAGACGCTCGGCATGGTCGGCGTCGTCGTCGTCGAGTAAGCGTAAGCGGCCGCGGCGAGCGCGGCGTCGGCGTCACGCTGACTTCGCGGCGTCGTTCAGCGGCGCGGTACAGAGGACGCAGCCGGTCTCCCGGAGCGTCCGCATCATCGGCTCGTTGACCCGGTAGCGCTCGCCGCACTCGGGACAGGTCACGTCGAACTCGCGCATCGTTGCTCACCGGCTAGTGGTACGCCGCGGGGCCCCGAGGTGGCGCACCCTGCATTCACGGGGGACTGATACCCCGGCGACACGTCTCATCTCGTCACTCCTGGAGAATGGCACCCATGAGCTTCTTCTGCGCCATGGCGAGGTGCTCGGAGAACGTCGAGGTCGTGATGCCGAGTTCGGCCGCGACCTCGCCTTTGTTCGCGCGCCGCGGGTGGTCGAAGTAGCCCATCTCGTGGGCCGTCTCCAGCACCTCGCGCTGGCGGTCGGTGAGCTGGCCGCGCTCGACCAACACGAGGTCCCGCGACTCGTCGGTCGACGACTGGAGCAGCCGGCGCACGTCCACCGACCCCGACGACTCTCGGAGGGCGGCGACCACGTCGCGGAGCGTCTCCACGTCCGGCGCGTGGAACGTCAGAAACAGCGCGCCGTCGCGCGTCTGCACGTCCACGACCGGGCAGTCGAACGCCTCGACGCGCTCGCAGGGACAGCCGATGCCGCCCTCGCGGTCGAACCGGTAGACGCTCCCGTCGCCGTACTCGAACAACTCCTCCATCTCCTCCGGGACCTCGGCGTCGTCGTCGAAGACGAACTCCTCGACGACCGACCCGCGCTCGTTGGGAGCCATGCTCCGCGAGAGCGCGTAGCCCGAGGTGTCGCCCTCGGAGACGGTCGCGACCGGACAGCCGTCCGGCCCCGTCACTTTCAACTCCGCTCTGATGCCCGCTGCGCTCGTCATAAGAGTATGCAGTCTCTCCAGCCCCTGATATAAACACCCCCGATACACCGGGCCTTTATATCGTGGTTCGTTTCCACCCGCCGACTGCCGTCGCGCGGACCACGGCGGGTCACGGGGTGTATAAAGCGCCCCGCATATTCGGGGTGCTCTTCGACGGACGACGCGGCCGAACGTACGAGTGAGCATGCAGACCGGCCTCAGACGCACGCCGACCGGACCGAAGCCCGCCGAGTTGGAGGCGGAACAGGTGCTGGAAGCGCTCTCGGACCGCGCGTGTCGGCAGATTCTCACGACCCTGCAAGGCGCGACCGAGCCGATGACCGCACAGGACCTCTCGGAGGCGTGCGACGTGCCGCTGTCGACGACCTACCGGAAGGTCGAACAGCTCTCGGAGGCGGCGTTGCTCGACGAGAAGCTCCAACTGCGGGCGAACGGGACGCACACCCACCAGTACCGGTCGAACGTCGAGTCGGTCACGGTCTCGCTGAACGACGACCGGGGACTCGAAGTCGCCCTCGGCGGGGACCGCTGATGGGCTCGAAGCCGGTACACCCGCCGGATTCGGGGAACGAAAACCACACTCGCCCGCGGCTCGCGTCTCGGCTGACCACCCATCCCGACGGGCGCGAGGAGTGCACGATTTACCCGGCCGATGCGACGCCCGAGACCCAACTGACGCGGTGGATTTCGGCGTTCGATGGGAGCTTCGTCGACCTCGATGCGATGGAGTAGGCGTCGGGGTAAGAGCGACCGGAGGGTTACAATCGGTCGGGGTCGACGCCGTCGTCGCCCCTGGTCCACGGGCGCGGGCTGTCGAGCGCCACGAGGTACTCTTCTAAGAGGGTCGGAAACGCCCGCCCGCGGAGGTTCCGCAGGCCGAAGTCGGCGGCCCAACTGATGATGCCGGTGTCTTCGGTGACGACGCCGGCGTTCAGTTCGCGCGCGAGGATGAGGAGGTCGAAGTCCTCCCGAGAGTCGAGAACCCCCTGTCTGAGCGCGCCGCGGTAGTCCTCGCGGAGGTCGGAGATGACCTTGTCAACGTCGGAGAGCTTCGACCCGCCGTTGGAGAGCTGTTTCGACTCCTCGGCCTTACGGACGGCCTTCTCGGAGACGCGGAGGCCGCGGTTGACCCGGTCGGACATCTCGTCGATGAAGCGGTAGACGACTTCGGCGGGGATGTACACCTCGTAGCGGTCGGGGTGTTTCTTGATGACCCACGTGTCGAGTTTGCCGAGCACGTCCTCCGAGACGCCGCGCTCGCGGAGGATGTGTTCCAACTCCGCGGCGATAGACGGCGGCATGTAACACGAGATGTTCAGGTCCAGTCGCGCGGCGGCGATGGTGTCGAGGAGCCGTTCGATGCCCTCCTCGAACGTCTCGTCGTCGTCTCGAATCTCCTCGGAGAGAAACAGCGAGGTGTCGAGCACGAAGCGTTGTTTCAGCGGGTACTCGGCCATCGTTCGTCAGTTGGTACCGCGGCACTATGACCCTTCCCCGCGGTCGAGGGTGAGCGGTGCCGGTGAGAGAACCCGGACGAAGACGGTCAGAACAGCGGTTCGATGCGGTCGTCGCCGGTCGAGACGAGGTCGTCGAGCGACGCCGCGCTCGACTCGCGCTTGGCGAGCATATCGCGTTGGGTCTCGATGGCGACCGCCTGTAACTCCTTGACCCGCGGCACGTCGTAGACGCCCGACAGGAGCACGACCGCGGCGACGAAGTTCGAGTCGATGGGGTAGTCGCCGCCGCGAATCTCCATCGTCCCGGTCTCGTCTTCGAGCCACGTCCGCGCGCGCTCGATGCCGCGGCGCGACAGCACGTCCGACGGGCCGGCGACGACGACGAGGCCGCGTTCCGCGCCGGAAATCTCGCAGGGCAGCGTGAGCCGCCCGAGCGCGGCGCGGCGCACGAGGCTGGTGATTCGGTTCGTCGAATCGCCGCCGTCGTCGGCCTCGGCCTTCCCGCCGGAGAGCCGAGACAGGAGGCCGCGCTTCGGGCGGTCGAGTTCGACGGCGGCGTAGCCGATAGTCGAGACGCCGCCGCTCCCGAGCGTGTTGATTATCTCGGAGGCGTCCACGACGGACTCCGCCACCGCGCCGGAGCCGTCGCCCTCGCCGGCGCTGAACAGCACGCCGAGCCGGCGGGCGAGTTCGGCGTTGAGACTGCCGTAGCCGGCTTCGAGCGACTCGCCGGTCTTCCGCCAGGCGTCGTTGTCGAACACGATGAGGTTGTCGACCTCGCGGACGAACGTCTGGAAGGAGCGCGCGGCGTTGAGCGTGTAGATGCCGCCTTCGTCCCGCGCGGGGAGGATGCCGAGCCCGTAGACGGGTTCGGTGTAGATGTGCTTCAGTTCCCGCGCGATGACGGGCGCGCCGCCCGAGCCGGTGCCGCCGCCGAGACCGGCGACGACGAGAAAGGCGTCTATCTCGTGGACCGGGAGGTCGTCAATCATCGAGAGCACCTCGCCGACGTCCTCCGCGATGACTTCCGCGCCGAGTTCGTTGTCCGCGCCGACGCCGTGGCCCTTCACGCGCGTCAGGCCGACGAGCACCTGCCGCGACTCGGGGGCGGTTCGGAGTCCCCGAAGGTCCGCGCGGGCCGAGTTGACCGCGATTGCGTCGACGACGAACCCCGTCTTCGTCCGTCGCTCGTAGTCGACGAGGGCGTCGACGACTTTGCCGCCTGCCTGTCCGATACCGATGAGTGCGAGTTTCATGTCCGTCTTCCTCTCAGAAATCCGACCGACTAGACGCGCGCTCAGATATTGAATATGCTGTGGGTAGGGCTGTGCAACGACAGTTTAACTGGAAAATAAGTCCGACACTCTGTCGTCGCTGACAGCGTCGGCGTCGGTTGATTCGGTGTCGGTCGCGCCGGACTCGTCGGCGGTCGCTCCCGTCTCGCGGTCGGCGTCGCCGGTCGCGCCGTCGTCGCGCGCTGCGAACGCGTCGCAGGCGAGTTCACCAACGGCCGACAGGAGGTCGCCCGGTTCGACGACGCGGCCGCGCTCCCGCAGGCGCTCGTAGACTGCGAAGCCGTCGTCGCCGGCGTAGTTCCGCTCCGAGAACGGTCGCTGTTCGACGAGGACGAGCCGGTCGGCCTCGGCCGCCGCGTCGAGGTTGGCGAGGTTCCCGTCTCCGACCTCCACGTCGGCGACGACGGTCACGTCGGCGGCGTCGACTCGGGATTCGACCGCGGCCCGCGCCGCGTCGTCGACCGGCGAGTACGGCGGCACGGTCACGAGGTCCGCGGCGACCCGGCGGGCCGCCTCGGCGTCGGTGTCGCCCTCGTTGAGCGCGCCGGCGGACAGCGCGTAGCCGGCCGCCGACAGCAGGTGGAGCGCCCGCGCGCCGGTGCCGCCCCCGCCGACGACGTGGACCCGGCCGTTGGCGTCGTCCGACGACGGCGGGAGGGCGGTCACGTACACCGAACCGGTGACGGGATGCCGCGAGACGACCGCCTCGGCGTCGAACGCCTCGCGTAAGTTCCCCTCGGTGAGCACCGTCTCGGGGTCGCCCGCCGAGAGGACGCGCCCGCCCGACAGGAGCACGAGCGCGTCGCAGTAGTGGGCCGCGAGGTTGAGGTCGTGGATGGCCGCGACCGCGGTCGTCCCGTCGGCGACGAGGTCGGAGACGAGTTCGAGCGTGCGCACTTGGTGGTTGATGTCGAGGCTGGCGGTCGGTTCGTCGAGGAGCAGGACGGGCGTCTCCTGTGCAAGCGCGCGAGCGATGAGGACGCGCTGGCGCTCGCCGCCGCTGACTTCCGTGACGGGTCGGTCGGCGAGCGACTCGACCGCGGTCCGGCGCATGGCTGACTCGACGGCCTCGTCGTCGCGCTCGCGCCAGCCCTCGAAGCGCCCGCGGTGGGGCGTGCGGCCCATCCTGACGACCTCGCGGACGGGGAAGTCGAAGGTGACGCTCGTGGTCTGCGGGACCGTCGCCACGAGCCTGCTCGTCGCCTTCGACGACAGGGCGTGGACATCCTCCCCGACGACGCGGACCGCGCCCTCGTCGGGCGCGAGCGCGCCGTTGAGCGTCCGAAGCAACGTCGTCTTCCCCGCGCCGTTGGGGCCGATGAGTCCGACGAAGGTTCCTTCGCCCACGTCGACCGAGACGGAGTCGAGAATCCGGGTGTTTCCGAGCGAGAGCGAGACGCCGTCGAGCCGAATCGCCGGGTCGGCGTCGCTGAAGGGGCCGGACCCGGAGTCGGAGTTAGAGTCGGAATCGCTCACGGCGAGCGCACCTCCCGCGTGCGGAGCAGGTAGAGGAAGAAGGGCGCGCCCACGGCGGCGGTGACGACGCCGACCGGAATCTCCGCGCCGCCGGAGCGGGCGACGGTGTCGGTGGCGACGAGGAACGACGCGCCGGCCAGCGCCGACGCCGGGAGCAACACCCGGTGGTCGGGACCGACGAGGAGCCGAAGCATGTGGGGGACGACGAGGCCGACGAAGCCGATGACGCCGGAGACCGAGACGGCCGCGGCGGTGACGACGCTCGCGGTGGCGAGAAGCAGCTGTTTCGTCCGCTCGACTTCGATGCCGAGGGCGTGGGCGTCCTCCTCGCCGAGCAGCAGGACGTTCAGGTCGCGGGCGTGGACGACGAGGAGGAGAAACGGGAGCGGCAGGACGAGGGAGAGCATCCCGACCTCGCTCCACGTCGCGCCCGCGAGGTGGCCCATGAGCCAGAAGACGACCTGCCGGAGGCTTTCGCCGCTCTGGAGGAGGAGAAACGAGATAATCGCGCCGAGAAACGTCTGGATGGCGACGCCCGCGAGAAGCAGGGTCGCGACCGGGGTTCGGCCGTCCTCGCTGGCGAGCAGGTAGACGACGAACGCGGTGACGACGGCGCTGACGAAGGCCGCGCCCTCCAGCCCGAACGGAATCGAAAGCGACAGCACGATAGTCGCCACCGCGCCGACGGCGGCCCCGGAGGAGACGCCGACGATAGAGGGGTCGGCCATCGGATTGCGGAAAAAGCCCTGCATCACGGTTCCCGCCGCCGCGAGCGCGAAGCCGACGAGCGCCGCGAGGAGGATGCGAGGCAGGCGGACCGAGAGCACGATGATGCGGGCGGGTCTGGGGACGGCGAACTCGAACGGCGAGACGAACTCCAGCGTCGGCGTCGGAACCGACCCGACGACGGGGAGGACCGTCGCGCCGCCGAGCGAGACGCCGACGGGGACGGACATCGCGTCCGCGAGGATGGCGGCGACGGTCCGCGGCGGGATGGTCACGGCCCCGATACCGGCGCTCACGACGACGACGAAAAACAGGAGCCCGGCGAGGCCGAGCGACCACGTGGTCGCCCGCGTTCGAACGCTCATTGGGCACAACCGCGCTTTCAGTAGGTAAATATTTATTGAACAGCCGCTGAGGCCACTACCGTGAACCGACAACTCGTCGTCGCCCTGCTCGCGTTCGCGACCGTTCTCGCCGGGGTTCCGGCACCGGCCGCGGCCGCGGTAGGTCAGGCGGCACCGCAGCAGACCGCGGCCTGTACGTTCCCGGTGACCGTCACCGATGCGACGGGGACCGAGGTCACGATCACCGACGACCCGGAGCGGGTCGTCACGACCAACCCGAGCGCCGCCCAGACCATGTGGGAACTCGGCGCGCGCGACGAGGTCGTCGGCGTCTCGCAGTACGCCATGTACCTCGACGGCGCGGCCGACAAGGGGAACGTCTCCGGCTCCGGCGGCCTCAACGTCGAGGCGGTCATCGGCCTCGAACCCGACCTCGTGCTCGTGCCGAACTCCTCGTACAACGCCGAGCCCGACCGCATCGCACAGCTTCGGTCGGCGGACATCCCGGTCGTCGTCTTCGAGTCCGGCGAGTCGCTCGCCGCCGTCGCCGACAAGACCGAGCGCGTCGGCCGCATGACGGGCAACTGCGAGGCCGGCGTCGAGCGCGCCGCGGAGATGCGCGACTCGATGGCTAACATGGAGCAGGCCCTCGACGGCGCGGAGCGCCCGGTCGGCCTCAACTCCTTTTTCGGCTACTCCTCCGGGTCGGGCACGTTCATCTCCGACATCATGACGACTGCGGGGCTGCGAAACGGCGCGGCGGAGGCGAACCTCACCGGCTTCGCCCAGATTAACGAGGAGCTCGTCGTCGAGATGAACCCCGAGTACATCGTCGTCCCCGACCACGCGCCCGTGCCGAGCAGTCCGGCGTACAACAGCACGACGGCGATGCAGGAGGGCAACGTCATCGTCATCGAGGCGCACAAGCTCCAACAGCCCGCCCCGCGAGCCATCGAGGCGAGCGAGGCGATTCTCGAAGCGGTCCACCCCGACGCCTACGAGCGCTACCAGCAGCTCGAAACCGAGTCGGTGACGGCGTCGACCGAAAGCGCGACCGAGACGACCACGGCCGCGGACGCGACTGCAACTGACGCGACTGAAACCGAATCGACCGAAGCGACGACGACCGAGTCGTCGGACTCGACCACCGAGAGCGACGCGCCCGGGTTCGGCGTCGTCGCCAGCCTCGCCGCCATCGGCGCGGCGTTCCTGCTCGCGCGCCGCCGATAACCATACAGACACCCACGCCGGCTCCGTTTCTCCGCCGCACGCGCTCGGCTCCGTGAGACCACAACCGTATTACCGTCGGGTGGCGGACACACGGGTATGGTCGAGAACGTCATCTACCCCGCCTACCTCGACGCCTCTCTCTCGCGCAGCGAGGGTCGGCGGGTCGCCCAGTCCGCGGCGGTCGAAGCGCCGACCGTCGACGAGATTGCGAAGGCCGTCCAGCAGGTCGGCTACGACGCCGTCATCGAACGGGACAAGCGATACTCCCGCGAGTTCGAAACCCGCGGGCGCGTCCTCGTGAACAACGCCGACGACGCCACGAAAAACGACATCGTGCAGGCGGTCGCCGCCTACGTCGGAATCCTCCGCGACTGATGCGGCGAATCGGCACGGTCTCCCGAACGGCGCAGGGGCTCGCTATCGTCCGCCTCGACGACGACGACACGCCCGACATCGGAACCATGGTCCTCGACGAGTCGCTGTCGACGGTAGGTCGCATCGTCGACGTGTTCGGCCCGGTCGACCGCCCCTACGTCGCGGTCACGGCCGACAGCGGCTCGCCCGCCCGCCTCGTCGGCAGCAAGCTCTACGCTCGCTGACGACGCCAGAGCGCAACCCCCATACTCCTCGGGTGGGAACGGCCCTCTATGTCACGCCGCGCCTATCGGGGGGTCGCCCTCGCCGCCCTCATCTTCCTCGTCGTGCAGGTGGGTGCGCTCGCCCTCGTGCCGACGTTCTTCGAACAGGGATACCAGACGGTCGAAGACCCCTCCGACCCGACGAACAGCCTCCTCTACATCGGCGCGATTATCGCCATGACCGCGTTCATGCTCGCGGCGTTCAAGTACGACCTCGACCAGCTCATCCGCCTCGTCATCGTCTTCACGAGCGGCCTGCTCGCGTGGTACGTCTTCGCCGCGCTCGTTCCCAGCGCGCTCGTCGCCGTCGGCCTCTCGGCGGCCGTCGCGCTCGCCCTCCTCGTCTACCCCGAGTGGTACGTCATCGACGCTGCCGGGGTGCTCATGGGTGCGGGCGCGGCCGCCCTGTTCGGCATCAGCTTCGGCCTGTTGCCCGCCATCGTGCTCCTTTCGGTCCTCGCCGTCTACGACGCCATCAGCGTCTACAAGACCAAGCACATGCTCGACCTCGCGGAGGGCGTGATGGACCTCCGCATCCCGGTCGTGCTCGTCATCCCGACGACCCTGTCGTACTCGCTTCTCGACGACGACTTCGCCCGCGACGCCAACGAGGTCGGCGACGGCGAGAACGCGACAGACGGGGGCGAACCGGCTGGGACGGTCGATGCCGATACGGAAACTGAGACGACCAATGACGCCAATGACGACGCCGACGAGTCCGACCCCGCCGACCGCGACGCCTTCTTCATCGGCCTCGGCGACGCGGTCATGCCGACCGTGATGGTCGCCTCGGGCGCGTTCTTCTCGGAAGCGCCGTCGCTCGGATTTGGTGCGCTTCCGGCGCTCAACCTCCCGGCGCTCCTCGCAATGGTCGGGACCTTCGCCGGGTTCAGCGGGCTGATGTGGGCCGTGATGAAGGGGCGGGCGCACGCCGGCCTGCCGCTTCTCAACGGCGGCGCAATCGGCGGCTACCTCGTCGGCTCGGTCGTCGCCGGCGTCCCGCTCGTCTCCGCGCTCGGACTCGCGCCGTACCTCTGAAAACCGACTCCGTCGAAGTTCTCTGCCGGTGATTGTTTGTTGCGGCTGTGCTGGATAGAGCGCGAGTCGGTCATGGGAACTTGCCGGGCTTCGGCCGTTCGAATCAGTAGACAGAGAGCTATTCTTCAATCGTGAGTGTATACCTCCACTCAAACTCTTCCCATGTCGTCTCCGCTCTAACTTTCGGCGCAAATGATTCGGTAAAGCGGTGTTTACCTGCGGGAAGACAGCTCATATCTTCGGGCCGATTGCTCACCCACTTGTCCATCGTGGCCTCCAATATCTCCTGCTCCGGATAATGCAGTACAGTATAATCGGTCTGAATGCACTCCCCCGCATCGAGTGACTGCCATCTAAGCACGTCAGGAAGAACGAAGTGAACGAGATTCGTCTGCCAGCAACTATCGACCGGGCGGTCCGGAATAATCTGTTCGTCTGTTCCGAAGGCGAGTTTCTGTACCTGACGGTCACTCGGAATGAGAACGAGCCATCCTTGGCCTTCACTCCAAATACTGGAGTACGGCTGGATTGAGCCGAAGCCAACTGTTTGCTCTTCAGAGCATCCGTGTTCGGTTAAGCGGAGAAACCGACAGACGGCGCTCTAGTGACGAAGCTATCGTTGTAGACCGCGTGGGGAGAGAATGTGCTAAACCAACTCTCCCCGGATCTCATACGACGACGGTTGACTTCCCTGTTTCCCACCGAGCTAATCGAAGACATCGCGCGCGAGCGCGATGTCGTCCAGCGTGACCGGAAAATCGACATCACGATGCTCGTCTGGACGCTCATCATGGGCTTCGCCGTCGACGGCGAAGCCCGAACTATCGCCGGCTTTCAACGGGCGTACTCCGCAGCAACCAACCAGACCGTTGCCCGCTCAAGCTTCTACGATCGGTTCACGCCGGCCCTCGCAGCACTGTTGAACGACCTCCTCGAGCACGCTCTCGAGGAGGTCGCGGTTCCTCACACGATCGCGCCACAGTTCGAGCTGTTTCGAGACGTACTGATCGCCGATGCAACCGTGTTCAGGTTGCATCGGCTCCTCGATTCGTTTCCAGCCACTCACTCGGGTCAATCCGGCGCGAAACTCCACCTCGTGCAGAACGCGACCAAGCAGACGATCGAGCAGTTCCAGCTCACCGATGAACGCACCCACGAGAGCAGCCAACTCCGCACCGGGAGTTGGCTACGAGGCCGGCTGTTACTGTTCGATCTGGGCTTCTACAGTTTCCGCCGCTTCGCGTTGATCGAGGAGAACGGCGGGTTCTTCCTGAGTCGGCTGAAGTCGAACGCGAATCCGTTGATCGTTGGAGAGCGACGGAAATGGCGCGGGCGCGCCATTTCCTTGCCAGAGCGTCGTCTTCGGGACGTTCTGGAAGATCTCAGTCGGGAGATCATCGACGTAACGGTAGAGATCGAGTTCAAACGGCGGGCATACGCTGGGAAGGAATCAACGGATTCGATGGAGTTTCGCGTCGTCGGTGTCCGCAACGAGGACACCGACGACTACCACCTGTACGTGACGAATCTGCCCGATGAGTTCACTCCAAGGCAGGTCGGGGCGCTGTACGGGTTGCGGTGGGAAGTGGAGTTGGTGTTCCGGGAACTGAAGTCGCTGTATGGGCTGGAGAAATTCCAGACGAGTGATCCAGCGATCGTGGAGCTGTTAGTGGTGGCGGCTCTGCTGACGCTGACGGTCAGCAGAGCCTTGCTCGGGGTGTTTCAGGAGCTGTTCCCAGAGACAGTGTTTCCGCGAGAACGCTGGGCGAAGACCTTCCGGTCTCTCGCCCAGCTCATGCTCGAAGATCTGGCCCAGTCGTTCGGCCATCCACCGCCGAACCTGTCGGAACTGCTGTTTCGTGACGCCCGCCAACCAGAGAAATCGCGGCTCTTACTCAACGAACGAGTAGCTGAGGCCTTCAGGAGGCGATCCAGTGCTTAACCGAACACCAATGCTCTTCAGAGGAAAGATTCTCAAACGAACCCCGAATCTGAGCAGGTGCATCGGATGAGAAATCGCGTAGCTTCTCCATACTGAGCTGGAAGGGTTTCTTGATGGGTTGGGGGCCTTCTGTAACCGTGATACGAGGGTAGCGCCCAGAAGCCATAGAGAATCATGACTCCCCAATCAGGTAACATTATTGAACCGATTTGGGCGAAAATCAGTACGCTAAGACGGTAGTTGATACGGACCCCAACTGAACGAGAGGTTTAGAACGTTGTCTGTGGGTAGAGCCTCTTTGTCGTGCTGAACTCACCCTCTACGTCTCGCACGCCATCTCTCCCACCTCTCTAGAACCCCAACAGAAACGTACCGCCCGAGTTCCCCGGTTTCACCTCACTCTTCGTCCGCGCCCTCGCGGACGCGAACCGCCATCCCCGTCTGAAAGTCGAGCATCGCGTCTGCGGAGAGTTCCGCGCGACCGACGCCCAGCAGGTCGCCGTCGGGGCCGACGACGCACACCTCGTCGCCCGAGCGAACCGCCGGGTCGGCGTCGGTGACGAACTTGGCGAAGGCGTTCTTGCCGTCGCGGACGAACGGAACCGACTCGTCGCCGACGCGGACGACGTAGGCGTCGCCGTCGAGGTCGTCGTAGAGGCGGCGGCCGCCGGCGACGCCGAGGGTGAACCGGCCGTCGGTGCCGTAGGAGGTGACGCGGTCGCCCTCGACGTACACCTGTCGCGGGCGGCCGCTCCGCGAGCGGGAGAGTTCGATGTCTGCGTCGGCCGGGAACAGCGCGTCGCCCGCACCGGCCCCGAACTGGTAGTCGGCGACGACCCGGAGGTCGTCCAAATCGGTCGCGTGGCCTTCGGTCATACCCGCCCTTTGCCCCGCCGGCTAAAGTGGGTCGCGGTCCCGGCCGACCGCGTGCGCCGAGCTACCACACCCGTTCGAGACGAAAAGCCCTAAGTACGGGACTGACCGCCCTCAGAGTATGTCTGTGGACGTTCGACTCGCCGCCGTGGGAACCGTGCTGCTGCTCGCGAGCAGCGTGCTTCTCACGCAGACGGCGCTCGACTGGCGGCTCCCGACGGTGCTCGCCGCCATCGCAGCGCTCGGCGCGGTTGCGACCGTCGCTCGACTGGCGACGCCGACGGCCTGATATCCCACTCGCGGGCCGGCCGCGCCCCGACTACGCCGGCGTCTCGACCCTCCCGTTTTACGTATTGTCGCATCGACAGGTCGAACTATGGCTGCGATTAGCTCCCTCCAGACCGCCCTCCGAGGCATCCGGTCGAACCCGGTGTTGTTCCTCGGCAGTCTCGCCTTGGGTCTCATCACGCTCCCGCAACTCGCCACGCAGTTGGCGCAGATACCGTTCGTTCCGACCATCCTCATGGCGGTGACGTTCTTCGTCACGCCGTTCGTCGCCGCCGGTCTCTACGGCATGGCCGACGAGGCGGTCGGCCGCGGGGGCAGTGGCTCGACCTCGCTGTCGACGCTCACGGCCGTCGGCCGCGAGAAGTACGTCTCGGTGCTCCTGGCGAACTTCGTCCAACTCGGCATCGTCCTCGCCTTCGGCATCGTGTTCGTCATCATCGTGGTCGCCGTGGCCGTCTCGCTCGGTCTCGGCGGTCTCGCAGCCAGCGGTGGCGACGTCTCCAATCTCGCCCTCGGCGGCGGCTTCCTGGTCGGCATCGCCGTCCTGGGCCTCCTCGGACTGGTGTACCTCGTCGTCAGCTTCCTCATTCAGTTCTACCCGGTCGCGGTCGTCGTCGGCGACAAGGGCCCCGTCGAGTCGTTCGGCGAGAGCTATCGGCTCGTCCGACACAACGTCGTCCCCACGCTCGGCTACTCCGTCATCCGGTTCGTGGTCGGTCTCGTCGTCAGCATCCCCGCCACGGGCGTCATCCTCTTTGTGTCGTTCCAGAGCGTCCAGCAGGTCCAGGACGCGGCGAACCCGGCGGTGGCGCAGGCCGGGGTCGGCTTCGCGCCGATGGAAATCGCCGCTATCGCCGTCCTCTCGATAGCGACGCAGACGATTCTCGCGGCGTTCCAGTACACCTACGCGGTCGCCTTCTTCGAGGCTCACGACGCGGGGACCGACGGACCGACCGGGACGGCCGGCCCCGACATCGACGGCGACGCGGCGATTCCGCAGTTCGAGTAGTCGGCGGAATTACAGCAGGAACGTCTCTTTTCGCTCCGACAGGTCGATGAACGTGTCCGCCGCCGCGACGAGTTCCTCGGCGGTGGACTCCTTGAACGCCATCACCTCGACGCGGACGCCCTCGTGGCGGAGGTGCGTACAGAGTCGTTCGAAGTCGCCGTCGCCCGAACAGAGGACGACCGTGTCCACGTGGTCGGCGAGGCTGACCGCGTCGAGCGCGATGCCGAGGTCCCAGTCGGCCTTCTTCGAGCCGTCACCGAACGTCTTGATATCCTTGATTTTCGTCTCGAAACCGATGTCGACGAGTGCATCGAAAAAGCTCACCTCGTCGGGCGAATCCGCCCGGATGACGTAGGCGATGGCGCGGGTGAGCGCGCGGCCCGCCGTCCCCTTCTGGAGGAGCGACGAGTAGTCGATGTTCCGCGAGTAGAGGCTCTGTGCCGTGTGGTAGAGGTTCTGCGCGTCTGCGAGGATGGCGACGCGTTGGTCGGGGTGAATCTCAGTCATTCGTACGACGCTTGGGCGGCGCGGGCTAATAACCGTCCGGGGAGACGGGGGCGCGGCGGACGGGCGTCCACCGTCGCGGTCGGAAACCGGACGGAGAGCGCCGCGATTCGTGCCTCAGCCCGCCCGTCGGGTCCGGCAGGTCCTGCAGACGACGCAAGTTATATTACGTTTCCAGCACCTGCATCCGGTGTGAACGACGCGACGCGGCCCTCGCAGGTCACCACACCTTCGACAGCGTCGCGTGCCGCTTTCTTTTCGAAAAAACGTGCGTACTGAATCGCTCGTTGCGGGAGTAGCGACCCCGTCTCGGGCGGCCTTCGGCTGACGCACGTTCCGGTCACACGACCGTATCAACGCTTCCGCGACCGTCACCACAACCACCAACGACACATGACATCATTCGACTTCTGCGGCGTCTATCCCGCGATGACCACGCCGTTCCACGAGGACGGCAGTATCGACTTCGAACAGTTCCAGGCCGACGTGCGACGCCTCGAAGAAGCCGGCGTCGACGGCGTCGTGCCCGTCGGCTCGACCGGCGAGTCCGCGACGCTCACTCACGACGAACACGTCGAGGTCGTCGAAGCCGCCGTCGAGGCCGTCGAGGAGGTGCCCGTCATCGCCGGCTCCGGGTCGAACTCGACCCGCGAGGCGCTGGAACTCTCCCGGCGCTCCGCCGACGCCGGGGCCGACGCGCTGCTCCTCATCTCGCCGTACTACAACAAGCCCGAGCAGGCCGGACTCGTCGACCACTACCGGACCATCGCCGACGAAATCGACCTGCCGCAAATCGTCTACAACGTCCCCGGCCGCACCGGGAGCAACATCCTGCCCGAGACGGCCGCGACGCTCGCAGAGCACCCGAATATCACCGGCTACAAGGCCGCAAGCGGCGACCTCGGCCAGATTTCGGAGGTCGTCGAGCGGACCCGCGACGAGCAGTTCGCGGTGCTGTCGGGCGACGACGCGCTCACGCTCCCGACGCTCTCTGTCGGCGGCGTCGGGGCCATCTCGGTCACGGCGAACGTCGAACCCGCTCGCGTCGGCGCGATAGTCCACTCGGCGCTACAAGGCGACTACGAGCGCGCCCGCGACATCCACCACGACCTCGCCCCGCTGAACCGCCACCTGTTCTCCGAGACGAACCCCATCCCGGTCAAGGAGGCCATGGAGATTCGGGGCTACGGCCCGGCGCGCCTGCGCCCGCCGCTCACCCGCCTCACCGAGGAGAACACCGAGGAACTGCGTCGCCTGCTGTCGGACCTCGAAGCGGAACAGGCGATTCCGGACGGAGGTGCGGGCGAGTGACGGTCTCCGTCGGCGTCACCGGCGCGACCGGTCGCATGGGTGGCGAAGTCCTCGCCGCGGCCGCCGACCGCGACGACCTCTCGGTCGCTTTCGCGGTCAGTCGCTCGCCCGGCGACGTGGTCGAAGGCGTCGCCGTCGAAGACGCGGCCGACTTCGCGGACCTGCTCGCCTCGCACGAGCCAGATGTCGTCGTCGACTTCACCGGCCCGGCGTCCTGCATCGAGTACGCGTCGGCCTGCGCGGCGGCGGGCGTCGCCTTCGTCACCGGCACGACCGGCCTGAGCGAGGGCGGCTTCGACGCGCTCCGCGAGGCCGCGTCCGAGGCCCCGGTGCTGTACGCCTCGAACTTCTCGCGCGGCATCGCGGCGCTCCGGCGAGCCGTCCGCGAGGCGGTTCCGGCCCTCGACGGCTACGACATCGAACTCACCGAGACGCACCACAACGCCAAGCGCGACGCCCCGAGCGGGACGGCGCTGACCCTCTTGGACGACATCGACGACGTGCGTGGCGACTCCGAGCGCGTCCACGGCCGCGAGGGCGACGCGCCCCGGTCCGAAGGCGAAGTCGGCGTCCACGCTCGCCGGGCGGGGGATATTGCCGGTGAGCACGAAGTATTACTGGCTGGAAATCACGAGTCTCTTTCACTCACGCACCGCGCGGGGTCGCGGGGGGTCTTCGCCGCTGGCGCACTCGACGCCGCGGCGTGGCTCGCCGACCGCGACGCCGGGTGGTACGACTTCACCGAGGTACTCGAATGAATCTGGAATCCGACGTACGAGACCTGTGGCAGCGATACGACGACGGCGACGTCGACGCCGAATCAGCTACCGGCGACGAACTCGACACGCTGGACGCGTTCCTCGACGCCCTCGAGGCGGGCGAGGTGCGCGCCGCCGAGAAGACCGGCTCCGACGTGACCTCGTGGGAGGCAAACGAGTGGGTCAAGCGGGGCATCCTGCTCAACTTCGGCCTGCGCGAGACGCTCGCCCGCGAGTACGGCGACGTCCGCTATCACGACGTGCTCCCCCTGCGCGACACCGAGGACCTCGGCGACCGCGGCACGCGCAACACCCCGGACGGGACCGCCATCCGCCGCGGCGCGTACCTCGGCTCCGACTGCATCATGATGAGCCCCTCGTTCGTGAACGTCGGCGCGCACGTCGGCGACGGCACGCTCGTGGACTCCTGTGACACCGTCGGCTCCTGCGCGCAAATCGGCGCGAACGTCAAGCTCGGCGCGAACACGCTCATCGGCGGTGTGCTCGAACCCGTCGAAGATGCGCCGGTCGTCGTCGAAGACGGCGCGGCGCTCGGCGCGGGCTGTCGGGTCACCTCCGGCTTCGTCGTCGGCGAGAACTCCATCGTCGGCGAGAACACGCTTCTCACGCCTCGCATCCCCGTCTACGACCTCGTTGACGAGGAGATTTACTACGGCCACCTGCCCGCGAACCGCCGCGCCTTCACGCGCTTCGTGGAGTCGTCGCTCGGTGACCACGACCTCTTTGCCGGCGGCGCGTACAAGCCCGCGGTCGTCGCCCTCGACATCGAGGACGACACCCTCGACGCGACCCGTCGGGAGGAGGCGCTGCGCGAATGAGCGGCGGCGGGCCGGCCGTCCGGCGGCTCTCGGACTGGGACCGCGAGCACCTGCTGTCGCTCGCCGGCGAGTTCGGGTCGCCGCTGTACGTGACCGACCTCCGTCGCGTCCGCGAGAACTGTCTGCGACTCCGCGAGGCGTTCCCCGAAGCGCACGTCAGCTACGCCGTCAAGGCCCACGCCGGGCGGGCGGTGCTCGAAACCGTCCGCGAGGCCGGCGTCGACGCCGAGTGCGCCTCCGCGGGCGAGGTCGAGCGCGCCCTCGACGCCGGCTTCCCCGGCGAGCGCGTCCGGTACACGGCGGTCAACCCGCCGGACGCCGACCTCGACCACGTCGTCTCGCGCTGGGAGTCGAACCCCGAGATGACCGTCACGGTCGGCGCGGCCGACACCATCGACCGCCTGCGCGAGCGCGGCTTCGACGGTCGGCTCTGCCTCCGGGCGAACCCCGGCGTCGGCGCGGGCCACCACGAGAAGGTCACGACCGGCGGGCACGCGAAGTTCGGCATCCCCATCGACCGCGTTCCCGACCTCGCCGCCGACGTGCGCGAGGAGTTCGACCTCGTCGGCGTCCACGCCCACGCGGGAAGCGGTATCTCCGGCGACGACCTCTCGGCGCACCGCGAGTTGGTCCGCCGGATGGGCGACCTCGCCCGCGAGGTCGGCGGCCTCGAATTCGTGGACGTGGGCGGCGGCTTCGGCGTCCCCTACCGCGAGGACGAACCGCCGCTCGACCTCGCCGCCGTCGCCGACGCCACCCGCGAGGCGCTCGGCGAGGTGGACGCACAACTCGCAGTCGAACCCGGCCGTTACGTCGTCGCCGACGCGGGCGTGCTCCTCTCGCGGGTCAACACCGTGAAGGAGGTCCCCGAGACGACCGTCGTCGGCATCGACGCCGGTATGACGACGCTGCTCCGACCGGCGATGTACGACGCGTACCACGCGATTTCGAACCTCTCTCGGCCCGACGCCGACCCGGTTTCGACCATCGTCGCGGGCCCCGTCTGCGAGACGAGCGACGTGTTCGCGGACGGCCGCGACCTCCCCGACCCCGAGCGCGGCGACTGTCTCGCGCTCGGCAACGCGGGGGCGTACGGCTACGAGATGGCGAGCACCTACAACTCTCGTCCGCGCCCCCCGGAAGTCGTCCTCGACGCCGACGGCCCCCGACTGGCCCGCCGGCGCGAGACCCTCCACGACGTCACCGCACTCGAACGAACCGCATCCGAGCACATCCCCAACTGACCAAGCACCCACACAGAATCATGAGCGTACTCAACACCGTTCCCTTCGAAAAGTTCCACGGCACTGGAAACGACTTCTTCGTCGTCGACGCAGACGACCCCGTCCCGGACCGCCCCGCCTTCGCGCGCACCCACTGCGACCGCGAGGCCGGAATCACCCTGAGCGAGAGCGAGCGACGCGGCGCAGACGGCGTCCTGTTTCTCGCGCTCGAATCGCGCTACGACCCGCCGCGGGTCGTCATGACGCTCGTCCAGCCCGACGGCTCCGTCGCCGCCATGTGCGGCAACGGCGCTCGCGTCGCGGCCGCGTGGGCCGCCGAGCGGACCGGCACGAACGAAGTCATGATTGACACGCCCGCCGGCACCCGCCGCGCGAGCCTCGACGGCACCGACGTGACCGTCGAGATGGGCGCGCCCTCGTTTGCGCCCCGCGACGTGCCGCTCGCGTCCGACGACGAACTCGTCGACACCGAGGTCGAGGGCCTGACGGTCACGGCCGTCAACACGGGCGTCCCCCACGCGGTCGCCTTCGTCGACGACGTGGACGACGTGGACCTCGAATCGGTCGCGCCGCCGGTCCGCCACGCGTCGGTGTTCCCGGAGGGCGCGAACGTCACGCTCGCCTCTCCCGACGGCGAGGGCGGCTTCCGCCAGCGCACCTTCGAGCGCGGCGTCGAGGGCGAGACGCAGTCCTGCGGCACCGGCGCGGTCGCGGTCGTCGCGGCCGCGAAGCGCCTCGGGCGCGTCTCCGGCGACGACCCCGTGACCGTCACCCCGCCGGGCGGCGCGCTCTCCGTGACCGTCCCCGACGAGGGCGCGGCGCTCCTCGGCGGCCCGGCCGTCTACGAGGGCGACGGCGAAGCCGACATCGTCTTCCGCGAGCGATGAGCGGCGACGCCGACGGGTTCGACCCCGTGGCGTTCCTCGAACGGGCCGTCCCCGTCGCGTCGAACGACGACGTGGGCGAGATGCGCGACCTGCTGGTCGAGACGCTCGAAGCCGAGGGCGTCGACCCGACCGTGGACGACGCCGGCAACACCGTCGCCTCGAAGGGAGCGGCGGAGCCGGCGACGCACCTCGTCCTCAACACGCACATCGACACCGTCTCGCCGCACGTCCCGTACGACCGCGACGAGGGCGTCATCCACGGCCGCGGCTCCTGCGATGCCAAGGGCCCACTCGCGGCCCTGCTTTCAGCGTTCTTCGCCGCCGACCCCGGCCCCGACGCCCGAGTGACGCTCGCCATCACGCCCGACGAGGAGCTCCTCTCGACGGGCGCGGCCCAACTCGACCTCGACGGCGACAGGTACATCGTCGGCGAGCCGACCGGCCTCGACGTCTGTACGGCCGCGAAGGGCCGGTTCGAGGGAACGGTGTCGCTGTCGGGTGTCGCCGCGCACGCGGCCGAACCGCAGTCGGGCGTCAACGCCGTGGACGCGCTCGCACCGGTCCTCGACGCGCTCCGGTCGTTCGACGACGACCGCGAGGCGCACCCCGACCTCGGTCCGGCGACGCTGACGCCGACGATGGTCGACGGCGGGGCGAACTCGAATCAGGTGCCCGCGGACTGCCGACTCGTGGTCGACCGTCGGAGCGTCCCGCCGGAGACGGCCGAGGGCTTCCGCGAGGAACTCGAATCGACGCTCCGGGCCGCCGTGCCCGACGACGTTGGCGTCGACTTCGCGCTCACGGAGCGCCCGACCCCGTTTCTCGAAGCGTTCGCGACCGACCCCGACCACGAACTCGTGACGTCGCTCGCCGCGGCCTCCCGAGACGCCGGCGGGCGGGCGGACGTCCGGCCCTTCACGGCCGCGACCGAGGCCTCCTACTTCTCGCCCGCGCCCGTCGCCGTCTTCGGTCCCGGCGACCTCGCCGACGACGAGGGCGCGGTCGCGCACGCCGACAGAGAGTACGTGCGCACCGACGACGTGCGAACCGCGGCCGCCGCGCTCCGCGCCGCCGTCGCCGCGCTCACCGCCTAACTGTTAATTAATCAAAACGTACTTGTTGTCCGAACGATACGTTTCGGACGATGCGCCCTCCCCACCTCGTCGTCGTCCTCCTCGTCGTGGTCGCGCTCTCGCTGTCGGGCGTCGTCGCGGCCGACAGCAGCACCGCTATCGACCACGCGGGCGACGGACTCACGCTCGACGCGGTCGACGGCGAGCACGTCCACGGGACGACCCCGTTCGCGCCCGGGACGCTCATCGGCGTCCGCGTGAAATCCGTCGGTGATACCCATCCGTTTCTCGTCTCGAAGGCCGTCCGCGTCGGAGAAAACGGTAGCTTCGACGTAACGTTCGACCTCTCGGAGATGGCCCAACTCCGCGGCGGGCCGGTGCAGGTCTCGGTTCGCCGGGACCAACAGCCGATCTACGAGGAGAACGCCACGCTCGTGACGTACTATATGCCCGAGAACTCGACGCTCACGCCCGACATCCGCGACGCCGCGACGGCCGAAACGACGTCCGCGTCGACCGCGACGACGGCCGATTCGTCGTCCGGAATCGACGTCCCCGGCTTCGGTGCCGGAGTTGGCGTCGCCGCGCTCCTCGTCGCGTCGTTCGTCGCCGCTCGCGGCCTCTAAGCGCACGGTCCCGCGTTCGCCAGTTCACCCGCTCGCTCGCCCGCGCCGACCGCCCCGCCGCGCCGACCACCCCACCGTCCTGCCGCCCCGTCGCTCCGGAACGCAACGCCCTTTTCCCACCCGCACCTGAGTCGGCGTATGTACGAGGCGGTCTACGCACACCCCGACGGCGAGAGTACGGTCAGTCGCGTCGCCGTCGCCGCCGGGCGGTACGACTACGACGGCGTCGTCGTCCGCGCGCTCGACGCCCGCCCCGACTACGACCGCCTCCGCGAGGCGCTCGACGTGGACGTCGTCGACGCCGTCGAAATCGACGCGTCCAACCCGGAACGAGCCAGCGGCGCGGTCGGCAACTACCGCCCGCAGCGCGAACTGCTCATCGTCCGCGGGGGGACGAACGCGCTCAACCGATTCGCCGTCGAACAGCCGCGAGTGGACGTGCTCTCGCGCCCCATGGAGGGCGAAGGCAACTTCAACCACGTCCTCGCCAAGGCCGCCCGCGACAACGGCGTCCGCGTCGAGTTCGACTTCGGGCCGGTGCTCCGAAGCGACGGGGGGACCCGCGTGCAGGCCATCTCGGCGCTCCGGAAACTCCGCGAACTCGTCGAGTACTACGACGCCCCCTACGTCGTCTCCGCGACCCCGTCGTCGCATCTCCAACTGCGGAGCCCCCGCGAGTTGGCGGGACTGGGCGAGGTCGTCGGCTTCGACCGCGAGCAGGTGCTCGACGGCCTCCGCGAGTGGGGTCACCTCGCGGCGCGCAACCGCGAGCACACGTCCGAGTCGTTCATAGCCCCCGGCGTCAAACGGGGACGGTATGAAGAAGACGATTGAGGAACACGCCGCCCGCTTTTCCCACATCGCCGCGGAGTACGACGACTCCCAAGACAGCGACGAGTACCGCGCGTGCGTCTCGCTCGTCGTCCACTACGCCGACCCCTCCCCCGAGGACGTGGTGCTCGACCTCGGTACCGGCACGGGCGCTATCGCCCTCGCGCTCGCCCCCGACGCGAAGCGCGTCGTCGGCCGCGACATCAGCGAGGGGATGCTCGAACAGGCCCGAACCAAGGCCGCCGAAGTCGGCATCGAGAACGTCGAGTTCGACGAGGGCCGGTTCCGAGACCCGAACGTGGGCGACGACGAGCAGATCGACATCGTGGTGACGAACTTCGCCATGCACCACCTCTCCGACGAGGAGAAACGCGAGGCCATCGGCGTCATCGCCGACCTCGAACCGCGGCGGTTCGTCCTCGGCGACGTGATGTTCTTCGGCACGCCCGACCCCGACGAGCCGTTCTACTCGCCCGAAGTGGACGACCCCGCGACCGTCGGCTTCCTCGCCGACGCGCTCACGGACGCCGGGTTCGTCCTCACGGCCGTCGAGTCGGTCCACGAGCAGGTGGGCGTCCTCGTCGCCGAGCGAGCGCCGACCGCCGACGAGTGAACTGACCCGATGAAACACCTGCCCAAACACCTCCGGCCGCGACGACGATATCTCGCCGTCGAGGTCGAGACGTGGCCCGGCGTCGACCTCGCCCGCGGGCCGTTCCAGCGCGAACTCTGGTACGCCGCCCAGAACCTCTACGGCGACGCCGGGAGCGCCGACGCCGACCTGACCGTTCTCGGGTTCGACTACGCCGACGGCGTCGCCGAGACCATCGTCCGCGCCCGGCGCGGCCACGTCGAAGACGCCCGGGCCGCACTCGCCTGCATCGACGCCGTCGGCGGCGACCCGGTCGGGGTGAGAGTGCGAGGCGTCTCGGGGACAGTGCGTGCCTGTTCGGAAAGGTATTTACACGGCCGGGCCGGAATTTCCGAGGAGAGAACCGTCGTGTTCGAGAACGACTCCCGAACCGCCGTCGTCCGCGACTCCCTCTTCGACGTTCGCGGTTCGGACGGGTTCACGGGCGCGACGCAACTCGATTTCGAGTGATATTCCATGCAGGGACAAGCGCAACAACAGGCGTACGACCGCGGGATTACGATCTTCTCGCCGGATGGTCGACTCTATCAGGTCGAATACGCTCGTGAGGCCGTCAAGCGCGGCACCGCGAGCATCGGCGTGCGAACGCCCGAGGGCGTCGTCCTCGCGGCGGACAAGCGCTCTCGCTCGCCGCTGATGGAACCGACGAGCGTCGAGAAGATTCACAAGGCGGACGACCACATCGGCATCGCGAGCGCCGGCCACGTCGCCGACGCCCGTCAGCTCATCGACTTCGCCCGCCGCCAGTCACAGGTCAACCGCCTCCGCTACGGCGAACCCATCGGCATCGAGACGCTGACCAAGGAAGTCACCGACCACATCCAGCAGTACACGCAGGTCGGCGGCGCGCGCCCGTTCGGCGTCGCGCTCCTCATCGGCGGCGTCGAAAACGGTACCCCCCGCCTCTACGAGACCGACCCCTCGGGGACCCCCTACGAGTGGAAGGCCGTCTCCATCGGGGCCGACCGCGGCGACCACCAAGAGCACCTCGAAGAGAACTTCCGCGACGACCTGACCCTCGACGAGGGTATCGAACTCGCGCTGGAGGCCATCGCCTCGACCAGCGACGAGGGCACCGCGCCCGACGGCGTCGACGTGGCGACCGTCTCCGCGGAGACGGAGCGCTTCGTCGAGCTGTCTAACGACGAAATCGAGAGCTACCTCGAAGCCAACGACCTGTTGGCGACCGAGGACGACGAACAGACCGAAGAGTAAACCGCGTCCCGCGGTTCCCGTTCTCGCGCGTTCTTCTTCGACTCCCATCCCCCGAGCGACTGCGCCGTCTGCTCGGACGCGGCGGGCGGAGCGGTCGCGTCGCTCACGGTCGCTCATGGGTGCAAGCGAGACGCTGGATGGGATGAAAACAGACCCGGACGGAAGGAAAACGGACCGGAAACAGAACCGGAAACGCGGTCGTCTAGCGGGCCACGGAGAGCGACCCCGGGCGGCTCAGTACTCCTCGTAGGCGAGGTTCATGAGCCACTGCGAGAAGGCGTTGCTGTTGGCGTTAATCTCCTCTTCGCCGATGAGCGGCGAGAGCATGTCGCCGGCCATCAGCATCGAGAAGTCGAGGTCGCGCGCGGCGGGTTCGAGGTAGTAGGTGGTGTGGCCGTTGTAGACGGTCTCGGTCCGCTTGATGAGACCGAGCGACTCCAGCACCTCGGCGATGCGGCTCCCCTTCCGGGAGGAGATGTCGAGTTCTTTCCAGAAGTCGCTCTGGTGGATGCCGCCCGACTCGCGGATGAGTTCCAGTCCCGCGCGCTCGTCGGAAGAAAGGTCTTGCTCGGCTTCGCTCGCGCTCATACCATCTACACGTCGTGCGAGCGGTTTAATCCTGACGTTCGACCGGTTCGAAGGCGGTCTGACACGGCGGGCCGTCGGCGAATTCGTACGCGAACTCCGCCTCGCCGAGCGCGATGACCGACGACGAGCGCGTGCCGAACCGACCCTCCGGGTCGTGGACGCAGACGCCGAAGTCGTGGTCGCCCAGCGCCGCCTTCGCTCGCTCGCACCACGCTTCCACCGACTCGCTCGGCTCGGGCTGAAGGGCCTCCTCCAGCCGCCGGGCGTTGTCGGCCTGCCGCTTCCCCACCTCGGGGTGTCGCTCGGGGACGAACCACGACTCGGGCGTGCCGACGTTGACGACGACGCGGACGCCGGGGTCGACGTTCCGAACCGACAGACTGCCGTCCCACTCGAAGAACAGCGCGGCGTTCTCGTCGGCGACGACGAGGTTGAAGCCGTCGTAGCTGTCGTCCTCGACCGCATGCTCGACGAACCGGGCCGCGTCCTCGGCGGTCTCGCGGCGGAGCGCGTCGCGGACGAGATGGCCCCGGGAGCGTTCGCCGCCGCCCTCGACCTCGACCCAGCGGTTGGTGATGCCGACGAAGACGCCCGCGTCGTTGTAGCCGACCCACGTTCCGCCGGCCTCGGCGTCCCGCGGGGCGACGATTGCGGGACCGTCGCCGTTTTCCCACCGCCGGGGCGGCTCGGCGGGCCTGCCGAGTTGCTCGTCGCGGTTGGCGGCGACGACGACCGGCGCGTCCTCGAACACCTGCCACGCGAGGATGAGTGTGCACACGAGGAAAGCGTAGGCACTCGGCGCAGAAAAACGTCGGTTTCGACCCGACGCGCCGGCGCTCGCCCCTCAGTCTTCGCGCTCGGCGTCGGCTTCGAACCGGTTCGGGTCCCGGGAGGCGAGCGCGACGTTCACGGCCGCGACGTTCTCCGGCACGTCGTGGACGCGGACGATGTCGGCCCCGCGGTCGGCGGCGATTGCCGTGCCCGCGACGGTCGCCGCGAGGTTGTCGCCGGGCTCCTCGCCGACGAGCGAGAACATCGACTTGTGGGAGTGGCCGACGAGAATCGGACAGCCGAGCGCGGCGAACTCGTCGGTGCGCCCGAGAAGTTCGAAGTTCTCGGCCTTCGACTTCCCGAAGCCGAGACCGGGGTCGACGATGAGGTTCCGCCGCGGGATGCCCGCCTTCTCGGCGAGCAACACCAGCTCGGTCAGTTCGTCGATGACGTCCTCGACCACGTCGTCGTAGTCGACTTCGCGAGACGGGTCGACCGGGGCGTCGATGCTGTGCATCACGATGACCGGCGCGCCTCGCTCGGCCGCGAGGAAGCGCATCTCGGGGTCTTCGAGGCCGGTCACGTCGTTGAGGATGTCCGCGCCGGCGTCGAGGGCGGCCGCGCCGACCGCGGCCTTGCGGGTGTCCACGGACACGAGCACGTCGAGGTCGGCGATGGCCTCGATGACGGGCGCGACGCGGCGAATCTCCTCGTCGACCGGGACCTCGTCCGCGCCGGGGCGGGTGCTCTCGCCGCCCACGTCGATGATGTCGACGCCGGCGTCGACCATCGCCCGCGCCTGCTCGACGGCGTCGTCGATATCGTAGAACTCCCCGCCGTCGTGGAAACTGTTCGGCGTCACGTTCAGGATGCCCATGACGGCCGTGCCGTCGTTCCACGGGTAGTCGTCATGGCCGGCGTCGCTCGCGTCGCCCGCGCCGCGCTCGTCGTCTTCGCCGGCGTCAGCCGCCTCGATGTCGAGCGTCTCGCGAATCTCGGCTGCGACCCCCGCGAGCGCGTACGGTGGGTCTTCGAGGGCCGCCGTCAGGCGCTCGAACTGGTCGAGCGTCCCGGTCAGGACCACGTCGACGAGTTCGCCGCCGAACTCGTGGCCCGAGACGGCGCAGTCGCCGCCGACGGACAGCAGTTCCTCGCGGAGCACCCGCGCCTGCCGGCGCTGGACGCGCGTGTGGACCGTTCTGTTGACCGCCCGCCTCGCGCGTTCGCTCCGTTCGGCGGCGTCAGCGACGTTCGCGCGGTCGAGGGTCCGTCGGGCGTCGTCGAGTGTGCGGTGAGTCTTCGGGACGACCGCCCGCGTCCACGTGGTCCGCGCCTCGGCGACGACGTACAGCGAGCCGACGACGAGCACGCAGTCGTCGGGGTCGGCGCGGGCGCGCGCCCGGTCGAGCGCCGCGGCGACCGCGCCGCCGGTCTCGACTGCGGGGCCGTTGAGTCGCTCGAAGACGGACGACAGTATCTCGGGGTCCTCGCCCCGCGAGATGTCCGCCTTGCAGGTGACGACGGACGCCACCTCCGGGAGCGCCCCGACCATCTCGCCGTGGTCCTTGTCGTGCATCGCGCCGTAGACGAGATGGAGGTCGTCGTAGTCGAACTCATCGAGGACGGTGGCGACCTGCGCGCAGGCGTCGGGGTTGTGCGCGCCGTCGAGGACGACCGTCGGCTCCGTACCCATGACCTCGAACCGACCCGGCCAGTGGGCGTTTCGGAGGCCGCGGTGAATCGCCTCCGCGTCGATATCCGGGCGAACCTGCCGGGCGAGCGAGACGGCGATGCCGGCGTTCCGTGCCTGATACGCGCCCAAAAGCGGGATGCGAACGTCGAGCGTCTCGGCGTCGGTCTCGACGGTGACGGCGGCCTCCTGGTGGTTGACGCGGCCGCCGTAGGAGACGCGAACGTCCGCGTCCGAGTCGGCGTCGGCGTCCCCGACGGTCAACACGTCGCCGGCCTCCTCGCGGATGACCGACAGCGCCTCGCCGGTCGTCCCGGTCACGAGCGGCGCGTCGGCGGGCGCGACGGCGGCTTTCGTCTTCGCGATTTCCGCGACCGTGTCGCCGAGGACCGCGGTGTGTTCGAGCGAGACGTTGGTGACGGCGCTGGCGACGGGGTCGACGGCGCTCGTCGCGTCGAGTTCGCCGCCCATCCCGACTTCGAGCACCGCCACGTCGACGCCCGCGCGGTCGAAGTACCACAGCGCGAGCGCGGTCACGGTCTCGAAGAAGGTCAGCGGCTCGCCGTCGGCGGCCCGCTCGACGAGGTACGGCTTGGCTTCGGCCACGAACGCCGACAGCGCGGACTTCGGAATCTTCCGGCCGTCGACGCGGACGCGCTCCCGCACGTCGTCGAAGTGCGGCGAGGTGTAGAGGCCGACGTGCGCGCCCGACTCGCGCAGCATCGCGTCGACCATCCGGGCGGTGCTTCCCTTTCCGTTCGACCCCGCGACCTGCACGAACGACACGCCTTCGTGGGGGTCGCCGAGGTGAGAGAGCAACCGCCGAATCGACTCGGTCCCCGGCTTGACCTGAAACCGCCGGAGGTCGAAAAGGAAGTTCACCGCCTCGTGGTACTCCATACGCGTGAGAAACCGGACGGTGGGCTTAGGCCTAACGCTCCACGTCACTCCTGCGACACGACGCCGGACGGGGTCGCCCACGGGGCCGCCGCCAACGCACCGACAACCGCTCGATAGCGCCGCGCTCAGTCGATGTGGACGACGAGCACCGGGCGCTTCGCGTTCTCGATAACGCGCTCGGTGACGCTCCCGAGCGACGTGAGCTTGTCGCGACCGGTCCGCCCGTGGGTCCCCATCACGACCACGTCGGCGCCGTGTTCGTCGGCGTAGTCGAGGATGACTCGATGGGGAACGCCGTCTCGAATCGCCGTCGTCGTCGACGCCTTCCCCTCGCACTTCTCGGCGCACCGCTCGACCGCATCGACCGCGTCGTCGCGGAGCGACTGGATGACGGCGTCCTGCTGGTCGCCGCCCGCGGCGAGGTACACCCGCTGGTCGACGACCGACAGCACGTGGACCGTCGACTCGTCCCCCGCGAGTTCAAGCGCGTGCTCGATTGCCTGCATCGTCCCTTCGCTCCCGTCGGTCGGCACGAGGATGTGTTCGTACATACCTCTGTGTTCGCCTCGCCGACACTTGAAGGGACACCGTCGGTGTTAGGTCGTGGGAACGGTCTCCAAGAAGCGCTCCGTATCCTCGTGGAAGCAGTCTCCCACCACGACGGCGTCGGCACCGGCGTCGAGTATCTCATCGGTCTGTGCCCTGCTCCGGATGCCGCCGCCGTAGAGTAACGCCGTCTCGTCGAGAAATGGAGCCGCGGCCGACACGTCTTCCGGGCCGACGTAGCGTCCGGAGTACTCGATGTAGAATATCGGGAAGCCGTAGAACGACTCCGTCGCCAGCGCGGCACCTGCAACCTGTTCGGGGGTGTAGTGTTCCTCGACGTTCGTCAGTCCGGCGACCTTCGAGTCGGGGTTCTGGACGACGTAGCCCTCACCGACAACACCGTCGACGAGTTCGCGACCCTTCGAGGCGAGCACGCTCCCGACGAACGGGAGCCCCGACCCAGTCACGTCCTCTGATTTCCGCGCGAGTTCGGTGAAGAAACCGACGTGTTTCTCGACGAAATTCGTCTTGTCGCCGTTGTAGACCGCCGGGACGAAGACGGCGTCGGCAACTTCGACGGTTCGCTTCGAAACGTGGGCCGAGCGGTACGGTTCCTGGACTAACGGAAGGTCGGGAAACTCGGCGCGGAGTCGCTCAAACACCGCAAGCGAGTTCTCCTCCGTGACGCCGTCGGAACCGCCGACGATAACGGCGTCCGTGTGGCGGAGGACATCGATGGACTCGGGGTGCCGTTTTGCCGGGTCGACTTTCGTGACGTGCTCGAATTCACTCCAATCAAATGACATTACATCCAACGTCAGGAAAGTCGGTTATCAATCTCTCGGTGGATTGTCGTGTCAGAAATTATGCGAGGCTCGCGTTGCTCGCGCACCGAGCTTTAGACCCTCCCTCGCTTCGCTCAGTCGTGTCTAAAGCACCGCTGCCCGGTGAAGACCATCGCAATCCCGCGCTCGTTGCAGGCCGCAATGACGTCCTCGTCGTTCACCGAGCCGCCGGGCTGGATGACCGCCTCGATACCCGCGTCGGCCGCCTTCTCCACGCCGTCCGGGAACGGGAAGAACGCGTCGGAGGCCATGACGGCACCCTGCGCGTCCTTGCCCTCGGCGTGTTCCTCGGCCTTCATCGCGGCGAGTTCGACCGCGTCGACGCGGGAGACCTGCCCCATGCCGACGCCGACCGTCTCGGTTCCCTTGGCGAAGAGGATGCCGTTGGACTTCACGTGCTTCAGCACCGTCCACGCGAACAGCATCGTCTCCAACTGCTCGTCCGTGGGTTCGGTCTCGGTGACGACTTCGAGGTCCTCGAGCGTCGGCGTCCAGAGGTCGCGCTCCTGAACGAGCCGCCCGCCGACGAGCGCCTTCTCGGTGTAGGTCTCGGTGCGCTCGCCGAGGTCGCCCACATTGAGGACGCGAAGGTTCTTCTTCTCGGTCAGCACGTCGAGCGCGTCGTCGGTGTAGCCGGGCGCGACGACGACTTCTTTGAACGAGTCGATGATGAGTTCCGCCGTCTCGGCGTCGCACTCGCGGTTGAGCGCGACGATGCCGCCGAAGGCGCTCATCGGGTCGGTGGCGAGGGCGTCGGCGTAGGCTTCAGCGAGCGTGTCGGCGGTGGCACAGCCGGCGGGGTTCGTGTGCTTGATGACCGCCGCGGCGGGCTCGTCGAACTCCTTGATGATGTTCAGCGCGCCGTCGGCGTCGTTGTAGTTGTTGTACGAGAGTCCCTTCGCGCCCTCGTTGAGTTGGGGCGCGCCGACGACCGACGCCTCGTCGCACGTCTCGTCCACGTAGACCGCGGCGTCCTGATGGGGGTTCTCGCCGTATCGGAGTTCGTCGTAGCGGTCCTCGGAGGTGACGCGGCGCTCGGGCAACCCGGCGTCGACGTCGCCCTCGACGGTGACGGAGTCGTCTTCGACCGTCACGCGGCCCTCGGCGAACCAGCGGACTGCGCGCGGGTAGGCCTTGAACTCGGCGTCGTAGAGGACGCGCGATTTGAGGTCGTCGGCGTCGTCGTCGGTGTACACCGGGACGGCCTCCTGCGTGACGATGGGACCGGCGTCGACCTCCTCGTTGACGACGTGAACCGTACAGCCGGTCGTCTTGACGCCGGCGTCGAGGACCTGTTCGTGGGCGTCCATGCCGGGGAACGCGGGGAGCAGCGATGGGTGGACGTTGAGCGTCGTCGGCGCGGCGTCGAGGAACGTCGAGGTGAGCACGCGCATGTAGCCGTCGAGACAGACGAGGTCGAAGTCGTAGTCCGCGAGGGCGTCGAGGATGCGCTCCTCGTGGGACTCGCGGGCCTCGTCGTCGCCGCGTTCGACGACTTCGCTGGGGATACCGTGTTCGTCCGCCCAGTCGAGGACGGGCGCGTCGGCGCTGTTCGAGACGACGACGCCGAGTTCCGCCCCGCCGGGGGCGCGGTCGGCGATGTTGCGAAGGTTTCGTCCGCGGTTGCTCGCGAGACCGGCGATGGTGACCATGTGAGAAAGGGGACTCGCGGCCCTCAAAGTGGTTGCGGTCCTCGACGGTAATATATGCTCGATTATGTATATATGCGACGACACGCAGCCGTAGAGTGCGTCTGAGTAGGCATACATGTGCGCAAGTATCGCCTCCGCGGCGGCGACGAACCCCCGGCGTTTAACCTCCCCCATCGTGACGACCCAGACATGACCGACGCCGACCGGCACGACCCGCTGTACGCGGTGTCCCCGCTCGACGGGCGATACGCCTCCCGAACCGCACCCCTCGCACCGCACGTGAGCGAGGCCGCCCTCATGCGCGCCCGCGTTGAAGTCGAAGCGGAGTACCTCCTCGCGCTCGCCGACCTCGACGCGACGCCGCTTTCGTTCTCCGAGAGCGAGCGCGCCGGCCTCCGGGCGCTCTACGAGGAGTTCGACGCCGACGACGCCGATCTCGTGAAACGACTCGAAGTCGAGGGCGCGGCGGGCTTCTCGGCGACGAACCACGACGTGAAGGCCGTCGAGTACTTCATCCGCACCGAGACCGACGAGTCGGTCCACCCGTGGATTCACTTCGGCCTCACCTCCGAGGACGTGAACAACCTCGCCCAGCGCCTCATGGTGAAGGGCGCGGTCGAAGAGGTGCTCGTGCCCGAACTCCGCGACACGCGAGACGAACTCGTCTCGCTCGCACAGGAGTTCCGCGACGTGCCCATGCTCGCGCGAACCCACGGCCAACCCGCGACGCCGACGACGTTCGGCAAGGAGATGGCCGTCTACGCCGCTCGCCTCGGCCGGACGCTCGCCCGCGTCGAGGCCGCGTCCGACGACCTCGCCGGCAAACTCGCGGGCGCGTCGGGCGTCTACGCGGCTCACGTCGCCGCCTACCCCGGCGTTGACTGGCGGGCGTTCTCCCGCGAGTTCGTCGGGTCGCTCGGCCTCGAACACACCGCGCTCGCCACGCAGGTCAACCCCTGCGACGACCTCGCGGCGCTGTTCGACGCCGTCCGCGGCGTCAACAACGTCCTCGTCGATCTCGACCGCGACGCGTGGCTCTACGTCTCCGAACGCTATCTGGGACAGGAGGCCGTCGAGGGCGAGACCGGCTCGTCGACGATGCCGCACAAGGTCAACCCCATCGACTTCGAGAACTCCGAGGGCAACCTCTCGAAGGCCAACGCGGACCTGAGGTTCCTCGCCGACTACGTGACGACCTCGCGCCTCCAGCGCGACCTCTCGGACTCCACGGTCAAGCGGAACATCGGCGCGGCGTTCGCCCACTGCCTCATCGGCTACAAGAAGACCCAGACTGGCCTCGGAAAGGTCGTCCCGAACGAGCAGGTCATGCGCGACGAACTCGACGACACGCCGGCCATCATCGGCGAGGCCGTCCAGACGATTCTCCGCCGCGAGGGCGACACGCAGGCCTACGAGCGAGTGAAGGAACTCACCCGCGGCCGCGAAGTGACCCTCGACGACTTCCACGACCTGTTTGCGGACCTCGACGTGGACGAGGGGACTCGCGAGGAACTGCTCGCGCTCACGCCCGCGACGTACGTCGGTCTCGCGGACGAACTCGTCGACGACATCGAGAACTGAACCGCCGGTCGGGCCGTCGAACCGTCGGGCCGTCACTCCGCCGAATCGACATGCTCTCTTTTCTGCGGTCGGTCGAACGCGTCGCTGAGTCGGGCGACCGTCAGGAGAAAACCGAGACCGCCTCAGAAGCCGACGGGCACGGGATATCGGCCTCGGCGCGGTTCGGGCACGGGTTCGGCGGCGAGCGCCGGCACGGGTGGGCTGGACAGGCTGGTCCGCGCAGTGCGGTTCGTCATGGGCTGGTACGACGACGCAGGGCGCTCACCGTGGCTGAATTATTTACTCACTATAGAATAAGTCTTTTGGTGGGGTGGTGCGTTGGTGGAGGTATGAAAGCAATCGCCGTCGAGCGCGGGGAAGACAAACCGGTCGTCATCGAGAAGCCGCGACCGGAACCCGACGCCGGGGAGGCGCTGGTCCGAACGCTTCGGGTCGGCGTGGACGGAACGGACCACGAGGTCATCGCCGGCGGCCACGGCGGATTCCCCGAGGGCGAAGACCACCTCGTGCTCGGCCACGAGGCGGTCGGCGTCGTCGTCGACCCGAACGACACCGAACTGGAGGAAGGCGACATCGTCGTGCCGACGGTCCGCCGCCCACCGGCGTCGGGGACGAACGAGTACTTCGAGGAGAACCAACCCGACATGGCCCCCGACGGGATGTACGCCGAGCGCGGCATCGTCGGCGCGCACGGCTTCATGTCCGAGTACTTCACGAGTCCGTCGGACTACCTCGTCCGCATCCCGCGCTCGCAGGCCGAACTCGGCTTCCTCATCGAGCCCATCTCAATCACCGAGAAGGCGCGGGAGCACGCCTACGCGAGCCGGTCGGCGTTCGACTGGAACCCCTCGTCGGCGCTCGTCCTCGGCAACGGGAGCCTCGGACTCCTGACGCTCGCCATGTTGAGAGCCGACGACAAGGGCTACGAGGACCTCTACTGCCTCGGTCGGCGCGACCGACCGGACCCGACTATCGACATCATCGAGAAGCTCGGCGCGACCTACGTCGACTCCCGCGAGACGCCGGTCGAAGAGATTCCGGGCGCACACGAGGACATGGACTTCATCTACGAGGCGACCGGCTTCCCCAAACACGCCATCCAGTCGGTGCAGGCGCTCGCGCCGAACGGCGTGGCCGCGCTCCTCGGCGTCCCGAGCGACTGGGAGTTCGAGGTCGACGCCGGCGCGTTCCACCGCGAGATGGTGCTCCACAACAAGGCGCTCGTCGGCAGCGTCAACTCCCACGTCAAGCACTTCGAGGCCGCGACCGTGACGTTCACCAAGCTTCCGCGGTGGTTCCTCCGCGACCTCGTCACCGGCGTCCACCCGCTTTCGGAGTTCGAAGCAGCATTCGAAGACGACGACACCACTATAAAAACCGCCATCGAATTCGGTACTGTATGAAGAACGTCGACGACCTCATCGCCAGCGCGGCTGAGCTCGCGGACCGCGGCCTCTCGAAAGGCGAGATTGCCGACGAACTGAACGTCTCCCGCGAGACCGCCAGCTGGCTGGTCGAACGAAGCGGCGCGGCGACCGAACCCGAACCCCGTGCGGAGCCCGAAGGCCCCGACGACATCCACGTCGACTGGAACGCCATCGGGAGCGGCGGCAAGCGCCTCACCTACGTCGGGCGCGCGCTCGCCGACCTCCTCATGGAGACGAACGGCGAGGCCGACGTGACCGTCGGCATCGAGAAAGCGGGCGTCCCGCTTGCGACCTCCGTCTCGCGCGAACTCGAAACGACGCTCGGCGCGTACTCGCCCGCGAAACACCAGTGGGACGAAGGCGACCTCGAAGACCTCGGCGGCGGCTTCTCCCGGAACTTCTCGCCCGTCGAGGGCCGCGACTGCTTCATCGTCGACGACACGGTGACGAGCGGTACGACGCTCCGCGAGACCATCGACGCCATCCGCTCGGAGGGCGGCGAACCCCTCGCGTGCGTGGTCATCGTCGACAAACAGGGCGTCGAGGAAATCGACGGCGTCCCCGTCCACTCCCTCATCAACGTCGTCCGCGTCGGCGAGCAGTAAGCGTCGGCTCGGTCGGGACGGTTCGTCGGTTCCGGATTGACCGCGACGCAACTCCTTTGTCCGCCCGGCCGTTATCTGGGTGCATGACGTTCCAACCGGAGAGTTTGGACCCCGAAGAAGTGCAGACCCGCGTCGACGAGGCCGTCGCTGACAACCGCGTCGTCCTGTTCATGAAGGGCAACCGCCTGATGCCGCAGTGCGGCTACTCCGCGAAGGCGGTCGACCTCATCTCCCAGTACGTCGACGAGTTCGAAACCGTCGACGTGCTGCCCGCGCTCCCGCACTACCGCGAGGCGCTCAAGGAGAAAAGCGACTGGGAGACCATCCCCCAGACGTTCGTCGACGGCGAGTTCGTCGGCGGCAGCGACATCCTCGAAGAACTCGACGAGCGCGGCGACCTCGAAGCGACGCTGACCGGCGCGAACTGACCCCGGGAGCGACCCCGACAGACCGCCGGACAGCGGCCCGACGCCGACTTTGTTGCTCTCGCCTACCGAGAAGGGGAGGCCATATAAGCCTCGAACTCGTACATGAACACAGGTATCGCCATCCGGGTGCGCTCGCACCGTGGCTCTCGTCGATACCGAAGCCAACAATGTCAGGCCGCGTATATCGACTCCATTCGACGTTGGAACTGCCACTCGAAGACGTGATGGACTACTTCGAAAACGACCCAGAACTGCCGCCTGAGGTCGAGAACGTAGACATCACCCGCCGAAACAACACTCTCATCATCAAAGCCGTCTCCGCCGACGACAACCTCAGCAAGTACACGCCGACGGCCCAGTTGAAAGCGAGCGTGACGGAAAATCGCGTCTACGAAGAAGAGCCGCCCCGAGCGGGCGCGCCCAACTGGGGAGACGAAGAAGAAGAGGAGATTCCCTCCGAACTCGTCGAGTTCGCCTGCTTCAAAGGCGACCTCGAAACCGTGCTCCAGAACACGGCGCTTCAGTACCCGATGTTCCTCGTCCTCCGCGAGATTGCGATGCTCTCGGAGAAGGGGACGCTGACCGCCATCACCGAGGAAAGCGACGAACTGCAGGCGACGCGCATCGTCGAAGGCGAGGTGCGTGCCGCCTCCGTCGAAGTCGTCGAGAACCCCCAGCAGAACGGTTCCTCGGACAGCGGAATCAACTGGCGCGACAACAAGTTCATCTCCTAAACGCGTCGTATCTCCTCATCCCGTCACCGCCGGACCGCGTGAGCTAGCGGCCCAAATCGTGCTCGGCGGTATCACGCGTCACACTACGCCTCGGGCAAAAAGCATTTACACCGCCTAATTAGATGTAATTACACATCATGTCGGAAGCCGAATCCTTCCCGGACTACCTCGACGTCGACTACACCGACGGCGAAGGTGAGACGCCGGAGGACTACCCGAGTATCGAGGACAAAATCGAGAAGGCCATCGAGGTCACGAAGCAGGGTCTCGAACAGTACGAGAACCCCGCCGTGATGTGGACCGGCGGGAAGGACTCGACGCTCACGCTCTACTTCATCAAGGAGGTCGCAGAGCGCTACGACCTCGAAGTGCCGCCGGCGGTGTTCATCGACCACTACCAGCACTTCGACGAGATCATGGACTTCGTCGAGCACTGGGCCGAGGAGTGGGACCTCGACGTCATCTGGGCGCGCAACGAGGACGTCGGCGCGTACGTCGACGAGAACGGCCTCGAACCCGGCGACGACATCCCGGTGTCCGAACTCTCCGAGCACAACCAGCACCACGTCCGCGAGATTCTCGAATACGAGGAAGACACGTTCCCCTTCCTGCTCGACACCTACGTCGGCAACCACCTGCTGAAGACTGTCGCGCTCAACGACACCCTCGAAGAACACGACATCGACGGCGTCATCTCCGGCGTCCGCTGGGACGAACAGGAGGCCCGCGCCGACGAGACGTTCTTCAGCCCCCGTCACGACCCCGACATCTACCCCCCGCACGACCGCATTCAACCCATCCTCCAGTTCGAAGAGAGCGCCGTCTGGGACGCCTTCTGGTACTTCGCGGTCCCGGACACCGTCGAGAACTACCCCGAGGACGGCTACGTCCCGACGAGCGACACCGACCTCCCCGAGGGTGTCACGCAGGAAGACGTGCCCGTCTCGCCGAAGTACTTCGCCGGCTTCCGGAGTCTCGGCAGCGAGGTCTCGACCGACAAGTCCGCCGAGGAACCGGCGTGGCTGCAGGACATGGAGAACACGACCGAGCGCGCGGGCCGCGCCCAGGACAAAGAGGACCTGATGGAGCGCCTGCGCGACCTCGGCTACATGTGACGACGGCCGACGCCTGACGCGAACGCCGCGTCACGGCCACCTTTTTCGCGGCCCCCGCTTCGAGAGCGACTGCGACCGTCCCACAGCGGAAACAGCGATAGTCTCCGCGGCCGAGTCTTGCTGTATGGTTCACACGTTCCCAGACTACCTCGACCTCGACTACGACGACGGCCGCGAGGCGACCGCCGCGGACTACCCGACGCTGGCGGACAAACTCGAAAAGGCAGCGACAGTGGCCGCGACCGCGCTCGAACAGACGAGCGTCCGGCCGTCATGTGGACCGGCGGCAAGGACTCCACGCTCGTCCTTTACGTCGTCCGCGAAGTCGCTGCCGACACGGGCGTTCCCGTGCCGCCGGTCGTCTTCATCAACCACTTCGAACATTTCGACGAGACCGAGGCGTTCGTCCGCGAGTGGGCCGACCGCTGGCGTCTCGACCTCGTCGTCGCCCGCAACGAGGAGTTCGCGCGCCTCGGCGCGTCGCCCGGCGACGAGATTCCCCTCGCGGACCTCGGCGACGATACCCGCCGCGAACTCGCCCGCCTCGGCCACGAGGGCGAGACCGTCGTCCTCGACGCCGACAGCTTCGAGGGCAACCACCTCTTGAAAACCGTCGCACTCAACGACACGCTCGAAGCCCGCGGCTTCGACGGCGTCTTCTCGGGCGTCCGCTGGGACGAACAGGAGTCTCGCGGCGACGAGACGTTCTTCAGCCCCCGCCACGACTCCGAGAAGTACCCGCCACACGACCGCGTTCACCCCATCCTCCAGTTCGAGGAGACCGACGTGTGGGCGGCGTTCTGGGAGTACATCGTCCCCGACTCGGTCGAGGGCTACCCCGCGGGCCACGTCCCCGCGTCCATCGACGACCTGCCCGACGGCGTCGAACCCGCGGACCTGCCCGTCTCGCCGAAGTACTTCGAGGGCTACCGCTCGCTCGGTACCGAATCCGGGTCCGCGAAGTCCGACGACCGCCCCGCGTGGGCGCAGGACCTCGGCGCGAGCGCGGAACGCGAGGGGCGCGCGCAGGACAAAGAGGACCTGATGGGTCGGCTCCGCGATTTGGGCTATATGTAGTCCGGAGGTCTATCGAAACGAGTCCGCGGCGTGTACACCGTAGCGCCTAACTCCTCCAACGCGCTATCGCCTCCATGACATCCGAGTGGGTCAGTCTCTTTTCCGGCGGCAAGGACTCCTCGTGGGCGCTCTACCGCGCGCTCGAAGAGGGGTTGAACGTCACCCGCCTCCTGACCGTCCACCCCAGCGACGACTCGTACATGTACCACGTGCCGGCGACCGACCTCGCCGCGCTCGCCGCCGAGAGCACCGGCATCGAACTCGTCGAAGTCCATCCCGGCGACCTCGAAGCGACCGCCGCCGCCGACTCCGGCGCGCAGGGCGACGCCGAACTCGAACCCCTCGAAGCGGCGCTGTCGGACCTCCAAGCCGAGATGGACCTCGCGGGCGTCACCGCCGGAGCCATCGAAAGCGAGTTCCAGACCGACCGGATTCAGGCGATGTGCGACCGCCTCGACATCGACCTGTTCGCCCCGCTGTGGCAGGAAAACCCCCGCGAACTCGGCGACGCCATGCTCGAGGCGGGCTTCGAAATCACCATCATCCAGGTCGCGGCTCACGGCCTCGACGAGTCGTGGCTCGGCCGGACGCTCGACGCCGACACGCTCGACGAACTGGCGGCGCTCAACGACCGGTACGGCGTCCACATCCTCGGCGAAGGCGGCGAGTTCGAGACGCTCGTCACCGACGGGCCGCACATGGACCGCCCCATCGAACTGGAGTACGAGACGGAGTGGGAGGGGACCCACGGCCGCCTCCGCATCACCGACGCGTTCCTCGGGGAAGAATCAGGATAAGAACTCGCGGCCGGGTTGCGGGTTCGGCCCGCGGGACCGCGTTACTGCCCGTTCGTCAACCGCGAGTGCGCCCCGATGAGGGCGTTCGAGAGGTCGAGGCTCTCGATGTGCGTCTCCTCGTCGACGATGGAGTTCTTGAGCTCCGCGTTTCGGATGACCGCGCCGGGGAACACCACGGACTCTTCGAGGACGGAGTCTTCGACCACCGCGTCGGCCATGACGTGGACGTTGGTGCCGACCTCGGTGTTCGTGAGCGTCGCCGACTCGTGGACGAAGTTCTCGCCGTCGAGATACCACCCCACGGCGTCGAGGTAGCTCTGGGGCGTTCCGATGTCGAACCACGCCTCGTCGAACGTGTAGGCGAACAGGTCGCCCGTCTGTTGGAGCCACTGCATGAACCAGCCGGGCTCGTCGGGGTTGTTGTCGCCGGAGAGATACTCGTCGAACTTGGGCAGGTCGTCCGCCGGGATGGCGTAGCAGGCGATGGAGACGAGCGTGCTCTTGGGGTCCTCGGGCTTCTCCTGGAAGTTGATGACGCGGTCGCCGTCGAGTTCGACGAGGCCGTACGCCTTCGCGCGCTCTTTGTCACCCACGTCGTAGGCGGCGAGACACGGCTCGTTTTTCTCGTAGAAGAAGTCCACGAAGTCGCCCACGTCGAAGCTGATGAGGTTGTCGCCCGCGATGACGACGAGGTCCTCGTCGACCTCCTCGCGGTCGATGAGTTGGGCGAGCGCGCCGACGACGCCGAACTTCTCGTCTTCCTCGCTCGTGTCTTCGACCGACAGCGTCGGCTTGTCGAACGGCGACTCGTCGATGTACTCCTCGAACGCGCCGGCGAAACGCTCGTTCGTGCTCACGAACACCTCCGAGACCCGGTCGTCGGCCTCCAGGTCTTCGAAGATGGTGTCGATGACCGTCTGGTCACCGACGGGTAAGAACATCTTGGGTCGGTGTTTGGTAATCGGCCACAGACGCGTCGCGTACCCACCGGCAAGGACGACTGCCTTCATACACCCCACGTCCAGCCACGTGGACAAGGCCTTTTTGCATCCTCTCTATCTTGCTGACATTTCTCGGCCGCCGGCGGCGCAAGGGATTTTCCCTTCGACTCCCAATCGAGCGATATGACAGCCCGGGAGTCCGACACGACGGCCCGCCAGCGCATCGCCGACGCCCTCCGCGACGACCCCGCGACAGCCTCCGAACTCTCCGCGAGCGTCGGCGTCTCGGTGTCGTCGGTGTACGGCCACCTCCAGCACGTCGCCCGAACGGTCCACGGAGAGGACGGCGAACAGTTCCTCGTCGCGCCGCCGGAGTGCAAACACTGCGGCTTCACCGCCTTCGACGACCCCGTGAACTACCCCTCGCGGTGTCCGGAGTGCCGAAGCGAGGGCATCGAAGAAGCCGTGTTCAAAATCGAGTAGCGAGCGCGGTTAAAACGACGCGATGGTTCGGTTGTGGTAGTCGAGAAACGCGGCATCGAGGTCGTGGTCCTCGCGGACAGAAAGCGAAGCCCCGTCTAACTCGCGTTCGTAGGCGTGGGCGATGGTGTACGTCTCGGGGTCGACGGCTATCATTCCGTAGTCGAAGTCCGCGTGGTGGTCGGGGCAGAGAACGAGCAGGTTCGCCTTGACGTCCGGGCCATCGTGGGGCCGCCCGAGCGGTTTGAGATGGTGCGCCTCGGCGTACCCGTCGTGAACCCCCCGGCGACGACGCTCCCCACAGACTTGGCACGTGTGGGAGTACCGCGCTTTCAACTCGGCCGCAAGTGTCGTGTTCCGAATGATTCGGCTCCGCGTCGTCTCGGTGCGTCCCGCGGGCGCGAGGTCTGCGGCGGCTTCCTCGTCGTCGACTCGCTCCCGCGTTTCGTGACGGCGGCGGAGCACGAATCGATAGACGTCCCTGTCGTCGCCTTCGAACGGTCCGCACGCGTAATCGACGACCTCGACTTGGCCCTGATACTCCCAGTCGGCCTCTCCCGACTCGCGGTGGAAGAAGAATATCGGTAACGGGTGGCGTTTCGCCCGCGCCAGAAACTTGTTCCCGCCGGTGAGCGTCTGGTCACCGGTCCGTCCTTCTCCGACGTACGTGAACTCGCCGCCGGTCACGTCGTCACCGTACGGCCCGGTATCGCTCGAAAAGAGACGGAGATACCGTTGGTCGTCGTCGTCGTAACAGATTTCAATGCCTCGCCCCGTCATGCCGCGGTCGAACCGGGTGCTGAGTTCTGACCCGCTCAACCGTTCGCCGGGTTCGAGCGAGAGCGCTGCGAGTTCCACAGCAGTTTCGACGACCGACCGACGAAAAAACGTTCTCCTGCGGCGGGCGGTGTCCCCGGGTGGGACCGACTCGTCCGCGGCTTACAGTTCGTCCAACAGCGTCTGGGCCGCCGCGGCCGACGAACCGGGGCCGCGCGCGGTGATGAGGTCGCCGTCCACGGTGACGCTGGTGTCGCTGTCGAGTTCGGCGTCCCAGACGCCGCCGACGGCCTTCACCTCGTCTTCGACCCAGTACGGGAGCTTCCGGCCGTCGGGCATCAGATCGTCGTCGTCGACGATACCCTCTTCCCACTCGTTGGGGAAGCCGGTGACCTCGCGCCCCTCAACGAGGAACGAGCCGTCGGCCTCGCGGGTGAATCCGAGGATGCCGACCGCGTGGCAGACGACGAGCGCCTTCGAGTCGTCGCCGGCGACCGCCTGCAAGAGCGCCTGTCGGGCGTGTCGGTCCTGATTGACGTCCCACGCGGTCCCGTGACCGCCGGGGAACACCACGGCGTCGTACTCGTCGGCGTCGACCTGTGCAATCGGCTTCGGGCTCTGGAGTCGCTCGTCGTTCTCGTGGACCTCGACGACGCGCTCTGCGAGTTCCTCGCCGACCTCCTCGGGGTCGACAGAGCGCTCGTCGACGACCGGGACGCCGCCCGTCGGCGTCGCAACGGTTACGTCCACGCCGGCGTCGGTCAGAGTCGTAAGCGGCTCGATGCATTCCTCTCCCCAGTAGCCGTCTTCGCTGACGATGAAAAGCGCCGATGTCATCGCTCCCGAGTACGCCCCGGGCACAAAAAGGCCCCGCGGAGGCGGAAATCCGCGGGCGAAAGTGACGCGGCTCTGACGCCGCGGCCGTGTCGGTGTCGGGTCAGTCGTCGCCGTGCTCGTCGACGATGACGACCTCGCCGTCTTCGACGGTCACGTTGATGAGCGTCTTGACGTGGTGGTCCGAGTCGTCGAGTTCGTTCGGGCCGGCCTTCTTGATGATGGCGACGGTGTCGACGACGTCCGCGCCGATGTGGTCGAGCGCGTCGAGGACGGCCTTCATCGTGCCGCCGGTCGACAGCACGTCGTCGAGGACGAGCACGCGGTCGCCCTCGTTGACGTCGTTGATGAACATGTCGCCCTCGGAGTAGCCCGTCTGCTGGTGGAGCGACACCTCGCCGTCGAGGCCGTACTCGCGCTTGCGGATGACGACGAGCGGGATGTCCGTCATCAGCGAGACGGCCGTCGAGATGTGGATGCCCATCGCCGCCGGCGTGACGATTTTGTCGACGTTTTCGAGGTTCGCCTTGCGGATGATTTTGATGACGATTTCGCGGAGGAGCCCCGGTTCCAGCATCGGAACACCGTCGCTGATGGGGTGGACGAAGTACTCGTAATCTCCTTTTTCGATGATCGGCGCGTCGAGAAGGGACTGCCGCAACTGGTCCATGGCGCTCGTTCCGCCGGTCGGGCATAAAATGTGGCGGTTCGGAGGCTCTCGGACACGCCGACCCACGCCGTACGGTATCGCGTCTCGCGGTCGAACGCAGTCGAGCGCAACCGCTCACGACCGTGTTCGCGACTCGGAGCGCGAGGCTCCGAGGGCGGTTACATCCCGCCGAGAAGCTGTGACGCGGTCTTCACCAGCGGCTCGACGCTCTCGTCGGGGTCGACGAAAAGCAACATCCCGCGGCCGCCGCAGTAGACCTGTAACACGCCGTAGCCGTCGCGTTCCTCGAAGCGGTACTCGACGCTGTTTTGCACCGGGCTCAGCCCGGAAAACAGCCCGCGTTCCATGAACTCGCGCCGAGTCTCCTCGGCGAGCGAACTCAGGTGCGCCACGAGTTCGTCGCGACTCCGAAAGTCCTCACGGACGGTTTCGCCGACGTGGAACAGGTCGAACGCCGTCGCACCGTAGACGGCGACCAGCGAGACTGCCCCCTTCGCAGTCCCCCGGAGCGCCTCCATCGCGACCTCGCTATCGGGTCCCGGTCCGTTGACGGATGCCATCCGTGACGGGTCGATTATCATTCGTTTCCCCCCTTGCCCTGACGCCGCGCGTCTCCCTGCCCGGAGCGCGCGCCTGGACGTATCATGAATCTCAGATAGTCAGTTGTTGCTATAAATGTGGAGGTGGAATTTCGCTCGTTGAAAAACAGCGCGCTACGCGGGGTATGAAGGCTGTTCTCGGCCACCTACGTCGAGCGTGTTCCGACGCGACACCGGATATCGTGAGGAACCATGATTGATTCGACCCCGCGTCGTCAGTTGTTCTCTGACTCGACTTGATCGCCCGATACCGGGGGTGTCGAGCGGGGTTCGGTCCGGAACCCCTCGTCCGAAAGGGAGACGACCGTCTCGTCGAAGTCGCACTCGTAGCGGCGGCAGTGGGTCCCGTCGTCGCGAACCTCGGTCGTCGAGGTGACGAGGCCGCACTCGCACAGCCGGTCGAGCCGTCGGTACACGGTCGGAAGCGAGAGGTCGAGCGTCTCACCGAGTTCCTTCGCGGTGCGAGAGTCGCGGCGGAGCGCCACGAGCAGCGCCCGGGACTCGGTGTCTCCGAGTATATCGAGGAGTTCGTCGCTCGACACACGTCCGTCCATCCTGATGAAAGCCTCCGAATGAGCGTACAAAGTAGTTGCGCCCCTGCGACCGTGATATTCTCGAACGGACGAATGTACTCTGAGACGTAGTACAGTCGGCTAAGGATATAAATTTCATTCTCCAAAGAAAATCATGAAAATCAGAAAACGTAGAATAAATCGACCGACCGTCAGATTTCGACGCCGAACAGCCAACGGGTTTGACAACACCTAAGTCGGCGCTTCCCGCAATTTCCCCCGTGCAACCCACACCGGAAGTCGTCCTCGCGGTCGTCTTCTTGCCGTTTCTCGCCGCGGCGTTCACACCGGTAGTCTACCGGCTCTTCGGTGAGCGCACGGCGTACTTCGCGGCCGCCGTCGCGTTGGTCACGCTCGGCCTCGTGACGGACCTGTATCTCGCGGGGGCGCACGGAACCGTGCCGCTCGAATGGATTCCCTCGCTCGGAATCTCGCTGGCGTTTCACGTCGACGGGTTGGCGCTTCTCATCGCCTTCCTCGCCAGCGGCGTCGGCGTGCTCATCCTCACGTACTCCGGAGGATACATGCACGGCGAACCGGGCCAGGCGAAATACTACGCGACCCTGTTGGCGTTCATGGGCTCGATGCTCGGCGTCGCCCTCGCGGGCGACCTCGTCGCCCTGTTCGTCTTCTGGGAGCTGACGAGCCTCTCGTCGTTCATCCTCATCGGCCACTACACCGGGGAGAAGGCCTCCCAGTACGCCGCCCGGAAGTCGATGCTCATCACCGTCTCCGGCGGCCTGTTCATGCTGGTCGGCTTCCTGCTTCTCGTCTGGGCGTCCGGCCAGACGGGAGCCATCGAGGGAACGACGTACAGCATCCCGGTTTTGGTCGAACACGCGGACGCGATTCGCGAGGTCCTGACGGCCTCCGGCCTGCTCGTCCCCGTGCTCGTCCTCGTCGGCCTCGGCGCGGCGACGAAGTCCGCGCAGGTCCCGTTCCACGTCTGGCTTCCCAACGCGATGGAGGCACCGACGCCGGTCTCGGCGTTCCTCCACTCCGCGACGATGGTCAAAGCCGGCGTCTACCTCGTCGGCCGATTCCGCCCGCTTTTCCTCCCCGAGGACGCGGCGGTGCTCGGTGAATGGACGCTCATCTTCGCCGTGCTCGGCCTGTTGACGATGACCGTCGCGGCCATGCTCGCGGTGAGCGCGACCGACATCAAGGAACTGCTCGCGTACTCGACGGCCTCGCACCTCGGCCTCATCATCGCCGCCTTCGGCTTCGCCAACAGCTACGGCGCGGAGGCCGGCGCGTTCCACATCCTGAACCACGCGAGCTTCAAGGCCGCGCTGTTCATGGTCGCGGGCATCATCGCCCACGAGGCCGGAACCCGGAACATCGACCGCCTCGGCGGGCTCCGAAAACACCTGCCCGTGACGGCCGTCATCGCGGTCGTCGCGTCGCTGTCGATGGCCGGCTTCCCGCCGTTCAACGGCTTCTACTCGAAGGAACTGCTGTTCGAGTCGACGTACTACGCCGCCGAACACATGGGCGGCGTCGCGTGGATTTTCCCCGTCGTCGCGGTGTTCGGGAGCGTCTTCACGTTCCTCTACTCCATCAAGTTCGCCTCGCTGTTCTTCGGCGACGAACCCGACGGCCTGGGTCACGTCCACCGCCCGCCCGCGGCGATGCTCGTCCCGCCGGCGATTCTCGGCGCGCTCGTCCTCGCCATCTCGGCCCAGCCGAACCTCTTTATCGAGGGGCTCATCGGCGACGTGTACGGCAGCGTCGTGCCCGGCGAGGCCCACTCCTTTTCGGTCCACTTCCCGACCGAACTCACCCCGTACGTGATTATGAGTCTCATCACCATCGTCGTCGGTGCGGCCGCCTTCCCGTTCTACGACCGCATCCACGACGCCATCAACGCGGCCCTGCGCGGCCCCGTCCGCGCGAACTGGTGGTACGACAACTTCGTCGAGGGGCTGACCACGACGAGCGTCGCCGTCACGCCGAAGATTCAGACCGGCCTCCTGCGCACCTACGCGACGTGGGGCCTCTTCGGCTTCGTCGCGCTCGCGCTCGGCGGCTACGCGGCCGCCGGCGTCTCCATGCCCGGATTCAGTACACTCAGCGTCTCGATTCCCATCGTCCTCGTGTTGCTCGTCGCGCTCGTCGCCGCCTTCGCGGTCGACGTCGCGCCGTCGCACGTGGCGGGCGTCCTGACGCTGTCTATCGTCGGCTTCATGGTCGCCATCTTCTACATCCTCGCGGACGCGCCCGACCTCGCGTTGACCCAACTGGTCGTCGAGACGCTCGTGTTGGTCATCTTCCTGCTCGTCTTGGACCGCCTGCCGGCGTTCTACGGCGACGCGCCGGACCGACTCGTCTCCGTCCGCGACGGTCTGCTGTCGCTGGCCGTCGGCGGCACGGTGTTTCTCACCGTGCTGCTGTCGACGGACGCCTCGCCCGACCCGCTCTTACAGGAGTTCTTCGTGGCACGGGCGGGCGTTCCGGCGGAACACGGGCCGTTCTTCGCGGACTACGGCGGCGGCTCGAACATCGTCAACGTCATCCTCGTCGACTTCCGTGGCATCGACACCATGGGCGAGATTTCGGTCGTCGTGATGGCGTCGCTCGCCATCCTGACGCTGATTCGCATGCGAACGCGGGGTGAGACCCAATGAACGGCTCGTCCGGCCGGACGACCGTCATCTCGCGGACCGTCGCGCGCATCGTCGTCCCCATCATCCTGGTGACGGCCATCGCGCTGCTGTTCCGCGGGCACAACCTCCCCGGCGGCGGCTTCATCGGGGCCGTCCTCGCGGCCGCCGCCTTCGCACTCGTCTACATCATCTTCGGGCTGGAGTTCATCCAGCGCGAGGTGCTCGCCATCAAACCCGACGGCTCGGAGCAACACCGACTCGTCGAGACCTACCGCTGGATGGCCTCCCTCGGCCTCGCAATCGCCGTGGGGTCCAGCCTCGCCCCGCTCGCGTTCGGCGCGCCGTTCCTGACGCAGGGCGTGCTCTTCTTGGAGCACCTGCCCCTCTACGGCGAGCTCGAAGTCGCGAGCGCGTTCGCCTTCGACCTCGGCGTCTTCTTCGCCGTCGTCGGCGGCCTGCTCACCATCGTCGCGGAGGTCGGTAACGAATGACCCAGTTCTTCCTCGCCGCCACGCTCGGCGTCCTGTTCAGCATCGGCACGTACCTCGTGCTCCGACGCGACGTGGTTCGCGTCGTCTGGGGTATCAGCATCATCAGCCAATCGGCCAACGTCTACCTCGTCACCATGGGCGGATTCGACGGCCTCGCGCCCATCCTCTCGGGCCACGGCGCGAGCGGGCCCGCGCCCTCGGACCCCATCGTGCAGGCGCTCGTCCTCACCGCCATCGTCATCGGCTTCGGGACGACCGCGCTCGCGCTCGTGTTGACCTACCGGGTGTACGAGGAACACGGAACAATCGACATGTACGAACTCGGAGGGAGCAGATGAGCACGCTCGTCATCGCACCGCTCCTCGTGGCGCTCGTGACGGCGATTCTGACGCTGCTCACGCGCCCGAGCGACATACTCCAACGGACAGTCAGCCTGCTCGGCGGCGTCGCCTATCTCGTCGCCGTCGCCGCCCTGTTCGACGCCGTAGTCCTGCCGCTCGGCGGCGAGTCGACCACGCTCGTCTATCAGGTGTCGAACTGGGCCGCGCCGTTCGGCATCACGCTCGTCGCCGACGCCCTGTCGGCGTTCCTGTTGGCGCTCACCGGCTTCGTGTCGCTCCTGACGCTCAGCTACTCGGTCGCGTCGGTCGGCTCGTTCGGCCAGCGCCTCAGCTACCACACGCTGTTTCACTTTATGGTAGTCGGCGTCACCGGCTCGTTCCTCACCGGCGACATCTTCAACCTGTTCGTCTGGTTCGAGGTGATGCTCATGTCGAGCTACATCCTCGTGCTGTTTTACTCCGGTCGCGAGCACACCCGCGCGGCGCTCAACTACGTCGTGCTCAACCTCATCGGGAGCGCGGTGATGCTCGTCGCCATCGGCGGTCTATACAGCACGACCGGGACGCTCAACATGGCCGATATCGCCCGGCGACTGGCCGAACCCGCCGCCTACGACATCGAACTCCTGCCGACGCTCGGCCTGTCGGCGGTGCTGTTTTCGGTGTTCGCGCTGAAGGCCGGCCTCGCGCCCTTCCAGTTCTGGGTTCCCGCGGCCTACCGCGCCGCGCCGTCGCCGGTGACCGCGATGCTCGCCGGCGTCGTGAAGAAGGTCGGCATCTACGCCATCGTTCGGCTCTACTTCACCATCTTCGCCGCGGCGTCCATCGACATCGGCTTCCTCGGCATCACCGGGGAGTCGTTCCTCGGCTTCTTCGGCCCGGTCATGTTCGTCATGGCCGCGGTCAGCATCGTCCTCGGCGGCATCGGCGCGGTCGGCCGCGACGACGTGGACGGCATCCTCGCGTACTCCTCCATCAGTCAGGTGGGCTTTATCGTCCTCCCGCTGGCGGTGGCCGCCACCGCGCCGTCCGAGGCGGTTCGCGTGCTCGGCGTGACCGCCGCGCTGGTCTACGCGTTCAACCACGGTCTCGCCAAGAGCCTGCTGTTCCTCGCGAGCGGCACGCTCAAAGACGTCGTCGGCAGCGACCGCCTGTCCGACCTCGGCGGCCTCGCCGACAGGGCGCCGGTGCTCGCGGCGGGCTTCCTGCTCGGCGCGCTGACGCTCATCGGCGTCCCGCCGCTGTCGGGCTTCTTCGGGAAGTATCTCGTCTTCCAGGCGGCCGCGGAGTCGTTCGCCGCGGGCGGGGCCGGCGCGGGACTCGCGCTCGCCGTCGCGCTCGCCGGCGCAATTCTGACTATCGCCTACTACACCCGCGCGTGGAACGCGGTGTTCTGGGGTCGCCCGAGCGACCTCGTCGACGCCGCGCTCCCCGAGCGCTGGTCGGTCGGCTCCGGCGACGTGGCGATGACCGACGGCGGTGACGACGGCCTCAAACGGCTCGAACTCACCACGCAGGTGACCGTCGTCGTCGCACTCGCCGTCGCCGCCATCGGCTTCGGTATCGGCTTCGAAGCGCTGTTCGGCGCGGCCGACGCCGCGGCCCGCGCCGCCGTCGACACGAACGGCTACGTCGACGCCGTGCTGCACGGTCCGGGCGTCGGCTTCGAATCCGGCGGGGGTGGCCACTGATGAGCCGCCGCTGGCCGGTTTCGGGGCTCGTCATGGCCGTCCTCTGGCTGTTCGTCCGCGGCGTCGAACTGACGCCGCAGCGCCTGCTGGAGGAGTTCATCATCGGCCTCGGCGTCGGGATGGGCATCGCCTTCTTCTTCCGGCGGTTCTACGGGGACGAAGCACCCATCGCGCGGAGCCTCCGCGTCGCGCCCTACGCGGCGCTGTACCTCGCGACGTTCCTCTGGGAACTCCTCACGGCCAACGTCGACGTGGCGGTGCGGACGCTGTCGCCGTCGATGCCCATCGACCCCGCCGTGGTCGAGGTGCCGCTCCGCGTGCGGACGCCGCTCGCCATCACGACTATCGCGAACAGTATCACCCTCACTCCGGGGACGCTGACCATGGACTACGACGACGAAACCAACTCGCTGTACGTGCACAGCATCGACGGGAGCGACCCCGACGGCATCCTCAAACCCATCCGCCGCTGGGAGGACTACGCGCTCGTCATCTTCGACGAAGAACTGAAACCGGGCGACCCCGCGCCGCAAGTCGAGGGGGGTCCCGCGGACGGCGGCGACGCGCCCGCCGCCGCGACGGGAGGTGAACAACATGGCTGAGCCCGTGTACCTCGCCTGGATGGACTCCGTGCTCTTCGTCGGCCTCGCGCTCGCCGCGGGGCTGACGCTCCTCGTGAGCTACCGCGTCATCCGCGGGCCGACGGTGCCCGACCGCGTCGTCGCGCTCGACACCATCGGGACGAACGTCGTCGCCATCGCGGCGCTGTACGCCATCTGGAGCCAACAGGGTTACTTCGTCGGCGTCAGTCTCGTGCTCGCCATCATCGGCTTCATCAGCACGATTACCGTGGCTCGGTACGTCACGGAGGGGGACATCATCGAATGACCGCCGCAGAGACCGCAGCTGCCGCGACGACGGTCGGTCCCGTCCGCGCGGCGCTCGTCATCCTCCTGACGCTCGTGGGGAGTTTCTTCCTCGTCGTCGGGACCATCGGTCTGCTCCGGTTCCCCAACGTCTACAACCGGATGCACGCCACCTCGAAGGCGACCACGCTGGGGGCGGCGTCCATCGCGCTCGCCGCGACGGTGTACTACCTTCCCCACGGGGACGGACTGATGGCGCTCGTCACGGTGTTGTTCCTGTTCCTCACCGCGCCGACGGGCGCGCACATGATTTCGCAGGCCGCCCAGCGCATGGGCGTCCCGTTCCTCGACGGGGTCACGTGGCCCAAGCAGGTCGCGTCGGCCGACGCCGACGGCGCGGACGGCGACGACTGACGACCCGCCGAGGGCCTATTTTTCCAACTCGGTCGCCAGTTCGGCAGCGACGCGAGCGCCCAGTCCGCCTTTCGACCCGACGTACTCGCTCGTCTCGTCGGCGCGGACGACGAGCGCGCGGGTCTCCGAGTCGCCCATCACGGAGGCGTCGTTGGCGACGACGAAGGCGAGGCCGACGCGGTCCATGATGCGGCGGGCCTCGCCGGCCATCGCCTCGTCGTCGCCGGTCGTCTCGGCCTTGAAGCCGACGATGGGGAGGTCCGGGTGCGACTCGCGGACGGTGTCGATGAGCTTCGGCGCGGGTTCGAGGTCGAGCGTGCGCGCCTCGCCGGAGCGAATCTTCTGGTCGGCCGCCTCGACGGTGAAATCCGAGATGGCGGCCGCGGAGACGAGCGCGTCGGCGTCGGCGTCGACCGCGGCCTCGACGGCGTCCAGCATCTCGGCGGCCGACTCGACGGCGAGCACGTCGGCGTAGTGCGCGTCGTCGCCGTCGTGGACGAGCGTCACGTCCGCGCCGCGAACCGCGAGCGCGCGGGCGACGGCGCGGCCCGTGCGACCGGAGGCGCGATTCGAGAGCGTGCGGATTGGGTCGATGGACTCGGTCGTCGCGCCGGCGGTGACGACGACGGATGTTCCGGCGAGCGTCTGGTCGGTCGTCGCTTTGGCCACGCCGGTGACGATGGCCTCCTCGGTGGCGATTTTCGCCTTTCCTTCCTCGATGCGGGGGTCGACGAACTCGACGCCCCACGACCGCACCCGCTCGATGGCGTCGAGGACGCCGGGGTGGTCGTACATGGGTTCGTGCATCGCGGGCGCGACGACGACCGGAACGCCCGCCCCGAGGGCGGTGGTCGCGGTGGTCGTCACCGGAGAGTCGTCGATGGCGGCCGCTATCTTGCCGACCGTGTTGGCCGTCGCGGGCGCGACGAGGAACACGTCGGCCCAGCCGTCGCGGCCGCAGAGGTCGACGTGTTCGACGCGGCCGGTAATCTCGGTCACCGCGTCGTCGTCGGTGGCGAACTCGACCGCCCACGGGTGGATGATTCCCGTCGCGGCGTCGGTCATCACCGCGCGGACCGACGCGCCCCGGCGGCGGAGTTCGTGCGCCAACTCGACGACTTTCACGGCCGCGATACTCCCCGTCACCCCGAGCGCGACGTTCACACCTTCGAGCATTCACTCGTCTCTGCGCCCGCGACCCGCTAAAAGGATTCGCGTCCGCGGGCGACCGTGGGACCGACGGGCGGTCCGCCCGCGGTGTGCGTGGGTGTTACTCGTCGAGTCGCCCGAGTTCGTCGTCGACGAGGCTCGGGTGGGTGCGCTGGGGCTCGTCGTGCGGCTCGGCGAAGAACTCGCGCATGACCTCGCGGGACTCGCGCTCGCGGTGGGCGCGCTCGTCGGCGTCTATCTCCTCGCAGGCCGGCGGCACCTCGCGGCCGCGGTCGGTGAAGTAGCCGGTCGGCGCGACCCAGTCGTTGTAGAACGCCGTCCCCGAGTCGTGGACCAGCGTGATGGCCGTCTCCGCGGCGTCGCCGGCGGCGACGACCGCCTGATGGTAAATCTCGGTCAGCCGACCCGCGGCGTAGATGCCGGGGACGTCGGTCCGGCCGAGGTCGTCCACGCCGACGTAGGTTTTCGACCCGGCGGCCCGGAGGTCGACGCCCGTGTCTTCGAGATACGAGGCGTCGGACCACGAGGCCGCGACGACCCGGGACACCTCGACGGTCTCTTCGCCGTCGTCGGTCTCGACGGTCGCCCGGAACAGCGGGTCCTCGTCGTCACCGAGCACGTCGAGGTCGGTCACGCGGCCGGTCAGTCGGCCCGCGCCGTTACGGTCGGCCTGCTCGGAGAGGAGGTCGGTAAACAGCCGACTGTTGACGCCCGCCGGGAAGCCGGGGACGTTTTCGAGGTGGGCGTTCCGGCGAACGATTGGCTCGCCGTCGTTGACGACGAGGGTGTCGAGGTCGGCGCGCGCGAGGAACGTCGCGGCGGTGAGGCCGGCGACGCCGCCGCCGACGACGAGCGCGTCTCGTGGAGTCGTCTGACTCATGTCGTGCGATAGCTCAGCGGCGAGTAAAACCGTACGGATGTCGCTGAACGCTGCCGAGTTCCGCCCGGAGGCGGTTCGGGCTACCGACCCAGCGACGCGCTCGGGTCGTTGAGCCAGCGGTTCTCGATTGCCTCGACGCTGACGAGGCCCGCCGAGCCGGGTGCGTGCCCCGCTCCGTTCTTCGGTGACATTCGGAGCCGGAGCCGCCAGCGCCCGTCAGACAGCGCCTCGCCGTCGAGAAAGCGCACGGTTCGCTCCGGCGTCCGCCGGACGAGAGCCACGGCGAGCGGCAGCGTCGGAACCCGGCCGGTCCGCTCCGCGAGCGCGTAGTCCCCGAAGGTGAGCTCCCACGTCCGGGAGCTGTCGTCGCCGTCGGTCCGTGCGTCGGTTCGGGCGTCGGAACCGGCAGTTCCAGCCGCCTCGGCGTCGGGTATCGGCCGCACCGAGTAGCCCTCGACGAAGCCGACGGCTTCGAGGTGTCGAAGCGCCGCGTCCACGGGGTTCGGCGTCGGGGTCGGACAGAACAGCCCGGCCGCCGTCTCGACGACCGCCCGCTGCTCGTCGGCCGAGAGGCGAACGTCCAGTTCGCTCATCAGGCTCCACACCAGCGTGAGACAGAAGTCGTCGCGGTCGTCGACGACCTCGGCCAGCGTGAGGTACGTCTCCATCTCGGCGGTCTCGGCCTCCCGATAGCCGAGTTCCGACAGCGCCTCGAACAGCGCGCCCGCGGTGTCGTGGCAGAACGCGCTGTATCGGGCGTACTCGTCTGCCGACTCCTCGGCGGCCCGCGGCGGTCCCTCGGCCACCTCGTACACGAGCGGATCGTCGTACGGGCTGTTCGGGTCGTAGCGCCGGAGCGCCGCCCGGTAGTCCCGCGTCAGTTCCACGGCCTCGCCGGCGGCGCGTCGGCCCGGAAACCGCTGTCCTGCGGCGGCTCCGGGCGGCGAACCCGTGCGGCCGCACACAACTGCGTAGTCGCCGTCGGAACACGCCAGAGACCGAATCTCGGCTCTGATGTCCCGAAGCGTCCCCCCCACCATCTCGGCTGTATGTCGAGACACCGACCGATTATGGGTTGCGATTGCGAGGGCGTCCGCGCCGCGCGAGCGAGCGACACGGCCCACAAGGCTTTGGTCCCGCCGACTCCATTCGACGCTCGTGGACGAGATAGCCGTCAGCACCGTCGTCTACCTGCCGCCCGAGGAGATATACGAGTTCCTCGTCGACTTCCCGCGGTACGCCGACTACTCGAAGCACCTGCGGGACGTTCGGCAGTCGGGCGACGGGTCGCCGGGCACGCGGTACGCCCTGTACTTTTCGTGGTGGAAGCTCACCTACACCGCCGAGTCGAAGGTGACCGACGTCACCCCGCCGACGCGAATCGACTGGACCATCACCAAGGACGTACACGCCGTCGGCCGCTGGCGAGTCGAGGAACTCGACGACCTGCCCCACGGGGGTGAGGCCCCGCCGGACGCCGACACCGCCTGCCGCGTCTTCTTCGAGGTCGAATACGACCCCGACAGCGTCTCCGCGGGCGACGTCGACCTCCCGCGGTTCGTCTCGCTCGGTTGGGTCATCGACAAGCTCCGGCCGGTGCTCCAGAAGGAGGCGGAGCGAATCGTCGAGCGCATCGTCGCAGACATCGAGGGGCGACCACGGCGCGTGGAACTGACGATACACTCGAAACCGGGGTCGTGAGCGTCGGTGTCCCGGAGATTCGAGAAGGGAAATGCACATACGCGCCCGCGGTCCAACACAGGGGTATGACAGGGGCTGGTCTCTGGTGCGCGTGATAATCATCGGTGCCGGACAGGTCGGGTCGTCCATCGCGGCCGACCTCGACGAGACCCACGAGGTCGTCGTCATCGACTGCGACCCCGAGCGCGTCGACGAACTGAACTACTCGCTCGACGTGCTGGCGCTCCACGGCGACGGAACCTCGGTGGACACGCTCGAAGAGGCCGACGTGGAGCGCGCCGACATGGTCATCGCCTCGACCGACGACGACGAGACGAACATCGTCGCCTGCGCGACCGCCAAGGCCATCTCGAACGCGTTCACAATCGCCCGGGTCAAGAACACGGAGTACCTCCGGACGTGGCAGCGCTCCGAGAAGGCGTTCGGCATCGACTTCATGGTCTGTACGAACCTGCTCGCCGCGGAGTCCATCGTCCGCGTCGTCGGCCTCCCCGCCGCACGCGACGTTGACCCCTTCGCGGGCGGGCAGGTCCAGATGGCCGAGTTCGAAGTCGACGAGGAGAGCCCCGTCGCCAACCAGACCGTGAGCGAGGCCGACCGCTTCGACTCGCTGACCTTCGCGGCCATCCTCCGCGACGGCGAGGTCACCATCCCCCGCGGCGACTCCGTCATCGGTCCCGGCGACCGCGTCGTCGTCATCGGCAGCCCCAAGAGCGTCCAGGGCTTCGCAAGCTCCGTCTCGCCCGACGAACCGCCGGGAACCGCCGAGGAAGTCGTCATCGTCGGCGGGAGCGAAATCGGCTACCACGTCGCCCGCCTGCTCGAAGAGCGCGGCTTCAAGCCCAGGCTCATCGAGCACGACGCGGAGCGCGCCCGCGAACTCGCGGAGATGCTCCCCGGAACCATCGTCATGGAGAGCGACGCGACCGACGTGGACTTCCTCGAACGCGAGTACATCGGCGACGCCGACCTGCTCGTCTCGGCGCTCGACTCCGACGAGAAGAACCTGCTCGTGTCGCTTCTCGCCGCCCGCCTCGGCGTCGAGCGCACCGTCGCCGTCATCGACACGACGCCGTACGTGGACCTGTTCGAGGCCGTCGGCGTCGACGTGGGCGTCAGCCCCCGCGAGGTCGTCGCAGAGGAGATAACCCGCTTTACCCGCGAGGGCGGCGCGGAGAACGTCGCGCTCATCGAGTCTGACAAGGCCGAAGTGCTCGAAATCGAGGTGGACGCCGAGAGCGTCCTCGCGGGCAAGCCGATTCGGGAGTCGGTCGCGACGCTCCCCGAAGGCGTCGTCATCGGCGCGATAACCCGCCGCCGCGAGTTCATCACCCCCCGCGGCGACACCGTCATCGAACCCGGCGACCACGTCGTCGTCTTCGTCGATAGCTGCGTCATCGACGACGTGACACCCAATCTGTAGGTCGGTCCGCCGCACAGCCCCCGTTCTGCGCCGAAAACTCGACCCTGTCACGCCGTCGCGCCCCCGACTGCGAACCCGAACACGGAAGAACCCGGCGCTCGGTACGTTAGTCCACGGATGAAATTGCGGGTCGATTACAGAGCCAGCCTGCGTCTCGTGGGGACCGTCCTGAAGTATCTCGCGGTCCCTCTTTGTTTCCCGCTCGTGGTCGCGCTGTACTACGGCGAGTCGGTGCTCCCGTTCGTCGTCACGATGGCCGTGACGGTCCTCGTCGGCACGGGGCTCGAACGGCTCGCCGACGACCCCGACATCGGGGCCCGAGAGGGCTTTCTGATGGTCGCGCTGACGTGGCTAGCGGTCACGATAGTCGGCGCGATACCGTTTCTCATCGAGGCCCACGGCATCCCCTTCGTCGCGTCGCCCATCCACCCCGAATCGACCCTCGGCAACCCGGTGAACGCGCTGTTCGAGACGATGAGCGGCTTCACCACGACCGGGGCGACGGTGCTCGGCGACATCTCGTTCGACTCGCACACCCGCGGCATCATGATGTGGCGACAGCTCACCCAGTGGCTCGGCGGGATGGGTATCGTCGTCCTCGCGGTCGCCATCCTCCCCGAACTCTCCGTCGGCGGCGCACAGCTGATGGACGCCGAAGCGCCCGGTCCCGGTATCGAGAAGCTCACGCCGCGCATCGCCGAGACGGCCCGCGCGCTCTGGGGCGCGTACCTCGGTCTCACCGTCCTCGAAATCGTCCTCCTCTACGGGCTCAACGTCACCGGCCACGCCCAGAACATGGGGGTGTACAACGCCATCGCCCACGGGCTGACGACGATGCCGACCGGTGGGTTCTCGCCGGAGGCCCGCAGCATCGAGGCGTTTTCGGCGGCCGCGCAGTGGGTCGTTATCCCCTTCATGGTCGCCGCCGGGACCAACTTCGCGCTGTTTTGGCACGTCCTCACCGGCGACCCGAAGCGGCTGTTCCGCGACACCGAGTTCAAGTCCTACCTCGGCGTCATCGGCGTCGTCTCGGCCATCCTCGCGGGAATCCTGTTCCTCGGTGACGGGCTGATGTCCGTCGCGCCCGCGGGCGAGACGTACGACCAACTCTACCTCGAAGGCATCCGCACGGCCATCATCGGCAACGTCGAACCCGCGGTTCGCCAGTCGGTGTTTCAGGTCGTCTCCATCGTCACGACGACCGGCTACGCCAGCATCGACTTCAACGCGTGGAGCGCGCCGGCGCAGTACGTCCTGCTGTTCGCGATGTTCATCGGCGGCTCCGGGGGGTCGACCGGCGGCGCGGTGAAAATCGTCCGCTGGTACGTCATCGTGAAATCGCTCCGCCGAGAGCTGTTCACGACGGCTCACCCCGAGGCGGTCCGCCCCGTCAGGCTCGCGGGCCGCGCGGTCGACGAGCGGGCCATCCGCGGCATCTACGCCTTCACGCTCCTGTATCTCGTGTTGTTTTTCGTGTCGACCGGCCTGCTCCACCTCGACGCCGCACGTATCGGCTTCGACGTGAGCATCCTCGAAACCATGAGCGCCGTCGCCGCGACCCTCGGGAACGTCGGCCCGGGCTTCGGCGTCGTCGGCCCGATGGGGAGCTATCTCGACTTCTCCAACGGCTCGAAGCTGTACATGGTGCTTCTCATGTGGGTGGGCAGGCTGGAGATTCTGCCCGTGTTGGTCATCTTCACGCCGGAGTACTGGCGGCGGTAACGCCGAAAAAACCGCGTCCGCTTTTGCTCAGGGGTTCAGCCCGTAGATTGCCGACCGGGCGAACACCAACACCGGGATGATTTCGAGGCGGCCGACCCACATGTTAAAGAGGAACATCGTCTCCGCCCACGGATTCATCCACGGGCCGGTGATGCCCGTCGAGATGCCGACGTTCCCCTGCGCGGACGCGACTTCGAACAGCGCGTCGGCGTAGGTGAACTCCGGCCCGGCGAGGTTCACGAGGAGGACGCTCGACCCGACGAGCAGCAGCACCCAGAGCATCGAGACGATGGCCGCTTCGGAGAACTCGCGGTCCATCTCGGTCCGCGAGAGCCGGCGGCCGTTCATCTCGATATTGACGATCGCGCTCTCGGGGAGGAAGACGCGGGAGAACTGCCAGCGGATGCCGCGGGAGATGGTGTAGCCGCGGATGATTTTGATGCCGCCGACGGTCGACCCGGCGGCCCCGCCGAGGGTCATCGCCCCCGACAGCAGAATCTTCCCGCCGTCTGACCACGCGCCGAGCGGCGCGGCCTGAAAGCCGGTGCAGGTGAGCGCGCTCACCCAGTGGAACGCGGCGTCGCGGACGGCGTCCGACTCCGGTCCGCCGGCGACGCCGGCGAGTCCGAAGTAGTCCGCGGTCTCGACGAACGCCGACCCCGCGGTCGCCGGGAGGCTGACGAGGTTCTGGACGGCGAGCGCAACCGCGCCGACCGCGAAGAGGACGAGGAGCCAGCGCGTCTGGAGGTCGCCCCAGAGGCGGTCGACGTCGCGGTTCTTCAGGATGGCGTAGTGGACGGGGAAGGCGATTGCCCCCAGCGCCATGATGGGGAGCAGCACCGTCTCGATGAGCGGCGAGTCGTACGTGCCGATGGAGCCGTCGGTGACGGCGAATCCGCCGGTCGAAAGCCCCGTCATCGCGTGATTGAGCGCCTGCCACGCGACCTCCCACAGCGGGAGCGTCGCCCCGTAGTCGCTGGCGCGGATGGCGACGAAGAGGACGACCACCGACAGGAGCGTGTAGCCGACGAAAATCTTCCAGACCGTCCGGACCGTCGAGACGACGCTCGGGTGAATCTTCTCCTCTCTGGCCTCGCCGCGGTACAGCGCGTAGCTCCCGCTTCCGGGCCGCGAGAGGATGGAGACGGTGAGGACGATGACGCCCACGCCGCCGACCCACTGGATGAGCGAGCGCCACCACTGAATCGTCCGGGGAAGCGACGGCTCGTGGATGCCCATCGTCAGCCCGCTTCCGGTCCAGCCGCTCATGCTCTCGAACAGGGCGTGCAACGGGTCGCGGAAGTAGACGAGACTCGACTGGGCGTAGTCGACGCCGGCGGGCACGAGCGCCGTGAAGACGCCCTGCGGGGCGAAGTGCGCCGTGAGGAAGAAGGGAAGCGACCCGAAGGCGGCCGTGGCGAACCAGCCCGCGGCGGCGATTATCATCCCGTGTTTCATCCGGGGCGCGGGGGCGTCCGCGAACGCCTTTCGCGCGCCTAGCCCGACGAACGCCGTCGCGCCCCCGGCGGCGAGGAACGCGAGCGCGGCGTACCACTCGCGGAAGCCGACCGCGACGAGGACCGAGGCGGTCATCAGGGCCGACTCCATGGCGAGGAGCGACCCCACGTCGCGGCCGATGACCGCGAGGTCGGCGGGCCACCCCGAGACGGTCCGTCCGCGGCGGGGCATCAGTGGTCCTCGTAGTGGCCGAACACGTCAGTCACCTCGGGCGTCGCGCCCTTCGCGGAGTAGACCGTCAGGAGATCGCCCGCGCCGATGGCGGTGTTCCCGCGGGGCGTCACGGGGTCGTCGTCGCCCTCGCGCTCGACGGCGACGATGAGCGTGTCGCCGTCGAGGAGGTTCTCTTGGGCCGCCTCCTGAATCGTCATCCCGGTTATCGGCGCGTCCTCGTCGACGCGGATTTCGAACACCTCGGCGTGCTCACCGATGCGCATGTAGTCGACGATAGAGGGGCGCTTGACCGCGCGGTAGAGGTACTCCGCGATGAGCCGCTGGGGGTTCTCCATCGTGTTGACGCCGATTTGGCGGTAGAGGCTCATGTGCTCGGGGTTGTGGACGACCGAGACGATGTCGGGGATGTCGAGTTCCTTCGCCAACAGACAGACCATGATGTTGGTCGCGTCCTTGTCGGTCGTCGTGATGATGGCGTCGGCGCGGTCCGCGCCGGCCTCGTCGAGCGTCTGTTTGACCGTGGCGTCGTCGTTGAGGACGAGACAGTCGAACGTCGCGGCGGCCGCCTCGGCCTTCGCCTCGTCGCGCTCGACGACGACGACCTCGTTGCCGCCCTCGGTAGCGATTTCGATGAGCGGCGTGCCGATGTTGCCCGCGCCGACGACGATGATGTACATGACGTTCCGGCGTGGGCGTGGGGCGGTGGAAAAACTATCGGCATCGCGTTCCGTCGCTCGAAAACGGACGACAGGAGCGCTATCCTACTGCTTCGGAACGAAGCGCCCGAGAAACGCTCCGCGACCGACTCAGTTCTCGACCGCGGACGCGGCGCGGACGATGGTCTCCTCGCCGAACTTGGGGCCGATGAGTTGGAGGCCGACCGGGAGGCCGTCGGTCTCGCCCGCCGGGACCGAGATGGCGGGGAGGTTCGCGAGGTTCACCGGCACGGTGTTCGCGTCTGCGAGGTACATCTGGAGCGGGTCGTCGAGGCTCTCGCCGAGTTCGAACGGCGGGACGGGCATCGTCGGCGACGCGACCACGTCGACGTCCTCGAACGCCTCGTCGAAGTCCTGTTTGACCCACGCGCGGGCGTCCTGGGCCTTCGCGTAGTACTTGTCGTGGTAGCCCGCCGAGAGGGCGTACGTACCGAGGAGGATGCGGCGTTTGACCTCGGAGCCGAAGCCGTCCTCGCGGGCGCGGGCGAACGCCTCGTTCCAGTTGCCGTCGTAGCCGCCGGATTTGCCGTAGCGGACGCCGTCGAAGCGAGCGAGGTTCGACGACGCCTCGGACATGGCGATGACGTAGTAGGCGGCGACGGCCTTCTCGACCGAGGGCATACTGACCTCGCGGTACTCAGCGCCCTGGGCTTCGAGTTCGTCGAGCGCGGCCCAGAACGCCTCCTCGACGCCCTCGTCCGCGCCCTCGACGAACTCGGTGGGGACGCCGATAGTGAGTCCTTCGACGTCGCCGTCGGCGGCCGCGGCGTAGTTCGAGTCGGTACCGGCGTCGCGGGTCGTGCCGTCTCGGTCGTCGGGGCCGGCGATGACGTCGAGGAGCGCGGCGGCGCCCTCGACGGTCGGCGCGATTGGGCCAATCTGTTCGAGGGAGTTCGCGTAGGCGACGAGGCCGTAGCGCGAGACGAGGCCGTAGGTGGGCTTGATGCCGACGACGCCGCAGAACGCGGCGGGACAGCGGATGGAGCCGCCCGTGTCGGTGCCGAGCGCGAGGTCGGCCTCGCCGGCGGCGACGGCGGCCGCGGAGCCACCGGAGGAGCCGCCGGGGACGCGGGACTCGTCGACGGGGTTCTTCGTCGGGCCGAACGCGGAGGTCTCGGTCGTCGTTCCCATGCCGAACTCGTCCATGTTGGCCTTGCCGACGATGGTCGCGCCGGCGTCCTTCAGGAGTTCGACGACGGTCGCGTCGTACGGCGGGACGTAGTCTTCGAGCATCGCGGAGCCGCAGGTCGTCCGCAGCCCCTCCGTGGAGATGTTGTCCTTGACGGCGACGGACTTGCCCGCGAGCGGGCCGTCGTCGGAGCCGTCGAGCGTCTCTTTCGTGATGAAGGCGTTCAGCGACATCTACGACACCCGCGGGCCTTTGAAGAAGCCGTCTTCGGTCTCTGCGGCGTTCGACAGCGCCTCCTCTTGGGTGAGGCCGTCGCGGACCTCGTCGGGGCGCATCACGTTCACCAGTTCGTCCTCGCGGTCGACTTCGGGGACCTCGTCGAGGGCGTCGAAGTAGCCGAGGATGTCCGCGAACCGCGCCGCGAACTCCTCGACCTCGTCCTCGTCGAGGTCGACCCGCGCCAACTCGGCGACGTGTCGAACCTCGTCGGCGTCGACGGGCGTATCGCTCATGTATCGGAGGAAACGGAGACCGGGAGTAAGAGTTTCGGTGTGGGTCGTTTCGTCCGGTCCCCGGCGCGAGTCAGCCCGGGCGAGACCACCGGCGAGGCGGCCGGGGCCGACCGTGCGGACCCGGGCCATTCCGTCCTCCTGTCGCCGTCAGATATAAGTAACGAGGGTCAATACGAATAGACGGAGAACGACCGTTCCCAGTTGCTTCTCTCGCACACAATGACAGAAAGTGTCCGACGTTTCACGACCGGCAACGCGCGCGTGCGCAACGAGAATACGAAAGATACCGAGCAGACCGACACCGAGCGGGAGCAGACGCCCACGTGCCCCGAATGCGGCTCGGAGAGCCTCGTCTCCGACACCGAACACGGTGAGACGGTCTGCGACGACTGTGGGCTCGTCGTCGAGGAAGACGAGATCGACCACGGCCCCGAGTGGCGCGCGTTCAACTCCTCGGAGAAAGACGAGAAATCCCGCGTCGGCGCGCCCACGACGAACATGATGCACGACAAGGGGCTGTCGACCAACATCGGTTGGCAGAACAAAGACGCCTACGGGCGCTCGCTGTCGTCCCGCCAGCGCGAGAAGATGCAACGGCTTCGCACGTGGAACGAGCGATTCCGCACCCGCGACTCCAAGGAGCGCAACCTCAAGCAGGCGCTCGGTGAAATCGACCGCATGGCCTCGGCGCTCGGCCTTCCGGACAACGTCCGCGAGACCGCCTCGGTCATCTATCGCCGCGCGCTCGACGACGACCTGCTGCCCGGTCGCTCCATCGAGGGCGTCGCCACGTCGGCGCTGTACGCCGCCGCACGGATGGCCGGCACCCCGCGCTCGCTCGACGAGATTACGAGCGTCTCGCGCGTCGAGAAGGACGAAATCGCCCGCACCTACCGCTACGTCGTCCGCGAACTCTCGCTCGAAATCAAGCCCGCCGACCCCGAGCAGTACGTCCCGCGGTTCGCCAGTGACCTCGGCCTCTCCGACGAGTCCGAGCGGCGCGCCCGACAGCTCTTGAAGAACGCCAAAGAACAGGGAGTCCACTCGGGCAAGTCGCCGGTCGGCCTCGCCGCCGCCGCCGTCTACGCGGCCTCGCTTCTCACCAACGAGAAGGTGACGCAAAACGAGGTCTCCGAGGTCGCCAACATCTCCGAGGTCACCATCCGCAACCGCTACCACGAACTCCTCGAAGCCGAAGAGCAGGTCCAACTGCCCTAACCCGGCCGGGCCGCTCGGTTCGCGCCGCCGCGTCTCGCTCCGTTTCGCTTCGTTTCGTCTCGTTTCGCAACAGCCATGCCGCTCGCTCCGGAGCCACAGCCATGGAGACGACGCGACACTTCACCTCGACCGTGTACATCGTCAACGACGGCGCGGTGGCCCTCCACCGACACGAGCGCCTCGGCATCCGCATCCCGCCGGGCGGCCACGTCGACCGCGACGAACTCCCTCACGAGGCCGGCCTGCGCGAGGTCCGCGAGGAGACGGGGCTCGACCCGGAACTCGTCGACGACACGCCGTCGGTCCCCGCGCCCGCCGGCCGGGCGCTCCCGCAGCCCCGTCAGCAGATGCTCTACGACATCAACGTCCACGGCGACGGCTCGGTCGGCCACCAGCACATCGACCACGTCTTCTACGCACGGGTGGACGCCCGCGACATCGACCCCGCGCCGGGCGAGGCAGACCCCGAGGTCTGGGCGTGGTACGACGAGTCCGACCTCCGCGAGAGCGATATCGACCCCGACACGGTGCAGTTCGCGCTGGAGGCTATCGAGGCCGTGCGCGCCGACGAGCGAGAGAGATAGCGGGGACCCCGCGACTTCGACCTACTCCACGAGCGATTCGACGTACTGCTGGACGTGGTTCTCCATCCGCCGCTTGAACCCCGCCTGCCGCGCGAGCCGGTCGAGTTCGCGCGAGGCGTAGGTGCCGTACTGGACCGCCTTCTTGTCCGCTTCCGCGACCGACTCGGGGAGCACGCCGCTCGCGGCCTCCCTGAGCGCGACCTTCCGCCGGTCGCCGTCCACGAGGAACTCTTCGGGGAGCGGGAGCGCAGCCGAGACAACCCGGTCGTGGAGGAGCGGCGCGACGGGGTCGACCCCGGCGGCGCGGAGCACGAGCAGGTCGCGTTCGAGCTGGTCGGGGAGCGTGAGAATCATCTCGCGGGCGGCCCCGCGGACGGTGTCGGCCTCGACGCGCGGGTCGTCGGGGGCTTTCTGGACTTTGGCGTAGCCGCCGAACAGTTCGTCCGCGCCCTGTCCGACCGCGAGACGGTCGTAACCGTCCGCGGCGACTCGCTCTGCGAGCAGGTACAGGGGCAGAACGATTTGCACGTCCATCGGGGTCGTTCGGCCGAGCGCGGCGACGATTTCCGGGACGGCGCGTTCGAGCGCCTCGTGGGTGAGTTCGACCACGGTGAGGTCGCGGTCCATCGCGGCGGCGGCCTCGCGGGCGGCGGCCACGTCGTGAGAGCCCTCGAAACCGGCGACGTAACAGGGGGCGTCGGGGACGCCGGCCGCGACGACCGCCGAATCGACGCCGCCGGAGAAGGCCACGGCGAGGCCGTCGTCGTCCACCGACCGGACCGATTCGAAGACCGCGTCGCGGACGCGGTCGAGCGCGGCGTCGCGGTCGGTGGCGGCCGGCGGGTCGGGAAGCGACCAGACGCGTTCGTCGTCGCCGGCGGCTTCACCGGCCGTCTGGCGGGCGCGGCCCGCGGGGACGGCGACCGGGTCGTCGAGGTCGCGGTGGTCGAACGACCACTTCGCGGGGTCGGCGCGCTCGGAGAAGAGCGGCTGGCGACCGAGCACGTCTCGGACGAGTCGGCCGTCGAGTTCGCCCGCGAAGCCCGCAGTTCCGGGAAGCGGGTCGCGCTCGGCGAGGGCGCGCCGGACGAGGTCGGGAGACGCGCCGCGCATCAGAACAGGTCCGTCAGAGCGTGTTTCAGGCGTCGGGTCGCGCCGCCCGCGGCCTGCCGGAACGAGATGCGCCACGGGGTCTTGTTGCCGACGACGCTGGTTCGCCCGTCGGCGACGGCCGAGAGGATGGCGTCGGCGCTTCGGGTGTCGGTGCCGACCTCGGTGACTGCCTGTCCGACCATCTCCGCGATGTGGGCGTCGCTCCCGGCGGTCATCGGGAGGTTCCGGCGCTTGGCGAACCGCTCGGCGCGCTGGTTTGCGATGCCGGTGAGGAGCCGCGAGTTGTAGATTTCGATGGCGTCGGCGCTGGCGAGCTGCGCGCTGGAGATGTGCGGGGCGACGCCGTGGCGCGACTTCTGAAACGGGTGCGGGATGACGGCGATGCCGCCCGCGTCGCGGATGCGGTCGAGCGTCTCGTCGTACGACAGTCCCGCGGGAATCAGCTCCTCGACGCCCAAGGCGAGGACGTGGCCCGCGGCGCAGGTGACCTCCATCCCCGGGATGCCGACCAGCCCGTAGTCGGCCGCGAGCTCCGCGGCTTCGAGGCTGGCGTCTATCTCGTCGTGGTCGGTCACGGCGAGGGCGTCCAAGCCGACCGCGACCGCCTGTTCAAGGAGGTACTCGATTGGGTCCCGCCCGTCGTAGGACAGAGACGAATGCGAGTGCAACTCGACCGATAACACATCGTCTCCTAACGATGGAGGCTAAAAAAGCGCCCCGGTCCCGGTGTGATTGGCGTGTGGACCTCACGCACGGTGGTCGACGGGCGTTCGGGGCGACCCGAGCCGGTCCGGGACGGTCCGAGTCGCCGCCGTACACGCCCGCCTGAGTCGGATGCGGACGACGACGGCGACTCCGACCATGTTTTGGGCACGTTCATGCACATAGAAAGGATTTACAATGTGCGTTCTGACCATACCAGTGAATGACGCTTTCCGACGCGGACCGCGACCTCGTCGTCGCCGAGCTCGGTCGAGACCCGACGCCGGCCGAGGAGATACTCTTCGAAAACCTCTGGAGCGAACACTGCGCCTACCGGTCGTCTCGCCCGCTTCTGTCGGCGTTCGACTCGGAGGGCGATCAGGTCGTCATCGGCCCCGGTGACGACGCGGCGGTCGTCGCTCTGGACGACGACACCTACATCACGCTCGGTATCGAGAGCCACAACCACCCCTCCTACGTCGACCCCTACGACGGCGCGGCCACGGGCGTCGGCGGCATCGTCCGCGACACCCTCTCGATGGGCGCGTACCCCATCGCGCTGGCCGACTGCCTCTACTTCGGCGACTTCGACCGCGAGCACTCGCGGTACCTCCTCGACGGCGTCGTCGAGGGCATCGCCGACTACGGCAACGCCATCGGCGTCCCGACCGTGACCGGGTCGACCTCGTTCCACGAGAACTACGAGGGCAATCCGCTCGTCAACGTCGCCTGCGTCGGCCTCCTGTCAGCCGACCGCCTCGTCACGGCCGAAGCGCAGAAGGCCGGCAACAAACTCGTTCTCGTCGGCAGTTCGACCGGCCGCGACGGTCTCGGCGGCGCGTCCTTCGCCAGCGAGGACCTCGCGGAGGACGCCGAAACCGAAGACCGGCCCGCGGTGCAGGTCGGCGACCCCTACACGGAGAAACTGCTCATCGAGTGCAACGAGGCGCTCATCGACGAGGACCTCGTCGAGTCCGCCCGCGACCTCGGGGCCGCCGGTCTCGGCGGCGCGTCCTCCGAACTCGTCGCCAAGGGCGGTTTCGGCGCGGAAATCGGCCTCGAGAAGGTCCACCAGCGCGAGCCGAACATGAACGCCTTCGAGATTCTCCTCTCGGAGTCCCAAGAGCGCATGTGCTACGAGGTGACCCCCGAGAACGTCGAGCGCGTGCAGGAACTCGCCGCGCGCTTCGACCTCGGCAGCGCCGTCATCGGCGAGGTCGCCGAGGGCAACTACGTCTGCACCTTCGACGGCGAACCCGTCGTCGACGTGCCCCCGGAGTTCCTCGCCGAGGGCGCGCCGATGAACGACCTCGACTCGGTCGACCCCGAAGCCGCGGCGCGCGACCTGCCCGCGTTCGACCTCGAAGACGCGTTCGAAGCGGTCGTCTCCGACCCCAACACGGCGTCGAAGCGCTGGGTCTACCGACAGTACGACCACGAGGTCGGCCTGCGGACCGCCCGCCGCCCCGGCGACGACGCGGCGCTCCTCGACGTACCCGAGGCCGACACGAAACTCGCGTTCACCGGCGGCGCGGACCCCAACTGGACGAGCGCCGCGCCCTACGACGGCGCGCGCGCCGTCGCCTTCGAGAACGCGACCAACCTCGCCGCGAAGGGCGCGTCGCCCCTCGCGACCGTCGACTGTCTCAACGGCGGCAACCCCGAGAAACCCGACGTGTACGGCGGCTTCAAGGGCATCGTCGACGGCCTCGCCGACATGTGCCGGGCGCTTTCGGTCCCGGTCGTCGGCGGCAACGTCTCGCTGTACAACGACTCAGTCTCCGGCCCGATTCCGCCGACGCCGACGCTGGCGATGGTCGGCAAGGCCGACGGTTCCTCGCCCGGCCTCTCGCTTTCGGGCGAGGGCGACCTGTTCCTCGTCGGCCACTCCGGCGGGGCACTCGGCGGCTCGGCGGTCCTCGAACACGCCGGCGGCTCCGACGCCTTCCCGGCGCTCCCCGAGGACGCCGACGCCGCGACGGCGGTCGAGACGATTCAGGCCGTCGCCGCGGACGACTCCACGGTCGCGGTCCACGACGTGAGCCACGGCGGCCTCGCGGTCGCGCTGGCCGAGATGGTCACAGACGAGGTCGGCGCGGACGTGTCCGTCGACGACTACGTCTCGCTGTTCGAGGAGACGCCCGGTCGCGTCGTCGTCGAGACGACCGACGAGGCCGCGCTCCGCGACCTCGCGGGCGACGTGCCCGTGGTCGAACTCGGAACGACGACCGACGACGCGACGCTCTCGGTCGCGGTCGACGGCGACGAGGCCGCCTACGACGCGGCCGACATCGCCGACCTGCGCGACGTGTTGGCTCGCGAACTCGACTGAACCGAAAGCTAAACTGAAAGGGCGCGGTGCCGCGTCACGCCGCTTCCGTTACGGTTCGAGGACGACTTTCCCGCTGCTCTTTCTGGCTTCGATGTACTCGTGGGCCGCCGCGGCGTCTTCGAGGGCGAACGTCTCGCCGACGACCACGTCGAGTTCGCCCGCGGCGAGCAGTTCGGATAGTTCCGGCACCGCGCCGAGAATCGACTCGGGGCGCTGCTGCATGGCGCTTCCGAGGTGGAAGCCGATGACCGACTTGTTCTCGAACAGCAGGCGCGTCGGGTCCGCCTCGGCCGCGTCGCCGGACGCCGCCCCGTAGGTGACGAGTCGGCCGAAGTCGGCGAGGGCGTCCAGACTGCGCCGGAACGTCTCGCCGCCGACGCCGTCGAGGACGAGGTCGACGCCCGCGCCGTCGGTCTCGTCGGCGACGACCTCGCGGAAGTCCTCCTCAGTGTACTGGATGCCGTGGTCGAGACCGAGGTCGGCCGCGAGGTCGAGTTTCGCCTCGGTGCTGGCCGTGCCGAACGTCTCGACGCCGGCGTGGGAGGCGAGTTGGACCGCCGCGGTGCCGACGCCGCCGGCGGCCGCCTGAATCAGCACGCGCTCGTCGCCGTCGAGGTCGCCCCACTCGTGGAGGCAGTTGTAGGCGGTGAGGAACTGGACGGGGAAGCCGGCGGCCTCGGCGAACGACATCGACTCGGGCACGTCGAACAGCGTCGGGGCCGGCGTGGTGACGGACTCGGCGTACGCCCCGCCGCCGGTCATTGCGACGACGCGTTCACCGACCTCGCGGTCGACGCCCTCGCCCACCGCGTCGATGGTCCCCGCGGCCTCCATCCCCGGCGTGTACGGCGGTTCCGGGCCGTCTCGGTAGGTCCCGCGCCGCTGCATGATGTCTGCGAAGTTGATGCCGGCGGCCTCGACGTCGATGCGGACCTCGCCCGGGGCCGGTTCGGGCGTCTCGGTCTCGCGCAGTTCGAGGCTGTCGGTGCTCCCGTACTCGGTGACGACGATAGATTTCACACCGGCCGTAGCCGCGGGGGCTTGAAAAGGGGAGAGAACGCGGAAGTTCGTGCGGATTGCCGGTTTTGAGCGGTTTCGAACGGTTCTGGGCGCGCTTACGCGAGCGCCAGCGGGATGCCGAACGTGACGACGAGGCCGACGACGAAGACGAGGACGCCGGTCGTGACCTGACTCATCGAGAACTCCTGCATCGGGGAGGTGACGCGGCCGTCTTGTTCGTCTTCGTGGTGGTCGTCGTGTCCGTGGTCGTGGTCGTCGCTCATACGCGGGGCGACGGGTTCGCGGTACAAAAACGCACCTAACCATCGTCCGCGAGCCCAACCACTGCATCGCTTGCGACCGGTCTCGCGGGCGGGCGTCGCCCCGGGCGGTTCAGGACCGATATAGATACAGCACGACCAGGAACACGAGCGCGAGCGGGAGGAACGGAATCGCGGCGTCGAGCGGGACCAGAAGCGCCACTATCGCGGCCATCACCACGAACTCGACGACCACCAGCAGGCTGAGTAGCTCGGCTGAATCCGCCATCGTTCGAACTGGAACCCGCGTCGTGGTTCTCACGGACGGGACATCAAGGTGGCTCTGCCGCGGGGGACGGCGAGGGAACCGGCTCAGTCTCGCGGTCACCGGGCGACTCGGCGAGGTGGTCGGAATTCCGCCCACCACCTGCCGTAGTCGAAACGGTGAAACGGCTCTTTCGCCAACGATTCGGTAGCGAATGCTCACGAAGCGCATCATCCCCTGTATCGACGTCGACCTCGACGAGGACGGGAACCCCGCGGTCTACACCGGCGTCAACTTCGAGGACCTGAAGTACACGGGCGACCCGGTCGAGATGGCCAAACTGTACAACGAGGCGGGCGCGGACGAGTTCGTCTTCCTCGACATCACCGCCTCCGCGGAGGGGCGCGAGACGATGCTCGACACCGTCTCGAAGGTCGCAGACGAGGTATTCATCCCGCTGACCGTCGGCGGCGGCATCCGCACCCGCGACGACATCAAAGAGACGCTCCGCGCCGGCGCGGACAAGGTCTCTATCAACACCGCGGCGCTCCAGAACCCCGACCTCATCGAGGAGGGCGCGCGCTCCTTCGGCAGTCAGTGTATCGTCATCTCGGTGGACGCCCGCCGGCGCTTCGACGAGGCGGGCGAGCACTACGCCGAGGTCGACGGCGAGTCCTGCTGGTTCGAGTGCACCGTCAAGGGCGGCCGCGAGGGAACCGGCGTCGACGTGGTCGAGTGGGCCAACGAGGCCGAGTCCCGCGGCGCGGGCGAACTGTTCATCAACTCCATCGACGCCGACGGCACGAAAGACGGCTACGACATCCCGCTGACGAAGGCCGTCTGCGACAGCGTCTCGACGCCCGTCATCGCCTCCTCCGGCTGCGGCGGCCCCGAGGACATGTGCGAGGTGTTCACCGAGGCCGGCGCGGACGCCGGGCTCGCCGCCTCCATCTTCCACTTCGACGAGTACACGATTCGGGACGTCAAGGAGTACCTCGACGAGCGCGACGTGCCGGTTCGACTGTAAGCCCCGCCTCCACAGCCGTTCTTTTCCGCCTCTTTTCGTCTCTCTTTTCGCGTCCCGTCCCGACCCGTCCGCCGGTCGTGCGTCCCCCGCGCAGTCGAAACCAATCTTAACCCGCCGCCGCGTCGTATCTCGACCCGAGATGACAGACGACGCGTGGCTCGACGCCCTCCGCACGCACCGCGAACAGAAGGACCGCTATCTCGCTGGGGACCGCAACTCTCCGGTTCCGCCGGACCAGCGGGAGGTTTTCGACGGCCTCGACTACTTCGACCCCGACCCCGACCTCCGGTTCGAACTCGAACTCCGGGAATACGACGACCCCGAGCGCATCACCATCGGCACCTCGACCGACGGCGAGCGCGAGTACCTCGCGTGGGCGCGCTTCGAGTTCGAGGTCCACGGCGAGTCGTACGCGCTCGACGCCTACCGCGCCGACGCCGACGAGGGCCGCCTGTGGGTTCCGTTCCGCGACGAGACGAACGCCGAGGAGACGTACGGAGCGGGTCGCTACCTCGACCTCGAAGCCGCGGACCGGACCGACGACGGGCGCTGGGTGGTCGACTTCAACTACGCGTACAACCCGTTTTGCGCCTACTCTCCGCGCTACGAGTGCCCGCTGGTTCCGATGGAAAACTGGCTCGAAGTCCGCATCGAGGCCGGCGAGAAGGACTACGAAGGGCCGGGCGGCGGCGGTGAGTAACCGAAGCCGAGAACTGAGAGACGCGCCGCTCGCGGCCGGAAGAAACGAGAGAGAACCCGCAGATTACGCGTCGATACCGGCGCGGTAGGCGTCGGTGAAGTCGTCGGCGGTGCGCTGGACGCCGCGGGCGGCCTCCGCGAGCGCGTCGAGGGGGTCGACGCCGGACTCCGTCTTGATGGAGAGGACGGGGTCCGTCTGTCCGCCGGACTGTTCGGGGTTCACGTCGTAGGTCGCGGCCGTGACGGTGTCGGTCTGGAGGAGTTCGCCCTTCAGGACGTTCATGAAGGTGTGGTCCTCGCCGCCGATTTCGATGCGGAGTTCCTCGTCGGTCTTGTCGATGACCCGCAGTTCCATGGCTCTCCGTTCCCTCCAGCGGCGTTTTAACGTTTCGTCTCGGGAACCGCGACCAGTTCGTCGAAGTCCGGGTCCGCGTCGAGGAGTTCGTACCGCCCTCTGTCGTCCGGGGGCGCGACGACGCCCTCGGCGACGAGGTGATCGAGGTGGGCGAACGCCTCGCCGGGGCCGTGGAGGATGTGGATGGCTTCGAGGTCGCCGAACAGGCGCGCGCTCACGGTCCACGCGTCGGCCGGGCCGTGATCGTCGAGGACGGAGACGACGCGCTCGGTGCGCTCGCGGTGGTGCTCCGCGATGACGCGCGCCCGGCCGGCGGGGTCGGAGATGGGGTCGCGGTGGCCGGGCCACGCCCGCTCGAAGTCGAGGGCCGCGAGGCGCGCGAGGCTGTCGAGATAGGTTTCGAGGGGGCGGTCGACCCGCAGGTCAGCGCCGCCGACGTTCGGGGTGTACTTCGGGAGAATCGCGTCGCCGACGAACGCCTCGCGACCCGCGCCGGGCTCGCCGTCGAAGGCGAAGGCGCTCAGGCCGGCGGCGTGGCCGGGGAGGTGGACGACTTCGAGTTCGCCGTCGCCGGCGGCGATGCGGTCGCCGTCCTCGACGGGCGTCACGTCGACGCGGTCGCCCCGGAGGTCGTCGTGGCCGTCGAGGAACGCGGTCACTTCGGCGAGCGGTTCGTCGGGGATACGCCACTCGTCGAAGCGGCGCTCGCGAATCGAGCGCTCGGCCGCGACCGCGTCGGGGTCGCCCGCGACGATGCCCGCGTCGTCGGCGTGGACGTAGACCGGTGCGCCGCTTTCGGCCTGGAGTTCGCCCGCCAGTCCGGCGTGGTCGGCGTGCCAGTGGGTGAGGACGATGGCGTCGAGGTCCGCAACCCCGTACCCGGCCGCGTCGAGTCCCTCGCGGAGGTCGCGGCGGACCGAGTCGGTCGCCACGCCGGCGTCGACCAGCGTCGGTCGGTCGCCGGGGAGGAGATAGGCGTTGTTGAGGCCCTCGAAGACGGTGTTACCGAGCCGTATCCGTTCCATGCGGCCACCTGACCGCCGAGGTGCATGATTATTCCGAATGGTCGCGGGGACGCGGCGTCCCGCGGTTTGTCGCGCGCTCGCCGGCACGCGGTCGGTCACCGACTCGATTCGCCGGGCGAACGCCCGGTACATTCAAAAGCCGGCGTCGCATCGAATCGCACGTCGAATGCCGGTGGACTTCTACGAACTCCTCGGGGTCGAACGCGACGCCGAGACGGCGGAGATAAAGCAGGCCTTTCGTCAGCGCGCTCGGGAGTACCACCCCGACGTCAACGACGACGAGCGAGCCACGGCGCAGTTTACCGTCGTCCGGAAGGCCTACGAAGTCCTCACCGACGACGCCGAGCGCGCCGACTACGACCGGATGGGCCACGGGACGTACGTCGAAAAGCGCCTCGACGGCCTGACGAAGTTCAGATACCCCGGCAAGGCCGACGAGCAGGCCGGGTCCAGCGGCTCTGGAAGCGCCGACGCCGGCGGGCGGTCAGGTTCGTCGGGGTCCTCGACCGGCCGGTCGTCCTCGTCCACGTCGTCCTCCTCGTCTTCTTCCGGTCGGTCGTCCTCCTCGTCTTCTTCCGGTCGGTCGTCCGGGCGCGCGTCGTCTTCGTCTTCGACCGCGAGTTCGTCGCGGTCGGGTCGGTCGCGCCACTCGGGGTCGGCTTCCTCGTCGCGCGCCTCCGGGTCGTCGTCGCGGACTACGGGCGCATCGCAGTCGTCGGCCGCGAGCGGGGCGTCGCGCGGCCGCACCCGAAACACGCAGTCCAGTCGAACGGGGACGAACGGCCGGTTCGAACGCGAACGCGACGGCTCCGAGTCGGCGTCCGCGTCAGCGTCCGGGGGGACGAACCCGCTTTGGTTCGGCTGGGGCGTCTCGCTCGGCGCGCTGCTGGCGTATCTCGGCGGCTTGGCGTGGCACCTCTCGGGCGACGGCGCGGGGTTCGTGACCGCGCTCGCGTCGCTCGACACCGCCGCGCCCGCCGCGGCGCTTCTCGCGTCGTCGCCGCTGTCGGTGCCGAGCGTCGCCGCTTTGCAGACCGCGGCGGCGACGCCGACGGTGGTCGTCCTCCCGGTCGCGGCGGCGCTCCTCGCGGTTTCGGTCGCCGGAGTCATCGCCCGGTTCGGCCACGCGTGGACAACGTGGGTCTACGCGCTCGCGGCGGCCGTCCCGCTGGCGCTCGTGGTGGCCGGCGCGGTCGGCGTCGGCCGCCCCGTCGCGGTCGACCTCCTCGGCTTCGTCGTCTGCCCGCTTCTCGGGGCCGGCGGGTTCGTCGTCGACGCCGGGTGGTATCTCTTCGCCTCGCGGTAGCTGGCGCGGTGCGGGGCGTCCCGGCAGGCGGCCGCCTCGGAAGTCGCGGCGTGCGGGCCGCCCTCGCCCACGATTTTTGTCGCCCGCGACCGACTCCTCCGCGGCCTCGCCCGCTCCGACCTCGACCCCGGCGCTATCGACCGGGTGCTCGTGACCCATTTCGACCTCGACCACGTCGGGACGCTCGCCTCGCTCAGCCTCCGCGACGACGTGCCGATTCACCTCGCCGAGCCGGACGCCTCGCACCTGACCGGCGCGTCGAAGCCGTCGCCTCGCTCGCTGAAAGGCGTCGCACAGCGCGCGCTCGCGGCGTTCGTCGAGCGACCGACGAACCCCGTGGATGTCGTCCGCGACGGCGACGAACTCGGCGGCTTCGTCGCGTACCGGACGCCGGGACACACCCCCGGCCACACCGCGTTCGTCCACGAGGACCACGGCGTCGGGTTCGTCGGCGACCAGGTCCGCGAGTCGAACGGGAGCCTCGGGCTGTTGCCGGGATTCATCGCGACCGACGCCGCGGAGAACAGACGGAGCGTCCGCGCGTTCGCGGCGCGCTGCCCGCCGGTCGACGTGGTCGCGGTGGGCCACGGCGAGCCGGTCACTGAGTACGGATACGGCGCGCTCAAGCGACTCGCGGACAAGCTCTAATCGGAGCGCGGTCGCTTTCGGAGCGCGATTCTCCGTGACGAGACGTCGAACTATCGCTCGTGTCTGAGTTAAGAGCGGGGACCGCGGCCGAGCGCAGGTCCCCGGACTGACCAAGCCACTGTGAGGAGCACCAGTCTCACAGTTGCCTGACGCGCCCGGCGGAAGTGAATCGAACCACGCGCGTCAACACCATGTTGGACACTAGTTGTAAAAAGTCCTTTGTTATCGCCAATTAGAACCACGGCCTCCAGAACGACTGGATAAATATGCTCTTATGTGATTCATTTAGCCGTATTAACTGGACACCTAATATCCTTCATGGTTGTTACTGGACGAACGGACGCCAGAATGGTGAAGAATCTATCGAATCCGCGGACGAGAGTCGAACGCGGCCGAAAATACGCTATCTGACCAGATACGGGTCCGCTCCGGGCATGAAGCGGCCGAGGTCGGATTCGCGGCGGAAGTCGGTCGACTGAAGCTCCAGCAGGCCGGCGACGAGTTCGTCGTGGTCGCCGTCGTCCCACTCGGCGGGGTCCTTGATGGGCAACACGAGGAAGCCGCTCCCGCGGAGTTCCTCGCCGTGGAGTGCTTCCATGTCGATGTCCGTCTTCCAGCCCACCGACGTGTAGTTGTTCAGGACGTACTTCGTCGCCACCGCGCCGACCGGCAGGAGGACGTGGGCAGCGATGGCGCGGAGCTCCGCGTCGAAAAAGCGCTCCATGTCGGTGTAGTCGGCCGCCGACGGCGTGCCGTCCGGCACGCACATATGCAAATACGAGAAGAACGTGCTGTTCACGGTCGGTTCGTCGCCGGCCTCGCCCAGCAACTCGCCGTCTTCGAGCGCCGGGAACAGCTTCTCGCCTGCGCCCCCCGCGAAGGGGACGCCGGTCTCGATGCCCCCGTGGACGCCGGGGTGGTCGCCGATGACGTGGAAGTCGGCGTTGGCGTCGCCGTAGCCGGGGACGTACCGGTCACACGACGGTCGCATGTCGAACGGGTTTCTCGTGCGGTCGGTTACGTTTCTCACGGTACTCTCTGTGGGAGCGGTCGGTAAAGAAGACGTGGTTCGGCCCGATATCGTACACGAACGAGCGTGAGGAACGCATCGAGAGAAAACGCCGTCCGCGCTGTCGACCGTCGACCGACGGGCTCCGGCTCAGAGTTCGACGCCCGAGGGGATGAGGCTCTGGCTCCGCAGGAGCGTCCCGTCGCCGTCGTAGACGAGGAACGTCGATTTCTCGAAGGTCTCGAAGTGGTCCCCTTCGATGGCCACGTCGACGCGGTAGCGCCCCTCGTCGTCGCCCGCGGCGCGTCCGTACTCGCGGGCCGCCCGAATGAAGTCGAGCACGTCGTCGGCGCGGGCGTTGAGTTCGAGGACGTAGTCGCCGGTCAGTCGGTCCGTCACGCTCACGACGCCGCGGGCGTCGTCGGCGTCGACGGAGTCTTGCAGCCGAAAGGAGACGTCCAGTTCCTCCGCGGCGAGCACGTCGCCACTGGTCGAGAGGAACCGCGACCGAAGCTCCTCGGCCGGGCCGTAGAAATCGATAGATACCGTCGGTTGGCGGGGGTCGCCGTCGTCCTCGTACCAATCGACATCGCGGACATCCAGTTCGAAGTAGTCACGCCGCATTCCGTACCGTTGGTTGTACTGCGCCGCCTATTAACGTGACGCCGCCCGAAGCGTGGTTCCGGCGTCGAAACCGGCCGATTACGCCGGTTCGACGCGCGCTCGGCACAACGGTTATCGGCCGCCGCCGCGAGCGAACCGCATATGGAACCCGTCAATCTCGACGAGAGCTTCGCGTCGTTCGACGAGACGTGGGCCCCGCGAATCGCCGCGGAGCTGAACGACTACGCGGTGAAAGTCGCGAAACTCGACGGCGAGTTCGTCTGGCACGCCCACGACGACACCGACGAACTGTTTCTCGTCCGCGACGGACGGCTCCGAATCGAGTTCCGCGACCGCGACGACGCGGACCTCGGCCCGGGCGACCTCCTCGTGGTCCCCCGCGGCGTCGAACACCGCCCCGTGGCGCTCGAACCGACCGAAGCGCTGCTCGTCGAGCCGACCGAGACGCTCAACACCGGCGACGCCGACGAGAGCGACCTGACGCACGGCGACCCCGAACGGCTCTCCTGAGGGTCGACCGAGCGCGTCCTCTTCCGTCCTGCTGCCCCACTGGCGCGCCCCGGACTGTCGGTAGTTTTTACCTGTCAGACCGTGCGATTGTCCTATGGTCTGGGTCCGCTCCGAACACGGGGGTGCGCTGGCCGTCGTCTCGACGTGGCTCTGTGCGCTCCTCCCGTGGAACGTCACGTACACGCGGAACCTCTCGGGCGTGAGCCTGCTTTTCGTCCGGTTCCCCTTCGCGGAGGTGCAGTTCTCGTGGGGCCTGTCCAGCCGTGTCGCGATGAGAGGCCCGCTGTCCGCGCTCTCGCTCCAATCGGGGCAGACCGTCGCCGTCGCCTATCAGGCGTGGGTCGTCGGCGCGGCCGTCCTCGCGCTCGCGGTCCTGTTTTCGCTCGTGTACTACCTGCGCGACGAGCGGGTCGAAGCCGGCCCGGTCGACCCCGTTCGGGTGCTCGGCGGCCTCCTCGGCGTCGTCGGCGTCGTCCTCGCCGCTGCGACGTACCTCCTCGTGACGCGCGGGATTCCGGGGATTCCGCTCCCGCTCGGCGTCGTCATCTCGCTCGTCCTCGCCGGCGTCCTCCTGACCGTCGACCGGACCTGACGGCGAGTCGCGACCAGTCCTGCTCGTCGAATGATAGTCTCCCGCGCGGACCTTTTAAGTCTCGACCCACCATATCTCCGACCAACTGACCGGGTGACGATGGCACGAGATACGACGAGCGAGACGAGGGGAATGCGCGACCCGTCGGTGGAACGAGGGGTGTTGAGACTCCTCGCCAGCGGGGAGTTCGACGCCGCGGCCGCCGAAGCGGAGCGGCTCTTGCGCCGAACCGCCGAGATGCTTCGGGGGTCGGACCTCGACGTGCACCCGCTTTCGCCCGACGACACGCCGCTCGGAACTTACGAGGTCCCCGAGGGCCACGAGGAGGTCGAGCGCTACTGGGTGAACGCCCCCTTCGCCTACGTCGTCGTCACCTACGACACGGACGCGACCGCCCACCAGTACCACACCGTCGAACCCGACCTCGACGAGTTCGAGGCGTCGCTGCTCGAACGCGTCCGCACCGACATCCGCGACCCGCTTTTGTACCGCCGCGAGGCGGACCCCCGAACCGAGACGGCGCTGGTCGAGGAGCTTCAGTCGATTCTCGAACAGTACGGGCTGGAACTCGACATGAACACCTTCTACACGCTGTTGTACTACCTCCGGCGCGACTTCCACGGCTACGGCCCGCTGGACCCGCTGATGAAGGACCCCCACATCGAGGACATCTCGTGTGACGGCTACGACCTGCCGCTTTTCGTCTACCACGACGAGTACACCGACATCGCCACGAACGTCTCGTTCGCCGCCGAGGAACTCGACAACTTCGTCATCCGCCTCGCCCAGCGCTCCGGCCAGCACATCAGCGTCGGTGACCCCGTCCTCGGGACGACGCTCCCGAACGGCGCGCGCGCCGAGTTAGCCCTCGGGGAGGAGGTCACGCCGCGCGGGTCGGCGTTTACTATCCGCCTCTACGCCGAAGAGCCGTTCACCCCAATCGACCTCGTGCGCTACGGCACGTTCTCCATCGAGCAGATGGCCTACCTGTGGCTCTGTATCGAACACAACAAGAGCCTCATCTTCGCGGGCGGGACGGCCTCGGGGAAGACCACCTCGATGAACGCGGTGTCGATGTTCGTCCCGCCGCGGTCGAAGGTGCTGTCCATCGAGGACACCCGCGAACTCGCGCTCTACCACGACAACTGGCTGTCGTCTGTCACCCGCGAACGACTCCACGAGGGGACCGACATCTCGATGTACGACCTGCTTCGCTCGGCGCTCCGGCACCGCCCCGAGTACATCATCGTCGGCGAGGTTCGCGGCGACGAGGCCGTGACGCTGTTCCAGGCGATGAACACCGGCCACACGACGTTCTCGACGATGCACGCCGACAGCATCGAGACGGTCATCAACCGCCTCGAAAACGAGCCGATCAACGTCCCGCGCGCGATGGTGCAGTCGCTCGACCTGCTGTGCGTCCAGACGCTCACCCGTCACGGCGGCGAGCGCGTCCGCCGCTCGCAGACCATCGGTGAAATCGGCGACATCGACCAGCGGACCGGCGAACTCGACTACTCGTCGGCGTTCGCGTGGGAGCCCGAGACGGACACGTTCAGTCAAAACGACAGCTCGCTGCTCACCGAAATCCAGCGCGAAAACGGCTGGTCGCGGACCGAACTCCGGCGCGAACTCCGGCGGCGCGAGGGGTTCCTCCGATACCTCCTCGACAAGGGCGTCACCGACTACCGGCGCTTTACCGCGCTCATCAACGAGTACTACGCGGACTCGGAAGACGTGATGCGGCGCGTCGAGGCCGACGAGGACATCGTCGACGCCGGCTCGGAGGCCTGAGATGGTCGCACAGTACCTGTATCTGCTCCCGCTCGTGCTCGCCGTCCTCCTCGTCTTGCCCGTCGTCCTGTCGCCGGTGAGCCGCGCGGCCGACCTCCTCGTCTCGCGGGTCGCGCTCTCCGTCTTCGGCTTCTACGTCGCCAACGAGAACCCCCGGCGCAGGGAACAGCGAACGCAGTTGCGGGCGGCGCACGTGAGCGTCACCCACCGCGTGTACGCCTCGCGGACGCTCCTCATGGCGACCGTCTTCGGCGTCGCCGGGAGCGTCTTCGGCGTCTACCTCGCCGCCGTGACGCTCGACACCCTCGCCGTCCAATCCGAGACGATTCGGGAGGTCCTCCCCGGCGCGCTCGGCTTCCTCGGCGGCCTCACGAGCATTCAGGCGCTCCCGCTCCGCGACCTGTTTCTCGCACTGCTGCTTTCGAGCGCGACGCTCGGGACGCTCCTCGCGCTCGGCGTCTACTGGGGTCGGTGGTACGTCCTCACCGAGCGGGCGCGGACCCGCTCGTCGGAAATCGAGGCGACGCTCCCGCGGACGGTCGCGTTCGTCTTCGCGCTGTCGCGGTCGGGGATGCCGTTCCCACAGGTGTTGGAGACGCTGGCGCGAAACGAGGCCATCTACGGCGAGGCGGCGCGCGAGGTTTCCATCGTCGTCCGCGACATGGACGCCTTCGGCACCGACGTGCTCTCGTCGCTCCAGACGATGGCGACGCGGACGCCGAGTCCGAGCCTCGAAGAGTTCGCAGAGAACCTCGCCAGCGTCCTCGGGAGCGGTCGCAACCTCTCGTCGTTCCTCCAAGAGCAGTACGAGCGGTTTCAGGAGGAAGCCGAAGCCCAACAACAGCAGTACCTCGACTTGCTTTCGACGTTCGCGGAGGTGTACGTCACCGTCCTCGTCGCCGGCCCGCTGTTTTTCATCACCGTGCTCGTCGTCATCGGTCTCGTCCTCGCGGACACGCTGACGCTCATCCGCATCGTCGGCTACGTCGGCATCCCGCTGGCGAGCTTCGGCTTCGTCGTCTACATCGACAGTATCACCGAGTCGCTCCGGGGCGCGGCGGTTGCCGACGACGGCGCTGACACCGCGGCCGAGTCGGCCCGGCGCATCGACGCGACCGGTGGCGTCGGCTCGGCCCCCGCGACCGACGGCGGCGAGACCGACGCCCGAGGCGACCCGTGGCGCGCGAACCGCGAGCGGCTCGCCGCCTACGACCGGCTCCGCGCGCTCCGCAACTGGTTCGAGCGCCCGCTCGACACCCTCGGACGCAAGCCGCTCGTCGCGCTCGCGCTCACCGTCCCGCTGGGGCTCGTCTGGGTCGCGCTGCGGGCCACGATTCCCGCGGACCCCACGATACTCGGCGTCGCCGACGCGGTGGACGAACACGTCGTCGAGGCCGCAATCGGTTCGCTCGTCGTCGTCTCGGCGTTCCACGAGCTGCGAAAGCGCCGAATCCGCGCCATCGAGCGCAGTATGCCCGACTTCCTCGACCGCCTCGCGAGCGTCAACGAAGCCGGGCTGACGGTCGTCCAGAGCCTCCGCCGGGTGTCGGCGTCGGACCTCGGGCCGCTCGGCGACGAGGTCGAGCGCGCCGTCCGCGACATCGACTGGGGGGCCGACGCACAGACCGCGCTCCGGCGGATGGACCGCCGGACGGCCAGCCCGATGGTGTCGCGGTCGGTGACGCTCATCACCAACGCGATGAGCGCGAGCGGCGACCTCGCGCCCGTGCTCCGCATCGCGGCCAACGAGGCCCAAGACAGCCGCCGCCTCGCCCGCGAGCGGAACCAGGAGATGCTCACGTACCTCCTCGTCATCTACATCTCGTTTCTCGTCTTCCTCGGTATCATCGCCGCGCTGACGGTGTCGTTCATCCCGGCGGTCGAGCAGGCCAGCGCCGGAGGCGTCGGCTCCGGCGAAGTCGCCGGCGTCTCCTCGGGCGCGTTCTCCGGCCTGCGCGACGTGGACACCGAGTCGTACATGCTGTTGTTCTTCCACGTCACGGCCATTCAGGGGCTCTGCTCGGGGGTTATCGCCGGACAGCTCGGCGAGGGGCAAATTGCCGACGGCGTCAAACACGCCGCCATCCTGCTCGTCATCACCTACGTGACGTTCCTGTTCATCTGAGCGCGCGCGACTCATCAGGGGAACGACCCCCGACCGACGCCCGCGACCCGTGCGGTCTTTGTCCCGCCGCCCCGACCGACCGGCATGGACGGAGACGAACCCCGAGACGGGGTCCGCGAGACGTACGACCGCATCGCGTCGCACTTCGCGTCCACCCGCGAGTATCCGTGGCCCGAAGTCGAGTCGTTCGTCGCCGACGCGACCGAGTCGGGACCGGCCGCCCGCGCGCTCGACCTCGGCTGCGGTAACGGCCGGCACGTCGACCTCCTCTCCGAGCACGCCGACGAGGTCGTCGGCCTCGACGTGAGCCGCGGCCTGCTCGACGAGGCGGTCGCGCGGGCGGCCGAACGCGGCTTCGACGCCGGGCTCGTGCAGGGCGACGCCTCGCGGCTTCCCTTCACCGACGACGCCTTCGACCTCGCGGTGTACGTGGCGACGGTTCACCACCTCGCGCCGCGGGCGGCGCGCGTTGCCAGCCTGAACGAACTCGCGCGCGTGCTCGACGCCGACGGCCGCGCGGTCGTCAGCGCGTGGAGCACCGCCCACGACACGTTCGACCGCGAGGACGGCTTCGACACGACGGTCGACTGGACGCTCCCCGGCGGCGAAACGGTCCCCCGCTTTTACCACATCTACGCGCCCGACGAGTTCGACGACGACCTCGACGCGAGCGACCTCACGGTGGTCGAATCGACTGTCTCCAGCGGGAACTGCTACGCCGTCGTCGCCGGCTGCTGAGCGTTGGTCGGGACTGGGGCGTCACGGACGGAATCGTGTTGGTTGCTAACACGTTTCGGGTGGATGCCGGCCGCGCACAGGTGATGTGGGCTTAAGAGCGCCGCGACGAATTCCCGTGTATGACCGAGACCGACGAACCACGGGAGTACGAGGTTGTCGTCGTGGGCGGCGGCCCCGCGGGCCTCCAGACCGCGCTCTACACGACGCGACTGGGCCACGACACCGCGCTCGTGGACCGCGGCGGCGGCCGCGCGGCCATGATGCTCGACACGCACAACGTCATCGGCGTCACCGAGGACACCTCGGGCAACGAGTTCCTCGAAACCGCGCGCGGCCAGCTCGAAGACTACGGGACCGACATCCACCGCGACTTCGTGACCGACGCGGAGCGGTTGGACGACGGCCGGTTCCGCCTCGTCGGCAACGAGGGCGAGTTCGTCGCCGAGCGCGTCGTGCTCGGCGTCGGCTTCAACGACGAGCGCCCCGAGCCGCCGCTGCCCCGCACCGGCAAGGGTCTGCATTACTGCCTCCACTGCGACGCCTACATGTTCGTCGACGAGTCGGTGTACGTGATGGGTCACTCGGACTCGGCGGCCTACGTCGCCATGATAATGCTCAACTTCACCGACGAGGTGGACCTGCTGCTCCGCGGCGACGAGCCGACGTGGTCCGACGAGACGGACGAACTCGTCCGCGCGCACCCCGTCGACATCGTCGAGGAGGAGCTTTCGGGCATGACGAAGCGCGACGACGGCTGGCTGGAGAGCTTCGAGTTCGAAGACGGCACCGTCCGCGAGTACAAGGGTGGCTTCGCCATGTACGGCTCGAACTACAACACGACGCTGTTCGAGGCGCTCGACGTGGACCTCGACGACGACGGAACGGTCCCCGTGGACGACCACGGTCGGACCAGCGTCGACGGCGTGTTCGCGGTCGGTGACATCACCCCCGGCCACAACCAGATTCCGGTGGCGATGGGCAAGGGCGCGAAGGCAGGCATCGCCATCCACATGGAGCTCCGCGAGTTCCCCAAGAGCCTCGACGAGATTCGCGCCGAGGGCGCGGTGAGCGTCGACGACGTGCCCGGTATCTCGCCCGGCCTGCTCGACAAGGCCAAGCAGTTCAACGAGTCGCACGCGGACGATTGAGGCCGTAATTCAGCGAAATTCGGTGAAAACCGAAGTCTACGAACACCCTTCTAAAGTTCTCACGGCCAGTACGGTCTCCCACGATGAAACGTACTGGACTTGCGACTGTCCTGCTCGCGCTCATGGTCGTACTGGCCGGCTGTGCGGGCGGGGCCGGCACGGTGACCGAGACGCAGACCGACGGGACCGCCGACGCGACGACGACCGCGTCGTCAGACGGCGGCGACGCGGCCCGGACGGGAACCGTGAACTTCTACGTGAGCGACGAGCAGAACGCCATCGCGGACTTCGAACACCTCAACGTCACCATCGAGCGCGTGACGCTCGTCCGCGCGAGCGGTGACGCCGAATCGGAGACCGAAGCCGACACCGACGACGCGGAGGCCGACGATGAGACCGGGACCGAAACTGAATCCGAGGCCGACACCGCGAACGACACCGACGCTGAGGCGAACGCGAGCGTCGAGGTGGAAATCGAAGCTAACGCGACGGCGAACACGACGAACACGTCCGCCTCGACCAACGGGCCGGTCGACGCCGACGCCGACGCTGACGCCGACGCCGACGCCGATGCGGACATCGAATCCGCCGACGTAAACGACACCGACGCGGCCGAAGGCGAGTCGAGAGTCGCCTACGAGGTCGACAACGCGACCGTCGACCTGACGGAACTACAAGGCGAAAACGCGAGCCTCGTCGGCGAGTACGGCGTGCCCGAAGGGAACTACACGAAGGTCTTCGTGCACGTGAGCGAGGTGAACGGGACGCTGAAGACCGGCGAACGGGTCAACGTGAAGCTCCCCAGTAACAGGCTCCAGCTCGACACGGACTTCGAAGTCGGCAACGGCGAGTCCGTGGACTTCGTCTTCGACATCACGGCGTTCGAGGCGGGCAACAGCGGGAAGTACATCCCCAAGCCCGTCGTGAGCGAATCGGGGACGAACGTCCCGATTACGAGAGTCGGCGCGGAGGAGACGACCGACGCGGAAGCCGCGGCTGAGGCCGAGGCAGACGCGAACGCCGAGGTCGAAGCGGCCGAAAACGAGACCGACGACAACGGCGAGCGCGCCGAATCCGACGCCGAAGGCGACCTCTCCGTGAGCTTCGACGGGAACGTCTCCGCCGGCGAGAACGCGACGGTCGTCGTCACGCGGAACGGGACGCCCGTGGAGAACGCGACGGTGACGATAAACGGCGAGGCCGCCGGCACGACCGACGCCGACGGCGAGCTAGGTGTCGCCATCCCCGACGAGCGAGACGTGACGGTAGTCGCCGTGGACGGCGAGTCCGAGGCTGAGGCGGAGTTCGAGTTCGAAGTCGTCGGGAGCGCCCCCGACAACCCCGACGAGGGCGGCGAATCGACCACCCTCGCCGCCTGACCGAAAAGGTAACATCCTTATTGGGGCGTCGAGAATGAGGAAATAGATACCACACGCGGGCACCGGTGTCTTGGACGGGTGAAACGAGTCCAAGGCTCGGTGCACGAGTGAGGGACGATCGAGTGCACCGGTGTTGAGACGGACGGAGTCCGTCGATGCACGGTGCGAATAAAATGAGCACCGGTGGTCTAATGGTAAGACATTGGCCTTCCAAGCCAATTATCTGGGTTCGATTCCCAGCCGGTGCATCTTCTCCGAATCGCTGCTCGCCGCGGAGAGCACTCAGCGGCACTCACACCGTCGGAATCGGTGGCTATTCTTAACTATCATTCCGCCGACATTCGCGTGAGGTGTATTACAGATGAGTCTGCTCGACGGCCGCGTCGCGGTCGTCACCGGCGGTAGTTCGGGTATCGGACGGGGAATCGCGTTGGCCTACGCCGAGGCGGGCGCGGACGTGGTGGTCTGCGACATCCGCGAAGAGGCGAAAGAAGGCGGCGCGCCCACCCACGAACAAATCGAGTCGGACACCGACTCGTCGGCGACGTACGTCGAACTCGACGTGACCGACCCGGCCGCGTTCGAGGCGGCGATGGACGCCGCCGAGGCGTTCGGCGGCGGGGACGTGGTGGTGAACAACGCCGGTATCTGGCGGCCAGAGGAGTTCCTCGAAGTCACCGAAGCCGAGTTCCAACAGATGATGGACATCAACCTGAAAGGCGTGTATTTCGGGGCGCAGGCGGCCGCGAAACGGATGGTCGAATCCGGCGGCGGAAGCATCATCAACGTCTCCAGCGTCAACGGCATCTTCGGCAACGGCAACTACCCGTCGTACAGCGCGTCGAAGGGGGCCGTTCGGACGCTCTCGTACTCGCTCGCCCACGGTCTCGGCGGCGACGGCGTCCGGGTGAACGCGATTCACCCCGGCGCTATCAGGACGAAAATCGGCCCCGAGGGGGCCGAGGAGACGGGCGAGGAACAGACCGCACAGTTGACCGCCATGATTCCGCTCGGCCGGCAGGGCGAACCGGACGACGTGGCCGGCGTGGCGGTGTTCCTCGCCAGCGACCTCTCGAAGTACGTCACCGGCGAGTCCATCGTCGTCGACGGCGGCTGGACCAGTTGGCGGTGACTGCGGGAGCGACGCGGGGCCGGTTCGGTTGGCCGACGCGGTCGGCTCCGCCCGCCCGCGTCCTGTCGTGTGAACGCCCACGAGTGCCGAAACACGCGGACTACGGCGACTTCGAGACGCCGACACGGACCGTCTCTCTTATCTTCCCTCCGAACGTAACCGAACGTAATGCTGGATTCCATTCCGCTGTTCCCCGGACTGCCGGGCGGCCCAGAACTGCTCATCGTCCTGCTCATCGTCGTCCTCCTGTTCGGTGCGAACAAACTCCCCCAACTGGCCCGGTCGTCGGGGCAGGCGATGGGCGAGTTCCGTCGCGGCCGCGAGGAAATCGAAGAGGAACTGAAGAAGGGCGCGGAGGGGGGCGACGACGAAGGCGAGAACGGAGACGAGGCCGAGGCGGACGACGCCGACGCGACCGAGACGGAAGCCGAGAGTAGATAGTACGCGTCTCCCCCGGGGAACCGGACCCCTTGTGCGGTCTTTTACGGTCGCGAGTGTCTACTGTTTGCAGTCGCTCACGAGGTCGGTAACGACGCCAGACCGCGGCTTCGAGGGCCGACGGCGAGTCTACGACCGAGAGACCGGGCGGTCGGGGAGTAACTGCATGAGGTATGAATGGGTGGACAGCGAGGTTGCCCGGCGTTCCGACGTGGGGAATCCCGGTTGCCTCCTCCACCCCGCGATCCCTCGAGCGACGCACGTCCGATGGTCCGCTGCTCGCTTCCGCGCCTGGCGGGGTACCACCGATAAACCGCGCGAACCCTTCCCTGCGGAAGGGGTACGCGGAACCGCTGTCCCCGAAGGACGAGGTTTCTACGTTGGCTTCCGGGGCCCGCGCCGGTCTGACCGGACGCGCCCGTGTTCGGTCCCCGCTAAAGACCTATTTCGCGGGTGAAGAGCAGGGCCTAACTGCCCGACCTAGTCCACTCCCTTATTATCCACCGACTGTTAAGGGCCTTTCGACTCGGGTGCGGGAAAATCGGGGGACACCGTCGGGGTGGTTCGACGCGTCGGCTCCGCGAGTCGCCGGTTCCGGTCGGTCGCTCCCGGCTCACAACACGCCGCGGGCGTACCACGCGCCGCCGACGAACGTGACGAACGCGGCGGCCACGACGGACCAGCGGTGGTAGGTGAGCCACGAGTACTGCTGGTCGAAGCTGAACAGGAGCGTCTGGTCGATGGAAAACGACCACAGCGCGGCGATGCCGAGCATCGAAAGCGAGAGGACGAAGGCGAGGCCGGCGGCCGTCGCCGGGTCGGTCCGCTCCTGTCTGCCCGAGAGGAAGACGACGGTTTCGAGGAGCGCGAGCATTCCGACGAACGAGATGCCGACCGGGCCCGCGGCGTAGTAGGCGGCCACCTGTCCGTCCCCGCCCTCGACGGTGACGGCGGGAATCGCGACGGCGATTGCGAGGAGCAGCGCGCCGACGATTCCGACGGTCGGCGCGAGGCGTTCGGCGTCCATGGCCGGTCGTTCGGGCGACCGACTGATAAACGGTTTGAGACGTGCCGGCGAGGGATTACCCGGTTTTAAATCGCGCTGCGACGACGTGCGCGTATGGACCGCGTAGCGATTATCGGTGCATCGATGACCCAGTTCGGGCAGCGAGACGCGTGGATTCGCGAACTGCTCGCGGAGGCGGGACAGGCCGCGCTCGCGGACGCCGACGTCTCGCCCGACGAAATCGAGCACCTCTACGTCTCGAACATGGCGAGCGGCGAGTTCGAGGGCCAGACGGGCGTCCCGAACGCCCTCGCCCACGACCTCGCGGCGATGCCCGCCTACACCGCCCGAATCGACCAGACCTCCTCGTCCGGCGGGGCGGGCGTCTACGCCGCGTGGCAGTCTGTCGCCTCCGGCGCGTCCGACATGACGATGCTCGTCGGCGGCGAGAAGATGACCCACCGCTCGACCGCCGAATCGACGGACGTCATCGCCTCGCTGACGCACCCGGTGGAGTACAAACACGGCGTCACGCTCCCCTCCTTCGCGGGGCTGACCGCCCGGCTCTACCTCGACACCTACGACGCCCCGCGGGAGTCCCTCGGGAAGGTCGCCGTCAAGAACCACAAAAACGGCGTCGACAACCCCCACGCCCAGTTCCGCAAGGAAGTCGACCTCGACACCGTCCTCGACTCGCCGGTCGTCGCCGATCCGCTTCGCCTCTACGACTTCTGTCCCATCACCGACGGCTCGGCGGCGCTCGTCTTCTGCCCCGAGTCGGTCGCCCGCGAGTACACCGACGATTACGCCGTCATCTCCGGCATCGGCGGCGCGACGGACACCCACGTCGTCCACGAGCGCGCCGACCCGACCACGATGGGCGGCGTCGTCAACTCCTCGGAAATCGCCTACGAGATGGCCGACCTCGAACCCGACGACATCGAGGTGGCGGAGCTCCACGATATGTTCACCATCCTCGAATTCCTCCAGTCGGAGGACCTCGGCTTCTTCGAGAAGGGCGAGGGCTGGAAGGCCGTCGAGGAGGGCGTCACCGACCGCGACGGCGACCTCCCAATCAACACGTCCGGCGGCCTGAAGTCGAAGGGTCACCCCCTCGGCGCTTCGGGCGTCGCGCAGGTGTACGAGATTTACAAACAGCTCAGCGGTGACGCAGGCGAGCGGCAGGTCGACGCCGACGTGGGCCTCGCGTGCAACGTCGGTGGCTTCGGCAACTGCGTGACCACGACCATCATGGAGTCCCGATAATGTCCGACGACGAACCCGCGATGGAGGCGTACCGCTACCCCGACGGGAGCATCACCTACCCCGGCCACCCGGTCGGTCCGGGCGGCGAGGAGCCGGTCGGCACGGTCGACCTCAGCGACTACACGGCGACGGTGCTGACGTGGACGAACTCGACGGCGACGCCGCCGGGCGTCCGCCAGCCCAACACGCTCGCCATCGTCGAGTTCGACGTGGACGGCGAGCCCGTCCGCGCCATCGGACAGGTCACCGGCGAGGACGACGTCGACATCGGCGACGAGGTCCGCCCGGTCTACTGCGAGGAACTCCGCGAACCCGGCGCGGGCATCCGCGAGCCCGCGAGTCAGGAGTGGGACGGCTACCGCTTCGAGCCGGTCTGAGCGGGCGCGTCGAGAGTCTTTTTTTCTCGCGTCTGGGCCGCTGGCGCATGGAGTCGCCGCTCAGCGGTCGCTCGGCTCGTCGCCCGCGCCGGCGTCGGTTCCGTCGTCCCCGTCGTCGCCGTTCACTTCGCGCTTAATCGACTCCAGTTCGGCGTCGACATCGACAGTCGGCTCGTCGCTCCCGCTCCCGTCGTCGCCGCCGTCCGGGCCGGCTTCCTCGGTCACGTCGATGCGGACCGGCCCGGTCCCGACCGGCTCGGCGTCGCGTGAGGCTCGGGTCCCGTCACCGGAGGGCCGGGCGTCGTCGCGCCGTTGCCACTCGGATTCGAACGTGCGTTCGTCCTCGCGCCAGCGACGCTCGCGGGCGGTTCGCTCGCGTTCGGCCTCGCTGAGTCGCGCGTCGAGTTCGTCGGCCAGCGAGCGGGCGCGGTCCATCACGTCGCGCGCCTCGGGGTTCGAGGGCAGGTCGGCCTCCGAGAGCGCGTTTCTGAGTTCATCGAGGGCCCGGTCGACGCCGGAGACGGCGCTCTTCGGGACGTTTCGCATCCGTGCCTCCGTCTCGGTTCGGGCGTCGTCCATCGCGCGGCCGGGGTCGGAAAGCCGCATGAGGCGGCGGAGCAGTTCGAGGGAGGCGATGGTCGCTTCGAGGACGGCGATGACTGTCGGGATGGTGTACGACTCGGTGAACCGCAGTACCTCACCGAACGTCGGCGGGCGCGGGGGGCGAAATCGGTCGTCGCCGGTGACGCGTCGGTCGCGGGCACGGCCGCGGTTGCGGTCGCGCTCCTCGCGGAGTTCCGCGCCGAGTTCGTCGAGCGTGTCCCCGAGTTCGTCGAGTACGTCGAGGATGTCGTCGTCGCGTCGTCGGTCGCTCATGGCCCACGGTTGGGTCGCCGCGGGGATAAGCGTTCGAGGGGCGAACGCGGGGTGCGTTTCGAGGGGCGAACGCGGGGTGCGTTTCGAGGGTACCGCCGTCGCTACCGCCGCGGGACGGCGCGCTGGTACTGCGGCGGCCACTCCGCGTCGGCGTCGAGGTCGTCCGCGGCGTGGAGCGCGAAGTACGGGTCGTAGAGATGCTCGCGGCCGACGATGGCGAGGTCGGCCCGCCCGTTTCTGACGACCTCGTCGGCGTGGCGCGCGGTTCGGATGCCGCCGACCGCGCCGACCATCGCGTCGGTCTCCTCGCGAATGACCTCCGCGAAGGGAATCTGATAGCCGGGGCCGGTGTTCGGAATCCGCTGGTCGGGGTGGATGCCGCCGGCGCTCACGTCGACGAGGTCGACGCCGAGGTCGTCGAGGTCGGCCGCGAGGCGAATCGACTGCTCGATGTCCCACGACTCGCGGTCGTCCAGCCAGTCGGTCGCGGAGATGCGGACGAACACGGGCTTGTCGTCGGGCCAGACCCCGCGGACCGCGTCCGTGACCTCGCGGAGGAGTCGCGTCCGGTTTTCGAACGAGCCGCCGTACTCGTCGTCGCGGTGGTTCGTCACCGGCGAGAGGAACTCGTGGAGGAGGTAGCCGTGGGCCGCGTGGACCTCGGCGATTTCGAAGCCCGCGTCGAGCGCGCGCTCGGCCGCCGCGCGGAAGTCGTCGACGACGCCTTCGATACCGTCGGCCGAGAGCTTTCGGGTCGGCGGAGCCTCGCCCTCGTAGGGCCACGGCGCGTCGCTCGGGGCGACGGTCGTCCATCCGCCGTCGTCGGGCGCGACCGGCTCGCTCCCCTCCCACGGACGGGTCTTGCTCGCCTTCCGGCCCGCGTGGGCGAGTTGGATGGCCGGCGTGCTCCCCATCGACGAGACGAACGAGGTTATCTGGCTGAGCTTCTCGACGTGGTCGTCCGACCAGATGCCGAGGTCGTTCGGCGTGATGCGCCCCTCGGGGGAGACGGCCGTCGCCTCGGACATCACGATGCCCGCGCCGCCGACGGCGCGGCTGCCGAGGTGGACGAGATGCCAGTCGTCGGCGAACCCGTCGGTCGAGGAGTACTGACACATCGGCGAGACCATGATTCGGTTTCGAACCTCCGTCTCGCGGAGCGAAAGCGGCGTAAAGAGCGAGTCCGTCATCGCCCCCGATTGGGCGCGGTCGGAAAAACCCCCCTCGATTCCGGTGATGCAGTCCGGTTTCGGCTACTCGACCGAGCCGACGAACGCGCGCTGTTCGGCCAAGAGGTCGCGGTCGAGCGTCCACACGAGGTCGCGCTCGCCGCGGTTCAGCGCGGCTGCGACCACGCCGTCGGGCCTGACGACGAGCGAGCGACCCGCGTACTCCGAACCCGCGGTTCCCGAAATCGACCCGCTCCCCGTCCGGTTCGCGCCGACGAGCCAGCGAACCCCGTCGAGGGCGCGGGCGCGACAGAGCAGTCGCCAGTTCGCCGAGTGGGCGTCGGGCCACGCGCCGACGACGAACAGGGCGTCGACTCGCTCGTCGGTCAGCGCAGCGCTGTCGCGGACGAAGTTCAGGTCGTAACAGGTGAGGATTCCCGTCCGGCCGGCGGGCGTGTCCGCGACGACGAGTTCGTCGCCCGGAGTGACGATGTCGGCCTCGTCGCCCCAGAGGTGTCGCTTGCGGTAGACGGTCGCCGAACCGTCGGACCGGACGTAGGCGGCCGCGTTGTGGAGCGTCTCGCCGTCGCGTTCGAGGTAGCCCGCCAGTACGTCGAAGCCGTTTTCCGCGGCGACGGAGGCGAGGAAGTCGGTCGCGCGCTCCCGAGGTATCGCGCCGCTGAAGGCGCGGCTGTCCGCGACGAAGCCCGTGAGCGCGTACTCGGAGAACAGCGCGATATCGATCGACTCGGGGAGGTCGGCGGCGCGGGCGCGCACGTCCGCCTCGTTTCGCGCCGGGTCGAGGTCGAACGCGGCGCGCTGCGGGACGGCGATAGTGGGACCGGTCACGCTCGGAGGAACGGACGGGTCGCGAAAAAGTGACCCGAATGGAATCGGCGGTCGGTCCCGGCCCGAGACGCGGAGCGAAGGGAAACGCTCTTTTTACAGTCGAACGGACTTCCGGCATATGAGTGACGGGGACGACGATACGACAGAACTCTCGCCCGAGAGCTTCGACGAGCGCCTGACCGAGGCCGAGGAGGCTCTCGACGCGGCCGAGACCGAAGCCGACCTCGACGAGGTCGAGGCCACGCTCGACGACATCGAGGCCGACGTGGAGGCCGCGGACCTGCCCGAACCGGACGACGAAGACGAAGACGACCCCGCCGAGGAGCTCGAATCGCGCCTGTCCGACCTGCGCGACGACCTCGAATCCCAGCGCGGTCCCTACGCCGACGACGCCGTCGAGACGCTCGAAGAAGCGAAGTCCACGATTACGGACACTCGGTGGACCGAGCAGGGCGACGGCGAAATCGTCGCCGCGGTCGAGACGTTCGCCGACGAGTTCAACGGCGTGCTCGACGCGAGCGTCTCGGTCGACGGTGACGACGAAGACGCGCTCACCGCCGCCATCGACGACGCCGTCTCGGCCATCGAAGCGGCCGACCTTGACGCCGACGACGACGCAGAGACCATCGCGGACCTCATCGAAGTCACCGACGGCCTCGCGGACGGTCTCGACGACGCCCAGGAGTGGGACGACCTCGAGACCCGCGAGAAGCTCCAAGTGCAGGGCTTCTACGACGTGCTCGGCCACTACAAGGACTTCCCGCCGGAGCTGTCGGCGCTGAAGGAACACGAAAAGCGCGGCAACGTCGAGATGATTGCGCTCGCGTTCGAGAGCTTCCAGTCCGACTTCATGCAGGAGTACTGCATCGAGGCGTTCACGCGGATGAACGACGACCGCGCCTACGAGACCATCGAGGGGCAGGCCAAGCGCCGCGACAAGGGCGTCATCAAGGCCATCGGGAAGATGGCCGCCGAGGAGGGCGTCGAGATGCTCGTCGACTACGTCGACACCGACAGCGACCCCGCGCTCCAGAAGGTCGTGTTCAAGGCGCTCGGCGAAATCGGCTCCGAAGAGGCGACCCAACCCATCGCGAACAAGCTCGTCACCGAAAACGACAACGTCCGCTCGGCCGCCGCGCGCGCGCTCGGTCTCATCGGCGACACCCGCGCCGTCGAGCCGCTGTCGGACGTCGTCGCCGACGACGACGAGGACGCCGTCCGCGCCAGCGCCGCGTGGGCGCTCCGACAGATTGGCACGAACGACGCGCTCGAAGTGGCCGCCGGCTACGCCGACGACCGCTCGTTCCTCGTCCAGCGCGAAGCCGAACTCGCCGCCGAGTTCCTCGGCGACGACGTCGAAGCCGAAGCGACCGTCTGAGACCGCACGACCGACGCGGCAGCCCGGCGGCTCTGCGGTCCCCTTTCGTTCTCTTTCTCTCGCAGTCGCTCGCGATGAGTCCCCGGACGCGAACGTTTTTGTAGGGAAACGCGACCACCGCGGGGTGTGTCTCGACGGCCCCTCACCACCGCGTTCGCCGTCTCGCTCGCCGTCCTGCTCGCGGCCGCGGCCGTCGTCCCCGCGCCGATAGCGGCCGCGCCGGGAACGGCGAACGCGACAGAATCAGCGACCGCCGCCGACCCGCCGGTATCGGGTGAACCGCGCATCGTCGCCGCGCTCCCCGACCCGGCGACGCCCGACGACCGCGGCGAGTTCGTCGCCGTCGCCGCGCCCGCGGGAACCGAACTCTCGCTGGCCGACGGCGAGGGGACCGTCTCCTTCGTCGCGCCCGGCGGGGCGGTTGCCGTCGTCACCGACCCGTCCGCGGCGTCGAACCTGACCGACCTCCCAGTGGTCGCGCCCGGTCTCGACCTCGCCAACGGCGGCGAAACGGTCACGCTCCGCGTCGTCGGTGGCGACGGCGACGCGGCCGGCAACGGCGTCGTCGCGGACCGCCTCAGCTACGACCGGAGCCGCGAGGGCGCGCTCCTCGAACGGCGGGACGGCGCGTGGTCGTGGTGGCCGCGGACGCTCCCCCAGCGGAACGTCACGACCCACGGCCCCGCGAACGCGACGCTGTTCGTGCTCCCCGACTCGCCGGGGCGTCCGATAGCGACGCTCCGGGCGGCCGACGAGCGGATTCTGCTCGCCGGCTACGTCGTCTCCTCCGCGCGCGTCGCCGACGAACTCGTCGCCGCTCGCGAGCGCGGCGTGCAGGTCGAGGTACTGGTCGAGGACAGCCCGGTCGGCGGCTTCCCGCGGCGGTCGGCGCGGGTCCTCGACCGCCTCGTCGACGCCGGCGTGTCGGTCCGCGTCGTCGGCGACCCGCACTCGTTTCACCACCCGAAGTACGCCGTCGTCGACGACGCGGCGCTCGTGATGACCGAAAACTGGAAACCCGCCGGAACGGGCGGGAAAAAGAGCCGCGGCTGGGGCGTTGTCGCGCGCTCGCCGGCCGTCGCGGCCGACCTCGCGGCCACGTTCGAAACCGATGCGAGCCTCCCAGAGACCGCTTCGTGGGAGACGTACCGCGTCGGCCGGTCGTTCGTCCGCACCGAATCGGCGAACGGCTCGTATCCGTCGCGCATCGCGCCCGAGGCGCTTCGAGTCGACCGCGTCGCCGTCCTCCGCGCGCCCGACAACGCCGAGTCCGCGGTCGTCGCCCGACTCGATGCCGCCGAGCGCCGAATCGACGTGCTACAACCGACCGTCGAGGCCGACGGCCCGTTCGTCCGCGCGCTCAAGCGCGCCGCCGACCGCGGCGTCCGCGTCCGACTCCTCCTCGGGAGCGCGTGGTACGACGAGGAGGAGAACCGCGCGCTCGCCGAGCGCCTGAACGAGTGGGCCGACCGCACCGGCAGTCCGCTCTCGGTCCGCCTCGCGCGCCCCGGCGACCGGTACGGCGCGATTCACGCGAAGGGCGTCGTCGCCGACGACACCGCGCTCGTCGGCAGTCTCAACTGGAACCGGCACTCGGCCCGCGAGAACCGCGAAGTCGTCCTCGCGCTGTCGGACCCGGCCGCCGCGGCGTACTTCCGCGAGGCGTTCGCGGCCGACTGGCGAGCCAGCGGGCGCGGAGCGGATCCGAAGCCCGGACTCGTCGCCGCGGCGGCCCTCGCGGTCGTCGTTGGACTCGCGGCGCTCAGACGACTGGAGTTCGAAAAATGAGCGGTCGCAGTCTGAGAGTCGAACGCCGGCTTACGCCGTCGTCGACAGCTCTTCGTCGATGTCGGCTTCGGCCATCTTCTCGACGAGGCTGTCGATGACCTCCTCGCGCATGCCGCTGACGAACTTGATGGAGCCGACGACGAGGTGGCCGCCGCCGGAGACGCCGCCGCCGACGACTTCCTCGTTCAGTTCGGCGACCATCCGCGGGATGTCGAGGCGGACGCCGTCGGAGCGGAGGACGGCGAAGTCGGGACCGTAGCCGATGGTGATGACCGGCTCGCCCGTCTCCTGGACCTTGCGGTCGTGGAGCTTGCCCGTGGTCTTGCCCGGCGCGGGGTAGGTAAAGCGGTGGGCCCACTTGTCGAGGTCGATGCGGTAGAGGTTGGCCCCGCTGTCGAGGCGCTCGTGTTCGAGGTGCGGCTCCGCGGCTTCGAGCTGTCGGTCCACGTCGCGCTCGGCGCGCGTCGAGAGGAACTCGACGAGTTCGCGGTGGCGCTCCTCGTCGTCACAGCCGACGTTGAGCACGTCGTTGACGATAGACGCGCCGTCGTTGTAGCGCAGCCAGTGGGCGGCGTAGTCGAGCGCCTCGCCCACGTCGAGGAGCTGTTCGCGGTCGTAGCCCTCGTCTTCGGCGAGCGCGATGTAGTTGTCCATGACCTCCGCCTTCGAGCGGTCGGACAGCCCGGCGACGGCGGGGACGTGACGCAGTTCGTCGGTCACGTCGGGGTGAATCATCCGCGCGAGTTCGACGCACATCATGCCGGTCGTGATGCGGTAGTCCTCGTCGTGGAGGTACGGGTTGACGTGCGCGTCGAGGAGGGGGTCGACCGCCTCGGGGTCGGGGTGGTGGTGGTCGACGACCGCGATGGGCACGTCGTAGTGCGCGAGGTTCTCGTAGGCGGGCACGTCCTCCTCGGTCGACCCGTTGTCGAGCATGAGCAGGAAGGGAAGCCGCTGGCCGTGGCGGGCGCGACCTTCGAGCGCGAAGTTCAGGTCGCGGGTCACGTCCTCCATCTCGTAGAACGGGGCCTTGCTCGGCAGGCGCTTGAACAGGTGTCGCGGCGCGTCGGGGTCGTCGTGGACCTCGGTGATGAGCCGTTCGAGGGCCAGTTGGACCGGGACGGACGCGCACATGCCGTCGCCGTCGGCGTGGTGGCGGACGCGAATCGGGCGGCCTTCGAGGACCGTCCGGCGGAGCAGGCGCGCCACGTCTTCGAGGTCGTCGCGGAGCTTCTCGAACGCCGACCACTCCACGAGCGGTTCGACCGGTTCCGGCTCGGCGCGCTCGTCGAGCGCGGCGTCGATGCGCTGGCGGGCGTCGGCGGCGGCCTCGTCGTCGAGGACGGTGAGGCCGTCGACTTCGAGCTGTCGGGTGCCCTCGTGGTCTTCGACGGTGCCGGCCATGCGGACCACGTCGTCGAGGTCGACACCGGGGAACGCGCGGACGCCGGCCTCCTCGAAGGCGGCGGCGGCGACGATGCCGGAGTCGTCGGCGATGCGGAAGACGGTCGGGCCGCCGGTCTGCTTAATCTGCGTGACGACGCCTTCGACCGTGACCGACTCGCCGACCGAGAGACTGGAGATAGGCGTGATGGTCGGCTCGTGGTCGACGGTCAGGGTGCGGTAGTCGTCGGGCGTGTCCTCGGCGAACGCGATGTCGCCGTTGTCGCGGACGGATTCGAGGCGGACGACCAGTCGGTCCCCGACCTCGTAGTCGGCCGAGAGGTTGGACTCGTGGATGAGTCCGGAGACGGAGTCGGAGACGTCGACGAAGATGCCGTACTCCACGACGCCGTTGACGACGGCGTGGTAGTACGCGTCGGTCTCGACGTCGTCGGCGGTACAGTTCGGTGCGAGATCATAGACGATAGGTCGTGCGTCCGAATTCGGACCCGAGTCGTCGCCGGAATCCCCGGCGTGCTCGTCGCTCATAGTCCCGCTAGGTCAGGGGGTAGTGTTAAGCTTTACAAAAGCATCTCGCGTGCGCGGCCGGTTCGCACAGACCCGATTCGGCTCGAAACTCGCCTGCGCGGGGGCGTCAGTAGCCGAGTTCGTCCAGCGCGTCTTCGACCGACGGGACGTAGTCGACCCCGAAGACGCGGACGTGTTCGAGGAGCGGAAACAGCGCGTAGACGGGCGAGCGATGCTCGAAGAAGCCGTCGGCGATGGGTCGGCGTTCGTCGTAGGCGTCGAAGAAGGCGTCGCCCGCGGCGTCGAACCAGTCGATGTAGGCCAGTTCGACCTCGGGGTGGCCGTAGTAACACGCCGGGTCGAGGAAGGCGACGACGCGGGCGTCGCGGACGCGGAGGTTCGCGCCCCACACGTCGCCGTGGACGAGTCGCGGGGCCGCCGGTTCGACGAGGAGGTCGTCGAGGTCGGCGGCGACCGACTCGATTCGCTCGGCCGTCGCGTCTGGGAGTCCCGAACCGAGCGCCGCCTCGGTCCACGGCAGGAGGCGCTGGTCGCGGAAGAACGCGATCCACGAGTCGGTCCACGGGTTCGGCTGTCGGTACGGCCCGGAGAGGGTGTCGTAGGGGAAGCCGAACGCCGGCGCGGTCGTCTCGTGGAGCGCGGCGAGGTGGGTGGCGAGGTCGCGCTCGGCGGCGGAGGTCAACTCGGACGTGCCCTCGACGTAGTCGAGGACGAGCAGGTCGGGGTCGGCGTGGTGGACCGCGGGGACCGGAAGACCGGCCGCGGCGAGCGAGTCGAGCATCGCGGCCTCCACGTCGAGCGGCGTGTCGCCCACCTTCGCGACGACGGGGTCGCGCCCGTCGAAATCGAGTCGGTAGACGCGGCCGACGTGTCCGCCGTCGAGTTCGGTCGTCGCGGTCGGCGGCGCGTCCGCCGAGAGCGCGTCCGTCACGCGGGCGACGAGGTCGGAATCGAGCGTCACACCCGATGTCGGCCGAGCGCCGACCTCAGTATGGCGGTTCCGTTCCGGCGACCGACTCGGCGTTCCGGAACCCTTAGATGGAGCGCCCGCGGACGGTTCGGTATGCGACTCTTCCGGTCGCGGGAGGTCGTCGGCATCGCGGCCGACGCCCTCGACTTCGCGCTCGAAGCCTCTGCGGAGACGCATCCGAACGAGTACATGGGACTCCTCCGCGGCGAGGAGGCCCGACGGGTCGGCGTCGACCGCGACGGCTACGTCGTGACGGACGTGCTCATCATCCCGGGGACGGTCTCGGACCCGTACAGCGCGACCGTCAGGAACGACCTCGTGCCGAACGACTTCCACGCCGTCGGGTCGATTCACTCGCACCCGAACGGCGTCCTCCGCCCGAGCGACGCCGACCTCGACACGTTCGGGAGCGGCCGAGTCCACATCATCATCGGCTCGCCGTACGGCCCCGACGACTGGGAGGCGTTCGACCAGTCCGGCGAGGTCCGCGACCTCGACGTGCTCGACGCAGACCTCTCCGACCCCGAATCGTTCTTCGACTTCACGCAGGACGACATCGACGCGGAGTTGGACCGATGAGACGGGTCATCGCGCAGGGCACCTTCGACATCCTCCACCCCGGCCACGTCCACTACCTCTCGGACGCCGCGTCGCTCGGCGACGAACTCCACGTCATCATCGCCCGCGGCGAGAACGTGACGCACAAGCCGAAACCGATACTCGACGGCCGCCAGCGCCGCGACATGGTCGCCGCGCTCGACGTGGTCGACGAGGCGCATCTCGGCCACGTCGAGGACATCTTCGTCCCCATCGAGGAAATCGACCCCGATGTTATCGTCCTCGGCTACGACCAACACCACGACGAGGACGGAATCAAAGCCGCCCTCGACGCCCGCGGCATCGACTGCGAGGTCACGCGCGCGACGCCCCGGGAGCTCCGCCACGACGACGAACTGCTCTCGACGGGTCGCATCATCGACCGCATCGTCGAGCGACGCTGTTGAGTCGCCGTTCGTCCGGACGATAGCCGACTGCACTGCGGCCCGCGACGAGTTCTCCGACGACCGACCGCGACGAGCGCGAGCGTCGTCACTCGGGTGGAGCGTCGAAACAGAAGGGAGGAAGCGTTACTGCGTGGAGTTCGTCGCGGTAGAGTTCGAGGAGCCGGACGACTCGCTGTTGGCCGACTGCTGTTCGTCGAGCCAGTTCTGGTACTCGTCCTGCGAGACGACGTCGACGGTGAAGTACATCTGGGAGTGCGCGACGCCGCAGTACTCGGTACAGTAGCCCTGGTAGGTGCCTTCCTCGTAGGCGACGGTCTTGATGGTGTTCGTCGAACCCGGCATCGCGTCCTGCTTGAGCGCGAGCTCGGGGACGTGGAATCCATGTATCACGTCCGTTGAGGTGACCTGGAAGTAGACCGGGCGGTCCTTGGGGATGACAATCTCGTTGCCGGACGAGAAGTTACCCTCCTCGGGGTAGTACATGTTCCAGCCCCACTGGTAGGCCTCCGCCGTGACGACGACCGGGTCGTCGTCCATGGCGATGTCGTTGCCCTGGTGCGTGACGTTCTCGTTGGCCAGCACGCCGTAGGAGGCGACGCCGACGAAAAGCAGGATAATCGCTGTCGCGATGGTCCACGTGATTTCGAGCCGGCGGTTCTCCTTGGTCGGCAGTGCGCGCTCGCTGTTGCGGAACTTGATGACGGTGTAGAGGAGGATGACCTCCACCAGCACGGTAATCGGGATAGCGACGTACAGCAGCTCCCCGTTCAGCTGGTTGATGAGTTCCGACGTGGCAGACGCCTGCGCGGCGACGGGGGTGGCAACGAGCGCCATCGCGGCCGTCGCGAGCAGGGACGCGAGCGCGAAACGCGTCTTTCTCATGCTGAGCGAGACTTAGGAACAACCGCATAAATGCGTACCGACTCTCGGCCCGCCGTTTATCAACCCCTCCCCCTCATATCACGGGGAGCGACGCCCGAACGCGAGGCGGAAAAGCGCGGGTCCTAAATACGGGACGGTCCAACACGTCCGTAGGTGAATTTCGTGGCCACGAATCGCGATTCGAACACGTTCCACGGCCTGCTCGCGGCGACCGCGATGGGCGTCTATCTCCTGCTCATCGTCGGCGCGACGACCGCGCTCACGGACGCGACCGCCGCGTGCAGCGCGTGGCCCGCGTGCGGCGACGGCTTTTCGCTCCCCGCGACGCTCGACGGCTGGGTCGCCCTCGGCCACCGCGTCGCGGCCGTCCTCGTCGGCCTCCTCACGGTCGCCACGCTCGTCTCGGCGTGGTGGACCGACACGTCTCGCCGGGTGCGAGCGACCGTCACTGCGTCGGCCGTGCTCTATCCCGCGCAGGCCGGCCTCGGCGCGGTCGTCGCCACCGTCGGCGTCGGCCCCGCGCTCTCGACGCTCCACTTGGTCCTCGGGATGGTCATCTTCGGCGGCCTCGTCGCCGCCCTCGCGTGGACGCTCGAAGCGGCCACCGGCGACCCCGACGACGCGCCGGTCGGCACCCCGTCGATGAGCCCCCCGGCCGACGACGGCGAGCGGCCGCCCGTCCCGACCGACCCGGTCGCCCGCGCGAAGGCGACGGTCAACGCGTACTTCCGGCTCATGAAGCCGCGGCTGATGTGGCTCCTCTGTCTCGTCGCGTCGGCGGCGATGGCGCTCGCCGGCACCGTCTCGCCCGGCCTCACGCCCGAAGTCATCGCGGCGACCCTCGGCGGCGGCGTCCTCTCTATCGGCGCGTCCGGCACGTTCAACCACGTCCTCGAACGCGACGTGGACCGCCGGATGCAACGGACCAGCGACCGGCCGCTCGCGGTCGACCTCGTGCCCGTCCGCAACGCGGTCGCGTTCGGCCTGCTCCTGACGGTCGCGTCGGTGGCGCTGTTCGCGTCCGTCAACTGGCTCGCGGCCGTCCTCGGCGTCGTCGCCATCGCCTTTTATAGCGTCGTCTACACGCTCATCCTGAAGCCCAACACGGTCCAGAACACCGTCATCGGCGGCGCGGCCGGCGCGCTTCCGGCGCTCATCGGCTGGGTCGCCGTCACCGGCGACGTCGGCCTCGGCGGCGTCGTCCTCGCCGTGGTCATCTTCATGTGGACGCCCGCGCACTTCTACAACCTCGCGCTGGCCTACAAGGACGACTACGCCCGCGGCGGCTTCCCGATGATGCCCGTCGTCCGCGGCGAGACCGAGACGCGAAAGCACATCCTCTGGTGGCTCGGCGCGACGCTCGTCGCCGCCGCCGGCCTCGCGGTCATGGACGCCCTCGGAGTCGTCTACCTCGTGACGAGCATCCTCTTCGGCGGCGCGTTCCTCTACTTCGTCGTGCGCCTGCACTACGAGCGCGACGACACCGCCGCCTTCCGGGCGTTCCACGCCTCGAACGCCTACCTCGGGATGTTGCTGCTCGCCATCGTCGTCGACACGCTCGCCATCTGAGAACCGCCTGCGACATCACCCACACACATGGCAACCGCATCCGCACTTCCCCGCCCCTCGCGGGCCAGTCTGCTCCGCGCCGCCTTCGCCGTGAACACGACGCTGATCCTGGCGTTCGTCTACCTGCTTTTCACCGAGGCGAGCGTCGGCGCGCCGCGCTACGCCGTCTACGGCGTCGCGTGGGTCATCGTCGGCCTCTGGGTCCTGTTCGACACCGACGTGGCACCCGCCTCGACCGCGACGAAGCGCAAGGCGGCCGCCGTCGCTGTCGGCTACTTCGCGCTCCTCGCGGTCGCCGGCGGCCTCGTCACCTCGCCCGTGCCCGGCGGCGCGAGCGGCGTCCGCGTCGCCTTCCTCCCGCCGGGATGGGGCCCGGCGCTCGTCTACGGCGGCGACCTGTTCAACCTCGTGCTCATGCCGGCGCGCGTGGTCGGCTACGCGGCGCTCGCGTTCCTCGTCTACGACACGGTCGTCAAGGCGGCGGGTGCGGCCGTCTCCGGCGTCGTCGGCCTCTTTTCCTGTGTCTCGTGTTCGTGGCCCGTCCTCGCGTCGGTCGCCACGAGCGTCTTCGGCGGCGGCACGGCCGTCGCGGCGACCGTGACGACGCTCTCGTACGACCTCTCGACGCTGGTCTTTCTCGTCACCGTGCTCCTTCTCCGGTGGCGGCCCGGCTTCGGGACGTCGTAGTGACGGTCCCAGGAGCGCTCGCGGCCCGCCCCCTCGCTTTTACGCGCTCGCCGTGAACGTCCGGTCATGACAAGCGTCGAAATCGAATACTGCGTTCCCTGCGGCTTCCTCGACCGCGCCGAGCAACTACAGCACGCGCTGCTCGAACAGTTCGGCGACCGGCTCGACCGCGTGGCGCTCGTGACGGGCGACCACGGCGTTCTCACCGTCACCGTCGACGGCGAGCGCGTCTGGGACAAGTCGGAAGACGAGTTCGACCCGGACCTCGTGCTCCGGCGGGTCCGCCCGCACGTCGGCTGAGCGGGGCGACCCGTGAAGTCACTCGAACACGCCGCCGTCGGCGCGGTCGCCGGGGCGGCCGCCGCAGTCGCCGTGGACCCGCCGGGGAGCCTGCCGCTTCTCGTCGCCGGCGCGGTCTTCGTGAGCGTCTTCGTCGACCTCGACCACTTCGTCATCGCCCGCGTCCAGCGCGGCGACTGGGCGAACCTGCGGCTCGCGGTGACGAACCCGCGGGTCGGCCTCCTCGACCAAGAGCGAGTGTTCGAGGAGTTCGACACCGAGTTCGACCGCAAACGCCTCCTGAGCCACCACCTCGTCGGCGGCGTCGCGGTCGGCGCGCTCGCGCTCTCGGGACTCGGCTCGCTCGCGGCGTTCCTCGCGGTCGTGCTCTACGTCCACGTCGTCTGCGACTTCCTCCGAGACCTCGGCATCGCGTGAAAAAAGCAGGCATCGGTCGAGCCGCCCGTAACCGCCCGCAGTCGCCGGCGGCCGCTCAGTGGCCCCAGCGCCGGCCGTCTTCGTCGTAGCGGGCGTTCATGATGCGCTCCCACTGGTCGGTCGAGATGTCCACGTCGGCCGCGCCGACGTTCTCGTCGAGTTGGTCGGTCGTTCGCGCGCCGACGATGGGGACGACCGTCGCCTCGGGGTAGTCCATCAGCCAGCGGAGCGCGACCTGCGCGGGGCTGGCATCGACTTCGTCGGCGACGGCGCGAATCTCGTCGAGCACCTTCCAGCCGCGCTCGGAGACGTAGAACCGGTCGAAGCGCTCGTCGAACGAGCCGCGCGCGCCGTCGGGCGCGACGTACTCGGTCGGGTCGTGGGGGTCGGCGCGCTCGTATTTGCCCGTGAGGAAACCGCCCGCGAGCGGCGAGTACGGACAGACCGCGATGTCTTGGTCGCCGCACACGTCGAGGTAGTCTTTCACGTCCTCGTAGTAGCCGGCGTGGAACAGCGGCTGCGTCACGTCGAACCGGGCGTAGTCGTTGACGTCGGACTTCCACAGCGCCTTCGTGAGTTGCCACGAGGCCATCGTGGACGCGCCGAGGTAGTTGACTTTCCCCTCCTCGACGAGACCGTTGAGCGTCCGGAGCGTCTCCTCGATGGGCGTCTCCTCGTCCCAGCGGTGGATGTAGTAGAGGTCGAGGTAGTCGGTGTCGAGGCGGTCGAGCGTGCCCTCGATTTGGTTGCGGATGTGGGTCCGCGAGAGGCCGCGCCCGTTGGGGTTGTCCTCGTCGAACGGGAAGTACACCTTCGAGGCGAGCACGTAGTCCTCGCGGTCGCGCTCGGCCAGCCAGTTGCCGATGTACTCCTCGGAGGTCCCGTTCGGGTTCCCGTAGACGTTGGCGGTGTCGATGAAGTTCCCGCCGCGCTCCTCGAACGCGTCGAGGAGTTCGTGGGCTTCCTCCTCGTCGGTCTCGAGGACGCCGCTGCTCTTGCGGCCGAATCGCCACGTACCGAAGCACAGTTCCGAGACGCGAGTGCCGGTCGACCCGAGTCGTCGATAGTCGAGGCTCATGGTCGATGCCACGACGGCCGGCGACTAAAGCGTGTGAGTTGCGGCGAGCGGTTCAGCGTTGTTCGTCGGTGTCGGGCGATTCGGCGGGGGCCACGTCCGCCGCGAACAGCTCGCGCGCGCGACCGGTGCGCCGCCGAGCGCGAGCGCGAGCAGCAGAACCGCGAATCCCTCGGTGACGAATCCCTGCGACGGGTTCTCGTCGAGCGACGTAACGTGGAGGGCCACACCGACCAACGCGAGTACGACGGCGAATCGCCGGAGGACTGCGTCGCCCATGGCCGACCCACACGAGCCACCCGGGCAGCCCTTGCGACTCGCCCGCACGCTTTTGCGGCTTCCGAACGACTGATACGCCATGTTCAGAGTCGCAGGTATCGGCCTCGGAAGCCTCGGGATGCTGGAGTGTCGCCTCCTCAACGAACTGGAGGGAGTGCGCGTCGTCGCCGGCGTCGACCCCGACGACGAGGTGCGCGAGCGGTTCGGAGGCGAGTTCGACGCGCCGACCTACGAGACGGCCGCGGAACTGCTGGACGCCGAGTTCCTCGACGCGGTGACCATCGCCTCGCCGCACACCGAGCACTTCGACCAGGCGCTCGCCGCGCTCGACGCCGACATCCACGTCCACCTCGAAAAACCGATGGTGACCGACCTCGGCGGCGCGCGGGCGCTCATCGACCGCGCCGAGGACCGCGGCCTCACCCTCGCGGTCGGCTACCAGCGCCACTTCGACCCGCGGTTCCACGAACTCCGGCGCGTCGTCGACAGCGGTCGCATCGGCGACCCGCACATGGTGGTCTGCCACCTCGAACAGGAGTGGATTCGCTGGACGAAAGACGAGTGGCGCGGCGACCCGTCGCTGTCGGGGGGCGGCCAACTGTACGACTCGGGGTCGCACCTCCTCGACGCGATGCTCTGGGTGACGCGCTCGAAACCGATGACCGTCGCCGCGGCGGTCGACCACCGCGGCCACGACGTGGACGTGAACTCGGCGCTCGCGGTCGTCCTCGACCGCGACGGCGACCGCCTTACCGCGAGCGTGGGCGTCTCCGGCGACGGACAGAGCGTCCCCGAGCCGGGCGAGTCGCTCCGCGTCATCGGAACCGAGGGGATGGTCGCCTTCGACGGCGAGACCATCGAGGTGACGGAGGGCGGAACGACCTACACCGCCGCGCCGCCGACGCCCGACTTCGAGGAGCTGACCCGGAAGAAGCTCCGGAACTTCGTGGACGCCGCGCGCGACGAAGCCGACCTCGCCATCCCGGCCGAGGACGCTCTGCGGGTGACCGCGCTGACCGAGGCGGCCTACGAGTCAGCGACGACCGGCAGGCGGGTCAACGTCGACGGCGACGCCTGAGCAGAGTGTGATTTGAGTTCTCGACTCGGGCCGTCACACCCCGGCCAGCCGGTTCAGCGCGCCCGACGACCCGGTCACGACACCTCGGTCGCTGGTGCAGACGTACAGTTCGCCGTCGGGGTCGCGGCCGAACGCGAGGACGTTCGTCCCGCCGTCGTCGCGGTCCGTCACGGGTAGCTCCGCGATGTCCCACGGGCGCGACTCGCTCGGGCGGGCGGCGAACAGTCTGCCCTCGGACTGCCAGTCGGCGAAGACGTACGCGCCCGAGAGGTCCGGAATCGCCTCGCCGCGGTAGACGTGGCCGCCGATGACGGCCACCCCGGACGGCCCGTCGCCGCTGTGGGGGTACTCCAGCACCGGGTCGATGAGCGGCGCGCCGTCGGGCGTCTCGGTCGGGCAGTCGCCCGCGCGAAAGCAGTGTGCGCCCTCGCGGACGTTCCAGCCGTAGTTGCCGCCGCGCTCCAAGAGGTTCACCTCCTCCCACGCGCCCTGTCCCACGTCGGCGACGTAGCAGTCCTCGCCGTCGAACGAGAGCCGCCACGGGTTTCTGAACCCCCACGCGTACTGCTCGTCGCGGCCGTCGGAGCCGACGAGCGGGTTATCCTCGGGGATTCCGTAGGGCCGGTCGTCGTCGCCCGAGACGCCGCCGGTCGAGTCCACGTCGATGCGGAGGACGCTCCCGAGGAGGTTCTCGGTCACGTCCTGTCCGTTGCCGCCCGGCACGGCGTCGTACCAGTCGTCGACGTGGCCGCGCCCCTCGTCGTTCGCGCCGCCGCCGTCGCCCGTGGCGACGTAGAGATAGCCGTCCGGGCCGAACGCGACGGCTCCGGCGTTGTGGTTCGACTGGGGTTGCGGGAGTTCGAGCAGCGTCTGCTCGGCGTCGGCCGAGACGGTCGTCGCTTCGGGGTCGACCGTCAGTTCGCTCAAGACGAACGTGTGGCTGTCGATGGAAGGCGTTCCCGGTCGCCGCGGGGCGCTGTACCGGAGGTAGAGCCGCCCGTTGTCGGAGAACTCGGGGTGGAAAGCGACGCCGAGGAAGCCGCGCTCGTCGTAGCCGCCGACGTCGACGACGCGGTCGGTGATGTCGAGGTACGATTCGCTTCGCAGTCCAGAGTCGTCGTGCAACCAGATTCGACCGGGCTGGTCGACGACGAACCGTCGGCTTCCGCCGAGCGCCTCGGGGATGGCCACGTCGACCGGCGAGGCGAACCCGGTCGCCACCGTCTCGTAGGCGACTTCGAGGCCCGCGAGTGAGCCGTCGGGCCCGCCGTTCGCGGTCGCGGTCGCCCCGTCAGTCTCGTCTGGCGTCGCGTCGCTGTCGGTCGTTCCCCCGGCTCCGTCGTCGGTCGGGGCGCTCGCACAGCCCGCGAGGCCGCCGAGGAGGGTCGCGCCGGTCGCGGCGAGGAAATCGCGTCGGGAACCGTTCATGTCAACGTAGAGCGGCGCGACCGGAGTAAGGCTTGCTACGACCGGGCTGGCGAGCCCTCCCCCGTTCGCCCACCGCCCCGCGACTCGAATCGAGCGGCGATTCCGAATCCCTTACCACCCGATAGTGACGACGGGTACGACATGGACGAGGTACTCGCCGCCGACGGCCTCAAGAAGTCCTACGGCGACGTGGAGGCGCTCTCGGGCGTCTCCCTGTCGGTCGCCGCGGGGGAGGTCTTCGGCCTCATCGGTCCGAACGGCGCGGGGAAGACGACGCTGGTTCGCGCCCTCACGGGCACGACCGCGGTTGACTCGGGGTCGGCGGCCATTCTCGGGCGTGACCCGACCGAGGTGGACCGCCAGCGCCTCGGCGTCCTCCCGCAGGAGTTCCGGCCCGCGGGTCGGCTCACCGCCCGCGAACTCGTGGCCTACTACGCGGGGCTGTACGACGACGCCCGCGACCCCGACGCGGTGCTTGACGAGGTCGGCCTCGCAGACGCCGCCGACACGTGGTACGAGAACCTCTCGGGCGGCCAACAGCGCCGCGCCTGCATCGCGCTGACGCTCGTCAACGACCCCGACGTGCTGTTCTTGGACGAGCCGACCACCGGCATCGACCCCGCGGGCCGCCGGTCGCTGTGGGGGCTCGTCGAGGACCTCGCCGCCGGCGGGACGACGGTGTTTCTCACCAGCCACTCCATGGCGGAGATAGAGCGCCTCGCCGACCGCGTGGGCCTGCTCAACGCGGGCGAACTCGTCACGGTCGGCCAGCCGGACGCCCTCGTCACCGAGTACGGCGGCGAGAGCCGCCTCGTCGTCCGAACCGACGGCGACGCCGATGCCGACGCGGCCCTCGGCTCGGTGTCGCTCCCGGCCGCGCTCGACGCGACGGTGTCGGGCGACGGCATCACCGTCCACGGCGTCGGCCCGCGCGACATCGGCGACGTGGTCGCCGCCTTCGACGACGCGGGCGTCGTCTACGAGTCGCTCGTCTGGAAACAGCCCGGTCTCGAAGAGGTCTACCTCTCTTTGACCGGCGAGCAGTTCGAGGCCGCCCGCCCCGCCGCGGCCGCCGCGGTCGGAGGTGACAGATGAGCCTCGCCGCCCGCGTCCGCTCGGAGTTCGTCGCCTCGTGGCACTCGTTCCTCCGGCGGCGGACGGCGGTCTTCTTCACGTTCTTCTTCCCCGCCATCATCGTCGTCATCTTCGGGGCGCTCGTGCAGACCCAGCCGACCGGCGGCGGCCTGTTCGCCGAGCCGAAGGAGTACTACATCGCCGGCTACCTCGCGGTCGTCGTGCTTTTCACCCCGCTGTCGCGGGTCGGCAGCACCATCGCCCGCCACCGCGACGGAAGCCGCTTCGAGAAACTGGCGACGACGCCGCTGTCGCGCGCCGAGTGGCTCCTCGCGCACTCGCTCGTCAACGTCGTCGTCATCGGCCTCGCGGCGCTGTTGCTCCTCGCGCTGTCGGCGCTCGTGACGGGCGCGTCGATTCCGCTGACGCCCGCGACGCTCGCAGTCGTCCCCTTTGTCGCGCTCGGCGTGACGCTGTTTTGCGGCCTCGGGGCCGTCATCGGGAGCGTCGCGGACTCGCAGGACGGCGTCATCGCCGCGAGCAACGCCATCGCGCTGCCCCTGTTGTTCCTCTCGGAGACGTTCGTGACGCCCGACCTGCTCCCGGCGTGGTTCGTCCCCGCGCTGAATCTCTCGCCGCTCACGTACTTCGCCCGCGGCGTCCGGGCGCTCACCTACGGCGGCGGCGGCTGGCTCACCAACCTCGCGGTTCTCGCGGCCCTCGCGGTCGTCTTCTTCGCGGCGGGGACGGTTGCGATTCCGCGGACCGATTGAGGCGGAGACGCGCGACCGCGCCGCGACGCGCAGCGCGGCAACCGTGGCTCACGGGTGCTCGGAGCGCTCCCCGAGGGCGTCCGGCGCGCCCGCAAACTCAAGCCTTAACCCGCGGCCGACCCCACGTGGTGGCATGGTCGAAACTGAGACGTACACCATCGAGGGACCGGGCGGAGACACCGAAGCGCTGGAACTCCCCGCGGGCCTCGTCGACGTCTTCGCGGAGCAGGGCGAAGACCCGACCGACGTCGTCGCCGACGTGGTCGTGCAGGCGTTCGCACAGCAGGCACACGTCGTCGCGCACCACAGCGAGGGCGGCGCGCCGGCCGACATCGCTGAAATCAACGAACAGATGGAAGAGCTGTTCGAGGACCGCTTCGGCGTCCCGCTGTCGGACGCGCTCGGCCACTCGCACTAAGTCGAAGTCGCGGGTCGCGGCGACGCGGTTTTCTCTGTCGTTCCGAGTCGAAAGTGAGAGCCACGCGTCTGAGCCGTCGTGGCGGGTCCGCCGCGCTCAGATGAACGCCAGCGGGACCATGACGGCGAAGCCGGCGGTGAGTCCGGCGAGCAGTTCGACCCGGCCGCCGCGCGGGAGGCGCTTTCCGAGTTCGAGCGCCTCGGGGATGAACTCCGTGAGGACGAGAAACACCATCGCGCCCGCCGCGAAGCCGAAGCCGAACGGGAGGAACTCCCGGGCGATGCGGACGAAGTAGAACGCGATAACCGCGCCGATGGGCTGGGGCAGACTGGAGAAGATGGCCCACCAGACGAGCTTCCAGTTCGAGACGTTCATCGACCGCAGCGGGATGGAGATGGCCAGCCCCTCGGGGACGTTGTGAATCGAGATGGCGAGAGTCATGAACACCGCGAGCAGCGGGACGACGAAGCCGAACAGCTGGAAGCCGCCGTCGAGGCCGAGGTCGGCAAACGAGACGCCGACGGCGACGCCCTCGGGAAAGCTGTGGACGGTGAGGATGCCGAGAATCAACAGCAGTTTGCGGAAGTCGGCCTCCTCGTACTGCTTGGGGTTGACCTCCGCGCCCTCGATGACGTGGTGGGCGACGAGGACGAGCGCGACGCCGGCGAGCATTCCGATGCCGAGTTGGAGCGGCGTCCCGTTCGCGAGTCCCTCGAAGACGAGGCCGAACAGCGACGCCGACACCATGATGCCCGAGGCGACGCCCCACAGCGCCACGTTCCAGCGGTCGCTCACGTCCGAGACGAAGAAGAACGGAATCGCGCCGACCCCGGTCGCGATGGCCGTGACGAGCCCCGCGAGAAAGACGAACGTGAGAGCGGCAAACTGGTCCATACCGAACGTAGCCACTCGGCGCCGATAAGTATTATCATATACCAGATATTTTTGGCTTGCCTAAATATTTGAGTTGCGGGTAGCAAGCCTCAGACAGTTTAGACGGGCCAAAAACTCCGACAAGAAGATGAGATAGATATTCTGATATATCGGGACTCTGCGGTCAGTCGTCGGCCGGCGACGCGCCCTCGGGTGAGTCGGTGTCGCCGCCCATAGGCGAGACGGGGGTGGCCGCGACGGAGCGGGCCGACCCCATCCAGCGCTCGACGTTGGCCGAGACGTAGTCGCGCGCGCCGAAGGCGACCGCGCCGCCGACGCCGATGGCGAGGGCCGCGGCGATGCCCCACGCGAACGCCTGCGCGATGGTGAACAGAATGGCCACGTCGATGCCCATCGTGCTCAGACCGATGACGACGGCGGTGAAGTAGAGGAACATCCGGGTGCCGACCGCGAAGACGCTCGTGTACGGCGTCTCGGTCGCCGCGCGGGTCCGGGTGATGGCGTCACCGATGAAGTCGGCGACGACGAATCCGAGGACGATGACGAGCAGGCCGGCCACGAACGACGGCGCGTACGACGCCGCGGTCGAGACCCATTCGGAAAACAGGTCGACCGCGAGCACGTCGGCGGCCGCGAGCACGGCGATAGCGTAGACGAACCACTTGCCGAGCGTCCCGAACGCGCCCGAGACGGCCTTTTCGGTCCCGCCGAGAATCTTCCCGACGGGCGTCGCCAACACGGCCTTGTCGACTTCGACGCGGTCGGCGACCCGCGTGATGAGCCGGGCCGCGATGCTGCCGATGAACCAGCCGACGATGAGAATCAACAGCGCGCCCACGAGCCGCGGGACGAACGCGAGCACGGCGTTGGTCAACTCTGCGATGGACTCGGTCAGCGTGACTTGTAACGGGTACATTGTTGCGGGTGGAACGTCGCGCTCCCCCGAAGTTAGTTAAGAATATAAGAACTGTGAATAAAATTGTCTCGTAATCGGAACCCTCAGGTTTCTCCGATACTCGGAAAAACGGACGGACTGGCGATTCTATCGGCTTATCTTTGATTTCTCGACTGACCGATTCGCGGGCGAGACGGTCTCTGGTTCGAGCGCGTCGGCCGTGATTTAATCTCAGCTTGATTCGTCGCCCCGGCCGCGAGAATCGGTGCGTTCGTCGGCGAGACGGCCGAGTTGCGTCGCGATTTCCTCCATGGCGACGACGAGTCTGGCGGCGTACCAGATGACGACGACGATAACGACGAGAAACACCCACGCGAGGACTTGCTGGGCGATGAGAAGCGCGTAGGCGAGCGTCAGCGCGAGGAACACCGCGACGGCGACTTTCGCGCCCGCGGTCCGGTGGAGTGGCGTGTCGTCCGGTGGTGGGGACATAGCCCGTCGTTTTCAGGCGACGGTGTTATGTGTTTGGCCGCCAGGGGCCGGCGTCGATACCCTCCACTTGACGAGCGTATTCGGCCCAATTCTGTGGTATAAATCACGAACCCTCCCGATTAATTGCGCTACTGTATCGTGCCACCAAAGGCCGTGAGAGCGCCCACACCACCGAGTTTATCAGTCAATGACGGGAATCAACAACCAATGGGAGAGCTATCCGAATTGTTCGCGCCGAACCGAATCGCGGTGGTCGGTGCGACCGAGCGCGAAGGAGCAATCGGGCGGGCAATCATGGACAACCTCATCGACGAGTTCGACGGTGAGGTCGTTCCGGTCAACCCCAAGTACGACGAACTGTTCGGTCTCCAGTGCTACGGCGACGTCGGCGAGACGGACGCCGACCTCGCGGTCATCGTCGTCCCTCCGAAGGTCGTCCTGCCGGCGATGAAGTCCGCCGGGGAGGCGGGCATCCAGAACGTGGTCGTCATCACCGCCGGCTTCGGCGAGACGGGCAGCGAGGGTGCCGCCCGCGAGCAGGAACTCCGCGACATCGCGGAGGAGTACGACCTCAACGTCGTCGGCCCGAACAGTCTGGGCATCATGAACACGGACGTGGGCATGAACGCGACGTTCGGCCCCGACATGGCCCTCGACGGCAACATGTCCTTCATGAGCCAGTCGGGCGCGTTCATCACGGCCGTCATCGACTGGGCCAACGACGAGGACATCGGCTTCAAGGACATCGTCTCGCTGGGCAACAAGGCCGTCCTCGACGAGGCCGACTTCATCGAGACGTGGAACGACGACCCCGACACCGAGGTCATCATCGGCTACCTCGAAGGCATCTCGGCGGGTCGCGAGTTCATCGACTCCGCCCGCGACGTGACGAAGGACACGCCCATCGTCCTCGTCAAGTCCGGCAAGACCGACGCCGGCGCGCAGGCAGCCTCCTCGCACACCGGCACCATCGCCGGCTCCGACGCCGCCTACGAGGCCGGCCTCGAACAGGCGGGCGTCATCCGCGCGGACTCCGTCCAGCACCTGTTCGACACCGCCCGCGTGCTGGGCGACCAGCCGCTCCCCGAGAACAAGGACGTGGCCGTCATCACGAACGCCGGCGGCCCCGGCGTCATGACGACCGACGCCATCGGCGAGTCGGAACTCCAGATGGCCGACTTCACCGACGAGACGCTCGAAGCGTTCTCCGAGTCGCTCCCCGCCGAGGGGAACATCTACAACCCGGTCGACATCGTCGGTGACGCCGACAACGCCCGGTTCAAGGAGGCCCTCGACGTGGCGCTCGCCGACGACAACGTCGGCATGGCGCTCGTCCTGACCTGTCCGACGGCCGTCCTCGACTACAACCAACTCGCCGCCGACACCGTCGAACTCCAAGAAGAGTACGACAAGCCCATCGCCGCCTGCTTCATGGGCGGCGAGCGCGTCGATGCCGCCTCCGACGTGATGAAAGACGCCGGCATCCCGAACTACTTCGACCCCTCGCGCGCCGTCGACGGGCTCGAAGCCCTCTCGAAGTACGCCGACATCCGCCAGCGCGAGTACGACGCGCCCACCGAGTTCGACGTGGACCGCGAGCGTGCCCGCGAAATCCTCGAAACGGTCAAGGACCGCGACGAGACCCGTCTCGGCGTCGAAGCGATGGAACTGCTCGACGCCTACGGCATCGAGACGCCGGCCGGCGACATCGTCGACGACCCCGCCGACGCGCTCGAAGTCGCGGAGGACATCGACGGCAACGTCGTGATGAAAATCGTCAGCCCGGACATCCTCCACAAGTCCGACATCGGCGGCGTCAAGGTCGGCGTCGAAAACGAGGACGTCTACGACGCCTACGAGGACCTCATCACCCGCGCGAAGAACTACCAGCCCGACGCCAACATCCTCGGCGTGCAGGTCCAAGAGATGGTGAATCTCGACGACGGCGTCGAGACCATCGTCGGCATGAACCGCGACCCGCAGTTCGGCCCGCTCATGATGTTCGGACTCGGCGGCATCTTCGTGGAAATCCTCGAGGACACGACGTTCCGCGTCGCGCCCGTCTCCGAGACGGAAGCGGAAGACATGACGAAGGAAATCGACGCCGCGCCGATGCTCCGCGGGGCCCGCGGGAACGACCCGGTCGACATCGGCGGCATCACGGAGACCATCCAGCGGCTCTCCCAACTCGTCACCGACTTCCCGGCCATCCTCGAACTCGACATCAACCCGCTCGTCGCGCTGCCGGACGGCGTGAAGGCCGTCGACGTTCGACTCACCGTGGACCCGGACGAACTTTAAACACTTCACCACCCTACCATTCAACAATGAACACGGTACTCGTCACCTCGACCGGAGAAAGCACCGGGAAGACCGCAATCACGCTCGCACTCGGCGTCCTCGCCACGGAGCGCGGACTGGACGTGGGCTACATGAAGCCCAAGGGCACCCGCCTCCAGTCCAGCACCGGCAAGACGCTCGACGAGGACCCGATGCTCGCCCGCGAACTGCTCGACATCGACGCGGAGATGCACCAGCTCGAACCCGTCGTCTACTCCCCGACGTTCATCCAGGGCGCGGTCCGCGGCAAGGAGAACGCCGAGGAGCTTTCGGAGGTCATCTCCCACCACTTCGAGGACATCTCGGCCGGCAAGGACCTGATGCTCGTCGAGGGCGGCGGCTCCTACCGCACCGGCGGCATCGTGGACCTCACCGACGGAGACGTGGCGGACCTCCTCGACGCCGAAGTCGTCCTCGTCGCCGACTACCAGCACCCGAGCGACCTCGACGACGTGGTCGCGGCGGTCGAAGACATCGGCCCCGACCGCCTCGCGGGCGTCGTCTTCAACCGCGTGAGCGATTCCGCCTACGACGAACTCGAAACCGAGGTCGCGCCGTTCCTCGAAGCCCGCGGCGTTCCTGTCCTCGGCGTCGTCCCGACCGAAAAGGACCTCGCGGGCGTCACCGTCGAGGAACTCGCCAACGAACTCGGCGCGGACCTCGCGACCGACGCGCCGACCGACGCCTTCGTCGAGCGCTTCCTCGTCGGCGCGATGGGCGGCGACGCGGCGCTCCGCTACTTCCGCCGCACGAAGAACGCCGCGGTCATCACCGGCGGCGACCGCGCGAACATCCAGCGCGCCGCGCTCGAAGCCCCCGGCGTCAAATGTATCATCCTCACCGGCGGCCACCGACCCGTCGGGGCCGTCATCGGCAAGGCCGAAGAGAAAGGCGTCCCGGTGCTCCTCGTCAACGGCGACACGCTCTCCGTGACCGACCGCGCCGAGGACATCGTCAGCACGGGCCGCACCCGCGACGAGCGCACGGTCAACCGGATGCGCGACCTGCTGTACGAACACGCCGACATCGACGCCATCATCGGCAACGTCGAGCCGTCCGGCGACGGCGGCGCGGCTGACGACGGTGCGACTGACGACGCGGCCGCCGACGAAGACGACGAGTAACGGCCGACGCGTCGGTATCGACTACGGTACTGATTTTTTCGGGATTCGGACTCAGACCCCGTCTTCGTCGCGCTCGCGACTATCGAGGTAGTCGTTGACGAGCGACGGCGCGCCGACGCCGACGCCGAGGAGCGCGAAAAACGAGAGGACGAACTGTCCGGTGGCTAGCTCGACGAGATAGGCGGCGGGGAGGGCGGCGAGGACGAACCCGGTGACGACGAACGTCTGTCGGGAGACCATACGCCCGCTACGGTGGTCAGGAAGTTAATAGTTCCAGGTCACGTTACCGGTGCCCGGTCAGCAGCGCCAGCCGCGGTCGGTGTCGTTCAGGAGTTCCGCGCCGTCGTCGGTGACGACGACGAGGTCCTCGATTCGGACGCCGAACTCGTCGGGGAGATAGACGCCCGGTTCGACGCTGAAGACGTTCCCGACTTCGAGTTCGCGGTCGCTCCCGGCGACGATGTACGGCTCTTCGTGCACGTCGAGGCCGACGCCGTGGCCGGTCCGGTGGATGAAGCGGTCGCCGTAGCCCGCCTCCTCGATGACCTCGCGGGCCGCGCGGTCGACGTCGCCGGCGGTGACGCCCGGTTCGACGGTCTCGACGGCGGCGGTCCGGGCGGCCTGTACGACGCCGTGGACCTCGGCGAACTCCGCGGGCGGCTCACCGGCGAAGACGACGGTTCGGGTCTGGTCGCTCGGGTAGTGGTCGACGACGGTCCCGAAGTCGAGGACGACCGGGTCGCCCGACTCGATGACGCGGTCGCCGTGGCTGTGGTGGGGCATCGCGCCGTTGGGACCTGACCCGACGAGCGGGCCGAAGGGAATCCCCTCGCCGCCCTCGTCCGCGAGGAGGCGCTCGATTTCCGCGGCGAGTTCGTTCTCGGTCATGCTGACGGCGTCCGCGCCCATGTCGCGGACGCGCTCGACCGCGCGGTCGACGGTCGCCCCGGCGCGGCGGAGCGCGTCGAGTTCGGCGTCGTCCTTCCGCGCGCGCAGCGGCGCGACGACCTCGCTCGCGAGGTCGAAGTCGGCGTCGGGGAGCGCCGCCCGGAGGTCCTGCGAGAGGCGCGCCCACATCGTGTCGTCGACGAGGACGCGGCCGCCGGCGAGGCCGAGGTCCGAGACGATGTCCGCGAGGGCGTCCCGCGGGTCGTCGTCGTCGCTCCACGTCCGCACGTCAGCGACCCACGACTCGGCGCGGACCTGCGTCTCGTAGAGGTCGGGGACGAGGAACGCCGGCGCGCCCTCGCGGGGGACGAACAAAAGCAGGTGGCGCTCTGCGGGTTCCTCGTCGAAGCCCGAGAGGTACAGCAGGTTTCGGCTGGGGAACAGCACGGTCGCGTCGGCGTCCACGTCGGCCAGTCGCTCCTGACAGGCGCGGGTCCGTCGTTCGAAGGGCGTCATGCGAGTCGATACGAGCGCCGGGGGAAAAGCGTGGGCGGTCCGCGAGCGCGGCGGGTCGCGGACCACCGGCCGGCCCACCCCGGTCCGCGGGCGTCCTACGCCCCGAGGTCCAGCGGGTCGTAGAGCTGGCCGGTGATGGATTCGAAGGCGTCGGAGGCGGTCACGAGGCCGACCACGGAGCCGCTTTCGGGGTCGCGGACCATGGCGAGTTCCTGATTCTCCTCCTGAAAGCGGTCGATGAGGTCGCTGACCGAGAGGTCCGAGGGGACCGAAAGCGGGGGCGCGGCGATGTCGTCGAGGCGGCGGTCGCCCGACTGGAGGCGGTCGATGTTCGAGAGCACCGTCGGCGCGTAGACGACGCCCCGCACGTCGTCCAGCGAGTCCCCGACGAGCGGGAACCGCGAGTGCTGGGGGTTCGACCGGACGCGTTCGAGGCTCTCGTCGGTGGTCGCGTCGGCCGAGAGCGCGACGACGTGGTCGGCGGGGACCATCACGTCGCGGACGGGCAACTCACCGATTCGGAGCGCGTTGAGCACTTCCTCGCGGCGGTCCTCGGGGAGCGAACCCTGTGAGAGCACGTCCCCCATCTGGCTGCGGACCTCGCCGCGCGTGAGCCGGGTGCCCTCACCCGCGGAGCCGTCGCCGTCCTCGTCGTCGAGTTCGGCTTCCTGCCACGAGCGGGTTATCTCGACGCCGACGAGCGACAGCAGGCGTTTCGCCAGCCAGTCGGCGACGACGATGACCGGGTACATCAGCTTCGTCCAGCCGTAGAGGACGGGCGCGGTGTACTTCGCCACCGCGCGGGAGCGCTCGACGCCGAGGTACGTCGGCACCTGCTCGCCGAGGACGACGTGCGAGAGGTTGATGACGACGAGCGCCAGTCCGACCGAAAGCGACGTGTGGGAGCCCGCCGCCCCGCCGCCGCCGAGGACCGCGTCGAACGTGGCCGCGACCGCGGGTTCAGCGACGACGCCGAGGCCGACGCTGGCGATGGTAATCCCGACCTGACAGCCCGAGAGATACACTTCGAGTCGCTCCGTCATCTCCCACGCGAGTTCGAGCCCGCGGGAGCCCTCGAAAGCGGACTCGTCGAACTGCGGGACGCGCGTCATCGCGAACTCGGAGACGACGAAGAAGGCGTTCGCGAGCAACAACACCAGACCGCCGCCGAGGCGAAGCGCGGTTTCGACACCTACCATGTACCGCGAGCGTTCGAACCGGACTCCCCTGAGGGTGTCGGCTCGGCCCCGCGGTGTGAACCTCTTGCGGGCGTGCACTCCGGGGCCGAGTCCGAGCGGTCCAACGCGCTCCAGAGCGGTCCGAAGCGGCCGGCGTGCGAGAGACACCTTAGCGCTCGAACAGCTTTATCTCGCGGGGCGTCGCATTGTCGGCCATGAGTTGGAAAGCAATCGACGCCCTCGACGACGCTCGTGACGCCACGACGTCGCTCCTCCTCCCGTTCGACGCGGGTCGATGGGCGCGCCTCGCATTCATCGCCCTCTTCATCGGTGGTCTCGGCGGGAGCGGCGGTGCCGGAAGCAACACCGGCACGACCACCCGCACCGGAGGCGGCTCGACCGACATCCCGACCGATTCGCTACCCGGGTTCGTGACGCCCGAAAACGTCTTCGCCGCGGTCATCGCGCTCGTGGCGGTCGGTATCGTCCTCTGGCTCGTGTGGATGTTCGTCGGCTCCGTGATGCAGTTCGTCCTCGTGGACGCCGTCGTCACGAAAGACGTGCGCATCCGCAAGCCGTTCCGCGAGCGCTTCTGGCTCGGCGTCAGGCTGTTCGGCTTTCAGGCCGGGCTGTTCGTCGCCGTCCTCGCGGTCATCCTGCTCCCGGTCGCGGCGGTGCTTCTCGGTTCCGTCGCGGTCACGCCCGCGGTGGGCCTCCTCGCCATCCCGCTCGTCTTCCTCGCCATCGCGCTACTGCTCGTCGTCGCCATCGTCATGCAGTTGACGACCGACTTCGTCGTTCCGACGATGGTAGCCGAAGACCGCGCGCTCCTGTCGTCGTGGGGACGGGTCGTGCCGGTGTTCCGCGCCGAACTCTCCGAGTTCGGCCTGTACGTCATCGTCCGGTTCATCCTCGGTATCCTCGCGAGCATCGCTGTCGGCATCGCGGCGCTCCTCGCCGTGCTCGTCGTCGCCATCCCCTTCGCCATCGTCGGCGGCGCGGCGTTCCTCGCGCTCAACGCCGCGAACGTCGCGCTGTTCTCGACGGTCGGCCTGGTCGTCTTCGGCGCGCTCGGCGTGCTGTTCGTCCTCGCGGCCATCGCGGTCGGCGCGGTCGTCCAGATGCCCGTCGTGACGTACTTCCGGTACTACTCGCTGTTCTTGCTCGGCAGCGCCGACGACTCGCTCGACCTCGTCTCGCAGTTCCGGTCCGACGACGACTCGTCGGCCCCGGACGGCCCGACGCCCGCCTGAACTACGGCGACTCGTTCACCGACTTCGGGCCCGCCCACCGACCTGGGTTCCTTTTTTTCACCCCGCCGTCGACGTGACCGCCTCGCGGTCCAGCCGTCCGAGGAGCACGAGAATCGGAACCAGCAGCGCGCCGCCGACGACGAACGGTGTCCAGAACGCGACACCGGTGTAGAGCCCGCCGGCCAGCGCCGGCCCGAACGTCCGGGCGAGGCTTCCGGCGCTCTGAGTGAGACCGAACGCGCCGCCCTGCTCGTCGTCCGTCGCCGAGCGGGAGACGAGCGTGTTCAGAGAGACGTTCGTGAGCGCGTTTCCGAACGACAGCGGCGTCATCACGACGAGCAACGCGAGCACGCCCGCCGGGAGGACGGGACCGACAGGCAAGAGCGCACCGAGGTCGGGGACGAACGCGCCCAGTTGCGGTGAGAAGGGGACGGCCGCGAGCGTGAGCACCTGAATCGCCGCGCCGCCGACCGCCAGTCGGTACTCCCCGAAGCGGTCGGTGAGCGGGCCGACGAGGCCGCCCTGGACGACCGCGAGGACGACGCCGACGTAGGTGAGAAGCACCGCGTTCTCGGTCGCGCCGTAGCCGTACTGGTCGTTGGTGAGGAAGATGAACTGGCTTTCGAGCGCCGAGAAGGCGAAGGAGACGAGGAAAAAGGAGGCGACGAGCGTGCCCAGTCCGGGCGACCGGAGCGCCGAGAGGAGCTGTTGGACGCGAGACTCGCGGGGCTCGGTCGAGGCCGGCGTCTCGTGCGCATCCGGTGGCCGCGACTCGGGCAGGATCAAAAAGGCGACGACGAGGTTCGTCCCGGTGATGACCGCGGCGGCGAAACTCGGCAGCGAGAACTCCGAGACGGGGACGAACGCGGGCAACACGCCCCGCACGGCCGTGATGACCGATTCGCTGGCGAAGAAGCCGCCGAGCGCGGGGCCGAACACGAAGCCGAGGCCGAAGGCGGCCCCGAGGAGGCCGAGCCCCTTCGCCCGGTCGTCCGCGGCGGTGATGTCGGCGATGTACGCCTGCGCCGTGGCGATGTTGCCGCCCATCGCGCCCGCGAGCATCCGCGCGGCGAACAACACCGCGAGCGACCCGGCGACGCCGAACAGGAGCCACGCCAGAACGCTCCCCGTGAGCGACAGGAGCAGCACGGGCCGCCGACCGCGGGAGTCCGAGAGGCGACCCAAAAGCGGCGCGGCGAGGAACTGCATCGCCGAGTAGGAGGCGATGAGCAGGCTCCCGACGAACTCTGTCGCGCCGAACGAGAGGGCGTACAGCGGAATCACCGGGATGAGGATACCGAACCCGAGGAGGTCGACGAAGACGATGAGAAACACCACCCCGAGCGCCCGCCGCGGGTTCTCGACTGTCATCGTCTCCTCCGTTGGCGCGGCGTGGAATAACCACACCGATACCGTCCGTCTCGGACAGTAAGCGGTGATTAATTAATACGTTGACACGCCTGCGTGTCAGTATGTCCTTCGAATGGGTCTCGTACTTCACGTGCGAGGAGTGTGGGCTGGAGCGCCCGTCGCCGGAGGTGCCCTACGACCGACTCGGGTACGCGGTCTGTCCGGGGTGCGGTGCGGAGACGCGCCCGGCGGCCGCGGCGATGGCCGACGCCTCGACGCCGGTGGATGGGTAGACACTTCGGGCTTCGCGGCCACTCACCGGTATGAGCTGGACGGAAGTCCGTCGGGACGACCGCATCGTGGAGTGGGAGCGGAGCGACGGTCACGCGACCATTCGGCTCCGACGCGGGCCGAACGCGTGGCACGTCAGAGTCGACCGGCTCTACCAGTCCGCCGAGGGCCGCGGCTACGAGGGCGAGCGGTTCGAGTCGGAAGCCGAGGCGCGCGAGACCGTCGACGCGTGGAAAGCCGAGTACGACGTGGACGGCTGACGCCGGGCTACTGGAGTCGGCGGGTCGTCTCGACAAGCGGGTGTCGGGCGTAGTCGACGATGTCGATGTCCGAGATGGAACTGAGGCCCTCCTTTTCGGCGGTCCGCTGCATCCCGAGTTCGACGGGGTCGTCGACGACGATGACGTAGGCGTCCATCTCCTCGATGCCGATGCGGTCGGCCGCGAGGACGCGGTGGTGGCCGTCCGCGAGGAGCAGCGTCCCGTTGTTGTCGATGACGACGAGCGGCTCCGCGAGGCCGCGTTCGAGTTCGTACCGGCGACCGTTGAGTTCGTCGGCGTAGACGCGGGCCTGCGTGGGAATGAGGTTCGAAAGCGAGACCGTGCGGCGCTCTTGATGGACCGTGATGCCGTGAATCTGTTCGAGCGTCCGCATGAGTTTGCCCACTTTCTCCGGCGTCGCGCGCTCGATTTGGCTCCGGATGACGTCGGTGTTCGAGATGATGCCGACGAGGTTGCCCGCGTCGTCGACGACCGGGAGCTTCTGGATGCCCGACCGGAGGATGACGCGGGCGGCGTCGTTCACGTCCATCTCGGGATGAGCGACGACGAGGTCCGTCGCCATCACCGTCTCGATGGGCGCGTCGTCCGCCGACAGGAGGATATCGCGGGCCGTGACGAAGCCCTCGGCCTTGCGTCCGTCGCAGACGGGGAACCCGTTGTGTCCGTCGCTCTCCGCGATGCGTTGGGCGACGTCCGCGACCGTGTCGGTCGGAGAGACGGTCTGGACCTCGCGCGTCATGTACTCCTTGACGGTCGCTTTAGTAGTCATCTCCCACCTGATAGGGCCACCGTCGGCAAAAACGTGTGGGCGCTCACTCATCTAACGGGTACTCGAAGGCCACGTCGGTGTCCAGACTCGGCGTCGGCGTCGCGTGTTCGAGCGTCTCGAACACCCGTCCGGCGACGATGTCGGTGACGATGGTCGCGAGCGACTCCCGAGAGTCGTCGCCCACGTCGTCGAGGATGCCGAGCGGAATCTGTGCGCCCGCCATGTCGGCGTGGCCGCCGGCGCTCCCGATAGAGCCGAGCGCCTCCCGGAACGCCTCACCGAGGTCGACCCGCGCCCCGCGGGCGCGACCGGAGACGTAGACCGTCCCGTCCATCAGGCCGTAGACGACCGTCACCTCGACGCCCTCCATCCCGAGGAGGTGGTCGGCCGCCTGCGCGAGCGCGTCCCGCTCGCGGATGTCACCGACGTTCGTCGTGAGGACGTTCCCCCGAACGTCGCGGTTCGAGACGGCGCGCGCGAGCGTCTCCATCGTCTCGGAGGTCAGACTCGGCGTCTCGACCCGTTCGAGCAGGTCCACGTCGACGTGCGGGATGAGGAAGGCGGCGGCCTCGAAGTCGGCGGTCGACACCTCCCGCGTGAAGTCGTTGGTGTCGACCTGAATCCCGAACAACAGCGCGGTCGCCACCGTCGTATCGGGGACGATACCGAGCCGTTCGAGATACTCCGCCAGCAGCGTGCTCGTCGCGCCGACGCCGCGTCTGAGGTCGACGTACGCCGCCTCGACCGGCGCGCGCGGCGGGTGGTGGTCGATGACGACGTCGATGGTCGTCTCCGGCGGCAGGCGGTCGTTGACGCCCGGCCGGGAGTGGTCGACGAGCGCGAAGCCGGCGTACTCGTCGTCCGCGGGCACCTCGTCGAGGACGCGGAGGTCCAGTTCGAGGAGGTTCACGAGCGCGCGGTTCTCCTGGTGAGAGATATCGCCGAAGTAACACACGTCGGCGTCGACGCCCGCCCGCTCGGCGATGGCTTGGAGCGCCAGCGCCGCGGCGATGGCGTCGGGGTCGGGGTTGTCGTGCATCACGACCGCGAGCCTGCCGTCGACGTTCCGAAGGACCCGCATCAGCCGGTTCAGCCGCTCGGTGTGCGACGTGCCGACGGCGTCGAGGATGCGCTCTGTGACCACTCGGCGCGGGTCGATGACCTCGTCGGCGAGGTCGTAGATATCGGCGCGGACCGACGGGTCGGCGTCGTCGCCGAGGTAGACGACGAGCGGCGCGTCCGGATAGTGGTCGCGGGCCGCGCGCGCCGCGTCGAGATTTCTCTGCGGCGACTGTCCGCCGCCGACGACGACGAGGTCCACCTCGTCGGGGTAGGTCGACGGGTCCGCGGGGTCGCCCTCTCGCGCGGCGATGCCGTCCGAGCGGAGGTCCTCGGCGCGGCCCTGTCGGTCGGTGACGACCGTCACCGTCCCGCCGCGGCCGGCGAGTTGCCCGACGAGGCCCCCACCGAGCGACCCGCAGCCGAGAATCAGGCGACGTACCATACACGGACGGTCGAACTCCGGCCGCAAAACCCTACCGTCCTCCCATCCAGCGATGATATTATGTCATGGCATACCATTACACATATACGATGGAACTCGAGACGCAACTGCTCCCCGAATCGCGAGCCGAGTCGTTCGTCCGAACCTGTCGAACCGTCGTCGGCGACGACCTCAGGAGCGTGACGTACTTCACGCACGACCGCTGCGAGCAGATATACCTCCGGAACGACCTCGAAGCCGACGCCGACCTCACCGGATTCGTCGAACACGAGACCGACGGGTTTCAGGCCCGAACCGCCTATCGCGGCTCCGAACTCGGTGACTACCGCTACACCGTTCGCGCGTTCGACCACGGCTACCTGACGCGGGTGACCGCAGACGACAAGGGCGTGTTCGTCACGACCGACGGCCTGACGCTCAGGCGCTCCGAGGAGTTGGCGTCGGCGCTCGGCGAGTTACTGCGGGAATAAAAGAAATCGAACGGAGTTGAACCGAATCGCCGAAACGCTCAGAAGAGCGCGGCGGCGACGGTCTGAGCCGTCTCGATGACGGGCTGGAAACCGGGCAGGAGCAGGACCGTCCCCACCGCGGCGAAGACGATCGCCACGTAGAGACCGACCGGCTGACTGCCGATTTCGAGGGGCTTCGACGGCTCCTCGATCCACATCGCCTTCACGACGCGGCTGTAGTAGAACAGCGACAGTGCGCTGTTGACCGCGCCGACCGCGGCGAGCCACCAAAAGCCGGAGCCGATGGCCGACTCGAACAGGGCGTACTTCGAGAAGAAGCCGCCGAACGGCGGAAGCCCCGCGAGCGAGAACATGAAGACGGTCATCGCCGAGGCGGCGATGGGTGCCTTCGACGCGATACCGTTGTAGTCCTCGAACGTGCGGCCGAGGCCCCACTTTTCGACCATGGCGATGAACAGGAACGCGCCCGTGTTCATGAAGCCGTAGACGAACAGGTGAGCCATGCTCGCGCCGAGGACGTCACCGTTCGCGGCACCGCCGTCGGTGGTGATGGCCGCGAGACCGATGAGCGCGTACCCCGCGTGACCGATAGAGGAGTACGCGAGCATCCGCTTGACGTTGTTCTGCGTCGCCGCCGCGAAGTTACCGAGCGTCATGGTGACGACGGCGAGCACCGCGAACAGCAGCGACCAGTCGACGCTCCCGCCGCCGATTTCGGTGACGGTTTCCAGGGGGAACGCGACGGTGAACACGCGGAAGGCGACGGCGAATCCGGCCGCCTTCGACGCCGACGAGAGGAACGCGCTCACAGGCGCTGGCGCGCCCTCGTAGGCCTCCGGCGCCCAGAAGTGGAACGGGACGGAGGCGGTCTTGAACGCGAAGCCGCCGGCAATCATCAGCACGCCGAGGCCGAGGACGCCGACCAGTTCGGTGCCCTCAGCGAGCGTCGCGGCGATTTCCGGGAGCACCAGCGAGCCGGTGACGGCGAACACGAGGCTGATACCGAACGCGAACACCGCCGACGACAGCGCGCCGATGAGGAAGTACTTCAGCCCGGCCTCGATGCTGCCGCGGTCCTTCTTGAGGAACGCGACGAGCGCGTACGAGGGCAGGGACGCCAGTTCGAGGCTGACGAAGACGGTCGCCAGCGAGTTCGACATCCCCATGAGGGTCATGCCGGTCGCGGCGAACAGCACGAGGGCGTAGAACTCGCCTTGGTACTGCTGGTCCGCGAGGTAGTCGTACGAGGCGACCGAGACCATCGCGGCGACGCTGGTGAAGATGAGCGTGAAGAACAGGCTCATCCCGTCGACGACGAGCGCGTCGCCGTACAGCGAAATCGCGCCGCCGGTGGACTCCATGCCGGTTCCGCCGATGAGGAACCAACCGGCGATGCCGCCGGCAGCGAGCGCGCCGAGCGTCGCCGTACCGGCCAGGAGGCCGTTGTTCGTGGAGTCGGGGTCGATGGTGTCGATGAGCAGCAGCGCGAGCCCCGTCAACGCGAGCACGATGGCGGGAGCCGTTGCGAACCACTGGGGAGCGGACTGGAGGGGCGTCATCTAGAACGCACCTCCCAGTTCGAGAATCGGGTTAACCGCGTCCTGAATCATCGTGAAGAAGATGTCGGGCGAGACACCGAGCACGATGGTCAGAAGCAACAGCACCGCGAGGGGTGCAACGTCGTGGAACGGTGCCTCCGTGATGTCGTAGTCGCCGTCGAACCGGAACGGTCCGAACAGCGTCCGCTGCATCGCGAACAGCAGGTAGCCGGCGACGATGACGATACCGAACATCGCGGCGCCGGTGAACAGCGGCATCGCCTCCATCACCGTGGACTCGAACGCGCCCTTGAAGATGAAGAACTCGGCCGCGAAGCCGGCCATGAGCGGCAGGCCCATGTAGCCGAACGCGCCGGCGACGAAGATGCCCGCCGTGACGGGCATCCGGTCGGCGATGCCGGACATGTCCGACACCATGCGCGTGTGGGTCGTGTTGTAGATGACACCGACGGCCATGAACATCAGTCCGGAGATGAGGCCGTGGGCGACCATCTGGAAGGTCGCACCACCGACGCCGTAGGTGGTGTAGGCGATGAGACCGAGGATGACGTACCCCATCGACGAGACGGAGGAGTACGCGACGATGCGCTTGAGGTCCTGCTGGGCCAGCGCGAGCAGTGCGCCGTAGATGACGCTCGCGACGGCGAGCAGGGCGATGGGCAGCGCGAAGGCGCGCGCCGTCTCCGGCAGCATCGTGAAGTTGAACCGGAGCAGGGCGTACGTACCCATCTTCAGGAGGACCCCCGCCAGCATGACCGACACCGGCGTGGGGGCCTCGACGTGTGCGTCCGGCAGCCACGTGTGAAGCGGGGCGACCGGGACCTTCACCGCGAACCCGAAGAACATCGCGACGAACGCGACAGACGCGAGCGCGCCGGCCGACAGTCCCGCGAAGCTCCCGAGCTGTCCGGCCTGCAACGCCTGCGCGATTTCGGGCAGACGGAACGACGAGATAGAGTCGCCGAGACCGAACACGAGCGATATGAAGCCGATGAACATCACGAGCGACGCGATGTTCGTGTAGACGAAGAACTTGATCGCCGCGTACTTGCGGCGTGGACCGCCCCAGACGCCGATGAGGAAGTACATCGGCAGGAGCACGGCCTCCCAGAAGATGAACCAGACGAAGAAGTCGAGCGCCGTGAAGACGCCGAGCAGGTTCGCCTCCATCAGGAGCATCAGGCCGAAGAACTGGGACTGACGCTCCGAGATGGGCGTCCACGCGCTGACGATAGCGAGCGTGGTGAGGACGGTCGTGAGGACGACAAGCGGCATGCTGATGCCGTCGACGCCGACCATCCAGTGAATGTCGTACTGGCCGAGTTGCAGCCAGGCGATGTCTGTCTCGAACGCGATGTTCCCGCCCAGGAGGGCGTTCCCGCTCGCGTCGTACTGTTGCCACATGTAGAGGCTCCCGACGACGGGAGCCAGACTCAGCGCGAAGGCCGCCTTGCCGGCGTACCGGTCCGGCAGGACGAAGGTGACCAGCGCGGCGAGGAACGTGACTGCGATGAGCGCTTCGATTATCATGCGAACCAACCTCCGAGCAGACCGAGACCGAGAAGCAGCGCGGTCAGACCGAGCGTGAGGAGCGCCGCGTAGTTGCTCACCACACCGGTCTGGACGCGCTTGACGCGACCGCCAGCGAACAGGCTCACGCTGGAGATACCGTTGACGACGCCGTCGACGATGCCCTGGTCGAACTTATCGAGGGCGCGAGAGATGGGCTGGACGACGCCGGTCGCAATCCAGACCTGGTACTCGTCCTGGTAGTAGTTGTTGTACAGTACGGTCTTGATGCTCCCGAGCTTGTCCGTGTGTTCGACGGGCTCGGGGACGTTGTACAGGCGGTAGGCGAGTCCGGCACCCGCGAGGGCGAGGGCCAGCGAGACCAGCCCCGGCGCGATAGAGCCGATTCCGGCCGGGTGGAGCCCCGCACCGACGCCGCTTTCGAGCACTTCGAGGTAGTGGTGCGCGGTCAGCGACGAGATGCCGCCGTCGAGCCAGTCGTGGAGGAACGTGAGGTGAATCCCCGTGAGGTCCTCCACCGGAGCCATGTTGACGAGGCCGATGACGGCCGCGAGCACGCCGAGGACGGCGAGCGGGAACTTGACGTTCCAGCCGAAGCCGTGCGGGTCGCGCGCGGTGTCGCTACGCGGTTCGCCGTGGAAGGTGAGGAACACCATCCGGAAGGTGTAGAACCCGGTGAAGAACACGGCGATGAGCCCCATCGCGTACGCGACGAGGAAGACGGTTCCGAGACCGCCGTCGGTCCCGAGCCCGTGGTTGAGCGCCTCGTACAGAATCTCGTCTTTCGACCAGAAGCCGGCGAACGGAACGATGCCGGCGAGCGCGAGCGAGCCCGAGAGGAACGCGTAGTACGTCACGGGCATCTTGTCTTTGAGGCCGCCCATGTCCCACATGTTCTCGTTGTGGTGCATCGCGATGATGACCGCACCGGCACCGAGGAACAGAAGCGCCTTGAAGAAGGCGTGCGTGAGCAGGTGGAACGTCGAGGCGACGTAGCCGCCGACGCCGAGCCCGAGCATCATGTAGCCGTACTGGCTGATGGTCGAGTACGCGAGCACCTGCTTGATTTCTTTCTTGACGACGCCCATCGTCGCGGCGAAGAGGGCCGTGAAGCCGCCCACGAGCGCGATGATACCGAGCGTCGTCGGGGTCAGCGCGTAGAAACCGTACATCCGGGCGACGAGGTAGACACCCGCGGCAACCATCGTCGCCGCGTGAATGAGCGCGGAGACGGGGGTCGGGCCTTCCATCGCGTCCGGAAGCCACGTGTGCAGGGGGAACTGCGCGGACTTGCCGACGACGCCCCCGAGAACGAGGAGGCCGACGACGGTGAACCACGCCTGTTCGCCCATGCCGAGGAACGTGTTGACCGCGTGCTCGCCGTGGAGCGCCTCCTCGGCGAGGACCGGGAACGCCTCGGGACCGGCGAACGCCGCCGAGCCGAACGTCGCGAACACCGCGACGACGCCGATGAGGAAGAAGTAGTCACCGAAGCGGGTGACGAGGAACGCCTTCTTCGCGGCGCTCGGCGGGCCCTCCTGGCGGAACCAGAAGCCGATGAGCAGGTAGGAACACAGCCCCACCAGCTCGAAGAACATGAACGCCATGAGGAGGTTGCTGGACACGACGAACGCCAGCATCGACGCGGTGAACAGGCCGAGCCCGGCGTAGTAGCGCGGGAGGCCCGTCTCGCCCTCGTCGTTCATGTAGCCGAGGCTGAAGATGTGGACGAGGACGGCGACGAGCGTCACGATGACGAGCATCATCGACGAAAGCGGGTCGATGAGTAGGCCGAAGTCGAGCGTCACCGCGTCGCCGGCGCCGGTCGCCCACGTGTAGATGTGTTGGTTGTAGGTCTGTCCGCCGCTGACGGCGAAGAACGTCGCGATGGACAGGACGAACGAGCCCGCCGTCGCGCCGATACCCGCCAGCGCGCCTCCCTTCGGCATGTACCGTCCCGCCCCGAGTGCGATCAGGAACGAGAGGAACGGGAGGAGGACGATGGCCGGAGCGAAGTCTAAGATACCTGCCATAGATTACCACCTCATCGTGGTCGCGTTGGTCACGTCCACGCCGTCGAAGTTGCGGTACAGTACGAGGATGATGCCGATACCGACCGCCACCTCGGCGGCGGCGAGCGCCATCGTGAACAGCCCGAACGTCTGGCCCGTCACGTTACCCCAGTAGTAGGAGAACGCGACGAGGTTGATGTTCGCGGCGTTCAGCATCAGTTCGACCGACATCAGGAACAACAGCGCGTTCCGACGGGTCAAGAGGCCGAAGATGCCGATGCAGAACACGGCGGCCGACAAAACGAGGTAGTACTGCGCGGGCACCATCAGTTGTCACCCTCCTCGTCGTCGAACAGCGTCTGCTTGAGCTCCCGACCGCCGTCGGTCAGGATGGTCCGCATCTGTCCCGTGGTGTCCTCGCGGCGAGCGAGGAGCACCGCGCCGGCGAGCGCGGCGACGAGCACGAGGTCGATGATTTCGAACGCGACCAGCATGCTCTCGCCGTCGACGCTTCCGAACCCGAGGTTGAACATCGAATAGCCGATGCTCGCGGTGATGTTTGCTCCCTCCGGGAACCCCTGTGGGTTCGGGAACGACGCGCCGAGGAACACGACCGCCATCACGACGAACAGCGCGACGGCAGCGAGTCCGGGCACGAGGTGCGAACCGAGTTTCAGCTGCGGTTTGGTTGTCATGTACTACTCACCTCCGGATTGATACGCGTCAGCATCACGGCGAACGTGATGAGAATCAGGACCCCGCCGACGTAGACGAGGACCTGCATGGCGGCGAGGAACTCCGCCTGCAACATCACGTAATGCACCGCGACGCTCAAGAGCGCGCCCCCGAGCAGGAGTGCGGAATGCCAGATGTCCCGCACGAGGACGACGCCCAGGCTGCAACCCACGGTGACGAGGGCGAACAGCGCGAACGCGATGGTTTCATAAACCATTGTGTGTGTCTCCTTGAGATATCCCTTTGAACATTTCGAGAACGTCCTCAGCGTCCGGTAGCGGACGCGGGCTGACGGGACTCGAACGATTCACTCGCGGTCATGTTACTGGTAGTCGACCTCTCCTTCGCCCTCGCCGACCCACGCGTTGCGGTCGGGGTTGCGGGAGTTGAGCGGGTCGATATCCTTGTACCACGGGACGTTCTTGAGCTGTTCTTTGTTGTAGACGAAGTCGTTTTTCGTGTCCGCCGTGAACTCGAAGTTCTGCGTGAGCAGGATGGCGTCGACGGGACAGACCTCCTCGCACAGCCGGCAGTAGATACACTGGCCGATGTGGAGGTTGTACTGCTCGCCGTTGCGCTGGTCGTCCTGAACGATCTGAATCGTGTCGTTCGGACAGACGTTCTCACACTGGCGACACCAGATACACCGCTCTTGGCTGAACTTGTGGACGCCGCGGAAACGCGGGCTCACTTCGGGCGCGGTCTCGGGGTACTCGACCGTGAACGTCTGCCCGTCGAGCGCGTGCTTCAGCGTCACTGCCATGCCTTTCAGGATTCCGATCATGCAATCACCCCCACGATGATGGCCGTGAGAACCAGGTTGGCGAAGGAGAGCACGAGCATCCCCTTCCAACCGATTTCGAGGAACTGATCGACGCGAAGGCGCGGCACTGCGGAGCGCGCCCACTGGGTGAACAGGAAGAACGCCCAGATTTTGATTGTGAACCAGACGAATCCGGGGAGAACCGGGCCCGCCGGACCGCCGAGGAACAGGGTCGCCGCGATAGCGCCGCCGAGGAAGATGTGGATGAACTCACCGAGGTAGATGAGCACGAAGTAGACCGAGGAGTACTCGGTCTGGTACCCGGCGACAATCTCGGTCGGCGCTTCGGGGATGTCGAACGGGTTGCGGCCGACCTCCGCGAGGTTCGCGATGACGAACAGCGCGAACGCGAAGGGGTTCACGAACGCGAACCACGTCGGAATCGTCACGCCGGCGACCGAAAGCAGCGGTTCGGCCTGCACGGCGACGATTTCGCTCATGCGGAGCGACCCGGCGAAGATAACGACCGAGGCCGCCGTGACGACCAGCGGAATCTCGTAAGCGATGTTCGCCGCGACGGCGCGGAGCGCGCCGATGAGCGAGAACTTGTTGTTCGATGCGTAGCCGGTCATGACGATGCCGAGCGAGGCGATAGACGCCGCGGCGAAGGCAAAGGCGAGACCGGTTTCGGGGTCCGCGAGCTGGATGCCGTTGCCCATCGGGATGACGGCGAATCCGAGCAGCGCGGAGAAGGGAATGACCATCGGCGCGAGGTCCCAGGCGGGACGGTCGACGCCCTCGGGGACGACGAGTTCCTTCGACAGCAGACGGACCGCGTCCGTGACGATGGTCAGGAGACCGAACGGACCGATTCGGTTGACCGCGATGCGGTCGGCGAAGGCGGCCGTGATTTTCCGCTTCGCCCACGGCCCGGCGAACGCCGTCATGATGAGCATGATGTTGGCGACGAGGAACGCGCCGACGAGGCCGCCGACGACGTCCCCGAGGATGCCTTCGAGACCGAGGAGGCCGCTGACCGTGTCCGGAAGGACCGCTTGCAGATGCATCACCTGTCCACCTCTCCGAGCACGATGTCGAGGCTGCCGAGCGAGGCAATCATGTCCGGAATGTACTCACCCTCGGACATCTCGGGGAGCGTCTGGAGGTTCGAGAAACACGGGCTCCGAATCTTGAAGCGAGCCGGCTTGTCCGTGCCGTCCGCGCGGATGTAGATGCCGAGTTCGCCCTTCGCGCCCTCGACGGCGCGGTAGATTTCCGTGTCCTCGTCGGGCTTGAGGGTGCGCGGAACGTTCGCCTGGATGTTCCGCTCGTCTTCGGGCCAGTCTTCGAGCAGGTCGACACACTGCTGGATGATCTTGGCCGACTCCTCGACTTCGCGCATGCGCACGAGCAGGCGCGAGAAGTTGTCGCAGCCGTCCTCGACGACGACGTCCCACTCGAGTTCGTCGTAGTAGCCGTAGGAGTCGTCGCGACGGAGGTCGTAGTCGATACCGGAGCCGCGGGCGACCGGCCCGGTCGCGCCGTAGCTCTTTGCGACTTCCGGCGACAGGACGCCCGTGCCGACCGTCCGGGCCTGCAGGATTTCGTTCGAGGTAATCATGTCGTGGTACTCCTCGAGCGCCTGCGGGAGCCCGTCCATGAAGTCGCGAATCTTCTCGAAGAACTCCTCGCGGGGTTCGGGGAGGTCCCAGACGACCCCGCCGAGCCGGAAGTAGTTGAACATCATGCGCTGGCCCGTGAGGTCCTCCAGAATGTTCTGGACGATCTCGCGGTCCCGCATGGCGTACATGAAGATGGCCGTGAAGTCGCCGTAGACGTCCAGCGCGAACGTGCCGAGCGCGATCATGTGCGACGCGATGCGGCACAGTTCCGCACCCATCGTGCGGATAATCTGGGCGTACTCGGGCACCTCGATGTCCGCGAGGTCCTCGGCGGCGCGGGCGTACGCCCACTCGTTCAGGAGACCCGACGAGATGTAGTCCCAGCGGTCGGGGTACGGCATAATCTGGTGCCGGTAGGTCCCCTGTTGACACATCTGTTCCTCGCAGCGGTGGAGGTAGCCGATGTCGGATTCGAGGTCGACGACCTGTTCGCCGTCGACGACCGTCTCGACGTGCAGCACGCCGTGGGTCGCCGGGTGGTGGGGACCGATGTTGATGTACATCGTGTTGCTGTCCCCGGCGCGGTGGTCCTCTTCGAGCGGGTTCGCGTGCTCGCGGAGCGTCGCAATCTGCGGGCGGTCCTGGTCGTAGTCAAGCCCGAGCGGGTGACCCTGCCACGTCTCCGGCAGGAGGATGCGACGCAGGTCCGGATGGTCCTCGTACTGGATACCGACGAGGTCGTACGCCTCCCGCTCGTGCCAGTCGGCCGTCCGGAACACCGGCTCGGCGGACTGACTGACCGGGTTGTCCTTCGACGTGGGCACGACGACCGAGACCTCGTCGGTCCGGTCGTCGAACTTCGTCAGGTGGTAGATGGACTCGTAGCGGTCCTCGTACTCCTGTGCGGTCACACACGAGAGGTGGTCGAAGCCCGCTTCGTCGCGGAGTTTGAACAGCGCGTCTTGGACCTCGTCGGGACGGATGACGAGGCCGGGCGCGTTCAGGTGCTCTTCGCGGCCGACGACGAGGTCGCCGAGCAGCTCTGCGAGTTCGTCGCCGCGGCTGACGCCCGATTCGAGTTCCGCGGGGTCGTCGGACTGCTGTTCTTCGAGGCTCATGGCGAATCAGCCCAGTTGTACCGCATGACGAGGTCCTCTTCGTCGATCTCCTCGGCGAGCTTGTCGACGATTTCGTCGCGTTCGAGGTCGCCGAACTGCTCCAGCTCGTACGGCTTGACCGTCACCGGGCTGGACTCGCCGTTGGCGATGCGCTCTTGCAGCTTCGCGATACCGTAGATGAGCGCCTCCGGGCGCGGCGGACAGCCGGGGATGTGAATGTCCACCGGAATGACCTCTTCTGCGCCCTTGATGACGTTGTAGCCCTCCTGGAACGGGCCGCCGGAAATCGTACACGACCCCATGCCGACGACGAACTTCGGTTCGGGCATCTGGTCGTAGACGCGCTTCATGCGCGGGGCGAACTTCGAGACGATGGTCCCCGGCACGATAATCACGTCGGCCTGCCGCGGCGACGCACGCGGGACCCCGGCCGCAAAGCGGTCGAGGTCGTGTTTCACCGAGTAGGTGTGCATCATCTCGATGCTGCAGCACGCGATACCGAACTGCAGCATGAACATCGAGGACCCGCGGACCCAGTTCATGAACTTGTCGAACTTCGTGAGGATGAACGGTGACGAGCCGAACGCCTCCCGAAGCTTCGAGTTGAACCGGTCGTCCGCCCCCGCCATGCGGGCGTCGCGAGTCTCGGTCTGTACCTGTGTGTCGTCCGTGACGAATGGCTTCTGTTCGCTACTCATGCATCTTGCCTCTCTGTCTTACGACGGTTTGCCTGCGGGCTTTTGACCCACTTGACTGCGCCGTTGCGCCACGCCCAGACGAGGCCGACGACGAGGACACCGATGAAAACGAGCATCGGCGTCAGAATCGTCGCTAGCGACGCGCCCTGTTCGAGGGCCGAGCGGTAGATGACCGTCCAGGGGAAAATTAGGACGGTCTCGATGTCGAATACGAGGAACAGCAGCGCGACCATGTAGTACTGAATGTTAAACTGGACGCGCGCCGTACCTGTCGGCACCTCACCACTCTCGTACGTGGCACTCTTTCCTTGTTCCGGTACGCTTGGGCGAAGCAGCGCCGACACCGCCATCATCGCGAGCGGTATGCCGACACCGACCAGCCCCATCGCACCGATTGCAATCCAATCACTCATGCCGTGTCTCCCTGACGTGCGGCGGTTAGAAGCGCTCCCCTATAAACATTGATTTGTGTGTTTCGGGCGCGAGAGGGCTTCTATTTGGAAAATACGCGAGAGACGCCCGGAACCCCGCACGGGCGGGGTTTCGCCGCCGGAATCGACCCCCACAGACGCGGAAACGACCGGGCGGTGACCGACCGCGAAACGCGCCCCGCTACCGCGACTCGCGGAAGCCGGCGACGCCGAGGTCGTGGAGCGCGGCCGAGGTCTCGGCCACGTCGGACACGAGGTCCTCGTGGTAGTCGACGAGTCTGTCTTCGAGTTCGGGGGTGCCGCGGGAGAGCGCCTGTACGGCCGACAGCGCCGCGTTGAACGACTTGCCGGCGTCGACCGCGACGATGGGTGCGCCGGTCGGCATCCCGATGACCGAGTCGACCGACTTCTCCTGAACGGGGACGCCGACGACCGGAATCGGGTACGCGATGGAGGCAGTCATGTTCGGGAGGTCCGCGGACTTGCCGCCCGCGCCGGCGATGATGACCTCGACGCCTCGGTCGCGCGCGGTGTCGCCGTAGGCGTACATCAGGTCCGGCGTCCGGTGTGCGGAGACGACGTACGTCTCGTAGGAAAAGCGCTCTTCGGGCGGCGCGTCGAAGTCGGTTTGCTCGCCGAATCCGAGCGTGTCCAGCGCCTCGTGCGCGCCGGACATCACGTCGAGGTCGGAGTCGGACCCCATGATGATGCCCACGTCGGGCGTCGTCTCGGGGTCGCGGTCGGCGTCGGCCTGTGCGTGCAGTTCGTCGATGAGGTCCCGTTCTGTCGTCATGGTGAATCAGTCGAAGCGCAGTCCGTCGCGAAGCTCGCGTGCGCGTGCGAGAAGCTCGAGGTCGGCGTCGTCGCCGCCGACGGCGGTGAGGTGGCCCATCTTTCGCAGGGGGCGAACCTCGTCTTTGCCGTACCAGTGCAGCGAGACGCCCGATTCCGCGAGCGCGTCGTCGAGGCCGCCGAGTCGCGCCGGCTGGCTCTCGTCGACCGTGCCGAGGACGTTCGCCATCACGGTGGGCGACCGGCGGGTCGTCGCGCCGAGGGGCCACCCGAGGACCGCGCGGACGTGCTGTTCGAACTGCGAGGTGAGCGCGCCCTCGATGGTCCAGTGGCCGGAGTTGTGCGGGCGCGGGGCGACCTCGTTGACGAGCACGTCGCCCGCGGCGGTCTCGAACAGTTCGATGCCGAAGACGCCGCGGCCGGGCAGGTGCGACAGCACCTCTCGGGCGACGCGGTCGGCCTCCTCGCGCACCTCGTCCGTCGTCCGCGCCGGGACGACCGTCTCGCGGAGAATCTCCTCCTCGTGGACGTTCTCGCCCGCGGGGAACGTCCGAATCTCGTCATCGCCGCGGACGCCGATGACCGAGAGTTCGCGCTCGAAGTCGACGAACGCCTCGGCCATCGCCGGGCCGCCGACCTCCTCGATGGCGGCCTCGGCCTCGTCGGGGCCGGACACGGGGACGTTCCCGCGGCCGTCGTAGCCGCCGGTTCGGGCTTTCAGCATGACCGAGCCGAACTCGTCGAGCGCGTCGCGGAGGTCGGCCGCGTCGTCGACGCGGTGGAACGGCGGAATCGGGATGCCCGCCTCGCCGAAGGTGTCCTTCTGGACCAGTTTGTCCTCGATGGTCCGGAGCGCGTCGGGCGACGGGTGGACCGCGATGCCCTCCTCGGCGGCCAGTTCGTCGAGCAGGTCGGGGTCGGCGAGTTCGATTTCGAACGTCAGCGCGTCGGCCCGGGCGGCGAGTTCCGCCATCGCCTCGGGGTCGTCGAAGCCGCCGACGATTTGGTCGGCGACGGCCGACGCCGGGCAGTCGGGTGTCGGGTCGAGCACGACGATGTCGACGCCGAGCGGTGCGGCGGCCTCCCCGAGCATACGCCCGAGCTGGCCCCCACCGACGACGCCGAGCGTGGGTCCGGGTACGGTGACGGTCACAGTCGCGGATTCAGTACGTCGGTGCATAAACGTTGCCACATTCGGTGCCGAGATAGTCACATACGTGGATAGAATTGGACAACAGCCGACGCCGAACGCGCCGGGCGCTCGCGGCGCTCACCCTGTCGAACGCGAGGAAAAATCGAGGTGGTCGAACGCCCCGACCGAGCGTCAGCCCCGCGTCTCGTTCGCGGCGTCGAGGGCGTCCTCGTCGATGAACACGACCACGTCCTCGCTCCAGAGCTTGAAGGCGTGTTGGCGCGCGACGTAGCCGTCGAGTTCGGATTCGAGTTCGGCGCGGTCCCACTCGTAGGCGATGACGACCGGCGGCGCGTCGGCGGTCACCTCGGAGACGTTCGCGTCGGGCGCGCTACTGGTGCGCTCGACGCCCGCGCTCTCGAAGTACCACGGGAGCGGGAGGCGACTGTGCCACGACGGCCCGTCGAGGGGGGCAGACTCGTTTTCGACGTAGAAGTGCGTCTCGTCGCTGTCCGGCGGATGCGTGCCGTACAGGAGCACGTCCGTCCCGGAGTTGGCGGCCGACACGCGCTCCACGTCGTCGAGGGTGGCCTGTAAGTCGTTCGCGGGTTGCGCCCACTGGAGCACCTCGCTGTCCTCGCCGGTCGAGGCGTTCCAGTAGTCGACGTTCGCGGCCGCGACGCCGCCGACGGAGGCGACCAGCACGAGCGCCGCGAGGCCGACGCCGACCGTGTCTTTGGCGTCGAGCGCCTGCACGCCGGAGCGGAAGACGAACGCCGCGCCGACCGCGGCGGGAATCGCCAGCGGGACGACCGCGTGGACGACGACCCACGGCGCTTGGATGTCGGTCGCCAGCGGGTAGCCGAAGATACACACGACGCCCCAGTAGGTGGCGAAGGCGACGAGCCACCGGATTCGGCCCGCGACGACGCCGTAGCGGTCGACGACGATGCCGACGAGCGCGAAGACGATGAGGACCGGCGCGCCGTAGACGAACGTTTCGAGGAAGTCCTTCAGATACGGGAGGTACTCGTGGGACTGGTGGCCGCCGCCGAGCCAACTGCCGACCATCTCGGAGACCGCGCCGACGCTTCCGGCTTCGAGAACCGGGAGCATCGAGGCGGAGCCGCCGAGCGCGTTCCAGAGGTCGGGCCGCGGCGCGTAGAAGAAGACGAAGACGGCGAGGAACGCGAGCAGGCCGCCGAGGACGCCCGCGGCGTAGCGAACCGCGCCGTAACCGAGACTTCCCGCCCCGCGTGCGCGAAGTCGCTCGCGGATACTCGCGGGCAGTTCGGAAAAGAGGATGTCGCGGGCGGACTCGCCGGCCGACGTGCGGGCGAGCAGCCGGTGGTCGAAGACCAGGAACGCCGCCCCGAGGAAACAAGCGAGGTAGACGACGTAGTTCTCTTTCGTCGCCGCCCCCGTTGCGAAAGAGGCCCCGGCGGGGATGAGGTAGGCGAGGCGGCCGGTGTCGTACGCGCGGACGACGAAGCCGAGCGCGGCGAACGAGAAGGCGGCCACGAGCACGTCGTTGCGCATGAACCGCGAGTAGTAGACCAAAAGCGGGTTCGCCGCGAGGAAGAACGCGAGCGCGACCAGCACGTCGCGGCCGAGGTGCTCGCGGAACAGCCAGACCGAAAGCGGGAGCAGGCCGCCGACGAGCGCCACGGGGAGCCGCGCCGTGAAGTCGGTCGCCGGGAGGACCGCAAAGAGGTAGTCGTTGACCACGGGGAGGAACGGACCGTGGATGATGGGCCGGTAGGAGAACTCGCCGGTCTCGTGATACCGCAGAATCCAGTAGCCGACACGGCCTTCGTCCCAGTGGAAGATGCGGCCGCCGAGGTCGGCGAGGCGGGCGAGGAGGGCGAGGGCCGTCACGCCGAGAATCGCCAGGAGGGCACGGGACCGAGCGACCGCCTCGGTCCCACTGTCAGTACTCATGCCCACCCATCGCGACGCCGCCAATACAACTTTTGTGCTTGCCCGTCGCCGGGGCCAAATTCGGTCGGTGTCGGTAGTTCTTTTATCCGAGACGGGAAGGGTCGGTCATGGTCTCTCTCGGACTCGTCGTGGCCCGATTCAACTCGTCGGTCACGGAGCAGATGGAGGACGCGGCCCGCGACGCGGCCGCCGAGCGCGACGCGGCGGTCGTCGAAACGATTCAGGTCCCCGGCGCGTACGACTCGCCGCTCGCGGCCGACCGACTCGCCCGCCGCGACGACATCGACGCCGTCGTCGTCATCGGCGCAATCGTCACCGGCGACACCGACCACGACCGCGTCATCGCCGACGCGACCGCGAAGTCGCTGACGGAGGTCTCGCTGGACCGCGACAAACCCGTCTCGTTCGGCGTCTCCGGTCCCGGCATGAGCGGCGCTGAAGCGCGCGAGCGCGTCAGCAAAGGTGCGGAAGCGGTTTACGCCGCGACCGATATGGTGGAGGCGTTGGCATGAACTTCGATTTCAGCGACCGAGTCGGCCGCGTCGAACCGAGCGCGACGCTCGCCATCTCGAACCTCGCGAGCGAACTGGAAGCGCAGGGCGAAGACGTCGTCGACCTCTCGGTCGGCGCGCCGGACTTCCCGACCCCGGACAACATCACGCAGGCGGCGAAGGACGCCCTCGACGCGGGACACACGAGCTACACCTCGTCGAACGGGATTCCGGAACTCAAGGAAGCTATCGCGGCGAAGCTCCGCGGGAACGGCGTCGACGCCGAGGCCGACGAGGTCATCGTCACGCCCGGCGGCAAGCAGGCGCTGTTCGAGACGTTCCAGACGCTCGTCGACGACGGCGACGAGGTCGTTCTCCTCGACCCCGCGTGGGTCTCCTACGAGGCGATGGTCAAGCTCGCCGGCGGCACGCTCAGCCGCGTCGACCTCGCGCAGCACGACTTCCGCCTCGAACCCGCGCTCGACGAACTCGCAGACACCGTCTCCGACGAGACGAAACTGCTCGTCGTCAACAGCCCGTCGAACCCGACCGGCGGTGTCTTCTCCGACGCTGCGCTCGAAGGTGTCCGCGACCTCGCGGTCGAACACGACATCGCCGTCATCTCCGACGAGATTTACGAGCGCATCGTCTACGACGGCTTCGAGCACACCTCGCTCGGCTCCCTCGACGGGATGGAAGACCGCACCATCACCATCAACGGCTTCTCGAAGGCGTTCTCGATGACCGGCTGGCGGCTCGGCTACCTCCACGCCCCGTCCGACCTCATCGCGCAGGCCGGCAAGCTCCACTCGCATTCGGTCTCCTGCGCCGTGAACTTCGTCCAGCACGCCGGCGTCGAGGCGCTCTCGGAGCGCACCGACGACGACGTCGAGGAGATGCGTCAGGCGTTCGAGGACCGCCGCGACATGCTCGTGGACCTCCTCGCCGAACACGACGTCGACGTGGCCGTCCCGAAGGGCGCGTTCTACATGATGCTCCCCGTCGACGACGACGACCAGGCGTGGTGCGAGGGCGCGATTCAGGACGCGAAGGTCGCGACCGTCCCCGGAAGCGCCTTCAACGCACCGGGCTACGCCCGTATCTCCTACGCCGCGAGCGAAGAGCGCCTCCGCGAGGCCGTCGAGCGTCTCGCCGAGCACGACTACATCTGAGCCGCCCGCGACGACCGTCTCTTTTCGGGGTGGCGGACCGATCTCCCAGCCGATTCGTGACTTCCATCTGAACTGTGTGCTAGCAATGAACGTCATTTTTGTTGTCTAATACTAGATTAGATTTATGTTCGAGAGTGCCCATGTAGCATCCATACATACCGAACTCCGGGTGGGATTTCCGCGGATAAACCGCGTATGTATACGAGAACCAACACATGAAACTCAAACAACTATTCGAAGACGACGACGCGGTGTCGCCGGTCATCGGTGTGATTCTGATGGTCGCGATTACCGTCATCCTCGCGGCCGTCATCGGGACGTTCGTGCTGGGACTGGGTGAACAGACAGCGACCGCCCCGCAGGCGAGCTTCAGTTTCGACTACGAGAACAACTCAGCGGGTGCGAGCAGCGGTGATGGTGTGCAGGGAGACGTACTCAAGATAACTCACGAGAGCGGTTCGCAGATCGCCGCCGACCGACTCTCAGTATCGGTTACCGGTGCAGAAAACGGTTCAGGTGATAGTGCGTCTCTTGCGGACGACGAACCAGATATCCCAGACCCCATGAATGCGGGTAAGACAATCGAACTCAACGACACCTCATTTGGTCTGGACATAGGTACTGATACCCCCGCTCAAGACGTTAACCTCGCGGGCGCGACCGTCCGCCTCGTCTGGACCGACGAAGCGGGTTCGAGTTCCGCGACCCTCCAGCGGTGGTCCGGTCCCAACGCGTAACTCCCCGCGACTGATTCCGCGATAATCGGCCACCTCGCGGCCGACGAGATCCCGATTTTTCACCGACGCGAACCATCGAGAGTCCTAACTCTCGTACCACATCCACCGACCGCCGTTAGTCTGCCTTCTAACCGGGGTCGCTCCGCCCGAACACCAGTCCGAACGACAGCCGACGACCTCCCCGCCGGCGAAGATACTTATGTGAGTCCGCCGCCACCTCTGTGACAGATGCGCGTGCGTGACCTCCCGCTGTCGGCGGCCCTCGTCTCCCACTACGAGTCGAACGGTATCGAGGAGCTGTACCCGCCGCAGGCCGCCGCCGTCGAGGCCGGCGTCGCGGCGGGCGGCCGCGTCGTCGCCGCCATTCCGACCGCCAGCGGCAAGACGTTCATCGCGGAACTCGCCATGCTCACCGCCGACGGGCCGGCGCTGTACATCGTCCCGCTTCGCGCACTCGCCCGCGAGAAGTACGAGACGTTCGACCGACTCCCCGGCGTGAGCGTCGGCATCTCCACCGGCGACTTCGACGCCGCCGAAGAGGAACTCGGCGACCACGACATCGTCGTCGCCACGAGCGAGAAAGTCGACTCCGCGATTCGAAACGGCGCGCCGTGGGTCGACCGCCTCGCCTGCGTCGTCGTCGACGAGGTCCACCTGCTCGGCGCGCCGGGGCGCGGGCCGACGCTCGAAGTGACGCTTTCGACCCTCCAGCGTCGCGTCCCGGACCTCCAACTCGTCGCCCTCTCAGCGACCGTGGACAATCCCGAAGCCATCGCCGACTGGCTCGACGCGGAACTCGTCGAGAGCGCGTGGCGGCCCGTCTCGCTCCGCACCGGCGTCTACGCCGACGAGGCCGTCGAATTCGACGACGGAACCGACCTCGACGTGGTCGTTCCCCCGACCGGCCCGAACGACGACGAGGCGACCGAGGCGACCGTCGCGCTCGTCGAAGACGCGGTCGAGACGGGCGGGCAGTGTCTCGCGTTCGTCCGGTCGCGTCGGGAGGCCGAGGCGCTGGCCGACCGCCTCGCCGACGAGGAGCTGTCGCCCGCGCCCACCCTCGGTGACGAACTGGACGAACTCGGCGGCACCGCGACCGGCCGCCAGCTCTCGGAGTGCGCCCGGACCGGCGTCGGCTTCCACCACGCCGGCCTGCGGAGCGCCCACCGGGTCGCCGTCGAGAACGCGTTTCGGGACCGCCGGCTCGCAGTCATCTGCGCGACGCCGACGCTCGCCGCCGGGGTGAACGTCCCCGCTCGCCGGGTCGTCATCCGCGACCAGAAGCGCTACACCGGCGACGCGATGGAATGGATTCCCGTCCTCGACGTGCACCAGATGTGCGGCCGCGCCGGTCGCCCGCACCTCGACCCGTTCGGCGAGGCGGTGCTCGTCGGCGACGCGGACACGAAAGCCGAACTGGTCGACCGCTACGTCACCGCCGACGCCGAGGCCGTGGACTCGCAGTTCGCCGACCCCGAGGCGCTCCGGACGCACGTGCTGTCGGTCGTCGCCTCCGGCTTCGCCGACAGTCTCGACGGCGTCGCCGACGTGTTTTCGGCGACCTACTACGCCCACCAGCACCCGAGCGTGGACCTCGCGGACCTCGTCGCCGACGTGGTGTCCGACCTCGAAGCGATGGAACTCCTCGACGCGACGGGTGAGACGCTGTCGGCGACGGCGCTGGGCGCACAGACCTCCAGACAGTACGTCTCGCCGACGACCGGGGCGCGCATCGTCTCGGGCATCCGCACCATCGAGGAGATGGCCGACGAGCACGTCACCGCCCGGACCGCCCTCGAAGTCGTCTGCGACACGCCGGATATGCACGACACCTACCTCGGCGACCGCGAGCGGGCGCTGATGTACCAGTACGCCCGGAGCCACGCCGCGGAGTTCACCACCGCGATGCACGACGCCGACCCCTTCGAGGAGTGGCTGACGGCGGTGAAGACCGCCCGCATCCTCCACGAGTGGACCGAGGGCTCGGACATCGAGGAACTCGTCGAGCGCTACCGAATCGGGCCGGGCGACGTGGAGTCCCGCGTCGAGCGCGCCGAGTGGTTGTCGGGCGCGGCCGACGCTCTCTGTACCGCCCTCGACGCGAACGTACCCGAGTTCCGCGAGGTCCGGGCGCTGCTGTCGCCCTGAATCGGAGGCCCGGACGCGTGACGCTCCCGTGATGACATCGCTTCGCGCCGAGCCGTTCCCTTTCGCGTCGCGGGGCTAAAGGCGCTTCGGGATGCCGTTTTAAGCTTCGCGGGGGCGTAGGCGAGGCTATGGGTATCACGTACGAAGACTTCCTCGACCTCGACTACGAACCGACCGACGAGGACCTCGTCTGCACCTTCCGTATCGACCCCGCGACGGGGATGTCGACGGAGGCGGCGGCGAGTCGCGTGGCCTCGGAGTCCTCCAACGGGACGTGGGCGGCCCTCCAGACCGGCGCGGACTTCACCGACATGGGCGCGACGACGTTCGACATCGACGGCGACCTGATTCGGGTCGCCTACCCCGCCGGGCTGTTCGAACCCGGTAACATGCCGCAGGTGCTGTCGTGCATCGCCGGCAACATCATGGGGATGAAGGCGGTCGACACGATTCGCCTCCTCGACTGCGAGTGGCCCGAGTCGGTCGTCTCGGCGTACCCCGGCCCGCTGTACGGGTCGTCGGTCCGCGAGGAGATATTCGGCGTCACCGACCGCCCCATCACGGCGACGGTGCCCAAGCCGAAAGTCGGCCTCTCGACGGCCGCACACGCACAGGTCGGCTACGACGCGTGGGTCGGCGGCGTCGACCTCCTGAAGGACGACGAGAACCTGACCGACCAGGCGTTCAACCCCTTCTCCGACCGCCTCACGGAGTCGCTGTCGCTCCGCGACGACGCCGAGGACGAGACGGGCGAGAAGAAGTCCTACCTCATCAACGTCACCGCCGACACCCAGACGATGCTCGACCGGGTCGACGAGGTGGCCGCGCAGGGCGGCGAGTACGTCATGGTGGACATCATCACCGCGGGCTGGGCGGGCCTCCAGACCGTCCGCGAGCGCACCGAGAAACACGGCCTCGCCATCCACGCCCACCGCGCCATGCACGCCGCCTTCGACCGGCTTCCGGCCCACGGCGTCTCGATGCGGGTGCTCGCGCAGGTGAGTCGTCTCTGCGGCGTCGACCAGCTCCACACCGGCACCGCCGGCCTCGGCAAACTCGCCAACGAGGACACCGTCGGCATCAACGAGTGGCTCGCGGGCGACCTCCACGGCGCGACCGACGTGCTCCCGGTCGCCTCGGGCGGCCTCCACCCCGGTCTGCTCCCCGACCTGCTCGACGCCACGGGGACGAACGTCTGTGTCCAGCTCGGCGGCGGCATCCACGGTCATCCCGACGGAACCCGCGCGGGCGCGGTCGCGCTCCGGTCGGCCATCGACGCCTACGTCGAGGGGCGCGCTATCACCGAGGCCGCCGAAGAGACGCCCGAGCTCGCCGTCGCCCTCGATAAGTGGGGGACGGAGACGCCGCGGTAGGCGGAGAGGAACGGCGCGGTCTCCTCGCGTTCGCAATTGTTGCTGTTTTGTGACAATGGTTCGAAACGTGTTGAGTGATTACTGCAATACTGAGTGCGAGGCTCGGCCCGCTATTTGGCGGGAATCACGAGGGAATCCGGGGTCCGAGTATCGGTGATAATAACCGGCGGGTGAGATTTATACGGTTGTTTTTGTAGAGCTATATTCAGAGTGAACCGGGCGATTTCTCGGTCAAACAGCGCATACTGAGGAATTCCGGGGGCCGACGATATCAATCAAACCATGAAGATACGAACGAAACTCATCGCGCTCTGTCTCGCCATCTCGCTGATACCCGTGTCAGTCGTCGGCGTCGCAGGCGTCCAAGGGATGAGTAGCATTGGAAACTACGCCCAAGACCAAAGCGAGGCGACGCTCGAATCACAGATTACCGGCGACCTGAATCAGACCGTCGCCGCCCGGCAAGAGGAGATACAAAACCTCCTCGACGCCCGCCGAATCGACGCGCTCGCGCTGGCTGACTCGGCACCGGTGCAGAACTACGAGGCCGCCCGCGACGGGGAGATGGAGCTCGTCCAAGAACAGAGTCAAGCGCAGTTGGGCTACATGGCGCTCCAGATGCGCGCCACCGTCGAGACCACGAAACAGAGCGTCCTTGCGAACCAGTACGGCGGGCAGGACTGGGCGGACCTCTCGCCGGCGCAACAACAGCAGGTGAAAGACCGTGTCGAGGCTCGAATCGCCGGAACCGCCGGAGACGGCGTCCAACAGAGCGGGACGCTCTCCGACGCGTTCCGACCGGGCTACGTCGGGTCGACCGGCTACGCGTTCATCCTCGACGGGAACCTCGATTTCGTCGTCCACCACGGCCTCGAAGACGGGGTTAACACGGTCGACGACGCCGGGATAGCGGCGTTCAATCAGGTGCCCGCCGAAATCGAGTCGAACGCCGCCGTCCGCAACGGCGAGGACTGGGGCATCGTCGAGTACGAGTGGGAAGACACCACCCAAGAGGGCAACCCCGTCGAAGAGAAGTTCGTCGCGTACACCTACCACGAGGACTTCGAATGGGTGCTCGCGCCGAGCGTCTACTACTACGAACTCCAGACGGCCGCCGTCACCGACGCGCGCGACCAGATTAACGACTCGTTCCGGAGCTACCTCGAAACCCGCGCCGTGACCATCGACGGCGAGGAACACCCCACCTACGACGAGATTCTGTTCGCCGACGAGAACGGGCAGGGCATCGTCCAAGCGACGCGCACGGGCGACGGCATCGCCACCGAGTCGGTGTCCGACACCTCGTTCGCGGACGAGGCGTGGTTCGAGACCGCGACAGAGCTTCAGAAGGGCGAGATCCAGGTGAGCGAGGTGACGACCGTCGACGGCGACGCCGCCGTGTACGTCACCGCGCCGGTGTACCGCGGGGGAGAACTCGCCGGAACCATCACGCTCCAGTTCAACTTCGAACTCCTCAACACGCTCATCGACGACATCCAGGTCGGTGAGACCGGCCACCTGACTATCGTGAGCGAGCGCGGGACGCTGTTGACCGACTCCCGGGAATCGCTCGGCTCCGTCGAGTCCGAAATCGCGGAGAACGCGACGGCGCTTGTCGGCCAGACCGGCCTGACCACCCACGAGACGACCGGCGACGACGGCGAGGCGGCGCGCTACTTCGTCGGTTACGCGCCGCTCAACTTCGGTAACGGGCAGTACGAACTCGTCGCCACCGTCCCCGAGTCCGACGTGACGGGCCCGGTCGAACAGCTCGGGCAGGCGATGAACGACCGGGCGGACACCGCTCGAAACATCATGCTCCTGTTAATCGTCGGCATCATCGCGGTCGTCGTCGGTGTCGGCTACGTCGCCGCGCGGCACTTCTCAGAGCCGATAGAGGCGCTCCGGGACCGCGCCAAGTCGCTCGCCCGCGGGCGGTTCGACGACGGCGAGGACATCGACGCCAACGACGACGAACTCGGCGAACTCGTCGAGGCGTTCGACGACATGCAGGAGAACCTCCAACGGCAGGTCTCAGAGCTTCGGACCGCCGGGACGGAACTCGGAGACGGCAATCTCGACCAGGACCTCCGGACCGACCTCCCCGGCGAGTTCGGAGCCATCATGTCCGACCTCGACACCGGGATTCAGAAGCTCCAAAACGGCTTCGTCGAGGTGCAGTCGGTCGCCGACGAGTTCGCTGCGGTGAGCAACGAGACGGTGTCGAGCGCGAAGGAGATAGAGTCCGCGAGCCAGGAGACCGCGCGGTCGGTCGAGGAAATCGCCCACGGCGCGGAACAGCAGACCGAGCGGCTCCAGACGGTCGCCGACGAGATGAACGACCTCTCGGCGACCATCGAGGAGGTCGCCGCCTCCGCCGACGGCGTCGTCCAGTCCGCCAACGAGGCCGTGTCGCTCGCCGACGAGGGGCGCGACCACGCCGCGGAGGCGACAGCCGAGATATCGACCATCGAGACCGAGGCCGACGAGGCGGTCGAGCGGGTCGAAGCCCTCGGCGAGCAGGTGGGCGAAATCAACGAAATCGTCCAGCTCATCAACGACATCGCGGAGCAGACCGACCTGCTCGCGCTCAACGCCTCTATCGAGGCGGCCCGTGCGGGCGAGGCCGGCGAGGGCTTCGCCGTCGTCGCCAACGAAATCAAGGCGCTCGCCAAGGAGGCGAGCGAGGCCACGGACGAGGTGGAGTCCCGAATCGGCGAGGTGCGCGAGAGCGCCGACGACACGGTCGACGACATGCAGTCCATGCAGGACAGCGTCGAGAGCGGGTCCGAGACCATCGGCGAGGCCATCGAGATGTTCGACCACATCTCGGGGGCGATTCGAGAGGCCGAACACGGCGTCGAAGAGATTTCGCAGGCGACCGAGAACCAAGCCGTCTCGACCGAGGAGGTCGTCTCGATGGTCGACGACGTGTCGAGCGTGAGCGAGGAGACCACCTCGGAGACGGCGACGGTCTCGGCGGCGACCGAAGAACAGACGGCCGCGATAAACGAGGTCACGCGGAACATCCAACAGGTGTCGGAGTCCGCCCAGTCGCTCAAGGACCTCGTCGGCCGGTTCGACGTCGGCGACGCCGGCGACGCCGGCGGAAGCGACCGCGGTGGCGACGCCGCACCGGGCGAGACGAGTCCCGCCGCGCCGTCGCAGTCGATGAGTCGGGCGGTCACCGACGGGTCGGGGACCGGCCCCGACTCGCCCTCGGACGACTGAGCCGGTGGCGACGCGCGACGCCGGCCGTCCCGCCGCCGACTACCGGTCTACTTCTCCCATTATCGTGTCGAGACTTCCGAGCGCCGCGATGAGGTCCGGGATGTACTCGCCTTCGGCCATCTCGGGGAGCGACTGGAGATTCGAAAACGAGGGGCCGCGAATCTTGAACCGCGCCGGGGTGTCGGTGCCGTCGGCGCGGATGTAGATACCCAACTCACCTTTCGCGGCCTCGACCGCGCGGTAGACCTCGGTGTCGTCGTCCGGTTTGAGGGTGCGCGGGACGTTCGCCTGGATGGTCCGGTCGTCGTCGGGCCAGTCTTCGAGCAGGTCGACACATTGGGCGACGATGGTGGCCGACTCCTCGACCTCGCGGAGGCGGACGAGCAGGCGCGCGAAGTTGTCGCAGCCGTCCTCGACGGCGACCGACCAGTCGAGTTCGTCGTAGTAGCCGTAGGGGTCGTCGCGGCGGAGGTCGTAGTCGATGCCGGAGCCGCGGGCGACCGGCCCCGTCACGCCGTAGTCCTTGGCCACCTCCGGCGGGAGGATTCCGGTCTCGACCGTGCGGGCCTGCAAAATCTCGTTCGCCGTCAGGAGGTCGTGGTACTCCCGCAGTTTCTCGGGGAGGCCGTCGACGAACGTCCGAATCTTCTCGAAGAACTCCTCGCGGGGTTCGGGGAGGTCCCAGACGACCCCGCCGAGCCGGAAGTAGTTGAACATCAGCCGCTGGCCCGTGAGGTCTTCGAGGATGTTCTGGACGAGTTCGCGGTCCCGCATGGCGTACATGAACGTCGCGGTGAAATCGCCGACGACGTCGAGGGCGTACGCGCCGACCGCGAGCATGTGCGAGAGGATGCGGCTCAGTTCGGCCGCCAGCGTCCGAAGCACCTGTGCGTACTCGGGCACGTCGATATCCGCCAGCGCCTCCGCGGTGCGGGCGTACGCCCACTCGTTCAGGAGGCCGCCGCCGCCCCAGTCCCAGCGGTCGGGGTACGGCATAATCTGATGTCGATAGGTTCCCTGCTGACACATCTGCTCCTCGCAGCGGTGGATGTAGCCGATGTCGGGCTCCACGTCCGCGACCTGCTCGCCGTCCAGCGTGACTTGCAGATGCATCACGCCGTGAGTCGCCGGGTGGTGCGGCCCGATGTTGAGGAGCATCGTGTTCGTGTCGGCGCGGCCGTCTTCGGCAAGCGGGTTCGCGTTCTCGTCGTACCGGACGACCTGCGGGCGCGTCCGGTCGTAGTCCAGCCCGAGGGGATGACCTTGCCACGTCTCCGGCAGGAGGATGCGGCGCAGGTCCGGGTGGTTTTCGTACTGGATACCGACGAGGTCGTACGCCTCCCGCTCGTGCCACTCGGCCGTCCGAAACACCGGCGCGGCGGACTCGCTCACCGGGTCCGAGCGCGGCGTCGGGACGACGACGCTCGCCTCTCGGGTCGGGTCGTCGTACGATTTCAGGTGATAGACGGACTCGTAGCGGTCCTCGTACTCCTGTGCGGTCACACACGAGAGGTGGTCGAGACCGAGGTCGTCGCGGAGGGCCGAAAGCGACGACTGCACCGCGTCGGGGCGAATCTGCACCGCGGGTGCGTGAACGTGCTCCTCGGTGGCGAGGACGGCGTCGCCCAACGCCCGCCGGAGCGCGTCGGCGTCGAGGGGACCGGAGGCGTCGTCGGCGAGCGCGGCGGGGTCGGCGTCGGACTCGGGGGGCTGCTGCGGGCGTTCGAGTGACATGACGGTTGACATCCGCCCGTTCGTCCGGTCGTCGGTTCCTCGTTCTGCCTCACGAGTGCGGCCGGTTTTTATGTCGCAGTCGAATCAATTCGCCGGCATGAAATCGGTCAGGCTTCGCTTCACGCCCGACGACGAACAGTTGCATCCGATGCACGAGTTCGTCGTCGACCACGAGGCGTTCGAGCGGACCGAACTCCACCACTGGAACCCGACGGTGACCGACAGGAACACCATCGTCTTCGAGGTCTTCGGGACCGACGTCGAGGCCTACGAGGCGGCGCTCGCGGAGACGGAGCGCATCCTGTCGTACGAACTCTCCCAGCTCCCCGGCGACTCCTTTTTCATCGTGGTCGACGAGCGGCTCGACGCGGCGGGAACGAGGCAGACGGCCGCCGTCACGCGGGGCGGTCTCATCGTCGTCCCGCCGGTCGTCTTCGACGGCGACGGAACGGTCTCGATGACGCTCGTCGGGACCGACGAGGCGCTCCAGTCGGCGGTCGAACAGCTCCCCGAGGGCCGCGGCCTCGAAGTCGTGCGGGTGCGGGAGTGCACGGGACCGGGGAGCGTCTCCGCCGGGTCGCTGTCGCCCCGCCAGCGCGAGGCCGTCGAGGCCGCCGTCGACTGCGGCTACTACCGCGAGCCGCGGACCGGGGCGGTCGCCGACGTGGCCGCGCGGCTCGACTGCTCGACGAGCACCGCGGCGGAACACCTGCGAAAGGCGGAGATGAAAGTCATGGCCGACCTCGTCGGCCGGTCGTGACTGCGGGTCGGTTCGCGACGACGTCTCCGCCTACGGTTCGGCCCGCGGCGACGGCTCCGCCCACGGCTCAGAAGTGCCCTCGCCGAACAGTTCTCGCATCAGGATGACGATGCTCTCCGGCGGGAACTGCCCGCGCTCGGTGACGATGGCGTCCACGTATCGCGGCGGCGTCACGTCGAACGCGGGGTTCTTCACGGTGGGGTTCCCGAGGTCCGCGAGCGTGTCGTCGTCGACGACCTCGGCGGTGTCGCGCATCTCGATATCGACGGTGTGACCGGTCATCGTCCCCGGGTGGAGCTTGAGCGTCTGCGCGGCGACCATGATGGGCGTCCCCCGCTCGCGTGCGTTGACCGCGAGGCCGCTCGTCCCGATTTTGTTGATGACGCTCCCGTCGGCCGCGACGGCGTCCGCGCCGACGAGCACGTGGTCCACGTCGTTGAGGTAGCGGCGGGCCGCCGAGTCGACGATGAGCGTGACGGGCACGCCCAGTTCGTGGAGTCGCTTCGCGGTGATGTGTCCCTGATTTCGAGGCCGCGTCTCCTTGACGACCGCCTCGATGTGCTTTCCCTGCTCGACGGCCGCCTCGACGCACGCCAGCGCGTCCGTGGAGTGGCAGTGGGTCATGATGGTGTCGCCGTCGCGGAGGCGGTTCGCGCCGACCTGTCCGAGGTCGGCCTGCGCCCGTTCGAGCCGGGCGCAGAACTCGTCGGCCGAGTCGACGACGCTCTGTCGGAGCCCCTCGACGGTCGTACTCGACATGTCGCGGAGGACGTACCGGAGGGCGTTGGGGAGGCTCACGGCCGTCGGCCGCGTCTCGTGGAGCGTCCGGGCGGTCGCGCGGAGCTCGGCCCGGAACGCCTCGGCGTCGGCGGCGTCGCTCTCCGTGGCCTGCGTCCGGAGCGCTCGCGCGGCCGCGTCGGCGATGGTCGCCGCGCCGCGAATCTCCATCGTGTCGATTTCCGTCGCGGTGCGCCGGACCTCGGGGTGTACGCGGTCGTCCATGCGAGAACTACGGGCGTCGAATGGAAAAAGGTCGCCGCGGCGAGGGATTTCACACCCGCTCGACCAGCGCCTCGTCGGGGTGTCGCACCCGGACGGTCTCGACGCGCTCGGTGAGCGCCTTCGCGTCGGCGAGTTTGTCCTCGGACTCGGCGTGGACGGTGAACAGCGTCTCGCCGCTGGCGGCCATCTCGCCGACGCGGCGGTGGAGTTCGAGGCCCGCGCCGGGGTCTCGCGGCGCGCCGGCCCGGCGGGCGACCTCGTTGACGAGGCGGTTGTTGACGTGCGTGACCACGCCGTCGCGGTCGGCGCGGACCGCGACGGTGTGCCGGCCGGGCGAGAGGTCCGCCGCCTCAACGTCGGGGTCGCCGTTCTGCGCGGCGAGTATCTCGCGGAAGGTCTCTTCGGCCTGCCCCGAGTCCAGAATCTCGGCGGCGTCGGCGTCGACGCCGACGGACTCGAACAGCAGGTCGGCGAGGCGAATCGCCTTCACCCGCAGGTCGTTCGGGCCGCCGCCGGCGAGCGTGGCGAGGACCTCGCGGGCTTCGAGCACGGGGCCGACGCCGCGGCCGACCGGTGCGCCCCCGTTCGTGATGGCGCACTCGACCGCCATCCCGAGGTGGTCGCCGACGCGGTTGAAGTCCTTCGCGAGTTCGCGCGCCTTCGCGAGGCTCTCGACGTTCGCGCCCTCGCCGTAAGGGATGTCGACGACGACGTTTGTCGACCCGGCGCTCTTCTTTTTCGAGAGGACGGAGGCGATGAGCTGTCCCTTGGGGTCGATAGAAAGCGGCGTCTCGGCGCGGATGATGCGGTCGTCGACCGGCGAGAGGTTCACCGCGCCGCCCCAGACGAGACAGCCGCCGGTCTTCCCGACGATATCGCGTATCTCCGCGACGGAGAATGCCACGTCGCAGAGGACTTCCATCGCGTCGGCGGTGCCCGCGGCCGAGGTGACGGCTCGCGAGGAAGTCTTCGGAATCTTCAGCCCCGCCGCGGCGACGATGGGGACGAGAATCGGCGTGACGCGGTTGCCCGCGACGCCCCCGATGGAGTGCTTGTCGGCGATGACCGGCTCCTCCCACGCGACGGTCTCGCCCACGTCCGCCATCGACTCCGTGAGGTGCATCGTCTCCTCCATGGACAGCCCGTTGGTGTAGGTCGCGGAGACGTACGCTCCGAGTTCCACGTCGGCGAGGCGCTCATCGTAGACGTCGCGGACGATTTGGGACAGTTCGTCGGCTTCGAGCTCGATGTCGTCGAGCTTCTTGCGGATGTAGTACACCGAGTCGGGCTGCGGCGCGACCGACACCTCCACGTCGCCCTCGATGTGGCCGAGGCGGCGCGTCACGCCGAGGGTCCCTTCGGAGACGAGCTCGTCCGTCAGCTCAACGATGCCGATGGCCGTCCGCTCGCCCCACCGGAGTTGGACGCGTTCGAGCGCGTGGACCCCGAGTTCGGCCGCGTCGCTCTCGTTCAGGAGGACCGTCGGCGACCGGGTGCCGATGTCGATGTGCTCGGCGACGAGTTGCATACCCGACGGTCGGGCGAGAGAGTCAATAAATCGACCCCGAGTCTCGGGGACCGAGAACGCTTACGCGAGGTGGGCTTCGACGAGGTTCTTCAGGTCGTCGTAGCCGCGGACGCCGACGAGCTGTTCGACCGCCTCGCCGTCGGCAAACAACACCATCGTCGGGACGCCCCGAACCTGGTACTGGGCGGCGAGCTCCTGATTCGCGTCCACGTCGACCTTGGCGACCGCGGCGTCGGTGTTCTCCGCGAGCTTCTTCACGGTGGGTTCGAGCATCTTGCACGGACCACACCAGTCCGCGTAGAAGTCCACGAGCACCACGTCGTACGAGGCGACGGCGTCGTCCAGCTCGTCCGCGCCGTCGACGTGGATGGGCTCTGCCGGGCCAGCCGAGGCTTCTTTCGCCGCACTCCCGCCGTCACCGCGGAGCTTGGATTCGAGTTGTTCGCGTTTCTGCTTCCGGATGTCGGTCAGTTCGTCGTCGGACATACCTACCGATATCGGCCGCGACGTAATAACGGTTTTGCACAATTCGAGCAATAATATCTCCAAAGAGTGGTTCGTGGTGACAGGCGGCACGCTCCGGAGACGCCGCTGTGGGTTGCGACCGAGAGACGAGACAGAGACGGCGGCGACGCGACCGCGAGTTACGGGTTGGTTCGGAGGCGGCTCGGGAAGTTCGAAAGCCGCCTTTCGGTCCGGCTCAGTCGACGTACAGCGAGTAGGTGATGACCGCGAAGCCGATGAGCGTCAGCACCGAGTCGATGAGCAGTCCGGTGGCGAGGTTGACGTTGAGAATCACGTCGAGCGCGCCGCCGAGCATCGCGCCGAGGGTGACGACGCCGAAGCCGAGTGCGAGCGCGCGGAGCGACGCCGCTCCCGTGTTCCGGTACGCCTTGTAGCTGAAGTAGGTGATGAGCCCGCCGAGGACGAGGATGCCGGTCTTGACGACGATAATCATCGTCGCGATCGTCGGCGATGTGGTGAGATGCCCCATCAGGTCTCCCTCCGCACCCGCGACCAGATATCGGCGAGGCGTTCGTCGGGCGTCTGCTCGGGGCGGCCGACCGCGACGTCGAAGTCGCGCTCGTCGTTGAGGGCGATTCGCACCTCGTCGAAGGCGACCTCGTAGGTCGTCGCGTGGTGACCGTCCGCGCGAATCTGGGTCCCCTCGGAGAGGAGCGCCGCGTCCGTGAGCAGGTCCAGCTTCCTGTACGTCGTCGAAAGCGGGATGTCACACGTATCTGAGATTTCGCTTGCCGTCATGGGTTCTTCGAGTCCTCTGATGATGGCTCGGGCGTCCGCGTCGTCGAGCGCGTCGAGCACCGCCGTCAGTTCGGCCGACTCCATCGCGGACCGGTCGCGCGCCATTATCCAGAACTCCGGCGAGAGCCTTATTAACCCTCCGGGTCGGCCTCGTCGGCGTCCGCGGTCTCGGCGTCTGTATCGTACGCGCCCTCCATTCTGAGGGTCCCCGCGCGAGCCAACACCGCGGGGGTTCGACAGACGCCCGGCGCGCCCGTCGCCTGCGGCACCGCGCAGTTGTTGCAGTTCTCGCAGACGACCCGCGTGTCGGCCGACACGTCGCGGCCGAGCAGTCGCGCCGGGGGTTCCGGTTCGGCGTAGAACGGCCGGGCCATCCCGACGGCGTCGCAGGCGTCTCCGAGCAGTCGATCGATTTCGCCGCGCTCACGGATGCCGCCCTCGCAGAGCACGGGCACCGAGACGGCGTCGCGGATGCTCGCGGCGGTCGCCTGCCCGTCCCCGTCGTGGGGCATCGCCGCGGCGTGAATCACGACCTCGGCGTCGAGGTCGAAGGCGTCGGTGACGGCGACCGCGCCGAGGTCTATCGGTCCCTTCGCCATCGCGGCCTCGTTCAGTTCGGGGCCGCCGCCGCGACGGAGCGCGCCCGCGACACCCGACCCCATCCGGAGGCTCGTCCCCGCGGCGTTCACCAGCGCGTCGGCCGACTGGGCGGCGATATCGCCCTGTACGACGGTGAAGTTCACGTCAGGCCAGTCGGTCCATGTCCTCGTCGTCGAGGTCGATGTGCGAGGCCACCACGTTGTCGCGGAGGTGCGAGACGCTGGACGTGCCGGGGATGGGGAGCATCACATCGGAGCGGTGCAGGAGCCACGCGAGGGCGATCTGCTGGGGCGTCGCGTCGTGTTTTTCCGCGACCGCGGCGACGGCGTCGGCCCGGTCGCCGAGGTCGCCCGCACCCAGCGGGTACCACGGGATGAAGCCGATGCCGTACTCCTCGCAGGCGTCGAGGCTCGCCTCGAACTCGCGGTCGCCGATGTTGAAGCGGTTCTGGACCGTGGCGATGTCGACGATGTCGCGCGCCTCGTCGAACTGCTCGACCGAGACGTTCGAGAGGCCGACGTGTCGAATCAGCCCCTCGTCTTTCATCTCCGCGAGCGCGTGGACCGAGTCCTCGAAGGGGACGTGCGGGTCCGGGCGGTGGAGCTGATAGAGGTCGATGGTGTCCACGCGGAGGCGGTCGAGGCTCCCGAGGACGGCGTTCCGGAGGTAGTCGGGGTCGCCGTTGGGTTTCCAGTCGCCGTCGGTGTTGCGGAGCAGGCCGCCCTTCGTGGCGACTACGAGGTCGTCCGGGTAGGGCGCGAGCGCCTCGCCGATGAGGCGCTCGGAGACGGCGGGACCGTAGGAGTCCGCCGTGTCGATGAGGTCGACGCCGTGAGTGAGCGACTCGTGGAGGACCTTCTTCGCGTTCTCCACGTCGTCCGGCTCGCCGATGATGTCGTCGCCGGTGATGCGCATCGCGCCGAAGCCGAGTCGGTGAACCGTGAGGTCGCCGCCGATGTCGAACGTGCCGCTGGCGTTTTCGAGTCCCATGGGTGACAGTTCGTCGCCAGACACCTGTGCGTTTCGTTGGGAGAAATCGGCCGCAGGTAACGGAGCGATGCCCGCGACCGCCGAAACCCACACCCGTCGGCGGGCCGAACGGCCGCCATGGACCTCCTGTCGATGCGCTGGCGGCACACGCTGTTCGCCCACTGGCCGGTCGACCCCGAACTCGTGGAGCCCCGACTCCCCGACCGGCTCTCGGTGGCCACCTACGACGGGCGGGCGTGGCTCGGCGTCGTCTCGTTCGACATGACTGACATCCGCCCGCGCGGGTCGCCCATCGGACTGGGGTTCCCCGAGGTGAACCTCCGGACCTACGTCGAACCCGCCGACGGCGGCCCTCGCGGCGTCTACTTCTTCACCCTCGACGCCGCGGACCGCCTCGGCGTGACGATGGCCCGACTGGGCTACCGGCTCCCGTACCACTACGCGAACATCTCGGTCGAGGAGCGAGACGGCGCGGTCGACTACGAGAGCTACCGGCCCGCGACGGCCGAGACGCCGGACGCGCGGTTCGAGGCGACCTACCGGCCGACCGGCGAGGTACGGACCCTCGACCCCGGGTCGCTCGACGCGTTCCTCGTCGAGAACTACCGCTTCTACACGGACGACTGGCCCGTCGTCATCGGCGACATCGACCACGATCCGTGGCCGATACGGGACGTGGAGGCCGAGATTCGCGCGAACACGATGTTCGAGGCCTGCGGCTTCGACCACCCCGGCGGCGACCCGATACTCCACTACGCGGCCGACCTCGACGTGACGGCGAAGCCGCCCGCGGTGCTTCGGTGAGGTTGGTCGCCTCGCCGCTGTCGCTCACTCGCTGCGTGCGCATGAGGCTGCGCCACCCGCCTCGCCCGCCCGAAGGTGAAACCTTCAAGCATCGCTGAACTAACCCGACGGACATGGCACTCATCGACACCGTGATGGCAACGCTCCACCTCGTCGTCGGCGGTCTCTGGACGGGGAGCGTCCTCTTTTTCGCGCTCGCCGTGCTGCCGACCGCCCGCGCCGGGAACATCCGCGCCGCCGCGTTCGAATCGGTCGTCTCGCGGCTGACGATGTGGTCCCGCGGGGCCTCGCTCGTGATGTTCGCGACCGGCGGCCACCTCGCCGGCACGCGCTACACCGTCGACAGCCTGTTCGGCTCCGGCCGCGGCCACCTCGTCCTCGGGATGCTCGCGCTCTGGTTCGTCCTGACCGGCCTCGTCGAAGTCGGCCGCGTCCGCGCGAAGGACGGCCTCGCGGAGAAGAAGGTCCGCACGCCCGCCGAGAAGGCCGCACCGTTCTACCTCGGTGCCGCGCTCGTCGCCGTCCTGCTCCTCGTCGACGCCGGCCTGCTCCTCAACTGACGCCGGCCCCGACTCCCGAGGACTCCGTAGAGTATCTATATCTACGTTCGAAAATATATATTCTGTGCGACATGTTTATCATCTCGCTCCGGATGCATCCACGTGTATGCACGGGGACGAGACGCGCGCCACCGAGTCGCCGCTTCGAATCGAGTTGTGTCCCGACACCGGGCGGATACGTGTCCACCGGGAGACCGCGCTGGGGACGTTCACGCGGACTATCGACCGATGAGTCCGGACACCCCGCCGACAATCGGGGAGACGCCGGTTGGGGGCCCCGACGAGCGCGGTCCCGGTCCCGTGCTCGCACGCCTCGGCCGGCCGGTTTCGGAGACGCCGACCCGGCTCGCGGTCGTTTCCGACCCGCACGTCACGCCGACGGGCTCCGGTACGTGGAAGGCCTACCACCGGAGCGAGACGCGGCTTCGAACCGCCGTCTCGACCATCTCCGACCTCGACGTCGACGCGACGGTCCTCCTCGGCGACCTGACCCGCGACGGTCGCCCCGAGGAGTACGACGTGGTCGACGAACTCCTCCGCGACCTGCCGGGGCCGCGGGTCGCGGTGCCCGGCAACCACGACGTGCCGAAGCGCTGGGACGACTACGACGCCCCGACGCCGACCGAGTTCGCGGCGCGCTACGCCGACGGCTCCCTCCCGTTCGTCCGCCGGGTCGGCGGCGTCGACGTCGTCGGCCTCGACTCCGCCAGCGGCGGCCCGGACCTCGCTCTCACCGACACCCACGAGGGGGCCGTTCCCGACGCCCAACTCCGCTGGCTCGAAACCGTCCTCGCTGACGCGACGACCCCAATCGTCGTCTTCCACCACAACGTCTTCCACCCTCGCCGCCACACCGACCAGTTCCCCGACGCCGACTTCTACCAACTCCGCAACGCCGACGAACTCGCCGCGGTGCTCGCGCGCCACGACGTGCCGCTCGTGCTCTCCGGACACATCCACTGGCCCGCGACGGCCGTGCGAGCCGGCGTCCGCGAACTCATCGCCCCGGCGACCTGCTCGTTCCCGCAGTCGTTCGTCGTGGTCGATGTCGACCGCCGCGGGACGACGGTCCGACTCGTCCCGCTCGCGGGGCCGAAGGGCATGGCCGAGGCCTACACCCTCGCCGCCAGCGGGGCCGCTCACGGACAGGGCATCGCCGCGCACGCCGACCGCGGACAGCTGTCGGCGCTCCCGCTCGTCGACGAGCGGACGCCGCCGCGACGGGTCGTCGGCTCGGACGTTCCGGGGGCGGTTCGATGGCGGTGAGTCTCGACCGCCTCGACGACGCCCGCGAGGCACTTCGCGCCGAGCGCCGCCGCTGCGTGGACGAACGCGAGGCGTTCCGGGCGTTCCGCCGCGAGGTCGCCGCGTCGCAGGCGACGGCGTCGGCTCCGAATCAGGCCCCAGCGGCCGGGACGCTCGTGGGCCAGCGGGGCGGGCGGGGGCGAACCGACGCCGCGCTCTCCGGCCTGCGCCGGAGCTACGAGCGGACCGTGATGTCCGTCCCGCACTACGACGAGGAGTACGGCGACGACTTCGAGGAGAGCTTCGCCGCCGAGTTCGGCCCGGACGTTGCGACCGCGTTCCGGTCCGCGAGCGTTCTCTCGGCCCCGCTCCGGCGCACGATTGCAGCGGCCGCCGCCTCGTCGCTGGACGAACGCGGGCAGTTCATCGACGTCGTCGACGAGGAGGCCGAATCCGTGGCGTCGATGCGCGACGATATCGCATCCCTCCTCGGGCGACTCGATGACCTCGACCGAACGCCGCTGTCCGACCGCGGCTTCGACGCGCTGTTGGCGCTTTACGAGGAGCTTTCGGCGCTTCGCGAGCGACTCGAAGCACTCGTCGCGGCGCGACAGGAGACGATTTCCCACCATCGGCGGACGCTCTCCGGGCTGGTTCCGGATGTGACGGAGTTCTTCTACGCCGACCTGTCGGTCCGGTACCCGGTGCTCGCGACGCTCGCGGCGGTCGGCGCGACGCTCGCCACCGCGACCCGCCGGGTCGAGCGCCACCTCGCCGCCACCCCGTAAGCCGATTCGGGCGCGGCCACAGTTATTTATCCGTTCGAGGAGACGCCGGAGTGTACGATGTTCACGCGCTCGGAGGGATTCCCGTGAATCGCCTCCACCCCCGTATCCGTCTTCTCTGGGTCGCCCGAGCGGTCGTGTTCGCGCTCGTCGCCGGCGGCGTAGCGACCGCAGCGACGCTGTTCGCGCCCGTCTCGATACCGACGTTCGTCCCCGTCGCGGTCGGCGTCGTCTTCCTCGTCGTCGGCGTCGCCGTCGCGCTCCTCCGGTATCGGGCGTGGGGCTACGAGGTCCGCGACGACTCGCTGTACCTCCAACGCGGCGTCCTCACCAAGGTCAACACCGTGGTCCCGTTCGTCCGGGTCCAGCACGTCGACTCGGCCCGCGGCCCGCTCGAACGGCTCGTCGGCCTCGCATCGACCGTCGTCTACACCGCCGGCTCCCGCGGGGCCGACGTGGCGATTCCGGGGCTCACTCCGAAGGGCGCAGAGGACCTTCAGGACCGACTGAAGCGCCTCGCAATCGCGTCCGAGGGCGACGACGCGGTATGACCCGGCTGTCGCCGCTCTCGGTGCCCTATCGGGCGGTCCAGCGCAGCGCCAGCATCGCCTTCGCGCTCGCGTTCCTCGCGTTCACCGGCGGGACCACGTTCGGCGGGTTCCTCGGCGGTCTCGGCGCGGTCGCGCTCGTCGGCGTCGTCGTGGTCGCCATCGCCGGCTACGAACTCGCCTACTTCCGCCGGTTCGAGTACGAACTCACGCCGGACACGCTGGACATCCGGTCGGGCGTGTTCTCCCGGCGCAACCGCGAAATCCCCTACCGGCGCATCCAGAACGTCGACATCTCCCGCAACGTCGCCCAGCGGCTGGTCGGTATCGCCGCCGTGGACCTCGAGACCGCGGGCGGCGGCGAGACCGAAGGCAGTCTCCGCTTCGTCAGCTACGAGGAGGCCCGCCGCGTCCAGTCGGAGGTCGCCCGCCTGAAACGCGGCGGTACAGACGGCGACGCGTCCGAACCCGAACAGGAACTGCTGTTCGAACTGACGCCCCGCGAGTTGGCCATCGTCGGCGCGCTGTCGTTCGACCTCCGACTGCCCGGACTCGTCTTCGTGTTCGGGTCGACCGTCTTCCCCATCGTCGCGTCGTACGTGGACGTGCCGGTCCCCGCCGGGAGCGCCGCGGCCGCGGGGGTCGGCATCGTCGCGCTCGTCCTCCTCGTCGCGCTCGTCTCGTGGGCCGCCGGCTTCGCCTCCGCGGTGGTGAACTACTACGGCTTCCGGCTGAGCCGCGTCGGTGACGAACTCCAGTACGAACGCGGCCTCCTCCAGCGCTACAACGGGTCGATTCCGCTCGACAAACTCCAGACGCTCACCGTCGAGGACAACCCCCTGAAGCGCCGGTTCGGCTACGCGACGCTCCTCGTCGAGACCGCGGGCTACGCCCCCAGCTCCGACGGGACAAACGGGTCCGGCGGCGGCGGTCGCGGCTCCGAGGCGGCCATCCCGCTCGCGACCCGCGACCGCGTGCTCGGCCTCGTTGCCGACCTCGAAGGCGTCGAGCTGCCGACGTTCGAGGGGCCGCCGACGCGCATCCGCCGGCGCTACGCCGTCCGCTACTCGCTCGTCCTCGGGGTTGCGACGCTCGCGCTCTACGGCGCGGACCGGCTCCTCCCGCAGGAGATTCCGTGGTTCGTCCCGCTGGCGCTCGTCCCGGTGGCCGTCGTCGCCGGCGCGCTCCAGTGGCGGCACCGCGGCTACGCGCTCACCGAGGACCACATCGTCACCCGAAACGGATTCTGGAAGCGCGAGACGCGCTTCGTCCCCTACTACCGGGTGCAGACGGTCATCGAGCGCCGGACGATTTTCCAGCGTCGCTGGCGCGTCTCGACGGTCACGGCCGACACCGCGGGGAGCATCTCTCTCGTCGGTGGCGACGCGACCGCCGTCGACATCGAAGTCACCGACGCGGCGGAGCTTCGAGAGACGCTGAACGACCGCCTCCGCGAGGCGCTTTCGGCGCGCCGCGAGGCCCGACAGCAGTCCCGACAAGCCGCACTCGGCATCCGCGCCGCGGAGCCGGACCGCGACGCCGACGCATCGGATTCGGTGGCAGTCACCGACGCCGAGGCCGACGTGAGCCAGACCCCCGAGTTCGTCGAGGAAGCCGAACCCGCGGCCGCCGGGGGCGACGCCGACGCTGAAGATGCTGCGGACACTGGAGACACCGACGACAACGCAGACACCGACGACGCCGCCGCCGACGACGCCGACGAGCCGGCGGAGACGGACGACCCCTTCATCTGGGGCGAGTCGGTCGAGTCAGAGGGCGAGGACGACGAAGACGCGGACGACCCCGAAGAATCGAGCGACGAGCGGGATGCTATATAGAGTCGGGACGAAACGTAATCCAATGACGCGAACAGTGCTGGAGTCGCTCTTGACCGGAAACGCGCGACACGTCGAGAGCCTCGGCGTCGACCACTTCGAGGGCGTCCGCGAGGCGCAGTCGCCGGCGGTCGTCTCGGTGAGCTGTTCGGACTCCCGCGTCCCCGCCGACGCGGTCTGGAGCGCCGACGAGGCCGGCGAGCTGTTCACGTCGGTCAACGTCGGCAACCAAGTGTGGACCGATGTCGACGGGCGACTCGTCGTCAACGACGCCGTCGGCTACGCCGTCTCGGCGCTCAAGTCGACCGACGTGGTCGTCCTCGGCCACACGGGCTGTGGCGCGGTGACGGCCGCCTACGCGACGGCCACCGGCGAGAGTGTCGGGGACCTGCCCGCGTCGGTCGAAGCCGCCGTCTCGCGGCTCGTCCCGCTCGTCGAGGAGGCCCGCGAACTCGGCGTGTTCGACGCGGACACGCCGGGCGGCGAGGCGGTCAACCGACTCGTCGAGTACGCGGTCGTCCGGCAGGTCGAGTACCTCACCGAGAGCGACGAGGTGCCAGAAGCGACCGACTGCTGGGGCTTCGTCTACGACTTCCAGCGCGTCTACGGCGACGACGACGGCGCGGCCTATCTCGTCGCGGCCAACGGCGAGTCGGACCCCGACGCGCTCGCGGACGTGGTTCCCGAGGGGTTTGAGGGGCGCGTGCAGTCGATTCGGTGAGGCGTAGTTGATGGAGTACGGAATGAGACGGTTGGTCCCGTTCGAGAATATCAGTAAATTCTCGCTCGCCAATCGTATTGGTATTCGTTGAGCCGAGGTTAGCGCGGAATTCCAATGTGGTTGAATAATTGTCATTTTTCCAAACTCTTATCACAAGCAATGAATTTCTAATTGACATGGCAGGGAGCATGATAGACTTTAACAGACAAGGCCTACGGAAGGCAACAAAGTTCGTAGAGGGGGATTATAGTGGAATCAATCCACGTCGATTCTATCGAACGCTAAAGCGTAGCCTCGAAGAGATTCAGGAAGGGAACGATTTCAAATACCAAACAACGGGATCCCAAGAGTCTGACTTAGAGATTAAAAGCGAAGACGTAGGCCAGAATACCGGGGTAGTAAAAGGTCGGTTGCTCGCAGAGTCAGACTGGTATATCGTGGGAGATGGTAATCTCGAATATCGTCCGTACGGGCCCCACGGTGCACTTGCGATCGTCATAGGACTGTTCTTCCTTTTGTTGGGTATCGGCGATGCGGTATGGGGTATCGTCGGAATTCTACTCATCGTTGCGGGTGGCTACGGATACTGGCAAACTGAGAGTGGTGAATTTGCGATTTCGCGGCAGGACGTCATTCGTGTATTGATGACCGGCGAGGTTAGCGAACGGACTGTCGATACCGAACAAGAGTCCAGAACGGATATCTTCGCAAATATGAGTGTGGTCTACGCAGGAGACGCCTTCGTCGCTGTCGAGACGACGGAGATTGATGAATTAAAGTGGACGCTCCGTCGAGAACTGGTGAGCCAAGTCAAACGCTGGCACAACCAAATCGTCGACTCTGAACAGGAGCAGTTGACAGTCGAAGGCGGCTTTACCTGGCATCTGAAAGCGTGGGCCAATCGAGATCTTGAGTCAGATCGTCACGAAATCGACTCGGTCCAGAGTAAATTGCTCACCGGCCCGTTTGAGTATCGGCTCAACTACACAGACCGTCTCGAAAAACAGCTTTCTGACGAGATGCAACAGCAACTGGCAGGTCATGAGGAGGAACTGATGGTCGAGCTCGAAGAACTCGCAGAAGATCTCGATATTTTTGTCGAGCGCGAAGGCCTGGAACATACGAATCGAGTTGAACAGCGTCAAAACACCGATACCCCACAAGTAGAGGGCAGAAAAGACAGCCTGTAACTGACTCGCCACACTATTCAACACGACTCCGACAACATAGCGTCACTACGAACGCCGAAAAGAACTAGCGATTCGACTCGTCTCGATTCCGGGCGACCCAGCCCCGCCTATCTCAGTCGTCCCGAGCGTCGTCGATGATATTCGAGAACTCGCGGGCCGTCTCGGTGATGGCCTCGAAGTCGCCGTTTTCGATTGCCTCGTCGTCCATGAGCGCGCCGCCCGCGCCGACGACGACCGCGCCGGCCTCGATGTAGTCCGCGGCGTTGTCGAGGCCGACGCCGCCGGTCGGCATCATCGGAATCTGCGGGAGCGGCCCCTTCATGCTCTTGAGGTGACCGGGGCCGAGCGAGGAGGCGGGGAACACCTTCACGAGGTCCGCGCCCGCGGAGTACGCGTCGGTCGCCTCGGTCGGCGTCATGATGCCCGGCGCGACGAGCGTCCCGTAGCGGTTGCAGGTCTCGACGACGCCCTCGTCGAAGTTCGGTCCGACGACGAACTCCGCGCCGGCCTGAATGGCCGCGTTGGCGGTCGGGGCGTCGAGAGCGGTCCCGGCGCCGACGATTGCCTCGTTGTCCGAGAAGGACGCCGACACCTCGCGGATGAGGTCCATCGCGTCGGGGTTGTCGGCCGTGATTTCGTAGGCGGTGACGCCGCCCTCGTGGAGCGCGTCGGCCACGTCGATGATGGTGTCCGCGTCCGCGCCGCGCATCACCGCGACGACGCCGCTGTCGGCGAGTCGTTGCATGTCCTCGTGTACGTCGAGTGCGACCATCGTTGTCTCGACGTTTACTACATATAGTATTAAATTGGGGGCCTCCCGGCATCGCTTCGGTCGCACGACGGGGGCTGCGGCGGCAGTCGCATCCTCGTGAGTGAGCCCGAGAGAGACTAATTTTTTGACAGTTCTGTGCGAACTACGACCGTGTCACCGACATCGACGACGCCCACGGACGGCGGTTCGAACGTCGTTCCGCCGGATAAATCGCTGTTCGCCGAAATCGCACCGTTCCGGCTGGCCGTCGGCGTCGTCTTCTGTGCGTTCGCCGTCGCCGCGGTCGCGTTCGGCTGGCTCCCCCAGATGAGCGCCGACGTGGTCGGCATCGCGCTCCTCTGTGTGGTCTTCCTCGCCGGCGGGTTCGTCCCGTTCAACGGGACCCTCGCGTTCTACGTCGCGCAGGCCGCGGCGTTCCTCGTCTGGGGCGCGCTCCGGTTGGCGGTCGACGGCTTCGACGTGATTCCGCTCCTGTTGGGCGCGGCCGGGGCCGTCGGCCTCGCGGTCTACGGTCGGCGGGCGCTCCGCGACGGGCTCAGGGCGCTGGTCTGAGTCGGCCTCGCTTCGCTCTCGCCTCACTCCCTGACGGTCAACACGGGCACGTCCGAGAGCCTGACGACCCGTTCCGTCGTGCTTCCGAGAATCGCGTGTTCGAGCCCGGTTCGCCCGTGGGTCGCCATCACCACGAGGTCCGCGTCGGCCTCGGCGGTCGTGTCCAGAATCTCCCGGTACGGCACGCCGATTCGGATTTCGGTCGCGCAGTCGACGCCCGCGTCTCCGGCGAGCGATGCGATTTCCTCGACGGCCATCTCGGCGGCGTCGCGGAGGCTCGCGCGCACTCGTTCGACCGGCACGTCGGCGGCGGTCCACAGCCCGAGGTCGTCGACCTCGATGACCGAGAGGGCGCGAATCGACCCGCCGGACGTACCCGCGAGGTCGATGGCGCGGCGGGCCGCCGCGCGGGAGCGGGCGCTTCCGTCGGTGGGGACGAGAACGGTATCGTACATATCAGTTCATTGGCGTCCCGACGATATCGTCTTTTGTGCCGGCGTCGGAACGCTCGGGGCGACGCCGTCGCTCGTCGGGTCGGAAAACGGAGCATGGAGGTCAGCGGAGCCGTGGTGCGGTCGGCGTCGAGCCCTCAGACGCGAGTGCGCGGTTTGGGGGCGACCCGGCGGACGCTCGCGGCGGCCGCGACGGTCAGGCCGCCGAAGAGGACGGACACGAGGAGCTCCGGAGCGACGGTCAGGCCGTCGATGCCGCCGAACGTCGTAAACAGCGCGTAGCCGGCGACCGCCGTGAGGGCGATGCCGATGACGACCGCGAGGCCGATGCCAGCTTTCATCAAGTCGAGGTTGCTCATGGTCGCTTAGACGTAGGCGAGACGACCGAATATAAACGGAGACTGCTTCCCAGCGTCCGGGAAACTGACCGGGCGTCTCCCACGCTATCGCGGGGGTTTTATGTCGATCTAGGGGTCGGCGTGTGACGGTACTGCGGCGACGGCGCGAAAATCAGGTGTCGAAACTGCAACGGGTCGTCGGCTACGCCGCCGACTCAGACCCCTCGCCGTAGAGCCCGTACAGCACGAACAGCAGGGCGAGGAACAGGAACTCGATGACCGCCACGGCGATGAGCGGGAGTTCGACGTTGAAGAACCCTGCGACCGTGCGCAGTTCGATAGCGACGGGGACGCTAATCGCGATGAGGACGAGCGCCTGCGCCTTCGTGAGCTTCACGCGACCACCCCCCAGAGGGTGTTAAAGGCGCTCGTGACCGTCGTCAACACGAGGTCGACGCCGGCCGAGACGGTCGCCGGGACGGGGAGGCCGCCGCCGAACAGCCCGCCGCCGTTCTGGATGATGCCGGCCAGCGGGAGCGTGTACGCGAGCACGACGAGCACCGCCGCGATACCGGTCCACATCGTCAGGTTGTCGAGGATGCGCGGGCTTCCCTCGGGCCCCGAAAGCGGCTCGGGGAGGTAGGAGTCGACCGGGCGGTCGGACTCCTCGCCGAGCGAGGTCAGGAGGATGTTGAACAGGAACAGCACCACCGACAGGAACAGGAGCGTCCCGCCGAGGGCAATCTGCACCCGAAGCTCGAAGATGCTCCCGATGGGCGTCAGGAACTCGAAGTTCTGGTACTGCGGTTCGGCGGTGCGCCGCGGGATGCCGGCGAGGCCGGCGCGGTGCATCGCGTTCGACATGAACACCATGCCGACGAACCACATGATGACCTGCAGGAGGCCGATGGGGCGGCTGTAAAGCTTCCTGCCCGTGACCTGCGGGACGAGCCAGTACGACCCGGCCATCATCGTCAGCGCGACGGCCGTGCCGACGGTGAGGTGGAAGTGCCCCGGCACCCACAGCGTGTTGTGGATGAGGTAGTTGATGTTCATCCCGGCGTTAATCATGCCGGAGAAGCCGCCGGCGGCGAACATCGCGCCCGCGAGGGCCATGCCGGTGAAGGCGGGGTCGCGCCACGGGAGCGCGCCGAGCCAGCGGAGGTAGCCCTCACCGCCGCGTTGGCGCGCGCCGTGTTCGACGCTGGCGACGACGGTGAACGCAGTCAGCAGCGACGGGAGGAGCAGGAACATCGTGTTCGTCATGGCGATGAATTTGAAGCCCTCCGCGATGCCGGGGTCGAGGTACTGGTGGTGAATCCCGACCGGCGTCGAAAGCAGGAGGAACAACACGAACACCACGCGCGCGAGCGGGTCGCTGAACAGTCGCCCGCCCGCGAGCTTGGGGAGCACGGTGTACCAAAGCAGGTACGCCGGCATCAGCCAGAAGTAGACGATTGGGTGGCCGAAGTACCAAAAGAGCGTCCGCGTCAGAAGCGGGTTGACGCTCTCGATGAGGCCGAGCGACCACGGGATGAGGAAGAACACCACCGAGACGGCGACGCCGAGGGTGGAGATGTACCACATAATCATCGTCGTGAGGACCATGAACGTCTGCAGCGGGATGCGCTCGTCGGGGTGCTCCTGCCGCCACGCGCGGTAGGAGAGGAACCAGTCCGCGCCGGCGAGCCACGTCCCGACGATGAACATCGCGAGGCCGATGTAGAATATCGGGTGGGCTTGGAGCGGCGCGTAGAACGTGAACAGCACGTCCGCGCTCATGCCGAGGTTCGGGACGAAGCCGCCGAGGATGGCGACGGTGGCCAGAACCGCGCCCGTCGTCATCAGGCCGACCCACGCCCACGAGAACAGCGCGCTCTCGGCGGGTCGGTCGAGGCTTCTGGCGACCGCCCAGTGGAACACCCCGCAGAGGAAGAAGATGGTGAAGACGATGGCGAGCAGCACGCCGTGGCCCGTCAACACCGTGTAGTAGTCCGCCGAGTCGATGACGCGGAAGACGTTCGTGCGGTGAAGCGCCTGAATGAGACCGAAGAAGGCCCCGATGCCGAGCGAGACGAACGCGATGAGGAAACTCGCCTTGATGATTGCCGCCTCGTCGGGGAACTTATCGACGAACTCGTCGCCGCCGGATGCGGTCGCCATCAGTTCTCAGCCTCCCCTTGCGCCTGCTGTTGTTCGTACCAACTGTCGAATTCTCCTTGTTCCATAACCACAATCTTCCCTTCCATCACGTGGTGGCCGGAGCCACAGTACTCGTTGCACAGTATCCCGTACTCGCCGGCCTCTTCGAACTGGACGGTGAACTCCGAGACCTGCCCGGGAATCGCCATCGTGTTCGCGTTCGTGCCGACGACCTCGAAGCCGTGGATGACGTCGGCGGCGGTCACGTGGAAGGTGACCGTGCTGCCGGCGGGAACGCGAAGCGGTTCGGTCGTCCCGGGTTCGAAGACGAACTGCCGGGCAACCACGTACACGTCGTAGCTGTTCTCACCGGTCCGCTCGATGCCGGGGTCGCCGAACTTCGGGTGCTGGTCGAGCGTCGCCGGGTCGACCGTGCCGCCCTCGTCGTCTATCATCTCGATACCCGCGCCGGCGGCCCCGTAGGTAATCGTCCCGATGAACCCGACGATGAGGACGAGCGCCAGCGCCAACCAGAGCTTCTCGTAGGCGTGAATCTCCATCTATCCCACCACCGTGAGGCCCCGTCCGAGGAACTCGACGAAGTACATGAACACCCACATGCCGATGAGAATCGCCATGTAGATGAGGACGAGCACGAGCGTCCCGACCGGGTCGAAATCGTCGTGTCCGAGTTCGCGAACGATGCCGTCGTCGGCCGTCCCGACGATGGAGTCGACCGGGGGGTCTGCCTGCCCGGAATCACCTTGGGAATCCGCGTTTGCTGGCACGCCTCCGTCGGTGGAAGTGCGCGCGGCAGAGGACGCGGCTCCCTCTGCTGTCGAATCAACGGCCATACTCGGTCATGAGGAATAACGGGACTTTAACGCAACTCCCCATTCCAACGCGGTGGGAATGGGCGAAATCAGAAACACCGTGGTCGCGAATGGACCGGTATGGAACTCACGCCACGACGCGCCGGAACCGTCGCACTGCTCGCGCTCCTGCCAGCGGTCATCTTCGGCGTGACGAAAAACCCCCTCGCGGGCGTCGTCACGGCCGTCAACGTGCTTCTCATCTCGACAACCATCTACCTCCTCATGAGTCCGACCGAGGGCGGACACGGACACGACGGCGACGCCGACCCCGAGACCGACGCCGAACACGCCGCCTGAGATGGACGGCGGCATCTCGCTCGGACTGCCGGCCGCAACCCCCGAGGCCGTCGCATTCCTCCTCGTCGGCCTCTTCGGCGGGGCGCACTGTCTCGGGATGTGTGGCCCGCTCGTCAGCGTGTACGCCGACCGCCTCGCCGACCGCGAAGGCGTCGATAGCCGGTCGCTCACACTCCGGCAGGTCCGCCAACACGCCCTGTTCAACGTCGGCCGGGCGCTGAGTTACGCGGCCATCGGTGCCGTCTTCGCCCTCGTCGGCGGGCTGTTCTTCGACGCGTTCGACTCGGTGACCGCCATCGGGAGCGGCGTCCGCGCGACGACCGGCCTGCTCGTCGGGGGCGCGATCATCCTCACCGGCGTCGGCTACCTCGTCGGGCAGTCGGCCGCCATCGACCGGTTCACCCCGACCGCGGTGACGAGCCTGTTCGGTCGCGTCAGCGGGTGGGCGACCGCGCGGGTCGATAGGCTCGTCGGCGGCCCGCGAATCCTCGGCCTCGGGGCGATTCACGGCCTGCTCCCGTGTCCCATCATCTACCCGGCGTACCTCTACGCCTTCTCGACAGGCGAACCGCTTCGGGCCGCCGCCCTGCTCGGCCTGCTCGGCCTCGGGACGATACCGACGCTGTTCCTCTACGGGACGCTTCTGGGCCGCGTCTCGGCGCGCCGGCGGGCGACGCTCCACCGGGCGCTCGGGGCGGCGTTCCTCGTCCTCGGCTACATCCCGCTGTCCCACGGGCTGATGCTTCTGGGCGTGTCGGTCCCGCACCTTCACGTGCCCTTCTACCAACCGTTGTGACGATGTCGACTTCGACGCGATCCCGCGGGTCGGCCGGCGGCAAGAGCGACGGCGACGACGGCGAGGGCTGTGACCTCTGCGGCCTGCCGACGCCGACGCCGCCCGTCACCGGCGACGAGGTGGACGGCGAGTTCTGCTGTCGCGGCTGTCTCGAAATCACCCGCGCGCTCGGCGACGCCGCGAGCGCCAACCCCGAGACGGTCGAACGCGAACTCGCGGGCGAGACAGACGAAGTGCCCGACGACGCCGAGCGGACCTACATGGCCGTCGACGGGATGCACTGCGCCACCTGCGAGGCGTTCGTCTCGGGCACCGCTCGGACCTGCGAGGGCGTCTACGCCGCGGAAGCCAGCTACGCCAACGACATGGTTCGCGTCACCTACGACCCCGAAACCGCCGACTTGGACGGGCTGTCGGGGACGCTCGCGCGCTACGGCTACGGCACGCGCGACCCCGAGGAGCGCGAGGCGGCCGAGCGGTCGGACAATCAGGTCGCCCGGTTCGTCATCGGCGGCGGCGTCTTCGGCATGATGGTGATGCTGTGGTACGTCCTGTTTCTGTACCCGACCTACGTCGGCTTCCAGCCGGTGGTCGAACTCGGCGTGTTCGACGGGGTCTACATCCTCGGCAACATCTGGGTGATGACCTCCATCGTCCTGTTCTACACCGGCTTTCCCATCCTTCGCGGGGCGCTCGTCAGCCTCCGCGCCGGCCAGCCGAACATGGACCTGCTCGTCTCGCTGGCGGCGACGAGCGCCTACGTCTACTCGACGGCGGCCGTCCTCGCCGGCGAGACGCACGTCTACTTCGACGTGACCGTCGCCATCATCCTCGTCGTCACTCTCGGCAACTACTACGAGGACCGCATCAAGCGGAAGGCCGCCGGGATGCTCTCGGACCTCGCGGCCTCGCGCGTCTCGGAAGCGCGCCGGCGAGTCGAAGGCGACGCCGACGGCTCCGGCGACACCGCCGTCGAGATGGTCGCGCTCGACGCGCTCGAATCGGGCGACCTCGTGGAGGTCCGGCCGGGCGAGCGCGTCCCGGTCGATGGGACGGTCCGCGAGGGGACCGCAGCAGTCGACGAGGCGCTCGTCACCGGCGAGTCGATGCCGCGGACGAAGCGACCCGGCGACGACGTGCTCGGCGGCACCGTCGTCACCGACCGCCCGCTCGTCGTCGCGGTCGGCGAGGACGCGACGAGCACGCTCGACCGACTGGTCGAACTGCTCTGGGACATCCAGAGCGCCCGCACGGGCGTCCAGCGCCTCGCCGACAAACTGGCGACCATCTTCGTCCCGACGGTGCTCGTCCTCGCCGCCGTCGCCTTCGGCTGGACCCTCCTCGGCGGCGGCACGCCGACCGACGCGCTCCTCGTCGGCCTCACGGTCCTCATCGTCTCGTGCCCGTGCGCCCTCGGCCTCGCCACGCCGTTGGCGGTCGCCTCGGGCATCAAGGAGGCCGCGGGCCGGGGTATCGTCGTCGCCTCCGAAGCCGTCTTCGAAGCCGTCCCCGACGTTGACGTGGTCGTCTTCGACAAGACCGGGACGCTCACCGACGGCGACATGGCGGTCCCCCGGGTCGTCGGTGACGGCGAGAACAGTGGGGGCGACGGCGAGAACGCCGCGCTCGCCGCGGCCGCCGCGCTCGAACGGTTCTCGGCGCACCCGCTCGCGACCGCCGTCGTGGAGGCGGCCGAAGACCGAATCGAGGCGGCGGGGGCGGATGCGTCGATTCCCGACGTTGCGGCCGACGACGTGACCGTCCACGACCGCGGCGTCTCCGGAGAGGTCGACAGAGGACGCGGGCGCGTCGTCGTCGGTCATCCCTCGCTCCTCCGCGACGAGGGCGTAACGCTCGCTCCGGCCCACGAGGCCGCCGTCGAAGCCGCCCGCGACGAGGGCGCGGTTCCCGTCGTCGTCGGGTGGGACGGGCGCTCTCGGGCGGTGCTCGTCGTCGGCGACGAACCGCGCGAGGCGTGGGACGACGTGGTCGCGGCTGTCGCTGACGACGGCCGCCGCGAGGTCGTGGTCCTCACGGGCGACTCCGAGCGCGCCGCGCGCCGGTTCCGCGACCACCCGGACGTGACGGACGTGTTCGCGGGCGTGCCGCCGGAGGCGAAAGCCGAGACGGTCGAACGCCTCCGCGCCCGGGGGACCGTGGCGATGGTCGGTGACGGGAGCAACGACGCGCCCGCGCTCGCCGCCGCCGACATCGGCATCGCGCTCGGCACGGGGACGGACATCGCGGGCGACGCCGCCGACGCGGTGCTCGTCGGCCGCGACATCGACGCGATACCCGAGGTGTTCTCGCTTTCGACCGGGGTGAACCGCCGCATCCGCGGCAACCTTGCGTGGGCGTTCGGCTACAACGCGGTCGCCATCCCGTTGGCCGCCTTCGGCGTGCTCAACCCGCTTTTCGCCGCCGTCGCCATGGGCACGTCGAGCCTGCTCGTCGTCGCCAACTCGGCGCGGTCGCTCGACTGAGTCGCCTTCCCGAGACGCTCGCCGAAAGCGGACCAGTCAAGTCGCTCCGTCTCGTCGGGAACGATAATGACAGACGACCCCTTCTCGCTCGCCGTTCCGGAGGGGTGGACCGTCGAGACCGACGTGGACACCGACGAGGCGAGCGCTAAGACCGTCTACGAGTCGCCCGACTCGGACCGGCGCGTCACCATCACCGAGTTCGCGCGCGGGCTGACGCTCTACTGGTGGGTCGACATCTTCGCCTTCGCTGACGGGGAGTGGCACCGCCGCGAGGTCGGCCTCGGTGACTCCTACCGCGACGTGGACGCCGTGAGCGACGCCGCACAGGACGCCCTCGACCGGCTCGCGTCGTCGGGCGAGCGAATCGAATCGGTAGCCGACGACTGATTTATCACGGTCGCTACGCGACCGGCATACATGTACCTCGTCGCCTACGACGGCTCTCGGCTGGCGAACGCCGCGCTCGACAGGGCCGCGCAGTTCGCGTCGGCCACCGGCCACGACGTGCTCGCGGTCGCCGTCATCCCCGACGATTCGGCGTACGCCGTCGAGGCGGGGTGGGTCCCGTCGCGGGAGGTGTTCGACCAGCAGACGGTCGTCGGAGAGCTCCACGAGACCGCGGTCGATATCGCGCCGTCGGCGTCGTTTCAGGCGGTCACGGTCGGTCGGGACCCCGCGCCCGGGAACATCGTCGCGGAGCTCAGGACGGGTCGCGTCGAGACGGACGCGACCGTCATCTTCGTCGGCAGCGAGAACGCGGGTCGCGTCGTCGTCCCGCTCGTCAGCGTCGGCGGGAACGTCGCGAGCGACGACGACCACGACGTGCATATCGTCCGCCACGCGCCCCCGGAGATTCACCGGCGGTTTCCCAAATCGCACTTCTACCTTCCCTGAGCGTCGCCCCGACGCCCGGGACCCCGCCGCCGTCGCACCACCGTTTCATGTGTCGCGGCCGCGAACGTCACGTATGCGAGATATCAGATTCGTCTACACCGTCGGCACCGACCCCGAAACGGTCGCTGAACGCCTGTCGAACGCCTCGTCGGGCGTGCTGTCGCTGGCCGACGGCGGCCGCTCGTATGCGATTCCCGCGCACGTCTCCTACGACGCCGACGGCGGTCGACTCCTGTTCCGACTGACCGACGACGGCGAAAGCGAGAAGTTCGCGTTCATCGAGGAGACGGAGGAGGCGACGTTCGTCTGCTACGAGGACGCCGGCAAAGACTCGTGGAGCATCATGGCCCGCGGGTCGATTCGCGTCCTCCCGGACGACGAGCGCCCCGACGCGGCGACGATTAACGACCTGTTCGGCGGCGTCCGCGTGTTCGACGAGGAGGTCGACGACCTCGAATTCCACCTCGTCGAACTCGAACTCGACGAACTGACGGGCCGCGAAACCGCCAGATAGTCGCTTCGCGGGTGTCGTCTCGTGGCGTCGTGGCGGGTCAGTAGAACCCGACGACCGGCTCATCGGCCGCGAGCGAGGTCGCAACCACGCGGTCGACGCGGGGGTGCTCACCGAGCCAGCCGGCGATTTCCGCGGCCGTCTCGGCCAGTCGCTCGTCGTCGACCATGTTGAGGACCGGGACGACCCGCGCCGTCTCGGGCACGCCTTTCATCCCGCCGCAGTCGTTCGACAGCACGGCGGCCACGTCCCACTCGGATATCGCGTCGCCGACGGCCGTCCCCGACACGTCGGAGACGAGTTCGGGTCGGTGAACGCGCTCGTCGGAAAGCGGCTCGCCGACGACCCGGACGCTGGCGACCGGACAGACGAGGTCGGCCGTGTCGGGGAGTTGCGGTTCGTCCTCGCCGGGGGCTTTCAGCCAGCGCGAGCGCGCGCCGTCGGCCTTGACGAGCACCACGTCGTCGGTGGCGCGCGCGATTCGGTCGACCGTCGCCGGGTCGTAGCCGCGGTAGCGGTCGGAGCGCTCGCGCTCCGGCACGACGCCGAGCGGGCGGGGTTGCGTCTCCGCGACGGCGGTCTCCGGGTCGTCGGTGACGACCACCTCGGCCACCTCGCCGTCGAAGGTTGGGATGCGGACGGTACTCGTGACCACGCCGTCGAGGTCGCGGGCGAGTCGGTAGAGAAGCGATTTCTTGCCGCCCGCGCCGACGGCGCAGACGAGGTCGTCCGGGCCGATACCGAGGGCGTCGGCGAGCGTCGGAGGCGAGGCACTCGGCGCGGGCGACGCCGACGAGTCAGTCATCGGCCGCCACCTCCGGTTCGACCGTCACGCGGACGGCGCTGTGTTTGTACTCCGGTATCTTCGCGGTCGGGTCGAGCGCGTCGCCGGTCAGCCGGTTCACGAGCGGGTCGGCGTAGTGGAACGTGGCGAAGACGGTCCCGCGGCGGACGGCGGGCGTCACCTCGGCCGCGACCGCGACCTCGCCGCGGTCGTTTTCGACGCGGACGGTCGCACCGTCGTCGATGCCGCGGGCGGCGGCGTCGTCGGGGTGAATCTGCAAGCTGTCCTCGCCGCGCATCCGCATCAGCACGCCCGAGCGTCGGGTGAGCGCGCCGCTGTTGAACTGTTGGAGGACGCGCCCCGTCACGAGGACGAGTTCGTCGTCGGCGACGGGGTCCGCCGGGTCGACGTGTTCGACCACCCGGAACGGGGCGGTCTTCAACCCCGATTCGAACGCGTCGGCGTGGAGGATTGCGGTCCCCTCGGTCGCGCCCTCGGGGAACGGCCAGCGCTGGCTCCCAGTGCCGATGCCGTCGTACGACATCCCGGCGTAGATGGGCGTCACCCGCCGGAGTTCGTCGAAGACACCCTCGGGGGTCGCCGGCGCGTCGAGGCCGGCCACGCGGGCGGCGAACTCCCGGAGGATGTCGAGGTCGGCGCGGGCGTCGCCGGGCGGCGCGACGTTCCGGTTCATGCGGATGACCTGTCGGTCGGTGTTCGTCACCGTCCCCGACTTCTCGGCCCAGACGCTCCCCGGAAGCACCACGTCCGCGAATTCGACCGTCTCGGTCGGGAACACGTCGTGGACGACGCAGAAGTCGAGGGATTCGAACGCCTCGCGGACGCGGTTCGCGTTCGGCTCGGTCACGGTGGGGTTCTCACCGAAGACGTAGGCCGCCCGCACCTCGTCGCCGAAGCGGTGGGTCGCTTCGACCTCCGTGAGCCCCGGGTGGTTGGGGGGTTCGAACCCCCACACGTCGGCGACGGCGGCGCGGGCGTCGTCGTCGGTGACGGGACGATACCCCGGCAGGACGTTCGGGAGCGCACCCACGTCGCCCGCGCCCTGCACGTTGTTCTGCCCGCGGAGGGGGTTGACGCCGGTGCCCGCCTTCCCGACGTTGCCGGTCAAAAGCGGGAGGTTGATGAGCGCCTGCACGTTGTCGGTTCCGCAGTGGTGTTGGCTCATCCCCATCCCGGTGAAGACGGCCGCGCGGTCGGCCTCGCCGTAGGCGCTCGCGGCGGCTCTGAGGTCGTCGGGGTCGACGCCGGCGCGCTCGGCCTCAGCGTCGATATCGAGGCCCGAGAGGTGTTCGCGGAGCGTCTCGAACCCCGTGGTGCGCTCGGCGACGAACGCCTCGTCGACCAGTCCCTCCTCGACGACGACGGCGGCCATCGCGTTGAGAAGCGGGATGTCGAACCCCGGCTTCACCGGGAGGTGGATGTCCGCCGCCTTCGTCGTCTGGTTCTCGCGGGGGTCGACGTGAATCATCGTCGTCCCCGACTTGAGCGCCGGCAGCAGGTACGAACGGAAGATGACCGGGTGCTGTTCGGCGGGGTTCGCGCCGGTCACGAGGAACACGTCGGCCTCGCCGAGGTCCGAAAGCGAGTTCGTTATCGCCCCCGCGCCGAAGCGGTCGCCCATCGCCGCCACCGTCGAGGCGTGACAGAGCCGCGCGCAGTTGTCGACGTTGTTCGTCCCGAGCGCCCGCGCCGTCTTCTGGAGCAGGTAGTTCTCCTCGTTCGTGCAGTTCGACGACGAGAAGAAAAACGTCGAGTCGGGGCCGTGGTCCGCGGCGACGCGGGAGAACTCGCGTTCGATGCGGTCGAACGCCTCGTCCCACGTCGCCTCGACGAGCCGGCCGTTCACTCGCACCAGCGGGGTGGTCAGGCGCTCGTCGTGGTCAACCACGTCCCACGCCGCGGCCCCCTTGGGACAGAGTTCGCCCCGCGTGTTGACCGGCCCGTTCCACCCGACGGCGCTCCCGCGGTCGGCGTCGTAACGGATGCCGCAGCCGACGCCGCAGTACGGACAAACGCTCTCGCTCGATGCCGCCACCCGCTCAGGCACGCTGACACACCACACACATAGTCGAACGTGTGACCCGAACGGTATTCATCGTACCGCCGACTGCGACGGGGTAAAAATCGCCGGTGGACATACGTCCGCTCGTGTCGTTCGGTCGAACTGTGCACGAGCAGGCAACCGCGCATCGGGAGGCCGAGGAAGCGAGCGGACGCGAGGACGTGCCGTGGCACGCGCTCGAAGGCGAGGCGGCGCTGGAGCGACTTAGGGCGAGCCGAGACGGCCTCGACGACGACGACGCGGCCCGCCGACTCGACGAGGAGGGGCCGAACGAACTCGCGGACGAGGAGGGCGTCTCGCCGCTTTCGCTCCTCGTCTCGCAGTTCACCGGGCCGCTCATCCTCCTGCTTTTCGTCGCCGCCGGCCTCTCGCTGGCCGTCGGCCTCCTGCCCGGCCGCGACCCGGGCTACACCGACGCGGCGCTCATCCTGCTCATCCTCTTCGGAAACGGCCTGTTCGGCTTCGTGCAGGACTACCGCGCCGAACAGGCGCTCGCGGCGCTCCGGGAGATGGCGACGCCGGACGCGACGGTCCGTCGTGGGGGGTCGATTCGGGCGGTCCCCGCGACCGAGGTCGTGCCGGGCGACGTGGTCGTCCTCGAAGCGGGCGACGCCGTCCCCGCCGACGCCCGCATCCTCACCGCGGCCGACTGCCGCGCCGACGAGTCGACGCTGACCGGCGAGAGCGTCCCGGTGGACAAGGTGGTCGACCCGGTCGAATCCGACGCGGCGCTGGCCGACCGGAGAAGCGTCCTCCACGCCGGAACCACCGTGGTCAGGGGTCGCGCCGAGGCCGTCGTCGTCGCCACCGCGATGGACACCGAACTCGGGGGCATCGCAGACCAACTCGGGCAGGCCCGCCAGCGCGAGACGCCGTTCGAAATCGAGGTCGACCGCCTCGGCCGCCGCATCGGCGTCGGCATCGTCGCGCTCATCCTGCTCATCGCGGCGGTCCAGCTGTTCCTCACCGCGACCGACCCGGTGGTCGTCCTCCTCGTCGCCGTCACGCTCGCCGTTGCGGCCGTCCCCGAGGGCCTCCCGGCGGTCGTCACGCTCACCCTCGCGCTCGGGTCGCGGACGCTCATGGAGCGCAACGCGCTCGTCCGCAACCTCGCGGTCGTCGAGAGCCTCGGCGCGGTCGACTACATCGTCACCGACAAGACGGGGACGCTGACCGAAAACCGCATGACCGTCACTCGCGCGTGGCTCCCCGACGACCGGACGGTCGAACTGGACGGCGGGGCGGCGTCGGCTGTCTCTCCGCCCGTGTCCGAAAACGGCGGCGTGTCGGCCGCGGCCGAGCACGGCGACGCGTCGGTCTCGGACCCCAACTCCGAACCGGACCCGGACCCGGCGCTCGCGGCGCTCCTGTCCTGCGGTGCCCGCTGCAACGACACCAAGGAACTCGACGGCGGCGACCACCGCGGGGACCCCACCGAAGTCGCGCTCGTGACCGCCGCCGCCGACGCGGGCCTCGACGGCTCGCGCGACCCCGACGACAGGCTCCGCGAAGTCCCCTTCACCTCCGAGCGAAAGCGCATGTCGGTCGTCGTGGACGACTTCGACGCCCCCGGCGACGGCCCCGTCGCGCTCGTGAAGGGCGCGCCCGAGGAAATCGTCGCGCGGTGCGACCGCGTCCTCGTCGACGGGGAAATCGAGGCGTTCACCGACGAGCGCCGCGAGCGCGTCGAGGCGACCGTGGCCGCCTTCGCTGACGACGCGCTCCGCGTGCTCGGGTTCGCCTACGCGCCCGCGGTCGACTCCGACGCCGACGACGAGACGCTCGAATCGGGGCTCGTCCTCCTCGGACTCCAGGGCATGACCGACCCGGCGCGCGAGGGCGTCGCCGAGGCGGTCACCGACTGCCGCGACGCCGGCGTGCAGGTGACGATGGCGACCGGCGACACACCGCGGACCGCTCGCGCCATCGCCCGCGAGGTCGGCATCGACGCCGACTCGGTCGTCACCGGGACCGAGGTGGCCGCCATGGACGACGAGGAACTCGGGCGAGTCGTCGAGGAGACGAACGTGTTCGCCCGCGTCGCGCCCGAGCACAAGGTCCGCATCCTCCGGGCGCTTCAGGACGCGGGCTACACGGTGGCGATGACCGGCGACGGCGTCAACGACGCGCCGGCGCTCGGCAACGCCGACGTGGGCATCGCCATGGGCGACCGCGGGACGCAGGTCGCACAGGGCGCGTCGGACGTGGTGCTCCGCGACGACAACTTCGTCACTATCCGCGACGCCATCGCGGAGGGCCGCGGCATCTTCGACAACATCCGCAAGTTCGTCAACTACCTGCTGTCGGCCAACGCCGGCGAGGTGTTCGTCGTCTTCCTCGGGACGCTCCTCGGCGCGGCGCTGTTCCCCGAGGTGTTCGCGTCCGAGTCGGCGCTCGTCATCACGCCCGTCGCGCTCCTGTGGCTCAACCTCGTCACCGACGGCTTCCCCGCGCTCGCGCTCGGCGCGGACCCCAAGTCGGACGACGTGATGCGCAGGCCGCCGCGCCCACGCGACGAGGGCGTCCTCGACCGCCGGACCGTCGCTTCGATTCTCGGCATCGGCGTCGCGCTCACCGCGGCCGGACTGGGCGTGTTCTTCTACGCGCTCTCTCGGTCCGACGACCTCGTCGTCGCCCAGACGGTGCTGTTTACGTTCCTCGTCACCGCCGAGTTGGTCCGCACGCAGTCGGTGCGGCTCCGCTACCGGCTGTCGCCGCTCTCGAACCCGTGGCTCCTCGGCGCGGTCGGGCTGTCGCTCGCGCTCCACCTCGTGTTGCTCTACACGCCGGTCGCGGACCTCTTCGGCGTCGTCCCGCTCGGCCTCACGGAGTGGGGCTGGGTCGCGGGCGCGTTCGTCCCGTTCCTCGTCGCGAACCTGTGTCTGGTGTGGCTCAACGACCGGCTGTTCGCTCCGTGAGCGACCCGAGCGCGCCCATGAGTCGGTCGCGGTAGAGATAGCCGAGGACCGACGCGGCGAGCAACGCGCCGACGAACACCGCGGTGAGTTCGGCGTTGCCGTCGGCGGCGGCCGCGCCCGCGAGGTTCACGAGCAGGAAGCCGGGGAGCCGGCCCACCGCCGCGACGAGGACGACCCTGCGGACCGGGATGTCGGTGAGGCCGGCGGCGAAGCAGATGGCGTCGTCGGGGAGGCCGGGAACGAGGAAGACGAGAAAGAGGACGGCCAGCCCGTGGGTCTCCATCGCGTCGTCGAACACCGAGAGCGCGTCGGCGGTGACGACGCGTTCGACGTACGGGCGACCGAGAGACCGCGCGATTCCGACGGCGAGCGCCGTGCCGAGGACGATGCCGACCATGCTGTAAACCGTCCCCCAGAGCGCGCCGAACAGGTAGCCGCTGGCGAAGCCGAGCGCCTGTCCGGGGATGGGCGCGACGAGCACCTGCGCGATTTGCACGCCGACGAACGCGAGCGGGGCGAGCGTCCCGAATTCGAGGAGCCACGCCCGTAGCGCCGTCGGATTGGCGAGAAACGGAAAGCGGTCGACGAGCGTCGTGCCGACGAGGGCGAGGAGGGCGACGACGACGACGGCGAGCGCGAGCGTCCGCCATCGGTCGCGCGGCGACTCGAACAGTTCGGGGACGGATAGCACGGGTTGCACCTCGCACGCCGCGGAGAAAAACCCGGCGCGGGAGCGTTTTTGTGTCGAGATGGCGTAGGAATAATCGTGATGAATACGATTCTCGTCGCCGTCGACGGCTCGCCGCTGTCGAAGCGCGCGTTCGAACAGGCCCTCGCGCACGCCGATTCGACGGTCGTCGCCCTGCACGTTATCGACCCGTCGGACCCCGGCTATAGCGCGCCGCTCGACGCGGACATCAGCACGGAACCACTCCACGGCTCGGAGGAGTGGTACGAGCGGGCGGACGAACTCGCGGACGACATCTTCGACGAACTCGCGGCGCTGGCGGACGGAAGCGGGATAGAACTCCGGACCGAGACCCTCCGCGGAAACCCCGCGCGGACCATCGTCGACTTCGCGCGCCGGGAGGGCGTCGACGCCGTCTACCTCGGCGGCCACGGCCGCACCGGCGAGACGGACCTGCTGTTCGGGAGCGTCGCCGAATTGGTCGCCTCGCGCGCGCCGACGAGCGTACTGGTCGTCCGCTGAGTTCGCGGCGGCTCGCTTACCAGTCGGCCATCCCCCGCGTCCGTCACTCGTCGTCGTCAGCCGGCGGCACGCACAGCACCGGAACGTCAGAGAGCCTGACGACCCGCTCCGCGACGCTTCCGAGCAGGTATCGCTCCAGCCCGCTCGTCCCGTGGGTGCCCATCACCACGAGGTCGATGTCGCGCTCGTCGCCGTAGTCGATGATGGTCTCGTGGGGCAGACCGACCCGAATCTCCGTCTCGACGGGCACGTCGCGGTCGGCCGCGCGGTCGGCAACGACACCGACCGCCGTCTCCCCGCGCGTCTGCGAATCGTCGTCGTCGACGGGCGCGTCCGCGTGGCCGGTCCGAACGTCGACGACGTAGAGGACGTGGAGCGCGGCCCCGTAGGTCGCCGCGAGGTCGACCGCGTAGTCGGCGGCGCGGACCGCGTGGTCGCTGCCGTCGGTGGGGACGAGAATGTGGTCAAACATACCCGCACAGACGCGCGCCGAGCGAATAAAACCGAACCCGGTCGCCCGGGGTTCGGCCTCTCGTCACCTCACAGCCGACCGCAGCCCCGCCACCACCGTCTCGATTCCCGGCTACCGGGAAGGAAGAGCCCGCCTTATGTCCGGAGAGAGCGTATTATCTCCGGAGAGAGCGTACCGTAATCTGGGTGGTGAGGAGCATGCAGACCGACCAACAACGGAGGGTAGAACTGTGGATTCGTCCGATTCGGGACGGCCTCGGCGAGGAACACCAGACGCTGGTGGTCCGACTCGAACGGCTCGCGGACGAGGGACTCGTCGACGACGTGTGCGTCCGGACGTGGGGCCGCGAGGTGGATGTCGAGTCCGATACCGCGCCGACGAAACGAGACGCGGTCGTCCGCGAGCGACTCGCCGAGTGTCGGTTGTGGGCGCGAACGGAAGGGGTCGCGCTCCCGACGCTCGACGAGCGGGCGACGGTCGGGTCGGGCCGGATGGGTCCCGAACACGACGCGGTCGTCCTTCCGCCGACGCTGGGCATCGTCTTCCGCGACGACGAAATCGAGGCCGTCTATCCGCACGAGCGAGACGATGGGACTCGAACGCTCGCCGACTGGGTCGAGACCGCCGAGTCGTTCCTCGGTATCGATCGCGAGCACGTCGAGGTGTAAACGGGGACGAGTCGCCGACTCGTGGCTACGAAAACAACGCCACCCGGTCGAGACGGTCAATTTTCGAACGATGCGTTCCGCGAGAAACGTCGCCATCGACGGACGCGATTCCGGCGGCGTACACCCGAATCACTCGCCCCGGGACTTGGTACCGAAAGTGGGCCCGGGCAAGGCCCAACTGTGTCAGAGGCACCCCACTCGAACGACGACTGTCGTCGAGAGTGTGGGCGAATCATCGTTTCCTCGCCAGTCATCTATACTTGGTCCCTGATACATCAGGGTAGTATATACGTCCGCGGCGAAGCGTCACCCTTACTCGGAGCCGTGTAGTGGTGGAGGTATGAACGTCCCCTGCGTCCGCGTGCCCCGCGAGTCCGGCGAGGCGGCGCGCCGGCGCCTCGCCGACGCCGGCCTGCTCGACCACGACCACGAGATTACCGTCGCCGAGGGGACCCTCTACATTCCCGTCGTCGACGCCGACGCCGTTCCCGACGACCTGACGGTCGTCGACTACGAGCCACCCGCCCGCGAGACGCAGACCACGCCCGCCGACCTGCTCGGCTTCGAACCCTCGTACGAGCGACTCGGCGACATCGTCATCCTCGACGAGGACGATCCCGACCGCGCCCGCGAGATTGCCGACGCCATCGTCGCCTCCGACCTCAAGGCCGAGACGGTCGTCAACCGCGCCTCGAAGGTCAAAGGCGAACTCCGCGTCCGCGACTGGGACGTGCTCGTCGGCGACTCGACCGAGACGGTCCACCGCGAGTACGGCCACGAGTTCCGCCTCGACATCGACACCGTCTACTTCTCGCCCCGACTGGCCACCGAACGCCACCGCGTCGTCGAGGCGATTCAGGAGGGCGAACACGTCTTCGATATGTTCGCCGGCGTCGGCCCGTTCGCCGTCCCGGCCGCCGCCGCGGGCGCGGAAGTCGTCGCCTGCGACCTCAACGAGGCGGCCGTCGCGTTCCTCCGGGAGAACGCCGCGCGGAACGACGTGGCCGACCGACTCACCGCGATTCACGGCGACGTTCGCGAAGTCGCCGCCGACTACGAGGGCTGGGCCGACCGGCTCATCATGAACCTCCCCCACAGCGCCAGTGGCTTCCTCGACACCGCCGTCCGCCTCGCGAGCGACGACTGCGTGATTCACCTCTACGACATCCAACACGAGGACGACCCGTTCGGCCCGGGACTCGCCGCCGTGCGCGCCGCCGCCGAACCGGCCTACGAAGTCGAAGTCGTGAACGAGTACGTCGTCCGGTCGTACGCCCCCCACGAGTACAACGTCTGTCTCGACGTTCGCCTGACGAAGCGGGCGTGAGCGGGCTGGTGCCGACCGACAGACGCCGGGGTGATTCGCAAGTCTTAATTACGTAACCGGGGTACGGAAGAATGCGTTCGAAAGCCCACCGCGCCGGTGTAGCTCAGTTGGCAGAGCGATTCCTTCGTAAGGAATAGGCCGAGGGTTCAAATCCCTCCACCGGCTTCTACTGTTTCCTTCGCCATCTCCGAACTCAACCCCGGAGACGAAGGTCTCCGATTCGGAGGTGGTCTCGCGCGACTGCCCCGCGTGCGAGAGCGAGACCTGATTTCGTGGCGGACGTTCCTCTTTGATCCCACAAGGGACCCTCAGAAACTAGTTTTCTGACCCACCATTCATATCTGTCGCTTGAGCAAACTCACCCAGACTCATCTGGTTTGCCTCATCCCCGTCAAGATAATCTCTCACTCGAGTCTGTTCCAGTTGCGTTTGGACCTGCAATAAATTCCCGAGATGATGGGTGCCGAAGACAAACATCCCATCAGAGTTTTGCCGGCAGCCCCCAATCTTTCTCAAAAATCGTAATGCATCCCGAACTTTCTCGAGTGGAATCTCCCTATGACGGTAGCGTTCTATGACATCCGACGGTGAGATCGCGATTCGGTCGTCCTTCCCCAAATTATTCAAAACAAGGTCATGTGCGATAGAATACGCAAGTATCTCTCGATTCGCGTTCTCAGTCAGGTAGATTTTCTTATCAACTAACTTCGGGAGTTGGATGCCTTCGCGAAGAAGTGAGTCAAGATCACTACTCTCAAATCCACCTTCCTCAATTTTAAGTACACCTCCTTTGCCTTGAGAAAGAACAGTACAGTACTGGCTTAGTTCGTTTAGTGCATTCAAGCAACCTGAAGCAGTTCGACACTCATCGAGGAAGTCAGAATAGTAGACGATAACTGGCTCAACACTGCTCAGGTCGTTTGGATCGAACTGTCCTTCAAACTCGGCATCGCGAAGGAAATCAACTACACTCTCGTAACTGAGGTCGTCACACCGCTCCGTCTGCTGAATATCTCGGTTGTTGATATTCGTTCCAGACTCAGTACTTCACAAAGCCGTTTAGTTAGAAGGTCTGCTTGCAGAAGGTGTGTCTAAAACCCAGCAAGCAGACGATGAAATCCACGAGGACCAGCTCCTTAACTTCCTCGTCAACTCTCTTGACGAGGAAGTTGCTCTCTCACTCGCTGAAAACGCTGAACTCGATGCTGAAGACATCTACGAGGTCCTCGTCGGCGCCTGCGCCGACGGGACCTCGGTCTCAACGCTCTGTGAGAGAAGCGAAGATGCACCCCACGAAAACTCCGTTCTCTACCATCTCCGCACTAAATTCGATCTAGAAACGCTCGAACAGGTTGGCAACATGCTCCTCCAGAAAGACGTTCTCGACGTCCTTCCCCAGCAGGTGGAGGTCTGCGCAGACCTCCACCTGCGGCCCTACTACGGCGACGAAGACGATACAGACGGCCTGTATCACTCACAAGCGAAGCGTGGAACCACCGCGTTCCACGCGTACGCGACACTCTACGCGCGCGTGAAGAACAAACGCTACACGCTGGCGGTGCGCCGTCTCGAAGACGGCGACACCGCCAGCAGTGTCCTCGCAGAGTTCCTCGGTATTCTCGACGGCCTTGACCTCGGTGTCAAGGCCGTCTATCTTGACCGCGAATTCTACGACAGCAAGTGTTTGACGCTGCTTCAGGCGCACAACCACGCCTACGTCATGCCGATCGTCCGCTGGGGACGGGCGATCAAGCGAGAACTCTCGGAAGGGTGGAGTCGCGTGATTCAGCACAGTCTGACAGCGAAACTCGACGGTCACAGCTGGACCGTCGAGTTTCCCGTCTACATCGACTGTACCTACCAGAACGGACGGTACGACGAACATGGCGTGGCGCGTCACGGCTACGCCGCTGACGCGCCGTTCATCAACTCACCACGAGACGCTCGATACCACTACGCGAAACGCTTCGGTATCGAGGCGAGCTACCGACTCTCCGAGCAAACGATTGCGACGACCTCGACACAAAATCCGGTTGTACGGCTGCTGTACGTCGTGGTGAGCTTGCTGTTACAGAACGTGTGGCGGTATCTGCACTGGGAGTACGTGGCGACGCCCCGCCGAGGCGGGCGTCGCCTCTGGCAGTGGCCATTCAAGGAGTTCATCAACATGATCCGACGGGCAGCGTGGACGGCCCTCGCGACGCGTCGGGCCGTCCCCGCGAACCGGCCACCGGACGACCGGTTCCACCGGTAACTCCCGTCCGGGCTAGCCAACGGTGGGAGTGGCGACGCTGTCGCGTCGGCGGCAGCCGCCGCCGACAGCGACGGCTCTCCGCCGATCCGTCCATGATTCTCTCGTCGAAACCGCCAGTCCAACCGCTCGGTCACAGAACTCATGCTTCAGAAACAGCTAGCCGAGGACGCTTTGTGAAGTACTGAGACTTGATCTCAATCAGAAGAGCGGTTTCACCATCGAACAGCACGAAGTCGGGTTCGGTTTCGATTTGTCGACGAGAGTCGGCAACCGTGACAAAATTCCCGACAAGCCGATAGCCTAAATCAAACAGCGCTTTGTGACCCGAGAGCCCATCGAAAGAACTGAAGAAGAGGTTGTAGGAATCAACCTCACGCTGCTGTTTGGCCCACTGTTCGGTCATCTTACGCCTTCAGCCTCCGAGAGTTCTTTTCTAGGGAATATGTCGAGTCGAACTCTTCAAACACTAAGCTACAGAAATCGCGGAACGTAGTAGATGTGGTATTCTCTTTTGCGTGGAGATAGATATCTTCATCTTCAACCGTGATCTCAAACGGCTCACCGGTGTCTTTGTCGAAGACGAAGTAATTACCGTGCTCCCAGACAGAATATCAGTACCTCACAAAGCATCCTCGGCTAGCTGTCTCTGAAGCCTGAATTCTGTGGCCGAGCGGTTGCATTGGCGGTCTCGACGACAGAATCATGGACGGATCGGCGGAGAGCCGTCGCTGTCGGCGGCGGCTGCCGCCGACGCGACAGCGTCGCCACTCCCACTGTTGGCTAGCCCGGCATGCGTTCTAGTTTAGTAGCGATCAAAGCCGAACTCACCTCGTTCAACCTGCTCACGTAACCGTTGCCTGTGTGGATTTGGATTACGCGACGCCCACAGCAACAGCTCGTCCAAATCCGGCAGTTCGTAGCCCAACTCGATCATGAGATACAACTGGATTAGATGACCGTGGCGTTCCACGGCGAGCGAACAGCGACGCCGAGGGAGCCGCGACGCCGACGAGTCGGCGTCTGCGGCGGCTTCGCCCTCTCGCTGTCTTGCCTCGAGCGACCGTAACTCATCCACGATTACACGACTCATCATCAACGAAATTGCGGCCATGATGATCAGCGCCTCGATGATGTAGCCGTCGGTCGTCTTGATCTCGTCCAAGCCGAACCGCGACTTCAACTCCTTGAACAGCAGTTCGACCTCCCAGCGCGCCCGATAGAGCTGCGCGATATCGGGCGCGCTGTAGCTTTCTCTCGCCAGATTCGTCAGATACAGATGGTACTCTTCGCTCTCCTTGTTACGCAGGCCGACCAATCGGAACGACCGGGTCGCGCTGGCGCCCGACCCTCGTTTGCGCTCGAATGAAAGCGTGATGCGTACGTCGATTTCCTGTCGCTGCAGGTCCTCAAGGACGGCCTGCAGCGACTCTCCTTCCAGCGGAATGCTGTTGCCTCGCCACGTTCGCAGTTCTTCGACGATCTCGAAGTTCGCGTTGTCCTTCACCCGGGAGACGAACCACCCGCCGTTCTGGTCGATTCGGTCGAACAACCAGAAGTCGTAGAAGCCTAAATCGAGCAAGATGAGGGCGTCAGCTACCCACTCACCGGTGGGTAGCTGACTCCGTTCATGAGTCGTCCCATCGGTTGTCCGGAATCGTGTCGGGAGCCCAGTCGAGAGAGATTCGGTGAGGTGAAGTTTCAGTTCGGCTTGATGGTCGCCGGTTGCTGTGTAGATATCAGCGGCGTCCTGGTACAGCGAAACGATGGTTGCGTCAGCAATGAGGACGTCTCGAAAGCGTTCGAGACGGCCGTTCAAATCTTCTCGTCCGGTATCGAGATTCTCGATTGCGTCATCGAGAATCTCTCGAAGGAGTGCAACGAATCCTGGTTCGAACCAGTCGTGGAACGATGCGTAGGAGAGTTCGTCACAGTCAGCCATCTCGACGTAGCGTTCGAGAAATGCTTGGAGAGAGCGGTCTGAGCCAGCAGCGAAGCCAAACGAGAGTGTGTAGAACAGCGCAACGATGTCGAATTTCCGCTCTCGTTGGACGAGATTCGTTGCGCGAGCGCGCTCGCGCAACTCATCAGAGGGAAACGCTCTTTGAATCCGGTCAACTATGACCGAATCCGGTGGGCTGTAGGTCATACTTCCCACCGGGTTTCTCAATCAGGTAGTTGCGACGATATCAAATCAACAGACAGCAACTGGATTCTTCGTTAAACTAGAACGGATGGCTAGCCCGGTCGGGAGTTACCGGTGGAACCGGTCGTCTGGTGGTCGGTTCGCGGGGACGGCCCGACGCACCGCGAGGGCCGTCCACGCTGCTCGACGGACCATATTGATGAACTCCTTGAACGACCACTCCCAGAGGCGACGCCCCCCACGGCGGGGCGTCGCCACGTACTCCCAGTGCAAATACCGCCAGACGTTCTGTAACAGCAGGCTCACCACGACGTACAACAGCCGTACGACCGGATTTTGTGTCGAGGTCGTCGCGATACTTTGCTCGGAGAGTCGATAGCTTGCCTCGATACCGAAGCGTTTCGCGTAGTGGTATCGAGCGTCCCGTGGTGAGTCGATGAACGGCGCGTCAGCGGCGTAGCCGTGACGCGCCACGCCATGTTCGTCGTACCGTCCGTTCTGGTAGGTACAGTCGATGTAGACGGGAAACTCGACGGTCCAGCTGTGACCGTCGAGTTTCGCTGTCAGACTGTGCTGAATCACGCGACTCCACCCTTCTGAGAGTTCTCGCTTGATCGTCCGTCCCCAGCGGACGATCGGCATGACGTAGGCGTGGTTGTGCGCCTGAAGCAGCGTCAAACACTTGCTGTCGTAGAATTCGCGGTCAAGATAGACGGCCTTGACACCGAGGTCAAGGCCGTCGAGAATACCGAGGAACTCTGCGAGGACACTGCTGGCGGTGTCGCCGTCTTCGAGACGGCGACACCGCCAGCGTGTAGCGTTTGTTCTTCACGCGTGCGTACAGTGTCGCGTACGCGTGAAACGCGGTGGTTCCACGCTTCGCTTGTGAGTGATACAGGCCGTCTGTATCGTCTTCGTCGCCGTAGTAGGGCCGCAGGTGGAGGTCTGCGCAGACCTCCACCTGCTGGGGAAGGACGTCGAGAACGTCTTTCTGGAGGAGCGTGTTCCCGATTTGTTCGAGCGTCTCGAGGTCGAACTTGGTGCGGAGATGGTAGAGAACCGAGTTTTCGTGAGGTGCATCTTCGCTTCTCTTGCAGAGTGTAGAGACCGAGGTCCCGTCGGCGCAGGCGCCGACGAGGACCTCGTAGATGTCTTCAGCATCGAGTTCAGCGTTTTCAGCGAGTGAGAGAGCAACTTCCTCGTCAAGAGAGTTGACGAGGAAGTTAAGGAGCTGGTCCTCGTGGATTTCATCGTCTGTTTGCTGGTTGTTGGACACATCTTCAGCAAGCAGACCTTCTAACTAAACGGCTTTGTGAGGTACTGAGACTCATAGTCGCACCGCGTCCAGAGTAGCCCACGCATGAAAGACGGCGAGTTAGACTCGATAGACAGGCGCATCCTCCACTACCTCCAGCAGGACGCCCGAGGAACGTCGTCCAGCGACATCGCGGAGAAACTCGGTCTCTCGTCGAGCACCGTCAGAACGCGACTCAGCAGACTCGAAGACACCGGCATCGTCCGCGGCTACCACGTCGACATCGACTACGACCTCGCGGGCTACCCGCTCTACACGAAGATAATCTGTACCGCGCCCGTCCCGGAGCGCTCCGCGTTGGCGAATCGGGCGCGCGACGTCCACGGCGTGACCGCGGTTCGAGAGATAATGACCGGCGAGCGGAACGTGTACGTCAACGCCATCGGGACGGACCACGACGACCTCAATCGCATCAGCGAGGAACTGGACGGACTCGGCCTCGACATCGTCGACGAACAGCTCATCCGCGACGAGTTCGTCTGCCCGTATCACGGATTTCTCGACGAGGACGGCGCTGACCAGTAGGCGACCAGTATCTCGCGGTTGGCGACGACGCGGCGGCGACCGGGCCCGGAGCGCTCAGAACCCGATATGCGACGTCGAACTCGGGATGTCGTCGTCGTCGCCGTCGTCGCCGTCCTCGTCCTCGCCCGCCGCGCCAGCGGAGAGATAGGTGTACTCGTCGTCGGTCAGGAAGACGCCGCCGTCGGAGACCGCGATGTCCACGTCCGGCAGGCTGGTGCCCGCCGCCTCGCCGTTTTCGCACGCGCCGGAACAGGTGTCGAACATCGACCCGTGTTTCGGGCAGATAATCTCGCCGTCGCGCACCGCCGCGCCGGTCCCCCGGTCGAACCGCTGGTTCTCGTGGGTGCAGGTGTTCGGCCACGCTTCGATACCCGGCTCGTCGTCGCACCGAACGAGAATGAGTTCCGTCGGCCGCGAATACGCGTCCTCCGCGGTGAACAGATACGACCCGTTTTCGGGGACCTCGTCTACGGCCGCGACTCGGGTTCCATCGACCATCGGCCACAGCTATCGACCGAGCGAAAAAGTAGCTATCGACGACGCCGCGGCTGGCCCCGCATCGGGGGACGAACGCCGCATCGATGCCGATTACGCCGAGACGAAGCGGTCCCACACCGCCCGACAGTCGTTACAGAGGAACCTCGTGAACTCGTCTACCGCGTGTTTCCGGACCGTCGTGTCTCGTCCGCACCGTTCACACCACATACTCACTCGTTCGGGAGACTGTCGTACTGTTATGAAGCTCATAGTCGCTGACTCGACGCTCGCGCGATTCGGAGCGAGAGCCCGAACCGGCGAGCGACCGGCTCAGTCGTTCTCGTCGAGGTTCACGCCGCAGACGCCCGCCTCGTCGCCCATCTTCTCCACGCCGGGGGCGAACCGACCCAACTCCCACGCGGGGTCGTGGCCGGTCTCGGCGCGGTGTTCTTCGATTCGGAGGCGCGCGTCAGCGAGCTTCGAAAAGCGCTCTTCGAGCCCGCACGTCGGACAAGCGACCGTCGCACGAGGGGTCGACATCACTCGAAGGGAACACGCCAGTCGAGATAGTTCCGTCGGGTCAGTCCGCGGAGGACGGCGAAAAAAGCGGTCGCTTGCGCACGGCGGTCAGCCCATGACGAGGCTCATCCACCGGTTGCGCCGCACGAACTCCATGTTTTCGAGGTAGGCGTCGACACCGAGGATGCGGCCCGCGCCGAACGCGCCGAGACCGAACAACAGCACCGCGTAGACGATGTGGTCGTCGACGACCCAGCCGTGAGCCAGCGGCAGGCCGGCGAGGATGCCGCCTTCGAGCGCCGCCGCCCAGTAGAACAGCATCATGACCGCGCCCCAGAAGGCGCTGAAGCGAACGAACGCGCCGAGGATGAGCGCCAGTCCGGCCAGCGTCAACCCCCACATGTTCAGCATATCGGTGAGCGGACTCCCTGCCATCGAACTCCACAGTCCCATGAGGGGGTTCCCCTCGGGAATCGCGTTGGCGAGGTAGCCCGCCGCGGTCCAGTTGTTCGAGGGGTCCGAATCCAGGTAGGTTACGAGCTTCGTGATGCCGCCTTGGAACAGCGTCCACCCCATCACCACTCTGAGCAGAAACAGCGAGTAGCCGACCCAGCGCTCCGAGTAGTCGAACCGCACCGCTCGTCCGAACAGTTCCGTCTCTAGTGTACGACTATCCGTTGACATACGGAGGAAATATTTTCCGGCAAACTACAATAGTGTGTTGGGTAATCTCACGCAATGGTATCCGTCGTTCCGCCGAGGGTCACGCCGCTTATCACCGACGGCGACAGAACACGGACATGCTCACCTTCATCGGCCTCGGTCTGTACGACGAGCGCTCGGTCCCCGTCGAAGGGCGGGAGGCGCTCGCTGACGCCGACCGCGCGTTCGCGGAGTTCTACACGAGCCACCTCGTCGGCGCGACCGTCGAGGAACTCGAAGCCTACCACGATATCGACATCGAGGTCCGCGACCGCGCCGGCGTCGAACAGGACCCCGGACCGATACTCGACGCCGCGGAAGACGAACACGTCGTGTTCCTCACCGCCGGCGATACGATGATTTCGACCACGCACGTCGACCTGCGGCTCCGCGCCGAAGACCGCGGCATCGAGACGCGCCTCATCCACGGCGTGACCGCCCAGTCCGCCGCCAGCGGCCTGACCGGACTCCAGAACTACCGCTTCGGGAAGGCCGTCACGCTCCCGTTCCCGTACGTCCACGGCGGCGACCCCGTGCCGAAGAGCGTCGTCGACTCGCTCGAAGCGAACCGCGACCTCGGCTTGCACACGCTCGTCTACCTCGACATCAAGGTCGACTGGGAGGGCCGCCGCGGCGTTGAGGTCGACGGCGACCAGTACATGACCGCCGACTATGCGGCGGAGCTGTTCGCCGAACACTGGGACGCCGACGCCCTCGGCGTGGCCGTCTGCCGGGCCGGAAGTCCGGACCCCGTCGTCGCCGCGGACCGCCTCTCGGCGCTCGCGGAACGCGACTTCGGCGCCCCGCTCCACATGCTCGTCATCCCCGGCGAGGTCCACCACGTCGAAGCCGACGCGCTCTCGGCGCTCGGCGGCGCGCCCGAAGAACTGTTCGACGACGAAAACTGAACGTCACTCCGACGGCGTAATCAGTCGAGCCCTAACTCGTTTCTGAGGTCGTACTCGTCGCCGGTCACCATGTAGAGCACGTCCTCGATGACCGTGAGGAGTTCCGGCACTTCGTGGACGACGAGGTAGGTGACTCCCACGAGCGCGACGACCGCGAGCGCCTGACTGATGATGCGGTCGGAGATGAAAAACGACACCATGTACGGGTCCGACGAGCCGAAGAGGAACAGAACCTCGTCGACGAACAGGTGGAAGTACTGCTTGCCGACCGAGATGGCGATGAACGTCGTCCGAAGCAGGTTCAGCGCGTAGATGATGGGAACGGCGATGGCGAGCCCGCGGAGTTTCCGGCCCATCGGCGCGTCGACGGCGGCGATGAGGCCGGCGAAGATGGCGATGCTCCCGAGGCCGGTGCAGGCGAGGACGACCGAGATTTCGAGTCGGTGCGAGCCCTGCATCCACAGGAACGTGTTCAGATAGCCCTGATCACCGACAATCATCTGCGGCGTGTAGCCGAGTGATTCGATGAGGAAGCGCGTCTGCGCCGCGACGGTCTCCATGAGGACGCCGCGGGGCGCGGGGACGGTCGCCCCGAGGAGGGTAAACGCCGGAATCGTCTCGAACGGGAGGTAGACGACGCCCATGGCGGCGACGGCGCGCGAGAGGACGAACAGCGTGTCACGGCCGTTGTAGAGGAGCCAGCCGGCGTAGAGCGACGCCGGGACGGCCGCGATGGTCAACAGCCCCTCGATGTAGCTCTTGTGGACGAGCGTGAAATGCGGGATGAGTTGGAGCCAGAAGAGCGCGAACAACACCCACGCGGCAGTCATCACCCGCCGGCCGAGTTCGCGGTCTCGCCCGTTTGCGACCGCGCCGGCGACGAAGGTTCCGATGACCACCCACGCGAGGATGTCGGAGAGGAGACCGGGCATACGTACTGGATGCGGTGGACCGATTAAATCCCTTGCCGTTCCGGACGCCGACTGCCGGTGCGAGCCGGCGGTCCGAATCCGCAGTGCCGCCGCTGTCTCGACAGTCGGGAGCGACGAGAAAACGAGACGCCCGGGGCGTCAGACTCGACGCGGGTTACTCCGGCGACTCGAAGTCGGCCGGGATGACCTCGATTTCGTGGCCGTCGGGGTCCTTCGTGAACGCGAACATGTCGTCGCAGGACTCAGGGTCGCGGTAGTCTTCGGCCTCGCGCTCCATGAGCGTCTCCCAGTAGTCGTGGAGGTCGTCGGCGCCGACGGCGAGGTGGCCCCACGCGTCGCCCATCTCGTAGCTCCGGCCGTCGTAGTTGTAGGTGAGTTCGACGGCCATCGCCTCCTCGGCCGCGCCCTCGGGCTTCATGAAGTAGTTCGCGAAGGTGTCGGACTCCCAGCGACCGGTGTGTTCGTAGCCGAACTTGCGGGTCCAGAAGCCGAGCGCCTCGTCGGCGTCCTCGACGCGAATCATCGTGTGGTCGAGGCTCCACTTCGCGCCGTGGTCGCGCTTGACGATTTCGACCTCGTGGCCGTCGGGGTCCTTGACGAACGCGTAGCGACCGCCGCAGGACTCGGGGTCGCGGTAGTCCTCGACGCCCTCGTCCATCAGCTGCCGGTAGGAGGATTCGAGTTCGTCCTCGGGGACGCGGACTGCGATGTGACCCCAGGCGTCGCCCATCTCGTAGGTGTTGTCGCCGTGGTTGTAGGTGAGTTCGAGAACCGCGCCCTCCTCGTGGAGGTCCTCGGGGCCGAGGTAGACGTTGGTGAACGTGTCGGCCTCCCAGCGACCCTTCTCCTCGTAGCCGAGATGGGTCGTGTACCAGTCGAGCGACTCCTCGAGGTCTTCGACGCGAATCATCACGTGGTCGAGGGTTCCGGACATACCCGAGTGATGTGTCGCGCCGGCGAAAAACGTACCGAACGCGGAAGCCACCGTCGATGGTTGGCACACGCCGTCTACGGGAGTTTCCGGCCCGTTACGAGATACATAAGTACCACCCGAAGTTACGATTCGGCAGTGTTCCCGGTCCCCAACCCCGTTCGCCTCCTCATCCTCGGCATCGGGCTCGCGCTCGCCCGTCTCGGTCTCCTCGACCGCGAGCGCGCCGTCCGCATCGCCGACCTCTCGTGGCCCCGCGTCGTCACCGGTCTCGCCCGGATGTCGAAGAACGCCGTCGACGTGGCGATGGTGGGTATCGCCTCGGGGACCGTCGCCATCACCGGCGTCGGGTTCGCCGGGCCGTACTGGGGACTCGCCTTCGCACTCGGCGGCGGTATCGCCGGCGGAACCATCGCGCTCGTCTCCCAGCGGTTCGGCGCGGACGCGATTGACGAACTGGGGCTCGCGGTGCGGTCGAGCGCGCTCTTGACCGTCGTCGCCACGCTCCCGGTCACGACCGTCTTCTGGCTGTTCCCTACCGAACTCATCTCCGTGCTGAGCAGCGACCAAGGGGCCATCGAACTCGGCGCGGCGTACCTCCGAATCGTCGGCCTCGGCGTCCCCTTCGCCGGTCTGAACCTCATCGGGAGCCGCGTTCTCGTCGGCAGCGACGACGCCTACACCGCGATGACGCTCCGTGCGAGCGGTGCGGTCATCAACATCGTTCTCAACGCGGTGCTCATCTTCGGTCTCGACCTCGGCGTGGAGGGGGCGGCGCTCGGAACCGTCCTCTCGAACGTCGTCGTCACCGGCGCGTTCGCGGTCGGTCTGTCGCGGGGGTCGCTCCCCGGCGTGGGCGCGTTCCCCGTCGTCGTCGACCCGTTCGGCCCCTTCCTCGACACCGAGACGATACGCGACCTCGTCAAAATCGGCGTCCCCGTCATGGGTCGGAGCCTCGTCTGGACGGTCGCGGAGTTCCCGATGCTCGCCATCCTCGACAGCTTCGGACCCGACGTGGTCGCGGCGTTCGTCATCGCCCGCCGCATCTGGGGGCTCATGAACACCCCCGGCTGGGGCTTCGGGCTGGCGTCGTCGAGCCTCGTCGGACAGGCGCTCGGCAAGGACGACGAACAGACCGCCGAGGCCTACGGCAACGAGGTCATCCGGTTCGCCGTCGCCACGTACCTCGTCTCGGCGGCGCTCGTGGCGATATTCGCCCGCCCCATCGTCCTCGGGTTCGTCGATAACCCGGCTGACCCGGCGGTCCCCATCGCCATCGACCTCGTCTACGTCGCCTGTATCGCCGTCATCTTACAGGGCGTCTCCGGCGGCTCCGCGGGCCCGCTCGACGCCAGCGGCGACACCCGCTGGACGTTCGGCAGCCAGTTCGTCGGGATGTTCCTCGGGTCGATTCCGCTCACCTACATCGGCTCTATCACCTCGCTCGGACTCACCGGGCTCTACTTGGCGTTCTTCGCCGAGACGACGATTCCGGCGGTACTGAACTACTACCGGTTCAAAACCGGGACGTGGAAGGTAGTGAGTCGGGGCTACCGACCGAAGACGGCCGCAGACGACTAAGCGAGAGGAGAGCGGACGCGTCGTTCGGTTTTGTGTGTTGCGCTCAGCGCGAGGAGCCGTCGGCGTCGCGCTCGTTCGCGCGTGACCAGTACAAGAACCCCGCCACGGCCCACAAGAGAACGGTCCCGACCGGCCACGCGGTTCGACCGGGTTGGACCGAAAAGCCGCGGGCGACCTCCAACTGGGTCACGCCGGCGAGGGCGAGCCCGGCCGCGGTGATCCGAACGTCCTCGCGGCCGAACAGGACGCCCGAGAGCGCGCTTCCGAGCGCGACGAGGTAACAGGCGACGCCGACCGGCCAGACGAGGATGTAGTCCGGAAGTCCCATCGTAAAGCGCAGGAAGAAGTCGGTGATGGTCGTCACGCTCCCCGTCGCGGGGCCGACGAGCCCCCACGGGAACAGGAGCGTGGCGCTCCCGGTGGTGAACGTCTGGACGGACCACGGGACGAGACCGAGGACGAAGACGAGGAGTAGCCGGAGGCGGCGACGCGCGGGCGACCGCGACGCCGACCGGGGCGCCGAGTCGGTCGTCACCGCTGGGCGATGATGCGGAGCACGTCCTCGTCGGCGAGGACGTGGTCGCGGCCGACCTGCTGGTCGTCGTGTTTCGCGCTCGGGCCGGAGACGCGGGCGAACCGGAACCGCTCGTCGAGTTTGGCACCGAGTTCGTGGATGGCGTCGTCGATGGTGTCGCCCCCCCGGAGGACGAGCGGTTCGTCGTAGTCGACGCCGCGGCCGGGTTTGTCCATGTAGATGCGGATGAGCCCGAGCGCGTCCCAAATCTCCTCTTTGAGCGCGTCGAGGCCCTTCTCGGCCTCGGCGCTGATGAACGTCACCTCGTCGGGGTCGAGCCCGACTTCGCGGAGGTTCTCCTCGACCGTCGGGAGGTAGTCCTTGTCGATGAGGTCGGCCTTGTTGACGGCGACGATAGACGGCAGGTACACCCGGTTTTTCATGATGCCGTCGACGAGTTCGTCGATGGTCGTCTCGCCGCGGAGCGTCACCTCGGCGTTGACGAAGCCGTGCTCGCGGAGGATGCCCTTGATGGTCTCCTCTTCGAGGTCGACGCTGTCGCTTTTGGTGACGTTGATGCCGCCTTTCCCCTTCTTGTTGATAGAGAGGTTCGGCGGCGACGTGTCGAGACGAATCTTGTTGTTGTAAAGCTCCTGTTGCAGTCGCTCGTAGCGCTCGATTTCGAACACCGAGAGCATGAACACGACGATGTCGGCGGTGCGGACGACAGAGAGGACCTCCTTGCCGCCGCCGCGGCCGCCAGCGGCCCCTTCGATGAGGCCCGGCACGTCGAGTATCTGGATGTTCGCGCCCTTGTACTTCAGCATCCCCGGGTTGACGTTGAGCGTCGTGAACTCGTACTCGCCGGTCTCGCTGTCGGCGTTGGTGAGCGCGTTGATGAGCGTCGATTTGCCGACGCTCGGGAAGCCGACGAGCGCGACCGTCGCGTCGCCGGTCTTCTCGACGGCGTACCCTTGGCCGCCGCCGGCCGAACTCTGGTTTTCGAGTTTCTCTTTCAGTTCCGCGAGTTTCGCCTTCAGCCGACCGATGTGCGCCTCGGTCGACTTGTTGTACGGCGTGTTAGATATCTCCTCGCGGATATCTTCGATCTCCTCCTCCAGTCCCATCGTCAACAGTTCCGCCGCGTCCGTCGAAAAACCCTTTCCTTCCGCGCGGCGGATTCCGCCGGGCCGACGCGTCGGATATCGTGGCGGTCGCGCGTACGCGGGAAAACAAGTATCGGCACGGTTATACACGACCCCTTCGACCGCCCGATGAACACCGATGCCCGACCCCCGGACGCTTCGCGACAGCACGCAAATCGTGCTCCCCTGCGACCTCTTGGAAAGCGTGCGCGACGACCTCGAAGCGGAGTTCGTCGTCTCCGTCCACCGAGCGGACGGAGAGACGTGCCGGATTATCGGAAGCCCCGTCGAGATTCGCGCAGTCAGCGACTTCCTCGCCCGGCAGGGTATCTCTCTCCGCTAGTCTCGGTTCCGAAGGGCTTGTTACCACACAGTCCAACGGACGCGTATGGACGAAGCGCCGGGACTCTCCGACCAGTACCGCACGGCCAGTCCGTGGCCCGTGTTCATCGCGCTCGGGATACCCATCTCCGAGTTGGGTCTGCTGTTTGGCCTGTTTCCACTCGCCGTCGGCGGGCTGCTCCTGTTCGGCGGGAGCGTCATCGGCATCCTCAAGGAGTCCGGCTACGTCACCTCGACGATTCGCGCAGTCACCGCGCTTGCGGTCGTCTTCCTCGCGTTCGGCGCGGGGCTCGCGTTCACCGACATCGCCCTCGTGACCCGGGGCTACGCGGTCATCGCGGCCGCGATTCTGCTGGCGGTCGGCGGCGTCGTCTTCGAACTGTTCGTCCGCGAACAGCGACAGACGTTCTGACCGCCGTGGGCGACCCACGGGCGACCCCGCGGCCGTTCCCACTCCCCACAGTCGGACGAGAAACCAACAATCTATTTGAACGGCGTCCCCGAGTGTCTCGATATGGCAACCAAGACGTTCGACAAGGACACCATCCTCGACCTCACGGTCAACATGGTTCCGCTGGCCATCATCCTGTTTTTCGTGGTGGCGTTCACCTTCGTCAATCCGTTTGGGTTCGAATCGCTCACCTCGGGACTCCAGTACACGCTCCTCATCGCGCCGTTCGTGCTCCTCGCGGCGCTCACCTACCTCTCGGGGAAGGCCATCGCCGGCTCCGAGAAGGAAGGCACCGTCTACGCGCCGGGTCGGGCGACGGTCCCCGGTGCGAAGCCGCTTCACGAAGAAGAGAGCGAGGGAGCGGCCGAACTCGAAGAATCGCCGGCTGACGACGCCGTCGAAGCCGCGGACGAGACGGCTTAAAGCACCTCGAATCGCAGGGCGGTCCCGAATCTTTCATTACCCTGCACTACTCAGTCACTTCCATGGAGGTTAACGGACAGTTAGCACTGACGGTGCTCATGGGGGTCTTCCTCATCGCCGTCGCCGCGTGGCTCGCGCGGGTCGAAGACTGGCGGTCGTACACTCCGCTCGCGGGCGGAGGGACGGTCGGTGGTACCGCAGAGCAGTACGTCTCGGAGGAGAAACCATCCGGGGTCATCCGTTGGTTGACGACGGTCGACCACAAGGACATCGGGATGCTCTACGGCGCATACGCGCTCGTCGCGTTCGCCGTGGGGGGTCTCATGGTCGTCCTGATGCGGATTGAACTGGCGGACCCGTCGATGACGCTTATCTCGAACACGTTCTACAACTCGTTGCTCACAAGCCACGGGATTACGATGCTGTTTTTGTTCGGGACGCCCATCCTCGCCGCGTTCTCGAACTACTTCATCCCGCTTCTCATTGGTGCCGACGACATGGCGTTCCCGCGTATCAACGCCATCGCGTTCTGGCTCCTGCCGCCGGCGGCGCTGCTCATCTGGGCCGGGTTCTTCCCCATCCCGGACGTCATCCCGGCGCAGACGGCCTGGACCATGTACACACCGCTTTCGGCCGGTGCCGGCTCCGGAAACCAGGTAAACGCCGGTGTGGACCTGATGCTTCTCGGCCTGCACCTCTCGGGTGTCTCGGCCACGATGGGTGCGATCAACTTCATTGCGACCATCTTCACGGAGCGTGACGAGAAGGTCTCGTGGGCCAACCTCGACATCTTCTCGTGGACGGTCCTCACCCAGTCTGGTCTCATCCTGTTCGCGTTCCCGCTCCTCGGTAGCGCGATTCTCATGCTGCTTCTCGACCGGAACTTCGGAACGATGTTCTTCTCGGTCGACGGCGGCGCAATTCTCTGGCAGCACCTGTTTTGGTTCTTCGGTCACCCCGAAGTGTACATCCTCGTGCTTCCCCCGATGGGTATCGTGAGCCTCGTGCTCCCCCGCTTTGCGGGCCGTCGCCTCTTCGGGTTCAAGTTCGTCGTGTACTCCACGCTCGCCATTGGTGTCCTCTCGTTCGGTGTCTGGGCGCACCACATGTTCGCGACGGGTATCGACCCCCGTCTCCGTGCGTCGTTCATGGCCGTCTCGCTCGCCATTGCGATTCCGAGTGCGGTGAAGACGTTCAACTGGATCACGACGATGTGGAACGGGAAGATTCGCCTCACGACGCCGATGCTCTTCTGTATCGGCTTCGTGTCGAACTTCATCCTCGGCGGCGTGACGGGCGTCTTCCTCGCGTCGATTCCGGTGGACCTCGTGCTCCACGACACCTACTACGTCGTCGGTCACTTCCACTACATCGTCATGGGTGCCATCGCCTTCGCCGGCTTCGCTGGCCTCTACTACTGGTTCCCCATCTACACCGGCCGGATGTACCAGGTCACGCTCGGTAAGTGGCACTTCTGGCTCTCGATGGTCGGGACGAACCTGACGTTCTTCGCGATGATTCTGCTCGGCTACGGCGGTATGCCGCGTCGCTACGCGACCTACCTGCCGCAGTTCGCGACGCTCCATCAGGTCGCGACGGTCGGCGCGCTCATCCTGCTCGTCGGACAGATGATATTCGTTTGGAACTTCGTCCAGTCGTGGCTCGAAGGTCGCAAGGTCGAAGACGGCGACCCGTGGGACCTCGCCGCCGACGACCTCACCACCGCCGAGTGGACCTGGTTCGAGCGCAAACTGGAGACGGCCGTCACCGACGGCGGCGAAGACGAGACCGAACTCGCCACCGACGGCGGGCAGACGGTCGACGACGCGGACGCGGACGCGAACTCCGCTGACGACGCGTAATCGACGCCGCTCGCTGGCGGTTCGGGTTATTTTTCGGACGCTGTTTTCGAGAGCGAGAGCGAACGCGCGCGACGACGCCGACTGTCCGTGCTCGCAGGCGGGGTGTCGCTCGATGCAGTCCGTATTCGAGCGCTCGTCAGCGCCGCCGCTCGCGGGCGACGGGAGTCACGACTGGAGAGAAGCGGCCGCTCTCGGCGGCGGCGACGCGGAAAAGCGGCGGGGGCTCAGACGACGAGGAGGATGCCCGTCGCGAGCATCAGTATCGCGATGGCCCCGAGCACGAGTCCGAGGATATCGGTATCCGACATACTCCGACCTTAGCGCGTGCGGCAAAAGGTGCATCGGTACGCCGGGGCCGCCGACCCGACGAGCCGAACGGAAACCCTAACAACGTCCGCTCCCGAACGTCGGCCGTGAGTTCGAACGTCGGCGGTCATCGCTTCGTCCTCGGGTTGTACGCCGCCCTCGTCGCCGTCGCCGGAGTCGCGGGCTACCTCACCGGGACGTTCGTCTCGGGTCTCAGCGCGCCCCGGTTTCTCTTCTTGGTGCCGTTTCCACCGACGCCGGCCGGTTTCGCGGCCTACGGCGCGCTGACCATCGCACTCGTCCTCGGCGTCCCGCTCGCGCTCGTCGTCTACGTCTCGGCCGGCCTCGACGACGCGGCCTAATTCAGCATTATCGTTCATCACAAATACTAAGCCCGACGACCGGGACGTGATAGTATGTACCACGTGGTAATCGGTGTCGATGACGACGCGGAACACGCGCTCGCGTGCGTCGAAGAGGTCGCGAAACTCCCCGGCGAACCCGACGAGAAGGAAGTGACGCTCGTCCACAGTTTCACCGACAACCCGAGCGGGGCGTCGGCGACGCAGATTCACTCGGTCCGGGAGGCCGGCGAGTTCCTCGAAGACCGCGGTATCGAGTACGACGTCAACGAGTCGTCGGGCGACCCCGCGGAGGTCATCATCGAGTTCGCAGACGAGGAGGACGCGGACCTCATCGTCACCGCCGGGCGGAAGCGCTCGCCCGCGGGCAAGGCGCTGTTCGGGAGCGTCACGCAGACGGTGATTCTGAACTCCGACCGCCCCGTCATGGTGACGGGGTCGACGAAGCGGAAACGCTAGTACACCCGGTCGAGGACGGCCGCGACCTCAGCGGGGGTCTGGCGGCCGGACGCTCGTTCTCGCAGTTCGCCGTCACGAACGCACAGGAGCGTCGGCGCAGAGTCGACGTCGAAGCGCCGACAGAACTCGTCGGCCGCCTCGCCGTCGACCCCCGCGACCGCGACCCCGTCTGGGACGCGGTCGAGGATGGCGTCGAGGTCCGCTTTCATCGCGTCGCAGGGCTCACAGAAGCGTCGCCACACGAGGACGACGGCGTCCGGGTGCGCCGCGAGGTACGATTCGAAGGAGTCGTCGTCGAGTTCGTCGAGGGCGTCCGGCACCGGCGACGACGGGGTTATCTCGACGAGCAGGCCCGCCATGACCAGAAGGAGGTCCTGGCCAACCGGCGCGTCGAGGAACGACTTGGCCGCGAGATAGGCCACCACGTCGGCTCTGGTGACGCCGAACTCGTCGAGTCGCGCCTCGACGTTCTCGGGGGCGACGCCGAAGAGCTCGGAGACGGTCCGGTGGAACTCCTCGGTCGAGACCGCCCCGTAGATGTCGTGGTAGACGGCGAGCGTCTTCTCGAACTCCGCCGTGGTCGAGAGCGTTCCGTCGGGCGCTTCGTCGACCGCGCCGGCGGCGATGAGCGTTTCGAGCGCGGTCTCGGGGTCGGCGTCGATGTCGGTCGCAGCCATCCTCAAACCCCCAGATACCGCTCGCGAGTCTCGTCGTCGTCGCGGAGTTCCTCGGCGGTCCCGTCGAAGACGATGCCCCCTTGGTCGATGACGTACGCGCGGTCCGCGAGTTTGATGGCCGCCGCGGCGTTCTGCTCGACGAGCAGGATGGTCGTGCCCGCGTCGCTGATGCGCTCGACCGCGTCCTCAACGTCCTCGATAATCTTCGGCGCGAGCCCCTCGTAGGGCTCGTCGAGGAGCAGCAGGTCCGTGTTCTGCTTCAGGGCGCGCGCGATGGCGAGCATCTGCTGTTCGCCGCCCGAAAGCGTCCCCGCGCGCTGGTCTCGCCGCTCGTCCAGTCGGGGGAACTGGTCGTAGACCTCCTCGGTCGACATCCCCTTGTGGCCGAACGACAGCGACCGGCCGAAGGTGTTCGACTTGTTGTTGACGACCTCCGCGAGGTGGAGGTTCTCGGCGACGGAGAGGTTCGGGAAGATGCGCCGCTCCTCGGGCACCAGCGAGATGCCCCGGACCGACACGTCTTCGGCGGGGACGCCCGTGATGTCGTCGTCTTTGAACCGGATAGTGCCCTCCCGTACTTCGGGCGGCGTCGCGCCGGCGATACACCGGAGCGTGGTGGTCTTGCCCGCGCCGTTGCGGCCGAGGAGCGCGCATATCTCGCCTTCCTCGACGCTCATCGAGAGGTCGCGGATGATGTGGCTCTCGCCGTAGTAGGCGTCGATGGCGTCGATTTCGAGGAGACTCATAGCTCGACACCCCCGAGGTAGGCCTCTTGGACGGCTTCGTTACCCCGAATCTCGTCGGGGGTGCCCTCGGCGATGATGCCGCCGCGGCTGAGGACGACGATGCGGTCTGAGATGCTGAAGACGATTTCCATGTCGTGTTCGACGAGGACGAACGTGAGGCCGTGGTCGCGTTTGACCTGCTCGATGAGGTCGACCGTCGACTTCGTCTCCTCGGGAGACATGCCGGCGGTCGGTTCGTCCATGAGGAGCAGGTCGGGCTCGCTCGCGAGTGCGATACCGATTTCGAGGCGACGCTTGTCGCCGTAGGGGAGGTCGGTCGCGATAGTGTCCGCGCGGTCCAACAGCCCGACCGAGTCGAGCGTGTCGCGGGCGACGCCGTGTACGTCCGTGAGGCTGTCGCGATGTCTCAGGAACTCGAAGCCGAACGCGCCGCGCTCGGCCGCCAGCGCCGCGATTTCGGCGTTCTCCCTGACGGTGAGGTCGGGGAAGATGGAAGCGGTCTGGAACGACTTCGAGACGCCGCGTTGGACCACCTGGTGCGGTTCGAGGCCGACGATTGACTCGCCTTTGAAGCGGATGTCGCCGCTGGTGGGGCCGAGCCGTCGCGTGATGAGGTTGATGAGCGTCGACTTCCCCGCGCCGTTGGGTCCGATGATGGAGACGCGCTCGTCCTCCTCGACGGTGAGGTTCACGTCGTCGGTGGCGACGAGGCCGCCGAACTCCTTGACGAGGTTCTCGGTTTCGAGGAGCGTCATCGACCGTCACCCCCGTTTCCGAAGCGCGAGCGGACGCGGTTCGCCGCCCTCGAACCGAGGTCGACCGCGAGTTCGCGGAGGCGGGTCAGGATGCCCCACAGGCCGTCGGGGACGACCCAGACGACCACGACGAAGACGAGGCCCAAGAGCAGGTGCCAGTAGAACCCGAAGTCCCGGACGAGCACGATGCCCGTGAAGGGAATCGTCAGCGCCTGAATGGTGCTGACGATGTTCTCGATGTAGAGGTACAGCCCCACGCCGAGAACCGGCCCGAACATCGAGCCCGCGCCGCCGAGGACGGTCATGACGACGATGTCGCCCGACTCCGTCCAGAACAGCGACTGGAGGGGGACGTACGCCCCGTGGATGGTAAAGAGGCTCCCGGCGATGCCGGCGAACGCGCCAGAGATGATGAACGCCATGAGCTTGTAGCGCCAGACGTTGAAGCCGACGAACTCGGCGCGCTGTTCGTTCTCGCGGATGGCGCGGAACACCATCCCGTACGGGGAGTTGAGGATGCGGTAGGCGACCGCGACCGCGCCGACGAAGAAAGCGCCGACGAAGGCGTACAGCCACGTCCCGAGGAGCATCCCGCCGACGGACGGGATGTCGGCTTCGAGGTGGATGACGCCGAGGAAACTACCGACCTCGACGCCGGTCAGGCCGTTTTCGCCGTTGGTCAGAAACGCCAGCGGCGACGCGGCCATGTAGTAGAACATCTGGGCGAACGCCAGCGTGAGGATGGAGAAGTAGATGCCGCTGCGGCGGAGCGACAGGAAGCCGAGCACCCACGCGAGCAACACGGCGAACAGCGTCCCCGAGACGACCATCACGATGGGGTCGCCGCTGACGTTCTTGGCGACGATGCCGGCGGCGTACGCTGCGCCACCCCAGAAGGCCGCGTGGCCGAACGAGAGCAGCCCGGTGTAGCCGAGAAGCAGGTCGAAGCCGATGGCGAAGATGCCCCAGATGAGGATGAGCGTCGCGAGGCTCTGGTAGCCCTGTAAAACCCCCGAGACGACGGGGGCACGGGCGAAGATGTACGGGAACACCGCGACGAGGATGGCCGTGATGCCGACGACCGTCCCCTCGCGGCCGCGGAGTTTCTCCCAACGACCGAACAGACTGCCGCCGACGAGCGCGTCTTTGGCGCTCGGGTTGGCGTCCTTCTCGCTCATGGGGCCACCTCCTCGTCGCCGAGCAGACCCTGCGGTCGCGTCAGGAGGACGATGGCCGCGATGGCGTACAGGCCGACCTGCGACCACGCGGGCGCGAAGGAGACGAGCGCAGCGGTCGTGAGACCGAAGACGATGCCGCCGACGACAGCGCCGGCGATGCTGCCGACCCCGCCGATGACGACCGTCAGGAACGCCGGGACGAGGATGTTCGTCCCGATAGTCGGGTTGACGACGTTCAGCGGGCCGCCGACGACGCCCGCCACCCCGGCGAGCGCCGCGCCGATGCCGAAGACGACGATGTACGGGCGGGTGATTTTGATGCCGAGGAGTCGGACCATCTCGGCGTCGCGGGTCCCGGCGCGGACGACGAGACCGAAGTCGGTGTACTCGACGAGCAGGTACACGAGCGCCACGAGGACGGCCGTGATGCCGATGACCCAGAGCCGCCACTGCGGGAAGTTACCGACGATGGGCAGCGCAATCGGGCCGGAGACGGGAATGCCGGCGAACGAGCCGACAGAGAGGATTCGCTCGGGCTGTTCGAACGGCAGGCTGTTGCTGCCGAACAGGACGCGAAACAGCTCCTGGACGACGATTGCGAGGCCGAACGTGACGAGAATCTGGTCGGTGTCGGGGCGGTCGTAGAACGCCCGCGCGAGGTACCGCTCCATCAGCAGGCCGACGCCGAAGACGAAAAGCGGGACGAAAAGCAGGGCGGCCAGAAAGCCGATGTCGAGCCCGAAGCTCGAAAAGCCCCACTCCGCTAGCTTCCCGTTCGAAAGCGGCACGTTCAGCGCGACGAACAGCCCCGCGTACGTGCCGACGAGATACAGCGCGCCGTGCGCGAAGTTGACGAACTTGAGCGTGCCGAGGATGATGGAGAGACCGACCGCCAAGAGGACGTAGATAGCCCCCTGCTGCAGCCCGTTGAGCAGGATGACGAGTACGTCCGACAGAAGGCTCATCGCCCCCCACCTCCGCCTCGGATGTTCGAAGCGCGAACTACCATAGGTATGCTAAACTTACTCATTTACGTGTGCGTGGTTGTCTGCGATTAACTTTCATTAAGATAACGGTGGGGGGAGTGTCTACTCGTAGGACCCGAGTTCACACTCGGCCGCCGGCCCGGCGTCGCACGCGTAGCCGAGGTCGTCGCGGCTGGTGATGTTGACGATGTTGAAGTACGTCCCCTCGCTCTGCTCGGAGGCGGGAAGCCCCTGGACGACCGGCACGTCTCGCTGCGCCTGGTGGTCACAGCCGCGCATCGTCTCCGAGCCCATCCCGATGTTGTCGTACTCGTAGTCTTCGAGTTGCTTGATGACCTCCGGCGGGTAGAACGTGCCCGCGCGCTCGACGGCGGCCGCGTACTGGAGCGTCTGTGCGTACGCCAGTTGAGCGGGCCCCGATGGCGTCCGGTCGTACTCGTCTCGGAACGCCTGCGTGAACTCCTGCGACGGCGTGTTGTCTATCTGCGAGTCCCACGCGACGGTGCCGTAGATTCCCTCTATCGCACCGCCCGCCGCCTGCGCCATCGGGCGGTTGTACAGCGGAACGATGATTTCCATGTCCTCGTCGATGCCGGCGTCGATGGCCTGCTGCATGGAGTTCGCGCCGTCGAGGCCGTAGTGGTTCAAGATGAGCACGTCCGCGCCCGAGCTCTGGGCCTCCGAGAGGTACGTCGAGTAGTCGGAGGTGCCGAGCGGGGTCGCGACCGACTCCACCTGCTCCCAGCCGGCCACGTCGGTCATGAACTGCTCCATCGACGCCTGCTGGGTCTGGCCCCAGCTGTAATCGGCGTAGAGCTGATAAAACTGCAAACCCTCGCCGTAGGCGTCGCGGACGACCGGCGCGAGCGCCTGTCCGGTCATGTAGGCGTTGAACATCTCCCGGAAGGAGTAGCGGACGCAGTCCTTTCCGGTGGTGTCGTTCGAGTGCGTCAGACAGCACATGAACATGACTTTCTCGTTTTGACACAGCCCTTGGACCGCGATGGCGACCGCCGAGGACGAGCCGCCCGAAATCATAATCGCGTCGTCGCGCTGAATCATCCCCGAGGCGGACTGTCGCGCCTGGTCCGCGTCCGTGGCCGTGTCCCCGTCCACGTGGTCGATAGTGTAGCCGAGCACGCCGTCGCCGGAGAGGTCGTCGAACTGCGAGTCGACCCAACCGCCGCCCTCGTTGAGGTGCTTCACCGCGAGCTGATAGGCTCGAAGCTCGTCTTCACCCTCCGAGGCGTACGGTCCCGACTGCGGGACGTTGAATCCGAACGTGGCCGTGTCGCCCTCGATGGGGAAGTTGCCCAGCGCCGGGTAGTCGTCGCCACCATCGCCGCCGTCACCGCCGCCGCCGTCGCTACCGCCGCCACCATCACCACCGCCGCCGTCGCCACCGCCGGTACACCCCGCCAGCCCTGCCAAGCCAGCGGTTCCGACAGCACCAGTCGCCTTCAACACATCTCGCCTATTGAGCGGCTTGCTATCCCGTGCCATAGACACATCGGCGGATACATCGTTAATAATAGTTATGTATTGATTCCCTAATATCTGTGTAATCAATCATTATATATTGGTGGGATCTACAACATGATATAAGGTGTCCGTCGTCCCGACCGGCGGTCGGCTCCCGCAGTGCCCACTCCGCGTCGCGGGACGTGTCACTGGCGCAAAATACGGGCCGGTGTCGGACTCGCCCCGCACAGTCGTTCGCCCCGTCAGGCATCGAGAGCGACGAGTCCGCCGTGCAGTCCGTCTCGTCGCGACGCACGCCGCACCAATCTCACCGCGTCGGCACCGGCGTGAGCGGCGCGAACGGCCGGCCGACAACTATCAGAATACTAGATATATATCCCCGGATAGCACCGTTTCAGCGCCGTTTCCGCGCGTTCGTTGACCAGTTAATCTCGTACCGTCGTGAATGTTCGATTTATAACTAACCCCGGAACGCGCGAACACCGATGCAGCCACGCCCGTGGCACCACTATGACAGACGACACGAACGACGGATTCAGACCGACTCGGCGCTCCGTGCTCCGACTCGGCGCGATGTCGGCGCTCGGCATCGGTATCGGCATCCCCGCGGTTTCCGGCTCGGTGGCGGCGACCATGTGTCCCAAGACACCCGGCTACTGGGCGAACAACCCGGATTACAGCAGCCCCACCGACAACTGGGCGGTCCTCGGTCCGAACGGTGACTCGAACTACGCCCTCCGCGGCGTCACGATGACCCACGACGAGTGGCGCGAGTTCCTCGTCGCGCCCACGAAGGGCGACAAGGCGAACATCATGGCGAAACACTACCTCGCAATCGTCCTCAACCTCCGGAACAGACCGGGCGACGACCCGGGCTGCACGAGCGACGGCGCGACCATCCAGTACGGCGACTACGCGAGCTACACCATCGAAGAGGTCAAGAACATGGCCGGGAACTGGCTCGGTAACTCCGCGTGGTCGAACGGCGGCAAGCAAAAGAGCTGGTACGTCTCCGTCGGCGGCGACATGGTCGACGGCGAACCGCTCAAAGACACCCTCGACGCGTTCAACAACGACCCCGGGTCGCTCGGCCTCGACTGCCCCTGCAACGACCGCTGAACCGTCCCCTCCTCGAAACGAGACGCCGCGGCCGCGGTTAGGAGCCTGCTACCGGCCGAAACGCGAGCTTAACGCGGTCGTTGCTATCCTTCTCCCATCATCCGCCCTTCGTCTTCCCACTCGCGTTCGCGCAGTTCGTACTTCTGAACCTTCCCGGTCGCGGTCTTCGGCAGTTCGGTGACGAACTCGACTTCCTTCGGCACTTTGTACGTCGCGATGCGCTCCCGACAGAACGCGATGAGCGCCTCGGCGGTGACGCCCGGCGCGTCGGGGTCGCCGCTCGTCGGCACGACGAACGCCTTCGGCGACTCGCCCCACTCGTCGGACGGGACGGGGATGACCGCCACGTCTGCGACCTCGTCGTGGTCGAACAGCGTGTCCTCCAGTTCGATGCTGGAGATGTTCTCGCCGCCGGAGATGATGATGTCCTTCTTGCGGTCCTGAATGCTGATGAAGCCGTTCTCGTCGACGACCGCGAGGTCGCCCATGTGGTAGTAACCCTCCAGCCGCGCCGAGAAGGCCTCCTCGGTCTCCTCGGGTTTGTTCCAGTACTTCTCCATCACCTGGTTGCCCGTGACGACGATTTCGCCGACGGACTGCTCGTCTCTCGGCACGTCGGTGCCGTCCTCGTCGACGACGCGAACGTCGGTGCCGAGGTAGCCGATGCCCTGTTTCTTCTTCACGCCGAAGCGGTCGTCGCCGTCCGTCAGGTAACGACCGGCCTCCGAGGTCGTGATGAGCGGGCCGGTCTCGGTGGCTCCGTAGACGTGCATGAGCCGCCAGCCGAACTCGTCTTCCACGGTCCGAATCGTCGCCTCCGGCGGGGCCGCACCCGCGGTCGCCGCCCGGACGGGGCTCGCGCCGGTCGTCTCGACGCCCCCCTCCTCGCGGTAGTGTTTCATCAGGATGTTCAGCACCGTCGGGGCGGCGCAGAGATACGACACGTCCTCGTCGCGGATGGCGTCTAACACGGCCTCAGCCTCCACCCCGCGGGTGCAGACGTGCTTCGCGCCGTGGCCGGTAATCGCGTAGATGTGGCCCCAGCCGTTGACGTGGAACATCGGGAGCGTCCAGAGATACACGTCGTCGTCCCCGATGTCCTGATGCATCGAGATGAGATAGGCGTGAATCGTCTCGGCGCGATGAGTGCGGCAGACGCCTTTCGGGTCGCCGGTCGTCCCCGACGTGTAGTTGATGGTGATGATGTCGTCTTCGTCCATCTCTGGGCGCTCGTAGTCGGTCGACTCCGCGACCAGTTCGTCGAAGTCGAGCCACTCCCCGTCGGTCGATTCGGCGGCCTTCTCGGGGTCGTTCGTGACGAAAATCTCAGCGGGAATCTCGTCGCGGACCGCGTCTATCTTCTCGGCGAAGGCGTAGTCGGCGTAGACGGCCGTCACGTCCGCGTCGTTCAGCACGTACTCGAAGTCCGCGGGGACGAGCCGGTAGTTCAGCGGCATGTGGACCGCACCCAACTGCATCGACCCGTAGGCGGCTTCGAGGTGGTAGTGCGTGTTGGGGTCGAGCACCGCGACACGGTCGCCCTTCTCGACGCCGCGGGACTGGAGCGCCGCCGAGAAGCCGTCGGCGCGCTCCCCGAGTTCGTCGTATGTAAAGCGCTCGCCGGTCGTCGCCACGACCGCCTCCTCGTCCCCGTAGTACCGCCGCGCGCGGTCGAGGAACTCCGTCACCAGGAGTGGTTTCTTCATACGCGGTATCCTTCACTAACGTTCAAAATAAATGTGCGGGCTGCTACCGCGGTACGCATCGTTGAGAACAATTCGCACACCGAGTGACAATAGCCCACGACTCGGGCCGCGGGAGACTATATTACTACACAAACTATGCAGGAAAATACCTTATTCGTGGAGTTCGTAGCGCGCGTATGGCACTTTCGGACTACACCGGACGCTCGCCGACGGGCCGGGACGAGACCATCGTCCGCGTCGTCCCCCATCGGCTGTGGCGGCCGGGCGACGAGCGAATCGAACCGTGTACGTACAGCGGCGAGCAGATTCGGCTCTCCGAGAAGCATCTCCTCGCCGTGGTCGAACGCGACGGCGTCCGCGAGCGGCGCTACTTCCGCGACGAGTCGTCGCTGTCGGCGTGGTTGGAAGAAAATCCGCGATAGAGCAGGGCCGACGGTGGCGGAACCGGCGGTTACTCGCTTTCGACCTGCCGCTGAATCGACTCGACGACTTCGGGGTTCCGAAGCGTCGTCGTGTCACCGAGTTCCTCGCCGTTCGCAATCTCTTCGAGGAGCCGACGCATAATCTTGCCAGACCGCGTCTTCGGAAGTTCCGGCGTGAACACGACCATCTCGGGGCGAGCGATGGGGCCGATGGCGTCCTCGACGCCCTCGATGATGCGCCCCCGCATCTCGTCGTCTTCGTCCTGACCCTCCTCGGTGATGACGTAGGCGTAGACGGCCTCGCCTTTCACCTCGTGGTTGCCGCCGACGACCGCGGCCTCCGCGACGCCCTCGACGCCGACGATGGCCGACTCGATTTCCATCGTCCCGAGGCGGTGGCCCGAGACGTTGATGACGTCGTCGACGCGCCCGAGGATGGTGATATAGTCGTCGCCGTCGATTTTCGCGCCGTCCTCGGGGAAGTAGACCCAGTCGTCGGGGTCGTCGCTGTCGGTGTCGGAGTACTCCTGCCAGTACTCCTGAATGAAGCGCTCGTCGTTCTTGTAGAGCGTCCGGAGCATGCCGGGCCACGGCTTGTTCACCGTGAGATAGCCCGCGCGCCCGGCGTCGACCTGTTTTCCGCTCGTGTCGACGATTTGGGCGTCGATGCCCGGCAGCGGCGGCCCGGCGGAGCCGGGTTTCATCTTCTTGATTCCCGGGAGCGTCGTTATCATCATCCCGCCGGTCTCGGTCTGCCACCACGTGTCCACGACCGGGCAGTCCTCGTTGCCGATGTGCTTGTAGTACCACTTCCACGCGCGCGGGTTGATAGGTTCGCCCACCGTGCCGAGCAGGCGGAGGCTCGACAGGTCGTGCTGTTCGGGGAACCGGCTGCCCCACTTCATGAACGCGCGAATCGCCGTCGGCGCGGTGTAGAAGATGTCGACCGCGTACTTCTCGATGATGTCCCACAGGCGGTCGCGGTTGGGGAAGTCAGGCGTCCCCTCGTACATCACCGTCGTCGTGCCGAGCGCGAGCGGCCCGTAGACGATGTACGAGTGGCCCGTAATCCAGCCGATGTCGGCCGAACACCAGTAGGTGTCTTCCTTCTCGATGTCGAGGACCGCGTGGGAGGTCCACGCGGCGTACGCGAGGTAGCCGCCGGTGGTGTGTTTGACCCCCTTCGGCTGGCCCGTCGTCCCCGAGGTGTACATCAGGAACAGCATGTCCTCGGCGTCGCGTTCGACGGGGTCGATGCGCTCGCCGGCGTGCTCGTCGAGGAGGTCGTCCCAGTCGTGCTGGTTGCCCTTCAGGTCGTGGTCGAAGCCGTCGTCACCCAGTCGGTCGACGACGACGGTCGCGTCGACGCCGTGGTCGACGCCGTCGAGGCCCTCGTTGGCCTTGTCGAGGTGGTCGAGCGGGTCGCCGCGGCGGTAGTAGCCGTCGCAGGTGACGAGGAAGCGGGAGTCCGCGGCGTTCATCCGCGTCGCCAGCGCCTCGGCGGAGAAGCCGCCGAAGACGACCGAGTGCGGCGCGCCGATGCGGGCGCAGGCCAGCATGGCGATTGGCAGTTCCGGAATCATCGGCATGTAGAGCGTGACCACGTCGTCTTCCTCGACGCCGAGGTCGCGCAGCGCGGCCGCGAACTCGTTCACCTCGCGATAGAGGTCCTGATACGTGTACGTCCGCGTCTCGCCGTGTTCGCCCTCCCACTTGATGGCGACGCGGTTCTTGTCCCCGTTTTCGACGTGGCGGTCCACGCAGTTGTACGAGACGTTGAGCTTGCCGCCCGTGAACCACTCGTAGAACGGCGGGTTCGAATCGTCCAGTACCTCGTCGTACTTCTCGTCCCAGTCGAGCATCTCGGCGGCCCGCTCCCAGCAGTCGGGCCAGTTCTCCTCGAACTCGTCGTAGACGGCCGGGTCGGAGACGTTCGCCTGCGCGACGAACTCCTCGGAGGGTTCGAACTCCTCCTGCTCGACCAGCCGTGCCTCCAGTTCGGTGTCACCGTCTGCCATAGTACGTGCTAATTACACCAATCCTCCATGATAAATCTATGTAGTCCAGTCGTCCGCGTGGGGAACTTCGGCACGGGCGGTCGCCGGGCTGTCGGTCGGTTACGCGCGTCGCCGGCGCGCGTTCCAGTCAGCGAACGGTCATGTCATCCCCGACGTTTCGGGGGGAGGTGGCCGCGTCGACGACCCTCACATCACGCCGATGGACTCGCGGTACGTTCCGTACTCCTCGGTGAACACGTCCATGATTTCGCCCATCGTGACGTACTCCTTGACGGCGTCGACGAGCACCGGCATGACGTTGCCGCCGTCGCGGACCGTCTCGCGGAGCTCTGAGAGCGCGGCATCGACCGCCTCGTCGTCGCGGTCGTCCTTCACGGATTCGAGGCGCGCGAGCTGTCGGTCCTGTACCTCGTCTTCGACGTGGAGCAGGTCGGGACGGGTGTCCTCCTCGGTGTCGTACTTGTTGACGCCGACGACGATTTCCTCGCCGTCTTCGACCCGCGACTGGTACTCGTAGGACGCCTCGCTAATCTCGCGGTGGTAGTAGCCCTCGTCGATGCCGGCGAGGACGCCGTCGCGGACGGAGCCGTCGCCCATCTCCCGAATCTCCTCGATGTAGGCCATCGCCTCGGCCTCGATTTCGTCGGTCAGCGACTCCACGAAGAAGCTCCCGCCGAGGGGGTCGATGACGTCGGCCGCGCCGGACTCCTCGGCGATTATCTGCTGGGTGCGGAGCGCGACGGTGACGGCCTCCTCCGAAGGGAGCGCCAACGCCTCGTCGAAGCTGTTCGTGTGGAGCGACTGCGTGCCCCCGAGGACGCCCGCGAGCGCCTGAATCGTGACGCGGACGATGTTGTTGAGCGGCTGTTGGGCCGTCAGCGACTGCCCCGCCGTCTGGGTGTGGAACTTCAACTGCGTCGAGCGCTCGTCTTCGGCGTCGTACCACTCGGACATCACGTCGTGGTAGATGCGGCGGGCGGCGCGGAACTTCGCCACCTCCTCGAAGATGGAGTTGTGGGAGTTGAAGAAAAACGATAGCTGAGGGGCGAACTCGTCCACGTCGAGGCCGCGGTCCACCGCGTCTTCGACGTAGGCGAAGCCGTCGGCGAGCGTGAACGCGAGTTCCTGAATCGCCGTCGACCCGGCCTCGCGGATGTGGTAGCCCGACACCGAGATGGGTCGGATGCGCGGGGTCTCCTCGGCGGCGAACTCGACGGTGTCGGTGACGAGTTTGAGCGACGGTTCCGGCGGGATGACCCACTCCTTCTGCGCGATGAACTCCTTGAGCATGTCGTTCTGGAAGGTGCCGCCTATCTGCTCGCGGGGGACGCCGCGGTTGTCCGCGAGCGCGACGTACATGGCGAAGACGACCGGCGCGGAGGGGTTGATGGTAAAGGAGGTCGTCACCTCCCCGATGTCGATGCCGTCGAACAGCACCTCCATGTCGCGGAGGGTGTCGACGGCGACGCCCTCCTTTCCGACCTCGCCGTCGGAAAGCGGGTCGTCGGAGTCCTTGCCCATGAGGGAGGGCATGTCGAACGCTGTCGAGAGCCCGGTCTGACCGTTCTCGATGAGGTAGTGGAAGCGCTCGTTGGTCTCTTTCGCCGTGCCGAAGCCGGCGAACTGCCGCATGGTCCACGTCCGCCCGCGGTACATCGTGGGGTACACCCCGCGCGTGTACGGGGACTCGCCGGGGAAGCCGAGGTCCGACTCGTAGTCGAGGTCGGCCACGTCGGCGGGCGTGTAGAGGTCGTCTACCTCGTGGTTCGAGACGGTGGCGAATCGGTCTTTGCGCTCGCCACCCTTCTCAACGAAGGGGTCGCGGGTCTCCGATTCCCACTCGTCGCGCGCCTCGCGGATGGACGCTAAATCGTCCTCGTCGTACATGTCCACCAATCAGTATGGATGATGATTAAGGATTCGGGTCGAAGTCGGCCCTGAAAGCGGTTCGCTCTCGACCCCGGGGCTTCGACGCACAGACCATCGCACATATCACCCCCGGACCGCTTAGCACCGGTTATGCACGGTTGCGCGACAGATGCGGGATTCCCCGACGCGGCGGCTCGACCCGCCGCAGTCCCTAAGCCCGTCGGAGTCGGGCGCTGACCGATGGCGCTTCTCACGCCCGAGACGACCCGCTGGGTCGCCGCCGCGACGGCGCTCGTCTTCGTCCTCGCGAGCGTCTCCTTCGTCGTCCCCGCCTCCGGGTCCGTCTCGCCGGTCGCCTTCGACGACACGGTCAAGACCGGCGGCACGTCGGTCGACGTTCGCACGGCCGAGGTCGAGGGGTTCGAAGTCCCGCTCGCGCAGGTCCACTTCTCGCGGTACCGCTACGTCATCGGCTACTACGACGTGCGAACCGCCGCCGCCGACGTGTCCACGCCCGAGAGCGCCCGTCAGTTCGGTGACCCGCTCGCGGTGTTCGTCACCGACTACGCGACCGTCTCGCCCGACCTCGACGGCGACGGCTACCTCCGAACCGAACACAACCGCAACCCCGGCTGGACGAAGGCGTCCGAGGCGTCGTTCGTCGTCGACTCGGGCGCGCGGGTCCCCTCCGGCCCGATTGCGGTCCCGTTTTCCGACGCCGCCGCGGCGCGCTCGTTCGCGGACGCCCACGGCGGCGAGGTCGTCGATTGGGCGACGCTCCGCGACCGCGCCGGCGACCCGCTTTCGTCCCGCCTCGCCGCCTTCGAGTCGTCGGTCGCCGCCCACCACGAGTGGGCGAACGGGACCACCGCTGCGAGTGATGCGCTGTTCGACAGACCCGTCTCGACCGTCGTCGGCGAGGACGCGCCGACCGTCGAGGCGGCGGTCACGGCGGCCCCCGCGAACACGACCGTCTACGTCCCCGCGGGCACCTACTCGGTCGACGCGGTCGACCTGAACCGCTCGGTGACGCTCCGCGGTGCCGGACGCGACACCCGACTCGTCGGCGACGGCAACGGCAGCGTCGTCCACCTCCGCGCCGACCGGAGCGCCGTCGGGAACCTCGCAATCGCCGGCGTCGGCGGGGTGGGGACGCGACGAGTCCGCGCCACCAACGAATCCGTGGACTGGGACACGCGCGTCGAACTCGCCTACGGCCGCGGCGACGCCGGCGTCGTCCTCGACGGCGCGAACGAGTCGGCGGTCCGCGGCGTCGAAATCGACACGCCCGCGAGCGGCATCATCGCCCGCGAGAGCGCCGACAGCGTCGTCGACGGCGTGACCGTCCGCGGGGCCGACGAACCCTCCGACGGCTTCATGGGCGTCGTCCTCATCGGCGAGCGGGCGGTCGTGCAGGACTCGACGTTCATCGACGGCCGCGACGGCGTCTACACCCACCGCGCCGACGGGAGCGTCGTCCGCGACAACCGCATGGAAGACGGTCGCTACGGCGTCCACCAGATGTACACCTCCGAGGCGCTCGTCGCCGACAACGTCGTCCGCGGGGACCGCATCGGCGTCGTCCTCATGACGCGGCCCGTCGGCAACCTCGTGGTCGGAAACGACGTGCGCGAGTCCGACTTCGGGTTCATGCCCGCCGGGAGCGACACCTACGTCGCGGACAACGTCTTCGCCGGCAACGACTACGGCATGGACGTGAGCGGCGACCGGCAGGTGTACGTCGGAAACGTCGTCGCCGGCAACGGCGTCGGCGTCCGCGGGAGTTCGACGTTCCCGACGAACGTCGTCGTCCGAAACGACATCGTCGACAACGACGTGCGCGTCGAGTCGTCGCTCGGCCCGATGCGGACGTGGACCGCCGGCGGCGAGGGCAACTACTGGGGCGACCTCCCGCTCGAAGACGCCGACGCCGACGGGGTCTACGACCGGGCGTACCAGCCCTCCGGGCCGGTTGACGCCGAACTCGGCCGCGAACCCGGCGCGCTCGCGCTCTCGGAGTCCCCCGCGATGCGCGCGCTCCGCCGCGCCCGCGACGCGGTGTCCGGCCTCCGCGGGTCCGGCGTAGTCGACGCCGCGCCCCGAACCGAGCCGGTTCGACCGGAGACGCTCGCCGCCCTGAACGCGACGGAGGAGACTGATGACTGACCGCGACCAGACACCCCCGACGACTGACGACCCCACCACGATGCCGAGTCCCGACCCCGCGGCGACCGCCGAGACTGCCGAGACAGACTCCGACGAATCGACGGGCGAAGCAGCCGTCTCGGCCTCGAACGGGCCGGCTATCGCCGCGACCGACCTCAGTCACGCCTTCGGAGACGTGGGCGTCCTCGACGGCGTCTCGCTGTCGGTCGCGCCCGGCGAAGTCGTCGCGCTCGTCGGCCCCAACGGCTCGGGGAAGTCCACGCTCCTGCGGTTTCTCGCGCGAGTCCGCGCGCCCGACGAGGGGACCGTCACGGTGGGCTCGGCAGAGAGCGGCGGCGGCCGGGCCCGCGTGGGCTACCTCCCGCAACAGCCCGGCTTCCGCGCCGGCTTCTCCGCGGCCGACACGCTCGACTTCTACGCGCAGTTCGTGGACGAGGACGTGGACGTGGCCGGCGTGCTGGAGCGCGTCGGCCTCGTGGACGCCGCGGACCGCCGGGTGGGCGCGCTCTCCGGCGGGATGACGCGCCTCCTCGGTCTCGGGCGGGCGCTCGTCGGGGACCCGGCCGTGGTCGTCCTCGACGAGCCGGCAAGCGGCCTCGACCCCGGCATGGTCGAGCGACTGTTCGACATCGTCTCCGACCTCGCCGACGCGGGCGTCGCGGTCGTCCTCTCGTCGCACAACCTAGGTCCCGTCGAGCGGACCGCCGACCGGGTGGTCGTCCTCGACGGCGGCCGGTTCGTCGCCGACGGCGACCCGCGGGCGGTGGTCGAATCCGTCGGCGCGGCCGACCTCCAGACCGCCTTCGGCGACCTCGTGGCGACCGAGGAGGTGACGGGGAGATGAGCGACGCCGGCTCCGGCGGCGTCAGCGACCTGTTCGCCATCGCGGCCCGGGAGCTCCGTACGGTCGTCAGGACTCCGGCTGTCGTCGCGCCGTCGGTCGTCTTCGGGCTGACGGTCGTCGCGGTCGCGGCCGCGGGGTCGGGCGCGCGCGGCGGCTACGTCCCGCTGGTGCTGGATTTGGTCCCGTTCGTGGAGGCGCTCGTTCCGCTTCTCGCCGTCGCGCTCTGTTACCGGGCGGTGCTCTCGGACCGCGAGTCGGGCGAACTCGACGTGCTAAGGACGTTCGACGTGTCTCGCCCGGCCTACGTCGGCGGCGTCTACCTCGGCCGGGGGCTCGCGCTCGTGTTCGTCGTCTTCGGGTCGTTGCTCGCCGCGGGCGCGACCGTCCCCGTCCTCTCGCCGCCGGACCCGACGTTCCTCGCGCTGAACGAGGCCGCCGACTCGCCGGTCGCGTTCCTCCGGTTTTCGGTCCTCGCGGTCCTGTTCGCCCTCGCGGTCGCGGCCGTCGCGCTCGCCGTCTCCGCCGCCGCGCGGACCGCTCGGCAGGCAATCGCGCTCGCCGTCGGCCTGCTCGTCGCCTTCGTCGTCGGCGTCGACGCCGCCGCCGTCGCCGGACTGGCCTCGGGGAACCTCGGCATCGACGCGGTCCCGCTCGTGCTCGCGGCGAGCCCGAACGGCGCGTTTCGGTCGCTCGTCCTCGGCGTCGCCATCGAGACCGGCGGGGGCGGGTCGCCGGCCGCGGCGCTCGCGGGGCTCGTCGGCTGGGTCGTCGTCGCGCTCGCGGTCGCGGTGCTGACGGCGTGGCGGCCGGTAGAATAGTGTTCCGGGCGGCGCGAGCCCGCGGACGGCGCAGGCAGCGCGCGCGAAGCGGTTACCCGAAGTTCTCGACCTTCGCGGCGTCGGCGTCGCCGCCGGCGGCCTCGACGGCGTCGGTCGCGCGCGAGACGAAGTCAGCGAAGCCGTAGACGAACAGCTGTTCGCCCTCGTCGCCGGTGAGCGCGTCGGCAACGGCGTCTGCGAGGTCGGACTCGTCGCCGGTGACGACGACGCTCGCACCGTCGTCGCGGAGCGCGGAGAGCCGTTCCTCGTGGGCGGGCGCGTCGTCGAGATAGACCACGGCGGCCTCGTTGCCGTCGGCGACCGCGGCCTCGGCGATGCCGACCGCGGGGCCGACGCCGGGGCCGCCCGCGAAGACGACCACGCGCGACTCGCCGTCGTAGTAGCTCTGCCCGAACGGCCCGGAAATCTCGACGTCGTCGCCGGCGGCGAGCGAGTCGAGGTGCTGGCTGAACGGCCCTGCCTCCTCGGGGTCGATGCCGACGGTCACTTCGAACGTGTCGCCGACGCCGGGCGACGAGAGCGTGTAGAACCGCGCGTACGACTCGCCGTCGACCTCGGCGGAGAGCTTGACGAACTGGCCCGGCTCGGCCTCGAAGCCGTCGGGCGTCTCGAACTCGATGGCGACCGTTCCGGGACCGATGTCGCGGGCCGCGGCGACGGTGACGATTGCGTCCATGCGACCGGGTTGGTCGCAGGCTCACAAGGGCCTTGCCTTCCCGGACGTGCGCGCCGGAGTCAGGCTCGAACCGTGCCGACCGTGTACATAGTGTGAACCGGAGATAATTGCCACGAGATGGTGAAACACACCGCAATTAGACATTTGGTCGGATCTATTCCCACAATTCGCATATTAGTCCGCAGATCGACCTATTTTAGGCACTCACAGAACCCACCCGTCAAATTTTCATTTATTATCAGTACCATCGTTTAACACCAATTTTCAGAAGGCTTTTGACCCGGCTATGGGTAGATTTCACCCAGCATGCCTGCGGACTTCAACTGGGCCATCGGCGGCGAGGCTGGCGATGGCATCGACTCCACGGGGAAGATTTTCGCTCAGGCACTCTCCCGGGCCGGACGCCACGTGTTCACGTCTAAGGATTTCGCTTCGCGAATCCGGGGCGGATACACCGCGTACAAGGTTCGGACTGCCATCGACCCCGTGCAGAGCGTCGTCGACAGACTCGACGTGCTCATCGCGCTCACACAACGAACAATCGACGAGAACCTCGACGAACTGCACGAGGGCTCCGTCATCATCTACGACGGCGACCGCTCCACCATGGCGGACGTCGAAATCCCCGAGGGAATGGTCGGGCTGGACATCCCCCTCAAAGCGCTCGCCGAGGAGGCGGGCGGCGCAATCATGCGCAACGTCGTCGCGCTCGGCGCGGCGTGCGCCGTCGCGGACTTCCCCATCGAGAACCTCGACAGCGCGCTCCAGAAGCGCTTCGGCGGGAAGGGCGAGGCCATCGTCGAGAACAACAAGAAGGCGGCCCGCGCGGGCCTCGAATACGTCCACGACGAGTACGACCACGAGTTCGACTACGACCTCGAGACGACCGACGAGGACTACGTGCTCATCAACGGCGACCAGGCCATCGGCATGGGCGCCATCGCCGCCGGCTGTCGCTTCTACGCCGGCTACCCCATCACGCCCGCGACCGACGTGATGGAGTACCTCACCGGCCGCATCGAACGCTACGGCGGCCACGTCGTGCAGGCGGAAGACGAACTCGCGGCTATCAACCTCGCGCTCGGCGCGGCGCGCGCCGGCGCGCGGTCGATGACCGCCACGTCCGGTCCGGGTATCGACCTGATGACCGAGACGTTCGGTCTCGTCGCCACCTCCGAGACGCCGCTCGTCATCGTCGACGTGATGCGCTCGGGCCCCTCGACGGGGATGCCGACAAAGCAGGAACAGGGCGACCTCAACATGATGCTGTACGGCGGCCACGGCGAGATTCCGCGCTTCGTCGTCGCGCCGACGAGCATCGACGAGTGCTTCTGGAAGACCGTCGAAGCGTTCAACTTCGCCGAGAAGTACCAGGTCCCGGTGTACGTCGCCGCCGACCTGGCGATGGCGGTCACGGAACAGACGTTCTCCCCCGAGACGTTCGACATGGACGAAGTCGAAATCGACCGCGGCAAGGTCGTCGACGACGACTCCATCGACGAGTGGCTCGACGAGGAAGGTCGCTTCCAGCCGCACGCGCTCACCGACGACGGCGTCAGCCCGCGCGCGTTCCCCGGCACGGAGCAGGGCGCGCACATGTCGACCGGCCTCGAACACGACGAACTCGGTCGACGGACCGAAGACCGGTCGATGCGCGTCGAGCAGGTCGACAAGCGCGACCGGAAGGTCGAGACCGCAAAGCAGACCGAGGACTTCTCGCCGCGCGAGTTCGGTGACGCCGATTCGGACACGCTCATCCTCTCGTGGGGCTCCAACGAGGGCGCGCTCGTCGAAGCGCTCGACTTCCTCGAAGAGGACGGCATCGACGTGCGCTTCCTGTCGGTCCCGTACATGTTCCCGCGGCCGGACCTCACCGAGGAAATCGAGGCGGCCGACGAGGTCATCGTCGTCGAGTGTAACGCGACGGGGCAGTTCGCCAACGTCGTCGAGCACGACACATTGACCCGTGTCAAGCGCATTAACAAATACGACGGCGTCCGCTTCAAGGCGGACGAACTCGCAGACGAAATCAAAGCCACCCTCGACGCAGAGGAGGTCTCAGCATGAGCTCAAACGTCCGCTTCACCGACTTCAAGTCAGACAAACAACCGACCTGGTGTCCCGGCTGTGGGGACTTCGGGACGATGAACGGCATCATGAAAGCCCTCGCCAACTCCGGCACCGACCCCGACAACACGTTCATGGTCGCCGGTATCGGCTGTTCCGGGAAAATCGGGACGTACATGCACTCGTACGCCATCCACGGCGTCCACGGGCGCTCGCTCCCGGTCGCCGCCGGCGTCAAGTTGGCGAACCCCGACCTGACCGTCGTCGCCGCCGGCGGCGACGGTGACGGCTACTCCATCGGCGCGGGCCACTTCATCCACGCCGTCCGCCGCAACGTGGACATGGCCTACACCGTCATGGACAACCGCATCTACGGTCTCACGAAGGGACAGGCCTCGCCGACCTCGCGCGAGGACTTCGAGACTTCGACGACCCCCGAAGGGCCCCAGCAGCCCCCGGTCAACCCGCTCGCGCTGTCGCTGGCCGCCGGCGGCACGTTCATCGCGCAGTCGTTCGCGACGGACCACAAGCGCCACGCGGAAATCGTCCAGGAGGCCATCGAACACGACGGCTTCGGCTTCGTGAACGTGTTCAGTCCCTGTGTCACGTTCAACGACGTGGACACCTACGACTACTTCCGCGACAACCTCGTCGACCTCGCGGACACCGACCACGACCCGACCGACTACGACGCGGCCAAAGAGAAGATTCTCGACTCGTCGAAGGAGTACGAGGGCATCATCTACAAGGACGAAAGCTCCGTCTCCTACGAGGAGAAGTTCGGCGTCGACCAGGATATGTCGGACATCCCGTCGGGCGCGCCCGACGACGCGATGGACCTCGTCCGCGAGTTCTACTAACGACGACCGCCGAACTCGCGGTTGACGCCGCGCCGACCGCTCACCGAACTTCGACCGTTCTTTCGACCGTCTCCGACTGCTCGATAGGCCCGCGCGCCGCGAACGCTTCACCGCCGAAAAGAGTCGACTGACCGAGTCGGTCCGAGCGGGACCACGGAGGTCCGGGCGAGCGAGCCGACCGACCCGCCACCGAGTCTCCCGACGACCCGCTCTTACGCCACCGTCTCGATGTTGAGCCGGTAGCGCGTCCCGCAGTCGAGACACCGCGCGTCGTCGGATTCGATGAGCTCCGTCACCAACACCTCACCGAACTCGCAGTTGGGACACTCGTAGACGAGCGAGTCACCCGCGATACGGTGTGCGAACGCGTTCGTGTTCTCTTCTGTCAACGGCTCTGATGCGGACGACATTCCTGACCACCAGTTAGACATGCTACCACATGGCACATAAACTATCCGCCGCCGAGCGTCGGGCGGCGTCGAGCGGCATCGGGTGACGAGCGTCTGAGACCCCGTGTGACACACCCTCAGGCCGTGAAAGCCGGAAATTCGCCCGCCCTTCCGGAACGTCTTTTCAACTCGCGGCCCTTGAATCAGCCATGACGGAGAACCTCGCTTCAGCAGACGACGCACCGCGAGCGAACGGGATGCCGATGCTCGGGCTCGGAACGTGGCAGAACACGAACGCCGACGAGTGTCGCAACGCGGTGCAGACGGCGCTGGAGATGGGCTACCGGCACATCGACACCGCCCAAGCGTACGGGAACGAGGCGGAGGTCGGTGAGGGCATCGCCGCCGCCGACGTCGACCGCGACGAGGTGTTCCTCGCGACGAAGGTGTGGGCCGACGAACTGTCCCACGACGACGTCATCGAGAGCACCGAAGCGAGCCTCGAAAAGCTCGGCGTCGACTACGTCGACCTCCTGTACGTCCACTGGCCGTCCCGCGAGTACGACGCCGAAGAGACGCTCGCGGCCTTCGACGAACTCGTCGAGCGAGGGCTGACCGAGCGCGTCGGCATCTCCAACTTCGAGCCCGAACAGGTCCGCGAGGCCGTCGAACTGTCCGAGTCCGGCGTCTTCGCCAACCAAATCGAGATGCATCCGCTCTTCCAGCAGGAGGAACTCCGCGAGGTCTGCGCCGAGGAGGACATCGAAAGCGTCGCGTACTCGCCGCTCGCCCGCGGGGAGGTCTTCGACGTCGACGTGCTGTCCGACATCGCGGAGAAACACGACGCGAGCGAGGCGCAGGTGTCTCTGGCGTGGCTCCGCGAGAAGGGCGTCACCGCGATTCCGAAAGCGACGGGCGAGGTCCACATCCGCGACAACTGGGAGTCGCTCGCGCTCGAACTCGACGACGAGGACGTGGCCGCCATCGACGCCATCGACATCGAAGACCGCCGCGTCGACCCCGACTTCGCGCCCTGGTAAGCGACCGAACCCGCCTGTTCCCGGTTCGACTCTCGATTCGTCGCCCGGAGCCGCAACGGATTTGTCGAACGAGTCCCGACAGAATCCCATGGAGTTCGACCTCCCCAAGACAGTCGCGTTGCTCGTCGCGCTCGTCGTCGTCGGAACCGCGGCCCTCGTCGGGATGGGCGCGATGGCGACGAGTACGGTCCTGATGATGGTGACGCCGTCGATGCTCGTCTTCGGGGCTCTCTGTCTCGCCATCGGCGTCAAACACGGCGAGTACCGGGCGTCGAACTAACGACGGGGACGACACGAAAACACGGGACAGAAATCCTCAGCTCTCGTTTTCTCTGGGCGTGTCGACGACGTCCTCCAGGGTCTCGTCCGAGACGCTCGCGGAGACGCGGACGCCCACGACGCTCACGACGACGCCGGCGACGATGAACATCGCCAGCCGCTGGACCGGCGTGAGCGCGAGTCGCCCGAGCAGTTCGAGGTTCGCTAGCTCGCCCTGTCGTTCGAGGAGGAACCCGGCGAACCCGCGGACGACGAGCCCGATGGCGACGACGCCGAACGGGAGGTTCATGTACGACGTGGAGACGCGCTCGCTCCCGATGAGTTCGTCCAAGAGGCGGCCCGCACTCGCGGTCAGCGCGGCGAGCGCCATCCACGGCGCGCTGTGGTAGACGAACAGGAGCGACGGGACGAGCACCTCTTCTCCCCCGCCGACGCCGGGGGAACGAATGGCGAGCGCGCCGAGGAACAGCCCGACGATGGCCAGTCCGGCCGCGACCGCGTAGGTGACGACCGACACCTGCCCGGAGTAGAGGGCGTCGCGAATCTGGTCCCGGGCGTCCGAGAGGAACTCGTCGATGGCCAGTCCCTTGTAGAGCAGCACCGCGCCCATCAGGGCGGCGAGCCCGGCCATGGCGACCTCGGGGCTGAACTGGACGAGCAGCAACGGGACGAGAAGCAGGCCGACGCCGAGCGGGACGAGTACCGTCGAGCGAAGCTCCTCGTCGCCGAGGAACTGCTTGAGCAGGTAGTACGTCGACTCGATGTCGTGGGCCTGCCGGACGACCACGCGGTCGACCGCGTCGACCCGGAACCTGCTTTCGACGACCGGGACGAGCCGCTCGTCTTCCGCGCTGTCGATGACGACGACGGCGGACTCGACGTCGAACTGCTCGGCGAGGTCGTCGAGCTGTCGCGCGACGGCGCGGTCGGCTCCGACGGCGCTGTCGCTCGTCCCCGAGATGACCGCGATTTCGGCGTCCTCGCGCTCGTCTCTGAGTTCGCGGGTCGTCCGCAGCGCCGCGAGAAGGCAGTTGACGCTCGAATCCTCGGGGTCAGAGAGGCCCACGTCGGTGACGAGCGATCGGACCGCTTCCCAGCCGACGACGGGCGTCAAGAGCCCGGTCTTGCGGCCGATGTCGTTCGCCCGGTCGACACAGAGGACGAGCGTTGTCACGTGGAAGACGAACGGGGGCGCGGGCTAAAAAGCCTCCCAGTCGTCAGAACCGAAACGAGAAGCCGTCGTCGGGGTCGACCGACGAGGCGAGTCCCGCGCCGAAGGCGTACGCCGCCCCTTCGACGCCGCCGCGGAGCCGGTCGGTGAGGCCGACCTCAGGGGTGAACTCCCGCACCGACACCTCGTCGCGGCCGAGGCGTTCGGCGAGTCGGTCTTCCACGTCGTCGCGGCTCCCCAGCGAGTCGACCAAGCCGAGTTCGTGGGCCTCCTCACCGAGGTAGACGCGGGCTTCGGTGTCGCGGACGACCTGCGGGTCCATGTCGCGGCCCTCGGCCACGCGCTCGACGAAGTCGTCGTAGTAGTCGTCGATGAGCCCCTGGAGGTACTCGCGTTCGTCCTCGGTCGGCTCTTTCAGGGCCATCCCGGCGTCCTTGTACTTCCCCGCGGCGAACCGCTCGTAGGAGAGCCCGACCTTGTCGGCCAGCTCCGAGGCGTTGACCGACGAGCCGATGACGCCGATGGAGCCGACGACGCTCACGTCGTGGGACCACAGTTCGTCGCAGCCGCTGGCAATCCAGTAGCCGCCCGAGGCGCAGGTGTCCGTGGCGTAGGCGACCGTCGGCCCGTCGAAGTCGGCAACGGCCCGGCGGATATCGTCGCTCGGCAACACCTCGCCGCCGGGCGTGTTCAGTTTGACCAGCAGCGCGTCGACGCTGTCGTCGTCGGCCGCGGCGTCGACCTGCTCGACGATGTCGTCGGCGGGCGTCCCGCCGCCGCGACCCGGAACCGGACCGCCGCCGCCGTCGCGGGAAATCGGCCCTTCGACGGCGACTTCGGCCACGTCGTAGTCGGGGAACGCCGAGGCGGCGAGCCTGCCGCCGACGCGGAGCGCCGCGACGACCGTCCCGATGAACAGGAGGAGTCCCGCGAGGTCCGCGAGCGTGTCGGGGACGCGGTAGAACAGAATCCAGCCGACCGCCGCCCCGACGACGGCGAGAACGACCACGATAGCCAGCCGGTAGACGCGCGTGAAGCTGTCGGTCACGGTGAATCACTCATGGCTGTCGCTCGGGCTTCGAACGGCATAAAAATGATACGTCGCAAGCGCGACGAAGAGAGAGAAAGTGACCGAAGTTTAGAGCAGCCCGGACTTCTGGAGCTTCATCAGGTCCTCGGTCTCGAGGGTCTCGCCTTCCTTGAACTTCTGGTAGATTTCCTCGGCCTCGGCCTTGGCGGCCTCGCGCTCCTCGGCGCGGGAGTCCTTGCGCTGGCGCTCTTCCTTCTTGTCCAGCTCGCGGAGGCGCTTCTGGACGCGGACGAAGTCCTCGTGGTGACGGTCGGCCGCTTCCTGGGCTTCGACGAAGAGCTCGTGCATCTCGTCGGCCTTGTCGCGGATGTCGTCGGCCTCGCGGTAGGCCTCGATCATCTGGTTGTGGTGTTCCTGGGCGTCGTCGGCCAGCTCGGTCACCTTCTGGTGGTGCTGGGACGCCTCGGAGCGGACCTCTTCTGCCTCTTCGATGAGTTCTTCGAGGTCACCGCTCTCTTCGACCTTGTCCTTTCTCTGGCGAAGCTCTTCGCGCTTGTTCTCGATTTTCTCGATGAGCTCGCGCTCGTCTTCGGTCGAGAGGACTTCGGTCTGCTGGCGGAACTCGAGTTGCTCGATCTCCTCTTTGAGCTCGTCGATGTCCTTGCCGTCGTCGAGCTCGAGGTCGCTTTTCATCTCGTCGACCTCGTCGAAGAGCTCGTTGGCCTTCGCGTTGAGCTCGTTGCGACTCTGCTTGTGTTCCTGCACCTGCGAGTTCATCTCGTCGCGCTTCTCGCGGTGCTTCTGGGCTTCGTCGACCTTCTCGCGAGTCTTCGCGTTGAGGTCGTCGCGCTTGGACGCGCGCTCGGAAGCCATCTGGTTTAGTTCATTGCGGCGGTCACGGAGTTGACCGGCGAGTTTGATGAGTTCGCCTTTCGAGCCGCTCTCGAGCTTTTCGTCTGGGAGATCGATGTTTCGTGCCTCGTCGAGTTCCTGCACGTCGAACTCGCTAAGTACTTCCTGCTTCGTTACCATGCGTAATCAATCCTCGATACCATCACCACTCCGTGCGTGGCGGCTGCTCGTGGGAGTGCGACCGACCGTGGATAAGAATTCCCGATCATTCTGCGTGCGATGCCGCCGGAACGCCGGAGGCGCTCAGGTACATACACATACAAGCGACCAGTTAATAAATACTTCGGTGGAAATTCGGGTGAAAACAGTTACCACACCGCTCGTATCGACCGTATTCACCATGTTAGTCGTTGCCAAGGGCATGTATAAATGGGATGTGAATCGTGGGGGCTAAACCGAGTCGGGTCGGATGCCACGTCATGAGAGAGGTCATTCGCGCACGCGGCCACGAACACGTACGCGCCGAACACGCGAGCACCTTCGAGGTGACGACGGACGACTGGCTCACCCCCGCGGGCGACTGTATCATCGGCGTCGAGGCCGAGCGCACGCCCGCCGACTTCGACCCGGCGTTCGTTGAGGCCTGCCAGTCCCGCGACGCGGCTATCGACGTGCACGTCCGCGTGGACGCAGGCGACGAAACCCACGAGCAGGCCGTCCACGCCCGCGGACACCCGGACCTCACGTTCGAGGGCGACCGCAGCATCGTCTTCCGCACGAGCGACTACGTGGACGACCGAACCGGCGCGGTCGACGCAGCTCACGCCGCGGCGGGCTTCGACCGCGACCTCGTCTCGGCGCTCGCCGACGGGGCGGAACTGACCGTCACTATCGAAGTCGAGTAACTCGGCGCAATCGGCCGAGGAGTCGGCCGACGGGATGCGTTTTTCACCGCGCGGTCGTAACCTCCGGCCATGCCCGACGAACCCGCAGAGAACATCAGCGGCGGCGCGAGCGGCGGCGGCCGAGAGACGGCGTTCGACCCCGCCGACCCCGAGACCGCGACGCGCGCCGAGGTCGTCGTCGACCGCCTCGGCGAGCGCTACTGGCGGAAGGCCTACGGCGGGCAGGGCGGCTTCGAGTGTCTCGTCCGAACCATCCTGAGTCAGAACACGAGCGACAAGGCGAGCCAGCCCGCCCACGACGAACTCATGGCGCAGTACGACGGCGGCGACCTCGCCGAGTCGCTGGCGGCGGCCGACCGCGAGGGCATCGTTGAGGCCATCCGCTCCGGCGGCCTCTACAACCAGAAATCGAAGCTCATCCAGGGCGTCGCGGAGGAGGTGCTGGCCGACTTCGGGAGCGAGGCCGACTTCGACCGCTACGTCCGCGAGGAAGCGCCCGCGACGGTCCGCGACCGCCTCCTGGAGATGAAAGGCGTCGGCCCGAAGACCGCCGACTGCGTCCTCCTCTTTGCGGGCGGGCGCGGCGGCGTCTTCCCCGTCGACACCCACGTCCACCGCATCGCCCGCAGGATTGGGCTCGCGCCCGCCGACGCCGACCACGAAGGCGTTCGGGCGGCGCTCGAACGCGACATCCCCGACGAGAAGTGCGGCTTCGGCCACACCGCGATGATTCAGTTCGGCCGCGAGTTCTGCAAAGCCCGCAAACCCGCGTGTCTCGACGGCCCCGAGGCGTGCCCGATGACCGACGTGTGTGACATGGTCGGCGTCGACGCGGCGGCGCAGTCCGTCACCGACCCCGCGGCCGCGGACGACTGACTAACAGGATTTCGCGTCGAGTCCGCCCACCGGCGAGCCGTCGTCCTCGTAGCTCGATTCGATGCCCGAGACGGCGAACATCGGGAGGTTCATCGAGTAGTCGTAGACGACGCTGAACCGCGAGAAGGGGTCAGAGAGGAACGCCGCGGCGGGACCGACGCCGTCGAAGGCAACCCCCGCCCGGAGTTGGACGATGGAGTCGTTGCCGACGGAGCCGCCGGCTTCCATCCCGAAGCCGCCCTCGCCGCCGAGGTTCTCGAACATCGAGAGGAAGACCACGAGGTCGATGTCCGCACCCTCGCCGCCGATGTCGAACTGGTGGCCCTCGCCGGGGAAACACGGCGAGGTCGGCCCGGTCGCGGCGGCGACCGGGGCGGTCGCGACAGTGAGAATCACGGCGAGCATCAGAGACGTGCGAGTCGCGGCGTGCATACCGTCGCCTCCGGTGCGCTGCTAATTAAGGATACGCCGCGATTCTCAGGCGTGATACCGCCTCTCGAAGCGAAACGAGGCGATGGACGCGCGGGTCGCGGCGCGGTTCGGTCCCGACGCGGCTCGGTTCCGGTGACTACTCCTCGCCGTCGAGCTGTCGGATGAGTTCGTCGAGGACGGCGTCGGCGCTGGCGAGGTTGGTCGCAAGCGGCGTCTGGTGGACGTCGCAGATGCGGAGCAGGGCGGTGATGTCCGGTTCGTGGGGCTGGGCGGTCAGCGGGTCGCGGAGGAAGATGACGCCGTCGCAGGTCTCGCTCGCGATCTCCGCGCCGATTTGCATGTCGCCGCCGAGCGGCCCGGACTGCTTGCGCTCGATGTCGAGCCCCGTGGCGTCGATGAGTCGCTGGCCGGTCGTGCCCGTCGCCATGAGTTCGAAGCGTTCGAGGTCGTCCTGCCGCTCCTCGGCGAAGGAGATGAGGTCCGGCTTCTTCTCGTCGTGCGCAATAAGTGCGAGACGCATAGCAAACACTCGTTCGAGAGTACTGATTAATGTTCGCCAATCGAAGTTCGTTCGTGGGGTTGACTACGCGCTAAACCGACCGACGAGTTCGCGTCCGTCCCCACCCACGTAGACGAGTTCGACGGTCTCGCCGCTCGCAACGTCGAACGAAATCGAATCGCCCTCTGCTACGGTTCCGTCTGCTCCCGACAGCGACGCCCACGACTGTTCGGAGTCGCCGGCGACCACAAGCATCTCTCCGGCCGAAAACGAGTCACCGCCAGCGTGTGCTATCGTCGCCGTTCCGTCGCTGACGCCGAACTGAAATGACACGGACGGGGTGGAACCCGCCTGTTCGCCCGTGCTGAGTGCGAAGGTTCCCAACACCGCCGCGAGTACCACCGCGCCAACGATGACGAAGATAATTCCAACGATGACGATAGCGACAATAACGGGGATGCGACTCCCGTCAGGGTTTCGATTGAGAATACTCATCGAGATTCTATCGACCTGCTGGTACTTATACCAGATAGACAGGATAACTGCCGAACGGAGAACGCAGTCCGTTACTTGAAGCGGAACGTTTCGAGGTTCTTCGGCGCGAACGTCCGCATGTTGTAGTCGTGGTAGAGCGCCGACGAGAGGTCCTGTACGGAGCGCTCGTCACCGTGGACGCACAGCACCTTCTCCGGGCGCGGGTTCATCGTCTTGACGAAGTTTTCGAGGCCCTGCCGGTCGGCGTGACCGGAGAAGCCGTCGACCGTCTCCACGTCCATCTTGAGCTTCAGCGTGTCCGACCGGCCCATGCTGTCGCGGCCGTTGACCGGAATCTCGTCCCAGCCGTTCTGGATGCGGCGGCCGAGCGTCCCCTGCGCCTGGTAGCCGACGAAGACCAGCCGGGACTTCGGGTCGGGACCGACGTGGCGGAGCCACGACATGATGGGGCCGCCGGTGACCATCCCGGAGGTCGAGAGGATGATGGCCTGGTCGCCGTCGGCGACGTCCTGTCGCTCCTCTTCGCCGCCGTCGATGTGGTTGAACTCCTCGGCGAGGAACGGGTTTTCGTCCTCGTGGAAGATGCGGTCGCGGAGGTCGTCGCGGAGGTACTCGGGGTAGGTCGTGTGGATGGCCGTCGCCTCCCAGATCATCCCGTCGAGGTGGACGGGCATCTCCGGAATCTTGCCGGAGCGCATCGCCTCTTCGAGGACGAGCATAATCTCCTGTGAGCGACCGACGGCGAACGCCGGGATGACGACCTTGCCGCCGCGGTCGTACGTCTCGTTGATGACCTCGATGAGGCGCTCCTCGGAGTCCTGCTGGTCGGTCTGGTAGTCGTTGCGGCCGCCGTAGGTCGATTCGAGGACGAGCGTCTCCACGCGCGGGAAGTCGTTGACCGCGCCGTTGAACAGGCGGGTGTCCTCGTAGTGGATGTCGCCGGAGAACGCGACGTTGTAGAGGCCGTCACCGATGTGGAAGTGCGAGACGGCGGAGCCGAGGATGTGACCCGCGTTGTGGAACGTGAGCTTCACGTCGGGCGCGATGTCGGTCACGTCGCCGTACTCAAGCGGGATGGTGTGCTTGATGGCCTCGCGAACCATCTCGGACTCGTACGGCGGGGTGCGTCCCTCCTTCGAGGCGACGTCGAGGTAGTCGAGCGTGAGCAGGCCCATGAGGTCGCGGGTCGGCTCGGTCGTGTAGATGGGGCCGTCGTAGCCGTACTTGAACAGAAGCGGGATGAGCGCCGAGTGGTCGAGGTGAGCGTGGGTGAGGACGACCGCGTCGAGCGAGTTCGCGCCCGACCCGAGCGCCTCGGGGACCTGCAGATACGGCACGTCGTCGGAGCCGGGCTTGTCGCCGCAGTCGACGAGGATTCGGGTCTCTGGCGTCGAGACGATGAAAGACGCGCGGCCGACCTCGCGGCAGCAGCCGAGGGTCGTGATGCGGACCCACTCGTCGTCCGAGAGCTGCTCGCGGTGAATCTGCCGGCCGGTGCGTTCGAGGATGCGCCGGCGGTCCTCGCGTTCCTGCTTCAGGAAGTTGCGGACGTTCGAAACCGTCGAGGATTCGATGGGGGGAGTGCGGACGACTTCGGGCGTCCAGCCGACTTTCTGCGTGATTTCGCGGAGCGTCGAGCCGTGGCGGCCGATGACCATGCCCGGTTTCTCGGCCTCGATGACGACTTCGCCGGTGTCGATGTGGAAGTCGAGGTCGGTGACGCCGGCCTCCTCGGGGATGACGCTCAGAATTTTGGGTTCGGCCTCGCGGGGGTCGGACAGCACGTCCGGGTCCGGGCGAACCGTGATTCGCTTTCGGAGCTTACTCGCGAGTTTCCGGATGAGGTCGCCGTTCTGAGCGAACTTCTTCGGGTCGCGCGTGTAGACGACGAGTTCGGGACCCTCGTACTTGACGTCGGAAACCGAGATGTCGCGGGGGAGTTCGTTCGTAATCTCTGCCTTCAGATTCTCGAGTTGTTTATCTACGGAGCTCATAGTTACGAGCGACCCGTCCGGTCCTGCGCCGGCAGGTCTCGGGAACCCCTACCTCAGGAGCGTCGACGCGAGCCGGTCCACGTGTACGAGTGCCAGTCTCGGCCGACTGCGGAGAGAGCATAGTGAACTGAATACGGTTGTATCTCGACTGCGGGAAGAGGCAGGGAAAACCCGCTTACCCGACAGTACCATGTCGCCAGTATAAAACCCTTCGCAAAGCCGAAGCGTCTCGGGGCCGACCGACGACCATGGAACTCACACCGGCGGCCGTCTCGGCGGAACACGACTGGGTTCGAGCGCGTGCGGACGTGGTCGTCCCGCTCATCAACGAGACGCGACGGCGACTCGGCGAGCAGTTCGACACGCGCGTCAGCGCGGTCGACGAGGCGGCCTACCGCGAGGCGGTCGACGCGGTGTTCGCCGACGGCGAGGTCGGCGTCAACGTCGCGGCCTACGTGCGCATCCTCAAACAGTTGGACGTGCAGGACGACTATCCCGGGTTCGTCGTGGACGAGGTGCTCGGCCGCGAACTCGCGGCGACCATCGCCGGCGGCGAACCGCTTCGACTGCTCGCGCAGGCGACGTTCCACTTCGCGGACGTGGCCGTCCACACCGACGGTCCCGCCGGACGCGACGACCTCGATGCCGCGCTCGCCGCGGGGTTTCAGACCCGCCTGCCGGGGTGGTCGTGGCGCGAGGGTGACTCGCCGTTCGACAGTCGGCGCTGACCACCGGACGGCGTCGCGCGAAAAAGAGGTTCGAGTCGCGTCTTACCACTCGATACGAACCGGCTCCGACGAGGTTTCGGACTCGCGTTCGTGTTCCGAGTCGAGGTCGCGGAGCCGTCCACGGAACGCGCCGACGCACTCCTCGCACGCTGTCACGTGCGCGAGTACGCCGTTTTCGTACTCTGCCACGACCGCCCGCGGGGTCGCCGCGTCAGCCGCTCCGGGCCCATCCGTCCGACGCCACGCACGCCGAGGTCGCCTAATCCCGTCAGCCGCTCGCCGTGTGTCGCCGCCCACTGGGCGTACGACGCGAGCCGGTCGCGGACGCGTCGCTCGCGCGGACTCAGGCTCCCCGAAAGGTCCACGAACCGGTCCCACGTCTCGACGGTGTACTCCTCGATAAGGCCGCGCTCGACGGCGTCGTCCAGTCGGTCGATGACCGGTGTGAACTCCGCGCGCCGCCCGCTCGGAACCCACAGTTCGATTCGGACCGTCCCCTCCCGAGGAGTCGGCCGTTCGCCGCTTACAATTGTGTCCATTGTTAGCACGCCAACCACCACGTACTGGTAGGATAGCCGGCGATATGTATCTATGCGTCCGCCGGAACCGCCGACCGTCGTCGACGAGAGGTGGTCTGCGCGGCGGGGCGGCGCGCCGGCACCTTCGGGGCGTTTAAGGGTTCGCTGCGGCTACCGATGGGCAATGAGCGACGAGCAGGAACTCGGAATCACCGAGTCGAAGCAGTACAACACCGGCGAGTGGTACGCCGAGGTCGTCCAGAAGGCGGGCCTCGCGAACTACGGCCCGGAGGGCATGAGCGGTTTCATCGTGACTCGCCCGCGCGGCTACGCGCTGTGGGAGTCCATCCAGAACTACCTCGACGGCGAGTTCAAGAAGACGGGCGTCCAGAACGCGTACTTCCCGCTGTTTATCCCCGAGAGCTACCTCGAACGCGAGAAGGACATCGTCGAGGGGTTCGACCCCGAGGTGGCGTGGGTCACCCACGGCGGCCACGAGGAACTCGAAGAGCGCCTCGCCGTCCGCCCGACCTCCGAGTCCATCATCGCGCCCTACATGGCCCAGTGGGTCCGTAGCCACCGCGACCTCCCGCTCCGCGTGAACCAGTGGGCCTCCGTCGTGCGCTGGGAAGCGACCGAGACGAAGCCGTTCTTCCGCACCAAGGAGTTCCTCTGGCAGGAAGGTCACACGGCCCACGAGACCCGCGACGGCGCGTGGGACGAGACGATGACCCGCCTCTCGCAGTACCAGTCGCTCTACGAGGACGTGCTCGCCATCCCCGTGCTCCGCGGCGCGAAGCCGGAACACGACAAGTTCCCCGGCGCGGACACGACGACGACCGTCGAGGCGCTCATGCCCGACGGCAAGTCCGTGCAGGCCGGCACCTCCCACTACCTCGGCACCTCCTTCGCAGAGGCGTTCGACCTCACCTACACGACCGAAGACGAGGACGAAGAGCCCGCCCACACGACCTCGTGGGGGCTGTCGTGGCGCTCGCTCGGCGCGCTCATCATGACGCACTCCGACGACCAGGGCCTCGTCCTGCCGCCGACCATCGCGCCCGAGCAGGTCGTCATCGTCCCCATCTGGCAGGCCGACACGCAGGAGAAGGTCCTCGACTACGCCAAGGACATCGCCGAAGACCTCGAAGACGCGGGCGTCCGCGTCGAACTCGACGCCCGCGACGAGCGCAACCCCGGCTTCAAGTTCAACGAGTGGGAGCTCAAGGGCGTCCCCGTCCGCTTCGAAATCGGCCCGAACGAGGTCGACGACGACGTCGTCACGGCCGTCCACCGCCCCGACGGCGATTCGGTCGAACTCGACCGCGAGAACATCGCTGAAGCCGTCCAAGCGCAGTTCGACGAAGTGTACGCGAAGCTCTACGCCGCCGCGGAGGAGAACCTCGAAGAAAACGTCCGCGAGGCGTCCGAGCGCAACGAGATTCTCGGCACCATCGGCCAGCACGGCGGCTACGTGAAAGCGCCGTGGTGCGGAGACGAGGCCTGCGAGGACGAGATTAAGGAGCAAATCGCCGCCGAAATCGTCATGGTGCCCCTGAACGACGAGGACGCGGAGATTCACGACGGCGAGAACTGCGCGGTCTGCGGCGACGACGCCGAGGAGACGGCGTACTTCGCGAAGTCCTACTGAACCGGCCGCCGGATTTTACACGATTGTTCATATTTTTCGTCGTCCGTCGAATCATCATTAGTCCCCATACTATGTATGGATACATCCTTATATGACATTGTAACACCCTTATGGTTTCAGGAAAAGTTGCTTATGCGGGTAGCCGTACTATTGGCGTATGACCAAGCCACACATAGACGCACCCTTCGCTCAGGACGGGTTAGCCGACCCGACCGACGAGCGGTCGAACTGCGGCGTTGGGGCCGTCGTAGACCTCGAAAACGGCGCTTCGCACCGAGTCGTCGCAGACAGCCTCGAACTCCTGGAGAACCTCGAGCACCGCGGCACCACGGGCGCTGAGGAAAACACCGGGGACGGGGCGGGTATCCTGCTGCAACGACCCGACGAGTTCTTCGAAGCCGTCCTCGAATCCGAGCTTCCGGACCTCTACGCGGCAGGTTCGGTGTTCATGCCGACCGACGACGAGGTTCGCGAGCGCGTTTCGGCGGTTGTCGAGGACTCGCTGGCCGACCACGGGCTCTCCGTGTTCGACTGGCGCGACGTGCCGACCGACAACGCCGACCTCGGCGCGACCGCGCTCGAATCGGAGCCCGACGTCTGGCAACTGTTCGTCGAGCCGGCCGACGGGATGACCGTAGACGAGTTCGACCGGGCGCTGTACCTCGCCCGCCGAGCCGCAGAGAAGGCGGTCGACGACCTCGCTATCGAGGGCGCGGGACGGTTCTACGTCTGCTCGCTCGACCGCAAGACCATCGTCTACAAGGGACTGCTCACGGCCGAACAGCTCCCGAACTACTACCCCGACCTCAGCGACGAGCGGATGGTGACCGAACTCGCGCTCGTTCACGCGCGATTCTCCACCAACACGCTCGGCGCGTGGCATCTCGCCCACCCGTACCGCCAGGTCATCCACAACGGCGAGATAAACACCATCCGCGGCAACGTCAACTGGATGCGCGCCCGCGAGACGGACCTCCAGCACGAGGCCTTCGGCGACGACATCGAGACGCTCATGCCCATCACGAAGGCCGACCAGTCCGACACCGCGAGCGTGGACAACGTGGTCGAACTGCTCCTCAAGAGCGGCCGCGAACTCCCGCACGTCCTGCGGATGCTCATCCCCGAGGCGTACCGCAACGACGACGCGATGGACCAAGCGCGCCGCGACTGGTACGACTTCCACGCCTCGCTCGTCGAGCCGTGGGACGGTCCCGCGCTCGTCGCGGCGACCGACGGCGACCGCATCGCCGCCGTCCTCGACCGCAACGGCCTCCGTCCGTGTCGCTACGAGGTGACGACCGACGGCCGCCTCATCGTCGCCAGCGAGGTCGGCGCGCTCGACACCGACCCCGCGGAACTCGAATCCCGCGGTCGCCTCCAGCCCGGCGAGATCTTCATGGCCGATCCCGAGGAGGGCCGCGTCATCCCCGACGCCGAGGTGTTCGACTCCCTCACCGACGAGAAGTACGGCGAGTGGGTCGACCAACAGCAGCGCCATCTCGACGACATCGCCGGCGACACCGACTCCACCTCGCGCGGACAGGTCGAGTCGCTCCGCGCGACGCAGGCGGCGTTCGGCTACACGCACGACCAGCTCAACCACATGATAGAGCCGATGGCCCGCGACGGTAAGGACCCCGTCGGCTCGATGGGCGACGACACGCCGCTTTCGGTGCTGTCGGACCTCAACCGCCCGCTGTTTACCTACTTCAAGCAGCTGTTCGCGCAGGTGTCGAACCCGCCTATCGACTACATCCGCGAGAAGCTCGTGACGAGCCTGGAGTCGCGGCTCGGCCGCCAGCGTAACCTCCTCGACGAGTCACCCGAGCACGCGCGTCAGCTCGTCCTCGACTCGCCGGTCCTCACGGACGCCGAGACTGCGGCCATCAAGGACCTCGACGACGACATACGGAGCGAAGTCGTCGACATCACCTACGAGAAAGGCGGCGACATCCGCGAGGCCATCGAGGCCGTCCGCGACGAGGCCAAGGCGGTCATCGAAGACGGCGCGGACATCGTCGTCCTCTCCGACCGCGCGGTCGGCCCCGACCGCGTCGCCATCCCGAGCCTGCTCGCGACGGGCGCGGTCCACCACAGCCTCGTCCGCAACGGCCTCCGGAACCACGCCGGCCTCGTCGTCGAGTCCGGCGACCCCCGCGAGGTCCACCACCTCGCCACGCTCGTCGGCTACGGCGCGGGCGCGGTGAACCCCTACCTCGCCTACCAGACCATCGAGGACGTCGTCACCGGCCCCGACGGGGCCGACGAGGGCGAGGCCATCGACGCGTACGTCCACGCGCTCGAAGACGGCCTGCTCAAGACGATGGCCAAGATGGGCATCTCGACGGTCGAGAGCTACCGCGGCGCGCAGATTTTCGAAGCCGTCGGCCTCGAATCCGACTTCGTCGCCGAGTACTTCGAGGGCACCGAAATCCGCACCGAGGGTATCGGCCTCGACGTCATCGAGGAAGACCTGCTGACCCGTCACGCCGCCGCGTTCGGCGCGGACCCGAAGCTCGAACGACAGGGCGAGTACGAGAACCGCTCGGCCGGCATCCACCACGGCTGGAACCCCCAGACCGTCGGCACGCTCCAGCAGTCCGTCCGCGCCGGCGACTACGAGAAGTACAAGGAGTTCGCGGAGCTGGTCAACGACCAGTCGAAGCAGCTGAAGGCGCTCCGCGGCCTCCTCGAATTCGATTCCGACCGCGAGCCGGTGGACATCGACGAGGTCGAACCCGTCGAGGATATCGTCAAACGCTTTTCGACGGCCGCGATGTCGCTCGGCAGCCTCTCGCCGGAGGCCCACGAGAACAACTCCATCGCCATGAACCGCATCGGCGGCAAGTCCAACTCCGGCGAGGGCGGCGAGCCGCCGGAGCGCTTTGGCACCGAAAAGGAGTGTAACGTCAAGCAGGTCGCCTCCGGCCGCTTCGGCGTCACCTCTCATTACCTCTCGTCGGCCGACGAGATTCAGATTAAGATGGCGCAGGGCTCGAAGCCCGGCGAGGGCGGCCACCTCCCCGGCAAGAAGGTAAACGAGATGATTGCGCACGTCCGGTATGCGACGCCGGGCGTCGGCCTCATCTCGCCGCCGCCGCTGCACGACATCTACTCCATCGAGGACCTCAAGCAGCTCATCTTCGACCTGAAGTCGGCCAACCCCGACGCCGACATCAACGTCAAGCTCGTCTCCGAGGCCGGCATCGGCACCATCGCCGCCGGCGTCTCGAAGGCGAAAGCCGACGTGGTCCACATCTCCGGCTACGACGGCGGCACCGGCGCGTCGCCCAAGACTTCCATCAAGAATGCCGGTCTCCCGTGGGAACTCGGCCTCGCCGAGGCCAACCAGATGCTCCGCGCGACGGGGCTTCGCTCCCGCATCCGCGTCTCCGTCGACGGCGGCATGAAGACCGGCCGCGACGTGGCCGTCGCCGCCCTCCTCGGCGGCGAAGAGTACGTCTTCGGGACCGCGTCGCTCGTCACCTCGGGCTGCGTGATGGCCCGTCAGTGCCACGAGAACACCTGCCCGGTCGGCGTCGCCACGCAGGACGAGAACCTGCGCCGCCGCTTCCCCGGCGAGCCCGACCACGTCATCAACTACATGACGTTCATCGCACAGGAGCTCCGCGAAATCATGGCCGACCTCGGCTTCACCTCGCTCGACGAGATGATCGGTCGTCTCTCGCTGCTCCGGCAGGTCGAGACGGACCACGAGAAGGCGAAGCACCTCGACCTCTCGTCGGTGCTGGCCGAGCCCGAGACGGGCGCGCGCCGGAAGACCGAAGCCCAGGTCCACGCCGACATCGAGACGCACGTCGACCACAAACTCATCGACGAGGCCGCAGACGCCATCGAGAACCGCGAGCCGGTCGTCATCCGCCGCGACCTCTCGAACGTCGACCGCGCGGTCGGCGCGATGCTCTCGAACCGCATCTCGAACGCCCACGGCGGCGAGGGACTCCCGGACGACACCATCCGCTGTGAGTTCGACGGCATCGCCGGCCAGACGTTCGGCGGCTTCCTCGCCCGCGGCGTCACGATGCGGCTCACCGGGGCCGCCAACGACTACGTCGGCAAGGGCCTCTCCGGCGGCCGCGTCATCGTCGACACGCCCGCCGAGGCCAACTACGAGGCCGCCGAAAACATCCTCATCGGCAACGTCGCCCTCTACGGCGCGACGCAGGGCGAATGTTACGTCAACGGCCTCGCCGGCGAGCGCTTCGGCGTCCGCAACTCCGGCGTGAAGGCGGTCGTCGAGGGCGTCGGCGACCACGGCTGTGAGTACATGACCGGCGGCGTCGTCGCCGTCCTCGGGGAGACGGGGCGCAACTTCGCCGCGGGGATGTCCGGCGGCGTAGCCTACGTCTACGACCCCGACGACGAGTTCGCCGCGAAGGCGAACACCGAGATGGTGACGCTCGAAGACCACCTCGACGACAAGGACGAGGCGATGCTCACCCGACTCGTCGAGAACCACCGCACGTACACCGACTCCGACCGCGCGGCCGAACTGCTCGACGACTGGCAGTCCGTGCTCGGAGACTTCGTGAAGGTGATGCCCGACGCGTACGCCGAGGTCATCGCCGAAGACGGCCGCGAGGACGTTCGCAACGAACTCCCCGCGAAGGCGGGCGCAATCGTCGACGCCGGAGCCGACAGAGTCGGCGCGGCGACGACGAGCGACGACTGAGACGGAGACGGACCCCGGCCGTCTCGAACCGCCGCTAACGGCGAGCGGGTTCCGGCACCCGCAACCGATTCTCTCACGTTTTTCACCGCGCGCGCCTTCGACCGAGACATGGACAACGCACTCGTCATCGGCGGCACGCGATTCATCGGCCGCCACCTCGTCTCGGAACTCCTCGACAGCGGCTACGCCGTGACCATCTTCAACCGCGGGAACCACGACAACCCCTTCGAGGACGACCCGCGCGTCCAACACGTGCAGGGCGACCGAACCGACGACGAGGCGCTTCGAACCGCGAAGCTGACCGTCGCCCCCGACGCGGTGTTCGACTGCGTGGCGTACAAGCCCGCGGAGGTCGCCTCTGCGGTCGACGTCTTCGCCGACGTGGACGCCTACGTCTACATCTCCAGCGGCGCGGCCTACGGAAGCGAGGTCATCCCGAAGCGCGAGGACGAGACGCTGCTTTGCGACTGCACCGACGAGCAGGCGGCAGACGACTCGGGTGCGAGCTACGGCCCGCGGAAAGCCGAGGGCGACCGCGTCGTCTTCGAGGCGGCCTCGCGGGGCATCAACGCGATGTCCGTCCGGCCCTGCATCGTCTACGGCCCCGACGACTACACCGAGCGCCTCGACTACTGGATCGACCGCGTGCTGAACTACGACCGCGTCGTCGTCCCCGGCGACGGGACGAACGTCTGGCACCGCGCCTACGTCGAGGACGTGGCGAGCGCGATGCGCGTCGTCGCCGAGGAGGGCGAGGCGGGCGAGGCCTACAACGTCGGTGACAGACGGCTCGTGACGCTCGAAGAGATGGTCGAAGCCATCGCTGACGCCGCCGGCACCGACGTCGAGGTCGTCCACGCGGGCGAGCGTGAACTCGCCGCGGCCGGCCTCTCGATGGACGACTTCATCCTCTACCGCGACTACCCGCACGTCCTCTCGACGGACAAACTCGCCCGTCTCGGCTGGGAGTCCGCCCCCGTCGAGGAGGCGATGCGCCGGTCGGTCGCCGACCACCGCGACAGCGACCGCGACGGCGCGGAACACGACCCCGGCCGCGACGCCGAAGAACGTGTGCTCTCGATTCTCGACACGCTCTGAGGAGGGTCGGAAAACCGGGACCGCGGTCGCGACGGGGTTTCGTTCAGCCGCTGAACTGGCCGTCGTGGTCCATCTCGGGGACCTCCTCTTCGAGCCACTCTCGGAACCACTTGACGCGCTTGAGCCGCTGGTGAGCGAAGCTCTGGGCGGTGTCGGTTTCGAGCCGGTCGGAGGCGTCGCGGCCGCGCTCGAAGACGCGTTCGACCATCTCGGCGGCGTCCATGTGGGTCCGGGCCTCGTAGCCCATCCGCAGGAGCATCAGCGCGGTGCCGTTCGCGCCGATTTTGTCGAGGATGTCGGCCTCGATGAGACAGCGCGTCTCAAGCGACACGTCGGTCAGCGGCCCCTGATACGAGTGGTCGGAGACGACCTGACACACCTGGTCGACGAAGGAGTCGGGGTAGTCGCCGTGGCTGCTGAGGAACTCGCGGGCGACGCGAGCGCCCTCCTCCGCGTGGACCTCCTGGTCGGCTTCGAGCTTCGAGATGTCGTGAAAGAGGGCGGCGACGCGAACGACGTTCACGTCCGCGCCCTCGCGGTCGGCGATGCGCGTCGCGAGGTCGACGACGTTGAGGATGTGGTTGAACCGGTACTCCGCGGAGTGCCACGGATACCAGCGCATCCGCCCGCCGTCGTCTTCGTTTTCGACGCTCGCAGAGAGATAGTCCGAGACGAAACGCTTCATATCCTCGAACTCGGCGTCGGAGACCGCCGACTCTTTGATTTCAACGCCCACGGCAGAACCTCCGTCGGTGTTGGCACGTGCGTATTCTCATTACACGGAATGAGGGTCGTTCCACTCTTAGGCGTTACGACCACCCTGAGTCGCGGGAACCGGGCTCTCGGGCGAACAGACCGGGTCTCGTGGCCGCCAATGTGAACTGCTGGCACATCGATGAGAGTTAACTCGCCCGCCCGCGTCGACCCCGACGTGACCGAAGCACGATACCTCGACGACGCGACGACACACGAGTTCGAGGCGACCGTCGAGACGGTCCGCGGAACCGACCGCGTCGTCCTCGACCGGACGTACTTCTACCCCGAAGGCGGCGGCCAACCGCACGACACGGGCACCCTATCGGTAGACGGCGAGGGTTGCGACGGCGAGACGTGGGACGTGACGGACGTCCAGAAACGCGACCGAATCGAACACGTCGTCGCGGGCGACGCGCCCGACCCGGGGGCGACCGTCACCGGACGCGTCGACCCGGCGCGGCGGCGCGCCCACAGCCGCTACCACACGGCCCAGCATCTCCTCTCTGCGGTCCTCCTCGACGAGTTCGACGCCGAGACGACCGGTAACCAACTGTACGCCGACCACGCACATCTCGACTGCGCCTACGACCGCTTCGACGGCGACGACCTCCGGACCATCGAGACGCGCCTGAACGACCTCGTCGCGTCCGACCTCCCCGTCCGGTGGTACAGCCTCGACCGCGAGGAGGCCGAAGCGACGCTCGACCCCGACCGCACCAGACTCCACCTGCTTCCGGAGTCGATTCGGGAGGTTCGAATCGTCGAAATCGGCGACGCAGACGACCCCTTCGACCGGACCGCCTGCGCGGGAACTCACGTCGAATCGACGGGCGACATCGGCACGGTCTCCATCGCCGGCCGGACGACCCAAGGCTCGGCACACGAGCGCGTGAACTTCGTCCTCGAATAGCCGGTCGCCGGTCGAATCGACTCCTCGGACGCGACTACGTGGACCGGGACGCTTCTGCCCGCGCCCGAGGCTCGCATACCCAGCCCTCGCGGACCGGAACCAGCTCGTAGCCCGACTCCCGGAGCAGGGCCTTCGCCGCCGCTTCGTCGTGGCTCCCGCGGGCGTCGTGCAGTTCGAAATACACCGTCGGCCGGTGCTCCCGAAGGACCGCCTCCGCCCCCCGGAGCACGTTCAGGCCGAACCCTTCGACGTCAACCTTCAGGTGGTCCGGCGGCGGGACCGTCCCGGACTCGACGAGCGAGTCCAGCCGTCGCATCGATACCGACGCCGTGTCGACGACCCGCGCCCCCCACGCGCTCGCGTGGTCTCGCGAGAACGACCCCAGTTCGTCGTAGCTCGACAGGTGGAACGCTCGGGATTCGTCGGTTTCGCCGAGGCCGCAGTCGAGGAGGTCCACCCGGTCGTCGAAGTCGTTGACCTCGACGTTCGCCCGCAACTGGTCGACGACCTCGGGGTGCGGCTCGACGGCGACGACCTGCGCGGAGGGTTCGCTGGCCGCGACCGCGAGCGTGTAGGTCCCCGTGTTCGCGCCCACGTCGACGACCACGTCGCCGCCGTCGAGGTCGAGCAACAGCGCTTGCAGGAGCACGTCGTTACCGTGACGGTTGTACAGTTCGTAGCTCCGGAAGCTCGTCCGCCCGACGTGTTTCTTCGTGGCGACGAGCCGTCGCTCGTAGTTCGCCCGAACGAGCGCGTAGTGGAGGGTGTACGCGAGGTGCCGAGCGGCCGACACCGGATGCAGCAGAGACACGTTAGTGTATTGTCATTGTACGGCGATAAAAATCGCTCGGCTGCGACGCGACTCGGCGTGATATGGATTCGCAGGAGAAGTTCGAGTAGTCCCGGGCGGATTCGAACCGCCGTCAGCGGCTGTCTTCTCGGCACGCAATGAACCGTACCAATCCAAAGGCCGCTATGATTGGCCGCTACACCACGGGACTGACATCTGAAATTGGGTGATGCCGGCACAATAACCTTACTTTTTGTCTCCACCTTCTACGAGTCGGTGACAAGAGCGACACAGAGAAACAACGTTGGACAGCGTGTGGGCGTTACTCGGGTCATCGAAGTCGCGAACCCGATTTAGATGATGCACGTCTGGGTTCTGTCCCAGTTCTTCGCTATCCGCTCCGCATCGCTGGCACGTGTAATTGTCTCGTTCTAGTGCCTTTCGACGAACTGGCCACCAAGACTCTCTATAAAAGAGGGTTCCGCCTTCCCATTAATGGTGGTTCGAGCCAACAATGTTGTTAGAGAGCCACTTCCCATAGCAGTCTAAGTCGCAGAATGATCCGTATTCGTTCCCGTTAATCGACGAAGGGAGTCGTTCGAGTTGAGCCTCACAAAAGCTACACGCGGTTCTTATTAACTCAATTCGCTCTGCGGGGTTTTCAGGGAGTAGCCCTTCTGCCTCCTTGACACACTCTGAACAGTAAACACCCTGCTTATTTGATGGGTAGTAGGAAAACGTAGCATCGCAAACGCTGCACGTCTCTGTTTCTTTACCCCCTCGCCAGTTACCGTTCTGATTTCCTTGCTCTGAATAACACTCTTCGCAGTAAACACGCTGAGACTTTGGATCGTAAAACTCCTGATGGCAGCGTTTACAGACTCGGTTAGGCAGCGGTGTGTTGTGGACCTTTGTGTGGTGCTGCCGCATTCCCTGTTCTGTTGCTAGCTGTTTGCCACAGGACGGGCACTCGATAAAATAACATCACTAGAGCGTGTCATAGAAAGCGTCACATACGAGGATGCAGGGTGCGGAAAGTGTGTCCAGCACAACCACAACCCTGCAAAACGTTGCTTCGCTCGACGAGTTTTTGAAAGCAGCGGCCACCGAGACAGTTCCGTTGTTTGAACATCTTGAGTTCGAATTTCTGCGTGAGTACGACGTGTTCGCCCCCTGCAAGCGGGGGCGAACACGAGTACACAAGCCACCAGAACTCTTCCGAGGCTTTCTGCACTGCTACTACGAGAACGTCTACGGTACTCGTCCAATCACGCGCGAACTGCAGAATCCACTCGTCTGGCGCTGTTGTGGCTTCGATCGACCGCCGTCGCGAGACGCGGTCGATCGCTTCCTCACTGACCTCGAACACGTCGTTGACGAAGTCTTCGACCACCTCGTCGAGCAGGCCGCCCTCCGGGGCCTGCTCGACTCTACGTATCGAATCGATTCAACTCACGTTGAGGCGATTCAGTGGAACGATGAAGCCTCATGGAACTACGATTCGACGGCTGAAGAGCACTACTACGGCTTCGGCTGTACGATCGTCTCGACGGGAGCGAAGATTCCTATTGCAGCAGAATTCACACAGGCGAAACAAGCCTCAGAAGAGACGGCGATGCGCGTCACGCGTGACGCGCTCGCCGTCGACACTCCGATCTGGATAATTGGCGACAGTGCCTACGACACACTCCAGTGGCACGACTTCCTGCTGGACGCAGGAGTCGTGCCCGTTGCGCCGTACAATCCGCGAAACACCGATGAGCCGCTCGATATCGAGTACAGGGTTGAAGATCAAATAGAGGAACACAGCGAGGACCTTCAGCTGAAGCAATCGGTCTTAGAGGAGACGTACAACCGCCGGACACAGGTTGAGCGAACGAACGATGCGGTCAAGGACTGCGGCCTCGGGCACGTCCGCGCCCGAGGCCGCGTTCACGCACGAGCGCAAGTGTTTCTGGCGCTGTGCCTGCGACTCGTCGTCGCAATCACCAACGACGAACGAGGTGACAACCCGGGACGGGAGATGCTCAGAGTATGAGGAGAATTCTATGACACGCTCTCACTACCGTGCTAGATAGTGATTCGGCAAGTAGAGTGTAAGTGAAACTCAGTCCGCGGCTTCCGTCTCCGTCTCGGGTTCCGCGCCGCACACGTCGAGATACTCGCAGGCGTCCGTCTCGGGGTCGAAACAGTCGGGACACTCGGAGTTACGGTCGATGATGGTGTCGAGTCGCTCCGCGATCATCCCGTCGATGACGGGTTCGAGTTCGCGGGCCTCCGCGCGGAACTCCTCGACGTCGAGGACGTTCGAGAGGAAGCGCTCGATGATGCAGTAGGTCTGGAGCGCGTCGCGGGCGCGGACGATGCCGTCGTCCGTGAGCGTGACGCCCTTGTACTTCTCGTGTTCGGCGAGGCCGCGGGATTCGAGCTTGCCGATCATCTCGTTCGCACTCGCGGGACTCACCTCCATCATGTCCGCGAGCGCGCCGGTGGCCGCCGGGCCGTTCTCCATCTCCTGCAGCAGGTAAATCGCCTTGACGTATTGGTCTGCCGTGTTCATCGTTTCACTCGCGGTCTTCCATGATTCGCGTCACTTCTTCTACGCCCTCGGCCTCCTCGTCGCGAATCGCCGACAGGGTGGCGACGAGTTCCTCGCGGTCGATAGAGAACTGTGCCTCGCTCGCCTCGATGGCCTCGATGACGTCGTCGTAGAACTTGTATGCGGTCTCCTCGTTGCAGAGTTGGTCGTAGAGGACGCCGTCGAAGTCCTCGGGCTTCGTCTGGCCGTACTGGGCCTCGACCAGCGCCTCTATCTCCTCGAAGGGGACGCTGTCGACTGCCAGCCGGTCGATGACGGCTTCGAGGCGCTCGCGGTGGTCCGCGGACTCCTCGGCGGCGTGCGAAAGCAGGGCTCGAATCTCCTCGTCGAGCGCGTCTTCGTCGAGTTCCTCGTGGTGGTGGTAGGCGCGCGCCTCCACGACCTCTTCGAGGACGATACCGATCTGGAGGAGTCGGGCGAGCTGGTGGTCCGAGCTGACCTGATAGCCGACGCTCATGGACTCGTCCCCCTCAACGTTCGAAGACACGGTCCCGCGACGTACATACACACCTCTCCGGGAGTAACCGACTTAAGCGGTTCCCTCGCGGGTCGACGGGATCGGGGAAAAACGCTCGGCGAAGTCGCGCCGCGGAGGCCGGACTACCGCAGGCGCGCCGCGATGAGCTCTTCGAGGTCGTCGCGGAACTCGTCGACTTCGATCTCTTCGAGGACGGGCACGAAGAAGCCCTCCACGAGCATGTTACGGGCCTGTTCTTCGGGGACGGACCGAGAGACCATGTAGAAGAGGTCCTCGGCGTCGACCTGCCCGACGGAGGCCGCGTGGGACGCCTCGGTGTCGTGGTTGTTGATGATGAGCTTCGGCGACGCGTCGGCCTCGGACTGGTCCGAGAGCATCAGCGTGTTCTCGCGCTGATAGGAGTTCGTACTCCACGCGTCGCGGCCGACGTCCTGGACGCCCTCGTACACCGAGCGCGCCTCGTCGTCGAGGACGCCGCGGGTCACGAGGTCGGCCGTCGTGTTCTCGGCTTTGTGCCAGACGCGGGCGTTCACGTCGAGGTGCTGGTCGTCGTGACCGAAGAACGCACCGACGATTTTCGTCTCCGACGCCTCGCCGTTGAGTTCGGTCTCGACGTCGCTGCGGGTGAGCCGCGAGCCGAGGTTCCCCTCGATCCAGTTGACCGTGGAGTAGGTGTCGGCGTCGGCGCGCTTGAGCGAGTACGTGTACGTCTCCTCGTCGAGGTTTTGCAGGGAGCCGTACTGGACGTACGAGTTCTCGCCCGCGTCGATTTCGACGAGGTTCGAGAAGTACCGCGCGTCGTCGACGCTGTCGCCGGACTCGATGGCCTCCAGGATGGTGACCGACGAGGACTCCTCGGTGACGACGAGCGTGTGGCTGAACAGCGACCGAGAGTTCATCTCGGCGCGAATCTTCACGTCCTCGGCGTCGACGCCCTCGGGGACGTAGATGAACGTGCCCGTCGTGAACAGCGCCGCCGAGAGGGCGGTGAGGTAGTTCGTGTCGGGAGCGACGACCGAGCCGAAGCGCTCCTCGATGAGGTCGCCGTACTCGGAGAGCGCCTCCGTGAACGGGAGGACGACGACGCCCTCGGGCGACTCGCGGGTCGTCTCGTCGGCCTGGTTCAGCGGGTCGACGAGCGACTCGAAGTCGAGCGCTTCGAGGTTGGTCCAGCGGCGACCGGGCGTCTGGATGACGTCCGGCAGTTCGAGCGCGTCGAGTGCTTCGAGGGCTTCGAGGCGGGCCTCGAGGAGCCACTCCGGCTCGTCCCGTGCGTCCGAAATCTCTCGTACCGTCTCTGCGGACAGGTTCGCGGGAAGTTGCGCACTCATTGGTTATCCGAGGCTACCCTCCATCTCGAGTTCGACGAGTCGGTTGAGTTCGACCGCGTACTCGATGGGCAGTTCCTCCGTGATGGGTTCGATGAACCCGGAGACGATCATCTGCTTCGCATCGTCGTCGTCGAGACCGCGCGACTGGAGGTAGAAGATGTCCTCGTCGCCGATCTTGCCGACGGTCGCCTCGTGAGCGACGTCCACCGTGGACTCGTTGATTTCCATGTACGGCATCGTGTCCGAGGTGGACTCGTTGTCGAACATGAGCGCGTCACACTCGACCGCGGTCGAGGAGTTCTTCGCGCCGTTGGCGATGTGGACGAGACCGCGGTAGTTCGTGCGGCCGCCGTCCTTCGAGATGGACTTCGACTCGATGGTCGACTTCGTCTCGGGGGCGTTGTGGTACACCTTCGCGCCGGTGTCGATGTTCTGGCCCTCGCCCGCGAAGGCGATGGTGATGTGGTTGTCCGACGCGCCGCGGCCCTTCAGAATCGAGGCCGGGTACAGCATGGTGGCCTTCGAGCCCATCGAGCCCGAAATCCACTCCATGCGACCGCCCTTCTCGACGATAGCGCGCTTGGTGTTGAGGTTGTAGGTGTTCTTCGACCAGTTCTGAACGGTCGAGTACTGGACGTGGGCGTCCTCGCCGACGAACACTTCGACGCCGCCGGAGTGGAGGTTGAACGCGGAGTACTTGGGAGCCGAACAGCCCTCGATGTAGTGGACTTCGGAGCCCTTCTCCGCGACGATGAGCGTGTGCTCGAACTGGCCCATGCCCTCGGAGTTCATGCGGAAGTACGCCTGCACCGGCATCTCGACCGTCACGTCCTCGGGGACGTAGACGAACGAGCCGCCGGACCAGATAGCGCCGTGAAGCGCCGCGAACTTGTTGTCGCTCGGGGGGACGCACTTCGTCATGAAGTACTCCTTGACGATGTCTTCGTGCTCCTGGACCGCCTGGTCCATGTTCATGAAGACGACGCCTTTCTCCTCCCAGCGCTCCTGCATGTTCTGGTAGACGACTTCGGACTCGTACTGGGCGCCGACGCCCGAGAGGGCGTTCTTCTCGGCTTCCGGGATACCCAGTTTGTCGAAGGTGTCCTTGATGTCGTCCGGCAGGTCGCGCCAGTCGTCGACGCCGCCGCGGACTTCCACGTCGGGTCGGATGTACGGGACGATTTCGTCCACGTTGACCTCGGAGAGGTCAGGCTGGCCGGGCCAGTCGGTCGGCATCGGCATCTTCTGGTACTGCTTGAGCGCGCGAAGGCGGCGCTCGAGCATCCATTCGGGCTCGTCTTTGTCCTCCGAGATGACGCGGATGGTCTCTTCGGTGAGACCCTTCTCGGCCACGAACGCGGCCTTCTGTTCCTTCTTGAACTCGAAGCGAGCTTCCGTGTCTGTCTCTTTGAGGTGGTCTTGGTCGGAACTCATGATGTTGGGGGATTACGCGGCTTCGTACACTTCCTCACGGACCCAGTCGTAGCCCTTGTCTTCGAGTTCGGACGCGAGCGAGGCGTCGCCGCTCTTGACGACCTTGCCGTCCAGCATGATGTGGACGTGGTCCGGCTCGACGTATTCGAGGATACGCTGGTAGTGAGTGATCTGGAGGATACCGGTGCCCTGCTCGTCGCGCAGCGCGTTGATACCCTTCGAGACGTCCTGCAGGCGGTCGATGTCGAGACCGGAGTCGATCTCGTCGAGCACCGCAATCGACGGTTCGAGAATCGCGGCCTGAAGGACCTCGTTTTGTTTCTTCTCGCCGCCGGAGAACCCGGCGTTGAGGTAGCGCTGCATGAACTTCTCGTCCATGTCGAGGAGGTCCATCTTCTCCTTGAGGAGCTTCTGGAACTCGGCGACGCCGACTTCGCCGTCGTCGACGTTACCCTCCATCGGGGAGGTGTCGTAGCCGGCTTCCTCTTCTTCTTCCTCGGCGTCCTCGCCGAAGAGGAGCTCCTCGCGCTCGTCGATCTTCGCGTTGAGCGCGGTGCGGAGGAAGTTCGTCATGGTGACGCCCTCGATTTCCGCGGGGTACTGGAAGCCGAGGAAGATGCCGAGCGCGGCGCGCTCGTTCGGCTCCAGTTCCAGAAGGTTCCACGTGCGGGCGTCGTCCGGAATTTCGAGGTCGCCGAAGTCGTCGTCCTCCAGGTGGAGGAGGATTTCGCCGTCGGTTACCTCGTAGGCGGGGTGCCCGGCGATGATTTTAGAAGTCGTAGACTTGCCGGACCCGTTGGGACCCATCAGTGCGTGGATCTCGCCGGATTTGACTTCCAGGTCGACACCTCGCAGAATCTGCTCACCGTCTTCCTCCGCGACACGTGCGTGGAGGTTCTTGATCTCGAGAGTTGCCATCGTTGGTTCGTTGCCTCGTACTCGAAGGGTGGGGAGTATCGCCCATAATGCTTGCGCATTCACCCCCGCCACCTTTTGTAGAAAGAAAATTTGTTTTCAAAACCGCAAAGAATCACGCCAGTTCGGAACGCTCGTCCGGGTTTTGGACAGCCGAACAACGTTACGGTGCCGTCGTCTATGTAACCGAATATAGTTTCATTACTCGGTGATACGGCCGGTCACATGAAGCTCCCGAGGCCGGTCTGTTCCTGTCCGCTTTTCACCTCGTCCCACGACATCCCGAGCGCCTCGATGACGCGGGAGATGGGCCCTTCGAGCGTCTTGGTGAGCATCGTGTCCCAGTCGACCTCGAACGCCGCCGGAATCTGGTCGGCGTACTCGAAGCAGATGACGTCGGGGTCGCGCTTGAACTCGCGGTAGAGGTCGTCGACCTGCGGGTCGAACTCGCCGGTCTCCATCTCGCGGAACCACGACGGGTGGACCTTCTTGAGGTAGACCCGCTTCGGCTTCGAGCCCCGCCCGAAGTTCGTCCCGAGGAAGGCGTTGGCGTACTGCGCGCCCCGGACGTGCGCGGTCGGTGTCTCGTACGCCGAGAGGCGCTTGCCGATTCCGCCGGGGATACCGGCCTGTTCGAGCGGCAGGTTCCCCGACTCGAAGTCGGTGATGATGTCGTGGAGGTAGTCGTTGATGACTTCCGTCTCCTCGCCGTGGACGATCATGTCGATGACGTTCTTCTGGACCTCTTTCGTTATCTGCGCGATGTCCGAGCGCTTGTACTCGAAGCCCGTGATGTCGATGTCGTCGACGTCCTTGCCCTCCTTCCAGACGATGTGGCCCGCATAGCGCTTCTTCTTCCCCGCCTGGAAGAACCGCCGGTACAGCTTCTCGAACTCGATTTGGAAGCGGTGTTCGTCCGCGCCCAACTCGTCGCGCGCGAAGTCGTCGTAGGCGGCGTTGATGTGCTCCTCGATGTCGAACGACTGCTCGATGGCCTCCTGTTTCGACACGTCGGGGCCGAGTTCGAGCATGACGCTGTCGGTGTTGTGAAGGACGATACCTCCAACACCGTCGACGAAGTTTTCGTTTTCTTCGACGCTCAGGTCGTACACGTAGCCGTCGTGGTCGGCTTCGGTCAGCACGGGGTCTCGGCCTTCCCGGTAGGTGCTACACGTCCGAATAGTGTACGAGTCTTTACTGTCCCGATACTTGAGCGAGTGTTTTTGCCCCCGTTGCGTGAGCAACATCGAGAGACCGGCAGCAAGTTCTCGGCTCGTCGTCTCGAAGTCGAAGTTTCGCTGTGCGTACGCTTCGGTGTATCGTGGGAATTCGCGAGATCCATCGCCTTCGACGAGCAACGTCAGGAACAAGTCTTGCTTCTCCTCGGGAAGGTGGAAGACGAATGAGGGGATCCGTTTACCACGCGACGTCTGCCCTGCGAACTCGCGGAAGAACACAGCAGCGAGTTCGTTCATCATCTGCAGTTTCAGCGTCTCGTCATTGTACGTGACCGACGCACCGCCTGTGTCCGTTTGATACTCGACGGTTCGCTCCGCTCGTCGGTCGCTCGTAATGATACCGGCGGTCGTGTTCTCGAACAGTCGAGAGTAATCTCGCTGGAGTTGGGCTAGCCACTCACGGTCGGATTCAGCGAGACTGGCCCCGAATTTCGACGTCGCCGTCTCGCCAGTGGAGGCGCTTCCTTCAGGGACGTACGCACCGAGGAGCCGAATGAGTGCTGCACCATCTTCGCTGTCGATATCGACGAATCGTTTGACTTTGACGGTCGAGTCGACGTCTCGGTGGTGCTCGTGGCCGAACCAGACATACTCGTCGTCCGCATGGATTTGTTTCCGCTTCGTTATCGAATTATCGCTCCCGACGCTCCGTCCGTCCTCGTACTCGCGTTCGTACCCACGAAGGACCTCGTAGACGTCGACCTGCTCGACAGGCTCGACATCGGGTACCCCGGAGACGCGATACGGCTCCGCCACGTCGTCCGGAGAGACAGTTGTGAGGCCGTCTTCACCGGGGACGACGTACGAGTGGTCTCTCGTCGTCGTCGACTCACCGAACTTGTGTTGGAGGTTCACCACCGGTTTGTCTGTGTTATGGCGAATCGCCTGCGCAATCGGTTGCCACTCCGCCTCTCCATCTTCGTTCACAGAGAGGGCGTCCCACCCGTCGAGCGCTCGGCGAGTCTTCCCGGGAGTGGCACTTGCGACGACGTCCCCGTCGGCAGCGATGAGTACCTCAGATTCAGTCGTTCCGCGGGCAAACAAGTCCTCGATAGGAAGGATTCGAACAGTCCCACCGGGGTCTCTGACGACGACCGGGCGATCTCCCGTCACGCTGTCGCCGTAGGCCACGTCGTAGCCGATTTGGTTCGCGGCCTGCTCCGTGAACTCGATGACCTTCCGACCGGTCGCCGTCACCGCCGCGCCCATCTCCTTGTCGTAGAGTCGGAAGCGGTCCCAGCCCAGCACGCCGTACAGCGAGTTCATGATGACCTTCACCGCGGCCTGCTGGCGGTCGAACTGCTCGTACTCCGAGGAGCCGGGGTCGTGGGAGTTCCGCAGCGACTTCTTTTCCTCCCGCTCGGTGAGGAGTTCGTCGACCATCTCCCGAATCATCCCGTCCGGCTCCTGCTGGAAGTGCGTCCCGTTGGGCGCGCGGAACATCTCGCCGTCGTAGCGCTCGGGGTCGACTTTCGTCTCCGGCGACGCGTTGATAGTCACCATACACATCGGGTACAGCGACTTCAGGTCGAGCACCGTGACGTTCTCCTTGACGCCGGTGATGGGGTCGAAGACGGCCCCGCCCTCGTAGTCCTCCGACTCCTGTTTCCCCTTCGAGGGGAGCGCGAACTCGCCGTGAACCTTGTGGAGGACGTAGATGTCGACGGTGTCGCCGGGCGTCGGCGCGTCTTCGAGCTTACAGCCGACGAACGTCCGCACCTCGTCCCAGAAGGCGATGATGTCCTGTTTCCGGTCGATTTCGACGCACAGCTCCACGTCGCGGAGGTTGTATTCGAGCAGGCGTTCGGGGTCTTCCTCCCAGAGGTCACCGATGTCGCCCGAGTAGCGCTCCTTGCCCGCGTCGAGTTCGAGTTCGCCCACCGCGTCGAGGCGGTAGGACTCGAGTTCGGTGAACTGGGTTCGCTTGTAGGCGTACAGCAGGTCGAAGACGACGCGACCCTTGATGTCCGGGCCGCCCCAGCCGCCGCGCCACACCTCGCCGAGCCGCGAGATGCGGTTGTAGTCGAGGTTCAGGTCGGTCCGCTCGTCGACTTCCTCCAAGCGGTCGAGGAAGTACGGCGCGTCGAAGTCCTCGAAGTTCCACCCGGTGAGGATGTCGGGGTCGGTCTCCTCGATGTACGTGAGGAAGGCGTCGAGCATCGCGGCCTCCTCGTCGAACGTCCGGACCTCCACGTCTCCGTCCTCCCCGAGGAAGTCGTAGTTCGGCAACGTGTCGGGGCGCTTACCGAGGCCCTCGTCGGCCACGGCGTGCCAGACGACGTACTCGTCGCGGTAGGAGTCGTGGCTGGTAAGACAGATAATCGGCTCTTCACCCTCCTCGGGGAAGCCGTTCCGGTCGTTGACCTCGATGTCGAAGGTGTTCACCCGGAGGTTCGCGTCGACCTCCGCGGGCGCGACTTCCTGGTGAGGAATCTGAATCGTCCCGTCGTCGAGGCGGCGCTCGGGGACGCTGACGCCGCCTTTGATGTCCTTGTCAATGAGCAGGCGGTTCGGAAAGAGGATGTCCGCCTCGTAGTGGTCGAACTCGTCGCGAATCTGCCCGACGTCGCGGGGGGTGCGGCCGAAAATCTTCGTCAGCTCCTCGCCGCGGATGCTCTCGTAGCCGTCCTCGGTGCCGGTGATAACGTCCTTGTCGAGGTCGCCGTCGTCGAGGCTGTCGGTGGGGGCGTAGAAGTACGGCCGAAACCCGAGTACGCGGACGTGTTCGGTCTCGTCGTCGGCCGTCCGGCCGAAGATGTGAATCACCGGGTACTCGTCGCGGCCCGCGCCCTCGATGGTGTAATCGACCTGCGTGACGGCCAGTTCGACCGTCCCGTCCGGGTCGGGAAACCGCACCTCGTCCGTGTCGACGACGTCGGAGACGTGCTGGCCGGCGTCGCCGGCGACGATGGCGGCCTCCTCGTCAGGCCGCGCGTCGCCCGCGCCGTCGGTGTCGTTCCCCCCGAAGTCGGTCAGACCCGTCTGCGTCATGGCAATCGCTTCGGCGGCGCGGCTAAAAACCCCGGCGTTTCCGCGAACCGCACCCGGAACCACGGAAAGACATTTATCTATGTATGTCATTCCTTGTCATACGATATGACCGACCACGCAACTCCGGAGCGGTGGGATGGCACGATCGACGGCGACGGACCGACTGGTCCGACGGGAGCCGAGACGGTCGAATCCTACGATATCGACGGTGGCGTGGTGTTCTACGACGCGGAGAACCCACTCGCGTGGGTCGAGGCCTCGAGTTCGATGCGCCTCGACGACTGCGCCTGACTCGGCCGAAACGGACACTTTTTCTCGGCACGGCGTCTCGACGCGAGCGTGACGGACGACGAGCGACGCGAGGGAACAGCCACGGACGCGGCCGACGAAGACGACGACGCGGAGCGTCCGTCGGCGGACATGGCCTCGGAGATCGACCCCGAAAAGCGGTGGGGCGACCCCGAGGCCCGCTGGGACCCGGAAACCCGCTGGGGCAACCCCGAGAAGGACCTCCCGACGATTCCCCGCGTCGGCATCCCCGGCGAGGACGCCGGCGACGACGCGCCGGAGTTCTCGCCCGACGTGAATCCCGAGGCCGCCCGGCTGTTCTGGGCGAGCGTCGTGCTCGCGAACGTCGGCCTCGCGGGACTCACGGTGGGGCCGATGCTCGTCTACTTCCGCGGCGATACGCTCCTCGGCGGCGGCCTGTTTCTGTTCGGCGCGGTCGTGCTCGTCCGCGTCCACTCCATCTACCGAGAGTTCAAGCGAGGGGAGTGGCGGGACGACGACGGCGACGACAGCGACGGCGATGACGCGGACGACGGCGACTCAGCCGAGAGCGACGACGCGTCGGGAACTGATGACGAACGCGAAGACGCCCCCGAGCGCAACCGCTAACAGTCGCCGCGCCCTTCGCCGGGACGTATGCGAACCGTCTGCGGACCCGACGGCCGGACGTATCTCCTCGTCAAGCAGTCGAGCGACGCCAGCCGCGTCCGCGACCCGGAGACCGGCGAGGAGCGGCACCTGCCGAACGACGACCTCGAAGCCGTGAGCGGCGAATCCCCGCTCGAAACCGCCGCGCGCGCCGTCCCCGAACCGGTCCGCCGAATCCTCGTCGCGGTCCCGACCGAGCGCGGACTGGGCCTGCTCGTCGACCTCGTCGACCGCGGGCCGCTCCCCGTGGTCGACCTCCTCGGAGCCTACGACCTCTGCGAGAGCGACCTCCACGGTCTCTTGACCGAGTTCCGGGCCGCCGGCCTCGTCGTCGAGACCACGGTCTACGGGGAGCGCGGCTACGAGGCGACCGATGCCGCGAAAGAGGGAGTCGAATTACTGCGGGCGAACGGCGCACGCGAGTAGGCTATCGCGGCGGAGCCGACCGCCCTCAGTCGTCCGCGAGCGCGCCTTCGACTATCGGCGCGTCGGTCCGCTCGACCGTCGAGCGGTTCGTCGTCGGGTTCTTCTCCACGCGGACGAGGTCGTCGGCCGCGCCGACCAGGTCTTCGTCGTGGCTGACGATGAGAATCTGCTTGACGCCGCGGCTCTGCATGTCCTCGACGAGGTCGACCAGCCGCGAGACGTGGCCGCCGTCGAGGAACACCGTCGGCTCGTCGAGGATGAGCGGCGGGAGCGGGGCCGCGCCGTCGATGCCCTCGGCGAGGAGTCGGTAGATTGCACACCGGAGGCTGAGGTTGAACAGGGCGCGCTCGCCGCCCGAGAGCTGTTCGGGTTCGAGCGCGGTGCCGTCCTTCTGGAACACCGTCAAGCCGTACTCGCCGTCGAGTCGGATGCGCGAGTAGGCGTCGTTGGCGTAGACGAGGTCGAACGTCTCGTTGAGCATCCGTTCGAGCACCTCGACGTTGCGCTGTCGAAGCTCCGCCCGGAGGTCGCCGTAGGTCGATTCGAGCGTCGAGACCTCGTCGTGGACCGATTCGAGGGCGTCCACGCGCTCGGCGAGGTGGTCGCGGCGCTCTCGGAGGTCGTCCAACTGTTCGAGTTCGGCCTCGACGCCGCCGACGCGACTCTGGAGGTCATCGCGCTTCTCACGCAACTCGGGAAGCACCTCGTCTTCGACCCGTTCGAGGTACGCCGCGGCGTTTTTCTTGCGCTGTTTCGCCCCCTCGACCGCCTCCTCGTCGACCGTCTCGCGGAGTTCGTCTCGGCGCTCGCGACGCTCGCGGAGGTGTTCGCGACGCTCGCGGTTCACCTCTGCGAGCGTCTCGCGCTTCTCGCGGAGCCGGTCCCGCGCGTCGATTTTCTCGGCCCGCGTATCGACCAGCGATTCGACGCGGTCGAGCCGGTCGCGCCGGTCGTCGAGGGTGTCGAGGTCCGATTCGAGCGAATCAACCGTCTCCGCGACCTCCTCGGCCCGCTCGGCCTGCGTCGTCGCGGCCTCGCGTTTCTCCTCGGCCTCCGAGTCGAGTTCCGCGGCGGCCTCGCGCTTTTCTTCGGCGGCCTCGCGGCGACTCTCGACCGTCTCCTCGCGGTCGGCGATGCGTTCGTCCACGAGGTCGAGTCTGTCGCGCCGGGAACTCGCGCGGGTCTCGACCTCGACGAGCGCCTCGGCCGCCTCGACGGCCGCCGAGCGCGACTCGACTGCCGATTCGAGCGATTCGCGGTCGGCCTCCAGCGACTCGACCGCGGCCTCGCGCTCACTGATGGCGTCGACGTGGGGCGACCCCTCGACCGGCTGTCCGCACTCGGGGCACTTTCCCGCGTCGCGGAGGCGCTCGGCCTCGGCGAGGCGCTCGCGCGCGTTCTTCAGTTCGGTCTCCGTCTCCGCGAGCGACTCGCGGGCCTCGGAGCGCGCCTCGCGTCGTTCTTCGAGCAGGTCGGCGGCCTCGCCGAGTTCGACGGGGGCGTCCTCGAACCGCGCTTCGGCGTCGTCGAGCGCCGACCGAAGCTCCGCGCGCGTCTCGCGGAACGATTCGAGTTCTCGTTCGGCCTCGGCGGCGGTCTCCGCGTCGACCTCGGCGGCCTCGCGTTTCTCCTCGGCGCGCGATTCGAGGTCGTCGGCGCGCTCGCGGAGGCGCTCGGCCTGCGTCTCGAAGGCCTGCGCCCGCGTCCGCGCCTCGGAGAGGTCGTCGCGCAGTTCGGATTCGCGCGCCGACAGCGCCTCTCGCGCGTCGGCTATCGCCTCGTCGCTCGCGTCGTCGAGGTCCGCCCGGGCGAGGGCGTCGTCGATGTCGGATTCGAGTTCGTCGGCGGCGGCGTCGAGTTCCCGGACGCGCTCCGAGAGGTCGTCGCGCTTCGTCTCGTCGGCGGAGATTTTCGCGGTCAGGTCCTCGATGGCCGACTCGATTTCGTCGAGTCGCTCCCGCTTTTCGGCGTGTTCGTCGAGCGTCGCCTCGGCGGCGTCGAGCGCCGACTTCGCCTTGTCGCGCTGGCTCTCGTAGTTCGAAATCTCCTCGTCGAGGGAGTCGAGTTCGGATTCGAGCGCGTTGAGCGTCGCGTGGAGGTCCGCGTCCTCCTTGGCCTCGATTTGCGACTCGACGTCTTCGAGGACGCTCCGCTTTTTCGTCAGCACGTCTTCGACCCCGAGCCGGGCGTTGCCGGCGCGCTCGCGGTACGTTTCGAGCTTTCCGAGTTGCAGGAGGTCGTCAATCATGTCCTGGCGCTGGCTCGGCGTCGCGTTGATGAGCTTGTTGACCTCGCCCTGCTGGACGTACGCGCAGTTCACGAACGCCTCGGCGTCCATCCGCAGGAGCGACGCGACGTGCCGGCGAACGTCGCGCGCGCCTTCGACGGTTCCCTCGGGGCCGTCGAGGACGCACTTGGCGGTGGTCGCGCGGTCGCCGGAGACGCGAACCCGGCGGTCGATGCGGTACTCGCCGCCGTCGTGGACGAATTCGAGCGTGATTTCGGCGTCGTCCGCGCCCGTCGTCACCACGTCTTCGAGCGTCCCCGCGAGCGCCTTCGAGCCGTAGAGCGCGAAGAAACACGCTTCGAGGAGCGACGACTTGCCGCTGCCGTTGACGCCGTGGATGACCGTGACGCCGTCTCGAAGGTCGAGTTCGGCGTCCTCGTAGGGTTTGAAGTTCCGGATGGCGATTCGGGTGAATCTCACGCGAAATCACCCAGCGAACTGTCGCGGCTCGCCGCGGGGTCCGCGGCGGTCTCCGAGTCGGTGTCGGCCGTCGTCTCGGTGTCGGTGTCGGTCGCCGCTTCAGCGGCCGTCTCGGCTGTGTCTTCGACGGCCGCCGCGTCTTCGCCGTCCGCCGCGTCCTCGACGCTCTCCGACTCCTCGGCTTCGGCGTCGCTCTCGCGCTCGGCGGCGACGAAGGCGTCCGGGTCGTCCGAGAGGAGCGATTCGACGCGCTCGCGCACCTCGTCGCGGACGTTCGAGTCGGCGACCTTGCTCGCGCGGACCGTCTCGTCCACGTCGAGGGCGGCGCTCGACAGGCCCATCTCGCGGACCCGCTCGCGCACCGCGTCGTCGGGGTCGGCGAAGGTCACGTCGGTCGCCAAGTCGCCGTCGTCGTCGATGTCGCGCTTGTCGTTGACGCGGGCGACGAGCGCGCCCTCCTCGACGGCGAACGACTCGACCGCCGCGGGCGTGACGGTTTCGCCCTCGCCCCGCAGTTCGACGATGACGACCGCGTCTTCGAGGTCGAACTCGCGGACGCGCTGGCGGACGCGCTCGATACCCTCGTCGCCGGCGAGGTCGACCTCGACGAACGCGAACGGGCGCGTTTCGAGGGTTCGCCGGCGGATGTCGACCGCGTCGGGCGTGAACTCGACGAGGTTGTACCCTCGGGGGTCGCGCTCGCTCGCGCTCGCGCGCTCGGTCGAGCCGCAGTAGGTCACCCACGTCCCGTCGAGCTCGGCGGTGTCGGGGACGTGGTTATCGCCGAGGAGGACCGCGTCGAAGTCGACGTTCGACTCGGCGAGGACGGTTTCGGTCTCCCAGTCGGCGTGCGCAAAGGGTGTGAACAGCCCGTGGGCGACGAGCACCGCGCGGTCGGCGTCGACGGGGTCGAACTGGTAGTCGAGTTCGTCGCGGCGGGAGCGCGGCACGTGGTCGAGGCCGTAGAACGCCACGCCGCCGACGACGTGCGGGTCGCGCCCGAGCCTCGTCGCCAGTCCGAGGCGCTCGAAGAGGTCGAGCCACTGCCCGCCGCGGGTCGACTCGTGGTTGCCGACGATGGCGAGGAAGGGAATCCCGGCGTCGTCGAGGCGGCGGAGCGCGGCGAGCGTCCCGAGAAGGTCGGGGAGTTCGGGACGGCGGTCGTGGTAGAGGTCGCCCGCGTGGACGACGGCGTCCACGTCTCCGTCGAGCGCGTCCGCGACGACCCGCTCGAAGGCGTCGAGGAAGTCCTGTCGGCGCTCCGGCGAGTGGTACTGCTGATACCCGAGGTGGGTGTCGCCGGTGTGTATCACCCGTGTCATCTATCACTCGGTTCGCCACCGCCGCTGAAAACGGTTGTGCGACCGGAGCGGAAGTGGTCGGCGTCCCGCGGTCGCCCCTCGGCGGCGCGAGAACTCCGGTTCGGAGCCTCGGCTGCGCCGGCGTCCGCGAGCGCGACGTGGAGTCGGTCGAGGTCCGCGAGGAGCGACCGCCCGCGACGCGCGCAGTCGTGGTGTCCGCGTCGGGCGGCCTCACCGACCGCTCGGCGGAGCGTCAGTTCACCGCCGTCGGAGAGAAAGCGGGCGGCAGCGGAAAGCGATTGGAAGGCGTCACGCGCCTCGGCGACGACTGCGGCGGGCGGGCGCGACTCGGGTCGGTCGCCGGTATCGGCGTCAGCGTCGGCGAGCGCGGAGAGAGCGCGACCGACATCGTCGGGAGCGGGCGAAGACATACGGCGACGTGGCCGCGCGTTCGGATTTAAATGTTGAGCGTGTAGAGGCGCTTGCGCGCGTCGGAGAACGAAAACCGGGAGTCGACCGCGCCCTCGTCTTCCAGTCGGGAGAGCGCGTAGCGGACGGTTCGCGGGGGCAGAAGCGACTCCTCGGCGATTTGGCTCTGGGTGAGCGTGTCCTCGTAGTCGAGAATCTTCGCGACCAACTTGGCGCTCGGGGGCATGTCCCGAACCGACGCCCAGCGGTCGTCTGCGTCGGGTTCGGACTCGCGTTCGACTGCTTCCGTAGTGCTCATCGTACGATACACCAAGCAATGCTATTAGATAATATTTGCTATCCAGATTTATTACTGATGGGAATTTGTGTGACACGCGTCAGACTCGTCATCCGGGCGGCAGACGCCCCCTAGGCGGCGAATCCCTCACACACCCGAAGCCTCTTATGAACCTGCACCCTATGCCGGATGATGACCGATACTGTGGACGACGTCGATCTCCCCTACGATAAGGACTCGGCGTCGCAGCAGGAGAAGATCACCGCCCTTCAAGAGCGGCTCGAAGTTCTCGAAACGCAGAACGAGGAGATGCGCGACAAGCTCCTCGACACGAACGCCGAGAACAACAAGTATCAACAGAAGCTCGAGCGCCTTACCCACGAGAACAAGAAGCTCAAGCAGTCGCCGCTCTTCGTTGCGACGGTTCAGGAAATCACCGACGAGGGGGTCATCATCAAGCAGCACGGTAACAACCAAGAGGCCCTCACCGAAGTGACCGACGAGATGCGCGAAGAGCTCGAACCCGACGCGCGCGTCGCCGTGAACAACTCTCTCTCCATCGTCAAGCGACTCGACAAGGAGACGGACGTCCGGGCGCGCGTGATGCAGGTCGAACACAGCCCCGACGTGACCTACGAGGACATTGGCGGCCTCGAAGAGCAGATGCAGGAGGTCCGCGAGACGGTCGAGATGCCGCTCGACCGCCCCGAGATGTTCGCTGAGGTCGGCATCGACCCCCCGTCGGGCGTGCTCCTCTACGGCCCGCCGGGCACCGGGAAGACGATGCTCGCCAAGGCCGTCGCCAACCAGACGAACGCCTCGTTCATCAAGATGGCCGGCTCCGAGCTGGTGCACAAGTTCATCGGTGAGGGCGCGAAGCTCGTCCGCGACCTGTTCGAAGTCGCTCGCGAGAACGAACCCGCCGTCATCTTCATCGACGAGATAGACGCCATCGCCTCGAAGCGGACGGACTCGAAGACCTCCGGCGACGCCGAGGTCCAGCGCACGATGATGCAGTTACTCGCCGAGATGGACGGCTTCGACGAGCGCGGCAACATCCGCATCATCGCGGCGACCAACCGCTTCGACATGCTCGACCCCGCGATTCTCCGCCCCGGTCGGTTCGACCGCCTCATCGAGGTGCCCAAGCCGAACGAGGACGGCCGCGAGATAATCTTCCAGATTCACACCCGGAAGATGAACGTCTCCGACGACGTGGACTTCGTCGAACTCGCCGAGATGGCCGACAACGCCTCCGGTGCCGACATCAAGGCCGTCTGTACGGAAGCCGGGATGTTCGCCATCCGTGACGACCGCACGGAGATATTCATGCAGGACTTCGTCGACGCCTGGGAGAAGATTCAGCAGGAAGCCTCGGACGAGACCGAAGTCTCCCGCGCGTTCGCGTAACCGACGCGAGCCGCGGTTCGCTCCGTTTCGGACCGTGTCCTTCGATTTCGTTTTTCGCGCGACGCCGACCGCCGAGTGACTACGCCGCGAACGCGACGTACGGCAGGACGAACAGCGCGAGGAACATCGCCGTGAGGATGAGCCCGTAGCCGCCGAGCGTCGCGGCCGCGGTCAGCCACGATTCGCGTCGGCCGGGGAGTTCGAGCGCGGACATACTCGGTCGGTCGCGGTCGTGAATCATAAATCGTCTGGGTTCGGCTCCGACGACCGCCGCGGCGACCACCGGAACCCGAACGACTGAAACCGACCGGGTCGCACCCACAGGTATGGGCACGCCACTCGAAAGCCGCGAGGCGCAGGCCGAGGAGGTCCTCGACCGACTGTACGAGGAGTACCCCGACACCACCATCTCGCTTTCCTACTCGAACCGCCTCGAGCTGCTCATCGCCGTCATGCTCTCGGCGCAGTGTACCGACGAGCGCGTCAACAAGGTCACCGCGGAGCTGTTCGAGAAGTACGACGACGCCGCGGACTACGCCGCCGCCGACCAAGAGGAGCTGGCCGACGACATCAGCTCCATCACCTACTACAACAACAAGGCGAAGTACATCCGCTCCGCCTGCGCGGACATCATCGAGAAACACGACGGCGAGGTTCCGGACACCATGTCCGCGCTGACCGACCTCGCCGGCGTCGGCCGGAAGACCGCGAACGTCGTCCTCCAGCACGGCCACGACATCGTCGAGGGCATCGTCGTCGACACCCACGTCCAGCGGCTCTCGCGCCGCCTCGGCCTGACAGAGGAGGAGTACCCCGAGCGAATCGAGGAGGACCTGATGCCGGTCGTCCCTGAGCGAGACTGGCAGCAGTTCACGCACCTGTTCATCAGCCACGGGAGGGCCGTCTGCGACGCGCGCAACCCGGACTGCGACGCGTGCGTGCTCGAAGACCTCTGTCCCTCGTCGAAGCGCGACCACGACGTCGACCTCGCCAGCGGCGAGGCGTGGTAATCAGCCGAACACGTAGCCGCTCAGGTAGCGGTAGATGCCGAGCAGCCACGCGAACACCCAGAAGATGACGTAGCCGAAGACGCCGACGCGGAGGCGGCCGCGCCACGCGCCCATGTTCTCGTGGAGGTCGTCGAGCGACACGTCCTGGTCCGGGTCGCGGTAGAGGTCGGCCTCCCACTTGGCCTGGAAGATGCGGACGATTCCCGTGAGCGCGAAGATGAGCATCGCGTACGCCTGCAGGCCGAGAATCGCGTGGAGGGCGCTGAGCCCGTTGAGCTGCTGAAAGAGCCGGGGGAGCATCCACGTGACGACCGGGACCGTGTTCAACACGAGCCCGGGGAAGATGATTTTGAGGTGGTAGACGAGCACGTCCCACGACACCGTCTCGGCGTCGATCATTATCCACGCGCCGTAGAGGTAAAACGGGAAGCTGGCCGTGACGGTAATCGCGGCGAGCGTGGCGAGCGTCGTCTCGTCTGCCATCGCACGGCGTTAGAACCCGGTCGGCCTAAAGGGACCGATGCGCCGCGTCCCGTTCGAGCGCTAGACCACGCGACAGAGGCTAAACGTCGGCCGCGACCGCCGGGATTCGAGCGCCGGACCACCTCCGTTCGAGCGCCGGACCAGCGGGCGGTCGCTTCCGATGGGCGGCTCGTGGCCGACCGCCCGCGACGAACGCGCTCGGGGTCGGAACACGTTTACCGGCGTGGACCCTACTCCGGGCCGATGTCAGACTCGTCTTCCGCCCCGGCCGACGACGGCTCGTCACCGGACGCGGACGCCGACGCCGCGATGTCCGACGCGGAGCTCGCGGCCCTCCGCGAGGAGGTCGAAGCCAAGTACGACTTCGAGAACTTCGGCCCGGCCGACATGGCGAAGATGACCCCCGAAGAGTGGGACGCCGCGTTCGACCCCGATTCGTGGGTCGTTGGCGAGGAGTTGCTCGACCGCGTCGAACAGGAACTCCGCTACCGCGTCGCGATTCGCGAGGTGTTCGCCGTCCTCGAACGCGTGACGGAAAACGGCGAGCCACGGATTCTCGCGTACTCCGACGAGGGCTACGCCGTCGTCTACCCGGACGGGAGCGTCGAGGGCGAGGGGACCGTCCTCCGCGACGTGAAACCGACCGTCGCGCTCTGTTCGATGGAGGACTTCGAAGTGAACGACGCGCCCGAGACCGTCAGGCTCCCCGAACCCGAAGAGGTCGCACAGGGGACCGGCGACTTCGGCAACCGAATGCTCCAAATCGTCGCGTTCGGGCAGCTACTCGGTGGGTTCGCGCTCATCGGCGCGTGGCTCGTCCTCCCCGACCTCGATTCGATTATCGCGCCGCTGGCCGGTCTGGGCTTTCTCGTCATCGGCTTTTTCCTCTTCGTCGTCGTGGCGAACGCCCGGCTCTCGGACCGCTTCCGCGCCGAGGAGTACCGAGACAGGCTCCGCGTCATGGGTCTCGAAGGCGGGTCGCGCCCCGAGTTCGTCCCGACGTTCGACGGGGACGAGAACGTCGCGTCCTTGGTCGAGGCCCCCGAGAGAGACGCCCTCAGTTCTGAGGGCTGAGACCGGCGCACACTCACCTCACAAACACCCTCCGTGACGGCATAGTCGGTGGGTTTAAGCGCGTCCCAACCTGACGAACGACCGTATGAAAAGGCGGGAGTTTCTCCGAACGGCTGGCGGTGCGACAGCCGCCGCGACCGCTGCCGCCGGGACCGCTGCTGCGCAGGAAGGCGGCGGTGGAGCGCAGGTTCAACCCGACTTCGGTGGCTACCTCGACGGCGTCGACGGAGGCTACGAAGACCTCCGCGGTCAGAGCGAAGTCACCATCGAGGTCGGCGCGTCCGGCAACGGAGGTAACCTTGCGTTCGCACCGGCTGGCATCTGGATCGACCCCGGCACGACCGTGACGTGGGAGTGGACCGGCGAAGGCGGCGGCCACAACGTCGTCGCGAGCGAGGGCGCGTCGCTCGACTCCGGCGCGGCCGTCTCCGAGGCCGGAAGTACCTACGAGTACACCTTCGAGAGCGGTGGTATCACGAAGTACCACTGCGTGCCCCACGAGGCGCTCGGCATGCTCGGCGCGGTCGCCGTCGGCGACGACGTGGCGACTATCAGCACCGGCGGTGGCGGCGAGAAGGAACTGCACGAACTCGGCGTCCCGATTCAGGCCCACTGGGTCGGGTCGGCGACGATTCTGGGCATCCTCGTCACCATCATCTACACGTTCTTCATCTTGAAGTACGGCGAGTCCCCAAATACGGGTAACACCGGAGGTGGCGAATAATGTCTTCGACCGGCAGCACATACGGTGACATTCACCGATACGAACCGGCGCGAGAGAGCACCGCCGCGGCCATCGCAATCGTCCTCCTGACGGTCATCGAGGTCGTGTTCGTGTTCCTCTTCACGTACGGCTTCGTCTCGGGCTGGGGACTGACCGACACGGGGAACATGTTCCTCGGCGGCATCCTCGCCGTCGTCTTCGTGGACCTCGCGTTCATCCTCGCGCTGTACCGCAAGGAGTTCCTCCCCGACGTGATGATCGTCAAAAAGCGGCGTCGCAAGTGGGAAGACCTCTACGTCCGCGAGGAGGACGTCGACGGTGTTACCGTCAGCAGCGATGACGCGTGGGAACAGGTCAAGCGCGCGGTGTACCCCTACTACAAGCGATAAACAATGAGTCTCGAACGCAAAGACGACTACGACCACAAGGCCTGGATGAAAAAGAAGGACCTCACTCCGGTCGAGGCCACCTTCCTCACCACGCTCATCTGGCTGGATAAGCGACTCCGTATCGTCGATTATCTAGAGCTTCTGGAGACGCTCTACTACCGAGTCAACCTCCAGATGCCGAAGAGCCACACCGAGCAGTACAACCTCGACAACAAGTTCTGGTACTGGTACCCCCTGTACACACTGGGCTTGTTCTCGACGCTCGCGTACGTCGTCGCGGCGATAAGCGGGGCCCTTCTCGGGTTCTACTACTCCCCCGCGACGACCGGCGACCCGACCACGGCCTACAACAGTATCGAGTTCATCATGCGCGACCTGCAGTTCGGCTTCATGCTCCGCTCCGTCCACCGCTGGGCGGCGCAGGTCATGGTCGCGGCCGTCTTCCTGCACATGCTCCGTGTCTACTTCACGGGGTCGTACAAGGAACCCCGCGAGCTGAACTGGCTCCTCGGCATCGTCCTCATCAGTCTGACGATGGTGTTCGGGTACACCGGATACCTCCTGCCGTGGGACCAGCTCGCGTTCTGGGCCGGGCAGATCGGCGTCGAGATGGCGCTGTCGGTCCCGCTCGCCGGCGAGTGGGTCGCACAGCTCCTGTTCGGTGGCTTCTCGCTGGGCCAGTCGACGTTACAGCGTATGTACATCATTCACGTGTTCCTGCTCCCGTTCGTCGTGACGACGCTCATCGCGATCCACATCGGTATCGTGTGGGTGCAGGGCATCGCGGAGCCGCACTGAGGTGACAACTATGAGCGACAACGAACCCGAAAACGAGGAGATTCGATCCGACGGCGCGGGCATCGTGGCCCCGGACGACGAGACGCCGACATGGAGCGAGCGCAAGGCTCGCAAGACCGGCCTCTCTCGGCTCACCTACGAGTACTTCGAGCGCGCACGTCGCGAAGACCAGGACCTCCGCACGGAGTCCGACTACGTCGAACGCGACGTGCTCGCGTTCCCCACGTGGCCTCACGAGACCGTCCGCAACCTCTCTATCGCGTCGTTCTTCGTCGGGATGATTCTGTTCCTCTCGGCGACGATGCCGCCGCACATCGGCGGCCCCGCGAACCCGTCGAGCACGCCGGCAGTCATCCTGCCCGACTGGTATCTCTACTGGTCGTTCGGACTGCTCAAACTCGGTCCGCTCAACCCCGAAATCGCCATTCTGGGCGATCAGATGCTGATGGCCGACCGCACGTACGGCGTGCTGGCCAACGGCGTCGTCGTCGGCTTCATCGCCATCGTGCCCTTCCTCAACAAGGGCTCGGCCCGGCGACCCGTCGAACAGCCGTTTTGGTCCGCAGTCGGCGTCTTCGGCGTGGTGTTCGCATTCACCATCTCGCTGCTGGCCATCAAGAACCTCATGCCCATGAACGTCGACCTGCTGTTCGACCTGACGTTCCTGCTGCCGTTCGTCTTCGGGACCATCACCTACGCGGTGTTGAAGACGATGCGTGAGGGGTATATGTACAACCTCAACCGCCGCTACTACCGGCTTCGCCCGCCGAAATAGAGCGGAACCACTACCAACCGTCCCTTCTTAGCGTCACTGATGACAGATAGCGACGCAACCGGTCGGACCGGCGACAGCGACGGGACGGAGCGCGGACGCCGCGGCCGGCGCGACATCGTCGTTCCCATGCGGCTCTACAAGACGATTACCGTCTTTTCGACGCTCATCGCCGTCGTGGGCGTGGTCCTCGGCTTCGTCTTCCTCGACGCTGCGACGCTACAAGTGAGCGCCCTCCGCGCGGTCGTCGCCGGCGCGCTCGGCGCGCTCGGCATCGGCGTCGCAGACGGGCTACTCAGCACGGCGCTCGCGGTCGTCGGGCTGAGCATCATCGCGTTCGGCGCGGTCGTCTACACGCTCGGCACTCGCTTTCGCGCCCAAGGAATGGGAAAGTCTCAAGAGGACTCCGGCGAAGACTCGAACAATGGCTGACGAATTCATCAAGGGTCTGGGTATCCTGACCGGCTCCGGACTCGCGTGGCTGGTGCTGGCGTCGTGGTACCGGACGACCAGCTTCGAGAGCACCCAACAGCTCATCGCACCGCTGGAGTCCGGTGCGACCGAGGGACTGTTCAACATCATCGGCGTCACCCTGATGGACGTGTTCCTCTGGTTCGCACTCCTCGGCGCGCTCACCTTCTGGGTGCTCATCCCGGCGGGACACCAGATCATGGACGCGCTCCAAGAGCGCCGCAACGCGCAGTAAGCCGACACGACGCCGTCTCTGCTCCTCTCATTTCGATTCGCGTCGCGGAAAAGTCCCTCAGAATAGCGGTCGCGCTCGGCGCGGTCTCCCGCGTCGGATTGGAAAAACTCTAATGAGTCTCGCCCCGACGGTCCTGTATGCACCCATTACAGTTCCTCGTCCCGCTCGACCAGTTGGCGGCGGTCGAACCGGTAGTCCCGCACGTGGCGCTCGTGCTCGTGCTTGCGAACTTCGCGACGCGTTTTCTCGGCCATCGGTCGCACGTCCGGCAGGCCGAGGAGGGTGGTGAGGAGGCCATCTCCCGGTATCTCCCGCACACGATCACTTCGGGCGCGCTCGTGGTGACCTCGTTCCTCTTCTTGGTCGTCGAGCCGCACGGCGGCATGGTGCTGTCCGTGCTGGTCGTCGGGATGTTCGTCACCGACTTCTTCGAGTTCGAAGCGCGCAAGGTCGAAGCCCGCACCGACAAACCGCTCGAACGCCCGAACGGCTCGCTCGTCGCCGCGGGGCTCGTGCTCCTGTACGCCGGGTTCCAGAGTCTCTTCTTCCTCGTCTCGGACTACTGGAGCCTCATCGTCTAAGCCCGCGACGCTCGCTTTTCCGCGTCGCGCTTCGCACCGCGCACGAGGAACACGTATTTTCGTCACGTCGAGCGCCGCGGCTCGACGGCTCAGTCGCGTCGAACGCGGCGCTCACTCGACCAGCATCGGGACGCTTCCGTCGCGGTCGACGACCACAGACTCCGACGGAGAGACTTCCCGGATGACCTCGTCGTCGGCGACGAGCGAGACGGGCGCGTCGTCGCGTTCGACCGACAATCTGACCGGGGGTTGGAGAACCCACGAGTTCGTCTGGGTCGCGTACGGCGAGACGGGAACGACCGCGAGCCCGGCGGCCGGGCCGACGACCGCGCCGCCAGCGGCGCGCGCGTAGCCGGAGCTTCCGAGCGGTGTGGCGACGACGACGCCGTCGGCTCGGAACTCGTCGACCGAGGTCCAGCGCGCCGCCGCGCGCGACTCGTCGGGCGGGTCGGACGAAAACGGGACCGCCGCCTCCGCGTGGGCGACGCCGTACTCGGAGATGTGCGCCGGCTCGCTCGTGACGAGCATCGCGTCGAGGAGCGCGCGGCCCACCGCGTCGCCGCCGACGCGGAGCGAGAGCGTCGGATGGTCGACGACCCGGCCGTCGCCCGCGGCGAACGCGGACAGCCGCGCTTCGAGGTCGCGCCGCGGCGTGGCCCACGGCGCACCGCAGTCGACGGGGACGACCGGACACGTCCACTCGGAGCCGAGCGCGACCGTCGAGAGCGCCGACTCGCCGACCGCGACGACGGCGTCCGCGTCGGCCGGCTCCGATTCGACCGACGCACCGGCCGCTCTGACGGCGGTGGCGACCGAGTCGTCACCGACGATACCGAATTTCATCGTCGTCCACCCGCGGCGAGCCCCCGTAGCATCGTCCCGTGCTACGCCGCGGCGAATAAAAGCCCTCGTGGTTCGGTCCGGTGGTGGGCGGCGCGAGCCGGGCGGTCGGGCGGGCCGGACGGGTGCTGTGCGTCGCCGGCGCCTCAGAACGGCCAGTCGCCGGTGACTTTCATGCCTTCCGCTTGGTCTTCGGCTTCGAGCGCGGCCGCGATGTCGGCGGGGTCTGCGTGGGGTATCTCGCGGTCGGCGTCGGCGAGTTCGACGGTCAGTTCGGTCAGGAGAATCGCCTGCTCGCGGAGCGTCCGCGACTCCAGTTTCTCGATGGTGTCGGCGTGCGTGTGGCCCCAGCCGCGGCCGCGGCCCTCCTTTTCGCTGCCGACCATGTACGCCGGGACGCCGTGGGCGACGAACGGCCAGTGGTCGCTGTGCGGGAGCTGTTCGGGCAGCGTCGAAACGTCGTGGTCGAACCGCTCGGCGACGGTCTCGGCGGCGGCTTCGAGTTCGTCGAAGCCGTGGGTGGTGAGCTTGAGCGTCCGCCCGGCGACGACGCCGTCGTTGTTGACGATGGCTTTCACGTTCGCCCGGTCGTCGCCGAGGCGTTCGGCCTCGTACTCGGAGCCGACGAGGCCGACTTCCTCCGCGCCGAAGCAGACGAAGCGGACGCGCGTGTCGAGTTCGTCCTCGCGGGCGGCGAGCGCGCGGGCGACTTCGACCACCATCGCGGTGCCCGCGCCGTTGTCCATCGCGCCCTCGGCAATGTCGTGGGCGTCGAGGTGGCTCGTAACGAGCACCTCCTCGTCGGTGTCGGGGCCGAGTTCGGCGTGGACGTTCCCGCTTTCGGCCGCGGGCGCTTCGCAGGTCACGTCGACGGTCACCTCGTCGCCGTCGAACCGACGGCGGAGGCGCGCGCCGACCTCTTTGCTCACGCCGACTGCAGGGATGTCACCGATGGGCGCGTCGGCGGTGCCGACGCTCCCCGTGGGCGGGAGTTGACCGGGAACGTGATTGGCGAAGACGAACGCGGCCGCGCCGGCCTCAACGGCGTAGTAGTACTTCTCGCGGCGGTGGATGAAGCGGTCGTAGTGGTCGGGCACCGTCGTGGAGACGACGACGACCTTCCCCGAGAGGTCGCGGTCGAAGTCCTCGGTCAGGCCGTAACCGAGGTCGACCAGTTCGCCGCTCGCGGTCCCGGCGGGACTGCGCGGGAGCGCGATGCAGTCCTGCGTGGTGTCGGCGGCGTAGACGGCGCTGTCGCCGCGCTCCCAGCCCTGAATCTCGAAGGGGTCGATGCGGGCGTTCCGCGCGCCGACGCGTTCGAGGGCGTCTCGCGTCGCCTCCATCGCCTCGCGCTCGCCGGGCGAGCCGGTCATCCGGTTGCCGATGTCGACGAGTCGCTCTAAGTGGTTCCAGCCGACCTCGCTGGTGAACGTGTCGCCTATCCAGTCACTCATAGTGGACCGTCTCGCGGGACCGTGGTAACCGTTGCGATGGGTCGAAAACGCGGCGGTGACGCGACGGAGAAATCGGCCGACACCGACGGGACGCTCGGTTCGTCGCGTCGCGGCCGCGAGCGCGGGGGAGCGAGAGCCGAACCGCGACTCCGCCCGCGGGCGAGCGGCAGGTTCAAGGACCATCTATCACGTACGTTCATCCATGACTAACGTGCGAATCGCCGGGGTCGGACTGACGAAGTTCGGCAGTCACCCCGAGCGAACCGGCCGCGACCTGTTCGCGGAGGCCGCCCTCGCCGCCCGCGAGGACGCCGGCGTCTCCCGCGACGACTACGAGGAAATCTTCTACGGCAACTTCATGGGCGAACTCGCCGAGAAGCAGGGCCATCAGGGGCCGGTCATGGCCGAGGCCGCCGGCCTCGACTGCCCCGCGACCCGCTACGAGCAGGCCTGCGCCTCCGCGGGCGTCGCCTTCCGGCAGGCCGTCGCGACGATTCGGAGCGGCGCGGCCGACGTGGTCCTCGCCGGCGGCATGGAGCGCATGAACAACCTCGGGACCGCCGAGGTGACCCAGTCGCTCGCCATCGCCGCGGACGAACTGTTCGAGGTCCGCGCGGGCGTCACGTTCCCCGGCGCGTACGCGCTCATGGCCCGCGCGTACTTCGACGCCTTCGGCGGCGACAGCGAAGACCTCGCGCACATCGCGGTGAAGAACCACGCCAACGCGATGCAGAACGACTACGCGCAGTTCCACCGCGAAATCACGGTCGACGACGCGCTCGAAAGCCCCGTCGTCGCAGACCCGCTTTCCCTCTACGACGCCTGTCCCATCACCGACGGCGCGAGCGCGGTCGTCCTCGTCAGCGACGACTACGCCGAGCGACACGGGCTCGACGCGCCCGTCTCCGTCACCGGGTCGGGACAGGGCGGCGACAAGGCCGCGCTCCAAGACAGACCCCACCTCGCGCGGACGCCCGCCGCGACGAAGGCCGCCGACGCCGCCTACGCGGACGCCGGTATCGGCCCCGACGACGTGGACGTGGCCGAGGTCCACGACTGCTTCACCATCGCCGAGGTGCTCGCGCTCGAATCGCTCGGCCTCTACGACCACGGCGAGGGCGTCGGCGCGGCCGCCCGCGGCGAGACGACCCGCGACGGAGACCTCCCGGTGAATCTCTCGGGCGGCCTCAAGGCGAAGGGTCACCCCGTCGGCGCGACGGGAACCGCCCAAGTCGTCGAGATGACGAAGCTCCTCCGCGGCGACCACGGCAACAGCGACGCCGTCCCCGACGCTCGAGTCGGCGTCACCCACAACGCGGGCGGGACCGTCGCCAGCGCGGTCGTCCACGTGCTGGAGGTGGACCGATGACCGACACCGGCTACGACGAGTGGCTGGCCGCAATCGCGGACGGCGAGGGGTACTATCTCGCGTGTCCCGACGGCCACGGGTCGCTGCCGCCGCGGCGCTCCTGTCCGCACTGCGGCGCGGCCGAGTTGACCGAGGAACCGCTCCCGGCGACGGGCGAGGTTCTCACCTTTACCGAGGTGCACGTCCCCGCGCCGAACTTCGCAGACGAAGCGCCCTACGTGACGGCCGTCGCGTCGTTCGGCCCCGTCAGGCTCACGGGCGTCGTCCGCGACCTCCCCGCCGACGAGGTCGACCTCGGCACGACCGTCTCGGTCGGCGTGGGCGAGAACGCGACGACCGACGAGCGGTTGGTCGTGTTCCGGCCCGCGAGCGAGTAGCGCCGCGCGGCCACTTACTCGTCGCGCGCCTCCACGGCCTCCAGCGGCGAGCGCCAGCCGAAGACGTACGACCCGAGGAGCCACGCCCAGAAGCCGGCCGCGAGGAGCACGATGGCTCCGTACAGAAACAGCGAGAACAGCGAGAGGGAGTCGAGCATCGGTTCGGTGATTGAATTGCCGCGGCGACGCTCAGTCGAGGGCGTCGCGGACGGTGTCGACGAAGGCGTTCGGGAACTCGACGTGCGGGAGCAGCATCGCGTCGTCGAAGACGACGAGCGTGCAGTCCGCGGCGTCCGCGAGGTCGCGGCCCCGCTTCAGCGGCGTGATGTCGCTCTCGCGACCCCAGACGAGCGTCGTCGGCACGTCGAGCGCCGCCAGCGCCCCGCCGAGGTCGATGTCGGTGTTGAGGTAGCCGGAGATGAACGACGCCGGCGCGAAGCGCGCGCCCTCCTGATGAGCCGTGCGCCACTCGTACTCCTGCCACTCCTCGCCGGCTTTCTCGGGGTCGTAGTAGCCGTGATCGGCGTTGAAGTAGCGAATCGACGGCCGGGAGGCGACGACGTTGAACAGCGCCTCGCCGACGACCGGCGCGCGGACGAGTTCGCGGAGCCACTCCTTCGGGTCGGGGCCGCCGCGCGACGTGGGACAGACGAGGACGAACCGCGAGACGGACACGTCGTCCCGCTCCGCGGCGGCGACGGCATAGGCCGCGGTGAGCGACGAGGCGAGCACCGCGGGGTCGTCGTACTCCGCGAGGAAGTCGCCGGCGAAGTCCTCGTAGAGCGCGGGCGAGTAGTACAGCGCCGGGCGGTCCGACAGGCCGAACCCGGGGAGGTCGGGCGCGACGACGTGGTAGTCCTCGGCGAGCGTCGAAAACACCTCGCGGAACTCGCCGGACGACCCCGCGGCGTTGATACCGTGGAGGCAGACGAGCGTCGGGTCGTCTTCGCTCCCGGCCTCGACGTACGACACGTCCATGCCGCGCCAGCGATACGTCCCGTGCGACCCGGACAGCGGCGGTTCGAGGGGTTCAACGCGCTTCGAGAGGGCCGCGTTGGCCGCGGCGGTGAGGCCGACGCCGGCGGCGGCCAGTCCGATGGCTCGTCGGAGCTTCATGTCACGTAGATAGCGCGCGGTGGCCTTAATTCGCCCGCCCGTGGCGGGATGGTGGGCGGGGCAAACGTCGTCTTGGCCTCGGTCGGCTCAGTCGGCTCGGTCGTCCAGACACTCCCGGAGCGGTTCGAGCACGTCTTCAGCGACCGCGTAGGGGTCGGTCTCCTTTTCGACGACGGCCTGAGCGAACTCTTCGACTCCGCCGCGTCGGTCGAGTTCGGCTTCGAGGAGCCGGTTCACGTCGCTTCGGAGGTGCTGTCGAATCTCCTCGCCCGCGCGTTTGCGGGCCTTCTCGGCCAGTTCGCCGGAGGCGTCGAGGTAGTCGCGGTGGTCGTCCAGCGTCTCGACCAACTCGTCGATTCCCTCGCCGGTCGTGGCGACCGTTTCGAGGACTTGCGGCGTCCAGACGAGGGGTTCGTCGGCGTTGGAAGGGTCACCCTCGGCGTCGCTTTCGGCGTCGCTCGCGTCCGCGTGCCCGCCGTGACCGCCGCCGTGGCCGTCGTCGAACGCCGCGGCCCCGTGGTGGCCCGTATCGAGGTTCGCCCGCGGGTCGTCGCGGAGGTGAATCATCTCCTGTAACTCTGCGACGGTACGCGATGCGCCCTCCATGTCGGCCTTGTTGACGACGAACACGTCACCGATTTCGAGGATGCCCGCCTTGAGCATCTGCACGTCGTCGCCGCTGCCGGGTTGGACGAGGACGACGACCGTGTCGGCGGTCTTCACCACGTCCACCTCGTTTTGCCCCGCGCCGACCGTCTCGATGATGATGCGGTCTTTCCCGAAGGCGTCGAGCGCCTTCACGGCGTCCGCGGTGGCGGTCGAGAGGCCGCCGAGCTGGCCGCGAGCGCTCATCGACCGGAAGAACACGTCCATGTCACCGACGTTCGAGGCCATGCGGATGCGGTCGCCGAGGACGGCCCCGCCGGTGTACGGCGAGGAGGGGTCCACGGCGATGACGCCGACCGTCTCGCCCTGGTCGCGGTAGTACTTCGCCAGTTTGTCCACGAGCGTCGATTTGCCGGCCCCCGGACTGCCCGTGATGCCGACGACGGACGCGTCGCCCGTGTGCGCGTGGAGTTCCGAGACGATGTCCCGGTAGCCCGGCGACTGCGACTCGATTTTCGTGATGGCGCGCGCGAGCGCCCGGTGCTCGCCGTCGAGGAGTCGCTCGACGAGGTCGGATTCGACCGCCCGACTCATCGTCACGGTCGCTCGGGCGCGTGTTCCTTCACGAAGTCGATGGTCTCCTGCATCGGCGTGCCGGGGCCGAAGATGGCGTCGACGCCCTCTTCGAGGAGACCGGGTCGGTCCTCTTCGGGGATGATGCCGCCGACGATGACGAGCGTGTCGTCGAGCGCGCCGTACTCTTCGAGACCGGCCATCACCTTCGGGACGAGCGTGTTGTGCGCGCCGGAGAGAATGGAGATACCCAGCACGTCAACGTCCTCTTGGACCGTCGCCTGGATGATTTCGTCCGGGGCGCGATGCAACCCCGAGTAGATGACTTCGAATCCCGCGTCGCGGAAGGCGCGAGAGATGACGTGTGCGCCGCGGTCGTGGCCGTCCAGTCCCACCTTGGCGATGAGACACCGGATCGTTCGCTGTTCGGAGTCCGCGCTCATAGACGGGGATTCGATGTCCCGCGCTTTGACTCTAACGGAAAATAAGGTAGGTCCGCCTCAGTCGTCCGCGGCGGGCGCGCTCCGGACGTACTCGTCGAGGAAGTCTGCTATCTGAGAGTACGCCTCGATGCGGTTCTCCAGTTTGGTAAAGCCGTGACCCTCGTCGTCGAAGATGAGTTCGCGGACGTGGGCGTGTTCCCTCGCCTCCTCGACGAGTTGGTGGGCCTCGCTGACCGGCACCCGCGGGTCGTTTTCGCCGTGGAGGACGAAAAGCGGCGCGCGAATCGTCTCGACGTTGTTGATGGGCGAGATGGATTCGAGGAACTCGCGGTCGTCTTCGAGCGAGCCGTACTCCGCCTCGCGGAGTTCGCGCCGCCAGTCGCCCGTGTTTTCGAGGAACGTCACGAAGTTCGCGATGCCGACGATGTCGACGCCGGCGGCCCAGAGGTCGGGGTACTCGGTCATCGCCGCGAGCACCATGAACCCGCCGTACGAGCCGCCCATGGCGACGATTTTGTCCGGGTCGACAGCCGGGTGGTCGTGGAGCCACTCGACGGCGGCCTCGATGTCGGCGACGGAGTCCATCCGTTTTTCCACGTCGTCGAGGTGGCCGTAGGCCTTCCCGTAGCCCGCCGACCCGCGGACGTTCGGCTCGAAGTAGGCGTACCCCCGCGAGAGGAAGTACTGCTTGACCGCCGAGAACGACGGCCGCCGCTGGGACTCCGGCCCGCCGTGGATGTCCACGATGACGGGCGTCTCCCCCTCCGACGACTCCTCGGGGAGCGTGAAGAACGCCGGGATGTCGCGGCCGTCGAACGTCGGATACCGGACGAGTTCGGGCGGGACGAACGTGTCCCGCGGGATGCCCGCCGTCGCCGCGAGCGTCCACCGCTCGGCGTCGCCCGTGGCCAACTCGACTACGTAGACGTTCGCGGTGTCGGCGCTGGCGGTGACGGTGACCGCGGCGCGCTCGCCGTCCGGCGAAAAGGAGACGCCACCGGCGACGCCGTTCGGCAGGTCGGGTTGGGGGAGCGCGTCGATGCGGTCGGGCGCGGTGAGTTCACCGAAGGTGAGTTCGGTGTAGCCCTCGACGTTCCGCGAGTAGACGAGTCGGCGCGAGTCGTGGTCGATGCTGAGACCGTCCAGTTCGTGGTCACCGCCGGTCTCGACGGTGGTGAACTCCCCGGAGGCGAGTTCGTAGCGGACGAGTTCGAGCGTGTCGCTCCCGCAGTCGGTCACCATGTAGACGTTCTCGCCGTCGGGACCCCACTCGGGGCTCTGGAAGCGGACCGTCCCCTGATGCGGCGTGAGGTGGGTCAACTCGCCCGTGGCGAGGTCGAGTACCGACACGTCCTGGTCGAAGTTCGAGTACGCTTCTTGGACGATGAGCTTCGAGTCGTCGGGCGAGAAGCCGCCGACGGTGAGCCAGCCGTCGCCCTCGTGGACGAGTTCGGTGTCGGTGCCGGTCCCGTCGCGGGCCTGCACGTACACGTCGAAGACGGCGTGGTCGCGGCGGTTCGAGGTGAACGCGAACCGCTCGCCGTCGTGGCTCCAGCCGCCCCAGCGGTGCTTGGCGTCGGGGTGTTCGGTCAGGTTCTCGATGACGCCGGTGTCGGGTTCGAGCCGGAACAGCTGGGCGCGCTCGTTGCCGCCGTTGTCCATGCCGAAAGCCAGTTCGGGGCGCTCGGGCGACCACGAGGCGAAGGTGACGCGCTCCTCGTAGAAGGTCCGCTGTTCGGGCCACGCGCCGGGCGAATCGACCGTCCAGACCTGCGGGACGCCCGTCGTGTCCATGAGGAACGACAGGCGCTCGCCGTCGGCCGAGAACGACGCGCCGTAGGCGCTCCTGATGTTCAGGTAGCGCTCGATGTCGTACGTTCGCATACCTCGAATTGCCCCGGCGACGAGAAATCGGTTTGGGTGTCAGAAGTCCGAAAGTCGGGTGTCCTCGCGGTCGGTCCAGCCGCGCATCTTCGCGTAGGCCTCGGGGTTCGTCGGCACGCCCTCGGTGTTGAGCAGGCGCTCGGGGTACAGTTCGAAGGCGATGCCGATGAGTTGGTACTCCAGTTCTTCGAGGTACGGCCGCGTGTCGGGGTACGGCCCCTCCGTGCCGACCGCCCACGGTTCGACCCAGAAGTACACCGGTTCGCGGAGCCGCGGCGGGTCGGTCGAAGCGAACAGCGCCGCTACCCAGCGGTCGTACTTCCCCGGCCCGTCGTCGCGGAAGGCGGCCGACGAGAGGTCTCCGAAGTGGTAGTAGTTCCCGTAGCCCCAGCGCGCGAGTTTGCCGTCGTTGGTGTCGACGTTCCGCAGATTGCTGTTGAGGTCGGTACCGGACGCGCCGAACTTCCCGCACTTACCGAGGTATCGGGGGACGACCTCGTCGCCGTCGAGGGTGTACATCATGTAGACGAGCCCCTCGTAGCGGCCCTCGCGGCGGTCGTAGTCGGTGACGACGCGGCCGCCGGCCTCGCGGAGCCGCCGCTCCATGCGTTCGCCGCGGTGGAGCGTCCGCCGGCCGGAGCGACCGTACGCGATGGTGTCGACGGTCCCGTCGGCGGTCGTCTCGAACAGTGAAATCGGGTCCGCGGCGTCGACGAAGCGGTCGACGAAGCGGTCCCAGAGCGCGCGTTTCGTCTCGGTCACGCGACGACCGAACTCAGATCATGCCTTCGGCCTTGAGGCCGGCGATGATGTCGTCGACGAGGCTCTCGGCGTCCTCGTACGGGAAGTCCTGATGCTTGCCGAGCTTGGCGGCCAGCTCCATCGCCGTGACGGTCACGTCGTCCGTCTTGAACTTCGTGCCCGGACCGTTCGGGAGCGCGGGGACGAGCGACATCTGATTTTCCACGGGGAAATCCGCGTTTTCGAACGCGTCCATGAACTGCTCGCGGAGCTGAGATTCGGTATCGGACATACGGTGTACCTTCGGAGAGAACTGGAAAAGCGTTCCGGAAAAACAATGACTATATTTAGAGTTCTTCCGAGACGGCGCGGCGGATCATCGAGTGCCGGCACGGTCGCCTGGGACTGATGGACTTATCTACACCGGCAATTCATGCACTCGCATGGAGTTCGACTTCGACCGCCTGAAGCAGCTTACCGAGACCAGCGGCGTCCCCGGCTACGAAGACCGCATCCGCGCGCTCGTCCGCGAGGACCTCGAAGCGACGACCGATTCCGTCCGGGTCGACGGGATGGGCAACGTCGTCGGCACCATCGAAGGCGAGAGCGACTACGAGGTCGCCGTCGCGGCCCACATGGACGAAATCGGCTTCATGGTCCGCCACGTCAACGACGAGGGCTTCCTGCAACTCGACGCCCTCGGCGGCTGGGACCCTCGCGTCCTGAAGGCCCAGCGCGTGACCGTCCACGCGGAAGACGAAGACCTCACGGGCGTCATCGGCTCGGTTCCCCCGCACACGCTGACGGAAGAACAGAAGCAGAAGGAGCCGAAGGTCGAGGACGTGTACGTCGACCTCGGCCTGCCCGCCGAGACCGTCGAGGAGACCGTCTCCGTCGGCGACCTCGTGACGATGGAACAGACGACCGTCCGCATGGGGAACCACGTGACGGGGAAGGCCATCGACGACCGCGTCTGCCTGTTCGCCATGCTGGAGGCCGCCAAACGCATCGAGAACCCCGAGGTGACGATTCACTTCGCCGCGACGGTCCAAGAGGAAGTCGGCCTCCGCGGCGCGCAGGCGCTCGGCGTCGACCTCGACCCCGACCTCGCGCTCGGCCTCGACACCACCGTCGCCAACGACGTGCCCGGCTTCGACCCCGCCGACCACGTCACGAAACTCGGTGCGGGCGCGGGCATCAAGCTCAAGGATTCGAGCGCCATCGCCAACCCGAAGGTCCACCGCCGCCTCCGCGCCGTGGCCGAGGACGACGACATCCCCTACCAGATGGAACTGCTCCCCGCGGGCGGCACCGACACCGGCGGCTTCCAGAACAGCTACGGCGCGAAGCCCGTCGGCGCGATTTCGATGCCGACGCGCTACCTCCACACCGTCACCGAGAGCGTCCACGAGGACGACGTGGTCGCCTACATCGACCTCCTGACGGCCTTCCTGGAGAGCGAGACGGGCGAGTTCGACTACACGCTGTAAGCGACCCTCGGAAGACGAGCCCGGAAGCGACCCTCGTCGGCGCGGCCGACATCGCGGGGTCACCCCCCTATATCGAGGCGCGACACCCCCGACCGGCGGACGAGAACCAAAGTATTCACTACAAGCCCACACCAAGCGGCGGACATGACCGACGGCAACGTGGATATGTCTCGGCGGGCGTTCCTCGGGGCGGCCGCTGGCGGCGCGGCGGTCGCCGCCACTTCCGGCACGGCCGCGGCGCAGACGGAAGAACCGGACTTCGGCGGCCACCTCGACGGCATCGACGGAGGGTACGAAGACCTCCGCGGCCAGAGCGAGGTCACCATCGAAGTGGGCGCAGAAGGTAACGGCGGCGCACTCGCGTTCTCCCCCGCGGGCGTCTGGATAGACACCGGCACGACCGTGACGTGGGAGTGGACCGGCGAGGGCGGCGGCCACAACGTCGTCGCGAGCGAGGGCGCGTCGCTCGACTCCGGCGCGGCCGTCTCCGAGGCCGGAAGCACCTACGAGTACACCTTCGAAGAGGGCGACGCGGGCATCACGAAGTACCACTGCGTGCCCCACGAGGCGCTCGGGATGCTCGGCGCGGTCGCCGTCGGCGGCGACGTGCCGACCGTCAGCACCGGCGGTGGCGGCGGCCCGAGCCGCCCGCAGGTCCCCGACAGCGCGAAGTCCCTCGGCGTTGCGACGACGTTCGCGATGATCGCGACGCTCGGCCTCGCGTACTTCTTCATGAAGTACGGCGGCGACTACGACGTCCAGGACTGACGCGGTCGTCACTCCTCTCGATTTTTGCCAGTCGCGAGCGGCCGCGCTCGCCCGACTTCGGTCGCCGTCACGACGGCCGCCACCGCGACAGCCGCCGCGGCGGTCGACTCAGAAGAAGCCGTAGTCGTCGCGCTCGGTCTCGTAGACCGATTCGTACTGCTCGATGACCCGTCGGAAGTCGTAGCGCGCGAAGTCGTCGTCGACCGTCTCGTGGTCGTACCGGCGGGCGGCGACGATTTCGTCCGCCAGCTCTTGGGGACTCGTGACGAGCGACCCGCGCTCGCGCCCCTCGACGAGTTCGTGGGCCGACGACCGCGCCTGATACTCGACGATGGACACACAGCCGCAGGCGAGCGCCCACAGCAGGTTCGTCGCGAAGGGCTCGACCGTCGCGGTCTGCGCGAAGACGTGCGCGCCCTTCATGATTGGCACCGCCTCGTTCGCGGAGAGTTCGCCGAGGAACTCCACGCGGTCGTCGATGCGGAGGTCGCGGGCGGTCTGTTCGGCCGTCGAGCGCTCGGGGCCGTCGCCGATGACGACCGCGGACCAGTCCTTGTCGCGGAGTTCCGCGAGCGCGAGGAGGAAGCTCTCGACGTTCGCGTGCTCGTCGAGGTCGCGGGCGTACACCACGTCCGCGCGCTCATCGGCGTCTGCGCTCCGGACGAGGTCCATGTTGATGGGCTCGGGGACGAGATGGGTCGAATCGACCGCAGCGCCGAGTTCGCGAACCTGCGTACGGACCATCTCCGAGGGGACCAAGACGGCGTTCGGGGACTTCGCCGCCCGCCGGTAGGCCCGCGAGCCGCCGCGGTCGTCGCGGGTCCACCAGTCGGCGACGACCGGCGTCCGGAGGAACCGCGCCGCGGTCCTGACCGCCGTGACGTGCCACGGCGGGTAGCTCGCGACCTGAATCACGTCGGGTGAGACCTCGCGGAGGGCGAAGGGGACGCGGGAGGCGAAGCCGCCGACGGCGGGCGCGTCAGTCACGCGGTGATAGGTCACCCCGTCCTGTTTGAACTCGACAACCTCGCCGTCCCACCACTTCGCACAGAGCACCGTCACCTCGTGGTCGCGCTCGGCGAGGAGTTCGGCCGTTCGCCGGAGCCGTCTGGTCGCTCCCGTCTCCTCGTGGTGCGTCGTGTACATCGAGACGAGCGCGACTCGCATATTCGCCGCCACTACGCCGCGCAATAAAAATCCACAGTTTTCGAGGACGCGACGCGACCGGGAACCGGAGCGCCGCGGGGGAACGGTTCGCCGGGGCGACGCGCCTCAGACCCCGACGACGGGCGCGAGGAGCGCGCCCGCGGACTCGACGGCGGTAACCGTGTACTCCCAACTGTACACGTGGTTGAGAAGCAGGTACGTCACGACGCCGAGGGCGAGCGAGACGAGCCACGCGCCGGCCGCGATACGGCCGACCTTCCGGTGGGGTGTCTCGGTCCGGAGTTCGCGCTCGGAGTGGGTTATCCCGAGGATGAGCGCGTAGAGGACGACCGGCACCGAGACGATAGAGAGGATGATGTGAATCGCCAGCATCGCAAGATACGGGTAGTACGCGAACGCGGGGCCGACGAACTCCTTGGTGCCGCCGCCGCCGATTTTCGCGAGATACATCACGAGGAAGACGAGGATGAGGCCGAACGACGTGACCATCGCGGCCGCGTGCTTCCGGACCTCGTCGCGACGAATCCAGCGCCAGCCCGCCGCGATGACGAGGACGTTCACCGTGTTCACGACGGCGATGGCGTCCGAGAGGAGATTCACCTGTGGGAGCGACAGGTCGGGAAAGACCCTTCCGGGGACGACGCCGAGGAACGTCCCGATGACGAGGGCGTACCCGACCACCGAGAGGACGGCGGTCGCGGCCGCGGGGTGTTCCTTCAGGGGGTTGTCTGCGCTCGCAGTTGCCATGGCCGGGGATTGGGAAGACGACGTATTCCGTCTTCGGGTTCCGGACGGCGTTTGAGAGCGGTACCACCAAGAGTCGACTCACTCCAGCGGCTGTGCGAAGTCGACTTGCTTCGGTCGGAACCCCGCGTCACGGAGTCCCGAGAACGTCACGTCGTGTGACACGAAAGCGCGGTACCACGAGCGAGGCCGGAGGCCGAGTCTCGTGGCTTTTTCCCTCCAGGTTTTTCCGCGAGTGGTCGCTCCGCGACCCGAGGCGTAAAAAGGTGGGCTTAGATGACGCCCGTGATGGTCGCGGCCTCGATGGCCGCCTCCTCGCTGACGCCGTTGCCGAGAATCGTGTAGCGGTCGCGAATCTCGTGGGCGGTCGTGAGCGCCTCGATAATCGTCTCGTCGTCGATGCCGAGTTCGTCGGCAGTCGTCGGCGCGCCCATCGTCGAGAGGGCGTCGCGGATGTCGGTCCACTCGCCGCGCGCGCCGCTGTGGAAGTACTCGGTCATGATGGAGCCGACGCCGACCTGGTGGCCGTGGAGGGCGCTTCCGGGCGCGATGCGGTCGAGCTGGTGCGAAAAGAGGTGTTCCGCGCCCGACGCGGGCCGCGAGGAGCCGGCGATGGACATGGCGACGCCAGAGGAGACGAGCGCCTTCGTCACTATCCAGGCGGACTCTTCGAGGCCCGGTTTGATGGAGTCGGCGCTGCCGACGAGCATCTCGGCGGTCATCTGCGAGAGCGCGCCCGCGTACTCGGAGTACTCGACGTTCTTCAGGCGGTGGGCGAGTTCCCAGTCTTTGACCGCGGTGTAGTTCGAGATGATGTCGGCGCAGCCGGCGGTCGTGAGCTCCCACGGGGCCTCCGCGAGCAGTTCCGTGTCGGCGACGACCGCGAGCGGCGGGTCGGCGGCGACCGAGTGGCGGGTGTCGCCCTCGGGAATCGACGACCGACCCGAGACGATGCCGTCGTGGCTCGCCGCCGTCGGGACCGAGATGAAACCGCAGTCGAGGCGGTCGGAGGCCATCTTCGCCACGTCGATTGGCTTGCCGCCGCCGAGGGCGATGAGGTAGCCCGCGTCGGCCTCGCGGGCCGCGTCGACGACGCGCTCGACCGACTCGAAGCTCGCGCGGTCGAGCGAGATAGACGTGATGCCGTCGAACTGGTCGCGGACCCGGTCGCCGGCGATGCGGTCGGGCGACGGGCTCGTGACGAGAAACGGGTCGCCGGAGAGGTACAGCTCGTCGACCGCGGCCGAGAGGTCGTCGAGCACGCCGTGGCCCTGAAGCACGTTCCGGGGCAGCTTAATCCACGTCGATTTATCGAACATACGCGGGAATCGACCACCACGGTTCATAGTGTTTCTCGTCTCGGAGACGGGGGCGCGCCGAACGCCCGGCGGAAATCGCGGGGCTGCGAGCCGGTTTCGGGGGGCTGCGGTTTCGAGCAGTCGCGCGTCCGCGAGTCAGAGCACGAGCGACCGCACCGCGTCCCAGATGAAGACGACGCCGAAGCCGCCGAGGACGACGGCGCTGACGGCGGCGACGGCCGACGCGAAGGAGTCGACGCGCTGTTCGGCCGCGACGAGCGCCGCGGGGAAGCCGGTCACCCAGACCGCGATGCCGCCGAAGAAGCCGAGGATGAGCGCCGGGCTTCCCGTCTCCACGACGAGGAGGTTCGCCAGCGACGCCCCGAGATACGGCGTGTGGGCGAGCACGTCGACGGTGCCGGTCTCCAAGAGGCCGACGCCGATGGTGAGCCAGAACAGAATCTGGTAGGGGTTCGTCAGCGCGAGCACGAACGCCTTCGTGAAGCCCGCGCTGTCCTCGTCGGGGTCGGCGGCCTCGCGGAACGTGGTGTCCATCTCCTGTGCCGCGCCGTAGGCGAAGTAGAGCATGAGGACGCCGCCGGCACCGACCATGACGGCCTGCACCGTCGGGAACTGCCCGACGAACGCGACGAGGCCGAGCGCCGCGAGGACGAAAAAGAGCGCGTCGGCACTCATCGCGCCGAGACCGGCGCGAGCGCCCGCGGTCCACCCGCGGACGACGCTCTCCTCGGCGATGACGGCGTTCATCGGGCCGGGCGGCGCGGCGAGCGCCAGCCCGAACACCAGCCCGGCACCCAGAGACGGAAGGAGGGTAGACATGGCTCTCCTTTGGGCGCGATACCGTGAAAAATGGCGCGGAAGCGACGGTGCGGAGGTCGTGGCCGGCGAGGGGCGCGCGCGGCCGGTCAGAACAGCGCGAGGACGGCGTCGCTGGCGGTGCCGACGAGCGTCTCCCAGACGGAGAATCCGGTGGCAAGGGAGAGGAGTGTGTCGGCGGCGAAGAAGGCGAACAGGCCGGCCGCGCCGAGGTACGCCTTGCGCGTGTCGAACCGGTGGGAAAACCGGTGGAAGAAGTACGCGTTGGCGATGCTCACCGGGATGATAGCGAGCATCTCGCCCGCCCAGATGGCCGAGGTCGCGCCGTACTGCACGGCCAGCCCGATGGTGACGAGCTGGGTCTTGTCACCGAACTCGCCGGCGGCCATCATGGCGAAGATGGGGAGGAAACCGCCGAATCCCTGCGTCGACAGCTCGCGGCCGAACACGGTCGGCGCGTCGTCGAGGCCGGAGACTCCCCCGTCGGTGGTCGCGGCCTCGCTCTCCGCGGACGCGTCGGGCGCGGAGCGGTAGAGCAACACCGCGAACGTGGCGAACAGGACGGCGGTGATGGCGTCGAGCGCGGCCGGCGAGAGCGCGTTCTTGAGCGCCTGTCCGAGCAGGATTTCGAGCGCCGTCCAGATGGCGAACGCCGAGCCCGCGGCCGCGACGACGACCTTCGGGTCGAAGCGGGTCGACAGCCCCGCGATGATGAACTGGACCTTCTCGCCCGGCAGCACCGCAAGCTGGGTGACGAGCGCGACGACGAGAATCTCCCACCAGCCGGTCACGCGGGCGACACCTCCTCGTTACTCGGCTCGTCGGGCGGTCGGACGCGAATCGTTCGGGCCACCGACTCCGGGAGGCTCTGCTCGCGGCCGCCGTCGCCGACGAGGACCGTCACCATCCCGAAGGGGGCGATATCGGTTACTTCGATGGTCGTGCCGGGCGTGACGCCCGCCTCGGAGAGATACTCCAGCTCCGCGGGGTCGCGGTCGCTGACGCGGGCGACGACGAGGCGGTCGCCCACCTCGCAGTCGGAGAGCGCCGACAGCCCCGAGGAGTCCGGGGGCGTGAGGTCGGCGCTCGGGATGGGGTCGCCGTGGGGGTCGACCTCGGGCTCACCGAGAGCGGCCGCGACCCGCTTTTCGAACTCCTCGCTGATGTGGTGTTCGAGCGCGTCGGCCTCGTCGTGGACCTCGCTCCACGAGTAGTCGAGGTGTTCGGTGAGGTACGCCTCCAAGAGGCGGTGGTGTCGGAGCACTTCGAGCGCGACCGTCTCGCCCTCCGCGGTCAGTTCGACGCCCTTGTACTTCTCGCGGTCGACCAGCCCGCGCTCTTCGAGCTTGCCGACCATGCTCGTCACGGTCGGCGGCGTTTTCCCGAGATACTCCGCGATGTCGGAGGTCGAAACCGGCGGTCCCTGCTCCATCTGGAGCGTGTAGATAGCCTTCAGATAGTCCTCCATCACGTCGCTCAACATACCACGGATTAGATGCGTCTAAAGTAAAAGTCTGATGGAGGTAACGAGAGGGTTCGAGCGGGAGACCAGTCGACCGAATCGGGCGCTCAGACGCCCTGTCCCATCAGGTGGCTGCGGAGGATGTCGGCGTTCTTCGTCCCGGATTCGGTGTTGACGACGACGACCGTGTCGTCTTCGTCGAACTCGTCCGCGAGTTCCCACGCGCCGGCGAGCGCGACGCCGCCCGCTGGGCCGACCTCGACGCCGGCGGACTGAGCGGCAGTAACGGCGGATTCGAGCGCGTCGTCGTCGCTGACGGCGACGGCCGCACCGCCGGACTCGCGGACGGCGCGGAGCGCGAGCGACCCGCCCGTGGGGTCGGGAATCTCCAGTTCACCGACGATGGTGTCCGGCTGGTTCCACGCCTCGTGAGTGTCGCTGTCGGCCTCCCACGCGGTGGCGACGGGCGAGCAACCGACCGACTGCGCCGCGACGAGCTTGGGCATCGACTCGACCAATCCGAGTTCGACGAGGTCGGAAAAGCCCTTGTAGACGCCGTAGGCGAGTTCGCCGGTCGAGACGGGGACGACGACCCAGTCGGGGACCGACCAGTCGAGGCGCTCTGCGACCTCGTAGGCGATGGTTTTCGCGCCGTCGTGGCGGTAGGGGTTGTCGAACTCCTGGAGCGTGTGCCAGTCGCTTTTGAGCTGTTCGTGGAGCGCCGAAAGCGCGTCGGGGTAGCGCCCGCCGACGACCTTCATCTGGCCGCCGTGGACGTTCACCATGGCCTTGTTCGGGAACGGCGTCCGCGAGGGGACGAAGCCGTAGGAGCGAGCGTCCACGAGGCCCGCGTAGGAGGCCGCCGACTGCGCGCCGTTGCCGGGCGAGGCGTGCGCGACGACCTCGGCGTCGGCCTCGCGCGCGGCGGTGACGGCGAGCGAGAAGCCGCGGTCGAGGAACGTTCCGGTCGGGTTGCGGCCCTCGTCCTTGATGAGGAGCGAACCGACCTCGGCCTCCTCGGCGAGCGCGTCGGCCGCGACGAGGGGCGTCGCGCCCTCGTTTGCCGTCACCGGCTCCGCGAACGGGAGCAGTTCGCGGTAGCGCCACATCGTGTCGAAGGGGCGCGCGGCGAGCGTCTCGGCGTCCCACTCGACCGCGTCGAGGTCGTAGGCGGGGTCGAGCGGCGCGTCGGCGTCGCTCGGGCCGGTCGCGGCCGCGTCGTACTCGTCGCCGGTCTCCGTGCACACCAGCCCGGAGAAGCTGTCAGACGTCTGCATGGGCGGGGCTTACGGGGGGAGGGACTAAGCCCTTCCCGTCGGCCGATGGCCGCCACCCGTAGCGGCTTTGTGTCGCCCGTCCGAGAGACGTGGTATGGACGATAGCCACATCGCGGTCGTCGGCGCGGGCCTCGCGGGCCTCGTCGCCGCGCGACACCTCGCCGACGACGGGGCCGACGTGACCGTCGTGGAGCGGCGCGACGACGTCGGCGGGCGGGTCCGCACCCGGACGAAAGACGGCTTCACGCTCGACCGCGGGTTTCAGGTCCTCTTCACCGACTACCCCGCGGTCCGGCGGGAACTCGACCTCGACGCGCTGGACCTCCGGCGGTTCACGCCCGGCGCGACCATCTGCCGACCGAGCAGGCGCGCGGTGCTCTCCGATCCCCTCCGCGACATCGGGAGCCTGTTCGAGTCCGTCCGCAACCCCGAGGTGACGACGAGCGACAAGCTCCGGACGCTGGCGCTCAGACAGGACGTGAGCACCCGCGACGAGGACGAAATCTTCGCCGCCGCCGACCGGAGCATCCGGTCGTACCTCCGCGACTGGGGCTTCTCCGAGGACTACATCGAGCACTTCGTCGCGCCGTTCTACGGCGGCATCACGCTCGACCGCTCGCTCTCGTCGTCGAAGCGGGTGTTCGAGTACACCTTCAAGATGCTCTCGACGGGGAGCACCGCGGTCCCCGCGGCGGGGATGGGGGCGGTTCCCGAACAGCTTGCCGACGCCGCCCGCGACGAGGGCGCGACGTTCCGCCTCGGCGAGCGCGTGGAATCGGTCGAATCCCGCGGCGACGGCGCGGTCGTCACCACGGGCCGCGAGTCGCTCGAAGCCGACGCGGTCGTCGTCGCCACCGACCCCAAGGAGGCGCGCCGGCTGACCGGCGTCGGGTCGATTCCGACCGGGGCCCACGGCTGTGTCACCCAGTACTACACGCTCCCGAGCGGGAGCGGACTCGACGCGGGCAAGCGCATCATGCTCAACGCTCCGAGTCCCGACCCCAACACGGTCGTCCCGCTGTCGACGGTCGCGCCGGAGTACGCCCCGCCGGGCAGAGAACTTCTGAACGCGACGTTCCTCGGCGCGGCCGCGCAGGACGAATCTGAGGAAGCGCTGTTCGAAAAGACCCGCCGGACGCTCGAAGCGTGGTACCCCGAGCGCTACTTCGACGACCTCGAACTGCTCCACACCGACTACATCTCCTTCGCGCAGTTCGCCCAGCCGCCGGGCGTCCACGAGTCCCTGCCCGACGCCCGCGACGCCCCCGGTCGGGCGTACCTCGCCGGCGACTACACCGCGTGGTCGTCGATTCAGGGCGCGATGCGGAGCGGGAAAGAGGCGGCCGACGCCGTCCGCGACGACCTGTCGTAATCGCGCGCCCCACGTCGTTTTTCGACCCGTCCGCCTCGGACTCTCAGAGCAACCGTCGAAGCTCCCCCAGCGGCGGGAACGTGAGCGTCTCGCCCGCCTCCGCGTCGCGGACGAGCGGCCGGAAGCGACCCGCCTCGCGCACCAGCGGCGAGTCGAAGTCGGCCCCTCGCATCCCGTTTACTTCGACGCCCGCGGCGAGACGGGTGAACGCCGGCAACATCAGCACGTCGCCGCCGCGGTAGGCGTCGGGTCCGTAGAGGACGCAGGGCCGCCGGCGGCCCTCGACGGCGAGCGTCGGGTGGTCGTGGCCGACGACGTAGCGCTCGGCGTCGCCGTCGGGGTCGCGGTGGCCGTGGCAGACGAGCGTCCCGTCAGCGAGGCGGTACTCGTCGTGAACCTCGCCCGACTGGACCGCCGCGAGCATCGTGTCGTGGTTGCCGGCGACGAACACCGGGTCGGCACCGGCGTCAGTGCACGTCTCAGCGAGGGTTTCGAGGGCCGCGACGTGGCGCTCCGAGACGCGGTCGAACCGGTGGAGCACGTCGCCGGCGAAGACGACTTCGCGGGGGTCGAACTCGGCGCAGTAGGCTCGCAGGCGCGCCGCGAGGTCGGTGCCCTCGCCGAGCGGGAAATCGACCGCCGAGGCGTCCGCTCGGCCGACGTGGAGGTCCGCGAGGACGAGCGCGTCGGCGTCGGGGAGAAAGATGGCGCGCTCGCGGACGGAGACGCTGGTCACGGCCGAGTGGAGGGTCGGCGGAGACAAATTACCACCGGAGGCGCGCGCCGCGCCGAGGGCCTGCGAGCGGGCGGTCGAACCGCGTGGTGGAGCAGGGGCCTTTTTAGTCAGTGCGTCCCACGTTCGGCACATGAGCGGCGCACTGGAGGACAAGCGCACCGCGACCCGGTTTCGCATCCTCGCCGAGATAGCCGACCGACAGCCGGCGGTGAGCCAAGGCGAAATCGCCGAGGCGGTCGGGGTGACGAGTCAGGCGGTCTCCGAGTACATCCGCGACCTCGTCGAAGACGGGCTCGTCGAAAAGCAGGGCCGGTCGCGCTACCGCGTGACGAAAGAGGGGGTGGACTGGCTGTTTCAGGAGGCTCGCGCCCTCCAGCGGTTCGCCGAACACGTCACCGACGACGTGCTGGAGAGCGTCAACGAGGACGCCGCAATCGTCACCGAGGACGTGGCGGCCGGCGACACCGTGACGCTGTCGCTCCGCGAGGGACTGCTCCACGCCACGCCCGGCGACGACGGCCCGGCCATCGGCGTCGCCACCACCGACGCCGAGGCGGGCGGCGCGGCCAGCGTCACCGGCTTCGAGGGCGTCATCGAGATGGAACCCGGTTCGGTCCGCGTGCTCCAAGTGCCGCCGGCGCGACTTGCCGAGTCCGACGCGGTCGGTTCGGACGCGCTCGCGGCGGCGTGCGACGACGCCGACATCGTCGTCGCCGCGGGCATCGAGGCCGTCGTCGCCTGCCGCCACGCGTCGGTCGACGTGCGGACGTGGTTCGCGCCGGGCGAGGTCGCCGCCGACGCCGCGGCCCGCGGCCTCGACGTCGCGGTCGTCGCCAGCACCGACACCGCCGGGCGCGTGACCGACGCGCTCCGCGACGCGGGCGTGCTGTTCGAGGTGACGGAGCCGTAGCTCCGCGCCGGGTTCGGTTTTTCTCGCAGTCGAATTCTCAGCCCTCGGCGTGTTCTCGCGCCATCGTGTACGCCTTCCGTAGCTCGCGGAACCGCTCTCGGTCGCCGCCGTGGTCGGGATGCACGTCTTTCACCCGTGCGCGGTAGGCGTCTTGAACGGCCTCGGAGGAGGCGGTCGCGGGGAGGTCGAGGCGGTCGAACGCGGCCGACACCGGGTCGTCAAGGTCGGCCAGTTCGGGCTCGACGTCCGGCACGTCGAAGGGGAGCCGCCGCCCGAGTTGGCCGCCGGGCATCTCGTGTTCGCAGAGGACGGCGTAGACGCCGGCGCGTTCGAGGCGGAAGAACGCCTGCGCGTCGAAGGTGATGGCGACGCCGCGGTCGGGGAGGAAGAACGCCACCGTCTCGCCGCGGACCGGGCGGTCCTCGACGAACCGCTCGTCGATGGCGGTGAGGTAGTCGCGGATTTCGTGGCGGCGGCGGCCCGTCCCGTCGACGCGGGGGCCGCGGGAGACCCGCCGCTCCGGGAAGACACGACCGCCGACGACGAAGACGCCGGCGACGACGACGGAGGCGACCGCACCCGCGGCGAGGCCGACGAGGAGCCACGGCGGGAGCAGAAAGACCCACTCCGGAAGCACGCTAGAAATCACGGGACGAGCGATTATGAACCCCCCGCTGCCCGTACCGATTTGCCGCCGGCGGCCCACGCGTTGGTATGCGACCGATTCGCTTCGAGGAGGCCGACAGCGCGGAGCGCACGCAAATCGGCGAGGGACTGACGCGACCGGCCGTCGCCGCCGGGCGACTGGAGACGGGCCGCGCCGAGGGGAAGTACTTCCTCCGACACGACGACGGCTGTGCGATCTGCGGGAAGCCGGTCGAAGCGGGGTCGCCGTTCTATCTCGACCCGGACGCCGGCGAAATCCTCTGCGAAGAACACGGACGGGCGCGCCGAGAGTCATGAGAACGGCCGTTTCCGGGTCGACGCCGCAATTTCATACTCGCCTTCGAGTGAGTTTTCATTCATACTTGTTTCGTTCGCAAACTTCTTTATCGGGGTGCGGGACCATACGAACATCACATGGCTGTAGTCTGGCTGGACGACGTACGGGCTGACGACCTCGACCTGGTCGGCGGGAAAGGCGCGTCGCTGGGCGAACTAACCGGTGCGGGGCTTCCCGTCCCGCCGGGATTCGTCGTGACGGCGAGCACGTACCGCGCGTTCATCGAGGACGCGGGCATCGACGACGAGCTGTTCGCCGCGGTCGAGGTCGACCACGAGGACTCCGAGGCGCTGCAGGCGGCCCACGAGACGGCGCACGACCTCATCATGGAGACGCCGATGCCGGACGACGTGCGGGAGGAAATCCTCGACGCCTACCGGAGCGTCGGCGAGGGCGACGCCTTCGTCGCCGTCCGGTCGTCCGCGACGGCCGAGGACCTGCCGGACGCCTCCTTCGCGGGCCAACAGGAGACGTTCCTGAACGTCACCGAGGAGGACCTCCTCGACCGCGTCAAGGAGTGTTGGGCCTCGCTGTTCTCCGAGCGCGCCATCTACTACCGCAACCGCAAGGGCTTCCCCCACGACAAGGTCGACATCGCGGTGGTCGTCCAGCAGATGGTCGACGCCGAGAAGTCCGGCGTGATGTTCACCCGACACCCCTCGACCGGCAAGAAGGAGATTATCATCGAGGCCGCGTGGGGCCTCGGCGAAGCCGTCGTCTCCGGCACCGTCTCGCCCGACAACTACGTCGTCAGCCGCGAGACCGGCGAGGTCGAAACGGCGACCATCGCGGACAAGAAGACGATGTGCGTCCGCGACGAGGAAAGCGGCGAGACCGTCATGCGCGACGTGCCGAACGGTCGCCGGCACGAGCGCGTCCTGACCGACGACGAGGTGTCCCGCCTGCTCGAACTCGGCGAGTTGGTCGAAGACCACTACGAGAAGCCGCAGGACGTGGAGTGGGCCGTCTACGACGGCGAGGTGTACATGCTCCAGTCGCGCCCGATTACGACCATCGCGGAGGGCGACGACGGCGAGGAAACCGAAAGCGAAGGCGACAGCAGCGGGAGTTCGCGGGCGACCGCGACCGGCGACGACGTGCTCATCCGCGGCCTCGGCGCGAGCCCCGGCATCGCCTCCGGCCGCGCCCGCATCGTCACCAAACTCGACCACCTCGACCAAGTGGCCGAGGGCGACATCATCGTCACCGAGATGACCATGCCGGACATGGTGCCCGCGATGAAGCGCGCCGCCGGCATCGTCACCGACGAGGGCGGGATGACCTCCCACGCGGCTATCGTCTCCCGCGAACTCGGCGTGCCCGCGGTGGTCGGCACCGGCGACGGGACGAAGACGCTCGAAGACGGCGAGGTCGTCACCATCGACGGCGACAAGGGAACCGTCCGCGAGGGCGAAGAGCCCGAGGAGAAACAGCGCCAGCCCGTCGAGGAGGCTCGCCCCAAGACGCCCGTCAAGCCGATGACCGCGACCGAGGTCAAGGTCAACGTCTCCATCCCCGAAGCGGCCGAGCGCGCCGCCGCAACGGGCGCTGACGGCGTCGGCCTGCTCCGTATCGAGCACATGGTACTCACGCTCGGCAAGACCCCCGGGCGGTTCATCGAACAGAACGGCGAGCGCGCCTACGTGGACGAAATCGTCTCGGGCGTCCGCGAGGCCGCAGAGGAGTTCTACCCGCGGCCGGTCCGCGTCCGCACCCTCGACGCGCCGACGGACGAGTTCCGACAGCTGGAGGGCGGCGAAAACGAGCCGCGCGAGCACAACCCGATGCTCGGTTACCGCGGTATCCGCCGCGGCCTCGACAACCCGAGCGTGTTCCGCCTCGAACTGCAAGCGTTCCGCCGCCTGTTCGACATGGGCTACGACAACCTCGAAGTCATGTTCCCGCTCGTCAACGACGCGGAGGACGTGCTGCGGGCGAAAGAGCACATGCGCGAGGCCGGCATCGACCCCGAAAAGCGCGAGTGGGGCGTCATGATAGAGACGCCCGCGGCGGCGCTCTGCATCGAGGAACTCGCCGACGCCGGCATCGACTTCGCCTCCTTCGGCACGAACGACCTGACGCAGTACACTCTCGCGGTGGACCGCAACAACGAGCACGTCGCCGACATCTACGACGAACTGCACCCGGCGGTGCTCAAACTCATCGGCGACACCATCGAGACGTGTCGCGAGGTCGGCGTGAAGACGAGCATCTGCGGGCAGGCCGGCTCGAAGCCCAAGATGGTTCAGTTCCTCGTCGACAAGGGCGTCAGCTCCATCTCGGCCAACATCGACGCCGTCCGCGACGTGCAACACGAGGTCAAGCGCGTCGAACAGCGACTCCTCCTCGACTCCGTCCGCTGACCCCGGCGAGCGTCGAGGACTGAACACCCGCGTTCCGCCTTTTCTCGTCCCCGTAGCGGTGGCCGTCGGCTGGGCGACGCGGCGCAATGGAGCGGAACCGATATACTGGGTGTGGTTATAGTGGGATACATGCAGCGCGCGGCACCGCAGGAGTTCGACCGCGTCCTCTCTTCGATGTGCACCCGACCGCACCCGGCCGCCCGGAAGGCCGCAGAGCGGTTCTTTGCCACCAATCCCGGCGACCCGGCGACCTATCAGGCCGTCGCCGCCCTCGAAGAAGACGCACTCTCGTACCTCGGCGACATCACCGGCCTCCCGGCCCCCCACGGCTACGTGACGAGCGGCGGGACCGAAGCCAACATCCAGGCCATCCGAGCCGCGCGAAACCACGCCCGCGACGACGACCCGAACGTCGTCGCCCCCGAGAGCATCCACTTCAGCTTCCAGAAGGCCGCCGACGTACTCGACGTGGAACTCCGCGTCGTGCCCGTCGACGACGACTACCGCGCGAACGTCGCGGCCGTCCGCGAGGCGGTCGACGACCACACCGTCCTCGTCGCCGGCGTCGCCGGCACGACCGAGTTCGGCCGCGTCGACCCGATTCCCGAGTTGACCGCGGTCGCCCACGACGCCGGCGCGCTGATGCACGTCGACGCCGCGTGGGGCGGCTTCGTCCTCCCCTTCACCGACCACGAGTGGTCGTTCGCCCACGCCCCCGTCGACTCGATGACCATCGACCCCCACAAGTACGGGCAGGCGGTCGTCCCCGCCGGCGGCCTGCTGTTCCGCGACAAGTCGGTCGTGGACTCGCTGGCGGTGGATACGCCGTACCTCGAATCCGCGTCGCAGGCGAGCCTCACCGGGACTCGAAGCGGCGCGGGCGTCGCCTCCGCGGCCGCCGCGATGCGCGAACTCTGGCCCGACGGCTACCGCGACGCCTACGAGCGCCAGCAGGCGAACGCCGACTGGCTCTACGACGAACTCCGCGCCCGCGGCTACGACGCCGTCGAACCCGAACTCCCGCTGGTCGCCGCGAGCGTCCCCGACGAACAGTTCGACTCGCTCCGCGACCTCGGCTGGCGCATCTCGCGGACCGCGAGCGGCGAACTCCGCATCGTCTGCATGCCGCACGTCTCCCGCGAGTCGCTCCGGTCGTTCCTCTCGGACCTCGACAACCTCCGGTCGGGACCGGCGCGTAACTGACCGGTCCGAACCTGAAAACTTACAACCGACTGGCTTCGACTCTCTCGTGTGTCCCTCACCGCGTTCGCATCGCTCGCAGACCTGACGCTCAGTCTGTACCCCGACTTCTCGTGGCTCTCGTCGCTCGTCGAGACGGCCACCGGCTGGGTCGGGCTAGTCATCATCTTCGCCTACTCGTTTCTCATCGCCTTCGCCCTCCCGGGCGTGAGCGAAATCGTCCTCGCCGCGCCGCTCGACCTCGGCCTCTCCCACGGCGCGAAGCTGGCGGTCATCATCCTCGTCAGCGGCGCGGGCAAGGCCGCCGGGAGCGTCTTCGCGTTCCACATCGGCCGCCAGACGAAGGAGTCGGGCTACGTCGAGCGGGCGCTCGAACGGTTGCCCGTCGACGTGATGGGCTGGACCGAGCGCAAGGCCGTCCAAATCGCACAGAACTGGGGCTTCGCCGGGCTCGCGGCCGCGCTCTGCGTGCCGGGCTTTCCCGACACGCTCTCGATTTACGCGTTTTCGGTCCTCGAAGACGACTACCTCAAGTTCGCCGCCGCGACGTTCGTCGGCTCCTGCGGCCGACTCGTCGTGACCGTCATCGGCATCGAGGCCGCGCTGGCGTTCCTCTGATTGGGGCGAGGGGCGAGCCCCCAAGCGTCCCGAGCACACCGAGCGTTGCCGGAGTGTCCCAACAATTTATACGCCCGCTCGGCTTCAGTACCGGTGTGACCGCGACGGGTCTCCCCGACAACATGCGTATGCGCGCTCCCTTTTAGCCGCGGGTGGACCCGCCTCCAATCGTCGCCTCGGTAACGTGAGACGACGGTCGGACCCGGCGAACCTCGGGGCAGAATCGCACCGCCAGACAGACGCATCCGAAGCGGCGGGCTTTAGGCCCGCTTCCGAGATACACGACATATATGAGTCACGAGGACTTCCCCACGGAGAACCCAGCGGTGGTGACGTGTGGACTGCCGTACGCGAACGGCGACCTCCACATCGGCCACCTCAGAACGTACGTCGGCGGCGACATATACAGTCGCTCGCTGCGAACACTCGGCCAGCAGACGGCCTTCGTCAGCGGGTCGGACATGCACGGTACCCCCGTCGCCGTCAACGCCGAGAAGGAGGGCGTCACGCCCGAAGAGTTCGCGCTCCGCCACCACGAGAAGTACGAGGCGACGTTCCCGCGCTTCAACATCGAGTTCGACAACTACGGCCACACCCACGACGAGACGAACACCGAACTGACGCAGGAAATCGTCCGCACCCTCGAAGCCGAGGGCTACGTCTACGAAAAGGAGATTCCGGTCGCCTACGACCCCGACGCGGACCAGTGGCTCCCCGACCGCTTCGTCGAGGGCGCGTGTCCGTACTGCGGCGCTCACGCCCGCGGCGACGAGTGCGACGAGGGCTGCGGCCGCCACCTCGAACCCGGCGAAATCGAAGACCCGACCTCGACGCTCACCGGCAACCCCGCGGAGTACCGCGAGCGCGAGCACAAGTTCTTCGCCGTCTCCGACCTCCAAGACTACCTGCAGGAGTTCATCGACCGCCTCGAAGGCACCTCGAACGCCCGGAACCAGCCCCGCGAGTGGATCGAGGGCGAACTGCAAGACTGGTGTATCACCCGCGACATGGACTGGGGCATCGACTACCCGGGCGTCTCCGAATCCGCCGAGGATTCGGAGGCAGACCAGACGGAGTCTGGGCGTGACGAGGGCGACGAGTCGGACGGCAGTTCGTCGCCGTCCGGCACCTCCGACCTCGTCCTGTACGTCTGGGTCGACGCCCCCGTCGAGTACGTCTCCTCGACCAAGCAGTACACGGAGCGCGTCGGCGCCGACACGTTCGACTGGGAGGTCGCGTGGAAGGACGCGGGAGACATCGTCCACATAATCGGCCGCGACATCATCCAGCACCACACCGTGTTCTGGCCGGCGATGCTCCGCGGCGCGGGCTACGTCGAACCGCGCGCGGTCATGGCCTCCGGCTTCATCACGCTCAACGGCAAGGGCTTTTCCACCTCGCGCAACCGCGCCGTCTGGGCCGACGAGTACCTCGATGAGGGCTTCCACCCCGACCTGCTTCGGTACTACCTCGCCACCAACGGCGGCTTCCAGCAGGACGTGGACTTCTCGTGGTCGAAGTTCAAAGACCGCGTGAACAGCGAACTCGTCGGCACGGTCGGCAACTTCCTCTACCGGTCGATGCTGTTCGCGTACCGCAACTTCGAGGGGACGCCGGATGTCTCCGAGTTACACTCGGAGGCCAGTGAGACGGGGTCTCGCGCTGCGGAGGTGTCCGAGGAAGTCGAAGCCCGCATCGAGGAGGCTATCGACGAGTTCGAAGCCGGCATCAACGACTACTCGGTCCGGAAGTCCGGCAACGCCGCCGTTCGCCTCGCGCAGTTCGGCAACGAGTACATCCAGCGCAACGAGCCGTGGAAGCTCACCGACGAGGACCCCGAGGCCGCGGCGCAGGTCATCCGCGACTGCGTCCAAATCGCGAAGGCCATCGCCGTGCTGTTCTTCCCCGTCGCGCCGGGGAAGATGCAGGCGCTCTGGGAACAGCTCGGTGAAGACGGCTCGGTGGCCGACACCGGCGTCGACGACGCCTTCGAGGCCCCGCCGGCGTCCTTCGGTGAGCCCGAGGCACTGTTCGAGAAAATCGAAGACGAGCGCGTCGAGGAGCTCAACGAGAAGCTCGAAGCGCGCGTGGCCGAGACGGAATCCGAAAGCGACGAGTCCGACGGGGACGCCGAGGAGGATATGGACGCTGACACCGACGCCGACGCCGACATCGACTTCGAACCCATCGCGGACGACCGCATCAGCTTCGAGGAGTTCCAAGAACTCGACATCCGCGTGGGCGAAATCGTCGCCGCCGAGGGCATCGACGGCGCGGACAAACTCGCCAAGCTCACCGTCGACATCGGCGTCGAAGAGCGCCAAATCGTCGCCGGCATCAAGCAGCTTCACGACCTCGATTCGCTTGCCGGCTCGAAGGTCGTCATCGTCGCCAACCTCGAAAAGGCCGGACTGTTCGGCGTCGAGTCCAACGGGATGCTGTTGGCCGCGGGCGACGAGGCCGACATCCTGACGACCCACGGCGACGCCGTCCCCGGCACGAAGGTGCAGTAGACGGCCGCTCCGACCCGATACGCGACCGACCGCGACCCGATTTTTTCGACGCGCCGTGTCGCTGCCGATACCGTCCTCGTGGCAGACGCGGACCACAGCGCCTAACTGCGCCGCCCCCCGAGCGTCGGCCATGCGAATCGGAAGACGGGAAGCGGTCGGAATCGTCGTCGCACTCGCGGTGTTCGCGGGCGTCGTCGCCGCGGTCACCGGCGGCGGCGCGGGCACCCTGACCGTCGAGCGCGTGGACGAACTCCCGCAGGGACAGGGCGCGGTCGCCTTCGGCAACCTCGACCCCGACCAGCGCGAGATGTTCGCGGAGGCCGTCTCGACCGGCGAGCCGGTGGCGCTACCGAACGAATCGGCGCGAAACGAGTTCGTCGACCCCGGCTACGTTCGGTACGACGGCGACATCTACCGGACAACCGTCTCCGACTGAGCCGGCGTTCGGCGCTCGAATCCCGCCCCGAGACCGGAGCCGATTTGAGCGGCGACGCTGGAGCGCCGTCCATGCGAGTCAGCGTGTTGCTCGCCGCGGCGCTCGTCCTCTCGACGGGCTGTCTCGGCGGCGGAAGCGGGACGGCGAGGCTGAGCGTCACCCGAGTCGACGACCTCCCGCAGAGCGAGGGGGCCGTCTCGTACCAGAACCTCGCCCCGGACCAACAGTCTGCGTTCCGGCAGGCGCTCGGGGGCGAGCCCGTGACGCTCCGGGAAGGAACGGACAGAAACGAGTTCCGCGACCCGGGATACGTCAGATACGACGGAGAAATTTATCAAACGACCATTATGATCCCGTGAGGCCGCCCGAGCGGTCAGTTCGACGGGCGAACTATAGAGAGTACGTATGCGAACCCGTTACTCGGCACCGAGTTCATCATCGGGCTTTTTTATCAGTCACTCGTAGGCGACGCCATGAGAAACGCAAAAATCGTCTGTACCCTCGGTCCCGCGTCGTTCGACCGAGAGACGATTCGCGGGCTCGCCGACGCCGGCATGAGCGTCGCCCGGATGAACGCGAGCCACGGCAACGTCGAACACCGGTCCGACGTCATCGACAGCATCCGCGCCGTCGACGACGCGACCGACGAACCGCTCGCGGCCATGCTCGACCTGCAAGGCCCCGAAGTCCGAACCGCCGACATCGACGAGGACATCTACCTCGAAACCGGAAGCGAGGTCCGCTTCTACGAGGGCGACGAGGCCACGCCCGAGGCCGTCGGCCTGTCGTACTCCATCACCGCCGCGGAGGCCGGCGACACCATCCTCCTCGACGACGGCCGCATCGAGGCCACCGTCGAGTACGTCGAGGACGATTCGGTCCACGCGACCATCGTCTCCGGCGGGGAGCTCAGCTCGCGCAAGGGCGTGAACGTCCCCGGCGTCGACCTCGACATCGACCTCATCACCGACTCCGACTACGAGAACCTGAAGCTCGCCGCCGAGAAGGAAGTCGACTACGTCGCCGCCTCGTTCATCCGCGACGCGGAGGACGTCTACACCATCAGCGACACCCTCGAGAACCTCGGCGCGGAGATTCCCATCATCGCCAAAATCGAGCGCGCCGGCGCGGTCGACAACCTCGACGAAATCATCCAGGCGGCCCACGGCGTGATGGTCGCCCGCGGCGACCTCGGCGTCGAGTGCCCCCTCGAAGAGGTGCCCATCATCCAGAAGCGCACCATCCGCAAAGCGCAGGCCGCGGGCGTGCCGGTCATCACCGCGACCGAGATGCTCGACTCGATGGTCCGCTCGCGCCGCCCGACCCGCGCGGAGGCGTCCGACGTGGCCAACGCCGTCCTCGACGGCACCGACGCCGTGATGCTCTCCGGCGAGACCGCAGTCGGTGACCACCCCGTCCGCGTCGTCGAGACGATGTCCCGCATCGTCAAGGAAGTCGAAGCCAGCCCCGAGTACGACGAGAGCCAAGAACAGCGCGTCCCGACCGCCGACGAGGGCTCCCGCACCGAGGCGCTCGCCCGCTCGGCGCGCTACCTCGCCCGCGACGTGAACGCCGCGGCCGTCGTCGCCGTCTCCGAGTCCGGCTACACCGCCCGGAAGACCGCGAAGTTCCGCCCCGGCGTGCCCGTCGTCGCCGTCACGCCGAACGACCGGACGCGCCGCCAGCTCGCCGTCTCGTGGGGCGTCTCGGCGCAGTACGCCGATTACAGCCCGAGCGTCGAGGGCGTCATGGACGACGCCGTCACCGCCGCGCTCGACGCCGGCGTCGCGGAGTCCGGCGACACCATCGTCGTCCTCTCCGGCATGATGACGGAGCTCGAAGGGACGAACACGACGAACATGCTCAAGGTCCACGTCGCCGCCGAGCCCGTCGCCACGGGCCGGAAAATCGTCGGCGGCCGCGTCGCCGGCCCCCTCTACCGCACCGAGGACGGCGACCTCACGGACGTCCCCGAGGGCGCGGTTCTCGCGCTGTCGTCCGAGTTCGACGGCGAGTTCGACGGCGACGCCGACAAGCTCGCCGGCATCGTCGACGCCCGCGCGGGCATGACCGGCTACCCGGCGCTCGTCGCGCGCGAACTCGACATCCCGATGGTCTCGGGCGCGCCGCTGCCGAAGACCATCGCGCAGGGCGCGACCGTCACGCTCCACGCCGAGCGCGGCATCGTCTACGAGGGCGACGTCATCAACCACGACCGCGACAGCCGGTAGGAGTGCGGTAGCCCTTTCCCGCCGCGACGCCTACGCACGAGTCGATGTCCCGCGCACCCTCTCCCGAGGCCGACGACGACCGCGACGGTGACGGCGATGGCGACGGCGACAGCGAGTGGCGCTTCGGCGTCGACGACGTCGGTCCCGACGGCATCATCGACGACGAGCCGGAGGTCGAACAACTTCCCATCGAACCCGAGTCGCCGCGGGCGGAGAACATCGTGTTCGTCCTGCTCGGCGTCCTTCTCGCGGTCGGACTCGTCGTCGTCACCGTGTACCCGGGCGCGTTCTGAGCGACCCACCGGACGCAGACCGCGACCCACTGTGAGAGCCGGCTTCCGCCGTCCGACTTTCTGTTTTGATAATCGGGACTGTTGATTTATGTGACCCCGAGGGGAACCACCGCCAACTCCCCGGCCCAGCCGAGCTGAGTCGCGCAGTCCGCACACCTCCCGTGGTGGTCGCCGCGTCGGTGCGCTCCGCGGCACGCCGGGTTCCGACGCCGGTGGTCGCGCCGCCCGCGCCCGCGACGGACCCACCCGCGGTGGCGAACCCACGGTGGCGACGATATCCCTCCCGGCCGTCGCGTGCTTCGCACCGAACCGGCCGCACGGCGGCTGCGACGCCGACGAACACCCAGACGACAAGATGACACACGACCGACGACGCGGACACGACCGACGACCCGCCCCCGACGGCTCGGAGGGCCGCGAACAGTGACGAGACTCGTCGAACTCGAACCGACGAAGTTCGTCCGCTTTCTCTCGGACCTCTGGACGCAGCGGAACTGGCAGACGAACGCCCAGCCCCGCGGCGAGGGGAGATACCTCGTGCAGGGCCAGCGCGGCGACGGCACGAAGGGACTCATGCTCGTGCTCCCGACCGTCGAGACGACCGTCGAAACCGAGCACATCAAGGGCTTCGTCGCGCACGCGAAAAAGCGCGGCGTCGACACCGTCGTCGTCGCCACGCAAGGCGAGTTCGCTGACGCGGTCCGCGGGTTCGCCACGAACCACGACGTGACGCTGTTCGACCGCGACGAACTCGGCGAGACCGTCGCCGACGAGGGCCTCGAACAGACCGTCAAGCAGTACACCGACGGCGACGTGTTCGAGACCGCCGAGGTCGAGTTCGGCCTGCCGTTCGACCTGCCCGAACCCGTGGAAGACGCGTTGGCGTCGCTCCCGATAGCCGCCGTCCGCGAGCGACTCGCTGGGCTCATCGACGGCCGTGGCGACGCCGGTGGTGGTGACGGCGATAACGGCGGCAATAGCGGTGACGGCGGTGGCGGCGATTCCTCGGCGGGCTCGCTCCGCGACAGGCTTCCGTCGTCGGTCGACGACCTGAAATCCGGGTCGCCGCCGAGCGTTCGCGTCGTCGTCGTCGCCGTCCTCTTGCTCGTCCTCGCGCTCGGCTCCGTCGCCGTGCTCGGGCCGATGCTGGACGGACTCGGCGGGTCGAGCGGCGGCGGTTCCGGGGGCGACCACGGCGTCTCCGTCTCCGCCCTGTCGAGTGCGAGCGCCGACTCGGCCGACGTGGTCGCCCGGTGGAACGCCCGAACGACCGACACGCTTCGGGTCGGCAATCAGACGTACGCCCCGCCGGAGGGAGAGCGGTTCGTCGTCGTCGGCTTCAACGCGACGGCCACCGGCGACTCGCCCGGAAGCCTGTCGCAGTCGGCGCTCGTGTTCGAATCGGACGGCGTCAGATACGGGCACCAACCGCTGTCGAACGCGACCGGCTTCGACAACGGCGGGCTGTTCGCCCCGGGCGATGACGCGCACGTCTGGACCGTCTTCACCGTGCCGACGAACGCGACCACGGGGACCGTCCTCGTCCAGCCGACCAACGAGGACACCGTGGCGTTCGTCCACGACGACGCAGTCTCGACCGACCCGAACGGCGACGACTGAGCGCGGCCGAATCCGGCGCGTCGAACGCGCGCCGCGTTCGACCCTCAATCCTTAATCGGGCGACGGCCCTAGACCCGGTATGGCATACCCGCCGCTCCCGTTACAGACCGGTCTCGTCAGTCCCGAGACGCTCCCGCTGTTGCTCGTGCTCGCGGGGCTCGGCCTGTCGCTCGCGGAGGCCATCGCCCCCGGCGCGCACTTCGTCGTCCTCGGCGTGGCCCTCCTCGCGGCGGGGCTGGCCGGTCTCCTCATCGCACCGCTGGCAAGCCCGATTATTCTCGGGCTGCTCGTCTTCGTCTTCGGCGCGCTCGCGCTCTACGGCTACCGAGAGCTCGATATCTACGGTGGGAAGGGAGAAGGGAAGACGAGCGACTCGGACGCGCTGACGGGCAAGATGGGGCGCGTCACGGAGCGCGTCACGCCGACCAGCGGCGAGGTCAAACTCGACGAGGGCGGCTTCAACCCCTACTACGCCGCCCGGTCGGTCCACGGCGAACTGGAGGCGGGAACCGAGGTCATCGTCGTCGACCCCGGCGGCGGCAACGTCGTGACCGTCGAGGGAGTCGGTCCCGGCGAGGACGAGATCGACCGCGAACTCGCCCGCGAACGGGCGCGGCGGCACGAGGAGTCCGCGGAGCGAGACGAAGAAGAACTCGAACGCGAGGGCACGGAAGGCGTCTGACCTCCGGCCACGACGCCGTGGTCGGCCCGAACCGCCACCGACCCGAACCGCCATCTGACGCCCCGTCAGCCCCGAAACCGTCCGACGTGACGCCCGTATCACACGAATACTTATCATTCTGCCAACCCAAGGCGGGCGTATGGACCTACTTGCCCTCCAAGCGGGGCTGGGTATCGGAGGCGTCGTCGTCGGCCTCCTCGTGCTCGTCCTCGCCATCGTGACGGTGTACCAGATGGTCGAAATCGTGGACGCCTACGAGAAGAAGGCGCTCACGGTGTTCGGTGAGTTCCGACGGCTCCTCGAACCGGGTATCAACTTCATCCCGCCGTTCGTCTCTCGGACCTACGCGTTCGACATGCGGACCCAGACGCTCGACGTGCCCCGGCAGGAAGCCATCACGCGCGACAACTCGCCGGTCACGGCCGACGCGGTCGTCTACATCAAGGTGATGGACGCGAAGAAGGCGTTCCTCGAAGTCGACGACTACAAGCGCGCCGTCTCCAACCTCGCCCAGACGACGCTCCGGGCGGTCCTCGGCGACATGGAACTCGACGACACGCTCAACAAGCGCCAGGAAATCAACGCCCGCATCCGCAAGGAGCTCGACGAGCCGACCGACGAGTGGGGCGTCCGCGTGGAGTCCGTCGAGGTCCGCGAGGTCAACCCCAGCGCCGACGTGCAGCAGGCGATGGAGCAGCAGACCTCCGCCGAGCGCCGCCGCCGCGCCATGATTCTCGAAGCGCAGGGTGAGCGCCGCTCCGCCGTCGAGCAGGCCGAGGGTGAAAAGCAGTCGAACATCATCCGCGCGCAGGGTGAAAAGCAGTCGCAGATTCTCGAAGCGCAGGGTGACGCCATCTCGACGGTGCTCCGCGCGAAGTCCGCCGAGTCGATGGGCGAGCGCGCCATCATCGACAAAGGCATGGAGACGCTCGAACGCATCGGACAGGGCGAGTCGACGACGTTCGTCCTCCCGCAGGAGCTCACCTCGCTCGTCGGCCGCTACGGCAAACAGCTCACCGGCTCCGACGTACAGGACATGGAGGGCCTCTCCAGCAAGCAGTTCGACGAGGAGACCCGCGAGCTCATCGGCCTCGACGACATCGAGGAGATCCTCGGCCAGATAGACCAAGCCGCGGAGATGAACGTCGAACAGCTCGAACAGGAGGCCGAGGCCATCAAGGCCGGCGCGGAGGTCAACGACATCAAGTCGCCCGACGAGGTCATCGCCGAGGCCGACGAGGACGAACAGCCCATCAAGTCGTCCGACGAGGTCGTCGCGGAAAGCGAGGGCGCAGGGGACGCGGCCGCGACCGACGGCTCGGCGGACGCGAACTCCGCGGGTAACGGCCAACCGGCCGCCGACGAGGCCGACGACGACGAAAGCGAGATATCCTTCGAGAAGGACCTCGAATAGTCGCGTCGCCGGACCGTCCCGGATTCGGACGGGTGTACACGCCGAAGCCCTTTTCTTCGCGCCGTCTCGTATGTGGTGGTAGATGTCGAACCGCCGGGTAGACGAAGACAAGCGCGCGACCCTCCGTCGATTCGCCGCGCTCGGGGCCGCCACGCCGCTCGTGGGCCTCGGGGGCGGCGACGACGGCGAGGACGACTCGTCGGGGTCGAGCGACGCGCGGGACGCCATCGTCGGCTACGTCGCCTCGACCCCCGGCGCGCACTTCTCGAAGGTCCGCGACGACCTCCAGTTGGGAACCGGCGAGACGCAGTACCACCTTCGGAACCTCGTCGACGACGGCACCCTCGAAGTCAGCCGCGACGGCGACTACAAGCGGTTTTTCCCCGCGGGCCGGTTCTCGGAGTTCGAGCAGGTCACCCTCGGCTACCTGCGCCGCGACACGCCGCGCGGGATGCTCGTCCACCTGCTTCGCGACCCCGCGGCGACGGGGAGCGAACTCGCCGCCCGACTGGGCGTCTCGCGGGCGACGGTGAGCACCTACGCGAAGGAACTCGACGCCGTGGGCCTCCTCTCGCGCGAGGACGGCTACGCGGTCCGCAACCCTGAGACGGTTATCACGCTGCTGATTCGCTACGCCGACTCCTTCGGCTCCGACGCCGCGGCGTTCGCTGACGACGCGGCCGACCTCATCCGCTTCGACCCCTGACCGGGCCGGGAGTCGGTGCCGGCGCTGCTCCGTCGATTCGGAACCGGAACATTCAGCGGCGGCGCTGGGACGCGAAAAAAAACCGAAAAAGCGGGGATGGAACGACGTGGGGTGGGAGACGACGGCGTTCCGTGCGTGGTGGCGCGAGGGAGGACGCGCCGGGGTGCACGCCGGAGACGGCGTGCGGCGGGGGCAGAGTGAAGCGTCAGCGGGGGCTCAGACGGTCACCTTCCACGTTGTGCCGGAGGAGTAGCCCCACTTCTCGACGGTCACGTCGAAGTCGCCGTCGAGTATGGGACGCATGTTCGCGCCGACCTCCTTCGCGGAGAGGTCGAGGTCGTCGGCGATGAGGCGGGATTTGAAGTACGTCTTCGCGCCGGCGTTCGAACGGAGGTAGTCGAGGATGCGGCGCTGTTTCTCCGAGAGGCTGGGTTTGGTGTCGGGGGCTTCGCCCTCGACCGCGGCGGCGGAGGCGGTCGTGCTCATACCTACACAGAGAGACGAGACGCCTATCAGGGGTTTGGTACGGGAGCTTAACACGTCGCAGTCTTGCGATTTCCCCCAAAAACGAGCCCTCGGGGAGGCCCCACCGCGCCGTCGCAGGTACAGTCGCCTAACAGCCACGCGACGCGGACACATCAATGGGGAGATAGTCGGGAGAGACCGGCACGCCGTCGAACGCCCGAGCGCTCCGAACTTCCGTCTAAGCGGAGCGTACCGACTCCAAGACAGAAAATTCATACGCGGATAGCGGCCATACGACGACAATGGGTCGCCCGACAGAACGACGCCCGGCCGCCGCAACCGCGGCCGGCGTCGAAGTGAGCGTTGTCCTCCCCGCCTACAACGAGGCGCGGACCATCGAGAACACGGTCCGCGTCACCGTCGAGACGCTCGAATCGTTCCTCCCCGCCGACGCCTTCGAAGTCATCGTGGCCGAAGACGGCTGCGACGACGAGACGCCGGAGATAGCCGACCGGTTGGCCGCCGAGGACGACCGGATTCGCCACTACCACAGCGACGACCGCCTCGGTCGCGGCGGCGCGCTCGAACGCGCCTTCGAGGCCGCACGCGGCGACACGCTCGTCTACTTCGACACGGACCTCGCCACGGACATGCGACACCTCGAAGAGCTGGTCGAGCGCGTCCGCTCCGGCGAGTACGACGCCGCGACCGGGTCGCGCTGGATGCCCGACCGCGTCGCCGACCGTCCGCGGAAACGCGGCGTGCCGAGTCGCGCATACAACGGCCTCGTCCGCCTGTTTCTCCGCTCGGACCTCCGCGACCACCAGTGCGGCTTCAAGGCGTTCAGCCGCGAGGCGTTCGAGGCGCTCCGCGACGACGTAGAGGACAACCACTGGTTTTGGGACACGGAGATGCTCGTCCGCGCCCAGCGCGCGGGCTTTCGGGTCGCCGAGTTCCCCGTCGACTGGGAGCCGAAAGGCGACACGAAAGTCGACCTCGTCCGCGACATCCTCGGGATGGGAAGCCAGATCCTCCGGACGTGGTGGCAGCTCACGGTCCGGCCCCGCATCACCCGCCGGGTGACCATCGTCGCCGGCCTGCTTTTGACCGTCCTCGCGCTCGCGCTGATGACGCTGTACATCGACCCCTCGGAGGTCATCTCGGTGCTCGGCGACGCCGACCCCGCGCTCGTCGCGGCCGCCGCGGTTATCTACGTCGTCTCGTGGCCGCTCCGGGGGATTCGCTACCGCGAGATCCTCCGCGAACTCGGCTACCGCGAGAAGGCGGGCTTCCTCACGGGGGCGATATTCATCAGTCAGACCGGGAACCTCGTGTTCCCCGCCCGCGCGGGCGACGCCGTGCGCGCCTACGTCGTGAAGGCGCGCCGGAACATCCCGTACCCCTCGGGCTTCGCGTCGCTGGCGGTCGAGCGCGTCTTCGACCTGCTCACCATCGCGGGGCTCGCGGGCGTCGTCCTCGTCGGCCTCGCGGCGACCGGCGGCCTCGACGACATCGCCACCGTGCTCGCGACCGGCGTGAGCGGCGGCTCGGTCGACGTGTCGGCCGACGACGTGCGCACCGCCGCCTACGTCGCCACCGGCGTCGGCGTCGTCGCCATCCTCGGCGTCCTCGGCATCGCGCTGTCGGCCCGCGCGGACCGGAACGTCGTCCGGGCGTTCGTCGGCCGGTTCTCGTCTGACTCCTACGTCGAACTCGTCGCGGGCGTCATCGAGCAGTTCGTCTCCGACTTGCAGGCGGTCGCCGGCAACCGCGCCGCCTTCGGCCGCGTCGGTCTGACGAGCCTCGCCATCTGGACCGTCGACGTGGTGACCGCGGTCGTCGTCCTGCTCGCGCTCGGCGTCGACATCGACCCCGTCGTGCTCGTCGGCGTCTCGTTTTTCGCCGTGAGCGTCGGCAACCTCGCGAAGGTGCTTCCGCTCTCGCCCGGCGGCGTCGGCCTCTACGAAATCGCCTTCACGGTGTTCATGGCCGCGCTCGCGCCGGTCACGCCCGCCGCCGCGCTCGCCGCCGCGGTCCTCGACCACGCGGTGAAAAACGCCGTCACCATCGTCGGCGGCGTCGGCTCGATGCTGTCGCTCAACGTCTCGCTGACGACCGCGGTCGAAGAGAGCGCCGAGGTGCGCGACCGCGAACACGAACTCGCTGACTCGAAGTGACGTGCGCAGTCGGCTCAGTCCGACTCAGTACAGTTCACACCGGAACGGCGCGAACGCGCCCGTCACGGCCGATTCGAGCGCGTCGGTGCGAGTGAGGCGGCCGCCGGTGAACACGCCCGCCGCGCCCTCGTTTTTCGCGATATCGTCGGTGCCGAGCACGTCGTCCATCACCGGGCCGAGTTCCTCGCCCGCGTCGATGCGGTCCGCGATGCGGGCGGGGAGCGCGAGGCTCGGTCCCGCCGCGCGACCGACGCGCTCGCCGTCGGTCACGGCCGCCCACATCACGAGGTACAGGTCGGTCTCGTCTGTGCCGTCGCCGGCCGAGAAGGCCGCCACGCCGCCCTCGATGCCGACGCCGAAGTCGTAGTCGCCCGCGCCGAGGGCTCGTTCCGCGCGGGTGACCGCGCCCGCGATGGTCTCGTCGTGGCCCGTCGGCTGTTCGGAGACGCCCGAGTCGACGACGACCGCCGCCACGGAGGCGTCGGGGCAGGTTCGTTCGACCGCGCGCCGCTTCACCGGGTTGCCGCTTCCCACCGCGATGTCCATGTCGGAAGCGCGTCGCCCGGTTATTTCCCTTCGTCGGATTCGGTCGGGGTCGCGGTCGCAGTCTCGGACGCGGCCGCCCACGGCTCGGGGAGGTCGGCGTCGGGGTGCAACAGCCGCGCGAGGCGGTCGACGCCCGAGACGACGGCGGGACTCGGCTGATTGAGAAGCGAGTCGTCGACGGCGTGGACCGCGGCGTCGAGATTCCACCCGCGAGCGTCGAACGCCTCGGGGTCGCCGCGCTCGCCTTTTCCGCAGGGATGGAGAATCACGTGGTCGGGGTCGGCGGCCGCGACGGTCTCGGGGTCGACTTCGGCGGACCGCTCACCGGGCGCGACGAGCGGAGCGGTACCGCCGGCGACGCGGACGAGGTCGGGAACCCAGTTGCCCGCGGCCATCGGCGGGTCGGCCCACTCCTCGCAGTAGACGGCCGGGCGGTCGCGGCCGGCGACCGCGTCGGCGACGCGGGCGAGGTGGTCGCGGCAGTCGTCGGCGAGCGCCGCCCCCGCACCGGCGTCGCCCGCGGCGTCGCAGACGACGGGAAACGAGTCGAGCACCTCGTCGAGCGTCGCGGGCGCGACGTGAACCACGTCGTAGCCGCGGTCGCGGGCCGCCGTCGCGACGTCCGACTGGAGGTCGTCGCAGGTGCAGACGGCGTCGGCGTCGAGGTCGTCGACCCGGTCGAAATCGGGGTTCAGCCAGCCGCCGACGACCGGCTTGTCGGTCGACGAGTGAACGGTCGCCCCGACGACGTGGGCGTCGAGACCGGCGGCGGTGAGAATCGCTGTCGCGCTCGGCGCGAGCGAGACGACGCGGGGGGTCGCGGCCATGTGTAGTCGTAGCAACGCACCTTCGTGAAAAGTATGTGTCGCGTCGTCGGCCGCCGGGACGCCGGCGGAGCGTCACCGATGAGTCGCCGGCGAGGTCTCGAATCCCTCACGAACCTCAATCACTCGTGTGATAGCCTCGCACGGGTGAACGCCGCCGCTGCCGAAAGCGATACCAAACCATTTATGCGGTCGTCTGCGGTTGCTGGTGTTACGGACAGCATCCGGGTTCTAGCCGCCTCTAACCACCCATTCCCGGAGCACCCGCCGTCGTATCCATGAGTGAACGAATCTGGACCCGAAACCCCGGCGCACAGGAGCAGGAACGAAACACGCAGAACGGCCGACAGGAGGCCGAGACCGAACAGGAAGAGACGAAGGGCGACACGCTTCAGTGCCCCGAGTGCGGCGGTCACGTCGTCACCGACGACGAACACGGCGAGACCGTCTGTAACGACTGCGGCCTCGTCGTGACCGCCGACTCCGTCGACCGCGGCCCCGAGTGGCGCGCGTTCGACGCCCGCGAGAAAGACGAGAAGTCCCGCGTCGGCGCGCCGACGACCAACACGATGCACGACAAGGGGCTGTCGACCAACATCGACTGGCGCGACCGCGACGCGTACGGGAACTCGCTGGGCGCGCGCCAGCGCCAGAAGATGCAGCGGCTCCGCAAGTGGAACGAGCGGTTCCGCACCCGCGACTCCAAGGAGCGCAACCTCAAGCAGGCGCTCGGCGAAATCGACCGCATGGCCTCGGCGCTCGGCCTCCCCGAGAACGTCCGCGAGACCGCCTCGGTCATCTACCGCCGCGCGCTCGACGACGACCTGCTGCCCGGTCGCTCCATCGAGGGCGTCGCCACGTCGTGTACCTACGCCGCCGCCCGCATGGCCGGCGTCCCGCGCTCGCTCGACGAAATCGCGGAGGTCTCGCGCGTCGAGAAGAGCGAGGTCGCCCGCACCTATCGCTACATCGCCCGCGAACTCTCGCTCGAAGTCAAGCCCGCCGACCCCGAGCAGTACGTCCCGCGGTTCGCCAGCGAGCTCGGCCTCTCCGACGAGTCGAAGATGCGCGCGCGCCAACTCCTGAAGAACGCCAAGGAGAAGGGCGTCCACTCGGGTAAGTCGCCGGTCGGCCTCGCCGCCGCCGCCGTCTACGCCGCCGCCCTCCTCACCAACGAGAAGACGACGCAGGCCGCCGTCAGCGACGTGGCCGACATCTCCGAGGTCACCATCCGCAACCGCTACCACGAACTCCTCGAAGCCGAGGAGAACCTCGGCCTCGTCTGAGGACCGAGTCGGACCCCCGCGCCGAGGCGAAGGGTTTTGTTTCGGGGGAAATACGTCCGTACGATGCGCACGACGCACGCCCTCACGGTGGGCGACGCCGCCGACACCGGACTCGCCGACGAGAGCGTGAACCTCGTCGTCACGTCGCCACCCTACCCCATGATAGAGATGTGGGACGACCTCTTTTCGGCGCGCGACGACGCCGTCGACGCGGCGCTCGACGCGGGCGACGGCGACGCCGCGTTCGAGGCGATGCACGAACAGCTCGACGCCGTCTGGGACGAGGTGGCCCGCGTGCTCGCGCCCGGCGGGGTCGCCTGCGTGAACGTCGGTGACGCGACTCGGAGCCTCGACGGGTCGTTTCGCCAGTACCCCAACCACGCCCGCGTGCTCACGGCGCTCGGCGAGCGCGGACTGACGCCGCTTCCGGACGCCGTCTGGCGGAAGCCGACGAACCGCCTGACGAAGTTCATGGGTTCGGGGACGCTCCCGACGAACGCCTACGTCACCCTCGAACACGAGTACGTGCTGGTGGTTCGGAAGGGCGACCCGCGGTCGTTCCCTCCGGGCGACGACCGGCGCTACGAGAGCGCCTTCTTCTGGGAGGAGCGCAACCGCTGGTTCTCCGACCTCTGGGAGTTCAGCGGGACCGACCAGCGCCTCGATTCGGGGGCCAGAGAGCGCTCGGCGGCGTTTCCCGTCGAACTGCCGCTGCGCCTGATTCGGATGTACTCGGTCTACGGCGACACCGTCTTCGACCCCTTCGTCGGCACCGGGACCACGACGCTCGCGGCCATGCTCGCCGGCCGGGACTCCGTCGGCTACGACCTCGACGCCGACCTCGTCTTGGGGTTCGAACGCCGACTCGACGACCTCCCGGAACGCTCGCACGCGGAGGTCGAACGCCGACTCGACGCCCACCGCGAGTTCGTCGCCGGCCGCGACGAGCCCCCCAGTCACGACGCCGAACACTACGACTTCCCGGTCGTGACGAAACAGGAGCGCCGCATCCGTCTGTACCGAGTGTCGTCGGTCGAGGCGTCGGCCGACGGCGCGAACCGCGAGTTCGCCGTCGAACACGAGCCGTTCGACGGGACCGAGGCGGCCGCGGCGTCGGAGCGCTCCGAACTCTCGGAAGACGCGACGACGACCGACTGAGGTCGAACAACTCGAATTCGAGAGTTTCAGACGCCATCGGCGGGATTCGGTAGTGAGTTGCTGACTGTCCGACAATCCAGACGTTTAAGAGCGCGGACGACGACGCCAACGAACGATGCCCGATGCTCGTCGTCGCGCGTTCGTCGCCGCCCTCGTCGGCGTGGTTGGTGCCTCGCTCGGAATCGCCGGGGCGGGCCACGTCTACCTCCGCGAGTGGCGACGCGCAATTGCGTGGTTCACCTTCGTCGTCGGCGCGGGACTGGTGTTGCTCTCGACGTTCACCGACCCGGCGACCGTGACGGTGGACTCGCTTCCCAGAGAGGTGCTGTTCCCCGTTCTCGGACTGCTGTTTCTGAGCGCGCTCGACGCCTACCGCGTCGGAAGCCGCCCGCGCGGCCGCAACGCGAACGGCGAGCCGGCCTGCCCGGTCTGCGGCGGGGAACTCGACCGGAACCTCGACTTCTGTCCGTGGTGTGCGACGGAGCTCGAATGGTACACGGTCGAAGGATAGAGAACGTCGACGAACGCCCGCCGCTGCGCGCGACGCTGCGTTCGAGTCCGAAAAAACGCGTTCCGTCCGTTACTTCTCGATGATGCTCTCTTCGACAGCCTCACCGAAGTGGCGCGCCGTGTCTTCGTAGTAGATGAGCATCTCGTCGCCGGGTTCGAGGTCGGTGACCGCGGTCCGACCCTCGCGGGTGTGGACCTTGATTGTCTCGGCGTTCTGGAGGAGCGTCGTGACGCGGTCGCCCTCGTAGTCCGCGGAGATGCGAAACATCGGCCGCTTTTCGATTTTTACGCGCCCGACGATGGCCTCGCGGGTGCTGCCGTTCGTGTCGATGAGCTGTACCTCGTCGCCGCTTTCGAGTTCGGAGAGGTAGACCGTGCCGCCGTCGGGGGTCCGCGCGTAGGCGTGGACCGCGCCGGCGTTGACTCTAAACGGCCGAGACGCGACGTACGGAGACTTCGCCGTCTCGGCGTGGACGAAGAACAGGCCGCGGGCCATCGAACCGACGAGCATCCCCTCGTCGTGGTCCATAATCGTGCCCGTATCGACGCAGACGCGGTCGGCCATGCCCGTGCGTTCGACCTCTGTGACCTCGGCCCAGACGAGGTCGAGCGACTCGCGTTCGGCCTCGTCGCGGACCTCGACGGTCTTTCGAATCTCGTCGGGGTCGTCGCTGTCGAGGAGGACGCCGTCGGAGCCGAGTTCGAGCGTCTCGAAGGCGGTTTTGGCCTCCTCGGCGGTCGTGACGCCAGCGATGAGGTCGGTCTCCTCGCCGATGCGGGCGATGAGGTTCTCCAGCGGGATGATGGTCCAGTCCTCGCCGATGACGATGGTGTAATCGCCGTCGCGGGCGGCCTCCTCGGCGAACGCCTCGTAGTCTTTGCTCAGGATGCGAACGTACGAGCCGTTTGCGAGGTCGTCGCCGCGGCGGAGCGTCGTCAGGTCGGCAGACCCGGAGAAGTCCGAGGGGAGTTCGACGGTCGCGTCGCCCTCGCCGTCCTTGCCGACGATGTAGGCGTCGGCGAGCGCCGCGGGCTCTCCGTCGTCTTCCTCTGCTTCCATCACGTGGACGTCTGCGTCGGTCCGGAACGCGGCGATGTTGACATCGCCGAGTTCGCGCATCCGCTCGACGTCGGCCTCGTCGACGAGGACCCAGTCGACGCCGGCTTCCAGTCCGGCCGTGATGCGTCGCTTCCGCGTCTCCCAGTCGCCGACCGCGTCGTCGGCTTTGAGCCAGACGCTTCGTGTCATTATCGACTTCACTCGGTGGGCGGGCTTGAACGTGGCGAATGAACCAACGGACGGCGAGCGGATAGCGAACGGACAGCGACGGGCCGGGACGCTTGAGCGCCCCACCTGAATTCTATATCGCGCCATACGATTTATTAGAGTGAATTCAGGGCAGAGTCGACGGTCGGACGACGATTCCAACCGCCGACGCGAGTCAAGCGGGAGCGGCGACTCGCCTCACTCAGTTACTCTCAACTCCCACCGAGTCGGCGGTTTGGTCGTCCCGACTCGGGTCAGTGTGCCTGCAACCTCGAAAGACAGCAGGTCGCGCGTGAACGTGAGCGCGTCGTCACCGGTGTGTCAGTCACCGAGTTCGTCAGTGCCGAACATAGAACACAGCGACTACATCGAATCCCAACCGCCGACGTTCGAGGCCGAAACGGAGGTGATTCGTCCACGCTGCCCACCGGGTCGAGAGGGTCGCTGGAATCGACCGCGTGGAACCCGTCCATGATGCGGAACGCCAGGGTTCGAGGCTGGAAGACGATAGACGCGGTCGGAATCGAATATGGAGTCCTGTCTCACGCTGTCGGCGAAGTTGGCAACGACCGGACAGATAACGACCGTCGAGTCACGAACGCGGTTCCGCGAACGACGCGTCAGAACCTGGAGAAACCGATTCTTGGGTGCGCGCACGGCGCTCGCACCACACCGACCACGACAGCGCCCGGCCGGTTCGACAGTCAATAAACCGAGTACGGCGATATGAAATCAGTCAAATCGGTCCAGCCCCGTCTGGACCGCGCCGCGCTCGCGGTCGAGAAGCGCGCGCTTCAGGTCGACGCCGCCGGCCGCGGAGAAGCCGCCGAGAGAGCCCGCGCCGACGACGCGGTGGCACGGGACGACGAGCGGGACCGGGTTCCGTCCACAGGCCTGTCCGACGGCGACCGCGTGGCTGTCGAGTTCGGCCGCAACCTCGCCGTACGTTCGGGTCTCGCCGTACGGAATCGACGCCATCACGCGCATCACGTCGCCGGTAAAGGAGTCGGGAAATCGCACGTCCACGTCGAACTCGCGGCGCTCCCCGCGTTCGTACTCGACGAGTTGGTTTCGGAGCGAGTCGGCAGCACAGTCGATACGTCGGTCGTCTACCTCGACCGCGAACCCCCACATGGTGACGCGCATGGGTAGCGTTCGCGCTCGGCGGGTATCTAGTTGTAGGCCAGCGGTGTCGGGAAAACAGAACCCCGTCGGAACGCCGCGAATCGCGAGTCGCGTTACGCCTCGATGCCGAGCCCGGCGCGTTCGAGCGCGGTGTCCACATCTGCGTCGTCGTGGATGACGGCGCTGACGGCGCGGGTGATGGCCTCGGGGTTCTCGTGCTGGAAGATGGACCGACCCATGGAGACGCCGGCCGCGCCGGCGTCCATCGTGCCGCGGACCATCTCCACCGTCTCGCGGTCGGTGCCGCGACTGCCGCCGGCGATGACGACCGGCAGGCGCGTGGCCTCGACGACGCGACCGAAGGACTCCGCGTCGCCGCTGTATGCCGTCTTCACCACGTCGGCACCGACCTCCTCGGCGAGGCGGACGGCGTGGGCGAGCGCCTCGGGGTCCTGTTCGTCGATGCCGGGGCCGCGGGCGTAGGACATTGCGAGAACGGGCACGCTGAAGTCGGCGGCACGAGAACAGAGGTCAGCGAGCTGCGTCATCTGGTCGGGTTCGTAGTCCGAGCCGACGTTGATATGGAAGGAGACGGCGTCGGCACCGACGCGGAGGGCGTCTTCGACGGATCCGGTGAGTCGCTTGTCGTTTTCGTCCGGGCCGATGTCCGTCGAGCCGTTTACGTGGACGATGTAGCCTTTGCCGTTTTTGTTCGGGTGGACGCGCGGCGCGGTCCCCTTGTGCGTGAGGACGGCGTCAGCGCCGCCGCGCGTGATGCCGTCGATAGTGGATTCGATATCGACGAGGCCCGTGACCGGGCCGAGGGTGATGCCGTGGTCCATCGGGACGATGAGGTATCGCCCGTCTGTGGAAATGCGGTCGAGTCGTGCGGAGAGTCCGACGTCTGTGTTCATGTATGAGAAAGGGTGGCAGAGCAGTTATGTGCGTTCCGGATGCGGTGGGCGTTGCGACGCGCCCGCTACCGCACCGTCTTCGAGTTCGCGGGCGAGCGTTTCGAGTCGGTCCGCGACCGTTTCGGCGTCGTCGCCGTTCTCGTGGCCCTCGGCGACGATGTCGACGAGCGCGCTGCCGACGATGATGCCGTCGGCACCGCTGGCGACGATGCGCTCGGCGTGGTCGCCGTCGCTGATTCCGAAGCCGACCGCCTTGGGCACGTCGTAGTCGGTGAGTCGTTCGAGCGACGAGTCGGTCTGGTCGGAGACGCTCGACTGCGCGCCCGTCGTGCCGAGGCGCGCCTGCACGTAGACGTAGCCCGAGACCTGTTCCATGATTCGGTCGAGGCGCTCGCCGCGGGTCGTCGGCGCGACGATGAACACGAGGTCGAGGCCGAACTCGTCGCAGGCCTCGCGGAGCGGGCCGGCCTCCTCGGCCGGCAGGTCGGGGACGACGAAGCCCTCGATACCGACTTCCGCCGCCTTCTCGACGAACGGCCGCGGTCCGGGTTCATCGCCGTAGCGATAGATGAGGTTGTAGTAGGTCATACAGACCAGCGGCACCGACACGTCGAGGTCCTCGACGAACTCGAAAAAGCGCGTCGGCGTCATGCCGCCTTCGAGCGACCGAACAACCGCGTTCTGGATGGTCGGCCCCTCGGCGATGGGCTCCGAGAACGGAAGTCCGAGTTCGATGACGTCCGCGCCGCCGCGTTCGAGCGCCTCGACGTATTCGAGCGAGGACTCGTAGTCGGGGTCGCCGGCGGCAAGATAGGGGACGAACGCCGGGCCGTCGGAGAAGGCGTCTTCGAGCGACATCACAGGCCCCCCGTGAACTCGTCCATGTTCGGCGCGATATCGATGTCGCGCTCGTAGGTCTCCTCGATGGCCGATTCGAGGTCTTTGTCGCCGCGACCGGAAACGTTGACCACGACGTACTCGCCGAGGTCGTCCGCGTTCTCGGCGTCGGGCGCGTCGGGACCGACGACCGATTCGAGGTAGCCGAACGCGTGGGCCGACTCCAGGGCGGGGATGATGCCCTCCATCTGCGAGAGCCGGTGGAACGCGGTCAGCGCCGCGTCGTCGTCGACGTTGACGGCGGTGACGCGGCCGGTGTCCACGAGGTGTGCGAGTTCGGGGCCGACGCCGGCGTAGTCGAGGCCGGACGACACCGAGTGCGACTCCATAATCTGGCCGTCGCGGTCCTGCAAGAGCCGGGTGCGCGCGCCGTGGAGAATGCCCTCCGACCCGGTCGTGAGCGACGCCGAGTTGGGCGCGACGCCGGCTTCCTCGTCCACTTCGAGCGTCGAGCCGCCGGCCTCGACGGCGTAGAGCGCGGTCTCCTCGTCGTCGACGAACTCGGCGAACGCGCCCATCGTGTTCGAGCCGCCGCCCGCGCAGGCGACGACGGCGTCGGGGAGCCGGCCGAGTTTCTCTCTGGCCTGCGTGCGGGCCTCCTCGGAGATGACCGACTGGAAGTCCCGAACCATGCTCGGGAACGGGTGCGGGCCGACGACGGAGCCGATGACGTAGTGGGTGTCCTCGACGTTGGTCGCCCAGTCGCGCATCGTCTCGGAGATGGCCTCCTTGAGCGTGCCGCGGCCGACGGTGACGGGGTTCACCTCGGAGCCGTTGAGCTTCATCCGGAAGACGTTGGGGCGCTGGCGGTTGATGTCGCGCTCGCCCATGTAAATCTCGCAGGGCATATCGAGGTGCGCGCAGGCCATCGCCGTGGCGGTGCCGTGCTGGCCCGCGCCGGTCTCGGCGATGATGCGCTCTTTGCCCATGTACTTCGCCAGTAAGACCTGCCCGAGCGCGTTGTTGAGCTTGTGCGCGCCGCCGTGGAGGAGGTCCTCGCGCTTGAGGTAGACCTCGCGGTCGTAGCGCTCCGAGAGTCGGTCCGCGCGCTGGAGGGGCGTCGGTCGCCCGCCGAAGTCCCGCAGTCGCGCGCGGAAGTCGTCCATGAAGCCGTCTTCGTTGTCGAGGACGTACCGCTCGTACGCGTCGGTCAGTTCCTCGATGGCCGGCATGAGTGCCTCGGGAACGTACTGTCCGCCGTAGTCGCCGAATTTGCCGTCTGCGCTCATTGTGTGAGTGTCTCCGTGTTCTGTCGCACGTCGCCGTCCATGATGGCGGTCCCGACGAGGAGGGCGTCGGCACCGGCCTCGCGCATCCGCCGCGCGTCGTCGACCGTCTGCACGCCGCTTTCGGCCACGAGAAGCACGTCCTCGGGCGCTTCGGGCGCGAGTTCCTCGAACGTGCCGAGGTCGACTTCCAGCTTCCCGAGGTCGCGGTTGTTGATGCCGACGATGTCGGCACCGGCCGCGAGCGCCGCCGTGAGTTCCTCGCGCGTATGGACCTCCACGAGCGGCTGGAAGCCGCGGTCGCGGGCCGCCTCGACGAGGGCCGGGAGGTCCTCGCCGACGAACCGCGCGATGAGGAGCACGAGGTCGGACTGGACGACATCCAGTTGGGCCTCGTTCATGATGAAGTCCTTGCGGAGCACGGGCACGTCGACGGCCTCGCGGATGCGCCGCAGCGACTCGGCGGAGCCTCCGAAGTGCTCGGGTTCGGTGAGGACCGACAGCGCCGTCGCGCCGCCGGCGACCATCTCGCGGGCCAGTTCGACCGGGTCGTCCTCGCGGACGCCCTCGGTCGTCGGACTCGTGGGCTTCACCTCGGCGATGACGGGGACCCGACCCGCGGCCTCCGTCTCGGCCACGGCCTCGGGGAACGACCGCGCGTCGACCGACACGCGCGTCTCCCCGCCGGGTCGCTCCCGCGCGGCCTCCAAGATGGCGCGCACGTCGGGAGCTAATTCGTCTCCACTAGCGTTCATTGATGTACACTAACGCACGTATCTGTACATAAGGCTTACGTCGGCGGGGACACTCACCGTCTCTCGCGTGCGCGCGGGCGAGAGCGCACGGCGAGGTATCGGCCACCCGAACCGAGCGCAGTCACCCCAACCGCACGCCGTCGCCGGAAGGGTCAAGCGTCCGGCGACGGGAGCCGAACGTATGCCCGTCTCGGGAATCTACGCGCGCGAATCGTCCACGCTCGGCCGCCCCGTGCAGGTCGGCGTGGTCAGCGGGAAGGTCATCGACGTCTCGTTTCCGGACTCGCTGCCGGCGGACTCCGAGTCGGACCACGCCCACCTCGACGCCGTGTTGGCCGCCATCGACCGGGGCCAGACGGACCTCTCGTCGGTCCCCATCGGACTGACCGTCCCGACCGACCAGCGAAGCGTGCTGGAGTCGCTTCGGAACGTCCCGCGGGGTGACTCGGTCGACGTGGCGCTCCTCGTCCGCATGGCCGGCCTCGACCCCGAGGACGACGACTCGGATCGCGTCGTCCGCAAGGCGCTCGCGGCGAACCCGGTCCCGGTCGTCGTCCCCGACCACCGCGTGAAAGACGGCCCGAGCGCCGCGCCAGACGACGTGGTCGAGGCGCTCCGGCAGTCGGAAGGAATCTAATTCTGCGGACCGCCCCTCAAAACGGCATCGCGTCGGTCTCGCGGCGGAGCGCGAGGTAGCCGAGCAGGCCGGCGAGGAGGAACAGCGTGCTCGCGAGTCCGACCGACTGGACGCCGGTCGCGAGTTCGGCGAACTGCGAGACGCCGGCGAGGAGGAAGCCGCCGCCGGCGACGTATTTGAGTTGACTGTCGACCGGAATCCGGAGCGTGACGACGCCGAGGAGAACCGCCGTCAGCCCGAAGGCGGCGTCGGCGGCGAGCCGGAGCGTCGGGTTCCCGGTGGCGAACGCCGCGACGACGAGCGCCAGATAACCGATGAGCCCCGCCTGCGTCAACTGCCGCGTGTCGATGTCCATACCGGCTACGCGTGGTGCGGACACTTGAACGCATCCCCGCGCCGCGGCCGCGACGGCGGGTGGTTCGGCGGTCGTCACCGACGCCGACGCAGGGAGACCCCGCTACCAGCCGAACAGTTCGTGGCCCGCGAACTCCAGCGCGTTCACGAGGTAGTGGGCGACGACCACGACCAGCAGGCTCTCGGTGAGGACGAACGCCGCCGCGAGGACGAACCCGAGGAGGCCGGTGACGATGATGCCGAGTCGACCCTGCGCGCCGTGCCCCGCGCCGAAGGCGGCCGACGACACGGCCGCCATGAGCCACGGCGACACGTCGAAGCCGGCGGCAACCGCGCCGACGAGCGCGCCCCGAAAGAGCAGTTCCTCGAAGCCGGCGATGAGCGGAAGTGCGACCGCGAACAGGAACACCCAGCCCGCGGTCGTCCGCGGCGTCAACGACTCGCGGACCGCCTCGTCGGGCGCGACGCCGAACCGCTCGCTGACCGTCGAACCGACACGGTTGGCCCCGTAGAGCGCGAGTCCGAGTCCGACGCCGACGGCGAGTTGCGTCGGGAGGTCGGCGGCGGAGAGGCCGAGCGCCGCGGCCGGCACGCCCGCGTACCACGCGCCGAGGCCGAGAAAGCCGCCGAAAAAGGCCTGCGAGAGCGCGACGTTGGCGAGCAGGAGATGCGGCGGGAGGTCCTCGGCGGACGCCGAGCGCTCCGAGACGGCCGAAACGGGGGCCGCGGTGACGCCGGGCGGCGTCGCCCGGTCGGAGTCGGACTCGGGGCCAGCGTCAACGTCAGCGTGGGCGTCGCCCACAACGTCGGCCTCCGCGGGCGTCGACGGCTCGGGACGCGGTGACGCGCCGGTCGAGTCGACCGAGAAGGAAGCCAGAGAGACGGTGTCGAGTTCGGCCGACCAGTCGGTCTCGTCCGACTCGGCAGCGGTCGGAACGGAGTCGTCCGCGGCAGTCGCTCGGGAGTCGGAATCGGAAGCGCCGTCGCCCGGAGCGGCGGGCGCGTCGAGTGCGTCGGAGCCGGTCCCCTCCGCGTGCGGGACGCCGCGAGAAAAGTGTGCGAGAGAGAGTAAGACGGCGAGGACGAGGCCGGTGAAGCCCGCGAACGCCGCCCAGTCGGTCATCCGGCGTTACTGCGGGCTGGGGCTGGAGGGGCCCTTGACGCCCTGGCCCTTGTTGAGGGCGGAGCCGGTGATGCTCTTGAGGCGGTCCACGAGCGAGTCCTTTTCAGGTTCGCCTTCGAGGGCGACGTCGAGGACCTCGCTGATGTGCGAGACGGGGATGATGTCGACCATCTCCTTGTACTCGTCTTCGATCATCACGTCCTGCTCGTTGGCGGCGGGGATGATGACCGTCGAACAGCCGGCCTTCGCGGCGGCTTCGATTTTGTGGGTGACGCCGCCGACCGGGAGCACGTCGCCGCGCACCGACAGCGAGCCGGTCATGGCGACCGACTGGTCGATGGGGATGTCCTCCAGCGCGGAGATGACGGCGGTCGCGACCGTGATGGACGCGGAGTCGCCGTCGACGCCCTGCTGGCCGGTCTGGACGAACTGCACGTGCACGTCCATCTCCGAGAGGTCCTGGTTGGAGAACTTCTTGATGATGGCCGAGACGTTCTGGACGGACTCTTCGGCCATCTCCTTGAGCTGGCCGGTCGCGATGACCTGGCCGGGACCCTGCGAGGGCGTGACTTCGGCCATCACGGGGAGCATGATACCGGAGTCTTCGCCCATGACGGCGAGGCCGTTGACGCGGCCGGTGACGAAGCCGTCGTTGACCGAGAGCTCGTAGTCCTTGCGGCGCTCGATGTACTGGTCCGCGATCTGCTGTTCGATGGAGCGCGCACGGCGCTTGGCCTGCAGCACGTGGTCACGGGTGGTCAGCTCGGCGTTCTCGCCGCGGGCGATGTCGCCAGCGACGCGGACGAGGCCGCCGAGGTTACGGAATTCGAGGGTGAGGTGGCCCTTGCGGCCGGCGCGGCGGCGGGCTTCGAGGATGAGCTCCTCGACCGCCTCCTCGGTGAAGTGCGGGAGCCGCCCGTCGTTGGTGACCTCTTGGGCCACGAAGCGCGCGTACTTGCGGCGCATCTCGGGGGTGTCCTCGATGGTGTCGTCCATGTACACCTCGTACCCGTACCCCTTGATACGGGAGCGGAGCGCGGGGTGCATGTTCTCCATCGCGTCGAGGTTACCCGCGGCGATCATGATGAAGTCCGTCGGGACGGGTTCGGTCTGGACCATCGCGCCCGAGGAGCGCTCGGACTGGCCCGTGATGGAGAACTCGCCCTCCTGGATGGCCGTCATCAGGTGCTGCTGGCTGCGCACGTCGAGCGTGTTGATCTCGTCGACGAACAAGACGCCCTTGTTCGACTTGTGAATCGCGCCGGGTTCGACGCGGTCGTGGCTGGGCGTTTCCATGCCGCCGGACTGGAACGGGTCGTGGCGGACGTCGCCGAGGAGCGCACCCGCGTGGGCACCCGTCGCGTCCTGGAAGGGCGCGGACTTCTGGTCCGCGTTGTTCACGATGAGGTTCGGAATCATCGCGTCGCTGCCGCGCGAGCCGTAGCGGAACGCGAGGTAGATGATACCCGCGGCGAGGATGCCGAGCAGGACCTGCCGGGCGATGATGAGCGAGTAGCCCAGCACGACCGCGATAATGATCCACATGAGGAACGAGCGCATCTGGTTGCGCTTGCGTGCCTCCTCTTTGTGCGCCTCGACGATTTGGTCACCCTTGCCCGCGGGGACCGTGCGGACCTTGGGGCGATTGCCGTCGTCGGGGTTGTGGTAGACGAGCACGTCCTGCAGCTCCTCGCGGGGGAGAAGCTCGGACATCGCCTTGGCGAGCATCGACTTCCCCGTCCCCGGGGAGCCGATCATCATGACGTGGCGGCGCTGCTTGGCCGCCTTCATGATGACGTCGCGGGCGTGTTCCTGCCCGATAACCTGGTCGACGAGGCGGTCCGGGACGGGAATCTCGTCGGTCGTCTCTATCTGGAGACCACCGAGGAGGTCGTTCTCGTCCACGTTCTCGGCCACGTCGGCGTCGATTTCGACATCGCTCCCGAGGTCGTCGATCGTCTTCTTGTCGACCTCTTCGGCCTCGTCGTGCTGGAGCGACCCCCCGTCGTCGATACCCTCTTCCGAGGGCGCGTCGTCGGGTGAATCCTCCCGCTCGTGGAGGCTGTCGTCGGTGTTCGTATCGTTACTCATAGAACTGTCGTCGCTACTTCTAGCGTAGGCCCTGCGACTGATATACTTTCTCCCCGTCACCATCCGGTGGCTCTTGCCGTAATCTCGCGTTTCGACCTTCCTACCACCAGAATACCGGAGTTCTCCGAACTCGGCGTATTTATAAGTAATCCGGACTAACGCCCGACGCATGCGGGGGTTCTACATCGGCCGGTTTCAGCCGTACCACAACGGCCACCACCGAATGGTCGAAGAGATTGCCGCCGAGGTCAACGAGCTCGTCCTCGGTATCGGGTCCGCGGGCGACTCCCACTCGCCGCGGAACCCGTTCACCGCGGGCGAACGAATCATGATGGTCAACAAGGCCGTCTCGGATTTCGACATCACGACCTACGCGGTCCCCATCGAGGACCTCGACCGCAACTCGGTGTGGGTCAGCCACGTCCAGTCGATGTCCCCCGCGTTCGAGGTGGCGTACTCCAACAACCCGCTCGTCATCCAACTGTTCACGGAGGCGGGCGTCGAAGTCCACCAATCGCCCATGTTCAACCGCGAGGTGCTAGAGGGCACGGAGGTCCGCCAGCGCATGATAGAAGACCGCGACTGGGAGTCGCTCGTCCCCGACGAGGTGGCCGACGTGGTCCGCGAAATCGACGGCATCGAGCGCCTCCAGCGCGTCACGGCCACCGACGGGGCCGAGCGCGTCGACGACGACGAGGACCCCAACCCCTGTTGAGATGATTACGCTCGCGTCCGACTTCGGGCTCGCGTACCCCGCCGCGATGAAGGGCGTCGTCCTCTCGCGGACCGACGGGCGACTCGTGGACGTGGCCCACGACCTCCCGCGACAGGACGTTCGCGCGGCCGCCTTCTGGCTCCGCGAGACGCTTCCGTACTTCCCGCCCGCGGTCCATCTCGTCGTGGTCGACCCCGGCGTCGGCACCGACCGCCGCGCGGTCGTCCTCCGGGTTGGCGACCACGTCTTCGTCGGTCCCGACAACGGCGTCCTCCGCCCGCCGGCGAGACGCGTCGCCGCCGAACTCGACGACGACGCGCCCGTCGAAGCCTACGAAATCGACGTTCCGAACCCCGAGTCGACGACCTTCCACGGGCGGGACGTGTTCGCGCCCGCGGCCGCCGACGCCCACGTCGCCGGCGCGTCGGCGCTCGGGTCGGTCGACCGCTTCGAACCGATTCCCGTCGGCTCGCTCTCCGAGTGCCGCCTCTCCGAGGCGACCGTCTCCGACGACGGCCGCGAGGCGACGGGCGAGGTGCTCGTCGTCGACGACTTCGGCAACTGCATCACGAACGTGCCGGGCGCGTTCGTCCGCGACGCGGCGGGCGAGACCGTCTGGGTGAACGGCGAGTCGGTCCCCGTCGGTCGCACGTTCGAGGCCGTCGCGCGCGGCGAGAAACTGGTCACGGTCGGCAGCCACGGCAACGTCGAGTGCGACGTGAACCACGGCCGCGGCGACGAGGCGTTCGGCCTCGCGCCCGGCGACCGCGTCGAACTCCGGGTCGACTGATGGCGACGCTGCTTTTCGTTTCGGCCCCCGCCGCCGTCGCGGTCCCCGAAATCGACCCGTTCGCGGTGATGAACGTCGTCGGCCTGCTCGCGTTCGCGGTCGCCGGCGCGCTCAAGGCCGCCGAGGCCGGCCTCGACGTGTTCGGCGTCTCCGTGCTCGGCATCGTGACCGCCCTCGGCGGCGGGACGACCCGCGACGTGCTCGTCGACCGGCTGCCGGCCTCGCTCGCGGGGACGTGGGACATGAGCGTCGCGCTCGTCGGCGTCGCCCTCGCAATCGTCCTCATCCACTCGATGGAGGGGCGCGTGCGCGACCACCCGGCGTTTCTGACCACCGACGCGGTCGGGCTGTCGGCGTTCGCGGCGACCGGCGCGCTCGTCGGCGTCGACGCCGGCGTCACGTCGTTCGGCGTCGTCATCCTCGCCACCATCACGGCCGTCGGAGGCGGCTCCATCGCCGACATCCTCATCGGGCGCGTGCCGGTCGTCCTCCGCGACGACTTCTACGCGACGCCCGCCGTCGTCGGCGGCCTCGCCTTCCTCGCGGCCCGCGCGGTCGGCGCGCCGACCGGCGTCCCCTCGGGGCTGTGCGCCGCGGTCGTCTTCTCGGTTCGGGTGCTCGCGCTCCGCTACGACTGGCGGCTCCCGCGGGTCTGAGGCGGGGCTGGGAGACCACCGGGAACGGAACCCTTACAACTCGTTTTCCACGCGTCGTTCCGCCGACCGAACCTCGCTTGCGATGCTCTCGCGCTCGAAGTAGAGCACCTCGACGCCGACGACGACCACCGCGAGCGCGAGGACGGTCCAGAACGTCCCGCGCTCGGCGTCGAACAGGTGCCACAGGAGCGCGGCCGCCGAGCTAACTCCGCCGACGGTCCCGACGGCGGGAACCACGGCCGTCGCGAGGTCCTCGCGCTCCCGGAACGCGAGAAACGAGAGGCCGCCGAAGATGCTGATGAACGCGAGCGACGCGAACGAACTGATGGCGTCGAGGCTCCCGAGAAAGGCGAACCCGGCGGCGAGCACGCCGAGCGTCGCGAGCGGGCGAACCGGCTCGTCGGCGGACGCGTCGCGGAGGCGACTCGGGAGCAGGTCGTCGGCGACGAGGCGCTTCGAGAGCCGCGCGGAGCTGAACAGCGTGGCGTTGATGGCGCTCCCCGTCGAAAACAGCGCCGCGACGGAGATGAGGACGAACCCGGCCTGCCCGAGGAACGGCCGGGCGGCGACCGCGAGGGCGGTCTCGGCGTGCTGTTGGATGGCGTCGATGCCGGCGAGGTTGGTCGTGACGAGCGCGACCATGATGTACAGCCCCGTCGCGCCCGCGATGGAGATGTAAATCGCCTTTCTGACGGTCTCGCGGGGGTCGGCGATGTTCTCCTGGTCGAACAGCAGGAGCTCCCAGCCCTCGAAGGCGACGAAGGAGACGGCGGCGGCGACGAGCGGGCCGATACCGAGGTTCGACAGGCCAAAGGAGAGGCCGCCGTGGGTCGCGCCGTAGGCGACGCCGCCGACGCCGAACACGAGCAGGATGGCGACCTTGAGGCCGACCAGAACGTCTTCGGCCCGCCCCGAGGCGTGCGCCCCGAAGACGTTGAGGCTCACGAACGCGGCGACGGTGAGCGCGGAGACGAACGGCTGTATCGAGACCGACGCGACCGTCGAGACGCCGGTGAGTTCGACGAAGTAACCGCCGAAGGCGTAGGCGTACATCGCCATCGTCCCGACGTAGCCGAAGACGAACGTCCAGCCCACGACGCCCGCGAGCGTGGTGTTGTCGTCGGTGAAGCGCTCGACGTAGCCGACGGGCGACCGCGGCGACTCGCACAGCCCGTTCAGTCGGAGCAGCGAGTAGCCGGCACAGACCGCGAGCACGCCGGCGACGACGAACGCCGCCCACGCGAGCGTCCCGGCCGCGCCGGCGACGACGCCGAGCACGGCGAAGATGCCGCCGCCGACCATGCCCCCAATCGCCATCGACACGGCTTCCGGAAGCCCGACTTCGTCTGACATGGCGTGCAGTTCGACGCTCGCGACGGAAGAACGTAGCGGCCAGTTGAGAGGTATTATTCGGCGGCGCGGCTCCGGAGAGAGTGGCTGTGGGCGGCACGACCGCGAAAAGCGACACGAAGTGCCCCGGCGGCGGGAGCGCCGCCGGAGATGGGTTTGATGGGGGGAGTGCGTTCTGCGAGCGGAGCGATTACTTGGCGGCGATGACGTCGTCGATGCGGACGATCATCGTCGCGGCCTCGGTCGCGGACTCGATGGCTTCGCGCTTGACCGCGACGGGGTCGATGACGCCGAGTTCGACGGGGTCACCGATTTCGCCGGAGCGGCCCGAGGAGATGATGCCGGCGAGGCCCTCGGTCTCGTAGCGGGCGCGGAGGTCGACGAGCGCGTCGATGGGGTCCATGCCGGTGTTCTCCGCGAGGGTGCGCGGGAGCGCCTCGACGGCGTCGGCGTAGGCTTCGACGGCCAGCTGCTTGCGGCCCTCGATGCCGGCGGCCTCCGAGCGGATGCGGTCGGCGATGGCGATTTCGGTCGCGCCCGCGCCGGGGACGACGCCGCCCTTGTCGATGGCGGCGACGACTACGTCGACGGCGTCTTCGATGGCGCGTTCGAGTTCGTCGACGACGTGTTCGGTGCCGCCGCGGAGGAACAGCGTGACGGCCCTGGCCGCCGCGCCGCCCTCGACGAACGCGAGGTCGTCGTCACCGAAGCTGCGGATGCTGACGGCGTCGACGCGGCCGAGGTCGGACTCGTCGAGGTCCGAAAGCGAGCCGAGGCGCTTCGCGCCGGTCGCGCGGGCGAGGGCCCGGGCGTCGGACTTCTTCACGCTCTTGAACGCGAGGATGCCCGCGTCAGCGAGGAACCCCGCGACGCGGTCGTCGATGGACTTGGTGCAGAACACCACGTCGACGCCGGCGTCCGCGAGCGCCTTCGCGTAGCCGCGGAGTTCGCTGTCCTCGGCGTCGATGGCCGCGGTAAGCTGGTCGACGGAGGTGATGTTGTACTCGGTGTCGACCTCGCTCTTGCGCACGTCGAGTTTCATGTCGAGGACCGCGACGGTCGCGTCGGAGACGGACCGCGGCATGTTCTCGTTGACGGGCTCCTTGTCGAGGACGACGCCCTCGACGAGTTCGGTCGCCGAGGAGGACGCGCCCGTGCGGGTGAGCACGCGAACGTCGTCGCGGTGGAACACACCGTTGTCGTCTTCGTGGACCATCTGGACCGCCTTGACGACGTGTTTGGCGAGCACGTCGGCGGTCACGTCGCCGGTGCCCTTGCCGGTCATGGAGGACTCAGCGACCTTCCGGAGCAGGTCGTCGTCGAGCGTCACGTCGAGAACCATGTCGTCGATGGCGTCCTGGGCGATGCGGGCGGCCTCGGTGTAACCCTCGACGATGACCGTCGGATGGAGGTCGTCATCGAGGAGGTCCTCGGCGTGCGCGAGGAGTTCGCCGGTGAGGACGGCCGCGGTGGTCGTGCCGTCGCCGACTTCCTCCTCTTGGGTCTGGGAGACTTCGACGAGCATCTGCGCGGCGGGGTGCTCGATGTCCATCTTCTCCAGAATGGTCGCGCCGTCGTTCGTGATGACGACCTCGCCCGAGGAGTCGACGAGCATCTTGTCCATGCCGCGTGGCCCGAGTGTGGTCCGTACGGCTTCGGCGACCGCCTTTCCGGCGCGGATGTTGGAGTCCTGCGCTGAGCGGCCGTGCGTTCGGTTCGTCCCCTCTGCGAGAATGTATAACGGTTGCTGCATTCGTGAAGCCATGTTGAAACCTCAACCGCTATCAACGATTGCAGTTCTATAAATACGTTTCGCCGGAAGTGAGCTACGAAATCGCACGACAGGGCGAAGGTTTTCGAATCTCGTCCGAGGTGTCAACGGCCCGAATCAGCGACCGGGCGAGGTTCCGTCGAAACGGGCGCAGGGCTACTCGTCGAGCGGGTGGACGGTGAGCGTCCCGTCGCCGAACAGCGAGACGAGGTGTCCCGCGTACTGGAACGAGAACCGCCGAGACGGGTCGTGAGAGGGGTGAAAGAGAACGTCGAGGGCTTCGGGGTCGACGCCGATGTCCGAGAGCGGCGGGAGTTCGAGTGGGCTGAGTTCCGTGGCCGTCGCGACCGCCGAAGTGATGGCGACCGCCACCTCGTCGTACCGGTCGACGGAGGTAGTTACCACGGACCCAACTCCATCTTCGAACGGGTCGTCCATACAATCCGAATGGGTAGTCGGGTACCTATTGATGTGGGTTGATTATGTAACCCGCTATTGTGGGGGTCGCTCGTCTCGAATTCGCTCTGCGAGCGTCCGGTACGCGCGTTTGAGGCGGGCGGCGACCGCCTGCCGCGAGATGCCGAGTTCCGCGCCGAGTTCGGCCAGCGACGTGGCCCGGTGTTCGTCGAAGTAGCCGCGTTCGAGCGCGAGCAGCAGGGTTTCGAGCTGCGCGTCGGTCAGCTCCTCGCCCGGCGGCGCTTCCTCGGCCGCGACCGTGGTGATGCGGTCGAACTCGGTGTCGATGCCGTGGGCCGCCCACTCGCGTCTGAGGTCGGTCAGCACCCGGTACGACGACACCCGAAGCTTGAGCCACCACGAGTCGACGGTCGAGCGGCACTCCAAGAGGACCGCGTCGCGTTCGGCCAGCGCGTCGAAAATCGGGACCTGTGAGACGTTCCAGCTGACGCCGTAGAGCACCCGCCCCGAGACGGATTCGACGAGCGTGAGGTCGTCGACGCTCGGAAGCGACCGCACCGCCTCCCCGAACGACGCCGCGTCGGGACCGCGGACCCAGACGAACGACACCGACCGCGAGGCGGTCGGAACGGAGCGTTCCAGTTCGACTTCCACGTCGTGTTCCTCGACCGCGGACCCGAGCGGGACCGCGGACAGCGGCGCAACGACCTCGGCGATGAGGCACACGCGTGAACGATAGGAGTACCAAGCCAAAAAGTTGCGTTTCAAGCTCTCTCCGTACCGTTGTGGAGGAATGAACGTCACGCGTCGATGAACGAACCCCGGCGGGCGAGCGGCCGATACTGTGAGCGCGGTGAAACGACGACGGCGGATTCTACAACCTATTTGACAGCCACCGGAGAGTGACACCACAATGCTGGAGTTGGAACACGGGTTCAGGGTCGTGGACGTGAACGCCCGCCTCGACCCCGACGAGCGGTCGGTCGCGGTACGCGGGCGGGAGATAAGCCCCGAGCGCCTGGAGCGCGAACTGCATCAGGCGGGCGTCGTTCGCGCCGTCGTCTCGCCGGGCGCACAGCGGGTCGCGGGGAGCTACCTCCGCCCAAACAACGCTGTCGCGCGGATGAGCGTCGACCGCCCGTTTCTGGCGTTCGCCCGCATCAACGGCCCGCGCGACCCGAGCGGCCGGGCCTCGGCGCGACTCCGGAACTTCAGGTCGTCGCGGGCGGACCACCACGCCGACCCCGACGACATCGAACAGTACGCCTACGACGACCGCTTCCACGGTTTTTCGCTCGCGCCGGCGGTCGACGGGCTCCCGGACGACGAGACGCTGGCGATGCTGGAGGACGTGGGGCTGCCGGTCTTCGTCGAGGGCGGGCAGGCCTTCGAGCCGAGCGCCGTCGCCCAGTCGCTGCTCGGGCGGTTCCCGGTCATCCTGTCGGGGTTCGGCGGCTTCCCGCTCGACCGCGGGCTGATGGACGAGGCTATCGACCTCCTCGACGACCACGAAGACCTCTATCTCGACACGAGTTTCGTCCGCTACCGGAGCGTGCTCGAACGCGCGCTGCTCGAACACCCGGACCGGGTGCTGTTCGGCAGCGGCGCGCCCGAGACCCACCCGAACGTGGGCGTCATGGAGATACTGACGCTCGACGTGTCGGAAGACGCGCTGGCGAAGGCGTTCTCGAAGAACGCGGCGCGGGTCATCGCGGCGCTCGGCCCCGGAGAACAGTAAGGAGGCGAATCAGCGCCGGTCGTATCGGGCGACGGCGCGGTCGGCGCGCTTCGACCGGCCGTGGGGGTTCCGCGTGCGAGTTCGGTCGCGGGCGCGGGCGACCAACCCGTCGGAGACGCCCGTGGCGATGCCGCCGACCACGTCGCGGACGGACCCGACCCAGCCCGACGGCGTCACGTCGCCTCGCAGGACGCCGAGGGCGGCGTCGACGCCGTCCGAAACCGCGTGTGTCACCGTCCGCTTGACGGTCCCCGGTCTGATGCCGTAGTTCTTCACGAGTCGATAGGTCAGAGAGCGGTACTTCCAGCCCCAGTCGCGCTCCGAGACGCCGCCGTCGGCCTCGAACTCGCGGCGGACGCACATCTCGGGAGCCCACGCGACGGAGCGGTCGAACCCGGCGAGGCGGTGGGCCGCGTCGCGCGCGCCGCCCGTCTGGAGGTACTCGTCGAAGCCGTCGAGGGCGTCGATGGCCCCGCGGCGGAACGCGACGTTGCCGCCGTTGAAGTACGTCACCGTGCGGCCGCCGATGGCGTTCCGTTCGAGCGACTCGGTCGTCATGCCGTTGCGGAGCGTCTGGTGCATCGGCCCGGTAACCACGTCGCCGTCGGCGATGCCGGCTTCGAGCGCCGACAGCCACGACGACTCGACGGAGAGGTCGTATCGAAGGAGTGCGACCACGTCGCCGCCGGCGACTTCGAGGCCGGCGTTACGGGCGACGTTGAGGTTGCGGTCGGAGATTTCGACCAGCACGTCCACGTCGTCGCGCTCTCTCACCATCCCGGTCGTGCCGTCGGCGGAGGGACCGTTGACGACGACGACTTCCGCGTCGGGGGCGTGCTCGGCCAGCGCGTCGAGGCTGGTGGCGAGCCGGTCCCGACCGTTGAGCGTCGGGAGCACAACCGAGAGGTCCATACCCGACAGTTGCGGTGGACGTACTTAAATGTGAATCGAGAACCGTGTTAAAATCTGCCGTGAGAACGCCTCACTCGGCGTCGCTCGCCCGCGTCGCCGCGCGAGACGACTCGTCGGCGGATTCGACCCGCGCGTTCCAGTACGACACGGACGCGAGGTCGTCGCCGAGCGGCGAGTCGCCGACGGCGAGGTCGAGCGAGCGGAAGGCCTGTGCGATGCCGTTGGGGACCTTCCGGTAGAAGCCGAACGGGATGACGAAGTCGTGCTTCGCACCCGCGAGGTCGAGTCCGGCGTCGCCGAGCAGCCGCCGCACGTCGCGTTCCGAGTAGAGCCGCGACCCCATCGGGAGCAGCCAGTTGTAGGCCACCCGGAGGCTCCCGTCGTTGAAGGTGTCGAAGAACACCTGTCCTTTCGAGACGCGGGCCATCTCGGCTAAGAACTTCGCCGGGGCGTCCGCGAGGTGGAAAAACCGCATCGCGAACACCGCGTCGAAGTGGTCGTCCGGGAACGGCAGCCGCGCCGCGTCGCCGCGGAGGAACTCGATGCGGTCGGCGACGCCCGCTCTGCGGGCCTTCTCTCGCCCCTGTACCATCATCGCCCGCGAGATGTCCAGTCCGACGACGTTCGCCCCCTCCTGGGCGAGCATCACGGTGAACCGGCCGGTCCCGCAGGCGATTTCGAGGATGTTCTTGTCCTCGACGGGGCCGAGCGCCGCGAGGACCGCCTCCTTCTCTCGCCGGTCGATGAGCCGACCGCCCTTGGAGAACCGCTTCGAGTCGTACTCCTGGGCGACCTCGTCGGCCTGGTACCACTCCTTTCCTTTCACGCTACGCATACTCGCGGGGGGGACCGTAAAACGGTACTGGATACGCGGTGCGGAAGCGGGGTTCGACGGGCGGAGGGGAGGGGTTTTCGTCTGCCGAGCGCGCACCATGGTATATGCCAACGTGTGGAAACTGCGGCGCGATCTGCGAGGCGGACGCGTTAACACGACACGTCAGCGAAGGGTGGCTCGTCGTCCACTGCCCGGACTGTCACGCGCCGCTCGGGAGCTATCGACTCGGCACTCCAGCGGTCGATACGATGCGAAACGTGGAGTGAGACGCCTACTCACGGTCGATTTCCCAACAAACGCACGATGTTAATATGTGTATTATGTGTCTGGATTCTTTTCACACACTTGTAGCTAACCCTTAACACGGAGCAACCGACTGTGACGGGTATGAGCACCACCACCGCAGAGCCAGATACTGAAGACCTGCTCTCGGAAGCCGAGTTCCGAGAGCGCCTCCGCGAGCTTCCCCCGAGCGCGAAGCTCGTCGCAAAAGTCCTCGAAAGCGACGCGCCCCTCTCGCAGGGCCAGCTCGCGGAGGAGTCGCTGCTGCCGGACCGTACCGTCCGCTACGCGCTCAACCGTCTCGAAGAGTCCGACCTCGTCGGCTCGCGCTACTCCTTCAAGGACGCGCGAAAGCAGGTCTACTTCCTCAACACGTAAGCTCGCGGTCCCACCGATAGCGCGACAGACCACCGCCCGCGGGGGCGCACTCCCGCAGACCAAGCCACCACTTCTCTCGAACGACCTAACCCGCCGGCGAGCGTAGCCGCCGCCATGCACGCCACGCGCGTCTCCGTCCTCGTCGCAACCGCAACCCGCGCGCCGACCGGCGCGACGAACGCCTACCTCGTCGCCGGCGGCGGCGACACGCTGCTCGTCGACCCCGCGGCCCGCACCGACCGCCTCGACGACCTCGTCGCGCGCGAGGGCGTCGACCACCTCGCGGTCACCCACACCCACGCGGACCACGTCGGCGCGGTCGCCGCCTACGCCCGCGAGACCGGCGCGACGGTCTGGTGTCGTCGCGGCCGCGAGCGCGCCTTCTCGGCCGCGACCGGAGTCGACCCCGACCGGACGTTCGCGGAGGGGACGACCGTCCCCGTCGGCGCGGGCGTCGAGGTGCTCGACACGCCGGGGCACGCCCGCGACCACGTGAGCTTCGTCGCCGGCGACGACGTGCTCTGCGGCGACCTCGCGGTGGCCGAGGGCAGCGTCGTCGTGGGCGCGCCCGAGGGCGACGTTCGGGCCTACCTCGTCGCGCTCAGGCGACTCCACGCGCGCGGTCCCGAGCGACTGCGTCCGGGTCACGGCCCCGAAATCACGGACCCGCGGGCGACGCTCGCGCGACTCGTCGCGCACCGAAACGACCGCGAGCGGGCCGTCCTCGACGCGGTGCGCGCCGGGAACGCGACGCCGGACGCCGTGACCGACGCCGCCTACGACAAGGACGTGTCCGCCGTGCGCGACCTCGCCCGCGCGACGGTCGTCGCCCACATCGAGAAACTGGCCGCCGAGCGGCGGGTCCGCTGGGACCCCGAGGCCGAGCGAGTCGAACCGCGATAGGGCGCGCGTCGTCGGTGTCCGAGACCGCGGGTGGCCGGGGGTCGCGCCCCCGCGAAAAACCGCGCCCCTCTTTGGGCTCGCGCCCGCATCGCGGGTATGGACCTCGACGCCGAACTGGACCGCGCCCGCGACCTCGACGTGTCGGAACTCGCCGACGCCATCGAGTCCATCGGCTTCGAGTGCACGCGCTGCGGGGCCTGCTGTAAGGGCTACGAGGGCGACGACGGCCCCGAACCGCACACGGCGACCGTCTTCCCCGACGAGGTGCGCGCCTTGCAGGAGGCCGGCGGAGACGACTCGAAAGGCGAGTCGGGAACCCCGATGGAGTGGCGGGACGTGGCCCGACCGATGCCCTACGGCCTCGTCGAGGGCGACGACGGCCCCGAGGGCGAGACGTTCGAGTGGGCGCTCCAGACGACCGCCTGCGGCGACTGCCGATTCTACGAGGGAGACGACTCCGGGCGGGGCGCTTGTCAGGTCCACGAGGACCGCCCGCTCATCTGCGAGACCTACCCGTTCAGCGTCGCCCTCGGCGGCACGAGCCAGCCGATGGGCGAGGCCGTCGACGAGGAGGGCGTCGTCCGCGCCCACGAGTGCGAGGGCCTCGGCCGGGACATCTCCCGGGCGGACGCGGAGGAACTGGCGCGGGCGCTGAAAGAGCGAGCGGTTCGAGAGCTCCGCGAGGCGCGGGGCGTCACCGACGCGTACGAGTCGGTCGAGACCGGGCCGGGCGAGGTCGTCGTCCACGACTCGGAGGGCGCGAAACGGCCCGACGGGACGCGGGTTCAGTAGTCGAATCCGCTGACTGCGGTACATCTTTAACACTCCGGCCTGACCACATATTGGAGGTCTTACGGTGGAAATCTCAGATAAACTCCTGTGTCTGTTCAATGCTGACGTTCGCACCGAGGACGACCGCTACGTCGTCGAAATTCCGCGCCGCGAAGTCGAGACCGGGACCGTCGAACCCGGCGAGACGTACCGCGTCGCGCTCATCTCCCGCGAATCGAACGAACCCGCCGAGTCCGAACCGAACGCCGGACCGACGCCCACGAACGAACCGCAACCGCCCGTCGAAGCCGGCGAACTCCGCTACGTCGAAATCGAGGACATCGGCAAGCAGGGCGACGGTATCGCCCGCGTCGAACGCGGCTACGTCATCATCGTTCCCGGCACGGAAGTCGGCGAGCGCGTGAAAGTCGAAATCACCGAAGTCAAGTCTAACTTCGCCGTCGGCGAGGTCGTCGAAGACGACTTCTGACGGCGCTCTTTTCGCGGTTCGACGCCGTCCGCCGCACCGACAGTGCTCACCCCACCGACAGACCACGGCTGCAAGTGAACGACGCACCACGCTTGCGAGTGAACGCGTCGGGCGCGCAGAGAGAGCGCGGTTGCAGGTGAAGAACGGCGTTTCGAGGACTGAACGCGCTACTGAACGTACTTCGTCACGTCGGCATCGACGCCCACGTCGGCCGCGTCGGCGTAGGGGCGATTCACCACGATGTCGCCGGCGGTCGACCGCCCGATGCCGGGGATGGCGGTGAGTTCGTCCATCGACGCCTCGTTGAAGTCAAGCGGGTAGGGGACGCCGGTGACGGAGCGGTAGCCGTGGTCGACGACGGCCACGTCGATAGTCTTCCCGAGTTCGCGCTCGCCCGGAATCCCGACCAAAAGCGGGTAGGTTCCGAGCTGGCGGCCGAACGTCCGGCCGTCCTGGTGGTATTCGAGGTGGACGTTCGGGAGGACCGTCCCCGCGGGGGCGACCCGGCGGAGCATCGGCCGGTCGATTTCCTCGCGGACCTCCGTTTTGTACGTCTTGAACAGCTGTTTGTGGTCGCGGGCGATGTCGGCACCCGTGTCGGACATGTCGGTGCCGTCGAACGCCATCACCTGCCGGATGTTGATGCGGCGGACCATGAGGCCCTCGTCGTAGACGCGCTGGAGGAACCGCTTGTTGTGCTCGAACGTCTCCTCGCGCTCGCCTTTCAGCCCGTGGAGGAGGTTGATGCCGGGGAGGAGCTTCGGCAGGCGGTTCGCGGCGTCCGAGCCGTGGGTCGGCGCGTCCGCGGGGTCGTCGCCGGGTCGCCAGCCGGCGACCTCGTTGACGATTTTGACCGCCTCGAAACACTCGTCGGCGGTGACGTTGAGGTTGTTCTCCTCCTGCACCACGGGGTCGGCGGATTCGAGGCCGAACGCCGCGGTATCGCCGGCCGTGTTGTGCTCGGCGATGATGCGGAGCGCCTCGCGGGACTTCTCGGGCCAGCCGACGATGGTGATGGGGTTGACGTTGTCGAGGTGGAGCGTGCCGAGGTCCGGCGCGACCTCGCGGATACCGCCGTAGAGCCGGCGGAGCGCGTCGGGGTTCGGAGCCTCGCCGTCGCCGCCGAACGCGAGGATGTCGGCCTGCCGGCCGAGCCGGAAGTGTCGCGCGCCGCGGTCGTAGAGGTTCTCGACCTCCTTGACGACGGAGTCGGCGGTGCGGAACGCGGGGTTGCCGTACAGCGGTTCGGTACAGAACGAACAGCGGTAGGCACAGCCCCGCGAGGTCTCCATCTCGCAGATGAGGTGGTCGGGGTGGCTCGGGTGCTGTTCGACCACGAACGCGCCCATGGCGGCCCAGCGGTCGAGTTCCTCGTTGTCGCGCATGCGGTTGCCGAAACCTTCGAGCCCGGAGTCGACGAGGTCGTAGGCGGCCGCCTCGATGTCGCCCTTGGCGACGAAGTCGTAGTCGAGGTTCTTGCGCTCCATGTCCTGGCCGCCGGCGTTCTCGTCGCCGACGCCGAAGCGAATCGGCCCGCCCATCAGGGCGGTGCCTTCAGCGACCCACGCGAGTTCGCGCACCTCGTCGGGTTCGGCGGGCGTCCCGCCGACGTACTTGCCGGGGACGGTCATGCCGCCGATGTAAATCATGAGGTCGGCGTCGGCCACGTCGCGCCACTTCTGTCTGTCCTCGCGGAGTTCGTCGATGGTGTGGTAGACGACGTTGGACTCGGGGACGCCCGCGTCGACCACCGCACCCGCGGTGAACCTCGGATACGTCGAGATGTACGGCGGCACGCCGAAGTGCGCCGGCTCGTCGACGTATCCGTCGACGATAGTCACGGTGAGGTCGGCGGGGTCGGTCATCGGTCGCGGTTCGGGTTCGACGCGGAAAACGCAACCGGTCGGCGGTCGCGGCCCCGAACCGCGTCGTGGGGGCGCTTCCGCCTCCCGCGCGTTTATGAGCGTGGGAGCGTAACTGACGGCCATGCCCGCGACCCTCGAAGTCAAGTGCGCCAACGAGGACTGCGAACTCGACATGTTCGAGCTGCACTACACCTACGACATGCCCGACGACGTGACGGTGGCGGACTTCTCCTGTCCGTACTGCGGCGAGTCCCGCGCCCTGGAGGAGATTCAGCTATGAGCGACCTGCGGAAGTACGGCGAGTCGGCGGCGAACGCCGTCCTCGAACGGGTCGGCCGCGGCGTCAGCCAGATGCAGGAGCGCAAGCCGCTCGCCCACGACCTGCTCGAATCCGAGGACGCCTACCTCGTCGTCTTCGACGCGCCCGGCGCACGCGCCGAGGACGTGCAGGTCCGCTTCCTCGACGGCGAGGTCGAGATTCGCATCGACCGCTTCCGCGACTTCCACGAGGGCTACGAGATGCGCTTCCCCGGCCGCGGCCTCACGCTCTCGGGGACGGCGACCATCCCCTCCGACGCCTCGGTCGAAGCCGCCGAGGGAACCGCCACGGTCGGCAAGCACGGCACGCTCCAGATTCGGATTCCCAAGGACGAACGCGCGAGCGACATCGCCGTGACCGAGGAGGAAGACGAAGCCGACGGCGAGGCCGACACCGAGTCCGACGACGAAGTCGACTTCGGCGACGTGGACGACCAAGACGCCTGAGTCTCAGTTTCGGGCGCGACGACCCCTCCGAACCTCCGTTTCGCGCTAGTCGCCGTCGAGCGTCATCCCTTCGACCACCGCGAACTCCTCGTCGCCGTCGAAGCGGCGAGGGTCGAACGCGGCCGGAATCCGTTCTCGACCGTCTCCGAGCACCGCCTCCGCGAGTCGTTCCCCGATTGCCGGGGCCCACATGAAGCCGTGGCCGTGCCAGCCGGCGGCGACGTAGACGCCTTCAGCGACCGCGCCGACGAGCGGGTTCCGGTCCGGGGTCGCCCCGCAGAGGCCGGCCCACGCGCTGTCCGACTGGTCGGCCTCGGCCGCCGCCTCGCCGGCCTCGTCGAAGCCGTCGATGCCGGTCCGGTGGCGAACCCCGTCGAGGGCGTCGGCGACGAACCAGTCGTCCGCGGTCGGGTCCCAGTCGTCGGGGTCGGGTTCGACCGGTTCGACGCCGTCGCCCGCGAGGACGCCGCCGGGATGCGGCCGCAGGTACGACTCGTCGGTCGCGTCGTAGACGGTCGGCCCGCGGTAGTCGCAGTCAGCGACGAGCGCCTGCGCCCGGTAGGGTTTGAGCGCGATTGGGTGGCCCGCGTCGGCGAGCAGGCGGCGCGAGTGGACGCCCGCGGCGACGACGACGGCGTCGAAGCGGGCGGTCACCACGTCGTCGACGGCGACGGCCGGCGGGTCGGTTCGAAGCGTCACCGCGTCGCCGACGCGGAACGCGACGCCGGCCGACTCGCACTGCTCGACGAACAGGTCCACGTAGGCCGCGGGGTCTGCCCAGCCGGCGTTCTCAGCGACGCCCGCGAGGAGCACGTCGTCGGTCCGAATCGGGAACCGGTCGCCCAGTTCGTCGGCTCCGACGAGCGACACCGCGCGGTCGTGGACGCGCATTCGCTCGACCGACTCCTCGAGGGCCGCGGCCGCCGCGTCGTCGCCCTCGCGCGCGAGAAAGACGTAGGGCGTCTCGTGGAAGGCGAACCCGCCCTCGCCCGACAGGCTCCGAAAGCGGTCCATCGCGCTCCCGGCGACGGCCGCGTCGATGTCCTCCGCGTAGGCGTCGTAACAGATGCCGGCGGCGCGGCCCGTCGACCCGCGGCCGGGGACGTCGCGCTCGAACAGCGTGACTCGCGCCCCGCGCTCGGCGAGGTCGAAGGCGGTCGTCAGGCCGACCGCGCCCGCGCCGACGACCGCGACGCGCGCTGACTCGTTCATACCCCGTCTGCGTCGGCGACCGACTTGAATGGCAGTTGCTCGCCGGTCGTGGGGCGAGAGTGGTCGAGAACTGCGCGGCGCGGTCGCTCAGGATTGTAGAGAGACGGGGTAGGTCGGCCGGCCGTGGCCCGCGTGGAAACCACGTGGGTCCGAAAGGAGCCACCCGACCGTGCCGTCACCTGTCCTCTCCGGCGACCGCGTAAAAGGCCTCCGGTGCTCGGCGCGGCACAGGCGGGGCGAACCGCAGGAGGCGGAGAGCGGGCGACCGCCCGGCGCGCCGGACTACTCGGCGAACTCGTCGACGCCGCGGGCGGGGTAGCCGACCACGAGGTCGATACCGGCGTCGCGGAGGTCGTCGATTCGCCGGCGGATGTCGTCGACCGAGCCGATGAGCGCGTAGTCGCGCGAGGCCTTCAGGAGCACCTCGCGGGCGCGACCCTCGGCCGAGGCGTCGGTCGCGGCGTCGTCGGGGAGCGCGCGAGCGACGGGGCGGCGACGGGAGACGTACGCGCCGACGGCGTCGAGAATCTCGTCGTCGTCGTCGGTGAGGGCGGTCGGGGCGTAGAGCGCGACCTCGCCGCCGAAGCCGGCCGCCCGGAGCGCCCGAACGTCTCTGCGGGTCGACCGCGAGAGGAGTTCGTACTGGGTGCCGCCGGCGGCGAGGGCGATTCGCTCGATGCCCTCGGTGCCGACCCACGCGTCGGGCGCGCGCTCCCTCGCGGCGCGGAGCCGGGGGGCGACCGCGCGGCGCGCCTCGTCGTCCGTCAGATACGCGCCGTGGCCGGCCACGAGCACCTGCCGAACCCCGTCGGGGAGCCACTCGTACAGCGAGTCGTCGCCGAGCGGGTCGAAGCCGTCGGTGCGGACCGGCGTGGTCAGTCGGACCTCCTTTTCGGCCGCGAGGTCGCGCAGTACGTCCTCGTCGGGGAGCCGCTCGCGGCCCTCGTAGTCGATGGCAACGACATCCAGCGGGACCGAAAGCGCCTCGCGCACGTCGCACTCGGCGGGTTTGAGCGCGACTGCGTCCAGACCGGCTTTCGAGACCGCACGCTCGGCGGTCAGCATGCTATCACCACAGAAGTTTCAGTACCGTCGCGGAACGCGATCCATCGTCTGTGCGACCATGTGAGAACGAGTAGCGCGGAGGAGGCCAAAACCCTGTCGATGACGGCGACGGTGACTCGTCGCGGGGCGTTTATATACCCTGCATCGCCCCGGCAGCGACCGGTTCCGCAGCGCGTGTCAGCCGGTCGCACTGCGAGAGACCGCCGTGTTCACCCGCGTCTCGACACGATTGTATTTAGGACACAATCCTATGTCTCGATTAGTAGTCGAAAACGAATCGTGACAGTCTCAGACGCCCGTTTTCGGTCATTCCCATTTCTATGGATTCGGAAATCGCGTCGCCGTTATATGGGGTTCGCGGCCGACGATTTAGATGTAAGGTGAACCGAGATGCCCGCTAACGCACAAATCGAGATGCTGGGGAACAGAATGGACTTCGACTACTCGCGGGGCGTCACGGGCTACGTGCTCGTGTTGACCCGCCTCATCACCGGTTACTGGTTCCTCCACGCGGGACTGGGGAAGATAACCGGTGAGCCGTTCAGCGCCGCGGGCTACCTCGCGAACGCCCCCGCAGCCTCGCCGCTCCAGGGCTTCTTCGCGTGGGCCGCCGCCACTCCGTGGCTCCTCGACCTCACGAACGTCATGATTCCGTGGGGCGAGTTCCTCATCGGTCTCGGGCTCATCGTGGGTGCACTCGTCCGGCTCGCCGCCTTCTTCGGCGGCGTCCTGATGGTGTTTTTCTACCTGGGGAACGCCGAGTGGGGCCACGGCGTGGTCAACGGCGACCTGTTCGGGCTGATGATGTTCGTCATCGTCGGCACGCTCGCGGCGGGCCGCATCCTCGGCCTCGACGCCATCATCGAGAAGATGGAGTTCGTCCGCCAGCGCCCCGCGCTCAAGTACCTCCTCGGCTGAGGGGGTACACGCGGGCCGGACACGGGACTGAGAGGGGCAGGGAGTGACGGGATCGACGTCCGCGACGCTGTTTTGTTTTTCGGAACTGGTTCGGACGCCGCGAGCGACCGCGCCGGGTCGGCACGCGCCGAGGGGCACTACACCGGGTAGTCGGCGTCGGGGTCGACCACGCGGTCGACCTCCTCGGGGACGCGCCAGTCGGTCGTGAGTTCGAGCAGTTGCACGAGCATCCGCCCGGTCGCGCCCCAGACGGTGTAGCCGTCGACGTGGAAGAAGTGGAGCCGAATCTCGCCGTACTGCGGGTGGTCGCGGCGTTCCGACTCGTAGTTCGCGCGGTCGATGAGGTCGCCAACCGCGAGCACCGCGATTTCGGCCACCTCGCGCTGGTCGGGTTCGTACGCGCGGTCGGGAACCGTGGCGACGAACGGCGAGACGGCGTAGTCGGTCACGGTTCGGATGTCGTCGAGGCGGCCGTGAAACGCCGCCTCCTCGGGTCGAAGTCCGATTTCCTCGTTGGACTCGCGGAGCGCGGTCGCCCGCAGGTCGGCGTCGCTCGGTTCGCGGCCGCCGCCGGGAAAACTCATCTGGCCCGGGTGCTCGCCGAGGTGGTCGGCGCGCTTGGTAAACAGGATGTGCGGCCGCTCGTCGCGGAACACGACGGGGGCGATGACGGCCGCCCGCCGGCCCGCGTCGACGGTCACCGGTTCGTGTCGAGTGACGCCCGCGAGGTCCATCGTCACGGTTCGTAAAGCGATGCCGCGACTTAGGCCTGCCCCTCCGCGTCCAGCGCGGCGTCGAGGCGCTCGCGAATCGACCCCACGTCGGTGTCGGCCCACGCTTCGAGGTCGTACGTCACGTCCAGCAGACGCTCGATTTCGTCGGCGTCGCCCGTCTGCACCGCGCTCGCGGCCGCCGCTCGGAGGCGGGATTCGACCTGCGTCGCGAGTTCGTCCCGCGGCACCTCGCGGGTCGGGTAATCGAGGATGTGCGGCAGGTCCTCCGCCCGGTCGGGGAGCGTCGGAAACGCCATCGGGCCGACCGTCAGAAGCTCCGCGTCCGTCTCGTCGTCCTCGTAGGGGACGAGGTAGTAGGCGTCGACCGCGTCGGAAATCGCGCCCGACAGCGCGTCGCCGTCGGTCTCGCGACCCTGCTTGAACGCGAGTTCGTCCAGCGCGGTCTCCAGTTCCTCGCGGGTGAGCGCCCCGAAGAGGTCGACGACGCCCGCGAGGTCGTCGTAGGTCGCCTCGCTCATCGGCCCGCGCCCTCCCGAACGTCGTCGAGGTCGTCGCCCGCGGCGGCGAGCACCTCGTCGGGCGACAGCGACGTGTCGTTCCACGCCGGGAGCCGCGTGTCCTCGCCGGGTTTCGAGATGGCATCGGCGTAGGTGGCGACCTGCTCGCGCTCGTCGCCGCGGTCGTAGTCGAAGCCGTTGAACGCCGCGTCGACCGCGTACTGCTCGACCAGCCGGTGTCCGGCCTCGCGGTAGCGCTCCGCGAGCGTGTCGAACTCGACGCTCCCGCCGTGTTCGACGACCGCTCTGAGGAGCGTCCGCCCGACCGACTCGCTCATGTCCGAGAGGCCGGTCGGGCCGCTCACGGAGCGGTGGTCGTGTTCGTACTCGCCGAGGTCGACCTGCGCGCTCCGGTCGAAGCCGGCGTGGGCGAAGGCGTCGCCGAGGGTTCCGACTTCGAGTCCCCACTTCCGCGGCGACCGCATCCGCACCGCGAGGTCGGACGTGGCGGCGAACTCCCCGGCCAGCGCGTACCGAAACGAGTCGAGATACCGGACGATGGGGGCGTCGGTCTCGGCTTCAAGCGCGCGGACGAGCGGGGCGTAAAACAGCCTGAACAGTCGGCCGTAGAGCCGCTCCTCCTCGACGCGGGCGTAGTAGCCTTTCGAGAAGTCGTGGCCGTGCGCGAGCGGGAACAGAAGCCGCGGGACGTAGCGCTCGTCGTAGGTCTTCGTGTCCGCGTCGTGGACGACGACGTACTCCTCGCGGGCGGCGCAGCCGAGCGCGAGCCACACGTCGCGGCCCTTGCCCCGCTCGCCGTCGAGGCCGTGGGAGTCGAGGAGGTCGGCGACGCGGGGGCCGTCGCACCACAGCACGTCGAGCGGTAGGTCGTACTCGTCGAGCCAGTCGGCGAACGGGGCGACCCGGTCGGCGGGTGCACGGAGGGGGACGACGACCCGCGCGGGCGAGAGCGACTCCAGCGTCGACAGCACCCGGTCGGCCGCGAGGCCGGCGTACTCCCGCTCCGTCATCGGCACGACCACGGCCGCGCGGTCGGTCGGGGCGTCGGGGACCGAGCCGGAGAGGTCGTGGAGCGTCGTGACCCGCTCTTGTACGTACTCCATCGTGTCGGCCGTGGGACCGGGCGAGCAAAAGTGCGGCGAGAGCCGAGTCGGCTGCCGACTTCGCGCGACCACCGCCGACCGTTCAATTCGGGATGCGCCCGGCGCGCTGGAAGACGATGAGGCCCGTGACGACGACCGCCAGCCCGACCGAGAACCAGAAGAACACCTCGTCGAACGCGTAGCCGAAGTCGGTCAGGGTGCCGACCACGCCCGACCCGCTTGCCTGGAATATCATCATGCCGAACGAGTACACCGAGTAGGCGCTCCCGCGGCTCTCGTCGGGCAGCGTGTCGAGCAGGTAGGCGTCGAGCGCCGGAAAGAGGCTGTGGATGACGTAGCCGACGACCGCGGTGACGACGATGAGACCGACGAGGCTCGACGTCATCGTGAGGACGAACACCGAGACGACGAAGGAGACGAGCACGCCGAGGATGTAGGGGATGCGCGGAAGCTTGTCCGCGAGTCGCCCCGAGAGGAAAAACGCCGGCACGCCCGCGCCGAAGACGACCGTCAGCATGTTTCGCGCCGTCGTCGCCGGCAGCCCCTTCGACACCATGTACAGCTCGTAGAAGTTGAACAGCCCCTGCCAGACGAAGCCGGTGAAGCCGAGGATGACGATGCCGGTGAGGACGACCCGCCACTCCGTGCGGGCCGCGCCGAGGAGGTCGCGGTCGGCCGCGCCCGCGTCCGGGAGGTCCGTCGAGCGGGCCGTGACGAACAGCGCGAGCGTCACGACGGCGGCCGCGAGGCCGACGCAGACGAAGACGAGCTGCCACGCCGCGGAGACGAACGGGAGGCGGTCGACGAGGTCGGGGCCGACCGCGAGGACGAGCGTGACGAAGGGGGCGACGCCGACGGCCGCGAGCTGGCTGGCGGTGCCGTGGATGCCCATCGCGCGGCCGACGCGGTCGGGAAACAGCTCGCTCACGAGCGGGTTGGCGGCGACGAAGTACGCGCCCGAGGCGAGCCCCATCGAGACCGCGCCGACCATCAGCGCCTCGATGGTGGTCGCGCTGGCGGTCACGCCCGAGGCGACGACGAGGACGACGCCGGTCCCGAGCACCACGCGATGTCTCGGCACGCGGGTGAGCAGCCAACCGGTCGGGACGCGGAGGGCGGCGCTCCCGAGCCAGACGAGGGTGGCGACGATGCCGACGGTGGCCCGGTCGACCTCGAAAAAGAGAATGAACTCCCCGAGAAGCGGTGCGAAGACGACCCGAGCGAGATTGACGAGTAACACCATCCCGCAGAGCGTTCCGAAGAGGCGGCCACGTGACACGGACGGAACCGCGCGCCGCGAGGTGACAACAGTTTCGGCTGAACGAGACCGCGGGGCGTCGTGCGGGTCGAAAACGGGGATTGTCGTCGGGTTTTTATGTTCGTTGCACAAACGGGAGCGTATGAAGACAACGCGGAAGGGGCTTCGAGACGGGGAGTTGGAAAAAGACACCTACGGACGGCTGACCTGCTCCGAGTGCGGCGAGTCGCTGAAGAAGAAAAACGACCCCGACGAGGTGTTCTCGGTCCGTATCTGCGCCGACTGCGGGCGCGAGTGGAAGGAACTCAGATAACCGCGAGTCGACCGAAAGCGGCCGTCCGAGAACGGGGGCGACTGCTCACTCGAAGACCGAATCGAACGTCCGCGCCCCGAGGGGGTCGAACGTGCCGGCCGCGACGTTCTCCGCGACGTGTTCTACCGACGATGCGCCGACGAGCGCCGCGGTCACGCCGGGCGCGCTCCGCGAGAAGTTGAGCGCCCGCTGAGCCGCCGTGTCGCCCGCGAGCACCGAGTTCACCGACGCCGGAATCTCGGCGGCGAGGTCGCCCTGCGCGAGGCTGGCGCTCGTGAAGGCGTGCAGGCCGTGTTCGTGGGCGTACCAGAGCGCGCTCATCGCCTCGCCCGCGTCGGTGTCGTGGGCCTCGACGGTGAACGCGTCGGCCATCACGACGTTGAACGGGAGCTGAATCGCTTCGAGCGAGTGGTCGTCGTTGCCGACGGTCTCGGCCGCGCGCTCCGCCCGACGGACGAGTTCGGGCAGCGACAGGTAGGCGTCGTGGTCGGGTGCGACCCGGAGCGCCTCCCACGTTGCGACGCCGTACCGACCGATGTCGTCGGCGGCGACCCGGCGTTCGAGCACCTCGAAGGCGGCCTCGACGCGGTCGTACACCGTCTCGCGGTCGGTGACGGCCAACTGCGTCTCGGGGTTGTGGAGGTAGTAGCAGTCGACGTGGTCCAGTCCCGTCAGGTCGAGCGAGCGGTCGACCATCTCGTCGACGAAGGCGGGCGCGATGGTGTGACTGCCGTGTGCGAGTTCGTCGGGGTCGGCGAGGCCGGCGTCGAGGACCGTCTCGCGGACGTACGCGCCGGGGTCGTCGGGGCGCTCGCGGTCGAAGGGGACGAACCCGGCCTTCGAGGCGACGACGACGGCGTCGCGGTCGACGTCGGCCCCGCGGACCGCGTCGCCGACGACCCGCTCTGCGCGCCCGTGGCGGTAGTTCGACGCGGTATCGACGAGGTTGACGCCGTGTTCGAGCGCGGAGACGAGCGACTCGCGGTAGCGGTCGTCGACCGCGTCTGTCGGCTCGCCGAGGTAGGTTCCGATGCCGATACTGGAGACGACGCCGGGGCCGAACCGGCGGTAGAAGGTGCGGCCGAAACTGTCGCCGAACCGGTCGCGGTAGGCCCACGTCGCCCGTCCTGTAGCCATGGGCGGGGCTACGGCGGCCGGCTGTTAAGGGCCACCGGTCCGGGTCCGCGATAGTGGTCCCGGTCCGGTCCGATTCGGTCCGGTCCGAGAGTCAGATATCGCCCGAGAGCGCCTCGAAGATGTGTTCGACAAGTTCGTCGCGGGGGACGGACTCGCCGTTGCCGCCGTCGGTGACGGCGTCGGGCCGGATTATCTGGCCGCCGCCCATCCGGGCGTGGCCGCCGGCGCTCGACCCGCGGTAGTGGTCGAGGGCGGCCTCCAGCGTCCGACCCATGTGAACCCGGTCGTCGCGGGAGCGACCCGAGAGGTAGACGTTGCTCTCGCGCTCGCCGCAGACGACCGCCGCGGTGACGCCCTCGAGTTGGATGAGTTCGTCGGCCGCCTGCGGGATGGCGTCGACGTTCGAGATGGTGCCGATGTCGGCGACCGCGAAGGGACCGCGCACGTCGCGGCCGGCGATGGCCCGCGCCTTCGCCTCCAGCACCTCGCGGGAGACCTCGGGATTGGCGATGCGGTCGAGGTGGTCCTCGTTGACGCCGGGGAAGAGGAAGCCGGCGGCGTCGAAGTCGGCGGCCGAACAGCCCGCAGTGAGGTGTTTGGTGTCCGTGAGAATCCCGTAGACGAGGCCCGTCGCGACCTGCGAGGGGACGGTGTACGAGGCGTTCACCTCGCTGGCGTGCATGTCCGGCGGGACGGGTTTCGCGCCCACGTCGCGGAAGTACTCGGCGACGATGCTCGAACACGCGCCGTAGTCGGTGCGCACGTCGGTGAAGGCCTCGCCGGTCCCGTCGCCGGGATGGTGGTCGACGACCGCGTAGGGGAGGATGCCCTCCGCGCCCGCGAAGCCGCGCGGTTCGTTGTGGTCGACGAGGACGACCGCTTCGGCGGCGAGGTCGCTCACGTGGTCGATTGGGTCTAAGTCGAGGTCGAGAACGGTTCGGAACGCGCGATTTTCTTGGTGTCGAATCTGGCCGGCGAACTGGATGGTCGGTGTGGTGCCGACCTGTTCTGCGAGACAGGCCACGCCGATTGCCGCGGCCATGGCGTCGGGGTCCGGGTTCGGGTGCATGAGGACGGCGATTTCGTCGACGCCCTCCAGCGCCTCAGCGAAGCGCGTGCCCATCGGCCGCTTGAACCGAATCGCGGCGTAGACGACGAGCGCGAGGGCTCCGAGCGCGACGACGAGCGCCGCCGCGATTTCGGGGTGGGTTCGCACGAACGAGTCGAGAGACTCGAAGATAGCACCCGTGTCGAACTGCCCCACCGGACCGAACATACACAACACGACCGGGGCCTACCGTATGAATATTCCCCCTAATCGAACTGTCCTGAGTGACAGAATTTCGGCGGTTCGAACCTGTCGTCCCCCGAATACGGTCAGTCGCCGTCGGCTCGGTAGGCGTCGATTGCCGCCCGGTAACCCTCCCGATACGTCGGATACGCGAACGAATAGCCGAGTTCGCGGAGGTAGTCGTTCGAACAGCGCTTGCTCGTCAGGATGCGGCGGCGAGCGGCCGCCGAGAGGTCGCCCGCGTCGAGGCGTTCTTCCTTCGTGCGCTTTTCGGGGCGCGGGACGCCGCACTCGTCGGCCAGCCAGTCCGCGAACTCGTGTTTCGAGACGGGTTCGTCGTCGACGACGAGGACGGTGTCGTCGCGGGCGCGGTCGGTTTCGAGGAGGGACGCGACGACGCCCGCGGCGTCGTCCCGGTGGACCATGTTGAGGTAACCCGCGGTGACCGGGCCGTTCAGGTAGCGTTCGAGCCGGTAGCGGTCGGGGCCGTAGAGCCCGGCGAACCGGGTGACCGTTCCCTCGACTCCACGCTCGGCGGCGTACTCGCGGGCGACGCGCTCGGCCTCCGCGAGGACGCGCGTCTTGTCGGTCGTCGGGTCGAGCGGCGTCGATTCGTCGACGAAGTCGCCGCCGTGGTCGCCGTAGACGCCCGTGCTCGACGTGTAGACGAGGCGCTCTGGCGGCGAGTCGCGCGCGGCGAACTGGTCGATTGCCGTTCGGAGACCCTCGACGAAGACGGCCCGGGCGGCGTCGGCTCCGCGGCCGCCGGAACTCGCGGCGAAGACGACGTGGTCCACGTCGGGGACCGCTCCGAGGGAGTCGGCATCGGTCACGTCGGCGCGAACCGCTTCCGCGCCGGTGGCTTCGACGGCGTCGAGGCCGTCGTCGGAGCGGCGGACGCCCCACACGTCGTGGCCGTCGGCGACGAGCGTGCGGGCGAGTTCGAGGCCGACGTAGCCACAGCCGAGGACGGCGACTCTCATCGCTCGTTTCGGACGGCGATGACGTGGTGGATGGCGGCCAGTTCGTTCAGCGTGGCGGCGGTGCGGCCCTCGATGGCCTGCTGAATCTCCTGTCCGGAGAGGTCGAGGTCGACCTCGGACGCGAGCGTGTCCACGTCGAGGATGCCGCTCGTCATGCCCATGAGGAGGTGGTCGCGGAACTCCCAGATGATGGCGTCGGCGTCGGGGTTGCCGTCGGCGAGTTCGAGGACGGCGGCGGCCTGTTCGAGCGTGAGGTCCAACACGCCGTTCGAGAGCGCGGCTTCCGAGACGCCCGCGGCCTCGGCGGCCGGCTCCGTCCCTGCGGCGTCGACTGCGCGGCGAATCTCGTCCCCGTAGGCGGCCCGCAACTCGTCGGCCGAGAGGGTTCCGGGCTCCGCGGCGGCGTCGTGCAACATACACCGCGGGTTCGGCGTTCCGGCGGCAAAACGGTTGCCACTCGGGTCGTATTGGCGGCTACTCGTCGAGCGGGCAGTCGGCCGCGACGGTACAGCCGGGGCCGCCCTGCCACCCCTCGGAGCGCTCGTCCGCGTTGCCGTCGATGTCACCGACGCCGACGCCCGACGGCGGCACCGCGACGACGATCGTCGTCTCCACGTCGAACGAGACGCGGTCGCCGCGACCGACCGTCTCGGCGGTGCCGTCGTCGTCCCAGTCGAGGGCGACCGTCGAGCCGTCGCGGGCGTACGTCAGCGACTCGGCGTCGCCGCGGGCGTGGACGCGGAACTGCGCGAACTCGCCGGCGACCGCCACGTCCCAGACGTTGACCGTGGCGTACCAGGAGCCGGGGACGGGCGCGACCGGCATTCCGGCGGGGATGCGCTTGAACGACGTGTCGAACCGCGAGTCGAGCGTGTCGTTCAGGCGGTCTGCGACCGCGTCCTCGGTCGCGCTCATCGCCGCATCGGTCGCGGTGTCGGAGACGGCCTGCTGGCGGGCGGTCCGCGTCGTCTCGACGGTCCGGTTCGTCAGCCGCTGTGGGACCGTCGTCGAGCGGTCGCTGCGAACGGCTCGGAACGCATCGTCGAGGCGGAGTTCGAGGAGGTCGGCCTCGACGGTTCCCGGAGCGGCGGCCTCGACGGCGATTGCGCGCGCCGCGGAGCCGTTCGTAATCGCCAGCGCCCGACGAGCCGGGTCGTCCCACGCGCCGAGCGAGCGCTCCAAGATTCGCTGGCGCTCCGTCACGGAGTGGTTGGTGTGGTCGCGAAGCGTGTGGCGGGCGGCCTCCTCCGCGGGAACGACCGACCGGTCGACCGCGGTTTCGAGCCTGTCGCGGCGGTCGGCAAGCGTCTCGTTCGTTGCGTTCGTGTTTTCGAGCGTCGAGTCGGCCGCGAGGAGCGTGCGGGCCGCGACGCGGAGGGGAACGCGGCGGTTCGCGCCGAACAGCGGTTCGAGAACCGTGTCGGCGGCGTCGCCGTAGGGGAGCGTAAACAGGTTCGTGTTGCGGGCGACGAGCGGGTGATACGTGCCGCCCCGGGCGACCGTGGGGACCGCAGCGCCATCGAGGCCGCCGAGCGAGAGGTACATCGGGTCCGCGTCGGGGACGAATCTGACGCCGCTTTCGTTGGCAGTTCCGTTCGCGCCGTCGGCTCGCGAGTCACCGAGCGCCGCGCGGGCGACCTCCTCGGCGCGGACCGCCTCCGAGAGCGAGCCGAACTCCGCGTCCTTGCTCTCGTTGTTGGCCGCGTCGCTCGCCGCCGCGGTCTGGTTCGCCCGGCGGTCGAGCGTCGCCAGCACGCGGTCGAGGTAGGTCGCGCGAACCGTGACGCGAGCCCGGTCCGCGACGCCGTCGTAGGCGGCCGGCGCGTCCACGAGGTCGCTGCGGTCGGCGCGGAGGTCGGACGCGAGCTCTGCGGCGGGGTTCACCTCGCCCGCGGCGACTCGCCGCGCAGACACCGTCACGCGCCGGTCTCTGACCCGGTCAGCGAGCGCGATGAGGTCCGAGCGAACCCAGCGGTCGAGACCGGCTGCCATCGGTGCGGTCGTCTGTCGCGGTTCGGGCGGGATGCCGGTCACAACATCGCAGGCGATGTCGTCGAAGCCGCCGCGCGTCACGACCATGTCGGCGGCCGCGTCGGCGGCCGCGGCGAAGTTTTCGCCGTCGAGCGCGCCGCCGGAGGTGGCCGCGGGGTCGATGGGTCGAACGGGGGCTGAGACGGCGGCCGGGTCGACGACGGCCGCGAGGTCGACGCGCGTCCTCGTCTCCGTTCGCGCTTCGGTCTGGAGCGTTTCGTTGCCCCGGCGGAACGTTCGAGTGGTCGTCTCGACCGTCGTCACGATGCGGGAGCCGGCGTCGACGACGACGGTGTCAGCGTCGACCGCCGGAGTTCGCGTCGGCACCGTCTCGGCCGACGACGACGTGTCGGTCGAGATGCTGACGAGTGTCCATCCGCGTCCGGAGTTCTCCGACGGGTCTTCGGTCCGAGAGAGAACGTCCGTTTCGGCGTCGATTTCCACCCCGGCGCGGTGGGCGTCCGCGACCACGTCGTCGTAGGCCGGCGCGTCGCCGCGGCCGTCGAGGAGGCCGACAAGCGCGTGGTCGGCGGCGGAGCCGACGGAGGCGTTGATGGTCCGGTTCGTCGGGACCTCGCTCGCGGGCGACTCCGCGTCCGGGTTCGGTGCGGGGAGCGCGTTCGCCAGTTCGGGCGCGGCGGGGGCGCCGGTCTGCGAGAGCAGGCTCTGGGCACCGACGCGGACGGCGTCGCGGCCGGTCGCGCCGCGGGCGTCGGCGTCCGTCGCCCCGAACGCCTGCTGTTCGGCGAGGAGGACGCCGGCGTTCGTCGCCAGCGCGGCGTGGTCGTTCGAGACGACGTTGTCCACGGGCGCGCCGGCGTACTGGCTCCAGCCGCGGGTCCACGCCGAGGCCCACAGCGCGGTCGTCACCGTCGCGTCGAGCGTCCCGCCGTCCAGCGCATTCGCGTCGAGGCGGCGCTCGAAGGATTCGGTCCGGTCGTGGAGCGCGAGGACCGGCGTCCGGACGCCGACCGTCGTAGTGACTGAGTCGGCGGCGACGGTGCGGCCGCCGCGGGCGACTTCGACGGAGACGTTCTCGACGGTCGCGACGAGGACGGTTCCGTTCTCGCGACTCGATATGGAGACGCGGTCCATCGCGTCTCGCAGGCTCGACTCGTTCGTCGGTCGCGGCAGGGTCGCGGTCGCGTTCACGTCGCCGCGGCCGACCGAGACGGCGCGGAGCCGCTCCGTCGCGGCCAGCGCGATTCGGAGCCGAAGATAGTCGCGGAAGGTGTGCTCGTCCGAGAGCAGTCGCCCGGCGGTCGTGTTCGCGGGCGAGGTGACGGGGTTCGCCGCGGCCTCGCGCGCCGCGTCGCCGACGGCCGCGCGGACGGCGGCGTCGGCCTGCGCGGTCGCTCGGTCCATCGCGTCGTCGACGCGGCGGTCGGCCACGGGGTCGTGGGCCGAGAGCGCGCCGGAGAACGTCGCGCTCCCGACGAGCAGTAACACGCCGAGGAGGGCGAACGGAACCCGCCCCCGGTCGTCGGCGGCGAGTCTCACGGCGACCACGTCCTGACGACGACGGTGACGCGTCCCACGGAGACGGCCTCGGCGGCGGCGCGCGGGGTGTCGTACCGGGCGCGCATCGTCTTTGCGAACCGCGGATTCAGCGCCGCGGCGAGGTCGGCGTTGGCGGCGCGAGTCTCCTCGCGGGCGACCTCGGGCGCGACGGAGGCCCCCGCCAGCGCGCCGGCCCGCTCGTAGCGGTGAGCCATCAGCGTCGATACCGGCTCGTCGCCGCGGAGCGCGAGCCGGGCGAGCGTCGGCGGGAACAGCCCGGCGACAGTCCGGTCCGCGACGAGCCGAGCGACGGCGTCGAAGCCGTCGTCGCTGGCGGCGATGGCGTCTTCGCGCGCTGCGGGGAACCCGCTCGGCACGTCGAGCGTCGCGGAGTGAACCGTCGCCGAGGACGGCGGCTCGGGACCGAGCGTGTCGTTCGCGCGGACGGACGAACCGGGGAACGGCGTCCACGAGACGGCGACGGAGACGCCGCGCGTCGGGAGTTCGGAGGCGACGCGGGCGGCGGCCCGCTTCCGGAAGTCGTCGCGGGCGCGGGTCAGGCGAACGCCATCGACGGTGACTGCGCCGAGCGTCGAGCGGGCGAGGAGTCCGGCGAGGCTGCCGTGGGCGGTCCGTTCGAGTTCGCGGGCGTCGATGTCGTCGGCATCGAGCAACGACGGGTCGGCCGCGTCGACGCCGGGTGAAAGCGAGTAGTTGACCGTCGCGGTGCTCGTGGCCAGCGACGAGGCGACCCCGTCGGCGTCGACGGCGGCATCGCCGTTGAGGCCGGTGTCCGCGCCGGCGTCCGCGGTGACGACGAGGCCGATGCTCGCGCTCACGAGGAGTAGACACACCGTCACGTCGAAGACGAGGTCGGTCATCGCCACACCTCGACGCGGAGCGTGCCGAAGCCGACGCGTCCGGGCTCGGCGCGGACGGTGACCCGAGTCGAATCGGTGTCGGCGTCGGCGGGCGCGTCGGGGCCGACGGCGCGGCGGTCGTCGTCGACGGCGACGACGACGCGGCAGGAAAAGCCGTCCGGACAGGCGTCACGGGCGTCGGAGAGCCGTGAGAGGACGACGACGCCCGAGTCGTCTTCGAGCGCGGACTCGACGTTCGACAGGGTCGCGGACGCGAGGTCGCGGTCGGCGGTCGGCATCGACTCGTCGAGCACCGTCGCGTAGCCCGAAATCGCCGCGCAGACGACGAGCAACGCGGTGAGCGCGGCGACGGGCGAGGCCTGTGCTCTACGCCGAGACGACGGTGACATCCGTTCCCTCCCAACTGACGTGGCGGACGACGAGCAGTTCGCTGGCGGGCCGCCACGAGGCGTCCCGGTCGCGTGCGGTCTCGGCCGCGGCGTCGAACTCGGCGGCCGTGTCGAAGACGGCGCTCGGGGGTGCGCCGCGGGCGACCGAGCCGAGTCGAGAGTCGGGAGTTACCGGCGTGACCGGGCCGAATCCGAACGTGGCGTGCGCCGCACCGCCGTCGTTTCGGAGCCCGATGCGGTGCGGGCCGATGCGGACGGCGTCGGCGTCGAGGTCGTGTTCGGCGGTCGCGTCGTAGTCGGCGACGGCCACGGTATCGACGGCGTCCGCGACCCCCGAGGCGTCGGGTGCGGGCGTCACCGGGAGGCCGGCGACCGTCCCGATGAGGACGGTCGCGGCCACCGAGAGCGCGGTCCACGTGTAAAGCGTATCGAGCGGTGCGTCGAGCATAGACCGGGGTGGTCCCGTCCGGGTATATAAACCTCAGCACGAACTCGCGGCGGCTCAGACGAGCGTCCCCGCGGCGGCGAACGCGACGGCGAACGTCGCCGTCGCCGACACGAGCGCGCGGCCGACGCGGGAGGCCACGAGGTGGCGGTCGAGGCCGTGTTCGACGCCGACCGAGAGCGTCGTCAGAATGACCGCCGAGAGGAGGACGTACGCGCCGACGGCGAGTCCGAGGTCGGCGGTCGAAAGCGGCGTTGCGACGGCGGTCTGGTCGAGCGTCTTCGCGGGGGCCATCCCGTCGGCGAGCGCGACGGTCGCGCCGGCGACGAGCGGCCCGAAGACGGCGGCCGTGTTCGACAGCGTCTCCGTGACCGAGGCGAGTTCGCGGCGGGCCTCGGCGTCGAGTCGGGCGAGCGCCGAGAGCTGGTCGGCCATCGAGACGATGGCGCGGCCGGCGGGGCGACCCTCGCTGGCGGCGAGGCCGAGGAGCGTCGCCACGCCCGCGACCCGGGGGCCCGGCGTCGATTCGAGGACGCCGTACTCGCCGCGGAACGACTCGACGACGCCCACGCGGAGGCGACGCTGGACGCCGACCGCTTCGTCGAGCAGGTCGCCGGTTTCGCCCGGGACCGAGGTCGCCGCGCGGGCGAGCGCGGATTCGACGGCTTCGCCCTCGCTGACGGCGCGGCCGACGAGGTAGAGCGCGTCGGGGAGGCCGTCTTCGACCGCGCGGACGCGGGCTCTGAGCACCACGACCGGGCGGGCCGCGACGAACAGCGCGGTTCCGGTCCCGAGGCCGGCGGCGGCGAGCGGCGCGAGCCACGGTGCGACGAGCGCGTCGGCGGCGACGAACCCGACGATGCCAGCGACCGCGCCACCGGCGACGCCGAGGAGTCGGTGGTCATCGACCGCGGGGTGGGACGCATCGACCGAGAGCGGCGCGAACGCGACCGGCCGGCGGACGAGCACCCACCCGACGGCGGCGAGGAGGCACGCGGGAAGCGCCACGTCGTAGACGAAGGCGACGTGCGCGGCGGTGACGCCGACGCCGGCGACGCGGGCGGCGGGGAGCGCGCCGACGAGCGCGAGCGGGAGCAGGACGCCGAAGGCGTAGACCGCCGTCACGGGCCCGCGGACGGAGCCGACGAAGTCGGCGAGGCGGTCGCGGGTTCCCTCGCGAACGACCTCGTGGGCGCGGTCGAGGGCCCGGTCGCGCTCGCCGGCGGGAACGTCCGCGGCGGTCTGCAAGAGCGCGGTCGAACGGTCGAGCGCCGGGAACCACGCGCGCCACGCGTCGGCGAACGCGGAGAGTCCCGCGGTCGGCGTTCCGCGGGCGCGGTCGGTGTGCGCGGCGAGCGAGGTCGAAAGCGGGTCGTCGCCGCCGCGCGCGGCGAACGCGCTGGCCCGCTCGACGGAGGGCTCGATGCGCATCCGAAGCGCGATGCGGCCGACGAGTTCCGGCGCGTTCCCGAGCGCCCGCGTCCGGCGGAGCGTCGCCAGCCAGACCGGGAGCGTGTGAACCGCGTGGGTCGCGCCGAGCGCGGCCGCGAGCGCGACGAAGACGACGGTGACGGTCGGAAGTCGAGCGACGAGCGCGACGAGTCCGCCGAGCAGTCCGGCGGGGAGCGCCGCGCCGTAGCCCGCTGCTACGACCGTCTCGGGGTCGAAACCGGCGTCGAGAAACGCGAGCGACCGGCGGAGTTCGTCGCTCGGCTCGGCGTCGATGGAGTCGGGCGAGAGCCGCGCGAGCGTCGTCACGGCCGTGCGGACCGCCGGATTCGAGTCGGGGTCCGCGGGCGCATCCGTGTCCGGGTTCAGCATCCCGAACCACGCTCCGCGCGGGCCGCGGCGAGGTCGTCTGGAGCCGTCCGCTCCGTCTCGGCGAGCGAGGCGAGGTGAGTGGCGCGGGCGTCGAGCGCATCGAGCACGTCCGCGTACGACTCGCCGGGGCGGGCCAGGGATTCGACCGCGAGGCTGTCGCCGCGCGCGACCGACCCCGTGGGTTCGAGGGCGCGCCCGTCGTGTTCGAACAGCGTCTCGAACGCCGCGTCGTCGCCGACGGGGCGGACCTCTTCCACGCGGGCGACGCGGTGTTCGTCAGCGTGTTCGCAGGTGACGACGAGGTCGGTGGCGGCGAACGACGACGCCGGGACGCCGAGGTCGGAGACGACGCGCTCGCGCACGTCGGCGGCCCCGTCGCCGTGAATGGTTCCGAGGACCGCGTTGGCGTTCGCGCCCACGCGCATCGCCTCGTAGAGGACGGCGGCCTCCTCGCCCCGGACTTCGCCGAGCGCGAGCGCGCCGTCGCCCAGTCGGAGCGCCGCGTGGAGCGCCTCCTGCGGCGTCGGCTCCGGGCCACCGGTCGTGTCGGTTCGGAGCGACTGTACGTCGCGGTCGGCGTCAAGCAGGCTCGACGCCGGCAGCTCCGGCGTGTCCTCGATGAGCACCGTGCGAACGTCGCGCGGGAGTTCCCACAGGAGCGAGCCGAGGAACGTCGTCTTGCCGGCCCCGCGGGAGCCGGCGACGAGGACCGAGGCCCCGCGTTCGACCGCGAGCGAGCAGAGCGTCGCGGCGTCGGCCGACAGCGTCCCGTTGGCGACGAGCGCGGGGAGCGTCAGCGGCGTCTCGTCGTGGCGGCGGAACGCGAAGCCCAGTCCGTCGCTGGCGGGCGCGGTCACGCCCGCGACCCGGACGTTCGCGCCGCCGGCCTCGACGACGGTGTCGAGCGTCGGGTCGGCGCGGGAGAACGACGCGCCGCTCACGCGTCGCAGGCGGGAGGCGAGCGACTCCGCGCCGCCGGGCGCGAGGCGGACGTTCGTCGGCATCGAGACGCCGTCGGCGACGACGCGAATCGGGTTCTCGTCGGCGGGCGTCGAGACGTACACGTCCGAGACCGCGGGGTCCGAAAACAGGTCGTCGAGAACGCCGTTACCCGTGGTGTGCTTCGCCAGAATCGCCGCGAGCGTCTCGACCGGGGCGTCCGCGTCCGCGGCGAGTCGGACGGCGCGACCCGGCGCGCGGGGGCCGGCGTCGACGATGCCGCGGGCGAGTCGGTCGTGGGCGGCTTCGAGCGTCCGCGCGGCGCGCTGGTCGAGCGTCGATTCGGGCGGCGTGAGATGGTAGACGGGGTCGCGCGGGCACTCGTAGCGGCGGGCGACTGCGCCGGTGTCGAGGTCGGTCGCCTCGACGAGTCGCCCGTCGGCCGGTGGACGGGGGTCGACGCGAGAGCGTGCGAGCGTCGGTCCGACCACCGCCCGGAGTGCGTCGCCGTAGTCGGCGCTTCGGGACGCGCCCTCCGCGAGCCCGGTCTCGACGGCGGCGCGGCGGACCGGCCCGGCGCGACCCGTCGCCTCGTGGGCGGCTCCGAGCGGGTCATCGCGGGCGCGGTCTGCGAGGCGGTCGTCGCGGAAGCGGACGCGCTCTGCGAACCGGCCGGCGGCGACGAGCAAGCCGGTCGCGTCGGCGTCGTACCGGCGTTCGAGTCCGTCGGCGCGGACGACGAGTCGGTCGGCGTCGCGGGTTTCGAGCGCCTCGACGACCGCCGCGCGGCAGGGGGCCGAAGTCGAGAGCGACCCGCGGTGCGGGCAGTCGCCGGCGTCGACCGCGAGCGTCACGGTGTCGTCGTCGGGGCGGTCGGTGGGCGTCGAGAAGGCGGGTTCACAGCCGCAGTCGCCGGCGGAGTCACGGGAGTCGCGCTGGCTGCCGGTCGCGTCGGCGAGCCGGTCGCCGAGCGCGTCCGGGAGCGCCGCGGCGACGGTTTCGGAGAGGGAGTCGATGGAAGGTGAGCCGAGGGGCATACGGGGTCGTGGTCCCGTCCGGGTATTTGAACCTACGCCGCCGACTGGTTGGCCGTCGCGGGGGCGATGACGACGACAGAACCGCCCGCAGCGGCTTCGAGCGTCAGCCTGAGTCGATGCTCGCCCGGTCCGAGGGCGAGTCGGTCACCGGCGACGCGAGTCCGAGGACCGCCGACGCGACGGACGACAGTCGAGCCGGCGGTGACACTCGCCGACAGTTCGACGCCGTCGCCGCCGCGAACCGTGAGGTTGGAGACACCGGCGGCCCGCCACGACCCGGACGGAACGTCGAGGACGACGTGCCGCTGCGCGCCCGCGACGCCGGCCGGCGTCGGGTCTTCCGCGGCCGAAAGCGTCGTGGCGGCGTGCGCGATATCGTCGGCCAGCGAGCCGATTTTGACCGTGGTCGCGTCCGCTCTCGCCGCGTCGGCCGCCGGGAAAACGACGCCCGCGATGGCGACCGCGAGCAGACACGTCAGAACGACGCGAATCACAGCGCGTCGCGGAGGCGGGCGGCCAGTCCACGGTCGGCGGAGTCGCCGCGGGAATCGGTGGGTGCGCCGGAATCGGGGGCGGTGCGAGACTCGGGTGAGGGGGCGGCGGTGCCGGTGCCGAGACCGGTCTCCGCGGCGCGCTGGGAGCCACTACCGTCACCACCGTCGGTAGTCCGTCCGGCGTGGGACGCCGCTTCCGAGGCGGGCGCGTCGGTCGACCGCGAGGGCGCGGGCGACGCCGTCTCGTCGACGAGTTCCGATTCGAGCGACTCGGCCTTGGCGAGCGCGGCGTTCGCCCGGCGTTCGACGTCTTCGTTGACCGCGCGGACGCCGCCGAGGTAGCCGCGCATCGCCTGCGTCGCGGCGTCCATCTCGTCGAGGCGGTCGGTGAGCGACTCGACCGCCGATTCGAGTTCGGTGACCCGGCGTTCGATGGCCGCGAGGTCTTCGAGCGACGAGAAGTCGGCGTCGCCGTCGGTGATGGTGCGCTCGACCGCGTCGAGTCGCGCGGCGAGGTCGGCGGTGCGGTCGGCCGTACGGTCCGCCGTGGGCGAGGCGCTGGAAGCGGGCGAACCGAGTTCGGTGTCGACAGCGGCGTCGGAGCGAGTTGGGTCGGTCGTCATAGACCGGCGTGGTCCCGCCATCCGTCATAAAGCTCCGGGCCAGCACCCGAGTCGAACAGCCAGATGAGATAACAGTCCCCATGTGAGGAATGTTCAAGGGCGTCGCCGGAGTGAATCATGTATGAAAACCGTCCTGATTGGTGTGGGGCAAGCGGGTGGGAAGCTCGCGTCGGCGCTCCAGTCGTTCGACCGGCAGACGGGCTTCGGCGCGGTGCTCGACGCGGTCGCGGTGAACACCGCGAAAGCGGACCTCCAGTCACTTCCCGTCGAAACCGTGCTCATCGGCCAAGACCGCGTCAACGGCCACGGTGTCGGCGGCGACAACGAACTCGGAGCCGCGGTCATGGAGTCGGACCAGACCGAGGTCATGTCCGCCCTCGACGGCCGCGTGACGGCCGAGGCGGAGTCGATTTTCGTCGTCGCCGGCCTCGGCGGCGGCTCCGGGTCCGGCGGCGCGCCCGTCCTCGCGAAGGCGCTCGCCGGCGTCTACGACGTGCCGGTGTACGTCCTCGGCATCCTGCCCGGGGCGGACGAAGGGGCGCTGTATCAGGTGAACGCCGGCCGGTCGCTCAAGACCGTCGCCCGCGAGGCCGACGCCGTCCTCCTCGTCGACAACGACGCGTTCCGCTCGGCCGGCGAATCGATGAGCGAGGGCTACGACGCCATCAACGAGGCCATCGCTCGCCGCGTCGGCTTGCTTCTCGCGGCCGGCGAAGCCACCGAGGGCGTCGGCGAGAGCGTCGTCGACACCTCCGAGGTCATCAACACCCTCCGTTCGGGCGGTATCGCCGCGCTCGGCTACGCGAGCGCCGAGGCCTCTCCGAACGCCGAGGACAACATCAACGCGGTCATGAGCACGACCCGCCGGGCCGTCCTGACGGGGACGAGCCTGCCCGACGCGAGCGACGCGGACGCCGCGCTGGTCGTCATCGCCGGCGAGCCCGACACCATCCCGCGGAAGGGCGTCGAGCGAGCGCGTCGCTGGGTCGAAGACGAGACCGGCAGTATGCAGGTCCGCGGCGGCGACTTCCCGCTGGAGAGCGGCCGACTCGCGTCGCTCGTCCTCCTCGGCGGCGTCGAGCGCTCCGAGCGGGTCGAGTCGTTCATGGAGCGCGCCCGCGAGGCCATCGACAAGGCGGAGACCGAACCCCGAGAAGACCCCAAAGGGATGTGGCACAGCGACGACCTCGACGACCTGCTGTGACAACCGACTCCTGTCGTTTGCGACACGAACGACCAACAAACGAGTCGTTTTAAAGACGATTGTCCATCGATTCCGCGACGACTGCCCAGTCTGCGAATACTTTTTCCGTCTCCCTCCCCATCCGTGGTATGTGTTAACAATATCCTCTCTCGAGGGCGCGAAACGATGCACGTGAGAACTGACTCGGCACAACGCCGGAGTCGCCATGTCTGAGTCGGCCTCGGACCCGCTCCGGCGAAGTATCGAAGTCGAGTACTGGGTCGTCGAGGAAGACGGGTCGTTCACCGACCCGGGTGGGCTCGTCGACGCCTCACCCGGGGCCGAACGGGAGTTCGTCGAGCCGGTGTTGGAGGTGAAGACGACGCCGTGCGGTTCGGCCGCCGAGCTGCGCCAAGAGCTGTACGAACGGCTCGGCGACGTGCTCTCGCGGGCCGAGGAAGTCGGCAAGCGACTCGTCCCGCTCGCCACGCCGGTCAGCGACGAGACGGTGACGGAACTGGAGAGCGACCGGACGCGCATCCAGAACCGCGTCGTCGGGTCGGACTTCCAGTACGCGCGGCACTGCGTGGGGACGCACGTCCACGTCGAACAGCGCCCCGGCCGCGAAATCGACCAGTACAACGCGCTCGTGGCGCTGGACCCCGCGCTGGCGCTCGTGAACTCCTCGCCGTACTACGACGGGAAGCGGTTGGCGGCGGGCGCGCGGTCGAAGCTGTACCGCCGGATGACCTACGACGACGTGCCACATCAGGGTCGGCTGTGGCGCTACGCCGACGACACGCGGGAGTGGTCGCGCCGCCTCGAACGCCGGTTCGAGGAGTTCCTCGTGCGCGCCGAGGAGGAGGGCGTCGACCGGGCGACCATCGAGGCGAACTTCGACCCCGAGAGCGCGATTTGGACGCCGGTGCAACTCAGGGCCGAGTTCGGCACGGTCGAGTGGCGCTCGCCGGACTGTTCGCTCCCGAGCGACGCGCTCAGGCTGGCGAACAGCGTCGCGGACGTGGTGAAACGCCTCGACGACGCGACGCTCAGAATCGACGGCGACAGCGGGCGCGTGACGGACGACCGGGTCGTGCTCCCCGAGTTCGACGCGGTGCTCCGGTACGTCAACGCCGCCATCGAGGACGGCCTCGACTCCGAGACGGTGCGGTCGTATCTCGACCGGATGGGGTTCGACGTGGGTGCGTACAGCCCGGTGTCGCACGAAATCGACGGCCGCGAGACGGTCACGGCCGCGGAGGCGCGGGAGCTGCGACTGACCCACGCCGACCGGCTCGAACGGGACGTTCGGAACGCGGTCCGGCAACGAGAGTGAGAAACCGCCGACCGCTTACTGCTGGATGAGGCTCGCGCCGTCGAGTTCGGTGCGGCTGTACTCGACGTCCATGAGGTCGAGGATGGTCGGCGCGATGTCGTAGAGGTCGGCGTCCTCGATGACCGCGCCGGGGTCGTCGACGTACAGCGTCGCGTTGTCGAACGAGTGCATCCCGTTACGGGGGCCGACGCCGAACACGTCGTCGTGGCCCTTGAAGCCGGACTTCAGGTCGAAGCCGTGGTTCGGGATGACGACGAGGTCGGGGGCGATGTCGTCGTGGTCGCCGCGGAAGGCGTCTTCCTTGACGACGACGCGGTCTGCGACCTTGTTGCCGTCGGGGCCTTCGAGGGCTTCGAGTTCGGCCTTGAGCTCGTCGCGGACGTCCTCGTACTCCGACTGCGGGACCGATCCGCGGGGCTCGCGCCCTTCGAGGTTGATGAAGAACCGACCGGGGATGAGCGAGTACGCCTTCGAGTCCTCGTCGATGTCCGACAGCGCGTCGTGGTCGTCGTCCTCGTAGGAGAGCCAGCCGTTCTCCTCGAGCCACGTGTTGCAGTGGACCTCGTAGTCGAGGGAGGTAAAGCCGTGGTCGGACGCGACGATGAGCGTCACGTCCTCGGGGAGGGCGTCGCGGATGCGGCCGAGGTAGTCGTCGACGGTGCGGTAGAACTCCATGAAGGCGTCCTTGTTCTTCCCGTCGCGCTCGTAGTCCTTGAACAGGAAGTGGTTGACGCGGTCGGTCGTCATGAAGACGCCGAAAAAGAGGTCCCAGTCGTCCTGGTCGATGTAGCGCTCGAACGCCTCGTAGCGCCGGTCGAGCGTCTTCCGGGCGTCCTCCATGAACGCGGTCTTGTCCTCGTCGTGACCGAGCTTCGCGTTCACGTCGATCTTGTAGTTCATCTCGGAGAGCGCGTCGCGGAAGTCGTCGGGGTAGGCGGCCTTGTCGACGCCGGGCGAGAGGAAGCCCGAGACCATGCGCTGGACGTTGCGCTGGGGCGGGAACGTCACGGGGACGTTCATCACAGTGGCCTTGCGGCCGGCGTCGGTGACGCGGTCCCAGACGCGGGTGGCCTGCACGTCCCGACCCATCGGGACGTAGGTGTCGTAGGAGCCGACCTCACGGTCCTGGAAGCCGTAGACACCGGTCTCGCCGGGGTTGACGCCGGTCGTGAGCGCCGGCCAACACGCCGAGGACTCGGGCGGGACGATGCTGTCGATGTCGCCCGCCGAGCCCGCGTCGGCCAGCGCCGCGAAGTTGGGGAACTCGTCGGGGTGCTCAGAGAGGAGAGTGAACGGAACCCCGTCGATGCCGATGAAGGCGACGCGGGGGTGGTCTTTGCCGCGGAGTCGGTCGAACAAACCCATACCTCACGGTATCCAAGAGAACCATAAGAAGGTTCGTCTCTCCGCCGGAGTTTGCGACGAGAGACGACGGATACGGAGCCGCTGTCGGAGAAAGCGGCGAATCTCACCGGGCGATCGCGGGGCGCTGGCCCGTCGATGACCTGTCAACGTCGAAGTAGGCCCGCAGGAACGACGACGCCGGACGCGTGGCCCAGTCGAGGCACACACCGAACCGGGCGAAGGAGCGAAGTGCCGCGCGGGACAACGACAGGACGTGAAGGAGTTCGAGCGTAAACAGCTCTTGGAGCGCGTCAATCGGGAGGGTGCGACCGTCGGCACGCAGATTCCCGACCGCATCGAGGTCCAAGGCGAGGAGATAGACCTCAGGCAGTTCGTCTTCGAAATCAAGCGTCGCGACACCATCCCGTCGGGGGAGAAAGAGCGCGTCGACCGGGCGAAGCGGAACCTCCGCCGCGAGCGCCTCGAACGGCTCCAGCGAATCGAGGACAACGAGGTGAGCTACGACGAGGGGCGACGACTGGCCGAGGACATCGTCGGCATCGACCGGGCGCTGAACGCCCTCGAACAGCTTCGGCCGGTCGACCTCGAACAGGAGGAACACCGCCAGAACGCCGCGGACCAGAAGCGCTGGATGAACTTCCTGAAGAAGGCGCTGGGCCGCGACGGCGGAAAGGGCAAACGGGGCGGCCGATGAGCCGAAACGACGAGATAGCGACCCTGCTGGAGGAGTTCGCCGACCTGCTGGAGGCGAAAGACGTGGCCTACAAGCCGTCGAGCTACCGCCGCGCCGCCGAGAACGTCCGCGAGCACCCGACGCCCGTCGAGGAACTCGCGGAGGCGGGCGAAGACGCGGTCCAAGAAATCGACCGCGTCGGCGACGCCATCGCCGCGAAAATCGTCGAGTACGTCGAGACGGGTCGCATCGAGGAGCTGGAGGACCTCCGCGAGGACCTCCCGGTCGATATGGCCGGCCTGACGAGCGTCGAGGGCGTCGGCCCGAAGACGGTCGGAAAACTGTACGAGGCGCTCGGCGTGTCCGACCTCGACGACCTCGAAGCGGCCGCCCGCGACGGGGAGATACAGGAGGTCAAGGGGTTCGGCGCGAAGACGGAGACGAACATCCTCGACGGCATCGAGTTCGCCCGCGAGGCGACCGGCCGCGAACTGCTCGGGAGGGCGCGGCCCGTCGCCGACGACCTGCTCACGTACCTCGGTGACTACGACGCCGTCGGGCGGGTCGAACCCGCGGGGTCGATGCGGCGGTGGCGCGAGACGGTGGGCGACATCGACGTGCTCGCCGAGAGCGCCGACGCCGAAGCCGTCATCGACCGCTTCCTCGCGTGGGACCTCGTCGGCGACACCATCGAGGCGGGCGAGCAGAAGGCGAGCGTCCGGGTGAACGGGATGCGGGTCGACCTCCGCGTCGTCGAGCCCTCGGAGTACGGCGCGGCGCTCCAGTATTTCACCGGGAGCAAGGACCACAACGTCCACCTCCGCAACATCGCCATCGACCGCGGCCTCAAGATGAACGAGTACGGGATGTTCGACACCTCGGACGTGGACGACCCCGACGACGGCCCGCGGGCCGGAACGCGCGTCGCCGGCGACACCGAAGCGTCGATGTACGCCGCGCTCGACCTCCCGCTCGTCCCGCCGGAGCTACGCGAGGACACCGGCGAAATCGAGCGCGCCGCCGACGGCGACCTGCCGGACCTCCTCGCGGAGGGCGACCTCCGCGGCGACCTCCACACCCACACCGACAGGTCCGACGGCGACAACAGCATCGCAGAGATGGTCGCGGCCGCGGCGGAACGCGGCTACGACTACCACGCCGTCACCGACCACGCCACCGGCCCCGGCATGGTCGGCGGCGTCGGCGTCGCGGACGACGACCTGCTCGACCAGATTGCCGAGGTCCGCGCCGTCGCCGACGACGCCGACATCACGGTGTTCACCGGCGTCGAGGCCAACATCGACGCCGAGGGCGGCATCTCCGTCGCCGACGACGTGCTCGACCAACTCGACGTGGTCGTCGCCTCGCCCCACAGCGCGCTCGACCAGGACCGCGAGACGGCCACCGAGCGACTCGTCACCGCGATGGAACACCCCGCGGTGAACGTCCTCGGCCACCCGACCGGCCGACTCATCAACCAACGCCCCGGCCTGCCCCTCGACTACGAGCGACTCGCGGAGGCCGCCGTCGAACACGGCGTCGCGCTCGAACTCAACGCCAGCCCCTATCGCCTCGACCTGAACGGCGAGGCGCTCAAAATCGCCGTCGAGGCGGGCGCGACCGTCGCCATCGACACCGACGCCCACCGACCGGGTGAACTCGACCACGCCCGCTACGGGGTCCACACGGCCCGTCGCGGCTGGGTCGAGACCGCTGACGTGCTGAACGCGCGGTCGGTCGAGGAACTGTCCGACTTCCTCGCGTGACCGACGACGTTGGAGCCGGCCACCCCGGCACGGTCGCCTCGGGCGTCGAGCGAGCCGCGCCCGGCGACACGGCGCTCCTTCTGGACGTGATGCTCGGCAAACTCGCCACGTATCTGCGGATGTGCGGCTACGACGCCGAATACGCGCTCGACGGCGGGGACGAAACAGAAGACGGAGCGGACGGAGCGCGCGACCCCCGAACCGACCCCGGCGACGACAGCCTGCTCGCGCGGGCGGACGCCGAGGGGCGCGTCCTCCTCACCCGCGACGTGCGACTGGCCGAGCGAGCCCCGCGGAACGTCCTCCTCGCCGAGCGGGAACCACTCGCGCAACTCCGCGAACTCGAATCGGTCGGCTTCGCGGTGTCGCTGGACGAGGAGCCGTCGCGGTGTGGCGTCTGTAACGGCCGCGTGGAGGCGGTCGGCCGCGACGAGCCGGTTCCCGACTACGCGCCCGACCCGGGGGAGACGGCGCTGTGGCGGTGTCGGGACTGCGGGCAGGTGTTCTGGCGCGGGAGCCACTGGCGCGACGTGGAAACGAGGTTAGACGGCGGGGAAGAGTAAGCGGAAACGGTCGGGGCGGTCGGGTCAGACGGGCCGTCAGAGTCGTCGACAGACTACTCGCGGCGGCGCGGGAACCACTCGTCGCAGGCTTCCATGTCCTGCATCATCTCGTCGTGGGCCGCGCAGTAGGGCTTGAGCCCGTCGGAGGTGCGGACGTACTCGAAGTACGTGCAGTTGCCGCAGTAGCGGTCGCCGACGGTGGCGTTCGCCGGGCGGTCGGCGTCGGGGTGGTCGGCCGCGCCGGCCGGCGAGCGCGCGGACTCGGTGGACTGGACGGTGTCGACGCCGGAGCGGTTCGTCGCCGCGCCCGCCGAGCCCGCCGACTGAGTTGCGTCCGCCCCGTCGGACGAGGGCGACGCCGAGGGTTCGACGTCGAGCGGAGTGATGTCCTGCGTCGACGCGCCGCCGTCGGTCGCGCCGGCGCTCGCGGTCGAGGTCGACTGGTTCGTCTGCGTCTGGACGTCGCCGTCGGGCGTGCCGCCGAGGAAACCGATACCGCCGAGTCCGCCGCCGGACTTCTCGACTTCGACGACGCGGGTTTCTCCCTTCTTCGTCACCTGAACCGTGGCCGTGCCGCCGGGGTCGTTCCGCGTCTTGAAGTTGGCGACGCCGACGAACAGACACCAGAACGTCGTGACCGTGCCGAAGAAGTAGACGGCGACGGTTTCGAGCGTGAGGTCGGGGAGGCCGGCCCCGCAGGTCGCGCCGGTCCACTGGCACGGGTACGCGTGCGAGAAGAGCGCGACGCCGAGGACGGCGATGCTCGCGCCGATGAGCGACGCGGCACGGGTTCGACGGCTCGCGGGGAGGACCGCGAGGACGCCGAGGAAGACGGCGGGAACGCCGATGCCTCCGAGGATGCCCCCGAGTTCGCGCGCTTCGCCGAGGGTCGCCCCGCCGGACGTGTACACGTCGGTGGTCGCGACGACGATGCCCGCGACGACGAGCAGCACGCCGAGGAGGAACCCCCCGAATCCCAGGGACAGCCGTCGGAGACTCGGCCCGCCCCGGCCACCGTGGTACGCCTCCGAAAGACTGGTCATGGCCCCGACTACGAAACCAGCCCCTAAAACGATGCGTCAGACGATTGTCTGCTTCTCGACACGTCGCGGGCTATCGATATCGGCGCGTCGTCCCGTCGGCGCGCCGGCGGTGCGTCGCGGTCGCATGCGAATCTCGAAGGGATTATCATGCGCGGTGGCTAACCCTCGCGCATGGCTGACGAGGAAGCAGACGAGGCACCCGCCGTCGAACTCGGTACGGGCGCGTCCGTCGAAGGTGCGCCGCTCGCGCGCGTCGCCTCCCGACTGACGTGGCCCCAAGAAAAGAGCAGCATCCTGAACAAAGAAGGCGACGCGGTCATCCGCACGCCCGACGGCCCCCAGAGCCTCGAAGACGTGCTCGCCGAGGCCGACGAGACGTACTTCGATACGCGACAGGCCTTCGTCGACGACGTGTTCGACATCGTCGGCCGCGACTCGGTCCAGACGGACTAACGGTGTTACGCCGCCGGCTCGCCCGCCTCCCGTGGCTCTACCGCGCCCTCATCGTCGGGGGCGTCGTCGGGGCCGCGTGGAGCCTCTGGCCGCTTCCCGCCGGCGACCTCACCTACCGCGCGGTCCACGACGCCCTCCTGTTCATCCTCGTACCCGGAGCGCTCGCGCTCGCCCACGGCCGAAACCTCGGCTGGAACGTCGACCGCGCGGCGCTCCGAAACACGCTTTTGCTCGCGCTGTTCGTCCTCCCCTTCTACCTCGTCGGGTCGAGCCTGCCGTCGATTCGGGCGTACTACCCGATGTGGCACACCTCGACCGCGCTCGCTGACTTCCTCCCGCACGCCGCCCAGCAGCTGCTCGTCGTCGTCGCCGCCGAGACGTACTACCGCGGCCTGCTCTGCGTCGGCGTCCGAGAAATCGGTCGGAAGAGCGCCCTCATCAGTCCGATTCTCTACGCGTTTCACCACGTCGGCAAACCCCCGATAGAGATTCTCCTGTCGGCCCCGACGGACGTGCTGTTCGGCCTCGTCGACTACGAGAGCGACTCGATTCTCCCCTCCATCGTCGCCCACGGCGGCGGCCTCATCCTCTTGGACTGGCTCGTGCTCCACCCCCCGCTGTTCCCGCCCGAGCGAGTCGCCACGGCGCTCCAGTGGCTCCCGATTCCGCTGTGAGCGGCGGACGCGACGAGGCGTTCGTGTGGAGTCGATACACTACCATAGCTTTTCCCCGTCGGGGCGTCAACGGGGAGTCATGGCACTCCCAATCGACCCCAGCGCCATCAAACCGGAAGACATCGGCGAGGAACGCGTCGTTCTCGAGATGGAACACGAGGCGGCAATCGAGCGCGTCCGCGAGGCGTTCACCGACGCCGGGTTCGGTGTCGCCACCGAATTTTCGCCCTCCGAGATGCTCAACGAGAAGGTCGACGCCGGCCGCGACCCCTACTACGTCCTCGGCGCGTGTAACCCGAACATGGCGGACCGCGCGCTCGACGCCACCGACAAGAAGATGGGCGGGCTGTTCCCGTGCAACGTGGTCATCTGGGAGGAAGAGCCGGGTAAGCAGGTCGTCTACCACCTGAGCATCATGCGCGTCGCCCGACTCATCGGCATCGCACCCGACGACGACGAGATGGCCGACATCATCGCGGACACGGGCGAACTCGTCGAGCAGGCGCTCGCCAACCTCGACGCGGCCGACGCGTAGGCGAGATACCGAGCGCCCTCGGGTGGCTCGACTTACACTCCGTCTCGTGCGTCGAGCGCGTCCGCGATGCGCTTCACGTCGCCGCGAATCTTGTACAGCAGATACAGCGCGACGAGCGCCGCGATTACGGGGAGGAGCGCGAAAATGGCGTAGACGAGGAAGATGATGAGCAGTTCGGGACCGCCGGGTACCTGTAACGGAACCATGCGAGAACGTATTATCCGACTGTCAAAATAGTTGCTCAGGCGAAGTCGAAGATGTCGGTCTGGAGGCCCGCGGCCATCGTGGACTTCCGGCGGAGGTCCGCGAGCGACACCGGGAGGTACTCCGTCACGTCGCGGACGGCGTCACCGAACGTCTCGGCGTCGGCCATTTCGCCCTCGAAGGCGTGGCGGATGGACTCGCGTATCTGCCAGACGCCGACCGGCCCCCAGTAGTCGTCGGAGACGTGTCTGATGACGAGCGCCTTCGCCTGTCGACCGCGCTCTTGGAGGTGTTCGAGGACGCCGAGGCGGGAGGCGTGGTACGCGCCGGCCGTCTCGTTCACGTAGCCGGTCCGGCCCTCGTAGCCCTCGCGGTCGGCCGCGAGGTACATCCCCGCCTCGGGGTCGGGGTTCCAGACGCTCCCCGGTGCTTTCAGCTCGATGAGTTCGAACTCCCAGCGCCCCGGCGCGAGGATGACCCAGAAGGCGTTGCCGATGAACTCGTTGCGGTAGATTTCGACGCCGTCGACGCTCTCTGCGTGTTTGACCTGCCCGCGGAGGTACTGGCCGAGCGTGTCGTCGACGGCGGTGATGGACCACCGCGTCGGGACGAGCCGGCGCTGTTCGGTCTGGCCGAGCGCGCCCGCAGAGAGGATGGTGTTGATGTCGTACACGTCGAAGCCGCGGCGGTAGAGATACGTCATCGCGCCCTCGGCGTTCCAGTCGTCGTCTTCGAGCGTCTTTTTCACCAGTTTGGGGACGTGCGGGTTCTCCGCGAGGTCGGCCGACCGGGCGCGGGCGCGCGGGCCGACGGGGGTCGCCACGTCGTCGGCGCTGGCGTCGAGGTCGAGCGACGGCTTCCCGTCGAGGCCGATTTCGACCGTCACGGGACGGTCGGCGATGGCGACCTCGCGTTGCGTCCCGAGGAAGCCGTCCCACGAGTCGGCGACGTTCGTCACCTTCGTCCCGCGATTCGAGTTCAGAAGCGAGGTGCGCCGCTGGAACACGTCGTCGATGCTCACGCCCTCGTCGTACCACGCGGCGCTCGTCTCGAACGAGGCGGCGTCCTCGTCGTGGCCGACCGGCGAGAGGATGCCCGTCGAGACGTTCGGGTAGTTCGACCGACCGACGAAAATCGACGGGGAGACGCCGCCGTACAGCGAGTCCCCCTGCACCGTCTCCTCGAACCGGTCTTGGAACGTTTCGAGGTGGTCGAGGATGCCGTAGGACTTCTCCTCGGCGAGTCGCCGCCGCTCGGCGCGCTCGTCCCGCTCGATGTCCATGTACTCGTCGAGCCGCATTCACCGGACGTGGGTCGCCCGCGGATATGAACCTTCGGCGACGGGTCCGGGGTCAGAAAGGGATGCGACTCGCGCGGGCGACCGTCAGGTGTGGATGCCCATCGCTTCGATCTGTTCTTGGTAGCGGTTGCGGATGGTGACCTCCGTCACCTGCGCGACCTCCGCGACCTCGCGCTGGGTCTTCTTTTCGTTGCAGAGGAGCGACGCGGCGTAGATGGCGGCGGCGGCGAAGCCGGTCGGCGACTTCCCGGAGAGAAGCCCCTGTTCCGCGGTCGTCTCGATAATCTCGTTGGCCTTCGACTGGACCTCCTTCGAGAGGTCGAGTTCGGAGGAGAATCGCGGCACGTACTTCTTGGGGTCGACCGGCCGCATCTCCAAGCCGAGTTCTTGGGAGATGTAGCGGTACGTGCGCCCGATTTCCTTGCGCTCGACGCGCGACACCTCGGAAATCTCTTCGAGGGAACGGGGAATTCCCTCCTTCCGACAGGCGGCGTACAGCGCCGAGGTGGCGACGCCCTCGATGGAGCGGCCGCGAATCAGGTCCTCACTGAGCGCCCGGCGGTAGATGACCGAGGCGACTTCCCGGACCGACCGGGGGACGCCGAGCGCCGAGGCCATGCGGTCGATTTCGCTGAGGGCGAACTGGAGGTTGCGCTCGCCGGCGTCCTTGGTCCGGATGCGCTCTTGCCACTTGCGCAGGCGGTGCATCTGCGACCGCTTCTTCGAGGAGATAGAGCGGCCGTAGGCGTCTTTGTCCTTCCAGTCGATGGTCGTCGTCAGCCCCTTGTCGTGCATCGTCTGTGTGGTCGGCGCGCCCACGCGCGACTTCGACTGCCGCTCGGAGTGATTGAACGCCCGCCACTCCGGGCCGGGGTCGATGCGCTCTTCTTCGATGATGATGCCGGTCTCCTCGTGAATCAACTCGCCGTCGCCGGTCCGAACGACTTCCTCGGGGTCGAGGTTGTCGAGGTCCAACTCTTCTTCGGATGTCTCGTCGTCCTGTGACTCGTCTCCCCATCGAGTCCGGTCGTGCTCACGCTCCCGCTGGCGGGTAGGCCGTTTCATCGCATTTATATATTGTCTATTTCCTTGCACTTCAACCTTTGGCGGCGTTCGTCGGTGTGTCACCGCGGCCGCAACGACGAACGGAGCGCCTTTACCGAGTCCCCGGCGAGGTGACGGTATGCCGACCGTCGAGTGCGACCCCGACGAAGCCCGACGACGACTCGAAGCCGCGGGCGTGTCCGTCTCGCCCGGAAACACCGACCACGAGCGCTGGCGCGCCGAGCGCGGCGACGCCAGCGCGGTCGCCTACGGCGGGAAAGTCGTCGTACAGGGGTCGCGGCCCACCGACCTGCTCGCGCTCATCCGGCCGAAAGGCGGTCGCGCGCACGTCTACTTCGACGGCGCGAGCCGGGGGAACCCCGGACCCGCCGCCATCGGCTGGGCCATCGTAACGAGCGACGGCATCGTCGCCGAGGGTTCGAAGCGAATCGGCGAGACCACCAACAACCGCGCGGAGTACGAGGCGCTCGTGGAGGCGCTATCGGTCGCAGAAGAGTACGGCTACGACGAGGTGGACGTGCGCGGCGACTCGCAGTTAATCGTCAAGCAGGTCCGCGGCGAGTGGAACACGAACGACCCCGGGCTCAAAGAGCGCCGCGTGAAGGCCCGAGAGCTGCTCTCGGCGTTCGAACGCTGGTCGCTGGAGCACGTACCGCGAGAGATAAACGACCGCGCCGACTCCCTAGCCAACGAGGCCCTCGACGATGCCTGAGTCAGAACTCCCCGAAGACGTGCTTTCCGAAGCCGAGCGACTGACGCGACTGGCCCGCGACGCCGTCGACCCCGACGAGGCCGAGGCGTATCGGTCCGCCCGCGACGACGTCGTGGGCGAGTACGAGTTCCGCGCGCGACACCGCGAGGAAGACGACGTGTTGGTGCTCCACCCCGACGAGTGGGTCGACGACGACGGAATCGTCGACCCGGCGGAGATAGACGACGTTGACCGCGGAATCGAACGCCCGCTGTCGGGGACCGGGGAGGACCACGAGTGGAGCGCGGTCGAAGAACACAACGCGGCGTGCGTCGCGGCCGTCGCCGAGGAACACGGCGCGGCCCACGCGGCGAACGCCCGGGCGTTCGCGGACTTCCTCGGCAACCACTACGTCCGGCGAATCGAGACAGCCGGCGCTCCAGAGGTGCTCGAGTTCGTCGAAGAATATTATCCACGCAACGCGTGGCCGACCGCTGAACAGCGGTCGTTGTTACCGGAGTCGCTCGAGTTGCTCTTCGACGCCGCAGACGCCGAAGTGCCCGAATACAACTGAGCGAACCCCGCGGTTCGTGCGGTGGACGCAGCCGATTACAGCTTGTTTTCGACGAGTTCCGAGACCATCTCGGCGCGCTCGTCGTCGGTGACGAACTTCGCGAGCATCCAGTCGAAGCGGTCGAGGACCGCCTGGAGGCCGTCGTCGGTCAGTTCGTACTGGTTCGTCCGCTTGTCGAGTTCGCTTTTCTCGACGAGACCCATCTCGACGAGGTCGTCGAGGTTGGGGTACAGACGCCCGTGGTTGACCTCGGTGTCGTAGTACGATTCGAGGTGACGCTTGATAGCCAGACCGTACATCGGCTCCTCGGCGAGAATGACGAGGATGTTCTGTTGGAACGCGGTGAGGTCCCGAGCCGCACCGGATTCGTTGCCAATTGTTTGTGCCTCTGACATGCATATGGAAATGTCATCTGCCTATTTAAACTTTGTCAACGCGCAGTCTGTTTCACTACCAATCGAGGTACCATTATACGAAGAAATCGGGGCGGAGAGGACACGAGTGGCGAGTATTGCACACAGACGAGCCACGGGGAGAACCGAGAGACAGCGCGCGGGAGTCGAGCGGTCATACCCGGGGAATATCTCACACGCATAGCGGTAACGTCGCGGGGTTCTGTCGATAATACCTCTACATATAGAGGGGTTCAAAGCCGCCGACGAAATCCGGACGACGGCGATACGAGACTAATCCCGAAAGGACTTTTGCCCGTATCGAGGATGGATTCGGTATGGTGAACCTCTGGGAAGATATGGAGACCGGCCCGAACGCGCCGGACGAAATCTACGCAGTCGTCGAGTGCCTCAAAGGCGAGCGCAACAAGTACGAGTACGACAAGGACATCCCCGGCGTCGTCCTCGACCGCGTGCTCCACTCCAACGTCCACTACCCGTCGGACTACGGCTTCATCCCGCAGACGTACTACGACGACGAGGACCCCTTCGACGTGCTCGTCCTCGTCGAGGACCAGACGTTCCCCGGCTGCGTCATCGAGGCGCGCCCGGTCGCGCTCATGAAGATGGACGACGACGGCGAGCAGGACGACAAGGTCATCGCCGTCCCCGTCGAGGACCCCCGCTACGACCACATCGAGGACCTCGACGACATCCCGCAGCAGACGCTCGACGAGATTGACGAGTTCTTCGCGACCTACAAGAACCTCGAAGCCGGTAAGGAAGTCGAGACGCTGGGCTGGGAGGACAAACAGGCCGCCAAGGACGCCATCGAACACGCGATGGATCTCTACGAAGAGAACTTCGCGTAAGCGACTTCAACCGCGCGCTTTTTTCGACGCCGCCTTCGACCGAGAGCCGCCGCGCCCGTCCGCGGCCCCCGAGAACCGTCCGAGCAGGAGACCGACCGCCGTCGTCGCCACAGATACCCGACAGTTATGGCCGGCGCACCGACCGATGAATTATGCGCATGGGTAATCTTTAGTCCCTGTGTCGGCTACGTTGGGACGAGTATGGCAGCCAAGCAACCCCGCCTCGGGCTTCAGCACCCGACCGTCGTTCCCACGAACTTCACGCCCGCCGACGAGGCGGCCGAAGACGCCGACGAAGCGTCCGACGAAGACGCGTAATCTCGCATTTCTCGCGCGACGACTGCCGAGAGCGACAGCGTCGCCCGCGCCGACGAGAGACAACAGTCGGCTTGAAAACCGGCTATTCCGGCCGCTTGAGGCGTCTGCGGTTCGAATTCGTCTACTAATCAAGAGGTGCGTCAACACGCCTCGTCTATGAGGGAACCCCTTTTTATCTCGCCGCCGTAAGGCGTTGGTAATGCCTATCTGCGACGTGTGCGGCAAAGACGAGAGTCTGCCGTACCGCTGCTCGCGGTGTGGCGGGACGTTCTGTTCCGAACACCGCCTCCCCGAGAACCACGACTGCACGGGGCTCTCCGACTGGGACGACCCCGCCGGCGTCTTCGATAGCTCTTTCGACGATTCCGTGAACAATGAGGGCGGCCGCGGCGGCGGCCTCTTGAGTTCGCTCACGGGCGCTGGCGGCGTGTTCGGCTACTTCCGCGGGAACGTCACCTACCTGTTCCTCGCGCTGATGTGGCTCACGTTCTTCTCACAGCTCGTCTTAGAGCAGTTCCTCGGACTGTCCGACCTCTCGATTAGCGCCTTTTACCTCACGAGCATCCACCCCGAGTACGTCTGGACGTGGGTCACCTCGATATTCGCCCACGGCGGCTTCTACCACATCGTCGGCAACTCAATCGTGCTGTTCTTCTTCGGCCCGCTGGTGGAGCGCTACGTCGGCTCGCGGAAGTTCGCGGCGCTGTTCCTCGTCAGCGGGATGCTCGCCGGACTCGCGCAGGTCGGCTCGTCGATGCTCCTGTCGCCGGGGAGCCTGAGCGCCGTCGTCGGCGCGAGCGGTGCCATCATGGCCGTCCTCGGCGTCTTGACGGTGCTCAATCCGGGGCTCCGTATCTACCTGTACTTCATCATCCCCGTGCCGCTGTGGCTGTTCACGCTCGGGTTCGCCGGCATCTCGGTGTTCTTCTTCGTCAGCCAGAGCGCCGACGGCATCGCCCACTTCGCGCACCTCATCGGGCTCGTCATCGGCCTCGCCTACGGCCAGCGCGTGAAGGGTCGCCGGAGCGTCCCCTCGCAGATGTCGCTCGGCGGGCGCGGCCCCGGCGGCCCCGGCCGCGGTCGGTTCTGAGATGCGGCCGGCCCGTCCCGACCTCGCGCCCCGCCCCGGCCTCTCGCGCGACGAGATGGAGTCGCTCCAGCGCCGCGTCGCCGAGACGGCCGTCTTCGCGGACGACCTCCCGTTCGACTCGGCGGCCGTCTCGCTCGCGTCCCCCGAGACGGAGCACCAGACGCTCGCGGAGGCGACGGCGCTTGACGCCGACGCCGACTCGCCGCCGCTCGTCGCCGGTATCGACCAGTCGTTTCTGGACGACCGCGCGCTGAGCGCCGTCGTCGTCCTCCGCGGCGGCGAGGTTGTCGAGCGCGCCCACGTCGTCTCCGACCTCGAGTTGCCGTACATCCCCGGCCTGCTCTCGTTCCGCGAGGGCGGCCCCATCCTCGACGCGCTCGCCGAACTCGACTGCGACCCCGACCTGCTCGTCTTCGACGGCTCCGGGCGCATCCACTTCCGGCAGGCCGGGCTCGCCACCCACCTCGGCGTCGTCTGCGACGCGCCGAGCATCGGCGTCGCCAAGTCCCTCCTCTGCGGGACGCCGGACGAGGACGTGGACGGTCGGCCGGAGGGCTGGCGAACGCCGATTCGCGCCGACGACTCGGTCGACGCCGTCGGCGGCCACCCCGCCGGCTCGGAGACGACCATCGGCTACGCCTTCCAGTCGCGGCAGTACGACTCGCGGCCCGTCGTGAACCCGCTGTACGTCAGCCCCGGCCACCGCCTCTCCGCGGCGACGACAGTCGACCTCGTCTCCCGGCTGTCGGGGTCGTACAAGCTCCCCGAGCCGACCCGGCTGGCCGACGCGTACGCCGACGAGGCGAAGGCCCAGTACGAAGACTGAGACGATTCCGGGAGGTGTCGCGGCGGGCGACAACCCCAATCGTGGCGAACCGCGTACACTTAACAGCGCGCGGTTCGACCTACCGACGTGCATCAAAAGACGGTCCTCATCACCGGATGCTCCTCGGGAATCGGGCGCTCGACGGCGCTCGACTTCCTCGACGAGGAGTGGGAGGTCTACGCCACCGCCCGGAACCCGGCCGACATCGAGACGCTGGGGGAACGCGGCGCGAACATCGCGACGCTCGACGTGACCGACCAGGGGGACGTCGACCGCGTCGTCGACCGCATCGTCGACGAGCAGGGCCGCATCGACTGCCTCGTCAACAACGCCGGCTACGGCCAGATGGGCCCCGTCGAGGACGTGCCGACCGAGAAAGTCCACGACCAGTTCGACGTGAACGTCTACGGCCCGCACCGACTCGTCCGCGCCGTGTTGCCCCACATGCGCTCGCAGGGCGACGGCACCATCGTCAACGTCTCCAGCGTCGTCGGCCGCGTCGCCTTCCCCGGCACCGGCGTCTACGCCGGCTCGAAGTTCGCCCTCGAAGCGATGACCGACGCGCTCCGAACCGAAGTCGAGGAGTACGGCATCGACGCCGTCCTCATCGAACCCGGCCCGGTCGAGACGCAGTTCTCGAATCGCGTCGAAGCCGAGGTCAACGGAAACGGCGACGAGGCCGACGGCCTCGACCGCTCGGGCGCGTACGAGAAACTCTACAAACTGTTCGACGACTCGCAGGCGCTCGGCGGTAGCGGCCCCGGCGCGATTCCACCCGAACGGGTCGCGGAGGATATCGTCAATGCCGCGAGTTCGACCAAGCCGCGGGCGCGCTACCAGCCCGGCACGGTCGCCCGCGTCGGCGTCCTCGCGCGCTTCCTCCCCGACGCGTGGCGCGACGCGCTCTACGGCTTCGCTCGCAAACTGCCCTGACGCCGACCCGTCGCGGTCGGCCTGCGCCGACGGCCCGCGCTGACGACCTGTTGACCCCGCTCGGCGTCAGTCGAGACAGGTCGCGACGACCCGAAGGGCGTCTTCGCCCTGTACCTGTTCCGCGAGCAGCGGCACCCGTTTCACGTCGCGGCCGCGGAAGAGATTCGTCGCCGAGCGCAGCGCGTCCTGCTGGACCTGCCACCGACGCTGACAGAAGCCGCAGTTCTCCAAGTCCGGCGACTCTATCCACTCGGGGTCCACGTTTGCCACGTCCTCGACGGACTCCATGACGCGGTTGACGACGAGCGTCTGGACGGGGATATCGAACTCGTCGAGCCGCGAGACGAGTCGCTTGGACTCCACGACGCTCATCTCCTCGGGAATCATGACGACGCGGAAATCGGTCCGCGTCGGGTCCCGGAGGACCGCGCGCAGGCGCTCGATGCGCTCGCGGAGGTCGTCGAGGTCCGCCATCCCGGCCTGCGGGTCGTCGGGGGCGCCGCCGAACATCCCCTTGAGGTTGTCCATCATGCCGGAAAAGCGCTGGCGCATGCGGGCGATGCGGCCGAGCATGGAGTCCATCAGTTCGGGGAGTTCGAGCAATCGGAGCGTGTGGCCCGTGGGCGCGGTGTCGACGACGACGCGGTCGAACCGCGGGTCGTCCATGTATTCGAGAAGCTGCTGCATCGCCGCGGCCTCGTCCGCGCCGGGCATCGGTCCGCCCATCCCCATCGGCCCGTCGCCGCCGAGGAGGTCTTCGAGACCGCCCATGCCGCCGCCCATCCCGCCGAACGGGGAGTCAGCGTCACCCGAGCCGCCGCCGGCGAAGGGGTTGTCGTCGTCGTACTCGCCAGTCTCGAAGTCGGTCTCGTCGTCGAAACCCTCGTCCGCGCCGTCGCCGCCGGCGAACGGTCCTTCCATGACCGCGTCGGGGTCGATTTCGGCCGCGTAGAGGGGAATCTCCTCGCGGATGCGACTTGGCTTGTTCGGGACCGGCACGCCGAGCGTGTCGGAAAGAGAGTGCGCGGGGTCCGTAGAGACGACGAGCGTCGCGGTGCCGTCGGCCGCGCTGGCGAGCGCCGTCGCCGCGGCCATCGTTGTCTTTCCGACGCCGCCCTTGCCGCCGTAGAGGACGTAGTCGGGCGCGTCGATGCCATCGGGGAGGCCCTCGGTGTCGGTCGAGGTGACCTCGTCTGGGTCGGTGACTTCCACCTCGATTTCGGCCGGCCCGTCGTCGCCGGCGTCGTCGTCTTCGTCGGCGTCGGGTCGCTCCGTCGGCTCAACGTCGATGTCCATGTCGGACCCGACACCGCGGGGCTTTGTGTACTTCTCGGTCTCGGAACCGCCGGTGGACTTTTGCCCGGTCGCGTCGGTCCCGACCGCGGCACTACTCCCGCAGATGGCCTCCCCGTCCGCTTTTGTCCCGACCGCCCGTGGTCGGTCGTATGCGCGAGTTCGCATCCGACCCGCCCGAGGAGGTCCGCGCCGGCGACGCCCTCCGCGAGGCGGGCCACACCGTCGCCGTCGCGGAGTCCTGTACCGGCGGCCTCATCGGGTCGCTCCTGACCGACGTGCCCGGCTCCAGCGACTACTTCGACCGCTCGCTCGTCACCTACTCCTACGACGCCAAGCGCCACGAACTGGCGGTCTCGCGGGAGTCGCTGGACGAACACGGGGCCGTCTCCGAGGCCGTCGCCCGTGAGATGGCCGCCGGCGTCCGCGACGTGGCCGACGCGACGTGGGGGCTGGCGACGACGGGCATCGCCGGGCCGGAGGGCGGCCTCCCCGGCAAGCCGGTCGGCACCGTCTTCGTCGGCGTCGCCTTCGCCGCGCCGTGGGGGTCCGGCGACTCCTACGCCCGCGTCGAGCGCTTCGAGTACGACGGGTCGCGGACGCAGGTGAAAGAACGGATTGCGCGCGGGGCGCTGGCGCTCCTCCGCGAGGAAATCGAATCCGAGTCCGTCACGACCGGCTGAGCCGGCCGCACGGCCGCCGTCGGTCGGTTCCGTGGGAAAGATTTGTATCCCGCCGGATCAGTCTGCATCCATGAACAAGAAGGGACACGTGCTCAACGCCATCCTGTTGGCGCTCGGGCTCGGCGTCATCCTCACCGTGGACCCGCAGTCGTTCGAACCGACGATGGATTCGGCGTTCCTCCTCGCTCAGAAAATCGGTCAACTGTCGCTTCCGGTCGTCCTCGGCGCGCTGTTTCCCGACGTGGACACCGCCTTCGGCAAGCACCGCAAGACGCTCCACAACCTCCCGGTGCTGGTGATATTCCTCGCGTTCCCGCTCGTCTTCGACAACCTCCAGTTCGTCTGGATTGGCGTCGCCACCCACTACGTCCTCGACATGGTCGGCTCGAAGCGCGGCATCGCGCTGTTCTACCCGCTGTCGCCGCAGGAGTACGACCTGCCGACCGGCGTGGCGACCAGTTCGAAACACGCCGACGCGGTGACCGTCGTCGTCACGGTCGCCGAACTCGGCGTTCTCGCGGGCGTCCACTACTTCCTCTTTTCGCTCGACGTGTCCCTCGCGGACGCCGCGGCGTCGTTCACCGCGGTGGTCTGAGGGCGGGGCGGCCGCAACGCTGGCGCGGTCGGGCGCGCTCGAAGATATGTTGCGAATCAGTAGACGCTCACGTCGTCGAACCGGCCGTCGTAGGCGATGTGATCCGGGTGTGTCGGCTCCATCCCCGAGAGCAGGAGTCGGTCGATTTTCCCCCACGAGTTCTCGTAGCCGAGGTGGGCGAACTCGGCCGCGCCGCGGAACCCGTGGGAGACGCCGGTGCGGCGGACGACCCGACGTTCGGCCCCCTCGCGGAGCGCGGCGACGAGGTCGGCCTCGGAGTCGATGTCGCGGTCGAACTCGGTCCACGCCTCACCGACGGTGCCACGGAGGTGCGCGTACGACGACGCGAAGCCGGGCAGCCCCGTCTCGCGGGCGATGTCGCGCCCGCGGCGGTTGTCCCGCGGCAGGGCCTTCGTGTTGTACGTCTCGACGGCGTCGATGTCGTCGCGGCGGGCGGCCACGTCCTCGGCGGTGAGACTCACCGTCAGGAACGTCGGGTGGGGGACGAGCGTCGCCGCGCCCTGCCGGTCGAACTCCGCGAAGGCTCCGTCGAGAGTGATGAAGTCGGGAACGGGGTCCGAGAGCCCGACCGCGAGGACGTGTTTGCGGTCGCGCCACGACCCCGCGAACACCTCGCGGGCGGGGACGACGAGCAGGTCGTCGTCGGAGAATCGCTCCGCGCGGGCGCGAGCGTCGGGCAGGCGGACGAAGTGCGGCGCGTAGACGAGCACGTCGATGCCGCGGGCTTTCGCGCGCGAGACCACCCGCTCGTCGAGGATCTTCACGTGCATATCGACCCGCGTCGTCGTGGTCGCGCTCACACGATACGGTCGGGTCAGCCACCAGTTAGTGGTTGCTATTTGTCGAACGGCGGCCGGTCGAAGAAACGGTTTTGTGGCTCACGGCCGTCAGGGGGAACATGTCCCGGTGGAAGTGCGGCATCGAAGGGTGTGACGGTCGGTTCGAAGACGTGGAAAGCGCGGTCATCCACCAGACGGTGGACCACGAGCGCCACGAGTGCAAGGTGTGTGGGACGGTCGTTCCCGAGGGCTACTTCGCGATTCGCCACGCCTTCGACGAGCACACCCGCGCCGAGTTCGTCCGCGCGTACGACGCCGATTCCTCGGCCGTCCGCATCCGCGAGGACGTGAAAGACGCCGTCGAGGCGGACGCGGACCTCAACAGCGTCGTCGAGACGCTCCGCGAGCGGGGCGCGCTGTAAGACCACGCGAGACCGGCGGGTCGCGGTCGCGGTGGGACGCGACGCTGCTCGCCCGAGACGGTGCTCGTCGGGGACTGTCAGGGGACATGGGAGTCGCCGGGGACGCGTCGCTACACCGCTCGTCACGCGCTGCGTCGAGCCGAAAACTGAGAGAGAAGAACCCTTCGTCGGGGCGGACGCTTACCGCTCTTCGGAGTCGAGGACGCGAATCTGGTCGCCGCGGACGGTGACCGGAATCGGAACCGTCGCCTCGTACAGTTCGACGGTGACCTGGTCTTTCGTCTCGTCGATGCGCTGGACGCGCGCCTTCTCGCCTTTGAACGGGCCGGCGATGAGCTCGACGATGTCGCCCTCCGCGATACCCTCCACGTCCGGCGTCGGCGAGAGGAAGTGCTCGACTTCGGCCATGCTGGAGGTGCCGACCGCGCCGCCGCTCTCGACGAGGCCGCGAGCGTGGGGAATCTCTTCGAGGACACGCGTGACGATGCCGTCGTCGTCGGCCTCGACCATCACGTAGCTCGTGAGCGAGTCGGGCGCGAGGACGGCGTGAATCTGTTCGAACTCCTTCGTCGCGATCATGTCCGCAACCGTCTGCTCCTGGCGAGCAGTGGTCTTCACGGCGAAGATGGGCATCTCAGACCCCTCCGGGGAGGAAGCTCATGACCGCGAAGATGATGAAGCCGAGCAGTCCGACGAGGAAGATACCCGCGCCGGCGATCTTGGAGATTTGGGAGAACTCCTGCCAGGACGGGGTGCTCGCGAGTTTCAACACGCGAACGTAGCTGTTCAGATCGTACTTGACGTCCATGTTGCTGGGGCCTACGGTGTCGGGCTTTTTCTATCTATTGATGCACCGGCGGGTGGGATTCGGAGTCGAACGCGGGCGAAAACGCCGGATTCGACGGCGTGACGCCGCTATGCGGAACCTGAGCGGAGCGAAAAGGGAGCGCGTCGAGACCGCGAGCGCGGTGCGTGCGGGACGGCTCGACTACTCGACGTAGTCGATGTCTTCGAGACGCTCTTCGGCGTGCGCCTGTGCCTCGCCGTTGCGGCCGTAGATTTGGGGCGACTCGACGCCGGTGACGACGATCATCGTCCGCATCATGCCTTCGAGTTCGTCGTCGACGGAGGTCCCCCAGATGATGCGCGCGTCGGGGTCGATGCGGTCGTAAATCTCCTCGACGACGCCCTCGGCCTCCTCGATGCTCATGTCCGAACCGCCGGTGACGTTGACGAGCGCGGAGTTCGCGCCGGAGATGTCCACGTCAAGAAGCGGCGAGCGGAGGGCGGACTTGACGGACTCCTGAGCCTTGGACTCGGAGTCGGACTCGCCGAGACCGATCATGGCGACGCCGCCGCGCTCCATGACGGTCTTCACGTCGGCGAAGTCGAGGTTGACGAGACCGGGCTTAGTGATGAGTTCGGTGATGCCCTTGACCGAGCGCATCAGCACCTCGTCGGAGACCTTGAACGCCTGCCGGACGGGGAGTTTGCCCACGGCGTCGAGCAGGCGGTCGTTCGGGACGACGATGACCGTGTCCGACACGTCGCGGAGCCGTTCGAGACCGGCCTCGGCGTTCGTCCGTCGTACCTCGCCTTCGGCCGTAAAGGGCGTCGTGACGATGGCGATGGTGAGCGCGCCCGACTCGCGGGCCGCCTTGGCGACGACGGGAGCCGAACCGGTGCCGGTGCCGCCGCCGAGTCCGGCGGTGACGAACACCATGTCGGAGCCCTCGATGGCGTCGTAAATCTCCTCTTGGGATTCGAGGGCGGCCTCCTCACCGACCTGCGGGAGCGAGCCCGCGCCGCGGCCTTGGGTCTTCTGCTCGCCCATGAGAATCTTCGTATCGGCCCCGATTTCCACGAGGTGCTGCACGTCGGTGTTGGCGGCGACGAGCTTCGCCCCCTTGATTCCCTCCTCGTGCATCCGGTTGACGGTGTTACCGCCGGCACCGCCGCACCCGACCACCGTGATGTTGGTCTGGAGGTCTTTGAGAACCGCTTTCAGTTCGTCGTCAGTCATCGTCCCGGACCGGTTGATGTTGGCCGCGCCGTCGACCTGAGCCGACTCATCCCCCATGTCCTCGGCCTCGGCCTCGTCAATTGCGTCGCCGACGATAGAGTCCATATTTATGGAGACGGTTTACGGAGGACGACTAATTATCTTTCCCCCTTGCGTCAGACATCTGTCCGACGCGCCGTCGATTCGTGCCGAAACGTGACATGTGAGCCCGCGGCACAGACCGTCTCTCCGGCCGAAACGGTCGGCCGCCTCCCGATGGCGACTACACCGAGAACTCGACGAGTCGCTCTTTCGACACGTCCTCGGGCGCGACGGTCTCGCCGTCGACCTCGACGGACTGCCCGGCCGAGAGCTTGCCGAACGCCGGCCCCTCGGGGACGCCGAACTCGCGTGCGGCGGCGGGGTCGAAGGCGCGCGTGGTCGCCGTGACCGCCCCGTCGTCGCGGACGACGCTGTCGTGTTTCTCGCGCAGCACGTCGCAGAGCCGCGACGCGAGTTCGTCGTAGCCGTCGCCCGCGACCGCGGCGCGGCCCACCGCTCGCGTGCCGCCCTCGGTCGTGTGGAAGGCGACGGTGGTCTCGCGGACGGCGGAGAGCGCGGCGTCGAGGTCGATGCCTTGCGCCTCGCCGAGCAGGCCGTCGGGCAGCGAGACGACCTCGTAGTCGCCGGCGTCGACGCGCGCGCCGAAGCGGAGCCCCTCCTCGACGGTCGTGACGTCGGCTTCGAGGGCGGCGACGCGGTCGAGGGGGACGCCCGCGGTCTCGCGGACCCACGTCTCGGAGACGACCCGGAACCCCTCGGCTTCGAGGGCGGCCGCGAGGTCGTCGCGGTCGCCGTCGACCAGCGCGAGGTCGGCCGCGGAGGCCTCGAACGCCCGGCGGAGCACGTCGCGGTTGTTCTCGGGCGCGCCCATCGCCTTGAGCTGCCAGTCGGCGGCGATGTGGCCGACGCGCCAGTCGGTCTCGTTGAGGACGCGCTCGAACCGCGGGGCGTAGTGGCCGCCGCCGAAGCCGACGAGTTGGCGGTCCGCGTCGGGCGCGACGCCTTCGATGTCGAGAACGGCCGCCGCGACGGCGCGGGCTCCCTCGGGGTCTCCCCACTGCTCTTCGTCGCTCCCGAGCTCGACGAACATCGAGGGGACCGTCGGCTCGGTCGGGCCGTGGTGGGTCGCCTCGATGCCGACCTCGTAGTCGTCGGGCGCGCGCTCGCGGAGCGCCTCGATGACGGCGCGCTGGGCGTTGGGGCACGCGCGGGCGAACCGCCCCGGCTCGCCGCCGTAGTCGGCGGGGCCGAAGTTCCCGGTGAAGTGCGCGGTCAGGAGCGCGCCGGTCTCGCCGGCGTGCCGGGAGACGACGACGACGAGGTCGAGGTCGGCGTCGAACGCCTCGGCGGGGTCGTCGAGGTCGATATGTAGGTCGTCGAACTCCCGGAGTTCGAAGCCGTCCCGGGAGAAGACGGTGCCGCCGCCGTCGGCGTCGGGTCGGTCCCCGTCGGTCCGTTCGTCCCAGTCGGCGAGTTCGAGCAGGTGCTCGCCGATGTGAACCGATGCGCTGTCGGCGCGGCTGACGACGATTCCAATCACGATACGAGGGTCGCCGAGGTCGGCGAAAAGGGCGTCGGAAGCGGCGAGGGGAACCGGTCAGTCTTCGACCGCGGCCGGAATCTCGTTCGCGCCGTAGTCGCCGCGAACGCGTCGAACGGAGAGCTTTGCCACCGCGGCGAGTTGCTCGCGCCGCCGGACGAAAAGCGTTGTTCCGACGACCAGATAGACGACGGAGAAGCCGATGAGCGAGGTTGCGCCGTCGAAGGTGACCGCGCCGAGTCCCGGAATCGGGAGCGTGAGCGCCAGTCCGGTGACGGAGTAGACGAACTGTGCCAAGAAGAGTCCGAGCAGGGCGACCGCCTCGCGGAGGCTGATGGAGAACGTGATGAGGATGGCGATGGCGAAGTAGCTCTGGGCGGCCGTCAGCCAGAGTTCGCCCATCTGGTGGGTGTCGAGCGGAAGCGGCCCGTAGTAGCCGAGCGAGAGGCTGTAGACGAGCACGAGCGTCCCGATGAGGAGCGTCCACTGGTTGAGCTTCGAGGAGATGAGCGCGTTGAAGCCGGCGGTCGACCGCGCCTTGTTGACGAGGTAGGCCACGACGATGAGTTCGGGGCTCTCGCTCGCCAGCGGCGCGACCCACTGAATCATCAGGAACGACGGGATGCCGACCGACTTCCCGAGGGCTTCGAGGCCGTGAGCGAACGGCTCGACGGCGACGAGGATGACGATGCCCGAGAAGACGAACAGCGAGAGGGTCGTGGCGATGCGCTTGGGTTTCCGGTACGACTGGAGGTACGCGGGCACGCCGATTTGCTCTTCGTCCTCGTGCGGCGAGTTCATCGCCACGAAGATGTACGCGACGTAGAGTCCGACGAGGACGAACATGTCGACCGCGCCGATTCCCGCCCCGAGCGGGACGAAGAAGGCGAACACGGTCGCGGCGAAGAGAAACAGAATCTCCGTCGCGATGCCGTGGTCGAGTCGGACCACGTCCGCGAGGAAGCCGGGACGAGACTCGACCGCCTCGTCGCCGGTGTCACGGGCGCGATAGACGGTGAAGAGCGCGATTGCGGACCAGCCGATACCGATGAGGATGCGGTTCGCGCCGGTCATGTTGGCGACGGCGAGGCTCGCGGCCTCGGCCGATTCGGGGGTGCCGGGGTTGATGCCGGCTTCCCACGCGTAGAGGGCGTCAACGGCGTATTCGGGGGCGACCGCGAGCACCGCGAGGATGGCGAGAGCGAACGCCCGCGGCACGTCGGCCTCGGCGGTCTCCGCGCCCCACGCGAGGAGGAACGAGGCCCCGAGAACGGCGATACCGCTGAGGGCGACGGTGACGCCGGTCGCGAGGTCAACGCCGAACACCGTGTGGAGGCCCAGCCACGGGACCGTCAGAAGTGCGGCTCCGAACACCGCGGTCAGGGGATGGCTGAGTCGTCGTTGTCCCATCACGGCTACAAGACCGAAGCCGAAGCGGGTAGCTCTTGTGTTTCAAAATCGGCCCGAGACGGGCGCGAGAGACGGTCGAAATCGCCCGTTTGGGACGTCAGGGAAGGATGAGCCAGAAGAACACGAGGTAGCCGACGACGAGGATGCCGCCGTCGAGGCGGGACACGTCGCGGTTGCGGAGCATCAGCGCGATGACCCCGAAGGTGAACACGAGGAGCGCCGGGAAGTCCAGCGAGATGGTGCTCGGGGGGACGTTCACGGGAACCATGATGGCGAGGATGCCGAGGACGGCGACGACGTTGTAGATGTTGGAACCGACGACGTTGCCGATGCTGAGCTCCGACTCGCCGCGAACCGCGCTGATGACGGACGCCGCGAGTTCCGGCAGCGACGTGCCGAACGCGAGGACGGTCAGCCCGATGAACCGCGGACCGAACCCGAAGGACTCGAGCAGTCCCTGTCCGCCCTGAATGAGCCAGTTCGAGCCGACGAACAGGAGAAGCAGGCCGAGAGCGAGATAGACCACGTCCTTGAACTGCGCGGAGACCTCGTCTTCGTCCTCGATGTCGATTTCGTCCGCGCCGATGGCGTCTGCCGTCGCCGACCGAGCCCGGTAGAGCAGGTAGCCCGTGAACGCGACGAGGATGAGCAGGAGGACGCCGCCGTCGACGGCGCTGAGGTTCCCGTCCATCCCAAGCGCGACGAGCACGACCGCCGCGGCAATCATGAACGGGACGTGCCGGCGGAGCGTCGCGGTCGAGACGCCCATCGGCTCGATGAGCGCCGAGATTCCGAGGACGAGACCAATGTTGGCGATGTTCGAGCCGACGATAGCGCCGAGTCCGAGGTCGGAGCTGTAGCCCAGGCCGCTCAGGACTGCGACGAAGAGTTCGGGGGTGGTCGTCGCGAACGCGACGATGGTCACACCGACGATGGCCGCCCGGAGACCGAGGCCGATGGCGAGTCGAGACGCGCCCTCGACGAGCGCCTCGGCCCCGAGGTAGAGCGCGACGATACCCGCCACGAGGAGCGCGGTATCGAAGGAAATCAGGGTTGCGAGTGCCGACATACGCAGGAATAGACCAACGGGAGACTAAAAGCGCGCCGGTATACCATGGATCCGCGACAATCTATCACGGGAGAGCGAACGGGTGGAAATCCGCGCTGTGGGGGCCGTCGGGTCCCGGCGGAATCCGACGCGGGCGGGCGAGTTATATCTTCGGCAAGACACCTCCCGCCCATGCAAGTCTACGGTCTCGTCGGCAACCCAGTCGGCCACTCGCTGTCGCCGCCGATGCACGAGGCGGCCTACGAGGAAACCGGCCTCGACGCTCGGTACGTCACGTTCGAACCCGCCCGCGACGATATCGCGGCGGCCGTCGAGGGCGCGGACGCCCTCGGCGTCTCGGGGCTGAACGTCACCATCCCGTTCAAACAGGACGTGCTCGAACTGGTCGACCCCGACCCGCTTGCCGAGCGAATCGGCGCGGTCAACACAGGTCGATTTCGGCGGGGAGACGCCGAAGGGGTACAACACCGACGCGGCGGGCGTCACGCGGTCTCTTCGAGCGTCACGGCGTGGGCCTCGCCGGGAACTCGGCCGTAGTCGTCGGTGCCGGCGGCGCGGGGCGGGCCGCCGCGTTCGCCCTCGCCGACGCCGGCGCGTCGGTCCACGTCGCCAACCGGACCGCCGAAACCGCGGTCGAACTCGCCGCGGCCGTCCCCGGTGCGACCGGCGGCGGACTGGACACGCTCGACCGGATTCGGGAGGCGGACGCCCTCGTCAACGCGACCAGCGTCGGGATGGAGTCGCCCGACGAGACGCCCGTCTCCGCGGAGTACCTCCACGGCGACCTCGCCGTGCTCGACGCGGTCTACACGCCGCTTGAAACGCGACTCCTCCGCGAGGCGGCCGCGGCCGGCGCGGTCACCATCGACGGCGCGTGGATGCTCCTCCTGCAGGGCGTCGAGGCCTTCGAGCGGTGGACCGGGCGCGACGCGCCGGTCGACGCGATGAACGCCGCGCTCCGGAGCCACCTCGAGAGCGACTGAGGCCGCTGGTTTTTAAATAACGGATTGCATAGGAGAAGGTAACATGGGCTTGCTTGACACTATTTCGTCGCTCTGGAAATCCCTCGTTGGTGGCGACTCGTCGTCTTCCTCGAAGGAGGGACGTGACGACACGGCGACCGTTACGGTCGAACGCGACACCAGAACCGAACGCGAGGAAGCGAACGTCGAGACCGAGGCCGCGGTGAAGGAACCGGTCGAAGAGACAGAATCGGCGGACGAGACGGCGGGCGAAGAGGCCGACGCGGAGTCCCACGCGGACGACGAGGACACCCGCGACGACGCCGAGGTGGCGGCCGACGCCATCGAGGAAGCCGAACCGGAGGACGAAGCAGTCGAACCGGAGCCTGAGTCCGAGTCCGAGGTCGAAGTCGAAGTCGAAGTCGACGGCGAACCTGAGGTCGAGGGCGAACCGGAACTCGAAGACGAGGACGAGGAATCCGACGGCGCGGAGGTCGAAGACGAAGAGTCCGACGACGAGACGGCCGACAACGCCGACGCGCCCACCGTCGACAGGATTCGCGGCATCGGCCCGGCGTACGCCGAACGCCTCTCGGGAATCGGCATCGAGACCATCGCGGACCTCGCGGCGGCCGACGCCGACGAGGTCGGCGACGAAATCGACGTGTCGCCGAAGCGCGTCCAGCGCTGGATAGACCGCGCCGGCGACGCGTAACCGACGCGCGCCCGGAAGCGACCGACGCGGCTGTTCTCCCGACTGACGACCGCTTTCGACAGCTCGTCGATACGTCGCGAAACCGTTTACCCGGCGGACGGACTGGTGTGGGTAATGACCGCACCGACCGTCGTCACCGACCGCGACGACTTTCGCGCGACCGCCGCGGTCGCGTCACCCGGCGCGCGCGTCCCCGTCGAGGTCCGCGTCGCCGTCTCGGACCCCTTCGACGCCTATCGACGCGCCCGCCGGGATGCCGGCGGCTTCTTCTACGAGACGACCGGCGGGCAACCCGGCTGGGGAGCCTTCGGCGTCGACCCCGCGGAGCGCCTGACCGCTGACGCCCCGACCGACGACGACTGGGGAGACCCCGGCGTCGACACCGCACCGAGCCTCGCCGCGCTCGAATCGTTCGTCGATTCGGAGACGCTCGTCCGCGGCGACTGCGACGCGCCGTATCCCTGCGGCCTGTTCGGCTGGCTCTCGTACGACGCGGCCCGCGAACTCGAATCGCTCCCCGAGCAGACGACCGACGACCGGGGACTCCCGCACCTGCAACTCGGCCTGTACGACCTCGTGGCGTCGTGGGCGGAACCCCGGCCCGACGACGGCGAGACGACGCTTCGCGTCACCTGCTGTCCGGTCGTCGAGGCCGACGAGGACCTCGACGCCGTCTACGACGAGGCGCGAACGCGGGCGACCGACTTCGCCACCGAAGCGGTCGAAGGTGAACCGGAACCCGTCTCCGCGCCCGTCGAATCCGACGAGGCGACGTTCGAGAGCGCCTGCGGTCGCGAGGCGTTCGCCGACCGCGTTCGCGCCGCGAAGCGGTACGTCCGCGACGGCGACACGTTTCAGGCGAACCTCTCCCAGCGACTCGTCGCGCCCGCCGCGGTCCACCCGGTGGACGCCTACGCGGCGCTCCGAGAGGTCAACCCCGCGCCGTACTCGGGGCTGCTCGAACTCCCCGGCGTCGACCTCGTGAGCGCCAGTCCCGAGCTCCTCTTGCGCGTCGAGGGCGACCGCCTCGTCACCGAACCCATCGCCGGCACCCGCCCGCGGGGGGCGACGACCGAGGAAGACGAGGCGCTGGAGGCCGACCTGACGACCGATGAGAAAGAGCGCGCCGAACACGCGATGCTCGTCGACCTCGAACGCAACGACCTCGGAAAGGTCTCGGAGTACGGGTCGGTCGAGGTGACGGAGTACCGCCGGGTGGACCGCTACTCGGAGGTGATGCATCTCGTCTCCCTAGTCGAGGGGACCCGGCGCGAGGGAACCAGCCTCGCCGACGCCGTCGCCGCGGTGTTCCCCGGCGGGACCATCACGGGCGCGCCGAAGCCCCGGACGATGGAGATTATCGACGAACTCGAAGCCACCCGTCGCGGCCCCTACACCGGGAGCATGTTCGCCGTCGGCTTCGACGACCGCGCGGTACTGAACATCGTCATCCGGACGCTCGTCCGCTTCGGAGACGAGTACCACCTCCGCGTGGGTGCGGGCATCGTCCACGATTCGGACCCCCAACGCGAGTACGACGAGACGCTGGCGAAGGCGCGGGCGCTCATCACCGCCATCGACGAGGCGCTGGGCGAGCGCGCGAACATGACCGTGGGGACGGAGCGATGACGCGCATCCTCGTCGTCGACAACTACGACTCGTTCGCCTACAACCTCGTGCAGTACGTCGGCGAGGCGGTCTCCGAGGCGCGGGGTGGTGACGAGAGCGCGGATGGGAGCAGTTCGGACGGCTCAGACGACGTGCTCGTCTATCGCAACGACGCGCTCTCGACCGACGACGTGCGCGACATCGACCCGGACGGCATCGTCGTCTCGCCCGGACCCGGCACCCCCGCGGAGGCCGGCGTCTCGGTGTCGGTCTTCCGCGACCTCGACTACCCGACGCTCGGCGTCTGTCTCGGCCACCAGTCGCTGTGTGCCGCCCTCGGGAGTCGCGTCGGCCACGCGCCCCACGTCGTCCACGGGAAGCCCTCGCTCGTCGAACACGACGGCGCAGGGGTCTTTTCGGGGCTCCCCGACCGAATCGAGGTCGGCCGCTACCACTCGCTCGCGGTCGAACACGAGGACGTCCCACCCGAGTTGGCGGTGACCGCCTACACGGTCGCAGAAGGGTCCGAAGCCGAGAATTCGGACGGCGACACGGGAACCGAGGGCGACGAACCCGCGGTCGTGATGGGCGTTCGTCACCGCGAGAAGCCCCACGTCGGCGTGCAGTTCCACCCCGAGAGCATCCTCACCGATTCGGGGAAAGACATCGTCCGCAACTTCGTCGCGCTCGCCGTGGGCGACGGCCCGGCGGCAGCGGCGTGGGAGGGAGAGCGATGAGCGACGACGGAGTTGGAGACGGCGATGGCGACGCCGACGCCGACACCGGTGGGCGGTCGCTTCGCTACCACGTCGACGGCGACCTCGTCCCCGCCGAGTCGGCGTCGGTTCCGGTCACGGACCGCGGCTTCCTCTACGGTGACGCGGCCTTCGAGACGCTCCGCGCCTACGGCGGCGAGGTGTTCCACTGGGACGCCCACGCCGACCGACTGGCCGAGACGTGCGACGCGCTCGGGATGGACCACGGCCTGTCCGACGACGACCTTCGCGCGCGAATCGACGAGACGCTGGCGGCGAACGACCTCGACGAGGCGTACGTCAGGCTCTCGGTCACCCGCGGTAGTCAGGGTGGCCGCCTCACGCCGGCCGAGGCGGTCGACCCCCGCGTGGTCGTCATCGTGGAACCGCTCTCCCGCGGCGGCCGCGGCTCCGACCCAGTGTGGGACGGCCCCGCGACGGTCCAGACGGTCAAGACCCGGCGCATCCCCGACCGGTCGCTCCCCGCGCGGGCGAAGACGCACAACTACCTCAACGGCATCCTCGCCCGCGTCGAACTCCGCGTCACCGGCGCGGACGAGGCGCTCATGCTCGACGCCGACGGCTACGTCACCGAGGGCGCGACGAGCAACCTCTTTTTCGTCGACGATAACGCGCTCTGCACGCCGAGTCTCGACGGGCCGGTCCTTCCCGGCATCACCCGGCGCGTCGTCCTCGACCTCGCCCGGCAGGAGGGCATCCCGATTCGGGAACGGCGCTTCACGCCGGACGACGTGCGCGACGCGAACGAGGCGTTCCTCACGAACTCGACGTGGGAACTCCGACCCGTAGAGACGGTCGACGGCATCGAAGTCGGTGACGGCCCGGTGACGAAACTGCTCTCGCGGCTCTACGACGACTACGTGGAGCGACGCCACTACGGCGGCGACGGGGGCAGCGATGACGCCGACAACGGTGGCGACGCCGACAGCGTCGGCGGCGACGAGAACTGAGAACTGAGAAATGCTGTCGCGCCCGCCGCGCTCGCCCTCAGAACTCGACGTTCGAACTCGAACTCCGGTCGGCCGGGTCGGTCTCGATTTCGCCCTGTCCGACGTAGTCGAACTCGTCGTCCGAGAGGAAGACGTGGTCGCCGTCGACCGTGATGTCGAGGTCGTCGAGCACCGCGCCCTCGCAGGGGCCGTAGTTGCAGTAGCCCGTGTCGGCCTCGAAGTACGCGCCGTGGTTCTGGCAGATGACCTCGTCGTTGCGCATCGGCGCGCCGGAGCCCTTGTCGAGTTTGATGTGCGTCAGGTGCATGCAGTAGTTCAACCACCCTTGGATGCCGTCGTCGGTGCGCACGAGGATGGCCTCGAGCTCCTCGGCGTCGGCGTCGTCGGCCGCGCGGACCCGAAAGAGAAAGGTCGTGTCGTCGGGCACGTCGCCCACCGCGCAGATTCGTTCGAGGTCGCTCATTGTGCTCTCGTTGGGTCGGGGTCGAAAATCTCCTTCGAAAGCGGTCAACTGGTGGGCAGTCGCTCTTGTTGTGAGAAAGGAAGGGGGATTTGAACGATGCGACTCTCGCTTCGCTCGATTCTCTGGTTCAAATCTACTGAGCTATGAGGCCGACCCCGTGGGTCGCGCCGAGCCGAGACTCGGAGCTCAGGAGTTGAGGTCGGCAAAACCATAGCGGGAGGTAGATTTGAACTACCGATCTCCGGGTTATGAGCCCGGCGGAATCTCCTGGCTATCCCATCCCGCTGAATCAACAAACGAGTCTGCTATTGTTAAGACTTCTGTTTCGGGAGCCGTGTGTCAATTTTCACCGTGAGTCGCGCTGACTCGAACGGGTCGCGATGCGCCACGTGAACAGGCTTTCTGCGACGTAGTTCAGGAGCATTGACGCGCCGATAGCGAGGGGGAGCGGGATGAGTTCCCAGAGGTCGATACCGGCGACCGGAATCGACAGCGACACCTCCCCGAGCGCCCGGACGACGAGCACCTGCACGAGGAGGCCGCCGCTCCGCACGAGGTTCGACTTCACGAAGCGCCGGATCTTCGCGGTGAGCAGGTCCGAGCCCGCGCCCGCGAACGTCCAGCGGTCGTTGATGACGAACATGACGACGATTGCCAACTCCGCGCCGGCGAGCTTCGCGAGTTCGTTGGCGACGCCGAAAAAGACGATGAGGAGACTGCTCAGAGAGAGGTCGAACACCGCGCCGACCGCACCCACGGAGGCGAATTTGCCGAAGCGAGTGCCGGAGACGAGCGCCGAGAGCCGATCAGTCATCCGCGACCTCCGTCGAGAACTGCTCGACGAGGGTCCGTTCGTCGCTCCGCGCGTCGATGAGTTCGTGGAGGCGGTCCTCGCGAATCGTCCGGGCGCGGTGGCGCGACCGGAGCAACCCGCGGGCCATCTTGACCGTCGTGTCGACCGGCGAGACCGTCGAGTTCGGCTGGTCCTCCCAGACGACCGGCACCTCGGCCACGCGGTGGCCGAACGCCCCCGAGACGGCGATGAGTTCGATGTCCCACGCGAACCCCGGCTCGTACAGGTGGGTCCGAACGTCGTTCCACGCCGCGGCGGTGACGGCCTTCGCGCCGCACTGGTAGTCGTACAACGGGACCTCGGTCAGGTGGCGGGCCAGCCACGCGAAGCCGTCGCCGAGGTAGCGCCGCGCGACCGTCTGATGGGAGGCGACGGTCGCGTTCGGGTGGCGGCGCGACCCTACCGCGAGGTCGGCACCGTCGCGGACGGCGGCGACGACATCGGCCATCGACGCGGCCGGCGTGCTCCCGTCGGCGTCGGCGAACGCGAGGATATCCGTGCGAAGCGATTCGAACCCGGCGGTGATGGCCGCGCCCTTGCCGCGGCGGGCGTCGACATCGTTCACGCGGGCGACGGCGGGGAGGGCGTCGAGGGCGTCGAGCGTCTCGGGCCGCGGCGCGTCGAGTTCGACGCGGACCGCATCGGGGTCCAGCGACTCGACGAGGGCGTGGACGTAGGGGACCAGACGCTCGGGGTCTGGTCGATAGGCGGGGACCACCACCCCGACAGACTGCGACATGCACGACCATTCACTCAATGGGGTAAAAAGCGAACCGCTCTGGCCGCACCGGCCATCACAAAACGTATTGCATCCGCGGCGCAGTCAACGGATAGATGGAGTACGCCCTCGTTGTCCGGTGGTTACTGCTGTTCGCAGCCCTCTGGGCGGTCGGCCTTCCCCTCTCGGCCCGCCTGTTTTGCCGCCTCCCCGGCCGCGGCGCCGGACTCGCCCTCCCCGTCTCGCTCGTCGCGTTGACCCTCCCAGCCTACTACGTCGGCCACCTCTCGTTCGGCCCCGTCGCCCTCGTCGCCGGCGTCGGGACGCTCCTCGTCGCGTCCGCGGTCGCGGGCCTCGACTTCGGCGCGCTTCGCCGCGGCGACCGCCGACTCGCACCCGGCCTCGACATCGACCGACGCGCCGTCGCCGACGCGGCCGCGGTGTTCCTCGTCGCCTTCCTGTTCGCCGTGGCGCTCCGCGCGCTCGACCCGGCGGTCCACGCCGGCGGCGGCGAGAAGTTCCTCGACTTCGGCCTCCTCCAGTCGCTCGCCCGCGCGTCGGTCCTCCCGCCGGAGGATATGTGGTTCGCCGGCGAGCCGGTCCGCTACTACTACGGCGGTCACCTCGCGTCGATTCTCCTCGCGCGGCTCACCGCCACCGACCCGTCGTTCGCCTACAACCTCGCGCTCGCCGGCTTCTTCGGGGTCCTCGTCACTGCGGCGTTCGAACTCGGGCGCGGCGTCGCAACTGCCGCGGGCGCGAACGGTCGGCTCGGCGGCCTGCTGTCGGCGTTCTTCGTCGGCTTCGCCAGCAACCTCGTCACCGCGGGGCGGTTTCTCCTCGCCGCGCTCCCCGAGGGGTTGCGCCGGCCCGTCGCGCGGGCCGTCGCCGAGCGGTCGCAATACACCGTCGAGCAGGTGCTCGCCGGGGCCTCGAACTTCTCGTACTGGAGCGCGAGCCGCGTGATTCCGGGCACCATCAACGAGTTCCCGCTCTTCGCGTGGCTCAACGGCGACCTCCACGCCCACATGATGGGCACGCCGTTTCTGCTCCTCGCGGCCGGCCTCGCCTTCGCGTACTTCCGGACGCCTGAAGAGGCGGTCGGTGAGCGCCGACGCCTCGTCGCCGCGACGACGCTCGTCGGCGCGTTCCAAGTCGTCGTCGACACGTGGAGTTTCCCGTCGGTGTTCGGCGTGCTGTTTCTCGGGATAGTCTTCGCGCCCGCACGCCCGTGGACGTTATTTTCGGGGCGAGAGCGCGTTCGCTCGGCCGTCGGCGGCTCGGCGGTCGCGGGCGAACTCGCCCGCCTCGGCGGCACGGTCGCGGCGGTCGGACTCGCGGGGGTCGCCGCCACCGTCCTCGCCAGTCCGTTCCTCCTCGGCGCGGTCGCGGGCGGGGGAAGCGCCCGGACGGTCGAGCTTCTGTCGCCCGACCAGCGAAGCGGGTTCGGCGCGCTGGCGCTCGTCCACGGGGCGTTCCTCGCGGCGTTCGCGGGCTACTACGTCCGCCGCCTCGGCGCGCAGGACGGACTCGGCGGGCGCGAGTGGGCCGTCCTCGTCGGGAGCTTCGCGGCGCTGACCGTCGTCGCGGCCGCCCAGTCGTTCGCCGCGCTCGCGCTCGTCGCGCCCCTCGTCGCCGTCGGCTGGGTGCTCCTCCGGTTCGCCGACGACCCGCGGTTCGAGACGGTGCTCGTCGTCGCCGGCGCGGGCCTCGTGATGCTCGTCGAACTCGTCTACGTGAACGAGCAGGCCGGGCCCGGGCGGATGAACACGGTGTTCAAGACGTACATGCAGGTGTGGGTGCTCTGGGGGAGCGTAATGGGGGCCGTGTTGGCCGGCTTCGTCGGCGACGCGGTCGCCGCGAGCGACGTGTCGCTCCCGAGGGTCGACCTCGGCGTCCGCGGAGGCGCGGTCAGCGCCGTCGGCGTCGGCTTCGTCGCTCTCCTCGTGGCCTCCACGTCGGTGTACGGCGGGCTGGCCGTCGTCGAACACACCGGCTCGGCCAGAGAAGAGGCGACGCTGGACGCGACGGCCTTCGCAGACTGGCGGCACGAAAACGAGTCGACGGCCATCGCGTGGCTCGACGAGACCGTCGAGGGCAACCCGACGATGCTCACCGCGCCGGGGACGAAGTGGTCCGAGGCGGTGACAGACAAACGCGAGGACGTCATGTACGACTGGCGCGGGAATCCCGAATCGAGCCTGACGGGCGTCCCGACGGTCGCCGGCTGGGCGCACGAAGTCGGCTACCGCGGCCCCGACGCGTACTACGACCGCGTGCGCGACGTGGACGCGATGTACGTCGGCAACGAGTCGACGCGGGCGCGGCTCGTCGAGCGCTACGACGTGCAGTACGTGTGGGTCGGGCCGGGCGAGCGCGCCCGCTACGGGGAGATAGAGACGGACGTGGCGTGGCTGACGCCGGTCCACCGGTCGGGGTCGGTCGCGGTCTACGAGGTAGAAGAAGCGAGACTACCTTAGGCCGCGCCGCGCTCGCGGACGACCTCGACGGCCTCGGCGTCGACGCCCTCGGTTTCGAGCCAGTGCGGGACGAACTCGCGCTTTTCGAACGTCTCGCGCTCGTCTTCCGTGCCGGCGGTACACCACAGCTGGACGCGGTCGGGACCGTGCCAGTCGCCCTGTCGGTCGACCGAAAACAGGACGTACTCCTCGCCGTCGTACTCGATGACGCCGTCGCGCCGGACGCCGGGGTCGCCGTGGATGATGAGCTTCTTCATGTGCCGGGATTGGCACAGTCACCGCTTAATCGCTTCGGCTTCCGGCGTGCGGTGTGCGACGGGGGAGACCGCGGACGGTGCAGTCACCGTGGGCTGCCCACACGTAACACGGCGAACGCCCGGTCACGGCGGGTTCAGGGGCCGCGTCGAACCAAACGGGTTTTAACGGGCCACACCAAAACCCACCACAAGGTCGATATCTATGCAGATGCCACGCCGTTTCAACACGTACTGCCCGAACTGCAAGGGTCACCACGAGCACGAAGTGGAGAAGGTCCGGACGGGACGCCCGACCGGAATGAAGTGGAACGCCCGTCAGACGCGACGCGGCAAAGCCACTATCGGTAACGCCGGTAAGTTCTCCAAGGTGCCCGGTGGCGACAAGCCGACGAAGAAGACCCACCTGAAGTACATCTGTTCCGACTGCGGCAAGGCCCACATGCGCGAGGGCTGGCGCGCCGGTCGCCTGGAGTTCCAGGAGTAAATCATGGCAGGAAACTTCTACAAGGTCGCGTGCAGCGACTGCGAGAACGAACAGGTCGTCTTCGGAAAAGCCTCCTCGGTCGTCAACTGCGCCGTCTGCGGGACGACCCTCGCCACGCCGACCGGCGGCAACGCCGAGTTCCACGGCGAGGTCGTCGAGACGGTCGAGCGTCGCGACAGCGACGAACTTGAGGCGTAACTCCCTGGAGGACCTCGTATGAAGTACAGCGGATGGCCTGACCCCGGCGAACTCGTCGTCGGAAAGGTAGACGACATCGCGGACTTCGGCGTCTTCGTCGACCTCGAAGAGTACGAAGACAAACGCGGCCTCTGCCACATCAGCGAGGTCGCCAGCGGATGGATCAAGAACGTTCGCGACCACGTCCGCGAGGGACAGACAGTCGTCGCTAAAGTGCTCGAAGTCAACGAGAGTTCCCAGCAGATAGACCTCTCGATTAAGGACGTCAACGAGCACCAGCGCAAAGAGAAGATTCAGGAGTGGAAAAACGAGCAGAAGGCCGACAAGTGGATGGCGCTGGCGTTCGGCGAGGACATCGCCGACGACCGCTACCAGTCCATCGCCAACGCCCTGCTCGCGGAGTTCGAGTCGCTGTACGACGGCTTCGAGCAGGCCGCGATTCACGGTATCGAGGCGCTCGACGGCGTCGAACTCGACGACGACGAACTCGAAACCATCGTCGAGACCGCGCGTCAGAACGTGTCGGTCCCCTACGTCAACGTCACCGGCTACGTCGACCTGCGCTCGCCCGCTGGCGACGGCGTCGACGACGTGAAGGAGGCCCTCAAGGCCGCCGAGGGCGACGGCGAAATCGGCGACGAAATCGAACTGTCGGTCACGTACGTCGGCGCGCCCGAGTACCGCGTCAAGGTCAAAGCGCCCGACTACAAGACCGCCGAGACGGAGCTCGAATCGAGCGTCGCGCGGGCCCGCGAAGCCATCGAGGCCGCGGGCGGCACCGCGGAGTACCACCGCGAACGCAGCGGCGACGAAGAGTAATCGAATGAAATCAGACATCCGGGTGTGCAGCGCGTGGCGCGACCGCCACGACCGCCCGGTGTACTCGCTTTCTGAGACCTGTCCGGAGTGCGGCGCCGCCACCGAGAACAGCGCGCCCGCACCCTACAATCCCGAGGACCCCCACGGCGAGTACCGCCGCGCGCGGAAGCGCCGCCTCGCCGAGGAGCCGGAGTAGCCTCCGTCTTCGGCTACCGACGCTCTCTTAACCGGCGCGGCCGCCACTACGTGCATGGACGACATCGAAATCGAGGCTGTCGAGGAGGTCGACCTCACCGACCCGGTCCTCATCGAGGGGCTGCCGGGCGTCGGCAACGTCGGCAAACTCGCCGTCGAGCACCTGCTGGAGGAGTTCGAGGAGGCCACGCTGGTCCGCCGCGTCTACGCCGACGCGTTCCCGCCGCAGGTGAGCATCGACGAGGGCGTCGCCGAGCTGACCCACGTCGCGATTCACGCCGTCGAGACGCCCGGCGAGGGACCGGACCTGCTGCTTCTCACGGGCGACCACCAGGCGCAGTCGAACGAGGGCCACTACCACCTCACCGACACCTTCCTCGACATCGGCGAGGAGTTCGGCGTCGAGCGCCTGTTCGCGCTGGGCGGCGTCCCGACCGGCGAACTCGTCGACGAGCCGTCGGTCCTCGGAGCCGTCGCCGACGAGTCCCGCCTCGACGAACTCGACGAGGCGGGCATCGAGTTCCGCGAGGGCGAACCCGCCGGCGGCGTCGTCGGCGTCTCCGGCCTCCTTCTCGGCCTCGGCGGCCGCCGCGGCCTCGACGCGACCTGCCTGATGGGCGAGACGAGCGGCTACCTCGTCGACCCCCAGAGCGCGCAAGTCGTCATCGAAGTCTTACAGGACCTCCTCCAGTTCAGCGTCGACTTCGAGTCGCTCGAAGAGCGCGCAGAGGAGATGAAGGAAGTCGCCGCGAAGATTCAGGAGATGCAACAGCAACAGCAGGGGAGCATCGCCAGCGACGACGACCTCCGGTACATCGGCTGAGGCCGCTCCGGCCGTCGTGGACCGTCTCGTTTTCAGACCGGACGTTCAGGCTTCGATGATGTCGTCGTCCGCGAACTCCGGGACGACGATTTCGCCGTCGAACGACTGCACCGCGCGGCCACCGACGCGTATCTCAGCGCCGACCTGCACGCGGACGGTTCCCGGTCGGTCCACGAAGTGGCCCTGTTCGAATCGGAGTTCGTCGGGCATCGAGTCGAACGCGCCGACCTGCCGGAGGTACGCGCCGCACGCGCCGGCGGCGGTTCCGGTCGCGGGGTCCTCGGAGATGCCGATGCCGGGAGCGAAACACCGCGCGTGAAGCGTGGAGTCGCCGTCGATGGCGTCGAAGGTGTAGGCGTAGAAGCCCGCCGCGTCGTGTTCGGCGGCGAGGTCTGCGATGGCGGCGTCGTCTGGGTCCGCAGCCGAGAGGTGTTCGAGGAAGTTGACCGGGACGACGAGGAAGGGAAGCCCGGTGGAGGCGACCGCGACGGGGAGGTCAGCGCCCACGTCGCGGAGGGCGGCGTCGTCGACGCCGAGCGCCGCCGCGAGGCGGTCGTAGTCGACCTCCAAGGGCCGGACCGTCGGGGCGTCCTGCGTCATCCACACCTCGCCGAGGTCACCGAGTTCGATGTCGAGGGTGCCGACGTTCGTCTCCAAGGTGTGCGTGCCCGGTTCGAGGTCGCGTTCGGCCGCGAGGTGGGCGTGGGCCGCGATAGTCGCGTGGCCGCAGAGGTCGACTTCCTGTTGGGGCGTGAAATAGCGGATGCGGCGGTCCGCGGCGGCCGACGAGCAGACGAACGCCGTCTCGCTCGCGCCGAGTTCGGCGGCGAGGGCGCGCATCTGTTCCGCGTCGAGTCCGTCGGCGTCGGGGACGACTCCGGCCGCGTTACCGGACAGCGGTTCGGTCGTGAAGGCGTCGACGAGGAGGGCGCGTCGGCTATCCATGGAAAGGCGCACTACACGGCGATGTATCAAACCAGCGGGTCGGCCGCCGGATTACGCGAGAAGTTGGAGAAAAGGAGAGGAGCGCGGGCCGGTCGATATCGGCCGATTCACGCGCGGGTCCACCGGACGCGGCCGCTCGTTTGAGCTGCGCCGTCGCCCTGCATCACTTCGCGCATGTTCATACAGGCTGGACACCCGACGACCTCGTCCATGTCGTTGCCGAAGACGCGGACGAAATCGCGGGAGACGAACTCACCACAGTTACCACACGTGTGCATTCTGTTTCACCTACAAATCCGCATACTCCGGCACTCGATATAACTATGTTCCTTGTTAACATGCGTTAGTATCCGCCTGAACGTCTGGTTCTCCGGTTAGTCACCGAATAACGTCGGTTCGGGCGGTTTTGGCACGCCGACACACGGGCGGGGCGAGTCGTACAGATTAAAGGGCGTCAGGCGCGGCAGTACGCACGGTGAACGGAAGATATGGGCGACCTCCCCGACGAGTTTAACTGTACTATCACGAACTGGGAGTACATCTACGGCCTCTGCCGCGACGTTTCCGACGAGGTCAAAACGTCCGAGTTCGAACCCGACGTCATCGTCGCGTTGGCCCGCGGCGGCTGGTTCGCGGGCCGGTGTATCTGCGATTTCCTCGGGCTGGACGACCTGACGAGCCTGAAGATGGAACACTACGTCGGGACGGCCCAGAAGTCGAACGAGCCGGAGGTCCGCTACCCGATGCCGGAAGGCAGCGTCGAGGGCAAGGACGTGCTCATCATCGACGACATCGCCGACACCGGCGGTTCCATCAAGCGCGCACACGAGTACGTCAACGAGCGCAACGCGGGCGAGGTCCGGACCGCGACGCTCCAACTCCTCCAGACCAGCGAGTTCGAACCCGACTACGTCGGCGAGCGCCTCGAAGAGTGGGCGTGGGTCGTCTACCCGTGGAACTTCATCGAGGACATGATAGACCTCACCTCGGGCGTCATGGCGAAAGCCGACGACGACACGTTCGAACTCGAAGACATCCGCCACTACCTCGCGGAGTTCCACGACGTGGACCGCATCGAGATGGAAATCGCCCAACCCGACCGGATGCCGGAAGTCATGTCCGAGATGGAGCGCCGCGGCTACGTCGAGTCCACCGGCGACGGCGCGTGGCGCCTCCTCGAAAACGACGGTGTTGGGGCCTGAAACCGGCGCTTTCGGTCCGCCCGGCTTCGTTCGATCTCGCGCTCCTTCTCGGGTCCGCTTCGACACCCAGTTTCGGCTGTCTCTCCGGCCGCCTGCGTCCGAGTTCCGTCGGGACTCGCTCGAAGCGAAACGTTCGTTTGCGTGACGCGCTTCGGCACGCGCATGTCGCTGTTTTCTATCTTCGCCGGCGCGCTCCTGCCGATTCTCGCCATCGGCGCGGTGGGCTTTCTCCTCGGTCGCGTCCGCGACGTGGACCCCGAACCGCTCAACACGGTCACGGTGTACGTCCTCGCGCCGGTCCTCGTGTTTTACAGCCTCGCAACGACCGAACTCGCCGGCGAGACGCTGGCCGCCCTCACCGCCGGCGTCGTCGCCTACCACGTCGCCATGCTCCTCGTCGCGGGCGGCGTCGCCCGACTCGCGGGGATTTCCGACCCCCTCCTCGGCGCGCTCGTCCTCGTCGCCGCCTTCCCGAACTCGGGGAACTACGGCATCCCCGTCAGCTCCTTTGCCTTCGGCGATACCGGCCGCTCGACGGCCGTCGTCTACCTCGCCGTCCAGAGCGTCCTCATCTACACGCTGGGCGTGTATATCGCCGGACGCGGAGACGACCGCGACGACGCCCCGCCGGGGTGGCGCGTCGGCCTCGAACGCATCGTCCGAATCCCGCTCGTCTACGCCGTCGTCGCCGCGCTCGCGGCACGCTGGCTCGGCGTCGTCCCGCCGACGGGCGTCCCCGCGATGGAGACGCTCAGGCTCGTCGGCGACTCGTCGATTCCGATGATGCTCCTCATCCTCGGCATCCAACTCGCGGGGGCCGACCTCGGCTCGACGCTCTCGGAGGTCGGCGTCGTCGCCGCGCTCAAGATGGTCGTCGCGCCCGCGGTCGCGGTCGGCGTCGCGCTCGTCGCCGGCTTCGGTGACCCGACGGTCGCGCGGACGTTCGTCCTCGAATCCGCGATGCCCGCCGCGGTCACGCCGCTCATCCTCGTCGCGGAGTTCGGTGACGCCTCGGGGGCCGGGTCGGCCACTTCGCTCGCCGAGTTCGTCTCCGCGGCCGTCTTCGCGACGACGCTCCTCAGCGTGCCCGCGCTCTCGGTGCTCATCTACCTCTTGAACCACGGCTTCGTGGTGTAGCGCCCGTTTCGCCACGATTTTGTGCGCCCTCCCCGACCTTCGAGTATGAAAATCGGATTCATCGGTGGCAGCGGTATCTACGAGGCGCTCCCGCTGGAGAACACCCGCGAGGAACCCGTCGAGACGCCGTTCGGCGAACCCTCGACGACGCCCGTCGTCGGCGAGTTCGGTGACACCGGCCGCGAGGTCGTCTTCCTCCCGCGACACGGCCCGGACCACCAGCACTCGCCGACGACGCTCCCCTACCGCGCGAACATCTTCGCGCTGAAGCAGCTCGGCGTCACCCACGTCCTCGCCAGCAACGCCGTCGGCAGCCTCAAAGAGGACCTGCCGCCGCAGACGCTCGTCGTCCCCGACCAGATTTACGACCGCACGAAACACCGCCCCTTGACGTTCTTCGACGAGGGCATCGTCGTCCACCAGCCCTTCGCGATGCCGTACGACGAGGAACTCGTCTCCATCCTCGCCGAGGCCGCCGAGGAGGCGACCGACGCCCAGGTCCAGGAGGGCGGCACCTACGTCTGCATCGAGGGGCCGTCGTACTCCACGAAGGCCGAAAGCGAACACTACCGCGCGCAGGGCTGGGACGTCATCGGCATGACGACCATCCCCGAGGCCAAACTCGCCCGCGAGGCCGAGATGGCCTACGCGACCATCACCGGCGTCACCGACTACGACGTCTGGAAGGACGACAGCGAAGTCACCCTCGACGAGGTGCTGAAGAACGCCGCCGCCAACGAGGAGGCCATCAAGGAGACCGTCGAGGCCGCCATCCACAAGATTCCCGACGGCCACGAGACCGACAGTCACTCCGCGCTCGAAGGGACCATCAACACGCCCGACGAGGCCATCCCCGCCGAGACGAAAGCAAAGCTCGCGCCACTCATCGACGAATACGTCGACTGAGCCGGTCTCAGTCGTTCAGTTCTGCGGATTTGCCCGAGTCGCCTTCCGACTCCCCGGCCTCGCGTTCGCCACGCGCCGCTTCATCGGTCGGTGAGAACTCGACCCCGTGACAGCGCGTGCAGTACTCGTTTTCCCCGCGGTCGGTCGTCGAAAGCGGGATGCCCGCGACGACGAACTGCGTGCTGAACGCCCGGGCGACGCCCCGGTCGTCGGCCTCGCCGCAGACGACGCACTCGCGGACCGCCCGCGGCGACGTGACCACCTCGCGGACGCGACCGAACGCGGTCGGACTGTACGAGACGTAGCCGGGAAAGTAGCAGTGCAGCCAGAAGATGGGGACGAAAAACAGGAGCGCCCACGTCCAAATGGCCGACTGGGGGAACAAAATAGCCGCCGCGAGCGCCGCGAACAGCGTCGACGTGACGAGCGAGACCGCGACCGTCAGTCGTCGGAGCGTGCTGGAGAGCAGGGTCGGATGGGGCACGTCCGAGAGTGACGGCGGGCCCGATAAAATAGCTAGTCGTCCGCGATGGCCTCGGCTTCGAGTTCGGGGTCGTCGCTGTCGGCGTCGTCGGCGTCGTCACCGCCGTCAGCCACCTCGGCGTCCGCATCGTCGGCAACCTCAGCGTCTGCATCCGCGTCCGACCCCGCGCCGGGGTCGGCGTCGAACACCTCGGGGTTCCGAATCCAGAGGTCGCCGAACAGGTCGTCCTGCTTGAGGTAGACCGTGCTCCGGTGGGACAGAAACAGGAGCGCGAGATAGGTCGTCATCACGGTGTCGGCCACGTCGCGTATCTCGGCGAACAGCACCTCGTCGCGGCCCTTCTCGTAGTGGGTGGCGAGCACGTCGCCGACGGCTTCGACGACCGCCTCGATGTCCTCGTTGTGGGCGGTCCCGGTCACGTCGTCTTCGGTGGGTTCGCCCGCGCCGCGCATCTCGCCGGGCGTGTGGTAGTCGAGCGTCTGCGTCCCGCGGGAGAAGCCGCGGGGCGACTCGGAGGTGTCGTACTCTCGGCGGCGCTTCCACCACGACCCGCGTTCGACCTCCCGGAGTTCGCGCACGAGTTCGTCCAGCGTTTCGGGCGACCCGCGGGCGTGCTTGCGTTCGAGCCGACGGTCCATCTCGTCTTCCAGCGCGTCGATTGGGTCGAACCCGGGAGGCCCCTCGCCGTCGTCGCCGGGGTGGCCCTCGTCGCCGCCGCTCTCCAAGGCGAGTTCCCACGGTTCGAGTTCCTCCTCGTCGGGTTCGTCCGGGGCGAGGAGTTCGTCCGACTTCATGCGCAGGAGGACGCTCGCGTAGAACAGCGCCCGGCCGGTCGTCCGGAGGTCCATCGCGTCGAGGCGGTTCAGGAACGCGTCCGTGACCTCCACGATGTCGATGTCCCACGGGTCGATGGTTCCCTCCTTGGCGAGTTGGACGAGGAGTTCGACCGGTTCGACCTCGTCGTCGTCCGACTCGGAGACGTCCTCCGGGAGGACCTCGTCCATCGCGTCGGGTTCGGCGGGGGCGGCGTCTGCCTCGGAGTCGGGCGCGGCGTCGTCGCCGGCGAACGAGAAGACCCCGTCGTCATCGTCGTCGCCGTCGCTTCCGTCTCGCTCGCCGCGCCCGCGAGAGAGGTTCAGTTCGGGGATGTCGTCAGTCATCCGCCGGAACCTCCGCTTCCACGTCCGCGTCGGCCTCGCCGCCGTCACCACCGTCCGCGTCGTCACCGTCGTCGTCGCTGCCGTCGCCGCTTCCGCCGTCGTCTCCGCCCGGACCGTCCGCGTCGCGGCCGTCACCGCCGTCGCTTCCAGCCTCGCCGTCGCCGCCGAACTGGATACCCGTGACCGCGCTGACGTTGTCGCCCTGCATCGTCACGCCGATAGCGCGCTCGGCGCGTTCGAGGAGCGCAGAGCGGTGCGAGACGACGACGAACTGGGCGTCGCCCGCGAGGTCGTCGACCATCTGGCCGACGCGCTCGGCGTTCGCGGCGTCGAGGAAGGCGTCCACCTCGTCGAGCGCGTAGAACGGCGCGGGGTTGTGCCGCTGGATGGCGAAGATAAACGCGAGCGCCGTCAGCGACTTCTCGCCGCCGGACATGGCGTCGAGGCGCTGGATTGGCTTGTCGCCCGGCTGGGCCTTCATCGTCAGGCCCTCCTCGAAGGGGTCGTCGGGGTTCTCTAACTGGAGGTGCCCCGTCCCGTTCGACAGGCGCTCGAAGATGTCCGTGAAGTTCTCGGCGATGGCGTCGAACGACTCCATGAACGTCGCCTTCTTCTGGGACTCGTACTGGTCGATGCGGTCGGCGATGGCGTCCCGCTCTTCGACCAGCACGTCGCGGCGTTCTTGGAGGGCTTCGAGGTCGGCTTTCACGTCGTCGTACTCGTCGATAGCGAGCATGTTGACCGGTTCGAGTTCCTCCATCTCCTCGGTGAGTCGCTCGATTTCCGACTCGACCGTGTCGTGGTCGGGAATCTCGTCGGGGTCGTAGTCTCCGACCTGCGACTGGAGTTCGTCGATTTCCCATTCGAGCCGTTCGGCGGCCGAGCGCATGCTTTCGAGCTTGGATTCGACCGCATTCACCCGGTCTTTCTTCTCGTCGCGGGCGCTCCGAGCTTCGCGGAGGTCGTCTTGGAGCTCCGTGCGGTCCTCCTTGAGGTCGACCAGTTCCTCCTCGAGTTCGGCGACCGCCTCGCGCTTGGCTTCGAGGTCGTCCTCGCGCTCCTCGATTGTCGACTCCGCCTCGGAGATGGACTCCCGAGCCTCGGCCTTGCGGTTTTGGGCGGCCTCGATCGTGTCGTGGAGGTCGTCGACCGCGTCCTCGGCGTACTGCTTTTCGAGTTGAATCTCGTTGAGCCGGCCGTCGAGCGTGGACATCCGGTCTTCGAGGTCGTCGATGTCCGCGCGAATATCGTCGGCGCGGGCGGTGAGTTCCGGAATCTCGGAGTCCGCGAGTTCGGCTTCGATGTCCTCGATTTCGGCCTCGACCGTCTCGATTTCGTCGTCGAGGTCGGCGATTTCGTCGTCGAGGTCGGACATCTGTTCGTCCACCGACTCGCGTTCGGACTGGAGTTCGTCGAGGCGGTCTTCGAGCCGGTCGATTTCGGCTTCGGCCTCCTCGATATCCTCCTCGGCGTCCTCGATTTCGCGCTCGATGGTCCGAACGCGGTCGGCGGCGTCGGAAGCCCGCCCGCGGGCGTCGTCGAGGTCGTCGTCGATGTCGCGAATCTCCTCGTTGAGCGAGCGGCGGCGGTCTTCGAGCTTCGTAATCTCTTTCGCGAGGCGGTCGAGTTTGCCCTCGCCGGACTTCGAAAACGAGTAGCGAGAGCCGCCGCCGGAGCCGCCGGTCATCGCGCCGGAGCGCTCCACGAGGTCGCCGTCGAGGGTGACCATTCGGTAGTCACCCATCAGGTCGCGGGCGGTCTCCATGTCCTCGACGACGAGCGTCGACCCGAGGACGTACGAGAAAATCGACTCGTACTGCGAATCGTAGTCGACGAGGTTGCGCGCGAAGTCCACGACGCCGGGGTTGTCGGGCTCGCGCGGCAGGCTCCGGTTGTCCATCTTCGTGATGGGCAGGAACGTCGCGCGGCCCGCTTTACGGGACTTCAGGTGGCCGATACAGGACGACCCCACGCCGTCGTCGTCGACGACGACGTTGGCGAGGCGGCCGCCGGCGGCCGTCTCACAGGCCTTCGCGTACTCGCCGTCGACCGAGCCGAGTTGGCCGACCGCGCCGTGGACGCCGGAGATACCGGCGTTGAGGATGGTCGTGACGGCGCGGGGCCACGAGTTGTCACCGTCCTTCCCAGCGCGGGCTTCGAGGCGGGCGTACTCGGACTGCTTGGTCTGGAGTTCGTCCGTGACCTCGGAAAGTTCGTCGTTCAGGTCGGCCTTCTCGGCCTGCAAGTCCTCGATGACGCCGTCTATCTTCGCCTCGTTCTTCTCGGCGGTGTCTAGTTCGCTGTGCAGGTCGGAGACGGTCGCCTTCAGTTCGGGGATGCGCTCGCGGGCGCGTTCGAGTTCGTCCCGGGTCTCCGAAATCTGGTTCGAGCGGCGGCGCGCGTCGTCGAGCAGGCGGTCCTTGGCGCGCTGGCGGTCGTTCTTCTCGTCTTTGAGCTCGTCGAGCGTCTCCTTTCGCTCCGCGAGTTCGGACTTCAGCTCGTCGAACTCGGTGTCCACCGAGTCGATTTCGGCCTGCACCTCGGAGAGTTCGACCCGCTTGGACTGGATGTCGCTTTTGACCGACGCCTTCTCGACTTTGACCTCGCGGATGTCGTCTTCGAGGTCGTCGATCTGTTCTTGCTTGCGGTCGATGTCGACGAACGCCTTTCGGCGCTCGGCCTCGGCGTCGTCGCGCTTTTCCTCGGCGGCGTCGATGGCGTTTTCGAGCCGGGAGATGTCGCCCTTTATCTCCTCCATCTCCGACTTGATGCGGAGCTGTTCGTCCTCGCCCTTGCGCTCTATCTCGCGGGTGAGGTCTTCGAGGTCCGCTTCGAGACGGGTGACCTTGCCCTGTCGCTCGTCGAGTTCGGCCTGCAGGTCTTCGAGGTCTGCCTCGGTGGACTCGATGCGCGATTCGGTCCGCGAGAGGTCGTCGCGCTTGTCTTCGAGCTCCGCCGCCTTCAGGTAGCCCTCGTACTCCTCTTTCTCTTCGCGGAGTCCCTTGTAGGTGAGGGCGGTCTCGCGCTCGTCGGCGAGTTGGTCGAGGCGCGCCTCCTTTTCCTCGATGCGGAGGTCCGCCTCGTCGACGCGCTCTTCGACCGCCTCCAACTCCTCGAAGGCGGCGTCTTTCTTCTCGTCGAACTCGGCGACGCCCGCGATTTCGTCGATGATGCCCCGCCGCTGGTAGGGCGTCATGTTGATTATCTCGGTCACGTCGCCCTGCATGACGACGTTGTAACCCTCGGGAGTGATGCCCGCCTGCGCGAGCAGGTCCTTGATGTCCGAGAGGTTGACCGAGCGCTCGTTGAGGTAGTAGTACGAGTAGTAGTTGTCCGGCGTCTCCTTGACGCGGCGCTTGATAGTTATCTCCTCGACGCCGCCGACTTTGTCGGTGCCGGCGGCGTTGACGACCTGCGAGCGGTCGAGCGTCCCCTCGGAGTTGTCGAGGACGACCGTGACGCTGGCCTCCTTGGGCTTGTCGGGGGCCTCGTCGCTGCCGTCGGCGTGGCCGGGGTTGTAGATGAGGTCCGTCAGCTTCTCGGCGCGAATCCCGCGGGTGCGGGCGAGGCCGAGCGCGAAGAGGACGCCGTCGATGATGTTCGATTTGCCGGAACCGTTCGGGCCCGTAACGACCGTGAAATCCTCGTAGAACGGGATGCGAGTCGGCCGCCCGAAGCTCTTGAAACCGTCAAGGACGAGCTCTTTGATGTGCATGGGTTGGTGTTCACGCGGGCGACGCCCGCAGGTGGAACGCGCCGCATGAACACGGGGCGCGCTCGCTCGGACGGCGCGCCCGATTACGCGACGATGATATCGTCGTCGGGCGCCTCGCCGTCGCCTTCGTCAGTCTCGTCGGCCTCGTCCGGTTTAGTCTCGTCGGCGTCGGCCGGCGAGGTCTCGTCGGCGTCGGCGGGCTCCGCGGCGGCGGCCTCCGCGTCGGCCTGGTCTTCGGTCTCCCAGTCGCCGCGACGGGTCGCGGCCCGCGAGGGGACCTGCACGTCGTTGGCGTCTTCGAGCTGGCGGAGCCGTTCTTTGGTCTCGACGAGCTCCTCGGTGAGCCCGTTGACGGCGGCCTGAAGTTCTGCGACTTTGGATTCGAGTTCCTCCACCCGGTTACTCATGGGTAACATAGCCCCGCGCGTGAGACATAAATGTGCGTCAGACAATCACCGAAAATGTGATACGTGTGAGGAGAGTTCCGGGGCGGAACCCCCATCGCTGACATCTCAGTCCCGGTACGACTCGGTCGTCGTCGCCCGGAGCGACCGGACCGCGTCGAGGTACTCTTCGCGACTGCGCTTTTCGGCTTTCGCTTCGCGGACCGCCGCCATCGCCTCGGGGCTGGTGAGCAGGTCGACCAGCGTGCAGGCGGTGAGCTTCGCGGGGATGACGTAGGCCATCTCCTCGTCGACGACGCGGAAGTCGCGGGCGTGGACCGCGCCCTCGAAGCCGCCGGTCCACGGGTGGATGCCGGGGACGAGTTGCGTGATGTCGCCCATGTCGGTCGACCCCGAGAGGTGCGGCGTCCCCGGCGTGACCGCGTCGGGACCGACGATGTCGCGGGCGTTCTCGTCGTAGAACGCGACTATCGTCTCGTCGGTCCGAAGCGGCATGTAGCCTGGGTAGTCCTCGATTTCCACGTCGCCGCCGACGCCCATCGCGCCCGAGGCGAGCGCCCGATTGACCGACTCGTTGGCGTCCGCGACCGCTTCGACCGAGGCCGCGCGGACGTACGACTCCATCGTCACCTCGGCGGGGACGACGTTGACGCCGTCGCCGCCGCGGGTGATGATGGGGTGGACGCGGACGTGGTCCTCGTCGCGGAAGCGCTCGCGCTGGGCGTGGACCGCGTTCATCCCGAGCATCGCGGCGTTGAGCGCGTTGACGCCCTCCTCGGGGGCCGCGCCGGCGTGCGCCTCGGTCCCGCGGTAGGTGACGAACTTACCGACGAAGCCGTTGGTCGAGAAGTCGCTCGTAATCGTCCGCTCGGGCGTGTCGCTGCCGGCGTGCATCATCGCGGCGGCGTCCCAGTCGTCGACGTAGCCGCGGCGGATGAGCTCCTGTTTGCCGCCGAAGAACTCGATATCGCCGGCGTCGAGCAGGCCGCGCCGGTAGTCGAGGTCGAGGTACTCCTCGGCCGGCACGGCGACGAACTCGACCGCGCCGTCGAGGTCGTCCACGACGCCGCTTCCGACGAGGCCAAAGGCGGTCCCCACGAGGTTTGCGAGTTGGGCGTTGTGGCCGCAGGCGTGGACCGCGCCGGTCTCGGGGTCCGCCATCGGGTGGTCCGGGTTGACGAGCGCGTCGAGTTCGCCGAGGACGGCCGCGACGAAGTCGCCCGACCCCGCGCGGGCGCGAGCGCCGGTAATCGCCAGCTCCGTCTCCACGTCGAGGTCGAGGTCTTCGAACAGCGAGACGACCTTCTCGGTCGTCTTCACCTCCTTGTAGCCGAGTTCCGGTTCGGCCTGCACGTCCTTCGCGAAGTCGATAATCTCGTCCGCGCGGTCGTCAATAGCGTCGCAGACGCGGGCTTTGAGGGCCGCGACGCGGTCGTCGGTCATCGCGTCTCACCCCGGCGCGGACGGCGGGCGGTCGTGAGGCGCGACATCAGATAATCCCCTGTGCGGACAGCACGGCCTGCGAGATGAGCGCCGAGCCGAAGAACGTGCCGAAGAAGACGAACACGGCCACGAGGACGAGCTTCCAGCTGACCTCCTTCATCTTCCCGGTCTGGAGGCCGATAGAGAGGCCCGCGTAGGCGAGAATCGGCGTCGTCGTGGCGAGGAAATCGATTTCTCCGACCGCGGCGAGAAACGGCGCTTGCACCGGCGAAAACGGCAGTGCGAGCGCGAACGCGAGCACCATCGCGTAGGCGAACGCCGGCAGGTCCAGCGGAATCAGCCGCCCCATGAGCAGGGCGACGAGGCCGAGGACGACGATGAGCGCCGTGCCGGGGAGCGCGGCGACGAAGCCCGTGCCGGTGGCGATGAAGTTGGCCGTCAGCGTCAGGAACGCCACCACGAGCAGCATCTTCAGCGACTCGACGGAGAACTCCGGGGTCGACATCGACATCTCACTCACCTCCGTCGGCCGCGGCGGTGTCGCGGCCGAACACGGGCGCGAGGACCGCGTACAGACGCGTGATGACCGGGAGGCCGACGAGGATGACCATGTAGAGCCCCGTGATGCCGGTCAGGAGGTTGCTCGTCGCGGCGAAGCTCAGAATCTGGTCCTCGGCGACGCCCGCACCGCCGACGGCGGTCGCCAGCGACGTGGAACAGGCGGTCATCATGCTCGCCGACCCCATGCCACAGGCCATCGAGAGCGCGAGCGGGTGCAGCCCCGTCGCGGGCGCGAAGCCGCCGAGCAGGCCGAAGAAGACGGTTCCGAGGACCGTGCCGGTCATGTAGGTCCCGAGGACGCCGCGGCCCTCGGGCGACTCGATGCCGTACTTGTCGGTGATGACGCCGAGGGTCGGTTCGCGGGCGATGCTGACCGCCGCGCCGATGGACTCGCGTTTGAGGCCCAACAGCAGGGCGAGCGGGAGCGCGATGAGAATCGTGCCGAGGTTCCCGAACTCCTGGAGGACGAACGCCGGCCCGGCCGCCACGAGGTCGTAGAACGAGGGCGCGACGAGCGTCCCGTATTTCACGCCGAGCGGCATCAGCGCGACGACGAGAAGCGGCGAGGCGATGCGGCTCACGTCCTCGTCGACGACCGACCGGAGCGGTTCGATGACCGACCCGAGGACGCTGTAACTGAGGGCGAGGCCGAGAACGACCGCGTACAGAAGCGGCAGGAGCACGACCTGGCCCGGTCCGAGCGGGAACGTTATCGTCCCGATGAGTTCCGCGACGACGACGATGAGAAGGACCGTCAGATGCGTCCGGAGATGCGCCGAGAGTCGGCCGGCGGTCCGAATCGGTGCCCATCTATCCGAGGTGGTATCGTTTGTCATATGTGAACGAGTTCCGTAAATCGTGGTGATGAAACGCCAGTATATAAAACCTCGTTAGTGATTGTCTGTCGGGTGTCACAGGGCTCGGTGTCGGGCCGCCGACCCGCGAACGGGGTCCACCGCGACCAGTCCCGTTAGTCTTTAGCCCACCGCCGTCGAAGCCCGGCCAATGACTGCGCAAGCGCTCGAACAGCGCGAACTCGCGGTCGTCATCGGGTTGGAGGTCCACGTTCAGCTCGAGACGGCCACGAAGATTTTCTGTAGCTGTTCGACCGAGCCTGCCGAGGACGAGGAGCCGAACACCCGCGTGTGCCCCGTCTGTCTCGGACTGCCGGGCGCGCTCCCGGTGCTCAACGAGGCGGCGGTGGAGTCGGCGGTCAAAATCGGCAAGGCGCTGAACGCCGACATCGCCGAGGACACCCGCTTCCACCGGAAGAACTACTACTACCCCGACCTGCCCAAGAACTTCCAGATAACCCAGTACGACGCGCCCATCTGCGCCGACGGGACGCTGGAAGTGTCCGTCGAGGGTACCCGCCGCGACATCGGCATCACGCGCGCCCACCTCGAAGAGGACCCCGGGAGCCTCCAGCACAAAGGCGGCAGCATCGACACGGCGGACTACACGCTCGTCAACTACAACCGCGCCGGCACGCCGCTGGTCGAAATCGTCACCGAACCCGACTTCCGAAGCCCGCAGGAGACCCGCGCGTTCCTCGCCAAGCTCGAAGAGGTGCTCGAATACCTCGGCGTGTTCGACGCCACCCGCGACGGCTCGCTCCGCATCGACGCCAACATCTCGCTCGTCCCCGCCGACGAGGTCGACGACGACGGCGCGATTTCCGACGACGCGCTCGAAGCGGCCAACCGCACCGAGGTCAAGAACATCTCCAGCCACAAGGGGGCGGAGAAGGCGCTGGCCTACGAGGTCACCCGCCAGAAGAACGCCATCCAGCGCGGCCGCGCCGTCGAACAGGAGACGCGCCACTGGGACGAGTCCCGCGGCATCACCGTCTCGATGCGCTCGAAGGAAGAAGAAAAGGACTACCGCTACTTCCGCGAGGCCGACCTCCCGCCGCTCCAGGTCGCCCACTGGAAGGAGGAGATTCCGATTCCGGAGCTCCCCGACGCCCGCCGCGAGCGCTTCCGTACCGAGTACGGCATCGACGAGGAGTCCGCCTCGAAGCTCACCTCGACCAAGGAGGTCGCGGACTTCTTCGAGGACGTGGCCGCCGAGTTCGACGCCGACCTCGCCGCGACGTGGGTCGCCGACAACCTCCTCGGCGAACTCAACTACCGCGATATGCACATCACGGACGTGTCGGACCGCCTCGACGAGTTCACGCGGCTCGTCGAACTCGTCGCCGCCGACGAGGTGACGACGAAGAACGCCGAGGAAATCGTCCTCCGCGAGATGCTCGACGAGGGCAAGGACCCCGACACCATCGTCAACGAAGCGGGGCTGGGCAAGGCCGACGACGACGAAATCGGCGGCTTCGTCCAGGAAGCCATCGACGAGAACCCCGACGCCGTCGAGGACTACCACAACGGCGAGGGCGGCGCGCTGAACTTCCTCGTCGGGCAGGTCATGCAGAAGTCCCAGGGAAGCGCCGACCCCGGCACCGTGAACCAGTTGCTCCGCGAGCGACTGGACGAATAACCGACCGACTTCGGGTTCGCTTCTCCGCGACGACGGCCGTTTCCTGTCAGCCCCGGAGAACGTGACTACGACCAGTCGTCGTCATCGTCGCGGCCGAACAGCATCGCCGACCCGAGAACGACCGCGAACCACGTCAGCGCCTCCTCCGCCGCCGGCGACGACGGAAGCGGGCGGTCCACGCCGGTCCGGTAGACGAGGTAGTAGTCGCCGTCGACTTCGAACACTCTCGCGCCCGCGTCCGTCGGCCAGAGTTCGCGGTCCGCGGTCCCCGACCCGTTCTCGATAGCCGTCCACGCGGTCGGGTATCGGTCGGGAGGTCGAGCGACCTCATCCAGCGCCGCCGCGGCCGGGACGCGCGCCGTCGAGAGGACGTACCGGCCGTCCTCCCACGTCGATTCGCGCTCGAAGACCCGGCCGTCGTAGTAGGCGAGGTACCGTTCTTCGACGTCTAGATGCCCTGAAGAACTCGATTGCACGTCCGGGTGGTCGACCGCGAGCGTCCCGTTCAGGGTCGCGGCCTCCAGCGCGCAGTAGCGCGTCACCGACGACCCGACCGAGCAGGCGAACCCGTCGATGCCGTGCCACAACTCCGAGCGAGCGTCGCGGTCGGGCACGACGAGACGGTTATCCTCGACCCCGATTTCGGCGGACTCGTAGGTGTACGTCGGGCCGGTGAGCCCGAGCGCCGGCCCCCAAAGCGGCGTGAATATCAGGAGGACCGCGAGGCCGAGGCGGAGGTGTTCGGTGGAGGGCTGTCGCATGGCGCTCCCTTCCGAGCCGTCGGAGAAAGTCGTTCTGCTGTCAGGTTCGGCGGGCGGCTGTTATCGGTTCCCGTGTCGCAGTCGTCTCGGGTATCGTCGTCGCTCCTAGCGTCGGGTCGGCGGAGCGAGTCGGTGAAATCCGACGGGAGACGCGGCGTGTCGCGGACGCGTCGGCAGACACACACCTTCGCGCGCGAGGGCGCTCACCCGCCCGCCCGTATCCGCGCGCGTTGAGGCCGCTACGCTTCGAATTCGGCACGAAAGGTTTAGGACAACCCCCGACATATCGCCGCTCAATGAGCAGGGGTCCGGAACTCATCATCACGGAGAAGGACAACGCCGCGAGGCGCATCGCCGACATCCTGAGCGGCGAGACCGCCTCCGCGGAGCGAATGAACGGCGTGAACGTCTACAAGTGGGGCGGCAAGCGCTGTATCGGGCTGTCGGGCCACGTCGTCGGCGTGGACTTCCCGCCGGAGTACAACGACTGGCGCGACGTGGAGCCGGTCGAACTCATCGGCGCGCCCGTCGAGAAACACCCCACGCAGGAGAACATCGTCGCCGCGCTCCGCCGCCTCGCCCGCCGCGCGGGAAAGGTTACCATTGCGACCGACTACGACCGCGAGGGCGAACTCATCGGCAAGGAGGCGTACGAACTCGTCCGCGACGTCAACGAGGACGTGCCCGTCGACCGCGTTCGGTTTTCCTCGATTACGAACCGCGAGGTGACGGAGGCGTTCGAGAACCCCGACGACCTCGACTTCGACCTCGCCGCCGCGGGCGAGGCCCGACAGATTATCGACCTCGTCTGGGGGGCGGCGCTCACGCGCTTCCTCTCGCTTTCGGCCCGCCAGCTCGGCAACGACTTCATCTCGGTCGGCCGCGTGCAGGGGCCGACGCTGAAACTCATCGTCGACCGCGAGCGCGAAATCGACGCGTTCGACCCCGAAGACTACTGGGAGCTGTTCTCCAAACTGACGAAAGACGCCGACGGCGACGCCGAGTCGTTCGAGGCGCAGTACTTCTATCTCGACGACGACGGCACCGAAGCCGAGCGCATCTGGGACGAAGACGACGCGGAGGAAGCCTACCAGACGCTCCTCGGCGTCGAGGCCGCCGAGGTCTCGTCGGTCAACCGCCGCACGCGGACCGACACGCCGCCCGCCCCGTTCAACACCACGCAGTTCATCCGGGCCGCCGGCTCTATCGGCTACTCCGCCCAGCGGGCGATGAGCATCGCCGAGGACCTCTACACGGCCGGTTACATCACCTACCCGCGGACCGACAACACGGTGTACCCCGACGACCTCGACCCGCGCGAACTGCTCGGCGCGTTCGAGGGCGACCGCCGGTTCAAGGAAGACGCCGAATCCCTCCTCGAACAGGAGGAAATCGAGCCGACCGAGGGCGACAACGAGACGACCGACCACCCGCCGATTCACCCGACCGGCGAACTCCCCTCGGCGTCCGACCTCTCAGACGACGAGTGGGACGTGTACGAACTCGTCGTCCGGCGCTTCTTCGCCACCGTCGCCGAGGACGCCGTCTGGGAGCACCTCCGCGTCGTCGCCGAGGTCGAGGGGCTCTCGCTGAAGGCAAACGGCAAGCGCCTGCTCGAAGCCGGCTACCACGACGTGTACCCGTACTTCAACTCCAGCGAGTCGTTCGTGCCGGACGTCGAGGAAGGCGAGTCGCTCGTGCTGTCCGACACGCACCTCGACGCCAAGCAGACCCAGCCCCCGCGGCGCTACGGCCAGTCGCGGCTCATCGAAACGATGGAACAGATGGGCATCGGGACGAAGGCGACCCGCCACGACGTGATTCAGAAGCTCTACGACCGCGGCTACATCGAGAGCGACCCGCCGCGACCGACCCGCCTCGCGCGGGCCGTCGTGGAGGCCTCCGAGGACTTCGCGAAGCTCATCGTCAGCGAGGAGATGACCTCGCAACTCGAATCCGATATGCTGGCTATCGCCCGCGGCGAAGCCACCCTCGAAGACGTGACCGAGGAGTCCAAAGAGATGCTCGGAGAGGTGTTCGAGGGGCTGATGGAGTCCCGCGAGGAACTCGGTAAGCAGCTCCAAGACTCGCTGAAGGCCGACAAGACGGTCGGCACCTGCCCGGACTGCGGCGGCGACCTCGTCGTCAGAAAGAGCCGTCGCGGCTCGTACTTCATCGGCTGTGACTCCTACCCAGACTGCACTTACACGCTGCCGCTTCCTTCCACGGGGAAGCCGCTCATCATGGAAGAGTCCTGCGAGGACCACGACCTCCACCACATCAAGATGCTCGCCGGGCGCAAGACGTTCGTCCACGGCTGTCCGCTCTGTAAGGCCGAGGAGGCCGACGAGGAAGACGACCTCGTCATCGGGACGTGTCCCGAGTGCGGCGAAGAACACGACGGCGAACTCGCCATCAAGCGCCTCCGCTCCGGCTCCCGGCTCGTCGGCTGTACCCGCTACCCCGACTGCGACTACTCGCTGCCGCTACCCCGTCGCGGCGACATCGAGGTGACGGACGAGTCCTGCGAGGAACACGACCTGCCCGAACTCCGGATTACGTACGAGGGCGACCGCGAGCCGTGGGAACTCGGCTGTCCCATCTGCAACTACCGCGAGTACCAAGCCCAGCAGAACGGCGAGGGCGGTTCCGAGTTAGAGAGCATCAACGGCATCGGCGCGAAGACCGCCGAGAAGCTGAAGGACGCCGGCATCGAGGACGTGAAGACGCTGAAGGCGTCCGAACCCGACGACATCGCGGCGAAAGTCGAAGGCGTTGGTGCGGATACGGTTCGGAAGTGGCAGACGGCGGCGGATTAACTCCCGTTCCAAACGTATCGTTTTTCGCGTCCGTTTTCGACCGAGACTTCGGGGAGTCGGGCGAGCCAAATGCCGACCGAACTGCCCCGGCGTTTCGCGCTACTCCGCGATAGCTCCGACTCAGATGCGACGAAGTCAACGAGATCACTGTGTCCGAGTGACCCCGACTCAGAGAGCGAGTTTACGAGCCGTTCGATTATCTCTGCGTTTCGAATCCCGTCGAGAAGGAGGATTTCGGCCTCGTCGTCGAGGCCCGCCGCTCGATAGGCGACGTACCGAGCGCCGCTTCGGGTGAGCGACCAGCGGCGCTGTCTGTGGGATTCCTCGTCCGGCCACTCTTGGTGAACGAACCCGAGAACCCAGCCCGCAATCGCGTACAGGTCCGCGTGACGGGGCGACGCGCCCGCGGACTCGACGATATCGTCTTTCTCGCCGCGGGTGTCGCCGATAGCCGAGAGAACAGCGTCGAGGGTTTCGAACGAGTTGGCGAGTGGGACTCGCTTAGATGGTATCACGCCCGCCTCACCGGGCTCTCCGAACAGGCTCCAGAACTCTTCGTCGGGTTCGAACCGAGTACTCTGCCGGCGAACGCCGACGCGAAGGTTGATCATCGAGTCGAACAGTTCGGAACCGTTCACCAAGTGAATCCCAGCTCGTTCGGCGCTTTCGACGGCTGGTGTGGTGAACGAACTCGCCGTGATGACCGTCCCGGTGTCACATCCCGTGTCGGCCAGCGCCCCCTGAAATCGCTGTATTTCGGGCGAACCGACCGTGTTGCTTGAGCCGTACTGCTTCGCCTGAACGCCCAGCGAAACGTCCAAAAGCGAATTTCTGATGCGTCCGTCGATGTCGATACCGCCGTCCTGTCGAAACGCCGTCACCGAGAACCGCGCCGAGGGGAGTGACTCGGAGAGTACCGACTCGCAGAGTAATTCGAACTCCTCCGGGGACAGCGTCATCGCTCGACTTTCTACATACTCGGTCGCGGCGGCAGCGTCCATCGTACACCGGGTTTGGTGACAGGTGGGTTAAAATTCACTCCCGGCTATGCGTGTGACCCGTTCCATCCGCACGCTTTTTACGCCCCCTCAAGCATAGAGCGACCAATGAGCTATCCGTGGGAAGACTGGGACCATATCACCAAAATCGACCCGGACAAGGACCTCGTCGACGGCGAGACGTTCGAAGACGTGTGTGAGACGGGCACCGACGCCCTCGAAATCGGCGGCACGCTCGACATCACAGAGGAGAAGATGGAACGCGTCATCGAGGCCACCTCGAAGTACGACGTGCCAATCTACCAGGAGCCGTCGAACCCCGGCGTCGTCATCGACGACGACGCGCTGGACGGTTACCTCATCCCGACGGTGTTCAACGCGAGCGACTCGTTTTGGATCACCGGCGCGCACAAGGAGTGGGTCCGCATCGAAGACGGCCTCGACTGGGACCGCACCCACACCGAGGCGTACATCGTGTTGAACCCCGAGTCGTCGGTCGCCGAGTACACCGACGCCGACACCGACCAGTCCGCCGAGGACGTGGCGTCGTTCGCCCGCGTCGCCGAGAAGATGTTCGGCCAGAAAATCATCTACGTCGAGTACTCCGGCACCTACGGCGACCCCGAGAAGGTCGGCGCGGCGCACGACGCGCTCGACGATGCGACGCTGTTCTACGGCGGTGGCATCCACGACTACGAGTCGGCCTACGAGATGGGCCAGCACGCGGACGCGGTCGTCGTCGGCAACCTCCTGCACGACGAGGGCGTCGACGCGGTGCGCGAGACGGTCGAGGGCGCGAAGGACGCGACGGCCGAACTCGTCGCAGAGTAATCCCACGGGCGCGGTTTCTGTTTCTACGCCGACGGTACCGACTCCGCTGACTCCACCGACTCCGCGTTCACGCCGTCGGCGTGCGACTCGCGGGTCGCGTCGGCACCGGGCGACGACGCATCCGGTGCGCCGCGACCGAGGAGCGTCGCCGACACGACCAAAAGGAGGAACGACGCGGTCGCGGCGAGAAGGGTTCCGGCGACCGGAACCGCGGCGCAGAGAGCGACGAACAGACGGGCGACGAAGACGACGAGCGCGACGGCCGAGGCGACGCGGACGAACGAGCGGTCGGACGCGAGGTCGCGCGTGGCCGGAATCGCCGCGGCGAGCGACGCTTCGCGGGCGAGAGCGACGGTCGCCACCAGCGAGAGATACGACCCCAAAAGCGAGGCGAGGCCGGCGGCGACGAGGCCGGCGGTGTCGAGCGCGGTGACGCCGAAAGACCCGAGCATCACGGGGTTGGTCGCGTACGAGAGCATCGCAATCGACGGCCTGGAACCCGGAAGGGAGACGGTCGCGAGGCCGACTGCGGGGAGTTGGAGCGCGACGAGCGCGGCCGAGAGACGAGCGCCGTCGACGGCCATACCGGTGAGGTCGTCGAACGAGGGGAGCGCGGCCGCCTCGCGGTCGCCGGCACGAACGAGGCGGACGACGTAGCCCGCAAGCAAGATGCCCGCAAGCGGCGTGGCGAGCGACGCGAGCGTCGAGACGACGCCGAGGAGGGTCGTATCGACCGAGGTGTCTTCGGCGAGCGGGAGTGCGAACGCGGCTTCGAGGTCTGAAACGTCCATGTCCGAAGCGAGATGGTCGCGGGTTCGCATATAAACCTCAGCGCCGGAGCCGTCGCCGCGACCGCGTGCGGCCGGTTCACTCCCCGGTCGTCGGTTCGCCGTCCCAGTAGTCTACGGCGGCGTCCCGCGGGAAGTAACCGTGGAGCGTTCGGGCGTCGCCGTCGCCGCCGGGCGGCGTGCCGCAGAACACGCCGACTGTCGGAGTCGGGATAGACGGTCACGTCGGGGTGGCTCATCGTCGAGAGCGCGAGATACCGGAGCGGTTCGTCGCCGTCGTTCTCGATTTGCCTGGCGTAGTCGGCCCCCGCGGGGAGCGCGACGTAGGTGTCCGGTTCGAGGTCGAGGTCGGCCGCGCCCTCGCGCGTCCGGAGCGTGCCCGACCCCGAAAGGACGTACAGCGCCTCCTCGTTGCCCTCGTGGTAGTGCGTCGGCCACGGCCGCTTGTCGGGCGGCACTTCGTAGAGCGAACAGCCGAGGTCGCGGCCGCCGGCGCGGTCCGCGAGTCGCTTCCGGCGGAACGCAAAGCGGTCCCCGCGCCCGTTTCGGCCCAGTCGAGGTCGGCGGCGCGAGCGGCGGTCGGTGCCGGGTCGGGCGTCGATTCTGCGTCGGGTGGGTCGGGAGCCATACCGGAGCGACGTGCGCCTCGGACTAAGTACCGCGGTGCCGACTACCACGCGAACTCGTGGCTCTGTTTCGCCCCGACGCGCGTGAGAGTGGACGGTCGAACGCCTCCGAGCGAGGCGAAGACACGATGTTTAAGACGAACGGTCGGGAACCACGTCGTATGCGAAACCGAACGTACACGGCCGACGCCGAGCCCGGTGACACGGTCACCGTCGCCGGCTGGGTCCACGAAGTCCGTGACCTCGGCGGCATCGCGTTTCTGATTCTCCGGGACACCTCCGGCAAGATTCAGGTCAAGTTCGAGAAAGACGAGATGGACGACGACCTCGTCGAGACGGGTCTGGGCGTCCACCGCGAGAGCGTCATCTCCGTGACCGGCGAGGTCGACGAAGAGCCGCGCGCGCCGACGGGCGTCGAAGTCACGCCCGAGAGCCTCGACGTCATCGCCGAGGCCGAGGCGCAGCTCCCGCTCGACCCCTCCGGCAAGGTCGACGCCGAGCTCTCGACGCGCCTCGACAACCGCACGCTCGACCTCCGCAAGGACGAAGTGAAGGCAATCTTCGAGATTCGCGCCGAGGTCCAGCGCGCCGTCCGCGACAAGTTCCGCGACCTCCGCGCGACCGAAATCAACACGCCGAAAATCGTCGCCACGGGGACCGAGGGCGGCACCGAGCTGTTCCCCATCACCTACTTCGGCCAGGAAGCGTTCATGAACCAGTCGCCGCAGCTGTTCAAACAGCTGATGGTCGGCTCCGGACTCGAACGCGTCTTCGAGGTCGGCCCCATCTTCCGCGCCGAAGAGCACAACACGCCCCGCCACCTCAACGAGGCGACTTCCATCGACTTCGAGTCGGCGTTCATCGACCACACGGAAGCGATGGACGTCTGTGAGGCCGTCGTCACGGCCGCCTACGAGGCCGTCGAGGAGAACTGCCAGGACGAGCTCGAAGCGCTCGGTCTCGAAGAGGAGTTCGAAGCGCCGTCCGGCGAGTTCCCGCGGCTCACCTACGAGGAGGCCATCGAGCGCATCAACGCCACGGGCGAACTCGACGAACAGCTCGTCTGGGGCGACGACCTCCCCACCGAGGGCGAGAAGGCGCTCGGCGAGGACGTCGGCGAGCACTACTTCATCACCGACTGGCCCAGCGAAATCAAGCCGTTCTACATCAAGGACCACGACGACGACGAGACGCTCTCGACGGGCTTCGACATGATGCACCCGAACATGGAGCTCGTCTCGGGCGGCCAGCGTGAACACCGCTTCGACCACCTCGTCGCCGGCTTTGAGCAGCAGGGGCTCGACCCCGACGCGTTCGAGTACTACACGAAGATGTTCAAGTACGGCATGCCCCCGCACGCCGGCTTCGGGCTCGGCGGCGAGCGGCTCATCATGACGATGCTCGGACTGGAGAACATCCGAGAAGCTGTGCTGTTCCCGCGAGACAGACAACGCCTGAGTCCGTAGACGAAGGCGTTTCTTCGAGTGGGTGCTCGTCGGACGAACGACGTGAGTCCGACGGTGTTCCCGCGCGACCGGCAGCGCCTGTCGCCCTAGGCGACGGCGCAACACGAGCGCGGGAGCCGGGAGCGGCTTTGCCGCGACCGAGTTCCCGCGTGATCGCCAGCGTCTGAGCCCGTAAGGGCCGAAGACCTGGCGAGCCAACGAGACGAGCGCACGCGAGTCTCGTCAGCCCGCCAGCGCCTGTCGCCCGAGGCGACGGCGCACCCCACCGACGCGACCCCATTTTTGCGAAACAGTCGTTAGCTCGCGGACACGTTAGAGCACTATGTACGACCGTCGTCGTGGAGGAGACCGATGACCGACGCGGAGCGCGTCGTCGACGACGCCGTCGAGGACGCGAGCGACGACGATGACGATTCGCCGCTCCAAGAGTTGGTCGCCGGCGTCGTCGTGGCGCTCATCTTTCTGGTCGGCTTCGGCCTACTCGCGCTCGGGGAGTGGTGGTTCTGGATCGTCTTCCCGGTCGGCTTTGCGGGCGTGCTCCCCGCCGCACTCGCCCTCGTCCGCATCTACGAGTCCCGCCGCGGCTACGACGCGTCCGAGTCGATGACGACCGAGACCGAAGACGCGCTCGAAACGCTCCGGCGGCGCTACGCGACAGGCGAACTCTCAGAGGAGGAGTTCGAGGCGAAAGTCGAGCGACTGTTGGAGACGGAGACGGTCGCGGACGCCCGGGAGTCGGCGGCCTCGCGGCGACGCGAAGGCAAAGCGGGCGAGACGGAGCGGGAGACGGCGTTCGACCGCGACTGACGCGGACGCGACGAAACGCAACACCGTTAACCGACCCCCGTCGTAGAAACACCGATGAGCGACGACGCGACGGCGTTCGTGCCCGGGCACGTGACGGGGTTTTTCAGCGCCCACCCCGACGACGACCCGGCGGTCGCCGGCTCTCGCGGGGCGGGGCTGACACTCTCCCACGGCGTCTCCGTGACGGTCGAACCGGCACCGGTGACGGCGATCACTCTCGACGGCGAAGCGGTCGAGATGCCGCCGGTCGTAGGCGTGCTTCGAGCGCTCGGTGTGACCGCCGCAGTCGACGCGGAGAGCGAATTACCGCTCGGCGCGGGGTTCGGCGTCTCCGGTGCGATGGCGCTCGGGACCGCGCTCGCGGCGAACGCGGTGTTCGCCTGCGGACGGTCGGAAAACGAACTCATCACCCTCGCGCACGTGGCCGAGGTCCGCGCGGGGACCGGCCTCGGCGACGTAGTGGCGCAGGCCCGTGGTGGGATGCCTCTCCGCATCGACCCCGGGGCACCGCGACACGGATACATGGACGGGATTCCCGCACGCCCACACATCGAGTACGTCACCTTCGGTGGCCTCTCGACGGCCGACATCATCGGTGGCGACACGAGCACGCTCACCGCCGCCGGCGAGGCGGCACTCGACGCACTCGCGGAAGAGCCGACGGTGGAGCGATTCCTCGCCGAGTCACGGCAGTTCGCACGCGACGCCGGCCTGCTCACCGACCGTGTCGAGACGGCCATCGCAGACGTGCGAGACGCCGGTGGTGACGCGGCGATGGCGATGCTCGGCGAGACGGTGTTCGCCGTCGGAACGGGCCTTTCGGACGCCGGGTACGACACCGAGCGATGCCGCATCCACCCCGCGGGGTCGACGCTCGACTCCGCGTGAGTTCCGCGTCGGAGATGAGAAAACGTGTTACTGCCGCGGCGACGACCCACCACCAATGAGCGACATCGAGATTCCCGAGAGCCACCCGAGATACCAGTCGCTTCTCACCCGCCACCGCATCGAGGAGGGCGTCGAGAAGGGTATCACGAGCCGGCAGGGACTCATCGCGCAGGGGCGCGGCGAGGCGTTCGACTACCTCCTCGGCGAGCGGACGCTTCCGAGCTCGGACGAGGCGACGCGGGCGGCCGCGGCGCACCTTCTGCTCGCGGACCAGCCGGTCATCTCCGTCAACGGGAACGTCGCGGCGCTTTGCCCCGGCGAAGTCGTCGACCTCGCCGCCGCCGTCGACGCCGACATCGAGGTGAACCTGTTCAACCGCACCGACGAGCGCATGCGGGCCATCGCGGCCCACCTGCGCGACCACGGCGCGGACGAGGTGAAGGGGCTCACCGGCGACGGGCGGATTCCGGGTATCGACCACGAGCGCGCGAAGGTCGACGCCGACGGCATCGGGAGCGCCGACGTGGTGGTCGTTCCGCTGGAGGACGGCGACCGGGCCGAGGCGCTCGGTGCGATGGACAAAGTCGAGATCGTCGTCGACCTCAACCCGATGTCGCGGTCGGCGCAGGTCGCCACGGTCCCCATCGTGGACAACATCATGCGCGCGGTTCCGAACATCGCGGCTCACGCGCGCGACCTGCGGGGCTCCGGCGCGACACGCGAGGAACTGGAAACTATCGTCGCTGACTTCGACGCCGACGCCGCCCTCGACGCGGCCGAGCGGGCGATTCGCGCCGGCGACGAGTGAAGACTGGGAGCAAGGCTATTTGCTGAGCGACACGAGATGTGTCGATATGGACCGTCAGCGAGCCCTCGCAGTCGTGATGGCGGTCGTCGGTTTCGGAGCCGTCGTCGCCGGCATCCATCAGGAACTGCTCCACGTCGCACCCGGATACGACGGGACGATAACGACGGGATGGGGCGGCCGACTCAACCACGAGGAGTACCTGCTGGCGCGGCTCGGGGGCGTCGGCGTCGTCGGGACGCTGGCCGCATTCCGGTGGAAGTACGCCGCGGTTCTCCCCGTAGCAGTCGGTGGAGTCGAAGTCGGCTATTCGCTCGTGGCCGTGTCCCACTACGTCCGGGAGCCGGGACTCTACACCACGGTCCAGACGTTCGACGGGACGACACGACTTATCCTCGGGGCGGAGCCGTTCTTGCTCGTCGCCGGCGGCCTCCTCTTCCTCGGTGCCGGCGTCGTCGCGTGGCGAACGCGCCGCGACTGTACGAGCGTTCACCGACGCGGGACGAAAACAGCATCTCGCGGGATTCCGCGATGAGTGATGACCAGCGACCCCGCCCACAGAAAGCATTTTCAAGTTGACAAGAATAGCGGCCAGTATGACCACCTCCGATTCGAGCGCGCCCGACGAAGGCGAGGCGACGAACGCTTCGACCGACGACACGACCGACGAGGCCGAGAAGACGATTCTGGACCGCCTCGTCGACGTGCTGTGGATTCTTCCGTGGTGAGGTGAGCCGCTATCCGAGCCCGCTCACCAGCACTGCGAGCCATTATCCGAACCCGCTCACCAGCACCGCGAGCCACTGCGCCGGGTCGCGCCGCCGGCGCACCTCGACCACATCGACCCACTGGAACCCGCGGCGGTTCGGCGCGACCAGTCAGAGCGGAGCGCCGTGGCCGTGCGAGAGCGGGTCGCCGCCGACGTGCGTCGCAAGCAGCATCTCGCGGGCCTCCGCGATGGGAAACGACCACCGAAAGCCCGTCACCGACCGGACCGTCACCCACCGCGCCGACGAGTGAACACCGGCGGCATCGAGCGCATCGCCGAGTCTGACGCCGGTCCAGTGCTGCTCGGTGTACCACCCGCTCGTGCAGTCCAAGAGGACCGACCGCGTCTCGCCGGGCGCGAGGTCGGCCCGGTCGAGTTCGAGCGAGCGGTCGACCAGCCCCGTGACCGAAAGCGACCACGAGTCGGGGTCGACGGGGTCGGGGTCGTCGGCGACCCAGCTCGTCACCGGGAAGGCGTCGTTACCCTCGCCGGGCGGAAGCGGCCGCGACCCGGTGAACCGACGGCCCACGCCCCGGAGCGCCCCGACCGTCTCGGTCGCCCGGTAGGTCGCCGCGCTGAAGACGAGTATCGCGCCGTACTGGAGCGCCCGGCGTCGCTCCGCGAAGTCGACCCGGCGGGGCGGCCGGAAGCGCGCCCAGAGGTGGAAAAACAGCACCGGAACCACGAGCAGGCCGAAGCCGATGTGGACGTTGAGCAGCGTCCAGAAGCCGATTCGGACCTCGACGCCGAGCACCCACGCGATGCCGGTGCCGAGGGACGCGAGCGCGACGACCGCGAGGAGGACCGAGAGCGCGGTGTGGCGGTCGCGGAGCCGCGCGTCGAGGACGCGCCGGCGGACCCGATAGAGTTTGAAGCCGACGAGAACGACCAGCGAGAGGCCGGCGACGCCGTGGACGACGAACAGGAGGCCGTTGGCCGGGTGGCCGGCCCCGAGGCTCAGCACGCCCGAGAGCGTCTCGAAGACGACGAGCGCGAAGATGGACCAGTCGACCGCTCGGGGTGGCGGTTCGACCCGCCGGAGCGCGCGGGTCAGGCGAGTCGCGCGGCTTGCCATGAGAAGTGATAGCGTTTCGAGCGCGAATAGCGTGTCGCGGGAGACGACGGGAGCGGAGGCGGAACGGAAAACGAGACGAGACGAGGAGCGGGAAGCTCAGTCGTCGGCCGTCAGCGCCGCCGGGAGGTCGGCCGGGAGGCGGTCGCGATCGTGTTCGGCGTCGAAGTCGAGGTCGGGGCCGACGCCGTAGATGCGCTTGGGGTTGATGTCGCCGTGGCTGACGAAGTAGTGCCGGACGATGTGGTCCATGTTGACCGTCTTTGCGACCCCCGGAAGCTGGTAGAGTTCCTTCGTGTAGTTCCAGAGGTTGTCGTACTCGTGGATGGCCTTCTTGTTGCACTTGAAGTGCGTGTGGTAGACGTGGTCAAAGCGAATCAGCGTCGCGAACATCGCGATGTCCGCCTCGGTGACCACGTCGCCGGCGAGGAACCGCTGGTCGTCGAGCACCTCGTCCCAGTGGTCGAGCGCGTCGAACAGTTCCTCGACGGCCTCCTCGTAGGCCTCTTGGGTGGTTGCGAACCCGGCGCGGTAGACGCCGTTGTTGACCGGCTCGTAAATCTCGTCGACGAGGCGGTCGACCTCCTCCTCGTAGCCGTCGGGGTTGAGGTCCACGTCACGCTCGGCGAGGGGGTCGAACGCCTCGTCTAGCATCCGCATAATCTCGCGGGACTCGTTGTTGACGATGGTCTCGCGCTGTTTGTCCCACAGCACGGGGACGGTGACGCGCCCGGTGAACTCGTCGTCGGCGCGGAGGTAGATGTCGCGGAGGAACTCCTCGCCGTACAGCGGGTCCGGGAGGTCCTCGGAGAACTCCCAGCCGTCGTCGATGCGGACGGGTTCGACGAGCGACAGCGAAATCGCGTCTTCGAGACCCTTCAGCGCGCGCGTCATCGCAGTGCGGTGTGCCCACGGACAGGCGCGGCAGATGTAGAGGTGGTACCGCCCGGCCTCGACCGGGAACCGCTCGTCCTCGCCGACCCAGTTGCGGAAGTCGGTCGTCTGGCGCTCGAACTCGCCGTCTTCGTTGTTGGCGACGAACTTGTCGGTTCGCCACTCGCCTTCGTAGAGCATGTTCATGCTACCACGACCTGGAGTGCTCGCATCGTCCGTCCGTTGGGACGTGAACACCAAAAGTAGGGAGGCGACATCGGTGTAACCGGCCGCGAACTGGGCCGCCATCGCGCGGTCCGATACCGTGTAAGAAACCCATCAGAAAAGAGACACGGCAGCGTTACTCGATTACACAGTCACAGCCGCGAGACTGACCCGATAGCTGCCACGTTGAGAAAAAGTCATCATAGATTGTACCAATTGTTGGTACGTCGCATGGTGGTACTAGACATCGAGACGGAGGATGGACAGCGCGAGGCGCTTCGCCGGATGCTCACGATTCGGGCGTTCGACACGAAGGCGGCCGACCTATTCAGCGACGGCGAACTCCCCGGGTTCGTCCACCTCTACGTCGGTGAGGAAGCGGTCGGGGTCGGCGCGTGTTCGGCCCTCGAATCGGACGACTACATCACGAGCACCCACAGGGGACACGGCCACTGCATCGCGAAGGGCCTCGACCCGGACCTGATGATGGCCGAACTGTTCGGCAAGGCCGACGGCTACTGTAACGGCAAAGGCGGGTCGATGCACATCGCGGACGTCGACGCGGGGATGCTCGGGGCGAACGGCATCGTCGGCGCGGGGCCGCCGCTGGCGACGGGGGCCGCGCTCACGTCGCACCTGAAAGGAGAAGACACCGTCGCGCTGGCGTTCTTCGGCGACGGCGCGGTCGCGCAGGGACAGGTCCACGAGGCCGTCAACCTCGCGGCGACGTGGAGCCTCCCGGCGGTGTTCCTCGTCGAGAACAACCAGTACGGCGAGGCGACGCCCGTCGAGAAACAGCACAACGTCCAGAACCTCAGTGAGACCGCTGAGGCGTACAACATCCCCGGTTTCACTGTCGACGGGATGGACATCACCGCGGTCTACGAGGCCGTCAAGGAGGCGCGCAAGCGGGCCGCCGACGGCGAGGGACCGACGTTCATCGAGGCCGAGACGTACCGATACCACGGCCACTTCGAGGGCGACCAACAGCCGTATCGGACCGAAGAGGACGTGGCGATTTGGAAGGACCGCGACGCCATCGAGACGTTCAAGCGACGGCTCGTGGACGCGGGGACGATAACCGAAGCCGAGTTCGACGAGATGAAAGCCGAAATCGACCAGCAAATCGAGGACGCCGTCGGGAAGGCGAAAGACGCGGCGTACCCGGACCCCAGCGAGGCGTACGAAGACATGTTCAACGCGGCCGTCCCGGAGATTAGCGACTTCTCCAGCGGGATGCGGGCCGACGGAGGTGAGAACCGATGAGCACCGAGACCAGCAGCGGAACCGGCCCGGACCAGACGAAAGAGATGACCATCCGCGAGGCGATTCGACTCGCCCTCCGCGAGGAACTCGAACGCGACGACGACGTGTTCGTCATGGGCGAGGACGTCGGCAAGTTCGGCGGCGTCTACGAGGTCACGGGCGACCTCGTCGAGCAGTTCGGCGAGACGCGCGTCCGCGACACGCCCATCAGCGAGGCCGGTTTCATGGGCGCGGCGGTCGGCGCGGCGGCGACCGGGACGCGGCCGGTCGTCGAAATCATGTTCTCGGACTTCATCGGCGTCTGCTCCGAGCAGATAATCAACCAGATGGCGAAGAACCGCTACATGTTCGGCGGCAAGACGGAGATGCCCGTCACCGTCAGAACGACGGAAGGCGGCGGGAGCGGCGCGGCCAGCCAGCACTCCGGGACGATTCACACGTGGTTTGCCCACTTCCCGGGCGTGATGGCCGTCGCGCCCGCGACGCCGGCGTCCGCAAAGGGCCTGTTGAAGTCGGCCATCCGGTCGGACGACCCAGTCATCGTCTTCGAGAACAAGCAGATATACGAACAGAAAGGCGAGGTGCCGCTCGACGAGGACTTCACCATCCCAATCGGCACCGCGAGCGTCGAGCGCGAGGGCGAGGACGTGACCGTCGTCGCCACCCAACGCATGGTCGGCGAGTCGCTCGAACTCGCCGAGGAACTCGCGGGCCAGACGAGCGTCGAGGTCATCGACCTCCGGTCGCTCTACCCGATGGACACCGACACGCTGGTCGAGAGCGTCGGAAAGACCGGCCGCCTCGTCATCGCCGACGAGAGCCCGCTGTCGTACGGGACTCACGCCGAGGTGGCGACGCGCGTCATGGAAAACGCGTTCTACAGCCTCGACGCCCCCATCCAGCGGGTCGGCGTCGCCGACGTTCACATCCCCTTCAGCCCCGCGCTCGAAGAGGAAGTGCTCCCCAGCGGCTCCGACGTGGAGGCCGCAATCAACCGCATCGTGTAAGTGACGACCACTATCGGGCTCGTCGTCAACCCCGCCGCGGGCCGCGACATCCGCAGACTCACCGGCGGCGCGAGCGTCAGTAACAACTACGCGAAACGCCGCACCGCGGGCTGCGTCCTCGCGGGACTGACGCTCGTCGACGACGTGGAGGTGCTCGTCATGCCCGACAGCACGGGGCTCGCCGACCGCATCGTCGACGACGCGCCCGACGACCTCGGCGTCGAGTTCGTGGACATGACGGTCACCGCGTCGGGTCAAGACAGCCGAACGGCCGCGGCCCACTTCGCGGAGCACGCCGACGCCGTCGTCGTCCTCGGCGGCGACGGCACGACGCGGGACGTGGCCCAGACCATCGACGACGTGCCGGTCGTGAGCATCTCGACGGGGACGAACAACGTCGTCCCGACGCCCGTCGACGGCACCGTCGCGGGTGCAGCCGCCGCGCTCGTCGGGAGCGGAGCAATCCCCGCCGCGGAGGCGACCACGCGCCACGGAACCATCGAGGTCGATGTCGTCCGGTCCGAGGAGACGACGGTCATCCGCGGCCTCGCCACCGTCGGCGTCCTCGACCGCCCCTTCGTGGGCACGCGGGCGATTCTCGACCCGAGCGACATCGTCGGCGGCGTCGTCTCGCGCTCGTCGCCCGCGGAAATCGGCCTGTCGGGTATCGCCGGCGGTCTCGTCACGCACCGACCGGACGAACCCGGCGGCGTCGGCTTCCGACTGGCCCGTGGCGGGGATGACGGAGGTGACGGGACAGACGCGGCGGGTGCGGCGGACGCGACGACCAACCCGGCAACGACGGTCAGAGCGATTACCGTCCCCGGACGCCTCTCGACGGTCGACGTAGCCGAACACCGCGTCCTCGACGACGGCGAGGGCTACGCGTTCGAGGTGGACCGCGGGGTGATAAGCGTCGACGGCGAGCGCGAACGCGAGGTGCGAAACGGGACCGTCCGCCTCCGCCCGGTAAGCGATGGCCCGCGACTGGTCGACGTCGAGGCGGTCCTCGAACGGGCGGCCGACGACGGGCGCTTCAGACTCGGGTGAGCCGGCGGCCCCGACTCGAACCGGCCTGACCGACCAGTTCGGCCCCCGGTTTTTTCACCGTCCGCCGGCGGCGATGACGAGCGGCCACGGGTTCTCGACGTGTTCGACGAGCGTGCCGAGCATGCGGGCGGCGTCCGCCCCGTCGACGATGCGGTGGTCGAACGACAGCGAAAACGAGATGACCCGCCGGACGGCCACGTCGCCGTCGTCGGTCGGCACGGCCTCCCGGCGAATCGTGTTGACGCCGAGGATGGCGACCTGCGGCGGGTTGATTATCGGGTCGAACGACTCGACGCCGAGGACGCCGAGGTTCGAGACGGTGAACGTCCCCCCCGAGAGGTCGTCCATCGTGAAGTCGCCCGACAGCGCCCGCTGAGTGGTCTCGGCGCGAGTCTCGGCGAGTTCGGAAAGCGACAGCGAGGCCACGTCGCGGACGACCGGTGCGATGAGCCCCTCGTCGACGTCGACCGCGATGCAGACGTTGTGTTCCCCGTGGAGCCTGTGGACGCCGTCCTCGAAGGTCGCGTTGAACTCGGGGTGCTCGTCGAGCGACGCCGAGAGCGCGAGGAGCAGGACGTCCGTTATCGACACGTCCACGCCGAGAGCGTCGGCGGCGGCGTTCGCCGCGGCCAACAGTTCCTCCGCGTCGGCGCGGCGGTCGACCGTGACGTGGACCGCCTCGCGGTAGCTCTCGCCGAGGCGGTCGGCGATGGTGCGGCGCATCCCGGATAGCGGCCGCTCCGTTTCGGCCGGTTCGCTCGCGGCAGTCGCGTCAGTCGCAGCGGTCGTGGCGGCTCCGGCGGCCGACGAGTCGGTCGCCGCCGCGGTCGCGCCGCCCGCCGCCCGCACGTCGGACTCGGTGATGCGGCCGTTCTGTCCCGTCCCCTCGACGGCCTCGATGTCGACGCCGAGTTCGCGGGCGAGGCGGCGGGCGCTCGGCGGGGCGAACACGCGTTTTTCGGCCGCGGTCGCGGTCGCGGATTCGGCCGCGGTTTCCACGTCGCTCTCGGTGATTGCGCCCTGCGGCCCGGTGCCTTCGACGGTCGTGAGGTCGACCCCGAGGTCGTCCGCGAGTCGCTTCGCTCGCGGCGACGCGCGCACCTCGCCGTTCTCCGACGCCCCGTCCGACCCGCGCGAGCGCGACTGCGCGACCGACGAAGCGTCCCCGCCGCCGGTCGCCGCCGTCTCCGTCGTCTCGGTCACCTCGGTCGGGGACGAGTCGCCCGCGGAGTCGTCTGTCGCGACGGGTTCGCTCCCGCCCTCACCGACGCCCGCGTCAGCTTCCAAACCGGAGATGTCCTCGTCCGCGCCGGCGACGATTGCCAGCGCGCCGCCGGGCGCTGTCGACTCGCCTTCCGCGAGAACGACGCGCCGCAGAACGCCGTCTTCCTTGGCGTCTATCTCCGCGGTCGTCTTCTCCGACTCGATTTCGGCGATTGGATCGCCCTCGGTGACCTCGTCGCCCTCCGAGACGAGCCACGCCGAGAGCTCGCCGGACTTCATCTCTAACCCCAGTTTGGGCATCTTGACTACGTACGCCATGCCAGTGATATACACAATAGTCCATGATATATCTAGGTCGCCGCGCGCGCGACCACCAGATTTTTACTACTAGGTAGTATCACTAAGTAGTATGTCGTTCGACGGCTTCACCGACGCGACGGAAGCACAGGTCACGCGCGCGATTTCGGACTCGTGGATGGAGGAGTTCCGCGAGCGCACCGACACGGAGGTCATCGTCGTCGGCGGCGGCCCCTCCGGGCTCGTCGCGGCCAAGGAACTCGCCGAGCGCGGCGTCGACGTGACAATCGTCGAGAAGAACAACTACCTCGGCGGCGGCTTCTGGCTGGGCGGCTTCCTCATGAACAAGGTGACCGTCCGCGACCCGGCCCAGCGCGTCCTCGACGAACTCGGCGTCCCCTACGAGGAGAGCGACGAGGCCGAGGGGCTGTACGTCGCCGACGGCCCGCACGCCTGTTCCGCGCTCATCAAGGCCGCCTGCGACGCCGGCGCGAAGATACAGAACATGACGGAGTTCACCGACGTCGTCCTCCGCGAGGACGACCGCGTCGGCGGCATCGTCATGAACTGGACGCCGGTCCACGCGCTCCCGCGCGAACTCACCTGCGTCGACCCCATCGCGGTCGAGTCCGACCTCGTCCTCGACGCGACCGGCCACGACGCGGTGGTCCTCTCGAAGCTCTCCGAGCGCGGCGTCCTCGACGTGAACGGCATCGAACACGCCAAGGAACACAACACGGGCATGGACAAGACCGCCGACGGCGAGTACGGCGCGCCCGGCCACGACTCGCCCGGCCACGACTCGATGTGGGTCTCGGAGAGCGAAGACAGCATCGTGGACGCGACGGGCGTCGTCCACCCCGGCGTCGTCGCCTCCGGCATGGCCGTCGCCACGGCCCACCACCTGCCGCGCATGGGGCCGACGTTCGGTGCCATGCTGCTCTCCGGGCGTCAGGCGGCGCAGTCCTGTCTCGACGAACTCGGCCGCGACGCGCCCGACGTGAGCATCTCCGGTCCCGCGCCGGCCGACGACTGACCGCCTCCCGGCGGTCCGACCGTCGGTTCCCCCGACGCCTCTGACACTTGTTCTGGGTCGCTCCCGACCCAGTCCGACCCAATCCGACCCGGTTCGACTTCCATTACCGCTGGACCGCCTCGCGTTCCTGCTCGTGAACCCAGCCGAGCGTTCGCCGGATTCGCGCCCACCCGCGATTCCACACGAGCAGGGTGCCGGGAAGGACACCGACGGCAAGCAACGCGAGATAGTACTGCAACTCGACGACCGGCGGGTACGTCACCGACGCGATTACGTCGGTGAGTCGCACCGCGAACCAGAGCTGTGCCGCGACGAAGTGACCGATGACGAAGGTGCCGACGAGTCGCTCCTGAACGCCCGCCGGGTCGGGCCGCCCGCCGATTCGACTCCGGTAGAGCAGATACCCGGCCACGAGCGGCTGGAAGACGACACAGCCGAGCGCCCACAGGAGACTCGCGTTACTCCCCCGCTCTGCGGCGTCGAGAGACACCCAGTAGCCGACGAGCCCCAAGAACAAGAGGTGAAACGCGTTGAAGGGCGCGCCGAGAAGCGCCGCGAGGAACGAGGCCATACCGTCGGTTGACACGGGGCCGACATATCGTTTCTGTCGGCTAATCGAGTCACGCGGCGACGGCCGTTACTCCACGACGCCCGCACGAACCCGCGCGAAGCCGAGCGCGTGGGTCGTCTCGTGGGTCACCCGACACCGCGATTCGAGCGCTCGATGGGCCGCGACGAGCCGCCGGTTCAGCAGCTTCGTCGGCGACGCGCGCATCGTGCGCGGCTCCGGTGGCGCGGTGACGCGAACGAGCACCCGAAACGCCGGATTGAGCGGCCGCCAGCGCGAGTCGGTCGTCTCCGCGAGGTCGACGAGACAGAGTCGCCCGTCGGGGCCGACGAGGTCGGCCCACGACGAAATCACGGCCGCGGGGTCGTCGAACATCCCCGAGACGAAGGTGGCGAGGACGGCGGCCGGCGATGCATCGAGGTCGCGCGCGACCGGCGGCCGGGTTGCGTCGCCGCGGACGAGATGGACCTGCGGGAACTCGCGGGTTCGCTCGCGGGCCACGTCGAGGACGCCGGGGGAGAAATCGACGACGACGACGCTCCCCTCGGGGCCGACGCGCTCCGCGAGATACGGGAGGTTCGCGCCCGTACCACAGCCCATCTCGACGACCGTCTCGCCCGGGTCGAGCGCGAGCGCGTCGGCGGCTTCGGTTCGGACGCTCCCGACGCCGGGCGCGCGACGGGCGAGCGCGTCGTAGAGCGTCGCCCACCGAGTGTAGAACGACTGGGCGACAGCGGAGGGTGAGCGGGAACGGGAGCGAGAGCGACCGCGAGAGCGAGAGCCGGAACGAGAACGAGAGCGAGAGTTGGACTGTTCGGCTGTCATGGGACGGGAGCCTCAGAGCAGGACGCGGACCACGTCGGCGACGGCGGGCGCGTCGGGGCCGAGGATGTACGTGATGGGTTCGATGCCGTAGCCGCCGCTCTGGTAGACGACGAACGTCTCCGGCAGGTCGCGGGCGGTGAGGAGTTCGCGGACCGGGTCGGTCGGCGCGTCCGGGTCGAACTCGATGCACTCGTAGCCCGCAGCTTCGAGGTCCTCGATGACGCCCGCGTCGTAGACGATGTTGAGCGCGGCGTTCACGTCGGCACCGGCGGCGCGGGCCGAAAGCAGGACGCCCGCGACGTGGCCGCTGACGCCGAACTCGGGTTCGCCGGGGACGGTCGCCTGCCCCTTCACGTCGAAGATACGGCCGGGGATGGCGGCCACGTCGTCGACGCTGTCGGCGTCCGGGAGCGACTCCACGAGGTTGGAGCCGACGTTCGGGATGAGCCCCGCGAAGCCGGAGGTGTTCGTGAGCATGCGGAGGCCGCGGCGGACCGACGAGCGGACCTGCTCGACGGTTCGGAGCCGTCCCTCGGGGTCGTGGATGCTCCGGAAGCCGTCGTGGGAGGCGAGTTCGGGCATCTCATCCTCGTGGAGGTCCGAAAGCAGGTCGCCTTCCTCCAGTTGGCGGATGAGGACCTCGGCCTCGACGAGCGCCTGCACGGGCGTCATGTCGCCGGTGGCGAGGCCGTCGCCGACGCGGGAGACGAGGTCGACCACGCGGGGGTCGGTGGCGACCCGCTCGTTCGTGGCGACCTCGCCGTGGGCGTACTTCGAGACGGCGCTCTGGCTGATGCCGAGCGCCTCGGCGACCTCCGACTGGGTGAACCCGCGGTCGCGGAGGTCCTCCGCGAGGAGCGCGCGGAACGTCGGCAGGAACGCGTCGACGACGATTTCTTCGATGAACTTCATTCGTCACCACCGAACTCGGGGTCGGAACTGAGCCGCGACGCCTGCGGCCCGCGCTGGCCCTGATACTTCGAGCCGCGTTCGACCCCGTAGGGGCGGTCCGCGGGCGACTTCATCTCCGTGAACACGAGCTGCGAGATGCGCATGCCGGGGGTGAGCGCGACCGGGGCGGTGCCGAGGTTCGACAGTTCGAGCGTGATTTGGCCCTCGTAGCCGGGGTCGACGATGCCCGCGGTGGCGTGGATGACGACCGCGAGACGACCGAGGGAGGAGCGACCCTCAACGGTCGCCAGCAGGTCGGTGGGAATCTCCACGCGTTCTTTGGTCGTTCCGAGGACGAAATCGCCGGGGTGGAGGATGAAGTCGTCGCCCTCCGGGACGTGCGTCTCGCGGACGTACTCCGACACCTCGCTTTCGCGGTTCGGGTGGATACAGGAGATGTTCGTGCGCTGGAACTCCAGGAATTCGGTGCCGAGACGGAGGTCGACGCTCGCGGGCTGGACCTGCATGTCCACGTCGTCTATCGGGTCGACCACGAGGTCACCCTCGGCGAGGCGGGAGAGGATGTCCGAGTCGGAGAGTATCATACTCGAAGGGAGCGCGACGCGGACAAGTAAATCCACCTTTCGACCGGAGACGACACCCCGTCTCGGCGGGCCGGCAGCGCCCCCGACGCAACGGAGCGACGCCGGAGCGACGCATCCACCCGACGCGACTCAGAGGAGTTCGAACAGGAGACCGACGAGGCTCAGGCCGACGGTGACGACCGCGGCCGACTCCACGTCGAGGTCGCGGGCGCGAGCCATCCCGTAGGTGCGGACGTACGTCGCCCACGCGACCGTGACGACCACGACGGCACCGCTGACGAGGCCGAAGCCGGACAGCGCGGACTGCATCGCGGCGACCGCGGCGTCCGGGGTCGACGGGAGGTCGATTCGCGGGAGGACGTAGGCGAGGTAGCCGGCGAGCGCGAGGGCGCGGGCCGCGCTCGGAACCATCCCCCACGCGGCGACCGTCAGCGACTCCGCGAAGCCGCCCTCGCCGCCGACGAGCGACGTGCCGAGATGGAGCATCGCCCCCTCGAACAGCCAGAACAGCGGCACGCCGAGGAGCATCGCCCACGGGACCCACGAGATTTCGTCCCAGACGAGGTCGCCGAGGCGCTCGTCGAGCTGTTCGGGCACCGACGGGTCACAGCCTGCCGGCGCGTCCATGTCGTCGAACGGGCCGCCTTCCACGTAGTTCTCGCACATGAACTCGGGGGCGTGTTCGGGGTTGTCGACGCTGACACGCTGGTCGAGCTGTTGGGTGAACGTGACGAGGATACCGCCGGTGGCGGCCGCGACGACGAGCGTCACGAGCGCGACGACGGCGAGCGCCCGCTTGGTGCCGAGCGGTCGCGGCCGCGACGCGAAGTACTCGCGCGGCTTGCGGAGGGGGGTTCGGGGACCTGCCATCGGTCGCACCACGGAGATGTCGGTGAAATGTCTTTTGCTCGTGCGCGACGCCCGCGATGGGAGGACATTTACCGCGTCGGCGGGGAGTAGCGGGCATGAAACAGGCCATCGTCGCACGCGCCGACCTCGGTATGGGCCGGGGAAAGCTCGCCGCGCAGGTCGCCCACGCCTCGCTGTCCGCCTACGAGGACACCGACTCGCAGACCCGGAAGCGCTGGAAGGGCGGCGGACAGAAGAAGGTCGTCCTCAAGGCCAACGGCGAGTCGGAACTGTTCAAACTCGCGGACGAGGCCGAGCGGGCGGGCATCCCCCACGCTATCATCCGCGACGCGGGACACACGCAACTCGACCCCGGCACGGTGACGGCGCTCGCCGTCGGCCCCGCCGAGGACGACGAAATCGACCGCGTGACCGGCGACCTCTCGCTGTACTGATGCGCGAGGCACACCCGCTCGAGCGCGCGGTCGGCATCGACAGCTACGTGAGCGACGCCGACGGCGTCGGCGGCCGCCTCCGCGTCGCCCCCGAGGACTTCCGCGTGCGCGAACTCGAACTCGACTCGCTGAACGTCCGCCCGCCGGACGCGCCGACCGGCGACTTCCCGAACCTCGTCCTCCGCGTCACGCTCCGCGGCTGGGACACCAACGACTTCGCCGGCCGGCTCTCTGACGAACTCGGCGCGAGCAGAGAGCGCGTCTCGTGGGCCGGCACGAAGGACAAACACGCCGTGACGACCCAACTGTTCACCGTCAACGGCGGCGACGCCGCCGACGTGCCGGAGGTTCCGAACGCCGACATCGAGGTCGTCGGTCGCCTCGGCCGCACGCTTGACTTCGGTGACCTCGCGGGCAACGGCTTCCGCATCCGCGTCCGCGACCCCGAGACCCCCGACAACGCCGCGGCCGTCACCGACGCGCTCACCGAGTTCGGCGGCCGCGAGGGTCGCGTGGGCGTTCCGAACTTCTTCGGCCACCAGCGGTTCGGCAGCATCCGCCCCATCACCCACACAGTCGGTCTCCACGTCGTCCGCGGCGAGTGGCGCGAGGCCGTGTTGGCGTACTGCGGCGGACCGACCGAGGACGAACCCGAGGAGACACAGGCGGGTCGCGCCGTCGTCGACGAGGAAGCCGCGTCGGCCGACCCCGACTGGCACCGCGCGCTCGACCGGATTCCGGGCTACCTCGGCTACGAGCGCGGCATGCTCCACCGCCTCGCGGAGGACGGCGCGGAGACCGACGAGGACTGGCGCAACGCGCTCGAATCGGTCCCGTCGAACCTCCAGCGACTGTTCGTCAACGCCGCGCAGTCCTACGCGTTCAACCGGATGCTCTCGGAGCGCCGAGACCGCGGCCTCCCGTTCGACGAACCCGTCGAGGGCGACGTGGTCTGCTTCGCCGACCGCGACGCGCCCGGGGGGCTGGAACTCCCCGACGTGAGCCGCCTCCAGACCGCGACGGGCCGCCGCGTCGATGTCATGAGCCGCCACATCGAGCGCGGTCGCGCGTTCGTCACGGCCCCGCTCGTCGGCACCGACACCGAACTCGCGGAGGGCGAACAGGGCGACATCGAGCGGGCCGTCCTCGACGACCTCGACCTCGAACCGGGCGACTTCGACCTCCCCGGCAACTTCCGGTCGACCGGGACGCGCCGGGCGATTCTCGTCCGCACCGACCTCGACGTAGAGCGCGAGAGCGGCGACGACGACGCCGACACCGACGCCGCTGGCGGCGCTGACGACCTCGTCTTCGACTTCGCGCTTCCCCACGGCTCGTACGCGACGGCCGTGATGCGCGAGTATCTGAAGGCCGGCCCGCTGGACCTCTGAAGACGAATCGAGACCGAACGTACAATCGAACCGAGACGCGAATCTACTGTTCTACGGCGCTCGCGGCGGGGCTGGCTCCCGCCTGTCGCTCGGCGTCCGCGGTGCGCGTGGTCGCGTAGCCGATGGCCGCGAACGGAAGCGAGAGGAGCGCCGCGGCGACCGCGAAGCCGAGAGCGAGACCGACGGTCTCCGGGTCGAAGCCGGCAGCCTCCGCGGCCGGCGGGAAGTACGTCCACGCGGGGACGGCGAAGGCGAGCGCCGAGACCGCCGCGCCGAGGCGGAGCCGGCCGCGGGCGCTGGCGACGCCGAGCGCGTAGCCGACGGCCAGCGGGAGCGCCAGCGTGGCGGTTCGGGCGACCGCGGGGCCGGCGACGAGGGACGCGACGACGCCGCCGCCGACGACGGGAGCCACCGCGTACAGCGACCCGGTGACGACGCCCCTGGCGTTCGAGCGGCCGGCGAAGACGGCTCCCGCGCCGGCGAGGAGCGCGACGCCCACGCCGGCGACGACGACCAGCCGGTCGCGGGCGAAGATGGCCACGAGCGGGACGGTCGCCGAGGCGACGAGCGCGAACGCGTGTTCGGCGGTCGTCCGCGTGTCGGAGGGGTCGCGGTGGGCGACGAAGGCGCGGAAGCCCCCGGCGGCGACCCACGCGAGGGCGGCGAACAGCGCCGTCGAAAGCGGCGCGGCCCGACCGAGATACGAGGCGACACCCCGGCCCGTATCGAGCGCCGATTGGCCAAGTTGCGTGGCGAGACGGGCGGTCGTCTCGGGGTCGAGCGCGAGCGCAACCAGTCCGGCGAGACCGGCGAGCGCGAGCGGCGACAGCGACGCGAGAAGGGCCCGGCGGCGCATACGGAGTGGACTCTCGGACACGGGGACGAATATGTTTCGCCGGGCGAGTCCGCGGCGGGAGTCGCGGCGCGTCCATCTCGACCCGCATAAACGGCCTTTTGTACGCGCACGACCGACACGTCGATATGCACTGTCGGCGGTGTGGAAATCCATTAGAGAAGCCGGGAGACTACTGTCTCACCTGCAACACCGCCAACTGCGACGCCGTCGTGGCCGTCTTCGCGGCCGACCGCGCGACGCTGACGTTCCTCGACGACGAAGACGTGCTCGGCGAGACGACGGTCACGACGATACCCGAGTCGGACGACGAGACGAAGGTGGTCCAACTCCGGAACTTCGCCGGCCTCGTCGCCGACGAGATTCGGCGCAAGCGACCCGAAACGGTGTACGCCGCGGGCGAGCGCGCCCCGCTCCGCGAGACGCGCGCGCAACTCCACCACGAGTTCTACCGCGTCTCCGACGACGACCCCGTCCAGCGCGTCCTCGACACCCGCGGCGAGCGGACGCTGGAGGTCGTCGATATCCCGCCCGCCGAGAAGTTGGGCGGGAGCCACAGCACGCTCATCGGCGGACGACGGGGCCGCCGAGCAATCGGCGTCGTCGCCGGCCATCCGCACGTCAAGAAGGTCATCCCCGGCCCCATCGACGCCGGCGGCACCGGGTCGCGGGCGGGCCTCCGGGCGAAGGTCACCCGCGCCGACGGCAACGGGAACGTCAGGCTCCTGCTCCGCGACGGGTCGAGCGTCCAAGAGAACCGCATCGTCACGACGGCGATGAACCGCGAGACGGGCGAGCGCGTCCGCGACGACCTGAACGAGGCGCTGCGCGAAGACGGGCTCCAAGACGAGTAGGCGGGTGAGTGCGCCGAGGCCGGAATCGAGTGGGCGACTCAGGCCGACTCGGTCGCGCCCTCGGGGGCCGTCTCGATGTGAATCGGCTCCGTCTCGTCGGCCTCGCGCTGTGATTCGAACCACGCGACCGTCTCGGCGGTGGCGTCCTCCAGCGGCGTCGGTTCGACCGCGTCGCCGAATGTTTCGCGGAACTTCGCGTCGCGGACGACGTACGGCTCCTCGAAGGCGTAGCGCATCTCCGTGAGCACCTTCAGCGGCGCGCTCAGGTAGTTCAGCGGCGCGCTCAGGTAGCCGCCGAGCGTCAGCGCGACCCCCGGGGCGGCGATGATGTGCGGGAAGCCGGGGTCGACGTCGGCGGCCTCGTAGACGAGGTTGACGAAGCGGCGCGTCGAGACCGTTTCGGGGTTCGGGACGTGCCAGACCTCGCCGAGCGCCTCGTCGCGCTCACCGAGGAGGACGAGCGCCCGCGCGAAGTCGGGGACGTAGGTGTAGGTGTGGGCGAGTCGTGGGTCGCCGAACACCTTCGCGCGCTTGCCGGCGACGGCGGCCCCGAACACCTGCTCGCCGACGACCGACTCGCGGACGCGCGGGCCGAAGAAGTCGCTGGCGCGGCCGATGGTCGCCTCGATGCGACCCGCCTCGTGGGCGTCGAGGACGATGTCGGCGCACTCGGCTCTGGTCTGGCCCTTCGGGCCGGTGGCGGCGTACGGGAGGTCCTCGGAGAGACGAGCCTGCACCGGGCCGTACATGTAGAGGTTCTCGGCGACGACGAAGCGCGCGCCGGCGGCTTCGACTCCCGCGACGATGCCGCGGGTGAGGTCGGGGAACAGTTCGGGCCACTGGTCGTACGGCGGTTTGGCGCAGTGATAGACGACGTCCGCGTCCGCGAACGCGGCGACGGCGCGGTCGGGGTAGAGCACGTCCGCGAGGCGGCTCTCGACGCCCTCGGGGAGGAAGTCGGGGTCGTGACGCGTCACCGCGGCCACGTCCGCCCCGCGTTCTCGGAGCTGTTCCATCACCGCGAGTCCGACGGGACCGGCACCCACCACCACGTGTTGTGTCATGGTCCCCCGTACGCGCGCCGGCGACAAAGCGGTGTCTAGGCCCGTCAGGTCCCGAGACGACTCGTAGGGTTTATCCATACCGGCGAGGTAGTTCGCGGTACTATGGCCGACAAGAAGGCACGATCCGTCGGTAGTTCCGGGCGCTTCGGCGCTCGGTACGGCCGCGTCGCTCGACGCCGCGTCAAGGAAATCGAAGCAGAGATGCGCAACTCCAAAGTCGACGGCGACGACGTCACTCGCGTCGAAACCGGCGTCTGGAAGAACGAGGAGACCGGCGAGATTTTCACCGGCGGCACCTACCGCCCGCAGACCCCCGCCGGCAAGCAGGTCCGTCGTTCCATCCGCGCCGCGCTCACCGGCGAGGACGAATAACCCACAAGTAGCCTCGACGCTTTACATCTTCACAATGAGCTACAAGTGTTCCCGGTGCAAGCGCGATGTCGAACTGGACGAGTTCGGTGGCGTCCGCTGTCCGTACTGCGGGCACCGCGTCCTGCTGAAAGAGCGGTCGCCCAACGTCAAAGAAGTCGCCGTCGAGTAGCGTGCGCCCCGCGCACAGCGCTTCGCTCGAATTCGACTACCCCGACGAGCGGCGCGCGCGCGTCGTCGAGCGGAGCGTCGCCGTCGAGGAAGGCGAGATAGACGACGCCCGGTCCGGCGCGCACGTCGCCCGCGAGGGACGGACCGTCGTCGTCACCGTCGAGGCCGACGACCTCGTCGCGCTCCGCGCGGGCGTGAACTCGTGGATACGCCTCGTAGAGACCGCAGAGCGCGTCGCTTCGGCGGGGAGCGCGCTGTCGGAGTCCGCGTAGGAGACCGCGGGTGTTTTAGGGCCGGCGTCCCGTCGGTTCGGGTATGCAGGGAAGCCTACCGCCGGAAGCCCAAGAGAAGCTCGAAGAACTGCAGAACCTTCAGGAGACCGCCCAGAACGTCTCCGAGCAGAAGCAGTCCTCCGAGAGCGCGCTCAACGAGGCGCAGACGGCGCTCACGACGCTCGAAGAGATCGACGGCGACTCGCAGATGTACCGCGAAGTCGGCGAACTCCTCATCGAGACCGACTACGAGTCGGCCAAAGACGACCTCGAAGAGAAGGTCGAGAGCCTCGAAGTGCGCGTCGAGCAGCTCACGAAGCAGGAGACGCGCGTGCAGGAGAAGTTCGAGAGCCTGCAAGAAGAGCTCCAGCAGATGCTTCAGGGCGGCGCGGGCGGCGCGGGTCCGATGGGCCCCGGCGGCGCGTAAATGTCACAGCCGACGGACGAAGAAGTGGTCGAAACCGCCGCGGAGGCGGCTGAAGGCCTCATCTTCGCCCGCTTCAAGCAGTCGCGCGTCAAGGACTTCGACGTCACCGTGACGTTCGAAGACGGCGTCCTCGACGTTGACGTGTACGTCAACGCGCCCGACGACGCCGACGACGCCGACGACGCGGAGGCGGTCGCCGAGGAGGCGGCGCTGACGGCCCAAGAGGCCGTCGACGAACTGTTCGCGGCCGCCGACGAGGAGTAAGGGACGTTCTCGCGGGCACCCCCCGCACTCGATGTTGTCCGGTGAGCGGCGGCGCTGTGCCGACCGGCGCGCGAACCGAACGAGAGAGTCGGACATCGGTTTCGCATTCCGCAAGTATCACCACGATTCGGTGCGGAGCCGTCCGACACAATTAAACAGGATAGTAATGTATGGTACCGTATGTCAATTGGAAGGACGCCGAGAGGAACGACCGCGTTGGACCGGTTGCGGGAGCGATACAGCGACGCTGACCTCACCTGTTCGAAATGTGGCTTCACCGACGACGGCGGCGAGTGGTCGGCCAAGACGACCGGGTCGAGCGTGTTCTACCGGCGGGTCTGTCCGAGTTGCGGCGCAATCGAGACGCGGACGCTCTCGCTGAAGTAGTGCGGCGGGCAGTTGCTCGTCGCTGGAATCGACTCGCGAGTGGCGACGCCGGAACCGCAGAGAACGAGGGGAAAGCGGGAGCGCCGGACGGCGACGCGCCGCCAGCGTCGCCTACGCGAGGAAGAACACGAGCAGGCTGACGGCCATCGCCGCGAGGATGAGCGCGAGCGCGAGCGCCCCGCCCATCGAGACGACGACGTTAGCGTGGCTGGCGAGCGTCTCGGTGCGGTCGTTGCCGAAGATGGTCACCTCGGCGCGCTCGGTCGCCATGCCGGCGACGACCGGTTCGGTGTCCGCGAGCGCCTCGTCGACGAGGCGGTCGATGGTCTCGCGGAGTTCGTCGTGGTCGATGGCCGCGCCGACCTGATTTTCCGCCTCGACGGTGTTGACGATGTGGGTGTCCGTCGTCATCACCTCGGCCACGTCGGCTTTCGCGTTCGGCCCAGTCGTCAGCCCCTCGACGATGCGGTCGCGCAGGCCCGGTTCCATGTTGTTGCCGTCGATGAGGACGTACGCGGTCGTCTGGTCGCCGACGGTCGTCGCGGCCACGCGGATGCCCAGCGGGCCGATACCCTCCCGCGGCGTCCAGTCGGTCGGGTCGAACGCCGTTCCCAACGACAGCGACCCGCGCGACGAGGCGGAGAGTTCTTCGCCCGCGAGTCCGGCGGCGGTAATCATGTCGAACGAGCGCTTGCTCCCCGGCGTGACGTGGCCGAGGTCGGGACCCTGAAGCCCGTTGTTGCAGTTGTGGGCGTCGACGAGAAGCACGTCCCGCAGGCCCGTGGTGCGAGCCTCGGCGGACGCCGAGAGGCCGACCGCGTACTCCACGTCGTCGGCGAACTGCGGGGCGTACGTCGAGACGAGCAGCGCGTCGTCACCGAAGCGCTGGCCGAGCATCTTCGCGTCGCCGGACTGGACGCGGACGCTTTCGGTCACGTCGGGGCTGTACTCGATGCGCTCGTAGGCGTCGTCGGCCGCGTCGAGGACCACGTCGACCTCGCGTTCGGTCACGAGGTTGAAGTCGTGGCCCGCGGTCGCGTGGGGCGGGAACACGAGCCCCTCCGCCCGGCGGGCGACGCGCTCGGGGAAGTTGCCGCCGCCGATTTCGCCCATCGGACCGGGGTGAATCATCGGCAGGACGAACCGGGCCTTCTCGGTTCCGTCGTCGCGTTCGAACGAGAGCACGGTGACGGGGACGATTGCCTCCTGGCCGAGCTGTTCGAAGAAGTCCTCCAGTTCGCGGGTTCCCTCGGCGATGTGGCCGATGAAGCCGCGGATGAAGTCGAGGACCGACACGCCGAGGCCGCGACGCCACGGCCGGTCGATGATGCGGAGGAAGACGTAGACCCCGAGGGCGTACATCACGCAGGTAATCGCGAGGAGCTGGAAGTGGCTCAGCGCGATGGCCGACAGCTCCGGCGGTGCCCGGTCGGGGCGGGCGAGATACGGCATCAGATAGGCGTCGAGGATGGGACCGCCGACCTCGAAGAATCGGAGCGTACCGCTGTAAACGAACAGGAGCGCGGCTGACGTGAGCGTCTGGATGCTCGCCGGGACCGCCGCGATGAGCAGCGACGACCGCGAGACGGCCATCACGATGAGCAGGCGGAAGGCGAACACCGACGCGAGAGCGATTACGAGCGCGTCGAAGATGAACGTCTGACCGAGGCCCGTGAAGACGGAGACGATGGCGGCCCCGGTGAGGAACGTGACGATAATCACCTCGCCGGCGAGCGCGAGGAGCGACGAGCGGTTGTGCGTCAGCTTCCCGCCGACGAACCGGTCGACGCCGGTGGTACCGAACGCCGCGACGACGGTCGGAATCCCGATGAAGAAGATGCCTTCCCAAGCGTCTCTCCCGATGAAGAAGATGCCCCGCCACGAGCCGGCGAGGTCCCCGGAGTCGAACGCGCCGATACCCGCCATCGCGGCGACGAGCAGGGCGAACCCGAGACTCGTGTACCAGCTGGGCGCGCGGAAGATGAACCGCGAGAGCCCGGCGAGGTCGCTCTGGGTGGAGGTCATTTCTCGAACAGACAGAACGGAGGCCGGTAAATGTCTCGGCTTGCTTCCGAGGAACGACTGTGAGAGACTTCATCGTGTCGCCGGATTGCGGTTTCCCGCCGCGGCGACGGAGCAAAAAGCCAGTCGTCGCGGAGCACCCGGTCGCGGTCGAAGGCGACCGACCGCTCAGCTACCGGTTACCGCTCGCAGATGTCGATGAAGTTCTCGAACACTTCCTCGCCCTCGGCGGTGTGGGCGACCTCGGGATGCCACTGGACGCCGTAGAGGTCGCGGTCGGCGTCGCTCATGGCCTCGATGGTACACACGTCGCTCGTGGCGGTGTGGGTGAAGCCCTCGGGGACCTCCTTGACCTCGTCGGCGTGGCTGGCCCAGACGCGGGTCTCGGGGGCGAGCGAGCCGATAAGGGGGTCGTCCTCGTCGAGGATTTCCACGTCCACGTCGGCGTAGCCGCCGTAGTCGCCGGATCCGACGCGGCCGTCGAGTTCTTCCGCGAGAATCTGCATGCCGAGACAGATACCCAAGACGGGCACGTCGAGGTCGAGGTAGTCGGGACAGCGGCCGATGCGGTCCATGTCGGGGCCGCCGGAGAGGACGATACCGTCCGCGTCGATGTCCGCGGGGTCGGTGTCGTTGTCGACGAGTTCGGTGTCGACGCCGAGGTCGCGGAGCGCGCGCCGTTCGAGGTGGGTGAACTGCCCGTGGTTGTCGATGACGACGATGCGGGTCATGTCCCGGATTGGACCAGCGTGCCTAAAAGTCAATCGAAGAACGGTCGAGATGCGCGTATCCGTGCATCAGATTGGCGCGTCGGGGCGGTCGGGTCGCGACTCACTCGTCGCCGGCGCGGTCCCGCGCCGTCTGGAACCCGAGTTCGTCGAGTTCCTTCGTCCGGCGGCCCTCCCGCTCGGCAATGGCTTCGACGTCCGGGGCGGCGTCGTCGTCGATGCGGGCGAACGACTTGTGGACCTTCGTGTGACACCACCGACACAGCGCGACCGTGATTTCGTGGGATGGTTCGTCGCCGTCGCCGCTGCCGTCACCGCCGCGGCCGCCGTACGAGAGGTGGTGTGCTTCGAGGAGCGGGCGAGCGGTCGAATCGTGGGCCATGCGGACCTCTTCGAGGCCGCAGCGGACGCACTCGCGGCCGCTCGTCGTCGAGGCGTAGTGCGGGCAGTCGCGGAAGTCACAGCCCTCCGCGGCCGCGACGCAGTCGTAGTCCGCTCGGGCGCGCTCGCGGGCGAACGCCGGGTCGCGGTCGGCGTACTCGCGGGCGAGGCGGCACGCGGCGTCGCTCGTGAGGTGGTCGCAGCGGCCGGCGTGGTCGTAGGGGTCGTCGACTCCCACGGGCGTCCCTGTCGGCGTCCGCTCCATGGGGCGCGTTCGGGGCGGGGCGGGCCTAAACGTTGCTCTCAACGGCGGACGAACCGACGGCCCGGCGGTGGATTCATCACGCCCGCCGTCGAAGCCGGCGTCGTGAGACTCGTTCACCGACAGAACGGAGCCCAATCGACCCTCGCGTCGAACGTCGAGACGGCCGACTCGTTTCTCTCGCAGGCGCGCGGGCTGATGTTCCGCGGCTCCGTCCCGGACGACTACGCCCTCGTCTTCCGGTTCGACGACGCCGACCGCCACAGCCTCCACATGGTGTTCGTCCCGTTCGACATCGACGCGCTCTGGCTCGTCGGCGACGAGGTGACGAAGAAAAAGCGGCTGTCGGCGTGGACGGGTATCGGCTTCGGGATGGCCGACACCGTCGTCGAACTCCCCGCGGGCGCGGCCGACGGCGTCGAACCCGGCGACCTGGTCGAGATTGCGGAGTGACTCGACGGTCTCGAAGCAACGCTCGTCCAGCGCGGTCCCCGGAGAGACACCAATTTCTGTCGGAACCATCTCTTTTATCCCTTCATCGACAAATGTGTTCAACTACTATGTCGGAACCTACCACACCGACGGAGGATAGAGTAAGTCGTCGCGAGACGGCTGGCTGTGAAATTCGACGGTTCTAACCCACAGGGACACGATTCTACCGTGAACGAACGATTCGGGAAGACCCCCGAGCTACGCACTTCTGATTCAGTACAGCTCTTAGACACCACGCTCCGCGACGGTGAGCAGGCCCCCGGGGTCTCGCTGACGCCGACCCAGAAGGCCGACATCGCCCGCGCGCTCGACCGCGCGGAGGTCGATTACATCGAAGCCGGGAGCGCCTGCACCGGCCCCGGCGAGCGCGAGACGATAAAGCGCGTCACGTCGCTCGGCCTCGACGCGACGGTGACGAGCTTCGCCCGCGGCGTCAAGAACGACGTCGACCTCGCGCTCGACTGCGACGTCGACGGCGTCACGCTCGTCGTGCCGGCGAGCGACCGACACGTCGAGTCGAAAGTCGGGACGACCCGCGAGGACGTCGTCGAGACGACCGACGAACTCGTCGCCTACGCCAAGGACCACGGCCTCTGGGTCGAGGTCATCGGCGAGGACGGTTCGCGGGCCGCCCCGGAGTTCCTCGAATCGCTCGCGCGCGCCAGCCACGACGCCGGCGCCGACCGCTTCTGTTTCGCCGATACGGTCGGCCACACGAGCCCCGAACACACCTACGAGGTCGTCTCCCGACTCTCCGAGCTTGGCCCGACCTCGACGCACACCCACGACGACCTCGGCCTCGCGATGGCGAACGTCCACGCCAGCCTCGCCGCGGGCGCGGACCTCGTCCACACCACGGTCAACGGCATCGGCGAGCGCGCCGGCAACGTCGCGCTCGAAGAGGTCGCCATCGCGCTCGACCACTGCTACGACGTGGAGTCGGTGAAGCTCGACGAACTGTACGCGCTCGCCCAGAAGGTCGCACAGGCCACGGGCGTCTCGCTCCCGCCGAACAAGGCGGTCGTCGGCCAGAACGCCTTCACCCACGAGAGCGGCATCCACACCGACGGGACGCTCAAGGACGACGCGATGTACGAGCCGTACCCGCCGGAGACGGTCGGCCGCGAGCGCCGCCTCGTCCTCGGGAAACACGCCGGGCGCGCCGGCGTCAAGGCCGCGCTGGACGAACACGGCGTCGACGCCACCGACGAGGAAGTCGCGGCCGTCGTCGAGCGCGTGAAGGAACTCGGGGACCGCGGCAAGCGCGTCACCGACGCCGACCTCCTCGCGTTCGCAGAGGACGTTCAGGGCCGCGAGCGCGCCCGACAGGTCGAACTACTCGACCTCACGGCCGCCTCGGGCGGCGGCACGCCGACCGCGAGCGTCCGCCTCCGCGTCGAGGGCGAGGAACGCGTCGCCTCCGGCACCGGGTCCGGCCCGGTCGACGCCGCGGTGAAGGCCGTCCGCGAGGCGCTCGGCCCCGACGCCGACGCCCAACTCGACGAGTACCACGTCGACGCCATCACCGGCGGCACCGACGCCGTCGTGACCGTCGAGGTGACGATGTCGCTCGGCGACCGAAGCGTCTCCGTCGCGGCGTCGCACGCCGACATCACGCGGGCGAGCGTCCAGGCGATGGTGGACGCGCTCGACCGACTGCTCGCGCCGAACCACACGTCGCCGACGCCCGCGTCGGCCGACGACTGAGAAGACGACCCTGTCGCGTCGCGGCCGCGTTTTTCTCCCGCTCCCGGGACGACTGAATCCGAACCCGGACTACCGCGTCCCTTTGGCGACGAGGTAGGTCCAGCCGCCGCGGCGCTCGAACCCGATAGCGTCGTCGCCGAGCTCCGTCTCCGCGAAGTCGGCGACGCGGCCGGTCCGGACCGTCGTCACGTCGATGCGTCGCGTCCCGTCCCGTTCGCTCGTGTCCGCGCTTGCTGCGTTCGCACTCATACCCTCGCTGACGCGGGCAGGGGATATGTATCGAATCCTAGGAGAGTGAAAGTGAAATCGAGGGACTGCACGGCCCCGTGCCACGGTGTCGCACACCTTACGCGAGGACGACACTCGAAGCAAGCGTCTCGAAGCGCTCACTCCGGCGCGAAGGCGACGAGAACGATGGTGACGACCACGACGAACGCTGCGCCGAAGTAGCCGGCAACCCGGTAACTCTCGATGAGCACGACCAAAAACAGGAGGGCGATGATGACGTCGAGTCTGTATTTGAGCGCGGTGTCCATACTGACCGGCATTCGTGTCTAATTAGTAACTGTTTTGGTGGCGTGAAGCGCGCTCCGTCGGGCGTATCAGAACCGATTTGCGAGCCAGTCAGGACTATCGAAACGATGGTTGGGTTCACGGAGCGCGAGCGGTCGGGCGTGTACAAGTCGATTTACGCACGGCGGGACATCAGGCGGTTCAGCGACGATCCAGTGTCCGAGGAGACGCTGGCGCGACTGCTCGATGCCGCGCATCACGCCCCGAGCGTCGGCTTCTCGCAGCCGTGGGATTTCGTCGTCGTCGAGGACGACGAGACGAAAGCAGCCGTCGCGTCCATCGCGGAGCGTGCGATTGCGGCGGCCCGCGAGGGCTATCGAGAGCCTCGAAAGTCGGAGTTCGGTCGGTTGAAGCTGGAAGGCATCACCGACGCCCCGGTGAACGTCTGCGTCACGTGCGACCCGACGCGGGACGCCCCGCACGTCCTCGGGCGCAACACGATGCAGGCGATGGACGCCTACTCGACGTGTCTCGCCGTGCAGAACCTCTGGCTGGCCGCGCGGGCCGAGGGCGTCGGCGTCGGCTGGGTGTCGTTTCTCTACCCCCACGAGGTCCGCGAAGTACTCGGGATTCCGCACCACGTCGAGCCGATTGCGTATCTCTGCGTCGGCTATCCCGAGGACGGCTTTCCCGAGGAGCCGGTCCTCCAACGAGAGGGCTGGCGCGAGCGCATCGACACGAGCGAACTCGTTCACTGGGGAGAGTGGGAGTCTACGTCGGACTGAGAGAATCGGAGTCGCGGCGCGACGAGACGCGCCGCTCGGAACGTTGTGGCCGCGAGAAGCGCCGAGGGTGAGATTTGAACCTCACTCGCTCACTGCGTTCGCTCGCTGGTTCAAATCTCGGGTCGTCGCACAGCCTCGTCACGCGGGGCGAGAGACACGAGCGTCTCTCGCGGGGTGACGTTCGGAAGAAGCGCCGAGGGTGAGATTTGAACTCACGTGTCCGAATGGACAGTAGATTTCGAATCTACCGCCTTGGCCGGGCTAGGCTACCTCGGCTTCCATTGTTGCCTCTCTCGCGGATAGTTTAATCCGTTTCGATTTCCGAGGGCCGCGGCGGAGAGTCACACGGATGCGGTCGGCGGGTCTCTGGCCCAACTGCGTCCGGGCGGGACGGGCGGAGTCGACGACCGACGAGCGACCGACCAGAGCGCCACCGACCAATGGGAATAAGTCGCACGCAGACCCGGGTGGTGTATGGACATCGACACGGCCAGCGAGACGTGCTCCGAGGTGCTCGACGCCATCTCGGAGGCCGTCATCGCCGACCGAGCCTTCCTCGAAACCGTCCTGACGGGCGTCCTCGCCCGCGGCCACGTCCTCCTCGAAGACGTTCCGGGAACCGGAAAGACGCTCACCGCGCGGAGCGTCGCCACCGCGCTCGGGCTGTCGTTTTCCCGCGTGCAGTTCACCCCGGACCTGCTTCCCGCCGACGTGACCGGGACGAACATCTACGACGAGCGCGAGCGGACCTTCGAGTTCTCGCCGGGGCCAATCTTCGCCAACGTCGTCCTCGCCGACGAAATCAACCGCGCGCCGCCGAAGACGCAGGCCGCCCTCCTCGAAGCGATGGAGGAAGGACAGGTGACCGTCGACGGCGAGACACACCAGCTCCCGAGCCCCTTCTTCGTCATCGCGACGCAGAATCCCGTCGAACAGGAGGGGACGTTCACCCTCCCCGAGGCGCAGGTCGACCGGTTCGTCGTGAAATCGGCCATCGGCTACCCCGACCTCGACGGCGAGGTCGAACTCCTCCACCGGCGTGCGGGCCGGAGCGATCAGAGCCCGAGCGTCGAGCGCGTCCTCGACCGCGACGCCGTCGCCGCCATCCGCCGCGCGCCCGAATCGGTCCGCGTCGAGGACGACCTGCTCGAATACATGGCGAAGCTCGCGCGGGAGACCCGAACCGACCGCCGGGTCCGCATCGGCGTCTCCCCCCGCGGGACCCAACGGCTGTTCGAGGCGACCCGCGCCCGCGCCGTCATCGAGGGCCGCGAGTTCGTCACGCCCGACGACGTAAAGCGCGTCGCGCAGTCCGTGCTCGCTCACCGCCTCGTCCTGACGCCGGACGCGCGGGTCGAAGACGTGCGGAAATCGGACGTCGTCGACGACGTGCTCGGTCGAGTGACCGTGCCGACGCTGGAGTAAGGCGGGAGGCGTGAGGCGTGGAGCGGACACGGCTCAGCGCGCCACGACCGCCACGAGCGCGACGACGCCGACCAGCAGTAAGACGACGGCCGTGATGGGCTGGCCGCCGGCGGCCGCCCGGTCAGCGCCGTAGACGACGGCCGCGCCGACCGCGAGCACGACGAGCGTCGCCGCCGCGTGGACGAGTTCGAGCCGGAGCGTGTCGGTCTCGCGGCCGAGGTGTGCGCCGACGGAGCGCGCGTTGTCCGCGAGGTCCCACGCGAGTATCGACCCGACCGCGGCGAGCAGAAGCGCCTCCGTCCCGGCCCCGCTCGCGCCCGCGAAGAGAAGCGAGAGGAAGAACAGCCCGCCCGCGGCGTCGACGATGCGCCGCGAGCCGCGGACCAGTCCGGCGGCGAGCGCGACCGTCGCGGCGAGGCCGCCGACCGCCGCCGTCGAGGTGGTGAAGCCGAGCGCGAGGATGGCGAATCCGGCGGCCGACAGCGCCAGTGCGGTCCCCGTCCGGGTCGGCTGGCGGGTGATTTCGCTCACCGCGACCACCCCGCTTCGGCCCGCGCGAGCGCGACACCGAGGGACTCGTCACCCCAGTCGACGACGCGGAGGCCGCTGCGCCGGAGTTCGCGGAGCCGCAGGTCGCGCTCGATGCGCGCGAGTCGCGCGCCGACGGTCGATGTCGTCGTCGGGTCCGGCGAGACGACCGTCACGGCGTGGCCGTAGGCCTCCAACCGGCGGGCGACCGAGACGCCGTAGTCGTCCACGAGCGGCGAGCAGAAGATGACCTGCGCGTCGCTGGCGAGTCGACGCCGGAGTCGGCGCACGGCCACGGAGGTGAAAAAGGCCCCGTCCGGCGGCGTCGGCGCGAACGCCGGGTGGGTCGCGAACAGCCGGCGGGCGCGGGCGCGGTGGTCGACGCCCGACGAGGGGGCGAGCCAGCACTCGTCGGGGCCGAACGCGGCGACGCCGACGCTGTCGCCGCCGTCGAGGAGTGCCGAGAAGGCGACGCTCGCGGCGTCCACGGAGCGCTCGGCCGCGGTCTCCCCCTCGTCGTCGGGGGCGACGTGCGCCTCAGACCGGGTGTCGACGACGAGGACGACGGACGCCGCGCGCTCCTCTCTGAACTCCACCGTGGCGAGTTCGCCCGTGCGGGCGCGGCGGTTCCAGTCGATGCGCCGAATCGGGTCGCCGTGGCGGTACTCGCGGATGGAGGCGAACTCCAGTCCCGACCCCGGCACGTCGGTCTCGACGCGGCCGGCGTACTTCGAGGTGAGGCCCCGAAGCGGCAGGTCGGCGGTCGCGGCGAGCTCGGGCTCACACCGGAGCGTCGTCTCGGCGTCGACCGTCTCGCGGGACTCGACGGCCCCGCTCGGGTCGCGGACGACGACGACCGTCTCGTCCCACGAATGCTCGCCGCGGACGGCCGTGACCGTATACGTCGCGGTCGTGGTTGCGCCCGGTCGAAGCGCCGTCCCCAGTCGGGCGGAACCGTCGACGACGCCGAGCGCCGGCGGCACGCCGTCGACGACGCGGAGGTCGAACAGCGTGCTGGACCCCTCGTTGGTGACGCGGAGCGTGACTTCGACCTCGTCGTCGGGGTCGGGCGTCGCGTCCGAGAGGTCGCGCTCGATTCGGAGCGACACCTCGGGAATCGCCGCGACCCGGACGTAACCGAGGACGACCACGCCGAGGCCGGCCGCGAGGAGCAGCGACGATTCGCGGGTGAACACGCCCGCGGCGGCCGCCACGAGGACGAGGCCGTCGAGGCCGGTCCAGCGTTCGGTGTCGAACCCGCGACTCATCGGCGCTCACCCGCGGGGCCGTCGGTAGTGCCGACTTGTTCTATCGCGGCGACGGCTCGTTCGGCGCGGTCGGTGAGCGACGACCGGCCGGACAGAAACAGGCGGACGCGCTGTCGGAGCGGAATCGAGACGGACGCGCCGAGAAAGCGCGCGGCGACCGGGTCGTCGGTCCACCCGCCGGTTTTGAGGAGCGCGGCCGCTTCCTCGGGAGCGTGACCGCCGCTGGCGACGAGCGCCTCCTTGGCCCGCGTTTCGAGGCGGTCGACGACGCGCTCGCGGGCGGCCCAGCGGGTGCCCTGACCCATCGCAGACACGAGGTCGTCGTCGAAGTCGGCTCCGGGCACCGGGACCGAAATCCGCGCTTCCGGGTCGTCGGTAACCGTGGTGTTCGAGGGCGTATCGCGGCGGCGCTGGACGTACCGAAGCCCCTGGAGCGCCGCGAGCGCCGCGACGAGTCCGAGGAAGATATCCGTCAGTTCGAGGCCGAAGGAGACGCCTGCGACGACCGCAAGTCCGGCGGTCGTGGCGACGACGCCGACGAGCAAGAACAGCCGACGCGTCAGCGTCATCGGTCGCCCTCCGGTGAGTCGGCGTAGGCGCGTTCGATGCTTCTGAGCGCGTCGACCGCCCGACGCTCCCGCTCCGGCGTCGCCTCGAAGCCGCCGTATCGGACTTCCTCGAACAGCGTCGTCAGGTCGTCCACGTCGTCGCGGTCCATCCCGGCGTCGACGGCCGAGTGGGCGAACTCGGCGGGCGTCGCAGCGCGACGGTTCGGCACGTCGAGGAGCGCGGTCATCTCACCCCACGCGCGGAACACTTCGTTTTCGACGTCGGCGTCGCCGTCTTCGATGCGCTGGGCCGCGGCCCCGGCGGCCCGTCCGACGGCGGCGACGTTCGACCCCTCGTCCTCGTCGGCGGGGGTGACTTCGTCGTCGGCCGCGGGCGAGTCGCCGGTCCCGGTGACGAGCATGAAGGCCGCGACGGCGAGGGCGACGGCGAGCAAGAGGCCGAACAGCACCGTGGGCGGTGAGACGCTCTGCGCCGCGTTCCCGCCTTGGCCGAGACTACCACCGCCGCCGGCGGGGAGAAACGACACGTTTCGCGCGGCGGCCGCGGCACGAGACGAAAACGAGAACTCGCGGCGACATCCCGTGAGGAGGGCGAAAAGCAGGACGACCGGCGGCCCGACCGCCGCGAAGATTGCGAGGGGCGGAAGCAGAGAGCCGGTCTCCCGGTAGGCGTACGCGCCGAGGAGGACGAAGACGAGGGCGACGACCGCGAGGACTCCGGGTGAGAGCAACCACGGGAAACACGGCGTCGGGATGCTGAGACTGCCGGACGAATCACCGGACGGTTGGGTGCCGGTCTCGTCTGTGTCTCCAGCGACCGCGCCGCCGGTCTCGCCGCCACCGAAGCCGACTGGGCCGCCGCTTGAGACGACGGTCGAATCGATGGTGGCGGCGACGACCGAGAGGGCGACGACCGCGAGGAGGGCCAGTGCGAGCGCGCGGAGGGCGGAACGGTCCACGGGGGTAGGTAACAGCATCCGAGGTAAAGACATTTCGAGGGGCGGGGCCGTCGCCGGCGGGACGACTGTCACCCCGTCGACCAGTCGAGTCGAGCGGAGCGTCGGTCGCGCCGTGTCGGTGGTGCCGAAGGGTCACAGACGACGCGGCTGGACAGACCGGCCGTACAAGTGAATGGGTCGCCGCGGCGGAACGCGAAAGCCGCGGTCCGACACCCACACACCACGTTTGCAAGTGAATTGGCGGGGAAGCGATGGGTCGCGGCGTACCCACAGACACCACCGTTGCACGTGAAGCGCGGTGACGCCGCGGAGGGGGTGGGACCGGCGACTGCGCGGGGAGAGCACCGGTGCAAGTGAACCTCGAACGGGACTCGTCGCGCGTCACCCACCACCATTGCAGGTGATTCACTCCGATTGAGGCCGTCTACGCCTCGTTAACGGGAGACGCATCCCACCGAGACGTACACCGTGAGCACCGAAATATGTCAACGCTTTAGTTGAACACATGCTCTGTTGTTCTACTAGCTACTCTCGCGTACTCTCTTTCACTTGCAAACATGGTGTGTGTCTGTTCAAACGAGTTCACATGACCCACGAAATACAATAACATGGGACAGTATAGGGTGAGCAAGCATCAACCGAGAGACGGCGGTTCCAGACGAGAACACGCGGTCTGACTCCGGCGACACCGTCGTCGTCACAATTCACATGAATCAGATGAAATCGGGGTTTTAAATAAGGGGACGCTACAACGGACCGACGCTAATGCGCCGGTTCGAGCGAAAACAAAACGTCTTCACCAACAAGGACGCCCTCGGGGAGTCCTACAAGCCCGAGCGCATCGAGGAGCGCGACGACGAGATTTCGGAGTACATGGACGCGCTCCAACCGGTCGTCGACGGCTGGGAGCCGAACAACGTCTTCCTGTACGGAAACACCGGCGTGGGGAAGACCGCAGTCACCGAGTTCCTTCTGGAAATGCTCCTCGAAGATGTCTCGCAGTACGACGACGTGGACCTCAGCGTCATCTCCATCAACTGCAAGACGCTCAACTCCTCGTATCAGGTGGCGGTCGAACTCGTCAACGAGCTTCGGCCGCCCGGTGCGGTGATTAGCTCGACCGGCTACCCCCAACAGACCGTCTTCAAGAAGTTGTTTCAGGAGTTGGACGACGTGGGCGGGACGGTGCTCATCGTCCTCGACGAAGTCGACTCCATCGGCGACCGCGACGAGCTCCTCTACGAACTCCCGCGGGCGCGCTCGAACGGCAAGCTCGAAGACGCCAAGGTCGGCCTCATCGGCATCTCGAACGACTTCAAGTTCCACGACCAACTCGACCCGCGCGTGCAGGACACGCTCTGCGAGCGCGAACTCCACTTCCCGCCGTACCAAGCGCCTGAGCTCCAGAACATCCTCGAATCGCGCGCTGAGGTCGCCATCGCAGAAGACGCCTGCGAGGAGGGCGTGCTCAACCTCTGTGCGGCGCTCGCCGCCCGCGACAGCGGGAGCGCGCGGCAGGCGCTCGACCTCCTGCGGCTGGCGGGCGAACACGCCGAGAACAAAGACGACGAGCGAATCACGCTCGACCACGTCGACATCGCCCGGCAGAAACTCGAACAGGAGCGCGTCGTCGAGGGGATGCGCGAACTCACCGAAAACGGCCACTTCGCCCTCCTCGCGGTCGTCTCGAAGGCCGCCCACGACGAGACGCCGTGTCGGATGCGCGACCTCTATCAGGAGTACCTCCGACTGTGTAACTCCGCCGGCATCGACCCGCTCGCCCAGCGGTCGGTCCACAACCACCTCTCGGACCTCCGGATGCTCGGCATCCTCTCGGCCGAGGAGAACCGAACCGGTTCGCGCGGGAACTATTACAGCTACGCGCTCGACGTGCCGTTCTCCAGCGCGATGGAGGCGCTGTCCGACGTGCTCGCTCTCGACTCGGTCCTCGACGAGATTCGGAAGACCGCGACGCAGGCCGAGGCCGCCTGACCCCACGGCGACGCAGTCCCCCGAATCGGCGTGCCGAGGTAGTGTGTCACGGGATGTGGTGCTCCGGGCGTGGTGCCCGGGATGTGATGCTCCGAGACGCGGCAGTTCGAGGCGGTGGTAGTTTCTTGGTGCGCCGGACAGATGTGTACGGTATGACGAATCTCCCCCCGCGACTCTCCACGGGAGTCTCCGGACTCGACGCGGTACTAGACGGCGGGCTAGTGCCGAACCGAACGTACATGGTCCGCGGAGAATCCGGGGCGGGAAAGGCCATCGCCGGCTACCACTTCTTGACCGCCGGGCGCGAAAACGACGAGGACGTGCTGTTCATCTCCTTCGAGGAGTCGAACGCCGACCTCCGGGCGAACGCCGGAACGCTCGGGTTCGACCTCTCCGAGGTGCCGGTTCTCGACCTAAGCCCGTCGCCCGAGGCGTTCCTCGACGACGAGGCCTACACGATGCTGTCGCCGAGCGAGGTCGAAGGGAAATCCACGACGACCGAACTGAAAGAGGTAATCGAAGAACACCACCCCGACAGAGTCGTCATCGACCCGCTGAGCCAACTCGGTCGGCTCTCGTCGGACGAATACCAGTTCCGCCGGCTCGTCTCGTCGCTCCTGAGCTATCTCAAGCGGTCGGGTGCGACGACGCTGTTCACGAGCCAGCCGTCGAGCGGCGGCACCGACGAGACGCTCGCGTACCTCTGCGACGGGTCGATATCGCTGTCTCGGTCCGATTGGGGGCGGTCGGTCCGCATCGAGAAGTTCCGCGGCTCGGACTCGCAGACGGGGCCGCACGCCATGCGAATCGACGGCGGTCACGGGATGCGCGTCTTCCCGCGGCTCGTCCCCGACTCGCACCACCACGAGTTCACTATCGAGCCGCTCTCGTCGGGCATCGACGACCTCGACGCCCTGCTCGGCGGCGGCATCGAGCGGGGGAGCATCACGCTCGTCAGCGGCCCGAGCGGCGTCGGTAAGTCCACCACCGGAGCCGCGTTCGCGCGGGCGACCGCCGAACGCGGCGAGCGCGCCGCAGTCTATCTGTTCGAGGAGAGCAAACGGAGCTTCCGACACCGCTCCGAGTCCGTCGGCATCCCGATAGACGATCTCGTCGACTCCGGGAACCTCCGGGTCGACGCCGTCGAACCGCTCTCGCTTTCGACCGACGAGTTCGCCCAGCGGGTGCGCGCCGAGGTCGAAGCCAACGACACCAAATTCGTGCTGATAGACGGTACCGCGGGCTACCAACTCAGCCTTACCGACGAGCGGAGCGACATCCGCCGCGAACTCCACGCGCTGGCGCGGTACCTCAAGAACATGGGCGTCACCGTCGTGCTGACCGAGGAGGTACAGCAGGTCACCGGCGCGTTCCACGCCTCGGACAACCACGTGAGCTACCTCGCGGACAACATCCTGTTCATCCGCTACATCGAGGTGCGCGGCGAGATTCGCAAGGCCGTCGGCGTCCTCAAAAAGCGGTTCGGCGGCTTCGAGCCGACGCTCCGGTCGTTCGAAATCGGGAGGGACGGCATCACCGTCGGCGAACCGCTCGACGAGCTACGGGGCATCCTCACGGGGACGCCGACGTGGAACGAGGCCGAGTGACCGTGAGCGAAGACGCGTCCCGGAACGGAGCGCGCTCCGCGCGTGACGCGTCCGACGAGGAACGGATACTCCTCGCGGTTCGCGGCGCTCGGGACCGCGAGCTACTGGCGGGCCTCCTCGACGCGCACGAAGTCGTCGTCTGGGAACGCGGCCGCGAGGATGAACCCCAACTTCCGGAGTTCGACCTCTGTATCGTCGATATGGCGACGTACTCGGCGGTTGCCGACGCGCTCGACGAACGCAAAGCCGACGCCGGCGACCGCTTCGTGCCGGTGCTGTTGACGGTCACGCAAGACGAACAGCGCGTCGCCGCACGGCGACTCGACGACGTGCCGGACGACGTGCTCGCGGTCCCCGCACCGAGCGCAGTCATCCGGTCGCGGGTCGAGTCGCTTCTCCAGACCCGACGGCAGTCGCTCCAACTCGCGCTGTACCGCCGGGCGATGGACAGCGCGACGGTCGGCATCACCATCACCGAAGCCGACGACGACCAACCGCTCACGTACGTCAACGACGCCTTCGAGGAGATGACCGGCTACGACCGCTCGGAGGTCATCGGCCGGAACTGTCGATTCCTCCAAGGGGACGACACCGACCCCGAGGCGGTCGAGACGCTCCACGAGGCGGTCGACGCTGGCGAGAGCGCCGCCGTCGGCCTCACGAACTACCGGAAGGACGGAACGCCGTTCTGGAACGACCTGAAGATATCGCCGGTCTACGACGACGGGGAGCTCACCCACTTCGTCGGGTTCCAGACCGACGCGACCGTCCGCCACGCGCTCAGGAACCAACTCGTCAACGAGACGCAAACGCTCAAACAGCTCTTCGAGACGAGTCCGGTCGGTATCGTGGTCCTCAACGAAGACGAGATAATCATGCGCGCCAACGAGTCGGCCCAAGAGATTCTCGGTCTGGGCCGGTCAGTCGTGCTCGGACAGCCGTACGACGCCCCCGAGTGGGAACTCGTCGGCGAGCGCGGAGAGCCACTCGACCGCGGTGGGCTCCCCTTCGAACGGGCGAGAGAGGCCGGTGAGACCGTCAAGGGCTTCGAACACGGCATCGAAGTCGGCGGCGACCGCCGGTGGGTCGTCGTCAACGCCGCGTCCCTGACTGGAAGCGGCGGGGAGTGCATCGGTGTGATTGCCGTCATCGAGGACGTGACCGAAGTGAAGCGCCAGCAGCGCGACCGCGAACGACTGCTCGACCTGTTCGACCAGAGTCAGAAAATCGCCTCGGTCGGCGCGTGGGAGTTCAACACACGGACCGGGGAGGTCCTGTTCACGAGCGGACTCGCGGAACTCGTCGGCGTCGATTCGCGGGAGACCTTCGACCTCGAAGAGGCGTTCGCGTTCTACCATCCCGAGGACGAACCCGAGGCCCGGGCGGCGTTCGGACGTCTCGTTGCGACCGGGGAAGAGCAGTCAGTCGAGTGCCGACTGGAGACGATGGACGGCGAGACGCGCTGGGTGAACGTCCGCGGCGTCGCGGCGCGAGAGACCGACGCCGCCGTCTACCGCGGGACCGTCCAAGACATCACCGAGCGAAAGGCCCGCTCCGAGGAGTTAGAGCGGTACGAGCGCATCGTCGAGACGACGGCCGACCCGATTCACACGCTCGACGACAATCTCCGGTTCGTCCTCGCGAACAGCGCGACCGCCGACCTGCTGGACTGTGACCCCGGCGAACTCACGGGCGAACACGTCTCGGCGGTGTTCGGCGAGCGACACGCCCAGGCGCTCTTAGAGGCTATCGCGTCGCTTCTCTCGGGGGATAGCGCCGAGGAGACCATCGAGACGGTCGTCGTCGACCGAGGCGGCGCTGAGCGACAGTTCCAGACGACCATCGCGGCGAAGTCGTCGGGCGGCGAGTTCGACGGCATCGTCTGCGTCGGCCGCGACGTGACCGAACTCCGGGAGCGCGAGCGGCGGCTTTCGGTCCTCGACCGCGTCATCAGACACAACCTCCGGAACAAGATGAACATCGCGCAGGCGCACGCGGCGATGCTGCTCGAAGCCGCCGACGACGCCGACGTGCGCGAGTCGGCGGCGGCCATCGAGCGGGCGGCGGACGAACTCCTCTCAATCGCCGAGACGGCACGAAAGTTCAGCTCCGCGCTCGACCCCGACGTGACCGAGCGGGTGCAACCGCAGAACGTTGCCGACCGCGTCCGCAGCGTGGTCGAAGGCGCTCAGCTCAGCTACCCCGGGGTGACCATCACCGTCGACGCGCCGGAGAACGTGCGAGCGTTGGCGCACGCGACGTTCGAACTCGCGGTGAACGAACTCGTCGACAACGCCGTCGCCTACGGCGGTGACGACGTCGAAATCGAACTCTCTGTCGCCGAGGCCGACGGTGCGGAGCAAGTGACGGTTCGAATCGCGGACAACGGGCCGGGGCTCCCCGCGCTCGAACGCGAATCGCTCATGTCCGGGCGGGAGTCGCCGCTTCGGCACACGAACGGGCTCGGTCTCTGGTTCGTCCGCTGGACGGTGACGAACAGCAACGGCACGATGGAAATCAGAGACAACGAACCGAGCGGGACGATTATCGAGCTTCGCCTGCCGAAAGCCTGAGTCCGAGTCTGCGTTCGGCCGGCTCAGGCGGCGACGAAAACAGAGGCGACCGAACCGACCGCCGTCGCCCCGAGCATCACGCCGAGTCCGAACCCGAGAACTCGGGCCATCGCCCGGCGAGCGTCCGCTTCCGTCCAGCCCGCCCCGGTGTCGAGGTGCGCCTGCATCGACTCGATGCCGCGACCGAGCGCGACCGCCCCGGACCAGCCGAGGAGCCCGAACCCGAACGCGAGCGAGCCGACCGCGAACGTCGTCTCGACGCTCGCCGAGAAGTCACCGACGACCAGCCGAGCGACCAGCCAGACGGCGACGGCGAGCGCGCCCGCGAGGGCCGCCGTGCCGACGAGTCGGAGGCGAGTCGCCGCCCGTTCGAGCACGGGGGGCGACGCCGCGTCCGTCGGGTCCGGTGGCGCGGACACGGTCGGTTAGTCGACCGCTTCGCGCATCCGCGGGTCCAGCGCGTCGCGCATGCCGTCGCCGAGGAGGTTGAACCCCAGCACCGTGAGCGCGAGGAAGAACCCGGGGAAGAACGACCACCACCAGACGCCGGTGAGCAGGCCCTGACTCACGCCGTTCGAGAGCATGAGCCCCCACGAGGGCGTGCCCGCCGCGGCACCGAAGCCGAGGAACGACAGCGCCGCGAGGTCGATGATAGCCAGCCCGAAGTTGAGCGTGCTCTGGACCGTGATGGGCGCGAGGCAGTTCGGCAGGACGTGCCGAACCAGCACGCGCGGGTCGGCCGCGCCGAGCGCGACCGTCGCGTCGATGTACTCGTTTTCGAGCACGGTCAGCGCGGCCCCGCGGACGACGCGGGCGAACCGCGGCGTGTAGACGAGCGTCAGCGCGGCGACCGCTCGCCACAGACCGAGGTCGTCGGGGAAGATGGCGACGAGCGCCAGCGCCAACAGCAGCGACGGGAACGCGAGCAGCACGTCCATCGTCCGCATGATGACGTTGTCGGTCACGTCGCCGTAGTAGGCCGCGACGATGCCGAGCCCGACGCCGAGGACGGTCGAGGCGGCGACCGTGACGGTGCCGAACAGCATCGCGTACCACGCGCCGTACGCCACCCGCGGCAGGAGGCTCCGCGCCTGTCCGTCGGTGCCGAACGGGTAGTCGAGACTCGGCGGGGCGCGGTTCGGGTTCGTCCCGAGCTGCGACTGCGTGATGACTTCGAGGTCCAAGAACAGCCGCGCGTACAGCGCGATGACCACCATCGCGACGATGATGGCGATACCGGCGAGTGCGAGGCGGTTCGACAGCAGTCGGGAGACGAACGGCGACGCCGTGAGGCGGTCGACGAGCCCGCGTTGGTCGACGTCGGTCGCCGTCTCGTTCGTGGTCGTGGATTCCGTGCTCATTGTTCGATCCGCGGGTCAAGGATGGAGTAGGTGATGTCGACGCCGAGGTTGACCAGCGTGAACAGGAACGCGAAGGTCAGGACCGTCCCCTGTACGATGGGGTAGTCACCGACCTTGATGGCCTCGACCAGGAGCGTCCCGATGCCGCCGATAGCGAACACCGTCTCCGTGAGTACTGCGCCGCCGAGCAGGCCACCGAACTGGATGCCGATGACCGTGATGACGGGAATCATCGCGTTGCGGAAGCCGTGCTTCAGGACCGTAATCTTCGCGCCTTGGCCCTTCGCGCGGGCGGTCCGCATGTAGTCCTGCCGGATGACCTCCAGCATCGACGAGCGCATCATCCGGGAGATGAGCGCCATCGAGTAGACGCCGATGACCGACGCCGGGAGAATCATGTGGCGGACCGCGGAGACGAACATATCCCAGTTGCCCGCGAGGAACGTGTCGACCGTGACGAGGCCCGTCACTCGGATGGCCTCGACGTTGTACAGCACCGAGATGCGACCGCTCGTCGGGAGCCATCCGAGCACCTGCGCGAACAGCAAGATGAGAAGCGGGCCGCTCCAGAAGATGGGCACGCTGATACCGGCGAGCGCACCGATGCGAGTCAGGTGGTCTGTGATGCTGTCCTGCTTGACGGCGCTCAGGATGCCGAGCGGGATGCCCAGCGAGATGCCGATGAGCTGCCCGTAGAGAGCGAGTTCGAGCGTGACCGGCAGCTTGTTGGCGAGCACCTCGCGGACCGTGGTGTTCCGCTGGATGATGAACGACTCGCCGAACTGGAACTGCGCGGCATCGGCGAGGAACCGCCCGTACTGCACCCAGATGGGGTCGTTCAGGCCGAGGCTCTCTTCGACCTGCCGGACGAACTCCTCGCTGGCGCGTTCGCCCGCGATGGTGAGCGCCGGGTCGCCCGGCGAGAGATGCAGGATGGAGAAGACGAGCGACGCCACTCCCACCAACACCGGGACGAGCAACAGCAGCCGCTTGAGTACGAATCGTGTGGAAATCATGAAAGTCGAAGGCGCGGTCAGTGCCTCAGTTCAGGCTGACCAGGTTGAGGTACGGACCGCTGATGGCGGCGATCTGGAACCCGCTGACGCGGTTGGAGACGCCACGAAGCTCGTCGGCGTAGTCGAGGTAGACCCACGGGGCTTCGTCGTGTGCGATCTGGTTCGCCTCGTTGTACAGCGACTCGCGCTCGGCCTCGTCGTAGGTGCTCTGGCCCTGTTCGACGAGGTCCATGTAGTCGCGGTTCGCCCACGCCGAGCGGTTACTGGTGTTGTAGCCTTCGGCGTCGAAGCTGACCCAGTCCTGTCCCTCCGTGAGTTCGCCCTCCTCTACCTGCGGGTGCAGGAGGACGTACATGAAGTTGTCCGGGTCGGCGTTGTCGGTGTACCAGCCGAGGAAACACGCGTCGTGGCGGCCCTGAGCGGTGTATTCGAGGAACGGACCGAACGACTGCTGGTTGATGTCGACTTCGATGCCGATTTCGCCGAGGTTGGACGCGACGGTCTCGGCGGTCTGAATCGGCGACGGGTTGTAGCCGCGGGGGTTCTGGAACGTCGCCAGTTCGAACGAGAAGCCGTCACCGTAGCCGGCCTCTTCGAGGAGGCGCTGGGCCTCCTCGGGGTCGTACGGGTACGGGTCGATGTCGTCGTTGTGACCGAGGACGTTCGGCGGGAGCGGCTGGCTCGCCTGCGTCGCGAAGCCCGAGTAAATCTCGTTGACGATGGCCTCGGTGTTGATGGCGTGGCTGACGGCCTGCCGGACGCGGCGGTCGCGGAACTCCTCGCGGCTCGCCATGTTGAACGCCATGTAGCCGATGTTGATACCCTCGGTGCGGACGAGGTTCGCGTTGCTGGCGTTTTCGACCTGGACGGACGACTGCGCGCCGAGTCCGTCGATGATGTCGAGTTCGCCCGACGCGAGCGCCTGGGCGCGCGTCGAGTTCTGTCCGATGGTGACGAAGACGACCTCGTCCACGTTCGGCCCCTCGCCCCAGTACTCGGAGTTAGCTTCGAGGCGGACGCGCTCGTTCGCGTCGTCGAGGTTACTCAGCTGGAACGGCCCCGTCCCGACGGGGTTCGAACTGAGTTCCGTCCCGTACTCCTCGATGGCGGCGAGGGAGTGCACCGATGCCGCGAACATCGCCAGATTACGCAGGAACGGCGCGTACGACTGGGTCAGCTGAATCGTCATCGAGTAGTCGCCGTCGACCTGAATCTCGTCGATCCACGAGCCGAGGGTGAACGGCCCGTACGCCGAGACGTAGTCGTCGCCGGCGTAGTACTCGTAGTCGCTGTCGACGAAGCGGCGATACGTCGCCACGAAGTCCTCCGCCGTGAACTCCTCGCCGTTGTGGAACATCACTCCCTCGCGGAGCGTGATGGAGGCCGACTGGCCCTCCAGGGAGTACTCGGTGGCGAGCCCCTGCGTCAGCGTCGACTGGCCCGGCTCGAAGTTGATGAGCGTGTCGTAGAGCTGTTCGGTCACCTTCGCGACCTCGCCGCTCGTGCTGTTCTGGAAGTCGAGCGTCGGCGAGTGGCTGCCGCGACCGTAGCGGAGGACCGGCGTCGACCCGCCGTCTTCGGTCTCCGTCTCGGTCTGGTCCGTCTCGCCCTCACCGGTCGTCTCATCGGATTCGGTGGTGGTGTCCTCACCGCCGCCGCCGGAACAGCCCGCGAGTCCGGCCGTCGCTGCAGCAGCTCCTGCGGCCGTCAGGAACCGACGCCGCGAAACATCATTGCCATCTTGTGACATACGTGTACCTATCAATGACTCCCTATAAAAATAACGAAGCGCTGAAGGACGGAACGAGAGACACCACCGACCTGTTCCGGTAAAAACACGAGCCAATCAAAAACGTCTGACAGCTGGCGAGACCCCGTATCGGGGCCTGCTCGTCGTCTATTCGTCGACGAGGTGACACGCCGCAGGGTGCGTCTGTTCACCCAGTTCGGGCGCGTCGCGCTCGCAGACGCTCTCGAACCGCTCGCGGAGGATTTCGCCCGCTTCGTCCCAGTCGTCGGCGACGACGCGTTCGAGCGCGCGGTCGACGACGCCCCGGAGTTCCGGCGACAGCGAGTGCGACAAGTGCGACTCGCGGAGTTCGTCCACGACGGCGTCGGCGGTGCCGCCGTCGGCGCTCACCGCTGCTTCGGCGCTCGGGTCGCCCGCATCGAGTGCGGCGTCGCGGGCGGTCTCGACGTCCAGCGCCTCGCGTTCGACGCGCTGGCGGAGGTCCATCACCTCGCGGTAGGCCGCCTGCTCGATGTCGAGGTCGGCCGGGGGGATGACCTGCGGACACCGCGTCCGGAAGTGACAGCCCGACGGCGGATTGATGGGACTCGGCACGTCGCCTTCGAGGATGATGCGGTCGTCGGTCTCGGCGGCCGGGTCGGGCTCCGGAATCGCCGACAGCAACGCCTGCGTGTAGGGGTGTCTCGGGTCGTCGAACAGCTCGTCGGTCGCCGCGACCTCGACGATTTCACCGAGGTACATCACGGCCACGCGGTCGGAGATGTGCCGGACGACGGAGAGGTCGTGCGCGATGAACAGATACGTCAGCCCGAAGCGCTCCTGGAGGTCTTCGAGCAGGTTGAGAATCTGCGCCTGCACGGACACGTCGAGCGCGGAGACGGGTTCGTCGGCGACGATGAAGTCCGGGTCGACCGCGAGCGCGCGGGCGATGCCGACGCGCTGGCGCTGGCCGCCGGAGAGTTCGTGCGGGTAGCGGTCGTACTGGCCGGGTTCGAGGCCGACCGCGTCGAGGAGTTGGCGGACCCGACGACGCCGGCGCTCGCTGGTGGAGTCGCCCGGCGTGACGCGGACGGTGACGCCCGAGACGACATCACCCTCGCGCTCGACTTCGACCTCGGTCCGGAGGCGCTCTTCGACGGCCACGTCGACCTCGCCGTCCGCGACGGTGACGGTCACGGCGGCGGTGGCGACGCCGTTCGAGGAGCCGACGATGGCGTCGATTTCGTCGCTCGCGGTGACCGAGACGCGCTCGGCGTCGATGCCCGTCACGGTCACGTCGGCCTCGCCGCGCACGTTCGGGTCCGACTCGGGGAGGTCGTGGACGTCGAGCGGCTCGCGAATGGCCTGGCCGACCGTCATCCGGGGGTCGAGCGACGACATCGGGTCCTGGAAAATCATCTGCATATCGCGGCGCATCGCGCGGAGTTCGTCGCTGTCGAGCCCCGAGAGGTCCGTCCCCGAGAAGACGACGCGACCGCCGGTCGGCGGCGTCAGATGCAGGAGGCTCCGCCCGGCGGTTGACTTCCCGCAACCGGACTCCCCGACCAACCCGAGCGTCTCGCCCTCGTACACCGTGAAGTCGACGCCGTCGACCGCCTTCACGCTCCGGTCGTCCGCCCCGAAGAATCGGTCGAGGATGCCGTCGGCCTGTTCGTAGTACTTCTGCATGCCGTCGACTTCGAGCAGCGGCGTGTCGGAGGGCTCGGTGCCCGTCGAGGCCTCGATGGCGTCGCCGCCGTACTCGCTGGTGTCGAAGTCGTCGAGGACGCACTTCGAGCGGTGGTCTACCTCGTCGTCGCCGTGTTGCTTGTAGGGTATCTCACCGGAGGTGCACTCCGGCTGGGCCCACGGACATCGGGGCGCGAAGTGACACCCTTCGGGCATATCGATGAGGTCCGGCACGTTGCCCTCGATGGGCGTCAGGCGCTCTTTGTCCTCGCTCGGGAGCGATTCGATAAGCGTGTACGTGTAGGGGTGCGAGGGGTTGTGGAAGATTTCCTCGACCGGTCCCTCCTCGACGATTTCGCCGGCGTACATGACCGCGACCCGGTCGCACGTCTCCGCGACGACGCCGAGGTCGTGGGTAATCATGAGCACCGACATGCCGAGGTCCTCCTGGAGGTCGTCGATGAGGTCGAGAATCTGCGCCTGAATGGTCACGTCGAGCGCGGTGGTCGGCTCGTCGGCGACGAGCACGCGCGGCTGGCAGGCGAGCGCGATGGCGATGAGGACGCGCTGGCGCATCCCTCCGGAGAACTCGTGGGGGAACTCGTCGACCCGCGCGCCGGGTTCGGGGATGCCGACCGATTCGAGCACCTCGATGGTCCGCTCGACGATTTCGTCGTCGATGTCGCGGCTGATGCGGGGGAGCAGTTCGCGGACCGCGTTGAACCACGAGTCCTTGCGACGCCCGCCGTACTGGTGGAGTCGCAGGCTCTCTGCGACCTGCTCGCCGACCGTCAGCGAGGGGTTCAGCGAGGTCATCGGGTCCTGGAAAATCATGCCGAGCTCGCGCCCGCGAACGGCCCGCAGCGCCTCCTCGGGGGCGTCGACGAGATTGACCACGTCGCCGTCGACGAAGGCGGGGTTGTTGTACTCCTCACGGAACTCCTCGGCGAGCCGGCCGCTTTCGAGTTCGACCGACCCCGAGACGATTTCGCCGGGGTCGTCGACGAGGCCCATCGCCGAAAGTGCCGTCACGCTCTTTCCGGACCCGGACTCACCGACCAGTCCGACCGTCTCGCCCTCGCCGACCGTGAGGTCGAGGCCGTCGACGGCCTTGACCTGACCGCGGCCGGTCGAGAACTGAGTTCGGAGGTCCGAAAGAGAGAGTAGATTCCTCATTGAATGGGAATGACCTGCATGGAGTGAAATACCTTTCCAATTTTTGCCAGTTGATACGTGTGAAACATAATGCTGAATCGCCTGCAGTCGCCCGCGTGACGCGCGAAAGCGCGCGACTGTGGCGGGAGAAGCCAAAGTTTAGGTAGCGGACTCCGACACCATGCCGCATGGAAGAACATCCGCTCTCGGACGAGCCGGGTACGTGGGAGACGGTAGTCGCAGAGTGCGAGTCGCTCGCCGACGACTATCGGGAGCGAGACTGGACCGTCGTCGTCGCCCTCCCGGGGGACGTGGTTCCGGTCCCCGCCGCGGGCGACGAAGTGGTCGAACACGTCGGGCTCGACGTGGTCGTCGGCGACGACGTGTACCCCGACCTGGAAGCCGCCGTCGAGGGCGCGACGTTCGACGAGTACGAGGCGTTCCGCGCGGTCTCCGGCGGCCTCGTCTACCTCGCGCTCGTCGTCCGCGCCACCGACGACGAAGTCGCGGTCTGTCTCCCCCTGTACTACCGGCTCGCGGAGTCCGAACGCATGTTCTCGCTCCTCGACGGCGGCGAGACGATGCGGACGAAAGTCCACCCGCTCGACCCCGACAAGGGCGTCGAGTTCATCCACGAGGACCCCAACCCGCTGCTCCCGCCGGACTGGGACGCCGACCTCTCGGACGAGTTCGCGTAGTCGTCCGCTCGCTGAGCCGAGTTCCGAACGCGGTTAGCCGCCCCCGCATAGACACCGCTTATACTGGAGGTCCGGTTTCTTTCGGATAGCGACGCGAGGCACTATCCGATGGAACTCGCAGAGGTGGACTCGGCTGCCCTGTTCGGTTTGATTACGATGGTGACGTGGGGGATTTGGATCGTCGTGGGCAACGCCGCCTCCGAGTCCATGGACCCGCGAACCGCCGCCGCCATCTCGTATCTCGTCGCGGCGCTGCTCGCGTTCGGCTTCATCGTCGTGTCGGACGCGTCGCTCGTCGTCACCGCGAGAGGGGGACTGCTCGCCGGGGTGGCCGGGCTGTGTACCGGCGTCGGCCTCATTTCGATGTACATCGGCTTCACCCACGGCTCGACGACCGTCGTCTCGACCCTCGGAGCCATGTACTTCGTCGTCGCGGCCGTCATCGGCGTCGTCGTTCTCGGAGAGAACCTCACCGTAACGAAACTCACGGGCATCGCGTTCGCCGTTCTCGGTATCGTCCTGGTCACCCGTTGAGTCGCGCCTCGGCCCGTGGCCCTGCGGTCCCGCGTCTACTCCTCGCGGTCGTCGTCGGTCTCCTCGTCGTCAACCTCCTCGTGATCCGCCGCCTCGTCGCCCGCCGCCTCGCTCACCGAAACCTCCGTCTCGCGGTCCCGCCCCGACTCCCGCTGTAACTCCTCGGCCCGGAGTTCGGCCCGGGTGTAGGCGTCGTACACCGCGTAGAGCCACACCGCGGGCGCGAGGAAGAAGCCGATGAGGACCATCACCGAGGCGGTGGCGACGAGGAAGCCGACCGCGAAGACGAGGCCGCGTTCGAGTTCGCGGTTGTACAGCTGTCCGAGGCCGGGGAAAACCGCAGACAGCACCGCCGCGACGAAGGGATTGCCGCCCTCGAACAGGTCGTCGAGCGCCGAGTCGACCGACGACTTCGGCGGGTCGCGCTGCCGGACCCCGCACTCGGGGCAGATTTCGGCGCGCGCGTCGATGACCGCGCCGCAGTCGCGGCAGAACGCCTCGCCCGGGCCGCGTTCGCGAGTCGAGTCGTCCGCGGGGGTCGATGCCATACCTCCCCTCTGTCGGCAGCGGACGTTAGTCCTGTGGCGGTCGGGCATCAGGACGACCCGCGGCCACGTCCGAAGGCCCCCTCACGGGGACCACCGCTCACACACAGTACAGAAACGGCTTCATCAGCGCGACGCGGTCGCCGTCTTCGAGTCGCGTGTCGAAGCCGTCGAGGTTCTCGTTGAACACGCCGTTGACGAGCACGCGGGCGTAGGGTTGCGTCTGCTCGCCTTCGGGGTTCTTCCGCCACGTCCCCGGCGGCCGGTCCACCCGCGCCCACCCCCGCGTCGTCGCGTCCGCCTCGCGCTCGGCGATGACCAGGTCGCGCACGTCGTACGCCGCGAAGAACGCCTCAAGGAACGCCCGGAGCGTCTCGCCCTCGAAGGTGAACTCCGTCCGGTGGGTGCCCGCAGCCGACCTGACGTGGCCGGTCAGTTTGACCTCGACGGTCGTCTCCACTCGCTCGGCTGTCGCCGCCGTCTCTCCTGTCGCCGCCGTCTCCGCCCGCTCGGCTGTCGGTATCTTCATGCGTCCTCATACGCGCCGGGAGAGAATGAGCGAGGCCCCGAACACGTTCGACCGCGAAACGAACAACCGGGGTGAACTGTTGCCTGCCGCACATCTAATTCGTCGGCGGGACGATTCAAAGGCGCAATGCGAATCGTTCCAACTCGCCTGTACGGTGCGGTCGTGCACAGCTCAGTGTTCCTCGGTGCGTCCACCATCGCCGAGGTGTTCGTCGCGTCCGCGCTCGCCGGTATCGGGCCGAACGTCGCCCTCGCCGTCGGCTTTCTCATCACCGTCGGCATCTACAACTTCGACAAACTAGCGGACCTCGACGCCGACGAAGAGAACTACGCGGAGCGGACCGCGTTCGTCGCCGCCCACCCGCGGCTGTACGCCGGCTTCTCGACGCTCGCAGTCGTCGGCGCGCTCTGGCTCGCCGTCCGGCACGGCGGCGTCTACGGACTCGGGCTGACGCTGTTTCCGGGCGTCGTCGCGGTGTTTTACAGCGCCCCGGTCGTCCCGCTTCCGTCCGTCGACCGGCTCAAGGATATCTTCCTCGTCAACACGGCGTCGGTGTCGCTCGCGTGGGCGGTCCTCGTCGGCTTCGCCCCGCTCGCGGTCGCCGCGACCGCGCCCGAGTACGCAGCGGGCGCGGCCGTCGCGGCGGTCTGGTTCTTCCTCCGTTCGGCCATCTCGGTCGAGGTCCACAACGTCCGAGACGTGGCGGGCGACGCGCAGAACGGCGTCGAGACCCTGCCGACGGTTATCGGCGTCCGCCGGACGCAACTGAGCCTCTACGCGCTGGAACTGGTCTCGGTCGGACTCGTGTGGGTCGCGGCGCGAGCCGGTGTGGTCCCCGCGTGGGCCCCGTTCGCGCTCTTGCCCGCCGTCGCCTACTCGACGTGGATTACGTACGCGCTCACCGAGACGGACCGGTCGATCGAGCGGCTCTGTACGCTCCGCGACGCGGAGGGTGTGCTGATGGCCGTCGGCGTCGCGGTCGTCGCCGCGGCCGTCGGAACCGGCGGTACGCTCGCGTAACGCGTCGGTCGGAGACGGGACACCCGAGACCGGCGCGGAGTCGGACCCGGGCCGGGACAGTCGGACCCGGTTCTTGAATACTCTTTTGACATATGGTGTATAATTACCGTGGTAGTGACTCCGAACATCGAGTGGAGGGCCGTCGAACAGTTGGTGTTCGGAGGTGCGGTCGGTCCCCAGCTACTCACGCAGCCGGTTTCCCTCGTGGTCATCATCATCGGGCTGATGGTCACGTCCGGCGTCGTAAGCGGCTACGTCGCCCTGTTCGCGTGGCAACGGCGGTCGATGCCCGGGGCTATCGGGCTGGGCGTGCTCGCCCTCGCCAGCGGGTGGTGGTCGTCGGGCTACCTCCTCGAACTCATCGTCGCGGACGTGGCACTCAAGCTCACGCTCGCTGACCTCCAGTGGGTCGGCGTGCTCGTGGCACCCATCGCCTGGTTCTTCTTCGCGTTCTCCTACGCCGGCCGGGACCGATTCACCGCTCGGCCGTCGCTTTGCGTCCTCTCGGTGCTCCCGGTAATCGGCCTCGGCGCCGTCTGGACCAACTCTCTCCACCACCTGATGTGGACGTCAGTCACCGTCGTTCCCGCGGTCGGCCGGGCCATCACCATCCTCCAGATGGAGTGGGGGCCGCTGTACTGGGTCGTACTGGGATACAGCTATCTGCTGTGGCTCGCTGGCGCGGTCGTTATCCTCCGAACGGCGCTCGATATGCCGGACATCTACCGGTTACAGGCGATCACGCTCGTCCTCGGGACGCTGATGCCCGTGCTCGGGAACTTCGCCACGACGCTCCTCGAACTGTACGGCGCGGCAATCGACATGACGCCCGCGGCGTTCACGTTTGCGGGGCTCGCCTGCACCGTCGCTATCAGCCGCTACGAGCTCCTCGAATCCCGACCGGTCCCCCGCTGGGTCGCCCGCGAGCGCGTCGTCGAGACGATGGCCGACGCGGTGGTCGTCACCGACACCAAGTGGCGCGTCACCGACGTGAACCGGGCGGCCGCGCGGGTTCTGAACGACACCGCGGACGAGCTCAAAGGCCGCCCCGTCGGCGACGTTATCGATGAGTTCTCGCCCGACCAGCGGGACACGGACCAAGTCACGGTCAGACTCGGGTCGAGCCAGCGGTACTTCGAACTCCGGACGAGCGCCTTCTGCGACCACCACGGCCGCGACATCGGCCACGCGCTCGTCTTCCGCGACGTGACCGACCGCCGGCTGAACCTCCAACAGCTCGAAGTGATGAACCGCGTCCTCCGCCACAATCTTCGGACCGAAGCGAACCTCCTCGAAGGCTACGCCAACCTCGTCTTGGACGACATCGACGGCGGCGAGTTCGACGACGCGCGGGACCACGCGAAGACGCTCCAAGACCACGCGAAAACGCTCGTCAACATCAGCCAGAAAGCGCGAAAGCTCGGTGTGACCCGCGGCAGCGACGGGAACGGCGACGTGCAACTGCACCCCGCGGCCGTCCAGATACGCGCCGCCGCGGACGCCGTCCGCACCGACTTCGCCTGTGCGAACGTCCGACTCGTCGAACTCCCCGACCGCGACGTGGTCTGTGCGCCCACGCTCGAACCAATCGTCCGCGAACTCGTCGAAAACGGCGTCCAACACAACGGGTCGTCGACGCCGGTCGTCTCCGTGACGGCGGGCTGGGAGGACGACGAACTCGTGATTCGAATCGAGGACAACGGCCCCGGCATCAACGCGAGCGAACTCGCCGCCATCGACGCCCACGGCGAGACGCAACTTCGACACGCGAGCGGCCTCGGCCTCTGGCTGGTGAAGTGGGGCGTCGACCAGCTCGGCGGGACGGTCGTGTTCCATCGCCGCGAGGAGGGCGGGACCGAAGTGGTGCTTCGCATCCAGGCGGTTCGAAGCGAGTGATCCGAGTCCGAGAGCACCCAGACTCCACCCGACCGAGATTCCAATTTTGATAACTACACTCGCTGAGACAAGTCAATTAACCAACTGGTATCGCGGGATTCGAAACGCTGGAATCGACGGAGAGCGCCGGAAACCGCCGAGATATTCGATTCCATAAAACTTCATCTCTGTGCCACGACGCAGTAAATTCTTAAATACGAATACTCAGCAAAGCACGGTATATGCCTACCCAAGGCGATAACGCCGGGTCGGAGTCGCCCACCCCGACTCTCGAATTCGGTGCATCCTCGACTTCCGGGGCGGCAGGTGCAGTCCCGGCACCCGTCCCCCCGGACGACCCTCGCGCGTGGTACGCGCCGACCGTCCGCTCGCAGTACGAAGTCGCCCCCGATACCGTCGTCACCATCAGCGACGCGGACCACGGTTTCGACTACGCGGTGCGAGAAGCGACGCTCGGCGCGCGCGAGACCGACGCGCTGGAGACCGTCCGCGACCACTTTTCGACGGTCGTCCGCCGGCGACCGCTCACCCGCGAGGGCGCGGTCAGCCGCGCAGAGACCGGACTCTCACCGAAGTACCGCCGTATCTTCGACCGGCTGCTCGACCTGACGCCGACCGCCCGGAGACGCGTCGAGCGCCACGCGCTGTCCGAACTTCGGCTCCTCGGTGCAGTCACACCGCTGGCGCTCGACGATAGAATCGAAGTCGTCGACGCCGGCCGCGGCGACGGCTCCGAGCGACTCGTCGTCCACACCGAGGACTTCGCGCCGGCGACGACGACGTTCGACTCCGACGTGTCGTTCGCCGACCGCATCGCCGCCGAGCGAATCGACCACTACACCGTCCCCTTCGCCGGCTACGACGTGGACGTGGTAATCTACCGCGACCGACTCCTCGGCGACGACCGCTTCGCCACGAAGTACGCCGTCCTCGAACCGGACCTGGTTCCCGGCGACGCCGAACTCATCGAGGAGTGCAAAGAGCGAATCTGGGAGGCGAACGTCAACGACGTGGTCGCCGACCGCATCGAGTTCGTCCGCGACCGGGCCCGCGAGTTCCTCTCGCGGCGGCTCACCGCCCGCAACACCCGAGCGTGGGTCGACGCCACGAGCTTCCGGGTCCGCGCCGCGCTCTCGGAGTACGGTCTCGCGCTCCCGCCGGTCGACCGCCGGTTCGCCGAGGACCGTCTCGACGACCTCGTCTACTACGTCCTCCGCGACTACGTCGGCGAGGGCGTCCTCACCGTTCCCATCCGTGACCCCCATCTCGAAGACGTGGAAGCGAACCGTGTCGGCGAACGAATCAAAGTCATTCCGCGGGCGGACGTGACCGGCCACGGCGGCCTGCGGGTGCCGACGAACCTCGTCTTCGAAGACGAGACCGAGTTCACGAACGTCGTGACCCAACTCGCCGCCGCCGACGGCGTGGAGCTGAACGCCTCGAACCCGAGCGCGAAGGTGAACCTCCGACCCGGCGCGGTCGGCGGCGACCCCGCGTCGGCCGACACCGACGAGACGATTCGCTGCGCCGTCGCCCTCCCCGTCATCTCCGAGGGCGGCCCGCACGTCTCGATTCGCAAGCAGACCGGCGACGTGCTCACGCCGGTCGACCTCGTCGAAAGCGGGTCGGTCTCGACCGAACTCGTCACGCTGCTGTGGCTCTGTTACGAACACCACCGCGTCGTCCTCTTTTCCGGCGCGACCGGCGTCGGCAAAACCACGCTGATGAACGCGCACATGCCGTTCGTCCCCTACGACCACCGGCCCATCAGCATCGACGAGGGCTCCCGGGAGGTCCATCTCCCCCACGAGACGGGCGTTTCGTTGACGACCCGCGACCACGAGTCCGAGTTCAAGCGCGTCACGATGGCCGACCTGATGACGGAGGCGAACTACCTCAACCCCGACGTGGAGGTCATCGCCGAAATCAACACGCCCGAGTCGTTCGCCACCTTCGCCGAGACGCTCAACACCGGCCACGGCGTCATCGGTACGACCCACGCCGCCGACATCGAGACGCTCGTCAACCGCGTCATCGAACAGGGGCTCCCGCCGTACCTCCTCCGCGAACTCGACCTCGTCGTCTTCCCGCACAAAGTCGACGGCGAGCGGTACGTCTCCGAGGTCGTCGAACTCGTCCCCGAGTCCGAGTACGACGAAACGTGGGGTCGACGCGGCGTCATCGAGAAGGACGGGCGCACGCTCCACTGGAACACGGTCGGCCGCCGGACCCCGGACGGCTCGTTCGATCTCTCGTACGAACACCCGCAGCTGGGCGACGACCACCGGCGCGTCGGCGTCCGACTGTTCCACCGCATCGCCGAGGCCACCGACCGCGACGTGGAGGCCGTCGAGCGCGAGTTCCACCGAAAACATCGCTACGTGGAGTACCTCGTCCGCGAGCAGATAACCGACGTGGACCGGCTGTTCGGCTTCCTCTCGGACCTCCGGACCGACGAGGCCGCGACGGTCGAGCGCGTCCGCCGGCGGATGGCCGAGCGGGATTCGGCCGACGGAGACAGCGCCGCCCGAGGCGGGGTGGACGACCACACCCACCACCGCGACCGCGACGACGAGGCCGACCCGTGACCGAGTTCGACGCCGGAGCCGACGAGCGACGGGTCGGCCGCGTCCGCTCGCTTTCGGTCCTCGACAGGGCGCTGTACGCGCTGTTCGCCCGCCACGTCGACGCCGGGCGACACGACCGGGACCGCCGCCGCTACCGCGGCACCGACATGCGGATGAGCTTCGACCTCTATCTCGCCCGCGCCTACGGCCTCGCGTGGGCGACCGGTCTGTTCGTCGCGTTCCCGACGGCGCTCGTCGCGCTCGCGGTTCCGGATTCGACGGTCGACGCCGTACTCGACGTTCTTCGGGCGGCGCTCCCGCTTTTCGAACACGTCCCGATACCCGTGGTTCCGCGGCTTCCGGTGGTCGGGGCGTTCGCACTCGCGGTCGCGGTCGCGACGCGGCGTGTCGTCCTCGCCGTCGCCGGGCAGTACCTCGGCTGGCTGGCGACCGCGCGGCGAGAGAACATCGAGCGAACGCTGCCCGGCGCGGTCCGCTACCTGCACGTCCTCTCGTCGGGGAGCGACGGCCCTCGCGGGATGCTCCGCCGCGTCGCTGAAACCGACGCCTACGGCGAGACGGCAATCGCCTTCCGGAGCGTTCTCAACACCGCCTCGCTGACCGGCAACGTGAACGAGGGCCTGCGGCGCGTCGCCCGCGACACGCCCTCCGAGGGGATGCTCGCGCCGTTTCTCCTGAAGTTCCGCGAACACGCCGGACAGGGCAGCGACGCGCTCCGGAACTACCTGCGGATGGAGAGCCGGATGCTCGGCCACCGACAGGACCGCGCCCGCGAGCGCGCCGAGGGCTTCCTCGAACTGCTCGCCGAACTGTTCATCGTCCTGCTCGTCCTCCCCTCGTTGCTCGTCATCGTCCTCACGGTGATGAGCGTCATCGCGCCCGGCCTCTCCGCGCCGGTTGCCACGCCGCTCGGCCAGACGACCACGCGCGGCGTCGTCGTCTATTCGAGCGCCGCGTTCATCGTCGGCGTCGGGCTGGGCGCGAGCGTGCTCGTCGCCGGACTCCGACCCCCGGACCAGTCCGTCGAGTACGACCGGCCGGCCGGCGCGCTCCGCGTCCTCGACTCGACGCTGTCGAACCCGGCCAGCGCGGCCGCCGTCTTCGTCTTCTCGGGGCTCGTCGTGGCCGGCGTCGCCGCGTTCGTCGGTGCCGACGCCGTGGGAGTCGCACTCGCCGGCTACGTCGCCTACGCGGCCCCGGTCGGACTCGTCGGCGTCCGCCGCGCCCGTCTGGACGACGCGAAGGACCGCGAACTGAAGGATTTCGTCCACGCCGTCTCCGGTCACGTCAACCTCGGTCGACCCTTCGGTGAGGCGGTCGAGCGCGTCGGCCGCGACGTTGACCTCGGCCCGCTCGACGCGGACGTCGCCGACCTCGCGCTCAACCTCCGCTTTACCGCGCCAAGCTCCGGCACCGACGTGAACCTCCGGACGGCCGCGTTGGCGCGGTTCGTCGACCGCGTCGGGACGCCCATGGCCGAACAGACCATCGGCCTCGTCGTCGGCGCGCTCGACGGCGGCAGCGATACCGGGACCGTCTTCGACACGCTCCAGACCGAAATCGGCCGCCTCTACCACGAAAAGCGCGCGCTCCGCTCGGGGCTGCTCGTCTACGTCGCGGTCGGCTGGACGACCGCGCTCCTCGTCGTCGGAATCACCGTCGCCGTCAACGTCCACGTCTTCGACGGCTTCGCCCAGCTTTCGACGCTCTCGACCGGCAGGTCGTTCGCCATCAACGCCGGCGCGGTCGACCTCGAACGCGACCGCTACCGGATGTACGTCGTCACGCAGGCGACGATGCTCGCCTCCGGCTGGTTCGCCGGCACGGCGAGCCGCGGTCGGTACGAGGCGTTGCTCCACTCCGCCGCGCTCGTCGTCGCGTGCTACCTCGTCTACGCCGGGGTGGGCCTGATATGAGCGCCACCCGCGGCCAGGCGAACGTCGTCGGCGTCGCGCTCCTGCTCGGCGTCGGCGTCGTCGCCATCGGTCTCCTGACCGCCAGCGTCGGCGGACTCGTGGACGCCCAGATAGCGAGTGCGGACGCTGACGCCGCCGCGGACGGCTTCTCGTCGTTCCGAGACGGCGTCGTCGCCGCCGCGAACGACAGCTACCCGGTTCGCGTCACCGACGGCGACCTCTCGCGGGTGAACAGGACGGTCCGAATCACCTCGGAGACGAGGCCGACCAGGACCTACGACGCCGACGGGTACGTCGCCGACCTCGGCGGCCATCGGGTCGCGTTCGTCGGCGGCGCGGTCGTCCGCGGCACCGGCGATTCCGCCGCGCTCGTCACGCCCGTTCCGGTGGCGTTCGCCGGCGACGCGGCGTTTCTCACGGTTCCCGTCCTGACCGCCGATGCCACCGACGGCGGTGGACTCGGGTCGGGTGCGGCGCTCCGAACGCAGACGACGCGAACCGTGACCGACCGCCCGGCCGACGGGTACGCCGTCGCCGTCGAGACGGCGACCCCCGACGCGTGGGAGCGAGCGTTCGAGCGCCGCGGTTTCAACACGACTCGAACCGACTTCGACGGCGACGGCACCGAGAGCGTCGTCGCCACCGTCCCCGACGAGCGGACGCTCACGGTCGCCCGATACGACGTTTCGGTGGTGATTGACCGTGGCTGACGCGTCCGAGCCGTCGTCGGTCGCCCCCGACGACTCCGGACCGGTGACGCCCGGGACCGGCGGTCGGGCCGCCGAGCGCGCCGTGGTCCCCGTCGTCGGCAAGGCGCTCGAAGCCGCAATCGTCGTGCTGTTCGTCGGACTCTTGACGACGGTGCTGTTCGGCGGCGTCGTCCCCGACCACCGCGCCGCGGTCGGTCACGAACTCGCCGACAGAACGCTCGCGGCGGCGACGGAGCAGGTCGAGACGACCGCCGTCGTCCCCGAGTCGGCGGTCCGCGGGTCCAGACGAGTCGACGCGGCGCTTCCGCGAGCGATTCGCGGGAGTTCCTACCGAATCGCGTACGTCCCGAACGCCACGCTCGCGACCGACCCGAACGTGACCGCACCGGCGCTCGTCCTCGACCATCCGAACGACGCGTTCGACCGGCGACTCCCGGTGACGCTCCCCGACTCCGTGAGCGTCTCGGGTGCGTGGGACAGCGGCAACGACTGCGTGGTGCGCGTCGTGGTCGATGACGACGACGGGACGACGCTCGAACTCGCGAACGGGAGGGCGGATGCGTAGTCACGGCGCGGCGCGCGCACAGACGACGCTCGCCGGACTCGCGGTGGCGCTCGTGCTCGTGACCGCGGTCACGGTCGGGGGCGTCGCCGCCGCCGACCGAGTCCTCGCGGACGCGGCCGGCGAGTCGCTCGAACAGCACCGCGCCGAGAGCGCCGCGGACGCGCTCCTCACGGAATCCCCGATTACGCGGTCCGACAACGGAAGCGACGCCGTCGACCTCACGCTCGCGAACGAGACGAACGCGACCGTGCTCGCCGCCGCCGTCCCGCCGCTCCGCGGCGCCGCGTTCCGCGTCCGAATCGACGGGCGAACCGTCGCCGAGCGGGGTGACCCGTCGAGCGGCTACACGGTTAGCCGCGGCGCGGTCGGCGTCAACCGGCGGACCGTCCGCAGGTCGATTAACCTCTCGGCGGAGCCCAACACGACGCTCACCGGGCGGACGAACCGCACTCGACTCGACGTGAATCCCGCGCCGAACACGACGGTGCAGACGATTTGGGTCGACGACAGGGTCGCACTCCACCAACCGGCCGGAATCGAGGGGCAACACGTCGTCGGGGTATCGTCCCGGCCCGACCACGAGGTCCGCGTCGAAACCACCGGCGACGAGCCGTCCGGGAGCGTCGACGTGTCAGCGACGGCGTTCGATGCGACGGTCGTTCGAATCGAGGTGACCGTGGATGCGTGACCGACGCGGAGAGCGCTCGCGGCGGTTGCGTCGGCACTGCGCGGCCGCCGACAGCACCCGAACGGACGACCGCGGACAGCTCTCGCTGACGGTCGTCGAAGCGGTCGTCGCGACGCTGTTCGTCCTCGCCGTTGCGGCGGGGTTCGCGCTCGCGCCGCCCGCGCCGACCGCCGAGTCGGACGCGCTGGCGCGGCAGGCGACGGACGCCGCGTCGCTGGTGGGGTCGGTCCCCGCCGAGGGACCGGGAACGCTTCTCGGCGTGGCCTGTGGGTCGCCGGCGGAGTTCGACGACCGAGCGGCGCGGCTTCACGAGGTCGCCGCGGCGGGGCTCCCGAACGGCGCGTTCGTCTCGCTCCGAACCGAAGTCGGGTCGGTCGGGAGACCGCCGCCGGAGACCGCGCGGGTGAGAACTGCGACCGCCGTGGTCCCGCGTTGTACCGCGACGCTGGAGGTGTGGTACCCGTGAACCGATTCAGCCGCGGTTCGAGCGACGCCGCCGCCTCGGGCGACGACCGTGGCCAGTTGGTGCTCGTCTCCGGAGCCGTCGTCGTCGTCGCGCTGCTCACGCTCCTCGTCGTCCACGCGCAACTCGGGTTCGCCGGGGTAACCGAAACGGCCGAGGCACCGCCGCTGGACGATATCGTCGAGACGACCGAAGACGCCGTCGAACTGGCGACCGCGGGTGTCGCGGGACGATACGACTGGGCGGAGCGAGACGCCGCAGTCGCGGACTTTCGGTCGCGGCTCAACCCCGCGCTGACGAACGTCGAACGCGCGCGCCCCGGCGGCGTAGCGTTGACGACGAACGACTCGGCGGCCTCCGGGTGGGCGCTCAGGAACTGCCCCGACGGTCCGTCTCGGGAGTTCGGGCCCTGCGTCGCCGACGACGGCGTCGTGGTCCAAGAGCGCGCGGGCGAGACGACCGTCGTCGCCGTCCTCGTGGACGTTCGCATCGCCACGCCGCGGTCGCGGACGGACCTGACGGTCGCCGCGCGCCCGAACTGAACCCCATCGGCTCGGGTCGTCGCGCACCCCGATGGAGACCGGTCTATCGAGGCCATACGTTGAAAATCAATAGTCTGTCTAATCCTAAAAAGTATATGGAAATAGACTATTCAAAGGGAAAGAACCGAACAGACACAGACCGGGCGTGAACATCCATAAAAAGCCAGTAACAGCCTATTATCGCAGATTCAATAGGGGATGCTAGTTTCTTCCGCATTGATGGCGTATCGAAATTCAGTTAGCCGAATATCAGCGTATTACGGGCTATGTGTCGGGTTTTCTTCTTTTACCCCCTCCGATAGAGTCGATTCCTCTGGCTCAAATTTGTCAATTTTTATTACATCAATGAAATTTGGTAATTATTGTTCTGACTCGGGTATGGAGCGACTCCGCGGCCGTGTCGGTCGGGTGTGCCTCCGGCCGACTCGAAGCGACTCAGTACGACAGCGTCCACTGGCGGTCGATGAGCCAGTCGTCCAACTTCCCGAGCGGGTCGTCGTCGACGTGCGTGCCGTGGCTCACGAGCACCGTCTCGATGTCGTAGTCGAACAGTTTGACGAGGTTCCGCTCGGCTTCCTCGTGGCTCAGGTCGTTGAACTGCGCCGCCGGCGGGACGAGGAATCCCGGCGGGAGACCGCGGCGGTCCGACCCCTCGACCACGTCGCCGGCGATGAACACGCCGTCGTCCTCCAACAGCAGGCCGTTGTTTGCGACCGTGTGGCCCGGCACCTGCACGATTCGAATCCCGCCGTCGAGCACGTCATCGTGGCGGAAGTGGCGGTCGGCCTCGATGTCGAGCGCGTCGTAGAAGCCCTTCGCGCCGCCGGGGACGAGCAGTTCGGGGTCGAACGCATCCAACACGGCGGGCGTCCCGCCGAAGTGACCCTCGTCGCCGTGGGTGATGACGAGTCGGTCGACACCGCCGAACTCCGACTCCAGCACGGACACTAACTCGTGGCCGTCGTCGGGGAATGCCGCGTCGACGAGCGTGGTCGTTCCGGCCGGTCGGTCTTCGATGACGAACACTCGGACGTGGTCGAACTGTATCGTGTACACTCCGTCTGCGACTGCTGTCACTGTCATGCGCGGTCGAGACTACGGCGAGTCGCGATAAAAGGGGAGACGCGCGTTCTCACGCGCGTGTAACGCGGCGGTCCGAAGCCGAGCCGACGAACCTGCGCGGCGGCGCTCCGGGCAGACTCGCGCCCCGACGGGCGCTACTCCTCGTCTGCGAGGGTCGAAACGACCGGGCACGACGCGTTCAGGAGAATCGACTGAGCGACGCTTCCGAACAGCATCTTTCCGGTTCGCGAGCGGCGTCGCGGACTCACCACGATATAGCTCGCGTCCTGTCCGTCGGCGTACTCGATGACTTCGTCGGCCGGGTTGCCGACGAGTCCCACCGTCTCGTACGGAACGTCCAGTCCCGACACGGAGTCTTCGGCCATCTCGGCGGCGGCCGACCGAATCTCGTCCATATCCTTCGGCTCCTCGGCCTGCGCGCTCGTCAGCCCGAGGTCGATGAACTCCGAGCGGGTCAGCGCGTGGACGACGTGGACCGCTTCGTCGAACGCCGCCGCCAGCGATGCGGCTTCCGAGACAACGTGTGCTGATCGACCTGACCGATCGACTGCTGCAACAACGACCATACCAGCGTGTACCACGGTGGGATATAATATCGTTTCGCCGAATCCCATTCGGAGCGACCACCGAGCGCCGCGTCGGCGCGATTCGCGGTTTCGGTTCGCGGTTTCGACAGCCAACGCGACACGTGAGTTCGACCGTCGAGCCGGATGTATTTCAACAGTATCGTAACTAAACCGAAATCGACCGAATCTCGTTACGGAGCTATGTCTGTAATTCCACTCCGAGTAGAACGAAAATTACCCCTGTCTTTCAACATCCTCGAAACGGAGCCGGTCAGTTCAAGCGGGTCGCCCGCGACATCGACGCCGTCGCGTGGGGGTGTGAGAGACCGGAGTGAACAGAATGGAACCGGGAGCCGACAACACTCCGGCAGCCGTCGTGAGCCGTCTCGGTGTTAGCCTCGGGCGCGCGCCTTGCCTGCTGTCGAAGCACCGCACGCGTCGCGAGCGCCGAGCGGTGCGCCGTTCGGGTGCAACCCGCGGGAGAAATCAGACGGGGAACGAACGCGGCGTGAGAAAAGCGTCGAGGGTGGCGGCGTTACGCGTTCGCGCGAATCGAGCGCACGGCGGGGAGCGCAATCGCACCCAGACCGAGCAGGATGATGACGAGGGCGATGGGACTCGTGAGGAAGATGGTCGGCGACCCGCCCGAGAGGACGAGCGACCGGCGGAGGTTCTCCTCCGCGATGGGCGCGAGGATGAGACCGAGCACCATCGGTGCCAGCGGGTAGCCCCGTAGCCGCATCGCGTACCCCAACACGCCCGCGCCGAGCATAATCCACGCGTCGAAGACGTTGCCGCGGAGCGCGATGGCTCCGATGACACACAGCACGAGGATGACGGGCCAGATGTGGGACTTCGGGATGTTGATGAGGCGCGCCCAGTAGTTCGCGCCGAGCATGCCGAAGATGAGGATGAACACGTAGATGAGGAGGAACCCGACGAAGATGGTGTACAGCAAGACCGGCTCCTCTTGGTACAGGCCCGGACCGGGGTTCACGTCGTGGACCAACAGCGCGCCGATGAGGATGGCGGAGACGGAGTCGCCCGGGATGCCGAGCGTCAGCGTCGGAATCAGTGCGCCGCCGGTGCTCGCGTTGTTCCCGGACTCGGCGGCCGCGACGCCGCGAACGTTCCCTTCACCGAACGACGGGACGCTGTCTTTGAGCCAGCGGGTGGCCTCGTTGTACGTGATGAACGCCGCGATGTCGCCGCCCGCGCCGGGAATCGCGCCGATGAACGACCCGAGGATGCCCGACCCGACGCTGACCGGCGCGATGGACCGCAGGTCGGAAAGCGAGGGGAACACGCCGGTTATCTCCTGGTCGACGCGGTCGTTCCCGCTGTTGATGCCCTGAGAGTACTTGCGAAGTCCCTCGGCGATGCCGAAGAGGCCAATCATGACGGCGATGAACTCGACGCCGGTGAGCAGTTCGGGGATGTCGAACGTAAACCGGTGGAAGCCGGTCACGGGGTCGATGCCGACCGTCGCAACGAGCATCCCGAGCAGACCCGAGACCATGCCCTTGGTGAGCGAGTCGCCGCTCACGCTGACGATGATGGTCAGTCCGAAGAAGGCGAGCGCGAAGAACTCCGGCGAGCGGAACCGGAGGGCGGCGTCGGCGATGACCGGCGAGAAGAACATCAGCGCGAAGACGCTGATGACGCCGCCGACGAACGACGCGATGGTGCTCACGCGAATCGCGCGACCCGCCTCGCCCTTCTGGGAGAGCGGGTGGCCGTCGAAGATGGTCGCCGCCGCCGACGGGGTACCCGGCGTGCGGATGAGAATCGCCGGAATCGACCCCGCGTACACCGCGCCGCCGTAGATACCCAACAGGAGAATCATCCCCTGACTCGGCTCCATCGTGAAGGTAAACGAGAGCAGGACCGCGATGGTCATCGTCGCGGTCATCCCCGGAATCGACCCCATGAGGATGCCGAGGAAGATACCGCCGACCATCAACAGGAGGATAAACGGGTCAGCGAGGTTGACGAGCGCCTGCCCGATGTATTCGACGACCATCAGAAGGTCACCGCCAGTGGGAGCTGCGGCAGCAGTCGAGACACCGGGATGATACCCTCAGGGAGGCGAACGAGGAAGATGCGGCCAAAGATGTAGAACAGCGCGATGGGGAACCCAATCGACAGCACTGCGAGCAGCAGCTTCGAGTGGATGTTCGAGTAGTAGAGGACGACCGGCATGAACACCATGGTCGACACGAGGAACCCGAGGTGTGGCATCACGAGGACGTACGCGACGAGGAACCCCGCGACGACGGCCGCGGGCTTGAAGTCGAACTCCGAGATTTCGAGCTCCGTCTCGGACCCCGTCAGCACGTCGATGCCGGCGAAGAAGATGATGCCGACCGACACCGCAATCGGGAAGAACGACGGCCCGACGCCGTCACCCGACGGGAACTGGCTCGCAAAGAAGACGACGACGACCGAAAACAGGATGAAGAAGACTGACAGCGGACTTGAACGAACGCTCTCCAAGCCGATTCTATCAAGGACGGCCCCGACTTTCTGAATCACCATTATTTGTTCTGCCTCGTGGTATGATACCAAGCAATCGTATGTAATAAACATATTGGTCTTTCCCCGTCCGTTCGGGGCTGAAAGTCACGACACGGGAGGTAAGTACGGTCGAGACCATCGTCCAGTCACCGTCGGAGACCGCCAGCGAGACTGGACAACCGCACACTGAAGCGTGGCCCGGCGGGCGGACGGTACGGTAGCGAAGTCGATATGTCCGCGGGCGACAACGCCGGGTTTCGCGCCCATCGATAGAATTAACCGGCGCTGCGAACCACCGTTCCACCGGAATGAGTGTCAGCAACGCCACCGAGGGTATCGACCAGATTCAGTTCGACCACGTCCGGGTCCTCGTCCTGAAGGACACGCCGACGGGGAAGACGACGCTCGTGGACACCGGCTTCGACGAGGACGGCGAGGAGCTCGTCGAGATTCTGGAGCGGGAGTACGGCGGCGTCGACCGCGTCATCATCACCCACGGCGACCACGGCCACCACGGCGGCCTCCCGTCGGTGATGGAGGCGTTCGACCCCGAACTCGTCGCGTCGGCCAACGAGTCGAAGCTCCACGAGGCCATCGACTACGAGCCTGACGTGACGTTCACCGACGGCGACCTGCTCGACGGGAACATCCGCGTCATCGAGGTGCCGGGCCACACGAAGGCGACCTCGGCGCTCCTGCTCGAAGACCGCGGCATCCTCATCTCCGGAGACGCCCTCGACGGGGCCGACCGCGCGGGCCTCCCGGCTGGCTACCTGCTCCCGCCGCCGGCGCTGTTCAACGACGACCACAAGGCCGCCGAAATCAACCTCTACGACCTGCTCCAGTACGACTTCGAGACGCTGCTCGTCTTCCACGGTTCGCACGTCTTCGAGGACCCCAAGGGCAAGCTCGACGACTTCCTCGTCGAGCGCGAGTGGGACCCCCGGCCGGAGTGACCCCGCCCCGTCGAACCGAGCGGCACCGGCGGTGTCACGATTCCCGATAGCCCACTTCGCGGCATGCTTTTCTGACGACCGACTGCGAAGCGGTCGCTCTGGACAGAGACAGACGAGTGGTGAACGAGCTGTGGTGTGAAACGAGCCGTGGCTGAGAACTGAACCGCGGCTATGAAACGGCGGCTGAGGGTGACTACGAGCGAGACGGAATCGGTCGCCTTACTCCCGAAGGACCGAGACGTCGAACACCGGCTTGCAGGTCTCGCCGGCGAGGAACGCCTCGAAGGCGTCTTCGGACTCGGTGAGTCGGTAGCGGTCGTCGAGGAACGTGGCGTGGTCCACGTCGCCCGAGCCGATGAGTCGGAACGCCCGCTCGAAGTCCTCGAACGTCGCGCCGTAGGTACACTGGAGGTCGACCTCTGCGCGGACGAGCGGCGTGAACTCCATCGTGGTCTCGCCGGTCTGGCCGACGAGAACTATCTGGCCGCCCTTGCGGACCTGCTCGACCGCCATCGGCAGGCCCGACGGGTGGCCGGTCGTGTCGAACACCACGTCGAAGCCGACGCCGCCGGTCAGCTCGCGCTGGGTCGCGCTCAGGTCGTCTTCCTCGACGTTGACCGCGGGGTAGCCGAGTTCCTCCGCCAGCGGCAGTCGGTAGTTCGTGTCCCGACCGACGCCCGCGACGACGACTTCAGCGCCCTGCGAAGCGGCTACCTGCGCGCAGAGCAGCCCGATGGGACCGGGACCGGCGACGAGCACTCGGTCGCCGGCTTTGACCCGGGAGTTCTGAATGACCGCACGCGTGCAAATCGCCGTCGGTTCGACGAGCGCCGCGTGCTTCGGTTCGACGTTCGACGGGACCGACTGGAGCGCCGACTCGGGGACGGCGATGTAGCCGGCGTACGCCCCATCGAGGTCGATGCCGGTCAGGACCGCGTCCTGACAGATGCTCTCCTCACCGATTTGGCATTGGAAACACTCGCCGCAGCCGCGAATCGGTCGCTCGACCACGCGCTCGCCGACGGAAAACCGGCTGGCTTCCTCGCCGCGTTCGACCACGCGGCCGGTGTACTCGTGGCCGATGATGGTCGGCATCTCCATCCGCTCGAAGGCGGACTTGAACTTGTAGATTCCCGCGTCGCTCCCGCAGAGTCCGGCGTAGTCGACTTCGATGAGGACCTCGTTGGACGCCGGTTCGGGTGTCTCGACGTCGACGAGTTCCATAGCTCCGGGCTCTCGGCTCGTTTTGGCTAACCCGCGCATACATCTCCTTGAATACCGCCGGGGTATAAATCTACGCTCTTGGGGGAGAAGCTTGCGGGCAACGGTCGACACGAACGCGAGCCGTCAAGCGATGTCGCGAGCGCGAGTCCCCGCGAATCCTCCCGTTTCGGCCGGCGCTCGCGGGCGCGCGAAATCGTTCAGAACTGCACCGCGGTATCGACCGTCGCGCCATATTCGGAGCGACCACAATGCTTATTGTATGGATTGTTCAAACATTCGGGTACAATGGGAGACGACACCATTAGCAATCGGAGTGGACGGAGCGCGCTGAACAGACGGAACTTCATCAAGGCCGCCGGCGTCGGCGGGGTTGCGCTCTCGGCCGGCTGTCTCGGCAGCCTCTCGGGAGAGCAAGAGTGGCCCTCCCGTCCGGTCGAGGTTATCTCGCCGTGGTCCGCCGGGGGCGGAGCCGACCGAACGAGCCGCGCGGTCGCAGACGCGGCTGAGAACCACACCGATGTCTCGTGGAACGTCAGCAACCAGACCGGCGGCTCCGGCTCGGTCGGGATGAACGCGGCGGCCAACGCCGAGCCCGACGGGCACACCATCGGCTGTACTGCCCCCGAGATTGCGCTGTTCGAGCACCTCGGTATCGCCGACCTCAGCCCCGACGACATCACGCCCATCATGCAGTACACCGAGTTCCCCGCGGCGCTCGTCGTCAGCGAGGACGCCGAGTTCTCCACGCTCGACGAGTGGATCAGCTACGGGCAGGATAACACCCTGCAAATGGCGAACTCCGGGTTCGGGTCGTCGTGGCACATGGCGGCGGCCGGCATCGCCAGCGAGGCCGGCGTCAACGTCGAGCACATCTCCTACGAGGGTGCCGCCCCGGCTATGACGGCCGTCGTGAACGGCGAGGTCGACTGTACCGCGGTCGGCGCGGCCGAGGTCGCGCCGCAGGTCCAAGACGGCGGACTGTCCGCCCTCGGCGTGGCGTTCGACCAGCAGGTCGAAGCGCTCCCGAACACGCCGACGCTCCAAGACCAGGGTCTCGACATCTCCATCGGCTCGTGGCTCGCGCACTTCGCGCCCGCCGGCATCGACGACGAACTGAAGCAACAGCTCGCCGACGTGTACAGCGCCGTCTACGAGGACGACTCGTTCGTGGAGTTCATGGAGAACAACAACTTCATCCGCGTCGAACGCGGCCCCGACGAGCTTCAGGACTTCCTCGACCAGCAGTACGAGTTCTACGGCAACCTCGTCGACGAACTCGGCATCGAAGAGCAGTAACGTCGCCACCGCCGCCATCGAATCCCGTTCCCCGCGACAGAGGCACCCGACTCGACACGTACCTGCGCCCTTCTCTTTTCGTCGTCTCCACACCGCGAGCGGCGGCGGTCCTCACAGCGCGCCCGCGACCCGCGACCCGCGACGCGGACCGCAAGCGTTCGACCGACCGATAGTTTAACGTGAATCGTCCGCATCGAGTCGGGTATGCACACGATAGAGCCCGACGTAGAGCGACCGGACCGCGAACTCGTCGAGGCGTTCGAGGAGATTCCGAGCACCATCGTCTCCGACGTGACCGGCAACATCGGACTGACCATGGACGCCGGCCTCCGGCCCGCCTACGACGGCGTCGAGATGGCCGGGACCGCGGTCACGGTGAAGGCCGCGCCCGGCGACAACCTCATCATCCACAAGGCGATTACGCTGACCGAGCCGGGCGACGTGCTCATCATCGACTGCGACGGCTACACCGACACCGGCCACGTCGGCGAACTGATGTGCACCTCGTGTCAGGCCAACGGCCTCGCCGGACTGGTCATCGACGGCGCGTACCGCGACAGCCGCGAAATCGCCGAGATGGAGTTCCCGGTGTACGGCCGCGGCGTCAATCCGCAGGGACCGCTCAAGCAGGACCCCGGCTCCGTCAACGTCACCGTCTCCGTCGGCGGCGTCAGCGTCGACCCCGGCGACATCGTCATCGGCGACGACGACGGGCTCGCGGTCATTCCCCGCAGGGGAGCCGAGGAAGTCCTCGAACGCGCACACGAGAAGCTCAGCACCGAAGATTCCGTCCGCGAGGAAGTCCTCAAGGGCGAGTACCTCTACGAACTCAACGGCTACGACGAACTGTTCGAGAACCTGACCATCGTCGGTCCCGAAGACTCGATTCACTAACGTCACCGAAGACGCGGCGAGCCGCGACGACGACCGACTCGAACAGTCCGCACGTCGACTGTCATGCCACCCGCGCGACCCGCGTTTTTCCCGAACCCCGACCAGTCGCGAGCGACGCGTCGGCCACGCGACCCCGGCGGTCAGGACGTTCGACCCGCCAAACTCCAACATCGTTGAAACGAATCGGTGCTATTAGGGACGCGGTGGCCCATCGTCAAGTCATGACGAACTCCACCGGGTCGGGCTCGCGGCGGATACAGAGCGTCGAACAGGCGTTCGACATCATCCGATATCTCCGCGAAGTCGACGGCGCGACGCTGTCGGAGACCGCCGAGGACATGGAGCTGCCGGTCAGCACGGCGCACATCCATCTGGCGACGCTCGTGGACACCGACTACGTCGTCAAGGTCGGAAGCGAGTACCATTGCAGCCTGCGGTTCCTCGAGATGGGCGGGGCGATGCGCGACGGGATGGCGCTGTACCGGGTCGCCAAGCCGGAACTCGACGAACTGAAAGAACAGACCGGCGAGCACACCAACGTGACGGTCGAGCAAAACGGGTTCGCCGTCCAGCTCTACAAGGCCCAGAGCCCGGAGTCCATCGACGACGACGCGCCGCTCGGCGACCACCTCTACCTCCACTCGACGGCGACGGGGAAGGCGATGCTCGCGAAGCACTCGCGGGACGAGGTCGACCGCATCGTCGACCGCCGCGGCCTCCCGGCCCTGACCGACGACACCATCACCGACCGCGAGGCGCTCCACGAGGAACTCGAAGCGATTCGCGACCGCGGCTACTCCATCAACCGTGGGGAACACTACCCCGGCGTCTGCGCGGTCGGCACCGCCATCGTCTCCGAGCCGGACGACGCCGTCGGCGCGATAAGCATCAGCGGCCCGATGAGCCGCATCGAGGACGGCCGCATCGAAGAAGAACTCGGCCCGGCGCTCCTGAACAAGAAGAACATCATCGAGCTGAAAATCAAGCAGTACTGAGCGGGCGACCGAAGCGCCGTCGGCCGCGGTCGCTGCGCTCGGCGGCGATCTCCCGTCGTCTCACTCGGGAGGGCTGTCCCACTCGGAGCCGTCGTCGGCCGGTTCGTAGTCGAGGACCGCCTTCGCGTGGTCGGTGTCGAACCAGCGAGCCTTGTTGCCGCTCACCGCGTAGAACGTGTCGTAGGTGACCGAGTCGTCTTCGAGACAGCATTCGAGCAGGTGCGCGAAGTCACGCTGCGAGGTCCACGTCGCCTTGAGCCGCTTGACCATCTCCTCGTACTCGTCGCTCCCGCGCTCCCACGAGCCCGTCTGTGACTGGTCCCACACCTCGCCGTCCTCGACTTTGTGCTCGTCGCCGCGGTCGACGCCGCGCTCAGCGTCGCCGTAGGGGTGGTCGTACTGCTCGGTCCGCACGCTGGAGATGCGAATCGAGTAGACCTGGCTCGGCGCGCCGTCGCGGCGAGCGTGCGTCCGGCAGATGTGCTCGCCGAACATCTTCGAGGCACCGTAGTAGCCGTCGGGCTTCGGGAGCGTCTCGTGGGTGAACCGAAGCGGGTCGTACTCGCTGGGATAGTCCTCCTCGTAGAGGTCGGGCGCGAGGTCCTCCTCGTACAGCCCCATCACGCGCTGGGAGGAGGCGTAGATGAGCTTCTCGACGCCGGCGTCCTCCATCGCCTTGAGGACGTTGTACGTGCCCATGATATTCGGCTCGATGATATCCTCGAAGGCCGCGCCCGCGTCGGACTGCGCGGCGAGGTGGATGACGGCGTCCTGCCCGTCGAACGCCGGGCGGATAGCCTCGTAATCCGCGATGTCTGCGACGAACGTCTCGTACTCCGGGTGTTCGGTCCGGTCGAGATACGTGAACTCGTACTCGTCGCGTTCCGCGAGGTGGTTGAGAATCGCTTCGCCCGCCTCACCGAACGGACCCGTGACTAGGACTTGCTGCGTAACCATCGATACTGAGGGATACGGAACTCCCCGATTTAAATCTTGGTGGCGGCGGTAAGTTCGTCTCGCTCGGAAACGCGCCGCTTCGACCGTCCGTATTTCGACATCGTTGAAACAAATATGGTCTGTAAGACCATGATAATTACAGGATTAAGTTTGTCATAGTTATCCGCGAAACGCCGTCGTCGACCGAGATTCGTGACTCTCGGATGGTTCCAACATTGTCAAAACGGCGGCGTGCGTGACTGTGTGTCGGGTTTCGAGGGACTGACAGGTGACGGCGAAACGCGCTCGGCGGGGAACTATTTTTATACGAGTGCTTGGTATCAAGTTCCATGGCTGCGAACGCATACGCGTTGGCCGGAGTGACCGAGACGCTGACCGAAGCGGCGGCCGCGGAGGGCATCGCGGACTACGTCGAGTTCCGGATGGACGGGGCGACCACCCCGCTCGACGCGCTCGACGAGTACGACGGGTCGGTCCCGCTCATCGTCTCGAACCGGCCGGAGTGGGCCGGTGGAACCGCCGCCGAGTCCGACCGGCTGGAGACCCTCGCGGCCGCCGCCGCGTTCGCCGCCGTCGAGATGGTCGACGTGGAACTGCGGACGATTCGTGAGTGCGGATGGCTCCGAGACGAACTGCGCGAGCAGGACGTCGAACTCATCGTCTCCCACTACGACCGCCACAAGAAACCTCAGAAGACGGAACTTTTGCAGATAGTATCAGAGTGTAATAACTACGGCGACGTGGCGAAGCTCGTCGTCACCGCCGAGGAGAAAACCGACTCGCTCGCGCTGTTGCAGTCGTTCAATACCGCCTCCGAACGGGGGATGCGAGTTACCGGCTACGCGCTTGGCGAAATCGGCCGCCACACCCGCGTCATCGGCGTGTTCTACGGTGCGTCCATCGCCTATGCACCCATCGTCAGCGACGAGCGCGCTCCGAACGACATCGACCTCGAAAAGCTGTCGTACCTCGTCGAGTGGGTCTCTGCGGCCCGGTGAGCCCGTCGAGTCGGGGACGGCGAATCGACGGGTCGACCGCGTCGAACCGGGCGGTTCGTCCGCGGAATCGTCCGCGACTGTCGGTGTTTCGGACCGGCCCGACGCGGGAGCGTTGTGCCGACGAGACGGTGATACTATCAGAAATACAGTACTCAAAGAAATCAGATATAATTCGGCCGGATAGGACCGACTCGTCCGGGCGAGACGCCGTTCGAGTCGGGGTGGTCGGACGGCCGGGCGACCGAACGACTCGACCGGGTGGCTCACCGACTGCGCGCGCCCACGTCGGTCGCCGGCAGACGTCGACTGCCGGTGTCCGGTCGCGTCGTCGGAGAACAGATAGCCGAGCGTTGACGCCGAACGCCGAAGGTTTCTCGATAGTGTTCAACTCAGCGCCTCATAATCGTCGGCTCATAGCCGATATATTCGATGAACATTCCGGAGGAACCGCCGAAAACGGCGTCTCTCAGCGCCTACGAGGGGGTGAGAACTCTTGCGTCGACAGCTAAGATTTATACGCGATGGGATGATAGGCGTTCACATGAAACTCGACGAGTCTGCACTGGCGGCGACAACAAACGACCTCACACGAGAGGTAGACGCACGAGGGGTGGCAGACCTCATCGAATTCCGAATGGACCAAGCGGACGACCCGCTCGAACAACTCGCCGCGTACGACGGCGAACTCCCGATAATCGCGACCAATCGCGCACGATGGTTCGGGGGGAAGGCAAGCGACACCGGACGATTGGACGACCTGTTTTCCGCATCTCGGTACGACGCCGTGGAGTTCGTCGACATCGAACTCGAAACCGTCCGCGCCAAGGAGTGGCTGGCCCACGAGTTCCGCGAGAACGACGTGCAGCTCATCATCTCGCATCACGACTTCGATGAGACGCCCGACCGCGAGGTGCTCGACGCCATCATCGAGCAGTGCGCGGAGTTCGGTGACGTTGCGAAGGTGGCGGTGTACCCCCAAAACCAGCGCGACACGCTCACGCTCTTGGAGGCCGTCAACGACGCGACCAACCGCGGCATCGACGTGGCCGGTATCTCGATGGGCGAACTCGGGAGTCACACCCGCGTCATCGGCCATCTCTACGGGTCGAAGCTCGGCTACGCGCCCCTCCTCGCGGACGACAACGACTACGCGCCGGGGCAGATTCCGCTCGAAAAGCTCGCCTCGCTCATCGAACTCACCAAAAACGAGCGCGTCGACGGACAGGTCATCGACACGATTCGGAGCGAGGTGTCGGTGCCGAAGGAACTGACGCTCTCGGACTGACGCCGGCGACCCTGCGGCCGCCCGCCGTCAACAGACTCGTTTCATCTCTTCTCGCCGCGAACTCGTACTCGTCGCCCGGCGTCAGTCGGCAAGCCGCTCGACGTCCGTCAGCACCGCGCTCGCCGTTTCTGGACCGCCGGCCCCGCGCCCGGTGATGCCCAGTCGGCCGCAGTAGTCGGCTTCGATTTGGACGGCGTTTTCCGCCCCCGACGGGGCGACCGCCCCGTTTGCGGACACCAGTCGCGGGCCGACGCGGACCGAACCGTCCGCGACTTCGACGATGAGTCGAATCGTCTGGCCGTCTTCCTGCGCGAGGTCGAGCATCCCCCCCGAGAGCTCCTGAATCCCCTCGACTTCGGCGTCGTCGAGCGTGAACTCCGTCTCGCCCTCGGCGAGGACGTTGGCGACGATGACGCCCTTGAGCGCCGTGTCCGTGCCGTCGACGTCGAAGGCCGGGTCGGCCTCTGCGACGCCGAGGTCCTGTGCCTCCGCGAGGACGTGTTCGTAGTCGAGTCCCTCGGCGGCCATCCGCGAGAGGACGAAGTTCGCCGTCCCGTTCAGCACGCCGTACACCGCCGACACGCGCGACGGGCCCACGTCCTCGATAGTCGAGAGGATGGGGAGCGCGCCGCCGACGGTCGCGCCGAAGCGGACGGTCCCCTCGCTGTCGGCTTCGAGCGCACGCACGTCGGCGTAGCGTTCCGCGACCGGGCCTTTGTTCGCCAAGACGACGTGGCGGTCGTCGGCTAGCGCGCGCTCGACGTGCGAAAAGCCGGGTTCGGCGTCACCGAGCGTCGTCGGCGTCGCCTCCACTAACACGTCGTAGTCGGCGTCGAACACCGATTCGGGGTCGGCATCCCCGACCACGCCGTCTTCTCGCTTCTTCGACAGCACCGCGTCGGCGTCGATGCCGTCGGCGTCGACGACGGCGCTGTCGGAGTCAGCGAACGCGGTCACGACGTGGCCGTGTTCGGCGGCGAGTTCGACGACGGCGCTGCCGACCGCACCGGCACCGAGGACGCAGAGCCTCACGCGCGACCCCCCACAGTCAGCGGCTCGACGAGCTGGAGGTCCTTCTCGTCGGCGATGTCGCGCATGGCCGAGAGGACGTCTTCGGTCGACCCCGATTCGGCGGCCAGTTGGAAGCGGGCGCTGGAGACGTCGATAGAGCCGGCGGGTGCGGACAGCGAGATATCGGTGACGGTCGCGTTCCGCGTCGCCTCGATCTGCGTCAGCGTGTCGGAGAGGTCCGTCTCGATGAGGTGTCCCGAGAAGATGATGGTCAGGCGCTCGCTGTACCGCTCGGTGCCGGCCTGGATGACGTTGATGCCGGCGTCGCTCAGCCCCTCGACGATGTTGTCGAAGCGGTCGGGCGTCGCCTCGATGTCGACTTCCACCGGGATGTAGCCGCGCGGGGTGACGTTGCCGCGCTCGTGGAAAATCGAGAGGAGGTTCCCCCCGCGTTCGGCGATGGGTTGCAGCGACCGCAGGAGTTCGCCGGGTTCGTCGACCAGTTCGAGTCGAAGCGTGTACGCCTGCACGTCGTTGTGGACCTCACTCATCTGTCCAACACCGTACTAACGCGTCGTTCATTGTCGAAGTTCGTGCGAGCACACCCATATACGTATTGCGTTCGAACGGGTCGGGCACCGGCCCCGGGCGCGGCCGCCGCCCCGTCTGCTGTGAGAGAGTCATCGCTGAGGGTTCGCCGTACGCGCGTCGGCCCGAAATGTGCACAGGTTCGCTACAAAGATTACCGCGCCGGGAGGTCGACCCGAGAACAGAGTAATGCATATACCATACAGTATCGAACCGGAGAAAATTCAGGGGCGTGTGTTTGAGAAATCTAAGTCCGAAGATATCACTCGCGAATTGCCACTACTTATTTCGGTTACACAGCGTATTGGAGATTCGATAGAGGTCGTCCAAAACTCAATTCGAGAGAACCAAACGACGCTCGTCTTCTGTCCCTTTGTTGTGTCTGTTAAGAGCAGTACTGTCTGCTGGACGCCGAGACGATGCACAGAAAATAGTTAACAGCCCACACAGCGTAGAGTTCGGTGTATCCGCCGCCGGCGGTACGCGAGAACGCTGCGGTCTGCGGACGGGTGCGACGGAGAGGAGAGAACAAGAATGGCATCAGCAAGCGCACCGACACCGACGGGGAACGAACGAATCGCGCGACGCTCCCCGGAGGAAGTCGCGAGCGAGGGGAACGTCGGCCTCATCGACGAAATCTGCGCCGAGGACGTCCTCGACCACAGTCCGCTCGGGGAGGTCCGCGGACGCGACGAACTCAAAGCCCAGATTTCGGGACTCAAGGAGTCGTTCAGCGACTTCTCGGCGACGGTCGAAGACGCGATTACCGAGGGCGACACGGTCGCCATGCGCGTCACGCTCCGCGGGACCCACGACGGCGCGTTCATGGGCATCGAACCGACCGGGAAGCCCATCGAAGTCGGCAACATGGTGTTTACCCGCATCGAAGACGGCGTGATTGCCGAGCGGTGGGTCCAACCGGACATGCTCGGCATGCTCACGCAACTCGGCGCTGTCGAACCGCCCACGGCGTGAGACCCGCCGAGACCGATATGTTTTGTGCGGCGACCGCGCCGCTCGATGGATGAAAAGGAAGAGCGCGGACGACCGGGCACCCGCCCGCACTCCACGGACACTGGGGAAAACCTCCCCTGTATACGCAACCCAAGTGCAGGTATCTACCTGCAGTAGACGCTACAACGTCCTCCATTAAAACATTTTTCAAATGTCATATGCTGCGTGTGTTCAGAACACACGCCTGGCGGCCGAACGGTCAGCCGTCGAACGTCGAAAGGCGGCGGCGCTCCTGTGCGAGGATTCGCTCCCAGTAGTCGAACAGGACGCTGTCGAGGTCGTACACGTCGGCGATGCGGCGGACCCACTCGTCGTCCGAAAACAGCAGTCGCTGGAAACTCCGCACGTCGGGGTCGAGTTCCTCCCGCCGGCCGGCGTAGTAGGCGACGGTCTGCTCGCGGGTTCGCTCGACCAACAGCGGCGGGACGAAGATGCCCGACTCGCGGGCGACGTAGACGAACCACTCCAAGTGGAGGACGGCGTCGGCGAGGACGAACCGCTCGGCGAAGCCGTCGACGCACGCCGTCGCGGGGCGGCCGTCGACGTACACGTCTTCGGGGCGGGAGAACCGCGGCACCGACAGGTGCGGGAGGTCGTCGGCGTACTGCTCGGCGACCCGCCGGAGTCGGTAGTCGGCGTAGGCGCACGGGGCCGCGAGGCCGAGTTCGTACCACAGCGGCATCCACTGACAGAACGGGTCGCAGAACGCCGCGTCGGCCAGTAGGTCTGCGGCGACGGAGCGGGCGAGGTCCGGGGGCAGGTCGGTTCGCCCCGCGCGCATGGCATCCGTCGCGCGGACCACCCGCGACTCGAAGTCGCCGACGCGAAAGCCCATGCCCGCGGCCACGTCGTGGACGTACTCGGCACCGATTCGGTACCAGTCCGCGAAGTCGGCGGGCCGGCGGAGTCGAAGGAGGCGCAAAACGGTCACAGGGGAGCTACGGGTGACGGCGGTTTGGCTCTGTCCCCGTGGCGAACGGAAGACGGCGCGGTCGACGGGCGATTCCCGCGGCGGCGACGGCGACGCGAGTGCGGCAGCTACCGCCGGTCGAACGAGAGCGCGAGCGGCGTCGCGTTGCGCAGGTTGTCGCTGACCGGACAGCGCGCTTCGACCGCGGCGAGCCACGCGTCGATGGTTTCGGCGTCGGCGTCGACGTCGGCGGTGACCGCGACGCGAATCTCCTGGTAGCCGGCGCGGCCGTCCTCACGCTTGCCCATGAACGTCGCGGGGTTCAGGTCGCCCTCGATGGCGATTTCGAGGTCGCGAACGTCGAGGTCCATCTCGCGGGCGACGACGTGGGCCGTGACGTTCAGACAGCCGGCGAGCGCGCCGAGGACGTACTCGACGGGGTTCGGGCCGGCGTTCGCCCCGCCCAGCGATTCGGGCTCGTCGACGACGAACTCGAAGTCGCGGACGGAGACGCGGGTCTCGGTCGGTGATTCAGCCGCCGCGGCGACGGCGAACGTCAGGGTCTGATTCCGGGTCTGGGATTTCTCGGTGGACATACCTAGAGAGAGACGCCGCAGAGCGATAGCCACAGAAGACGGTTCTCAACCGTCGAGAAGCGTGTCAGCGACTGTCCGGGCCGGCGTCTATCGCGGCCGACTCGTCGGCGTCGTCCGCCAGCACGTCGTCGAGCCCCCACTCCGACGCCCTCGCGCGGGCCTCCTCGCGGGCCTCGGATCGAATCTCCTCGATGGCGTCGGCGTCGGCGAGGAACGCTTCGACCGCGCTCTGGTCGCGGCTCTCCTCGCGGCGCGCGGCGGGGGCGGCGTCGAGGGTCTTCGTCGCCAACCGCTCGTCGCCGGCGAGGACGCGGGCCGGCTCGCCCGGCGGGACGCGGAACGCCTCGACCTCGTGGGCGTCCGCGAGCTCTGCGGCGTCGACAGCGTGGACCGCGGCGCGGGTCGGGCCGGTGACGGCGAACCCCTCCAGCCCGTCGCGGCCGCCGACCTCGCGTTCCGTGTCGTAGGCGAGGACCGGAACTCCGTCTTCGAACGTGACGACGCCGCGGGTGGTCTCGCCGAGCAGGAGCGCGTCCTGCGGCTCGAAGACGACGTAGCCGGTGAGTTCCTCGTCGAGCACCGTCCGAAGCACCGCCGCCGCGTCGTCGACGACGCGCGACCGACGGAGTTCGCCCCGCGGGATTCTCATATTCGCTCGGGGACGACGGCGCTTTTGAACCGCTCTGCGACCTCGCGGCCGTCGCCTTCGCGCACGTCAAGTCGGGCGGCCGCCTCGCGGAAGGCGTCGGCGGCCGGGTCGTCGGGGGCGTGCGCGAGGAGGGGTTTTCCCTCGCGGCGGGCCGCGCGGACCGCGTCGCTCTCGGGGACCGACGCGAGCGTCTGTCCCCCGAAGTAGCGGCCGGCCTGCTCGGCGATTGTCTCCACGTTCTCGTCGGGGCGCACGCGGTTGAACACCACGCCCGCCGTGTCGGTGCCGTAGGAGTGGGCGTACTCCTGGACTTTCAGCCCGTCAGACAGAGACGGCACGGTGGGCTGGAGGACGACGACGATGCGGTCCGCGAGGACGACGGGGAGCACCGCGCTCTTGGAACCGAGCGCGGCGGGCGAATCGAGGAGCAACACGTCCGTGTCGGCCGCGAGCTCGGCGACCACGTCGCGGAGGCGACCGGGGTCCGCGGCCTCGAACGCCGCGAGACTCGTCCCACAGGGGACGACAGACAGCCCGAACCGCTCGTACACCGCGTCGGACACCGCGGCGTCGTGGTCGTCGATGAGTAAGTCGTGGAGCGTCACGTCGGCGTCGTCCAATCCGGCGTGGAAAAGCAGGTTCGCCATGCCCGTGTCCGCGTCGATGACGGTCACGTCGTACTCCTCGGCGAGCGCCATCCCCAGCGCGAGCGTACTCGTCGTCTTCCCGGTGCCGCCCTTCCCGCTGGCGACGGCGAACGCCTCGACCATGCCCCCACGTGCCCGGCGATTTCGCATAAGTGTTCGGAACGGGGGTGGACGCGCGCCGACGAATATCGTGTCAACTAGTAACAAGCATTAATAGTGAGGCCAACAGTGTGTGAAACGACCACCGATGTTCAGAATTGTCATCCAATCGTTCGCTTTCGCAGTCGAGGACTCGACGTTCGCGGTGTACGCGACCCTCCTCACCATCGCGTTCATCGTGTACCTGAATCGGTGACGGCGGTTCGAATCGCGGCGTGCAACCGAGTTCCGCGGCCCCATCCGGGACGGAACTGCGACCGTCGGCTGGCGTCGGCTCGGCGGCGAGTCGTCGGTGAGTCGGCGTTCGCGTCCCGGCGAGCGGTCGGTGGGTGACGCGGTTGCTCAGGACGCCTCGGCGAGCGCGTCGAGCAAGCGGTCGTTTTCGTCCGGGCGGCGGACGCTGATTCTGACGTGCGAGTCGAGGCCCTGATAGTCGCGGGCGTCGCGGACGGCGAAACCGCGCCGTCGGGTCTCGCGGAGGACGCAATCGACGTCGTCGGCGCGGAACAACACGAGCGCGCTGTCGGCGGGGTGCGGGTCGTAGCCGAGCCGGTCCAGCCCCGCAATCACCCTCGGGCGCTCCCGTTCGACCCGGTTCCGCGTGGCTTCGAGGAAAGCCTCCTGTTCGAGACAGAACGTCGCAACCTCCACCGCCGGAGCCGAAAGCACCCACGTACAGCGCGCCCGCGAGAGCCGGTCACCGAGGTCGCCCGTCGCGGCCGCAAAGCCCGCGCGGAGCGAGGGGACGCCGAAGACGTTCGTTACCGAGTGGAGCGCGATGACGCCGTCGAGGCCGGCCGTGCTCGGGAGGCGCGTGAAGCCGAGGTACGTCTCGTCGACGATGACGGGCGTGTCGGCCCGGCGACAGTCGTCGATGAACGCCCGAAGCTCGTCTCGCGGGTACGCGGTCCCGACCGGGTTGGCGGGATAGCTGAGAATGACCGCCGCGTGCTCGGCGGGGTCGACGGTTTCGAGGAGGCGGTCGTGCGGAACATGGACCGGGTCGCCCCCCTGAAGCCGGATTTCGCGGGCGTACTCGCCGCAGCAAGGGGCCGGAAGCGCCACGCTGTCGCCGGGCGAGACGGTCACGCCGACGGCGAGTCGGAGCGCTTCGATGACGCCAGCGGCGGGGATGGCCTCGTCGGGGTTGCAGCCGACGAACTCCGCGGCGGCGACGCGGAACCGCGAGTAGTCGTCCAGCGAGTCCCGCCGCGCCGTGGCGAGCGCCGATTCGTAGACGCCAGCGAGGCCGGACGGGTGTTCGGGGTTCGAGCCGGTGCTGAAATCGACCAGCGAGTGGTCGGCGGTCCCGCCGTGAGTCACGTGGTCGACGTCGGAAACGGAACCGGGGTCCATACCGACCTGCTAGCTACCAACCATAATCAAGGCTTCTTCGAGAACCACTTAGGTACCACCGTGGATTCTTCGGCCGGAAACGCGTTTCGCCGGCGGTTCTCAAATCGGAGCGACGGTCGCGCGGTCGTCAGCGACGACGCCGTAGTTCGCCTCGTCGACGCCCTGCGAGATCGGCCCGGCGTCGTACCGCGAACCGAGGCTCGCGAGCACCGCGTCGCGGACGCAGACCCGGGCCGCGTTGCCGACCTCGGTCGCACTCCCCGAGAACGTCGCCGGGTCGCCGGCGGGGTCGCACGCGGCGACGACCGCGTCGGTCGTCGTCCCCGGCGCGCCGCAGCGCGCGAGGAGCGTCGCCGCCTTCGCCTCGGCGGCCACAGCGACGAGGTTCGCGAGCGCGCCCGGCTCCAGCGACCGTGTCGTCCCGACGAAGACGTTGACCGTTCCGACCGGGTCGTCTCGGTCGTCTCGGTCGTCGCCGGCCGCCGCGTCAGGCGCGTCCGACGCGTCTCCCCACTCGCGCGGGTCGTCGTCTATCGGGAGTTCCGCCGGATTCGACACGCCCGCGGTGGCGACGACTTCGACCGGGCCGAACCGGGCGCGCCGGGCGTGTTCCTGCCCGACGCCCGTCAGGAGCGTCGGCCCGCGCTCGTCGAAGCCGGCCGCCGAGAGCCGCCGTTCGACGTACGCGTCGAGGTCGGTCTCGGGCCAGCCCTCGGGGACGGTGATGTTGAACGCGGCGTCCGCCCGCGAGTCGCCGCCGGCGTAGCCCGTCGAGAGCCAGCGCGTCCCCGGTCGGGCGAGTCGGCAGACGCCGTCGCGGCGCGCCGTCTCAAACATCGTCGGCGACGGCGGCGAGCGCCCGGAGCAGTTCGTCGTTCTCGTCGGGGCGTTTCACCGCGACGCGGACGTGCGAGTCGAGCGTCGGAAACGTCGTCGCGTCCCGGACGGCGACCCCGCGGTCGCGGGCGGTCTCGACCACCGCGTCCACGTCGCGGTCGCCGACGTCCACGAGGAGAAACGGCGCGTCCGACGGGGACACCGCGAAGGCGTCGGACAGCGTCTCGCGGAGTCGCTCGCGCTCGGCCGAGACGCGCGCTCGCGTTCGCGAGACGAACTCGGCGTCGTCCATGCAGTACGCGCCGACGGCGGCCGCGGGCGTCGAGAGCGACCACGCCCGCCGGGCGACGGCGAGTCGGTCGCCGAGGTCGCCGGTGGCGACGGCGAACCCGGCGCGGATGCCCGGCAGTCCGAACATCTTCGTCAGCGACCGGGCGACGACGACGCCGGGTTCGCCCGCGAGGCTCGGTTCGTCGGTGAAGTCGAGGAACGCTTCGTCGACCACGAGGACCGTGTCGGCCTCGCGGCAGCGCGCCGCGAACGCCCGGAGGTCGTCGGCGGGCGCGAGCTCGCCCGTCGGGTTGTTCGGCGTGCAGACGACCGCGACCGCGTGGTCCGCGGGGTCGGCGTCGAGAATCGCGTCGTGGGCGACCGCCACCGGCTCCGCCCCTTGCAGGCGAATCTCGCGGTCGTACTCCCCGAAGCTCGGTTCGGGGACGAGCGCGGTGTCGCCCGGCGAGAGCGTCACTTCGAACGCGAGTCGCAGAGCTTCGAGGCCGCCGGCGGTCGGCACGACCGCCTCGGGGACACAGCCGACGTAGTCGCCGGCGGCCGCCCGGAAGTCGGCGTAGTCGTCGTCGGGGTAACGGGTCGAGGCGTCGAACGCCTCGCGGTACACCGCCTCGACGCCGTCGGGACGCTCGGGGTTGGTGTTCGCGCTGAAGTCGAGGACGGTCGGGTCGGTGGTGCCGCCGTGGGGGACGCGGCTCCCCGCCCGGACGGACTCAGGGTCCATCGTCGATGTCTGCGTCGGCGTCGACGCCGCCAGCGTCGGCTCCGCCAGCGTCGGCCGCCGCGGTTCCGGTTCCGGTCTCGACGGCTTCGGGGTCCAGCGTGGAGAGCACGTCGAGCGTGGCCGCCTCCACGTCGTCGAGGACGCCCATCCGGTCGGCGAGCATGAGCGCGCCGCCCATGCCCGCGCCCTCCTTTGCCTCGCCCGCGGCGTAGCGGTCCAGCGGGTGCGTCTCGAAGCCGGGGTCGGTGACGGTCAGTTCGAGGTCGAACGCCTCGGCGGCGTCGGCCAACTCGGGCACGTCCTCAGCGAGGTACGATGTCGTTGCGAGCGTCAGGTCGCCGTTCGCGCCGGCGTGGCGAGCGAGCGCGGCGGCCGCGAGCAGTTGGGTCCCGCCGCCGAGCGTCACGTCGGTGCCGTTTTCGAGCGCGCCGACGGTGAGGCCGGCGACGACCGGAAGCACCGGGTCGCCGAGGTAGCGGGCGGCGCGCCGGGGTTTGTGAGCCGCGAAGCCGGGTTCGACGTCGCTGGCTTCGAACGCCTCGGCGACGACCTCCTCTTTCAGGCTCGTGGGGTTGTCCGGGAGCGACGACGAGACGGGGAACTCCTCGCCGAGCGCGCGGAACACGGCGAGCGCGGTGGTCGTCCCGCCGGGGACGGTCTCGCCGATGACGAGTTCGTCTTCGGGGAGCGCGAGGCCCATCCGCCGGGCCGCCTCGAACGCGCCGGGCGCGGTCGGGACCGGTTCGCTCTCGCGGATGTCGCGGCCGGGTCGCGCGCCCACGTCGATGGTCGGCGCGGCGCTCGGCTTCGCGAGGCCGGCGTCCACGGTGAGCACGTCGAAGCCGGTGAGCTGCTTGACGGCGCGGGTGACGGCCGCGGGCGTCGGACAGCCCGTCGGGCTGACCGGCGTCACCGGCGAGCGGACCGGCTCGCCGTACTCGATGATTTCGGCGTCCGCGCTCGGCGTGTGGCCGACGAGCGACGGCTCCGCGCCGGCGGCGCTGATGCCGGGTATCTTCGCCGTCTCGGTCGTGCCGGCGACGAGGACTACTCGCATCGGTCCTCCGCGAGTTCGATGTCTGTCGGGCGGTTCACGTTGAGTGCCAGTCGGGTGTCTGTGGAGAGGTACATGGTCGAGTGCGTGTCGGTGTCTGCGTCGGTATCAATTGTCGCGTCCGCGGCCGCGGGGCCGACGACGCCCAGCCCGGTCGGGCAGACGGCGGTCCCCTCGTGGTCGAAGACGAGCGCGTCGTCGACGCTGGCTCCGAGGTCGCGCTTCAGTTCGACGGGGACGCACGCGGTGGCGGCCCCGCCGTCCGCGGCCGAAACGACCGCGTCGACGTGTTCGGGGGCCACGAGCGGGAGGTCGGAAACGACGGTGACGACCGGCCGGGAGACGCGGGCCAGCGCGAATCCGAGGTCGGAGACGTAGCCGTCGCCGGGGGCCTCGATGGGGTCGAGACCGAGATCGGCGGCGCGGTCGCGGGTGTTCGGCGTGTGCGGCGAGGTGACCGCGCGGACGGTCTCGACGCTCGAATCGCGGAGCGCCGCCGCGACTCGGTCGAGCATGGGCCGCCCGCAGATGTCCACGAGCGGCTTTTCGACCGGCGCGTCGAGGCGGGTGCCGCGGCCGCCGCACATCACGAGAGCGTCCACGTCACCACCCCCGCGTGGACGGCCGCGGCGCGGGCCAGTTCGTTCGTCGCGCCCAGCAGGTCGCCCGAGACGCCGCCGAGGCGGGCGCGGCCCCACGAGCGAACGAGCAGCGCGACGACCGGCCCGCAGCAGAGCGCCGCGACGACGGCGGGGCCGCCCGTGACCGGCGCGAGCGCGACGACCGGGAGACAGGCCACGGCGACGGCGAGAAGTCCGGCGGAACTGTTCTCGCCGACGAGCGCCGAGCCGAGTCCCTCGTGGGCGGGCGCGCCGAGACAGACCAGCGTCGCCATGCCGGCTTTCGCGCCGACCTCGGCGGCGAGCGCGATTGCGACGGCGGCCGTGAGGCCGACGCGACCGCCCGCACCGGCGAGGCCGAACGCGCCGAGCGCGAGGACGACGAGCGTCAGCCCGAACGCGAGCAGGCCGCCGACGCCCGTCTGCGAATCCTTCAGGACCGACAGCCGGCGGTCGGCGTCGCCGTGGACGACCGCGGCGTCGCCGAGGTCCGCGAGGCCGTCGGCGTGGGTGACGCCCGTCACGAGATACAGCGTCACGAGGTACAGCGCGGCCGCGGTCGGAATCGGCAGCGGGAGCAACAGCGGGAGCGCGGCGAGTGCGCCGACGACGTAGCCGACGAGCGGAAACGCCACGGGCGCGCGCCTGAAGGCGTCCCAATTCGACTCGTCGCCGCCGACGGGGAGGCGGGTGAGGAAGCCGAGCGCGCCGCGGAGCGCGGTCAGAACCACGCGACCACCCCCGCGACGGCGAACGCGGCGAGGCCCGCCCGCGAGACGAGTCGGACGCCCCGCGCGGCCGTCGCCGCGTCGGGTGCCTCGGGACCCCCGTCGAGCAGGTAGTGGCCGGGCTTTTCGAGTCGCGTTTCCAGCAGGACCGCGAGGGTCGCCATCGGCCACCCCGAGTTGGGCGACGACGGGCGGCGCGCCAGCTCGCCGACCCGGGCCACCGTGGCCGGCGCGCCGGCGACGACGGCCAGTAAGACGGCCGAGACGCGCGCCGGGAGCCACATCACCGCGTCGTCGAGGCGGGCCGGAACGCGACCGACCGGCTTGTGTCGGTAGCCGAGCATCGAGTCGAGCGTGTTGACGCCCTTCACCCACGCGGCCGCGCCGACCGCGAGCGGGAGCGAGACGGCCGCGAAGAGCATAAACGCGAGCAACGGGGCGACGAGGCCGTCGGCGAGGTTCTCGGCGGCGCTCTCGACGGCGGCGCTCCGGATATCGGCCGCCGACAGCGACGACGGGTCGCGCCCGGCCAGCGCCCGGAGTTCGTACCGGGCGGTATCGAGGTCGGATTCGTCCGCCGTAGCCGAGACGACCGCCGCGGCCGCGTCGAGGAGCATCCGGAGGCTCGTGGTCGAAAACAGCGCGAGCGCCGCGACGGCCGCGCCGAGCCACGGCGAGACGAGCGTCGCGGCCCACGTCACAGCCGCGGTGACGCCCGCGGCGAGCGCCGGAAGCGCGACGGCCGCGACCGCGCCGACGAGCGTCGGACGGGACCACTCGCGGTCGACGGGCGAGACGAGTCGGCCGAGCAACGCGACCGGGTGGACGCGCGCCGGCGGTTCGGCGAACCCTCGGTCCAGCGCCGCGGCGGCGACGACGGCGGCCGCGGCGGTCACGGGCACGGGTCCTCCCCGGCTCGCAGCCTCGCCGCGACCGATTCGAGCGTCGTCTCCCGGAGATTCACGAACCGGCCGCCGACCGCCTCGATACCGCCGTCTGCGTCCGGGTCGTCGCCGACGTGGAGCAACTCGGCCGCGTCGACGCCGAGGCCGCGGGCCGCCGCCTCGAACGCCTGCCGGTGGGGTTTCCGCCAGCCGCAGGCGACGCTCGTCGTGATGTCGTCGAAGCCGCGCCGGTCGAGGTCCGACCGGATGAGCGTCCGCGCGACGAGTTCGGGGACCGAACAGTTCGAGAGGAGGCCGACCGCGCCGGCCTCGCGGGCAGCCGCGACCGCGTCGACCGCGCCGGGACGGGTCGTCACCTCGGGGTCGAACGCCGTGATGACCGCGCGACGAGCGGCGTTGTCCGGCGAGTCGACGCCCCGAGACCGGAGGGCTGCGGCGACGTGCGCCGGAAGCGGGACCTCCGCGCCCTCGGGCGCGTCGATGTGAACCTCGCGGTAGGCGTCGTCCCAGTCGTCGGGGACGGCGACGCCGTACTCGCGGAGCGCGTCCGCGACCGCCGAACCGGGGTCTGACGGGTACTCGGCGTCGACGAGCGTGCCGAAGAGGTCGAACGTGACTGCCACTAGAATTTCATTGGCGAAACTGTACTTGAATATAGCGAAGCGGGGGGTTCGGCCGCGGTCTCAGGTCACCACCGATGGTGGACGTGCTCTCGCGCGTACGCGTTGTACACTTCTTCGACGCGCTCGAACTGGTCTGCTGACAGCGGTGGGAGCGACGCCGCGGCGACGTTGTCGCGGATGTGTTCCGGCGTCTTCGACCCGGGAATGACGGTGCTCACGGCGTCGAACGAGAGAATCCAGCGGAGCGTGAACTGCGCGAGCGAGACGCCCTCGGGGACGACCTCCTGTATCGAATCCGCGGCTTCGAGACCGTCTTCGAACGGGATTCCGGCGAACGTCTCGCCCACGTCGAACGCCTCGCCGTGTCGGTTGAAGTTCCGGTGGTCGTTCTCGGCAAACTCTGCGTCTGCGGAGAGCGCGCCGGTGAGCAGCCCCGACGCGAGCGGGACGCGAACGATGACGCCGACGTTCCGGCGCGCCGCCTCCCGGAAGAACAGTTCCGCGGGTCGCTGTCGAAGCGGATTGAAGATAATCTGGACCGTCTCCACGCCGTCGTACTCGATGGCCTTGAGCCCCTCTTCGACCTTCTCGACGCTCACGCCGTAGTGGTCGATTTTCCCGGCGTCGCGGAGCTCCGACAGGGCATCGAACACCTCGGGCTGGTAGTACACCTCTCGCGGCGGGCAGTGAAGTTGGACGAGGTCGAGCGAGTCGACGCCGAGGTTGTCCCGGCTCCGGTACACGAACCGTTCGAGGTTCTCGCGGTTGTAGCCGTCGGCCTCGTGGGGGTCGAGCCGCCGCCCCGCCTTGGTGGCGACGGTGACGTCGTCGTCGCGGTCCGCGAGCACGTCGCCGATGCGGCGCTCGCTGTCGCCGTCGCCGTACACGTCCGCGGTGTCGAGGAAGTCGATGCCCGCGTCGAGCGCCGCCTCGATGGCGTCGTACGCCTCGTCGTTGGTCACCGAGCCCCAACTGCCGCCGAGCTGCCACGTCCCCAGCGCGATTTCGGAAACGTCGAATCCGGTCGTGCCGAGCGGTCGAGAATCCATGCCGTTTGCTTCCGAACAGACGGGGGTAAATTACGGGGTCGCGGCGAGATATACTCCGATTGTTCGTGAGGGTCTGAGGTGACGGAACGGGGGACACTACGGGAATCAACGAGGGTCGTTCCCCGATTTGAACTCACTCGCAACGCGTTGCGTTGCTCGTTGCTCAAATCGGGTCGAGAAGTCCTTCACATTCAACACCGCCCGCTGCGCTCGCGGGTGTTGAAGTTCAGTCCGCTCTCCCCGATTTGAACTCAGTCAGACGACGCGTTCACTTCGTTCACGCGCTGCGACTGACCTGCTCAAACCGGCTCGACCGGATTTTGCAAGCAAAATCCGCTCTCCCCGATTTGAACGGGGGACAAGCCGATCTACAGTCGGCTGCTCTGCCAGGCTGAGCTAAGAGCGGTCACCGATTCATATCTGGTCGACGCGTTTAACCATTATCATTCTCGCTGCCGCGTGTGCTGTGTGTCAGACAGGTACGAACATTGATATACCGCCGAGATAATCCCGGAGTAATGAGTAAAATCACGTTCCGCGCCGACGACGCCCTCGTCGAGCGCTTGGACCGCCTCGACACCTCGAAAAGCGAGGTGATGCGCGAGGCCCTCCGCCAGTACCTCGACGAACTGGAACGTGACGACGGCGCGGACGACACCGCCGGTCTCGACGGCGCGCTCTCCGCGCGGGTCGAGGAACTCGTCGACGAGCGACTGGACGAACGGCTCCCGGCGCTCGTCGAGGAAGCCGCGGCGGCCCGCGAGTCCGAGCGTCCGACGCCCTCCGACCTGAACGTCAACATCAACGTCGATGGTTCGAACGGCGAATCTCGCGTAAACGCGGGTGTCGACACCGAATCGACCCCGAGTACGGTTCGTAAGACACGGGACGAACTGGAGTCCGGCGACGCGGACGACCCCGACATGACCTGTGGCCAATGTGGCGAATCCGTGGGTCCAGACCATGTTTACTGCCCGAACTGCGGTGAAAAGACGTCCCACCGCGTGTTCTGCGAGTGCGGCGACGAACTCCGCTCGGACTGGGCGTTCTGCCCCGACTGCGGCCGTCGGACGCCCGCGGCCGACGTTCTGGAACAAGCATAACCGGCGATTAAAGCCCCCTATACGGGATATTCAGCCTCTGTCTTACAACCGCCGTTACATTTATATTCTATCCCTCTGTGGTGATTATCGCGTAAGACGGTTGTCTTACAGCTACCCGACGGCGGCCCGTATCCCGGCGTCGTCCGTCGGTTTTCGGGTGTAAGACACTCGCACACGAGTGCGGCGCGCCGTCTTACCGGGGGAATGTAAACATGGAGCGTGTGACACTACGAATTCCGAAGCAGCAAATCGAGGAGGTCGAGCGGATGGTCGAGACGGGAGAGTTCCCGAACCGATCCGAAGCCATCCGTTCCGCCGTTCGCGATATGCTCAATGAACAGGTGACCGACAAGCGACAGCGCGAATCTACCAGCAAGCGCGGCTGGGCAAAGGTGTAACTATGCAGGATATCGTTCGCGAGGCGATGGAACGGGACGAGGCCGAGCGTCAGACGCAGTCGTCGCTCGAAGACAGCGACGACCAGTTCGGTGACCCGCGAATCGTCATCGTCGGTGCCGGTGGTGCTGGCAACAACACCATCAACCGCCTGTACAACATCGGTGTCGAGGGGGCCGACACGGTCGCCATCAACACCGACAAGCAGCACCTGAAGATGATCGAAGCGGACACGAAAATCCTCGTCGGGAAGTCCCTGACGCAGGGTCTCGGCGCCGGTGGTGACCCGTCGATGGGTGAGCGCGCGACCGAGATGGCACAGGGCACGATCAAAGACGTGCTCGGCGACGCCGACCTCGTGTTCGTCACCGCGGGGATGGGCGGTGGCACCGGGACCGGTGCGGCCCCCGTCGTCGCGAAGATCGCAAAGGAGCAGGGCGCAATCGTCGTGGGCATGGTCTCGACCCCGTTCAACGTCGAGCGCGCCCGCACGGTCAAGGCCGAGGAGGGACTCGAAAACCTCCGCAACGAGGCCGACTCCATCATCGTGCTGGACAACAACCGCCTCCTCGATTACGTCCCGAACCTGCCCATCGGCAAGGCGTTCTCGGTCATGGACCAGATTATCGCCGAGACCGTCAAGGGCATCTCGGAGACCATCACGCAGCCGTCCCTCATCAACCTCGACTACGCCGACATGTCGACCATCATGAATCAGGGCGGCGTCGCGGTGATGCTCGTCGGCGAGACCCAAGACAAAAACAAGACCCAAGAGGTGGTCAACGACGCGATGAACCACCCGCTTTTGGACGTGGACTACCGCGGTGCGTCCGGTGGCCTCGTCCACATCACGGGCGGCCCCGACCTCACGCTGAAGGAGGCCGAGGGAATCGCGAGCAACATCACCGAACGGCTGGAAGCCGCCGCGAACGTCATCTGGGGCGCTCGCATCCAGGACGAGTACAAGGGGAAAGTCCGCGTCATGGCCATCATGACGGGCGTCCAGTCCGCGCAGGTGCTCGGCCCCTCAACCCAGAAGCAGGCCGACAAGTCGCGTCAGAGCATCCAGTCCCGAGAGTCACAACAGCAGCACTCGGGTTCGGAGTTCGATAGCTCGGAGCGAGCCCAGACGGCCCAGAGCGGCACGTGGTCCGACGGCGGCCGCGACGAAGTCGAGAAGAACAACGGTCTCGACGTCATCCGGTAACGCCCTGTCCGACCCGCGCGGACGCCGCCGCGCCCGTCGGGTTTCGTGGGTTCTTTTTCGCTGACGTGGATTTCTTCGACCGCGAGCGTCGCCGCCGATTCGGTCGACGCGACCGCACCCGGTTCTGTCTGACCCGTAAGACGCGTCAGAAAACGAGTTTCGTATCGTTCCGTAGCCGCTCAGACCGCTTCTATCGACTCGATGAGTCGGCACTTCCGACAGACGTCGCCGGCGGTTTTCGACCCGCAGCGCTCGCAGTCGTTGAGGTCGACGCGACCCTCGCCGCGGTACTCGCGGGCGGTCAGTTCGGCCAACTCCTCGTAGCCCGCCATGATGGAATGTCGGGTGCCGGGGTGGTTCTCTTCGAGTTTCAACAACAACTGCTGAATCTCGCCGCGGTAGGCCTCCGAGGAGTGGGGGCACTCGGTGATGTGCGCCGGGAGGTCCTTCAGGTGGGCGTAGAGCGCGACTTCCTTTTCGGGCACGTCGCGCAGCGGCTTGGCCCGCGGGATGAACTCGCCGGCGTCGCGTCGCTTCTCGAAGTCGCCGATGCTGGCGTCGAAATGCTTTGCGACCTGCTTGAGGTCGCCCTCGAAGAAGTTCATGAGCGCCGTCTGCGCCTCGTCGTCGAGGTTGTGCCCCGTGAGCAGTTTGTCCGCGCCGAGCTCGTCGGCGAAGCGTTCGAGCAGGTCGCGGCGGAACACCCCGCAGTAGGCGCAGGCGGCCATGTTCTCGGGGTCCTTCTCGACCACGTCGTCCATCTGGACGCCGAACTCGTCCTCGTAAGTGACCAGTTCGTGGTGGATGTCGAGGTCCTCCGCGAGTTCGACGCAGGCGTCGACGGACTTGTCGCGGTAGCCCTCGATGCCCTCGTGGATGGTGAGGGCGACGAGTTCGATGCGCGGGTCGCGCCCGAACGTGTCGTCGAGGATGTGTGTGAGGACGACGCTGTCTTTGCCGCCGGACAGCCCGATAACCCACGTCTGTGGGTTCTCGGGACTGGCGTCTCGTGGGAGCATGTTGTCCTCGCGGATGCGGCGGCGCACGCGTTTCTCGACCGAGGCGCAGAAGTGGTCGTCGCAGAGGTGGGCCCCGGAGTAGGCCGCGTGCATCACCGCGTCGCGGCCGCACTTGTCGCACTCCATTGCCGGTCGGTTGCCCGGCAGGAGGGATACGGGTTTCGCCTCGGGGCGACCGCGGCGTCGCTCGCGCGCCCGGCGGCTCGACCGCACTCGGTCACGCTCGGTCGCAACCGGTTTGACCCTCCGAACCCCACGGACAGTCGATGGACAGAGACGCCGCCCTCGACCGCGTCGACGCCGTCGTCGACGCCGTCGAGTCCGAGACGCTCCCCGTCCCGGTCCGCGAGGTGTGGGTCTACGGCGACGTGGCGCTCGGTCTCGACCCCCTCGACCGACTCGACGTGTACGTGACGAAAGACATCCTCCTCCGCGGCGACCCCGACGCGGCCGAATCGTTCGAGCGGTCCCACGGCGTGAAGGGCGTCGGCAAGAGCGTCCGCGCCGAGTGGGCGCGCGAACACCCCGACCTGCTGCGAGCCAACGCGAACGGCTACGCGGCCCCCGAGAAGTGTCTCGCCGCCCACCTGCTCCCCGACGAAGAACCGGTCCACCTCGAAGTGTGCAACGCCTCCTTCGAGGACAACGTCACCCAGCGGCTGAAAGGCGCGGTCGAACGCGAGGCCTACGAGCAGATTCTCGACCCCCGCGGCGTCTGTCTCTACGCCGACGGCCAGCGCTCGTCGGACGCGATGTCGAAGCTCCGAAACGGCGAGTTCGCCTTCCCGACGCTCTCGGGCGCGCTGGAGATGCTCGGACTGGAGGACGACGATGCCGAGACGGCAGTCGAGGCGATGCGGGCCTATCGGGCCGAACAGACCGGCACGTCGGTCCGCGGCGACGTGGTCTGAGGCCGGAGTCGAGTCGAGGCCGCGACGACTCGAAGTCGAAACCGAGTCAGAGCCGCCCGGCTACCAGTCGCGGTCGCCGTCGCGGTTGCGGCCGCGGTCGTCGGTGCGGTCGGCGTCGGGGTCGAACTCGTCGCCGCGGCCGCCTCCGCTCGGGCGTCGGTCGGTCCCTCGGCCGCGTTGTTCGTTGTAGCGCCGCCCCTCGTCGCGGGCGCGACGCTCCGCCTCCTCGCGACTCATCGTCGGCGGGTCGCGCGTCTCGGCTTGAATCCCGGCGTAGAGGGCGACTGCGGCACCGATACTGAGGAGGGCGAAGAGGAAGAACACGAGACCACCGACGGACATGTGCGTACTCGCGAACGCGAGAAAGGAAGTGGTTTCTGAGGTACATTTTTCACCGGGGTAGTTCAACGGTTCAACATGAGCCCTCCACCAAGCGCCGACCGAGACGGCTGTCCGAAATGCGGCCACTCCGAGACCGAAATCGACTCCATCGCAACCACGGGAGGCGGCCTCTCGAAGATGTTCGACATCCAGAACCGGCAGTTCACCGTCGTCTCGTGTGCGAACTGCGGCTACTCCGAACTCTACCGCGGTCAGTCGAGCGGGAACTTCGTCGACCTGTTCCTCGGCTGACTACCGGCCGAGCCCGCTTACGACTCCGCACCGCCGTCCTCGGACATCCATTTTTCGCCCCACTCGGAGATGTCGTCGAACGCCGGGAGCAGTTCCTCGCCTTTCTGCGTGAGCGAGTAGTACACCGCGATGGGACTGCCGTCTTCGACCTCCCGCTCGACGTAGCCCAACTCTTGGAGGTCGTCCAGCACGCGAGAGAGCGTCTGGGAGTTCGCGCCCGTCGCGCGCTTGAGTTCGTTGAACCGGAGGTCGCCCTCGCGCAGTACGTGGATGACCGTCATCCGCCACCGCGAGCCGATTTCTTCGAGCGTCTTGATGACCGGACACTGTTCGTACTTCGCTTCGAGGTTCTGGTGCGGTGACATCGACGTGACCTACTCACACCGAGGTTCGCTTAACTATATTAAACTCACTCTCCTTGACCAAGTATGACGATGTAACCGCATCGTCGCGGCGAACCGGACGACGAACACGACGCACGAACACCCACACCCACACCCACACCATCTCATCATGAACGTACTCCTCCTCGGTGCGAGCGGCCGAATCGGCACGCGAATCGCCAACGAACTCCTGAACCGCGGACACGCGGTGACCGGCGTCTCCCGAAGCGGCGAAATCGACGGCGTCGACGACCCCGACTTCTCGGCGGTCGCCGGCGACGCGACCGACGCAGACCAAATCGCGCGACTCGCCGCGGGCCACGACGCGGTCGCCTCCGCGCTCGGGCCAAGCGACGACGAGTCGCCCGAAGTCCTCGTCGAGATGCTCGACGCCGTCGTCGACGGGATGCGCCGCGCCTCGGTCGACCGCCTCGTCTGGACCGGCGGCGCGGGCATCCTGAACGTCGGCCCCGACACGCGACTCATCGACTCGCCGGAGTTCCCCGAGGAATGGAAGCCCGTCGCCAGCGCCGCCATCGAGGCGTACGGCCTGCTCGAAGACGCCGACGACCTGGAGTGGACCTACGTCGCGCCCGCGGCGTTCATCGAACCCGGCGAGCGCACCGGCGAGTTCCGAACCGCGCGCGGCGAACTCGTCGCCGACGAGGACGGCGAGAGCCGCATCTCCATGGAGGACTTCGCAATCGCCTTCGCGGACGAACTGGAGAGCGGTGACGCCGTCCACGAACAGCTCGCGGTCGGCTACTGAGCAGACAGTCTCGTTTTTCGGCCGGCGACTCGGCCATCGGTTCGGCCCGTCGAACAGGCCCGACTACACTCGCCCCGTCGTCACGTCGAACGGGACGACCTCGGCCCGACGGTACTCGCCGTCTCGAATCTGCTGGACGACCTCGCGGCCCATCTCGCGCCACTCGCGGCGGACGGACTCGTAGGAGTCGTCGTCGAGTCCCCGACGGAGGTCGGCCTCGTGGCGGTCCAACCCCTCGCCGGTCGCCTTCTTCGCCGCGCTCCGAACGTCGTGGTCGTCGTACGGCGGCTCGGTCAGCTTGCGGTGGTGGTACCGGCGAGTCCCCACGACCGACAGGCCGGCGTCGTCGAACAGCCCGCGGACGCGGTCGCCGAGCGCCACGTCGGTCGCCACGCCGTCGCGGAAGGCGTCTCTGACGCGGCGGTCGAGCGCGGCCTCGGATTCGACGGTCGAGTCGACGCCGACGGCGGCGTTGTCGGGTTCGACCGTCGCCACGAGGTCCGACGAAACGCGGGCGAACTCCGAGAGGGCCGCTGTCGGGTCGGGGAGGTTCACGAGGAGCGCCTGACAGACGACCAAATCGAAGCTGCCTGCGGCGAAGGGAAGCCGGGTCGCGTCGCCGGCGACCGTCTCGATATCGCTGTCGCGGTCGCTGGCGACAGAAAGCAAGTCAGTGTCGGCATCGACGCCGACGACGCGGGCCTCCGAGGCCTCCGCGAGGACGCGCGTGAACTCGCCGGTCCCGCAGCCCACGTCGAGGATGCGGGTCCGCCCGCCGAGGTCGAGGTCCCCGAGGGCCGCGCGGGAGTCGTCCCACATACCGTCTCGCGTCCGCCGGAGGTACGATTCGGAGAAACGTCGCACACGCGGAGTCGGGCGCGGCGACCCAAAAAACAGTCGAAACGGTCGATGCGGGGCTCAGCGGCCCTCCGCCTCGGCTCACCCTCAGTCGGCGCGGAGTTCGCGCACCCGCTCGATGTTCCACGCGAAGCCCTTGCCGTCCTCGGTGGGCGTCTCCAAGACGAGCGGCACGTCGTCGTCGACGATGGCGTCGTGGTTGATGAACGCGCGCATGCCCTCCTCGCCGATGAGGCCCTCTCCGATGAGGGCGTGTTCGTCCTTGTTCGTCCCGCACTCGTGTTTCGAGTCGTTGAGGTGGACGCACTTGAGGTGCTCTAAGCCGACCTCGGCGTCGAGTTCCGCGAACGTCTCGTCGACGCCTTCGGCCGTCGAGAGGTCGTAGCCCGCGGCGAACGCGTGGGCGGTGTCGAGACAGACGTCGAGGTCCTGGTCGGACTCTTCGAGGACGTAGCCGAGGTGGGCGAGGTCGTCGCCCATCTTCGTGCCCGACCCCGCGTCAGACTCGATGAGGACGGTGACGCCGTCGGGGATGTCGAGGTCGTCGAGGACGGAGACGGCGTTGTCGAGGCCCTGCTGTTCGCCCGCGCCGGTGTGCGCGCCGAGGTGGACGTTCACGTACTCGATGCCGAGTTTGTCGGCCATGTCGACCTCCGTCTGCATCGAGTCCAGCGACTTCTGCCGGAGGCCGTCTTTGGGCGTACAGAGGTTGACGAGGTACGACGAGTGGATGACCCACGGCCCCGACAGTTTGTCGGCGGTCTGCTCGCGGAACAGTTCGGCCTCCTCGTCGGAGATGTCGGGGTCGCGCCACACCTGCGGCGAGGTGGTGAAAATCTGCCCGCAGTTGCCGCCGAAGGCGACCTGCCGGAAGACGGCGTTGGCGACGTTACCGTGCGGTGGCGTCTCGTCGTCGGACGAGACCTTCGAACTGGACATCGAGACGTGTGCGCCGACTTGCATGCAGAGTCCGACGGCGTACCCGAACAAAGGGACTTCGGAGTTGTCGGCGGCCGCTCAGTCGGACCGCGACCCCGGCCGGCGGCGCACCCAGTCGTCGGCGCGGTACTTCTCGTCGACTTTCTCGCGCGCGCGGTCGAGTTCGTCGTCGGTCCACGCGCCCTCCTCGGCGTCGACGAACTCCGAGAGCGACTCGGTCAGCGCCGCGACGAACGCCTCGCGGGAGGCGTCCGCGAGTTCGTCGATGCCGACGACGCGCTCGCGGAACGCCTCGGGCGTCACGTCGTGGCCCTCGAACACGCCGAGGTGGGTCTCGGCGTCGACCGAGTAGGTGAGCGAGCCGTGTTGGACGACGGCGTCGCGGCGGCGGTACTGGGCGTTGCCCGCGACTTTCCGGCCCGCGGCGACCATATCGTGGGCGGGGTGGAGCGCCCGCAGATAGCACGCGGGGTGCCAGATGACGGGCACGTCGTCGTCGACGAAGTTCACGTCCACGCCGACCGCGCGAATCGCGTCCAGAATCGGCTCGCACAGCAGGTGATAGCAGTCCATGAGGTCGCCCGGGAGCTCCGATTTCGGCGCGGCGATGGAGTAGGCCACGTCGCCGTGGCGGTCGTGGTAGATGCCGCCGCCGCCGGTCTGTCGGCGGGTCACGTCGATGCCCTCGCGGTCGCAGTAGTCCCAGTCGACCGTCTCGGGGTCCTGTCCGTAGCCCAGCGAGAGGCAACTCGGCACCCACGAGTAGACGCGGACGGTCCGGGGGCCGCCCGCCGCGGCCGTCTCGCCCGCGACCTCGTCGAGCGCCATCTGCATCGGTCCCGGTCGGACCTCCTCGCGAATCACCCGCCACTCGCGGTCGGCAATCGACCCCTGCGAATCGTTCATACGTCGGCTTCGTCCAACCGGGGGAAAGCGATTTCGACGCTCGGCCGCGCGGGGCCGCCCGGTCTCGCCGCGACGGTCTTCCGCCGAGCGCCCGCCGACGCAACCGGCGCTGCCGACGCGAGCGATTCCGTTAAACCGCATCGCGGTGACGTGGGACCATGAAGTTCACCCGCGTCGCCCTCGCCGCGACAGACCCCATCTCGCTGTGTGAGTTCTACGTCGAGACGCTCGGCTTCGCGGCCGTTCCCGGGTCGCAGCGCTCTGCGACCGCCGGGGAGACGACCCTGTGGTTCGAACTCGGAGACACCGACCCCGGCCACCTCGCGTTCACCGTCGCCGCCGCGGTCGACTCCGTGGTCGCGTGGCTGGACGACCGAGCGGGCGTGGACGTGCTCGACACCGACGAGGGGCCGAGCGTCCGGTTCGACTTCCTCGGCTGCGACTCCGTCTACTTCGAGGACCCCGAAGGCAACGTCATCGAGTACGTCTGCTACGACGGCGACGCCACCGGGGAATTCGACCCGGCGACCGACCTCCGCGGCGCGACCGAGGTCGGGATGGCCGTCCCCGACGTGGCGTCGTTCGTGGCCTCGCTGACCGAGGCGCTCGGCATCGAGCCGCTGGAGTCGTTCGAGGGCGGCGACCTCGTGTTCGTCGGCGACCGAGACGCCCGATTCGTCGTCTCGCCGGTCGGCCGCCCGTGGTATCCGACCGACAGCGAGGCGACCGTCGGTCCGGTGTCGGCGCAGTGCGACGCCGACGGCGTTTTCGACCCCGAGGGGCTCCCCTACCGCGTCAACGCCGAGTGACAACTCGTTTCAGAGAAGCGTTATTAGCACTAGGAGAGTCAACGAACCGTGAACGTCTCTCGTCTCGTTAGCGCGGGGTCACTCAGTCTCACCGGAGTGGCCCTATTCGTCGTCGTCTCGAACAGCGTCGCCTCGGTCGCATCCGACCTCGCCGGCCTCGTCGCCGCGGCCTTCGGCCTCATCATCTCCGTGCTCTTCGTCGCCGTCGGCCCCGTCGTCTACCGAAGCGACCTCAAGACCAGCCACGTCGCCCGCGTCGCCGGCTGGAACCTCCTCGGCGTCGCCGTCACCGTGTTCGTCCTCGCGCTCATCGGGAGCTACCAGCAGGCCGCGGGCGGGACGGTCAGCGAACCGCTTTTCAGCGCCGCCGTGGTCGTCGGCGTGAGCGCCGTCGCGCACGTCCTCATCGGCCTCAACGACGTGCGCCGGATTCGGACCCGTGAACTCTCGGAGCAGTACAAACGCTCCGCGGTCATCAACCGACTCGTCCGCCACAACCTCCGACACACCGCGCAGTTGCTCCTCGGCTGGGGCGACCGACTCGCCACCGACGGCGGCGACGACGAGACCGTCCGCATCGGCCAGCGACTGAAAGCGACCGGCGACGACCTCGGAACGATGAGCGACCAAGTGAAGACCGTCACCCAACTCGTCGACAACGACCACGGAGGCGAGACGGTCGACCTGCGCGAACTCCTCGACCCGCTCGTCGACGACCGCTCGGCGGCCAACCCGGAGGCGACCATCACCGTCCGCGGCGACGGTTCCGCGGCGGTCGTCGGCGGGAAGAAGCTGCAAATCGCGTTCCGCGAAATCGTCGACAACGCCCTCGAACACGCCGGGAGCGCCCCGACGGTCGAAATCGCGTACGAGCGCGTCGGAAGCGAGGTCGTCGTGCGAATCGCGGACGACGGCCCCGGCATCCCCGACCACCAGCGCGAACTCATCGAGCAGAACGTCGAAGAGAGCGACCTCGCCCACGGCAACGGCCTCGGCCTCTGGCTCTCGAAATGGATTGTGGAGGCCTACGGCGGCGAACTCCACCTTCCCCCGACCGACGACGGCGAGGGCGCGGTCGTCGAGTTCCACCTCGACGCGGCCTGAATCCGCGCCTCGAAGACGGCTGACACGAGAGCTATTTGCTCGGTTTTACTGTTTGAATCAGCCGCTCAGTGGATGTGCAAGTCGGTCAACGAGGTTTCATCCGTTATTGTCAAGTATGGAACGGTTGTCACATGGGGGACCCGGAGTCAAGCGACAGTACTGGTTCGTGGGTTGATTCACGCCCGACAGCGTTTGTTATGTACTTAGTCGCATCCGGCGTTGTAGGAGGGCTAATCTACTCATTCGTATTGAATCAGCCCCTCTCCAGAGGACTTTTGTACGGCATTACTGCTGGGATGACATTCGCCACTCTCGACGCTGTGGTTGGTGATTAACTCTCGAAGAGATGCACGATACATCCTCGAGACTTCGCACCTCTCCCGTAGCCCTGCGGCGAGGTGCCTATCTTCCAGACTCTCCCGCCGAAACGGTGTGAGTCGTCACATCACGAATTTCGTATCGTCATATGAGATTTATCGCGGGCGAGATACGCCGACTCGCGGGCCTTTTACGCCTCGCCGACGGACGGACGTGCATGGTACGGAACGTCGCCGGCGTCATGGCCGAACTCGAGCCCGAGGACTTCTACCTCCTCTCGGGCGTCGAGCAGGGCATGCGCTTCAGCGAGTGGGTCAACCGGGAGAAGTTGCCGAAGAACTCGGGGCTGACCGCCGAGGAGGTCGACTACCGCATCGACCGCTGTATGACCCGCGAGCTCGTCGAGCGCAAGACCATCCAGTACGTGGGGTACAAGCTCACGGTCGAGGGGTACGACGCGCTCGCCCTCCGGACGTTCGCCCAGCGAGACACCATCCAGGGGTTCGGCGCGCCCCTCGGCGTCGGCAAAGAAAGCGACGTGTTCGAGGTGCAGTCGTTCAAGCCGCTCGCGCTGAAGTTCCACCGCGAGGGGTACACCAACTTCCGCGAGGTGCGCCGCGAGCGCGACTACACCTCCGAGAACCACCACGTCTCGTGGCTCTACACCGCGCGCAAGGCGGCCGAACGCGAGTACGAGGCGCTCGAAACCCTCTTTCCGGAGGTGTCGGTGCCGCGCCCAGTCGACCACAACCGCCACGCAATCATCATGGCGAAGTTCGACGGCGTCGAACTCGCCAAGGCGAAGCTCGAATCCGAGCAGGTGACGGGCGTCCTCGATTTGATTCTCTCCGAGATGGCCGACGCCTACGCGGCCGGCTACGTTCACGCCGACATGTCCGAGTACAACGTCGCGGTCGGCGAGCGCGGCGTCACGGTGTTCGACTGGCCGCAGGCCGTCCCGACCGACCACGACAACGCCCGCGAACTCCTCGCGCGCGACGCGAAGAACATCGTCGGCTACTTCCGCCGCAAGTACCCCGGCGAGATGCCCGACGAGGTTGACATCGACGCGCTGTCCGACGCTATCGCCGGAAACGAGTTCGAGAGCGTCGACGAGTTCGCCGTCTGAGCCGTCGAGACCCCTCCGCTTTCTCTCGCTGTTCGTGTGTCTCCGAGCGACCCGGTCGTGACTCGGTTTCGACGCCGATAAACCAAATTGCGCGATACGAAATGTCGTTTTCGAGAAAACACGGACGCTGACCGGCGAGGCGTCGCTCGGTGAGACGGGCGTCAGAAAGGCCAGCCGAACTGCCGAAAAGGAACTGCACGACGCGCTCGCCTACTCGGCCGCCGTGAACTCCACCGCGTCGGCCTCGAAGTCCTCGACGAACGCGCCCTGTCCGCCGATGCTGTAGGTGCCCTCGTCAGTTTCGACGACGAAGGCGTTCTCGACCGGGAAGGAGTTGTTCGCGGGTTCGAGGAGACCCTGCCGGATGTCCACCACGCGGCCGTGAAGTTCGGTCGGGCCGTCGGTGTGGACCATCCGCCCGCTGACGGTCACGTCGAGGTCGATGCCCGCGCGCTCGCAGAGGGCGGCTTGCAGGACGGCGTGGCGGAAGTTGTGGTACATCGCCGGGAGCGGGTCGGGGTCGGTCGTGTACGCCTCGGCGGCCATCGGCCAGTAGTTCCCGAAGAAGGAGCCGACGATGACCGGACCGAGGTGTGGCTGTGCGAAGACGATGGCCTGCGACTCGGAGTTCGACCGGGCGACCATCTCGCCGGGGGAGATGAGGCCCGTTCGCGAATCGACGGTGAGCATCGTGGGCATGAGTTCGTGCCAGACGCGCACCAGCGAGGCCACGCCGTCGAGCGCGAGGTCGTCGTGCGGTTCGACGCCACTGACGACGAGCGAGACGAGGACGCCGCGCTCGCGGGCCGCCCGGAGTTCGTCTTCGACCTCGTCGAGCACGTCGTAGGGGAGCGACAGCGTGATTTCGGACTCGGCGCGGCCGACGAGTTCTCCGATGCGCTTGAGCACCGTCACGCGGGACTTGATGACCTCGAAGCGCTCTTGGTCCCGGGCGGTGGCCGTGTAGCGCTCCTCCAGCGCGGGGCGCATGGATTCGACGCTCTCGGAGAGCGATTCGATGACCTCCATCGGCGGCAAGGGCCGAATCGTCGTCGGCACGACGTGGTCGTTGACCTCCACGAAGCCGCGCGATTCCAGTTCCTTGCTCACGCTGTAAACGTAGCGCTTGGAGACGCCCGCCGCGTCGGCGATCTGGCTCGCCTTCGCCTCCCCGAGTTCGAGCAGAGTCAGATACGTGTCGACGACCTTCTCTGAGAGCCCGAACTGCTCCAGGAGGTCGGCGAGTTCCCGGTCGTCCATGGTCGGACTGTCATCGACCATGATACTTAATGGCTCGAATCACCGATGGCGCGGAGCACGACCGCGTCGGCGACGGTGACGCGGACGCCCCCATCGCCCGCGGCCGCGCCGCTCGCGCCGACTCGCTCGCCCGTCAGCAGGTCGATCTCGGCCGTCTCCGCGCCGAGTTCGACGGTCGTCGGCTCCCCGTCGAAGTTCAGGACGACGACGAGTCGGTCGGTTCCGTCGTCGCGGGCGAACGCGACCACGCGGTCGGCCTCGACACCATCGTCTCCGGCGGGGGCAACGCTGGCAGAGACGGGTTCGACGTCGCCGGCGCGGAGCGCCTCGTGCGCGTCGCGGAGGCGGGAGAGCCGCCGGTGGAAATCCACGAGGTCGGTGTCGGCGTCGTACCAGCGCATCGTCCCGCGCCGGTCCGCGACGCCGGTCTCCTGCCCGTAGTATATCATCGGCGCGCCGGGGAGCGTGAACGTCGCGGCCGCGGCCGCCCGAAGCGCGTCATCTCCGACTGCGCTCCGGTAGCGCTCCTCGTCGTGGTTCTCGATGTAGCGAAGTTGCACGGCGTCGTCGGGGAACCCGTGCCAGCGGGCGTCGGCGACGGCGTCGAGGAGGGCCGTCGCCGGTCTCTCGCCCGCGCCGATAGCTCGGAGCGCCCCGTACAGCGTCGTGTCGTAGTGGGCGTCGAACTCGGTTTCGTGGTACGCGGGGTCCCGCGGGATGGTCTCGTCGAGGAGCAGAAAGTCGGGGTCGTCGGCTTTCACCCGCTCGCGGACCTCCTTCCAGAAGCCGTGGGGGACGCCCCACGCCACGTCGCAGCGGAAGCCGTCGACGACCGCCGCCCACTCGGTGACCACGTCGAGCATCCACGACCGGACCGCGGGCGAGTCGTAGTCGAGGTTCGGGATGCGCGTCCAGTTGAAGTAGTGTTCCGCCGCGCCGGGGCCGCCCCAGTCGACCTCGGAGGGGTCCTCGCGCTCGGGGACGCGGGCGTAGTGGTCCTCGTAGCCGGGGACGCCGGTCGAATGGAACTGGAAGGCCGGGTGGTCCCGCGACGTGTGGTTGATGACGAGGTCGAAGACGACGCGGATGCCGGCGTCGTGACATCGCTCGACGAGCGCCTCGAAGTCCTCGCGCGAACCGAGGTCCGACGCGGTGTCGAAGTAGTCGGTGACGTGGTAGCCGTGGGTCGTGTGGCTCTCCAGTATCGGCGTGAGCCACAGGCAGTCCACGCCGAGCGATTCGAGGTAGGGGACGCGCCGGGCGAGTTCGTCGAACGTCGGGTCGGGCGTCTCGCCGGCGAACGACCGGACGAACACCTCGTAGACGGTCGCGTGGTGCGCCCACTCGGGCGCGTCCGCGGGCCGCGAGACGGCGAGGCCGGAACCGGGTTCGTCGGCGACGACGCCGGGGTCCACGACCAGCGTGTCGAGAACCGAGTGCCGGACGTACGGTTCGCCCGACTCACCCGACTCGGCCGTCGTTTGGACCGCGACGGCGTGGACCCGAACCGGCTCCGACGAGTCGACCCCGCGGAGCGTGTCGACCGGGACGCGCAGGCGGTCGTCGCGGACCTCGCAGTCACTCGAGTCGAGCGCGTCGCGGCCGTCGAACAGGAACTCGACGGCGAGCGTCGCTTCCTCGGCGTCGGGCGCGGTCTCCGCGTCCGCGACGACGAGGAGGTCGTCACTGTTCTCCTGCCCGACTCGCCCGTCGAGTCGAACCCGCGGGCGGCCCGGTCCGGGGACTTCGACGTCACCGCGGACCTGTTCCGCGAGGTCGTCGTGCGGGGCGAACCCGAACGGGTGCGTGCCCGGCGGGAGATCCACGTCGAGGACGTAGTCGTCCCCGGCGCGGCGCGGCCGGTCGCGGCCGACGAGGCGGTCGTTGAACGGGCCGATGACGGCGACCTCGTCGGGCGACGCGGGTTCGAGGGCGGCCGCGGGGACCGCCATCGTCGCCGGGCGGCGGTCGTCGGGGAAGGCGCGAACGGTCTGTTCGTGGCGGCCGTCGGGCGCGTCGAGTTCGAGGTGGTACGTGCCGGGAACGTCGGGTGCGAGGTGGACGACCGGGCCCGAGCCGACCGTCGCGGCGCTCTCCGCGGGCGCGTCGAGGACGCGCCACCGGTACGTTGCGTCTCGTTCGGGGGCTCTCGGGGCGAGTTCGACGGGGCGGCCGACCGTCGTGACTCGCGGCGGACCGGGGTGATGCATACCCCACCTCGGGTGAGGGGGGTCGTTATCGTTTCGAAACCGTATGAAAGTGTGAAGGAACATTACACCAAGATTATTATCTGCGGGGCTCCCACGACTCAGCAATGCAACTACGCGACGCGCTGGCCGACTACAAGCGGCACGCAGACCACCCGACGCGGTTCCCGGGCGAGCGACGGACGACCAGCGGCCTGTTTTCGGGTCTCGGCGACCGGTTGGTCCACGTCGAGACCGACGGTTCGCTCCGCGACTTCGGCTACCCGCTGTCCGGGCTCTGGGGCGTCGAGCGCTCCCGGTTCGGCGTCCGCCCCGTCGGCGACGACGCCGGCGTCCACTGGTTCGACGAGGGCGCGAGCCAGTCGTACGCGGGCGACGGCGCGCTCGTCGTCACCGACCACGAGACGCCCCACGGCGACGTGACGCAGTACGACCTCGCAATCGACGACGGGCACGTCAGCCGGTTCGAGACCGACGCCGACGTGGAACTCGTCGCCTTCGTCCACTTCCAGCCCGACGGCCGCGACACGCTCGTCGGACAACTGACCCACGGCGATGCGGTGGAAGCGTACCACGCCGAGGAACACGACTTCCTCGCGTCGTCGCCGGCCTTCGAGCACGTCGAGGGGCGCGTGCCCGAGGGCTTCGACGAACTGCTCTCGGAGGGCGAGGTCGAACTGCCGCGACCCCGCACCGACGACTGCTACGAGGAGGGGCAACTGAGCGGCGCGGTCGTCGGCACGGTCCCGTTCGAATCGGGCGCGGCCGCGGTCGGCCACCTGCTCACCGACGACACCGAGACTGGTCGCGAGGACGCGCTGGACCGCGTCCGCGACCTCGTCGCCCGCGACCTCGACGACCTCCGCGAGCGCGCCGCGACGGAAGTCGAAGGCGCGGTTCCCGACCACCGCGAATCGGCCGCGATGCGCGACGACATCCGCGTGCTCTCGCTGCTTTCGGGGGCGCTCGGCCTCCGCATCGCCGGCCCCGACTTCGACCCCTACTACGCCTACTCCGGCGGCTACGGCTACACGTGGTTCCGCGACGACGCCGAAATCTCGACGTTCCTCTTCGAGTCCGACGAGCGACTCGACCTCGGCCTCGACGCGTGGCACGAGCGCAGCGCCCGCGCCTACTGCCGCACCCAGCGCGAGGACGGCTCGTGGCCCCACCGCGTCTGGCCCTTCGACGGGTCGCTCGCGCCCGGGTGGGCGAACGCCCGCCTCGAATCCGGCGACGACGCCGACTATCAGGCCGACCAGACGGGGAGCGTCATCGCCTTCCTCGCGGCCTACCACGACCGCTGTGCCGACGACGACCTCCGCACCGACATCGAGGAGACGCTCTCGCGCGCCCTCGACAGCCTCGACGACACCCTCGACGACGACGGCCTCCCCGTCGACTGCCAGAACGCGTGGGAGAACATGACCGGCCGGTTCAGCCACACCGCCGCGACGTTCCTCGAAGCCTACGCCGCGCTCGCGCTGTCCGGCCTCGATTCGGCGCTGACCGACCGCGCCGCGTCGCGCGCCCGCGAGGTGTACGAGGGCATCGACCGCCTCTGGAGCGAGGGCCGCGACTGTTACGCCCTCCGCGTCGCCGACGGCGAACTCGACGACCGCTACGACTCCGCCGCGCTCGCGCTCGCGTCGGCCCACCGGACCTACGACCGACTCGAAGCCGTCGACGACGACCGGCTGGACCGACTCGTCCGCCACGTCGAGTCCGTCTTCGACGGCCTCTGGCACGACCCCGACGACAGCGAGGTGAAGGGGCTGGTCCGCTTCGAGGGCGACGACTGGCGGATGCGCGAGCAGTCCTCGGAGAAGGTTTGGACCGTCTCGACCGCGTGGGGCGCGAACACCGGCGTCGAACTCGCCGCCCTGCTGGCCGCCCACGACGACGACCGGGCGGGGACGTTCGCCGACGAGGGCCGCGCGCTCCTCGACCTCGTCCTCCCCGACGGTCCGCTCTGTACCGACGAGGGCTACCTCGCGGAGCAGTTCTTCGACGTCGGCACGCCCGACAGCGCGACGCCGCTCGGCTGGCCGCACGCGCTTCGGCTGGCGACGCTGGCGACGCTCGACGCCGACGGCGCCTTCGACGGGGAGTAAGTCGGCGGCGACGCGGCTGTCGAACAACGAGGGACCGCGAGAAAACAGCGAACTACTTCTTCACGCCTGCTGCGTCGGGGCCGCCCGCCGCTTCGATTCGCGGGAGAGGAGCGACTCGCCGGTCCGCGGGTGGAAGACGTGGAGGTCCGACTCGTCGAAGGTGACGCCGACCGTCTCGCCCGTCTCGGGTTCGACGTCCGAGTCGACGCGGGCGATGAAATCGGGGCCGATGTCGAGGTGGAGGTAGTTGTCCGAGCCGATGGGCTCGACGACGCCGACGGTCGAGTCGACGACGTTCTCGCCGGAGGAGGCAGTCACCACGTCCTCCGGGCGGACGCCGACACGGAGGTCGGTCGCGTCCGTCGCCTCGCGGAGCGTCGCCGAGAACGATTCGGACAGGCGGTACGAGAAGGGACTGTCGCCGGCGAGGACGAGGCGGTCGCCCTCGCGTTCGACCGACACGTCGAGGAAGTTCATCGAGGGAGAGCCGACGAAGCCGCCGACGAACTCGTTGGCGGGGTTCTCGTACACGTCCTTCGGGCGGCCGACCTGCTGGAGTTTCCCGTCGTTGAGGATGACGATTTTGTCGCCCATCGTCATCGCCTCCTCCTGGTCGTGCGTGACGTACAGCGAGGTGATTCCGAGTTCGTTCTGGAGGCGCTGAATCTCGGTCCGCATCGTGGTGCGGAGCTTCGCGTCGAGGTTCGAAAGCGGCTCGTCGAACAGGAACACGTCGGGTTCGCGGACGATGGCGCGGCCGAGCGCGACCCGCTGTTTCTGCCCGCCCGAAAGCTCGTCGGGCTTGTCGTCGAGGAGGTCCTCGATACCCATCATGGCCGCCGTCTCGCGGACGCGCTCGCGGCGCTCGTCCTTCGAGAGGTCGGTGCTCATCCGCAGGCCGAACGCCATGTTCTGCATGACGGTCTTGTGCGGGTACAGCGCGTAGTTCTGGAACACCATCGCCACGTCGCGCTTGCGGGCGTGCTGGTCCGTGACGTCCTCGCCGCCGATTCGAATCGTGCCGCCGGAGGGCGATTCGAGCCCCGCGACCATGCGGAGCGTCGTCGACTTCCCGCAGCCAGAGGGGCCGACGACGGTGATGAACTCGCCGTCCTCGACGTCGAGCGAGAGGTCCTCGACGGCGACGACGCGACCCCGGTCGTACTCCTTGCGAAGCGCTTCGAGTGTGAGACGTGCCATTACTCCCCGTCTGTTCCCATCGTCCATAATCGTTTTCCTATTTTCTGAATTTGTGATGCAATAGTTCGTATTGAATTTCAAAAACTCGATAGTGCTGTGTAGAACCGCTCTATCGTCGTTTCCACGAATTCACGATGCCCGTCTCATTGGCGATTTTCGCCGCGAATGCGGGCGTCATTCCGAACTATTAAATATATGAATACATAGTTCATCATAGATTAGTTATGCCAATGAACCGCCGCACAATCCTGAAGCAACTGGCAGGCACGACGGCCGTCGGCGCACTCGCGGGCTGCGTGGGCGTGTCGGAGACCGATTCGACACAGACGTCCGAACAGAGCGGTGCGGAGGGCGACGACGGTAGCGAGGAGACCACCGCCGGAGCGGAGACCGAGTCCGCGGGGCCGAGCGGGACGTTCACGCTCTGGCACCAGCGCGCGGAAGCCGAGAAGGAGGCGCTCGAAGCCAACGCCGAGACGTTCACCTCGGAGACGGCCCACACGGCCAAACCCGCCGAAATCGCTGACCTCCGGAAGAAGACGACCTCCGCCATCCCCGCCGGGCAGGGCGCGGGCATGTTCGACTGGGCCCACGACTGGACCGGCGAGTACTATCAGAACGGCTTCCTCTCGGACCAGAGCGACCAGCTGGACGTGGACCTCTCGGTCTACACCCGCCCCGCACAGGAGGCGGTCCAGTTCGACGGCGCGACCGTCGCGCTCCCCTACGCGGCCGAGACCGTCGGCCTCATCTACAACAGGGAGATGGTGGACGAAGCGCCCGAGACCATCGCCGACATGAAGGCCATCATGGAGGAGTACCACGACCCCGAAAACTGGATGTACGGTCTCAGCTACCCGCTGAACGCCTACTTCATGAGCGCGTGGGCGCACGCCTTCGGCGGCTATTACTTCGACGAGTCGAACGTCGAACTCGGCCTGTCGAACGAGGCGACCCTCGACGGGTTCCAGTTCATCCTCGACAACTTCGTCCCGTACCAGCCGAAGGACACGGGCTACGACCCGCAGGCGGCCGTCTTCCTCGAGGGCAACGCGCCCTTCGCCATCAACGGGCCGTGGTTCCTCGGCGACGTTCGCTCCAACGACATCGACGCCGGCATCGCCCGGCTCCCCTCGCCCGAGGGCGACGCCGAGCCCGAGCCGTACACGACGGTCAAGCAGCTCTACTTCACCTCGACGCTGGAGGGCGACGAGGCGACGGCGGCCGCGTCCCGCGCGTTCGCCGAGTGGTACACCACGGACACCGACGTGCTCTCGGCGAACGCCGAGGAGTTCGGCTACATCCCGGTCCACAAGGAACTCGCTTCGAGCAGCGACCTCCCCGAGGCCGTCCAGGGCTTCTCGGAGTCCGTCTCGCTCGGCACCCCCATCCCGACGCACCCGAACATGGGCGACGTGTGGGGGCCGCTCGAAGACGCCTTCAACAGCGTGAAAAACGGCGACGCGGAGCTCGAATCCGCGTTCACGAAGGCCGAAGAAAACATCCGGTCTAACTGGGAGTAAGGACGATGAGCGTCGTCGACAGCGCCGTCGAGCGCGTCGCGGACAGCCCGGTGGTGAGCAAGGACGACCTGCCCTTGCTGTTGGTACTGCCGGGGCTGTTCGTCTTCCTCGCGTTCATGCTGTTTCCCGTCCTGTACCTGGTGTATCTCTCGTTCACCAACGCGGAGCCGGCCACGCTGTTCCAGGGCAAAGAGCAGTGGGTCGGCCTCGCCAACTACGTGACGGTCCTCTCGGACGGCCAGTTCTGGAACTCGATGGGCGTGACGTGGCTGTTCGTCGCCACGTCGGTCGCGCTCAAGGTGCTCGTCGGCCTCGGCATCGGGCTCGTGGTGACGGGCGAGCGCGTCCGCGGCAAGCGGTTCATGCGCGCGCTCATCATCATCCCGCTCGGCCTCCCGGGCATCTTCACCATCACCATCTGGCGCGGCATCTTCAGTTCGGCCGAGTTCGGCCTCGCCAACCAGTTCCTCCGGATGGCCGGCCTCGACTCCATCGCCTGGCTCTCCGAGCGCTGGATGGCCTTCCTCGCCTACAACGTCACCGAGGCGTGGCTGGCGTACCCGTTCATGGTCATCATCACCGTGAGCGCCTTGCAGGACGTCTCCGAGGAGCTCCACGAGGCGGCGATGATAGACGGCGCGGGCTTCTTCGCCCGCTTCCTGCACGTGACGCTTCCCTCTATCAAGCGCCCCGTGCTGTTCGCCTCGATTCTCACGGCCGCTGCGTCGTTCCAGCAGTTCCTCATCCCGTACGTGTTCAATCAGGGGGGGCCGTCGCGGACGAACGAACTGCTCATCGTCTACGGCTACCGCGAGGCGTTCCGCTTCCAGAAGTACGGTGAGGGCGCGGCCATCATGCTGGTCGCCGTGGCCGTCATCGGCGTCTTCATGATGCTAAACGTCAAGAAAGGACAGCTCGCCGACGGGGTGGACGACGCATGAGCGTCATCTCCGACATCGCGGCCGAACTCGCCGCCGACGCGCGGACCGCCGCGATGGCTCCCGTCGAGTCGGTTAAGGACGCCAAGTACACCCTCGAAGGCATCCGCGAGGGGCGCGTCAGCCCCGCGACGGTGCTGAAGACCGCCGGCATCACCCTCGGTGCCGCGGTCGTCGTCGCGCTCCTGTTGTTCCCGCTGTACTGGGTCGCCGTCGGGGCCTTCTCGGGCACCGGCGCGTCGCTGTACTCGTCGAGCGGGATTCGCCTGTGGCCGGCCGACCCGACCATCGAGCCGTTCCTGTGGGTCATCGGCGACCTCATCGTCCCGAGCTACCGCATCAGCCTCGGCCTCGGCGGCTACGAGGTGTTCTTGCAGACGCCCGAACTGACGTTCCTCGACGTGTCGCAGTACGGGGTCACGGAGACCTCCGAGTTCAAGCGGTTCTTCGCGAACAGCCTCACCGTGGCGATTCCGACGGTGCTGCTCGCGATGTGTCTCATCGTCCCCAGCGCGTACGCGCTGTCGCGCCGGCAGTTCATCGGGCGCTCGAAGGTGCTGTACGGCTACGTGCTGTTCACCCAAATCGGCGGCGGGCTGGGCGTCGCGCTCCTCATCGCGCTGTACGCCCTGTTCGTCCAGTTCGGGTTCAACGACAGCAAGCTCGCGCTGTCGGCGTACTACGCCGCCACCGCGGTCCCGTTCAACACGTGGCTCCTGAAGACGTACATGGACGGGATTCCCGTCTCCTACGAGGAGGCCGCGATGATTGACGGCGCGCCGTCGTGGAAAATCGTCACGGAGATCATCCTGCCGCTGTCGAAGGCGGGGCTGGCGACGGTGTTCATCTTCACCTTCCTCACGGGGTGGACCGAGTTCGTCGTCGCCCAAACGCTGCTCTCGACGGACAACTACACCCTGCCCGTCGGGCTGTACTCGCTCGTCGGCCGGTACTCCATCCCGTGGGCCCGGTTCTCGGCGTTCGCACTCACGTTCGCCGCGCCGATTATGCTCATCTACCTGTTCGCACAGCGCTACATCGAAGGTGGCCTGTCGTTCGGCGGGATGGAAGGCTGAGCCGCATCGAGCGCACCCTCGATACCGTCCTTTTCGGCCGCCTCACCACGTGAGTCGGTGGCACGCGCGCCGTGAGAATCCGAAGTCCTTAACCCTCCCCTGTTGGTAGTTCCGCCAACTCGCTGGCAACGCGGGCACGCCAGAGGGCACCCGTCACGCACGGGACGAAATGTGGTCTCAGGGGAGTTCCCCGACGGACTGAATCGCAAGCGCCCGCGGTGATACACAATGGCACGAAGCTTCTATTCCCACATCAAGGAAGCGTGGAAGACCCCGAAGGAAGGCAAGCTGGCCGAACTCCAGTGGCAGCGAAAACAGGAGTGGCGCAACCAGGGCGCTATCGAGCGCATCGAGCGCCCCACCCGCCTCGACAAGGCCCGTGAGCTCGGCTACAAGGCCAAGCAGGGCATCATCGTGGTCCGCGTCTCCGTCCGCAAGGGCGGCGCGCGCAAACAGCGCCACAAGGCCGGCCGCCGCACGAAGCGCCAGGGCGTCAACCGCATCGGCCGCCGGAAGTCCATCCCGCGCATCGCGGAGGAGCGCGCCTCCCGCAAGCACCCCAACCTGCGCGTGCTGAACTCCTACGGCGTCGGACAGGACGGCTCCCAGAAGTGGCAGGAAGTCATCCTCGTCGACCCCGAGCACCCGGCCATCCAGAACGACGACGACCTCAACTGGATCTGCGACGACACCCACGAGGGCCGCGCCTTCCGCGGTCTCACCAACGCGGGCAAGAAGAACCGCGGTCTCCAGAACCGCGGTAAGGGCACGGAACACAACCGTCCCTCCATCCGCGCCGGCAACGGCCGCGGCAAGTAACGCCCCGCGCACCGCGCCGATTTCTCTCTTTATCGACCGCCGAGCCGTAGCTCCGTCCCGAGGCCCCCACGCTTATCGGGACGGGGCCGGACCATCGAATCGACCTATGGTCAGTATCGAACTCAGCGGACCGATACTCGTTGCCGCCGCGGTCCTCGGTGCGGTGTGGATATACCGCGACGCGAAGCGCCGCGCGATGGACACGGCGGACATGTGGGCCGTCGGGTTCTTCGTCGCGTTCGTCCTCCTGCCGGTGCTCGGCGGCCTCGCGGTCTTCGTCTTCTATCTTCGAAACTGAAACCGGCGGTGCGGGTCGCCCGTCACGGTTCCCGGCAAGTGAGTCCGCGTGGCTCGCGGGTGTCGAAAAGCGTCCGCAGAAGTGACTCAGAACGGCGACGTGGGACCGAGGTCCGCTTCGCCCTCGCTCTCGGTGCCGTCTTCGACCGCGCCGTCCCACGCGTCGAAGCCGCCGCGGAGGCTGGACACGTCGGCGTCGACGTTGCTGTCCAGCACCGAGGCGACCTGTTTCGAACTCTTGCCGACGTAACACGAGACGACCACCTCGGCGGGCCACTCGCGGTCGAACACCTCGGGGCCGAGCGTCGCAGCCGGGAGGTTCTCCGACCCGGGGATGTGGCCGGACGTGTACGACGAGGGGTCTCGGATATCGACGACGGCGAGCTCGTCGTCGTCGGCCAGTTTCTCGCGTAGTTCGTCGGGCGTCGTCTCGGCGACCATACCCCACGTGAACGGGCGGAGCGGCAAAGGCGCGTCGCTTCCGGCGATGTCGTCGCCAGCGGCGGTGGTTCGGGGGTCGGAGGGAGGGGCGCGCCCGTGCCGCGGCTTTATTCGGGGGCGACGCCAACCTCGGGATATGACGCTCTCACTCGACGCCACCCAGTTGGACCGCTACTCGCGGCACATCATCATGGACGAGGTCGGCCCGGAGGGCCAAGGGCGACTGCTCTCGTCGCGGGTCGTCGTCGTCGGCGCGGGCGGGTTGGGCGCGCCGGCCATCCAGTACCTCGCGGCGGTCGGCGTCGGCGAACTCGTCGTGGTCGACGACGACGTGGTCGAGCGGAGCAACCTCCAGCGGCAGGTCGTCCACTGCGACGACGACGTGGGGACGCCGAAGGCCGAGAGCGCCGCCGCGTTCGTCCGCGGGCTCAACCCCGACGTGTCGGTCGAACCGGTCGAAGCCCGCGTGGACAAATCGAACGTCCACGAGGTCGTCGCGGGTTCGGACGTGGTGGTCGACGCCTCGGACAACTTCCCGACGCGCTATCTCCTCAACGACGTCTGTCGCTTCGAGGGAATCCCGCTGGTCCACGGCGCGATATACAAGTTCGAGGGACAGGCGACGACGCTCGTCCCCGACGGACCCTGCTATCGATGTCTGTTCCCCGAAGCGCCCGAGCCGGGGACGGTCCCCGACTGCGCGACGACCGGCGTCCTCGGCGTCCTCCCCGGCACGGTCGGCTGTATTCAGGCGACGGAGGCGATGAAACTCCTGCTGGATGAGGGCGAGGCGCTCGACGGGCGACTCCTGTTTTACGACGCAATGGACATGACGTTCGAGACGGTCCCGTATCGGACGAACCCGGACTGCCCCGTCTGCGGCGAGGGCGGGGTCGACTCCATCGAGGACATCGACTACGTCGAGAGCTGCGCAATCAGCCTCGACTGAGGAGAGCGCGTCTCGGCTCCGTTGCGTTCCTCGGAATCTGACAGAAGTGGCGTGCTGACTTGATGGAGATTCTGCTGGCTCAACTAACCACCGCTAGCGATAAAGTTGTTCGCACGATCTCGTGTCTCTCGTTCTTCAACGGTGAAAAACCACTGGACAACGTGGTGATTGAGACCTCCACAACCGATAGGCGGTCGGTACGAGTTCCGCGATAGCTGTCGCTCACGCTGGTTCCATCCGGCCACTGAGGAACGCCAGTCCGGCGTTCCTCAGACTCCCTTCCTCAGGCGCTCACCCCCGGTGGATCGTAGATTTCCTCCCGGACGAGCATGTAGTACATCGAGACGAGCAGTTTTCGCGCCGTCGCAACGATTGCTTTTTTCGGGGTCATCCGACGGTTCAACCGGTGGAAGAACCGGCTCAGATACTCGTCTTTACACGTGTACACTGCTGAGTACGCACTCTGAACCAAAATCCACCGCACCCGTCCTGAACCACGTTTCGAGATACCACCCTCGATCCGCGAGTCGCCGGACTCGCGGATCGTCGGGGTCAGCCCCATGTAACTCACGACCTCCTTGTGGCTGTCGAACCGATCAACTTCTCCAAGTTCTGCGTAGATCAGCAACGCGGAGTAGTAACTGACACCAGGAATCGTCATGAGCAGCTGGGTCTCGGGTAGAGACCCAGCGCGCTCCTCAATCGCAGCTTCCAGCTGTGTCATCTGCTCGGTCAGGGTCTCAACCACGTCGAGGTACGACTCCAACAACGCGTCCCACGGGGACGGGAGCGAGAGTTCCCGGAGGAACTCTCATCCCTTCACGCTCAGTGGCTTCACCTCGCGGGTGATACCGTTGTCAGCGAGCAAGCCGTGGATCTTGTTGGCGAACTTGGTGCGATCTTCGACCAATGTCTGTCGCCCGCGCACGAGTGCGCGGGCTTGCCTGATCTCGTCGGTGGGAACGTAACTCTGCGGAACGGAGTTGAGTCGAAGCAACCGCGCGAGTTCTTTGGCGTCGACGCGGTCGGTTTTCTTGTCGGAGTGAGCGATGAGCGTCAGTTTACTTGGATGAGCGACGGTTACGTCCAAGTACTCCGCGAGCGTATCGTAGACGTGGTAGTAATTGCTGGTCGCCTCGATGACCGCACGAGAGCCAGCGTAGCGTCGAGCGAGATCGTCGAGGTTCGCGTTTGTGACGCGAACCTCTTCGACAATCTGGCCTTCGCTGTCGATTACTGCCACCTGTGCGTACCGTTTGTGTAAGTCGATTCCGAGGTACATTGCTTGTTCCTCCGGGATAGGACGGCGGTGCGTGAATCAGAACTTCACCTATGCGGGCTTTCCCGGATGCCGCTCCCGGCGGCATCCGGGCTGTGACGCCCATAACTCGGCTTCTTTCGCACTCGGACCAGTCAGCACCACGTGCTCTGGGGCACGGAATACAGCTCGGTCTCTTGCGTCCCATGCTTGATTCACGCTCCGCAGGGATAGCAGAATTTCCATCAAGTCAGCACGGCCTCAACAAACTGTCAGTAGGTGGGGTTTCCAACAGCGCCACCGTCTCGGAAGGAGGCGCGCTACCGGTCGAACTGGAACCCGCCGAACTCGTCGTCCGACCCGCCGTCGGTCGCCGCGCGAACCGAGTCGGCATCCGCGTCGGCGTCCGCGCTGCCGGCCGCGTCGTCGAAGTCCATCGCGTCCAGTTCCTCGACCGCCGTCGCGTCGCCGCCGACGAGGGCGTCCACCCGGTCAGCGAGCGCGTCGAGGGCGACCGTCTGGTCGGCCGTCGCGTCGGTGATGTCGGTCGTCGACGCCTCGGCGGCGGTCGCGTGCTCTTGGGCCATCTGAATCGTACTCGTGACCTCCTCGATGTTCGTCGCCTGCGAGTCGGTCGCGCGAGCGACCTCGGTGATGCCGTTGGCCGCGGAATCCGCGGCGTCGGCGATTTCGGAGAGCGAGGCGAGCACGTCCTCGATTTCGCCGGAGGCGACCTGAATCTGCTCGTGCGACTGCTCGGAGGCCAGCACCGTCTCGTCGGCCTGTTCCTGAATCTCGGTGATGCTGTCCGCGATTTCTTCGGTGTGCTCGTGGGTCTGGTTCGCGAGCTGTTTGACCTCGTCGGCGACGACGGAGAAGCCCTCGCCGGCCTCGCCCGCGCGGGCGGCCTCGATGTTCGCGTTGAGCGCGAGCAGGTTCGTCCGGTCTGCGACCTCCGCGATGACCTCGACGACCTCCTCAATGACGACCATGCGCTGTTGGAGTTCGGTCACGCTGTCGAGCAGTTCGTCGGAGATGTCGATGACCTGGTCGGTCGCGGACCGGATGCTCTGGCCGGCCTCGTGGCCGTTTTCGGCGGCCACGCGGGCCTGATTCGCCGCCGACGCGACCTCGTCAGAGGTGGCCGCTATCTCCTCCATGCTGGCCGAAAGCTCCTGCATCTCCTCTGCGCCCGTCGACAGGAGGTCCGCCTGCTCCGTGACCTGCGATTCGATGTCGGTCGCGGCGGTCGCGGCCCGCTGAATCGCCCCGCCGAGGTCGGCGGTCGTGGCGTCGACCTCGCTGGCGAGGCGGTCGAACCGGGTCGCCATCTCGTTGAGGTCCGAGACGACCGCCAGCGTCTCGTCTTCGAGGACGCCGCGGTCGTCCGTGAACGACGCCCGGGCCGAGAGGTCGCCGGCGGTGAGGCTCCCGATGGTGGTCGAGACCTCCTCGACGAGCGCCTCGGACGCCCGCTGTTTCTCCACCGCGTCGGTCCGGTCGTGGACCGCCTCGACGACGCCGACCAGTTCGTCGCCCTCGAACAGCGGTTGGGCGGTGAAGGCGATGTGGCGCTCCGCGCCGTGTCGGTCCGTCATCGTGCTGGTGTCGCGGTAGAGCCGACTGGCCTCGTCGACCACGTCGAGGCCGTTGACCACGTTGGCGCTCCGCGGGTCGTCGAGCACCTTGTCGGCGAGCGTCTTCGCCCGCCGGCCGTCCGGGTAGAACAGTTCGCTCACGTGCTCCGACCCGAGCGCCTCCGCCGCGGGAACGCCCGTGAGCGTCGTAATCGGGTCGTTCCACGCGATGACCCGCCCGTCGGCGTCGAGGACGAACACCGGCGTCCCCACGCCGTCGAGCAGGGCACCGGCGTGCAACTGCTCGGCCGCCGCCGCGACCGTCCCTCGTTCGTCAGCCTGTGCGCCGCCGTCGGTCCGCGTCCGAGCCCCGACCCCCGGGACCAGCGCCGCGAGTCGCGAAAGCAGGTCCATATGTCTCCCCCCACGCAGATTGCCGGTATAACGCTACGCTCCGGATTATCAACTGTGAGACTGAGGTGGTACGAAAACGGTCACAGCCGACAACCGGCTGCGGGACGCGAAACAGTCGAGAAAAACGGTGGTCGCGCGGGAGGGCCGAATCGGGAACCGACGGTTCGGACGGCCGCGAGGCCGCGCTTCGGCGGCGGGTCGCGGCGTCAGTCGAGTCGGTCGGAACGGTCGTCGGCAGAGCGGTCGGGGCCGTCGTCGTCGATGCCATCGTCATCGGGTCCGTCGCCGTCGAAGCCGCCGTCGGTCGTCGGCGCGTCGAGTTCGGCGGACGGAGTGGTGTCAGCGCCGGTGCGCGCACCGTCGCGGTCCGCGGCGTCGTGGTCGACGGTGAACTCGGAGACGAGCGACATCAGCCGCTCGGACTGTGTGGCGAGGCGGTCCGCGCCGTCGGAAACCTCGCTGAGCGAGGCGGTCTGTTCCTCGGCCGCGGCCGCGACCGATTCGGCTCGCTCGGCGGTCTCGTCACTGATATCCGAGACGCGGTCCATCATCGACGCGACCTCCTCGGTCGAGGCGGCCTGCTCGTCGGTGGTCCGGCTGATTTCGTCGACGCCGTCGGTCGTCTCGCGGACGTTCTCGACGATGGTGTCGAGCGAGTCGCGGGCGGTCTGGACCGCGTCGACGCCGGAATCGACGGCGTCACGCGTCTCGCGCATCTCGGAGACGGACGCCGCGGACTTCGCTTGGACCTCCTCGATGGTCGCCTCGATTTCCTCGGCGGAGGACTTAGTCTCGCCGGCGAGCTCCTTGACCTCGTTGGCGACGACGGAGAAGCCCTCGCCGGCCTCGCCCGCGCGGGCGGCCTCGATGTTCGCGTTGAGCGCGAGGATGTTCGTCTGTTCGGCGATGTCGGTGATGAGTTCGACGATGTCACCGATTTCGGCCATGTCGCCTTCGAGGTCCTCGATGCGGTCGACCGTCCGGCTGGTCTGGGTTTCGACGGTCTCGATGGTGTCGATGGCGTTGGCGGCCGCCTCGTGGCCGTCCTCGCTCGCTTCGAGGGTGTGTTGAGCCGTGCGTTCGAGTTCGCTCGCCGAGGAGGCGACCTCCTCGATGGTCGCAGAGAGGTTGCTCGTCTCGCTCGTCGTCTGCCGGAGGTTCTCGCGCTGTTCGTGCGCGCCCTCGGCCATGACCTGCGTGGACTCGCTGACCTGCCGGCTCGCGCGCTCTATCTCCTGAGAACTCGCGGTGACTTCCTGGCTGGCCGCGGCGACGGTCTCGGCGAACCCGACGACCTCCGCGACGGTCGCTTCGAGTTCGTCGGCCATGTCGTTGAACGACCGCGCCATCTCGTTCATCGCGTCGTTGTCGGCGTCCTCGGACATCCGGCGCGTGAGGTCGCCGTCGGCGGCGTCCGCCATCGTCTCGCTGAACTCGGCGGCCGTCGCTTCGAGTTCGGTGATGAGGGCTTCGAGTTCCGTGTGCGTCTGTCCCATCGACTCGCCGAACGACCCCGGAATGTCCTCGTCGAGGACGGGGTCGTCGAAGCGCTTGTCCGCGAGCGCCTCGGCCTGCCCGGCGACGGTCGTCAGGTACGCCTGCATCGACTCGAAGGAGTCGTACAGCCGGCCCATCTCGTCGATGCGGGCGGTGTTCGGGAGGTCGCCGTCGACCTCGCCGTTGGCGATGTCGTCTGCGTTGCGGGCGACGACCGAGAGGGACCGCGCGGTGCCGCGACCGATGGTCGCCCCGACGAGGAACAGCGCGCCGACGGCGAACGCGACGAGGAACATCACGTTCGTCGTCACGTGCGACTGGAGCGCGAACGCCCGCTCGGCCGGGACGTGGTAGGTGACCACCCAGTCGGTGCCGGTGATGGGCGCGTACGCCATCGCGTACTCGCCGGGCTCCATGCCCGTGCGGGCGGAGACGACCTCGTAGCCGGTCTGCCCCGACATCGCGGCGTCGATGGCCTCGATTGACGAGCCGTCGGCGGCCGCGTACTCGTCGAGGATGGACGCCTTGCGGTTGTCGAACAGGATGGTCCCGGACTCGGTGACGACCTTGGTGTCACCGGTCGCGTAGGGCGACTCGAACTGGTGGGAGCCGGCTTCGAGCGACGCCGTCAGGACGACCGCGCCGTTGGCTCCGGAGACGGGCGCGACGAACGCGACGACCGGCTCGCCGCCGGATTCGTAGGGCGCGGAGACGGTCACGGACCGGCTCGACGCCAGCGCCGAGGCGTCGTCGGTCCACGGCGCGGACAGCGAGTCGAGCGACTGCCCGGTCGCGCTGTCGGTCGTGCTGGCGACGACCGCGCCGGTGTCGGCGTCGACGTAGTGGAGCGAGCGAACGTCGCCGGAGAGCTGGATGAGCTTCCCTTCGAGCCACCGCTGGTGGTCGGCCGCCGAGGTGCCCGCCGGCTGGTCGGCGAGCGATTCAGCGAGGAACGAGACGGTCGACTCCTTCGAGGTCACCCAGTCGGAGACCGACTTGGCCCCCGTCGCCGCCGCGCCGCGAATCTGCGATTCGGTCTGCGACTCGACGACCGACTTCGTGTCGAAGTGGATGTACGCGCCCGCGCCGCCCATGACGACCGCGATGAGGAGGAGCACGACGCCGAACTTCGCCGCGTAGCGCCGGCGAATCACGTTCGGAAGCGCCCGTTCGAGCAGGCTCGTCAGCCGCGAAAACGGATTCATCGTCCGCCTCCGGACTCGAAGAACTGGCGCTGGAGGAGTTCGACCTGCTCGACCGAGCCGTTGCGGACGCGCTCGACGAGGTACGAACTCAGCGGTTCGAGCGCCTCCGTGAGGTCGACCCCGCTCGACGCGCCCTGATAGTTCAGTTCGCGGCCGGCGTCGACGAGGGTCCGAACCCGGTCGAACTCGCCGACGGAGACGGTGTGGCCGGTCCCGCCCGAGACGGTCTGGAGAGCGTCGGCGATGGCCGGACCCGACGCCTCACCGGCGTACTCCGCCGCCGTCGCCATGAGGAACAGGGCGTCGTAGGCGTTCGCCGCGTAGGGCTGGAGCGGCGCGATGTCGGAGAGCCGCTGGGTGAGATGGAAGTAGCCGTCGGTCCGAACCGACGACAGCGAGGCGCTGTAAAACCCCTCGTAGTAGGGCGGAATCTCGCCGTCGAACAGGCCCGCCGAGAAGACCCACGGGGCCTCGTGGTCGGACGCGCCGTAGGCGTCGAGGACGCCCCGTTCCTGTCCGGGGACGCTGACGAAGCCGACCGCGTCGGGCGAGTCAGCGAACACCTCGTCTATGACGCCGCCGAAGGCCTCCGCGCTCGGGTCGTAGCTGACCTCGGTGACGACTTCCGCGTCGAGTTGGTCGCCGAGCGCGGTGCCGAGGTCGGAGCCGAAGGCCCCGTCGACGGTGAGGAGGGCGACCCGGTCGGCGTCGGCGTACTGCGGCGCGTCGAGAATCTTCGCCATCGCGGTCGCCTGGAGGCTGTCGCTCGGGACGGTCCGGCCGAAGAACTTCCGGCCGTCGGCCCGCCCGGCGTCCGAGAGCCGCGGGTTCGTGCTCGCCGGGGACATCTCCATGACGGCGTCGTCGGCCGCCTTCGGAGCGAGCGCGAGCGACACGTCGCTGACGAGGCCGCCGACGAAGCCGACGACGCCCGCGTCGGCCAGCGAGGCGTAGCCGTCGGTCGCGACCGACGCGGACCCCTCCGTGTCCACGGTGGTCAGTTCGACCGGCCGGCCGAGCACGCCGCCCGCCCCGTTGATGTCCTCGACCGCCTGCTCGGCGGCGCGCTTGCCGTGCGTTCCCACCTGCTCCAGCGACCCGCTGACGGGCAACATCGCCCCGAATCGAACGGGCTCCCCGGACTCCGTTCCGAACGTTCCCACGCACCCGGACAGCGAGCCGAGCCCCACCGCGCCGGCGGCCGTGCGGAGAAACGTTCGTCTATCGTACCTGACTGTCACAGATTTCCCGAGACAACTCCCGTATATAATTTTGGGCCGCCGATTATCAGACGCTGTATTTTTGGAAGAATCGTCCAACATTAGACGCGAAGTAGGAACGTGGTATCACACGCCACATCGAGGCGTCGCCGCGTCGGGCCGCCGCGAGTCGAGGCGGCGGCGACCCCGTCGGCCGGGGCATCGTAGCGTTTTATCCGCCGGCCCGCCCACGTGCGGACATGACTACTCAGGGAATCGTCGGACAGTTCCTCTCGTTGAAAGAGGAGACCGACGCCGACCTGCTCGCCATGCAGTGCGGCGACTTCTACGAGTTCTTCGCCGACGACGCCGAGACGGTCGGCCGCGAACTCGACCTCAAAGTCTCCCAGAAGTCCTCGCACGGGTCGTCGTACCCGATGGCGGGCGTGCCGCTGAACGACCTGACGCCCTACCTCAAGGCGCTCGTCGAGCGCGGCTACCGGGTCGCCGTCGCCGACCAGTACGAAACCGAGTCCGGCGACCTCCGCCGGGAGGTAAAGCGCGTCGTCACGCCGGGCACGCTCCTCGAAACCTCCCGCGCCGACGCGCAGTTCCTCGCGGCCGTCGTGACCGACGGCGACGGTGTCGGCCTCGCGTTCTCCGACATCACGACCGGCCAGTTCCTCGTCACCGAGGCCGCGACCGTCGACGACGCCGCGGCCGAACTCTACCGCTTCGCCCCCGTCGAGGTCCTCCCCGGCCCGGAACTGCGGAGCGACGACGAGACGCTCTCGCGGCTGCGCGAGGCCACCGACGCCTCCTTCTCGCTTTTCGCCACCGAGGCGTTCGCGCCGGGTCGCGCCCGCCACGCCGTCCGCGAGCAGTTCGGCGCGTCAACGGTCGATAGCGTCGGCCTCGACTCCGACCTCGCGACCCGCGCCGCCGGCGGCGTCCTCGCCTACGTCGAGGAGACGGGCGCGGGCGTCCTCCGGTCGATGACGCGCCTCCAAGTCTACCACCCGTCGGACCTGCTCGAACTCGACGCGACCACCCAGCGCAATCTCGAACTCACGGAGACGATGCACGGCGACCGCTCGGGGTCGCTGTTCGACACGATAGACCACACCGTCACCTCGCCCGGCGGCCGCCTCCTCCGCGAGTGGCTGACTCGACCGCGACGCGACCGCGACGAACTCGCCCGCCGACACGACGCCGTGGAGTCGCTCGCGTCGGCCGCCCTCGCCCGCGAGCGCGTCCGCGAGGTGCTCGACGGGGCGTACGACCTCGAACGCCTCGCCTCCCGGTCGGCGTCCGGGAGCGCCGGCGCGTCAGAGCTGCTTTCGGTCCGCGACACGCTCTCGGTGCTTCCCGCCCTCGCCGACGCCATCGAGGGGACCGAACTCGCGGACTCCCCGCTCGCGGAAGTCGTCTCGCGGCCCGACCGAGACGCCGCGGCCGACCTCCGGACGGACCTCGCCGACGCGCTCGCCGAGGACCCGCCGAAGACGGTCACGCAAGGCGGCCTGTTCCAGACGGGCTACGACGACGAACTCGACGACCTCATCGAGCGCCACGAGTCGGCAAAGTCGTGGCTCGACACGCTCGCTGACCGCGAAAAGCGGGACCACGGCCTCTCGCACGTCACCGTCGACCGCAACAAGACCGACGGCTACTACATCCAGGTCGGCAAGTCGGTCGCGGACCAAGTGCCGGACCACTACCGGCAGATAAAGACGCTCAAGAACTCCAAACGCTTCGTCACCGAGGAGTTAGAGGAGAAAGAACGCGAGATTCTCCGGCTCGAAGAGGCCCGCGGCGACCTCGAATACGAACTGTTCGAGGACCTCCGCGAGCGCGTGGCCCGGCACGCCGAACTCCTCCAAGACGTGGGCCGGACCATCGCCGAGGTGGACGCGCTGGCGTCGCTCGCCACCCACGCCGCCGGCAACGGGTGGACGCGCCCCGAACTCACCGAGGCCGGAGCGCTCGACATCGAGGCCGGTCGCCACCCGGTCGTGGAGACGACGACCGACTTCGTCCCGAACGACCTCCGCATGGACGACGAGCGCGGCTTCCTCATCGTCACCGGACCGAACATGTCCGGCAAATCGACGTACATGCGGCAGGCGGCGCTCATCACGCTCCTCGCGCAGGTCGGCAGTTTCGTGCCCGCTCGCTCCGCGACCGTCGGCGTCGTCGACGGCATCTACACCCGCGTCGGCGCGCTGGACGAACTCGCGCAGGGCCGCTCGACGTTCATGGTCGAGATGCAAGAGCTCTCGAACATCCTCCACTCGGCCACCGAGGACTCGCTCGTCATCCTCGACGAGGTGGGCCGCGGAACCGCGACCTACGACGGCATCTCCATCGCGTGGGCGGCCACCGAGTACCTCCACAACGAGGTGCGCGCGAAGACGCTGTTCGCCACGCACTACCACGAACTGACGAGCCTCGCGGACCACCTCGACCGCGTCGCCAACGTCCACGTCGCGGCCGACGAGCGCGACGGCGACGTGACGTTCCTCAGAACCGTCGTCGACGGCCCGACCGACCGGAGCTACGGGATTCACGTCGCAGATTTGGCGGGGGTTCCGCGCCCGGTGGTCGACCGCGCCGGCGACGTGCTGGACCGACTCCGCGAGGAGAAGGCAATCGAGGCGAAGGGCTCCGGCACCTCGGAGCCCGTGCAGGCCGTCTTCGACGTGGGGAGCGGCCAGATGAAGGTTGCCGAAGCCGGCGACTCTGGCGGCGACGGCGACGATTCGGCTGGCTCCGGCGCGCCCGCGAACGGCGCGACTGGAACGGGTGCGGCCGGCAACGGCTCGGTGGACGCGGCCGCGGCCGTCGAAGGGAGTGCTGAAGCGGACCGCGCCGGGACCGGGTCCGACTCCGAGGCCGAGGCCGCGCTGGACCCGGAGACGGAAGCCGTCCTCGACGAACTGCAATCGACCGACGTGAACGACACGTCGCCGCTGGACCTGATGGCGAAGGTGCAGGCGTGGCAGTCGAAACTCGACGGCGGTGACGGCGAATGAGCGACATCAAACAGCTCGACGAGAAGACCGTCCAGCGCATCGCCGCCGGCGAGGTGGTCGAGCGACCGGCCTCGGTCGTCAAAGAGCTGTTCGAAAACAGCCTCGACGCGGACGCGACGCGCATCTCCGTGGCCGTCGACGCCGGTGGGGTTGAGGGCGTCCGCATCCGCGACGACGGCGTCGGCATGAGCGAGGAAGACCTCGAACTCGCCGTCCGCGAGCACACGACGAGCAAAATCGGTGACATCGAGGACCTCGAAGCCGGCGTCGGCACCCTCGGCTTCCGCGGCGAGGCGCTCCACACCATCGGCGCGGTGTCGCGGCTGACCATCCGGTCGAAGCCCCGCGGCGGCGACGTGGGCACCGAGTTGCAGTACGAGGGCGGCGAGGTCGAGTCGATTCGACCCGCCGGCTGTCCCAAGGGGACGGTCGTCGAGGTCGACGACCTGTTTTACAACACGCCCGCCCGCCGGAAGTTCCTCAAGACGACGGCGACCGAGTTCGACCACGTCAACGCGGTCGTCACGCACTACGCCCTCGCCAACCCGGACGTGGCCGTCTCGCTCGAACACGACGACCGCGAGGTGTTCGCCACCGAGGGCCGCGGCGACCTCCAGTCGACCGTGCTCTCGGTGTACGGCCGCGAGGTCGCGGAGTCGATGGTCCCCGTGGACCACGACGCCCCCGGCGTCTCCGTCTCGGGGCTCGTGAGCCACCCCGAGACGACCCGGAGCACCCGCGACTACCTCTCGACGTTCGTCAACGACCGCTACGTCACCGACCGCGTGCTCCGCGAGGCCGTCCTCGACGCCTACGGCGGCCAACTCGACGCGGACCGCTACCCCTTCGCGGTGCTGTTCGTCGAGGTCGCGCCCGACGCCGTGGACGTGAACGTCCACCCGCGGAAGATGGAGGTCCGCTGGGACGACGAGGCCGGCGTCAAACGCGAGGTGACCGAAGCGGTCGAAGACGCCCTGTTAAGCCACGGCCTCGTCCGGTCGTCGGCCCCGCGAGGCCGGTCGAAAGCCGACGAAGCGGCCATCGAACCCGGCTCGTCGGGCGACGACGCGACCCAACTGGACCCCCACGAAGTCCGGGAATCGGAGCCGGACGGCGAAACAGACGACGACGCGGACCCCCCGTCCGCGCGGGACGTGCAGTCGGCGCGGGAGGCCCGCGAATCGGGCGCTCGGGCGGACTCGACCGCGACCGACGACGCCGACACGGACACCACACCTGCAACTGAACGAAACTCGGGCGCCGGGTCCGGCGACCCCGCTGCCGGCGACGACTCCGGTGCGTCCGCCGAGACTACGGAGTCGTCCGGCCCGACCTCGGTGCCGTCGTCCGCGCCGCCGACGCCGCCCCGCGAGTACGACCTCGCGCCGGGGCCGGAGACGACCGAGCAGTCGTCGCTTTCGACCGACGACGGGAGCGAATCGAGGTCGACACCGGACGAGGCGTCGTCGGTCGACTCGGGGGCGGACGACAACGCGCCCCGAAGCCCTCCCTCGCGCATCGCCGCGCCGACGACCCAGCGCGACCTCTCCGGCGAGGAGGCGGACCTCTCACCCGAGTTCGACTCGCTGCCGTCGATGCGAATCATCGGCCAACTCTCGGACACCTACATCGTCGCCGAGACCGACGAGGGACTGGTGCTCGTCGACCAGCACGCCGCCGACGAGCGCGTGAACTACGAGCGCCTGAGAGGCGAGGTCGAAGGCGACACGCCGACGCAGGCGCTGGCCGAGCCGGTCGACCTCGAACTCACCGCGCGGGAGGCGGCGCTGTTCGAGGAGTACCGCGAGGCGCTGGCGCAGGTGGGCTTCCACGCCGGGCGGACCGGCGAGCGGACCGTCTCGGTGCGCACCGTCCCGGCGGTGTTCGACGCCGCGCTCGACCCCGAACTGCTCCGCGACGCGCTGACGGCGTTCGTCCGCGAGGAGGTCGACGGCGGCCGGAAGACCGTCGACGCCGTCGCCGACGAACTGCTGTCGGACCTCGCGTGTTACCCCTCGATTACGGGCAACACGTCGCTGCGGGAGGGCTCCGTGCTCGACCTGCTCGCGGCGCTCGACGACTGCGAGAACCCCTACGCCTGCCCCCACGGCCGCCCGGTCATCGTCGAGTTCGACCGCGACGAAATCGCCTCGCGCTTCGAGCGCGACTACCCCGGCCACGGCGGGCGGCGACGCGAGGAGTAGTCCGAGCGGGTCGCGTTGGGGCGGGTCGAGTCGGGTCGGCCGTCTCGTGACGCTGGTCTCGCCACCGATCCCGATTCTTGGAACCGATAGCCGCGGCGAGGATTCAAGTCCGGGCACCGAGACGGTGGAGGCGATGAACCCGCTGGTCGTTCTGGGCGTCTGCTTCGGGCCGCTGGTGCTCGTCGTCTCGTATCTCTTCACCGCGGCGACGGGGCCGAGCGTCCCCCCGTGGGCCGACGCGGCCGGACAGGCGATTCGGCTCTACGGGACCGTGGCCGCCGTGGTCGTCGGCCCGCTAGCGCTGCACGCCGACCGACTGGACCTCGCCCGCGAGAGCGACTGGGTTCCCTCGCCCGTCTACTACCTGATTGCGGTTCCGTTCTTGAGCATCCCCATCGCGTTCATCTATCTCGTCCGGCGGCTGACGGCCGCGTGAGCCGGCCGGAAGGGCGACCGAATCAACCGCGGGCGCGAACCTCGTCGGCAACGCCGGACGTTTATATCGCGCCTGCGAACGGCCGTCCATGACAGCACTCGTGACCTTCGGCGAGACGATGCTTCGGCTGTCGCCGCCGCGTGGCGAGCGACTCGAAACCGCCCGCGAACTCGAAGTGCAGGCGGGCGGCGCGGAGTCGAACGTCGCCGTCGCCGCCGCCCGACTCGGCCGGGACGCCGCGTGGTTCTCGAAGCTCCCGGACTCGCCGCTCGGCCGGCGAATCGTCAGCGAACTCCGGAGCCACAGCGTCGACACCGACGGCGTCGTCTGGACCGACGACGCGGACGCCCGACAGGGCGTCTACTACCTCGAACACGGGGCGTCACCGCGCCCGACGAACGTCGTCTACGACCGCGCCGACGCGGCCGTGACGACGCTGGAGACGGGCGAGTTCGACCTCGACGCCGTCCGCGACGCCGAGGTGTGTTTCACGAGCGGCATCACGCCCGCGCTCTCCGAGACGCTCTCCGAGACCACCGCCGACGTGCTCGACGAGGCCCAGAACGCCGGGACGACGACCGCCTTCGACCTGAACTACCGGACGAAACTCTGGTCGCCCGACGAGGCGGCCGAAGTCTACCGCGACCTGCTCGACTCGGTCGACCTGCTTTTCGCCGCCGAGCGCGACGCGGCGACCGTCCTCGGGCGCGACGGCGACGCCGAGTCGGTCGCCCGCGGGCTCGCCGATGACTACGACATCGAAACCGTCGTCGTCACCCGCGGCGAGGAAGGGTCGCTCGCGGTGTCCGACGGCGCGGTGTCCGAACAGGGCGTCTACGAAACGGAGACGTACGACGCCATCGGCACCGGCGACGCCTTCGTCGGCGGTTTCCTCGCGAAGCACCTCGACGGCGGGAGCGTGACCGAGTCGCTGGAGTGGGCCTCGGCGACGGCGTCGTTCAAGCGGACCGTCGAGGGCGACATCGCCGTCGTCACCCCCGAGGACGTCGAGCGCGTCGTCGCGGAGGAGGGCGACGGCATCTCGCGGTAGCGCGCAGTCACCCGCGGTAGCTCGCAGTCGCACGCCGACCCGTCAGCGAAATCGGACGACCCACCGACGATAACGATTTTCCGTCACAGTCGAAGGGTCAGATTCAAACCCGCCACGACGATACCCGCTTTCGGTAATGGCAACACTCTCGTTCGAACCGCTGACGTACGACGACATCCCGGAGGCTGAGCGGCCGTCGCTCGCGCAGGCGCTCGTCCCCGTCGTCGGGATGCTCGTCTTCCTGAGCGTCGGCGTCATCTGGCTCGGGCTCGACCCGCAGTTGCCGCTTCTGTGGGGCATCATCCTCACCGGCGCGGTGGGTCGCTACTGGCTGGGGCTGCCGTGGACCCGGCTCTCGGCGGGCATCCGCGACGGCATCAACATGGGACTGTCGGCGCTTCTCATCCTGCTCGTCGTCTACATGCTCATCTCGACGTGGACCGCCGCGGGGACGATTCCCGCGCTCATCTACTACGGCCTCGACTTCCTGTCGCCGGCGGTGTTCCTCCCCGTGGCGACGCTGCTTTCGGCCGTGGTCACCTTCGCCATCGGCTCGTCGTGGACGACCGCCGCGACGCTGGGCGTCGCCTTCATCGGCATCGGCTCGGGGCTGGGGATGCCCGACGCGATGACCGCCGGCGCGGTTCTGACGGGCGCGTACACCGGCGACAAGGTGTCGCCGTTTTCCGACACGACGAACCTCGCGGCCGCCGTCACGAACACCGAACTCCTGACCCACGTCCGGACGATGCGCGTCGGGACGGCCATCGCGCTGGCAATCTCGCTCGTCGCCTACGCCGCCCTCGGCCTCACGGCGAGCGGGAGCATCCCGGCCGGGCGCGTCGCGGAGATGCAGGCGGCCATCGCCGGGTCGTACGCCGTGACCCCGCTGGTGTTCGCGCCGCTCGTCGTGACGTTCGTCCTCGCGCTCCGGGGGTATCCCGCCTTACCGTCTATCGTCGCGGGCGTGGTCGCCGGGACGTTCACCCAACTGTTCGTCCAAGGCCCCGTCTCGGTCGACACCTTCGTCGGCGCGTGGAACGTCGCCTTCGCGGGCACCGCGCCCTCGACGGGCGTCGAGACGGTCGACTCGCTGCTCGCCTCCGACGGCCTGCTCGGGTCGGCGTGGACGATGACGGTCATCCTCGCGTCGCTGTCGCTCGGCGGGATTCTCGAACGGACCGGCTGTATCGCCGTCCTCGCACACCACCTCCGGCGGGTGCTCACCTCGGTCGCCTCGCTGACGGTCGGGACGGCCGCTTCGTCGCTTGCGATGAACGCCATCGCGGCCGACCAGTACATGAGCATCGTCGTCCCCGGCATGAGCTTCCGCGGCCTCTACGACGACTTCGACCTCGAAAGCCGGAACCTCTCGCGGGCCATCGAGTCCGCGGGGACGACCACGAGCGCGCTCATCCCCTGGGGGACCGGCGGCGCGTACATGGCCGACGTGCTCGGCGTGCCGACGCTCCAGTACGCGCCCTACTACTTCCTCGGCTTCCTCTCGCCGCTCATCCTCGTGGCGATTGGGCTGTCGGGGTGGCGAGTCACGGAACAGGGCTCCGACACCGACGCCGGTCTCCGCGGCGCGGTCGCGTCCTTCGGCGACGACGACTGAGCGAGCGCCGAGGTGCGCGGGCGACGACCCGCCGGCGGCGACCTCCGGCGGCGACCCACCGACGACGACCCCCCGCGGTCGCCGGGCGACCGGCAGGCGTATTTCCGTTCGTCCAGTAGCCGCGGACATGGAGGTCACGACGGCCGGCCGATTTCGGGTCTATCGCAGTCCGCGCGACGGAGACGAACTCCTCTTGCTCGAACTCCCCGACGAGCGCGTCGACTGGACCGACCCGGCCGTCGAGACCGACGCCGACGACGCCTACTCTCCGACCTACGTCCCGCGAACGGGCTACGACGGCGACCTCGAAGCGCGCGTGTCGGCGCTCGAACCCGGCAACGAAATCGAGGCCACGCTGCGCTGGGACGACGGCGACCCGCGGTTCGAGGAACTGTCGGTCCGCGACCGAACCCGGTTCCGGTTCGTCGGGGCCGCGACGGGGCTGTTCGAGGCCGCCCGCGAGACGTGGCGGGCGACCGGCGACGGCGAGGCCATCGGGTCGCGCGTCACCTACGGGACCGACGGCGACCCCAACGCCGTGCTCTACGTCTTCGCGAAACAGCCCGGCGCGCGCGACCTGTTCGACGAGTTCGGCGACGGCGTCGTCCCCGTGGACCCGCTTTTGGACCGCCTCGACGACGAGACCGACGCGCCGGACGCGCCCCGCGAGATGTTCGTCCTGCGCCCCCTCGACGAGGAGTTCGTCCTCGTCGCCATCGCGCTCGACCGCGAAGGGCTGTTCGCGCGGACGATGCGCGACACCTACTGCTGACGCCGCAGCGTCGCGGGCGGCGACGCCGACCCGCCGCGGTCCACTCGGTCACTCGTCGCCGTCGCCGTCGCTCGACGCGCGGGAACCGCACTCGGAACACCGGTAGACGGTTCGCCAGCCGCCGCCGGTGACGAACCGCCGTCGAAACGAGTGTCTCGCGCCGCAGTCGTCGCAGACCGTCGGCGGTCCGGCCGGGTCGGGAGCGTCGCGCATACGCCGAATCGTGGCGGCTGCGACCTAAATCTCACCGCCGACCGATACCGACGGGAGAGCGGCCGGTCGAGTTCGAAGGGCTCGGCAGAAAAGCCGGGCGACGAGGCGCGTCAGTCCTCTTGGGTCCAGCGCTGGTAGACCGCGGAGCCGCCGAGGACGGCGAAGACGAGCGAGCCGAGACCGGGCGCGCCGACGGCCGAGATGACGGGGACGCCGACGGCGACGGCAATCATGAGGACGATGCCGAGCGCGGCGAGAGCGGCGTAGTACTCGCTCCACGAGAGTTCGCCCTCGGGGACGACCTCCATGTAGACCGTCACGTCGCCCGCCTCGGCCAGCGAGACGACTTTCGACTCCTCGTCGTAGTTCACGATATCCAGTTCAGCGAGTTTCGGGATGTGGGTCTGTTGCAGCGAGACGTAGGCGCTCTGCCGGATGTTCCGCGGGGGCGGCGACTCTCCGGTCTCGGCTTCCGCGATGCGTTCCGAGAGTTCGCGGAGCGTCAGGTCGCTGTCTTGGAGGTACTCGATGGCCATCCGACGGCGGTCGTTACTCAGTACCTCGTGAATACGCGTCTCGGAGAGTCCGGGTTCGGATGTTGTCGCCATACGAGGATTCGATCGGTTTGTGACTGGTCGCTTCTCCTATATCAACGGTTCGCCTCCGGTATCGAAATCAAAAACGTCGACCGCGACCGAATCACCCGACAGGACTCCCGTCACCCGCGTTTCGGGGCGGATTGGCGACAGCTGTCAGCCGGGCGTCGGCCACAAGAACCATCTACTGGGAGATTCGCACGACCCGCGACCCCCGAGCGTCGACGACTCGGTGCTGCGAGCGACGACGTTACGGGCATCGTCGAGGCTGAGGACGGACCGCGGCGCGCCGCCCAGCGCGCGAGAGGTCGGGCCGCGCGTCGGCGTCCCCTCAGTCGTCGTCAGAGACGGTCCCGGCCGACGACCCGTCCGGCGACCCGCCGAGCACGTTCTCCCGGAGGTCGGATTCGATGGCCTCCAGCGACCGCCCCTTCGTCTCGGGGACGAACCGATAGGTGAACGCGAGCGCGACGGCGCTCAGCGCCGCGAACACCCAGAACGTCCCCGCGGTCGTGATTTCTGCGACCATGACGGGGAAGGCGAGCGATACCGCGAGGTTCGCCACCCAGTTGAACACCGTGACGACGCCCATGGCCGTCCCGCGGACCTTCAGCGGGTAAATCTCGGAGATGAGAAGCCAGAACACCGGGCCGAGACCGACGGCGAAGAAGGCCACGTAGAGCATGAGGCTCCCGGTGGCGACCGTGCCGACGAATCCCGAAAAGCCCGGCAGGTAGAACGCCGCGCCGAGCGCGACGAGCGTGAGCGTCATCCCCGCGAGGCCGACCGAAAGCAGCGGGCGGCGGCCCCGACGGTCGATGAGAACGACCGCGACGACGGTCATGACGACGTTGACGACGCCGATGCCGACCGTGGCGAGGATGGACGCCGAGGACTCGAAGCCGGTCGATTCGAGAATCGTCGGCGCGTAGTAGATGACCGTGTTGATGCCGGTGACCTGCTGGAGGACGGCGAGGCCGACGCCGACGACGAGCGCCGGGCGCATCCACGGTTCGAGGAGGTCGAGCAGGCCGCCGTCTTCCGCCTCGATGGTCTCGTTAATCTCTGCGAGTTCGGCCCGAATCTGGTCGTCGGTGCGGGTCCGCGAGAGCACGTCACGGGCCTTCGACTCCCGGTCGTGTTCGACCAGCCAGCGGGGGCTCTCGGGCATGAACACCATCCCGACCGCGAGGATGACCGCGGGCACCATGCCGGTGCCGAGCATCCAGCGCCACTGCCCGCCGTCGGCGAAGGCGTAGTTGACGAAGTACGACGAGAGGATGCCGACCGTGACCGCGAGCTGGTTCAGCGAGACCAGCGAACCGCGAATCTTCGGCGGCGCGATTTCGGAGAGATACAGCGGGCCGACGATAGAGGCGAAGCCGATGGCGACGCCGTCGATGAGTCGCCCGACGACGAGCACCTCGACGGTCGGCGCGATAGCCATCACCAGCGAGCCGACGAAGAAGACGACGGCGCTGACGAGGATGAGCCGCCTGCGACCCCATCGGTCTGCGAGGTAACCGCCGAGCGCCGCGCCGAGTGCCGCGCCCGCCAGCGCGCCGCTGACGACGATGCCCTCCACCAGCGGCGTCATCGTGAACGCGTCTCTGATGTAGAGGAACGCGCCCGAGATGATGCCCGTGTCGAACCCGAACAGCAGTCCGTTGAGGGCGGCGAGCGCGGCCGTCACGTAGACGAACCGGTTTCGACCGTCCGCCTCGGGTGCGTCAGTATCGACTGTCATAAATTGTACTCGTTCGTTATGTATTCGGTTCTGAGTTAGAAAATTTACGACGTATTATCAACAGACGAAAATTAACATATTCGATTCGGTGAGACGTATACGACGCCGGTGTCAGCCGTTTTCTCGGACGAGTTCTGACTCTGACACCCGATACTGTTAGATTAAAAACTCAAACAGACCCGATTCAGAAACAAATTTGTGATCTGATAAGATACGACGAGAAGACTCAACAGGCCGCGGCGACGACATCGGACGATGAGCGACGCCGTCCCCATCGTCATCTACACGCGCACGGAGTGTCACCTCTGCGACGAGGCCGAAGCGACCGTTCGCGAGGTCGCAGACGAGGTGGATGTCACGGTCGATATCGACCTCGTGAACGTCGACAGCGACGAGGAACTCCGCGAGAAGTACGGGGAGCGCGTGCCCTACGTCTACGTCGACGGCCGACCGGCGTTCAAGTTCCGCGTCGACGCCGACCGACTCGGGGAGAAGCTGACGGCGGCGCGGGAGTGAGCGACGCACAGTCGTCGTCGGGTGCGGTCCACCCGACGCCGGGGTCGCGCGCTTCAGGCGGGCGTACGCCTATGGCCTCGGCGCGCCTTTTGATACGCATGGAAGCTGACAGACGACTCCTCCGCGAGGCGCGGGAGCGACTCGACGGGTGGACGTACACGGCCCGCGACCGGGCGTACCGCGAGCTGTTCGCCGGTGACGACGCCGCCGTCACGGCCGAGGAGCGGCAGCTTCTCGACGAGGTGGACGCGGAACTCGCGGGCGACGGCGACGACGGGCTCTGGGGGACGGACGAGTACGCCGTCGTCATGGGCCATCCGAAGAACCACCCGATTTCGGTCGTCTGCACCCGCCACCCGGAGATTCCGTCGTCGTGGTCGCGGGGCGGCGAGAGCCTGACCGAGCCGGAGCGCGAGCAGTTCAACGACCTCCTGTGGGACTACTGCGAGCGCGTCCGCCGGTACGTCCAAGACGAGGTCGACGAGTTCGTCGGCGTCGCGGGCGTCCCCGAGGAGTAGCCGGCGTCGCGGCGGCCGACCCCCGGCGTCGAAACGGTTCCGAGAGCCGCGACGCCCCGCGTTCGCCCCGATTCCGACGGTGTGAGAACGAGTCCCGCATTCAAGCCCGCGGAGACCCTATCGGTCGACCATGAGCGATACTGAGACACTGGACGCCATCCGTGAGTTCGAACACGACGGAACCACGTACAAGATGGCGGACCTGACCGTACTCGAAGAACAGGGCCTCTGCGAACTCGACAGGCTCCCGGTGAGCATCCGCATCCTCCTGGAGTCCGTACTGCGAAACGTCGACGGCGACATCGTCACCGAGGAGGACGTGCGAAACGCCGCCTCGTGGGAGCCGGACGTGCCGAACGTCGAAGTCCCGTTCACGCCGTCTCGCGTCGTGTTGCAGGACCTGACTGGCGTGCCCGCCGTCGTCGACCTCGCGGCGCTCCGGTCGGCCGCCGACCGCGCCGGCGAGGACCCGAAACTCGTCGAGCCCGAAGTTCCCTGTGACCTCGTCATCGACCACAGCGTGCAGGTGGACTTCTTCGGCACGCCCGACGCCTACGAGAAGAACGTCGAACTGGAGTACGAGCGCAACGCCGAGCGCTACAAGGCGCTCAAGTGGGCGCAGAACGCCTTCGACAACTTCAGCGTCGTCCCGCCGGGCACGGGCATCGTCCACCAGGTGAACCTCGAACACCTCGGGCGGGTCGTCCACGACCGCGAGTGGCGCGGCGACCGCTGGCTCCTCCCCGACACGCTCGTCGGCACCGACAGCCACACGCCGATGATAGGCGGCATCGGCGTCGTCGGCTGGGGCGTCGGCGGCATCGAGGCCGAGGCGGCGATGCTCGGCCAGCCCATCACGATGAAGCTCCCCGAGGTCGTCGGCGTCAGACTCGACGGCGAACTCCCCGAGGGCGCGACCGCGACCGACCTCGTGTTACACGTCACCGAACAGCTCCGCGAGGTCGGCGTCGTCGATCGGTTCGTCGAGTTCTTCGGCCCCGGCGTGGGGAACTTGTCTGTCCCCGACCGGGCGACCATCTCCAACATGGCCCCCGAACAGGGGTCGACCATCAGCGCCTTCCCGGTCGACGAGGCGACGCTGGACTACCTCGAACTCACGGGCCGCGAGCCCGAACACATCGAACTCGTCCGCGAGTACCTCGAATCGCAGGGCCTCTTCGGCGAGCAACACCCCGAGTACACGGAGACGGTCGACGTGGACCTCTCGGCGGTCGAACCGAGCCTCGCCGGGCCGAAGCGCCCGCAGGACCGCGTCGCCATGGGCGACATGAAGACGCACTTCCGAAACCTGCTCTACGGCGAGTTCGAGGACGATGTCGCCGACGTGGACGAGGAGGCCATCGTCCGCTGGCTCGGCGAGGGCGGGGGCGGAGGCGACGACGGCGAACTCGCGGGCGACGGCGGGACGCTGACCGAGACGCCCGAGGCGGCCCCGGAAGAACCCGACCTCGGTGAGCTGACGAAACGCGTCGAAGTCGACCTCGGCGGCGAGACGGTCGAAATCGGCCACGGGAGCGTCGTCGTCAGCGCCATCACCTCCTGTACGAACACCTCGAACCCGTCGGTCATGGTCGCCGCGGGCCTCCTCGCGCGCAACGCGCTGGAGAAGGGCCTCGACGTGCCCGAGTACGTGAAGACGAGCCTCGCGCCGGGGAGCCGCGTCGTCACGGAGTACCTAAAGAAGGCCGGCCTGCTCCCCCATCTCGAAGCGCTCGGCTACGACGTGGTCGGCTACGGCTGTACCACCTGCATCGGCAACGCCGGGCCGCTCCCGGAACCCATCGAGAGCGCCATCGACGAACACGGCCTGTGGACGACGAGCGTCCTCAGCGGCAACCGCAACTTCGAGGCGCGCATCCACCCGAAGATTCGCGCGAACTACCTCGCCAGCCCGCCGCTGGTCGTCGCTTACGGCCTCGCCGGGCGGATGGACATCGACCTCGAAACCGACCCGCTCGGCACCGACGACGACGGCAACGCGGTCTACCTCGCGGACATCTGGCCGGACGCCGACGAGATACGGGAGACCATCCACGACAGCGTCGACCCGTCGATGTTCCGCGAGAAGTACGCCGAGGTGTTCGAGGGCGACGAGCGCTGGGAGGCGCTCGAAGCGCCGACCGGCGACGTGTACGACTGGGACGACGAGTCGACCTACATCCGCGAGCCGCCGTTCTTTACGGACTTCCCGCTGGAGAAACCCGGCGTCTCCGACATCGAGGACGCCCGCTGTCTCCTGACGCTCGGCGACACGGTGACGACCGACCACATCAGCCCGGCCGGACCGTTCGGGTCGAAGCTCCCGGCCGGCCAGTGGCTCGTGGACAACGGCGTCGACCCCGTGGACTTCAACACCTACGGCTCCCGCCGCGGCAACCACGAGGTGATGATGCGCGGGACGTTCGCCAACGTCCGCATCGAAAACCAGATGCTCGACGACGTGGAGGGCGGCTACACGATTCACCACCCGCCGGGCGAGGAGACGACCGTCTTCGAGGCCAGCCAGCGCTACCGCGAGGAGGGGACCCCACTCGTCGTCCTCTCGGGCGTCGAGTTCGGGACCGGCTCCAGCCGCGACTGGGCGGCGAAGGGCACCGACCTCCTCGGCGTGCGCGCGACCATCGCCGAGAGCTACGAGCGCATCTACCGCGACAACCTCGTCGGTATGGGCGTCCTCCCGCTCCAGTTCGAAGACGGCGACTCGTGGGAGTCGCTCGGCCTCGACGGCTCCGAGCAGTTCGACATCCGCGGCCTCGACGACGGCCTCGACGTCAACGACGAACTGACCGTCGTCGCTACGAAAGACGACGGGACCGAAATCGAGTTCGACGTGACCGCGCAGGTCGGCACGCCCGCCGCGGTGACGTACGTCGAACACGGCGGCATCCTCCACTACGTGCTCCGTCGGCTCCTGACCGAGAACTGACGCCGGGAGGCAGTCAGCGGACTGCATCGGGGGGCCGAATCGGGGAACTGAGTCGGGGTACCACCCCGACCGCGTTCGACCCACGCGTCGGACTCGCGGAGCGTCACGAGTCACCGAAGACGCGTAGATTCATCACCCGTTGCGTGCTACATCATAGCATGGTAACCGTGACACCCTCGGTCCGCCCGACGTGGACGGACCTCGCGCGTCGCGGGCTGGCGACCGCGGCGGTCGCGAGCGTCGCGAACGCGCTCTTGTTGACGCTCGTCCTCGGAACGGGGCTCGTCGAGCCGTTCGCACCACTTTCGTACCCGCCGGTCGTGTTCCTCTCGGCCGCCGGCGCGGTCGCGGCGACGCTCGTCTACGGACTGCTCACGGGCCGCGTCACCGACGCGGACCGGACGTTTTTCAGGGTCGCGGTTGCGGTGCTCGTGGCGTCGTTCCTCCCCGACATCGGGCTCCTGTACGTCGACCCCGGAGCGACCGTGCCGGGCGTCCTCGTGTTGATGCTGATGCACGTCGTCGTTGCGGCGGTCTGCGTGGCGTCGCTCACCGAACTCGGGTGGGGCGTCCCGAAGGGAACCGACCGGACGGGCCCGAAGAGTGACCGCGCGACCGCCGTGCGAGCTCTGTTTAGGATGCCCTAAAAACCGAAGACACTATGTTGTTTTAGGTTGGCCTAAATGGTATGGCCGACAAGGAGTCGCACCGGTCGTCGAGACCGAACCGACACGGCGCGCTCGCGTGCGGCGGCGGAACCGTCGCGGGTGAGTGTTGACCATGCGCGATTGCCTCGGCGTCGAACCCGCCGGTCCGAGTGTACTGTCGCGGTCGGACGCGCCGGATGTTCGGAGGTGCAGACGTGGTTGCTGACTGCGCCGCGGACGTCCGAGACGCGCTTGACCGCGTCGCGAGCGAGCGCGAACAGGTGCTGGCGAAGCGACGGGCCGTCGAGCGGTTCGAACGCCGCGTGCGAAAGCTCGCCGCGCAGTCGGCGCGCCCCCCGGCCGGGACCACCCGGGCGACCGCGTGCGGGACCGCGTCGGTGGCAGCGGCGACCCGACGAGACGACGCCGCCGACGAGGGTCGACGGCGGGTCCGCGAGCTGTTCGCGGAGACGATACGCCCGCACAGCGTCTCCGACGTGAGCGAGTCCGAACCGCTCGCGGTGACGATACGCGAGGAGTTCGGCCCGGAGGTCGCGACGGCGCTCTCCCCGGACGCCGGGAGCCGGTTCACGCCGGCGGCCAAAGAGGCGGTCGTGTCGGCGGCGACGGAGCGACAGCGAGGTCTCGACGGGATGTGCCGGGCGCTCGACGGCGAAGAGCGGTCGCTTCGGGCGGCGCTCGCCGTGCTGGACGAGTGCGAAGACTGGGTGGCACGGGCGGACGAGACGCCGCTTTCGGAGCTGGGGTTCGACGCCCTCCGGCGGCGTCACGAGACGCTCGCCGGCCACCGCGAGGCGTGCGACCGACTGGTCCGCGAGCGACAGCGACACCTCAACGGGGCGACCCACCACACCGCGGCGGTCGAAGTTGACCACCGATTTCTCGCGACGTACCTCTACGAGGACCGCGCGACCGACTACCCGGTCTTGGCGGCCGCGACCCGCGTGGACGACAGCTGCGCGGACTGTCAGCGAGCCGTGCGCGACCACCTCGTCCGCCGCGTATGATCGGCGCGCCGCAGTATCTCCTCACGCTGTACATCGCCGAGCGGGAGGACGACGAGGAGTCACCGATTTCGCCGGGGTACGTCGCAGACGCGCTCGACCGCTCGCCGCCCGCGGCGACAGAGCGCCTCCAGAACCTCGATGCCAAGGGACTCGTGGACTACGAGCCCTACGAGGGCGCGACGCTCACTGCGGAGGGGCGCGACGCCGCCGCGGACCTCTACGACACCTACCAAATCCTCTCGCGGTTCTGCCGGGACGTGCTCGGCGTCAACGACCACGAAGGCGAGGCGATGCAACTAGTCGGAAACGTCAGCCCGACGGTCGCCGAGCGCCTCTCGGCGACGCTGCTTCGCGGCGACGGCGACCGCGACGGAGCGCGTCAGGCGGCTGGGTCGGAATCGACGTCGTCCCCGGACAACCCCGCGAGCTGAACGCATCGGCGTAAATCCGAACGATCCTTGATGCTTGTCAACAAATGGCACTAATTTGCCGCGACGGAACCGTACCCTTTTTGTTTTAGGCCCCCCTAAAGCGTCGCAATGGCCGCTGGTACGCAGTCGAACTCTGAATCCGTGTCGGAGCCCGACCGACCCGACTCCCCCGAGATATCCGTCTGCAAGGGTGGACCGGGGAAGTCGGTGTTCATGGAGTCGGGCAACAGCGACGGCTGGATTTCGAGCGACGTGACTATCGACGTGACGCGATAGTACCCGTTCGAACGGGCGCGCTCGGGACGCGAGCGCGACGAGTACGGGAGCTACGCGTCGCGGGAAAAAGCGTCGAACGTCGGAACGAAAACGGCGTCCTCCGACGCGTCGGCGGCGGCGCTTACTGAACGAGCGTGTCGTCTTCGAGGTAGTGGTCGATGACGTGGGCGTGTTCTTCGATTTCGATGAGTTGCTCGCGGAGCATGTGCGCCGTCGTGTGGTCCCCGAGACCCGCGGCGAGTTCGATGTGTTCGCGGTAGCTCTCGATGATGTCGCCGTACATTTCGAGGTCGTTCGACAGCGAGGTGCGGATGTCGTAGACGTCCTCGTCTTCGGGCTCGACCGTCGCGGCCTCGCTCAGCGCGGGCATGCTGGCGTGGGGGACGCCGCCGATGGACTGGAGGCGCTCCGCGATTTCGTCGGCGGCCTCCTCGACTTCCTCGTAGGCCTCCTGGAGGAACTCGTGGATGCGGAGGTGCTCGGCACCTTCGACGTTCCAGTGGTGCTTGTGGAGCTGGTGGTAGAGGACGTACGCGTCCGCGAGGTCGGTGTTCAGCGCTTCGATAATCTGCTCGGCTTTCTCGGTGTCGAGTCGAACCGGGTTGTCGCCGACGCTGCCTGCTTCCTTGAGGACTGACTTCTGTGTGCTCATCTCGACTGGTAGTTGGGACTGCGAGCACTTAATACTTATCCGAGAACGAACAATTTTTCGTGTGGCCTAAAATCACGTTTGTCGATATCGGATTATCGCTTCTAAAACGGCGACTGAAGCGTGTGAAGTGGCAGCACGGACTCGGTCGTGGCGACCGTGAGGTGGCGACCGTGTCGCAGTAACTATCATATTCATTACGATACTGTCCGTCGGCCGGGAGCTGCCTCGTGGGAGCCTGTCAGAAGGGGGGCGCACTCGCACGCTGGCGCGGTCACCGCGAACGGAGTCCCAGTCTCGCGGGACCGTTCCGCCCTCGTCGCGCATCGTGAGCGCGACGGCGTCGGATGCGCTCAGGCGTGCGATCAACACCCTTTTGCGCGGTGCCGTCGAGCGAATAGCCGTGTTCCGACCTGTGCTCAGCCCGGCCGACGACTTGCCGGCGCGCGGCGTCACCGACCGCGCGCGGAGTGAGTGACGTGTTCGTCGACGCCCTCCGGTACCCGTTCGCGGACCGGGCGCGAGTGGACGGCACCGCGACGTGTCTCGTCGCGCTGCTGGTCGGTGGGACGCTCCTCCGACTCGCAGCGCGACTCTGGCCAGACCTCACGTTTCTGGCCCCGGCGCTCGCCGCGGTCGTCCCCCTCGTCGTCTTCCTCGGCCTCGTCGGCGGCGTGCTCGCCGGCGACGGCTTTCCCCCGCTGGCGACGACCGAGACGCTCAGACTCGCCGGGCGAGTGGTCGGCGTCGCCTCCGTCTACCTCTTCCCGGCCGCGGTCACCGTCGTCGCCGTCGGCTACGTGACCGCGACCGGCTCGATTCCGGCCGTGCTGACCGGCGTGACGACGGCGATGCTCGCGACCGTCGCGCTGCTCGTCACGGTCGTCTGCGCGTATCTCTTTCCGGCCGCGACCGCCGTGAGCGTTCACGAGGGACTCCGCGCGGGGCTCCGGCGAGACGCCCTTCGCGGGGCGGCCTCGGGGACGTACTTCTTCGCGTGGGTGGGCGCGGCCGTCCTCGTCGTCCTCGCGTGGAGCGCGCTCGCGGCGACGATTTCGCGGAGCGTCGCCGCCCTCCTGGCGCTCGGCTGGTGTGCGTACGCTCACGTCGCCGCCGCGGCGCTCGTCGCCGAAGGCGTCGGCCGGACCACCCCCTGGTGAGAAGAGAAACGGCGCGGGGTCGAACGACCGAAAAAGACGGGGCGGTTAGCCGAGGTCGATCTGCTGTGCGGCTTCTTCCATCGACCGATTGTGGAGCGCTTCGCCCGTCCTGCCGTCGAAGAAGTGGATTGCCTCCTCCGGAATCTGCGCGACGACCGTCTCGCCCGGACTGATGCGCGTGAGGCCGTCCGTGGTCGCGACCAGCGTCTCTGCGGTCTCGGGGTCTGCGTCGGGCTCGAAATACAGGTACAGCGTGTTCTCGTCGCCCATCGGCTCGACGACGTCGACCGTCATCTCGAAGTCGTGGTCGCCGCTCGCGGCCTCGACGAGTTCGACGGACTCGGGTCGAATCCCGAGGACGAGGTCGGTCACGTCGCCGATGTCGTCGCGTATCTCCGCGCCGACCGGGTACTCGAAGGAGTCACCGACCAGGCGGTCGCCCTCGCGAGTCACGTCGAAGAAATTCATCGACGGCTCGCCGAGGAAGCTCGCGACGAACTGGTTTGCGGGCTCGTGGTAACACTCCAGCGGCGTCGCAATCTGCTGGAGTTCCCCGCCGTCGAGGATGGCGATGCGGTCGCCCATCGTCATCGCTTCCGTCTGGTCGTGGGTGACGTAGACGGTCGTGACGCCGAGGTCGTCTTGGAGTCGCTGGAGCTCAGTCCGCATCTGCGCGCGGAGCTTCGCGTCCAGGTTGCTGAGCGGTTCGTCCATCAGGAACACCTCGGGGTCGCGCACGATGGCGCGGCCGAGTGCGACGCGCTGCTGTTGGCCGCCCGAGAGGTCGCTCGGCTTCCGGTCCAACAGGCTCGGGATGTCGAGCAGGTCGGCCGTCTCCGAGACCATCCGACCGATTTCGTCGTCCGGGAGGTCGGTCGATTCCTCCAGACCGAACGACATGTTCTGGCGGACGGTCATGTGCGGGTACAGCGCGTACGACTGGAACACCATCGCGATGTCGCGGTCCTGAGAGGCCACGTCGTTGATGACGCGGTCGCCGAGCGAAATCGTGCCCGACGTAATCGTCTCCAGGCCCGCAATCATCCGGAGCGTCGTCGACTTGCCACAGCCCGACGGACCGACGACGACGAGGAACTCCCCGTCGTCAATCGACATCGAGATGTCGTCGACAGCGACGATTTCGTCGTCGCCGTCCTGGAACGTCTTCGTTATCGAATCGAGTTCAAGCGTTGCCATATCTCTGAGTAGGTATCGTTGGTGAGCTGTCGGTTCCGCGCCGCGCCGGGAGTCGCCGCCGGTGGCCGCGGTCGCCGTGCGAGACGGTCTCGACGGCGGTCGCGTCGCCGTGACGACGCGTCACGCCGCCACCCCCTCGGCGAACTCGTCGCCGAAGAAGATGTACACCGCGAGCGTCGGGAGCGCCGCGAAGAACGCCCCGGCCATCCGGAGCGCGAAGTCCTGTCCCTCGAGCGAGGTGCCGAGCCCCGCGAGAATCAACACGACGGGGGCCGCCGGACTCGACTCCGTCGAGACGAGCACCAGCGTGAACAGGAGGTCGTTCCAAATCTGGGTGAACTGGTAGATGAGGACCACGGCGAACATCGGTCCCGAAAGCGGGAAGACGATCCGCCGGTACACCCGCCGGAGCGTCGCCCCGTCGAGGCGCGCGGACTCGATCATCTCCTCGCTCATCGTCTTGTAGTACGTCCGGAACAGGAGCGTACAGATCGGAATCCCGTAGGCGACGTGGGTCACCACGAGTTCGACGATGCCGACGTAGTCGTTCGGAACACCGAGCGCCCAGACGAACGACAGCAGGTCGGTGAGCTGGGCCCACTGCGACCAGAACTGTGTCAGCGGCACCAACACGGCCTGATACGGGATGAAGATGCCCGCGATGATGAGCGCCAAGACCAGCGCCTTGTACGACTGCTTCCAGTCGGGAATCGTCAGCCCGTACGCCGTGATGCTGCCGACGAACGCCGAGATGACCGTCGCGGGCACGGCGTACAGCATGCTGTTGCCTATCCCGCGTAGCAGGGCTTCGACCGCCGCCTGCCACTTCTCCAGCGTGAACCCGGACGGCCCGGGCGGGGCGAACGGAGCGGTCTCGACGATTGCGGTCCCGGTCTTGATCGACGTGACCAATCCGGACTCGATGGGGACGAGATAGAACCCCGCCGCCAACAGCAGGACGACGTACAGACCGGCGTCCTCTATCGTCATCTGCTCGACGTTCCGGCGCAGTCGGGCCGTGAACGTCGCCGTTCCGCCGTCCGTTCGAAGCGTGTCGTCTGTCATAGGTTGTTCCTCCGGTACTCGTAGACGAGGTACGGGCCGATAACGCCGAGCGCCATCGCAAACAGGACGATAGCAATCGCCGCGCCGTACGCCCAGTTGAGGTTCGCGTACGCCTCGCGGACCATCTTCGTCGCTAAGATGTCGGCACCGTTCGGCGGCCGGTAGCCGCCGACCAGCGAGTAAAGGAAGTCGAACGCCTTCATGCCGAACACCATCAGCACGACGGCGGCGCTTATCGTCGCGCCCTTCAACTGCGGGATGATGACCCGCCAGTACATCTTCAGCGTCGACGCGCCGTCGACTTTTGCCGCCTCGTAGTGTTCGTCCGGAATCGCGCGGAGTCCGGCGAGGTACACGACCATCGCGTACCCGGAGAACTGCCACATCAACGCGAAGATGACCGCCCAGAGGACGATGGTCTGATTACCGAGCCAGCTAATCGGGCCGACGCCGACGAGACCGATGACGCGATTGGCGATTCCGTTGTTGTAGTTGTAAATCCACAGCCAGAACTGCGCCGTCACGACGAACGAGAGGCTCATCGGCAACAGATAGATCGTCCGGAACGAGTTCTCGAATCGGATTCCGCGGTCGATGAGAATCGCCAGTATGAGACCGACCGCGAGCGTTCCCGCCGTGAACGCGACGAGCAGTATGAACGTGTTGACCGCGGCGTCGATGAATCCCGAGTCCGCGAGCGCCCGCGTGTACATCTCGAAGTCGAGGTTCGAGTAGTCCGGCGCGTTCGCGAACCGCTGGTAGTCGGTCAGCGAGATGAGGAAGTTCCAGATGACCGCGCCGTAGACGAAAAGCCCCATCAGCAGGAACGGCGGGACCCAAAAAATCGACGATTCGAGGAAGTCGCTCCCGAGCAGTCCGTCGATTCCCGCGGCGAGGCGGTCCAACGACCCCGATTCGGAGTCCGGACTCCGGGAGTCCTCGTTCACGACGCCGCCGTCGGTGCGGACTGCATCGCGCTCGCCGCCGGCATCGTTGACCCGCTGGTCGTCAGCCGAGCCGGGAGTAATCGCGCGGCGCACTCGTTGGTAAAAATTCGACATTTCTTGGGGCTCAGTTCGAGACCGCGTCCAGGAACCCCTGCGTCGCGGCGTCGACGTTGTACGGGCCGGTGAACTCCGAGGAGATGACTTCGTTGAGCGCCGTCATCGTCTCGGAGGGGACACCGAGGCCGTGCTGGAGGTTCGGCGGACGGTACTCCGCGTTGGCGAAGTCTTCGGCGGTCTCCTGGAGGTACGGTCCGAACTCTTCCATGCTCACGTCGGTTCGCGTCGGAATCGAGCCCTTGTACTGGTTGAACGCGATCTGCGCTTCGGGGCTGCCGACGAACGCCGCCCAGGTCTTCGACGCCTCCGGCGTCGGGTTGTCGGCCGGGTAGAGGAACGAGTCCATGTGGAGCGTGTACATGCCCTCCGTGCCGGGGAACGTCTTGAAGCCCCAGTCTTCGTCGTACGCGAAGTTCTCGGCGTTCCGGAACGCACCAGCCGCCCAGTTACCCTGATGGATGAAGGCGGCGTTGCCGTTGATGATGTTCTGGTTCGACGCGGTGAGGTTGAGCGACGCCGCGTCGTCGGAGATGTAGTTTTCGAGCATCTCCGCAGTCGTCTCGAAGGCCGAGCGAACCGCGCTCTCGGAGCCCTCTCCGTTGAGGAAGTCCATGTACGGCTGGTAGCCGTTCACGGCGAGCATCACGGCGCCCCACAGCTGCGTCGTCGTCCACGTCCCGGACATCGCGTGGGTCATCGGAACCGCGTCGGTCTCGCTTTGGACCGTCTCGAACGCGTCGATGAGCGCCGAGGGACTGTTCAGCGAGTCGACGTCGATGCCCGCCTCGTCGACGACCGAGACGTTGTAGAACAGGCAGTTCAGGCGGTGCGAACCGAGCGGAACGGCTCGATAGCTGCCGCCCTGCTGGTGAAGCTCGACCGCCTCGTCGATCATTACTTCCTCGAAGTTGTTCTCCTCCCAGACGTCGTCGACGCTGCCGAGGACGCCCTCGTAGCGGAGGAGGTTCGGACCCGGCCAGTTGGCGAACGCGCCCGGCGGGTCGTCGCTCTGGAGCCGGTTCGCCACGACGGCGTCGAGGTTCTGATTCCCGCCGCCGCCGATGGGGTTCATGTCGAGGCCGACATCGGGATAGGCCTCGTTGAACGCCGCTTCGAGCGCTTCAGCTGCCGCGGCGCCGTCGCCGCCGGTCCAGCCGTGAAGCACCTCAACCGGGGCGCTGCTTCCCCCGTCACCGCCGTCGCCACCCGCTTCAGTAGTACTACCGTCGCCGCCCGCTTCAGTAGTACTGCCGTCGCCGCCGTCATTGGAACCGCCGCCACCGGAGCAGCCGGCGAGCCCCATCGTCGCAAGCGCTCCCGCCCCAGCGACGTATTGACGCCGACTGAGCCGATTGTCGTTAGACTGGCTATCGCGTGACATACATAGACACTGTCGAACGCACCGTACTTAACGATTGATATTCATTTACTCGGTATAATAATAAAAATTCCCAGACGTATCTTATCGCCGTGATTCCGAGTTTAGAAGCCTTAAAGAGTCAGAAAGCGCTCCCGGACGCAATCGCCGTCCTCCCACTGTGGGTTCGTCGTCGCTATCAGCGACGAACGCAGGGAAGTTGAAAAGTTGACGTGAGCGGGGGCAACGTAACCGTTGTGAGAGTGACAGTCGCGCCAGTTCGCGCCTCGGTTGCCGGGACTCCGACTCGGCAAACGGGCACGGACAGTAGAGATAGACCTCGATGTCGACGATAACGCCGATGACCGGTTCGTCCACGTCAAACTTGATTTCCTCTACTCCGTCGTCGTAGTCGTCCTCGACTTGCGTTTCTTCGAAGTCGTCAAACGACATTCAGTACATCACAAAGCCGGTTAGTTGAGACGTCTGCTTGCTGAAGATGTGTCCAACAACCAGCAAACAGACGATGAAATCCACGAGGACCAGCTCCTTAACTTCCTCGTCAACTCTCTTGACGAGGAAGTTGCTCTCTCACTCGCTGAAAACGCTGAACTCGATGCTGAAGACATCTACGAGGTCCTCGTCGGCGCCTGCGCCGACGGGACCTCGGTCTCAACGCTCTGTGAGAGAAGCGAAGATGCACCCCACGAAAACTCCGTTCTCTACCATCTCCGCACTAAATTCGGTCTAGAAACGCTCGAACAGGTTGGCAACATGCTCCTCCAGAAAGACGTTCTCGACGTCCTTCCCCAGCAGGTGGAGGTCTGCGCAGACCTCCACCTGCGGCCCTACTACGGCGACGAAGACGATACAGACGGCCTGTATCACTCACAAGCGAAGCGTGGAACCACCGCGTTTCACGCGTACGCGACGCTGTACGCACGCGTGAAGAACAAACGCTACACGCTGGCGGTGCGCCGTCTCGAAGACGGCGACACCGCCAGCAGTGTCCTCGCAGAGTTCCTCGGTATTCTCGACGGCCTTGACCTCGGTGTCAAGGCCGTCTATCTTGACCGCGAATTCTACGACAGCAAGTGTTTGACGCTGCTTCAGGCGCACAACCACGCCTACGTCATGCCGATCGTCCGCTGGGGACGGACGATCAAGCAAGAACTCTCAGAAGGGTGGAGTCGCGTGATTCAGCACAGTCTGACAGCGAAACTCGACGGTCACAGCTGGACCGTCGAGTTTCCCGTCTACATCGACTGTACCTACCAAAACGGACGGTACGACGAACATGGGGTGGCGCGTCACGGCTACGCCGCTGACGCGCCGTTCATCGACTCACCACGGGACGCTCGATACCACTACGCGAAACGCTTCGGTATCGAGGCAAGCTATCGACTCTCCGAGCAAAGTATCGCGACGACCTCGACACAAAATCCGGTCGTACGGCTGTTGTACGTCGTGGTGAGCCTGCTGTTACAGAACGTCTGGCGGTATTTGCACTGGGAGTACGTGGCGACGCCCCGCCGTGGGGGGCGTCGCCTCTGGGAGTGGTCGTTCAAGGAGTTCATCAATATGGTCCGTCGAGCAGCGTGGACGGCCCTCGCGGTGCGTCGGGCCGTCCCCGCGAACCGACCACCAGACGACCGGTTTAGCCGGTAACTCCCGACCGGGCTAGCCAACGGTGGGAGTGGCGACGCTGTCGCGTCGGCGGCAGCCGCCGCCGACAGCGACGGCTCTCCGCCGATCCGTCCATGATTCTCTCGTCGAAACCGCCAGTCCAACCGCTCCGCCACAGAACTCAGGCTTCAGAAACAGCTAGGCGAGGATGCTTTGTGAGGTACTGAACTTAGAGCTTCTTGCTAAGCAGAAAGGCCATTCCGAATTTGAAATTCCTGATGAGGTCGAGATACCATACGTAGAGACGGACGAACTAGAAATATATGGCATCTCACTCACAGACACCACCGATCGCCGAGACCACATCAGGTCTACTAGCCAACCCATTAGGACAGCAAAAATCAGAGTTAAGCAGGATGTGAACGGCGACCTGTGCCACCAAGTGAACTTAGCCACAGAAGAAGTCGTCAAAGTTCTCGAATTATCTCAGCTCGTACAAGACGTCACGCCGAGACAGATCCGTTCGAAAATAATTGCTATCGGAGGAAAACCAGTCGAAGAGATAGAAGCTCATTATGAAATCTTGAAAACAGGGGGGCCAGCAAACGCAGGTGCCAGATTTACACAGTTTCCGAAGAAAGTGTTGTGGGGTGACTTCCACAAATATATTTCTGAATCGTATGCTAATTACACGCCGCGGATCCGCGATCAACTTCGAGTTAAGCAGACACTCGGCTACTATATTGACGCACGTGACCCCCACAGGCCAGTCGAAGGAAAGATGCTGAGTGCTTGCAGCGCCATCGAAATGCTTGCTCTATGGCACGCAAGAGAAGATTGCATATCTGAAAAAACAGATCCAAAAATCAAGAATTTAATCAAAAACTGGACGTAGAAACAGACGATTTAGCCAATAATGTAGTTCCATATACAAGTATACTTGACACTCCCGAGTATTTTTGGAGGAAAGAGCGAAACTACGTTGTTCACGGTGATCCAGATGTCTCATCTGCGGACCTGATTGACTCGCTAGAAGCGACTCTAGTATTACTAAAACGAATATTACGAAATCAATTATTGGGTTCAGATAATGATGATTTTAAAAGGTTCTATTCGATGAGTCCAAGATCAAGTATCAAATTCAAAGACTAGCCGCAACCTGGGTGCCGCATACACTCGCGGTCCTTGTCGAAGTAGTCCTCTACGTGCAGCACGTGGTCAGCGCTCTCCGGTCGGTCGAGGCCGTGCTGTTCGACCAAGTGGCGAGCCATCCACTCCGTCTGGTAGATACCGACGTTACACTCGGAACAGCGCCACATCTCGCCTTTCTGTAGGGTGTACTGAAGTCGCGTCTCTTGCAGCACCCGCTGGACGGGGAGTTTCAGCGGAGCCATGTCGACGCCGCCACCTCCGGGCAGGTGCTCCTCGCCGTCACGGTCGATAATCGCTTCCAGTCGCCACTCAGACGAGAGTGAAGCCCGGCGGAACGACTCCGGTTCGGAGTCGTCCTCCCCGTTCATCACTGATTCGACGAACTCGGCATGCTTCGGGTCAATCATGTTCCGGCCGAGTATCGACGCCACCGAAAGCGTCTCGTCGCTGTACTTCAGCTCCGTTTCTACGCGCTTCCGTATCCGCGTCTTTGTCGGTGATTAACCGACACTCGCCGCTGCTTTGGCACTCGGCCAGCGTTCAGCCAGCGAGCGTTCCGAACTCGAGGCGTCCGACTCGCCACCATCAGCGAGGGCTTCGGAGAGATTGTCGTCAGAAACCGGTTCGTCGAGCCATTCCTGGTCAATGGCCCAGCCGGAGTTACAGCACGCGCACACTACGTCGGGGCCGCGCCCGTCGTTCCAGACGACGGCATCGCCGCGCGCTCAGCGTGGTCGACGAGACACCAGGCTTTGCAGCTGCCGCAGACGTAGCGGACGTACCGCCACAGGTTCGTCTCTCGACGAGCCCGCGACATCTACCGAACACCCCCGGCTAAAGTTATCGCCCGACCGCGAGCCGGTCCGTAAGCAGAGCTTATGCAATTGGAATTTTCGGGCGTTTTGAGATTTCGCGGAAACGGCGAATTTAGGCGCGTTAGGGTCCGTAGTCGACTTTTCCACCAGCAACAAAACGGCTAAAATTATTATGGGCCCCATGGGGTTCGAACCCATGACCACCCGGTTATGAGCCGAGCGCTCTGACCAGACTGAGCTAGGGGCCCTCGGCCGATTCTTTCCCGTCGTCCCTCTTATGTCTTATCAGAACCGTCGCCGACGAACCGGAGACGAACCGCCCGTCGGGATGAGAAACGGAGAAGCGCCACCGCCAGGACTCGAACCTGGGACAACCTCGTTAACAGCGAGGTGCTCTACCAACTGAGCTACGGCGGCTTTCGTCTGCACTCTCTCGTATTCGATGTTTCTTGATAGGGCTTTCGTTTTTAACCGACGGCTGGCGGATGCCACCGCCTGACGCGGTCGCGAGCGCACCGTCACGCTTTCGCCCGCCCGCGGGAAACCAGCGGGCATGACGAACTCGGACCTCGCCGCGGTCGTCGCCGCGGTCCGCGAGCGCATCGACCCCGACGAGGCGGAGCGTCGGGCGCTCGCGGACGCCGCGGCGGCCCTCGAATCCCGCGTGTACGACGCCCTCGCGGACCTGCCGGTGGACGCCGACGCGCTGCAAGTCGGCAGCACCGCCCGCGGCACGTGGCTCTCGGGCGACCGCGACATCGACCTGTTCGTGCGCTTTCCGGCCGACCTCGACCGCGAGGAACTCGAAGCGTACGGCCTCGAAGTCGGTCACGCCGTCCTCCCCGACGGCCACGAGGAGTACGCCGAACACCCTTACGTGAAAGGCGACTACGACGGCTTCGACGTGGACCTCGTCCCCTGTTACGACGTGCCGTCCGCCTCGGACATCCGCTCGGCGGTCGACCGAACGCCGTTTCACAACGCCTACCTGACCGAGCGCCTCGACGACGACCTCGCGGCGGACGTTCGCGTCTTCAAGCGCTTCCTGAAGGGTATCGATGCCTACGGGAGCGACCTCCGAACCGAGGGGTTCTCGGGCTATCTCGCCGAGCTTCTCGTCGTCGGACACGGCGGCTTCGAACCGTTGCTCCGGGCGGCCGCCGACTGGAGCCCGCAGGTCGAGTTCGACCCGGAAGACCACGGAACGCGGCGGTTTTCCGACCCGCTCGTCGTCATCGACCCGACCGACCCCGAGCGGAACGTCGCGGCGGTCTGCTCGGCGGAGAACGTCGCCCGTCTCCAGCACTACGCTCGCGACCTGCTTTCCGACCCGCGGGAATCGCTGTTTTTCCGGCCCGACCCGCCGGCGCTCGACGCCGACGGCGTTCGGAGCCACCTCGACCGCCGCGGGACCACGGCCGTCGCCGTCGTCTTCGACTGCCCGGACCTCGTGGACGACCAGCTCTACCCGCAGCTGAGAAAGTCGCTGACCGGCGTCGCCGACGGCCTCGACAGACGCGGCTTCGACGTGTTCCGGCGGGCGGCGTTCGCCGACACCGACGGCGAGGGGCAGGGCGAAGCCGCCCTGTTCGCGGAACTCTCGGTGGCCGAGCGCCCGGCGGTCGAGCGCCACGAGGGGCCGCCGGTCCACGTCCGCCAGCACGCTGAGGGGTTCTACGGCGCGTACGAGGACCGCGAGGACCACTACGGACCGTTCCTCGACGGCGACCGCTACGTGGTCGAGCGCGAGCGCGAGTTCACCACGGCGGCCGGCTTCCTCGAAAGCGACGCGCTGTTCGACGTGGCCCTCGGAAAACACGTGGAATCGACGCTCAGAGAGGACGGATACGACGTGCTCGTTGGCGGCGACGTGGCCGCGCTCGCGGAGGCGTTCGGTGCCGAGTTGGGTCGCTACTTCGCGCCGAGGCCGTGAGCGGCGCGCACGTCGTCGACTAGCTCGACGTTCTTCTCGTCGGGGTCTTCCTCGGGATCCATGGCGATGCGGCCGTCGAACGTCTCGTGGACGGTCGCGACGCCCTCGGAGAGCGTGTCGAGGCCGTAGCCACCTTCGAGGACGAAGGCGATGGCGGCGTCGGTCTCTTCGCAGAGCTCCTGCACGCACTCGGTGAGCATCGCGTAGCCCTCGGTGGAGACGCGCATCCGCGAGATGGGGTCGTGGCGGTGGGCGTCGAAGCCGGCGCTCACGATGAACAGGTCGGGGTCGAACCGCTCGACGGCGGGCGCGATGGCCTCGTCGAACGAGTAGACGTAGTCGGCGTCGCCCGCGCCGGCGTGGAGCGGGACGTTGAGGGTCGACCCCTCGCCGTCGCCCTCGCCGGTCTCGTCGACCTCGCCCGTGCCGGGGTAGAGGCCGTCCTCGTGGATGGACGTGTAGAACACGTCGCCGCGGTCGTAGAAGATGTCCTGCGTGCCGTTGCCGTGGTGAACGTCCCAGTCGAAGATGGCGACGCGCTCGGCGAGGCCGTCGTCGATGACCGCCTGCGCGGCGACGGCGGCGTTGTTGAAGAAGCAAAAGCCCATGGCGTCGTCCTCGACGGCGTGGTGGCCCGGCGGGCGACCGAGCGAAAACGGCGTGTTGCGGCCGTCGTCGCCGTCGAGCGCGGCGCGGGCGGCCCACTCCGCGAGGCCGGCGGATGTGAGCGCGGCGTCCCACGACGCCTCGACGGCGACGGTGTCGGGGTCCCAGTTGCCGCCGCCGTCGCGACAGAACTCGTGGAACTCGTCGACGTAGCCGTCGTCGTGGACGGCCGCGACAGTGGATTTCTCGGCGGGCGAGGCGTCGACGTACTCGACGCCGTGGCGCTTCGCCAACCCGCGCCGGATGGCCCGGAGTCGGTCGGCCGTCTCGGGGTGCCGCGGCCCGGTGTCGTGGTCGAGACACGTTTCGCTGTAGCCGAATTGCATTATTCGAAGAGGGAGAAGTAGGTCTCGATGTCCTCGGATTGGACCGTCCGCCGGTCGGCGTGGTGGGCGAGTTTGACGGCGGCGTCCGCCACGTTGACGGCGTAGTCTTCGAGGATATCGGCCAGGGCGATTCGAGCGTCCATCGCGACGCGGTAGCGGTCGTCGATTCGGAGGCGGGCGATGCGGTCGATGGGGGCGATAGGGAGGGAGAGTTCGTCGCGGTCGACGACCTGTTGAACGCCGAAGTCCTCGGCCATCAACGTCTTGCGACCGTCCGCCGTCGCCCGGTCGGCGGCGTCTATCGCGAGTTCCGCGCCGCGGTCCTGAATCCGGCGGGCGAGCGCCTCGGCGGCGCCGGCGCTCACTCGCAACTCACCTGCGTTCTGCCGGATAATCGCGTCTACCGGGGCGAACGGTAGCTCGACACTCATACCCACATATCGGGTCCGTGCGGCGTATAATCCTTTCCGTCGCGGCCCCTTCTGTATTTTATCGCACGGAGCGCTCCCGAGCGGTCGGATTTCGCGCCGAAGAGCCGCGAAAACCGGGCGAACGATGAGTCAGGTTCGACGGCCCGCCGACGGCGGGGCGGTGGGTGACCGGCGACCGGCGGTCTATCCGTCCTACTGCTGTGCGCCAGTGTGGACTTCGACCGACTCGGCGCTGATGCGGCCGTCGGTCTCCGTCCCGGAGACGGTCACCTCGTCGCCGAGGCCGAGGTCGGCGTCGGTGTCGACGGTCTTGGTCTGCGTGCCGTCGTCGAGGATGACCGGCGTCCCGGCCTGTACGACCGTCCCGGTGAACTCGACCGCCTCGCCGGTGGACTCGGCCGCGGACGCGTCCGACGAGGACCCGCCGTTCGCGGCGGACGTGTCGTCGGACGACCCGTCGCCGGAGAACGCGCCGAGGCCTTCGTCGCTGGGCGGCGTCGGTGCCGACCCGCCGGCGTCGGTGCCGGCCGCGCCCTCGGGTGCCTCGTCCATCACGGCGACGGACGACCGCCAGCCGGCGGAGGCTTCGAGGTCCTCCTGCCAGCCCTCTTTTATCTCCGCGTCGGTGATGACGACGTAGTCCGCGAGGTCCACGTCGGCGTCGGCTTTCTCGCCCCAGAGGGCGACCCGGATATCGCCGGTGCCGTCCTTGACGCGGATGTTTCGGACCTGCCCCTCGGAGCCGTCGTCGCGGTCGAAGGTGCGTTTCCCGTCTGCCTCGATGACGCCGCCGGCGATGTCCACCGTCTGACCGAGTTCGAGCGAGCCGATGTCGGTCGTCTCGGGGACGTACTCGATGTCCTCGTCGATGGGTTCGACCGCGCCGCGGGAGCCGACGTGGAGTTCGAGCGAGCCGTCGCGCTCGCGGACGTAGCCGTCGACGACCTCGACCGACTGGCCGGGTTCGAGTTCTTCGGCGAGGTCCGCCCGCTCGTCCCAGAGCGTGACGCGGACGCGACCGGTCGGATCACCGACCGAGAGGTTCGAGACGCGGCCCTCGGTGCCGTCGTCGCGGTCGAACGTTCGCACGGTGCCGGCGTCGAGAATCTTGCCTTCGAGGTTCACGTCCGAGAGGCCGAGCGCGAGGTCCTCGACGCGGTAGCTATCGAGCACCTGCACGTCGACCTCGGCGTCGAGGTCCTCTTCGACCTTGCTGGCGCTGACTTCGACGCCGTTGTAGCCGTCCTTCGGGCGACCGCCGATGCGGAGGACGGTGCCGACTTCGAGGTTCTCCTTCGCGCCGGCGGCCATCTCGTCCCACAGCGAGACGCGGATGCGACCGGTCTCGTCGGCGACCTCGATGTTGACGACCCGCCCGTCTTCGTCCTCGCCGTCGCGCTCGAACGTCCGAACCTCGCCGATGCTGACGACCTTGGCGAGGAACTTCACGTCCTCCATGCCGGGTTCGATGTCGGCGATGCCGTTGACCTCCTCGTCGCGCAGTTCGTGGGCGATGAGCATCGCCGCCGTCTCCTCGTCGGCGAGGCCGCCCATCTGTTCGACCTTGTCGTTGACCGCCGCTTCGAACTCCTCGAACTCGACATCGGTGTCGAGGTCGTCGTAGACCTCCCGGATGACGCCCATCAGGCGTCACCTCCCGGAACGAAGCGCGCGCGTCGCGGCAGACCGAGCGTCGTACTCATACTATGGACGAACAGGGAAGGGCGGCGCTTAAGCGTTGTTTTCCTCCGAATTGGACCGCCGAACCGACCGCGCGAATCGAGCGACATAACGGGGGTGGTCGCGGCCTCGGATTTGAACCTTCGGACGCCTCAGGCGTCCATATCGATGCGGGCGACCTCTCGACGACCGTCCGCGTCGTCGTGGACGACGACCGCCCGGCCGGGGAGGCCGCTTTCGAATCGGAGCGTCGCCTCGTAGCCGCGGACGACCGGCGATTCGGCGCAGTTCTCCGCGTCGGCTCGCTCGACGGTCTCGACGACGAGCGTGGCCGTGTCCGACGCCGCGTCGTAGTCGGCGCGCGCGAGTCGGGCGATAGAACAGTCGGTCGCCCCCGTGACGCACCCGACGACGGAGACGCCGGTTTCGGTCTCGGACGCGAGCGCCCCGCCGTCCGCCGAGCAGGCGTCGGCGCGGACGGGAGTGAACGACCGCCCGACGAGTCGCGGGCGGCGGGACGTCCCCGTCGCCGTCGGCGACGCGGTTCCGGTCTCGGTGCCGGTGCTCGCCGTCGACCCCTCCGCCGCGTCGCCGCCGCTCGCGCACCCCGCGAGCGAGGCGCACAGCCCGGCTGTTCCGAGGAGGAGCGCGCGTCGATTCACGTGCGAAACTAGGCCCGCTCGCGAAAAAGTCCTTGCGTACGACACGCACACCGACGCCCGCCTCGTGCCGTGGTCCCGCGGTTCACTGGGAGTTCACATCGTAACCGTCTTAAGTAACCGTCGAGTACCGAAGGATGCAGCAAGACAGTCCTGATAGGGTAGTGGACTATCCTCCTGGCTTGCGGAGCCAGGGACCGGAGTTCAAATCTCCGTCAGGACGTTTCTACGAGGAACTACACGACGAGCGAAGCGAGGGTCCGTCTTCACCGAAGCTCTGTGGACGTTTCTCTTTGGAACCGACCTTCGAGAGCCTTCTGCGCTCTCGGGGCGGTACACCGTCTCTACGGAGACCTGAACAGCGAGCGATATCGTCGCGACCGGGTTCACCGCTCGTCAGGACTCGACGTGGGCGGCCAGTCCGAGGTCCAGTTCTGCGACCCCGCCGAGCACCACGTCGGCCATGCGGCGCGCCCCGTGCTCGCTGAAGTGCGTGTCGTCAGCGATTCCCTCCGGATAGTTCGAGTGTTCGCCCGGTTCGAGGTGGTTGTAGAGCGCCGTCGACGCGTCGGGGCCGAGTTCAGCCAAGAGCGCCCGCGTTCGCTCGTCCATGTCGATGAGCGGCACGTCGCGGTCGAGCGCGACGGTTCTCGTCAGGTCGGCGTACGCGCGGTGGGTGTCTTTCGGGACGCCGCCGTCGTCGAACTGGCGGCGCGCGATGGGCGTGAGAAACACGGGCGTCGCCCCCTGTTCGCGCGTCTCACCGACGAACTTCCGGAGGTTGTCGACGAACGCCGCCTCGGTCGTGTGCTGTTCTTTCGACGGCACCTCGTCGTTGTGGCCGAACTGGACGAACACGTAGTCGGTCTCGGTCAACTGGCGGGCGACGGGACGCCAGCGACCCTCTTCCAGAAACGTGCGGGTGCTGCGACCGTTTCGGGCGTGGTTCGCCACCGTGACGGCGTCGTCGAAGCGGTCGGCAAAGGGCATTCCCCACCCGGTCTCCGGGCGTTCGTGCGCCTCCTTGTCGGCCATGGTGGAATCCCCGACGAGATGGACGGTAATCGACTCGGACGACATTTCGATAGCGCCCGTCCGGGCGACGTATAGTGACTCCGGTCGGGTCAGTCGACGGAAAAATCAGCGCCTAACCGTCGCTAACGGGTGCCTACCCGCCGGGACGTGGCGTTGGACCGACCGACGGAGCGCCGAGCGCACTCGGCAGTCCGGACCGAAAAATGAACTTACGCCTCGTCGTACGGCGGTTCGAGGCCGGGCGACCGCTCGTCGTCCTCGCGGCGGCGGACCGACGAGGTCGTGCGCGACCGCTGTGGACGGGGGCGAGGCGCCTCCTCTGACCGGGGCTTCGCGGCCCACGACCCGTGGCAGTCCCGACAGTAGTTGCCTTTGTACGCCCGCGTGAACAGATACTGCTCACCGCAGCGGATACAAACCGGGGACTGGGTCATCGTTCGACACCTCGGACGAGGGTTTCGAGGGTATTCATGTGCTATCATACCTCATATGTTCCCGAGAGGGATAAGTATGCAAGCCCTACGCCGCGGGAGCGCGCCCTTCGCGGAATCTTTACTCGTGGACGGCGAACGGTTCGCATGGACGATTCGCTTCGCGCAGGCGTCGCCATCTACAACGCGGGCGCGTACCGGGCGGCCCACGGCGCGTGGGAGTCGAAGTGGCTGTCGCTCGAACGCGACACCGACGACGAGCGGTTTCTCCACGGGCTTATCCAATTCACCGCGGCGGTCCACCACGCCCGCGACGGCAACGACTCCGGCGCGGTCGGCCTCGCTCGGAGCGCGCGGGAGTACCTTGACGGCCTCGCAGACGACTACCGCGGCGTCGACCTCGCCGGCGTTCGAGAATCTCTCGCGCGCCTCGAAGCCGACCCCGGCGTCGCCGCCGACCCGCCCGCGCTCCGACTCGACGACCGGGTCGTCACGTACGACGACCTCGATTTCGACGCCGTCGCGGTCGCGGCCGAGACGCTCGCGGAGGAACTGGACGGCTACGACGAGTCGGTCGTCGCCGACGCGGTCGGGTACGCCCACGAAGAGGTCGCCGACGGGGAACAGACGCAGTTCACGGCGATGGTGTTCGACTTCGTGCGGAACGAAGCCCAGCGCGGACTGGTGTTTCAGCGATTGAGCGAGCACGTCCGCCGGCGGCGACGCCGCGAAGACGACGTGAGCGGCCTGTTCGATTGACTCTCGTTACGGCTCGCCGTCGGCTCCGGTCGCACCGACCAGTGCCGACACGAGATTGGCTTCGATTCGTTGCAGATGCTCACTCACAGTGCCGGGTGCCACGGCGAGTTCGGCGGCGATTTCCCGGTGTGTCGCTTCTCGGGGGACCTCGTAGTAGCCAGCCCGGACTGCGACGTCGAGAACCTCGCGTTGGCGGTCTGTGAGCGACGACAACGGGTCGTGGACAGACGCCTCGTATCGGCCGGTGCGAACGAGCGAGACGTCGATTTCGGCCGGGATGGTCGCAATCGCGTGGCTCAGTGCGTCCTCGGTGCCGAGCAACGTGAGTTGCGCCGAGAGGTTTCCGTTCGGCCGGGCGAAGGTGACCGGCCACGTGAGGACGACTGCGTGGTCGAAGACGACCGCCAGCAGTCGGTCCATGAGCGGCGACGACTCGTAGTGGATATACGCGATACCAGCAGCAGAGACGTCGAACGCCCGGACTTCGGAAATCGAATCGAGGATCTCCCGCGCCGCGTCGAGGTCGCCCCGGAGGCGACTCAGTTCGGTGTAGCCGCCGTCATCGACCGAATTCACGTAGTGGAGTGACTCGATGGTGACGCCCGCGTCGTCGGTGAACGCTTCTGTCAACGGGTGCAGTTCGGTGTCGTCCCAGCCGAGCCGCAGTGTGGTGTATCTCATCTTCCAAGTGCGGCAGTGATGTTGGCGCAGAGTCGGAAGACTGGATTTATAAATGCACCTCGTATGCTCGGAGTCAGCCACATCTCGTCAGTGGACGAAAGTGTAGCTATGGCAGCAACCGCCGCTCGACGAATCGCACTCTTGTTGACCGTCGTCACCCTGCTTCTCGTCTCGCTCGCGCCGTGGGGACCAATCGAGACGCGGTCGTTCGAACATCTCTCCCCAGTCGTCTACTGGGGATTCAACGCTTTTCTCATCCTGCTGGGGCTGGGGAGCTTCGCCACCGCGTATCGCCTCTGGTCGGGGAATACTGACGCGCTACTCGTTGCGGTCGTCGCCGGCGTACTCTACATCGCCGTCTACGGCCTCGATTTGGCTGGCATCTTCCCAACGTCGCCGGACGCGATGCCGCCGCTGTTGTTCGCTATCGAAGTCGTCGATACGGCGCTCGCGGTCGTGCTCGTCGTGTACAGTTACTGGGTCTGGAATCGGGCGAACCCACACCGTGGGCGGGGCGAGACTCGGACGTCCTGACCACGGCGGGTACGCTGCTGGCTGTGGAATCCGTCGCTCCGAAAAAATGCGCCAGCCCTGAAACCTACGCTTCGTCCAGCGGTTCGCCCTCGAAGGTGAACTCGGCGGAGTTGTCCTGCGGGTCGTAGCCGAGCACCGCCCGAGCGCGGTCGATGGAGTAGTACTTACGGTCGTTGTCGGAGATACCGTAGACGATTTCGTAGTCGTAGTCGGCCTCGATACAGCACTCGAAGAGATGCCCGCAATCGCGGTACGACAGCCACATCGCCTGCCCGCGTTCGTACTCCTTCGGCGGGTGGTGCTGAGTGAGGTTGCCGATGCGGACGTTCACGACCGAGATGTCGTGGTGGTCGTGGTAGTAGCGGCCGAGCGTCTCGCCGGCGGCCTTGCTCACGCCGTAGAGGTTACTCGGGCGCGGTAGTTCCGTCCCGTCGAGTCGGAACTCGTGGTGCGGGCGGTACATATCGGGCGTCCGGTCCGTCGTTTCGTACGCCCCGACGGCGTGGTTCGAGGAGGCGAACGCGAACTTCTCGACGCCGACGTCGACCGCGGCGTCGAACATCTGTTGGGTGCCGTCGATGTTGTTCCGCAGGACGCTGTCCCACGGCGCTTCGGGACGCGGGTCGCCCGCGAGGTGGATGACGGCGTGGACGCCGTCCATGGCGTTTCGCACGGCGGTCTCGTCGGTGACGTCGGCGACGTACACCTCCGTGGAGTCGACCGAATCGGGAATCTTCTCGTCGGAGAGTGGCTCGCGGTCCAACAGCCGCCAGTCGTAGGCGTCGCCGATGTGCCCTAGTATCGCCTGGCCGACGCGCCCGCCAGCCCCCGTCAGCAAAACCGGCTGGTCCATTCGGTGTAACGTCCGGCGAGGGAGGCTAAGTAAGGTCCGGTTCGCGCTCGCTGGACCCTTCGGACCGCCGAACTTTAACCCAGAGCGACGGTGTTCCCGGTATGGTCACAGACCCGCAGACGGCCTGCTTCGAGGCGGGCATCAAGTTCGGGACGCTCTATCACCAGTTCGCCGGCACGCCGGTTTCGCCCGACAGCGCCCGGAGCCTCGAACGGGCCATGGCCGAGGCCATCGAGAACCAACCGCACTGCGAGTCGGTCTCCGTCCACATTCTCGACGACGCGCTGGACGCCGAACTCGCCGGGTCGACCGCCGACTACACGGAACTCACGGGGCGGTTCATGGAAGTCGAGATGGAAATCGACTACGAGGGCGTCCGCGTCCGGACCGAAATGGAAATGGAAGACGGCTACCCGCTGATGAAAATCGTGTCGGTTGAATGACCCGCCCGCGAAGCGCCGCCCGCGGACTCCTCGTCCGCGACGGCGAACTCCTCGCGATTCAGTACCGCACCGACGGCGAGGACTGGTACGTCGCACCCGGCGGCGGCCAGCAGCGCGGCGAGTCGCTCGCGGAGACGGTCCGCAGAGAGGTGTACGAGGAAACCGGCTACGAGGTCGCCGTCGGGTCGCTCGCGTACGTCAGGGACTTCGTGCCCTCGACGCATTACGAAGATAGAGACGACGGCCATCAAGTAGACCACTTCTTCTGGTGCGAGCGAGTGGGAGACGAGCCGGACGACCCGACGGAGCGCGATTCGGTCCAGGTCGGCGTGCGGTGGCTCCCCCTCGACGAACTCGGGGAGGTCCGGTTCTTCCCCGGCCCGCTCGGTGACCGACTCCGGAGCGGCGACTCCGACGAGATGGGCGACGCACGCGGCGCGGTCTACCTCGGCGACGTGGACTGAGAATCCGGCGGCGACGACTCCGGAGTCGTTCGATTTCACTTTCACTTTCGGGGTCGTTTTTAAACCCCCGCGCGCCGAACGTGTGAGCATGAGTCAAAGCACGCTCGGCGACGACGACCTGTTCGGAGAGGCGGCGGCGGAGATGCGCGCCGACGTCGAGGAACATCTCGGCGAGGCCCGGTCGGCGCTTCCCGACCCGGACGACGTGTGGGAGGCCGACGCCGACAACGTCCTCGGCGTCCTCAACGGCCTCCGCTCCTCGCTCGACGTCGAGGGTGCGGCCGAGCACGTCCGACAGGCCAAGAAGTGGTACGTCATCGGCCAGCGCGCCGAGGCGTTCGACGACCCCGAGGACCTCGAAGCGGCCATCGAAGAGCTCGAAGCACTCATCGAGATGGTCGAGGAGGCCCACGAACTCGTCGGGGAACTCACCAACACGATGCCGCAGCTTCGCGGCGCGCTCACCGACGCGGCCGAAGCGGCGGAAGCCGCCAGCGCGGACGAAGACGAAGACGAAGACGAAGAAGAGGAGTAATCCGTAGACCGACTCGCCGGTCCGCGTCCGCGGGCCGTTCAGTCGAGTTTCCGGCTTTCGACCGCGTCGAGGAGCGACGCGAGCGAGTCGGCCGCGAGCGATTCCAGTTCCGCGCCGCGGTCGGCGTCACCCTTGGCGGGGTCGCCGACGACGCCGTTGTCGGTGAACTCGTCGGAGTCGTGGGCCAGGTTGACGCCCGAGACCCACTCGCCCCAGCGGTCGGCACCTCCATCGCGGGCCTCGTCGATTCGGTCCTCACGGACCAGTTCGGGGTGCGTGTGGCGGAGTAAGGCGGTTTCTAACGGGCCGCCGTGGCCCATGTCCGAGGAGTGGTCACCGACGGCGTCGAACCACGTGAACGCGACCGCGTAAACGTCGCCCGTCCGCGAGACGCGCCGACAGAGCTCCGCGAGCGCGTCGATGTTACCGCCGTGGCCGTTGACGACGACGACGCGGTCGAAGCCGTGGTGGGCGAGCGATTCGATAGTCTCGCGGACGTACGCGCGGAAGGTGTCCGGCGAGACCCAGAGCGTGCCGTCGAAGGCGCGGTGTTCCTCGGCGACGCTGACCGGGATAGTCGGGCCGACGACGACCTCGCCGTCGAACGCGTCGGCACCGACCTCGGCGACCGATTCGGCGTTGAGCGCGTCGGTGCCGAGCGGCGCGTGCGGGCCATGCTGTTCCGTGCTTCCGACCGGGAGGAGCGCGAGGTCGCCGTCGAGGTCAGCGACCTCGGTCCAAGTGGCTTCGGAGAGTCGCATGCCGAAAGAAGTGTTTGCCCCCTCCTTAGTGGTACGCGAAGCCTCAGTCGTCGCCGGCGTCGACCTCGGCCTGCCGGCGGGCGGCGCGCTCGACGAACTCGTCGGGGAGTTGGTCGATTTCGCCCGCCTGAACCCCCCAGAGATGGGCGTAGAGGCCGTCTTCCGACAGGAGGTCGTCGTGCGCCCCGCGCTCGACGATGCGCCCGTCTTCGAGGACGACGATTTGCTCCGCGTCCTTGATAGTCGACAGGCGGTGGGCGATACTGAACGTCGTCCGGTCGGCCGTGAGTTCGTCCAGCGAGCGCTGGATGAGCATCTCCGTCTCGGTGTCAACGTCCGAGGTCGCCTCGTCGAGGACGAGGATGTCCGGGTCCTTCAGGATGGCGCGGGCGATGGAGACGCGCTGGCGCTGGCCGCCCGAGAGCTTCACGCCGCGCTCGCCGACCTTGGTGTCGTACCCCTCGGGGAGGTTCGAGATGAACTCGTGAGCCTCGGCGGCTTTCGCGGCCGCGACGACCGCCTCGTCGTCGGCGTCGAACGTGCCGTAGGTGATGTTGTCGCGGACGGTCCCGTAGAACAGGAACGTCTCCTGGCTGACGTAGGCGATGGACTCCCGGAGGCTGGAGATGGTCACGTCGCGCACGTCTTGGCCGTCGATGTTGACGTGCCCCTCGTCGGGGTCGTACATGCGCATCAGGAGCTTGAGAATCGTCGATTTCCCCCCGCCCGTGGGGCCGACGAGCGCGAGCGTCTCGCCGCCGTCGACCTCGAAGGAGATGTCCTCGACGACGGTCTCGCCGTCGCCGTAGCCGAAGGTCACGTCGTCGTACTCGACGCGGCCCTCGGAGACGGCGAGGTCGGGCGCGTCGGGCTGTTCGGCCAGCCGCGCGGGCTCGTCCATCAGGCCGAAGATACGGGCGCTGGAGGCGTGGGCACGCTGGTACATGTTGATAATCTGCCCGAACTGGGCGAGCGGCCAGACGAACTGCTGGGTAAGCAGGATGAAGGTGACGAACTCCCCGATTTCGAGGTCGCCGGTGAAGGGGCCGGGGCCCTGCCCGTTGATGACCCACAGGCCGCCGACGACGAAGGTGAGCGAAAAGCCGATACCGGCGAGGATGCGGAGCGCGGGGAAGAACTTGATGCGGGTGTTGATGGCGTCCCAGTTGGCGTCGAAGTAGTCCATCGAGACGCCGTCGACGCGGTCGGACTCGTGGGACTCGGCGTTGAACGTCTTGATGACCTGAATGCCGCCGAGGTTGTTCTCCAGCCGGGAGTTGAGCTTGCCGACCGACGAGCGCACGTCGGCGTACTTCGGCTGGATGATATCGACGAACTTCCACGTGAAAAGCGCGATGAGCGGGACCGGCAACAGGGCGACGAGCGCGAGCTGCCAGTTGTACGAGAGGAGGACCACCGCGATGGCGACGACCATCACGAACAGGCGGAAAAAGGAGTTCATCCCGTCGTTGAGGAACCGTTCGAGGCGGTTCACGTCGTTCGAGAGGATGGACATCATCTCGCCGGTCTGCTTGTCGGCGAAGAAGTCCATGTTGAGCAGCTGCATCCGGTCGTAGGTGTCGGTCCGAACGTCGTGTTGAATCTGCTGGGCGTAGGCGTTCCATCCCCAGTTGCGGAGCCAGTGGAACACCGCGCCGGCGGTGAAACTGAACACGATGATGCCGACCGCCAAGAGGAACTGGCCGTCTCTGGTCGCCGGGACGTACGGGGTAATCCACGCCTCGGGGAGGACGGGGAAGCCGGCCGCGAACGACGTCTCCTGCCGGATGATGGCGTCGATGGCGAGGCCGAGGATGACCGGCGGCATGAGGTCGAGCACGCGAGCGGCGACGCTCGCGAGGACGCCCACGACGAACTCGAAGGTGTTCTCGCGGCCGTACTCGGCAAACAACCGCCGCATCGGGTTGTCGACCCGCTCGCGTTGGTCCTCGAACGGGTCGTCGTCGGTTTCAGGGGACACGACAACCGTTCAGGGGGCGCTCGCAGTAAAGTACTCGGGTGAGGGAGCGAGCCGCCGGTAGATTAAACCGGGTGTTCTTGACGGGCCGGGCGCGTCCGGGGCGCTCAGACGACTCGGTCTTCGACCTCGGGGTCGACGCCGGCCTCGACGAGGTCCTGTCGGACGCGCTCGCGCAGCGGGTCGGGAACCGTGTCGCGGCCGACGGGGACCGCGACCTCGCCGTCGCCTTTCACCTTCCAGTAGAGGACGCAGTCGGACGGTTCGTAGTACTCGATGCTGTAAGCGTCGTCAGCCCCGCGGTAGTGGACCCGCGCGGCGAACTCCTCGGCGCGCCAGCCTTCGAGTTCGGAGAGCGCCGCGACGTGTGCTGTCATGGTCGGGTCAACGGTCGCCGGCCCTTCGGGCGTTTCGCTTCTACTCGACTTCGACTCGGTCGCCCGCGTCGATTCCGGTCTCGTTCGTGTAGCCGTAGGGGAGTTCGAGGACGTACTTCCCGGTTCCGCGGTAGCGGGTGAGGTCGGACTCGCTCGTCCCCTCGGGATCGAGTTCGGCGTGGTGGATGCGCGTGATGGTGCCGTTTTCGGCGACGAAGACGATGTCCAGCGGGAAGTCCATGTCGCGCATCACGTAGGCGTAGGTGCCCGAGGAGTCGTGGACGAACCACATCCCCTCGTTTTCGGCGAGCGATTCGGTGTCGCTCAGGCCGGTAAAGCGCTTGGCGCGGGTGTCAGCGACGCGGGCGTTGACTGTCGCCAGCGTCTCGCCGGTCTCGTCGTCGACGACGGTGAGCGTGGTCCGTTCGTAGCCGTCGGTCGAGCCGGGGACGACCGCGGGGTTGGTGAGATACGCGACGCTCGCGACCGCGACGACGACCGCGACGACGAGCAGCGCGGTTCGCGCTCGAGAGGTCATTGCCGGACGTGACGGTCGCCGCGGGTCTAAGGGTTCCGGGGACCGGTCGAAACGAAAACCGTTATGAGCGCGAACCGGTTCGATTGAGGTGCAGGGCTCGTGGTCTAGTTGGTTATGACGCGGCCTTTACAAGGCTGAGGTCGGTGGTTCGAATCCGCCCGAGCCCATGAAAATCCGTGAGCGCAGCGAGCGTGATTTTCTGTCGAGAGGGCGGGAGAACCTTGCGGCAACCGAGCGAAGCGAGGTTGACGGAGTGGTTCGAATCCGCCCGAGCCCACTAATTCTGTGCGAGCGACAGCGGGCACGAACTCGTGGATCGAGGGCGATTCGAATCAGGGAGCGAACGGAGTGAGCGACCGAGGTTCGAATCCGCCCGAGCAACCAAACCGCCGACTCACACGCTCCGTTGCATCACGAGCAGCGACATCGGGACGCTGGCGGCGACGAGACCGAACGCGCCGCCGACGAGCGGGTCGACGCCCAGCGACGGACCGAGGAGGTAGCCGCCGACGAACCCGACCGGGTCGAGCACCAACGCGAGGATGACGAGCTGTACTGCGAAGTTCTTCGACGTGAACCAGCGGGGGAGTAGTGACACGGTAGTCGAAACGTGTCTTCCACCTGCTATTTAGTTCCGTGTGGTCGCGTTCGAAGCCACGAAGACACGAACCCTTTACCCGAGACGGACCCACAACCGGGTAGTGAACCCAATCACGCGACTCCGCGAGAACCCGCGGTGGGCGGCCGTCGCCCTCGGGTGCGCGCTCGGCGTTTTCGCGGCGTCGGTCGCGCCGACGCCGCCGGGGAGCCTCGCACCGATGGGACCGCTCGGAGTCGTCGGCCTCGACAAATGGGTCCACGCGGCCGGGTACGCCGGTCTCGGCTTCGCCTTCGCGTCCGCGGTGCGTGCGAGGGGGCGCGACGAGGTCGCGGCGGCCGTCCTCGCCGCCGGCGCGTTCGGAGCGGGTATCGAACTCGTGCAGGCGGTGCTCCCGTACCGGTCGTTCGGCGTCGCTGACGCGGGAGCGAACCTCGCTGGCGCGGTCCTCGGCGGGGTCGTCTGGGTCGCGGCCGTTCGGGTCGCGGACGCTCGGGGGTAGGGTTATCTCACCCCCTCTCCAAGGGGGGCACGAACGGTGAAGGCAATGGGCACGAGACGACTCATCCGGGCACTCGGTCTCGCGGGAATCGGCGTCGTCGGGACGTACCTCCTCGCGGTTCGGCCGTGGCACAGACGCTGGGGGACGACCGACGACGAGGCGACGGGCTGGCTCCCCGGCGACGACTTCGCCGGCGACGCGGACGTTTCTTCGACGCGGGCGATTACGATTATGGCCCCCGCGCGAGCGGTCTGGCCGTGGCTCGTCCAGTTGGGACAGGGCCGCGGCGGCTTTTACAGCTACGAGCGACTGGAGAACCTGTTCGGCTTGCAGATTCATAACGCGGACCGAATCCTCCCGCAACACCAGCGACTCGACGTGGGCGACGAGATACGGCTCGGCCCGCCGGGGTCGGGCGCGCCGTCGTTCCGGGTCGCCTTCGTGGACACCGAACGCTGCCTCGTGTTGAGCGCGCCGGGGTGGGAGACCGGCGAGAGCCGGGCGACGTGGAGCTTCGCGCTGCACGAGGTGGTACCCGGTGCGACGCGGTTGGTCGTCAGATTCCGCGGGCGGTCGGAGACGCTCCGCGAGCGCGCGGTGAATCGGTTAGTCGTCGAGCCGGTCCAGTTCACCATGGAACGGAAGATGCTCAAAGGGATTCGTTCGCGGGCGGAGCGGGCGCGGGCGAGCGCGACCGGCGGTCGGCACCGCTGACCCAGCGCCGACGGGCGATTCGAAAGTCTTTTTGATGCGGTCCGGTTTCGGGAGAGTGCGAGCCGCCTTAGCTCAGACTGGGAGAGCACTCGACTGAAGATCGAGCTGTCCCCGGTTCAAATCCGGGAGGCGGCATATTCTGAGATTCTGAGCGACGCGAAGAATCGAAGAAACGACGCCGGACCGATTTGAACCCAAGAATTCGAACGTAGTGAGCCTTCTTTCGGTTCAAATCCGGGAGGCGGCATTTTCCTGCGAACTACCGAGGGAGCGTAGCGACCGAGTCGTGAGCAGTGAAAATGCGACCCGACCGGGTTCTGAACCAGCGAGCGACGCGAACGAAGTGAGCGAGCGAGTGAGGTTCAAATCCGGGAGGCGGGGAGCGACATAGAACGTCGGGGCCGAGAGTCACCTCGGAAAAACGACGACCGAATTCTCAACGACGCAATACGAACGACGCGGAATCTGGGCGGTGCAACCACGGAGAGTCGTCTATACCGCACTACGGGAAGCCGAGGCGTGCTTCAGAAGACTTATCAGCGTGAGGTCGTTGGTTTCAAAGGCAATGGCGAAAGGTAAGGTCGACTTCTTCAACGACACTGGCGGCTACGGTTTCATCTCTACTGACGACGCGGACGACGACGTGTTCTTCCACATGGAAGATGTTGGCGGTCCGGACCTCGAAGAGGGTCAGGAAATCGAATTCGATATCGAGCAGGCCCCCAAGGGCCCCCGCGCGACGAACGTCACCCGCCTCTAAGCAGGCTTCCGTTCACCGCAGTACATTCACAGACTGACGAACTTTCCTCCGTTTTTCACGACCGCGAGCGGCGGCGCTCGGTGGCGAGTCGTCGACTGGGCGAGCGATACCCACACATGCGGAAAGGTTATCCGTCCGCAGGGTCGTTGTACAGTCGCAATGGCGAAAGGTAAGGTCGACTTCTTCAACGACACTGGCGGTTACGGTTTCATCTCTACTGACGACGCGGACGACGACGTGTTCTTCCACATGGAAGATGTTGGCGGTCCGGACCTCGAAGAGGGTCAGGAAGTGGAGTTCGACATCGAACAGGCCCCCAAGGGCCCGCGCGCGACGAACGTCACGCGCCTGTAATTCGGTTTCCGAATTCAGTACCAGACGAATCGATTTCTGAGCGTTTTTTCACACCCTTGAACTACGGGACCGTCCGGTGCGAGGCCGGCCGGAGCGCAGGAGACACCTTCCTCGGTCCGTAACCCAGAAGGCTCTTATCCTCTGGCAGTTGTGCATCAAACGAACAACAATGTCTGACGACGGGGAGCTGGAACCTCCCGCGGGAATGGACGACACCCACATCGGCGCGGGCGTCTTTGACGAGACGATGGGGCCGGGGTCGTCGTTTGCGCACCTCTATCGGGGAGAGATACACCGGATGAAATCGTGGCGGGAGCGGCTGGACCGGACCAGCAACTGGGCGATCACGCTGATGGCCGGGATTCTGACGTGGTCGTTTTCCGCACAAACGCATCCGCACTACCTCATCCTGCTCGGAGTGGTGACGCTGAGCATCTTCCTCAGTATCGAGGCGCGTCGCTTCCGCGCGTACGACATCTGGCGCTCTCGGGTTCGGCTGATTCAGCAGAACGTCTGGGCGTACGCGCTCGACCCGGACGGCGGCGTCCTCGACGAGAACTGGCGGGAGAAACTCGGCGAGGACTACCGCACGCCGAACATGAAAATCCCCTTCGAGGAGGCGCTGGCCCACCGGCTCCGGCGGGTGTACCTGCCGCTGTTCCTCGTGATGCTCGCCGCGTGGGTCATCCAGTTGACGACGTACACGGACGGAACGACCCCCGTCGGGAGCGCCGGCATCGGCGGCGTCCCCGGAAACATCATCGTCGCGTTCGTCGCCGGGTTCTACGCGACGCTGCTCGGCATCTCGTTCCGCCCGCGCGAGTGGCACGTCAACGGCGAACTCATCCCGAGCGACGTGACGGGGTGGGAAGAGTCGGAGTACGGCGGGTCGTAGCGCCGCAATTCGAAATGGTTTTTTCGCTCCTGCGCGTCTGTCGAATCGCGCCGCCTTAGCTCAGACTGGGAGAGCACTCGACTGAAGATCGAGCTGTCCCCGGTTCAAATCCGGGAGGCGGCATCCGGTTTCTACGCGATTCTCATTCGAGAGTGGTACGAACTCGACTGAAGAGTGAGCTGTCCCCGTTCCCGCGAGCGACGCGAACAAAGTGAGCGGGCGAGTGAGGTTCAAATCCGGGAGGCCTCATTGAAGACCAAGACTCGGACCCCAAACCGGCACCCTACGCCCGCGCTTCGTCGAGCCACGCGGGTTCCTCGACGGTCGTCGAGCCGACGCCCGTGAGCGAGTACTCCCACGACCCGCTCACCTCGGACCCGTCGTCCATCCGCCCCGAGAACGACCACGATTCGTGGCGCGAGAGGCCGTCTTCGTCGACGAGGACGACGTACTCGAAGCTCGTGACCTCCAGAGTTCCGGGCTCGCCCTGCGCCGCGGCCGACCCGGCGAGAATCAGCGCCTCGTTCGCGGCCGACAGTTCGTAGCGTTCGACGGACGCGCCGTCGAACGTCTCGGTGCCGGCGAACGTCAGGTCGTCGTCAGCACCGTACGCGCGAGCCTGCGAGAGCGCGATGGCGGCGGCGAGGACCTCCGTCGACCCCTCGTACGAGGTGTACGTGGCCTCGTCGTCGCCGCCGACGCGGACGTACGTCACGCCGTCGGCGACGTACTGCTCGACGCCGCCCGCGTCGGACTGCCCGTCGGTCGTCGAGGTCGTGCGACTGTACGACCGTTCGGCGTCGAGGTCGGCGGCGAACTCGCGGGTGACCGCGGTTTCGACGCCGGTGTACGACCAACTGACGGTGAAACTCCCGGCGTCGCGGAGCAGGCGCTCGGGGTCGCTCAGTTCGAAGTCGTCGCCGTCGCTCGACGCGCCGGTGTCCGCGCTGCCACCGCCGTCGGTGGGGGTATCGGTGTCGTCGGCGTCGGCGGCCGGGGCGACATCCGCGCCGCCGGCGCACCCGGCGAGAAGCACGAGGACTGCGATAAGTAAGACGGGAATGCGGTTGGAGTACACGACGACGATACGACGAGGAGAATCTTAAGTAGGCACAGCGAACCGCGTCGTTCGGCGCTGTCGATGGCGAGTACGGGACGGGAGCCGCGCGAGCGCGGCGCTCAGACGGGCCGACGCTCAGGCGGTCACCGACGCCGACTGCGCCACGTCGCGGTGCGAGACGCGGACCTCGACGCCCGACGGGGTGACGGAGACGGTCACGTCGTCGACGGTGCGTTCGTATTCGGCCGTGTGAGTTCCGGACCGCGAGATGCGCAGGCGCTTCGAGAGGAGGCCGGCGTCCACGAGCGGGTCGAGCTTTCGGTAGGTGGTCGAAAGCGGAAGGTCGCACGCCTCGGAGAGTTCGCTCGCAGAGCGGGCGATACCGTCGGTCGCGTCGAGGATGCGTCGGCAGTCGTCGTCTTCGAGAAGCGAAAACAGCGCGTCGACCTCGTCGTGGTCGTCGACGACGCGGGGTTCGGAGGCGGCCGTTGCAGAGCGGAAATCGAACGGGAGCGAAGCCTGACTCATACTGTTGTAGAACCGGCGAACGGGGACCAACTGACAACCCCGATAGCGTGGGACGTTTATATACTCCCGTCGGACTCGGGTGGCGAGGGGGCCGGCGGCGACGGCGGCGGGTCGCTATCCTTCTTCGAGCACGTCGCCGAGCAGTTTCGTCAGGGCGGCGGCGAGATGTTCCGAGAACGTCGATTGGTTGATGTCGAGTTCGGCGGCGACCTCGGTCGCGTTGGCCCCGCGCGGGCGCTCGAAGTAGCCCATGTCGTAGGCGGTCTGGAGGACTTCGAGTTGGCGGGTGGTGAGCTTCCCGCGGTCGACGAAGACGCTGTCGCCGGGGGCGTCGCCGGTGGGCGAGCGCACGAGGCGCTTGATGTCGAGGCCGGGGAAGCGGTCGCGAAGCTCACCGATGACGGCCTGTAACTGCTCGTAGTCGGCGGCGTGGAAGACGAGCGTCAGGCTGCCGCGCTGGGCGAAGTAGCGGTCGACCGGACAGCCGAACTCCCCGAGGCACTCGCAGGGACAGTCGGCGCTCCCGTCGTGAGTGTAGCGGTAGAGGTGCTTCGAACCGTAGGAGAAGATGGGTTCGAGCGCGGACGCGTCCGGCGGGTCGTCGGCCTCAAGGACGAACTCGGAGACGCTCACTTCGCCGGGGGTGGAGACGACGCTGGTCGAGACGGAATCGACGACGGAGTCCGTCGAGTGGGCGACCGAGGCGACGGGGCAGACCGACGGTGAGTCGAACTCGACCGTGGCGCGGATACCGGCGGGCATGAGGTTACGAGCGGGCGGGTCGGGGTTCGCCGCGGGACGCGCTGCCCGCCGCAGCGACGACCGTCGCGATGGGGGCCGCCTCGGAGGCGACGACCGCGGGCATTACTGGTCGGACTCCGGGGCGTCCAGTTCGACGGCGCGCCCGCCCAGCGTCTCGGGGTCGAGTTCGAACAGTTGGATGTCGAGGTCGCGCTTCGTCTCGCCCCAGATTTCGAACAGCGGACGCTTTGCCTTGCCGTACTGGACGATTCGTTCGACGGTCAGCTCGTCGGGGTCGACGCGTTCGAGCGTCCCCTCGGCGATGATGCTCCGATAGCTCCCGTCGTTCGACTCGTGGACGACGAGTCGGGCCCGCGGCGACGACGTGAGGAACTGCCGTTTTTCGCTTTCGGGTGTGGAGACGAGTCGGAGATAGAACCGACCGCTCTCGCCGTCGTAGCCGTAGGAGATGGGAATCGCGTATGGTTCGTCCGCCTTCGCGAGCGAGAGGACGCCCGTCTCGTGACGGGACAGGACCTCGCGTATCTCGTCGGGCGAGAGTTCGGTCTGTTGGTCCAGAGACATCGGTTCGTACCACCAGACTCGCGGCCGACGTAATTACTGTTACTTCTCGGCACGCCCGAGAGAGTCGAGTCGGGTGATATCGGCGGACCCGGTCGCGACTCGGTCGCAGGCGCGCGCTCAAGTAGCCGAGAAGGCGTCGGTCGTGAGCGCGGCGCTGCAGACGACACAGCCGTTTTCGAGGGGAGCGTCGCGCATGGAGTCGTTGACCAGCATGGACTCCGCACACTCAGGGCAGACGAATGTGTAGTCCGCGCTGTCACTCATGTGGTTCGTAGTACGCGTGGCACACGTATATGTAGCCTACTGTTTTTCGAGTGCCGGGGACGCGGCGAGGCGAGCGCCCCGACCGAGCGCCGGTTCGGTCGCGGGCGCGACCGAAAAGCGAGACTCACGCGGGACATGGGTCGAAGGCGTCAGCCGAGACGGGGCTTCCGCAGATGGGACAGCCGCGTTCGAGGACCGCGGCGCGCATCCCGCCGTTGACGGCGAAGCCCTCGCCGCACTGCGAACACGTGAACTCGTAGTCGTCCGTCGTCGTCGCGCTCATCAGTCCACCTCCGGCGAGGCGAGCGCCGTCTCGGTTCGCTCCGTCCGCCGCGCGGCGGCGCGCGTCGCGGTCATCGCGACCGGCCCTCCGCGCCGTCTTCGCCGCCGTCGGTGGCGATCTGCCGGAACGCGAGCGACACGCCGGCGTCGTCGAACGAAAACGAGAGCGTGTCGAAGTTGGTCGCGAACTCCCGCGGGTGGTGCGTCGCCGTCTGGACCCGCAGTCGCTCGTCGAGGAGCGACGCCTCGGTCAGCAGGTCGAGCTTCCGGTAGACCGTCGACAGCGGCACGTCACAGAGTTCGGCGCACTCCTGTGCGGTTCTCGGAGCCTCGTCGCAGGCGGCGAGGATTCGCCGGCTGTCGCCGTCGCTGAGCGCCGAGAGGGCACTCGACGGGTCAGAGAGGACGTGGCTGCGGCGCGAGTTTCGGGTCAACGACTGTTCGACGGCGGAGGCAGATGACGTGTTCATACTTCGATAGACGACCGACAGCGGGAGGTATCTCCGCCCGCGCTATCCGGGGAGGTTTAAGTACTCGACCCGTCGAAGGCTTCGAGTCGGGCCAGTCTGCGGGGCACCGCGGGGTTCGAACTCGGCGCTCACGCGCGCCGGCGCTGAAGCCCCGACCGGGAGTCGATGCGAAGCTCCCAGCCGAGGATGTCCTGCATCGGCTCCGTCTCCGAGAACAGGGTCGGATACCACGCGTTGTCTTCGAGCGCGTCGCGGACGCGGTCCCAGTCGCCGTCGTCGACCTGGTGGAGTTCGCCGTCGACGACGACGCTCTCCCACTGGTCCCGCGACGGGGCGTTCCAGACGGTGAAGCTCGCGCGGGCGGTCCGCTCCGCGAACTCGGCCTTCTTCGAGGACTCGCCGGGGCGGAGGAAGACGAAGTAGAGCCGCCCCCGGTCGGCGTCGTAGCCGAACGAGAGGGGAATCCCGTAGGCGACGCCGTCGTCCGCGAGCGAGAGGACGCCGACGCCCTCCTCGCGGAGCAGGCGGTCTATCTCCTCGGCCGGCATCTCGATGCGGTTGTGTTGGGCGAAGTCAGGGGCCATGGGAGAGATACGCACGGAGAGACCATAAGCCTGCCAGCGAACTGACCCGTCTCACCAGCGTCCCCCGACGCGGCGACGCGGGGCTTATCCCCGGCGACGACGAACCGCGGGACGACACCCGGATGACGGTGAACACACTCCACCGGCCGACGCACCGCGACGCCCTCGTCCACCTCGAAGCCGCCTTCGAGCGCGGTGACATGATGACGATATTCGGGCGGTGTACGGTCGATTACGACGGCCGCGCGACGAGCGAACTCGGCCCCGGCGACCGGCTCGTCGTCCTGAAGCCGGACGGCTCGATTCTGGTCCACACCGACGAAAAGCGGACGCCCGTCAACTGGCAGCCGCCGGGCTGTACCCACTCCGCGAGCGTCCGCGACGGCCGGCTTCGGGTCAGAAGCACGCGCACGAGCCCCGACGAGCGCCTCGACGTACAGTTCGAGCGCGTCGAGCAGTGTTCGGCCTACGCCGTCAACGACCGGAGCGACCTCGAACTCGTCGGCAGCGAGGAGGACCTACGTCAGCACATCCTCTCGGACCCCGATGTCCTCGAACCGGGGTTCGAGCCGCTCGAAACCGAGCGACAGAGCGACGCGGGCGCTATCGACATCTTCGGCGAGGACGCAGCGGGCGTTCCGGTCGTCGTGGAGTTGAAACGGCGGCGCGTCGGTCCCTCGGCGGCGAGTCAGCTTCGCCGGTACGTCGACGCGCTCCACCGCGAGTTCGGTGACGACGAGCCGATTCGCGGCGTCCTCGTCGCGCCCTCGGTGACCGAGCGAGCGGGCGACATGCTCGACCGCGAGGGGCTGGAGTTCGTCGCGCTCGACCCCGAGACGGGCGAACCGCCGGTCGAGGAGGACGAAGGAGAAGCCGAAGAGAGCGAGAAAGCAGACGACGCCGACGCGGACGCCTAATCAGTCCAGACCGGCGGCGACGAAGTTCTCGAGGGTTCGGTCGGCCGTCACGTCGTCGAAGTCGCGGTCGGCGTCGTCGTCGGGCCAACCGAAGTCGTCGGCGATACGGTCGAGAAGGCCGGCTGTGAACTCGGGGTGGTACCGGACCGTCCAGACGGGCGCGTCCTCGTGGCGGGTGGCGAGGTGGTCGTAGTAGTCCGCGGAGGCGACGGTCTCCATGCGGTCGCCGGGGGCGACGACGTAGTCGCCGTGAACCATCGGGATACGTCCGGAGACGCCGTCGAACAGCGGGTCGTCGTCGAGGTTCACGTCGGTGATACCGCGGCGCTGGTCGCCGGCTTCGACCGTGCCGCCGAGGGCGTCGTTGACGAGTTGGTGGCCGAAACAGACGCCGAGCGTGGGCAGTTCGCGGGCGACGAGGTCGCGGGCGAGCAGGCGCGCGTCGTCGAGCCACGGTCGCCCGTCGGTCTCGTAAACGCCCGCGGTGCTCCCGGTGAGGACGACGGCGTCGACGTCCGAGAGCGTCGGGAGGCCGTCGGCGGGAATCGAGTGAACGGCCCCCTCGCGGCCGTCGAGCGCGAGGTCGGCGAGCGCGTCGGTGAAGTACGCGGGGCCGTCCGCAGGCATACAGTCGCAGACGAGCAGCATGGACAGAACCGTGGCGGCGGCGGCGCATAAGACTGTCTCCCGGCCGGGACGGTCGGTCGCTGCGACGAACCGGCGTGCGAGGAGCTGACACGACCGCGGCGGGCGAATGAAGCTTCGAAGCGTTTTTAGCCCGCCTGACCCTTCGGTTTCACAAGTAACCATGTCAGACAAACCCGCCTCTATGTACCGGGAGATTACGAACCCGGCGTACACCCGACGCGAGTACATCACGGGTATCCCCGGTTCGAAGATCGCACAGCACAATATGGGCGACCTGCAGGCCGACCCCGAGGACTACCCCGTCCAGATTAGCCTGAAGGTCGAAGAGGAAGTGCAGATTCGCCACGGGTCGCTCGAATCCGCGCGTCTGTCTGCCAACCGCCTCATGCTCAAGCACGCGGGCGAAAAGCAGTACAAGATGATTCTGCGCAAGTTCCCGCACCACGTCATCCGCGAGAACAAGCAGGCGACCGGCGCGGGTGCGGACCGCGTCTCCGACGGGATGCGCCAGTCGTTCGGGAAGGTCGTCGGGACCGCCGCTCGCATCCCCAAGGGCGAGACGGTGTTCACCATCTACTGCGACGTCGAGGACGCCGAAACGGCGAAGGACGCCTTCCGCCGCGCGTACAACAAGATGTCGCCGCCGTGCCGCATCGTCGTCGACCGCGGCGAAGAGTTGCTCGTCGCGTAAGTTCGCGTCGGCGCGTCGGCGCGTGCTCGGAACGCGCCTCGCCTCGAACCCACCATTTTTGCCCCGGGACCCCGCCTCGTAGCGTATGCTTCGGTTGGCGGTCACCACCTCCAGCGAGACGTTCGAGCGAATGCGCGGCCCGCTCGGAAACCGCGGCATCGACGTAGGACACCTCCGCGCCAAGGAGTTCGCGCTCGACCTCTCGACGCCGCCGGCCGAGTCGTTCGACGTTGGCTTCGTCTACCCCACGCGGCCGATGGAAGGCGGCGTCGTCACCGCCAGACACGACGTTCCGTGGGTGAACACGCGCGAGGACGTACTCACCTCGCGGAACAAGGCGGGCGTCATCGCGGCGCTCGAACGCGCCGGCCTGCCGGTCCCGCGGAGCGTCTGCGTCTCGAACCCGTCGGACGAGTCGGACCTGCTCGACGCCGTCGAATCGGCGGGCCTCGACTACCCGGTCGTGGTCAAGCCGAACTCGACGACGCGGGGCGTCGGCATCGCCAAGGCCCACGACCCGGACTCGCTTTCAGGGCACGCGGACGTGCTGGGGCTCGTCCACGACTTCCGAGCGACCGGCGACAAGTCGTTTCTGATTCAGGAGTGGCTCCCGGAGGCGCGAGACTACCGAGCGATGGTGCTCGACGGCGAGGTCGTCGGCGCGGTCGAGCGCCGCCTGTCCGACGGCGCGCGCGACGGCGGGCGCTGGAAGCACAACGTCCACCGCGGCGCGGAGGCGGTCGGGGTGACCCTCCCGAAGAGCCACCGCGAACTCGTCGAGTCGGTCGCCGACGAACTGGGCATCCGCTATCTCGGAGTCGACCTGCTCGAATCCGACGGGCGGGTCGTCGTCTCGGAGACGAACGCCCGGCCGACCATCGACGACGACGCGAAGTACGACGACGGCTTTTTCGACCGACTGGCGGCGCTCGTCGAGCGGGTCGCAAAGAAGTCCTGAGCGGGCCGTACCGAAGCCGAGTGGTTACTCGACGTCGATGGCGGCGGAGTCCTCGGCGCGGTCGAACGTGACCTGCAGGACGCCGTTGTTGAACGTGGCCGACGCGGAGTGTTCGTCGACGCGGGCCGGGAGGCGGATGCGTTCGTCGTACTCGCGGCGGTCACCGGCGGCGCTGATAGTCAACGTCTCACCGTCGCACTTGAGGTCGATGGCGTCTTTGTCGACGCCCGGGAGGTCCGCGACGAGTCGGAGTGTAGAGCCCTCATCGTACATGTCGATGTGGGTCTCGGAGGCGAATCCGGCGTCGCCTCCGGTCATGTCGTTCATCATCCGTTCGATTTCGTCGAAGATGTTGTCGAACGGGTCGTCGCGGTCGTCTCTGACCATGAGGGGCGCTATGAAATCGGAGGATAAAACGTTTCTGCCTGTGACAGTCACCTGCCAGCGAATCGCCAGGATTCGGCCGCGAGCGACCGTCTACAACCTGACTACTCGCCCCCGTGCGGGCGTGTCAATCGCCGCCCGTGTCTGACCGGTTATGTTCGTTTCTGTCTAGGTTGTGATTGTGAATGAAAGGTAACGTTCGATTCAGTCTGATTTACCGAAACAGATATACTCCTGCCCCCGAGATATCTATACGGATACTACTCGAACATGAGTGAAAAATCCTACCTCAGCGCGGGCGAGAACGTGGATGAATCGGACGTGGTGCGGGTGGCACTCAACGGCTTCGGCCGCATCGGCCGGAACATCTTCCGTGCCGTCCTCGACAACCCGAAGGTCGAACTGGTCGCCATCAACGACGTCATGGACTTCGACGACATGGCGTATCTCGCGAAGTACGACTCCGTCATGGGCCGGCTCGACGGCGTCGAGCGAGACGGCGACTCGCTGTCCATCGGCGGCACCTCGGTGAGCCTCTACAACGTCCAGTCCCCCGCGGAGCTTCCGTGGGGCGAACTCGACGTGGACGTGGCGCTCGAATGTACGGGCATCTTCCGTACGAAGGAAGACGCCTCCGCACACCTCGAAGCGGGCGCGGACAAGGTCGTCATCTCCGCGCCGCCGAAGGGCGACGAGCCGGTCAAGCAGATCGTCTACGGCGTCAACCACGACGAGTACGACGGCGAGGACATCGTCTCGAACGCCTCCTGTACGACCAACTCCGTCACGCCGGTCGCGAAGGTGCTCGACGAGGAGTTCGGCATCGAGAACGGTCTCCTGACGACCGTCCACGCCTATACGGGCAGCCAGAACCTCATCGACAGCCCCCACGCGAAACAGCGCCGCGGGCGTGCCGCCGCCGAGAACATCGTCCCGACGACGACCGGCGCGGCGCAGGCGGCCACCGAGATTCTGCCCCAGCTCGACGGCAAGCTCGACGGCATGGCGATTCGCGTCCCCGTGCCGAACGGCTCGCTCACCGAGCTCGTCGTCCGTCTCGAAGACAAGCCCTCCGTCGAGGAGATTAACGACGCCTTCCGCGCCGCGGCCGACTCCGGCCCGCTCGCGGGCGTCCTCGGCTACACGGACGACGAGGTCACCTCGCGTGACATCCTCGGCCTGCCGTTCTCCAGCACCGTCGACCTCAACACGACCAACCAGGTCAACGACGGCGGCCTCTACAAGATACTGACGTGGTACGACAACGAGTACGGCTTCTCCAACCGGATGCTCGACGTCGCCCACTTCGTCACCCACCAGTAGACGCCCCCACGAATCGCCCGCCCTTTCAGCGCGACTTACCCACCACTAAGTAACTCCTCTACGTTCTTCCACCCGATGTTCAAGACCCTCGATGACCTCGACCCGGAGCAGCGCGTACTCGTCCGACTCGACCTCAATTCGCCGGTCGAAGACGGCGAGGTCCAAGACAACCGACGGTTCGACCGCCACGCGGAGACCGTCCGCGAACTCGCCGAGGCCGGCCACCGCGTCGTCCTCATGGCCCATCAGGGCCGCCCCGGCGGCGACGACTTCGTCTCGCTCGAACAGCACGCCGACATCCTCGCCTCGCACATCGACCGCGAGGTGGGGTTCGTCGCCGACACCTACGGCGACGACGCCATCGCCGCCATCGACGCGCTCGAAGCCGGCGACGTGCTCCTCCTCGAAAACACGCGGATGTGCGACGAGGAACTCCCCGAGGAGGACCCCGAGGTCAAGGCCGACACCGAGTTCGTCCGAACCCTCGCCGAGCACGTCGACGCCTACGTCAACGACGCCTACTCGGCGGCCCACCGCTCGCACGCTTCGCTGGTCGGCTTCCCGCTCGTGCTCCCCGCCTACGCGGGCCGCGTGATGCAGACCGAGTACGAGGCGAACTCCTCCATCGCCACCCGCGAGTTCGACGGACAGGTGACGATGGTCGTCGGCGGGACGAAGGCCACTGACGTCATCGACGTCATGAACAACCTCGGCGACAAGGTCGACCAGTTCCTCTTAGGCGGCATCGCCGGCGAACTGTTCCTCCGCGCCGCCGGCAACGACGTTGGCTTCGACCTCGAGGGCATGGACTTCTTCGACGACCAGTGGGAGGCCAATCGCGAGACCATCGAGTCGCTGCTCGACGAGCGCGGCGACCAGATTAAGCTCGCCGTCGACCTCGCCTACGAGGACGAGACCGACGACCGCGGCGAAATCGCGGTCGCCAACATCACGGAGAAGGACCGCGCCTACCTCGACGTCGGCTCGATGACGGTCGACGAGTACGACCCCATCATCCGCGACTCCGAGGCCGTCTTCGTGAAGGGCGCGCTCGGCCTGTTCGAAGACGAGCGCTTCGCGGTCGGCACGACCGGCGTCCTCCGCGCCATCGCCGAGACCGACTGCTTCTCCGTCGTCGGCGGCGGCGACACCTCCCGCGCCATCGGGATGTACGGCATGGACGAAGCCGACTTCGGCCACGTCTCCATCGCCGGCGGCGCGTACATCCGCGCGCTGACCGGCGCGCCGCTGGCCGGCGTCGAGGCGCTGAAGCAGGACTGAAGCCGCGCTCAGAGATCCGCATCCCTTTTTGCGACGAGCCCGGCGGCCCCGTCGACGAGTAACCCCACGCCAGTTGCGAAGACGCCGAGCGTCAAAACCGCGGTGAGAAGCCCGCCGTCCGGGAACGAACCGGCCGCGCGGACTGCGAGTGTATGAGCCGCGCTGTACGTCGTCACACCGACGAGCACCGCGCCGGTGAAGACGGTCCCGTGGTCGCCGGTTTCGAGGACGAGACCGTCCGAGTCGGTCGCGGCTGTCGGCTCGTCGTCGGGAATGTCGTCGCCGTGACGGTTTGGGTCGTCGCTCATTTCCCGGCCTCCGAGTCGATGGCGAGATGGCACATACCGGCGACAGCGGGCGCTCGGGATAAAAGTGTCACCCAACGTTGATAGCCGACGCCGCCGAACCGACGCGCATGAAACTCGGCGCCGTCTCCGACACGCACGACAACCTCGATTACGTCGAAGCCGCGGTCTCGCACTTCGAATCCGAGGGCGTTGACGCGGTCGTCCACTGCGGCGACATCGTCGCGCCCTTCTCGGCCGCGCCGTTCGACGCGGACTTCGACTTCCACGCCGTCCGCGGCAACAACGACGGCGAGTGGGCGCTCCGCGAGGCGGTCGAGTCGTTCGGCACCTACCACGGCGACTTCGCGCACCTGACGCTCGACGGCCAAGAGATAGCGGTGTACCACGGCACGGAAGCCGGACTGGTGGACGCGCTCGTCGACTCGGGGACGTACGACTTCGTCCTGCGCGGCCACAGCCACGAGCGGGTGGTCGAACACCGCGGGGCGACGACGCACATCAACCCCGGCGGCCTGCCGATTCCCGGCGCTGACGACGCGTTCCACGTCGCGGTCGTGGACCTCGACACGGGGAACGTGGCGTCGCGGTCGCTGTGAGAGCAAAACCGAATGGGTGAAAAACCGCATCCGAACCGCACCGCACCGAACTGAACAGACGATTCGCCGTTAGTCGTCGGCGAACTCCGCGCGCGCCTGCTCAGAGAACCCAGAAGGGTCGCCGGAGATGCCGATGCCGAGCGTCCGGTCGGTGAGCGCCATGCTGTCCTGCTGGTCTTCGGTGTCGAACATCGCGCGGATAGCGTCGACGTTCTCGGGAATCACGTCGGACTGCTGGTGGATGGCCTGGAACAGATAGAGGTCGCGGCCGTTGACGCCGATGGACTCGCCCCACACGCAGTTCTCCCACATGTCGCCGCGCGGGCGGCCCGCGTCGAGCGCGAAGTCCATGAGCTTGCCCGCGCCGTCGATGCCCATCCCCTCGGGGATGACGTAGACGCGGTTCTCGCCTTCGAGCAGTTGGCGGACGTGCGCGCCGGTCACGTCGTCTTCGAGCGTGACGTTGAGCGCGTGGACGTGCATCAGCGTCGCCGGCACCTTCAGCCCGAGCGTGTCGATTTCGAGGCCGGGGAAGATGGTCTTCACGTCGGGGCCGTGGTGCGACGGAATCTCGATTGGGTTCGGCAGGATGTCGTTTATCGGCCCGCGGGAGTTCTGGCCGGGGTCGCCGCCGCGGCGGACGAGCGTCGCCCGAACCTTCTCGACGCCGTACTCGGCTTCGAGCGGCGCGATGATGCGCGAGAGGCCGGTCGTGTTACAGGAGACGACGCGGACGTAGTCGGCGTCGCGGGCGGCGTCGAAGTTGGCCCGCGCGTTGAAGCTCACGTCGGCCACGTCGGCGTCCTCGCCCCCCTGGAAGATGGCGGGCGTGTGGTGCGTCTCGTACAGTTCGCGGTTCTCTGCTCCGATGCCCGACGGCGTGCAGTCGACGATGATGTCCGCCTTGGCAACCAGTTCGTCCACCTCGCCGGCGAGGTCGACGCCGGCCTCGGAGAACAGCGGCGAGCGTTCGGGAATCGCGGCGTACATCGGGTAGCCGCGTTCGCCCGCGGTGTGCGCTTCGAAGTTGGGCTGGGTCTTGGCCACGCCGATGAGTTCCATGTCGGGCTGCGCGTGGACCGCGTCGGCGACGCGCTTTCCGATTGTGCCGTAGCCGTTGACACCCACTCGTATCATGGGAGACAAACGACCGGGCCCAACCATAGTTATTTCGATGGCTAATACTTAGAAATTAACTCTCGGGCGAGTGAGTCCCTCGATTACCTCCGAGGCGAGTGAAACCCCCGATTCGGGGCGACGGGGCGGAAACCGAACGCGAGGGGGCAGATGGGAACGCCTAACAGCGCCGGCGGCGCAGGTGTCCACATGACCGAAGCCGACGCCGACCTCCGCGCCGCCAGCGAGACGGCGGTCCGTCAGTGTCTCGACCTCCAGCCCGACGAGTCGCTCGTCGTCGTCACCGATGACAAGCGCGAGCGCATCGGCGAGGCGCTCTACGAGGTCGCAGGCGAAGTGACCGACGACGCGACCATCGTCCGCTATCCCCCGGGGAACCAACACGGCGAGGAGCCGCCCGCGCCGGTCGCCGCCGCGATGCAGGCCTGCGACGCCTTCCTCGCGCCGACGACGAAGAGCCTGAGCCACACCCGCGCTCGCGGCGACGCCTGCGACGCCGGCGCTCGCGGCGCGACCCTTCCCGGAATCACCGAGGAGGTGTTCGTCACCGGCCTCGACGCCGACTACGACGCCATCTACGACCACAGCGCGGCGATGCTCGACGCCGTCGGCGGCGCCGACGAACTCCGCGTCACGACCGAGAAAGGCACGGACATCACGTTCGTCCGCGGCGACCGCGAGTGGCTCGCAGACACCGGCGCAATCGCGGAGGCCGGCTCGTTTTCGAACCTCCCCGCGGGCGAAATCTTCCTCAGCCCCGCGTCCGCGACGGGCACCTACGTCGTCGACGGGACGATGATGCCCCACGGCCTCCTCGACGAGGGACGGGAACTCCGCTTCGAAGTCGAAGACGGCTACGTTACCGAGATTTCCGACGACGACATCCGCGAGCAGGTCGAGGCCGCGGCCGAGGAGGTTGGCGACGACGCCTACAACCTCGCCGAAATCGGCATCGGCACCAACGTCGGCGTCACCGACCTCGTCGGCTCCGTCCTGCTCGACGAGAAGGCCGCGGGCACGGTCCACATCGCCGTCGGCGACGACGCCGGCATCGGCGGCGACACCGACGCGCCGCTCCACCTCGACGGCATCATCCGCGAGCCGGCGGTGTACGCCGACGGCGAGGAAGTCGACCTGCCGCAACCCTAAGCGGGCGCACGCCGCGCCCGTGACCGGCCGGTCCGGTCGGTCGGCTCGCCCCGTTCGTTGAGCGAGCGTCCTGCCACCGAGTCCCACGCCGAGGCGGAGAAAGGCGGCTTTTTACGGCCTGATGGGCTAGCGACCCGTATGAGCCTACCCGACGCCGGCGAGCGCGTCCCCCTCTCCTGTCCGACGTGTTCGCCCGACGAACCCACCGTCCACGAGGTGCTGAAGCCCGGCGGTCACTCGACCGTCCGGTGTACCGAATGCAGCCACGTCCACAAGGAGAAAGTCGAGATTCCCGACGAGACCGAGATGAACGTCGTCGTCTCGCAGGACGGCGACTCCGTCTCGACCGAAGTGCCCGTGCCGGTCGGCACGACCATCGAGGTCGGCGACGAGTTCATCGTCGACACGCCCGAGGCGATTCAGCTCGTGCGCATCACGGGCATCGAAGTCGGCCCCGAACAGCGTGCCGACGAGGCCGAAGTCGCGGACGTGAAGACCGTCTGGACCCGCGTCGTCGACAACGTCGCGGTCAACGTCACTATCCACCCGAAGGACGGCAAGCGCGAGGACACCCGGAGCGTCACCGTCAACGTCCCCGGCGACTACGAGTTCGTCGTCGGCGAGACGGAGGCGTTCGGCGACGAGGAGGTCGAAATCGAAGGCCTCGTCGTCCGCTCGGACGCCCCTGAGTACCGCCACGGCAAGCTCGACCACCCCGGCGACATGGTGTACGCGAAGGACGCGAAACGCGTCTACGCCCGCGACCAGACCTCGACCGCGTGGTCGGCCTGGTAAGGGAACTCCGACGCCGAAACGCTCCGCCCCGCCGACGCCGGACGATACCGCCTGCCCAACGCACGACCTTTTTGTTCCCGCCCCGTCGGTGCGACCATGCCTACCCGCGACCGGTCGCAGTCGTCGGTCGAATCGCTCGCGCTCCTGTGGGCCGCCCGCGAGAGCGGCGTCATCGACGCGCTCACGACGAGCGCCGGCACCGCCGAGGCCGTGGCCGACACCGCCGGTATCGACCCCCGAGCCGCCCGCATCGCGGTGGAGGCGCTGGCCGCGATGGGCTTCATCAAGCGCGTCGGCGACGAGTACGAGATAACCAACCGCGCGCTCGGCTTCCTCGCCAAGCGCGACGTGCGCTCCATCGGCCGCCTCCCGCACGCGCTGGACCGCTTTTCGCTCTACGCCGACCTCCCGGAGACGATGGCGACCGGCGAGCCACCCGCGTTCCCGGACGACTGGCTTCGGAACCGACTCGGCGCGCACGACGCCACCGAGGAGTCGGTCGTCCGGGCCTGCGTGACCGCCGCGGTCCGCGCGGCTCCCGACGCGACGCGCGTCCTCGACCTCGGCGGCGCGTCGGGCGTCTTCGCCCGCGAGTTCGTCGCCCGCGGCCGCGACGTGACCCTCGTCGACGACGCGGAGACCGTGGAAGTCGCCCGGCCGCTCCTCTCCCGGGCCGGCGTGGATCTCGTCGCGGGCGACCCGGCCGACCCGCCGGTATCGGGGGTCGAACTGGTCTTCGCCGGCGACGCCTTCGCCGGGCGCGACCCGGACGACGCGCGGGCCCTCGTCGCGGGCGCGTTCGACGCTCTCGAACCCGGCGGCGCGGCGGTGTTCGTCGATAGCCTGCACGGCCGGTGTTCGACCGACGCGACTGCGGGGCGGGCGGTGAACGCGCTCGCCGCCGGCCGCGGCGACCTCCACGACGAGGAGACCGTTCGCTCGTGGGTCGAATCGGCCGGATTCGATGGCTGTACGGTTCGAGACGTGCCGGGGACCGACCTCCAGGCGGTCGTTGGCGAGCGTGCGGTTGATTAGGACCGACCTCCGAGGTCGACTATGGACAACTCGGTGCTGCGCGACGACATGGTCGACGGCTTGGAGCACTCGCTGGAGTTGCTCCCGGAGGCCGTCTCCATCGCCATGCGCAGCGTCCCGCGACACGAGTTCGTCACCGACTCGCCGTATCAGAACCGCCCGACGGAGCACCGCGACACGAACACGACCATCCTCGCGCCGACGACGGTCGCGCGCCTGCTCGCCGCGCTCGACCCCCAACCGGACGACGAGGTGCTCGTCGTCGGCGCGGGCGTCGGCTACACCGCCGCGGTCCTCGCCGAAATCGTCGGCGACGCCCGCGTCCACGCGGTCGACATCACGCGCTCGCTCGTCTACGAGGCGCGCGAGAACCTCCAGCGCGCCGGCTACGGCGGCGTCCTCGTGGACTGCCGCGACGGCGCGGAGGGGCTGGCCGACTACGCGCCCTTCGACCGCATCCTCGTCGAGGCCTCGGCGGTCCGCCCGCCCGCGCGACTCCTCGCACAGCTCGCTGACGGCGGCCGACTCGTCATGCCGAAGGGCGTCGGCGAGCAGACGCTCGTCGCCGTCGAGGACGGCGAAGTGGCCGAGTCGTTCGGCCCGCTGTCGTTCAAGCCGCTGCTCGTCGACGGCGAACAGACCGGAAGCATCGTCAGAAACCGGACGCGCCGCGAGGACCCCGAGTACGAGGGTCGCGGCTGGCACGCCGGCCACGGTTGGGAACAGGACTGGATAGACTGGGGCGGCAGCGGGTAGACGAGGCGGAACGACGCGGGTGGATGGAAGCGGGCGCGGCAGGTTGGCCGACTACGTCGCGCCTTCGAGGTAACCGTACCGGAACCCTTGAATCGCGGTGGCGAGCGTCCAGACCGCCATCGCGAGACACATCGCCCAGAGGACGCCGAGGATTTCGAAACCGCTGATAACGGCGTAAATGACGAGCGTGAGCGTCAGAAACCGACCGATTGTGTCGTCTTCGCCGGGGAGGAGGAACGAGAGCCGGGGCATACGCGGGGGAGACGCGGCCGAGGGAGTTAGCTTTTGTCGACGTGTCGGCCGGCGTGACAGTCACGCGTCTCCGGGCGCGGGAATCACCAATCTACGATTTAGCCGCAGAGCGCGTACCTAGGTATCGGTGAATCAACCATGGAGAAGAACGTCGGCGGTTACGACCGTATCGCGCGCGCCGTCCTCGGACCGGTGCTCATCGTCGTCGGGGCGGCGAGTCTCGCGGGCTTCCTGACCATCGCGGCCGGCACCCTCGGACTCGTCATCGCGGTCGCGGCGCTCCTCGTCGGAGCGGTCCTCGCGACCACGGCGGTCACCCAGAAGTGCCCGCCCAACGACCTGCTGGGCGTCGACACCTACGAGGGCGCGACGGCGACCGAGACCGAATCCGCGGGCAAACCCCGCGCGCAGTAAGCGTTTCTTCGACTCGTCACTCGGACCCGGCCGGACCGACGAGTGCGCGAGACCGGGGGCTGACTATCAAATCTGACATCTCGCGGGAAACAGCTTTTGCATCGCTCCAGAGACCAGCGGTAGCGATGACGCCACCACTCCCGACGCGGGAACAGCTCCCGGATGACCTGCTCGAACGGGCCAACTGGGTCGGGTGGCGAACGCAACTGTGCGACGGCGAGGAGACAGTTGTACCCCGAAGCGCGACCGACGGCGGGCCCGCATCGGCAACTGACGACTCGACGTGGGCGACATTCGACGAGGCGCTCGCGTGTGCTCGGGAGGGGCGCGTCGACGGCGTGGGATTCGCGTTCACCGACGACGACCCGTTCGTCGGTATCGAGCTCGAAAACTGCCGCGACGCCGAGACCGGCGCGACCGACGAGTGGGCGCGGGCGCTCGTCGACCGACTCGACTCCTACACGGAAGTGACTCCCTCGGGAACGGGGTTCCGCGTTATCGTCCGCGGGACGCTCCCGTCAGGGAGCGCCCGAGCCGGCGGCCTCGAACTCTCGGACGTCACGCGGTTCCGTCCCGTGACCGGCGACTGCGCCGACGGCGCGCCCGCGGCGGTCGCAGAACGGAGCGACGCGCTCGCGACGGTTCACGGTGCGTACTTCGAAACCGACCCGGAGCCGTCGCCGTCGGTCGACGCCGTCGCCCCGGCCGCCTCAATCGACTCGGTCAACCCAGACGCTCCGAACTCGGACCGAGCGCCCGCCGACGCGCGTCTCGACGAGATAAGCGGCCCGGGCAACGACCTCACGGACGACGAGGTCGTCCGCCGCGCCTCGAACGCCGTCAACGGGGTGGCGTTCACCCGCCTGTGGCGGGGTGACGCGAGCGGCTACGACGACCGCGACGAGGCTGACGCGGCGCTGTGTTCGATGCTCGCGTTCTGGACCGCCGGCGACGCGCGACAGATGTGCCGCCTGTTTCGGGACTCCGGACTCTTTCGGCCGACGTGGGACGAAGTCGTCCACGCCGACGGCTCGACCTACGGCGCGAGGACGGTCCGGCGAGCGATTCGGGAGACCAGCGAGTTCTACGACCCGTCCGGTTGGTCGAGCGCGGTGCGGCGGTCAGCGACGCAATCGGACGACGACCGACACCGGGACCGACACCGACACCCGAACCGGAATCGGCGCGACGACGACGTGGTGACCGACCCGGCGCGACGGCCGCCGGCTTCACCCGGCGCGTCACCGGGCGACGGTCGCGGGGGGTTCGACCGCCTCGACGAACTCCGGGCGCGGCTCGACGAGGTCGTCGACGAAAACGAGCGACTCCGCGACGAACTCGACGCGGAGCGCGAGCGGCGACGCGACCTCGAAGCCCGAGCGGGCGACCGCAACGTGAGAGCCGAAGCGAGAGCCGGCGTCGAAAACGCGGGACGCGGCTGGTCGTTGGTCGGCTGGCTCCGGTCGTGGAGAGCGCTACGGTAGCTGTGTTCTGAGCCGGCTCACGATTTGAGACCGCTCCCGGTGAGCGGCACGACCACGTCGGCGTCGCGGTCGAGGACGCCCGAGAGACGCAGTTCGCGGAGCGCCGCGGGCGCGACGGCGCAGGTTGGCTCCGTGTAGAAGCCGTGGCGGTGGAGCCGGTCGAGTTCGTCTTCGACCGCGTCGGCCGACAGGGCGATGGCGTCGCCGCCGGTGGCGTCGAGCGCCTCGTGAATCTCGGCCTCGCGGACGGGGTCGAGAATCTGGATGCCGTCGGCCACGTCGTTCGTCTCGTCGGCCGTGTGGTGACGGGCGTCGGCGATGGGCGAGTAGCCGGCGGCCTGCGCGCCGTACAGTTCGGGCATCCGGTCGGTCCAGCCCGCCTCGTAGAGCGCACGGAAGCCGCGGTACGCGCCGAGAAAAAGCGTCCCGTGGCCCAGCGGCGTGACGACCGCGTCGGGGACCGACCAGTCGCGCTGGGCGGCGATTTCGTAGGCGACGGTGGCCGTGCCCGCGAAGAACGCGGGGTTCCACGCGTGGCTCGCGTACCACGCGTCGTCGGCCTCGACGGCCTCGACGCAGGCGTCGGTCACGGCCTGTCTGGAGCCCTCGATTCGGACCGGCTTCGCCCCGGCGCGCTCGATGGCGCGGACCTTCGAGGGCTTGACCGACGCGGGCACGTAGATTTCGGCGTCGATGCCGGCGCGGGCGGCGTAGGTCGCGACGGCGGCCCCCGCGTTGCCCGAGGAGTCCTCGACGACGCGCTCGACGCCGAGTTCGGACGCGAGCGAGAGCATCGTCGTCGCGCCGCGGTCCTTGAACGAGCCGGAGGGGAAGACGTACTCCAGTTTGAACGAGGCCTCCCACTCCGCGGCGTCGACGAGGGGCGTCATCCCCTCGCCGAGGCTGGCGCGCGGCTCTGTCGGGAGAAAGTCGTCGAACGCCCAGAGGCCGTCGCGGTAGTCGAGGTCGGCGTCGTCGGGGGTCGCTGCCGACGGCGTCGGGTCGGCCGCGAAGTCCAGCGGCTCGCCGCAGGCACAGCGCCAGCGCCAGGCGTCGTACGTCTCGCCGCAACTGTCGCACGCGAGTCGGAGCCGAGCGGGGAGGTCGGGTGGTGTCGTCATGGGAAGTGAGTGGGGTGAATCGGGTGAGGTGGTCGAGTCGAGTGAGGTGGTGCCGAGTCGAGTGAAGTGGTCGAATCGGGTGGACTGGAGTCGGTATCAGTACGTGTCGAGGTCGATGCCGACGGAACAGACGTACTCGCCGGAGGCGACCTGCGGGAGGCGGCGCGCCCGCCAGAAGATGCCGTTGTGGTCGGCGGTGACGCGGGCTTTGAGCGTACCGAACACGTCGGCCACCTCGAACACCACGTCGCCGGCGGAGACGCGCTCGCCGAGGTCGCGCTTGAACCGGACGAGGCCCCCGACCGGCGAGCCGTACTGGTCGAAGCCGCGGGCGCGGGTCTGGGCTTTCAGCTCCACGTCGCCGTCGAGGAAGTCGTAGCCGCGGAGGACGTTGTGGACGCCGCGAACGCCCTTCTCGATGCTCTCTTCGTCCCAGCCGACGCAGCCGCCGAGTTCGGGGTCGATGGTCGGAATCCCGGCGTCGGGGCCGGCGCGGGCGAGTTGGCCGTCGGGACCCTTCTGGTCGAGGACGTAGCCGCAACCGAACGTCTTGGCGAGCCGGAGACATTTCGCGTGCATCCGGTGGTGGCGGCCGCAGCGGACGCGGACCTCGTCTATCATCCGGCTCGTCGAGCCCTGATGGAGGTCGACGATGAGGTCGGCGTCGCGGGCGGCGGCGAACGTCGCGGCCGCGATGCGCTCCGAGGAGGTGCCGCGCTCGTCGCCGGGGTACGCCCGGTTCATCTTCGTGTCGTCTATCGGATTGCGGTGTTGTGCGACCTGAAACGCGTGGTAGTTGACGATGCCGACGACGAGAATCGCCCCGGAGATATCCGCGGGGTCGAGCTGCGGGACGACCCGCTGGATGACGCCGACGCCGTTGAGTTCGTCTCCGTCCGACGCCGCCTGCATGTAGAGCGTCTTGCCCGACGACGCGCCGTTGATGACGGCGACGGGCAGACCGACGCTCCCGCCGTCACGGGACTCGCCGACTTCGAGGCGGCCCACGTCCATCTCCCCGGGGGCCGCACTCGCCGTTCCCAAGGTAATCATACCGCCAACCTCGGACCCGCCTCCCTTTAGGGGTTCGGTCCGCTGAGGCCCCGAGGAAAGCGTTGCCGCTATGGTCTCGCGGCCGCAACCGCCGACCGTGACAGACGACGTTCCCGAACGGCCGCCGACGGGGGGACTGGTACAGGCGCTGGACGTGCCGCGAAACGCCGCTATCGGGGCGGCCGTCGGTCTCGCCTTGGCCGTCGTCGCCTACCTGTTTCGGGTGCTCGAACTGTTCGGCCCCTTTGCCGGCACCCGCGAGTACCCGATACTCGGCCCCGAGGGCTGGTTTCTTCTCCTCGCGTTCGTCCTCGCGTCCGCGACGGCGCTGCTCGTGGCGACGGTGCTGACGCTCGTCTCGGCGTATCGGCTGAGTAAGACGCTCTGAGTCGGCGGTTTCGGCAGTTCGGTTCCGGGATGGGTCAGGTCGGGGTCGGCCTACTCGTCGAACTCGCGCTCGTCGCCGACGAGTTCGCCCAGTCGCTCCGCGCCGGCGCGGGTGCCCTTGGCGATGATGAGGTCGCCGCCGTGGAGCCGCGTTTCCGACCCCGGCGAGACGACCCACTCGCGGCCGCCGGCCCGGCGGACCGCGATGACGCGCATCCCCGTCTCGGACTTGACGCGCCGGTCCCCGAGGGTCGCCTCCGCGAGGTCGCTTGCGGGGGCGACCCGCAGGCGGATGATGACCTCGTCGGACTCCTTGACCGCGGCGGCGACGACCGGGTGGGCGTCGATGCCGCGGAGGACGCCCTCGGCGATTTCGAGCGCGGCGTCGGAAATCATCTCCGTCGCGCCCGCGAGTTGGACGAGTCCGCGGAGCGACACGGGGTCTTCGACGCGACTCGCCGCGCGGAGCGTCCACGCCTCGAACCGGGACTTGAGCGCGTCCACCTCGGCTTCGAGTTCCTCGACCTCCTCGGCGACGCCCTCGCTGTCGAACAGCACCGCGCCGTAGGCGAGGTCGACGGCGAGTTCGCTCATGTCCTTCATCAGGACGATGGAGTCGACGGCGCGTTCGAGGTCCTCGATGGTCGGCTCGGGCACGTCCGGCGGGTCGTACCGGAGGCCGGTGGCGGCCTCGTGGACGGTGTGGAGGCCGTCGTCGCGGCCGCGGAGGAGGAGCACGTCGCCGGCGCGGAGCGTCGTCTCGTGGTCGGGGTTCGTCACCCACTCGCCGGCGCGGTGGATGGCGACGACGCGGACGCCCGTCTCGGTCTCCATGTTGATGTCACCGAGGTTCCGGCCCGCGTACGGCGACTCGTCGGTGAGTTCGCACCGAATCGTCGTCTCGACGGCCTCGGGGAGCGCCGCGCGGATGGCGTCCGGGAGGCCGATGTCCTCGATGACGACCTTGGCGATGTCGCCCGCGGCGTCCGAAATCTTCTCGGCCGCGCCGACGACGCCGAGGACGGGCGCGAGTTCCTCCGCGTCCTCGGGGCTGCGGGCGGCCATCATCAGGCTCATGCGCGCCTGAAGTTGGAGGATGTCCATCCGCTCTTCGAGGTCGAGGACCTCGGCCGCGAGGTCGTCGTTGGCGTGGAGGACGGCGGAGTACGAGAGGTCGATGAGTAACTCCGCGGTGTCTTTCATCTCGGCGAGGACGGCCTTGACGCTGACAGGCTCGTACTCGATGTCCTCCGGATTCATGCGCCCGCCTTCACGACGGGACGGCAAAAGGCTTGCCAGGAGTAACGGTGCCACCGTGGTTCGAGAGAACTACGCCGTCGGGGGATATGAGTTTGCAGGTCGCCCGAGCGGCGCGCGCGCGACCCATCGGGGGGACTCCGTATAAGTGCCCCGAAAATAACGACAATCGTCGAACACTATTTTAGACACCGACTATCCGCGAAACCGACAGACGGGGCTGCCACTGTATGTGTATGGCGGTCGGTAACAGATGAGTGAAAACGATAACGCTTTTTTGATATGGTAGGCAACGGTCTGGGTATGTCAGGCGAACTGAAGCGGGGGCTGGAAGGTGTGCTGGTCGCCGAATCGAAACTCAGTTTCATCGACGGCGACGCGGGACAACTCGTTTACTGCGGGTACGATATCGAAGACCTCGCACGGGACGCAAGTTACGAGGAAGTACTCTATCTCCTGTGGCACGGAGCGCTTCCGACGGGCGAGGAACTCGACGCGTTCTCCGACGAGCTCGCGGCCCACCGCGACCTCGACGACGGCGTCCTCGACGTGGCACGCGAACTCGCCGAACAGGACGAGTCGCCGATGGCGGCGCTCCGAACGCTCGTCTCGGCGATGTCGGCGTACGACGAAAGCGCCGACTTCGAGGACGTGACCGACCGCGAGGTCAACCTCGAGAAGGCAAAGCGCATCACGGCGAAGATGCCGTCGGTGCTCGCGGCCTACGCCCGCTTCCGTCGCGGCGACGACTACGTCGAACCCGACGAGAGCCTGAATCACGCGGCGAACTTCCTCTACATGCTCAACGGCGAGGAGCCGAACGAGGTGCTCGCCGAGACGTTCGACATGGCGCTCGTGCTCCACGCCGACCACGGACTGAACGCCTCGACCTTCTCCGCGATGGTCACGTCCTCGACGCTCTCTGACCTCTACAGCGCAGTCACGTCCGCAATCGGCACGCTCTCGGGGTCGCTCCACGGCGGCGCGAACGCGAACGTCATGCGGATGCTGAAGGACGTCGACGACAGCGACATGGACCCGACCGAGTGGGTCAAAGACGCCCTCGACCGCGGCGAGCGCGTCGCGGGGTTCGGCCACCGCGTCTACAACGTCAAGGACCCCCGCGCGAAGATTCTCGGCGCGAAGTCCGAGGCGCTCGGCGAGGCCGCCGGCGACATGAAGTGGTACGAGATGTCGGTCGCCATCGAGGAGTACATCGGCGAGGAGAAGGGCCTCGCGCCGAACGTGGACTTCTACTCCGCGTCGACGTACTACCAGATGGGCATCCCCATCGACCTCTACACTCCCATCTTCGCCGTCTCGCGCGCCGGCGGCTGGATTGCGCACGTCCTCGAACAGTACGAGGACAACCGCCTCATCCGCCCCCGCGCCCGCTACACCGGCGAGAAAGACCTCGACTTCACGCCGGTCGACGAGCGATAGGCGACGAACCGCACGCGACTGTTTTCCGTCTGCTGCCCCCGGAGCGACGCGTCGTTCCCTTCACCCTCCGCCTCCCGCTCTCGCGTTCGCCGTCCGCCGCACGCGCCGCCCTCAGTCGTCTTCGCCCACGTCGTCGACGCCGACGCTCCCGCGTTCGACCATGAGCGAGTCGGCGTGGCCCGCCCAGTCGGCGTAGGAGAACGCGACGAGCGCGAACAGCCCCATCCACGTGAACGACAGGACGATGCCGATTCGCGCGCCGAGCGGGCCGTAGCCGAACCCCTCGACGAGCAGGTACGACAGGCCGACGAAGAAGCCGAACACCCCGGTCAGCCGGGCGACGAAGGGAATCCGCGTCGCGCCCGCGCCCTGCAACGACCCGGAGAGGCCGACGAACAGCGCCAGCCCCGGTGCGGCGAGACCGTAGGCGACGGCGAACTTCACGGCCCAGTCGAGGTCCGTGCCGCCGCCGGAGCCGACGAGGCCGACGATGGGTTCGGTGAACGCCGCGAGCAGGAGCCCGATGCCGCCGACCGTGACGACCGAAAGCAGCGCCACCGCGCCGCCCTGATACCGCGCGGTTTCGCTGTCGCCCGCGCCGAGCGCCTGCCCGACGAGGACGCTGGCGGCGACGTTGTAGCCGCGCGCCAGCGGGCTTGCGACCTGCTGGTAGACCCGGCGGCCGATTTGGAAGCCGGCGTTGACGGCGTCACCGAAGCCGAGGAGCAGGGCGTTGAACGGGAACTCTGCGAGTTCGGCGGCGATACCCTCGCCGACCCGCGGGGTGGCGATACGGACGAGTTGGCCGGCGACCGTCCGGTCGCGGGGGCGGACCAGCGAGGTCGGTGACGCGGGGCGGGCGAGCGCGACCAGAAGCAGTCCCGCCGAGAGGACGTTTGCGGTCGAAGTGGCGAGCCCCACGCCCAGCACGCCGAGCGCCGGCAGGCCGACGAGGCCGAAGCCGAGACCGACCGACAGCCCGATGTTGACGACGTTGGCGAAGACGTTGACCAGCATCGGCGTCCGCGTGTCGCCGACGCCTTGCAGCGACCGCGAGCCGACGAGCGAGACCAACCGCGCGGGCGAGGTGGCGAAGATGACCGCGAGATACGTCGTGCCGAGGGCGACGGCCCGCTCGCTCGCCGGGAACGCGTCGATGGCCGCGCCGCCGAGCGTGAAGCCGAAAATCAGGAACGGAATCCCCGCGAGGAACGCGAGGAGGAGCGCCGTCGAGATGGCCTCGCTCCGGTTGGCGTCCGCGCCGCTGCCCGTGTCCTGACTGGAGAGCGCAATCGCGCCGCCGCCGAGGCCGAGACCGATGCGGAGCGGGAACCGGGCGTAGAGGTCGGCGAGGCCGATAGCGACGACCGCGGCGGGAGAGAGCGCCGCGGTGACGGCCACGTCGACGGTCCGCATCGCCGTCTGGGCGGTCTGCTCGGCCATCACCGGCCACGCGAGCGAGAAGATGCGCTTCCAGACCCGCCGGAGGCGACCGAGGTTCATGCCGAGGCCACGGACCTCGTGCAGTTGACGGTACCGGAAGCGGCGACCGGCCGACCGCGCTCGATGCGACGCACGAATGCCGAGCGTCAGACGCGATCGGCTGGTCGCCGCGGTCCCCCGGTTTTACTTTCACTCCGGGTGGGGGACGTTTATATGTGCGGGGACCAGAAAGACAGTTGCACGTCACACGCGTGCATTCCCCCTTTCCCTTTCACCGACCGGCGAGCGACCGCGACGGCGTCCGTCGGCGGGTGCGAAACGGAGTCCTCAACTGACGACTATGAGGGTTGACATCACGCCCCTGATACCGATACATTCCCGAACGATTAAACGCGGACACGGGTGATTTCCGACCATGCTCACGCTTGACGACGTACGCGCCGCCCGCGAGCGCGTCGAAGCGGTCGCCCGACGGACACCGCTGGAGTACTCCCACACCTTCTCGGAGATGACGGGTGCCGAGGTGTACCTGAAACTCGAAAACTCCCAGCGCACGGGGTCGTTCAAGATTCGCGGCGCGACGAACCGCATCACGACGCTCTCCGACGAGGAGAAAGCCGCCGGCGTCGTGACCGCGAGCGCCGGCAACCACGCGCAGGGCGTCGCGCTCGCGGCGTCGCGAGCGGGCGTGAACTCGAAAATCGTCATGCCGGAGTACGCGCCGATTTCCAAGGTGAAAGCGACCGAGCGCTACGGCGGCGACGTGGTGCTCTACGGCAACGACTACGACGAGGCGCAGACCAAGGCCCACGAAATCGAGGAGTCCGAGGGCCGGACCTACGTCCACGCCTTCGACGACGAGTACGTCATGGCCGGACAGGGGACCATCGGCCTCGAAATCGCGGAGGACTGCCCCGACCTCGACACCGTGGTCGTCCCCATCGGCGGCGGCGGCCTCATCTCCGGCATCTCGACGGCCATCAAAGAACAGTACCCCGACGCCCGCGTCATCGGCGTGCAGGCCGAACAGGCCTCCAGCGCCGCGGACTCGCTGAACAAGGGGTCGATTCAGACCATCGACGAGGTGGACACCATCGCCGACGGCATCGCCGTCCGCAGAATCGGCGACAAACCCTTCGAGGTCATCCGCGAGCGCGTGGACGAGGTCGTCACCGTCTCCGACGAGGAAATCGCCGTGGCGCTGACCTACCTGCTCGAACGCTCGAAGACGCTGGTCGAGGGCGCGGGGGCCGTCGCGCTCGCGGCGCTCGTCTTCCAGAAGTTCGACTACGAGGAGGGCGAGGTCGTCGTCCCCGCGCTGTGCGGCGGCAACATCGACATGAACACGCTGACGACAGTGGTGATGCGCGGCCTCGTCGAGACGGGCCGGTACCTCAAGATTCGGACCGAACTGAAGGACCGCCCCGGCTCGCTCGAACAGCTCATCGAAATCATCGCCGCGGAGAAGGCGAACATCTACGCCGTCAGGCACGACCGCACCTCTCGGAAAATCGCGCTGAACGCGACCGAGGTCGAAATCGACCTCGAAATGCGCGGTCCCGACCACGTCGAGTCGCTCCTCGAAGAGCTCCGCGACGCGGGCTACGACGTGGAAGTCCTCGACTGACCGCGTCGACAGGAGCGGCCGGGCCCCGTATTCGAAACCGGCGCTCAGACGAGGCCGGTAGCCCCGATGAACACGAGGAGCGCCCCGATGCCCCGATAGAGCCAGACGGGAGCGTCGGACGCTCCGGACTCCTCCGAGGGCGAGCGCCGGAGGAACTCGAACCCGAACGTGTGGATTCGCGCGGGGAAAGCGAGGTACGCGACGCCGAGAACCGAGATTCCGACGTGGACAGCCTGCCACAGGAGGGTCATGTGCTACATCCGAACGGTTCCGGCGTATGCTTGTCGGTCGGGACGGTCGGGCGGTCGGGGCGGTTGAGGCGGCGCGTCGGTGCGTTGGCGACCGGAATCCGCCCGAGACGGGCGCGTTGCGAGCGTGTGAGCGCGTTTCTGGCCCGTCGAGTTCCGACGAACGCCCGCCTTTTTTTACCCGGTCGATTATGTCGAATTCGGGCGGGAGACACCGTCTACGATGATTTTCACTTCGTGGGAAGCATGCAGGGATTGACCCTCCCCCAATACGAAGGCGTTTAAGAGGGAAGCCCCATCCCCCGCGCCCCGGTTCGCCCCGTCGTCAGCGACCCCGCACCCCAACCATGCTCGACCCAGTCATCGCCAGTCGGCTGCAGTTCGCGCTCACGACCATCGTCCACATCATCTTCCCCGTGATGAGCATGGGCCTCGCGCCCTTCCTCATCTACTTCACGTGGAAGGACATCCGCACCGACGACCCGGTGTACGAACAGCTCAGGCGATTTTGGACCAAGATTTTCGCCGTCTCGTTCGTCGTCGGCACCGTGACCGGCATCGTCCTCGAATTCGAGTTCGGGACGAACTTCGCGGCGTTCTCGACGGCGGCCGGCGAGCTGTTCGGCGGCCCGCTGGCCACCGAGGGGATGATGGCGTTCATGCTCGAAGCGACGTTCCTCGGGGTGTTCGTCTTCGGCCGCGAGAAGGTCTCAGACGCGCTCTACATGGTTTCAGCGGTCGCGGTCGGCCTCGGGACGTGGCTCTCGGCGGTGTGGATTCTCGTCGCCAACTCGTGGATGCAGACGCCGCGGGGGTACGAACTCGCGCGCGAGAGCGGCCAGCTCGTCGTCTCGCTCGTTGACCCCATCGCGGCGTACGCCAACCCGCGGTTCCCGTGGATGTTCGTCCACATGCAGAACGCCGCGGTGCTGTCGGTCGCGCTGTTCATGGCCGGCGTCGCGGCGTACCACGTCTGGCAGCGCGGCATCAGCGCCGACGACGACCGCGAGGACGCGCGCTTCTGGCGGAAGACGCTCAAAATCGCGCTCGTCGTCCTGCTCGTGACCGCGCCGTTTCAGGCGATTCACGGCGACGCCTACGGTCGGCACGTCTACGAGACCCAGCCGCAGAAGTTCGCCGCCATGGAGGCCGTCTGGGAGACCGACAGCTACGTCCCCGAGTACATCTTCGCCATCCCGACGAGCCTCGACGGTATCACCGACCCGCGCGCGAAAGAGCTGTTCGGCATCGGCATCCCCGGCGGGGCCTCGTGGCTGGCCAGCGGCGGCGACCCGCAGGCCGAAATCACCGGCCTGAACGAGTTCGACACGGAGGCCCCGCCGGTCGCAATCGTCTTCTGGTCGTTCCGGCTCATGGTCGCCGCGGGGTTCTGGTTCATCCTGTTGGCGTTCTGGGCGGGCTACCGCTGGTGGGCCGACGAGTTGTACGAGGACGACCTGTTGCACAAGGCGTTCGTCGGGTCGTCGCTCCTCGGCATCTTCGCCGTCGAGGTCGGCTGGATAGTCACCGAGGTGGGCCGACAGCCGTGGGTCATCCAGGGCGTCCTCCGGACGAGCGAGGGCGTCTCGCCGGGGCTCACGAGCTTCGAGGCGACGCTCACGCTCGTCGGCTTCGCCGTCGTGTACACCGGCCTGCTCGCGCTCTACACCTACGTGATTCGCCGCATCATCCGCGAGGGGCCGCCGAGCGTCGACGAGACCGAGGCGGGTGCGGAGGCCGCCGCGCCCGCGGGGGTGACCGGCGATGACTGACTACGGCGCGTTCGCCACCGACCCGCTTTTCGGCCTGCCGTTGCAGGAGCTGTGGTTCGGGCTCGTCTTCTTCATCCTCGGGATGTTCCTGTTCCTCGACGGCTTCGACTTCGGCGTCGGGGCCATCTTCGCGACCCGCGACGACGACGAGGAACGCGAGACGCTTCTGGCCGCCATCGGCCCCTTCTGGGACGGCAACGAGGTGTGGCTCGTCGTCTTCGGCGGCGCGCTGTTCGCCGCGTTCCCGGCGGTGTACGCGAACCTCTTCAGCCGCCACTACCTGCTCATGTTCGCCATCCTCGGGGCGCTCATCCTCCGCGGACTCGCCCCCGAGATGTACGAACAGCGCCACGACGAGGCGTGGCAGACGTGGTGGGGCCGGGCGTTCGTCGTCGGCAGCGTGAGCGCGCCCTTCTTCCTCGGCGTGTTCGCCGCCCACTGGCTCCTCGGCGTCGAGTCGCTCCTGTCGCTGCCCGGCGTCGTCGTCGGCCTCGCCGTCGTCGCGCTCACCGTCGTCGCCGGCGTCGGCTTCCTCGCCATGAAGACCCGCGGGAGCCTCCAGCGCGACGTGGCCGACTACGGCCCGCGGGCGATGGCCGCCTACCTCGCGCTCGTCGTCGTCACGCTCGGCTACCTCATCGCCGTCCGCCCCGACCTCGGCGTTCTCGCGCCGATTCCGCTGGCGCTCGTCGTCGTCAGCCTCGCCGCCGCCGCGGGCTACCTGCTCGCGCTCCGCGGGGGGCGCTACACGCTCGCGTTCGGGGCCGTGCCGGTGCTCGTGTTCGCGTTCGTCGCGCTCGTGGCGACGCTCATGTTCCCCTTGGCCGACCCCGCGACCGGGCTGACCGTCGCGGACGCCATCATCTCCGTGCTCCCGCTGAACATCATGAGCGTCGCGTCGGCGCTGCTCCTGCCGCTCGTGTTTACCTACTTCGGCATCCTCTACTCGACGTTCAGCGGGCCCATCGAGACCGGAGAATCGTACTCCTGACCGACTGCAATCCACCTCCCACTACCAACCAATCCACCCATGGCTACGCTCCCCAACACCGAACCCACCGCCGAATCGCTCACTAAACCGCTGACTCTCCTCGGCCTCGGACTGGTCGTCGTCAGCGTCGCCGTCGCGGGGTTCGCGCTCCGAGACGGCGACGTGGTCACCGCCCTTGGGATGGGGCTGTTGTTCGCCTCGGGCGTGCTCACGACCGGCATCAGCCTCTCCGGCAAGTCGGTGTAACCCGACGGACCGCGGCGGGGAGGTCCCGCCGCGGACCCGGACGTTCCACCCTATTTTATCACGTCGTGGCGAAATCCACCGCGTATGAAGCGCGTCATCGAAACCGACGAAGCGCCGGCCGCGGTCGGCGCGTACAGTCAGGCGACGACCAACGGCTCGCTGCTCTACACGGCGGGACAGATTCCGCTGACGCCGGACGGCGAACTCCTCGACGACGAGGACATCGCGACGCAGACGACGCAGTCGCTCGACAACGTGATGGCCATCCTCGCGGAGGCCGGCGCGGACGCGACCGACGTGCTGAAGACGACGGTGTTCCTCGCCGACATCGACGACTTCGACGAGATGAACGAGACGTACGCGACCTACTTCGACGAGGAGCCGCCGGCCCGCTCGGCGGTCGAGGTCGGCAACCTGCCGAAGGGCGTCGGCGTCGAAATCGAGGCCGTCGCCGTCGTCGACGAGGAGTAACGTGGCCCGCCGCGTCCGGTCCGCGCTCGCGTGGGGCGCAGCGAGCCTCCTCCTCGTGGGCGTCCTCGCGCAGGGCGCGGTCCTCCTCGGACTCGGCATCGACGCGTCGTTCGGGGTGGTCGCCGCGGTGGCGGTCGCGTCCGGCGTCGCGGTCGCGTCTGTGACATACGTCATCGAACCCCGACTCGAACGGAAAGGAAGGGCTTAAATTATCCAGGCGGAAACGTTGCGTTGTAAGCCAGGATGGCCGAGCGGTAAGGCGCACGCCTGGAAAGCGTGTTCCCTCTGGGATCGGGGGTTCAAATCCCTCTCCTGGCGCTTCTTCCGAACTCAACCCACGTAGCAGCGCGTCTCGTCGCGCTGCGGACTTCGAGTTCGGAAGAACGCCTCAGTTGGATTTGAACCAGGGAGCGAAGCGACTGAGGTTCAAATCCCTCTCCTGGCGCTTCTCTGAAAACTACACTCCGAGCGATGCGTCTCGGCGCATCGCGGTGGCAGTTTTCGTGAAGCGTTTCCGAGAGGGAATTGAACTACGGAGCGAGGCGAACGGATGAGCCGAACGACTGCGGTTCAACTCCCGCTTCTGGTGCTTCTCTGGAAAGCTACATCTGCGACCCCGACCCGAACCGAGCACACCGAGTCGAACCTTGCCCTTCGCACCCGAAGCACATAGCTTCTCCCTCAATCGCCGGACGGCGGGAACCGTCGGCGGAGTCTATCGCACCACGCGCCAAGAACAAGGTACGTCGAAACTGGTAGGGAACTCCCAGTTCGACGCGACCCAAGGCACCACCACAGACCCGACCGTATCAACTGTTCGGACAAAACATTCATCGCCATGGGATGCGATACCACAATTGACAATGCCTGACACCAAGACCGGCCGCGAGAAGAAGGGCCTCAACAAGCGGACCCAACTCACCGAGCGGCTGTACGAACGCGAGTTATCGGTGTTAGACGGAGACGACGACGAGCCCCCGCTCGACGCCGCGAGCGACGACGCCGACGGCGAGTTCCTCGCGGACGAACTCCCCGAAGACGACTGACGGCGCGGCCGACACGACCTCCGACCACGCGAATTTTTATCGGGCGCAGCAGAACGTGTGAGCGTGCACCACCGCGCGAACTACGCGACCGTGTTCATCGGCTCGCACCTCCACCCCGAAGGCGAGACGCTGGACCTCGACTGGGCGGACGACGCCGGAGACGAGACGGAGACGTTCGAATTCGACGTGCCGACCGACGACCCCAGAGAGCCGTATCTCGGCATCCAGGCGTTCGACGTGGGCGAGTACGGCCACGAGATTCGAATCAACGGCGACCCGCTTTCGGGGTTCGATATCCCGCCGGGCGACGGCTGGCAGTACTGGGTCGACACCGTCACGGGCGCGAGCCTCGTCGAAGGGACGAACACCATCCGGGTCGTCCGCGACGACGAAGGGAACGACGCGTTCGCCGTCGGGACGGTGACGGTCCACTGGAAAGAGCCGGTCGAAGAGTAGCCTATAAAGCGGTTCGACCGGGCACAAATAGTGGTGTGAAATAGCGTACCATACTTTGCCCTCGAACACATCGAAGACGGACTCAGTCGCACGATTATCGGGAGTACACGGCGAGCGCTCGGATTCCGTCCTTCGATTCGCCGGCGAAGCCTTTTTATAGAATCACAAACAATCAAGGCCTGTCTATGAGCCAGCGAATGCAGCAGGGTCAGCCGATGATCATCATGGGCGAGGATGCACAGCGCGTCAAGGACCGCGACGCGCAGGAGTACAACATCCGCGCCGCACGAGCAGTCGCCGAGGCGGTACGTTCCACACTCGGCCCCAAAGGGATGGACAAGATGCTCGTCGACTCGATGGGCGACGTCACCATCACGAACGACGGCGTCACCATCCTCAAGGAGATGGACATCGACAACCCGACGGCCGAGATGATCGTCGAAGTCGCCGAGACGCAGGAGGACGAAGCCGGCGACGGAACGACGACGGCGGTCGCCATCGCGGGTGAACTCCTGAAGAACGCCGAGGACCTCCTCGAACAGGACATCCACCCGACGGCCATCATCCGCGGCTTCAACCTCGCCTCCGAGAAGGCGCGCGAGGAAATCGACGACATCGCGGAGCGCGTCGACCCCGACGACGAGGAACTCCTGAAGAAGGTCGCCGAGACCTCCATGACGGGCAAGAGCTCCGAGCTCAACAAGGAGCTTCTCGCGGACCTCATCGTCCGCGCCGTCCGGCAGGTCACCGTGGAGGCCAACGACGGTTCCCACGTCGTCGACCTCGAGAACGTCTCCATCGAGACGCAGACCGGCCGCTCGGCGTCCGAGTCCGAACTCCTCACCGGCGCCGTCATCGACAAGGACCCCGTCCACGACGACATGCCGGTCCAGTTCGACGAGGCCGACGTGCTGCTGCTCAACGAGCCCGTCGAGGTCGAGGAGACCGACATCGACACGAACGTCTCCATCGAGAGCCCCGACCAGCTCCAGAAGTTCCTCGACCAGGAGGAGGCCCAGCTGAAGCAGAAGGTCGACCAAATCGTCGACTCCGGCGCTGACGTGGTCTTCTGCCAGAAGGGCATCGACGACCTCGCCCAGCACTACCTCGCGAAGCAGGGCATCCTCGCGGTCCGTCGGACGAAGAAGTCCGACATCCGCTTCCTCAAGAACATCACCGGTGCGGCGGTCGTCTCCGACCTCGACTCCATCGAGGCCGCCGTCCTCGGTCGCGCCTCCGTCCGCCGCGACGAGGCCGGCGAGCTGTTCTACGTCGAGGGCATCGGCGACGACGTCCACGGCGTCACGCTCCTGCTCCGCGGCTCCACCGACCACGTGGTCGACGAACTCGAACGCGGCGTTCAGGACGCCCTCGACGTCGTCGCCTCGACGGTCGCCGACGGCCGCGTCCTCGCCGGCGGCGGCGCTATCGAGGTCGAACTCGCCTCGCGCCTCCGCAACTACGCCGACTCCGTCTCCGGGCGCGAGCAGCTCGCCGTCGAGGCGTACGCCGACGCGCTCGAACTCGTCCCCCGCGTCCTCGCCGAGAACGCCGGTCTCGACTCCATCGACACGCTCGTCGACCTCCGCGCGGCCCACGAAGACGGGCAGGTCCGCGCCGGGCTGAACGTCTTCACCGGCGAGGTCGAAGACGCCTTCGACGCCGGCGTCGTCGAGACGGCCCACGCCAAAGAGCAGGCCGTCGCCTCCGCCTCCGAAGCCGCGAACCTCGTCCTCAAGATCGACGACATCATCGCGGCCGGTGACCTCTCCACCGGCGGCGACGACGACGAAGAGGGCGGCGCACCCGGCGGCATGGGTGGCATGGGCGGCATGGGCGGTATGGGCGGCGCGATGTGAAAATCGGCTAACGCCTTCACACCCCCATCCCCCGACGCCTGCACCGCGCGACAGACCACGTTATTTTAGCGAGCGTCCCAGACGGCCGGAGAGCCGCGGCTACGGCGTCCGAATGGCGGCACGCGGCGGAGACCAACCGACTCGCGCCGACTACGACTTCCCGACAGTCCGAGGGGAGCCGACCGTTCCGACTCACCCGCCACTCAGAAGTTGGATAATTCTCTCACTTTCCAAGATACACTTGCAGTTGTGTTCAGAAATAGAACGAACTAAGTAGCAGGTACGGCAACGTGTCTCCATGCGCAAGACGCTGCTGTTGAACAAGGACGACGTTCACGAGAACGTCCAGATGCCGGAGCTCATCTCGGCCATCGAGGACGCCTTCGCCGCCTACGAGTCCGGCGACGCCCAGATGCCGCCGAAGTCCTACATCGACCTGCCGCAGTACAACGGCGACTTCCGGTCGATGCCCGCCTATCTGGACGCCGGCGACTGGGACGCCGCGGGCATCAAGTGGGTCAACGTCCACCCCGACAACGGCGACAAGTACGACCTGCCCACCGTCATGGGCACGATGATCTACTCCGACCCCGAGAACGCCTTCCCGCTGGCGCTGCTCGACGGGACGGAGCTCACGATGCTCCGCACCGGCGCGGCCGCGGCCGTCGCCACCGACCACCTCGCCGTCGAAGACGCATCCTCGATGGGCATCGTCGGCGCGGGCGTCCAGTCGTACACGCAGCTTCGCGCCATCAGCGAGGTCCGCGACATCGAGGAGGTCGTCGTCTCCGACCTCGACGAGGAGCGCGTCGCCGACTTCATCGACGCCTTCGAAGACGAGTTCGACATCCGCGCCGGCTCCATCGAGGAGGCCGCGAGCTGTGACGTGCTGTCGACCGTGACCCCCGTCGAGTCGCCCATCGTCCCGCGCGAGGCGGTCGGTGACCACACCCACATCAACGCGATGGGGGCGGACGCCGAGGGCAAACACGAACTCGCCGACGAGGTGCTGTTGGACGCCAAGCTCGTCATCGACGACCACGCCCAGACCACCCACTCCGGTGAAATCAACGTCCCGTACCACGACGGCGTCCTCACCGACGACGACATCTACGGCGCAATCGGTGACATCGTCCTCGGCAACCTCGACGGCCGCACCGACGCCGACGGCATCAGCGTCTTCGACTCGACGGGACTCGCGATTCAGGACGTGGCGGCGGCGCACGTCGCCTACGAGCACGCCTTCGAAAACGACAACGGCTACGCGTTCGACCTCCTCGGTCTCGCCGAGTGAGGCCGCTCGACGCGACGCGGCTGGCATTCATCTTTCTTTTCGGCCCGAGTTCCCGGACTACGGGCTCGGCCCGCGCTGCGCGTTGAGGTAGCCGAACACCTTCGAGAGGACGTAGACGATGGCGATGAAGGGCAGAAACGGGACTAACAGGACGACGAGGATGAGAAACATCGTCCACCCGATGGAGTCCATCTCGCTGTCGGGTCGCATGTGCGACCCCGGCGTGACGGTGTGGTAGGCCTTCCGTGCGAGGCTCGACGAGTCGTCTTCGCTCATACGATGCTGTTAGTTCGGCTAGAGGATAAATCGAGCGACGGAGAGGAGCGGTCGCCCCGAGAGCCGCGTCGTGGGTCGGGCGAAGCGCGGCGTTTCGGTCGCGGCGCGCCGAGACGCGCCGGACTATTCGAGGTGGACCGCGGGGCGGAACGGAATCGCCTTCGAGGCGCGGTCGCCCGGGTCGACGATGTCGTCGTCGTCTTCCGCGAACACCTCGACCGCGGCGTCGAACTCGCGGGCGAGGAAGTCGGCGGCGCGCTCGTAGGTATCGGCCTCGTCCAGTTCGAGTTGGGCGCGGAGCGTCGATTCGTCGCGGCCGCGGGTCTGGTCGACGAGGTCCTGCACGAGGTCGTTCACGTCGTTACCCCGCTCGCGCAGGTCGGGGTCCTGCATGACCTGTCCCATGATTGCGCCGACGTTGTCGCCGTTGTCGACGACCGTCTCGAACACGTCGCGCTTCCAGTCGGCGGCGACGTACACCCGGATGGTGTCGGGGTCGGAATCGGTCACGTCGATGATGTCGCGGACGTCCTCGGTCAGGCGCTCGACCTGTCGCTCTTCGAGTTCGACCGACTCGTCCTCGAAGCTCTCGTCCGGCTCGGGCCACGGCGCGTCCTCGGCGGGCGTGCCGGTCAACTGCTCGTGCAGCTCGTTCGTCATGAACGGGATAAAGGGCGCGAGCAGGCGCAGCCGGGTTTCGAGGACCGTCCGGAGCGTCCACTTGGCGGCCGGGCGGTCGAGGTCGGTCCGGCGGCGGTACCACCGCAGCGACTCCTCGAAGTTGTAGAACGCCGCCTGACTGGCCGAGCGCGTCTCGGCTTCGTCCATCGCGGTCGTCACGTCGCGGACGGTGTCTTGCAGCTTCGACAGGAGCCAGCGGTCGACCGTCTCCAGGTCGGGCTGGTCGTCCGGACCGGGGTCGGTGATAATCTCCTGCGCGCGGTTCCAGAAGCGTTCCAGTTGGTCGTGGACCGAGCCGACGAGGTCGTCGCGCCAGTCGTAGTCCTGCCACGGTTCGGCGGAGTTGAGCAGGAAGAAACGGACGGTGTCCGCGCCGTATTCGCCGATGGCCTCGCCGGGGAGGACGACGTGGCCCTTCGACGACGACATCTTCTCGCCTTCGAGCAGGCCCATGCCCATGATGACGATACCCCGCGGCCACTGCGGCTCGTCGAACAGTTCGCCGTGGTGGAACTGGTAGAACGTCAGGTGGTTCGTGATGAGGTCGTTACCGGAGAACCGATAGTCGACGGGGTACCAGTAGTCCCACTCCTCGCGCAGGTCGAGCGCCTTCTCGGGGGCGTCGTCGACCGCGTCGGGGCCGTAGAACAGCGCGTCGAAGAACTCCTGGGTGAGCTCCTCGGTCGGAATCTCTTGCAGCCGGTGGGCGATGGTGTAGTACGCCATGTAGATAGTCGAGTCCGAGAGGGGCTCGATGACGAACTGGTCGTCCCACGGCAGGCGGGTGCCGAGGCCGTAGTTGCGGATACACGGCCACCCGTTGAGCCAGTCGATGGTGTGGTGGTACTCGTCGCGAGTGTTCTCGGGGATGGCGTCCAGCCCGTCGGCCACGTCGTGGGCGAGTTCCTTCCAGTCCTCGTCGTCGTACGAGAGGAACCAGGTGTCCTGTTCCGCGACGACGACGTCGCCGCCGCAGCGACAGACGACCACCTCGGAGAACTCCTGCATCACGTCGAACTGGCCGGCCTCGACGCCGTCGGCCTTGAAGTCGTCGCGGACCTCCTCGACGAGGCCGCCGGCGTAGTCGCCGTAGAACTCCTTGAGCCGACCCGCGTGGAACTCCTTGTTGTAGAGGTCCTTCGTCGCCTTTTCGAGCGCGGGGTCGTCGGAGGACTCGATACCGCGGTTCTCGACGGCCGACTCCGCGGGAATCTCGCCGTACGTGTCGTCCTCGGAGTCGATGTCGAGAATCGGAATCGGTTCGATGTCGGCCACGTCGGCGGGGTCGATGCCGAACGATTCGAGGTAGTCGGCGTCGGCCTTGGCCTCCTGGAGCGCCACGTAGTCGTCGGGGCTGTGGGCCGGGACGGACATGACGACGCCCGTCGCGTTGTCGGCGTCGACGAAGTCGGCGGGCAGGACGAGCACGTCGTCGCCGGTGACGGGGTTCTCGACCGTCTGGCCGACGAGTTCGGCACCCTCGACGGTTTCGAGAATCTCCACGTCGCGGGCCTGATATTCGAGTTTGTCGGCCGCGTAGTCGGAGACGAACCACGTCTCGCCGTCGACTTCCGCGACCACGTAGGTCGCCTCGGGGTCGATGTAGGCGTTGGTCACGCCGTGGACCGTCTCGGGGCGCAGGGTCGCCATCGGGACGACCACGTCGCCGCCGTCGCGCTCCCAGCCGAAGCGGACCAGCGTGTACTCCTGGAACTCGGCGTTCTCGCCTTCCAGCAGGTCGTGGGTCGTGACCGGCTGTTCCTCGTTCGTACAGAACTTGACGGGGTGGAGACCCTTCTCCAGTCGCCCGCGGTCGCGGAGCGTCCGGTACTGCCACTCGACGAACTTCGAGTAGCGCTCGTTGTTGGTGGTGAACTCGCGCCGCCAGTCCACCGACAGGCCGAGCGACTGCATCCCCTTTTTGTAGTGTTCCTCGATGAAGTACCGCGCCCAGCCCATGGGCGATTCGAGATCAGAAAGCGTGTCCTCGGGGACGTTGTAGGTGTCTGTCAGCACCGAGAGCTGTTTCTCCTCGCGGTTTTGCAGGCGCTCGACCGCGCCGATGATCGGCGTGCCGGTGACGTGCCACGCGATGGGAAACAGGACGTTGTCGCCCTGCTGGCGTCGGTAGCGAGCGTACACGTCGGGAACGGTGTACGTCCGCGCGTGCCCGATGTGCATCCCGCCGCTGGGGTACGGATAAGGCACCGTCACGAACGTCGCGTCGTCGGCGTCTGCGTCCGGGTCGGCCTCGTATCGGCCGGACTCGGACCAGCGCTCCCGCCAACGCGCTTCGAGTTCCTGCGGGTCGTAGTCCATATCCGTGGTAGTGGTACCCCGGCCTAAAATAACTCCTATACTCGACTTGCGCGGCTGTCTGATTGCGGCAGAAATTGCCTCACGATGGCACGGGAGGGGCCCGAGAAAATCGAGTCGTGAAACGGAGACAGAGAAACGAAAACGGGGAACACCCACCACGAGGGGACCCATCGCGGGCGGCGTGTCAGAGGCGCGTGCGAGCGACGACGCCCGCTCAGTCGATGTCGATGCGGCGGGAGTCGTCGGGTTCGGCGTCGTGTTTGGGGAGGGTGACCGTCAGGACGCCGTTGTGGTAGCTGGCGGACGCGCCGTTCTCGTCGACCGTCTCGGGGAGGCGAATCGTGCGGCGGGCGGACTCGTGGCGGCGCTCGCGGCGGAGATACTCGCCATCGGCGCGTTCCGCGTCGAGTTCGCGCGTCGCCTCGACGGTCAGCGTGCGGTTGGCGACCGACAGGGCGATGTCCGATTTCTCGTAGCCGGGGAGGTCGACCGTGACGACGATTTCGCCGTCGTGGTCGGTGACGTCGATGGCCATCTCGTGGCGGACCTGCGCCATCATGCCCGAGCGGTCGAACTGGCGTCCCATCTCGTCGAACTGGCGGGACATTCGCTCGAACAGTTCCTCGAAGTCGTCGAAGGGGTTGGTACGTCGCATCATGTGTGTTTTCACCGAGGGTCATAGACGCCGTCTGAGGAGATAATCGTTGCCGGAACGTGGATAGCAGTTCGCACGGCTCGGGAGCCAGAGCGCCGGTATTCAAAAGATGAGCCGCGTCACTCGATGTCGATTTCGGTCGAGTCGTCGCCCGCGGGTTCGGCCTTCGGGAGCGTCACGGTCAGGACGCCGTTTTTGTACGACGCCGTCACCTCGTCGCGCACGACTTCGGCGGGGAGCGTAATCGTCCGGGAGACCGAGCGCTGACTCCGCTCGCGGCGGACGTACTGCTCGTCGTCGACCTCGCTCGACTCCTCGCGGTCGGCCGCGATGGTGAGTCGCCGCCCGCTGACGCTCACGTCGAGGTCGTCCTTCTCGAAGCCGGGGAGGTCCGCGACGACCTCGATGGCCTCGTCGTCGACGACGTCGAGGGAGATGTCTTGGAACCGACCGATACCGGACTCCTCGAACGACCGGCCCATCCGGTCGAACAGGTCTTCTATCTCGTCGAACGGGTTTCGCTGCATACGCGTTTGGATACGTCGCCGACGACAAAGAAAGATGTGCTCGGACTCACACGTTGAGAGCGACCGAGCGGGCGTGACGGAGCGGGACGGGGTGGACGCGGCGAGGTGCGGCGCTGGGCGAGCGTCTCGGCGTCGAAACGGCGTCAGTACAGGACGTGTCGGGTGTCGTACGACCCGAGGACGCGGACCCAGCCGTTGCTGGCGATGCCCTCCACCTCTTCGAGCGCCCCTTGCATCCGCTCCTCGTAGAGACCGGCGTCGGCGTCGATGTGGAACAGGTAGTCGCCGAGGCGGTTGCCGCTCGGCCGCGACTCGATGCGCGAGAGGTTGATGTCGCGTTCGGCGAACGCTTCGAGCAGTTCCAAGAGGAGACCGGGGTAGTTCGCGTTCGGATAGACGACGAGCGAACTCTTGCCGCCGGCGTCCGAGCGGGCGGACTCGGGGCCGATGACGAGGAACCGGGTGGCGTTCGACGACTGGTCTTGGATGTCCTCGGCGATGATTTCGAGGTCGTCACCGACGTTGTCCGGGTGGCCGATACCCGCGACCGTCGGGTCGGCGCGGGCGCGCTCGACGCCGCGGGCCGTGCTGGCGACGGCTTCGAGTTTCGCGTCGGGGTAGTTCTCTTCGAGGTACGTCCGACACTGCGCGAGCGCTTGGGAGTGGCTGGCGACGACGTCGAAGTTCGCGCTCTGGGCCAACAGCGCGTGGCGGATGGGCGTGACGATTTCCTGGACGACGCTCACGTCCGAGTTCGCCACGGCGTCGAGGCTCTCGGTGACGCTCCCTTCGATGCTGTTTTCGATGGGGACGACGCCGCGCTCGAACGACCCGTCGGCGACCGCTTGGACGATAGACGTGACCGATTCTCGGAAGGCGACGTCGTCGGCGACCGCGCGGGCGGCGCGATGGGAGTACGTGCCCGCCGGACCGAGCGTGACTGCCTGCATGGGCACCCCTTCACGAAGCGGCGACAAAAGACCGTCGGGGCAGGCAGATTCGGCCTATCGCTCCGCGCAGAACTCGACGAAGTTGCGGAGGATGGTCAGCCCGGTCTCGCCGGACTTCTCGGGGTGGAACTGCGTGCCGAAGACGGTGCCCGCCTCGTTGGCGACGACCGCGGGGAACGCCACGCCGTAGTCGGTCGAGGCGACGACCGCGCCCTCGTCGTCCGGGTCGGCGTAGTAGGAGTGGACGAAGTAGGCGTACTCGCCGTCGACGCCCTCGACGAGCGGGTGGTCGCGCTGGACGTTGAGTTCGTTCCAGCCCATGTGCGGGACCTTCTGTCCCTCGTCGAACCGGACGTTGCGGCCGGGGATGAAGTCGAGCCCCTCGACTTCGCCCTCGCCGGCGTGGTCGGCCTCCTCGGAGGAGGTAAGCAGCATCTGCATCCCGAGACAGATGCCGAAGACGGGCGTCCCGTCGGCGGCGGCCTCGGCGAGCGGTTCGCGGAACGGTCCGGCGTTTTCCATCCCCTCGGAGAACGCGCCGACGCCGGGGAGAACGATGCCGTCGGCGTCGTCGAAGTCGGCGGGGTCGTCCGAGATGACGACGTTCGCCCCCGCGCGTTCGAGCCCGCGCATGGCGCTCCGGAGGTTTCCGAGCCCGTAGTCGACCATCACCACGTCGGCGAGGGTCTCTTCGGGCGGCTGTGTCGTGCTCATACCGAACGTCCGCAGAGGACAGCAAAGTGATTTTCCCTCGGGGTGAGCGCTCCGCGCGGGAGCCGTCGGAGACCGGCCGCGCGACCCTGCCGCACGCCTCTGACCCGTCGCGTGAAGGGGTCCGAAGTCCGAACTCGAAGACTCCACGGGGGCTTGCAGGGGCGATAGCGCCGTCAACCTGAGAACACCGATTCTATTCAATACGAATATAGAGAAAAAATAGCAAATCTTAACAACAAGTGTCGGAATTACAAGACGAGTTCAATGGCGAGTAGACGAGAATTCATCAGAACGGCAGGAATCACTGGCGTCGCGGGGTTGACGGCGCTCAGTGGATGTACGGGTGGCGACGATAGCTCGGAAGCGACGACGACCACGACGGAGTCGGGAGCGTCCTCGGAGACCGAGGCGACGACGACGTCGACTACGACCGAGTCGTCACCGGAGTCCATCATGTTCGCGCTCACGCCCGCCGAGTCGGACGTGGACGTGGAAGCGCAGTATCAGCCGCTTTTCAACTACATCGAGTCCGAGGTCGGCGTCACGGTCGAATCCACCGTGGCGGCCGACTACGCGGCGGTGTTGCAGGCGCTCGACAGCGGACAGGCCGACATCGCCGACGCCGCCCCCGCAATCGCTATTCAGGGCGGGAACGAGGGCATCACCGAGGTCATCGGCATCCGCATCGCCTACGGGGCCTCGCGGTACTTCTCGCTCATCACGACGACGCCCGACAGCGACATCGAAGAGCTGACCGACCTCGAAGGCGAGACGGTCGCGTTCGCTGACCGCCTCTCGACGAGTGGGTCGCTGTTCCCGCTGTCCATGCTGAGCACGGCCGGCCTCGACACGGGCGGCGCGCCCGACGGCAACCCCGTTGACTTCGAGGCGCAGTTCTCCGACCACTCGACGGCCCGCGAGACGCTCATCAACCGCGACGACGTCGTCGCCGCCGGCACGGGCGCGTTCTCGACGGCCCCGCACGTTCCGGAAGACCAGTTCCCCGAACAGTTCCTCGACATGTCGGCCGAAAACGACGGCGACCTCGGAACGGCGTCGCCCGAACTGCAACTGCTGTCGTGTTCCGACCCCATCCCGCGTGCCCCGATTCTCGGCCGCACCGACATGGACCAAGGGCTGTACGACGACATCGAAGAGGCGCTGCTCAACGTGACCGAAGACGACCTCATCAACGAGGACCTCGAAGACGACCAACAGCTCTGGTTTACCGGGGTCGACCAAGGGTCCGTCGACGACTACGCGCCCGTTCAGGAAGTCCTCGACGAGCTCGGCGTCACGCTCGGACAGTAAGAGCGAGACTCCGCGGTTTTGATTCCCTACCGTGCGGTCGCAACCCGACGAACGGTTCGACCGCACGCGAACTACGCGACGCGACAGACACGATAATGAGTACGATTGAAGTAACGAACCTCAGCAAATCCTACGGAGATGTCACGGCCCTCGACGACGTCTCGTTTACTATCCCGGACGGCGAGTTCGTCGTCGTCCTCGGGCAATCGGGGGCGGGGAAGTCGACCCTCCTCCGCTGTCTCAACGGAATCACTCGCCCGACGAGCGGGTCGATTACCATCGACGACGCGAACGTGATGGGGCCTCGAAACGACGTGGCAATGATATTTCAGCAACACTACATCCTCGGGCAGATGAGCGCGTACAGCAACGCGCTCACCGGGGCGCTCGGCCGGACATCGTTCCTCGGCAGCCTGCTCGGCCTGTACGACGGCGACGACAAGCAGGAGGCGCTCCGCGCGCTCGAAACCGTCGGACTGCTCGACGAGGCCAACCAGCGCGCCGGGAAGATGAGCGGCGGGCAGCAACAGCGCGTCGGCATCGCCCGCGCGCTGGTCCAGAACCCGAACCTCCTGCTCGCGGACGAACCCGTCGCGAGCCTCGACCCCGCGAGCGCGGAGACGGTGATGCGGTACATCCGCGACGCGGCCGACGAGCGCGACTTGACCACCATCGCGAGCCTCCATCAGGTCAACATCGCCCGCGAGTTCGGCGAACGGTTCATCGGAATGAAAGACGGACAAATCGTCTTCGACGGCTACCGCGAGGACTTCGACGTCGACGTCATCGACCGCATCTACGGCGACATCGAGACGAAGGCCATCCGCGAAGAACAGGCCGACGAGCCGCCCGAAAACAACGCGGCCGCCACAAGCGGAGCGAGGTCACATGAGTACTGATACCGACCGAATCGAGGACGCGCTGCGAAACATCCAGATTGCAAAGCGAGTCAGACTGCTGTTTTCAATCGTCGTCCTCGTCCTCTTCGCGTGGTTCTTCACGAACGCGCTGAGCGAGGTCGGCTTTTCCATCGGTGAAATCGTCGAGTACTGGCCGGAGTTCACCGACGCGCTGGGCGACTTCTTCCCGCCGGGGACGCTGTTCGGCGTCATCCCCTTCGTCGACGTCAGCCAGTACTGGGCGTTCATCCAAGAACGGAACCTCCTCCTCCAGTTCCAGGACGGGAACCCCGTTCTCGGCGCGGTGTTCGTCACGTTCGCGATGGGGTTCGTCGGGACCGTCCTCGGCATCCCCGGCGCGCTCATCCTCGGGGTGCTCGGCTCCGAGCGCGTGACGCCGTACCCTTTCAACTTCATCTTCCGCGGGACGATGAGCGTCATCCGCGCCATCCCGGCGCTGGTGTGGGCGCTCATCTACATCCCCCTCGGCGGCGTCTCGCCGTTCACGGCGACGCTCGCCATCGGCACCGACACGATGGGGAACCTCGGTCGCCTGTTCACGGACGCCCTCGAAGAAGTCGAGGACGGACCGATAGAGGCCATCGAGTCGACCGGCGCGAACAGCCCCCAGAAGGTCGTCTTCGGGATGCTCTCGCAGGTCTTTACGCCCTTCATCGCGTGGACGATGTACATCCTCGAAATCAACGTCCGCATCGGCGTCACGATGGGACTCATCGGCGGCGGCGGCCTCGGACAGGTGCTTCAGACCCAGCGCGGTCTGTTCCGGTACACGAACATGATGGCGACGATTCTCGTCATCTTCATGCTCGTCGTCTCCGTCGAGTTCGTGAGCCAGCGGGTCCGGTCGTACATCCGCGGCAACGAGGAAGGGACGAGCCTGCTCAAACTCATCGTCGAGTTCCCGCAGCGGATGGCCCGCTCCATCTGGGAGTAGGCGTCCGCCCGCTCGGTGACGCACCCGCGGTTCGGTTTTTATCGCTCCCCCGCGTCTCACAGCGTCGCCCATGTCGTCGCCGCCGACTGCCACCACGAGGTCGCGTCTCGCCTCTTCGCCGGCCGCCCGCGCCGCGCTCAGAAGTCACCGAGACTGGCCTGTCCGTCCGCGGAGTCCGCGAGCCCCGAGAGGTCGGCGGCGCGCGCGATGGTCTCGAAGAAGCCCTCGCGTTGGCTCCGGTCGTACAGCGTCGCCGCGGGGTGGACGGAGAGGAGGACGCGGTAAGAGGCGTCCCCGACTCGGGCGTCCACGACCGACCCGGACTCGTTCGTGATGGCGACACCGCGGTCGAGCAGGTGCTGGGAGGGCACCTTTCCGAGCGTGACGACGAGTTCGGGGTCGACGAGTTCGAGTTCGCGGGCGAGGTAGCCCCGGCAGTTCGACAGTTCGTCGCTCGTCGGGTCGCGGTTGTCCGGCGGGCGGCACCGCACGCAGTTGGTGATGCGAACGTCGGCGCGGGCGAGGCCGGCCTCGCGGAGCGCGTCGTCCAACACGGAGCCGGAGCGACCCACGAACGGCTCGCCGCCCTCGTCTTCCTTCGCGCCCGGCGCTTCACCGAGGAAGAGCAGGTCGGCGTCGTCGGGGCCGACCCCGTTGACGATGCGACTCCGCGAGTCGACGAGTTCGGGGCATCGCTCACAGCCCGTCACGCAGAGGCCCTCCATGTGTTCCATACTCCGTTCGAGGGCGGGGACGGCTTAATCCCCGGCGAAGCGTCGCGCGGCGCGGGCCGCCATCCGGGCCACGCGAATCGGCTCGGGGCGGCCGCCGGTCGGGGTAAAGCCGCGGACGACTTGCGCGGCCTCGTCGCCGTCGCAGCCGGCGGCCCGGACGAACACCGTCTCCCCGTTCACCTCGACGGGTCGGCGGGGCGGAGCTGCGCGATACGTGGCGAGTCGTCGGTCGAGCGCCGCGCCCGAGAACTGCTCGGTGAGCGCGGGTTCGAGCCCCTCGCTCTCCTCGAAAGAGACTGAAAGGACCGGGCGGTCGAGGGCCGCGGCGAGGCGGTCGATGTCGACGAGGTTGAACCACGCCGGAGCGATGCCGGAGACGAGCAGGTAGCGTACGTCCTCGCGGTCGAGGGAGTCGTACAACGAGGCGATGGCGTCGGTCGCGTCGTCGCCGCCGACGGCGCACGTCTCGAAGGCGAGGCCGTCGACGACCCGGTCGGCGCGGACGACCGCGCCGCAGAGGACGCTCTCCGGAGACGGGTCTGTGGAAAAATGAGCGTCGTCAGCGTCGTCTGTGGGTGCGCGCGCCGCCCCGGGGGAGGATTCCGCGACCCCGAGGGCGCGAGACCCCGACTTCACTCGTCTTTAATCTCCTGGAGCCGGTCGAGGAGTTCGTCGTTGGACGCGCCGATTTCGAAATCGACCTCGCCCTCGTGTTTCTCCTCACTCGTCGTGACGCCGTCTTCCTCGTCGAAGTCGACGTTCTGGTCTCCTTGTTCGGACTCGTCGTAGCTCCCAAATCCCATACAGACATACGTACACGACCGAGCCCCAAAAAGGATTTGTCGCGTGAGCCCGACGTTCGGAGGCGATTCACGCGGCGAGGTGGCGCCGCACCCGCCCGACTTTTTCCGGTCGAGCGCGTACGCGGCGGTATGGAAGTCATCCCAGTCACCGCCGACGCCGAGACCTTCACCTGCAACGCCTACCTCGTCCTCGGCGAGCGAACCGTCCTCGTCGACGCCGGGACGATGTCGGGCGTCGAAGACGTCGTCGCAGAACACACCGACGACCTCGACGCCGTGGTCGTCACCCACCAGCACTCCGACCACGTCGGCGAACTCGGCGCGGTGGTCGAGCGGTTCGACCCCGACGTGTACGCCTACGCCGACCACCCGCTTCGGACCCACGAGCTCGGAGACGGCGACCACGTCGAGATGGGCGACGAGTCGTTCGAAGTGGTCTACACGCCGGGCCACGCCGACGACCACGTCTCGCTCGTGAGCGGGCGGTCGTTGTTTTCGGGCGACGTGTTCGTCTACAACGACGGCGCGTTCGACGACGGCAGTTTCGGCCGCACCGACATGCCGGGGCAGTCCCGCGAGCGCCTCATCAGCAGCCTGCACACGCTCCTCGACCGCCTTCCCTCGACCGTCGAGGCGCTGTACGCCGGCCACGGCGACCCCTTCGAGAACGAGGCCGGCGGCGACACCGTCCGCGACGCGCTCGAACGCGCAATCGAACGCGCGGAGCGGCGCGAGCCGAAGTACCCGGAGGCCTGAGATGGCGACCGACGCGGTCACGGAGCCGAGCGACGACCTGACGCGACTGCACTACGTCGGCGTCGCCCTCGCGGCCGTGACCGGCGTGATTCACCTCGTCCTCGGCGCGGGCGCGCTGGCCGCGAACCCCGCCGACCCGCTCGGCATCGCGTTCGTCGGGGCCGCCGGGGGGTTCGCGGCCGGTATCGTCGGCGTCCTCCGCGGCGACGAGCGCCGCCGCTCGCGGGTGGTGTTGCTCGGTATCCCCTTCACCGCCGGGCAGGTCGTCCTCTACGTCGCGCTGAACTGGCCGAATATCTTCGGCATCGGCGGCGTCGCGGACAAACTCGTCCAGCTCGCGCTGCTCGCGGTGCTGTTCGCGCTGTATCGGCGAGACGCCTGAGAGAAGCGTGCGGGCTTACGCGGCGCGGCGTTCCTTCGACTTGGGTCGAAGGTGCTTGTAACCGCACTTGCGGCACTGCTTTGCCTTCTGGGGGTTGCGCGCGTTGCACCGCATGCAAATCTGCTTCTCGAGCGTCCGCTTCGTCGCAGCGTCACTAGCCATGCATACGAGTCCCGCCGCCGGTCGTATAACGCTTGCGAGACACACCGCCGGCGCTCGCGGCGCGCTCGGCGTTCGTCCGGATGGGTCGGAAAACGCGGCGGTCCGCGGCGCGCTTACGCGCCGGCCTGGCTCAGCGCCGACTCGATGTCGTCGCGCTGGGTGACGCCCACGAAGCGGTCGACGATGCCGTCGTCGTCGTTCTCGACGATGAGCGTCGGAAGCGAGCGAACCTGATACTGGTTGGCCACGTCCTGCTCCTCGTCGACGTCGACCTTGACGAACTCGACGGTCTCGTAGTCGCCTTCGAGCTCGTCGAGAATCGGGTCCTGCGTCTTACAAGGGCCGCACCAGTCCGCGTAGAAGTCCAAGAGTCGAACAGTCATCGTATCCCGGCGCAACTTGCCCGCCCCGGCGCATAAGGATTACTCATGGGCCCGCGGCTCTCCGGTTGTGCGCCCGTCCAGTTCAGTCGAATTCCAGCCTTCTGAGCGTCGAGGGGGCCGTCAGCCGACTCGCAATCCGAGCGGATTCGCCGGCAAGTCGGGAGGCGTTCCGGCCGGGCGACCCCCGGGACCGGAGCGAGCCGAAACGTTTAGGCGGCGGACGCACGGACGGTGGAACATGAGCAAGGGCCAGAACAGCGGCGGTCTGATGTCGAGTGCGGGCCTCGTCCGCTACTTCGACGCGGAGGACCGCAACGCGATTCGAGTCAACCCCAAGACCATCTTCGCCGCGGGGGCGCTGTTCGGCATCGGCGTGCTGGTACTGAACTCGCTCGCGTTCTGAACCGCGCCGACCGCTGAACGGACGCTTTTTGTCCACGGCTTCCCGAGACCCGTCTATGACCACGCTACGCGCCGGTGTCGTCGCCGTGCAAGGCGACGTGTCCGAACACGCCGACGCCGTCGAGCGGGCCGCCGAGGCCCACGGCGTCGACGCCGAAATCGTCGAGATTCGAAGCGACGGCCTCGTCCCCGACTGCGACGTGTTACTCATGCCGGGCGGGGAGTCGACAACCATCTCCAGACTCCTCGAACGCGAGGGCATCGCCGACGAGATTCGCGCCCACGTCGAGGCTGAAAAGCCCGTCCTCGCCACTTGTGCCGGCCTCATCGTCGCCTCCCGCGACGCCAAGGACGACCGCGTGACGACGCTCGACCTCCTCGACGCGACGGTCGACCGCAACGCCTTCGGCCGGCAGGTCGACAGCTTCGAGGCCCCGCTGGACGTGGCCGGCCTCGACTCGCCGTTCCCCGCGGTGTTCATCCGCGCGCCCCTCATCGACGAGGTCGGTGAGGGCGTCGAGGTGCTCGCCGAGTGGGACGGCAACCCCGTCGCCGTCCGCGACGGCCCCGTCGTCGGCACGTCGTTCCACCCCGAGTTGACGCCCGACAGCCGCCTCCACGACCTCGCGTTCTTCGACGAACTGGCGGTCGAAATCGACGCCTGAGCGGCCGGCTAACTGGCTGAGTGACGGCCGCTCGCCGGAACCAGAGGGTCTTTTTCCGCGCCCGCCCGTCGTGCGACCATGGACGCCGACACCCCGACCGACGAGGTCTTGGACGAACTCTTTGCGACCATCGAGTCGCGCAAAGCCGACCTCCCCGAAGACTCCTACACGACGACGCTTTTCACCCACGAGAAAGGCGAGAACTACGTCCTCGAAAAGCTCGGCGAGGAGACGACGGAGACCATCCTCGCGGCCAAGGACGACGACGGCGAGGAACTGCTCTACGAGAGCGCCGACCTCGTCTACCACCTGCTCGTCCTGCTGTCGATGAAAGACGCCTCGCTCGACGACCTGCGCGACGAACTGAAAGCCCGCTTCTGAGACGGGGTCCCACGACCGCGACCGCGACCGCGACCGCGACGACGACGCCGGTAGTCGCTCGCCGCGCCGACGCCCGCAGTTCCCGGACGAGACGGCCCGATTGCAAAGCACCAAGAGCGTGCGTTTACGATAGCGCACCCTCTCGATGCACGCCCCTCGAACCCGCGACTCCCAGTCCGCTCCCGCGCACCCCACGCCCCACCGCGCCGCGCCCGCCACCCGAGGGTCGGCGGCGTGAGTCGGCTGTTCGGCGGCGACGAGCCGTCGGTCGAGTTCGTCGCGGGCAGCCTCATCGCGGGCGTCTTCTTCGGCGGCGTCGGCGCGGGCGTCGCCTTCCCGACGCTCCCGACGCTCGGCCCCATCATCGGCATCACGCCGTTCGTGGTCGGTCTCATCCTCTCGGCCAACCGGTTCACCCGGCTGGTCGTGAACACGCCCGCCGGGCAGATACTCGACCGGATGGGGACGCGCCGGCCGATGATAGCCGGCTTCGTCGTGCAGGGGCTGTCGCCGTTCGGCTACGTCCTCGGGCTGAACCCCGGGCCGATTCCGCTCGACAGCGCGACCGTCTTCCTCCTGTCGCGGGCCTGCTGGGGCGTCGGCTCGGCGTTCGTCTTCGTCGGCGCGTTCAGCACCATCACCCACGTCACCTCGGACGGAAACCGCGGGAAGTGGGTCGGCTACATGCGCGGCGGGCAGAGCCTCGGCTTCCCCGCGGGCCTCGTCGTCGGCGGCCTCGTCACCGACGCGTTCGGCTACGCCACCGCGTTCGCCGTCGCGGGGTACGCGGGGCTGTTCGCCGCCCTCGTCGCCATCTCCGTCCTCCCGGACGTGAAAACCGACGTGACGGCGGCGAGTTCGCTCCGCGAGGTGCCGCGGCTTGTCAGCGCCGACATCCGCATCTTCACCGTCGGCACCGTCAACTTCGCCGTCCGCTTTCTGTTTTCCGGCGTCCTCCTCTCGACGGCCGTGCTGTACGCGACGGCGAACGACATCTCGCTCGGCGGGCTGTCGGGGGCCGGCGTCAGCGGCGTCGTGATGGCCGTCGGCGTCGTCGCGTCGAGCGTCACGACGCTCGTCGTCGGCCGGTACTCCGACCGTCTGTCGAACCGCGCGGCGCTGACGCTCCCCGCGCTGGGCGTCCTCGCGGCCGGGTTCACCCTGCTGGCGCTCGTACCGACGCTCCCCTCGACGCTCGCGGGCGTGGCGCTCATCGGCGTCGGCGTCGGCGGGTCGAACCCGCCGCTTTTGGCCTATCTCGGAGACCTCAGCCCGGCCGACGACGTGGGCAAACTCGGCGGCGTCTACAACGTCTTCGGCGATTCGGGGTCGACGCTCGGCCCGCTCGTGGCCGTCCCGCTGGCCGAGGTGGTCGGCTTCCGCGTCGAGTACCTCGCCTGCGTCGCGCTCGTCGTCGTCGTCGGACTGCTCGTGGCGCGGACGCTCTACGGGGAGGCCGCGACGGTGCCGGGGTCGGAACTGTCGTGAAAAATGGCTTCGGGCGCGGGTCGGACGGCGCTACTTGAACCGGATGCCGAGGTCGTGTAGGCCGTCGTTGTTCCGCGCGACGTTGATGAGAAGCGGGGTGATACCCTCGATTTCGGGGGCGTTGGCGAGGCCGCCGCCGTCGAGCGCGCGGAGGCCGTCGATGCCCTCGGCGAGCAGGCGCACCGTCTCTTTGGCGTCCTCGTCGTCGGCGACGAGCAGCGTGTCGATGCCGAGGTCGGCGTCGAGGTCGGCCAGTCGGCCGGCCGCGAGGTTGTGGAACGCGCCGACGACCGGCACGTCGTCGGGGGCCGCGTCGGCGACGAGCGCCGTCACGCTCCCCGCCTTCGGCGGGTGGTAGTGGAAGCCGTCGTCGTCGCGCTTCATGCCCGCCGCGGGCGTGACGAGCACGTCGCCCTCGGACAGCGAGTCGGAAACGGCCTCGACGGTGTCGGAGACGTGGTACGGCGGCACGGCGAGGACGACCACGGAGGCGCGGTCGGCGGCCATCTCGTTCGTGAAGCCGTTTACCTTCACGTCGCGGCCGCGGCTGGAGAGTTCGGTCTCGTACTCGTCGGCCTTCGCGCGGGCCTTGTCGGGGTCGCGCGACCCGACGATGACCTCGTGGTCGGTGTGGTAGGCCCAGCGGAGGGCGAGGCCCTCGCCGATGTCGCCGGTCCCACCGAGGAGTGCGATTCGCATACACACACCTCCGGACCGAGCCGACCTAAAGGGTTGTGCGACCGGTGGGTTCTGCCTGTGTTCGCGGGCGGGCGGCGGCGGGTGGACGGCGCTATCGACCCCCGCCGTCGGACTCGACGAGCGCCTGCACCCGCTCGAAGCCGTCGCGGTAGACGAGCCACCACGCGACCACCGGGGCCAAAAGCAGGAGCGGCCCGACGAGGACCAACTGCGCGAACGGGTCCGGCGGGAGGAGGTACGTCCCGACGACGACCACGAGCGCGTCGAGCGCGAGCAGCGTGACGACGAAGGCGCGGAGGTGTCCCATCAGCGACCCTCCGGCGGCGAAACGGGAGTCTGAGTCGGCGTCTGAGCCATCAGTCGAGCAGGTCCGGAACCTCGTTCACGTCCTCGACGACGGCGGCCGCACCGATTTCGGAGAACTTCTGTCGGCCGTCGTCGCCGGTCAGGCCGCCCGAGAGGACGCCCACGCCGTAGTAGACGCGCTCGGGGTCGGCGGCGTCGGCGTTCAGCGCCGTCTTCACGTCGTCGAGGGTGTCGCCGACGAAGACGACCGAGTCGGCTCCGAGGCGCTCCGCGACCGTCACGAGCGCGGCCGGGTGGGGCTTGCCCTCCTCCCAGTCGTCCATCGTGAACCGGTGGTCGTCGGCCACGTCGAGGGCGACGCGGTCGAGCGCGATGTCGGCCTCGGCGGCGGGACGACCCGTGACGACGCCGAGTTCGCGGTCGCCGAGGGCGTCGAGCGTCTCCGGGCGGAGGAGCACCGGTTCGTCGTGGATGTAGCCGGGAGCCTCGAACGGCGGGTCGCCGTCTTCGAGGTCGCGGTACAGGTCGCTCCCGAGGTAGAGCGCCTGAAACGTCTCGCGGAGCGCCTCCGGGTCCCACTCGTCGAAGACGACGCTCGGCTCCGAGAGCAGGGCCTCGACGGTCGCCTTGGCGGCGTCGAGGCCGCCGCCGCGGGCCTCGATTTCGCCGGTGAACGCGGCGACCGACAGGTCGGCCTCGCGGGCGGCGAGGACGGACAGCGCCGCCGCGTAGGTGAGTTCCCAGTCGTTGTTGAAGCCGCCGGCGTCCTTGAACAGTTGGACCTCGTCGCGGGAGATGGTCGTGCCGTAGTGTCGGTCCACGGATTCGACGATGGCGCGCCGGTAGGAGTCGGCGACGTCGACGAGCACTCCGTCGATATCGAGGACGACAGCGTCCGCGTGCATACCGGAAGCCCGCGACGAGCGGGCAAGTGCCTTACTCTTGGGACCGACCGGGAGAGTCCCGCCGGGCGCGCTGGTCCCGTCGCCCGCGCTCGGCGACGTACAGGGTCTCGCCCGGAAGCGACTCGCGGGAGACCGGAACCGACGGCTCGTCGTAGCCGAGCGTGGTAAACAGGAAGTCGGCGTCGGCGCGGCGGGCGACCTCCGCGGCGGGGCGGTGGAGTTCGACGGGGACGTTCAGCGCGTAGACGACCTCGGCGGCGGCGTAGGGGCCGAGGTCGGCGGCGTCGGCGCGGGCGAACACGTCGTCGCGGACGAACGAGACGCCGTCGGGGACGGGGAAGTCGTGGACGTCGACGGCGACCACGTCGACCCCGCGGGCGGCGAGGGCGGCCGCCACCGACGGCTCCCGGCCGACCCCGACTTCGACCGCGCGGTCGTACCCCGACAACTGTCCGACGAGCGCGTCGCGCAGCGATTTTTTCACGTCGGGATATTTATGAAGCGTCCCCGCTTAATCCCTCGCATGCTCGTCGATATCGTGCCTATCGGGGATATTTCTGCGGCCGTCAAGCGGGAGGCATCCGCCGGACTCCGCTCCGTCTACGACTGCGACGTGACCGTGCAATCGAATCAGGCGATACCCGAGGGCGCGTTCGACCGGAGCCGAAACCAGTACCGGGCCGAGCAGTTCATCGAGCTGGCGAGCCGCATCGGGCGCGGCGAGAAGAACATCGGCATCACCGAAAAAGACCTCTACTACCGCCGCCGAAACTACGTCTTCGGCCTCGCGTACCTCAACGGCAACGGCTCCGTCATCTCCACGTACCGTCTCCAAACCACCAGCGACGGCGGCATCACGAACAAACCCGCCGAGGAGGTGCTGTCCGACCGCGTGCGAAAAGAGGTCGTCCACGAAATCGGCCACACCCTCGGCCTCGAACACTGCGACAACAACAAGTGCGTCATGTCCTTCTCGCCGACGGTCCGAGAGGTCGACGTGAAAGAAGAGAACCTCTGTGGCACTTGCAGTCGGCTCGTCCACTAGCGCCCGAACGCGAGTCCCGCCCGTCTCGTCTCGCTCCGTCTCGACTCACCCCTTTTCTCGTCTCGGCACCTGTATTCAGGTATGAACTTCGTCGTTGCAGTAGACGGCTCTGCGGCCGCCGACAGAGCGCTCGACCACGCGCTTTCGATGCTCGAACCGCTGGGTGCGACGGTCACAATCGTCCACGCGGTCGAACCGCAGGTCCTCGTCGAAGGCGGCGAGGGGCCGGTCGCGGGCGTCGCGGGGACGGGCGACCGCATCGTCGCCGAGAGCCTCGAAGACGCGGAGTCGCGCGCCGAACGCGTCCTCAACGCGGCCGCCGAACGCGCCGCCGACGCCGGCGTCGACGCGGCCACGGAACTCCTCTACGGCGACCCCGTCGAGGCGATTCCGACCTACGCCGACGAGGCGGACGCGGACGGCATCTTCGTCGGCCACCGCGGCCTCTCGAAGCGCTACGAGGGGCTGGTCGGCAGCGTCGCCAAGGAACTGGTCGAACGGGCGTCCTGCCCCGTCACCGTCGTCCGCTGAATGCGACGACTGGACGGCCGAAACGGCGGCGGTCAACCCCTGCGAACCGCCCTCGCGCTCTCGCTCGTCACCGGCGAATCGTTCGAGATGACGAACGTCCGCGGGAACCGCTCGACGCCCGGACTGAAGGCCCAGCACGTCGCCTGCGTCTCGGTCGCGGCGGCCGTCTCGAACGCCGCGGTCGAGGGCGGCGAGGTCGGCTCCTCGACGCTCCGCTTTTCGCCCGACCGCGTCCGAACCGACCCCGTCGAGGTCGCCGTCGGCACGGCCGGGAGCGCGACGCTCGTCTGTGAGACGGTGCTCCCGGCGGCCGTCGCCCTCGACGACCCGCTTTCGCTCACCGTCACCGGCGGCACCGACGTTCGGTGGTCGCCGCCGGCCGACTACCACCGGCACGTGAAGCGCCCGTTGTGTTCGAGGTTCGGCGTCGAGTTCGGCGTCTCGGTGCCCCGCCGCGGCTTCTACCCGGCCGGCGGCGGCAGGCTTTCGCTCCGCATCGAACCGGCCGAGCCGACCCCGCTGGCGCTGGACCGCCGCGCGGACCCCGACGAACTCCGGGTCTATTCGGTCGAAAGCGGCTCGCTCGCGGCCGCCGCGGTGGCCGAACGGCAGGTCGAAGGCGTCCGCGACGCGCTCGCCGAAGCGGGCGTCGACCTCCCGGTTCGCGCCGCGGTCTCGTCGGTCGAAAGCGACTCGCCCGGGTCGGTCGTGGTCGCCGTCGCGCGGGGAGAGGATGACGAGCGCGCCGGCGACGGCTCCGAGTCGGTCGTCGCCGGCTTCGACGCCTACGGCGAGCGCGGCACGCCGGCCGAGGCGGTCGGGTCGCGGGCGGCCGCGTCGTTCCTCGACTGGCTCGGCGGCGACGCGCCCGTGGACCGACACATGGCCGACCAGCTGCTCGTCTGGGTCGCGCTCGCCGGGGGTCGCCTGCGGATTCCCGCCGTCACGGACCACGTGCGGACGAACCTCGACGTGATTCGAGCCTTCGGCTACGACGTGACGCTTCTGGTGGGCGACGACGGCGACGGCGCGGTCGTGGAGTCCGATGGCGGCCGGTGAGCGAGGGACCCGTTTTCGGCCGGGTCAGAGCGCGTAGCTCCCGGCCAGTTTCGTCTCGGCGACGACGTGTCCCGCGATGGCGCGCTTCAGGTCGGCCTTCGTCGCGCCCGCGTCGAGGTCGAGGGGTGCATCGAGCGCGTACAGCAGGAACCGGTAGGTGTGCTCGCCGTCCGGCGGGTTCGGGCCGCCGTAGCCCCGCTCGCCGTAGCTGTTCGTTCCCTCGACCGCGCCCGGTGGCGTCTCGCCCGCCGCGATGGCGTCCGTCTCGGGGGCGACGTTCCAGACGAACCAGTGGTCCCACACCTCGCCCGCGGGTTTCACCGCGTCGGGGTCGTCCATCACGAGGGCGAGCGAGGCGGTCCCGGGTGGCACGCCGCCGATGCGGAGCGGCGGACTCTCGTTTGCGGCCGCGTAGCCGTGGGGGCGGGGTATCGGGCATCCGTCGTCGAACGCCGGGCTCCGGGGGGTGAGCCCGCGACGGCGCTCGCTCGAATCGCTCGCTATCATACCGTCGCGTTGGGCGACCAGCGACAAAATTATTCGTTCGGGAAACCCGACGCGTCAGCGGCTGCGAACGACGCGAACGCCGATTCCGTCGGGGTCGGAGAGGACGAGCGACTCGGTCGCGGTTGACGCGTCGGCCGCGTCAGTCGCGTCGCCGTCGCCGGACCCGGACTCGTCGGACCCGTCCTGTTCGATCTCGTGGCCGGCGTCGACCAGCGACTCGCGGACCGCGTCGAGCGTCGCGGCGTCGGGGACGACGATTTCGAACCACTCGATGCCGCGGCTCCCGCCGGCCGGGGCGCTTCGGGTATTCCAGCTGTTCAGGCCGACGTGGTGGTGGTACTCGCCGGCGGCGACGAACGCCGCGCCGGGGTAACCCTCGTCGCGGACGCGCATACCGAGCGCGTCGACGTAGAAATCCCGCGAACGAGGGACGTTCGTGACTTCGAGGTGGACGTGGCCGAGGTCGGTGCCGGCGGGCGCGACCTCGTCGCCGGCGGCGTCGTCGGCGAGCGCACCGAGGTCCAGCGGGAGCGTGTCCATCGACACCCGGCGGTCGTCGGTCCACGGCCACTCCTCGCGCGGGCGGTCGCGGTAGACCTCGACGCCGTTGCCCTCCGGGTCGCGGAAGTACAGCGCCTCGCTGACGAGGTGGTCGGACGCGCCGGAGAGCGTCGCACCCGTGTCGCTGGCGCGGGTTCGGGCGCGGGCGAGCACGTCACCGAGCGCGCCGCGGTCGGGCACGCGAACCGCGAGGTGGAACAGCCCGGCCTCCCGGCGACCGCGCTCGGGGGCGTCGGAGTCCTCGTCGAGGACGACGACGGGCGTCTCGCCGGCCGAGAGCACCGCCCGCGACCCGTCGCGTTCGCGCTCGACCGCGAGGCCGACCACGTCGCGGTAGAACGGGACGACGCGGTCGAGCGAGCCGACGCGGAGCGCGACCCGATCGAGGTGGGTGTCGTCCGTGAGCGAGCCGTCGGATGGGGAATCGTTCGTCATACCCCCGTCTTCGAGCGTGGCCGTGAAAACGTCCGTAGTAACATCGGAGTCACTCGCGGCGCGGCGTGTAACCGGGGGCCAGTAGGTGCGAAAAAGGACCGAAGCGTGACGGAAACGCGAACGGGCGACCGGGTCGCTACTCGGCGTAGTAGTACTCGCCGGCGCGCTTCTGCTCGCGGTCGAGTTGCGAGTCGGGCTTGTTGATGCGCGGGCGCTGGGTGCGCTCGTCGCGGCGGAACGTGATGTCGAGGTCCGACAGGAAGTCGTTCATGCCGTCGCGCATCTCCTGCGGTTTCGAGGCGTGGCCCTCGATGGACGGCTCGCCGTCGAACACCATCAGGCGGTCCGCGAGCAGGTCCATCATGTAGATGTCGTGGTCGATGACCATGACCGTCGCGTCGTGATTCTCAGCGTAGCGGCGGATGGCCGAGGTGGCCTGCACGCGCTGTTCGACGTCGAGGTGGGCCGACGGCTCGTCGAGCAGGTAGAGGTCGGCGTCCTGCGAGAGACACGCCGCGATGGCGACGCGCTGGCGCTCGCCACCGGAGAGGTCGGTGAGGTTGCGCTCCATGATGCGGTTGAGCTGGAGCGGGTTCGCGATTTCGGTGTTCCAGTACGACGAACCGAACTGGTCGGTGATGGACGAGAGGAACGCGTCGACCCGCATCGGCTGGTCGATTTCGATGTACTGCGGCTTGTAGGAGATGTCGAGCGCGAAGTCGAGGTCGCCCGCGTCGGGCGTCAGGTCGCCCGTAAACAGCTGTGCGAGCGTCGACTTCCCGATACCGTTCGGGCCGACGACGCCGAGCACTTCGCCGTTGTAGATGGTGCCGGATTCGACTTCGAGCGAGAACTCGCCGTCGCCGTAGGACTTGGCGAGGTCGGGGTACTCGACGAGGGGTTCGGCCTTCGTCGTCTCCCGCGGCGCGTGTTCCTCGAAGGTGATGGCCTCCGGGCGGATGCGCATGTTCTCGTTCGAGAGGTAGCCCTTCAGATACTCGTTGATGCCGTTTCGGACCGACTTGGGGTCGGTGATGACACCGTACGCGCCGGGCTCACCGTAGGCGACGTGGAGCGTGTCGGCGAGCAGGTCGAGGATGGCGAGGTCGTGTTCGACCACGAGCACCGCGCGGTCTTCGTCCTCCGCGAGTTCGCGGATGAGCCGCGCGGCGGTGACGCGCTGGCCGATGTCGAGGTACGGCGAAATCTCGTCGAGGAAGTAGAAGTCGCGGTCGCGGGCGAGCGTCGCCGCGAGGGCGACTCGCTGGAGTTCGCCGCCGGAGAGCGTCTCGATGTCGTTGTCGACGACGGGCCCGATGTCGAGGCGGTCGATGTAGGAGTCGAGCGCGCCGCGCTCGTCGGTCGCTTCGAGGAGTTCGCGCGCCGTCCCGTCGAACTGCTTGGGAATCTGGTCGACGTACTGCGGCTTGCGCGCGATGGAGACCTCGCCGTCGCGGACCTGCTCGACGTAGTTCTGGAGTTCGGTCCCGCGGAAGCGGTCGAGGACGGCCTCCCACGTCGGGTCGTCGTCGTAGTTGCCGAGGTTGGGGACCATCTCGCCCGCGAGGGCGCGGACGGCGGTCGTCTTCCCGATACCGTTCGGGCCGAGGATGCCCGTGACCGAGCCGGCCTCGGGGACCGGAAGCCCGTACAGCGAGAAGGCGTTCTCGCCGTAGCGGTGGGTCGGCTCCTCGTCGAGCTCCGACGGGAGGTTGATGATTTCGATTGCATCGAAGGGGCATTTCTCGACGCAGATGCCGCAGGTCTCGCCGAGACAGATTTCCTCGGAGATGCGCACCTGGTCGGGGCCGCCCTGCTCGGCGTCCTCGCCGCGGAGCGTGATGCACTCTTTGCCCGTCCGGTTCGGCGGACAGAAGTTCGAGCACTCGTAGCTACAACGGTCCGGGGAACACCGGTCCAAGTCGACGACGGCGATACTATCGTCGGCCATCGTTAGAGCTGAACACCCGAAGTCAGCAGGATGGCGAACGTGATGAACCAGAGCGCGAAGGTCATGAACACCACGTAGAGGTAGTCCTTCGCGCCGAACCCGTTGACGTCGACGCCGACGACGCGAAGCACGGGGAACTGAATGAGGACGAGCGCCCCGAGGATACCCACGGCCAACTGATTGGTCGCGGCCTCGGGACTCGTCCCCACCACAGCACCCGAAACCACCGCGGCGGCGATGCCGGCGAGGCAGGCGAGTGTCGTGACCGTCACTCCGCGAATGTGACTGGAGAGTCCGGTCTGCGTTTCCGTGGCCATGTGTTCCCGTGCGATATCCGGCGTCAAAAGGCGTTCGTTCCTCCCGCCGCCCCGCGGATAAAGCGTTGTCGGCCGGTCGCAGGCCAACAAGGTTTATGCTGGTAGCGCGTTTCGATTCGTAACGATGGCTGGAACAGAAGAGGAGAGTCTCGACGACCTCCCACCGAGTGCGAAGCTTGTTTTCAAAGTGCTCGAATACAACGGTCCGCTCACCCAGAAAGGCATCGTCGAAGAGTCGATGCTCTCGGCGCGAACTGTTCGCTACGCGCTCGAACGACTGGAGGGAATCGGTATCGTCGACGAGGACGTCTACTTCGCCGACGCCCGACAGAACCTCTATCAGTTGACCGATCTCGCGCCGCAGCAGGCGCAGGCCAAAGCCGACGGCGGCAAGGAAAAGGCCTGCTGCGCCGAATAATCAGAACCGCCGCGGAACCACCGCACGCTTCGCAGTCGGTGTCGTAAGAGACCAGTTGCGACGTGTCGACCCGGTCGAACTCCGACCGACGAAAACGACGATTCGGCCGTTCTGTTAGGCCGGAACGACCGTAATCTGCTGTTTTCTGTCGATTGCGTTCTCCAGTTCCTCGGCGATGGCGCTGCCGCGGGAGACCTGAATGTCGCCGCCGCGACCGACCGTCGCCGTGAACAGGTACTCCCCGTCGGCGCGGACCTCGACCGTCTCACCGACGTGGCCGTCCATCCGAACGACGACGTGCCGCGAGGTGACCTCGGGCGTCACGACGACGCCCTCGTCGGCCCCGCCCGCGGAGGCTGACGCGCCGGACTGTCCGCCGGCGTTCGCGCCCGCGTGCTGCCCCGACGACGAGGGCTTCTCGTCGTGGGTCCGCACGTCGATGTCGATTCCGAGTCGGTCTTCCACGTCCGAGATGCGGCCGCCGCCCTTCCCGATGACGTAGGAGATGTCGTCTTCCTCGACGTAGACGACCGCCCGGTTCTGTCCCTGCAAGTCGACGTCGACGTGGCCGCGGGCGATGGAGCGAATCTCGCGTTCGATCTCCTGTTTCGCAAGCCGGGAGACGCCGCTTTCTTTCTCTTCTCCGCCCTCGCCGAGCGGGACGGTGACGACCTGCCGGTTGAACGTGTAAATCTCGTACTCCGGCGTGCCGCTCTCGAAGTCCCGAATCTGGATGACCGGGCGGGCGAGGTCCTCCGCGAAGAGGCCCTCGGGCACCTTGACCTCGGTGCGCACGTCGTACACCGTGTGGACCTCGCCGTCTTCGATGTAGACGACGGTGTCGACGACCTGCGGGATCATGCCGAGTTCGACCCTGCCGACGAGGCGCTGGAGCGCGTCGATGGCGCGGGTGGCGTGGACGACGCCGACCATGCCGACGCCCGCCAGACGCATGTCGGAGAACACCGAGAAGTCCTCGGTCTTTCTGACCTCGTCGTAGATGGTGTAGTCGGGGCGGACGAGCAGCAGCGAGTCGGCCGTCTTCGCCATATCGCCGCCGAGGGCGGTGTATTGGGTGATGTCGGGACCGACCTGCAGGTCGCGCGGCTTCTCCATCGTCTTGACTGCGTAGTCGCTGTCGTTGAGGAACTCGGCGACCGCCTGCGCGAACGTGGACTTCCCGGCACCGGGCGACCCGGCGATGAGGACGCCGCGCTGGCGCTCGGCGAGTCGGTCGCGGAGTTCGTCGGCGAACTCGTAGTCGTCGAGTTCGGTCTTGACGATGGGCCGGACGGCGGTGATTTCGATGCCGTCGGCGAACGGCGGGCGGGCGACCGCGATGCGGTAGTCGCGGAACTGGACGATGTCCATGCCCGGTTCGGAGAGTTCGACGAAGCCGTCGGTGGCGGCGCGAGCGGAGTTGACGATGTCGTCGGCCCACTCCTTCATCGTCGCCTCGTCGGTCGGCTCGTCGGCGATGGGCTGGTAGTGCATCTCGCCGACCGCGCCGCGTTTGGCCTTCGGGCGGGTGTCGGTCTTGAGGTGGACCGACATCGTCTGGTCGTCGAAGAAGCGCTCGATGATGAGCCCGCCGGAGCCGCGGACCGCGGCCTCGACGTACTCGACCGAGACGCCCTTCGCCTTCGCCACTTCGGCCTGCACCACGTCGCTCGTCAGGAGCGTCGCCGACCGCTCGGTGGCGATGTCGCGGATGAGCGCGTCGATGTCGCCCTCGCCGGCACCTTTCGTCTCGCCCGAACTCGGGCGACGGCCGACGTAGTTGAGGTCGATGACGCCGTCGTCGGCGAACTCTGCGAGGCGCTGGAGCTCCGAAAGGCCCTCCCAGCCCGTGTCACGGCCGTCGTTGGCCTGCGATTCGAGTTCGCTGACGACCGCCTCGGGGACGAGTACGTCGGCACCCTCGTAGGTGCCGTCGTCGACTCGCTCGGACACGCGACCGTCGATGACCGCGCTCGTGTCCGGCACTATCTTCATGCGCGTGAGTTTGGGCGGGTGACGGATAAGGTTGTAGATAAAAGCGGTGACACCGCCGGCGGGTCGTCGGGTGGTACCGCGTCCCGCGTTCCGCGCCCCGCGTCCTGCGACCCCGACTCAGTCGTCGCCCGGCGCGACGGCTCGCTCGCCGTCGACCACCTCGAACGACTCGACGAGGTGGTCGAGGTCGGCGGCCTGCGACGACAGCACCTCGGTTTGGTCCGCGAGGTCGCCGATGGACTCGGACTGCTCCTGTGCGGTCTCGACGACGGTTCGCGACTGGCCGGCGGTCTCCTCGGAGATGTTCGCCACGTCGTCGACGCGGGCGGCGATGTCCGCCGCCGACTCGGCCTGCTGGTCGGTCGCGGCGCTCACCTCGGCCACGCTGGCGTCGATATCCGTCACCATGTCCACGATGGTCTCGAACTCGCCGATGGCCTCCGTGACCGTCTCCAGACTGTCGGCGACCTGCCGGTTCATCTCCCGCACGTCGGCGAGCGTCTCCTCGGAGTGCTCGGTGATGTCTGCGATGAGGCCCGATACCTCGTCGGCGGAGTCGCGGGTCTCCTCGGCGAGCGACTTGACCTCCTGTGCGACGACGCCGAAGCCGTCGCCGGCCTCGCCCGCGTGGGCGGCCTCGATGGCCGCGTTGATGGCGAGCAGGTCGGTCTGCGAGCCGACGTGGTCGATGAACGCCGCGATTTCGTCTATCTCCTCGATGCTCTCGGTGAGTTCCGCGACGGCGTCGGCGGTGCGGGCGATGCGGGCCTCCACGGTGTCTAACTCCTCCATCGCCTCGGTCGCGGCGGCGCGGCCGACCTCGCCGCGGTCGGAGGCCGTCTCGGCCGTGGTGGCGACCTCGTCGGCGGAGGCGGCTATCTCCTCGACGGTCGCGGAGAGCGTGTTGAGTTCGTCGGAGACCGTCTGGAGGTGTTCGGTCTGCGTCCCCGCGCCGTCGGAGATTTCGGTGACCGAGGCGGCGACTTCCTCGCTGGCGGCGTCGGCCCGGCGGACGTGCTCGCGGGCGGTCGAACTCATCTCCGACACCTCCTGTGCGAACGACTGCACCTCGCCGATGGTCGACGAGAGGGTGCGGACGAGGTCGTTGTAGGTTGCCGCGACCTCCTCGTATCGCTCGTCGTCGACGCCCCAGTCGTCGGTGTCGATGGTGGCGGTGAGGTCGCCCGCCTGCGCCCGCGAAGTCGCCTCCGCGAACGCCTCCACGAGGTGCTGGAGGTTGCGCGTGTAGTCCGCGAGGTCGCGCTGCATCCGGTCGAGCGCGTCACCGAACTCGCCCGGTAAGTTCTCGTCGAGCGCCGGGTCGTCGAACCGCTGGTCAGCAAGCGCGCCCGCCTGCGAGGCGACGACGCAGAGGTGGTCGTGCATCGCGCCGAAGTCGTCGGCGAGGCGGGCCACCTCGTCGGTGCCGCTCACGTCCGGGGGGCGGACCGACAGGTCGCCCGCCGCGACGCCCGCGGCCGCCGACGAGATGGACTCGATTGGCGAGACGATGTCTTTTCGCGTGATGATAATCGTGTTGACGAACGCGAGGCCGGCACCGAACAGGAGGAGTGCCGAGAGTTCGAGCCGGAGCGCGCCGGTCGCGACCCACGGAAGCGCGGCCTGCGCGAGCGAGACCACGAACTGGATGGCGACGGCGGCGACGACCTTTCTCTCGACCGAACCCGAGATACCGAGCGCGTCCATGCTTCCCCAGAGCAACCGTTCGTACGTCGAGACGAGTCGCATACTCCGACGTGTGGGGTATACGTCATAAGCCGGACCGGGTATTCTCGGAATTTGATAACGGTCTCCCCGCGAGGCGGCGCGAGGGAGTGCCCGACCGCATCGCGGCGGACCTGCGTGCGGACTGCCGGACGCACACGCTTTTGGAGCGACCCGCCGACGGGCCGGCATGGACGAACTCCGCGACCTCACGGAGACGCTCGTGTCGGTGCCGAGCCACGAGGACGAGACCGCCGCCGGCGACGCCATCGAAGCGTGGCTCCGCGAGGAGACCGACGCCGACGTGGCCAGAGACGACGCGGGGAACGTCGTCGCCCGCGTCAACCCCGGCGTCGGCGAGTCGCTCGCGCTCGTCGGCCACCACGACGTGGTCCCGCCGGCCGACCGGCAGACCACGGACAGCGGCGACTACGTGGTCGAGACCCGCGACGGCCGCCTCTACGGCCGCGGGGCCGCGGACATGAAAGGTGCCGTCGCGGCGTCGATGCTCGCCTTCCGCGACGCGGCCGCCGACGCCGACTCGGAGGTCGCCTTCGCCTCGTTCGTCGGCGAGGAAATCGGCGGGGAGGGCGTCCGCGCCGCCCTCGACGACGGCTTCGAACTCGACTACGCCGTCGTCGCCGAGGGCTCGACGAACTACTCGGGACCGAACCGGACGGACGTGGCCGTCGCCCACCGGGGCCGCCGGGCGAGCACCCTCGTCGCGTCTGGGACCGCCTGCCACGCCAGCGGACCCGAGCGCGGCGAGAACGCCGTCTACCGCGCGACCGACGCCGTGGACGTGGTTCGCGGTCTCTCCGTGCCGGACGCCGAGGTCCTCGACCACCCCGTCTCGGGGAGCATCGCCGTCACCGAAATCGACGGCGGGAGCGCGTGGAACGTCATCCCCGACCGCTGCGAGGTGACTCTCGACGAGCGGACCGTCCCCGGCGGCTTTGCTGACCTCGCGCGGACGGCGGAACTCGAGGGCGTCGAGTGGGTCGTCGAACAGGACCTCCCGCCGATGGCGTGCGACGACGCCGACTTCGCCGAGCGCGTCCTCGACGCCGCCCGGTCGGTTCACGAGGCCCGCAGCGACGCGGAGCCGGAGCAGACGACGAAGCCCCACGCGACCGACGCCGGATGGCTGGCGCAGGCCGGGACGACCTGCGTCGTCTACGGCCCCTCGGAGCCGGGCGAGGCGCACACGAAAGACGAGAGCGTGTCGCTCGACGTGCTGGCGCGGTGTTACGAGACGTACCGCGCGCTCGTGGCAAATTGGTGATTTCGGGCCTGGGGAGAGGTAAGTAGCCGGTGGCGGCGACTCCAAGGATGTCAACAGAGACGTTCAACCACAACTATCATTTAATCATACTGTCACCGTCTGGTAAATGAATGAAACCGAAGAGGTCCTTTCTCCGGAGTACGTCGCTGGGCTCTTAGACGCCACTGGGAGGGTACAATTCAATATCCACTCCCAGCCCGACAACAAATTCACCGTCCGTCCTTCGCTCCGAATTCGGACCTACGAGTCGACAGCACGCCGTGACGTACTGGGTATGTTTCTCGACAGCCAATCGTACGACAGCACTCGATTTGTCGACGGTGACTACTCGATATCGTATTTTCTGCTTGACCAGCATAGTGAGTTGCAACAACTTGATGAGTATCTCGCCGGGCACTCTGCGCAGTTAGCCAACGAATTAGCGTTCGTGACCAGCCTGTCTGACAACCAGTTCGGTGGGCAATTGTTGACAGCCGAAGACGTCTATCAACTGCTCATCACGCGTGACGAACTCCGGCATGGATGGCGTCCGAGAGGCCGGAATCACACCACACCGCAGGACTTCAGCGACGAGTACGACGTCCGTCCGTCGAGAGTGGACTCGCTTCCTCTGCCAGATGGACGATGCCGATCTGGGTATTCAGAAAAGTGGTTTGCTGGCTTGTTTGATGGAATTTGCCGCTACCGTGCGAGCATCGCGCAAACGGACGAAGTTCGAATTGGGTACACGATGTACCCAATTGCACGAATGCATCTGACAGGGGTGAGTAAACAACTCGTCGACTATGCACTAGACTATTGTGAATCGACAGGCATTGACTACGGTAATTCCTCGACGCGGCACGATTTTCAGGTCTATTTCACTGCCCATCAAAATGTGAGGAAGATTATCGAGACACTGTTGCCGCACTCTATCGTCCTCAGACAGCACTCTGAACTGATGCTCGAATCGATTCTCCCACGGTTCGAGGAGGACGTACACACGACGAAGACAGGGTTCTACAAGTTGCTCTGTGACTGCCTATACGTTGGCGACCGAACGGGAGGGCCCTTCCGAAAACGAGAGTACAACCCTTCCTACTTCGAAGAAATCTGGAGCGACGAGCTCCTGCTGCAAGAGAATAGAGACGAAGACACCAAAACGAGGCAACGTACCGACCCATTCCCACGAGAAGACTTCGACCCAGTACAGGTTGAACCGGAACTGTACGAAGACATAGGAAGATACCAGACGGTCCTCGACAGAGTACGACGCGATCGCGAGGTAGTCAACGAGTTGAAACGTCTCTACGACGATAAGTGCCAGGTGTGTGGAACCACGTTACTTCGGAACGACGGTACTCGGTACTCAGAAGTTCACCATATCGTCCCTCTCGGTGAGCCACATAGTGGACCAGACAAAAGATCAAACATGCTAGTCTTGTGTCCAAACCATCACACGGACTTCGACAATGGTGTCGTAAGTGTCTCTCCAGAATCGCTTGAATTGGAACATACCCACACTTCAGCACTCTCTGATAGACAGTTAGCCGTGGACTCAGACCACCATATTTCGACCGAGTTATTACGGTATCATAATGAGGAAATTGTTGGCGAACAGTGAGGTCTAGTTACTCACCTCGCGACACGGTGAATAAGCAAGCCCAACAACCGACACTGTCGATTGAACGAAGTCGGCATACTATCTATTCACCATGGGTTTGAGGTTTCACATCTGATAGCACCCGAATGAACAACAACGGACTATAATTCGCATCTCCTTCATTTTATTACGGTTCCGGACCGACCTGATATCATATGGCACAATCCCCCACCGAAGACGCATCGCCGTACGACCAGCTTCTCCAGAAGTACAAGCGAATCGCCAACGTCGAGAACGCCGGCGGCATCCTCTCGTGGGACCAGCAGGTCATGATGCCCGACGAGGGGACGCCCGCGCGCTCCCAGCAGATGTCGGCGCTGTCGGCGCTGAGCCACGAACTCCTGACCGACGACGAGTTCGGAGAACTCCTCGACTCGGCCGAGGCCGACGACCCGACCGACGAGCAGGCCGACGTGCTGCGCGAACTCCGCCGCGACTACGAGCGGGCGGCCCGCGTGCCGAACGACCTCGTCGAGAAGATTTCCGCGGCGTCCTCGGAGGCCATCCCGGCGTGGAAGCAGGCGAAGGCCGAAGACGACTTCGAGACGTTCGCGCCGCATCTGGAGAAGCACGTCGAACTGAAGCGGCAGTACGCCGAGCACATCGACCCCGACCGCGACCCCTACGAGGTGCTGTTCGAGGACTACGAGCCGTGTCTGCCCCTCGAACAGGCCGAGGAGATTCTCGCCGAGGTGCGCGAGGTGCTCGTCCCGATGATAGAGGACATCCGCGAGTCCGACGTCGACCTCGCGGTGGACGCCTTCGAGGGCGAGTTCCCCGAGGAAGACCAGGAGACGCTCGTCCGCGACGCGCTCTCGACGCTCGGCTACCCGTGGGAGCGCGGCCGCCTCGACACCGCCCCGCACCCGTTCTCGTCGGGGACGCAGTTCGACGCCCGCGTGACGACCCGCTACGACGAGTCCGACGTGCTCGGGTCGCTGTTCTCGACCGTCCACGAGTTCGGCCACGCGCTGTACACGCTCGGCCTGCCGGACGAACACTACGCGACGCCGCTCGGTGAGAACCGCAACCTCTCAGTCCACGAGTCGCAGTCGCGGCTCTGGGAGAACCACGTCGGGCGCTCGCGGGCCTTCTGGCGGCACTTCCTGCCCACGCTCGAAGACCGGTTCCCGGAGGTCGACGCGACGGTCGAAGAGGCCTACGAGGCCGCCAATCAGGTGTACGACGACAACCTCATCCGCGTCGAGGCGGACGAACTGACCTACCACCTGCACATCGTCATCCGGTTCGAACTCGAACGCGAACTCATCGCCGGCGACCTCGCCGTCGAGGACGTGCCGGAGGCGTGGAACGACAAGTACGAGGAGTACCTCGGCATCCGGCCGGACACCGATTCCGAGGGCTGTCTGCAGGACATCCACTGGGCGTACGGGAACTTCGGCTACTTCCCGACCTACTCGCTCGGCTCCATCATGGCCGCCCAACTGTTTTCGGCCGCCGAGGAGGACATCGACGACCTCGACGGGAAACTGGCCGACGGCGAGTTCGGCGACCTCCGGGAGTGGCTCCGGGAGAACGTCCACCGCCACGGTCGGCGCTACGAGACGAACGACCTCGTGAAGCGAGCCACCGGCGAAGCGTTCGCCGCCGACGACTTCCTCGACTACGTCGAGTCGAAATACGGCGCGCTGTACGACCTGTAAACGAGCGGAACAGTCCGCCGCAGTCGCCCGGTTTTCGACGACTCGGAGTTGTCGTAGGAACTAAATAGAGGCATGACATATCATACCATGTATGGCCTCAGCACCCAGTGACGACTTGTTCGACCAGTTCTTGACCGACCGCGGTCACGAGACAGAACCGGCACGCTGGGACCGATCCTATAACAAGTTGCAGTGTCCCGACTGCGGGGCCCTGCACGACATGGGCGCGGCGACCTGCTCCGTCTGCGGGTGGGTGCCGGAGGCCTGACGCGTCCGAACTGACCAAGCCACAAGCACCTGTTCTCGACGGTTTCTCACCCGTTCGGTGAGCCGTCCGCGAACGCCCGGCGAGTACGACTGCTCCGGGCGCGTTCGCCCTCGTCAGAAGCACGTCGCTTATCACCGATAAGGCCGTGAACGTGCACAATGAGCGAATCCGACGTGACCGTCACCCGGCTGTTCGGCGGCCCGGGAAGCGGGAAGACCACGGCCTTGCTCGACAAGGTCGAGGAGATTCTCGAACAAGACGGCGTCACCATCCGCGACATTCTCGTTGTCTCTTACACCCGAGCCGCGGCGGCCGAGGTCCGCGACCGACTCGCTGAGCGACTCGACATCAACCCCCGGTCGCTGAAGGGGAACGTCTCGACGATGCACGCGAAGGCGTACGAACTCTTGAGCCTCTCGCGGAACGACGTGGTCGGCGAGAGCGACAAACAGGAGTTCTGCGAGGACTACGGCGTCGAGTTCGAAGACGAGTACGGCGGCGCGGGCCGTCGGACCGCCCGCTCGACCACCATCGGGAACAAGGTCATCGCCACGAGCCAGTGGCTCCAGCGCACCCGCCGCGACGTGTCCGACTGGTACGACGTGCCGTTCCAGTGGAACGTCGAGGAGGTCCGCCTCCCGCCGGAAGTCGACCCGAACGCGCAGGAAGGGAACAAGTACACGCCGACGTGGCCGTCCGACGACGACCGCATCGACATCCCCGAGGCCATCCGCGCGTGGCGCGCCTACAAGGGCGAACACGGGCTGGTCGGATTCGCTGACATGCTCGAACGCGTCAAGCAGCGCGCGCTCGTCCCCAACGTCGACTACCTCGTCATCGACGAGTTCCAGGACATCACGACCCTCCAGTACGACGTGTACGAGGAGTGGAAGCCCCACATGCGGGGCGTCCTCATCGCCGGCGACGACGACCAGGTCGTCTACGCGTGGCAGGGCGCGGACCCGAACCTCCTCCTCGACGCCGAACGCGACAACGACGAGATTCTGCCGAACTCCTACCGCCTCCCGTCGAACGTCCTCAACGTCGTCAACCGAGAGATTCGCCACATCGACAAGCGACAGGAGAAGGACCTCAAGCCGCGCAAGGAAGGCGGCGCGGTCGAGGCCGTCGAGAGTCCGTCGATGCTCGAACTCGCCCGGAACGTCCGCTACACCGTCGAGAAAGACGAGGGCACCGTGATGGTGCTGTTCCGCGCGCGCTACCAGATGTTCCAGTTCATCGACGAGTTCCTCCCGTCGGGCATCCCCTTCTCGACGCTGACCGACCAGCGCATGTGGACCGACCGGCTCACGCAGTACGTCCGCGCGGTCGAGGCGCTCGACGCCGAAGAGCCCGTCAACGGGCTGGAGGCCCGTCGCCTCGCGGACATGCTCCAGGACTCCGCGTTCGGCACGAACGACCGCGACGACCTCTTCGACGCCATCGACGACAGACAGGAGGAAGTCGGCGTCGACGACATCACGAACATCGAGTTCACGCCGAAGGAAATCAAGAACTTCGCACCGTTCGCCCCCGACAGTTCGTCCGCGAGCGACATGGTCCGCAAGGTGACGAGCTTCCAGCGCAAGTCCGTTAACGCGTACTTCGGCGGCGGCTACGAGGAGATGGACCCCAGTCGCGTCCGCGTCGGCACCATCCACTCCGCGAAGGGTCGCGAGGCCGACCACGTGTTCATGGCGACCGACCTGACCGAGAAGGTGGTCGAGCAGATGGCGGCGTCCGTCTCCGACGAGGAGCTCGAAGCCCGCGGCATCGAGGAGTTCACCGCGACGACGAGCCCCGTCCCGCTCATCACCGACAACGAGCGCCGCGTCTTCTACGTCGGGATGTCCCGCGCCCGCGAGCGCCTCATCGTCCTCGAAAACCTCGTCACCGGCGCGCCGACGCTCCCCATCAGCGTCCTGCTCCACAACGAGATTCGCGAGGAACCCGCGCAGGGACTCGTCGACGACGCGCAGGAACTGCCCGCGCCCGAACCAGAGGCGTAACGTCCCGTGCGGTGGAGTCCGCGCGGCGGCGACGCCATCGACGCCGCCGTGTCCGAGCGAGACGCCGTCGGCTTCGTCGCCGTCTCCCGCGGTGCCGACCCGACGAGTCGCTACCTCACCGGCCGCGAGTTCGACTGCGACCTCGTGTTCGTCCGCGTTGACGGCGAGACGCATCTCCGAGTCCCCTCGACCGTCGAACCGCCGTCGCTCCCGGTCGCCTCGGTCCGCGTCGACGACAGGCCGCCGGGGACGGCCGCCGCGGCCGTCCTCGCGGAACACGGCGCTTCCGACGGGACCGTCCTCGCGCCGCGGACGGTTCCGCACGACGCCGCGCTCCACCTCGAATCGGCGGGCTACGACCTCGCGTCGACCCCGGCGGTCGAAGCCGCCCGCGCCGTGAAAGACGACGCCGAGCGCGACGCCATCGAGGCCGCTCAGCGCGCGGCGACTCGCGGCGTCGGGCGCGCCGCCGCGATACTGTCGGCGGCGACGGTCGAGGAAGCTGACGACGGCGACGACAACGGCGACGACGAACAGTCCGTCCTCCACTGGGACGGCGCACCGCTGTCGACCGAGCGACTCCGCCGGCAGGTGAACGCGACGCTCGCGGCCGAGGGCGTCGATGCCGCGGGCGCGACGACGGTTCGCGCGGGACCCCGAGGCGACGGGGGCGGGGGCGAGCCGGTCGAACTCCGACCGGGCGAACCCATCGTCGTCTCGGTCGGCCCGCGCGGACCGACCGGCTACCGCGGCGCGCTGGCTCGCACGTTCGTCGTCGACCCCGACGGCGGGTGGGAGCGCCGGGCGCACGTCGCCTGCGACGCCGCCAGAAAAGTCAGTCTGGCCGAGGCCGACCCCGGCGACGACGCCGGCTTCCTCGGGAGCGAACTCCGGGCGGAGACCGCCGCGTTCGGCTTCTCGATGGCCGACGAGGTGACGAGAGACGTGGGCGGCGGCATCGGCCTCGCGGCCCGGGAGGACCCGCCGCTCGACGGCGACAGAGAACTCGTCGCCGGCAACGTCCTGCGCGTCCGCGCCGCGGTCACGCACGCGGACCACGGGCGAGTCGAACTGACCGACGTGTTGGTCGTCGGTGACGACGGCCCGCGGCTGCTCGGCGGCGCGCCGACCGGTCTCGACCCGAGTCGCTGGTAGTTATTCCTCGTTGTCCGGCTCTTTCGCAACGCCGCCGACGACTTTCTCGGCCGCGAGCGAGGGGAGGTCCTGCGGCATGGTGAGGAACTTCGGGAGCGCGACCATGAGCACCGCGAGAAGGAGCATCGCGCCGCCGAAGGCGGTCCGCCCGTCGGCGAGGAGCGTGAGGCCGAAGCCGCCGACGGGGATGGCGAAGATGAGGGTCGCCGCGAGACCGACCATCTCCATGATTCCGAGTCGCATCGCCCGAGGCTACACCGCGGGCGACTAAAAGCGTCGCGCCCAGCGAGTGAGCGCGAGCGCCGATGGGACGCCGGCGGCAAGCGACCCGTCGCCGCGGCCGACAGTCGCGCGGGGTAGCATTAAGCCGCCGCCGAGTCGACTGCCCGCATGGTCGCCGTCACGTCCGGAATGCTCGTCGTCTTCGCCCTCGTCGTCGTCACGATGGCGCTGTTCGTGACGGAGGCGGCCCCGACGGACGTGACGGCCATCGGCGTCATCGTCGCGCTGGTCGTCCTCGAACCGTGGACGCGAGTCGGCCTCCAGACGGGGCTGTCGGGGTTTTCGAGCGCCGCGACGATTACCATCCTCTCGATGTACGCCCTCAGCGAGGGGGTTCGACAGACCGGCGCGATTCGCGTCCTCGGCGACGCGGTCGCCTCGTTCACGAACGGCAGCGAGAGCCGACTGCTCGCCGCGGTCGTCGGCCTCACCGGCCCCATCGCGGGCGTCGTCAACAACACGCCGGTCGTGGCGGTGTTCGTGCCGATGGTGTCGGACCTCGCGGACCAGGCGAACGTCTCGCCGTCGAAGCTCCTCATTCCCCTCTCGTACGCCTCGATGCTCGGCGGCACGCTCACGCTCGTCGGGACGGCGACGAACCTCGTCGCCAGCGAGGCCTACGCCGAGGCCACCGGACTGCCGCCGTTTTCGATGTTCACGTTCACGCCGCTCGGGGCGCTCGTGTTCGTCGTCGGCGCGGGCTACCTGCTTGCGGTCGCGCCGCGGCTCCTCCCCGAGCGAATCGAGCCCGGGAACCGAACCGGCAACTACGGCGTCGAGCCGTTTCTCGCCCGCGTGCTCGTCCCCGCGCGGTCGCCGCTCGTCGGCATCCCCGCGGGCGAGGTGTCGGACGACACCTACCGCGACCTCAACGTGGACATCCTCGACGTGCTCCGCGGCGGCGAACACTTCATCGCGGCCGACTCCGACCGCGAGGTGGCCGCCCGCGACATCCTGACCGTCCGGGGCGACCCGGCGACGATTCGGCGCTTCTGCGACCTCGCGGGCCTGCGATCTCTCCCGCGGGCGTCGGTCACCGACGCCGAACTCGACCGACCCGACCGCGTGGCGCTCGTCGAACTCGTCGTCCCCCGAGAATCCGGCCTCGTCGGCGAGACCGTCGGCGGCGCGCGACTCCGCGAGCGGTACGACGCGACCGTGCTCGCGGTCCGCCGGCGCGGTATCTCCGCGACAGCGGCGACTTCGTCGTGACGAGCGAGGTCGCAGACGAGTTCATCGAGGACAACGGCGGGCTGTCGCCCACGGCGTTCCGGGCGTTCGCCGTCGTCGCGGCGGTCATCGGGCTGGCCGCGCTCGGCGTCGTCCCCATCGCCATCGCCGCGCTCGGCGGCGTCGCCGCGATGGTCTCGCTCGGCTGTCTGTCCGCGAGCGACGCCTACGACGCGGTGAGCTGGAACGTCATCTTCCTGCTGGCGGGCGTCATCCCGCTCGGCCGGGCGCTCCAACTGACCGGCGGCGTCGCGCTCATCTCTGAGTTCGTCGGCGTCGCCGCGACCTACCTGCCCGTCATCGCCGTGGTCGCCGCGTTCTACCTGCTCACGGGGCTGCTAGCGAACGTCATCACCCCGGTCGCGAGCGTCGTCCTCCTGCTCCCGGTCGCCATCGACACCGCGTTCGGCCTCGGTGCCGACCCCTTCGGCTTCGCGCTCGCGGTCACGTTCGGCGGGAGCACGGCCTTCATGACGCCCATCGGCTACCAGACGAACCTCATGGTGTACGGGCCGGGCGGCTACCGATTCACCGACTACCTCCGCGTGGGCGCGCCGCTCCAACTCCTGCTCGCGGTCGTCACGACCGCCGGCATCGCCCTCATCTGGGGCGTGTAACTCACTCGGCCCGGCTCTCGCCCGCGCTGCGACGCTGGTCAGTCTCCGCCCGGACGCCGTCCTCGCCGTTCGAGGGGTCGTACCCCGCGGGGCCGGAGGGGAGCGTCTCGGGGTCGTCGACGCTCAGCCCCGTGGTGACGAGCAGCCGGAGACCGCGGCGGACCGGCATGTCGAGTTCGCGAATCTCGTCGGCCGAGACCATGACGAGCGCCCCGGCGGTCGGGTTCGGTGAGCGACTCCGACACCTGCCGGACGCCGAAGTAGATGGTGCGGACGAGCGGCAGGAGCCGAACGCCGCGCTCGAAGCTCCCGAAGAGCCGCTGACCGAGGCTCATCGACGCGAGGTAGCCGAGAAGCGAGATGGCCACGGCGATGGTGAGCGCCGACAGCACCTGCGAGATGAAGACGATGTCGCCGGAGTAGTTGAGCGCCCCGGCGAGGAAGGGCGTCACTTCACGGACGACCGGGCGGAGCGCGGCGGTGATGCGGTTGAACGCGAACTGGAGGACGAACACGGTCACGGCCAGCGGGGTCACGAGAATGAGGCCGGTGACGAAACTGCTCCGCAGTCGGGCCAGAACGTCCATACCGACTCTCCGGACGATGACGGTAAAATTGTATGGGCGAAAGAGTCACGAAAACGTGATGAAGAACGGAAACGATAGGCATTAACTGCACCCGACCGAAGCCGCGGGTATGTTCACGGGAATCGTGGAGGGTCCGGGCGAAATCGTCGCTGTGACCGACACCGACGGCGGTCGCCGCCTCCGTATCCGAACCGACCTCGCGTTCGACGACCTCCACCACGGCCAGTCAATCGCGGTCTCGGGCGTCTGCCTGACCGTCGAGGCGTTCGGTGACGACTGGTTCGAGGTGTTCCTCGCGGCCGAAACCATCGAGAAGACCTACCTCGGTGATGCGGTCGAAGGCGACCGCGTCAACCTCGAACGCGCCCTCGCGGCCGACGACCGCTTCGACGGCCACATCGTGCAGGGCCACGTCGACGGGACGACGACGGTCACGAACGTCGAACGCGTCGGCGACGACTGGTTCTTCGAGTTCGACCTCCCCGAGTCGCTGGCGAACTACGTCGTCCAGAAGGGCTCGGTCTGTCTCGACGGCATCAGCCTCACCGTGGCGGACCGCCGCGAAGGCACCTTCGCCGTGGCCATCATCCCGACGACCTACGACCTGACGACGCTCTCCGAAAAGGCGGTCGGTGATCCGATTCACGTCGAGGTGGACGTGGTGGCGAAGTACGTCGAATCGATGCTCGACGGCTACGCCGAGCGGTTGGTCGTCGAGTAGGGCGGCCGGTTCTTTCGTTTCGTACGTTCCCGCGCCGTCGCCGCCTCGCTTCAGTCCTCGAACTCGGTTCGCTCCGAGCTGAACGACGCCGCGCTCGGACCGGACGCGTGGGCGCTGTGGTAGGCCTGACTGTACCGGCGGAGCTTCCCGATGAGGTAGAGCCCGAAGACGCCGTCGTAGATGATGACGTAGACGAGGAAGGCCGCGAGACCGCCGAGGCCGGTTATCCCCGCGATGACGGTCGAGCCGAGGCCGACCGTCGAGTTGTACGTCGCGTGGACCAGCGCCGCGAGGATGAGGCCCTTGATGACGATGGGGCCGGCGTTCTCCTTGTTGAACTTGGCGAGGCCGAGGTAGTAGCCGGCGATGGCCGAGTAGATGACGTGCCCCGGCCCGGCGAGCGCTCGGACCGCGGTAATCGTCCCGCCGGCGGCGATGATGCCGACGCCGCCGGAACCCACATCGAGCCCTGAAGAACTGAGATTCCGAGTGATATACAGCGCGTTTTCGATGGTGGCGAAGCCGAGGCCGGCCATCGCGCCGTAGACGGCCCCGTCGATGACGGCGTTGAAGCTGTCGTGAGAGTAGGCGTACAGCCTGACCGCGAGGAGCTTGACGGTCTCTTCGACCGGCCCGACGACGAGAAAGTAGAACACGACGCTGCCGAGGAAGCCGAGCGCCAGCTGGAACTCGCCCGCGATGGTCTGGCCGACGTTGCTCAGAAGCGAGTTGAGAATCGCCGCGAACGTGGCCGTGAGGACGCCGAGGAGGAACGTCACCACGAGCATCGAAAGCGGCTCGTTTTGGGTCACGTCGGAGTAGTAGACGTAGCCGGCGAGCGCGAGCGCCGGCAGCGCCGAAAGCAGGGTGAGCGCGCCGACCTGCGGGTCGGTGAGCGCCGAGAGGCCGCCGATACCGACGAGGATGAGCAGCGCGGCGAGGATGACGACCACTCGCGTCGACGCGACCAGCAGCCGGTAGAGCGCGACCGCCAGCCCGTCAACCGAGGTTCGTTCCTCCCACGTGGCGATGTCGTAGAGGTCGTCCGAGCCGTCGGACGCCTGCTCGACTGGGTCCTGCTGGTCCATTACGTGGCATAATGGGTATTGCGTCTGGTAATAGCTTCGGCCACGGCACCCAGTGACATGGGGGCGGAGGGTCGACAGTCGGATGGCTGGCGACCGGCGACCGTACGACGTTAATGCCTCCGCTCCGAAGGGAGGGTATGCACTTCGACCCCCGCGAACAGGCGGCGCTCCGCGAGGTCGGCCTCGACACCGACGACCTCCGGGCCGCGTCGGACCTCGTGAGCGACGCAGTCGAATCGGACGCAGACGCCATCGCCGCGTTCTTCGGCGACGGCGGCACCGTCTACTCGGACATGGAGATGGCCCACAGCGCCACCGACGTGCAGGAGCACGTCGTCGACCACGTCGACCTCTACACCCACGGCGCGGAGCTCCGGGGCTACCTCAAGTTCGACTCGTGGGGCGTCCCCATCGAGGGCGGCCGCGTGCTCTCGGAGGGGAAAGTCGAACTGACCCTCGGCCCGACGGTCGACGCCCGCGTCACCTTCGCCCGCGACGCCGACGAGCTATGAGAGTCCGCGTCCGCGGCATCTACGCCACCGCGCTCACGAGCGTCTTCCTCGACGACGGCCACGACGTGGTGCAGGCGTCCGGGCCGATTCGTGAGCGCTTCGACGCCGAGTTCGACTCGTCGGACCACGACGTGTCGGTCGAGACGACGCGGAACCGGCAGGGCGTCGGCGCGACCGGCGCGCCCGAGGCGGTCGCAACGGCCACCGAGCGCCTCTCGGACCTCGGCATCGACACCTTCGCGTGGGACGACCCCGCGCCGACCGGCGCGGTGTTCGACGCCCGCGTGACTGACACCCTCGGCGGCGGCGCGGTCTGCGACCTCGGTGAGACCGAGGGCTACCTCTCGTACGGCGACATCGACGGCCGCGTCGAGGTCGGTGACGAGGTCCGCGTGCAGGTCGTGGAGTCGGCCCCGCCGTGGGCTTCCCGCCGCGCCGAACTGACCGGCGAGGTCCGCGCCGTCGCGGGGCTGGCGACGCTCGACCCCGATTCGGAGGGCGTCCGCGTCGACACCCGCGACGAGGCCGCCGCCCGCGAACTGGCGGGAATGTCGGACCTGCTCGGCGGTGACCCGCCCGAGGGCTGGGGAATCCGCTGGCACCGCGACGCCGTCGACGCCGACATGAGCGCCCTGAACGACGCGCTCGACCGGGCCGCCGAAGTGGCCGCGGAACTCGACGACGCGCTCTCCGAACCCGTCGATGCCCCGCGGGCGGTCGCGGCTCCCACCGCGACGACGTGGGTCTGGTTCGGCCGCGAGACCCGGTTCGAACTCGACGCCCAGCGCCGGGCCGTCGAGACGACGATGCCCGGCCACCACCGGACGAAGGCCGCCTCGCAGAAGGCCTCCGCCGGCGTCGACCTCGCGGAGGCGCTCTGCGAGTCGGTCGGCGACGGCGAGTTCCCCTTCGGTGTGGTGACCGCGCAGTTCGGCCCGCTGGAAGGCGACGACGTGGAAATCGGCCACGGGAAGCCGGACGGTCGGCTCATCACGCTCGGCTCCGGCGAGGTGACGGACCGCGACCCCGAGGGAACGGTGGAACTCCGGCGCGGCATGACCGGCGGCGGTACCTACGACGCCCTCGGCGTCGACCGCGAGTCCGGGGACGTGGCGGTCACGAAGTTCCGCGAGGGGCGCTGGTGGTACCCGACGGTGTACCGCGACGCCGACGGCGGTGTCAAGGGGACCTACGTCAACATCTGCACGCCCGTCGAGTGCTTCCCCGACCAGATTCGGTACGTCGACCTCCACGTGGACGTGGTGAAACACGCCGACGGGACGGTCGAGCGGGTCGACGACGACGAACTCGACGAGGCCGTCGAGGCCGGCCACATCTCCGAGGAACTGGCCGAGAAGGCGCGGTCGGTGGCGTCGAGTCTGGAGTCGGCGCTGTCGGGGTAGGCGTCGCAACTCCGGAAGACGGTCAGTCGTCGTTGCCGGGGAGGACTCAGACGTCGTGGTGGCGGGAGTCGTCGAAAATACGTACTGAGAACCGCGGAACAGGGTGCGAGTGTTGGAGGGAACCGTACGGCTACGACCGGAGGGAGTAGCCGCCTTTTTTGGTCCAGATTTTTTGGCGGGGTTCGAGGCAACGACGTTGCCGAGGATCCCGCGAAAAAAGGTGGGTTAGAAGTGCCCCGGTCCCTCGTCGCCGTACTGGAGTTCGCCGCCGCGGCCGCCCTCGACGGTGCTGCTGCCGTGGTCGCCGGAACTGGGGACCTTGACCTGCACGTCGGTGATTTCGTCGAACGTCATGATGAGGTCCGACTGGATGTTCTGGGCGGTGATGTTCGAGATGCCGCACCCGGCGCACGCACCCCCGAGTTCGACGACGACTTCCCCCGATTCCGCATCGGCCTTGCGCACGACGCTGTTGCCGCCGTGCATCTGGATAATCGGCATCTGACCGACCATCCACGTCTCGACGCGCTCTTTGAGGCTCTCCGACTCGTCGCTCATACTCCGATGCTTCGAACCCCACGGATTAGAATGAAACGGTTCTCCCGACGCGCCGGCCGGCGAGAGAAAGGCTATCTCGGTCGTTCGTGATAGATTCGACGCGGGAACCACGCGGTGCGGTGTTCCCGTCGACGCTCTCGGGCGCGAGCGTCGGTCGCTCTCAGTCGCGCCGCTCGTGACGCGGACCAGCCAACCGGCGACGCCGAGCGCCGCCGCGCCGACGCCGAGTCCGAACCCCGGCGCGTCGGTCGTCGAGGTCGACGATTCGGTTTCGGACGCCGACGCAGCCGTCTCGTTTCCGGACGGGGACGGCGTCGGCGTCGGCGTGTTGACGAGAGGTTCGGTGGTCGGCTCCGCCCGGAGCGTCGGCGGGTCGCGCTGGTCGCCGGCGTGGTCGGGGAACGTGTAGAGCGCGGGCGACGCGTCGCCGACGCCGCGGCTCGACGCGACGAAGACGCCCTCGTCGGCGAACGGGTAGGCGTACTGCGCGGTCCAGAAGCTCGCGCGCTCGGGGTCGCGCCACCAGGCGAGTTCGACGGGGTCGGTCGGGTCCGACACGTCGTGGCGCTTGACGCCGCCGCGGTACCACGAGGTGTAGAGCCTGTCGTCGCGGAAGTCGAAGTTGTGCGCCGTGGTCCAGACGCCGCCGAGCGTCGGGTCCGGGCTGGCCGGCGGCTCGATGGTCGAGCGCCGCTCGGGATTCGCGGGGTCAGTCACGTCCCAGAGTTCGACGCCGCTCGGCCCGCCGACGAGCTCGGTCGTCCCGTCGTCGCGGTCGACCTCGATTGCCCACGACTCGACGCCGACGCCGAGGAGGTCGCCGGCGTCGTCGGTGGCGACGTAGTGGTGGTTACCGGGCGGCGTCCGCCGCTCGCGGTTGCGGCCGCGAGGGGTTAACGCGGCGATTTCCTCGGGGTCTCCGGGAGAGACTGCCCCGAGGACCCACGGCGACGCGGGGTCCGAGAGGTCGACGAGCCACGTCCCGGCGTCCCAGAGAGCGACGTGCGCGACGCGGTCGTGAACCCACACGTCGTGGACGGACCGCATCGAGGGCGGTACGTCGGCCCAGCGGTCGTCGGCGTCGACGACCGACCAGCGGCCGAGTTCGTCGCCGGAGTCGATGTCGAGGACGACGAGCGGATTTCGGTCGCCGTCGTTGGCGGTCAGATACGCCCGCCCGTCGGCGGCGAAGCAGTTGTGAATGGGGAACTCCGTCTCGTGGAACGCGATTTCCTCGGGGGTCGCGGGGTCGGACACGTCGACGACGAGGACGCCCGCCGGCGCGCCCGGAATCGGGTTGGCCGGGCCGACGACCAGCAGGGTGTCCCCGTCGAGTTTCGCGTCGTAGAGGCCGCGGAAGGGGCCGTCTTCGCGGTCCGAAAGCGGGTCTCGGCGCTCGGCGAGGAGTTCCTGGCGCTCGGGCGCGGAGATGTCGACGACGGCGTAGCCGCTGGTCGCGGCGACGAAGACGGTCTCGCCGTCGGCCGACACGACGGCCTCTTTCGCGCCGTCGATGTCGATGCGGCCCAGCGGCTCGAAGGGACCGGGATGTGCGGTGGCGGGACGGGAACCGACGACGGCAGCGGTCGAGACGGCGAGCGCGCTCGCGCCGACGGTGCGGAGGAACTGGCGGCGGTCCACGATGAATCTGCGGGTGCCGAGGGGAAAAATCGGACGGAGGCCCGGGTACTGAAACGAGCGAGAACCGCTCAGTCTGCACTGGGTTGCGTGAGAACTGAAGCGACGCCAGCGGGGATGGGTGGGTGGGTGGGTGGGTGTGGGTGGGTCACCCCGGCGGCGTCGGTCGGTCGACGATGGTGGTGGGGGGTGTCGACCGGTCCCGTTCTAGGCATCCGGTGGAACGCCCGTGCACCGTGCGGTTCGACGAGAACGGGAACGCGCCGACCGGCACGCCGAACGACTCGGCGTCGTCGGGTGCACGTCATCGCGTTTCTCGACCGGAGTTATAAGACTGCGCCACCGAGTATCAATCGAGATAATTCGATTGTGGTGACAGGAAGTGCCGCGTCGCAGCCCCGAGCGGTCACCGGTGCCACCTGCGCTGAAACTGGCGAATCCTCGCGGCCTCACAGCCGCGAGCGGTCGCCAGTTCCACCGGTCATCGCGCTCGCCAACGCCCCCTCGACCACGACCTCGTCGCCCAGCGTCGTCAGTTGAATCTCGGGGATGTTCGACATGACCATCTCGCTCATCTGTTCGCGGATGGGCTCCAACACGAGGTCCGGGTTGTTGAGCGCGACCGCGCCGCCGACGTAGATGATAAGCGGCGCGTACGCGTGGACGATGTTGGCGACGCCCATCGCGTTCCAGTGGCCCAGTTGGCTGATGATGTGGTCTGCGAACTCGTCGTCGCCGGCGTGTTCGAACACGTCGACCGCGGAGAAGTCGGGGTCGGAGATGGGGAGCGCGGTGTCGACCGGGTCTTCCTCGTGGAGTTCGCGGGCGTACTTCGGGATGTTGTTCCCCGAGCAGTAGCCCTCCCAGTGACCGTTGTGGCCGCAGCCGCACGTCATGAAGCCGTGCGGGTCGAGCGTCAGGTGGCCGACCTCGCCGGCGTTGCCGTCCCAGCCGGCGAGGACGTGCCCGTCGACGCAGACCCCCGCGCCGATACCGGAGGAGATGGTGAGGTACACCATGTCGTCGGGGTTGCGGTCGGAGTGGAACCGCTCGCCGATGACGCCGGCGTTCGTGTCGTTGTGCAGGTACACCTCGTCCGTCTCCAACAGCACCGAAAGGGGACCGGTCAGCGGGATGCGGTCGATGGTGTCCGGGAGGTTCGCCGGGTTTTCGACCGCGCCCTCGGCCAAGTCGAGCGGGCCGATTGCACCGATACCGGCCGCGACCGCGTCGCTCGGGTCGATGCCCGCCTCGGCACACGCCTCGCGGACGACGCCGAGGACCGCCTCGGTGACCGCGATTCCCGTCGGGCCGCGCGGAGTGTTGTCACGGGCCTCTCCGAGGACGGTTCCATCGTCGTCGCCGACCACGGAACGGACGTTCGTCGCCCCCAAGTCGACGCCCACGTAGTACGCCATCGTTCCCATAGGGATGCGCCCACCACTTAACTAAGCGGGATTTTCGGTAGATTTACTCGCGGCGATGTAACTCCCGGGTCGGGGTTACGCGGAGTTGTTGGTCGGGAGTTTGGGGATGAGCCACGAGAGGAACGAGTCCATGCTGCGCGACTGTATCCAGACGGTTCCCGGGCCGGTGAACGTACAGACGAGGCCCTCGCCGCTGAACAGGGTGGACTTCAGGCCGCCGACGCGCTCGACGGAGAAACTCGTGGTTTCGTCGAAGGCGACGATGTGGCCGGTGTCGACCGTGTAGCGTTCGCCCTCACCGAGTTCGACCTCGTGGATGGCCCCGTAGCTCGACAGGAAGCTGTCACCGGTGCCGGTCAGTTTGAGCAGGAACAGCCCCTCGCTCCCGAAGAAGGTCTTCGCCCCGCCGAAGGAGGTGTCGAGGTCGAGCGCGGGGTCGGAGGCGATGTACGACCCGGACTGCACGTACAGGGTCTCGTCTTCGAGACCGTGGTGGACGATGTCGCCCGGCAGCGGGGGCGCGAAGGAGACCTCCCCCGCCTGCCGCGCGCTGAACGTGTTCTGGAAGAACGACTCGCCGCCGAGGACGCTCCGCTTGAGCGACCCGAACAGGCCGCCTTTCGCGTTCGTCTCGATGTCGATGCCGTCGGAGTAGCTGACCATCGCGCCGGCCTCCGACCGGAGCGACTCGCCCTCGTCGAGCGAGACGGTGAGGAGGGCGAACGACGGGCGGTAGTCGATGGTGTGGTCCATGCGGGAGCTGACGGCGCGCTAAGATATGTAGTTGCCTGCGAAACCGGTCGTTCCGGCGACCGTGCCGCCGCGACCCGTCACTTGGTGTCCGCGCGGACGAACGTCACGGGGCACGACGCTTCGAGCATGACCTCCTGTGCGACGCTCCCGAAGACGGCCTTGCCGGTCGGCGAGCGCTTCCGACCGCCGACGACGAGGCGGTCGGCGTCGACCTCGCCCGCGAGTTCGACGAGTTTCTCGCCGTGGTGGCCGACCCGGCCGTGGATGACGTAGTCGATGTCTGCGTCGTCGAAGCGGCGCGTGAGTTCGCGGACGGTGGCGTGTCGTCGGGCCACGTCGTCCGCCGAAACCTCCTCGGCCGTGATATCGAAATCGAGGTTGTCGAGCGCGTCGTCGTACTCGTCTTTCGTGAAGACGTGCCCGATGACGACCGTCGCGCCGGTCGGCCCGGCCACGTCGATTGTCTCCTCGGCGAGTCTGTCGATGCGCTCGGCGTCGCCCGCGCCGACCGCGAGCAGGATAGTTTCGATAGCCATACCAGTCCGTTCGTCCCGGTATCACTTAACCGTGCCGGAGATTTTTACTCGAACCGAAGTAAAAATTCATATTCGACCGTGTTACGGTCGCTCGCACTGAGTGTGTCACGAGGGAGCGATATGTGCGTTTCGCTGGCAGCGCGGCCGCTCGGCGGGCGACTGTGTGAGAAAATCCGGACCACGTCGGACGGCTCAGACGTCGGGCGCGTCGTCTTCGACCGCGCGCTTCATCGAATCGCGGCGGGACTTCGCGTCGCGGCCCGTCGCCTCCAGGAGGAAGTCGTTTTTCGCGCTGACGGCCTCGCCGGCGGCTTCGAGGTCTTCGGGAGCGAGGTCGGCCGGGTCGGCCTCCTCGAAGTTGACCGCGAGTTTGTCTTTCTTGCCGCTGTACTTGACCGCGCCGGCGACGATGCGGGTGAACACGGGGTTCTTGGGCTCGCCGACGACGTAGAGGTCGCTGCCTTTGAACTCCTCGGTGCCGGTGATGGGGCCGAAGTAGTCTTCGACCGTCGCTTCCATGTCCGGAATTCGCTCTTCGAGCGTCTCCCCACGACGCATCTTGTACTCCTTCATGGACGCCTTTTCGACAGGGTATGGTTTACCTGTTTCGCGACTCCGCGACGCCTGCGAGGGCGTGCCGCGGTCAGGACTCCCGCTCGGCTATGTAGCCCTTTTTACACTCGGGGCAGATGTCGCCGGCCCGCATCGACGACGAGGACGCGCCGCGGGCGTGGCCGCAGTTCGGACAGTAGTACTCGACGGCGTCGTCGGGGGCTTCGTTGCCGACGTTCGACTCGTCGGCCCGGACGAAGTCGTCTTCGCCCTCCGCCTCGACGTACTGCCCGTTGGCCTGCTGGCTCGACGAGCCGTTGTTCTCGGGCGTCAGACCGCCGCCGAACGAGACCGAGACGGGCTCGCCGTCGTCTGGCTGGGCGTTCCAACCCTCGTCGTCGCCCGGCGCGTCGGGCCACGCGCCGCGTTCGCGGGTCTGGCTCCCTTCGGGCTCCGCCTCGGCGTCGGTCTCGACGCCCGCCTCGGCGTCCGCGTCGATGAACTCCGCGTCGTCGCCGTCGGCCGGCGGCGTCGGGTCGTCGGTCTCGACCTCGTCGACCTCGTCGGGCCACTGCGTTCGGTCGCGGGTGGCCGACTGCTCTTCGTCGTCGTCGAGGATGATGCCGTCGTCGGTCACGGGCGGCGCGTCGGCGGTCCCGGCGTCAGCAGTGCCGGCGTCGGCGCTCGCGGCCGGCTGGTCGCCGGGTTGGTCGGCCGGCTGGGCGTCGGGCGTATCCGCGCTCGCGGCCTCGGTCGGCTGTTTCGCCGCGGGGCCCGGGGTGGCGTCCGCGTCCGTCTCAGCGGCGGTTGCGGCGTCGGCTTCGGCCCGCGTCTCCGCGTCCGGAGCCGTCTCGATGGCGGCGTCCTCGGCGTCGGAGACGCCGGGCTGCGGGTCCGCCGGCTCGAAGCCGGCGGCCGCGGTCTCGACTTCGCCCTCCGTCATCCCGACCTCCTCGGGCGTTCGGATGGCCGTGACCTCCTTGTTCTCGCTGATGACCTGTTCGTGTCCGCACCGCGAGCAGACCTGTATCTCCCGAATCGAGACGACCACCTCGTCGCCGCGTTCCTCGCGCTCCCGTTCCGTCTCGGCGTCTCCGTAGGAGTGCCCGAGAAGACGGCAAGTAAGTCCCATTACGCGAGGATTCCGGGATTCGGAAACAAAAAGCTACCCCCTGCCTGTCGGACGCCCGTCAGACGGGCGGTACAAGTAAACAGGAGGCGAACGATGTACCCGCTATGAGAGCGAGGCGGGAGTTTCGGAACCGCCGCGACATCGAGGTCGCGGTGCTCGACGCGCTCGTCGACCGCCACGACGAGGGGATGACGGTGTTCGAACTCCGTGCCGCCGTGGACGCCGACATCGACACCATCGAAGAGGCGCTGTCGGCGCTGAAAGACGAGAGCCTCATCGTGGTCGAAGAGGCCGACACGGGGGTCCTCATTCACGCCGACGAGCGCGTCGTTCCGGACCCGAGCGAAGCCGTCGAAGAGGACGCGTCGCTGTTCGAGAGACTCCGCGAGCGGTTCGGGCTCTGAGCGCGGCGACGCGGAGCACAGACTCGTTGTGACTACCCGCCCGCCGGCCCGCGACCGACGCCGGGTCGACCCCGCGACCGAAAACCGGGACGGCCCCGAACCAAAAGCCGGGGGTGTCGTCCGGGAGTGGGAGGGTTTTACGCGCCGAAGGCGAAACGAGGAGTAATGACACTCGTCGCCGACATCCACGAGGCACACGGTGCGACGTTCGAGACGCGCGGCGGAATCGAGGTCGTGAGCCACTACGGCCGCCCCGGGCGGACCCACCGCGCCGTCAGAAACGGCGTCGGCGTCATCGAACACGGCTACGGCGTGGTCGTCGTCGAGGGCGAAGACCGGGTCGACTACGTCGACAACGCGGTGACGGACACCGTCCCCGACGAGGACGGAGAGGGCGTCTACGCCCTGCTTCTCGACCCCGACGGCCGCATCGAGACGGAGATGTACGTCTACAACGCGGGCGAGCGCCTGCTGATTTTCACCCCGCGGGACCGCGCCGAACCGCTCGTCGAGGAGTGGGGCTCGAAGACGTTCCTCCAGCGCGTCAAGATACGCGACGCCTCCGACGAGTTCGGCGTCTTCGGCGTCCACGGCCCCCAGTCGACCGAGAAGGTGGCGAGCATCCTCTCGGGGGCGGGCGCGCCGGAGCCGGAGCTCTCCTTCGTCCGCGGCTCCATCGGCGGCGAACTCGGCGTCACGGTCGTCGCCTCCGACAACCCGACCGGCGAGGAGGGCTACGACGTCATCTGCCGCGCGAAGGACGCCGAAGACGTGCTCGACGCGCTCCTGTTCTACGGCAACCCCTCGGTCCCCGTGGGCTATCGGACGTGGGACAGTCTCACCGCCGAGGCCGGCACGCCGCTTTTCGAGTCGGAACTCCGCGGCAACGTCCCGAACGTCGCCGGCGTCCGCAACGCGCTGGACTTCGATAAGGGCTGTTTCGTCGGGCAGGAACTCGTCTCGAAGATAGAAAACCGCGGGCGACCCTCGCGCCGGCTCGTCGGCTTCCGCGCCGACGCCCTCCCCGACTCGGGTGCCGAGGTCTCGGCGGACGGCGAGTCGGTCGGCACCGTCACCCGCGCCGTCGAGAGCCCGATGCTCGACGCGCCCATCGGCTTCGCGCTCGTCGACTACGGCCTCGATACCGACGCCCTGAAAGTCGCGGTCGACGGCGACCGCGTCGAGGCGACCCGCGAGTCGCTCCCGTTCGTCGAGGGGAGCGCGGTGTCGGCGCGGCTGCCGACGTATCCGGGCGAGAACTAGACTCGGTGTGCTTGGCGGCTCCCGGGCGTCTCAGAGCAGTTTCTTCAGGTGCTCGCGCGAGAAGAACGAGCTCGGCTTGTCCATGTGGACGCCGATTTCGCCCGACAGCGACCGGAGGCCGACCCGTTGGAGCCACTCGGGGAAGGAGTAACACCGGCGCACGAGGTGGCCCAGCCGAATCTCCCGCGAGAGTTCGTCGCGCCACGCCGACTCGTAGGCCGACAGCGTCTCGGGGTCGTCGGGGTCGATGGTCGACGCGGCGATGTCGGCCGCGGTCATCCCGTAGAGGATGCCGCCGCCGGTGAACGGCTTGGTCTGCGCGGCCGCGTCGCCGACGAGGAACGCCCGCCGGGTCGTCGTCCGGTCCGGCGGGCCGATGGGAATGGCTCCCGAACAGAAATGTTCCGTCTCCACGTCGTAGGTGCTCGTGAGCGCGTCGAACATCTCGTTGACCTCAGCGCCCGGCGGGGCCGCGAGGCCGTACTCGACGCCGGCGTCGCCGCGGGGGATGCGCCACGCGAAAAAGCGCGGGACCGTGAGGTGCACGTCCACGAAGTCGCCGTCGTCCGGGTCGGGGTCGAACGCGAGGACGCCGTGGAGCGTCTCCGACGGTTCGGGGAGGTCGAGCGCCCGGCGGACACGCGAGGTGGGGCCGTCGCACCCGGCAACCATCTTCGCCTCGAACTGGACGGTGCCGGCCTCGCCGGCCACGCTCACGGTCAGTCGGACACGGTCGTCGAGTTCCTCGACGGCGGTGACGGTGTGGCCCTCGCGCACGTCAGCGCCGGCGTCGCGGGCGCAGTCGGCGAGGGTGCGGTCGAGTTCGACGCGGTCGATGACGTTCGAGACCTCGCTTTGCTTGTAGAACGGGTATGCCTTGGAGTTCGGGCCGCCGACGCGGAAGTTCGCCCCGTAGATGCGGTTCTGAAACAGGCGGTCGCGCGCCTCGTCGGGGACGTACTCCCAGATGTCGGTGCTGACGTGGCCGGAGCACGCGAGGGGCGTCCCGACCTCGCCTTTCTCCAGCGCGAGCACGTCGTAGCCCGCGTCGGCCGCGCGGCGGGCGAACCGCGCGCCGGCGGGACCGACGCCGACGACGGCGAAATCGTACATGGTTGGGCGTCGCCGCGCCGACCCATGAATCTTCTCGCTTCGGACGAGGGAACCGCCCCGATGGAAACCGCCCGACTACGCGACGACCGCCAGCCCCGCCGCGGTCCGCCGCGTCCCGTCCCACGGGACTTCGATTCGGTCCCACGAGTCACCGAAATCGGTCGTCCGATAGAGACCGCGGTCGTTCGCAGCGTAGCACTCGCCGCCGGTTCGCCCGGCGGCCAAGACCGCGCGGGTCGCGCCCGACCCGGTCGGCAGGCCGGTCTCGTCGAGTCGGTCCCACGACTCGTCGCCGTCGCCCTCGTCGTCCGGCGAGTCCCGCCTGCGGTAGAGGTACGCCGCCGCCGACTCGACTCGGTGAGCGCGCATCGGCCCGGAGGCGGCCGTCAGAAGCACCGACTCCGGGTCCGCGGGGTCGATGGCGACGCTCCAGCAGTAGCCGTGGCCGAGCCCCGCGGTCGGCGTCGTCCACGTCTCGCCCGCGTCGTCGGTCTCGGCGTAGCCGTCGCCCGCGGCGACCCAGACGCGACCCGGCCGGTCGAGGTGCGTCGCCATCGAGTGCGTGTCTCGCTTGCTCGACGCCACGCGGTCTTGCCACGTCTCCCCGCCGTCGAAAGAGCGGACGAGCGCCCCGGCTTCGACCGCGACGAACAGTCGGTCGGCGTCGGTCGGGTCCGGCTCTATCCAGCGGACGTGGTGGGTGTGGGGGCGGGGCGGGAACGCCCACGACGACGCCGAATCGAGGGCCGAAAGCGGCGCGAGTTCGGCCCACGTCTCGCCGCCGTCGCGGGAGCGGAAGACGGCCGAGGGCTCGGTGCCGGCGTAGACCACGTCGGGGGCGGCCGGAGAGACGGCGAGGCTCGTCACCGACTCGGGGAGCGCGTCGGTGCCGACCGCGTGCCACGACGCCCCGCCGTCGGTCGTGCGGAAGACGCCGGCGTCGAAGGTCCCGCAGAACGCCCGGTCCGGCGCGCGTGGGTCGGCCGCGACGCACTCGATTCGGTGCTCGCCGAGTCGCCGGCGGGTGGTCGAGTCGTCGGGCGACCCCGCGACCGCGAGGACCGCGCCGTTGGCGGCGGCGTAGAGCTGCATGGGGGACGTAGGCGCTCGGGGATGAAAAACGCGGGTGCGGGGTGAGTCGCGGTGGGAGCGACGACGACAGGTCCCGGCGCTCGTCGTGGCCCTCGCGCTCGCGGGCGTCGGCTACTGGTGGTACCGGCGGCGCTGAAGGACGGTCGATGCTGAAAAAAGTCCGCGGACGCTCAGTCGTCGGCCGGCGACGCGGGGCCCGGCATCTCCCCGGGCGTCGTCGGCTCGCTGACCCACGCCTGCCACGCCATGATGAGCATGGAGACGATGAGACAGACCCCCCACAGGAACGTCGTCGGAATCAGGAACGTCAGCCCGAACCCGACGCCGACCCAGATGGTGAGCGGTAACAGCCACTGCCCGACGACGAACAGCCCGCTCACCGCCGCCCGGAGTCTCCCCGTGAGTGCGAACGCGTCCACCGCGAACCCCATCACGACCGCGAGAATCGACAGCACACCCAAGTGCGCGTGGCCGCCCACCAGCCACGACGGCACGCCCCCAGATTCCAGCAGCGTGTACTGGTACAGTCCCACCACCATCATCGTCGCGAGCCCGAGGAACCCCGACGTTTTGAGTATGCGTGACATACACATGGAGAGACGCGAAACGGTCGGAAATGTCTTTCCCCGGAGTAGTTTGATTGGCGAAAGCGTCTCGCCCGGCGAGCGGCCGTCGGCCGACCCGAGCGTGAAAACGAAACGTCGCGGTTACGGCGACGCGCGGCTCAGTCGTCGTCGTTCGTCACTTTCGCGGGCTTGCGGCGGTCCGACCGCGGCCCCTCCTCGTCCACGTCGGGGAGGTAGTCGCGGAGGTACCGGCCCGTGTGGGAGTCGGGGTTCGCGGCGATTTCCTCGGGCGTGCCGCTGGCGACAATCGTGCCGCCGCCCGCGCCGCCCTCGGGGCCGAGGTCGACGATGTGGTCGGCGTTCTTCACGAGGTCGAGTTCGTGTTCGACCACGAGCACGGTGTTGCCGTTGTCGACGAGGCGCTGGAGCACCTCGATGAGCTTCCGCTCGTCTTCCTTGTGGAGACCCGTCGTCGGCTCGTCGAGCAGATACAGCGTGTCGCCGGTCTGCTTCTTGCCGAGTTCTTCCGCGAGTTTGACGCGCTGGGCCTCGCCGCCGGAGAGCGTGGTCGACGGCTGGCCGAGCTGCATGTAGCCGAGGCCCACGTCGTGGAGCAGTTGGAGGCGGCGGCGAATCTGCGAGTTCGCCTCGAAGAAGTCGAGCGCCTCGTCGACTTCCATGTCGAGCACGTCGGCGATGGTCTTGTCCTTGTACGTCACGTCGAGCGTCTCGGCGTTGTAGCGCGCGCCGTTGCACTCCTCGCAGGGCACGTACACGTCCGAGAGGAAGTTCATCTCGATTTTGACGTTGCCCTGTCCCTTGCAGGCCTCACAGCGGCCGCCCTTGACGTTGAAGGAGAACCGCCCCTTCTCGTAGCCGCGCTGTTTCGAGAGCTTCGTCTCCGCGAACAGCTCGCGGACGTAGTCGAAGACGCCGGTGTACGTCGCCGGGTTCGACCGCGGGGTGCGGCCGATGGGCGACTGGTCGATGAGCCGCACCGTCTCGATGTCGTCGTAGCCCTCGATGGCGTCGTGCTCGCCGGGGTCGACGGAGGTGTTGTCGTTCATCCGACGGGCGAGCCCCTTGTAGAGAATCTCGTGCATCAGGGTGGACTTGCCCGACCCCGAGACGCCGGTGACGGCCGTGAACGTCTCGAGGGGAATCGGCACGTCGAGGTCGTCGAGGTTGTGCTGGCGCGCGCCGCGGACGACGAGTTCGCCGTCGCCCTCGCGGCGGCTCTCGGGCACGTCGATGTCCTTGCGGCCCGAGAGGTAGTCGGCCGTGATGGAGTCGTCGGCCGCGACGATGTCGTCGAAGTCGCCCTGCGCGACGACCTCGCCGCCGCGCTTGCCCGGACCGGGACCCATGTCGATGATTTCGTCGGCCCGGCGCATCGTCTCCTCGTCGTGTTCGACGACGATGAGCGTGTTACCGAGGTCGCGGAGGCCTTCGAGCGTGTTGAGCAGCTTGTCGTTGTCGCGCTGGTGGAGGCCGATGGACGGCTCGTCGAGGACGTAGAGGACGCCCACGAGGCCGGAGCCGACCTGCGTGGCGAGGCGGATGCGCTGGGACTCGCCGCCCGAGAGCGTGGCGGCCTCGCGGTCCAAGGTGAGGTATTCGAGGCCGACTTCGGTCATGAAGCCGAGGCGGGCGCGAATCTCCTTGAGAATCTCCTGTGCGATGGTCCGGTGGCGCTCCGAGAGGTCGGCTTCGAGGCCCTCGAAGTGTTCGAGCGCGCCCGCGATGGTCATGCGGTTGACCTCGGGGAGCGTCGTGCCGCCGACGCGGACGTGCCGGGACTGCTCTTTGAGCCGCGAGCCGTTGCAGTCGGGGCAGGTCGTGACGGCCATGAACTCCTCGATGTGGTCGCGCGTCCGGTCGGAGTCCGTCTCGACGTGACGGCGTTCGAGGTTGCCGACGACGCCCTCGAAGGGGTGTTCCTTGTGGCGCGTGCCGTTTTTCGTCGTCCACTCGAACACCACGTCCTCGCTCGTGCCGAACAGGAAGGCGTCCTGCACCTCGTCGGAAAGTTCCTCGAACGGCGTGTCGACGCTGACGCCGAAGTGGTCCGCGACGTTGTCGAGCTGGCGGCGGTAGTACGTCCGGTTGTAGCTCCACGGCTCGAAGACGTGCTTCAGCGGCTTCGAGGGGTCGGTGACGACGAGGTCGGGGTCGACCTCCTTGGCCTTGCCGAGGCCCTCACACTCCGGGCAGGCCCCGTGGGGGCTGTTGAACGAGAACGAGCGCGTCTCGATTTCGGAGAATCGGAACGACGAGTTCGGGTTGCCGAGTTCCTCGGAGAACTCGACGACGAGGCGGTCGTCGCCCTCGCCCGCGAGCGACCCGGTCGACCGGGTGTTGGAGGCGAAGGGCAGGTCCGCCGGCGGGTCGGGGACGATGAGTTTGAGGACGCCGCCGGCCTCCTCAAGCGCGGTCTCGACGGAGTCGGCGATGCGGGAGCGCGCCTCGGGCGCGACTTTCACGCGGTCGACCACCACGTCGATGGTGTGGTCGTAGTTCTTGTCGAGGTCGGGCGTCTCGAACGAGAGGTCGAACTCCTCGCCGTCGACCTCGACGCGGGCGTAGCCCTCGGAGACGAGGTCCGAAAACAGGTCTTTGAACTCGCCTTTCTGGTCGCGGACGACCGGCGCGACGACCTTCGCGCGGGTCCCTTCGGGGAGTTCGAGAATCTGGTCGACCATGTCCTGTGCGGACTGCTCGCCGACCTCCGCGCCCGTGATGGGGTCGTACTGGGTGCCCACGCGGGCGTACAGGAGGCGGAGGTAGTCGTGGAGTTCGGTGACGGTCCCGACGGTCGACCGGGGGTTGTTGGCCCCGTTCTTCTGGTCGATGGAGATGGCGGGCGAGAGGCCCTCGACGGCCTCGACTTTCGGCTTGTCCATCTGCCCGAGGAAGTTCCGCGCGTAGGCCGAAAGCGACTCGATGTACCGCCGCTGGCCCTCCGCGTAGACGGTGTCGAACGCGAGGGAGGACTTGCCTGACCCCGACAGGCCGGTGACGACGGTGAACGTCTCGCGGGGGATGCGAACGTCGAGGTTCTTGAGGTTGTGCTCTTCGGCACCGCGAACCTCGATGTAGTCCTTGCTCATTCGGACGACTCTAGGAACGAGAGGACCGAATAGCCATCGATTCGGGCCGTTCGAGCCGCATCGCTCGCGGCTGCGAGTCGGGGAGAAATCGGAGCGTAAGCGGGTGTCGTCCGCCGTCGTCAGCCGTTGAGCTTCTGCCGCGAGATAGAGATGCCCGTGGGCGTGATGACGATTTGGTCGTCGCCTTTCTGGACGATGTCGCCGTCGACCTCGCGCGCGACCTGTCGGAGATCGTCGATGATGTGCTCCATCGTGCTGTCGGAGGTCGTGTGGCGGGTGATGTCCGCGATGACCAGGTTGCCGTCGTAGACGGCGTCCTTGATGGCGATAACGTCCTGCTGGCCGCCGATTTCGGCGATATGAACCGAGAGGCCGGCGTCGCCGCGAGCGGTGTCGAAGTCGTCGAGGTCGAGTTCGACGTAGTCCTCGGTCGTTCGGGAACCACCACCACCGAGAATCTTACTCATGATACCCATAGGACGTAGAGAGGCCACAACGGGGTTAGTTCTTACGTCAGACGATTGTCTGATTTCAGACAGGTCTCGCCCCGACGACGCGCCGAATCGCCGGCAGAACCGCCGCGAGCGCGTGCGACCGTGGAGTCGGCGGTTCCAACGGGCGTCCGACGCGCGCGGGGCGGTCGCGGCGTTTCGCCGGGTGTTTTTAGCCAGCGGCGCGCGGGGGCAGACGAACACGATGACCTTCAGCATCTGCGTCCGCGAGCCGTACGTCGACGCCGACGGCGACGACCAGCACCGCTTCGGCGTCGCCGTGACGACCCGCCTGCCGGGCGTCGGCGCGCTCTGCCCGTTCGCAACCGAACACGGCGCGGTGGCGACACAGGCGCTGACGAACGTCGGACTCGGGGGAAAAGGCATGGACTACCTCGAAGACGGCCTCGCCGTCGACGACGCCTTACAGGCGCTGTTGAACGCCGACGACGGCCGGGCGGAACGACAGCTCCACGGCGTCGGTTCCGAGGCGACGTTCGCTTTCACCGGCGACGACTGCCTCGGCTGGGCGGGCCACCGCGAGGGCGACGCCTACACCGTCGCGGGCAACCTGCTCACGGGCGAGGCGGTCGTCGACGCCACCGCCGACGCGTACGAGCGGACCGCCGGCGGCGACGAGCCGCTCGCGAAACGACTCATCGACGCGCTCGGCTCGGGGCACGCCGCGGGCGGCGACAAGCGCGACGACCTCGCCATCCAGAGCGCGGCCGTCGTCGTGACTTCGACCGAGGACCGCGAGATGGAGCCGTACTACAACGACCTCCGCGTCGACGCGACGGAGACGCCGCTGCGCGACCTGCGGGAGACGTTCTCGATGGCGCGGGAGGGGTACGAGGCGGCGCTGGAGAAGTACGCCGAAGCGTAGCCGGGCGGAGCGCACGCCGATCCTGAGACCGCGGCGGTCGGCTCAGACCGAGAACTCGAAGAGGTCGTCGCCGACGTGGTGGATGGATTCGACGACCTTGCCGGAGTCACCGACGAGGTCGGCCCCGTCTTCGAGCGCGCGACCCACGGCGAGCACCTTGCCGTGGGTCTCCTCCGCGATGACCACCAGATCGCCCGCCTCGATGGACTCGTCGGCCTCGGTGATGCCGGGGCGCATCACGTCGGCCCCGCTGGAGACGAACGAGACCGCGCCAGCGTCGACCGTGACGACGTTCGTCGTCGGCGGGAACTGGTTCGCGCCCTTGACCGTGAGAAACGGCTGGTCGTCGACGTACATGACCGCCGGCTCGCCGTCGACGAGGACGACCTCGTAGTCGGCGTCCGCGAACTCGACCGCCTCGAACGCGTCGCCAGCGAGGGCGACGCCGAGGGACGATTCGATGGAGTCGCACAGCGCGTCGATCTCGTCGCTTCGGAGGTGGTGGCGGGACTTGACCTTCATACCGGGTCGTGGACGCTCACGGCCGATAAATCGACCGCTCCGCGTCGAGTGGTCGGTGATGTCCCACGGCGGCCGGTCGAGAGCGAACCGCGTTGGCGTCGGGCGCGCGTCAGACTGTAACAGGATAAACTGCTAAGTACGACTGGGTCCACTCCCCTCATATGTGGCGCTCCCGGACGAACCGGGACCGGAATCGTGTCGTGTGCATCGCATGCGGTGACGCGGTCCTCCGGTCGGCGGCGCGCGAGTACGACAAAGAGGGGAACCGCTGGGAACGACACGGCAAGCGGTTCGAACACCTCTGTAAGTCCTGTTACCGGGGACTCTGCCACCAGCCCCGCGAGGAACTCGAAGGCCTCCTCGGCGACATCGAAGAACGCGGCATCTCCGACGAGGAGTTCCTGCTTCGCTACTTCGACGCGGTCAAAGAGCGGTACGAATCGCCCGGCGAGCGCGGTCGCTGAAGACGGGTTCGGCGGCCCGTCGCCGGGCCACACAAACGCGCGCCGACGAGTGATATCGATTCTCGTACGTCGCAGCTCGTGCCCGACACTCATTTCTCCCTGCCCCGTCTAGTCGGGGCTATGTCAGACGACGCGCAGGCGTACGCCGGGACCGCCGAAGGGCAAGGACCGGTGGAGATAGACGCCGAACTCGCGCGACACCTCCAGAACAAGCGCGAGGAACTGTTCGAGGAGTTCGAGATTCGTGACGCGTTCCCGCCGGAAGTCCTCTCGGAGGCGCGTGCGCGCACCGACGGCGTCCACGAGGAGATCGAAGACGAACTCGAACACCGCAAAGACCTCCGCGACCTCACGACGTGGACGACCGACCCCGTCGACGCCCAGGACTTCGACGACGCCCTGAGCATCCGCGAGAACGAGGAGACGTACACGCTGTGGGTCCACATCGCCGACGTGACCCACTACGTCCACCCCGGCTCGGAGATGTGGGCCGAGGCCGTCAAGCGCGGCAACACCGTCTACCTCCCCGCCTACACCATCCACATGCTCCCGCCGGCGCTGGCCGAGACGGTCTGTTCTCTCGTCCCCGAGGAGGACCGCCTCGCCCACACCGTCGAGATGGAAATCAAGAAGGACACGCTCTCGTTCGAGTCTATCGACATCTACAAGTCCGTCATCCACTCCAACGAACGGCTCACCTACACGCAGTGTGAAAACCGGCTGGAAGACCCCGACCTCCCCCTCCACGAGGAGAACGCGCTGGTCTTCGACCTCGCGGACCAACTCCACGAACAGCGCAAGGAAGACGGCTCGCTCGTCCTCAACCCGAGCCGCGACCGCGCCCACACCATCATCGAGGAGTGCATGCTGAAGGCGAACAAGGCCGTCACGCACGAACTCATGTGGAACCGCGGCGTCGAGGCGATGTACCGCGTCCACCCGCAGCCGACTCCCGACCAGTGGGACAAGGCGCTCCGCGAAATCACCGAACTCGACGGCGTGAGCATCCAGTCTACGTCGTGGGACGAGCCCCGAAAGGCCGTCAACGACGCCTTGGAGAGCGCGAACTCCCGCACGCTCAACAAGATTCAGCGCGCCGTGCTGAAGGTCATGCCCCGCGCGAAGTACATGAACGACCCCTTCGGCGGCCACTACGCGCTCAACTTCGACATCTACGGCCACTTCACCTCGCCAATCCGCCGGCTGTCGGACCTCATCAACCACTGGATCGTCCACGAAAACGACGTACCCGAAGACCTCGTCGAACTCTGCGACCGCGCCTCGGACCGCCAGAAAGACGCCGAGACGGCCGAGCGACTCTACAAGCAGTTCCTCCAAGAGGTCGGCTTGGACCCCTACGCGGTCAACAACCGCGGCATCGTCACCGTCGACGACGACGGCGAGGTCATCGACGAAAACGGCCTCCCGCCGCAGGAATAACCCGGCGGTCGCTCCCGTTCGACCACTTGTTTTTGGCCGACGAGAATCCACCGGCCGCGACTGGCGAGACGGGCGCGGAGTGACGGACTCGTAACCGGGAGGCTGAAACGGTGGCCCGCGTCCGACCGCCACGACCGCTTACTCCTCTTGTTTGTGCGTGAACAGGAGCACGTCGCCGTCGTGTTGGGTCACACAGAGGTCGAGCATCATGCTCAGTTCGAGGCTGTTGTAGTCGTTCTCGCAGACGACCAAGTCGTCGAACGGCTTCTCGCACGCCGGACAGGCGATAGAGACGGTGTTTTGGTAGGTGGTGACGCCGCCGTTGGACTCGTAGGGCGTGAGCGACGACCGGAGTTCGTCGAGTTCCTCGTCGTTCATGGACGTGTTGTGCGCGCGGCGTGCGTATAATTCTTCACGGTCGGACATCGGTCACGGTCGGACGTGACAGCGGATTGCCGACTCGCGACTGCCGGCTCACGACCGTCCAGCGTCGTCCAGCCCGCAGACCCACCGGAAGTGCGGGTGCACCCACGACAGCCCCGCGGCGTTGGCCTCGACCCACGACGACGGGTCGCTCAGCCGACGCGACAGCACCTCCGCGCGCTCCTCGTGCGTTCCCTCCCGGTCGAACGGTATCAGTTCGAGCGTCCGCGACGCGGGGTTGAAGAAGACCGCCCGCTGGGTGTCCGCGGCGAGTCCGACCAGCCGCGAGCCGTTGGCGTCTCTCTGGAGCAACGCCTGCGCCATCCGGTGTTGGTGGACCCCGCGGCGCGTCTCGCGGAGTTTCGAGACGATTGCTCGAAAGAGGGCCGTCGGGTCCGACGGGGGTTCGCCTCGTCGTGTTTCCATACCGACGCCCTCGGAGCGAGACGGTAAGAGGGTCCGCCATGAGCGGGGTGAAAGTGTCGGGTTCGGCGGAAGTGAACGATGTTTCCGAGCGCGCTCGACGGCCGAGTCACGCTCGGACGACGAACAAAGCCGGTTTTCGTTCAGCAACGCTGACCGGCCCGAGCTCGTCCGGTACGACGGGGAGTGGTACTTCGTTCGGGTCGCGATTGTGTAGTCGTAGAGCGCGACGACTCAGTATTCACCACGGTGGGAAGCGTCACAAAAACAGCGGTAGCCTAGGCTGTGAGGTACTGTGCAGAAATGACAATTTTAAAATAATTCTCTGCGTACGATGAGACTATGGACGTCCCTCCAAAAGACTTCATGCTGGGGCGGTCCAGCGCATGGTCCAGTAGATCTGTACTGGTGATTGTTTCGTTTCCTTCGATTGGATTCGCTGCGGTCGTATCTCGATTTCTTGGTATCAGCTCACCGAATTCAATCGTTGAACTTCTCTATTTTATAAGCACGTACTGCACTCTACTTGCCATATCGATGTTCAGTTCGTACTTCGCGGCATATCAACTCGGCATTGGACGGCAATGAGAAACGGGACGTACATCTGTTCGCGACGCAGTTGATACTCGCAGGGCTCCTGACGGAGTCACGACTCGTCGTGTTGCGTCGCGAAAATGGTAGTGGACTTGCGGGGTCCCCACGAGCAGTGCGAGACGACCGTGTCGTCTCGCTGGCCATGCGGGCGACTCACGGGTCGCTCGCAGACGAAGCGAGTGGGGGCAAGCGAGTCCAGTGACTGACGGAACGAAGTGACGGAAGGAAATGGACTCGCGGGGATATTGAACCACGGTCACTCCCGTTCGCTCGCGCTGCTCGCTCACCTCTCGTTCCCTGATTCAAATCCCCGCTCAAACAGGCACTACATCACGCGACGCAGGAGGTACTCGTCGGACTCCTCGCGGAGTCACGACTCGCTGAGTTGCGTCGCGAAAATGGTAGTGGACTCGCGGGGAAGGTCCCGGTCGGGAATCGCACGGGGCTGTGCGGCTGGCAGGTAGTGTTGTGACTCATGGCAGGTTCTGGATTCGAACGTTCATCTTCTCGCGCGGGGTCCGCGCGTCGTAGTGCTGGTACAGGATGTCGAGCGACACGTCCGACCGCTCCGAAATCGTCTCCGGCGAGACCTCGCGGTTCAGGTAGGCCGTGATGTGTCCTCGACGAACGGCGTGGGGCGACCGCGACGACGGGCACCGACTCGGATAGCCGTCTGACCCGACCGCGTCGCACGTCGCTCGCTCGCGGTCGTGCGGACAGTCGCCGTACTCGCAGGGGCGCGTCAGCTTCCCGACCCACTTGTAGATGGTATCGCCGGTCGGACGGCCGTACTTCGACGTTATCAGCGGGCGGCGGCCGTGGTCGTCGACGACATCGTGCCGGTTCGTCGCGGCGTACTCGTCGACGACCTCGAACCACTCGGGACCGAGGTAGACCCACCGCTCGCCCTTCGTGCCGTTCTTCAGAGCGGTATCGGTCTCCGGCCGATGGACCAACTCGACGGCGTGGTCGTCGGCGTGCAGGTCGCCGACATCGAGCGCCCGAAGCGCACCCCGACGCATTCCGGTTCGCCAGAGCAACGCCATGATGACGTGCTCGCGGCTGGCGTACTGGTAGCGGTCGAGGTAGTCGAGAATCGATTCGGCGCGGTCCGCCGACAGGTGGACGTCGCGCGCCTCGGCACCGTCGGGAAGCTCCGGCGCGTGAACGCGCTCGCGAAGGCCGTCCTCGACGCCCTCGATGTCGGCCCAGAAACCGAGCGCCGCCCGCACGGTGCTCAGTTGCTTCTGGAGCGTGATGGGCGCGATGTCGCCTCGGCGCCACGCGACGAAGTCGGCGAGGTCGCGGCCGGACAGGTCGTTCAGGTTCTCGATGCCGACCTCCTCGCACCAGTCGAGGAAGTGGTTCAGCCGAGTGCGCGAGTTCTGCAGGGTCGAGTCGCGGACGCTCGGTTCGCGGTGACGCAGGAAGCGCGTGACGCCCTCCTCGGGGGAGAGCGGTTCGAGGTCGGTCACTCGTCTCCCTCCGTTTCGTCAGGCCACCGAACGAGGTAGTGCGCGCCGCTACGGCTGATGTCGTGGATGATGCCGAGGTCGTCGTCGTCGAGGTTGTTGTTGACCTCTCTGGCGGTTTCTGAATCCCACGCTTCACCGATTTGAGCGATGATTTCGAGGTCGGTCACGCTCCACCCCGCTTGTCGAGCTTGCGCCGAGCGCGGTACAGGAGCGTCCGCACAGTCGACGGGTCACGTCCGGTCCGGCGTGCGAACTCGGTCGGCGTCTCGTCGCCCTCGTCGACGGCGAGATAGGCGTCGGTCTCCGCGGGCGAGAGTCCGGCGGTAAACGTCCCGAGGTTCGTCTGGGCGCTCACGCGCTGGCACCTCCGAGTTCCGTCTGGGCGTCGTCGTGTCGACGGCGACCGTCCGGCTGGATGGTGCGGATGTCGTCAGCCCACTCGCGCAGTCGCTCGCGGGCACCGTTCACCTTCTCGTCGAGTTCTTCGAGCGAGTCGGCCGAGACCTCGACCTGCATCTTCTCCTTGTCCTGCGACCCGGTGCCGCGGGTGACGACGAGCTTCACGTCGAACGAATCGTCACTCACGGTCAGAACACCTCGACGCAGTACGCAACGCTGGACTTACGTGCCGCGCGCGACTGCTCCGAATCGGGGACCTCCGGGTTGCTGGCAGGCGCTTTGGACGGTCCCCTGTTCATGCTTCTGCGGGCGGTTCGTCGGTCAGTTGGAGTTCGGGCGTCTCGAACGGTGAGTCCGGTGCCTGCTGGATGAGGTGACGGACGTACGCCGCACGCGATTTCCCGTGAGCTCGGGCGTTTTCGTCGATTTTCTCTAGCATCTCCGGCGGCATGGAGATGCTCACGTTTACTGAGACTTCCATTGCGCTTGGTAGTATTGTAACGAGTTACTTATTACTTACTCCCTAAGCGACCACATCAACGAGGTAGTATCTTCCCAAGGTATTCAATCATTGAATCAATAATTGATTGTATGAGCACCGCCTACGATACGGACGGAAGCGGTTCCCGGAACATTTCTCTCAAAGTGGGCGACGACTTCGTCGAAGACTTCGACCGCGCGATAAAGAGAGGTCAGTTAAACGGGGAGCTACCCATGGATATGTCTCGAAGCGAGGCAATTCGCCGTTTGATGAAGATGGCGATTGAGGACCCGTCTCTGCTTGCCAGCGAAGAAGACGAGGATTGAACGTAGGTGTAGGATACGTGAGACAATTTAACTGGGAGCACTCAAACCGCCTGAAGAAGGAGCTATCTCGGTCATGCAAATTCTGGGTTGGAGATACTCTGGAAGACAGAAACGGGACGCGGTGGGAAATAGACGATGTGGCGTTTTCTGTTGAGGAGTCTGGTCCGATTTACAAAATCGGGAAATACTCTGAACCGAGGTCAGACTGGCGGAGTAGTGGGTTCGTTGAACAGATGGAAGTGATCGAAGAAGCGAATCGACCTGCGCCTCCATGGTAGCGAATGAACGGCTAGACCTTATTGAGGCGACAGTCAGAAAGGAAGTTGACCGGCAGAAGCGTGAGATTGGCGACAGCTAAACTAGAACGATGGAATACTTAGAGATCACAGGCAAGCGGGCTGGGCCTCGAATAAGAGATGCGGCAGACATCCCGGGAGAGTTTGGAATTGAATACGGGACAGTCCCATCAAGTTTCGCAGAGAAAGATGCGCGAGAGATATCTGAGGAAGATCTCAAAGGGACCGACCTCACTTGGGAGAAATTCAAGCCGGTTTCTGATTTTGTCAATTTAGCTTCTGGAAGCGACATAATCGAAGGCTTGCCATGGTATTATGAGATCCTTTTTGAGTATACTGGGGACCACCCGATTGAGGTGGGATTCAACAGAGTAGAACAGACACAACACATTGCTGGCGGCGCGAGGTTAAGCAGTACAGCGGAATACGAACCACTAGAGATCGTCCCTGGAGAGAGTCACACATATCAATTCGATTTGCCTTCCCCGAGTGTTGATGGAATCATGCAGATAGAGATTCAACCATCGACAGATGATGTTGACCGACTCCGTTTCCGGGACGACGACGGCTCAGAGAATGCAAAACACAGCCAAGTTCTGAGAGTGAACGAAAATGAATCGCTCCGTCAACTATACCAACTTTCGTCAGAAGGGCACAAGGATGACTCATAACGGAGGACCACAGGTCGATGAGGGCGGCCTCGGAAATACACCATCCGGAAATTTCCGCGTCCAACAAGACGAGTTGGAGTGGGAGGATCTCCCTCCAGAAGCCAAGCAGCAAATAATCGAGATGTCTGCCGCAGAGATCTCAGAAAGGCTCGCTAAGGAAGAAGTTCTGTTTCATGCAGTAAATCCTTTGGACTCTGGTTTGTCTAAAGTGCAGAATCCAGACTTCTACTCAGAGGTCGCTAAATCATTTAGTGAGCAACAACTTGGGGTAATCGGAGAGAATATACAGCCACACGACCTTGTTACAGACACAGAGGAGGTAGACATGACTGCTCAATCGTCACTCTCTAGAGTGCTAGATATCGCGTTACTGGACCACCCAGTAGCGACTCTGTACGCTCTGGGTATAGTGACGTTCATGCTCGCATTCTATCTCCAGAGTATTCTTATCGCTTTAGCTGGGGCGGCTATTCTGATAGTGACGGCACTACACTATGCAGATTGATTTTGCCGAAGCAATATCAGCGATAGCAAGTACAGATAATACGGGGGTCGCAGCTATTGCTGGTGTCACTCTCATCATACTCGGCTATATGTTCTTTAAGTCCCAATCCGAGACTGTTCAGATAATCGCAGATGATCTAAATATAATTCTCAAATCCGCCATCCTTTGTGTATTCACGGTGGCAGGATTCTGGAGGTCAGCAATACCAGGAAGTAGTGATTCCGTGATCGTAGTATCGCTATTAGTTACGTTCGGAGCATTGAGATTTATAGTAGTAAAGATACAGCAGCAGGTGGCTGACGCATAGCCGTACGGCGCTATCTCACAACCACTCGATTTTGCCCATCCCACGCGCCTGTGCTTCGAGACTGTATGCACCGAGGTAGTGTTCTCTGAACGTCTCCCAGTCCTCCCAACCGCCCCACTCCATCACCAGTCCGGGCTCGACCTCCGCACCGACCAGTAGCGTCCCCCACGTCCGTCGGAGGTCGTGCGGGCCGAGGAACGACCAGCCAACGTCCTCGGTCTCCTCGACCAGCTGGTCGCCAGCCTTGGTGACCCAGTTCCGTACGGTTCGAGTCGTCCGGTCGACGACGGGTGTATCGCTCGACTCGTCGCGATAGTCGCCGACCGCCGCGATCGTCGCCGCGAGGTCAGTCGGGATGGGCGTCTCTCGGTACTTCGAACCCTTCCCCTCCCACACCCGGAGGAACTTCCCGACCTCCGTGTCGACTACGTCGTCGGGCGTGACTTCCACGACCTCCGCGACACGGAGCCCACATCGCGCACCGAGGGCGAACGCGACTCGCTGCTCAGTCCCGTCGGCGACGTCGAGGAGTGTATCAACCTCGCTCCGACTGAGCCACACCTTCTTCCCGTCCTTGCTCTCGTAGTCCTGCATCTTCATTTCCGGTTACCTCACATCTCGGAAGAATAGCGCCAGTATCCTAGTCTTTTCCCCGTGTCGAAGACTGAAATCGAGTCGATTCTTTCCGACTCTCAGGTGTTTTCGGAGAGTCAATAGTACGTGGCGGGCCGGAGTCGCTTGATAAGACGGCACAAGTACGACGGACACCGCTTCGAGTGAGTAACGGAGTAGTGCTCGAACTGAATGTGGTTCTCGTAACAACGCCCACAGCGGACACATTGACGACGCCCGCACTCGTAGCACGTCGGCCGCGGTCGTGTGCAAGTCATAGGTCGAGAACTGTGTCGACCATCGGTCGGTAGAGCGACATCCCTGCGTTCAGTCCACCGAGGAACCCGGCCACGAACGAGAAGGTCGTCGCGACTGAGACCGCGAGAAACGCGATGTCAGCCGGAACGACGGGGGCAGTCACCGGCCGTCCCTCCATCCTCGACGAGCCGCGCGCGCCGCGACGTAGACCGCGGCCGCGAGGCCGACCAACTCTCCGACGACGCCGAACAATCGACTCGACGGACTGGGTGGCTCAGGCGGTGGAAGGAGGAGGTCGTCACTCACGCGACTCACCCCACGAGATGACGAGTGCCTTCTTCGCGTCGGTCGTCAGGGGGTCCTGTATCTGCGACTCTGGCGGCACGTCGTAGGTCCACCACGAGACGACGTCCTCCGATAGCCACTCCGCGAGCGTCCGAAGCGCGTCAACGACATCGGTCTCGTCGTCCTCGACCGGCTGGAGATACACCCGCGTCCCGCCGAATCGGAAGTGCGTGTTCATGCGTACGCCTCCTGCGTCTCCGCGCGGTGCAGCACGTTCATCCGCTTGTCGAAGACGACGTACTGGTACGGCTCGGTCGGGAGGTCGTCGCGCGGTATCGAGAAGTACCGCAGAAAGCCGTCGTGGAACACGGCCCACTCACCGACCCACACCCAGAACTTGCATTGCTTGATGGGCGTGTAATCGAGGTCCGAGGGGTCCTGCGTGGCGATAACGACCTTCAGCCCCTTGTCGCGGTCCTCGTGGAGCATCCGCTTCACCGGGTTGTCCGACTCGACCTCGCCGTCGGGAAGGACGTTCTGCGCCTCGTCGAAGATGACCTGCGTCGGGAAGCCCGTCGCCTCGTGATACTCGTGGGCGACCGTCCGCGCCTGCCGCGCCGTTTCGAGCGGGGAGTCGGTCACCCAGTTCAGTCGCGTCGCGTCCGACGCGCGAGCTTCGCCGACCGACCGGACCGTCGCGGCGTCGTCGAGGTCGCGCCCGGTGATGCCGTCGGTGTTGGTGAAGTTGACCCAGATACTCAGACCGGGGAACTCGGCTTGCATCTCGCGCAGCAGGGTCGTCTTCCCGCCGCCGGAGTCGCCGGTGACGACCGTGTGGTACGCCTGCATCGTCACGCACCTCCGACACCCGCGAGCGGCGCGAGGTCGTCGTCGAGGTCCTCGTCGTTCTGACCCGCGTCGTCGCTCTGGTCGCCGTCGTTCTGCTCCTCGACGTGGTCGAGAATCAGGACGGCCGTCTCGGCGAGCCCGACGACTACGTCGAAGCCGGCGGGCATCCCGTCGATGTCGCCCATCTTCTGGAACCCGCGGAAGACCCGCTTCGGGCCGCCGCGCTCCGGAGCCCACGGCGATTCGATTTCGTCGAGCGACCGCTTCGGTTCTGTCGAGAGCACCATGTCGCGGAGCGTCGACGACGACCCCACCGACTCCTCCGCGGGCGCACCCTCAGCAGCCGCGTGGTTCGCCGTAGCGCCCATGTTCGGGACGCCGGCGTCACGGACGAACGTGTCGCCCGGCGACGGTGGGGACGGTGTCTCGCCGTCCTCAGGCATCGTACGCCTCCCCGCACTCGATGCAGACGCGGTCGTACTGGGTCAGGACCGCCGTGTTCTTCGCGGACGGGTTGCGAGCGCGCAGAACAGCGTCGGCGTCGACGTAGTCGTCCGACCCGCAGTCGGGACACCCGTCGACCTCCTCAGTGTCCTTGCCGCCGTCCGTGACGGGCTCAGGCGCGCCGTGGATGGGGTTTCCGCCGTCGGTCATCGCCTTCTGAGTGTCCGACACTTCGATGTCCCCCGATTCGGGCGGGTTCGCCGGGTCACTATCGGGGACTGAACCGCGCTCGCCGGCTGGCTCACCAGCGCCGTCGAGGGGCTGAATCATCGTGTCCCAGTCTCGAAGCGGGCACCCCGGCCGGTGGTTGTGGATTCCCTGCGCCGCGTAGAACAGCCCGCAATGCTCGCATTGCTGGTCCGTGGGGTTCTGAGGCTCTTTACTGCCGTTCATGCGATGAGCCCTCCGAGCATCGAGACGCCCGACTGAGTGAAGTGTACTGCACCGCTGAGTGCGCCACACTCGCCGAGGATGCCGATTCCGAACGCTCCTTTCACGAATGGTCTCGTCTCGTCCGAAGCCCGGAGATAGGCCACGAGCGTGCCGAGAACTAGTGTCGGGTAGCCAATCATACTGTGTCGAACAGTCAGTCGACCGTGAATGTAAAATAACGAGTGCTGTACGACGCTCAATAATTGAATTGTTGAGCGTATTCCACTACACTTCGAACTTTTTCACAATCGCTCGTTGTCGGAAATGGAATGACGAAAGTACCACTTGAACTACTCGGCATCGAGGTCGATACTGACGACCCCGGTGAATCCGCACAGAACCTCGGTCTCGGGGTTATCGGCGTCACCCTCACGATGGCCGTCGTCGGAGCAGGAGCGTATCTGTACAACACCGCACGGCAGAAGGCCGGCGTCACCGATGATGACGTGAACATTCCGGGGGTCTAACCGATGCCGGGAACACTCAGCTACAACGAAGACCTCGCCGAACTCGACGGCGACGTGCGACCCATCCGCGGCAGCGACCTCGACCAGGACACGGTCAAGGCCGGCGCGGAGGTCACGGTCTACCGCGAGAAGGTCCCGCAGGACAAGGACCTCTGGTTCGGAGCGGGCGGGAAGGACCGCGAAAGCGCGGACTCCTCGCCCATGCACGCGGACATCGTCGCCACGGGCAACGGGTCGGGCACCGAGGGCGACACCATCAGCGGCACGCTCTACGCGGCCATCACCGACTCCGACGGCCGTGCGATGTTCACGCGCAAGCTCGGTGACCTCGAACTGCTCGCAGAGTATGCCAGCGAGTCGCCCACCGAGCGCCCGCTGATGTACTCGCTCGCTCCGTACGCGACGGCGGGTCGGCACATCGAGTTCCGCATCGACGCCGACTCGAACAGCGACGGAAAGGAAATCGACCCGGCTAACAGCGACGTGATGCTGTACCGGAGTTCGCTGTAGAGGTCCCACCATGGGAATTTTATCGAAGCTCACGACCGACGAGCGCCGCGAGACGCCGCACATCCAAGACGAGGTCCCGGCCGACACTACCGGCCACGAGGTCGCGTGGGTCGCGCCCGCCGACTGCACCGTCGAGCAGCTGTCGCTGTGGGCGGTCCCCGGGTCGGAGGACGCCCTGCAGTTGCGACCAGTGATTCGGCGCATCCGGGGTGACCCGGACAACCCGGAGTCTGCCGAGGATACCGACATTCCGAGCTACGGCGGCGGCGAGCAGTTCGTGACCGGTGAGCCCGACGGCGACCGCTACCACGTCAACGCGGAGATGCGCAAGGGTGACCGTATCGTCATCATCACCGACAACAAGAGCACCGACTACGCCTACCGCTTCCGCGCGCTCCCGACCGTCGATTACCTCGGTGGGATTCGGCGCGTCATCGGGGGGGTGTTCTGATGCCCGGTCGTGCACCGTGGGGACAGTCCGGAACAAAAGGGAGCGGCGAGACACTCGCCGTGAACAACCGACCAACCATCGTCACCAAGTCGTTCGGCCAGACCGCGACCGTCGCGGCTGGTTCGAAGCAGACGACCAACATCTACGCTCCAGAGGGCAAGGTCTGGAAGGTCATCGGGATGGAGCTCGAAGCTCCAAACCCCGGAGGAGACGGCTCTGGAGACCATTTCTTCTACGTGTGGAGCGCGGGCCACGTTCGGATGATGAACGGAGGCGGCCCGGACGACGATGCCGTCTACTGGCGGAACTCGACGTGGAGTGTCAACTCGGCGGCTCCGCAAGATACTGCGGCGTCGCTGAATGCGCTCACGAACCTCAAAGCAACGGAGTCAAAAAGCATCCGCATCACCTACAACGGTAACAATCTGACTGCGGACCAGACAGGACACCGGGAAATCAAATTCGTCTTCGAGGAGGTCAGCTACTAATGGAGATTCCCGATTTTCCCGGACCACGGAGTGCCGAGGAAGGAGAGACTTACCGCTTCGAGTTTGGAGACGAATCGGAGCATCTGACAGTCATCGAGATGACGGTTGGAGATGATGGAGACGTGACACTCACAACCACGGAGGTCGATGATTGATGATAATCGACCCAGACGAGTCCGGTGGTGGAGTCCCCGGAGGCAGCGAGTCCATCCCGGGCAACTCCGACGATGATGACGACAACACCATCGACACCGGCGACTACCTCGACGACGACGGCGGGACTGGCGGGTACGGCTCCATCGGCGATGACGACGGCCTCGACCCCGGCAACTCTGAGAGCGGGATGCCGGGCGGAGGTGACCCGGCGAACGACGCCGTCTCCCCCGATCCGAACGAAAACAGCGACGGCGACGAGGTCACGGTCAACCCCGACGGATCGGTGAGCATCGACGAGGACCGACTGAGCGGCGGCTACGAGAGCGTCGAGGATGTCGTCGACGAGGTCCGCAACATCGTCGGCGGCGGGTCGAGCGAGACGCCGCAAGTCGGTGAAATCACCGCTCTGGAGGAGCAACTTCGCAACCTCCGCGAAAGTCTCACCGGGATGGGCGAGTCGACCGGCGACTCGTCGAGCGGCGGGCTTCTCGCGGCTGGCGCGGCTGGCGTCGCGGTTGTCGTCGCCATCGGCGCGGCGGTCCTCGCGGGAGGTGACGACAAGTGAGCGGTCCGCTCGGACTCGACTGGGTCGATAACTCCGAGGAGTGGGACCCGTCCGACCCGGCCGTGCTTGCGACCGTCCGCGAGCACGGCGGCGACACCTTCGCCGACCGCATCCACCTCCTCGGTGATGGTCGCCTCCGCCAGCAGGTCCTGATGGACGGCGACCCGTTCGCGTCGACCTACTTCGACATCGACTCGTCGCTCGCCTCGACGAGCGAGAGCGACGACGGCGAGACCTCGGTCGGCGGTGGGTCGTCGCCGGGCGGCTCGTCGAGCCCGTCGGCGGACACCGACGACTCGACCGAGAACGCGCCGGGCGTCGGATGGCTCCTCGATGGCGATGGGTCACGTCGCAACTTCATCGCGCTCGGGGTGGCCGCCGCGGTCGCCATCGGCGCAGTCGTCTTCGGAGGTGGCTGACGTGCCCGACACGAACGGAACCGGTACCTTCGGGGACGGCTCCAACAACTGGCTCGGCGGCATCGACGATTTCGTCAGCGACCCCGGTCAGGCCGTCCGCGACCCGTACGATACGGTCGCGGGCGCAGCGGACGCCGCCGCGCTCAACTTCGATGAGGGCGTCGGCGGGCTCGTCTCGCTGTTCGATGACGAAGCCGGGAACACCGCTGGTCCGGGCGGGACGCCGTGGATAGAGGACCCGCAGGACGGGCAGGCGTCGAACCCGACGCGCGGGACAGGACTCGCCGCGAAGGTGTGGATTGTCGTCGCGGTCGTCGTCGGGCTTGTGCTCCTGTATCTGCTCCGTCCGCTGCTCGAAATCATCGCGGGAGTGGTCGGCGATGAGTGAGCTAACCGACCTCATCTTGCAGACGACCGACCCGGTGACGGCGCTGCTCCTCCTCGGCGTCGCCGCGCTGGTTCTCTGGGTCCGGCAAGACCTCCATGAGGACTTGCGCATCATTCGTGGGCGCGTGCGGCGGGTCGAGGACTGGGCGGTAGCTACCGACGGCGGCGTCGAGGAGGACGACGATGGACGGTAGTGTCACACTCAGTCCGCTGGAACTCCTCGCGGTCGCGGCGCTCCCACTCTCGGCGATTTCGGGAGTGCTGAAGGCGCAGATACAGCGGCGGTTCGGACAGCAAAAAAAGACCGACGACGACTCTTCTTAGCTACTCGTACTCTTTCCCTTCGTCGGGGAGGCCCGATTCGCGCTCGCGTTGACCTCCTCCGGCTGGTAGATGATGATTTCCCCCCAGTCCAACTCGACGTAGTCGTCTCGGATGAGGGGCTTCAGGACGCGACGGCGGACGGCGTCTTTCGGGATTCCTGCTCGCTCGGCGACCTTCGAGATAGCAGTCGTCACGTCGATGCGACGACCGTTCGGGTCGTACGCCTCGGCAGTCCGTCGGAGCGCGAGGTAGCCGTCTCGCAGAATCTCATCGTCAGGGAGGTTGTTGTCGGACTCATCTCGAACGGTCCGCGCGACCTCCTCCATGTGGGACCGGATGTCGTCGCTTATCGACCCGTCGAGAGCGCTGGTGTAGTCTTCCTTCAGGTCCTCGTCGACGCGGACGGTCACCGTCGTGCTCTCGGTCCGCTCGGTCTTCATTCGGCTCATAGGGCACCTCTGTACTGCAGCGTGTCACACTCGTAATACGCAGACGGGGCGGGGATACGGAGTATGGCAGTACGCCCCCCCGTGGTCGTACGAGGAGGCCTATTCGCGCGGGGGTGTGCGCGCCCGCGCGAGCGCCGGGGCTGGTCGGCTCGTGGTGCTGGTGCTCGGGAGTAGGTGATGCAGGTCATAGCTGGTCCTCCGGGCGGCCGAAGACGCGCCCGTCGTGTCCGGTGGTCGGTGCCTCGACGATGTCGCCACCGTCGGCGACGAGGTCGGGCGCGTCAGTCCACTCGTGCTCAGGGTCGTCGGTCGTTCCCTCGGAGCACTCGGCGGGCGGGGGGGCCTCTCCGTCGGGCGAGACGGCACCGCAGCGACGGCAGTTCTGGCGCGGGAAATCCTCACCACCGTCGGCGACGAGGTCGGGCTCGGGTTCGGTTGCGTTCGGTGCGACGTGCTCGGCGGTGTCGTGGGCGGTGATGGGGTCGTCGGTGACATCGCGCCCGGCGGCGTCTCCGAAGTGGTTGTGTGACCACTCGGCTTTCCGCAGGACGCACAGATGGGCGCACGGCGAGTCCTCGTCGTCGCGGAACTCGAAGCCCTTGCAGTCGCACCCGCCGACACGAGTACCGCGCTCCTTGCCGTACTCGACGGCGTGCGTCTCGCCACCCGGAAGGGTAACGAGATAGGTCGTCGGACCGGTGCGCTCGACCAGCGCGGCGACAGGGTCGCCTCGCTCCCACGAGGTCGTCGCCTCGTCACGCTCGCGCTTGAAGTCGAGATACTGCACTACGCACCACCCCCGTTGCACTCGGGGCAGATACGGCGAGGGAGTCCACCGCGACTCGTCGTCGTGGTGAGACGGGACCCGCAGGTCGGGCAGAACCGTCTCATCGCTGGCCCCCGAAATCACTCGATTCATCGACAGACAGCGGAGGCCCGACTAACCGAGTCTCGTGAACTCTCGATGGGCGGGGTCTTTCTTGCGACTTCCCGAACGCGAGAAATGGAACTACGAACGCTTTCGCTCCGGTTTTTGGAATCTTCGAAAGCGAGTTAAAATTTGATGGACTCGCGGGGATTTGAACCCCGGGCCTCTTCCTTGCGAAGGAAGCGATCTGCCACTGATCTACGAGCCCTCATTCCCACGGAGTCGTGGGATACACTTATACCCTATGTTTTGTCCGCAGTCGGGCATGCGATAGCAACCCGTTCCGTCGGGCGATTCTGCGGGCGTCTGCTCGCGCGTCGAACGGAAGTGAGATGACACGCGCCTTAGCGCTGAAAGTCAGCTCGGAGGCAGAGTCCTCCGGACGCGCGCCTCGACAACCGCGAGTGTGACGGGCGGGCCGTCACGAACGGGCGGCCCGGGAGAGCCCGGACAGCGCCGTCGTTAGTCTTCGAGGACGATCTCGATGCTGACGTCGTTCGGAACCTGAACGCGCATCAGCTGGCGCAGAGCGCGTTCGTCAGCGTCGAGGTCGATGAGACGCTTGTGGACGCGCATCTCCCAGTGCTCCCACGTCGCCGTCCCCTCGCCGTCAGGCGATTTGCGGGCGGGGACTTCGAGCGTTTTCGTGGGCAGCGGGATCGGCCCGCTGAGGTTGACGCCCGTCTTGTTCGCGATCTCGCGGACGTCGTCGCAGATATCGTCGAGGTCTTCCGGACTCGTGCCGGCGAGCCGAACGCGTGCCTGTTGCATCGTTATCGCTCGTTGACTTCGAGCACTTTGCCGGCCGCGATGGTCTGACCCATGTCACGGACAGCGAAGCTGCCGAGCTCCGGAATCTCGGAGGACGGCTCGATGCTGAGCGGCTTCTGCGGACGGACGGTCACGATGGCAGCGTCGCCGGACTTGATGAAGTCCGGGTTCTCCTCAGCGACCTCACCCGACGCGGGGTCGAGCTTCTGGTCGATGGACTCGATGGTACACGCGACCTGCGCCGTGTGGGCGTGGAAGACCGGCGTGTAGCCAGCGGTGATAACCGAGGGGTGCTGCATGACGACGACCTGCGCCTTGAACGTCTCGGCGACCTTCGGCGGGTCGTCGGCCGGGCCACAGACGTCGCCGCGGCGGATGTCGTCCTTGCCGACGCCACGAACGTTGAAACCAACGTTGTCGCCAGGTCCGGCCTGGTCGACTTCCTCGTGGTGCATCTCGACGGTCTTGACCTCGCCGCCGACGTCAGAGGGCTGGAAGCTCACGTTGTCGCCGGGGTTGAGGGTACCCGTCTCGATACGGCCGACCGGGACCGTACCGATGCCGGAGATGGTGTAGACGTCCTGGATGGGCAGGCGCAGCGGCGCGTCCGTCGGCGGCTGCGGTGCCGGCAGGTTGTTGAGTGCTTCGAGGAGGATGTCGCCGTCGTACCACGACGTGTTGTCGGAGCGCTCGGCGATGTTGTCGCCCTCGAAGGCCGAAATCGGGACGTAGGTCGCGTCGTCGGAGTTGAAGCGGACCTGCTTGAGGAGCTTGTTGACCTGCTCCTTGACGTCCTTGTACTTGTCTTCGCTGTAATCGACGACGTCCATCTTGTTGACCGCGATGATGAGTTCGCCGATGCCCAGCGTGCGGGCGAGGAAGACGTGCTCGCGGGTCTGCGGCGCGACACCGTCGTCGGCGGCGACGACGAGTACCGCGTTGTCAGCCTGCGAAGCACCGGTGATCATGTTCTTGACGAAGTCGCGGTGGCCAGGACAGTCGACGATGGTGAAGTAGAACTCGTCCGTGTCGAACTCCTGGTGGGCGATGTCGATGGTGACACCGCGCTCGCGCTCTTCGGCGAGGTTGTCCATGACGTAGGCGAATTCGAATCCGCCCTTGCCCTTCTCCTCGGCTTCCTCTCGGTGCTGCTCGATGACGTGCTCCGGGACGGAGCCGGTCTCGAACAGGAGTCGGCCGACGAGCGTACTCTTACCGTGGTCGACGTGGCCGATAATGGCCAGGTTCTGGTGGGGTTTGTCGCTCATTGGTGTGGTCACGCGCTAAGGCGCTCTGTGGGGAATGTTTTTGCTGAAACCCCTAAAACGATTTCGATACGCGCTACGGGCCGTCTAACCGCCGTACTGCGATTTGCGGAACCATACCACGGTCGTGGGGCAGGGATTTTAGCCGAGGTCGACAGTCGAAGAAAACGAGAGGTACGAGCCCTCTGTACGCCTATTCGAGCCGAGAAACGTCGGACAAGACGGCCGTCGCCGTCTCGGGACCGCCCGCTCCGCGGCCGCTGATGTTCAGCTGCCCCGCGTGTTTGGTCTCCAACTGGACGATGTTCTGCGTGCCCGTGACCGACAGCGCAGAGCCCTGCGGAATCAGCCGCGGAGCCACGCGAACCCCGTCGGCGGTCGCCTCACCGATGAGTCTGACCGTCCGGCCGTCCTCGGCGGCGAGGTCGAGCGCCGTCCCCGGGACGTTGCGGATTCCCTCAACCGCGGCGTCGTCGAGCGCGTACTCCGTCTCGCCGTCGGAGAGGACGTTCGCGAGGATGACGAACTTCAGCGCGGCGTCGATGCCGTCGACGTCGAAGGTCGGGTCGGCCTCCGCGACGCCGAGGTCCTGGGCTTCCGCGAGGACGTGCTCGTAATCGAGTCCCTCGGCGGCCATCCGCGAGAGGATAAAGTTCGCCGTCCCGTTCAGCACGCCGCGCGCGGCGGTCACGTGCGGCGCGCCGAGGTCCGAGATAGTCGAGAGGATGGGAATCGCGCCGCCGACGGCCGCCTCGAACTGCACCGTCCCTCCGCTTTCGGCTTCGAGCGCGCGCAGGTCGGCGTACCGTTCCGCGACCGGGCCTTTGTTCGCGAGCACCACGTGGCGGTCGTCGGCCAGCGCCCGCTCGACGTGCGAGAAGCCGGGTTCGGCGTCGCCGAGCGTCGTCGGCGTCGCCTCCACTAACACGTCGTAGTCGACGTCGAACACCGCTTCGGGGTCCGCCCCGCCGACCACGCCCTCGCGTTCCTTGCGGTCGTGGACCGCGCTCGGGTCGAGACCGTCCGGGTCGACCACGGAGGACGACGAGTCCGCGAAGGCGACGACCTCGTGCCCGTAGTCGCCCGCGAGGTCGAGCACCGAGCCGCCGACCGCGCCCGCGCCGAGCACGGCGAGTCTGAGGCTCATTGGGACCCCTCCGCGAGCGGTTCGACGACGTGTAGCTCCTTCTCGGCGGCGATGTCACGGACGACTCCGAACGTCTCGTCGACGCGCCCGGAGCGGACCGCGAGTCGGAGCCGGGCGCTCGACGCCTCGTCGGTCCCCTCGCGGGCCGACAGCGACAGGTCCTGAAGCGTCGCGTCCGCCGAGGACTCGATTCGGTGGAGCGTGTCCGAGAGGTCGGAGTCGACGATGTCGCCGACGAGGATAACCATCACCTCTTCGCCGAAGTGCTCCGCGCCGGCGCGGATGACGTTGACGCCGGCGTCGCGGAGCGCCTCGACGATACGCGCGAAGCGGTCGGGCGGGCATTCGAGGTCGACCTCCACGGGGATGTGTCCGCGCGGCGTCAGACTCCCGCGCTCGTGGAAGATGGAAAGCAGATTCCCGCCGTTGTCGGAGATGGGCTTGAGCGCGGCCAAAAGCTGTCCGGGCTCGTCGACGAGTTCGAGCCGAATCGTGTGCGGTTTCGGCATCTCGCCGCTTCCGTCGGCCTCGGCGTCGCTCTCGCCGTCGAGGTCCTGTGCGCTCATCGCCCCACCTCCGTGGGCCGTCCCGACGCTGTTGTCCGCGACGCGCGGTTCGGTCGTGGTTTCGCGTCGTCGCGCCAGGAGTCGAGAGACGTACCCTTACGCATATCTACCCGTGATTCGGCCACGCGGTATAAGCCTTCGCAGCCGACACGGTTTGCCGACGCCGGGAGCGTGCTGGCATGTGTCACAGACGGCCGCAGAGAAGCGAAGCGAACGGTAGATGCGGTGCGGATGGGGCCGACGGACCGGGGCTATCGCTGCCCGGGTGAAAAACGAAAGCGGCGCGAAGGGTCGCGCTTAGATGTAGTCGATAGCCTGCGAGAGTTCGAGCTTCATGCCCTTGCGCTCGCGGATCTCCATAATCTTCTCGCGCTGGAGGTTGTCCGAGAGCACGCGGAAGCCGGCGTTCTCCGTGTTCCAGGAGGCGCGACCTTCCGTCGCGGAGCGCACGTCAGACGAGAAGCCGATCATCTCTTCGACGGGCGCGATGCCCTCGATGACCATGAGGTCACCTTCCTGGTACATGTCGTCGACGCGGCCGCGGCGACCCTGAATCTCGCCGGAGGCCGAGCCCATGTACTCGGACGGAACGTCGATGCGGACGTTCTGGATGGGTTCGAGGAGCTTCACCTGGCCCGCGATGAGCGCGCGGTGGACCGCGTCACGCGTCGCAGGGATAACCTGGGCGGGACCGCGGTGGATGGTGTCCTCGTGGAGTCGCGCGTCGTGGAGGCGTAGGAGCGTTCCCTGAACGGGCTCCGCGGCGAGCGGACCGTCGTCGAGCGCCTCTTCGAGACCCTCGATGACGAGTTCCATCGTCTCGTTGAGGTGCTGGATACCCTTCGTGTCGTCGATGAGGATGTTCGTCCCGTGGATGTGTTCGACGTTCTGGGACGTGTCCTTGTCCATGCCGGCTTCCTGCAGCGCCTCGCGGCGCTCCAGTTCGGGCATGTCCATCGAAATCTCGCCGAGCTTGATGGAGTCGACGATGTCCTGCGAGAGGGGCTCCGCCGTGATGTAGAACTTGTTGTGGCGGTTCGGGGAGACACCTTCGACCTCGTGGGACTCGCCCTGGACCTGCTCGCGGTAGACGACAATCGGCTCACCGGTGCGGACCGGGATGCCCTGGTTGTCGCGGATTCGCTGGGTGATGACTTCGAGGTGGAGCTCGCCCTGACCGGAGATGAGGTGCTCGCCCGTGTCCTCGTTAATCTCGATGCGGATGGTCGGGTCCTCCTTTGCGACCTGCTGGAGCGTCTGGATGAGCTTCGGCAGGTCGTCCATGCGCTCTGCCTCGACGGACTTCGTGATGACAGGCTCGGAGATGTGCTCGATGGACTCGAACGGCGTCATCTCGACGGACGAGACGGTGGAACCCGCGATGGCGTCACGGAGCCCCGTGACGGCCGCGATGTTCCCCGCGGGAACGCCGCGGTCGAGTTCCTCGCGCTCGCCGCCCATGAACACACCGACGGACTGGACGCGGTTCTTGCCCGCGGTCCCGGAGACGTAGAGCTCCTGGCCCTTGCGGATGGTCCCGGAGAACAGGCGACCCGTGGCGATTTCGCCCGCGTGGGGGTCCATCGAGATGTCGGTCGCCATGAAGACGACTTCGCCGTCGTCGTCGACTTCGCGCATCTGGCGCGCGAGGTCGGACTCGGAGTCACCGCGCCAGACCGTCGGGATACGACGGGGCTGGGCGTCGAGCGGGTTGGGGAAGTGCTCCGCGACCATGTCGAGGACGACGTCCGAAAGCGGCGTGCGCTCGTGGAGTTCCTGGCGGTCGCCGCCGCGTTCGAGTTCCATGATGTCGCCGAAGGAGATGCCGGTCTCCTCCATCGACGGCATGGAGACGCCCCACTTGTAGAGGGCGGACCCGAAGGCGACGGTGCCGTCTTCGACGGAGACCGTCCAGTCGTAGTCCTTCTCCTCGGTCATCCCGCGGATAAGCTCGTTGACGTCGGAGATGACGTCGACGAGGCGCTTCTGCATCTCCTCGGGACCTTCCTGCAGTTCGTTGATGAGGCGGTCGACCTTGTTGATGAAAAGCGCCGGCTTGACGCCCTCGCGGAGCGCCTGACGCAGGACCGTCTCGGTCTGCGGCATGGCACCCTCGACGGCGTCGACGACGACGAGCGCGCCGTCGACGGCGCGCATCGCGCGGGTCACGTCGCCACCGAAGTCGACGTGGCCCGGCGTGTCGATGAGGTTGATGAGGTGGTTCTCGCCTTCCCATTCGTGGGTCATCGAGACGTTTGCGGCGTCGATGGTGATGCCGCGTTCCTGTTCGTCTTCCTTCGTGTCCATCGCGAGCTGCTGGCCGGCAGTCTCGTCGGAGATCATGCCCGCACCTGCGAGGAGGTTGTCGGAGAGGGTCGTCTTACCGTGGTCGACGTGAGCGGCGATGGCGATGTTCCGGATCTGCTCCGGCTTGTCCATCAGTTTCTCACATTCCTGGACGATCTTCTTTCGTCGGCCCATTATACAGGGGTCTACCGGCAGGAGGGTCAAAAGAGTAGTGTTTTTGCCGAGCGGATTTCCCATTTTCAGCCGCCCTACTGCCGGGGTATGAGCATTTTTGTCACGATAGGCGCGACTGTCCGCCGGACGCGAATCTCGTCGCCGCGCTCGGCGCAAGAGTCATGTTGGTTGATAACATTCCTCAACTTGAATGGACCTCCGAGTCGTCGGGGGCGCACCGGCAGACCCGTTCTTGAGCGCCGCCGACCTGTTCGAAACCGAGTTCGAGCTTTCGTACCCCGTGTTCGTGCGCGTGCGGGACGACCCCGACTCCCGAACGTGGGCCGGCCACTATCAGGACCACCACGTCCTCAACATCTCCCGGCAGGCCGCCACCAGCGCGATGGCCCGCGAACTTGCGCTCCACGAGCTCTCACACATGGCCCGAAACGAAGAGGGCCACGTCTCGCACTACCAGTCCACGCGCGAGGCGGTCTTTCTCGCGCTCGCGGGGCGCACCGTCGAGCGCCGAAAGCTCGCGCACTGCTATCAAATCGCTAACCACTGCAAGGACATCTACGCCGACGACCTGACGCTGTCTGTCGCGCCCGCTGACAAACTCGTCCAGTTCCTCGAATCGCAACTGGCGGCGGCGCTCGCCGACCGACCGCAGGCGTCCGGCCGCCCCGGCTCCCGACTCGTCACCGCGGGTTCGGACCCCGAAATCACGGCCGTGAACGCCGGGTTCGCCCTCGCGCTCGTGGAGCGACACGACCTCGTCGAGTCCGACCACCGGCTGTACGACCTCGCCCACGCCGCGGGCGACGACGCGCCGTCGGTGTCTCTCGAGACGTTCAAAGAGCACTTCCGAACGCTCGCCGACGACCCCTCGAAAAGCGAGTACCGCCGGACGCTCGTCGACGTGGTGAAACGCTACGTCGTCAACCCGAGGATGGCCGCCGACTGAGCGCCGCGCACCGACCGCGAGCGGACGGGCGAACGGTCCGCGAGCGTGGCGTGCCGGCGGACGGCGTCGCCACTCGGCGCAGTGAAAAAACGAAAGAGAGTGGAGAGATTACCGGGCGGCTTCGGCGACGCGCTCTTTCTCCTCTTTCTGGGAGATAGCGTACGTCTGGACGTCGTAGTCGGCCGCGCCGATGAGCTGCTGTGCGAGCGCCTCGGCGGCGGTGGTCGTCGTCTTGTAGGAGCCGCTGAGCGTGCCCTGCGCGATAAACTTCAGCGCCTCGTCGACGCGGCGCTGCGGGGCGACGTCGACGGCCTGCGGGACCGAGATGCCGCCGTACTTGAGGCGGACGGTCTCCTCGCGGGGACCGGCGTTCTCGACCGCGCGGATGAGCACCTGCACGGGGTTCTCCTCGGTGCGCTCGTTGACGATTTCGAACGCGTCCTTGACGATTTTGCTCGTCTTCTGCTTGTGTCCCGTGTTGTCCTCGGTCTGCATCAGGCGGTTGATGAGCCGCTCGACGATGCTGATTTCGGACTTCTGGAACTGCTTCGAGGCGTGGCGGCCCATCGTGTGGGCGATGGGCGTCGCCTTGATGTACCGGCTCATGCTGGGGTCGGTGTACTCCATCTCGGAGACGTCCCAGACGCCGAACAGAAGCGCGTTCTCCTTTGCTTCCTCGCTGCTCGCCGGGGACTCGGGTTCGGGTGCGTCGCTTTCCGACATGGTTAGCGCACCGGCTTTTCGGCGTTCCCGCGGACGAGTTCGATCATCGAGACGCCGTTGACCTTCTCGACCTTGTAGTTGACACCCGAAAGGTCACCCATCGCGCGACCCTTCGCGCCACCGATACCGGCGATGGTGACTTCGTCGTGCTCGTCGATGAACGAAATCGCGCCGTCACCGGGACAGAAGGCGGTGACCTGCTTTCCGTTCTTGATGAGCTGAACACGGACGCATTTCCGAATCGCCGAGTTCGGCTGCTTTGCTTCGATACCGACCTTCTCGAGGACGATGCCGCGACCCTGCGGGGCACCCTCAAGCGGGTCGGACTTCTTGCCGAGACCGCGCTCACGGCGCGCGTACTCAGAGTCGGACCAGCGGCGCTTCTGCCGGTCCTGCTTGAGCTTGCGCGCGGCGTATTTGCCGTTCGCCATAGTGAACAACAGTTCCGGATGGAGCTACTTAAGCCTCCCTTTTCGAATCCGACGAGACGGCTTCAGGAGCGATTAGCGACCCCTAAGGAGGAATCTGAGGTCGTTTCGTGGATTCGAACGACGGCACCTCCGCGTCGAAGAGGGACTAAACCGCCCGGAGATGGTGTCGTTTCACCCACGCATGCGAACGACCGCCACACCGGGGGGCTTCCGGTCTCGCGGGCGGCTCACTCGCCGTCGCGCCCCCCGACGAGGTCCACGTCGAGGCGGCCGCTGACTTCGCGGCCCGACGCCGGCCCGAGCGTCAGCCCCTCCTCGTCGAACCGTCGCTTGACGCGCCGTCGGTACTGCGAGCGAACATCGACGAGATTTGCGTCCATCGGCGAGCCGACCCAGAACTCCGTCTGGAGCCCGACCGAACTCCCGGCGAACTCGACGATGCGCGCGGTCGGCTCCGGGTCGTCCAGCACGCGGTCGTCCTCCCGCGCCGTCTCGACGAGTTCGCGGAGCGCCAGTTCCGCGTCGTCGGCGTACGCGATATCGACGCGTTCGGTGAGTCGGTAGCGCTCTCGGCCGTACGGGCGGGTGAGGGCGTTCGTCGTCAGCTCCGTGTTCGGCACGGAGATGGTCTCGTTGTTCACCGTCCGCACGCGCGTGACCCGGAAGTCGACCGCCTCGACGACGCCCTCGCCGCCGGGCCACGATATCCAGTCGCCGACGTTGAAGTCCGGGTCGGCAACGAGAAAGAGCCCGCTGATGAGCGCGCCGATGACGACGGCGTGCGCGTAGGTCTCCGTCGCCGACTGCAACGTCGGGTTGTTCCGGTTCCGGGCGCTGACGAGTCGCGTCACGCCGGGGACCAACAGCAGCCGGCCGACGAGATAGACCACGACCGCCGCGACGGCGAACCCCGCGGTCGCGCTCGCGAGCTCCTCGTAGTCCGCAAACTGCGTCGGGTCGAGTTGCCCGGCGGCGACCCCGACCGACGGTCGTATCGACGACATGCGTAGCTCGCCGTTCGGTGGGGACAAAAACGTGTGGTCGAGTCGGCCGCCGCGTTACGTCAACTGGATGTCGTCGATGTCGTAGTGGCGACGCGCCAACTCGCGGGCGGTGTCGATGGTCTTCCCGCTCGCGCCGATGGCGACGCCGCGGTCGGCTTCGGCGACCTCGACGTACGCGACGGTGTCGTTCTGCCGCGAGAGCGTTACGTGTCGGACGGCCGCCGGCGCGAGCGCGCTCGCGACGAACGCCTCGGGCGTGTCGGCGTCCTCGACCAGTTCGACCGTCCGGCCGAGTTGGCGTTCGACCGACTGGACGGTCCGTCCGCCCGGACCGATGGCCGTCGCCATGTCGCCCGCGGCGACGAGGAAGACGACCCGGTCGTCGAAGACGAGACAGTCGTGGGCGGTCGCCTCTGTCTCCTCCTCGAAGAGGGCGATGAAGCGCCGGGCCGTATCCGACAGCGTAACTTTCATCGTCAGTCGTCGGACGGTTCGGGTGCCGCGTTGGCGTCCGCGTCCTCGACGTCGAGCGAACCCATGCGGAGGTCCACGTCGCCGGTGCCGATAGCGATCGGCTTGCCGACGATGACGTTCTCGATGACGCCGTCGAGGTCGTCTTCCTCGCCGTGGATGGCGGCGTCGAGCAGGTGGTTGACCGTGACCTCGAACGCGGCGCGGGCGAGGACGGAGTCCTTCGACCCGGAGATACCGTGACGGCCGATGGACTCGATGGTCCCGTCGTTCGTCATGATGTCCGCGACGAGCATCAGGTGGCGGATGTTCACGTCGTCGAGACCCTGCTCGCGCAGCGTGTTCATCGTCTCGTCGATGATGGCCTCGCGGGCGGCCTCGATGCCGAGCTGCTTGTGCACCTCGTGGATGTTGTTCGAGGTGGTCCGGGAGGCGTCGACGCCCTCGATGGCGAGCGCGTCGCCGAACGCCGAGCCCTCGGTGTAGAGGACGAACTCCTCTTCGTCGGTGTCCTCGTTGTTCTCCTTCCGGATGACGACGCGGGAGACCTCCTCGATGCCCTTGAACACGATGTCGCGCAGCTCCTCGACGAGTTGGAGGAGCCGGCGGTAGCTCGGGCTCTCGGGGCCGAACTCGATAAGCGTCCCCTCGCGGCGGGTCTTGATGCCGAGCGCGTCCTCGATGGTTTCGGCGATCTCGCTCGCGACGACGCCCTCGTCGTCGTACGTCGGCCAGCGTTCGAGGAGCGTCTCGTCGTTGAGGTTGACCTGCACGACCATGTCGGCGACGTTCGTCGAGATATCGCCGAGCGCCAGAATCTTCGTGGACTCGATGTTCCAGACGACCTGGTGGGCGAGTTCGCGGTTGTTCGCGTACTCGTCTTCGAGGTACACCGTCATCATCGGCGTGTCGGGGGTCTTCCGCGCGTCCACCAGCTCGATGAGCCGCGGCAGCCCCTGCGTGACGTCGATTTCGGCGACGCCCGCGTAGTGGAACGTGTTCATCGTCATCTGCGTCCCCGGCTCACCGATGGACTGCGCCGACACCGTCCCGACGGGGTCGAGCGGGTCGACGCGGGTGTCGAGGTAGCGCGCCTCGACGGCCTGCGCGATTTCGCCGGCCTGGTCGAGGGTGACGCCCTCGCGCTCTTCGATGGTCTGGTAGATGCGGTCCTTCAGGCGTCGAGACAGCTCTTTGGACTCGACGACGTCGACGATGGCGTCGTCGACGAACTCGTAGTCGGCGGTTGCGTCGGTATCAGTCATCGGATTCGACCCCCGCACGGGCGTCGACACGCGGTTCGGCGTGCTCGGAGAGGTTGGTCGGCGGTGCGCGCTCGCCGAGGAAGCGTTCCTTCTCCTCGTCGGAGCTGAACTCCGAGGTGAGGATGCGGTCGGCGATGTTCTCGACGTCGATAGGCGTCTCGTCGTCGGACGAGACCTTCACGGGGCTCGTGCCGTCCTCACCGAACTCGAACTGGACGATGGTCCCCGACGTGTCGCGGACGGAGCCGTCGTACTGCGCTTCGAGCTCGGACAGCGCGTTGATGAGCCGACGCTGCAAGTACCCGGACTTCGAGGTCCGGACTGCCGTGTCGACCAGCCCTTCGCGACCACCCATCGCGTGGAAGAAGAACTCACGCGGGGTGAGGCCGGCGCGGTAGGAGTTCTCGACGAAGCCGTGGGCCTCGGCCGAGAGGTCGCCCTTCTGGTAGTGGCTCAGGGTTCGGCCCTCGTAGCCGCGGTTGATGCGCTCGCCCCGAACCGCCTGCTGGCCGACACAGCCGGCCATCTGGGTCAGGTTGAGCATGGACGCACGCGCGCCGGACTTCGACATCACGACCGCGGGGTTGTCCTCCTCGAAGTGGTCCTCCGCGATTTCGCCGGCGGAGTCGCGCGCCTTGCCGAGGCGCTGCATGATCTTCATCTCCAGCGTCTCGTCGACGGAGCGACCCGGCAGCGATTCGAGCTCGCCCGCCTCGTAGATTTCGATGAGCTCCTGAATCTTGTCGTAGGCGGCGTCGATGGCCTCGTCGACCTGCGCCGTCGCCTCGTCCGGGATGGACTCGTCGTCGATACCGATAGACAGCCCGAAGTGCATGATGGCGCGCATCGCCAGCGAGGCAATCTCGTTGATGAAGATGCGCGAGCGCGTCTTCGAGTAGTCCTTGGCGAGGGCGTCGACGATTTCGCCGCCGAACGCGCCGACGGCGTCCTCGTCGATGGTGCCCTGCACGAGCTGGCCGTCCTCGATGGAGACCGTGTCGCCGACCTTCGAGGTGAACTCCATGTTCAGGTCGTCCGGCAGGAGTTCGGAGAAGATCTGCTGGCCGGTCCAGTAGGGCTGACCGCCCTCGTTTTCGCCCGCGGGCTCTGGGAGCGTGTCCACGCGCGTCGCGCGAAGCAGGTCGAGCGCCTGCGTCTCGACGAACTCGGGGTTGTCGTGCGTCAGCAGGTAGGTTCCCGAGATGTGGTCCTGAATCGCGCCGATGATGTTCTCACCGAAGCGCGGCGAGAGAATCTGCTCTTGGACGCGCATGAGAACGCGCGCCTCGGCACGGGCCTCCTCGTTCTGGAGGGCGTGCATGTTCATCTCGTCGCCGTCGAAGTCGGCGTTGTACGGCGGACAGACGACCGTGTTCAGGCGGAACGTCTTGTACGGCATCACGACGACTTCGTGCGCCATGATGGACATCCGGTGCAGCGACGGCTGTCGGTTGAAGATGACGATGTCGCCGTCGACGAGGTGGCGGTTGACCTCCCAGCCGAGTTCGACCTTCTCCGCGAGTTCCTCGCAGTTCTTCTCTGTCACCTTCAGGCGGCGGCCGTCCGGTCGGCGGACGTAGTTCGCGCCGGGGTGGCTCTCGGGGCCGTTACGGACGTACTGCCGAGCCTCGTCGACGTTGCGCTCGGTGACGTTCATCGTCTGGGTCATCTCGGACGCGACGCGGTCCGGGACGCCGACCTCGTTGAGCGAGAGCGTCGGGTCCGGCGAGATGACGGTACGCGCCGAGAAGTTGACGCGCTTCCCGGACAGGGAGCCGCGGAAGCGACCCTCCTTGCCCTTCAGGCGCTGGCTGAGCGTCTTCAGCGGGCGGCCGGAGCGGTGACGCGCCGGCGGCGTGCCCGAAATCTCGTTGTCGATGAACGTGGTGACGTGGTACTGGAGCAGTTCCCACAGGTCCTCGATAATCAGCTGCGGCGCACCCGCCTCGCGGTTCTCCATGAACCGCTGGTTGATACGGATGATGTCCACGAGCTTGTGGGTCAGGTCGTCCTCCGAGCGCTGGCCGTTGTCCAGCGTGATGGAGGGACGCGCCGTGACCGGCGGGACGGGGAGGACGGTCAGAATCATCCACTCGGGGCGCGACCGGTCGGGGTCGATGCCGAGCGTGACGAGGTCCTCGTCCGGGACGTCCTCGAACCAGTCGCGGATGTCCGAGGGCATCAGCTTGTTCATGTCCTCCTCGGTGAGGTCGAGGTCGAGCGCCTTCTCGAGCGCCTTGCGGTCGTCGCCGACCGGGCGGAACTCGCCGGCGAGCACCTGATTGACGCGCTCGGCGTCGAGACCGGTCTCGTTGGCGAGGGTGACGGGGTCGACGCCCTCGTCGTCCTCGTCGTCGGGGTCGGGCTGCATCGCTTCGGCGATGCGCTCGGAGTAGTCCCCGGCGAGCACGTTCTGGACCTCGTAGTAGGTCGTCGGCTTCTCGTGTTTGATGTCGTGCTGCGGCGAGCCGCAGTGGGGACAGCGGTTGGCCTTGCGGGCCTGCCGGACCGCCGACTTCATCACGTCGCTCCAGTCGTCGCCGAGTTCCTTCGTGCGACCGAGCTTGTCGCGGTACTCGTCTGCTTCCTCGTCCGTCAGCGAGAGGCGACCGCACTCCCGACACGTCGAGCGGAGCAGGCGACGGATGAGCTTCGTGAAGCCGACGTGGATGACGGGCGCGGCCAGTTCGATGTGGCCGAAGTGCCCGTTACACGACCCGGAGTGCTGGCCGCAGGTGCGGCATTGCAGCCCGGGGTCGATGACGCCCAGCCGCGGGTCCATGAGACCCATGTCGATTGGGTAGCCGTCGTCGTCGTAGGTGTCCGCGGTGATGACCTTCGTCGCGGACATGTCTCGGTACGTCTCCGGGTCCATCAACCCGAACTGGATGCTGCCGATTTCTTTGGGTGTCTGCATTGACATGAGTGGTTAGACCGCGTCCTTCAGTTCGATTCGCGGGCGGACGCCGAGCGCGACCATCTCGTCGAGAAGCAGCTTGAACGCGTAGCTGATCTCGATTTCGTGGATGTTGTCCTCGTCGCCGGTGACCGGGTCGTAGATGCGGCGCTGGTCGCGGTCCTCGACGGCGACCATGCCGGTGTCGGCGGAGATGTAGACCTTCTCCTTGTCGGAGGAGTCGAGCAGGCGCTCCTGAAGCACCATCGCGGCCCCGTGGCCGATGACGGTGTCGCGCTCCATCTCCCCGAGACGGAGGCCACCCTCGCGGGCGCGACCCTCCGTCGGCTGGCGGGTGAGCACCTGCACGGGACCGCGCGAGCGGGCGTGCAGCTTGTTGCTCACCATGTGGTACAGCTTGTGGTAGAAGATGATGCCGACGAAGATTTCGGCCTCGATCTTCTCGCCGGTGACGCCGGAGTACATGACCTCCTTGCCGGAGGACATGAAGCCGCGCTCTTCGAGCGCCGAGCGGAGTTCCTCTTCGTTTTCGCCCTGGAAGGCGGTGCCGTCGACGCGGCGACCTTCGAGCGCACCGACCTTACCGCCGAGCATCTCCAGCACGTGGCCGACCGTCATGCGCGACGGCAGGGCGTGCGGGTTGAGCACGAGGTCGGGCACGACGCCGTCGGCGGTGAAGGGCATGTCCTCCTGGGGAGCCAGGTGGCCCACGACGCCCTTCTGTCCGTGCCGGGACGCGAACTTGTCGCCGAGTTCCGGAACGCGCTGGTCGCGGACGGACACCTTGGCGAGCTTCGAACCGTCTTCGCCCTCCATGAGCGTGACCGTGTCCACGACGCCGGATTCGCCCGAGCGCATCGTGACGGAGGTCTCGCGGCGCTTCTGCGGCGAGAGTCCCGCCATGTCGTCGGGTTCTTCGAGGAACCGCGGCGGCGAGGTCTTGCCGAGCAGCACGGAGTTCTCGTCGACGACCGTCTCGGGGTTGACGAGGCCGTCCTCGTCGAGGTGCGAGTACGCGTCTTCGCCGCGCGCGCCGCGCACGTCCTGCGACGGAATCTCGAAGCGGTCTTCCTGACCGCCGGGGTAGCGGCGCTCTTCGCCCTCGTAGGTGCGGAAGAAGTGCGAGCGGGCGAGGGCACGTTCGACCGAGCCCTTGTTCATGACGAGCGCGTCCTCGATGTTGAAGCCCTCGTAGGACATGACGGCCACGACGAAGTTCTGGGCCGCGGGTCGCTCGTCGAACCCGATTTGCTCCGTGGTCTGCGTTTTGACCATCGAGAGCTGCGGGTAGTGCATGAGGTGCTGGCGGGTGTCCGGGCGGATGCGGTAGTTCGCCGCGGGCAGCCCCAGCGACTGCTTCATCATCCCTGCCCCCATCGTAATGCGGGGCGAGGCGTTGTGTTCCGGGTACGGAATCATCCCGGCACCGATGCCGAAGATGAGCTGCGGGTCGATTTCGAGGTGCGTGTGGTCCTCGTTGAGTTCGTCCTCGTCGACCGCGACGTAGATGTCCTCTTCCTCCTCGGCGTCGATGAACTCGACGAGCCCGCGCTCGACGAGGTCGTCGAAGTCGAGTTCGTCGTTGTCGAGCGCCTCGACGTGGTCGTCGTCGAGGAGCGGCTCGCCGTCTTCGACGACGATGAGCGGACGGCGGGCGCGGCCCGCGTCGGCGTTGATGATGACTTCGCGGGTGCGCTCTTTGACGGAGACGTTCACCATCTGGCTCACGTCGCCGCGGCGGCGCGCCTCTCGAATCTGTGCCGCGAGTTGGTTGGGGTCCGGGTGGGTCCCGACGAGACTACCGTTGACGTATACTTTCGCTTCTCGCTGTGCCTGAGCCATGTTAGTCGTCCGCGGGTGCGGCGTCGACGCTGTCGATGCCGGGGATACCCTCGACACCCATCGACGCGAGTTCTCGTTTCAGCGACTGTTCGTCTTCGACGTTCTGGGAGAGCTCCATCGCCTGCGCGAAGTTCTTCACCAGCCCGCAGTTCGGTCCCTCGGGGGTCTCGGAGGGACAGATGCGACCCCACTGGGTCGCGTGCAGGTCGCGCGCCTCGAAGTGCGGCTGCGACCGCGACAGCGGACTGCGAAGGCGACGCAGATGCGACAGCACACCCATGTAGTCGGTGCGGTCGACGAGCTGGGAGACGCCGGAGCGGCCGCCGACCCAGTTGCCCGTCGCGATGGGGTGTTCGAGCCGCTCGGTGAGCACGTCGGACCGGACGACGGTGTTGACCGTCAGGTTCCGGTTCCGCATGTTAGCGCGTTCGAGCTGGTACTTCACGTCGCGCGCCAGCTTGTTGAGCGCCGTCCGGAAGAGGTCCTTCATGAGGTCGCCGGAGACCTTCAGGCGCTTGTTGGCGTAGTGGTCCTTGTCGTCGGAGTCGCGGCGCTGGAGCGCGAGTTCGAAACACGCCTCGGCCATGCGACAGAGGTAGTACGCCTTGTTCATGCGCACTTCCTCTTCTTCCGCGCCCTCCTCGTGGAGGTGCGGAAGCAGGTAGCGGTCGATGACGTAGTTGGCGCGCTTGAGCTGGTAGTTCTTGCCCTGGCCGCCGGCGACGCGCTTGCCGAGCGCCTCGATGGCCTGCTCTTGGGTCTGCACCTCGGCCTCCTCGAGGTTCTCGAGCATGAACTTCACAATCTCCGGGTCGTCGGAGACGCGGTGGACGATTTCCTCGTCGGATTCGAGACCGAGCGCGCGGACGAGCGTCACGAAGTTGACGCTCCCCGAAACCGAGGGGAACGAGACTTCGAGGAGCCCCTCGCGGTTGCGTTCACAGAGCACGAGCGCGCGGTAGCCGCGGCGCTGGCTGAACGTCTTCGCGACCTGAATCTCGTCGCCGTACTTCGTGTCGTACTCGGCGAGAATCTTGTTCGGCGCCAGGTCCTCCGAGGTCATGAGCACGCGCTCGGAGCCGTTGACGATGAAGTAGCCGCCGGGGTCGACGGGGTCCTCGCCGATTTCGACGAGGTCCTCGTCGGAGAGCTCCGCGATGTTGCACTTCGAGGAGCCGACCATGATGGGCATCCGGCCGACCTTCGTCTCGGCGGTGTCGACGACGACCTCCTCTTCTTCCTCGCCGCCGCGGACGATGGACATCTCCATGAACACGGGGGCGGAGTAGGTGATGTTGCGCAGGCGCGCTTCCTGCGGGAAGAGCAGTTCCTCGGAGCCGTCGGCCTCGCGGACGCGGGGCGTCTCCACGCGGACGCCACCGAGCTCGACGTAGACGGGTTCCTCGCCCTCCTTGTCGCCGATGTCCGTTTCGATGGTCGCCTTCTCTTCGACGACGTCCATCATGCCGCGTTCGAGGAACGCGTTAAACGAGCGGAAGTGGTGTTCAGCGAGCCGTTCTTCGGAGAAGTACTTGCGAGAGACCTCGCGTCGCGCTTGTCGGTTCATTCAATCACCAGTCGGTATACGACTGCTTTGTCTGTCGTTCGAGAGTTCCGAACGATCTTGATGACGTCGCCGGGCTCTGCGTCCTCGGGGAGCGCCGGGTCCTTCAGCTTGATCTTCGGGAGATTCGTCTTCTCGACGTTGTACTCCTGTAACACGTCCTCGACGGCCTCGTCGTCGAGTTTCGTGTGTTCCGGAACCAGTTTGTGTTGGCTTACGTCTACCATGTATGGTGCTGCTGGGTGCTGGAAGAAGCTGTCACGGGATACTACGGCTGATTTTGGGACGCACCCATTTAACCCTTGCCAACTGCGTCGAAGAGAGGCGACGCTATCGGCAGTCACGCACCGGAGATGCGCGAATCGTCACACGTTGGCATGGGGTGTCACGATATAAATGTCTTCGGGGCGAGAATCGCGGTACCGCGGGCCAAGGGCAGCCCAGATGGTAAGTCTTATCTATAAACCTCGGCTACGGATGAGTGCAGACGGAGGGCCCGGGTGGTGTAGTGGCCCATCATACGACCCTGTCACGGTCGTGACGCGGGTTCAAATCCCGCCTCGGGCGCTCTCCGTACCGCAAACTCACTTCAGTAAGCCCGGGTGGTGTAGTGGCCCATCATACGACCCTGTCACGGTCGTGACGCGGGTTCAAATCCCGCCTCGGGCGTACTTTTCGATGAATTACTCGCTGAGCGCCGAGTCTCGTCTCGGCGCGGCCGTAATTCTCGTGAATACCCCAAAAGGGATTGAACCCGACGACGAGCGAGAGAAACGAGCGACGTCGGCACGGTTCAAATCCCGCCTCGGGCGCTTTTCCGAACGTTACAAGCCAAGCGACGCGTCTTGTCGCGTCGCGGCCCCTACGTGCTGTAACCGCCAGACGGAGGGATTTGAATCAGGGAGCGACGCGAACGGAGTGAGCAAAGCGACCGAGGTTCAAATCCCGTCACACCCGCTCGTTCACGTCGTTCACTCACGGGAGTTCCTGAGTTCACCTCACGCTGTTCGGTGAACTCCCGCCTCGGGCGTACGTTTCGACGAATTACCCACCTACCGCCGCGCTCCGCAGTCAGCCAACCAACCCGCCCATCGCCCCACCAATCGCCACGCCGACCAACGCCGCCACCAACGTCCCGAAGGCGTACCGAGCGGCCGTGTCGTAATCGCCCGCCTCTGCGAGTTCCGCGACGCCGACCGCAAACGACGAAAAGGTCGTGAAGGCCCCGCAGAAGCCGGTTCCGGCGAGCGTCGCGGCCGCGTCGCCGACGGACGCAGTGACGATGAATCCCAGCGCGACGCTCCCGAGGACGTTGACGGTGACGGTGCTCCACTTGCCGACGACTCGCTGGTCGACGGTGTGCCGGGCGACTGCGCCACCCATCCCGCCGACGCCGACGAGGACGGCCGAGAGCAGCGAGGGAGTCACCGCCGCCCCCCGAACGTGAGGCCGAGCGCGGCGGCGGCGAAGCCGAGCGCGTAGTTCGCGCCGACGTTGAGCGCGCCGCCCACCGGCGACAGCGACGCGGTCTGGACGGCGAACGTGCTGTACGTCGTGAACGACGAGAGCAGCCCGGTTCCGAAGAACAACTGCGCCCGGTGGGAGGAGACCGACGTGATGAACGTCCCGAGGGCGAAGCTCCCGAGGACGTTCACCGCGAGCGTGCCGCCCGCGCCGGGAATCGCGACGGAGACGGCGTAGCGAAGCGTCGCGCCGGCGAACCCGCCGAGGGCGACCAACGCCAGTTCCGAGCGGTCCATACGGCAGTACTCCGGGGAGGCTACTCTATGGTTTCGGAACTGCCAGGCTCGGAAACCGCCCGCGGCGTCGCGCCGCCGTCGGGCGTCTCACGGGGGCGAACCCGAACGTCGTGGACGGTCTCCGTGGTGTCGTCGACGACGAGCGCACAGCCGCGTTCCCGCGGGAGCCGAGCGCGGAGCGACTCGTCGAAGTACGTCGGGTCGGCGGCGGCCATCGCCGACACGTCGGGGCCGGCGGTGAGTCGGTGGACGACCCGGAGGTCGGCCTGCGAGACCGCGACCTCGGGGAGCGCCGAGGGGCGCTGGGTCGCGAGGACGACGCCGACGCCGGGGGCTCGCCCGCGCGTGAGAAGGGTTCGAAGCGCGGGGTCTGCGAGCCCGCCGGCGAACGCGTGGGCCTCGTCGAGAAGCAGCCACGGGATTCGGGGGACCGAGCCCGCGACGCGGGCGTCGTAGAGGCCGCGGGCGACGACGCGAACCACGGCGCTCGCGGGGGTCGCCTCCAGTCCCGAGAGGTCGAGCACGTCGGGTGAGGAGCCGCAGAGCGACCGCGGGTCGAGTCCCTCGGGGTGAAACACGTCCCACGAGTCGGCCAACGCGAGGTGGTTCGCCGCGGCTCTGCGCGTCTCGGGGGCGGCGTCGTCGTCGTCGACCGCCCCGCGCATCGCCACCAACGAGTCTTCCTCGGCCGCGAGTCGCCAGACGAGCGACCCCGCGGGCGCGGTCGGGTCGAGACCGAGCAGCTCCGGCCACGCGCTCGGCGGGAGCGCGTCGGCGCGGACGCGCGGCGAGTCGTGAACCGTCGCGTCTATCGGCGACTCGGTGAGGCCACAGAAGACGCCCATCGGGTCGATGACGACCGGCGCGACGCCCGCAGCGCGTGCCAGTCCTTCGGCCATGACGCCGAGCGTGTGGGACTTCCCGCTGCCGCGCTTGCCGACGACGACGGCCGCGTGCGGACGGTTCACGTCGAGGCCGACGGTCGCGCCGTCGCTCCCGTCGCGGGCGCGGTAGCATCCGAGTCGACAGGCCGGGCCTTCCTCGTCCGACTTGCGGCCGATAGTGTGCATGGCACGGACTGGCCGCGCGATGCGACTTGAACCCCCGGACGAGGATTTATATACGAACCCGCGGCCAGACGGTCCATGCTCGATATGTTCCGGTCAGACACGCGCGCTATCGAAGGACTGCCAGTTCGTCTCGTCGTCGCTCTCGTCGTCGGCGTCGCCAGCATGAGCGTCATGCTCAACATGCTCTCCGGGGTGCAGGGGCTCGCCACCTCGGAACTCGACGTGAAGCCGACGCCGGACGTGGTCGGCCCCGGCGAACAGGCGCTGGACTTCACCGTCGTCGACCACGAGGGGAACCCCGTGGAGGGTGCGACAGTCATCGTGAAATCGGGGACCGCCGAAATCGACGGCGTGGCGACGGCGAAAAGCGATGACGGCGGGTCTGCGACTGTCAACGTCGACGCCGAACTCGGCGCGAACCGCGAGGACGGAACGCTCGTCGTGGACGTGAAACCGCCCGCCGGGGAGTCGTTCGTCGACCGCCGCGAGAACACGAACGTGCTGGTGGTTCAGGACTGAGCGCCGAACACGCGAGCCGCGACCTCAGCGCTCCGGGTGCGTCGCCGCGTCGAAGCCGCCGCGAACGAGCGGCTTAGCGATGTGTCGGCGGGCGCACGGCGGCACCTCGTACCAGCCGGGTTCGAGGTCGCGGTCGACCGCCCGCTCGACTTTGCCGGGTGCGTCGGTCCCGCAGTCGCGGCACCGGTAGCCCTGATTCCGTCCCGCGCTTTTCATCGTCCGCCCGCAGTCGGGACAGACGGGCGTCGCGGGCTCCGTCCGCACGAGGTCGCGGACCGCGAACTTCTCCAGTTTGAGCGTGCCGTCTCCGACCTCGCCGCAGGCGGTGATCGCGTCGCCGACGCGGAGCGCCCGCACCCGGTTTCGGAAGCGTTTCGTCGGTTCGAAGGCGGCGACAGCGACCACCGCGTCGCCGGCTTCGAGGTCGAAAAAGACGTGGCCACCCCGTCGAGTCTCCGGGTCGGAGGCGACGGTGCCGGCGACGCGGTAGGCGCGGCCGTCGCGGAGGTCCGAGACGACGCCGTCCCGGAGGTGCGCGTCGGTCCCCTGATTCGTGCGAAACGTCGCCGAGCGGTCGACGGGTTCGGAGTCGATGGCGGCGGCGACCTCGCGGACGGTGTCGGCGTCGTCGCCGCGGATGCCGTGGAGAATCGGTCCCGGCGCGTTCGGCACGCAGACGCCTTCGCCCTCCTCGCGGTCCACGGTGTCCCACGCGTCGGGATACGCCGCGTCGGCGGCGTCGAAGACGGAGTCGACGTCGACCTCGCGGGGCGTCCCGCAGCGGTGAAACTCGCGGTAAGAGATGTGTTCGTAGGTCCACTCGTCGAAGGCGGCCCACGCGCCGACGGCCGCGAGCGCGCCGATACGGCCCCGGCCGCCGTGCCACCCCTCGGTCAAGAAGCCGGAACGCTCCGCGAGGGCGACCGCGTCGTCGAGGTCGTGGAAGTCGCGGACGGCGTCGCGGGCGAAGTCGGCGACGGCGGTCGAAACCGTGTCGGGAGACCCCGGCGCGACGACGACACCCGGGCTGGTCCGGTCGTCGTCGAGGACGGCCCAGCGGTCGAGTTCCTCGCGGGCGAGGTCGAACGCCGCGCCCGCGGGGAGGTCGGTGTGAATCGCCAGCGCCGCGTTCCCGCGGGTCTTGTGCTCGACCGCCGGGTTCAGCCGGACGAGGAGTCGCCGCTCGACGGTCCCGCCGCGCGCCTCGACGGCCTCGGCGACGAGCGTCGCCAGATAGGTCGTACACATCCCGAGGGTGCGGGAGTCGGTGTCGTCGAGGCCGATGACGGTCATACGCGGAGATTGCCGGACGGCGCAGTAACGCCTTTCGGGTCGATTATGGCTATATAAATGCGGCATCGAGAAGGGAGATACCACGGCGAGGGCGGCGGTATCGGGGAAAACGCTTTATGGGCCGAATCGCTTATTGCCCCCTATGTCCCGGTCAGCGCTGGTTGGTAATGTCGCCGCGATGCTCCAAGACGCGGGCTTCGTCGTGAGCGACCGCATCGCCATCCGGCCGAAGAGCTTCGACCTCGCCGCTCGGAGGGGCGAGGACCTGTTGCTCCTCAAGATACTTGGGAACATCGACGCGTTCGACGGCGTCACCGGCTCGGAGATGCGACGCCTCGGCTCGTATCTCGACGCCACGCCGTTGGTCGTCGGGCTTCGAACCCGAGACGAGGACCTCAAACCCGGCGTCGTCTACTTCCGCCACGGCGTGCCGGTGTTGAACCCCGACACCGCCATGGACCTGTTCGTCGAGGAGGTTCCCCCGCTCATCTACGCCGCCCCCGGCGGACTGTACGTGAGCCTCGACGGCGACGTGCTCGCCGAAGAGCGGCAGGAGCGCGGATGGAGCCTCGGGCAGCTCGCGACCGAACTCGGCGTCTCGCGGCGCACCGTCTCGAAGTACGAAAACGGCATGAACGCGAGCATCGAAGTGGCGATTCACCTCGAAGAGCTGTTCGACCGCCCCTTCTCGAACCCGGTCGACGTGCTCACGGGCGCGGAAGACGTGCGCGACGCCGAGCCGACGCCCGACGACCCCGACGTGGACCCCGACGACGAACACGTCCTGTCGGTGCTGACGCGCGCCGGCTTCACCGTCCATCCGACCGCCCGCGCGCCGTTCAAGGCCGTCAGCGAAGACGCCGGGCGGAAAAAGGAGACGAACGTCCTCACCGGACACTCGCCGTTCACTCGAAGTGCCGAGAAGCGCGCCCAAATCATGTCGTCGCTCGGCGAAATCACGCGGACGCGCTCCGTCTACTTCGTCGAGGAACAGCAGAAGCGCGAGTCGGTCGACGGCACCGGCATCGTCAGCTGTGAGGAACTCGCCGCCATCGACGACCCCGACGAGATTCGCGACCTGATTCGCGAGCGGACCCGCGACCCCGCCGAGAGCTAATCGTCGCGGGGTGCGCGGCGAGCTGTACTGCCGGCGGAAAAATCAGTGACGGTCGCGCTTACGCCGCCGAGCCGTAGGTCTCTTCGAGGTAGTCGACGATATCGTCGCTCTCGGGCATCCCCTCGACGCCGTGTTCCTCGTCGACGAGGACGGGGACGCCGGTCTGGCCGCTTACCTCTTCGACTTCCTCGCGCTCGGCGTGAGCGCTGGGGACCATCCGCGACTCGTATTCGAGGTCGAGGTCGGAGAGTTTGTCCTTCACCTTCGCGCAGTACGGACAGCCTTGCAGTTCGTAGAGGATGAGGTCGGACATCAGCCTGGGGTATGGAGCCGCGGCTAATGAGTGCCATGGTCTTCTGCAATCGAACCACACGACCCCGAAAGGCGCGCCGCGGGGTCGGCCGCGGGGTCAGCGTTATCTCCCGAACAGCCCGCGGACCGCGTCGAGTAGTCGCTGACGCATCAGATACAGTTCGCCGGCGGTCGCGGTGATCCCGACGCCGACCGCGCACGCCGCCCAAAACAGGTCCCACGGCGTCATCCACACCGGGCGGAGCCACGGCAGGACGTGCGACAGTCGCGTCGAAAGCCCGCTCATCGGCTCTTCGAGCGGCGTCCCGGCGAACGTCGACTGAACCCGCGAGACGAAGCCGACGCTCCCGTCTCCGCCCGCGGTGATGTTCGCGCTCCCGGTGATGGGGTACGAACCGCTGGCGTTCAGGTCCCGAATCGTCGGCCCCGAGGACTCGTCGCCGTGGGCGACGCGCTCGGCGTCGTACGGCCCCCACGTCGCGTAGTACTCCCAGACGACCTCGCCGGTCGGCGTGACCTCTATCACTCGGTGGTTGAGCGTGTCGACGATGAGCGTGTTGCCGTTGGGGAGGCGGTCGGCGTCGCGCGGCCAGTTGAGCGTGTTCTTTCCGACGGACCACGTCCGGACCCACTCGCCGTCTTCTTTCGCGTACTCGACGACGCGGTTGTTCCCGCTGTCGGCGACGAGCATGGTCGGGGTGCCGTTCTCGCTGACCAGCCAGTCGGGATTGTGCTGTTCGTTGAGCACGTCGTAGTCGTCGTCGGTGCCGAGGCGCTCGACGATGTCTTTCGACTCCATGTCGACGACGATTGCCTGGTCGAAGTTTCGCGGCGACAACAGGAGCCGACCGTCGCCGATGTAGTCCACGTCGTTGACGTGGCTCCAGTCGGCGTTGTAGCCGCCGTCGGTGTCGGCTGGGAAGTGGTTCTTGAAGTACCACTCCCACGTTATTTCGTCGGTCGTCCGGTTGTACACCACGATTCGGTCCTCGCTGACGCCGGCGGAGTCGTTCCACTCGCGCATGTTGGCGATGAGGAGTTCGTCCTCGCCGAAGGCGTCAACGTCGTGGGTGTCCTCCATGTCGAAGCGCTGTTCCCAGACGCGTTCGCGGGTGTCCGGGTCGAGTTCGAAGACGACGGTGTCGGTCCCGCGCGGCGACGAGACGAGCAGGTTCCCGTTCGGGAGCGGGTCGACGTCGAAGAACCACGCGTTCCCGTTGACCGAGTCGTCGTACGTCCACTGGAGGCTCCCGCGCTCACCGACCGAGACGACCCGAGCGGGTTTCTTCGGGTTCGTGTTGCCCTGGAAAGTGTAGCCTTGGACGCTCACAATCGTCGACCCGTTGGCGGGGCTGGTGACGGTTCCCGGTTGGAGGCTCGTCTGCTGCCCGGGGTCGTACTCACGGCAGAGACGGCCGAAGGAGCGAGAAGGCCGATAATGAGGAGGAACACGGCTCCGCGGAGGGCGAGCCGTTCGTTGGGAATATTCATACGGAGTGGGTTAGCACCGGGGTTGTTCAATACTTTATGAATCCGATTAGGTCGTGAGAAAATCAGCGCGACGAGAGAGTCGTCGGCGCGGTCAGACCTGCGCCTGGAGCATCCCCGAGGTGCGGACGACGAAGTAGAGGACGAACGCGACCGCGAGCGCCCACTGGCCGGCGCTGACATCGTCGTACTCGCCGGCGGCGACCTTCACGAGCGGGTACGAGACGATGCCCGCCGCGATGCCGTACGCGATGGAGTACGTGAAGGGCATGACGAGGATGGTCATGCCGGCGGGGATGGTGAACGTCAGGTCGTCCCACTCGATGTCGACGACGTTGCGGAGCATGACGACGCCGATGACGACGAGCGCGATGTGGGAGGCGTACTGCGGGATAGCCGTCGCGAGCGGGACGATGGCGAGCGAGCCGAGGAACAGGAGGGCGACGACGAGCGCGGTGAGGCCCGTTCGGCCGCCCTCTTCGACGCCGGTGGCGGATTCGATGTAGGTCGTGACCGTCGAGGTGCCGAGCATCGCGCCCGCGGTGGTGCCGACCGCGTCGGCCATGAGGGGCTTGTCGATGTCGGGGAGGTCACCGTCGTCGTTGAGGAAGCCCCCGGCCTGCCCGACGCCGACGAGCGTGCCGGCGGTGTCGAAGAAGTCGACGAAGAAGAACGTGATGACGATGAGGGCGAAGCTGAACGCTTCGACGTTGCCGAAGCCGGAGATGAACGCGCCGGCCAGCGGCGTGATGTCGTAAGTGGCCGCCGAGGAGTTGGCGACGAGGCCGGCCTCGGCCGAGACGACGCCCGAGGCGGTGAGGCCCCAGCCGAGAAGCGACGTGCCGACGATGCCGATGATGATAGAACCGGGGACGTTCGCCGCGTAGAGGGCGAACGTGAAGAACAGGCCGACGATGGAGACGATGGCGATGGGGTTCGACGCGAGGTTCCCCATCGTGACGAGCGTCGAGTTGTCGTTGACGACGATGCCCATCGCCTGCAACCCGATAATCGCTAAGAACAGCCCGATACCGGTGCCGACGGCCATCTTGACCGGTTCGGGGAACACCTTGATGATGGCTTCCCGCGCGCCGACGGCGGTGAGCGCGATGAAGATGAGCCCCTCGATGAAGACGGCCGCGAGCGCCGTCTGCCACGGGACGCCCAGCGCCCCGACGACGGTGAACGCGAAGAAGGCGTTCAGGCCGAGGCCCGGCGCTTGCGCGAAGGGTCGGTTGGCGTAGAACGCCATGACCGTGGTCGCGATGGCGGCCGCGAGGATGGTGACGACAGCGAGCATGGACTGGACCTCGCCCGGCGTGTACCCGGCGATGGCGATGCCGTCGACGCCCTCGATGTACGGTTGGTCTGTGAGAAGCGACGGGTTGACCACGACGATGTACGACATCGTGAGGAACGTCGTGATGCCCGCGAGAATCTCGGTCCTGACCGTGGACCCGTGTTTATGCACGTCGAAGTAGTTTGCGAGGGTTTCAGAGAGCCCCATGATGCACGACTAAGCATACCCCGGATTCCACACATAAGCATTACCATCCTCCCGGGCAGAATTATCCACGAACGTGAGTTAAGCAGCCCATTCAGCGTGAGAGAACGGCACATAAGTGCCTATTTCTACGTCACCTGTGATTGAACTGAGCAGTTCAGAACAGTTTTTCGGCGGGTCCCTGAGCCGTCAGTCGAAACTGCTCAGCGCGCCGACGGGCGCGTCGGTGAGTTCGCGGGCGCGGTTCGTCCCCTCGTCGCCGACGGCGATGAGCGCGAAGACGCCGGCGATGTCCGCGTCGGCCTGCAGCGCGATGTCCAAGAGGAGTTCCTGGGTCTCGCCCGAGCGGATGAGGTCGTCGACGACGAGGACGCGCTCGCCGTCGTCGATGGCGCTGGCGGGGAGGTAGTAGGTGAGTTCGATGCCGGACGCGAGGCGCTGACGGGATTCGATGAAGTCCTCGACGGCGGTCTCTTTCGACTTCTTCGCGTACGCGAGGCGCGCGCCGAAGTAGCTCGCCATCGCCGCGCCGAGGGTGATGCCGTCGGTCGCCGCGGTCAGAATCACGTCGGGGCGTTCGAGGTCCAGCGCGTTCGCCGCGACGGGCGCGACGAGGTCGAGGAACGACTGGTCGAAGACGACGCCGGAGTTGTCGACGTAGCCCTCGTCGTCGAATCTGACGCGGGCTTCGAGTTCGTCTGCGAGCGCGTCGCGGCCGACGCCCTCGACGACCTCGCGGGCGCGTTCGACCCCGGGCAGGACGTGCCCGTTGACGTAGCGGTTGAGGTCGCCGGCCGGCAGTCCCGTGAGCTCGGCCAGCTCGTCGTACGTCCGGGTCTCTTTGAGCATCCGGAGCACGGAGACAGCCTGCAACTGGAGTGCGGCCTTCTCTGCTCTGTTCATGCCTCCGGCTTCGTACTTGCACAAAAATGAATACTTCGATTACCGATTCCGAGTGAATTAGTCACAAGCGTGTATTAGCCGTCGGCGTCGGCCAGCAGGTCCTCGGCGGTGAGAAGCGACTCCAGTGCGATGTCGTGGTCGGCCAGCAGCTCCGCCGCGCCCTCCTGTCGGTCCACGACGACGACGACGCGGTCGACGACTGCGCCGGCCTCGCGGAGCGCCTCCACGGCGTCGACGGCGCTCTGGCCGGTCGTCGCGATGTCTTCGAGGACGACGACTTCCTCGCCCTCGTCGAGCGCGCCCTCGATGCGCTTTGCCGTCCCGTACTCCTTTGCCTTCTTGCGGGCGATGACGTACGGCTTGTTCGTCTCGACCGCGGTGGCGGCCACGAGCGGGACCGCGCCGAGCGCGACGCCGGCCAGTTTGTCGTCGTCCGCGACGCGCTCTGCGAACGCTTCGGCGATGAGCTTCAGACACCGGGGGTCGGTCTCGAAGAGGTACTTGTCCACGTAGTAGCTCGACGTGCCGCCGTGGGAGAGCTCGAACTCGCCGAACTGGACCGCGTCGGCGGCTCGGAGCGCCTCGATGAGTGCTGCGTTCGCCATCTTGTTTCGAGAGGGTTCAGGGAGGCGCTTAAGCGGGACGGTTCGGGTGAGCGGTAACCGCGTGGATTACCACGGCTCGTTTTTTAGTCCCAGCAAGTACGCGCCGACGTTGGTGACGACGTGGAGCACGGGCGTCATCACGAGCACGACCGCGAGCACGGGCAGGGAGAACGTCGCCGCGAACCAGCCGGGCGCGGCGACGAACGCGAGGGCGAGCGCGCCGACGACGAAGTCGAGTTGGTCGAGGCCGGGGAAGGCGGCCCCGCGCTCGCGACCCGAGCGACGCTTGATGAACGACGCGCCGATGTCACCGAGCATCGCGCCGAGCGCGAGTCCGAACCCGGCGGCGAGCGGGAACGTCGGGAGCGAGACGCCGAGCGCGCCCGAGGCCGCGGGCGCGGCGGCGTTGAGGACGACGGCGAGGAGCGTCCCGGCCAGCGTCCCGGCGGCGGTGCCGCGCCACGTCTTGCCGTCCCCGAGGACGCGCCGACCGCCCCACGTTCGGCCGCCGTCGATGGGGCGGCCGCCGCCCGCGAGGACGGCGGCGTTGTTCGGCACGTACGCGGGCAGCATCGCCCAGAAGGCGGTGGCGACGAGAGAGACGACCATACCGACCCGTCGGCGGCGAGGACTGTAAGTTCCGACGGTTCGTCGCCGGGGGAGGCGACGGTGTCGTTCGATTTCGCGTCCGAATCGATGATAACCCTCAATAGCTGACGGTCGCAATCGTTTATTATGATTCCGCCCATCGCGAGCAGGTTCGTCGCGGGAGAGTCCGCGGCGGGAGCGCTCGACCACGCCCGACGGATGAACGACGACGGCGTGGCGGTCATCCTCAACCTCCTCGGGGAGCACTACGCCGAGCGCGCCCCCGCGGACGAGGACGCGGCGGCCTACGTCGACCTCGTCGAGGACATCGCCTCGACCGGCATCGACGCCTGCGTGTCGGTCAAGCCCTCGCAAATCGGCCTCGACGCGGGCGACCACGTGTTCGAGGAGAACTACCGGCGCATCGCCGAGGCGGCCGACGAACACGGCGTCTTCCTGTGGTGCGACATGGAGGACCACGAGACGACCGACGTGACCCTCGACGCCTTCGAGGAGCTCGCCCGCGAGTTCGACGGCGGGATGGGACTGTGCGTGCAGGCGAACCTCAAGCGCACGCCCGACGACCTCGAACGCCTCGCCGACGTGCCGGGGAAGATCCGCCTCGTCAAGGGCGCGTACGACGAACCGGCCGCGGTCGCCCACAAGCAGAAATCGGCGGTGAACGAGGCGTACAAGGAACTCCTCGCGTACCTGTTTCGGGAGTACGACGGCGGTATCGCCGTCGGGAGCCACGACCCCGAGATGATAGCCTACGCGCACGACCTCGGCGCGGAGTACGACCGCGACTACGAGGTACAGATGCTCATGGGCGTGCGCGAGGACGCCCAGCGCGACCTCGCCGCCGACGGCGTCGAGGTGTGGCAGTACGCGCCCTACGGCGACAAGTGGGTCTCGTACTTCTACCGCCGGGTCCGCGAGCGCAAGGAAAACGCCCTGTTCGCACTCCGGGCGGTCGTCGGCGTCTGAGAGAGCGATGGGGTGCGGGTACGCCCCCGTCCCGCACTAGAAATCCCCTTATGCCCGCGGGTTCACGTACCCGATATCAATGTCCTCGTGGAGACGCGACTTCGCCAGCGGCCTCGTGGTCCTCGTTCCGCTCATCGTCATCCTGTACATCCTCGCCTTCTTTTATAACGGAATCACGTCGATTCCGTACGTTGCGACAGTTCTTTCCACCGACGGGACGGTGACGCCGCTTTCGGAGGCGCTCGGATTTATCATCTCCATCATCATCTTCCTGCTGTTAGTCCTCTCGGTCGGCTACCTGATGCGGACGACGGCCGGCCGCCTGCTCGAATCCGGCCTCGACGCCGCCATGAACAAGGTCCCGCTCGTCCGAATCGTCTACAACGCTTCTAAGCTCGCGGTCGAAACCGCGCTCACTGGTACCGAAGACCTCCAGAAGCCGGTCCGTCTCGAAACGTGGCCGGGCATCCGCATGACCGCGTTCAAGACCGGGAAGACGACCAAAGACGGCAAGGTGATCGTCTTCATGCCGACCGCGCCGAACATCACCACCGGGTTCGTGATGGAAGTCGACCCCGAAGACATCGAAGAGACCGGCGAGAAGGTCGAAGAGGCCCTCACGCGCGTCCTCTCGGCCGGGTTCGCAGAACAGGACCACGTGGACGAGTTCAACATCGAAGTGACCGAAGAGTCCGGCGACGGGCGAGTCCCCAGCAACGAGTAAGGATTCGGCGGCGGCGGTCGTCGCTATCGGGCCGTGGCGGTACAGTGACGTGAAAAGGGAGCTCGTTTTCGCGGGCGTCTACTGCTCGTCGACGTAGGTGAACCACTCTTCGTGGTCGTCGGTGCGGCGCTCCACGAGGTCGAAGAAGGCGGACTGCAGCTCCTCCGTGACCGGGCCGCGAGTGCCCTCGCCGATGACGACGTTGTCGACCTTGCGGATGGGAGTCACTTCGGCGGCGCTGCCGGTGAAGAACAGCTCGTCGGCCGTGTTGAGTTCGCCGCGGCTGATGGTCGCGCTGTCGTCGACCTCGTAGCCGCGCTCGCGGGCGAGCGTGATGACGGTGTCGCGGGTGATGCCGTCGAGGATGCTCTGGGAGAGGCCGGGCGTGTAGATTTTCCCGTCGCGGACCATGAAGATGTTCTCGCCGGGACCCTCTGCGACGTTGCCCTCCTTGTTCAGGACGATGGCTTCGACGTAGCCGTTGCGGCGGGCTTCCTCGCCCGCGAGCATGGAGTTCACGTAGAGCCCGGTCGTCTTCGCGTTCGTCGGAATCTGGCTGGAGGCGTGCTTGCGCCACGACGAGACCATCACGTCGACGCCGTTTTCGAGCGCGTCCTCGCCGAGGTAGGTCCCCCACGGCCACGCCGCGATGGCGACCTCAGTCGGGTTGTCCTTGGGGCTGACGCCGAGCGAGTCGTAGCCGTAGAAGGCGATGGGGCGGATGTATCCGCCGTCGAGGTCGTTGCGGCGGATGACCTCCAGCGTCGCCTCGGTGAGTTCCTCGCGCGTGTACGGAATCTCCATGTCGTAGGGCTTCGCGGACTGATAGAGCCGTTCGAGGTGTTCCTCCCAGCGGAAGATGGCCGGGCCGCGGTCGGTGTCGTAGGCGCGAACGCCCTCGAAGACGCCCGTCCCGTAGTGGAGACCGTGGGTGAGGACGTGCACCGTCGCGTCCTCCCAGTCCTTGTACTCTCCACTCTGCCAGATCGTCGAGACATCCATCTCGTCAAATCCCATGTAGTGGCCTTCGGCGGCCCCCTCTAAAATCATGACGACCCGACTACCACGCCCCCGGCGGTTTTGTCCGCGGGCCGCCATGACGGGGTATGAGCCTCGAATCCGTCGCCGTCACGGGCGGGACCGGGAACCTCGGGCCGACCGTCGTCGCCCACCTCCGCGCGAGCGGCTACACCGTCACGAACCTCTCGCGACACAGCGAGTCGTCGCTCGCGGACCACGACTACCGGGTGAGCGCGCTCGACCCGGGCGACCTCACCGCGGCGCTCAGCGACGTCGACGCCGACGCAGTCGTCCATCTCGGAACCATCTCGACGCCGACGAACGACCCCGGCCACCGCGTCTTCGAGAGCAACGTCCAGTCGACCTACGTCGTCCTCGAAGTCGCCGCCGCGCTCGGCATCGACCGCGTGGTCGTCGCCTCCAGCATGAGCGCCATCGGCGGAAGCTTCGAACCCGACCCCGCTCGAATCGACTTCCTCCCGGTGGACGAGAGCCACCGCGCGACGCCCTCGAACCCCTACGGCCTCGGGAAGTACGTCGCAGAACAGACCGCCGCGGGGTTCGTCCGCCGCGCCGACGCACCCGAGACGGTCGCCAGCCTCCGATTTCCGTGGATGCCGAGCGAGGAGGAGGGGAGACAAACGTTCGCCGAGGCCGACCGCTCGCTGTCGGGACTTCGGGACGCCGGGCACTTCCACACCGCGCGCAACACGCTGTTTTCGTACCTCGGCAGAGAGGACGCCGCGCGACTCGTCCGCCGGGCGCTCGAAGCAGACTTCGCGGGCCACGAGGTGTTCTGGGCCGCGGCCGCCGACACCTCGACGACCGTCGAATCTGCGACGCTCGCCAGCGAGGTCTACCCCGACGCGGAGACCCGAGAGTCGCTTTCGGGCCACGAAGCGCTCGTCTCGACCGAGAAGGCGAAGCGACTGCTCGGGTGGGAGCCGACGTGGTCGTGGCGCGACGGGCGCGCGTGAGAAGGTGAATCCGGGCGACCCCTCGGTCGCTCAGACGAGTTCGTCGATGAGGCCGTCGCCGTCGACGAAGGCGAAGCCGTGTCGGTCGGCGTAGTCGCGGGCGGCGTCTTTCGGGAGCGCCGCGCCGGTCTCGTCGTCGAGCATCTCGCAGACGACGACCGCGGGCGAGATACCCGCCTCGTCGGCCAAGGCGAGGCCGAGTTCGGTGTGGCCCTGGCGGTCCGAAAGCAGGTTCGGCGCGCCGCGGAGCAGGTGGACGTGGCCGGGCGCGCGGAACTCGCCGCCGAAGTCGTCGGCGTCGTACTCGCCGGCGCGGGCGGCCTCGGCGACGGGCGCGAGCCGAGAGATGGTCATCGCGCGGTCGCGGTCGGTGATGCCTGTAAACGAGTCGCGGTGGTTCACCGTGAAGGAAAACGACGACCGCGAGTCGTACGCGAGGTCGTGAGACGACGCGGCCGGATGGTCGAGCACGTCGTCCATGAACGGGAGACCGAGGGACTCCGACACGTCGTTCGGAAGGGCGACGCAGACGAGACCGCCGGCGTCGTTGCGCATCCGGGCCACGTCGGCGGAACCGACCGCGCCCGCGGGGTAGACGAGGTCGGTCTCGCCCTCGCGGTCGTCGAAGTCGTGGACGAGCACCGGCTCGCCGGCGCGGAAGGCGTCGAGGACGCGCGAGACGGCGTCGAAGTCGCCGGTCGACTCGGCGGTTCGGCTCATTCGTACTCCGCCTCCTCGACGCGGACCGTGACCGCGTCGCCGTCGTCGAGGTCGAGTTCGTCGCGGAGCTTGTCGGGCGCGATTATCTCCAGTTGCGACTCGTCGTGGTGGGTCCGCTCGGGGACGATGATGTGGACCGGCTCGTAGGAGTCGCCGCCGACCGTGACGGAGGCGGCGTAGCACGTCGCCGGGCCGAAGGTGCGCTCGTCGTCCTCCCAGCCGTCGATGGGAACCGCGTCGAGGGCGGTCATCCCGGCGCGGGCGCGGACCGCGTCGTCGTCGAGGCGGACGTTCAGCGTGCCGGGGAACGGCTCGTAGCCGAGTCGGTCTTTGAACTGCTTCATGTAGCCCGAAAGCGAGATGTAGTGGCGACCCTCGCCCATTCCGCCGGTGACTTGGCCCTCGAGGACGACCACGGAGGGCGTCTCGAAGATGCGTCGGTAGTCGGCGTACTCCTGTCTGAGCGCGGACTCGCCCGCGTCGGTGATGGTTATCCACTGGCCGTCGGAGACGACCTCGCGGTCGATGAAGTCGGCCTCTTCGAGGCGTTGAAGCCGGCGAGAGGCCGTCTGGTTCGACACGTCGAGTCGATTCGCGACGCCGGAACAGGAGAGCTTGACCGGGCCGGAGCGCCCGCCGTCGAGCGCGACGAGCTTGAGCGTGGCCAACTCGTCGTACCCGACCGCCGCGGCGACTGCCGATTCTGACATACTCCCGGCTTCGAACGCGCGCCCCATAAGCGTATCGTAAGTGGAATGCGTTCCAAAAATGAGAAAGTTGGCGGGCGGGGTGGAACCGCCGTAGATACGCGACAGTTCCAATCGGGAACGGGTAAGTCCGTCGGTCAGTCTACCGCGGTGAGAAGGAATGGGTCCGGGGAAGCGCGGCCGCACCGCGTGATTCGACGAGTGGGCGTCAGCCGTTGGAATCGGTGGAGCGCGGCTCACGGCCGGGGTAGCGGTCCGCGGCCGGGGGCGATGGACCGGGACCGAATCGGGGCACGTCGGGCCGAGTTGGGGCGACGTCGAACGGGTCCGGGGCGCGTGGAACGGTGGGGTACGACACGGGGCGCTGTGGGGAAGCGAGGGAGTGATACCGCGGGTGCGGTTCCGCGCGTCCGAATCCGTGAATTCGTCCGAATCCGTCGGGTCGACGACCGAACGGCGTCCTCAGAGCGACGACGCCCGCCGCTCGGAGCTGACCTGTGAGATACCCGCGTTCGCCGAGCAACTGGGACACGCGTAGACGTTGCCGTCCTCGTCACCGAAGACGCGGACGAAGTTGTTCGACACGAACGCATCGCAGTGGTTGCATTGACTCATGGGTGGGTGGTGAGAGCGGCGGGTCGCCGCCCCGTGGTTTGAACGTCGTCCCCGGGCGATATACCACTACTACCTTACTAGTAAGGTATCCACGCGGGTGGCGCTAAGACCACCCCGAAAACCGAGGGGAACGAACGTCCCCGGTCGGCGCGGGGCGCGGTCGCCCGGACGGTTCGGAAAGGCCTTTAGCCGCCTATCGAGAATCCGCGTACATGTTCAGACAGTTCCGTGAGGAGGTCGAGACGGCGCTCTCTGCGGCGCTTTCGTCGCTCGACCTGCCCACCGACGACCTCGGGGTCGAGGAGCCGCCGGAGGACGTACCCGCGACGCTCGCCTCCAGCGTCGCCTTCCGACTCGCCGGGGTCGTCGGCGCGCCGCCGCCGAAAATCGCCGCCGACATCGCCGAGGAACTCTCCGTCGAGGGCTACGACTACCTCGCCGCGGTCGACACGCAGGGGCCGTACGTCAACTTCCACGTCTCCGACGCCTACTACGACGACACTCTCGACGCCGCCGCGAGCGACGAGGCGTACGGTCGCCTGCCCGCGACCGGCGACAGCGTCGTCGTCGAGCACACGAGCGCGAACCCGACCGGACCGGTCCACGTCGGCCGCACCCGCAACCCGGTCATCGGCGACGCCGTCGCCAACCTGCTCGACTTCGCCGGCAACGACGTCGACCGCCACTACTACGTGAACGACGCCGGCCGCCAGATGGCCGTCTTCACGTGGGCCTACGAGACGTTCGACGAGGACGACCTCGAAAGCGAACCCGCCCGCGAGCGCGTCGAGTACGACCTCGTCCGCTACTACCGCAAGGGCAACGCCTTCCTCGAAGAGGCCGACCCCGAGGAGGTCGAACGGGCCGAAGCCGAAATCACCGAAATCCTCCAGGGCATCGAGGAGGGCGACGAGGAGACGTACGCCCGCGTCGAGACCGTGGTCGACCAGGTGCTCGGCGGCATGCGCGAGTGCCTCGAACGCCTCCCCGCGGAGTTCGACGAGTTCGTCAAGGAGACGCGGTTCATGTTCGACGGGAGCACCCGCGACCTCGCGGAGCGCCTCAAGGAGACCGACCACGCCGTCTACGAGGAGGACGCGTGGCAGCTCGAACTCGACGACTACGGCTTCGAGAAGAACCTCGTGTTCCTCCGGTCGGACGACACCTCGCTGTACACGACGCGCGACCTCGCCCACCACGAGTGGAAGTTCGACAACTACGACCGCGCCGTGACCGTCCTCGGCGAGGACCACAAGCTCCAGTCCGGCCAGCTCCGCGCCGCGCTCGACATCCTCGGCAACGACGTGGACAAACTGGAGAACGTCATCTACTCGTGGGTCAACCTCCCCGGCGGCGAGACGATGTCCACCCGCAAGGGGACGGGCGTCATGCTCGACGACCTCCTCGACGAGGCTATCGACCGCGCCCGCGACGAGGTCGAGACCCGCCTCGAAGGCCGCACCCGCGACGACGACCTCGACGAGGCCGACATCGACCGCATCGCCCGGCAGGTCGGCATCGGCGCGGTCCGCTACGACATCGTCTCCAAACAGCCCACGAAGACCATCACCTTCGAGTGGGACCAGGCGCTCAACTTCGAGGCCCAGTCCGCGCCGTACATCCAGTACGTCCACGCGCGCTGTTGCGGCATCGCAGACGAGGCGGCCACCGCCGGTCTCGACGCGAGCGAGGCCGACCCCGCCGTGCTGACGACCGACGCCGAGCGCGACCTGCTGGCGACCATCGCGCGGTTCCCCGCGGTCGTCGAAACCGCGGCCGACGACCTCGAACCCCACACCGTGGCGACGTTCGCCCGCGAACTCGCAGAGGTGTTCAACACCTTCTACCGCGAGTGTCCCGTGCTCGACGCCGACGAGGAGGTCGGCGCGGCCCGACTCGCGCTCGTGGAGGCCTCGCGGAACGCGGTGGCGAACGCGCTCGCTATCGTGGGCGTGGAAGCGCCCGAGTCGATGTGACCGCGGGCGAATCGGGTGTCTCGGTGACGGCGTTTTTCGAGCGGTTCAGAAGAAAAGCGGGAGCGCGACGGCCCCGGAGATGAGCGACCCGCCGACCGAGAAGACGACGGCGGCTCCGCTGCCGAGCGCGAGAACGAGAAACAGGACTATCCACCAGAAGGGAACGGACTCGGATTCTGCCATAGAGGGCATTCCGCAGACGCGAGTAAAAGACCTTCCCGTTTAGCCGAGGAAGCGACTGAGGAACCCCTTTTTCTTCTCATCGCGCTCGTCGTCGTCGAACGACTCGACCTCCTCGACGAGCGAGGTGGTGTAGACGCCCTCCTCGTCGTCTTCGGGTGAGTCGTCGGCGTCCGGGTCGGCCTCAGTGGCGTCCGATTCGGCCTCGGCCGCATCCGGTTCGGCCTCCGCGACGAGTGGTTCGTCCGCGCCGGGCGCGTCCGCCCCCTCGACCGACGCCGAGGACGCCGAGCGCGACTCGTCTGCGGCCGTGTCTTCCGCGAGCGGGTCCGCGTCCGCCGAGTCGGTGTCGGCGTCGACGTCCGACACGACTTCGTCGTCGGCCACGGCGACCGTCTCCTCGTCAGCAGCCGGCGTCCCGCGGGTGACCGCGTCGAGGTCAGCCGCCAGCGGGTCGGTGTCGGTCTCCTCGTCGCCGACCGGGTCGGAGTCCGCGAGTACCGGGTCGTCGGACGCGTCGGCGGCCAACGGGTCGGCCGGCGCGTCGTCGCCGGGGTCGACCGCGGAGTCCACGGCGGGGTCTGCGGCGGACTCGGACGCGTCCGCGCCATCGGTAGGGTCGGGTTCCGCGGGGTCGTCCGGCTCCTCGGCGGTGCTGGCGGAAAACGGAATCAACGCCGCGAGGTCGTCGTCGGTGTCCGAATCGACTGCTGGCTCCGGTTCGGTCTCGGCGTTCGGTTCCGCCTCCGGTTCGGTCTCGACAGTCGATTCTCCCTCGGGTTCGGCTTCGACGTTCGGTTCGGCCTCCGATTCGAGTTCGGGGTCCGCCGTGGCCCGGTCTTCGTCCGCGACTGCGGCGGCGTCGGGGTCGGCCACGGAGTCCGAACCCGAATCGAGGTCCGGGGTCGCCGCCGGACCGGCTCCGTCGTCGACCCCGTCACCGCTGTCCTCGACGAAGTCCGAGTCGGGGGCAGGTTCGGGGTTGGGCTCCGGGTCGGCGGCGTCCGCCGGTTCGGGAGTCGCGTCCGCTTCGTCCGTCTCGTCGTCCAGACCCGGAACCGGGACCGGCGTTCCGGTGAGCGCCTCGGCGAGCGCGCGATACCCCGCGGTCGCGATGCTGTCGGGCGAGTGGACGACGACCGGGTCCCGCGTGCTGAGCGCTTCGCGGATGGCCGGGGACTCGGGGACGACGGCGATGACGCCGGTATCGAGGAGCGAAGCGACCACGTCGGCGTTCGGCTTCGACTGGTCGACGCGCGTGAGGACGACGCCGACCACGTCGGCACCGATGCGGTCTGCGAGCTGTCGGGTCTTTTCCGTGTCACCGAGCGCCTCGCGCTCCGTCGTGGAGACCAGGATGACCTCGTCGGCGAGCTTCAGCGGGACGAACGTGTCGTCGCTCAGCCCCGCACCGGTGTCGATGATGACGATGTCGTAGCTCGCTTCGAGCGTCGAGATGACCGGTTCGAGCTCCTTGGCGTTCGCCGTCGCGAACGCTTCGAGCGCGTTCGAGCCGGGGAGCACCGAGAGTCCCGCCGGTCCGTCGTAGACGGCGGTCTCGACCGCCGCCTCGCCCGTCAACACGTCGTGGAGCGTCGCCCCGTCGGGGTCGACGCCGAGCGCGCCGGCGAGGTTCGGCATCCCGAGGTCACCGTCGACGACGACGACGTCGTGACCGGCCATCGCGAGCGTCGTCCCGAGGTTGGCCGTGCTCGTCGTCTTTCCAACCCCGCCTTTCGCGCTGGCAACTGCGTACACCCGGGCCATAATTCCAACGTCGAAGTCCACCCGTGACAGCAACATAAATGTTCTCCGACCGCGCTCGTCTCCGCACGTCGGTTCGGACGGCCGCTCGTGCGTCGAGATACCGCGGCACGTGCCCAGTCAAAGGTTACTTAGCCGCTGGAGGGACTAGGTGGAGTGATGAGTAGCGACGCCGAGGAGGCGAGCGAGGACCGCCGAAAGTACGAATTCAAGAAGGTCATCGAGGACCTACGAGAGTACGAAGGGTCGGGAACGCAGCTCGTCACCATCTACATCCCCGAAGACAAGCAGATTTCCGACGTGGTCGAACACGTCATCACGGAGCACAGCGAAGCGTCTAACATCAAATCGAAGCAGACGCGAACGAACGTCCAAGACGCCCTGACGAGCATCAAGGACCGACTCCGGTACTACGGGAACTTCCCGCCGGACAACGGCATCGTGATGTTCTCCGGCGCGGTCGACGCCGGCGGCGGCCAGACGACGATGGTCACCAAGGTACTCGAAAGCCCGCCGGAGCCGATTCAGTCGTTCCGGTACCACTGCGACTCGAACTTCCTCACCGGGCCGCTCGAAGACATGCTCATGGACAAGGGCCTGTTCGGCCTCATCGTCCTCGACCGCCGCGAGGCCAACGTCGGCTGGCTCAAGGGCAAGCGCGTCGAGCCGGTCAAGAGCGCCTCGTCGCTCGTCCCCGGCAAGCAGCGAAAGGGAGGTCAGTCCGCCCAGCGTTTCGCCCGCCTCCGCCTCGAAGCCATCGACAACTTCTACCAGGAGGTCGCCGGCATGGCCAACGACCTGTTCGTCCCCAAGCGCCACGACATGGACGGCATCCTCGTGGGCGGCCCTTCGCCGACGAAAGACGAGTTCCTCGACGGCGACTACCTCCACCACGAACTGCAAGACCTCGTCGTCGGGAAGTTCGACGTGGCCTACACCGACGAGTCCGGCCTCTACGACCTCGTCGACGCCGGGCAGGACGCGCTGGCCGACCAAGAGGTCATCAAGGACAAAAAGCAGATGGAGGAGTTCTTCGAGAAGCTCCACCGCGGCAACGAGTCCACCTACGGGTTCGAGGCGACCCGCAAGAACCTCGTGATGGGGTCAGTCGACCGCCTCCTCATCTCCGAGGACCTCCGAAAGGACATCGCCGTCTACGACTGTGGCGGCCAAGAGGAGTACGAGCTCGTCGACCACCGTCACGACACGCCCACCCACGAGTGCGACGACGGCTCGGAGGCCGAACTGAAAGACCGCGAGGACGTCATCGAGTGGCTCATGGACCTCGCAGACCAGCGCGGCACCGAGACGAAGTTTATCAGCACCGACTTCGAGAAAGGCGAACAGCTCTACGACGCGTTCGGTGGCATCGCCGGCATCCTCCGGTACTCCACCGGCGTCTAAGCGACCTCCTCCTCGGCGTCTTCACGCCACGCGTTCGACGGCACGGAGCGACGGCACTCAGAGAAACGCGTCCAACTGGCGCTGCCGGCGAGCGACGTCGAAGTGGGGGGCCGTCGCCGTCTGCTGGAGCCGGTCGAGCGTGAGGTGCACGTCGGTCCCGGACCGCTCGGCGAACTCGACGCAGTCGACGATACCGGCGCGGTTGAGCGCGAGCGAGTCGAGCATACCGACGAGGAGCGCGACCGCCGCGCCCGCGTCGCCGTCGGGAAGCGCGCCCGCGAGCGGCCGCGACGCACCGTCGCTCGGCGGTGCCTCGGTCGAGTGCAGTCGGAGACAGTCGGCGCACAACCCGACGGTCAGCGCCGCCTCGGGCGCGTGGGATTCGAGCGGTTCCGGCACCGCGAAGACGGCGAGGTCGCCGTCGCAGTCGGGACAAGACATGAGACGCTCTACGCGCCGATAGGATGAAAAACGGTCGGAGACCCGACCGAGAGAGGAGTCGAGAGAAGACAGGCGGCCCCGTCAGTCTGCGGTCGCCGCTTCCGCGTCTGCGTCCGCGTCGGCTTCGGCCGCCGCCTTCTCCGCGGCGCGTTCTTCTTTTTCTTCTTCTTCCTTCTTCGCCTTGATTTTCTTCAGGCGGAAAATCTCCTCGCGCTCCTGTTCTTCGAGCTTCTGCTCGATGTACTCCTGGTTCTCGTACAGCTCCGGGAGCAGTTTGAATTCGAGCGCGTTGACGCGGCGCTTCGTCGTCTCGATTTCCTCGAGCATCTTCTTCATGGCCGTTTCGACTTCCGCCGCGAGGATGATGGATTCGAGGAGTTCCTCGTAGGCGTCCGCGGCCTCGTCGATGCGGGCCGAGGAGCCGAGGAGTCCGTAGCCGCGCTGGTCGAGGCTCTTTTTGACGCGCGAGGACTCGATCTGCGGGACGACGACGCCCATGATGTTCTTCGACTGCGTCGTGATTTCGGGGTACTCCTTCAGCGCGGAGGCCGCGCCGCGGACCGCCACGTCGCCCTCCATGGCGCGGGCCATGTTGATTTTGTTCTGCGCGCGCTCGTAGTCCTGATTGAGGTTGGCCCGCACGTCTTGGGCCTGGTCGAGGATGTCCATGAACTCCATGATGAGCCCGTCACGCTTCTGTTCGAGCGTGTCGTGGCCCCGCTCGGAGAGTTCGATGCGATCTTCGATCGCCATCAAGTTCTTGCGGGTCGGCTTGACGTCTTCGGCCATCGTTGCCGGGGGTTGTTCGCCTGGGGTGTTAATCTTTTACTGTCTGGCCGGCCGGACCGGGCGAAATCGGGCGTGCTTGGAAGTGTCACGTCCGCAGGTCGAGACCGCGATTCAGTCCGCAGGTCGCCACGGGTGCTGAAGTCGGCGCACCGGAGGCGGTAGCCGTTGAGCGACCGTCAAAAAACCGGAGCCGCCCGACTAGTATGGGTTGCTGTCGAAAAATCGGGAGATGAGTTTGCGCTCCGCGGCGTGCAGGTGCTGGTGGAACGTCGCCCGCGAGACGCCCGTCGTCTCCGCGAGTTCCTCGCCGGTGACGGCGTGGGGCCACTCGAAGTAGCCGCCGAGGTAGGCGAGTTGGAGGGCCGACTGCTGTCGGTCGGTGAAGTCGTCGGTGACGCTCGCGACGAACTCGCGGCGCGCCTCCGGCGGTTCCGACCGATTCGTGACGGAGCGGAGTTCGGCGTTCGCCGCGACCGTCTGCAAGTCGTCGAGGAGCGCCCGGCCCGCCACGCGGTCGGAAATGATGACCGTGAGCCGACAGCCGAGGCGGTCTACTTCGAGGTCGACGAGCCGCCCACCCGCGTCGGCGACGAGGTGAAGGAGCGACCCGTCGTCGAAGGTGAGCTCGTAGAGTTCCGCGTCGTCGCCGCGGGGGAGAACGTCGACGCTTCGAAGGCCGTCGAGGTCGGTGTCGGCTTCCCCGAACTCGGTCGCGGGGTGCGTCGAGACGAACAGACTCACGGTCCCGTCGTCGTGTTGGGCCGAACCGCGATACGAGAGTTCGCAGTCGCCCGCGACGGCGAGTCGGACCAACGGCTGGGTCTCGTCGCGCACCTCGAGTTCGAGTTCGAGCCGCTCGTCGGACAGCAGGGACCGCCGGCTCTCGAAGGCGTCGATGGCCGCGCCGACCGCCCTGCCGAGCGTCCCGAACACCACCCGGACTTGGTCGTCGAGTTCCGCGACGTCGGTGTAGACCGTCAGGACGCCGTACAGCGTCCCGCTGTGGACCAGCGGGACCGCGATGACGGAGCCGAACGGGACGAGCGTCTCGGCGGAGACGCTCCCGTCGCCGACGTCCGCCGACTGGACGGTCCGCGTCTCCGCGGCGCGAGCCGTGGGGTCGTCGGGATTCGACCGACTGATTTCGAGGCCGTCGAGGAACTCCGTGTCCGTTCCGGCCCGCTCGTTTGGAACGATGACCGCCGGCGAGAGGTCGCAGTGGCCGACCCACGCGCAGTCGAACGACCCCGCGGCGGTGACGCGGTCGCAGACGGCCGCTTCGAGTTCCTGTCTGCTCTCGGCGCGGACGAGCGCGCTCGTCACGTCCGCCAACAACCCCTCGATGTGCTCGACGAGCGTCTGGAGGCGCGCGCGCTCCTCGTCGACTCGAGCGGCGTACCGCTCGGCGGCCGCCTCTGCGCGCACGCGCTCGGTGATGTCCGTCTGGAAGCCGACGTAGTGCGTCACCTCACCGTCCGACCCGCTCAGCGGCGCGACGTCGACCCGATTCCAGAACGTCTCGCCGTTCGCGCGGTAGTTCAGCAGTTCGACCGACGCCGACTCTTCGGCCTCGATGGCGCGGCGGAGTTCGGCGACCCGCTCGGGGTCGGTGTTCGGTCCCTGAAGGTATCGGCAGTTTCGCCCCAGCGCCGCGTCGGCCGAGTAGCCGGTCATCGTCTCGAACGCCTCGTTGACGTAGACGAGCGGTCGGTCGGGCAGCGAGCAGTCCGCGACGGTGATACCGACCGGAGCCTCGTCTATCGCCTGTTCTTTCAGGTCCTCCGTAATCTTGCTCGCGGCCGCCGCGCCGCGGCGACGCCACGCGACGGCGCTTTCGACCCGTTCTGGAAGCCGTTCGAAGAGGTTCGAGTCGACGACCGGGACCACGTCGGCCGCGCCCGCGTCGCGGGCGGTCGCCGCCGAGAGGTCGCCGTCGGGCGGGACGACGACGACCAGCGGGACCGCGAGCGCACCGTGGACCGCGTTCACGTGGGCGAGGCGGTCGGTTCCGAGCACGACGCAGTCGACCGATTCGGCCTCGGCGCGCCGGCCGGCCGCGTCGACCGAGGGGGCGACCGACACCGAAAGCGGCGAGAGCACGTCCACGAGTCGCTCCCGGTCGACGGCGGGACCGACGACCGCGAGGACGCGGGTGGGAGACGAGGTGGCGTCCATGCGGAGTCGTCGTGGCCGAGACGTAAGGAAGTTCTCGCGGGCGACGCGCGGCCGCGCGGCTCGGGAGGCGAGTGGCGCGAATAGAAGAGGAGAATCGAACCGAGGGACGAACGGGGCGTTCGCCGCGGTCTAGGCTTCCGCTTCGACCGACTCGGCGTCGTCTTCGTAGTAGTCCTCGATGAGCTCTTCGTCGATACGGTTGAGCTCGGACTTCGGAAGCGTCGACAGGAGGTCCCAGCCGATGTCGAGGGTGTCCTCGATGGACCGGTCCGTGTCGAAGCCCTGGTTGACGAACTCGGCTTCGAAGCGCTCTGCGAAGTCGAGGTACTTGTTGTCGCGCTCCGACAGCGCCTCGCGACCGACGATGTTCACGAGGTCGCGCAGGTCTTCACCCTCCGCGTACGCCGCGTACATCTGGTCGGACACGTCGGCGTGGTCCTCGCGGGTGAGGCCCTCGCCGATACCGTCGTCCATGAGACGCGACAGGGACGGAAGCGGGTTGATCGGCGGGCGGATGCCCTGCGAGTTGAGGTCGCGGTCGATGTAGATCTGACCCTCGGTGATGTAGCCGGTCAGGTCCGGAATCGGGTGCGTGTCGTCGTCACCCGGCATCGTGAGGATGGGAATCTGCGTGACAGAGCCGTCGCGACCCTGGATGCGACCTGCACGCTCGTAGAGCTGTGCAAGGTCGGTGTACATGTAACCCGGGTAGCCACGGCGACCGGGGACCTCTTCGCGAGCCGCACCGATCTCGCGGAGCGCCTCGCAGTAGTTGGTCATGTCGGTCAGGATGACGAGGACGTGGTAGTCCTTGTCGAACGCGAGGTACTCGGCGGTCGTCAGCGCGAGACGCGGCGTGACCGTCCGCTCGACTGCAGGGTCGTCCGCGAGGTTCGTGAAGACGACGGAGCGCTCGAGTGCGCCCGTGCGCTCGAAGTCCTCCATGAACTCGTTCGCCTCTTCCTGCGTGATACCCATCGCGCCGAAGACCACTGCGAACTCGGACTCTTCGCCGCTTTCTTCGTCCTCGGGCACCGTCGCCTGACGGGCGATCTGGAGCGCGAGGTCGTTGTGGGGAAGCCCCGACGCGGAGAAGATCGGGAGCTTCTGACCGCGGACGAGGGTGTTCATGCCGTCGATGGCGGAGACGCCGGTCTGGATGAACTCCTCGGGGTACTCGCGGGAGTAGGGGTTGATTGCCGCGCCGACGATGTCCCGACGCTCGTCGGGGACGATCTCGGGGCCACCGTCGATTGGCTGGCCGGACCCGTCGAGCACGCGCCCGAGGAGGTCCTCGGTCACGGGCATCTTGAGGGTCTCGCCGAGGAACCTGACGGACGCGTTCCTGTCGATACCGCTCGTGCCTTCGAACACCTGAATCGCGACGAGGCCCTCGGAGGATTCGAGAACCTGTCCGCGCTTGGTTTCGCCTTGGGGCGTCTCGATTTCGACGATTTCGTCGTAACCGATCGGCTCGTCGACCTCGGCGAACACCAGCGGGCCGCTGATTTCGGTGATAGTCTGGTATTCCTTCATGGTCTCAGTACAGCTCGCGGAGCTGCTCGGTGATTTCTGCTTTGAGGTCCTCGATGTACGCCTCCCAGTCTTCCTGCACACCGATGCGGTTCAGCCGGGGAGCCGCCTCGATGGCCTGAATCTCTTCGACGGGGACGCCGGCTTCGAGCGCCTTGAACGCCTCGTCGTTGAACGCGTGGATGGCGGTGAGGATTCCGTACGTCTTCTCGGGGGAGCAGTACGTGTCCGTCGGGTGGAACGCGTTCTGCTGGAGGTACGCCTCGCGGAGGTAGCGAGCGATTTCGAGGGTCAGCTGCTGGTCCTCCGGGAGGGCGTCCTTACCGACGAGCTGAACGATTTCCTGCAGTTCGTTCTCCTCGTCGAGCACGTCGACGGCCCACTGGCGCTCTTCGGCCCAGTCGTCCTCGACGTTCTCGACGAACCACGGGTCGAGCTGCTCTTGGTAGAGCGAGTACGACTCGTTCCAGTTGATGGCCGGGAAGTGACGACGCTCTGCGAGGTCCGCGTCGAGCGCCCAGAACGTCTTGACGATACGCAGAGTGTTCTGCGTGACCGGCTCGGAGAAGTCGCCGCCCGGCGGCGAAACCGCGCCGATGACGGAGACGGAGCCTTCCTCGCCGTTGACGGTCGTGAAGTAGCCGGCGCGCTCGTAGAACTCGGAGAGACGCGCGGCGAGGTACGCGGGGTACCCCTCTTCGCCGGGCATCTCTTCGAGGCGCGACGAAATCTCGCGCATGGCCTCTGCCCACCGAGAGGTGGAGTCGGCCATGAGCGCAACGTCGTATCCCATGTCGCGGTAGTACTCCGCGATGGTGATGCCGGTGTAGATACAGGACTCGCGGGCCGCCACGGGCATGTTGGACGTGTTCGCGATGAGGCACGTCCGAGCCATGAGCGGGTTACCCGTCTTCGGGTCGTCGAGTTCCGGGAAGTCCTCGATAACCTCGGTCATTTCGTTACCGCGCTCGCCGCAGCCGACGTAGACGACGATGTCCGCGTCGGCCCACTTGGCGAGCTGGTGCTGCGTGACCGTCTTCCCGGAGCCGAACGGCCCCGGAATCGCTGCCGTTCCACCCTTCGCGATGGGGAACAGGCCGTCGAGGATGCGCTGCCCCGAGACGAGCGGTTCGCGCGGAGTCTTCTTCTCCGCGGCGGGGCGAGCCTGACGCACCGGCCACTCCTGGTGCATCGTAATCTCCTCGCCGCTGTCGAGTTCGACGACCGCCTCGGTGACGGAGAACTCGCCTTCCTCGACGGCGACGACCTCGCCGCCCCCGAAGTCCGGCGGGACCATGACCTTGTGCTCGATGGTCACGGTCTCGGGGACCGTCCCGACGACGTCGCCGGGGGCGACCTCGTCGCCCTCGGAGACGGTGGGTTCGAACTCCCACTTCTCGTCGAGGTCGATGCCCGGCGCGTCGACACCGCGGTCGAGGAACGCCGAGTCCATCTTCGACTCCAGCACGTCCAGCGGACGCTGGACGCCGTCGTAGATGGCGTCCATCATCCCCGGACCGAGGTCGACGGTCAGCGGTTCGCCCGTACTCTCGACGGGTTCGCCGGGACCGACGCCGGAGGTCTCTTCGTACACCTGAATAGTCGTGAGGTCGCCCTCGATTTCGATGACCTCGCCCATCAGCCCTTCGTCGCCGACGTAGACGACGTCGTTCATGCGGGCGTCGAGGCCACGGGCGGTCACGACCGGACCACTCACGCTTGCGATGACACCGTCCTCGCGAACGGAATCTTGTGTTGCCTGACTCATGTTTGGTTATTCGTCCATCAGATCGATACCGATTGCTCTCTTGATCTGGTCACGGAGGCCACTCGCGCCGCCGGAGCCGCCGAGCGTCACGAGCGTCGGCTCGATGCTGCGCTCGACCGACTGCCGGGCGTTACGCGAGAGGTGGTCGAGGTCGTCTTCGTGCATCACGATGATGCCGACATCCTCGTCCTCCAGCGTCCGCGTCACGGCCTCGTCGAGTTCGTCGTCCTTCGCTTCGTCCGGGACGTTCTCGAACTTGCGGACGCCCGCAAGCCGAAAGCCCGTGGTGAAGTCCGGACTGCCGATAACTGCGATTTCCTGGCTCATAGGATGACCAGCTCCGCTTCTATTGCATCGGGGTCCAGCCCGGCTTCGCGGCCGCGGGCGATGGCCCGGATGTTGTCGACCTCGCGCTCCTTGGCGAGGATGTACGAGACGATTGGCGTGACAGAAAGCGGGAACACGTAACCGAGCGTGTCCGCGTACTCCAAGAGCGCCGCGTCGAGGGCGCGCTCGAAGCCGATGAGGCTGTCTGCCGCTTCGAGGTCCGAAAGGGCCGCCGAGAGGCGGTCGCCGTATCGGCTGTCACGAATTTTCGACACCAGCTCGTCCGGGCTGGTCGCCAGCGACGCGAGCTCCGTCGCGCGGAACAGCGTGCCGCCCTCGATGAAGTAGTCGACGGGGTCGAGGTCGGCACCGCTGCGAGCGATGCGGAGCGCGTTGCGGGCGTTTCGGAAGTCGATTTCGGCTTCGAGGAACTCGCGGTACTGCTTTGCCTCTTCGCCGACGACCAGGTCGTCGAGCAACTGCTCGTAGAAGGCGCGGTCAACCGCGTTCTCCAGCGGGACGAGGACGCCGACTTCCTCGTACTCCTCGTAGGCGGCCGCGAGGCCGTCACCGAAGATGGTGCCGGAGAGGACGCTGACGACCTCTTCTATCTCGCCCGCGTCGAGCAGTCGCGAGATGAGGCGGTCGTCGAACTCGCCGGCGCGGATGAGGTCGGATTCGACCTCCTCGCGGGACGCACCGGAGTAGAGACCGCGGATAACCGTCTTCACGTTCCACGCGTCGAACTTGCGGAGATACCGCGCGATGAGGTCGTAGAGGCGGCCGTCTGCCCAGTCGAGGATATCGTTGAACTGCTTCGCCAGATTCTGGTTCAGCGCGTACTCGATGAGGTCGACGCCGGAAAAACGGCTGCCCAGCGCGTTGACCTCGGCCTCGTACTCCGATTCCTCCATGAACCGGGCGATTTCGGCCGGTCCCATGCGGACCAGTTTGCGGTACTCCTCGTCGCCGAACAGGGCACTACGTCGCGCTCGAACGCGAGCGATGACGTATTCGGGATTCGAGCCGCCGGTAGTGCTCATTGGTCGTCGAACAGTCGCGCGCTCACTTCCTTCAGGTTGTCCTCCCAGACTGTGTCGAGGACCGAGTCGAAGGTGTTGTTCACCCGGACGCGCGAGTTCGACCCCTCGACCACGACGCCACCGAGGCAGTCGCGCTCGCCGGCGAACTCGTAGCCGTCGTAGTCTTCGAGGATGCTCGAAAGCAACTCCTCGTCATCGGCGCGGCCGTAGACGGAGACTTCGTCTGCGTCTTCGAACTCGACCGCCGCCGCGTCGAGCAGCGAGCGGGTGAGCTCTTCGCGACGGTCGCCTTCCAGCTCGGCGAGCTCGCGTTCGACCTGCTCGCGGACGCGCTGGAGCACGTCTCGACGGGCGCTGAGTCGGGCCTGCTTGGCTTCGAGCTTCGCGCTGGAGAGCGCCTGTTCGCGCTCCCGTTCGAGTTGTTGCTCGACGTCCGCCTTCCGCGATTCGAGGAGCTCTTCGGCGTCGGCCTCGGCCTCGGCGACGATCTCGTCTGCCTGTTCCTGGCCGTCCTGCCTGATGTCCTCTGCGCGTGCGCGGGCTTCGTCTCGGATGTCCTCAACGACGTTGTCCAAACTCATAATGGGAAAGAGAGAGGGTGCTTAGGCCGCGAAGACAACGACCAGTGCGAGGATGACGAGGGTCTCGGGGAGAACCGTAAGGACCAGCCCGTTGACGAAGAGGTCGTCGTCTTCCGCGATGGCACCCATCGCGGCGGAGCCGATGCCACGCTCCGCATAGCCTGCGGCGAAGGCGGCGATACCGACGGAGAGGGCCGCCGCGGCGTCGGCGGTGATAGCGGGCGAGGAAGCGGCTTCACTCTGCAGTGCAGTCATGAGGGGTTCGATTGCTTCAATCATTGTGTGTTCCTGAGTACCGGATTGTCGTCTCCGAACGTCCGTATGTGCTGTTAGCCGTATCATAAAGGTTCCCAAAACGTCTGGAGCGGTCTGCCTACGGCGGCGGAATCGTCGTCATTGCAAAAAGCAGTCGCTCCGAGCGGACAAAAGTCAAAAAAGAATCGACGATGAGGGTTAGTCTTCGGTCGTGAACTCGCGGTCGTAGCCGAACGGGTTGTACGCGCGGCCGCCGCCCTCGAAGAACTTGTTGAAGAACTCGACGTACTCGAGACGCACGGCCTGCAAGCCGGCGCTCGTGACGCCGAGCGCGAGGACGACCAGGTGACCGACGACGAGGACGAGCAGTCCGCCCACGACGCCCGCGGCACCCGTGTGGAAGATGCCACCGAACAGAATCTCGGTCACTTCGTGGCCGTGATAGCTCACCGTTCCTGCCGCTTCGAGTGCAGCAGCGTCGGGCATTCCGCCGAGCCCGAAGTGCCAGCCGCCGTGGTCGTCGACGTACACGCCGAAGACGAGCAGGTTGACGGCGAACGCCATCGACGCCTTCGCGATGAGGACCGCGCCGAGACGCGTGTACGACAGGACGTTCGAAAGCGGGGCGGCGAACTCGACGAGTTCGGCCAGTTCGGCCGTCCCGAGCAGCCCCGCGCCGAGGAAGTACAGCCCGAGGCCGATCCAGCCGACGGTGAACGAGAAGCCGGAGAAGCCGAGCGGGATGAGCCCGTCGGCCGCGAACGTGGTGAACAGGAACTCCGGCGGGACGCCACCGAGCGCGTCGCTGAAGATCCAGATCCACAGGCCGTTCAACATGAGGATCCACGAACCGCTTTCGAGGACCGCCTCCTTCGCGCCGTGGAGTTCGTAGTTCTCGAAGAAGTCGAGAATGTACCCCACGTTGATGTGGAAGATACCGACGGCGACGCTCACGGTGAGCCAACCGAGGGCCCACTCAGAGGTGGCCGGCGACAGCCCCTTCTCGATGGGCGGGTGCGACAGCCCGAGCATTCCTTCCCAGAAGTACTGGGTGATGAGGTGGAAGCCGAATATCTCGCCGTAGAGGATGCCGAACAACGTCGTAAACAGCCCCGCGGCGAGGGTGACGCCACCCATGCTCTTGAGCGCACCGTCCTCGAACTTCGAGTAGAGGAAAAAGCCGATGGCGGTGTAGATGACACCGTACCCGAAGTCACCGATCATGAACCCGAAGAACGTCGGGAACGTCAGGAACAGGATGATGGTCGGGTCGAGCTCGTGGTAGTTCGGGCGGTTGACCGCCTGCACGAGGATTTCGAACGGCTTGACAGCGCCGCTGTTCTTCTGGACGACCGGCGGGTCGTCGTTGGACATCGAGACCGTTCCGCCGTCGGTAACGGCGGCCGTGCCGCCGGTCTCGGTGACGTCCTCTCGCGCGTGGTCGTGTCCGTCACGCGAGAACTCGGCGCGTTCGAGCTCCTCGACGGCGACGTGCTCGCCGACCTCGTCTTTGAGCGTGCCCGCGAACGTGTTGTAGCGCTCCGTCGGAATCCAGCCCTCGGCGACGAAGGCGTTCTCCGTCGTCGCGAACGAAAGCGGCGCTTCCGTCTTCTGGACGTCGATAGCGAGTCGCTCTTCGGCGGCGAGGAGGAACTCGCCCTCCTCGACGGCGGTGTCGTGGAGCTCGGATTCGACGGTTTCGAGCTTCGACTCGGTTTCGCGCTTCTGCTGTTCGAGGTCGCGGATGTGCTCTTCGGGGCTTCCCGAGGCGTCCGGGACTTCGAGCGTGGCGAACTCGACGCCGACCAGCGCGTCGGCGAGCGCCATCTCGTCGGCACCGTCGACCGGCCGACCGAAGACGGCGTGCGTACGCTCGCCCGAGAAAATCTCGTAGGCGCTGATGTCGTCGGCGTCGACGACGGCGCGCTCGACGGGCTCGACCTTCCCCTGTCCGACGACGACCTGCAGCGTCTCGTACCCCGAAAGCAGGTCGAGGTCGAGTCCGAGGTCGACGAACGGCTCCATCGCGTCGATTTCTTCGTCCACCGCGCGGAGCTCGTTTTCGAGCTCGGAGCGGCGGTCGTCCAGTTCATTGACTTCGGCTCGAATCTCTTCGAGGGGCTCGCCGAGCGCGTCGTCGGGGACGATGCGCTGCCGGCCGGAGTCGGTGTCTTCGACCCCGAGGATGCTCTTGAGCGAGCGGACGGTGACGAGCTTGTCGGACGCGCTCTCGGCGCCCTCGATGGGCGACCCCGTCTCGAATCCGAACTCCTCCTGCCACGAGCCGTCGTATTCGGTGACGTGCAGCAGTCGGAGGTCGTGGACGGTCTCGATGACCTCGGGCATGACGCCCTTGGAACCGGTCACCGAGACCTTGCTCATCTGCTCAGGTCTGAGCATCCACCGCCTCCTCGAATTTGCCGATGGCGAACTCGACCGCGTCGTCGATGTGGTCTTCCGCCTCGGCAACCAGTTCGTCGCGGGCGTCCTCGCCTTCTTCGAGGATGCGTTCCCGCTCCGTCTCTATGTCCGCGCGTCCCTCCTGAAGACGCTCGGATTCGAGCTCTGCGGCCTCTTCTTCGGCCTCGGAGCGAATCTCATCGGCTTCCTCACGCGCCTCCGCGACGAGCTCCTCACGTTCGGCCTCGGCCTCTTCAACGATGTCGTCGGCCTCCTGCTCGGCCGTTTTGATTCGTTCGAGAACCTCTTGTCTCGGCATACTCGTATCACAGGAACGTTGCACAAGCGCTGTATAAGGTGTTTGCGGAAAGTCTGTGACAGACGCTCGGAAAACGCGGCGATTTACCCCCTCGAACGCCGACCGGCGCGGCGAATCCGCACCGTTATCATCGGCGAGTTCTAATCCCGGCGCGATGGGAGTCCTCGAAAACAAAGCGCGGGCCCGCCTGTTCTACAAGTACCTCTCGAAGGTGTACGACCGGGTGAACCCGTTCATCTGGAACGAGGAGATGCGCGACGAGGCGCTGGAGATGCTCGACATCCAGCAGGGCGACCGCGTCCTCGACGTGGGCTGTGGCACCGGCTTCGGAACCGAGGGACTGCTCCGCTACACCGACGACGTCCACGGCCTCGACCAGAGCATCCACCAGATGCAGAAGGCGTGGGAGAAGTTCGGCAAGCACGACGAGGTCCGGTTCTACCGCGGGGACGCCGAGCGGCTCCCCTTCGCTGAGGACTCGTTCGACGTTATCTGGTCGTCCGGCTCCATCGAGTACTGGCCGAACCCGGTCACCGCGCTCGAAGAGTTCCGCCGGGTGGTGAAACCGGGGAGCAAGGTGCTCGTCGTCGGCCCCGACGACCCGAAATCCGGCGTCTTCCAGAAGCTTGCGGACGCCATCATGCTGTTTTACGACGAGGAGGAGGCCGACCGGATGTTCGAGGCCGCCGGCTTCGTCGACATCGAACACCACATCCTCCAACGCCAGCCGGGGAGCCCGCGGGCTATTGTCACTATCGCGCGCGCACCCGAGGAATAATCGCTGACCGCCGCGGTCGACGCGGCCGCTCGTGTTCGTCGCTGTCAGCGCATCGTCGCGACCGACTCACGACGCTGTCGCTTCGAGCGCCGCGACCGGCGTGTCGCCGTCGAAGACGCGGACGGTCACCGTCGCACCCGGCTCGATAGTCGGGTCGTTCGTCCCCGCGAGTTTGAGGGTCGCCGTCTCACCGACGGTCCACCGGGGGTCGGCCGCGGCGTTGAACGGGCCGGTCGGGCCGGGCCGGAACCCGCTGGCCGAGAAGAACGGCACGGGCGGTTGGTGCGCGAGCGACTCACCGTCCACCGAGATACGAACCGCGAGCGAGTCCACGTCGAGCGGCGCGCCGCCCTCGTGAGTCAGCGACAGCGTGTCACCCGAGACCCCGAGCGACAGCGCCGTGGGTCGAGTCGGCGTCGGCGAGGCGTCGGCCGCGTCGAACGCCGCCGCGCCGACAGCGGCCGCGACGACGACCACGAGACCGATGAGGAGCACGCTCCCGATGAGTACTGACGAGCCGCGGGTCGAGCGGCGGAACTGACAAGGCATCGAGACGGGGTGGTCCCGTCATGGGATAAGAAGCTCCGGTCAGCCGACCGTCGGAGAACCGACCGTTGGCGAGTCGCCGGGTGCGCCCTGCGGGACCGTCCGGGAGGGGCCGGGCGACTCGATCGATTCGGTCGGCGTCGACGTGACCGTCGGGGACGTGTCGTTTTCCGTGTCGGTTGGGTTCGCGGCGAGGGTGGGCGTGGGCGTCGGATCGGCCGTGAGCACGACCGCCGAGTTGCCCTTGATGACCGTGACGGTGTAGGGCGCTGACGGCGAGACGGTCCAGAGCGTCCCGTCGGAACCGGTGTGACCCAACAGCGTGCTCTCCTGGCTGGCTTCGAGTCCAATCGTGACGTTCGCGTCGACCGGGTCGCCCGTCTCGCTTTCGTTCAACTGGATGCGGAGCGGTCCGCCGGGGTAGGTCCGGTCGACGGTGAGCGCCAGCCCGTCTCTGACCCCGGTGGCGGTGGCGGTGGTCGAAATCGACCTGAGGGGACGCGTCTGGGACTCCTTGAACACGCGTCCGCTTCCGGTGTCAACGTACGCCGTCAACTGCCCGTAGTTGTAGTTGATTCGCACGCGGTGGCTGTCGCCGGCACTGATGACGTTGGTCCCGTTCTGTGCGGTGCGGCTGGAGTAGATGGTCGGGTAGTTCTCCGCGACGATGTCGAGCGCCTCCTCGTAGGTGACCGTGCGCTGGTCGCGGTCGCGGAGGTCCGCGCGGTAGGCCTCGCGGACGTACTCGCCGTCGGCGACGACGCTGAGGACGACCCCGGTCTCGCTCGTCCGCACGGAGAACCGCGCGGCGTCGGCCTCGCCGGTCATGACCGCGACCGCGTGCGTCCGAACGGGGCCGGTGAACGTGTCGAGTTCGCGTTCGAGCGCCGCGAGCCGCCCGGAGCTAATCGAGAAGTCCGACGTTCGACTCGTGACGTCACGGAGGGCGACGCGCCGCTCGTTGAGCGCCCGCGCCTCGGCGTCGATTCGCGCGAGTTCGATGAGGAGCTCTCGCGCGGTGAGGTTGTCGTCGTTGAACCGTTCGATGACGGAGCGCTGTGCGCTCTGGAGCGCGATTGCGCGCTGCTCGATGCCGTTTAGCTCGTCGAGGATGAGTTGTTGTCGGGTGCTGTCGTCGCTCGCGGACTCGATGCGCTCGAGAGACGCCCCCGTCTGAATCCGCCCGCCGGCCCTGAGCGCGGAGAAGTCGAGAGAGGGACCGAGGTCGACGTGGTGGGCTTCGACCGTCGACCGAACCAGCTCCGACGACGGGATATCGAGGACGTGAATCGTCTCGTTGGACGGCGACTCGACCTGTGCGTGGGTCGCCCCATCGAGCGCCGGCGAGCGGGACGAGCCGTCGGTCGGACCGACCGCGCCGAGCACCGGCGACGCCACGAGGAGCATGACGACGACGAGTGGGAGGGCCTTCATCGCCGTGAGGGTACACGGGGGCAGTACTAAAATGACCCTCTTGCTGCTGTCGACGACGGCGACGACGGGGGCGTCTGTCGACGGCGTCTGACGCTGTTGAATCGATGGAAAGCGTTTTCATCGCCGGACGAAACGGATTTACGTATATGCGGAGCGCCGTCCTCATCGTTGCCCTCCTCACCATCGTCGCCGGCGTCGCAGTCCCAGTGACGGCCACGGACGTGGCCGCGGCCGGCACGCAGAGCGCGGACGCGGTCGCCGGCGTTCCCGACACCGATGTCACCGATTCGAGCGCGGACGCGGACGAGACAGCGACGCTCGCGAAGCTCGGTGGCGGACCGCGCGCCGCCCAACAGACGACGCTCGAACGGTCACCGGAGACGGAAGTCTCGATTCAACTACGCGCTGATCGCTCCGCGAACTGGCGGGTCGAGACGCGCTACGAGCTCGAGACGCAAAACGAGACCGCGGCGTTCGAGGAGTTCGCACGGGAGTACGAGCAGGGAACCGTCGACGCCGGTCCCGACGCGGCGTTCTTCGAACGCGTCAGTCAGACGGCCGCCGAGCAGACCGGCCGGTCGATGGCGGTTCAGAACGCGACGAGGAGGGGCTACGTCGAAAACGAGACCGGCGTCCTCGTGTTGACGTTCACTTGGACCAACTTCCTCGAACAGACCGACGAGGGACTGCGTCTCGGTGACGCCTTGTCGGCCGATGACGACGGGACGTGGCTCACGTCGCTTCGGTCGAATCAGAACCTCACGATTCAGACGCCGCCGGGCTACGCCGTCAGCGACACGAACCTGCCGCTCGAAAACAACGCCCTCGTCGTCGAGGGACCACGGACTTTCGAATCGATTGACCAGTTGACCGTGACGTACGTCTCGACGGGCCCGGAACGAGCCATCCCGTGGACGCTCGTCGGCGGCGGCGCGGTCGTCCTCGCGGTGCTCGTGGCCGGCGTCGTCCTGTTCACGCGGCGGCGGCCGAGCGGGGCGGAGCCGGCCGGGGCGTCGGTGAGCTCCGAACCGCGACAGGAGCCAACGCCGGAGCCGACCGACGAGTCCGCACCGGACGACGGTGAGGAGCACGACGAGGTTGACGTCGACCTCGACCTGCTTTCGGACGAAGAGCGGGTCGAACTCCTCTTGGAACGGAACGGCGGGCGGATGAAGCAGGCGAACATCGTCAAGGAGACCGGCTGGTCCGACGCCAAGGTCTCACAGCTCCTGTCGGCAATGGCCGACGAGGAGCGCGTCGAGAAGCTGCGTCTCGGCCGCGAGAACCTCATCTCGCTGCCCGACGAGGACGAAGACGAGGAGTAATCGGGCGACGGCGTCGCGGACGGCCGCGGTGCGAAAACGTTTATTCGCCCCGGTCGGTAGTGAACGTTGATGAAAATTCTCGTAACCGTCAAGGAGGTAGCCGAGGTCGAAGAGGACTTCGAGCTCGACGGGCTCCGCGTGGCGGACCAGTACCTCGACTACGACCTCAACGAGTGGGACGAGTACGCGGTCGAGGAAGCCGTCCAAATCGCCGAGGAGAGCGACGACGACGTGGAGGTCGTCGCCGTCACCATCGGCCCCGAGCGGTCGGAAGAGACCATCCGCATGGCGCTCGCCAAGGGCGTCGACCGCGCGGTCCGCGTGTGGGACGACGCGCTCGACGGCGTGGACCTGCTCGACGTGGCCGCGAAGACGCGCCTCCTCTCGGCGGTCGTCGAAGACGAGGACCCCGACCTCGTCCTGACGGGCGTGCAGGCCAACGACGACAGCTTCGGCGCGACCGGCGTCTCGCTCGCCTCGGCAATCGGCTTCGAGTGGGCCGCGGTCGTGAACGCCCTCGACCTCGACGCCGACGGCGGCGTGGCGAACGTCCGTCGCGAACTCGAAGGCGGCGTGGAGGAACTCACCGAGGTCGACCTCCCCGCGGTCCTCACCATCCAGACCGGCATCAACGAGCCGCGCTACGCCAGCCTGCGCGGGATTCGACAGGCCCAGTCGAAGGAGATCAAGCCGCTCGCGCTCTCCGACCTCGGCCTCGACGCCGCGGCGGTCGAATCCGACCTCGTCCTGACCGACGTGTACGAGCCGGAGACAGAGTCCGACGCGACCTACTTCGAGGGTGACGCCGGGGAGCAGGCCGCCGACCTTGCGACCGTCCTCCGGGAAAAGGGGGTGGGCGCGCAATGAGCGACGTGCTCGCCGTCGTCGAGCACCGCCGCGGAAGCCTCCGCGACGTGTCGTTCGAACTCGTGACGGCCGGGAGCGACCTCGTCGGCGACACTGGCGGCGACCTCCACCTCGCGATCATCGGCGGCGACGTGGACGCCTTCGCCGGGGAGCTCTCGCTCGCCGGCGTGGACGCGATTCACACCGTCGCCGAGGGCGACGAGTTCAACCACGACGTGACCGTGCAGGCCGTCGAAGCGCTCGCCGAGGAACTCGACCCCACGTACGTCCTCATGGGCAACACGGTCAACGGCCTGGACTACGCTCCCGCGGTCGCAGAGCGCCTCGACCGCCCGCTCGTGACCGACGCCATCGGCCTGGAGAACGACGGCGGTCTCGTCGTCACCCGCGAGATGTACGCCTCGAAGGTCGAATCGACCGTGGAAGTCGACGCCGACCGCGCCGCGGTCACGGTCCGCCCGGGCGAGTGGGACGCCACCGAGGAGCCGGGCGAGCCCGCCATCGAGGCGTTCTCGTTTGACCTCGATGAGTCTCGCGTGCGCTCGCGCGTGACCGGGTTCGAGGAAGTCGGCAGCGGCGACGTGGACATCGCCGACGCCGACGTACTCGTCTCCGTCGGCCGCGGCATCGAAGAGGAAGAGAACATCGAACTCGTGCAGGAGCTCGCCGACGCGCTCGGCGCGACGCTGTCGTCGTCGCGGCCCATCGTCGACAACGGCTGGCTCCCGAAGGACCGGCAGGTCGGCCAGTCCGGGAAGGTCGTCACGCCGAAGTTCTACATCGCAGTCGGCATCTCCGGCGCGGTCCAGCACGTCGCCGGGATGAAGGGCGCCGAGAACATCGTCGCCATCAACACCGACCCCGACGCGCCCATCTTCGATATCGCTGACTACGGTATCGTCGGCGACCTCTTCGACGTGGTGCCGGAGCTCATCGAGCAGTTCGAATAGAACCTTTTGCGCTGCGGGCGGCCTGAGGCCGCCCTCGGCAAAAGCTTCACCAAAAACGCTCCTCACTCACTCCAGCGCGGCAGGTCGCGCTTCCGTTCGCTCGTCGGTCCGTTCGCTCGGGTGCCCCCTCGCTCACGGCACAGGGCAGCGTGGACGAACGTGAAACGCCCAGCGTGAGAGAACGTGAAAGGGCACACAATCTCGACCTCGCTGACGGGTCAGGAACCGCCGACGGCGACCGCCTCCGCGCTCGGTTTTCGGAAATCCGGTACGTACTTCCCTACCCGACCCTACGAACCGACAATGGAATACCTGGAGCGCCGGGTCACGATGGTAAACGACCGCCTCGAGGAGGTCGTCTCGGCGGTCGAGCCGTCGGAGCTCGCCGACCAACTCGACCACGTCGCTCTCGCGGGGGGCAAGCGCGTCCGCCCCGCCGTGACCATCCTCGCCTGCGAGGCCGTCGGTGGCACCCCCGAAGACGCCGTCGACTTCGCGGTCGGCGTCGAACTCGTCCACAACGCCTCGCTCGTCGTCGACGACATCATCGACCGGTCCGACATCCGCCGCGGCACGCCGAGCGCGTGGGCCGAGTACGGCTACGGCCCGGCCATCATCGCCTCCGACGGCCTGCTCGGCGAGGCGTTCGCCCTCCTGTCGTCGTCCGACCGCGCCACCCGCATCGTCGCCGAATCGATGGTCGAACTCGGTGAGGGCGAGGCGACCGAACTGGTCGCGGTCCCCTCGAACGAAGCCGAGTACATGCAGCTCGCCCATCGCAAGACGGGCGCGCTGTTCCGCGCTGCGGCCGAACTCGGTGCAGTCGCCGCGAGCGGCGACGCCCACGTCGTCGAGGCGTTCGGTGACTACGCGGCCCGCGTCGGCGTCGCCTTCCAAATCCGCGACGACGTGCTCGACGCCACCGCGGACGCCGAGGAACTCGGGAAACCCACGGGACAGGACGCCGAGATGGGCCGGCCGTCGCTCGTGCAGGTGACTGACCTGACCCCCGAGGAAGCGAACCGCCGGGCCCGCAAGCAGGCCGACGAGGCGCTGTCGGCGCTGGACGACTCGGGCGTCGACGACTCGGAGCCGCTGGAGTATCTCCGCGACCTCGCGGAGTTCGTCATCGTCCGCGAGAGCTGAGGAGTCGAGAGGAAACACAGTCGGCGGGGGAACGCCGATTACGCCGGTTGCTCGTTTTCGCCGTCGGAGCCGGTCGGGTAGCGCGACTCCGCCACCGCGAACGTGAGCGTGCTCAGCACGCCGAGGAGCGTGCCGACCGTGAGCGCGACGGCGAGCCCGGGGAGGTAGAACGTCTGGACGCCGACGACGCCCTCGGGGAGGAAAAACCCCGAGAGCGCGTACAGTACGATGGCGATGGCGAGCACGTAGAACGGCGCGTTGAGATAGCGCCACTTGAAGCGGTCGTGGAGGTACTCGTCCGTCACCTGCCCGAGGCTGCTGGTGATGCCGGCGGCGGCGAACCACTCGACCGCGCCGTGGACGAGCGTGGCGAGGACGAGCCCCGCCGGGGGGTCGCCCGCGACGCTCTCCGAGACGGTTTCGAGGAGTTCGACCCCGCGGACGCCGCCGACGACGAGGAGCGCCGCGGCGGCGACGTAGGTGATGATGGTGACGCGGCCGGCGTAGAGGACGTTCCGGGCGCGGTCGGCCGCCTCGTCGACCGCTGATTCGAGGCCGAGGCCCCGGAACAGCGTGTACAGGCCGAGCAGCGCCGAGATGAGGCCGAGAACGACCGCGCCAGGCACGTCGAAGAAGCTGGCGATGGTGACGAAGGGGTAGATGAGAAGCAGGATGCCGAGCGGGACGAGGATGGTCCCGCGGGTCTCGGGGTCGGCGAGCACCTGCTTCATCGTGTAGTACATCGATTCGAGGTTCTGGGCCTGCCTGACGACGACCCGGCGAACCCCGTCGATGGGGACGCGCGAGCGGATGACCGGCAGGACCGACTCGTCCTGTGCGCCGTCGGTGATGACGATGGCGTGGACGGGCTCGCCGGTCGAGAGGCTCGCGAGGACGGTGTCTATCTCGTCGCCGATGGCGCGGTTCGCCTTCACGTCGCTGCCTTCCAACCCGGTGACCGCCGCGACTTCGACCTCCTCGTCCTCCGATTCGAGGAGTTCGTCGTGGACCTGAATGCCCTGAAAGAGGACGTTCACGTCGGAGTCCTCCGGGTCCGCGGTGGCCAGCGCCACCGCGGCGTCCTCGACGCGCTGTCGGCCGACGACGGGCGTCGACAGACCCGTCTTGCGGCCGAGGTCGTCGTCGAGGTCGACACAGAGGACCAAGAGCATCGTTGACTCCTATGCCACGGGGATATATCTGCTTTCGGGGGAGCGGTCGCGGTGGCGCGGTCCGTCGGTCTCACCGAGCGAGCGGTCGGCCTCGGGCGCGCGGTCGCGACCCGCCCGTGAGCCGCGGCGCTCACTCCGCCGCGCCGGCCTCGCCGACGGGGTCGAAAAGCACCTCGAAGCGCGCGCCGGCCGCGCCGTCGACAACCCGAACCGCCCAGCCGTGGGAGTCGGCAATCTGCCGGACGATGCCGAGTCCGAGGCCGTTTCCGTCGCCGTCTTTGGTCGAAAAGCCGGCGTCGAAGACGCGGTCGCGAATCGACGCCGGGATGCCGGGCCCGTTGTCCTCGACGAAAAAGCCGCGGCGCGACGGAAGCGCGCCGACGCGAATCACGAGGTCGGTCGGCTCGTCGCCGCGGTCGGCCGCGCCGGCGCGGCCGTTTCGAGCGTGCTGAAGCGCGTTCCGAAACAGGTTCTCGAAGAGGCGCGTCGTCCGGCTCTCGTCGGCTTCGACCACCGGAAGCTCGCCGATTTCACAGCGGACGTGGTCGGCGTTCGACGAGCACATCTCCCAGCCGGTGGCCGCGGCGTCGGCCAGCGAGACCTCCGTCGCGTCGAGGACGGAGCGCTCGTCGCGGGCGAGAGACAGCACGTCTTCGACCACGTCGGTGATGCGTCGGTGGGCGCGCTCGACGTGGTCGAGGTGGCTGTCGTCGTCGAGTTCGCGTGCGAGTTCGAGCCGGCCCTGTGCGACCGCCAGCGGGCCGCGGATGTCGTGCGAGAGGACGCGGGCGAAGGCGTCGAGCCGGGCGTTCTGCTGGGCGAGTTCGCGCTCGTGGCTGATGCGTTCCGTGAGGTCGGAAATCACGCCGAGGATGTTCGTCACGTCGCCGTTCTCACCGAGGAGCGGGACCGCGCGGGCGGTGGCCCAGTGGATACGCTCGCTCCCCTCGGGAACGAATCGGAACTCGAACTCGTACTGGTCGTCGACGGCACCGTCTCGGATGTCGACGAACATCTCGTCGATAGCCCGCGTCAGTTGGTCTCGGTCGTCGACGTGGATGAGGTCGAGGAACGAGTTCGGGTCATCGTAGAGAAGCGACACGTCGCGTCCCCAGACGCTCTCGAACTGGTCGTTGATGTAGACGATATCGAACTCGGTGGGCTCCGAGATGAACACCATATCCGGGAGCGACGAGATGATTTGGCTGGTGAGACGTTCGGACCGTCTGAGGAGTCGTTCGGACTCCAGTCGGGCCGTGACGTCCATCGCGGTCCCGACGACGACCGGCTCGCCGTCGACCGTCGTCCGCTGACCGGTGATTTCCAGCGCGGTCAGCTCGTCGGCGTAATCACGGACGCGAACGGTGTACGACATCGATTCGACGCTGCCGTGGGACCTGTTTCGCAGGCTCTCTTCGACGATGGTGCGGTCTTCTTCGACGACGAACTCGGTGATGGGTCGGCCGACCACCTCGTCCGTGTCGTAGCCGAGCAAGTTCGAGAGATACTCGTTGACGAACGCGACCCGGCCGTCGCGTATCACGTACAGGCCGACGAGCGACTGCTCGGCGACGACGCGGAGCCACGCGTGCAGTTCGTCGAGTTCGGTCGACTGGCGGGCCGCGGCGACCGCCTTCGAGATGCGGTGGGCGAGCACCGCGATTTGAGCGTCGGTCGGTCGCTTGTCGACCACGTCGGCGACGCCGGCGGCGACCGCCTCGCGGACCGTCTCCTCGGAGTCAAGCCGGGTGAACAGAATCACGGGCGGCGGGTTCGGCAGCTCGCGGACGCGAAGGAGCGCGTCAAGACCGCCGGTGCCGTCGAATTCGAACTCGGTGACGATACAGTCGAACGGCGACTCGGCGTGCGCGTCGACCGCCGCGGTCGGAGCGTCGACCGCCGCGACATCGAGGCGGTCACAGCCGCTGAGCGCCGACATCGTGTCCGCGGCGGACTCGGTATCGTCGACGAGGAGCACCCGTACCGGGCCCTCAGCACGAACGACGGAACCGAGAGACATGGCGTGTTGTCAGTCACAGATAATAATAATCGTACCGGCGAGCGGGAGGTGCTCCGGGCGAAGTCGGACGCCTTTTGACGATGCACCAAGTATGGATCCGTAATCGAATGATCTCGAAGGGATGCGAACAGTGCGCCATGGGCGGGAAGATGGTGCTGTTCGTCTACGGGTACTGCGACCAGCGCGATTGTTTCTACTGCCCGCTCGGCGAGAATCGCAAGAACGTCACCGACGTGTACGCCAACGAGCGGAAAGTCGAGTCCGACGCCGACGTCATCGAGGAGGCGAAACGCATGGACGCACTCGGGTCGTCCATCACCGGCGGCGAACCGCAGGAGGCGCTCGACAAGACCTGCCGATACATCTCGCTTCTCAAAGACGAGTTCGGTGAGGACCACCACATCCACCTCTATACGGGAATCACTGGCGGCCGCGAGAACATGCGCCGCCTCGCTGAGGCCGGCCTCGACGAGATTCGCTTCCACCCGCCGCTCGAACTCTGGGGCGACATGCACGGCACCGAATGGGAAGATATCCTCTACATCGCCCGCGAGGAAGGCCTGACTCCGGCGTTCGAGATTCCGGGCATCCGCGCGGAACCGGAGTTCCTCGACTTCCTCGACGAGGGGGCCGCGGAGTTCTGCAACATCAACGAGTTCGAGATGTCCGACGGGAACTACCGCCGGATGCAGGAGAAGGGCTACGAACTGCAAGATGGCCACATGTCGGCGGTTGATGGCTCGAAGGAGGCCATTCTCGACGAGATGGGCGACCACGAGCGCGTCTACTTCTGTACCTCCGTGTTCAAGGACGCCGCCCAGCACAGAAATCGCCTGAAGCGCATGGCCCGCAACCTCCGCCGCCCCTTCGACGAGGTGACGGACGACGGCACGCTCGTCTACGGCAAGACCTACACGCCCGCCGAGCGGTTCATCGAACTCGGCGTCCCCGACGAGTTTTACAGCATCAAGTCGAACCACGTCGAGGTCGCGTGGTGGCTCCTCGAAGAGATGATCGAAGACGGCGACGTCGACGACGGCGAAATAGTCGAGCAGTACCCGACGTACGATGGCACGGTGGTCGAGCGGACGCCGCTGGCCTGAACTCTGCGTTCTTTTTGGTCCAGATTTTTGCGGAGTTTCACGCGCCCGCTACGACCGAAAGCGATGGGGTTGTCTCCGGTTTCTCGCGAGCGCGACGGACAGACTCGGCGTGAGCGCCGCGGCGACAGCCGTGGCCGTGGTCGACCCGAGAGGGAGACCCGTCGCGACGCCGGCGGCCGCGACCGCGACGCCGACGAACACGCCCGCGGCGATGCCGGCGCGCTGTTGGCGGTGTGTCGGCCTGAATCCGCGGGCGTCGGCGTAGAGCGCGCCCGAGAGTCCGAGAACGAACCCGAGGAGCGCGCTCGTCGTCCCGAGGCGCGGGGCGAGCGCGAGAAACGCCGTGCCGACGACCGCACAGCAGGCGAGCGACTGGACCGGCGACAGCGGGTTCACGTCCGCGCCGAACCGGACCGCGTAGGCGACGGGCGGAAGCGACACCACGACGGCGGCGAACACGCCGTCGAGCGGTTCGACCGTCGCGCGTTCGAGGACGGCGGCCGCCGCGGTCAGGAGGCCGATGGCTACGCCGAGGCCGAGGACGACCCGCGGCGGCAGCGCCTCAGAGGGGTCTTCGGACCGGAGGACGCCGAAGGCGGCGAAGGGGTAACAGACGGCGGCACCGAACAGGAGCGGGCGAAACAGCGCGCCCGAGAGAACCGCCGCGGAGACGGTCGCAGAGAGGCCGAGGAAGACGCCGATAAGGAGTGCGAACTCGGGGACGCGTTCTGCCATACCGCGGGGTTCGAGCGCGCGAGGGAAAGCGTTTCGGCGGGCGACGGGCTACCCGCAAGCGTTTAGAGTGCCCCTAGTGTACCTCCCCGCATGTCCGACTGTCCACTCGCGGACGACTGCCCGAGCTTCTCAGAACGAATCGCGGGCATGGGGTGCCAGTACTACGGCGACCGCGGCGGCGCGGAGTGGTGCGACCACTACGAGCGCCCCATCTCCGAGCTCAAACAGCAGCCCGTCAAGCCGGGAGAGGAGGTCATCGTCACCGTCGAGGACATCCACGAGAGCGGTGCCGGCGTCGGGCGGACCGAAGACGGCTTCATCGTCTTCGTGGACGGGCTCCTGCCGGACGCGCGCGCCATCGTCCGCATCGACCGGGTGAAGGGGAGCCACGCCCGCGCGAAGAAAATCGTCGAGCGCCTGCCGCTCGACCCCGAAGCCGAGGGGGACGAGGCGGGAGAGACGAGCGGGGCGGGCGAGTCAACCGGCGCGGACGCCAAATCGAAGGGAAGCGGTCGCGACGGTCCGAAGCGCCCCGAGGCGCTCGGCAGCCGAGACAACTTCTGGGGCGAGTAACGCCGAGTCGGCGGCGGCGTCCCGTGGACAGTCAGCCTGCTGTATCTTTTTTCACCCCCGAGACCTACCCCGAGGTATGAGCGACGCCGGACGCGACGACGAGACGGTCCCCGACGTAGACCAACTGCTCGACAGGGCGGGGTTCGACCCGGAGACGAGCGTCCTCACGCGACGGCAGGCGGAGGTGCTCGCGCTGCGCGAGCGTGGGGTCCGCCAGTCGACTATCGCCGACTTCCTCGGCACCTCGCGCGCGAACGTCTCCAGCATCGAAGCCAGCGCCCGCGCCAACGTCGAGAAGGCCCGCGAGACGGTGACGTTCGTGGACGCGCTCACCGCGCCGGTCCGCGTCGAGGTCCCGACCGGAAGCGACCTCTACGACGTGCCCAAGCAGGTGTACGACGCCTGCGACGAGGCGGGCGTGAAGGTGAACCAGACCGCGCCGGACCTGATGAAAATCGTCTCCGACGCCGCCGGCGACGCGGTGGAGGGACGGGAAATCAAAGAACAGCTCTTCGTCGGCGTCACGAGCGACGGCCGGGTTCGCGTCCGCCGACACGCCGACGGCGTCTGAGCCCGTACAGCGCGCAGCCGACCGCACCGACCCGCCGTTCTGACGGCCCGATTCGCCACACGTCGTGCCGCGAGGCCCACGCTTTTGCTCGCGGCGGTCGTCGCCCCGGACATGGAACTCGGACTCGACGGCGACACGGTCGTCGTCACGGCGAGTTCGGCCGGTCTCGGGCGCGCGAGCGCCGCGGCGCTGGCCGACGAAGGAGCGAACGTCGTCGTCTGCGGGCGCGACCCCGAGCGCCTCGCGGCGACCGAATCGGAGCTTGGCGACCTCGACGGCGACGTGCTCGGCGTCGAGACTGACATCACGAACAAGGGAGACGTGGAGGCGCTAGTCGAGGCTGCCGTCGAGGAGTTCGGCGGCGTCGACCACGTCGTCACCTCGGCCGGCGGCGTGCCGCCGGGCGGCTTCGCTGACCTGACCGAACGGGAGTGGTACGGCGCGTTCGACATGCTCGTCATGAGCGCCGTCTGGACCGTGCGGGCGGCGCGGCCGCACCTCGAAGCGAGCGACGTGGGGACGATTACCTGCATCACCTCTACGTCGGTCAAGGAGGTCATCGACGACCTCATCCTCTCGAACGCGGTCCGCCGCGGCGTCATCGGCCTCGTGAAGTCGCTGTCGCGCGAACTCGCGCCGGGCGTGCGGGTGAACGCGGTCCTGCCGGGCGCACACGAGACGAGTCGCATCGAGGAACTGGTCGAGGCGGCCGTCGAGCGCGGCGACCACGACACGTACGAAGAAGGCCTCGACTCGTGGTCCGACGGGATTCCGCTGGGCCGCGTCGGTGACCCGCGCGAACTCGGCGACGTGGTCGCGTTCCTCGCCAGCGACCGCGCGAGCTTCGTCACCGGGGCGTGTGTCCCGGTCGACGGCGGGCGGCTGCGGAGCGCCTGAGCCGCCCCGCCGGTCACGGCGCAATTTTTGAGGGAGACACCGACGCCGCCACGCCCCGGTGGACCCGCGACCTGAGCGCGAGGTGCGAGAGTCCCACGAGGAGCAGGCCGGCGAAGTATACGAGAAGCGCCGCGCCGACGAGGTCGGCGTTTAGGTCGATGCCGACGACCGACGGAACGGTGCCGCCGTAGCGCTCCCACGCCACGGGGCGCGTCGAAATGACGGCGAAACAGCCGTACGCGACGACGCCGAGCGCGAGCTGAAACAGGTGCGGAACGTCGGCCAGCGCGAGCCATCGTCCCCTCCCGCGCTCGTCGCCGAAGACGCCGCCGCGGACGCGTTCGTGTCTGAACGGGGAGTCCGACGACCCCGCGAGCGCCGCCTCGATGACGGCGAGATGCTTCGCCACGAAGAGCATCTGGTTGTGAGTGAGAATCACCTCGACGAACACGAGACCGATGAGAATCGGAACCATCCCGAGATACACGAGGTGGCCGGCGTAGAGCGCGTAGCCGATGACGGCGGCGATGGCGGCCATCAGCCCCTGAATCCGCCTGCTCTGTTGGTCGATGAGGTCCTGTTTTTCGCTCTGGAGACACTCGTACTGCGTCAGTAACTGCTCGACGCGCTGTCGTCGGTTCGGGAGGTGCCTGTCGCCCATACTATCAACCAGGCTGAACTACGCGACGAAGAACCGTTCGGTCAGAACATCTCTTTCCGCTTCAGCCGCGACACCACCTCGCGAACTTTCTGCGCCTCCTCTTTCGGCACGACGAGCACGCGGTCGCCCCACGCGACGACCGCGAGGTCGGAGACGCCGACGAGCGAGACGGTCGCGCCGTCGGTGGCGACGACGTTGTCCGCGGCATCGACGAACACCGGGTCGTCACCGAGCGCGACGTTACCGTCTTCGTCGGCGTCGACGATTCGTTCGAGGGCGTCCCACGAGCCGAGGTCGTCCCACTCGAAATCGGCCGGGACGACCGCCGCGTCGGCGGCGCGCTCCATCACCGCGTAGTCGATGCTGACGCCTTCGACCGCCGCGAAGCCGGCGTCCGCGTCGCCGTCGTCGAGGGCGTCGAGGAGGGGGGAAAGCGGCGAGTCGCGCGCGGCGGAAAACAGCGCTTCGGGCGTCCACGCGAACATCCCGGCGTTCCAGAGGTAGCCCTGGTCGACGTAGCGGGCGGCCGTCTCGGCGTCCGGTTTCTCGTGGAACGCGGCGAGGTCGCGGGCGTCGTCGCGGTCCGCGCCGGGTTCGATGTAGCCGTAGCCGGTCTCCGGGCGAGTGGGTTCGACGCCGAAGGCGACGAGGGAGTCGGTGTCGGCGGCGACGCGCGCCCCGCTGGTCATTGCCTCGGCGAAGCCGTCGCCGACGTGGTGGTCGCTCGGGAGGACGACCACGACCGGGTCGTCGTACGATGCGGCGATGCGGTGGGTCGCGTAGACGAGCGCCGGGCCGGTGTCCTTGGCCGCGGGCTCGACCACGACCTCGGCGTCGGGCGCATGGTCAGCGATGTCGTCGGTGAACGCGGGACGCGTCGAGACGACGACGTGGTCGGCGAAGTCGGCGCGGGCGACGGTCTCCGCGAGCAGCGAGCGGTCGCCGCCGAGCGGGAGGAACTGCTTGGGCCGGTCGCTCCGGCTCGCGGGGTACAGGCGGGTGCCGGTGCCGCCGGCGAGGACGAGCGCGACGAGTGGGCGGTCCATACGGGCCGGTGGTGCCACAGCCTCAAAACCGTACCACGTCTCCAACCACGTCGCCTACCACGTCTCGACCATCCCCTCGCGAATGTCATCGACACAGCCCTGACAGTCGGGGTGGTCGGGGTCGAAGCAGGCGGGACGGCCCTTCGCGTCGACGGCGACGGCGCGGTGCTCGGCGTGGCGGCGGCAGACGATTTTCGCGCGACCCTCGGCGTCCCGCGGGAGGGAGTGCGTCGGAGACGGGTCCCGACCGTCTCGATAGGCGCGTTTGGCCTCTTCGTAGCGCTTGCCGGCCGAGCGGGCGGCGCTGCGGATGATGCTTTCGAGGCGGTCGTCCATTCTGTCGAGTGCGTGCCCCGAGGCTATCAATTCCTCGCTCGGTGCGGCGGTTCTGGCGCGCTCTCGGCCGCGACGTTCACTTTCACTGCGCCGTTTGCAACTTTTTATATGAGTACGCATCCAAGGTCAGTATGCCTCCCAATGGAAACCAAGGTGGAGGCGAGGTAGACCATGACTGATTTGCGAACCCATGCGGCTGAGATAGCCGACCAGTTCTCGGACCACCTAGACGTGTCCGCGGACGAAGTCGAAGAACGATTAGAGAGCCTCGTCACCGAGTACCGCGTCCCCGTCGACGAAGCGCGGCGGAGCGTCGTCAACAGTTACCTCGACGAGGCCGGTATCGAGCGCGACGAGCTCGCCGGCGGCTCCGGCGGAAACGAACAGACCCTGCTCAACGACATCGACGAAGACGAGCAGTGGGTCGACGTGCGCGCGAAGGTCGTCGAACTCTGGGAACCCCGGAGCGAGTCCATCGCGCAGGTCGGCCTGCTCGGCGACGACTCCGGGCGGATGAAGTTCGTCTCGTTCACCACGTCCGAACTCCCCGAACTCGAAGAAGGGAAGTCGTACGCGCTCGGCAACGTCGTCACCGACGAGTACCAGGGCAACTTCTCCGTGAAGCTCAACCGGACGACGAGCATCACCGAACTCGACGAGGAGATCGAAGTCGGCGACGACTCGACCAGCGTCGAGGGCGCGCTCGTGGACAGCCAGTCGGGGAGCGGCCTCATCAAGCGCTGTCCGGAGGAGGGCTGTACGCGCGTCCTCCAGAACGGGCGCTGTTCCGAACACGGCAGCGTCGAAGGCGAGTTCGACCTCCGAATCAAGGCCGTCGTCGACGACGGCGACGAGGTCCACGAAGTCATCTTCAACAGAGAGATGACGGAGGAGCTGACCGGTATCGAACTGGACGAGGCGAAGCAGATGGCCATGGACGCCCTCGACACCACCATCGTCGAAGAGGAGATGCGCGGTGACCTCGTGGGGTACTACTACCGCGTCACCGGCCCGACGCTGGGCCGGTACGTGCTCGCCAACGAAGTCGAGCGGCTGCGCGAGCCGGCGGACGCAGAAGAACTGCTCATCAAAGCGAGGTCGATGTAAATGAGTTCCAACGAAATCCCCACTCGAGAGGTCGCCCGGCGCGTCTTCGCACAGGAGTTCAACGACGCCGGTTACACGTTCAAAGAGTCGGACGACGAGCGCGCGCCCGTCTATCTGCTGCTCCCGACGGGAGAGAGCGCCAACCGCGTCTTCCTCGTCGGCACGCTGACCGAGAAGGAAGACGTCGGCGAGGACAACGAGTACTGGCGGGGTCGCATCGTCGACCCGACGGGGACGTTCTTCGTCTACGCCGGCCAGTACCAGCCCGAGGCCGCCAGCGCGCTGCGCGACCTCGACGCGCCCGCCTACGTCGCGGTCGTCGGCAAGCCGCGGACGTACGAGACCGACGACGGCAGCATCAACGTCTCCGTCCGCCCCGAATCAATCACCGAGGTCGACGCGGCCACGCGCGACCGCTGGGTGACGGAGACCGCGGACAAGACGCTCGACCGCATCGCGGCGTTCGACGAGGAGGGCGACGAGTACGCGCGGATGGCCCGCGAGCACTACGACCTCGACCCCGAGGAGTACAAGCGCGCCGCCATCGCCGCGCTCGAAAGCCTCGAACAGGCCGACGAACTGAGCGCGTAAGCGGGCGTCTCGCTCCGTTTCGTTCGCGTCGGCCTGAACGCCGACCGAACACAACCGACGGCCGATTTCCACCGTCACACGCCCCTTTTTGCGACGAATTACGACGCCCGGGACCCCTCGTCTGACGAACCATTAAGTGGCCTCACCACGGACCGACCAATATCATGGGCAACAAGAACAAGACTATCTCGTTTCGCGTCAACGAGGACGCGTTCGAGACCCTTCGGGAGATAGCCGAGGAGCGGGACATCTCCCTGTCCGCCGTCTTCCGCGACTACGTGGACACGTTAGTTGCCCACGACGGTCAGGTGCAGGTCGTCCCCAAACACGAACTCGAAAAGCTGCGCGAGGGCGAAGACGAGTCGTTCCCGCCGACCGTGGAGGTTCCCAAGAGCTTCATCCGCGAGCACGAACGCCTCGAACTGGAGGCCGAACACCTCCGCGAGCAACTCGAAGAACACAAAGGCTACGTGAACTACCTGCGCGAGCAGGTCGAAAACGACCACGACGACGTGGAGGAGGTCATCCAACTGGAAGACCTCGATACGGGCGACGAGCCGTCGTTCCGCCTCGGCTAAGCGTCGTCGTCTCCGCCGCGGCGTCCGCACCCACCGATTTCAGCGAGGACCGACGAGGTCCTGCTTCGCCCGCCGCGCCTCGTCCCGCATCTCTCTGTCTCCTTCCACGTCCGCGAGCGCCTCGACCGATTCGAGCGTCCGGACCGAGTCGTCGAGGAACGAAAGCACGTCGCCGGGGTAGGCGTACACCATGTAGTCGTCGCTCATCACGTCCACGATGGCGTCGGGGCCGAGGCCCTGCGCGCGGAGTTCCAGCAGGTACTCGATGAACTGGCGCTCGGGGTAGCCGGTGTAGATGTCGTCCGAATTCTCGCAGTCGAGGAAGTCCTGCGCGAAGTCGAGCAGGCGGTCGCGGGTGGCGTCGTCCACCTTGGCGAGGCCCTCGCCGGAGTAGAGGATTTCGAGGGTCGCACCGCTGAAGACGCGCTTGGGGATGTTCGTATCCAGTTGCGAGACGATTTGGCGGTGGTTTTTGAGATAGATCTTGTCGGTGATAGCCACTGCTACCCGGGAGTTCGGGCCACCGCGGCAAAAGCGTCCCGCTCGCCGGCGCGGTGTGGTCGATGGGGGCGACCTCTGTTACGTACTGTCATTCCGGGACCGTAGCGTAACGTATTTTAGTCGTAGCGGATTAGGAAGGGTTGCAACGTGTCCGGGTTGGGGTAGTGGACTATCCTTCAGCCTTGTGGAGGCTGAGACGCGGGTTCAATTCTCGCACCTGGACCTCTTCTTTACATTTCGACCAGTGAGCGCCGCGTAGCGTGCGCGAACCCATTCTCGAAATGTACTGTGAGGGACGACGGCGAGAATTGAATCAGCGAGCAACTTGTTGCGACCGGGGTTCAATTCTCGCACCTGAACCTCTAATCTCGAACGACGAGGGCCGCAATCGAGACGTGAGCGCCGCGACACCCCACCAGACACAAGTGTGTCACACACAACATTCGCCGTGGGATGAGAACCCAACTCCGCGCGGACAACTCGGTGTTCGACCGCATCCGCGACGCGATACTCAACCGCGGCGACCCGGAGGATAACGAAGACCCAGTCGGCCCTACGGTACCGACGGGCTAATCGGTCGCTCCGCAGAGTCGTCGCCGGTCTCCCTCTCTTTTCCGTGAACTGGTGCTCGAACCGCCAGGAGCGGAGCGACTCGTCCAGAAACGTCGAGACGGCCGTCGTCGACAACGCGAAGGGAACGCCGGAAACGGGCAGGTCTTTCGTCTGGAAGTACTAGCACTCGGCCATGCAAATCGCCATCCTCACCGTCGGCAACGAACTGCTCGCGGGAGACATCGAGAACACGAACGCGACGTGGTTAGCTCGGCGGCTCACCGAGGGTGGGGCGACGGTGGCGCGGATTCAGACGGTTCCCGACGACCACGAGGTCATCGCCGAGACGGTCGCCGACTGGGCGGCCGCCTTCGACGCGGTCCTCGTCACCGGCGGTCTCGGCGGAACGCCGGACGACATCACGATGGAGGCCGTCGCCGCCGGGCTCGACCGGGCGTTCGTCGTCAACGAGGAGGCCGCGGCGCAGGTCGAATCGACCATCGCGGCGATTCTCGAACGCCGGCCGGACATCGACTTCGACCTCGAACCGGAGTGGTACGCCTCGATGCCCGCCGACGCCGAGGTGCTCCCGAACGAAGAGGGGCTCGCGCCCGGCTGTCGGGCGGGGAACGTCTACGTCTTGCCGGGCATCCCCGACGAGATGAAGCCGATGTTCGAAGGCATCGCCGAGCGGTTCGCGGGCGACGTGGAGTCGCGGGAGTGCTACGCCGACGCGCCGGAGGGGGCTGTCGCCCGCGAACTCGGGGTCGTCGCCGAGCGCTTCGGCGTGGGCGTCGGGAGCTATCCCAACAGCGGCGGGCCGACGCGAGTCAAACTCACCGGCGGCGACCCGGCGGCGCTCGACGACGCGATGGCGTGGTTCCGGTCGAACGCGACGGTCGACCTCTACGAGAGCGAAGCGGCGGTCGAGACGGCGCGCGAGGCAGAGGCGGGCGGCGAAGAACGAAGTCAAATCGGCCGCGACGACGGACGGTTGGGCAGCCGCGACGGGGAGTAATCTAGCCAGCGAGCGACTGGTCAGCGAAGCTGTGCGAGGCCGGCGTCGGAGCGGGGCATGGCGTCGAGCGACCCGCGACTGCGGATGATGTTGAAGGCGGTGACGAGGTCCGACCGGGAGACGAGGCCGACGAGTTCGCCCGCCTCGTCGACGACCGGGAGGCGGCCCACACCGCGTTCCTGCATGAGGGCGATGGCGTCCATCGCGTCGGCGTCGGGGGTGATGGTCGTTAGTTCGTCGCTCATGATGTCGTCGACGCGGAAGGCGTCGCGCTCGACCTCCTTGACGCCGCGGGCGTCGTCGAGGGTGACCATGCCGACGAGGTCGCCGTTTCTGAGCACCGGATACCCCGTGTGGCGCTCGACGAACATGCGTTCGAGGAGTTCCGCGACGGAGGTCTTCTCGTCGACCACGTCGAGGTTCTCGCGGCCGGTCATGATGTCGCGGACGACCACGTCCTGGAACGTCGCCTTGAGGACGGTCTGTTGGGCCTCGCCGGACGCCCCCATGTAGATGAAGAAGGCGAGCGCGACGAGAAACAGGTTGAAAAAGAGGCCGAACAGGCCGAGCAGGAACGCGAACACCTTACCGACCTCGGCGGCCATCTGCGTCGCTTTCGCGTGGGGGCGGTTCCGCGCGAGAAGCGCCCGGAGGACGCGCCCGCCGTCCATCGGGAAGCCGGGGAGCATGTTGAACACGGCGAGAGAAACGTTCACCAGCGCGAGGTAGCCGAGGACGAACTGCGCGGGGGCCTGCGACTCGGGGAGCAACAGGAAGCCGGCGTAGGAGGCGACGCCGATGGCGACCGAGACGACCGGGCCGGCGACGGCGATGGTGAACTCCTGTTTCCAGTCCTCGGGTATCTCCTTGAACCGGGCGACGCCGCCGAAGAGCCAGAGCGTGATGGACTCGATTTCGTAGCCGTAGCGCATGGCGACGAGCGAGTGGCCGAACTCGTGGAGCAGGACGCCGGCGAACAACCCGATGGCGGCCGCGCTCCCGAGCACCCACTGCATCGACCCCGCGGAGATGGCCGCGCCGTCGATGGTCGAGCCGAAGAGGTCGTTGACGATGGCCGCGAGATTCGTCACGTCCGAGCCGATGAGCCACGCGAAAAGCGGGAGAACGATGAGGAACGTGAGGTCCAACTTTATCGGGATACCGAAGACGCTACCGATGCGGATTCCTCGCATACCCGTAGGTAGCCGCGGAGGGGCCTTAAGCAGTCAGGGCGGAGAGACGGGGAAATGCTTACGCGGGCGGGCAATCGACGGGGAGGTATGAGCGATTCCCGACCGGAGCCGGTGGTCAAGCGGAGCGCGGACATCGAGTACGAGGCGGTCGGCGCGGCCGACGGGATGTCGAAGGGCGTCCTCGTCTCCGAGGCCGACGGCGCGCCGAACTTCGCCATCCGGCGGTTCGTCCTCGACCCCGGCGCGTCGGTCCCGAAACACACGAACGAGGTCGAACACGAACAGTACGTCCTCTCGGGACGCTACGTCGTCGGCATCGGCGACGAGGAGTACGAGGTCGAAGCCGGGGACTCGCTTCTGATTCCCGCCGGCGTCGTCCACTGGTATCGAAACGAATCCGACGCGGAAGGGGCGTTCCTCTGTGCGGTCCCCAACGGCGACGACGCCATCGAACTCGCCGCCGACGCCGACGCCTGAGCGCGGTTGCCGTCAGTGGCCGTCGGTGGCCCTCGGTGGACCTCGGGGGTCGGGGCTCGAAGACACGGTACGAAGGCGTGTGCGGGTCGCTATCGAATCTGAGCGGTCGCAGGCGAATCGCTGAAATACCACGTCGCCGTAGCAGGGACCGTGTCTAAACAGGTCACCCGCGTCGACACGCTGTTTCTCCACCAGACGGGCGACGACTACCTCGTCGTCGCCCGCCGGGACGGAAAGCGGGTGCTCCGCGGCAAGCTCGAACTCAAAGAGACGAACGCGGGGCCCCGCCCCCTGCGCTTTCTGGTGACGCGGAAGGGAGAGGATTCGCCGCGCGACCCGAGCCAGTTCGTCGAACTCGCCCGGTCGGCCGCCCGCATCCGCATCTCGCAGCAGACGCCGAAGGACGGCCGCGACGAGCTAAAGGAGATGCTCGACGGATACCAACTCGAGGCGCTGACGGTGCGGACCTGCCGCCGCTGTGCCGTCAACGGGCGCTACTCGCCTATCACCGACGACACGGCCATCAAGGCCGAACACGAGCACATCTGCCGCGACTGCGCTGTCCAAGAACTAGAGGGCGAACTCTCATTCGCGGGCGGGCTCACGCAGGCTGCCCAAGAGCGCCTGGAGGAACTGCTGTACGAGACGGGCGACCTGACCCGTATCACGAACCTACTGCAAGGCGAGTTGGACCCCGACCTGACGAAGTTCGACACCATCAGCGCGACGACGGAGGACGTGGAGTTGGTCGAGACGAACACGCTCGACCTCCACCCGAACCTGAAATCGATGCTGACGGAGCGCTTCGACACCCTGCTCCCCGTCCAGAGCCTCGCCATCGACAACGGCCTGCTCGACGGCGACGACCAACTCGTGGTGAGCGCGACGGCGACCGGGAAGACGCTCGTCGGCGAACTCGCCGGAATCAACCGGATGCTGAACGACGACGGGAAGATGCTGTTTCTCGTCCCGCTCGTCGCGCTCGCCAACCAGAAACACGAGGACTTCAAGGAGCGCTACGGCCACCTCGGGAAGGTGACCATCCGCGTCGGCGCGAGCCGAATCAACGACGACGGCAACCGCTTCGACCCGAACGCCGACGTCATCGTCGGCACCTACGAGGGTATCGACCACGCGCTCCGGACGGGCAAAGACCTCGGCGACATCGGCACGGTCGTCATCGACGAGGTCCACACCCTGAAAGAAGAGGAACGCGGCCACCGCCTCGACGGGATGATAGCCCGCCTGAAACACTACTGCGAGTCCCGCGCGGACCGCCGCGAGGGTTACGGCGGCGCGCAGTGGATTTACCTCTCTGCGACCGTCGGCAACCCGAAGTGGCTCGCACAGAACCTCCGGGCGAACCTCGTCGAGTACGAAGACCGCCCCGTGCCCATCGAGCGCCACGTCACCTTCGCCGACGGCCAAGAGAAGCCGCGCATCGAAAACCGCCTCGTGCGGCAGGCGTTCGACTCGAAGTCCTCGAAGGGCTACCGCGGTCAGACCATCATCTTCACCAACTCCCGGCGGCGGTGTCACGAAATCGCCCGGAAGATGGACTACAACGCCGCGGCGTACCACGCCGGCCTCGACTACGGCCAAAGAAAGCGCGTGGAGCGACAGTTCGCCAATCAGGACCTCGCGGCCGTCGTGACGACCGCCGCGCTCGCCGCCGGCGTCGACTTCCCGGCGTCGCAGGTCATCTTCGACACGCTGGCGATGGGCATCGAGTGGCTCTCCGTCCAGGAGTTCAGCCAGATGCTCGGCCGCGCCGGCCGCCCCGACTACCACGACAAGGGCGTCGTCTACCTGCTCGTCGAACCCGACGCGAGCTATCACAACACGATGGAGATGACCGAAGACGAGGTGGCGTTCAAGCTCCTCAAAGGCGAGATGGAGGAGGTTCGAACGGTGTACGACCAGTCGTCGGCGGTCGAGGAGACGCTGGCGAACATCGTCGTCGCCGGCACGAAGGCCAAGGCGCTCAACAACCGCATGCTCGGGGAGTTGCCGACGACCCACGCGGTCGGGAAGCTCTTGGAGTGGGGCTTCATCGACGGCCTCGACCCGACGCCGCTCGGCCTCGCCGTGACCCGGCAGTTCCTCTCGCCGAAGGAGGCGTTCGCCATCCTCGACGGCATCCGAAAGGGGTCGTCGCCGTACAAAATCGTCGCCGACCTCGAACTCGACGAGGAAGGCCGGTAGCGACGACGCGCTCGGCCGAGAGACAGTCCGAATCCCGCACGCTTTTTGGCCGCCGACGCGTCGGTGACCGCGTGGTAGCGATAACGCCGGACATCCTCGTCGTCTTCGCCGTCATCCTCGTCGCGTTGGCGTTCTTCGCGACCGAACCCGTCCCGGTCGACGTGACGGCCATCGGCGTGATGGTGTCGCTGATGCTGATTCAGCCGGCCTCCGAGGCGCTCGCCTCGGCCGGGATGCTCGGCGCGCCAATCGTCCTGTTCGAGTCCTACCCCGGCGACGCCCTCTCGGGGTTCGCCAACACGGCGACGCTGACCGTCCTGGCGATGTTCATCCTCAGCGAGGGCGTCCAGCGGACGGGTATCATCCAGCTTCTCGGCGCGAAGATATCGACGTTCACCGGCGACAGCGAACTCCGACAGCTCGGCGCGACCGTCGGCGTCGTCGGCCCCATCTCCGGCTTCATCAACAACACCGCCGCGGTCGCCATCCTGCTCCCGATGGTGACCGACCTCGCGGAGCGCGGGCGAACCTCGCCGTCGAAGCTCCTCTTGCCGCTGTCGTACGCCTCGATGTTCGGCGGCATGCTGACGCTCATCGGTACGTCGACCAACATCCTCGCCAGCGACGTCTACTCGCGCATCACGGGCGAAGCGCCCTTCTCGATGTTCGAGTTCACCGCGCTCGGCGCGGTGGTGATGGCCGTCGGCGTCGTCTACCTCATGACAATCGGCCGTCGGCTCACCCCGGGGCGAATCGAACCCCGACGCGACCTCACCGAGGAGTTCGAGATGGCGGGGTACCTGACCGAGGTCGTCGTCCGCGAGGACTCCCCGCTCGTGGGCCAGCAGGTCCAGCGGGCGCTCGTCGAGACGGAGTTCGACGTCGACCTCCTCCAACTCATCCGCGGCGAGAGCGTCTTCCTCGAACCGCTCGGCCCGAAGGAGATTCAGCCGGGCGACGTGTTCACCCTCCGAACCGACCGCAACACGCTCGTCGAACTGCTCGACGTGGAGGGCCTCGACCTCGTGCCGGCGACCGTCACCGAGGACGAACTCGAACTCGCCGACCGCGGCCAGAACCTCGTCGAAGTCGTCGTCGCGCCGGGGTCCGCGCTGGTCGGCGAGTCGCTCGCCTCGGCGAGTTTCAGACAGCGGTACGACGCGACCGTGCTCGCGCTCCGCCGCGGCGGCGAACTCATCCGCCGACGGATGGACAACCTCCCGCTCCGCGTCGGCGACACGCTGCTCGTGCAGGCGACCGTCGAGAGCATCGAGCGCCTCGACAACAACCGCAACTTCATCGTCGCCCAGGAAATCGAGCGCCACGACTACCGCGAGTCGAAGATCCCCGTCGCCGTCGGCATCGTCGCCGGCGTCGTCGCGCTCGCCGCGCTCGGCTTCCTGCCCATCGTCGTCGCCGCGCTCCTCGGCGCGCTCGCCATGGTCGCCACGAAATGTCTCCGGCCGACCGAACTGTACGACGCCGTCCAGTGGGACGTTATCTTCCTGCTCGCGGGCGTCATCCCGCTCGGCATCGCAATGGAGAACTCCGGGGCCGCCGGCCTCCTCGCGGAACTGGTCGTGATGACCGGCGACTACCTCCCCCTCATCGCCGTCCTCGGCGTGTTCTACTTCGTGACGGCGCTCCTGACGAACGTCATCTCGAACAACGCGAGCGTCGTGCTCATGATTCCGGTCGCCATCGAGGCCGCGGCGACGCTCGGCGCCGACCCGTTCTCGTTCGTCCTCGCGGTCATGTTCGCGGCGTCGACGGCCTTTATGACCCCCGTCGGCTACCAGACGAACCTGTTCGTCTACGGCCCCGGCGGCTACAAGTTCACGGACTACATCCGCGTCGGCGGCCCGCTCCAGTTGCTTCTCGGCGTGGTGACGACTATCGGCGTCGCGTACTTCTTCCCCCTGACCTGACGGGGCGGAACGAAACCCTTTACTCCGCGACGGGGAGAGTCGTATGTGCGGGACCGTGGGTTAGCCTGGTATACTTCGGGCCTTGGGTGCCCGTGACCCCGGTTCAAATCCGGGCGGTCCCATACCCATTAAGGCTGAATCGGCCGTTCTTGCCGGTTCTAGCGGCCGTTTGAGGTGGTCGGCATGATGCTACTCGAGTCCCAGAGCGACGCGAGTAGCTGTCGGTACTGCGGGTCACACGTCACCCGCGATTTCCGTCGAGTCTACGGCGATTCTAACAACCACGTTCACCGCTGCCGCGAGTGTGACACGCTCATTCGCCTGCAGCGCGGGTCGGGCGCTGGTCTCTCTGTCTCTGTTCCAGACCCACAGCACGCGTGCGGTCGGCACGGCGGTTCCCCTGAAGGGAGGTCGAAGTGATGCCGACGACCTTCGTCCGTGCCTCGACGCTCTACAACGTCGAGAGTCGGGCAGTCGTTCGTCATCCCGCGTTCGATGCGACTGACGAGGACGTTCGTCGGTCGATCGGAGGTGACGCTTCGTGACTGTCGAATGTCCTGCCTGCGGTCACGAATCGAAGACGCTGTTCCGCTGTGACTACTGCGGCCACGACCTCGTGAGAGGTGACCAGCGGTGACCGAACCCGCTCACGTCGCTGGAGGCCACCGATGACGGCCGCCCCGTTCATCGACCCGCAGCCGCACGAGGGCGACGTTCATCTGATTTTTGACGAGTACGGACTGAAGCCGTACTTCGCGCTCGATAGCGTCAGGAAGGATTACGACGGCTGGCAGACCACCGGGAAGCCTACTCGAAAGGTCAGTTGGCGGAACCAGACGTGGCACCTCGCCTACGACTATGACGTGCAACCCATCGACCCTCGCGACCACGAGGACTACCAGCTTCAGACGGTCCCGTTGTTCCGTATCTACTTCGTCGCGGATGATTCGCTCTACGACGACGAGCCCGCCGACCAGTCTGCCCGGACGACGGGCGGCACGATGACGATTCGCCCTCGGTGGCCGGACATGACCAAGGACGGGAAGCCCGTCCGAGGAATCCCGAATCTTGGAGGCCCCTACCTAGACGTGCAGATTCAGGCGTCGAACATCGACCACCACCTCTACCACGACCTCGTTCAGACCGCGATGGAAGCCTTCGGTGTGAGTCGTCGATACTTCCAGACGCCACACGAGATGAGCAACGTTCAGGACCTCGCCGTCTACGTCCGCCTCTCGCGTGAACACTCGGGAGCTATCTACGCCCCGGATGGACCAATCGCCCGAACTCACTCGGTGATGACCAGCGGTATGTCGGGCTACCGGATGCACAAGGAGGACCACCGGAAAATCCCCGGCTACTACGTCTCGACACACATCACCGACGAACGCGCTGGCGACATTATCAGGGGCCACCGACTCGGGAAGGAGGCCAAACACTACTACCCGCTGAATCCCGAGCAGTTCGACGAGGACCACCCGCTCTACAATCCGAAAGTCGAAGTCTCACTTCAGACCAGCATCACCGACGAGACGGTCTACTGGTCCGACCTCGACGACGCGCTGCGTGAACTCGACGAGACGCTACTGAACTACCTCAGTTGGGCAGGACTGACCACTCGCGCCGACGACGAGGTGTTTGAGTCAGACGTACACTTCGACGCGGAGAGCGAGACGCGCCGCTCTCGCCGTCTCGTTGACTGTCCGCTGCCAGAAATCGAGGACGAGCAGGAACACGTCGTGATGCGAATCTGGGGCGACATGAAGACATCTGACAGGGATTTCACTCGCAGTCTCATCGAAGACGGCGGCACGCCGACGCGCGAAGAACTCGCCGAGCGAACCGGGTGGAGCTACCGCACCGTTCGGCGGTACGTCAACAGGTGCGAAGGCATCGTGGCCGACGCCGCGGGGAAACTCGAAATCGGGAGTAAGCACATGCAAAACATGCTTCTCTCTCGCGTCCGCGCCGCTGCGGAGAACTTCGAGACCGCGATGGAAGACGCCGTGATGACCGCCGCTGACGCGGCTGCGGGCCGTCGTCGGTCGGAGTGGTCCGAGATAAAGAATCGGTACGCCGCTCGCGTCGTCGAGCATGACTGCCGACGCGACGAGATTCATGTCGAGTATCGGCCGACTGACTGGGAGAACCGAACCGACATGCTCCGCGACATCAAGCGTGCAGCCCGCGACCGGTGGACATCGCTACGCCGAGTGACCGTAACCTACCATGACCACCTCGGAGGTGAGCACACGACGATCCTTTCCGACCTTCAGCTCACCACGGGCAACATCACCAATCTCGACGTACGCTCGGTTCGGGAGAAGGTCGAGAGCGTGGATTGGGAAGCGTGGAAAGCGGGCCTTCCACAGCCCACGGAGGACCGCGACGACACGTAGCGCGTGGTCCAGCGAGAGGCATCACTACCAACGAATCTTATTTTCGGCCTTTTGAGTCCGGAATCAGTTGTCGACAACTGCTTTCGAGACACATTCCTTCGAAAGATTCACTCGTTGCTTCTCGACTTCATAGCCTTCGCCGAGACTCGGCGGCCGGGGGGTGGCCGCGCGTCGCTTAGCATGTGTGGCTAACGCCACCTGACCAAAATACACCGCACAGCTACGCACGCAGAACCGCGGACGCGCCGGTCCCTTGGACCGCGCGAAAAATTTGGGCTGTTGAAAACCATCAGGTGGTGATAGGTTGTCGAAGTTGTACTGAACCCAGGCCGTGTATTCACCTATGGAAATTCTGCTGGCTCAACTAACCACCGCTGGCGATAAAGTTGTTCGCACGATCTAGCTTCTCTAGTCCCTCAACGACGAGAAACCACTAGACAACGTGGTGATTGAGACCTCCACAACCGGTAGGCGGTCGGAACGAGTCTTGCTAGAGCTGTCGCTTACGCTGGCCTCATCCGGCCACTGAGGAACGCCGGTCCGGCGTTCCTCAGATTCCCTTCTTCAGGCGCTCACCCCCGGTGGATCGTAGACTTCCTCTCGGACGAGCATGTAGTACATCGAGACGAGCAGTTTTCGTGCCGTCGCGACGATCGCTTTTTTCGAGTTCATTCGACGATTCAACCGGTGGAAGAACGTGCTTAGATACGCGTCTTTACACGTGTACACGGCTGAGTACGCACTCTGAACCAAGATCCAGCGAACTCGTCCTGAGCCGCGTTTCGAGATACCACCCTCGATCCGCGAGTCACCGGACTCGCGGATCGTCGGGTTCAGTCCCATGTAACTCACGACCTCTTTGTGGCCGTCGAACCGATCGATCTCACCCAGTTCAGCGTAGACCAGCAACGCGGAGTAGTAACTGACACCGGGGATGGTCATCAGCAGCTGGGTCTCCTTCAGAGACCCAGCGCGCTCCTCAATCGCCGCTTCCAACTGAGTCATCTGCTCGGTTAGCGTCTCGACCACGTCGAGATACGAGTCCAAGAGACTGTCCCACGGAGACGGGAGCGAGAGTTCCCGGAGGAACTCTCGTCCCTCGACACTCAGCGGTTTTACCGTCTGAGTGATGCCGTTATCGGCGAGCAAGCCGTGGATTTTGTTGGCGAACTTGGTCCGATCTTCGACCAAGGTCTGTCGCCCGCGCACGAGTGCGCGGGCTTCCCGAATCTCGTCGGTAGGAACGTAACTCTGCGGAACAGAGTTCAGCCGGAGCAGCCGCGCGAGTTCTTTCGCGTCGACGCGGTCGGTTTTCTTGTCTGACCGAGCGATGAGCGTCAGTTTGCCTGGATGAGCGACGGTTACGTCCAAGTACTCCGCGAGAGTATCGTAGACGTGGTAGTAATTGCTGGTCGCCTCGATTACTGCACGAGAGCCAGCGTATCGCTGAGCGAGGTCGTCGAGGTTCGCGTTTTTGACGCGAACCTCTTCGACAATCTCGCCCTCGAGGTCCATTACTGCCACCTGTGCGTATCGTTTGTGTAGGTCGATTCCGAGGTACATGGTTCGTTCCTCCGGGATAGGACGGCGGTGCGTGAATCAGAAATTCACCTATGCGGGCTTTCCCGGATGCCGCCAGGAGCGGCATCCGGGCTGTGACGCCCATAACTCGGCTTCTTTCGCACTCGGACCAGTCAGCACCACGTGCTCTAGCGCACGGAATACAGCTCGGTCTCTTGCGTCCCATAATTGATTCACGCTCCGATGGGATAGCAGAATTTCCATCAAGTCAGCACCAGTCAATAACCATTCAGGAGAGAAGATGATTGACGTATGTGAAATAGTTCACGAGAGCTTCACTGAACCGGGGGATGAGTGGGATAGGAAGATTAAATCCAACCAATCACATCTAGTGCTTGAATTAGAAACGCGAAAAAGGCAATTAAGGCAGCGATGACACCAACCAATTCAATTTTGGTTCTGTGTTTTTCTGCCCACGTGTTCACGTGGAATGTCGGGGTTTCTTTGGTTACAGCGACCGTTGATTCATCATAGTGCGTAAACGTTATTGGAATGCCATAGTCGCCGGGAGTGGCTTCAGAGGAGATATTTAACTCAACCCACATTGGTGGATAACCGTCGGCAGTTGCCTCCGATACTCTTACTGGAACCTGACCATCAGGTGTTTCACCAGTCATTTTTCCAGTTGCGGTTCCGAACCGAGAGGGTTCATAAAAATAGCTTGCGTTAGGAGGCAATTCTTGACTTGAGATATTAATTCCGCCACTGTCCGTAGTGATTGGCATCTTGAAGAAGCCAATACTCCCATTTTTCGGTTCACTTGTGTCAAGTAAATTTTCATACGAATAATTGATGTATAACTTGTGCTTTGAGTGTGAACCAGAGCCAGAGACGAATAATTGTATCCGAACGGTTTCGCCTTTGTTAACAACTGGATTTTCAACGATTGGGATAATAGTAAAGTCTGCGTCCATAACTCAATTTGTAATTAGTATCGAAGATGGGCCTCGCCTTGAAAGTGTGTCTCGATTTTAATTTTAGTCATATCATGTCTTCCTTTCAGGTGTTTTGTGAATATAATTTCCAACCACACACAACTTCAGATATATTTTGAACAGTTCAACAGACCCTGACTAACCAAAGACCCGACGCGGATGGATTTTCACTTGCTGTGACTCTCGGTGCCCACCAGCGCCGTAGAATTTGAACCGTAGTTTCGATGCTTCCACCGAACGGGCGTCCACGACCTGTATACCGCGTCCACGGGCGCGGTAGGGTATGAAGACGTACAGGCCATCGTGCCGCACCAGTCTCTCGTGGTAGTCCTCGAAAATCCGAAATCGGCCCTCTGTCCCATCAGCACGGTTCAGCATCGCCGCTTTCGTCTCGACGGGCCTACCGTCCGACGTGTGGGCGTCGTGCCAACTCGCGTGGTCGGCGTCGAGGTCATAGATTCGCCGCGCCGCTTCTTCCGCGAGCCGACCGTAGCGTGCTGCTTTCCGCGAGCGATTCATTTTCTTTGACCCACCGCCATGCGTTCTAGTTTAGTAGCGATCAAAGCCGAACTCACCTCGTTCAACCTGCTCACGTAACCGATCTCTGTGTGGATTTGGATTTCGTGACGCCCACAGCAACAGCTCGTCCAAATCCGGCAGTTCGTAGCCCAGCTCAACCATGAGATACAGTTGGATCAGATGACCGTGGCGTTCCACGGCGAGCGAACAGCGACGCCGAGGGAGCCGCGACGCCGACGAGTCGGCGTCTGCGGCGGCTTCGCCCTCTCGCTGTCTTGCCTCAAGTGACCGCAACTCATCCACGATTACACGACTCATCATCAACGAAATTGCGGCCATGATGATCAGCGCCTCGATGATGTAGCCGTCGGTCGTCTTGATCTCGTCCAAGCCGAACCGCGACTTCAACTCCTTGAACAGCAGTTCGACCTCCCAGCGCGCCCGATAGAGCTGCGCGATATCGGGCGCGCTGTAGCTTTCTCTCGCCAGATTCGTCAGATACAGATGATACTCGTCGGTCTTCTCGTTACGTAGTCCGACCAGTCGAAACGTCCGGGTCGCGCTGGCGCCCGACCCTCGTTTGCGCTCGAACGAGAGCGTGATGCGGACGTCGATCTCCTGTCGCTGCAGGTCGTCGAGGACGGCCTGCAGCGACTCTCCTTCCAGCGGAATGCTGTTGCCTCGCCACGTTCGCAGTTCTTCGACAATCTCGAAGTTCGCGTCGTCTTTGACACGAGAGACGAACCAACCGTCGTTCTTGTCGATGCGGTCGAACAGCCAGAAGTCGTAAAAGCCCAAATCAAGGAGAATGAGGGCGTCAGCTACCCACTCGCCGGTGGGTAGCTGACTCCGTTCATGAGTCGTCCCATCGGTTGTCCGGAATCGTGTCGGGAGCCCAGTCGAGAGAGATTCGGTGAGGTGAAGTTTCAGTTCGGCTTGATGGTCGCCGGTTGCTGTGTAGATATCAGCGGCGTCCTGGTACAGCGAAACGATGGTTGCGTCAGCAATGAGGACGTCTCGAAAGCGTTCGAGACGGCCGTTCAAATCTTCTCGTCCGGTATCGAGATTCTCGATTGCGTCATCGAGAATCTCTCGAAGGAGTGCAACGAATCCTGGTTCGAACCAGTCGTGGAACGATGCGTAGGAGAGTTCGTCACAGTCAGCCATCTCGACGTAGCGTTCGAGAAATGCTTGGAGAGAGCGGTCTGAGCCAGCAGCGAAGCCAAACGAGAGTGTGTAGAACAGCGCAACGATGTCGAATTTCCGCTCTCGTTGGACGAGATTCGTTGCGCGAGCGCGCTCGCGCAACTCATCAGAGGGAAACGCTCTTTGAATCCGGTCAACTATGACCGAATCCGGTGGGCTGTAGGTCATACTTCCCACCGGGTTTCTCAATCAGGTAGTTGCGACGATATCAAATCAACAGACAGCAACTGGATTCTTCGTTAAACTAGAACGGATGGACCCACCGCCATGCGTTCTAGTTTAGTAGCGATCAAAGCCGAACTCACCTCGTTCAACCTGCTCACGTAACCGATCTCTGTGTGGATTTGGATTTCGTGACGCCCACAGCAACAGCTCGTCCAAATCCGGCAGTTCGTAGCCCAACTCGATCATGAGATACAACTGGATCAGATGACCGTGGCGTTCCACGGCGAGCGAACAGCGACGCCGAGGGAGCCGCGACGCCGACGAGTCGGCGTCTGCGGCGGCTTCGCCCTCTCGCTGTCTTGCCTCGAGCGACCGTAACTCATCCACGATTACACGACTCATCATCAACGAAATTGCGGCCATGATGATCAGCGCCTCGATGATGTAGCCGTCGGTCGTCTTGATCTCGTCCAAGCCGAACCGCGACTTCAGCTCCTTGAACAGCAGTTCGACCTCCCAGCGCGCCCGATAGAGCTGCGCGATATCGGGCGCGCTGTAGTCCTCTCTCGCCAGATTCGTCAGATACAGATGGTACTCGTCGGTCTCCTCGTTGCGCAGGCCGACCAGTCGGAACGTCCGGGTCGCGCTGGCGCCCGACCCTCGTTTGCGCTCGAATGAAAGCGTGATGCGTACGTCGATTTCCTGTCGCTGCAGGTCCTCAAGGACGGCCTGCAGCGACTCTCCTTCCAGCGGAATGCTGTTGCCTCGCCACGTTCGCAGTTCTTCGACGATCTCGAAGTTCGCGTTGTCCTTCACCCGGGAGACGAACCACCCGCCGTTCTGGTCGATTCGGTCGAACAACCAGAAGTCGTAGAAGCCTAAATCGAGCAAGATGAGGGCGTCAGCTACCCACTCACCGGTGGGTAGCTGACTCCGTTCATGAGTCGTCCCATCGGTTGTCCGGAATCGTGTCGGGAGCCCAGTCGAGAGAGATTCGGTGAGGTGAAGTTTCAGTTCGGCTTGATGGTCGCCGGTTGCTGTGTAGATATCAGCGGCGTCCTGGTACAGCGAAACGATGGTTGCGTCAGCAATGAGGACGTCTCGAAAGCGTTCGAGACGGCCGTTCAAATCTTCTCGTCCGGTATCGAGATTCTCGATTGCGTCATCGAGAATCTCTCGAAGGAGTGCAACGAATCCTGGTTCGAACCAGTCGTGGAACGATGCGTAGGAGAGTTCGTCACAGTCAGCCATCTCGACGTAGCGTTCGAGAAATGCTTGGAGAGAGCGGTCTGAGCCAGCAGCGAAGCCAAACGAGAGTGTGTAGAACAGCGCAACGATGTCGAATTTCCGCTCTCGTTGGACGAGATTCGTTGCGCGAGCGCGCTCGCGCAACTCATCAGAGGGAAACGCTCTTTGAATCCGGTCAACTATGACCGAATCCGGTGGGCTGTAGGTCATACTTCCCACCGGGTTTCTCAATCAGGTAGTTGCGACGATATCAAATCAACAGACAGCAACTGGATTCTTCGTTAAACTAGAACGGATGGACCCACCGCCTCGATTCGACGCTCGAAACGCGACTTTCGTCGAAAATCCCGGTTCGGTCGGGGTCGGACCACCACCGGGGGCAGCCAGCGGCGCATCAGTAGATAAGTAATTATACGCCGTCCGGGGGGTCGATAGTGGTGGCGACTGCTGGAAGTTACCGCCGCCACTCGAAATCACCTTCCGGACTGCTTACGATATCTCGATGATCGCCACGTTTCCACTCGCGGACGCGATTCCCAACCCATGAATCTCCGAAAATGACGAGTTCGGCCGCGTCAGGATAGCTCATCCCGTTTTCTTCATCCCACGGCTTGCACGCTTTGATCACGGTCGCCACGGCGGACTCCCATCGTATCTGGTTCGGGTCTGGCGAGTCGTCCTGGTCGTCGTCACCGCCGTCGAGCGTCACCGAGAAATGCGACGCCTCGTGCTCATCGTACTTCTCACGCGTATCCGTGACGCCCGTGAACTCGGCGGCTTCCTCGAACGAGTCTGCACCACCCTCGGAGTCGAGGAAGACAACGCGGCCGGGGTCGTTCCGAGTCGGTTTGACGAACGCGCCCGAGGCGAGTCGGCGAATCTCGGCGGCGGTGTCCTTTCTCGTGTGTCCGATGAGCAGAACCGAGCCGCGCTTCGCGTAGGTATCGCCGTCCTCCTTCTTGCGGACGTACTTCAGCGATTTCACGAACTCGTCGGTGATCGCTGCCTCAGCTCCTCGAGAGGTGAGCGACTGTCCGGCCTCGTCGATGAGCTGTAGCACTTGTCCATCAGTCGAACCCATCGCGTCGAGCATCGAGCCGGAAGATGTCGTGACTCGGTCTGCACCGTCCCACGCGACGTTCGCGAGGACGGTGCCGCCGGTGAGAGAACCGAAGACGCGCGCCACGTCGAGCGCGAATGCAGTCTTTCCCGCACCCGGTGGACCGAGAACGAGATAGATCGCACCTTCGTCGGCGAGTCGTTTCGCCGCCTCGACGATAGCCTCGGAGCCGTCCCGCTTCTGGTTAGTGAGCCCGACCATGCCCTGCAGTTGCGAGACGTTCCCCTCGCGGTACGCGCGGTCAGCCATCGACGTTGCGGCCGACCGGACGACGTGCCGACCGACGTGGGTCTCGAGAAAGTTCTTGCCGCGCTCCTCATAGATCGAGCAGTACCGATTCAGAAAGTCGAGCACGTCGGGGTCGTCGATCATCCCGGCGAACTCACGAATGTACTCGTTGCTCTTGTCACGGAGAGCACCCCGTAGGAACTCGCGTCCCTGTGCAGCTGCGTAAACAGCCGAGTCACCCTGCTTGCGTCCGCTCATCGGTTACCACCATCGTTAACGAGCGGGTCGGTGGGAACAGGTTCGAGCGCATCATCGGCGAGGTCGTCGTCGAAGACCATCCCGAGACCATCGCCCCAGTCGCCCCGATTGTCGTCCTGGTCGCCCGCAGCCTCGAGGAGATCACGGAGGTCACCGTTCTGCAGCCGGCCGGGTCGGAGTTCTTCGGGGAGTTCGGACGTGATGATCTCGTCGACCGTCGGCTGGTCGGTGATCATCGGTGCCGATGGATCGAGCGCGGCGTTCTGTGCCTCCATCGTATCGTGCTTCACTCTTCTCACAATCGCCGGAAGCGCCTGTCTGAGTTCCTGTCCTCTCCGGGCCGCCGGTTCGAGGTCGCCGCGAAGCTCTCCAACTACGTCGAGAACGTCGTCTGTATCGTGTCGCCCCACGAGTGACGAACCGGGGAGAGAACGCCGCCACGTTCCAACTGCGACGTTCGAGGACGGATCATACGCGTAGCACTCGTACACATCGCCGTGAGCCTGCTCGTGTGGATACAGCGGGCCCCACTCGACCTGCATCTCTGCGAACTTGTCCGGAGACAGAGACCAGCACGCCAGCGGGTCGTCGCTGTTCGCGTTCACCTGCACGAGACGCACCCGCGGTGGGTCGGGGAGGAGATCGTTGATCTTCCCCGTCGCGAACAGCGCACCGATTCCAGCGATGACGAGACCGGACGCGGCGAGTGGTGCCCACTCGGGGAATTGGTACCCGCCGAAGTAGGCGAAAACAGCGCCCACAGCGCCGAGCTTCACCCAGTCGTTCACCATTCCCGCTCAACCTCCAGCTGCTTCTCGTTGCGCTTCTTGCGAACCCACAGGAAGGTCCCACCGGCCGCGGCGACCGCCGTCGACGCGAGAAGCGTCTGGACCGTTCCGTACTCGACGGGCGGGTTTCCAGTCTTGATCGCGTCGGAGCGGATAGCAACGATACCGTCTGCGTTCGACGAGGAGACGGTGATTGCCGACGCGTCACCGACCGATTCGGCGCGGAACTTGACGACGGTCGTTCCGGGGGTCAAGGTCATGCGCCGGACGCGGGCTTTCCCGGCAGCTGCACCGTCTCCCTCGGAAAGAATCCGAGAGAGTTCACCAGCGTCGGTGATGGCGATCCGTGTCGGGATGTCAGCCTCGACGACGAGCGAGAACGTCCCATTCGAGAACGACCACGATTTGATTCGCGTCGTCGGAGAGAGTTCGATAGTCTGAGTTGCTTCGGGCGTGGTCGACGGCGCGGTGGTCGTCGTGGAGTTCGTCGATTCTTGCGCGGCGACCGTGCCGACGAGCGCGGGCGATACGACTGCGATGAGGATCACGAGCGTGATGATGGTTCTGCGCATGAGTGTGAAAGGTTGGTAGAGTGGTCGAAACGGTCAGTTCCGGGTAGCGACGAGGATGAGCGCAACGATCGCACCGGCGATGATAAGGCGGTCCTCAGTTCCGATTCCGATTCCACCGCCGCCACCGGAACCGCCGGCCTGCTCGTACTCTGCGCGAAGATCACGAAGCCGATCAATTTCGTCCGCGAGGGCGCTTGCGTTCGTCGAGTCGTAGATGTACGTCTCGGGTTGCGTCGCGTTCAGCGACTCACCTGTCCGGGTGTTGACCGCGTCGACGATTGTGAAATTCTCGTAGGTCGAGAGGTCGACGATACTCCCGTTTCCGTCCTGCTGTTGGGCGGCCACGTAGAACGTCCCGCTAAAGTTCGAAACGGTGTACGTCTCATTAGTCACCCAACCACCGGCAGGCGCGTCGTCGCCTGTGTAGTAGAGCGTCCCGTTGAGCGTCGTACCGTCGCCCGTCTCGATAGTGTGCGAGGCGTTGAGGTCGCCCGACGCACCGAGCGACGCGAGTTGCACAGCGGCAAACGAGTAGTACCCCGTCGAGTTGTAATCAGTCGCCGCTTGCGAGGCAATCGTTGTCGGGTCGAGCAGGTCGCTCGTGTTGATGTCGCCCGCTTGGTACTGCGCGTACGCATCATCAGCGTACTCGTCGACGTTCGCCTGAATCTGATTTGACTGATTGTAGGTGTTGTCGAGAATCTCGGCGTAGGCCACCGCACTAAGAACGTGAGTCGTAGATCCGTCCGACGGGTCTTCGGCTTGGATGGACCCCATAGTCGTGATACCGGGGTCGGCCGTCGAGCGTGGCATGATAGTCGTCTCAGGGGCCACGTGGTAGTCTCCATTCGTTGAGTAGTCCATCGCTCGCAGGGTCTGCGTCGACCCATCCGAAAGCGTGTACGTCTTGTTGTCCCACTCTGTGATGTGCGAGAAACCGTCTGGAGTGAGGGCAAGTCCGCTTTCCGTGTGGAGGTACCCGAGTGTGTACGTCTTCGCGTTCCAATCAGCAATCACGTTCCGCTGGACGCCGGTGTAGTACTCCGCGACTGTCTGATTGGCCGCGACTTTCGCCTGACTGACCGTCGAGCCGTTGTTGAGCTCGTTAACGATGGTGATTTTCGCCTTCGACCACGCGACCGACCGCGTGTCTTCGAGGAAGTTACTCGTCGTCGTCGTGTACGATTCGGAGGCGTCAGCAATCCCGAGGGCGGAGGCGTACGCGTCAGTCTTCGAGACGTTCTCATAGTCGATTTGCTCGCCGGACTCCCAGCGACAGCCGGTGTCTGTGCCGGTCAAGGTGTTGAACGCCGCGCCGAGTAGCGGGTCGGACAGCGAGCAGTCGACCCACTCCGCAGAAGCGTCACCAACCGGCGACGCACCAGGAACAACGCCACTCGTGGCCACGGTTGTCACGACGAGGCTGACGGCGGCGAGCGTGCCGAGTTGTCGAGCCTTGACCTTGACCCGGTCGGCATCGAGCGCGCCGAGCCGAAGCACATCACCGAACGAGAGTCGAAGCGCGACGAAGAGGACAGCGACCGCGGCGACGATGGCGGCGGCATGGTGGTCGCCGTGGACCCCGGCGAGGTAGGCGGCGGCCACCGAGAGACCAACGGCGGCGTAGGTCGATGCAAGTCGGAGCATCAGGGGTCAGTCCTCCTTGAGCGCGAGATAGCCGCCGATTCCGACGACTGCAATCGCACCGATTCCGATACCACCGGACGAGCCGCCGAGGAAGCCACCACCGGACGAGACTGCCGCGACCGTCCCCACGTCGAGGGCAGACGAGTCAATCGCCGACGCAGTCCCGAGCACTTCGACGCGGTAGGTCGAGACGTTCGTCGGGTCGAGGGCATCGAACTCGTAGAGTTCGGTTGTCCCGTCCGCTGCAGAGATCTGCACGCGGTCGACTTCGGTCTCGTTACCGTCAGCATCGACTTCGAAGACCGCGACTTCGACGGGTTCGGAGGCAGTCGCGGTGTCGTTGTCCAACTCAACGTAGAGACTCCGCGTGTCGTTCGTCACGTCGATGGTCTGGTTCGCGAGCGAGTCGTTGCCGACGCTCGTGAAGTTGGCCGAGTCGGTCGTCACGGTCGCCGCACCGAGACCGACGAAGGCGACTGCGGCAACAGCTGCGACCAAAAGACCGACGAGCGCGAGGGTTGCGCGGCCGCGCCTCACGACTCGAACACCTCAACGAGTCCGAGCTTGTCCGCGATCACGACACCACCAGCCGCGCCGACAGCGATAAGTCCGGTTTCGAGGCTTCCACCGAGGAGATCAGACAGGAGCGTGATGTCAGTCGCGGCCGACAGTCCGGCATCGAGCGAACCGACGCCCGCACCGATGATTGCAACCGTTTCGAGATCGAGGTCGTCGAGATCGAGGTTCATAGCATCCACCCGATCGCCATCTGCGCGGTGAGACTCACAGCGACGTAGCCGACGCCCCAGAGGTCCTGCGACTGCACGAACGAACTCACGTCACCGAAGAAGACCCAGCCGACCAACAGGCCGACCGAGGCGACGATGCTGTAGTAGTAGTAGTTGTCGAGGTCCTTCGCCTGCTGGTGCAGGGTGGATAACTCGGCGTTGTCGTTCGTGAGGATGGTGACGCCGAGCGCGCCCAACGTGAGGAGCGTCGCCAGCGTCACGTCGTTGCCCGCGAGTTGGAACGCCACGTCTGAGAGCGTCACGTCGAACAGCGACCACGATGCGATTCCTGCCATTGCCGTCGTCCCGATGAACGTCGCGACGAGCGCCGCGGCGTCCTCCGGGTCGAACTCCATTACGGACATGATACGAAGACGGCGGCTACCCGTTGTGCAATAACATTCAGGAATTCCGGAGGATTTGGTGCGTGGTCCTATTGAGATTCTCACCCCGTCCGAAGGATTAAGTACAGGCGGGTGGCCGACCGCGGTAGCGATGTTCAGAAAACTTCGAAATCACGATGGGACGCCGCTGATCGCGCTGGATAAAAATGAGTTAGAGATGGATGGTGTTCTCGAGAACGGTACAGCACCGGAGGGGAAACAGATGCACGTACAGCGTCTCGACGAAGGCGTGTACGTGGTTCGAAATGTGACGGACGGCGGAATCGCAGAACTCCCGGAATCGATTCCACACCGATGACGGTTACAGCGTCTGTTCGATCCACTCGCACCACGAGTGGAAATCCTTCGCGCCGGACTGCTTGGCGATGGACTGAAGCGTTCCGGTCGGGATGTCTGACTTCATCGGTACGGTTACCGTTCGGACTTCGTCAGTCTCTGGATGTTCGTACCGCAGCTGAACGTGGCTCCCGGTTCGGCCAGCGGGTTCGAAGTCATGACGGGTTAACGCCTTCACGACTTCCCGGCCGGAGAAGGTCGTTCGCGCCACGTTACTGCATGAAGTCCGGAAGCTCTCGATCGTCGAACTCGTCAGTATCGAGTCCCAACTCCTCGAGATCTTCGTCCGTGACGGGTTCGCCACCCCCTTCGTGCAGCAGAAGCGCCTCCGAGAGCATCCGAAGCGCCTCAGACTTCGTCTCGCCGAAGGATGCGATCCCCGTCTCGATGTCTCGGGCGGTGATACTGCCGTCATCCTCGTGGATGAACTCGACGCCCTCCTCGCCGTTATCATCACGGGTCGCACTAGCCATACTGAATTCGAATCGGTCTCAGAGGATAAGCGTTCGGACGGCGAGTAGCCCCGTGCAGACCCCTTCTCAATCTCGCCCCCATGGGGTCAGGCGTGAATGTATACGCCATCCTCGATGTATGCACCTTCACCGCCGTCGACGGCGAGTACCGTGCATAGATTCAGGCCGATTCGACCAAGTGGCCGGCACGGTCGCGGTCATGGGTCACCCCCAGTATAAGAAGAACCGAGGCTCGTTCACTCGAGATGCACGCAAATCGACCCCCGGTGCATACGGTGATTCATAAATGACCAAACGAACCAGCCTGAAGTTGACCGACGAACGGCAGCTGCTCTTCGACAAAGCAAGCGAGATCGTGGCTCGAGATGTGTCGGACGATCCGCCGCGAAGTGATGTGATCGACGCGGCGCTCACGCACTTGATCGAGAGCTACGAAAATCTCGAGGAAGTTCGCGATGCGTATCCGCCTCAGACTGTGAAGGACTGTTGCAATACGTCCGTGTTGGGGATGCGATATCGGACGAGTTTGGAGAGTCAGTGGAGGTGATTTACTCACTCTCACTTTCGTTCTCGCCACGATTCCGTGTCTGATTATCGTCCTCGTCGAAATTACCATGCTCCTGAATCAGATCTTGCATATCTTTTTTCAGATCTTCATTTGGTTCAAAATTATTAGCCTTGCTGAACTCACCAATCTTGTCCCCATACTCAATTATAGTAGATACGATTTGCATAGTACTTAGAAGTAGATAGATGAAGAAGAATACAAATATCCAAAACATGTACTCAGAATATTCTACAGTCTGCAGTATTGACCCCAATAATGACGTTATAATCGCGAGTGCGACGGTATATTCAAACACGAACATAATTCTATCATAAATATCTTGTTCCCGTAGAAAGGATAGGAACTGTTCACTAGACAAGGAAACTAGAATTGCGATTCCCGTGAGGACAACTGCAATGAGGGATGAAGATATACCAGTTGCTGCAGCTACAAAACTAGACATCCCATCCGGTTGAAAACTACCTGAAAAAGAACACCGAGCAATCGCTGTAAGTAGAGCTGCCCCGATAACCTCAAATGAAGTGACAATCCGGATAGGACCAAAACTACGTATTCGCTGAACGGTACCACGGTTGACCATAATTAGTCTCAGTACATCACAAAGCCGGTTAGTTGAGACGTCTGCTTGCTGAAGATGTGTCCAACAACCAGCAAACAGACGATGAAATCCACGAGGACCAGCTCCTTAACTTCCTCGTCAACTCTCTTGACGAGGAAGTTGCTCTCTCACTCGCTGAAAACGCTGAACTCGATGCTGAAGACATCTACGAGGTCCTCGTCGGCGCCTGCGCCGACGGGACCTCGGTCTCTACACTCTGCAAGAGAAGCGAAGATGCACCTCACGAAAACTCGGTTCTCTACCATCTCCGCACCAAGTTCGACCTCGAGACGCTCGAACAAATCGGGAACACGCTCCTCCAGAAGGACATTCTCAACGTCCTTCCCCAGCAGGTGGAGGTCTGCGCAGACCTCCACCTGCGGCCCTACTACGGCGACGAAGACGATACAGACGGCCTGTATCACTCACAAGCGAAGCGTGGAACCACCGCGTTTCACGCGTACGCGACACTGTACGCACGCGTGAAGAACAAACGCTACACGCTGGCGGTGCGCCGTCTCGAAGACGGCGACACCGCCAGCAGTGTCCTCGCAGAGTTCCTCGGTATTCTCGACGGCCTTGACCTCGGTGTCAAGGCCGTCTATCTTGACCGCGAATTCTACGACAGCAAGTGTTTGACGCTGCTTCAGGCGCACAACCACGCCTACGTCATGCCGATCGTCCGCTGGGGACAGACGATCAAGCGAGAACTCTCAGAAGGGTGGAGTCGCGTGATTCAGCACAGTCTGACAGCGAAACTCGACGGTCACAGCTGGACCGTCGAGTTTCCCGTCTACATCGACTGTACCTACCAGAACGGACGGTACGACGAACATGGCGTGGCGCGTCACGGCTACGCCGCTGACGCGCCGTTCATCGACTCACCACGGGACGCTCGATACCACTACGCGAAACGCTTCGGTATCGAGGCAAGCTATCGACTCTCCGAGCAAAGTATCGCGACGACCTCGACACAAAATCCGGTCGTACGGCTGTTGTACGTCGTGGTGAGCCTGCTGTTACAGAACGTCTGGCGGTATTTGCACTGGGAGTACGTGGCGACGCCCCGCCGTGGGGGGCGTCGCCTCTGGGAGTGGTCGTTCAAGGAGTTCATCAATATGGTCCGTCGAGCAGCGTGGACGGCCCTCGCGGTGCGTCGGGCCGTCCCCGCGAACCGACCACCAGACGACCGGTTCCACCGGTAACTCCCGACCGGGCTAGCCAACGGTGGGAGTGGCGACGCTGTCGCGTCGGCGGCAGCCGCCGCCGACAGCGACGGCTCTCCGCCGATCCGTCCATAATTCTCTCGTCGAAACCGCCAGTCCAACCGCTCCGCCACAGAACTCAGGCTTCAGAAACAGCTAGCCGAGGATGCTTTGTGAGGTACTGAGTCTAAGAACGTGAGACCGTAACTCAGTATCCCTTCGATATGCGCTTTCAGACCGCCAGTAGTGGTCGGCTCTTCATCAATAACCTTTGAGGCCGGATCGTCATCCGATGAAATGACCTTGAATTCTCCGTCATCGTCACTATAGGTAATCTCCCAAGATTCACCATATTTTGACTGTGACATACTGGCCACTTGTGACAGAAAACTCTCTGAGAAATCTAATCCACCATCATTGTACTGTTCAGCAGTAATTCCTAGTTTATCGGCTAGCATCTCTCTGAGGCTCTCGTCTAACTCTTCCCATTCTTCATCAGGAGACGGGTTAGATGGGACTAATTCTGCATGGATTTTGTGAACAGGATAGTTTTGAATTACTGTCTCAACACCCTCTTTATTTCTAACAAGCTCTAAATGAATTGAGGCATCACCACCTGTAAAGCTGTCATATCCTTTTTTGAGATACTTGGTGAAGTTTCGGTGTCTAACGCGATAGGTTGAGCTGAAAATGACGAGATTATTTTCTAGATCAATGGCAAATAGAGAGTAGTCTGCCTCTTTGTTTGGTTCATCACCCTCCACGAAGTCACCTATTTCATCATCGTAGGTTAATGGTTCATCTGCATACACTTTTCCAAATTTCCCATAAATCATGTTGGCATCGAACTCAGGCCGTCCAAAGTACCATTCTTCAGAGTCTCCTTGGGCAACAGCACCCTCCAATTCAACAAAATCAGTCAACGATTCACGCACCTTTCGATCGTATTCCATATCCGCCGGGTAATCAAAACCGAAATTACCCTCTACCTCAAAGGTAGCAAAGTAGAACTTTGTTCCAGACATTTCCTATCCTATTGGTATAGGTGAATGTTATAATTTATGAACAGTCACGCAATCTGTGACCAATATCTGGGTCGTACTTTGTCTGGCGGCCTTGGCTTCGGAAGCGGTCGAATCAACCCCGCATTCACCTTCCCCTCGAGATACAACTGCCCCCAGATCGTGATCTCGAACATGTCTGCACTCCGCTCGTCGATGAACGGCGACGCCAGCCCAGCGTGACACAGCACGCGACATCGTTCTCGAATCTGGTGAAGCGTCGTCTCGCGGCCGATTTCCCAATGGATCGTCTCCGGAGACCCCCAGCCGTGCTCGAGGAGATACTCGAGAATCCGGTCATCCCAGATCGTCATCCAGTCACCTGACTTCCGCATCTCAGAGTGAGTCACGCGGACGCAGAGCCCTCTTCACCATTCTCGCCGTTCAGTTCTTCAGCGCTGAGTTCACCTTCGAGATAGCTTTCGCCGGTAGCCGTGATGACGTAGACACCATTGCCGAGGTGCTGGAGTAGCCCTTTCTCGTTGAGCTTCGAGAGCCGCCGTGAGAGCGACGAACGAGATACCTGGAAGTATTCGGTGTCTTTCATCGCGGCGGCGCTCGCCGACTCGTGTTCCCGTGCCCACTCGAGGATTCGGTCGTCCCATATCGTCATCCACGATGCAGACTTTCTCATTACGTGTACGTATACGCTGGTTTGGTCTATTGCCGACGAATCGTGCTTTAGCAATCCAAACATCTGTTCTCAAACTAACGGTGCATTTATGCACAGTTAGTGTTATGGTAGACTCACGGAACCCTGAGAGACACCGTCGGCTGGAGATGATTTTTGTAGGCCCTGAGCGCGGTGGGTCCAGCACCGCTCTCAGGAAGGGTCCGTCAATAGCCATGACGGAAGCCAAAACCACGGGTGTTACCACCCGCATAGCGACCGATGCAGCACAGTTTGATAAGGGCGACGAGTCCACGTGTGAGGTCTGTCTCCTCCGCCCGGCGGTCGGCGTCGATGCCGAGACTCGCCTGAGCGCCTGCCGGAAGTGCGCGGCGCTGGAGGTCGACAGATGAGTCACCCCGCGTGCAGGCGTCCCTGCCGCGCGTGTGACAGACTCCGCGGTCTCGACGACGACGGTCATTGTTCTGAGTGTCGTCGCGCCGAACGCCAGCTCGTGACCGACGGCGGGCAAGTCGATTCTACTCGTCCTGCGTTCATCGATCCGCTGACCGAGTGGGTTGAGTGTCACTTCTGCGGGCGAGTTCTGGAGCCGACGGAGTGCGACGGCTTCGATCTCTCGACCGAAGACGAGTATTATCCGCGAATGGTTCCGGTCTGCCCCGAGCACGACGGAGGATGCAGATGACGTACTACCCGACGTGTGCGGTCTGTCGGATGGAAGTCGACCCGTCTGAAGACTACGTCTCTGTCGAAGCGGAGTACAGGTTCACCGCCGACCGGAACGATGTCGACGACTACTACCTGCATTGGCGATGCGCCATGTCTGTCTTCGACGGGTGGGGTGAGCCATGAACGGACCCTCAGAACTCAAGCCCCGCGAGGCCGTTCGCCGCTATCTTGACCGTCGAGGGACGGAACTCTCGGAGTCGAGCATCAAGACCTACAGATACCGTCTGAAACTCTGGGTCGAATGGTGCGAGGACCAGAATATCGAGCGCGTCTCTGACCTGAACGGATGGACGTTCGAGCAGTTCGAGGCCTTTCGCGCTGGTCAGGGTATCGCCTCACCCACTCTCCACGGCGAGATGGAGACGCTGCTCGGGTTCATCGAGTACCTCGAGCGCATCGAGGCGGTCGAGGACGGTCTCTCGAAGAAGGTCCACGTACCGAGTGTCCCGATGTCGGAGCGGTCGCGAGACACGATGTTGGTTCCCGACGACGCGCTTCGATTGCTTCGGTACTACCGGTCACACAGTAGCGTCCGCGGGACTCGGTTCCACGCGGTTCTCGAACTCGCGTGGCACACGGGCGCTCGTCTCGGTGCCCTTCGCGGGCTCGATCTGCGCGACTACTACCCCGATGAGCAGTACGTCGAGTTCGTCCACCGGCCGGAGTCCGAGACGCCGCTGAAGAATCAGATGAATGGCGAACGTACGGTTTCGCTCTTGCCGGAGGTCGTCGAGTCGCTGAACACCTACATCGAGAAGTTCCGGCCGGATGGCCACGACGACTTTGGTCGCTCTCCGCTGTTCGTGACGCACCACGGAACTCGTATCTCGAAGAACGGCTTTCGGGGGTGGATGTATCAGGCGACGCAGCCGTGTGTTGCTGGTCCGTGCCCGCACGAGTACGAGAAAGATTCCTGCGAGTTCGCGGGGTCATACACTCAGGGTAGCAAGTGTCCGTCTTCTCGATCACCACACCACATTCGAACGGGGTCGATTACGTGGCACAGAGATCGCGGGTTCCCTGCGGAGGTGACCGCGGAGCGCGTGAATGCGTCTCAAGAGGTTATTGAACAGCATTACGACAAAGCGTCCCAGCGCGAACGGATGGAGCTGCGCCGCCGTCCTCACCTGGACAAACTCCGGATTGAATGAGTCATGAGTAGGAATATCTCAGTTCGACCGATAGAGGTAGTGGAGAGTCGGCTACTGATAGGTAAGGACAGCCCGGGCGGTCCCATTTTGACTCTGACCTGATACGTGAGTGCCGCATGTCGTGTTCGGGAGAGGGCCGCAGGAACGAGAACCACGAGACGGCGGCGGGAAGACTTTTGCAACGAGCGGGAAACGTCTCGACTGAGATGTCAATCCAGCCGCTCGATGTTCTCGGCGGGGTCATGTTCCTCGCCGGCCTCACGGTCGTGACCGGCGTGGTCGCGTCCGCGGTCGCCCCGGGGCAGCGCCTCGGCGTCGGTGCCTCGCTCATGGTGCTCGGAACGGCCGCCGTCGCCGGGCCGCGCATGTATCAAACAGCCCTCGAAACGACGAACTAACCGGCATCGACCCCCGGCCGACCCGTGTTTCAGGCCGTCGGGTCGAGTTTGCGGTCGCGGCCGCGGAGTTACCGTCGCTTCTTTCGGTACCAGAACCGACAGCCGACGGGCGACTCGCCGGCGTCGACATCGAGTCGGCGGAGAAACAGGTCGCGGACCGCGAAGGTGACGACCAGTTCGACCGAGCCGTCGCCCGCACGTTCGACCGTCTCGTCAGCCGGTCGGTCGCTGCCGGCCGGGCGCGCGCGGGCCACCCAATGGCCGTCGCGTTCGACGGTCGACTCGACGACGCCCTCGGTCCAGCGGTCGCGGTCGTGCGTCGGCTCTCTGGCGTGGATTCTGTCGTGAACCATCGCCTACGCCGCCCTCACGGCCGTGCCGGCGACCGCGCTCCGGGGAGTGGCGTTCCTGTCGGCCGCGCGCTGTTCGGTCTCGTTCGTCCGCTGGACGACGTAGCGTTGGCCGACCATCGGGTCCAAGAGGCTATCGACCGGGGCGCGGTCGTCGGTGAGGAGCGGCACGTCGTCGGTGGGTTCGTCGTTCCGGTACGATGTGAGTTCGGCCGCGAGGTCGATGCCGATATTCCGGTTCCGGTTCCGACGTTGAAGCTCCTCGGCGGTCACGAGCGTCTCGTCTTTCGTCGCCACGACCTCGATGTTCTGGACGACGACGCGCCCGGCGGTGGGGAAGCTGTACACCTGCGGGTAGACCGACTGTATCGTCTTGTACTCCGTGCGGTAGAACTGCGAGGCCGGGCCGCTGGGCGCGGAGATGACGTTGGCGAACAGGACGCCGTCGTCGTCGAGGCGGTCCGACGTGAGCTGCATGAACTCCTGTGTCGTCAGCTGGAACGGGACCTTGTCTTTCTGGTAGGCGTCGAGGACGATGAGGTCGTACGTCCGGTTCGTCTCCCGGAGATACTGCCGGCCGTCCATCGTGTGGACGTTGAGTCGCGGCGACTCCTCGACGCGGAAGTACTCCTCGGCGATGTCGACGACTTCGGGGTCAAGTTCGACCACGTCGACGGTCACGTTCGGGTACTTCTCCAAGAACACGCGCGGGCCGGTGAACCCGCCGCCGCCGACGAACAGCACGCGGTCGATATCGTCGGACAACAGGAAGGGGACGTGAAAGTACGACGTGTAGTCGAAGACGTGCCGCGTCGGGTCGTCGAGGTCCATCGCGCTGTGGGGCTGGCCGTCGAGGTAGAGCGTCCGCGTCCCGCCCGCGTCGGCGACGCGAAGCTCTTGGTAGGCAGTCTGGGTGTGGTAGACGGTGCTGCCGCGGGAGTCGAGACCGACGCCCCCGGTCGCGGACGCGAGGACGAGGACGGCGGCGATGCCGACGCTCCAGACCGCTTCCTCTCGACCGATTTCGGGTCGGACGAGCGCGAGCGCCGTCACGACCGAGACGAGGCCGAAGACGAGTCCGATGTTGGTGACGCTCAGGGACGGGATGAGAACGTACGTGGTGGCGAACGCGCCGATGATGCTCCCGACGGTGCCGACGGCGTAGACGTGCCCCGAGGCCGACCCCACGTCGGTCCGCCCGGAGAGTTCCGCCGCGTAGGGACTGATGAAGCCGAGGAAGTAGGTCGGCGGCCCGAACAGGAGCGTGATGGCGGGGAGCGACGCGAATCGGCTCGGGACGGGGAGGCCGGCGGTCGACTGGATGAACAGGTCGCCGAGGAGAATGACGCCCGCGATGTACGCCGCCGTGCCGATGAAGACGCGGGCGAGCGCGCCGTTCGACGCCTGTTCGGCCTGCTGTCCGCCCCGGTGGTAGCCGAGGCTCAGCGCCGCGAGGAAGACGCCGATGATGCTCCCCCACGTGTAGATGCTGCTGCCGAACTCGGGAGCGACCATTCGCCCGGCGAGAATCTCCAGACCCATGCTCGTGACCCCGGAGACGAACACGGCGAGTTCGGGCCGCGTCATCCGGAGCCACGAGCCGGTGGCGGTCGATGCCATGTCAGTAAGCCAAGGGACACGACCGTATTAATTCACGCACGGCGGCGAATCAGACGACGCGAGTCCGGTTCGGAACCCGCCGCCTCCACGGCGCGCTCGCGCGAACGTTCTTGTCCGATACCGGGTCCAGCCCTCCCGTGTCCGCTCTCGTCGCCGCCTCCGACCTCGCTTGCGCCGCGTACTGCCCGCGACAGCTCTACTACGCCCGCCGCGACGACGACCGAACGCCGCCGCCCGCGGTCCGCGAGGTTCGCGCGCTCGCCTTCGACTACCCCGACCTGCTCGACGCGACCGACGACGAACTCGCGTCGCGGCCGATTTCGGTGTCGCCCGCGGCGTACCGCGAGCGCCTCACCCGACTCCGCGAGCGCGACGACTGGGACGCGCTCACCGACCCCGTCGCCCGCGACGAACTCCTCGCGGGCAAGGACTGCCGCGGCGTCGCGCACAAACTCGTCGGCGCGCCCGACGGCGAGGGGGACCGACCGCCAGTGCCGGTTCCCTCGCTCGTCTCGCCGGGCGAACCGCCCGAGCGCGGCGTCTGGGAGCCCCAGCGCGTCAGGGCCGTTGCGCTGGCGAAGGCGCTCGCATGGGAGCGCGAGGCACCGGTGCCGCGGGCGCTGGTCGAGTACCCGGCGGTCGGCGTCGTCCGGACGGTCGGGCTCACGACCGGGAACAAGGCGGCCTATCGGCGGGCGCTCCGCGTCGCCCGCGACCTCGATTTCGTCCCGTCGCGGCTCCGCGACTCCGCGAAATGCGAGTCCTGTACCTATCGGGAGCGCTGCGGCGTGAAAACGTGGTCGCTGTCGTCGTTACTCGGTCGATGAGGGCGGCGTCCGCGGTGACTCCGGGTCGCGTCCGCGTGGCTCAGGGTTGCCTCGTCGTCGCGCCCGTCGGGTTACGCGTCGTCGTCGTGCTCGTCTAACCACGCCTCGATGTCGTCGGCCATCGCGCCGCGGCGGTGGACGACGCCGCGGCCGGGGTCGACGACGGTGCTCTCGGTTCCGGGTGTCGTCCCGCCGTCGAGGACGACGGCGACCGCCTCCCGAATCTCGTCGGAGAGCTGCGAGGGGTGCGTGATGCTCCCGGTGCCGGAGCGGTTGGCGCTGGTCGCGGTGACGGGCGTCCCGGACGCGCGAAAGAGGGCGAGCGCGAGTTCGTGGTCGGGGATGCGGACGCCGATGCGGTCTTTCCCGGCGACGAGCGCGTCCGGCAGGCTGTCGCGTCGCTCCACGACGACCGTCACCGGACCGGGGAGGAACCGGCGCATAAAGGCCTCCTCGCGGTCGTCGACCTCGACGAGCTCCAGCGCGGCGTCCACGTCGGGGAAGCCGGCGGAGAGCGGGTTGTCTCGGTCGCGGCCCTTGATGTCGAAGACGCGTTCGACCGCGTCGGCGTTCGTCGCGTCCGCGCCCATGCCGTAGACCGTCTCGGTCGGGTAGACGACCGCCTCGCCGCGGCGGATGGCGGCGGCGGCACGCTGTACGTCGTCGCTCATGTACGAACCGACGCGCAACGGGCGAAAAAGCGTGACGAAACGGCGATTCCGCGCGGGCGAATGCGGTCGACGCGGCGAGCGTCGGGAAGCGGCTTACAGGTCGTCGAGGGCGTCGGCGATGCCCTCGTAGTCCGGGAAGTCCGGCCACTCCGCGGCGACCCAGCGGTACTGGACCGTCCGCTCCTCGTCGAGGAGGAACACGGCGGGGCGGTGTTCGGTGACGCCGGCCATGCCGTCGAGGTCGTGTTCGAGGTCGTAGTCGGCGGCGACGCCGGCCGCGGGGTCCGAAAACAGGCGGGCGTCCACGCCGCGCTCCGCGAGGAACGACTTGTGCTCGTACGGCGACGAGATGGAGACGCCGACCGTCTGTACCTCGTCTGGGACGCCGCGGTCGCGGAGTTCGTTCCAGACGTACGTCGCGGGGAACGCGCCCGCCATCGTGTGAAACACGAGGAGGACTGGCCCGTCGTCGGTGAGGTCCGAGAGGGCGGCGTCCTCCCAGAACTCCGCGTTGACGAGCGGGCGGGTGAAGTCCGGGGCGGTGTCGCCCACGGACGGGGCGTCGTGGTCGGGCAGGGAGACGACGTCGAACTCCGGCATCAAGCTCCCTCCCCGTAGGTGTGTTCGAGGTAGTCGACGATGTTCGCCGACTCGGACATCGTGACGCCGGTGTTGTCGTCGACGATGGCCGGGACCGAGCGCTTGCCCGAGACGCGCTTGACGACGTTCCGGTCGGAGTGCATCGGCTCGACGAACCGCGACTGGTAGGCGAGACCCTGTTCGTCGAGCGTGCGGACGACCCGCTCGCAGAACGGGCACGCTTGCAGTCGGTACAGCGTAATCGCCGGTTGCTCGTCTGCCATGGGCGGGTGTTGAGCAGAGCGTCGCCTAAGCCCTTCGCTCGCGGGCATCCGCGCCGCAACATCGGTTCGACGGCCGGACCGGGGAGAACGAACGACGCGCCGGCCGAGGCAGTGTCGAGGGCAACTCTTAATTCCGGTCCCGCGCAAGACAGTGTAGTTACATGGGTTTGCCGCCGACACAGTTACCACCAGCCTCGACACTCGCGGCCGCACAGGTCTCGAATATTCCGCTGGACGACACGACGATCACAGTCCTCGGCGTGGCTGCGATTATCGTTCTCGTCGGTCTCTCGGCGTTCTTCTCCTCGTCCGAGATCGCGATGTTCTCGCTCGCGAAGCACCGCGTCGACTCGATGGTCGAAGAGGGGATTCCGGGCGCGGAGCGGGTCAAGTCGCTCAAAGACGACCCGCACCGCCTGCTCGTGACCATCCTCGTCGGAAACAACATCGTCAACATCGCGATGTCGTCGCTGGCGACCGGGCTCCTCGCCGTCCTCGACTTCGGCGCGGGCGAGTCGGTCCTCATCTCGACGTTCGGTATCACCACGCTCGTCCTCCTGTTCGGTGAGAGCGCACCGAAGTCATACGCCGTCGAGAACACGGAATCGTGGTCGCTCCGTATCGCACGCCCCCTGAAGTACGCCGAGCTACTGTTGCTCCCGCTCGTCGTCCTGTTCGACCACCTGACGCGGCTCGTCAACCGCGTCACCGGCGGGCAGACCGCCATCGAGACGACGTACGTCACCCGCGACGAGATTCAGAACCTCATCGAGACGGGCGAGCGCGAGGGCGTCATCGAGGAGGAAGAACGCGAGATGCTCGACCGCATCTTCCGCTTCAACTCGACTATCGCCAAGGAGGTCATGACGCCCCGCCTCGACATGACCGCCGTCCCGAAGGACGCGACCATCGACGAGGCCATCGAGACGTGCGTGCAGGCCGACCACGAGCGCGTCCCCGTCTACGACGGGAACCTCGACAACATCATCGGCATCGTCAACATCCGAAACCTCGTCCGCGAGAAGTACTACGGCGAACGCGGCGTCGGCATCGCCGACATCGTCTCGCCGACGCTCCACGTCCCCGAGTCGAAGAACGTCGACGAACTGATGGCCGAGATGCAGGACACCCGGATGCAGATGGTCGTCGTCATCGACGAGTTCGGGACCACCGAGGGGCTCATCACCCTCGAAGACATGGTCGAGGAAATCGTCGGCGACATCCTCGAAGGCGACGAGGAAGAGCCGTTCGAGTCGGTCGACGAGAACACCTACCTCGTCCGCGGCGAGGTCAACATCGACGAGGTCAACGAGATGCTCGACATCGAACTCCCCGAGGGCGAGGAGTTCGAGACGCTCGCCGGCTTCATCTTCAACCGCGCCGGCCGCCTCGTCGAGGAGGGCGAGGAGATCAGCTACAACGACATCGTCATCCGCATCGAGCAGGTCGACAACACGCGCATCATGAAAGCCCGCATCCGGACCAACGCGGGCATCGAAGCCGCCGACGGCAACGGCGACGGCGACGACGAGGAGAACGGCGGCGACGAGGAAGCGGAAGTCGAACCCGACACCTGACCTGACCTGACGACGCGACGGAGTCGCCACCGCCGACACCCGGTCGAACCCGTTTTCCGACCGCGAGTTATTCGAGGAGCGTAACCGACAGCACCACGAGCACCAGCGACGCCAGCGCGAGAACCACCAGTCCGGTCGCGTCGGCGGTGCCGTCACCGAGCCGTCGCGCCCGTCCGCGGAAGCGAATCGCCAGCGCGAACGCGCCGAGGCCGACGGTCCCGAAGGCGAACCCGCGGAGCGAGATGCCGGTCACGACCGCCATCGCGACGTGGTAGACGCCGAAGGCGGCCCAGAGCGCGGACACGAGGGTGGTAAGCGCGACGCGGAGCGCACGGACGTTCACACGCCGAGTACGCTCGACGCGAGCGTAAAGACGCCGTAGCCCAGTCCGAGCGCGAGGGCGAGCGAGCCAATCCACGCGAGAACGGTGTAAAGCATCTTCCGCCCGGAGACCCCCGAGCCGCCGGCGGCGTAGCCCGAACCGATGATGGCGCTGACGATAATCTCGTTAAAGGAGACGGGGACGCCGAGCGCGACGGCGGTCTGGGCGATGGCGAACGAGGGAATCATCGCCGCGATGGAGCGCCGCGGCCCGAGCGAGGAGTAGTCCTGCGCGAGCGCCTTAATCATGCGCGGCGCGCCGGTCCACGACCCCGCGAGGAGGCCCAGTCCGCCGCCGACGAGGAGCGCCGGGAGCGGGACCGCGACCACGTCGAGGAGGGGAACGAGCGGCCCGATGGCGAGGCCGACCTGACTGCCGCCGGCAGAGAAGGCGACGAGGCCGCCGAGAACGAGCAGGAAGCGCCGCTGGCCGCGAGTCTTGTCGGTCGTCACCCAGCGGCCGACCACGGCGGCGGCGGCGAGCGCGACGAGAAGCGAGGCGGCGACGAACCAGCCCGTCTCGCCGAGGCCGCCGAGACCGGTCAGTTCGACCGCGGCGGCCCGGGCGACCGAGGCCGACCCCGACGCGCCGCCGAGTCCCGCGAACTCCATGTTGGCGACGAGCAGACCGACGAGGCCGGCGAGCGCGGGGACGGTCCACCGCTCGGAGACGCCGTCGGCGCGGAGGAGCCGGGCGGTCGCGTACGACGCGCCGCCGCCGACGAAGGGCGTGAGCACCCACAGCGAGACGATTTGTTGGTACTTCGACCACGCGGGGTCGCCGCCCATGGCGAGGCCGACGCCGACGACCGCGCCGGTGACGGTGAAGGCGGTCGCGATGGGGTAGCCGGCGAAGACGCCGATTGCGACGAGCACCGCCGCGGTGAGGAGCGCGACGACCGCGGCCCCCGCGGTCAGCGTGACGCCGCCGATGAGTTCCGTCCCGACCGCGTTGGTGACGTTCGCACCTTGCAGAAACGCTCCGGCGAAGCCGAGCAGGCCGACGATGAAGCCCGCGCGCATCACCGAGATGGCGTTGGCTCCGACGGCGGGCGCGAACGGCGTCGACCCCGACGACCCCGCGCCGATGGCCCACGCCATGAACAGGCTGGCGAGGGCGGCGACGACGAACGTTGCGAGCGTTCCGGCGGCTACCACGGGGCGACACCTCGGCGGTCGTCGGCAGTTGTCCGGTCCATGTCAGCGGCGGCGCGCCTCGTCGTAGCCCTCACTCAGCCCGAGGAGCGTCCGCCGGACGAGGAGATAGCCGAAGAAGACGAAAAGCAATAACGCGGCGAGCAACCCGACGAACACGGGATTCCCCGCGAGAAAGTCGACGAGGCCGTCTACGACCAAAGGGTCGGTCATGTGGGTGGGTTCGGCGGGCACGAGGTATAGCAATTTCGGCGACGTGTCGTGAAAGAATACGAACACTCATGGGAAGCGGTGAGTAACGCCGATTCGATGGCCGACCTCATCCCCTCCAGCCCGGGCGACCCGGACGACGACCGGGACGACCGAGACCCCAAGGTCATCGGCCTCGACAGCGACGAGGCGGACGACCTCCTCGGCGCAATCTCCTCGTCGACCGCCCGGACGGTCCTCGCGTCGCTCCACGAGTCGCCGGCGACGCCCTCCGACCTCGCCGCCGAAATCGACACGTCCCTCCAGAACGTCCAGTACCACCTCGGCAACCTCTCGGAAGCGGGCCTCATCGAAGTCGCGGACACGAGGTACTCCGAGAAGGGCCGCGAGATGAACGTCTACACGCCCGCTGACCGGGCGCTCGTCGTCGTCGCCGGGCGCGAAGACGAGACGAAGGGTCTGAAGGGCGCGCTCACGCGCCTCATCGGCGGCGTCGGCGTCCTCGGCATCGGCGCGGCCGTCGTGAACCGGCTCGCCCGTGCCGGGTCGATGCTTCCGTTCGGTCTCGGAGGCTCGACCGGCGGCGCGGGCGACTCCGGTGCCGGCCAGAGCGGCGGCTCGGGAGCCGACCTCAACGCGACCCGGACAGCCGATTCGGCGAACGCCACTCCCGCGACCGCCGAGACGGCATCGACCCCGACGAGGACGGCCACAGAGACGGCGACGACCGACGGCGGCGGTGGGTTCAGCATCGCCGAGGCGACCACGACCGCGGATTCGACGACGCAGACCGCGGAAGCGACCCGAACCGCGGTCGAGTCGACGCCGACCGTGACGGAAGCCGCGCAGACCGCGACGGAGACCGTGACCGCGACGCCGACGCAGACGCCGGTTCCGGACACGACGGCCGCGCAGACGGCCACGGAGACCGCGGCGCGGGTCACGTCCGGGTCGGGCGGACTCGCCGAGACCATCGGGACGCTATCGCCGGGGACGCTGTTCTTCCTCGGCGGGCTGACCGTGCTTCTCGCGTGGGTCGCGGTGGGCGTGCTGCGTGACTAAAACGGCTGTTTGAGCTTACGGTGCGTATTTGATACCGTCACCCGTAGGAGTGAGTGCGAGGTCGCGCGTGGCCCCCGACGACGACGGGGCTGCCATCCGTGCCCCCTGCCCCTCTCCCCGTCGTCTCGCGCGGCCTCGGACTGCCCCCCAACAGACCCGCTCCGGTCTGTTCCCGCTGCTTCTTCCGGCCCTCCACCGGACCTCCCCTATTCGTCGGGGACGATACGGAACGTCTCGAACGTCTCGCCGTCGACCGTGACGAGTCGCCCGCGGAGGCCGCCGTCCGGCAGTTCCTCCAGTTCCGCGTGCGCCTTGCGGTTGCCCCGCGGTTGGGCGTGGCTCCCCGGGTTGAGGAGCGGAATCGGCCCGGTGCCGTGGAAACCCGGCCGGTGGCTGTGCCCGAAGACGACCGCGTCGGCCCCGCGCTCGCGGCCGAACATCGACAGCGCGGTGTTCCCGCCGCGGCGGGTGTGCGTCACCGCGAACTCGACGCCGCCGTAGATGACGTTCCGCGCCGCGGGAATCCGGTCGCGAATCTCGGAGCCGTCGTTGTTGCCGTACACCGCGAGGAAGCTGTCGGCCTCGTCGACGAACGCGTCGAGGACGGACTCGCGCATGAAGTCGCCCGCGTGGACGACGAGGTCGGCCTCGCGGACCGCGTCGAGGGTTCTGTCGGTCAGGCGATGACCGTCCGTGCTGTGGGTGTCGGAGACGACGACGAGCATGCGCGGGCTAGGGACCGGAGGGATTGAAACCTACCGACTGCGGCGTCGGTCCGCCCGTCGGCCCGTCGAGGATGGTCCGTCTCTCGATTCGCCGTCGGTAGCTCTATCCGGTCGGGGGGAGTGGCCCACGACATGGCAGGCAGTACGTCCGTCGTCGTCGCCGCGCTCTTCGCGAACGGGGTGATTGCGGTCCTCAAGTTCCTCGGCTATCTCGCGACCGGGAGTCCCTCCATGCTCTCCGAAACGTATCACTCCATCTCCGACACCGGCAACCAGGTGTTTCTCCTCATCGGCATCCGCGACAGCAAGCGCGGCGAGACGCAGTCGCACCCCTTCGGCCACGGGAAGTCGCAGTTCTTCTACTCGTTTCTCGTCTCCGTGATGCTGTTCGGCATCGCCGGCTGGGAGTCGGCCAAACACGGCTACGACGCCCTGATGCACCCCGGCCACGGCGGGGGCGGCGAGGCGCTCGTCCTGCTCGGATTCGAAATCGAGCCCGTGTTGGTCAACGTCGCCATCCTCCTCGGGGCGATTGCCTTCGAGAGCTACGCCTTCCTGAAGGCGAACGCGGAACTCCGCCGGCAGATAGAAGAATACGAGTGGAGCGGCCTCGTCGAGGCCTTCCGAGAGACGAGCGACGTGACGACGCTCACGGCGTTCACGGAGGACACCGTCGCCCTCGTCGGCGCGGTGCTCGCGCTCGCCGGCATCGGCCTCACCGAGCTCACGGGCAACGAGCTGTTCGACGCCGGCGCGGCGCTCCTCATCGGGATACTGCTCATGGGCTTCGCCATCGCGCTCGCGTGGGAGAACAAACGCCTGCTCATCGGTGAGAGCGTCCCCGTGGACGAAGAACAGGCGCTCCGCGACATCGTCAAAAACGACCCGCGAGTCGTCCACATCGACCACTTCCGCGCGAGCTACGTCGGCCCCGAGAAGCTGCTCGTCGCCCTCGACGTGAGCTTCGACCCCGAACTCGACACCGAGGAACTGGACGACCACATCACCGAAATCGAGGACGAACTCAAGGCGGCCGACGACCGGGTGCACTTCGTCTACATCGAACCCGAGTTGTAATCCGAACGAACCGAGTGGGCCGCCACCGGCCGACCGCGACTCGCGGCGGCTTCCCCCGACCTACCGCGATTCGACCGCGTCGGCGACGAGGTCGACCGCGCGCTCCACGTCCGCACGCGAGACGTTCAGATTCGTCGTAAAGCGGGTGTGGTACTGGCCGAACGTGCCGCCGAGGACGCCAACATCGTCGCACAGTTCGACAAACTCCTCGGCCGTCAGCCCGGCACCTTCGGAGTCGACGACGACGATGTTCGTGTCGGGCGTCGGCACCGACAGTCCGGAAACGGCGTCGAGACCCTCGGCGAGGACCGTCGCGTTCGCGTGGTCGTCCGCGAGGCGGTCGACGTTGTCGAGCGCGACGAGCCCCGGCGCGGCGATGAGCCCGGCCTGACGCATACCGCCGCCGAACTGCTTTCTGACGCGGACGGCCTCCTCGATGAACGCCTCGGGACCGGCGAGCATCGAGCCGACGGGCGCGCCGAGGCCCTTCGAGAGACAGCACATCACCGTGTCGACGCGCTCGACCATCGCCGTCGGGTCCTCGTCGAGGGCGACGCAGGCGTTGAACAGGCGCGCGCCGTCGAGGTGGACGGGAATCCCGAGGTCGCGGGCGGCGTCGGCCGCGGCGTCGATATCGGCCTTCGGAACCGCGACGCCGCCGCGGGCGTTGTGGGTGTTTTCGAGACACAGGACGCCCGTGCCGGCGACGTGAAGCGACTCCTCGCGGGCGTGGTCGCGGACCTGCGCGGGCGTCGGCGCGGCGCGCTCGCCGGCGTCGTAGGCGCGGACCTGCAAGCCCGACAGTTGGGCGAAGCCGCCGACCTCCCACTCGTAGACGTGCGCCTTCTCGTCCACGAGCGCCTCTTGCCCGGGGTCGGCGTGGACGCGGGCGGCGATTTGGTTGCCCATCGTCCCCGACGGCACGAACAGCGCGGCCTCCTTGCCGACGAGTTCGGCGGCGCGCGCTTCGAGTTCGTTCACGGTCGGGTCGTCGCCGTACACGTCGTCACCGACGGCGGCGTCGCGGGCGGCCTCGCGCATCTCGTCTGACGGGAGCGTGACGGTGTCGCTTCGGAGGTCAATCATGCGCGGAGAGACCGCGCCGACGGAGAAATAATCGGTGGTCCGCGGGGCGTTCTCGGCCGCGGCCGCAATATTTGCGCTTCGAAAGGTGTTTGCCCCGGGGGCACACACGACGCGGTATGGACCCGCGCATCCGCGAGCACGCACGAACCATCGTCGACCACTCCACGAGCGTCGAGGCCGGCGACAACGTCGTCGTCTCCGCGCCCTCGGTGGCCGAGGACCTCGTCACGGCCATCCACGAACTGCTCGGCGACCGCGGCGCGAACGTCGTCGCGATGGACGCGAACCCGCGGTTCACCCGCGCGTTCCTCCGCGCCGGCGACGACGACTACGAGACGCCCGAGCACGTGCTGGCGCTTTACGAGGAGACCGACGTCATCATCCGCGTCCGCGGCGAGACGAACGCGACCGAACAGAGCGACGTGCCGCCGGAGACGAACGCCGCGTACAAGCGCGCCTACAAACCCGTGCAGGGCGAGATGCTCTCGAAGCGCTGGTGTCTCACCCAGTACCCCGCGAAGGGGAGCGCCCAGCTCGCGGGCATGAGCACCGAAGCCTACGAGAACTTCGTCTACGACGCCGTCACCCTCGACTGGGACGCGCAGGGCGAACTCCAACAGCAGTTGGTCGACATCCTCAACGACGGCGACGAGGTCCGCATCACGTCGGGCGACGAGACCGACGTGACGATGAGCATCGCCGGCAACACCGCCATCAACGACACGGCCGAACACAACCTCCCCGGCGGCGAGGTGTTCACCGCGCCCGTGAGGGACTCCGTGAACGGCGAGGTCCACTTCGACCTGCCGCTGTACCGGCAGGGCCGCGAGGTCTCCGGCGTCCGCGTCCGCTTCGAGGACGGCGAGGTCGTCGACTACTCCGCCGAGGGCAACGAGGAGGTCTTAGACGGCGTGTTCGACACCGACGAGGGCGCGCGCTATCTCGGCGAACTCGGCATCGGCATGAACCGCGGCATCGACCAGTTCACCTACAACATGCTGTTCGACGAGAAGATGGGCGACACCGTCCACATGGCCGTCGGCTCGGCGTACCCCGAGACGGTCGGCGCGGACAACGAACTCAACGAGAGCGCCGAGCACGTCGACATGATCGTCGATATGTCCGAGGACTCGGTCATCGAGGTCGACGGCGAGGTCGTCCAGCGAGACGGCACGTTCGTCTTCGAAGACGGGTTCTGACCGGACCGCCGGCTCCGCCGGGCAGCGAAAACTCGCAACATTTCGTCTCCAGTTTATCCACCGAGGAATCGCGCCACGTCATCGGGTTTTCCAGTCGAAACAGTAGCCTTCGAACGGCCGCCGAAATCGACCCGGAAACGCGGGGTTCGGACGGAGCGTATCGACCGAAAACCGTAGATTCTCCAGTCGAAGCGGTTCCCGTCCGGATACAGACAATTTGATGATAACTATACACACACGCCAGTAGATTTATTCCGCCCAGTCGACGAACACGAACCGATGCCAGCGGTTCAGTGCCGGGAGTGTGGACGCGACGTGGCGGTCCACGAGATAGAGACGACGACGAAGACGACGCCCGACGGCTTCGACACGCGATATCGGTGTCCCTACTGCAAGTCGGAGATGCGCGACGTAAAAACGCGAATCGTCTGACGGCGTTACTCTTCGAGGTCGAGGTCGAACTGCTCGTTTTCGGTGACGGCGTTGAGCACGACCGAGGTGTTGGACTCGCGGATGTCCGCGTCGGTGAGCAGTTTCTTGATCTGCGTGTTCATGCCGTCGGTGTCGCGGAACTTGCCGATGGCGATGATGTCGTAGTCGCCGGTGACCTCGTACACCGAAATCATCTGCTTTTCGGCGCGGAGGCGCTCTGTAATCTCGGGGAGCGCGGAGCCCTCGACTTTGAGTTGGATGACCGCGGTCACGTCGTAGCCGAGCGCGTCGTAGTTCACCCGCGGCGTGTAGCCCTCGATGACGCCTTCGTCTTCGAGGTCTCGCAGGTGGTTCGAGACGGTCGTCACCGACACGTCGAGCTCTTCGGCGAGGCTTCGCAGACTCGCTCGACCGTCGCCGAGGAGCGCATTGATGAGCTTCGCGTCGAGGTTTTCGTACGTCATTACATCCAAAGACCGTCCGGGGGCATTAGAATTTTACGAATATCCAATTCTGTGGCGAGGTGCGGGGAATTGCATTAAGCGGAAATGTCTTTATAGTGCGGGTGTTCGAATCGCGTGTTCAGGAAAATGACGGAAGACAACGCACTCACCGACGGCGGCCTGAGCGACGAGGCACAGGCAGTCATCGACGAAATCGAAGAGAAGAACGTCGACTTCCTCCGACTCCAGTTCACCGACATTCTCGGAACGGTGAAGAACGTCTCCATCCCGGCTTCGCAGGCCGAGAAGGCGTTCACCGAGGGCATCTACTTCGACGGTTCCTCCATCGACGGCTTCGTGCGCATCCAGGAGTCCGACATGCGCCTCGAACCCGACCCGTCGACGTTCGCCGTCCTCCCGTGGCGGAAGAAGGAAAACAGCGCCGCCGGCCGTCTCATCTGTGACGTGTTCAACACGTCCACCGGCGAGCCCTTCAGCGGCGACCCGCGTGGCGTCCTCAAGCGCGCTATCGAGCGCGCCGAGGAACTCGGCTATGACGTGAACGTCGCTCCCGAACCGGAGTTCTTCCTGTTCGAAGAAGACGAAGACGGCCGCGCGACGACCGTCACGAACGACGCCGGCGGCTACTTCGACCTCGCCCCGAAGGACCTCGCGTCCGACGTGCGCCGCGACATCATCTACGGCCTCGAAAGCATGGGCTTCGACATCGAAGCCTCGCACCACGAGGTCGCCGAGGGTCAGCACGAGATTAACTTCACGTACGACGACGCCCTCTCGACGGCCGACAACGTCGCAACGTTCCGGTCCGTCGTCCGCGCCATCGCGGCCGAACACGACCTCCACGCGACGTTCATGCCCAAGCCAATCCCGCGCATCAACGGCTCCGGCATGCACACGCACATCTCGCTGTTCAAGGACGGCGAGAACGCGTTCCACGACGGCGACGACGAGTTCGACCTGAGCGACACGGCCAAGAGCTTCGTCGCGGGCATCCTCGACCACGCGCCCGCCATCACGGCGGTCGCTGACCCGACGGTCAACTCCTACAAGCGCCTCGTCCCCGGCTACGAAGCGCCGGTCTACATCGCGTGGTCCGACCGCAACCGCTCGGCGCTCATCCGCAAGCCGGCCGCCCGCACGCCGGCCGCCTCGCGCATCGAGGCCCGCTTCCCCGACCCGTCCTGTAACCCGTACCTCGCGTTCGCCGCGCTCATCCACGCCGGTCTCGACGGCGTCGAGAAGGGCCTCGACTGCCCCGACCCGGTCCGCGAGAACATCTACGAGTTCGACGAGGCAAAGCGCGAAGAGTACGGCATCGAGACGCTCCCGAAGGACCTCGGCGGCGCCGTCGACGCCCTCGAAGAGGACGAAGTCATCCAGGAGGCCCTGGGCGACCACGTCTTCGAGAAGTTCGTCGAAGCCAAGCGCTCCGAGTTCAAGGACTACCTCGTCGACGTCTCCCAGTGGGAGCTCGACCGGTACCTCGAGACGTTCTAAGCGTCGCGCACGCCCAACACCGATTTTTCTTTCGCGCCCGCTCGCCGGAGAGCGACAGCCACCGGTATCGCAGTCGGCGAGAAACCAGAGACAACACTACCTAGAACCTGAGCAACACACCGAAACAGGCTCTCAGTCGGCGCGCCGGGTCGCTCCGTTTCCGAGCCCGAGTCGGCCCTGTATCCGCGGCGCGACGAGGATGAACGCGACCACCGCCGCGGTGACGAGCACCGTCACCGGAACCGAGGCGTCGGCAACGTCGACGCCGACCCAGAGGCCGCCCGCGCCGAGGAACGCGACGAGCGCGACCGGCGGCGACAGCGTCGGGAGCGACTCGTGGCCGGCGAGTCGCGTCCAGCCGAAGAGACCGCCGAGCGACCCGCCGAGCGCCGCCGCGGCGTTTTCGGTGTGCCCGGAGAGACCCGTGGCGAACACCACCGCGAGCGCGAGGACGCTGAGGCCGGCCGCGATGGCGAACAGGCGCGCCGGGTCGAGATGGCCGGTCGCGTCGGGGTCGTCCGCGGCGGCGACCACGGACACCGCCTTCAGGAAGCCGAGGCCAAGGAGGACGCCGACGACGATGTCGACACCGTAGTGGACGCCGAGGAAGACCCGCGAGAGCGAGACGATGCCGACGACGACCGCCGCGGCGACGAGCCGGCGGCGACGGTCCCACACGTCGAGAAGCGAGACCGCGGCCCCGTAGACGACGGTCGTCCCGAGGGCGTGGCCGCTCGGGAACCCGAAGCCGTCGTCCGTCGTGAACGAGACGAACAGGTCCGAAAGCGGCGACGGCCACGCGGGCGCGGCGGCGACGGCCGCGGTCGGCGGTCGCGGCAGGGCGAATCCGACTTTCAGCGCGGTGACGAGCGCCAGCGACCCGAGCGCGAGGCCGACGAAGGAGGCCGCGGTTCGCCGCGGGCGCGCCGTGATTCGGGGCCGACAGAGCCAGTACAGCGAGGTGAACGCGACGAAGAAGAACCACTGGTCTCCGAGTTGGGTGACGAGACCGAACAGGAAGACGAGCGCGTCCGGGGCGTCCGCGAGCACCAACTCCCCGAACCCGCGGGTCTGAAGCGAAAGCGCGGACCGGAACATCTCAGCCGCGGCGTTTGCGGACCGCGTCGATGGCGCGCCCGGGGACGCCGAGGGCGCTCAGGCCGATGCCGAAGATGACGAATAGGACGTAGAGTCCGAGCGTCGATAGGAAGATGATGAGCATGGCGACGACCGCGATGAGGTCCGACTGGAGGTAGTGAAACGCGCCGAGCGTGAGGACGACGCCGTAGCCGAGCACGAGGTAGGGACCCCACCCGCGGGCCTTGCCGCGGCGCATCCGGCGGCGGACGTAGCGCTTCAACTCGGCTTCGAGCTTGGGCTTTTCGACCGTCCGGTCGGTCACGTCGTCCTCGAACGCGTCGAGGTCGGCCCGAAGTTCCTCGACCTGCGATTCCAGCTCCTCGATGTCGGGAGCGCCGCGCGGGGAGACGGACGCGCCGGTCTCCGCGTCGTCGGCGTCCTCCGTCCGCGGCCCATCGGTGTCACCTCGGTCGTCGCTCATATCCGTACGAGCGTCATGTCGGCCTCCCGTATGTTGTACCTGCCGGTCCACTCCGCGCGGTCCCCCCGGCGGGTCACGCGGTTCTGCGGGCGACGCGTCGCCCCCGACCCCCGCGAGGACCGCGTTGACGACCGCGCCGGAAATCAGGATGAGCCCCGAGAAGTAAAACCACGTCACGAGCAACAGGAGCGTCCCGAGCGCGCCCGCGACCGACGCGCCGGCCACCGACGCGTAGATGCCGAAGCCGACCCCGAGGAGGGTCCAGCCGACGGCCGCGAAGACGGTCCCCGGCACGACCTGTCGCGGCGAGAGGTCGGCGTCGGGGAAGACGTAGTACAGCGGGAAGAACGCCGCACAGAGCGTGAGCAACAGCAAAAGCGGCGAGAGCAGTTGGAGAAACGGCACGTCAAGGAGGCCGAGCAGCGCGGTCAGCACCGCGACGCCGATGGTGCCGACGCCGATGCTGGCGAGGGCGATTGCGCCGTCGCGGAGCTGGTCGAGGAGGCCGCCCGCCTCCGAGCCGTAGATGCGCGAGAAGGCGATGTCGAGGCCGCGAAAGAGCTTCAGCGCGCCCCACACCGTCAGCCCGAGGCCCACCGCCCCGACGCTTCCCTGCCCGGTTCGGTCGGAAAGCGCCTCCTCGACGAGGCCCTGGCCCGTCGGAACGAGGTACTGTTCGACGAGCGTCTGGAGTTGTGCCTGCAACGCCGCGCCGCCGACGGCGGTGGCGACGACGACGCCGAGGACGAGAAGCGGAATCAGCGAGACGAGCGCGTAGTACGAGATGCTGGCCGCGAGAAACGAGATTTCCTTCTCCCGAATCGTGTCGACGACCGCCCGCGCGACGGGAACGGCGGTTCGGATGTTGGCGCTCACGTATCACCGAAACGACACGGGAGGCAAAGAAGCTACCCGCCGAAGTGACGCCGTAGGTCGGTTACGCGGGGTCGTTCTCAGGCCTCGGGGTCGAGCGCGGCGGTCACCTCGCGTATCTCAGCGACCGTCGCGTCGGTCTTGAACGCGGTGCCGTGGTAGTGGGCGGGGGTGGCGTCGTAGCCGGCGTCGCGGAGGGTTTCGAGGAACGTCTCCATCTTCGAGGCCGACCGGCCCCAGAGCTTACAGAGGCGGTGCTGGTCGAAGTGGGTCGGCGTGTCGAGTTCGACCGCGAGCGTGTCGAGGAGCTTTCGGGCGCGTTTCGCGGTGCCGAAGTCCTCTGTCACCTCGTCGCGGACGGCCCCGGCGAACGCCGGTTCGGAGACGGGACCGAGCCAGATGGGGCCGGCTTCGAGAATCCGGGTCGAGTCGCAGTTAGCGCACGCCTCGGGCGGGTGGGCGACCAGCGAGCGCTCGGCCTCGCGGTGGAGGCAGTCCTCGCAGTGGTAGACGAAGCCGGTCGATTCGAGGAGTTCGTCGGCCTTCGTCGCCCGCTCGTCGAGTTCGAGATACGCCCGCGCGTAGTGACGCGTCGCGTGCGAGAGAATCGGGACGGCCGCCTTGTCGTAGCGGGCGGCGGTGCGGACCATCGCGCCGAGGAGGGTTCGAAGCCCCATCTCGGGGTGGTAGTCGGTGTTCTGCGGGAGACAGCCGTACTTTCGGATGCCGCTTTTCTGGTGTGCGCCGCACAGCGGGGCGGTGTCGGTGGCGGTGACGCAGACGAGGTCGCGGGTGTTGGCGAACGTGGGGTCGGCGAAGGGCATCGGCGTGCCGAAGGGGTCGAGGTCGACCACGTCGAAGACCTCGTCGTACATGAGGGCGTTGGCGTTGCGGTGGACCGCCTCGCCGCCGTTGCCGGCGCGGTCGAGGTTCGACTGGGCGAGTTCGACGGCGTCGGCGTCGAGGTCGGCGCAGGTCACGTCGTAGCCCTCGGCGGCGGCGCGGACGCCCCGGATGCCCGAGGCGGCCATCGCGTCGAGGTAGCTCTCGGCGCGGGGTTCGCGCTCGCGGAAGGCGCGGAGGACGGCCGCGGTGATGTCCCGGTTCAACTCCTGTGTGGGGTTGTAGAAGACATCGTCGCCGGTCCCCGCTGACGCCCCGTCGCGGGCGTCGGGAACCTCGATTTCGACGCCTCCCTCGCTCACGTGCATACCCGCAGTCGCCCGCGCGAGCGGAAACCGGTTGCGATGCGATTGTGCGGTGCGATTGTGCGATGCGGTTGTACGACGCGATTGCGGCGGTCGGTCCACCCCGCGGCATCGAATGCGTTTTCACCGCCACCGACGAACTCGGGAGCGTGGATTCGGCCGACGACTGGCGAGCGGCGCTCGCGGAGACCGGGCGACTCTCGCCGCAAATCGTGCAGGCCATCGTCGACGCCCACGGCGACCGGGGCGTCACGGCCATCGAGGCCGTCTCCGAGCGGCGGGTGAAGCGCTACCGCGACTTCGACGTGGTCGTCGGCTACGACGACGAGTACGTGGTCGAAGACCGGGGCTGTACCTGCAAGGACTCCCAGTACAACCTCGACCCCGACGAGGGCGAGCGCTGTTGGCACGTCCTCGCGGTCGACGTGGCCGAGGCCCTCGACGAACTCGACCACCACGACATGTGGTACTCCGACGTGCGGGAGTTTCTGTAAGCACACGGCTCACTCGCGCGCCCGTTCGGCCCGTCGCCGCGCCGCGGGAACGACCACAATCCTTTCCGAACCCCGCCGTGAACCTCGGGCCAACGGATGGCTGATTTCGACCTCTCTATCGACGAAAAGCGGGTGTACGCGGACAAGTCCGGCAAGCAGACGGCGTACGTCGCCGCCGGCGTCGGGGTCGTGACCGTCGACGTCTCCGACGACCTCGTCGGGGGCTTCCGCATCGACCGCCGGTGTACCGCGCTGGACGCCGCCGGGTCGCCCGGAGAAGTCGTCGTCGCCACCGACGAGGACGTGCTGCTCGTGCAGGGCGACGACTACCACGAACTCGACTTCGGCCCCGCGGCGGCCGTCGGCTTCCACCGCAATCGCGTCGTCGCCGCCGACGACTCGGGTCGGGTCGCCCGCTTCGACGAGTCCGGGTGGACCGACCTCGGCGCGGTCGGGGCGGTCCGCGCCCTCGACGGGAGCCTCGTCGCGGCCGACGACGGCGTCTACCGAATCGGTGACGGCGGCCTCTCGCACGTCGGCTTGAACGACGTGACCGACGTGTCCGACCCCGCGGGCCGCCTCGGCGGCGACTCGGGAACCCCGCTCGCCGCGACCGACTCGGGACTGTACGCGCTCGGCAACGGCTGGATGGACGCGCTCGACGGGGCGTTTTCGGCGGTCGCGTCGATGCCGGACGGCCGCGCCCACGCGGTCGGCCCGGACGGCGTCGTCGCGCGCGACGAGGAGTCGGGCGCGTGGGAGGCCGCGCCGATTCCGCTGGACGAGTCGGTCGTCGCGCTCGCCCACGACGCGCGGGCCGCCTACGCCGTCACCGACGCGGGGAGCTTCTGCGTTCGGCTGACCGGGGGCGACTGGCGGACGCAGGTGCTCGGGTTAGAGACGGTCGGCGTCGCGGTTCGCTGACACGCGACGCGGCTGAACGCAACGAAAAGCGGTTTTACCCCCCACGAGAGACGAACGGGTATGCTCGTACCCGGCGCATCCTCGCAGGCACTCGCGGCCGCGCTCGCCGACGAACTCGGCGAGTCGCTCGCGGCCGTCGAGTACGACCGCTTCCCCGACGGCGAGACGCTGGCCGCGGTCCCCGGTTTCGACGCCGACGCCGCCACCATCGTCGCCAGCACCGCCAGCAACGACGCCTACGTCGAACTGCTCCAACTGCAAGACGCCGTCCGCGAGGCCGGCGCATCGGCGGTCACGACGGTCATCCCGTACATGGGCTACGCCCGACAGGACAAGGCGTTCGAGGCCGGCCACCCGATTTCGGCCCGCGCGGTCGCCCGCGCCGTCAGCACGACGACCGACCGCGTCGTGCTCGTCAACCCCCACGAGGACGCCGTCGCCGACTTCTTCGACGTGCCCGTCGACATCGTCGACGCCGCCGGGCGACTCGCGGAGCCGCTCCCCGAACTCGACGCCCCGCTGTTTCTGTCGCCCGACTCGGGAGCCATCGACATCGCGGAGACCGTCCGCGACGCCTACGGCGAGGGCGAGACCGACTACTTCGAGAAGGTGCGCCACTCCGGGACCGACGTGGACATCACGCCGAGCGACGCCGACTTCGAGGGCCGCGACGTGGTCATCACCGACGACATCATCGCCACCGGGTCGACCATGAGCGAGGCGGTCGGCGTCCTCGCCGACGGCGGCGCGAAGCGCGTCTTCTGTGCGACCGTCCACCCGCTTCTCGCCCGCAACGCCCGCACGAAACTCGCGCGCGCCGGTATCGAGCGCGTCGTCGGTACCGACACCATCGAACGCGACGTGAGCGAGGTGTCCGTCGCGCCCGTTCTCGCCGGCGAAATCGAACGATAACGTATCACACACTCTCTCGAAACGGTTTTGCCAGTCCCCGCATCTCGGGATAGTATGGGACGCTACGGAGACATCGACTACCCGCGGATGACCAAGACCGGCCTCGGACTGGGGCTCGCGCTGTTCCTGTTCGGCGCTATCGGCGCGAAAGTCGCCCTCGCCGTGAGCGGCGGTGCCATCCCCGGCTGGGAGCGAACGCTGTTTTTCGACGCCGAGTGGCTCGGCATCGCGCTGGTGCTGTTCTCGCCGATTATCTTCGGCATCGTGCTCCCGCTGACGGAGTAGATGGTCGACGCCGACCCGCGGTTCCCCGACGCCGACGAGACGCTCGTCCTCGAACCCGACTGCGCGCGCTGTCCGGCGCTCGTCGACTGCCGCAACCGCATCTCGTGGGGCGTCGGCCCCGACGACGCGACCGTGATGGTCGTCGGGGAAGCGCCGGGCGCGGGCAACCCCGACGCCGAGCGCTGGCGGGGCGGCAACTGGACCGGGATGTCCTACACGGCCCGGCACTCGGGCCGCCGCATCCGCGAGACGATGGCCGCCGTCGGCTACGAATCGGGCGTCTTCTACACGAACGCCGTCAAGTGCTTCCCTTCGGACGGCGAAGGGTCGAACCGCGCGCCCACGGCCGCCGAAAAGGCGAACTGCCGCGACCACCTCGTTTCCGAACTCGAAGCCGTCGACCCCGACGTGGTGGTCCCGACCGGCCGCCACGCGACCGAAAGCGTCCTCGCGCTCGACGACGCCTCGCTGGACGGCTTCCTCGATACCGTCCTCGACCCCGTCGAGAGCGAGCGGTTCGGCTACACCGTGGTCCCGCTTTTACACCCCTCGTACCGCGACGTGTGGCTGTCGCGTCTCGGCTACGAGTTAGAGGAGTATCTGGCCGACTTGGAGGCGTTGCTTCCCGAGCGATAACCCACCGATTATTGCGCAATTCAATAGATGTATTACGCAATCTGAGATGGATTGCGCGCAATATCAACTAGTTCGCCGAGGGAACAGCGGGAGGTTGCGCAATCGAGGGTCGATTGCAGTTGCGATTGCGTGCAATTGGCGCAGTTGCGTCTCTCACAGACGAGACCCTCCACAATCGGCCGAGGAGGTTCGGTGGACACGCTCCACCTGTGCCGACAGCGAGACAGACGAGACGGCACGCACGGACCGGTCCGAACTTTCTTTTCCTCGTCAATCGACATCCGACGTATGTCCGACTGCATCTTCTGCGCTATCGTCGACGGCGACATCCCCGGCCGAATCGTCCACGAGACCGACCAATCGCTTGCGTTCCTCGACGCCAACCCGCTCGCGCCCGGTCACACGCTCGTCGTCCCGAAAGAGCACCACGCCCGCCTCGACGAGGTGCCGGCGGACGCCGCGGCCGACCTGTTCGCCGCCGTGAACGACCTCGTGCCGCGCGTCGAGGCGGCGGTCGACGCCGACGCGACGAACGTCGGCATCAACAACGGCCCCGCCGCCGGCCAGGAGGTCGACCACGTCCACGTCCACATCGTCCCGCGGTTCGAGGGCGACGGCGGCAGTCCCATCCACGCCGTCGCGGGCGAGCGCCCCGACCTCTCCGACGAGGAACTGGCCGACATCGAGGCGGCCATCTCGGGCTGAGGGCACGCTGTCGCTCCAGCCGGCGCTACATCTCCCGCCGAACGTGTCGATGTAAAAACATATAAGGGAGACGCGAGTGCCGACTGTCGTGGCAGTCCTCCAATCGTTTCGAACGGCCCTCCGAATCGTCACCGAGACGCCGGTGCTCGTCGCGTTCGCCCTCGCGTTCGGGCTCGTCGGCGCGTTGAACAACGCCTCCGGTCCGGCCGGGGCCGTCGGCTCGCTCCTCCAACTCCTCGCCGTGCCGGCGCTCACCGGCGCGTTCTACACCGTCGCCGACGGCGCGCGCCCCGGCTCCGACACCGACCTGCGCGCGTCCACCGCGGCACAGCGTTACTACGTCAGCCTGCTCGGCGCGACGCTCCTCGCCGGATTGGTCGTGTTCGTCGTCGCGATGGTCGTCGGCGGCAGCGTCCTCGGCTACGTCGGGTTCGACCGACTCAACGCGGTGCTGAACGGCTCCGCGAGCCTCACGCCCGCCGAACTCGCCGCGTCCGGGGTGGCGCTCGTGGTCCTGATGGCCGTCGTCTACGTCTTCATCTTCTTCGATACCGCCGTCGTCCTCGACGGACAGACCGCCGGCGGGTCGCTCAGTAGAAGCGTCGACTTCGTCCTCAGCAACCTCCGGGCCGTCGTCGGCTACGCGGTCGTCGCGACCGCAGTGACCTCGGTCGTCGACCTGCCGGTGCTCTGGTTCGTCACCCTCGACGGGGCGACCACCGTCGCCGGCGCGGTGACGGCGTTCCAAGCGCCGATGTCGACGGTCGATATCGCCGTCGTGGCCGTCGGTTCGACGGTCACGACGCTCGTCGGCCGAACGTACAAGGTCTGTTTCTACCGGGCCTGCGCGGACGCCGCGCCGGGAGCGGACCCGGAATCGGGTGACGGCGAGTGGACGGCGTAGTCGCGCGTCCGGCGACGCCGGCGGCGGGCGACCGAAGCTATTAATCTGAGCACCCGACCACTCGCGGTATGTCCATTCCCACCACCATCGCGCTCGTCGGGGCCACCGGCGGCGCGGGCACGACCCGACTGTCGCTCGAACTCGCCGCAGCGCTCGCGACCGACGGCCGCGACGTGGCCGTCCTCGACGCGGCGTTCGCCACGCAGGGCCTCTCAGACTACGTTTCGGGGACGCTCGACCCCGACGCGACGGCGCTTGTCACCGACGCCGCCGACGTGCCGCTGGAGTCGGGGCTGGTCGCGTTCGAGACCGACGCCGAGGGACGCGTCGCCGTCTGCCCGGCCGCGGCCCCCTTCGAGCGGCTCGCGCGGGCGATGACGCCCGACGCCGCGCGGGCGTTCGAAGGTCGTATCGCCGAGGCCGCAGACGGCTTCGACCACGTCCTCGTCGACGCGCCGCTCCTCGCGTCGAACCAGACGGTCGCCGCCGCCGCGGCCTGCGACCGGGTCGCGCTCGTCGCGCCCGCCACGGACCGCGGTGCCGACGCGGTCGGTCGGCTCAGTGCGCGGGCCGCCGACATCGACACCGATATCGACGCCGTCGTCTCCACGTTCGGCGCGCTCGACGACGCGGACGTGGTCGTGCCCGAGACCGAGGCGACCGGCCTCGCCGACGCGCCGGCGTGCCGCGAAGACGCCGAGCTCGCGGCGGGCGTCGCCGCGGTCGCGGAGGTGCTTCTCGACATCGAAATCGACGCCGTGGCTGCCACCGACGGCGTCCTCGGCTCGGTCAGCGAGTACGTCCGTCGCTGAGGCGCACGGGACACCAGCCGCGTTTCGGACGGAGCGATAGCTGACCGACGAGCGCCGCCGCTCGCGAGCGGGGAATCCGAGCCGAAAACGGGAGGTGGGGAGGCGTTTCCCGCGTCAGAACTGCATATCGGTGACCGAGCTCATGGTCTCGGCCAGCGAGTCGCGCTTGGCGACGGCCGCGTCGGTGCGGTCGGCCAGCGCGCCCTCGACGGCTTCGACGAGGGGGTCGATGGGGTCGTGTGTCTCGACGTACGTTGCGAGGGCGAACTCCGACGGCTCCGCGCCGGTGAGCGCGAGCGCGTCGGCGCGCGAGATGCGCCCGTCGATCCAATCGCGGACGATGCGTCGCGCCTCGGGTGCGAGGGGGGTCACGCCCGCTTCGCCGCAACGGTGCAAGAGCTTCGCCGCCGTGACGGGAGCGACGCCTGCGTCGCGCGCGCTGGCTCCGACCGACGTGCCAGACCCGTGTGCTTCGACAACCCGTTCCGCTGCCGCAGGCGCACAGGGGAGCGCGTCTGCGTGCGCCTCGAAGCGCTCGCGGAGGGAAACATCGGTGTCATCGACGGTCGGGACACAGCGCGAACGCTGTTCAGTCGTCGTCGTCTCTAACGCGGCGGCGATTTCTGACAACCCCATCGCTCGGTGCTCCGCGCCTATCGGGTAAAAGTGTTCTCAGATAGTATCAGTACTGATATCCAAGCGTAACGGTAACCGGTAGGCTTCACCGCGCCGAGTCGGGTGTTCGACCCCGTTACAACCCGTGTTTAAATACCCGTTCGGGACCGATTTTCAATTGTGATGAGTGAAGCACGCTCCCCCCAGGGTTGCCCCGAATGCGATGGACACCTCGGTTTCGAAGCCGGCGAGACGGTCTGTACCGACTGCGGTCTCGTCGTCTCGGAGTACCGCATCGACCACGGCCCCGAGTGGCGCTCGTTCGCCGACGACGACCGCAACCCCGCTCGGACCGGCGCGCCGCTCACCCGCTCGCGGCACGACCGCGGCCTGTCGACCGAAATCGGCCGCTCGACGCGTATCAAGGGCCGCAAGCGCCGGCAGTTCGCCCGCATGCGCCGCCAGCACAACCGCGCCCGCATCTCGACCAAGCGCGAGCGCAATCAGGTGTACGCCTTCACCGAGATTCGCCGCGTGACGAGCGCGCTGTCGCTGCCGAACCACATCCGCGACCAGGCGTGTTCGCTGTTCGAGTCCGCCCAGAACGAAGACCTCCTGCGCGGCCGCTCGCTCGAAGGGTTCGCCGCGGCCTGCGTCTACGCCGCCTGCCGCGTCGCCGGCGTCTCCCGGAGCGTCGAGGAGGTCTGCGACGTGTCGAAGGCTACGGAGGCGGAGCACCAAGCGGCCTACGGCGCGCTCAACCGCGACCTCGGCCTCCCCGTCGCGCCCGCCGACCCGACCGAGTACCTGCCGCGGTTCGCGACCAAGCTCGACCTCGACAGCGACACCGAACGCCGGGCGCGCGAGTACGTCGCCGAGGCCCGCGACGAGGGGCTCGTGGGCGGCAAGAACCCCTGCGGCGTCGCCGCGGCGTGTCTCTACACCGCCGCGTCCGACCGCGGCGAGGACTGCACGCAGGCCGAGGCCGCCGACGTAGCCGACGTGACGCCCGTGACGCTCCGCAAGACGTACGTGGCGCTCCGCGAGTGAGCCGCGAGACTGCGACCGTCACTGACCGACGGCGACGACGACGCCAGAGCTGAACCGCTGTTTCGCGAACGAACCGAAGACGAGACGACGCTTCTACCGACCGCTCACCCGGACCGCGTCCGCGAGTTCCCGAATCCGAGCACTGGGAAGGCTCTCCGGCGACGACGCGACGACCGGCTCGAACCGCTCGACCGCCTCGGCCAGCCGCGAGTCCGCGGGAATCCCCGTCGCCGGCGCGCCGAGCACGTCGGCGAAGGCGTCCAGCGGCACCGCGTCGACGACGCGGTTGACCGCGACGGCGGCGAGCCCGCAGCCGAGTTCGCGCGCCAGCTCGCGGGTTCGAACCGCGTCGGCCAGCGCGTAGCCCTTCGGTGACGCGACCACGACGCAGGCGTCGGCGACGGCGAGCGGGACGCCCGCATCGGCGCGCATCCCGGCGGGGCAGTCCACGACCACGTCGCCGTAGGCCGCTTCGACCGCGTGAAGCGCGTCGGCGAGGAGGCGCGTGTCGGCCGCCCGCGCGCCGGCGAGCGTCCGCCCGCACGGGAGTATCGAGACCGGCCCGCCCGAGCGGACGGCTTCGAGCGGGTCGGCCCGACCCGCGAGCACGTCGTGGAGGTCGGGACCGGGCGCGTACGGAAGGTTCGCCATTCCGAGGTCCGCGTCCACGACGACCGACCCCAGTTCCGCCGCGAGTTCGAACGACAGCGTCGACTTCCCGACGCCGCCCTTCCCGGAGACGACCGCGAGAATCACGCGAGCCTCCGGAGCGCGTCCACGTCGGGGTCGGCGTCGGCCGCGCGGTCCGCGAGCGCGGTCGCGCGCGCCGCCAATCGACGAAGGCGTTCGCGGTCCGCGTCGAGCGATTCGAGCGCCTCAACGCCGCGTTCGGCCTCCGAGAGCGCCGCCGCGGCGTCCGCGACCGACGCGCCGTCCAGCCGCTCAGCGAGGTCGATACGACGCTCGACGGCCGCGAGAGACGCCGGCTCCGATGGCCGCTGGGTCTCGTGGTCGCGCGGCTCGCGCGTCTCGACCGCCGCCGACACGTCGGCGTCCGTCGGCTGCTCGGACGGAGTGGAACGTTCGCCGCCGGCGGCGTCGGGGTCGGGTCGCGGAAGCGGGTCGGGGCGTTCGTCGCCGGCGGTGTCGGGAGCTGACTCGGGCGTCTCCGGCGCGGAGACCGTCGGCGGCGGGTCAGCAGAAACGGGAACCGCGTCGGCCGGCGGCCGCGCCGAGCCGAGCGACCGAATCGCGCCCTCGGGCGTCGAATCGGCGGCCTCGTCCGACTCGTCGGCGCGGCCGAGCGTCTCGACATCGACCGCGTGCTCCGGGAGGCCGTCGGCGTCGACAGCCTCGGCGTCACGGTCGCCCGGCGGCGATAGGGGAACGGCGTAGCCGAGCGCGACCGTCGAACCCGCGGGAACGACGCCTTCGAAGCCCTCGTTGTCCCAGCCGGGTTCGGGGACGCCGGCGCGACGCGGCGGAAGCACCGGGCCGTCGAGGCGGTTGCGAAGCCTGACGCGTCGGTCGACCGGCGCGTCGTTGTCGACTCGGACCGAGACGAGGGCGACGCCGTCGTCCGCGCTCACGTCGATATCGGAGTGCATGGCGGGGTTGGCCGCCGCTTCGTATATAAATCAACGCCCGGAGCGGCCCCGTCAATCGGAGGGAGAACACCGAACGACCGGCGCGCCGAGCCAGTCCGCCGCGGCCTCGGCGTCCGAAAACCGGCCGCACGAGAGGACGACCGGGGCGGACAGGTCGGCGAGGCGAACGGCGGCCAGCGAGCGCGCGACGGGGTCTGATTCGGGGGCGGGCGGCACAGGTGGCGAGTCGACCGCCGGAGTCGCCGCAGCCGGGAGCGACGCGAGGTCTCGGAGCGCCGCTTCGAACTCCGCTCCGAGTTCGGCCGCGAAGTACGCCCGCGCGTCTCGGCGGCGGTTCTCGACCGCGTCTTCGAGTTTGAGTCTCGCGTCCCGCCTGTCTCGTTCGGCTCGGCTCGCCTGTTCGAGCGCCGACAGCCGCTGTTCGGCCGCGACGCGTTCTGTTTCGACTTCCGAGAGTTCCGTCGCCGCCTCCACGAGCTCCTGTCGGGCCGCCGCGGTCGCCTCGTCGTCGCCGGCGTCGCGGTGGGCGTTCACCCGTCCGCGGAGGGTCGCGACGCGCTCTCTGAGCCGAGACTCGTCTTCTCCGGCGGCGGCGACGCGGTGGCGGGCCTGGCGGAGCGCGGCCGCGGACGTGTCGACGCGCTCGGGGTCGTCCGCATTCGACTCCCCGGCCGCACGGTCGCGGTGCTCCGCGAGTTTCGCTTCGAGTCGGTCGAGGTCGTCGGCGACGGGAGCGCGGCGGCCGCGGGACCGCCCGACTGCCGCGAGGAGCCACCCGCGGGACGGGGCCGGGTCCGAAACGGGAACTCTGCCGAGTCGGTCGTGGCCGGGGCCGGGCGACGAGCAGTCGATTCGGACCGCGCCCGGCGCGTCGGCTCTCCCGTCCGCTCGTATCGCGGCGACGACCTCGTCGGCGTCGACAGCGACCGAGTCGCTGGCGAGGTCGATAGCTCGCCCCTCGACGGCGGTTCCGTCGGGCAATCGGAGCCTCATAGCTCGCGGCGCTGCATCTCGGCGGCCGACGGGTGGTCGGTCCCCGAGGCGAACTTGCTGTACGGCGTCGCCGGCGACTCGCGGTCCTCGTAGGCGGCCGCGGCCTCGCGGACCGCATCGGGGACGGCCGCGAACTCGTTGAACGGCTGGGTTTGCTCGATTTGAACGTCTTCGTCGTGTTTCTCCCGAAGCCGAAGCGCGAGGAAGGCGGCCAACTCCGTCTCGTCGAACAGCGCGGCGCGACCCAACTGACGGACTACGACCTCGTCGTGGGTCCGGCAGATGTTCCGAAGCGTCGTCCGCGCCGCCTGCGAATAGGTCACGACCAACAACACGCACGACCGGTCACGGAGTCGAAAGAAAAATCGTTCGACCGCGTCGCCCTCCGGTCAGCTATATGACACCAATGGGTGGCGGAGACGGTGACGGCGACGGCAGAAGCGTGCGGTCGTCGAATCCGATTCCGAATCCCCGCGGCGGTCGTCTCAGACGCGCTCGACCGAGAACGTCACGTCGTCGGCGTCGCCGGTCGCCTCGTCGAGTAAGTCTCTGACCCGCGCCCGCGCGTCGTCGGCGTCGGCGGCGAGGACGACAAGTCCCTCGGCGCGGTCGTCGCCGACGGCCGTCCACGCGTCGAGCGTCCCGTCGCCGGCGTCGTCTTCGAACTCCGTGGCGAACGTCCGGAGCACGGTCACGACGCGCTGCTCGGTGCTGGCGAGGTCCGCGTCCCCCGATTCGAGGTCGCGGATGGCGTCTTCGATGTTGCGGATGGCGGAGATTCGGTCCATCGGTCGTCTGTCCCCTCAGCGCACGCTCCACTAAGTTCGTCGGTTCCGCGCGGAATCGAAGCCGAGTCGCTGACGGGCGGGCGCAGCAGCCGAGGACGGCTCAAGTCGCGCGGTACACGTCGCCGCGGGGCTCGTAGATGTCGCCTTTCATCTTCAGCTTGTCAAGCTGGTCGTTGACCGTCTTTTCGTCCATGTTCAGTTCGCTGTTGGCGCGTTCGAGGACCTCCTCGTGGGGCGCGCCCTCCTCGTACTCCTCCTGCATGGTGCGGATGAGTTCGAGCAGGTTCTTGATGCGGTCGCGCTGGGTCTTCGAACGGCCCGTCTCGACGATGTCGGCGTCGAACTCGCCGGTCTCTGGGTCCATGCCGATGTCTCGCAGGCAGGACTCGACGATGCCCGTGACGCGCTCTGCGTCCTCGCGAGTCACCTTGTCCGAGAGGCGGACGCGGGCCGAGGCCTCGCCGAGGCGGACGAGCGCTTCGAGCTTCCGGGCGGTCACGGGAACGGGCGCGTCCTCGTCGGCACCGCGGGCGCGGAAGTCGACGTAGAAGTCGCGGATGACCTCCTTCGCCTCGTCGGTCATCGTCGGGTAGCAGGTGCGCTTCGCGTAGGCGATGTACTTGCGGAGCAGGTCCGCGTCGATGGTGGGCGCGACCTCGTCGGTGACGGCGTCGACCTGCTGTTCCGTGAACTCGGAGTTGGCGACGTTCGTCCGCTGGGTGTTCAGCTCGCCCGCGTAGTTGGTCTTGAGGATGTGGTCCGCGAGCTTGGAGTCCTCGTCGGGGTCGGGGTCGTCCGTGACCGTGAAGATGAGGTCGAACCGCGAGATGAGCGCGGGTTCGAGGTCTATCTGCTCGCCGATGGGTTCGTACTGGTCGAAGCGGCCGTACTTCGGGTTCGCCGCGCCGAGGAGCGAACACCGCGACTTGAGCGTCGCGTTGATGCCGGCCTTGGAGACCGAAATCTGCTGTTGTTCGAGCCCCTCGTGCATCGCAGAGCGGTCTTCGGGCCGCATCTTGTCCAGTTCGTCGACCGCCGCGATACCCTTGTCCGCGAGGACGAGCGCGCCGGCTTCGAGCGTCCACTGCTGGCCGTCGCCGAAGTCGTCGCGGACGGCGGCGGCGGTGAGACCTGCCGAGGACGAACCCTTGCCGGAGGTGTAGACCGAGCGGGGCGCAATATGTCTGATATATGATAACATCTGCGATTTGCCAGTTCCGGGGTCCCCTATCAACAGCATGTGCAGGTCGCCGCGAATCCGCGAGCCGTCGGGCAGGTGTTTCGTGACGCCCGAGAACAGTTGGAGAATCATGGCAATCTTCTCCTGCTCGTAGCCGTAGATGGCGGGCGCGACGGACTCGACCATCTTCTCGTAGATGGCCGGGTCGTTCGAGAGTTCGACGATTTCGGCCACGTCCTCGTCGGATATCTCCATGTCCTCGAACTCCTCGTCCTCGATGGTGAGCGAGATGCCTTCCATGTAGTAGTCGAAGACGGGCGTCTTCTCGTTGCCCGATGTCTGCTGTTCGATGTGGAGGACGCCGACGACGGTGACGTGGTCGCCGGCGGTGACCTTGCCGGTCACGTCGTCGGAGAGGTTGATGTCGATGCTCTGCGGCGTCTCGCCCCCGCGCAGGCCCTCGGGGGACTCCTGGACGCGCAGTTTCTGTGAGTCGACGAAGTTCGACTGGTCGAAGTCGATGCGGAACGGCCCCTGGCGCTCGCATCCCTGACACTCGTGGGGTTCCTGAAAGCCGCCGTCGCCCTGCGGGATGTAGCTCATCGTCCCGCAGCGCTGGCACTCGAAGGCGGCTTCCGTGATTTTCGGACGCACGTCGGTCGCCTTCCGGACGATGCCCTGCACCGAGATGAGCGTCCCGATGTGGTCGTCGTTGACCCTGAGGTTCCGGATATCGACCGTCTCGGGGAGGTTTCGCATCCGGACGTGCGCCTGCCCGAGTTTCACGTCCGCGGGGAGGTCGAACAGGCGCAGCGCCTCCTCCGCGTACTCCTGGAACTGGCCGGGCTTCGTGATGTAGTCGTCCGCGAGTTCCGAATCGAACCGATAGAGGTCGTCGTAATCGATGTGCAGCGACCGCTTTTCCTTCGGGTACTGCTGTGCGAGCGTCCCGATCTCCTCTCGGTAGTAGTTTCGGTAGAACTCGATGAACCGTTCCGTCAGGTCTCGGTTCTGGGGGGCCTGCGCCATCGCACAGGGGTATGTCTCCAATCGGTTAAGAACCTTCGTCGTTCGGCCGACCGTTACAGCGACACGTCGGTCTCGATATCTTCCGTCGCCTCGCGGAGGCCGTCGCGGCGGGCGTCCTCGGCCATCCGGTTCGAGAGGTCGTCGTCGGTCAGAAGCTCCGCGAAGTCGTCGCGGAAGCGGTAGTTGGCCCGGCTCGAACGGATGTCCGCCTCGGCGACGGGGCGGCACTCGGAGACGACCTCGACGGGCACGTCGAGCGCCTCGACGATGGCCTCGTCGTCCGCGCCGTCGACGAGCAGGGTGTCGAAGCGGTCGGCGTCGAACGGGAACTCGCGGTCGGCGTCGCGGACGAGGTGGAGGTCGAACCGGGCGGTGCGAACCGCCTCGGGCGACGCGTCGAGTTCGACCGCGAGGTCGGCGTCGGAGTCGCCGTCGAAGAAGCCGACGACGAGCGCGACGAGCGCGTCGTCGTCGAACTCGGTGTCGAACGCGTAGCGCTCGCGCATCGTCGCCACGATGTCGCGGACGCGCTCGCGGACCGCTTCGGGGTCGTCCACGTCGGCGAGCGACCCGCGCGACTCGGACTGCTGTTCGGTCACGGTGTCCGAGCCGGTCGCCTCGATGAAGATATCGCGGAGTTCGGCGGTCTTCTCGTCCATACCCGGAACGTGGCACGCCCAGCGTCTTTAATGATGCTGACCGACTAACCGGAGAGCCGCCCGAGCGCCGGAGAGACCCCCGAATCGGCCGACGAGCATCGAACCGACCTCCCGCCCCGAGTCTGTAAACCGATAAGTTAAACTGGGTTTACGAGACAGCGACGAGCATGGCAACCGAACGCGAGTCAGTCGAACTCGTCGGCGACGAACTCGTCGGCAACATCGCCCGCGCGGCCCTGTTCGCGGCGCTCATGGGCGCGAGTGGGTACGTCTCGTTCCCGAACCCCATCTCACCGATTCCGGTGACGATGCAGGTGCTCGTCGTCTTCCTCGCGGGCATCTTCCTCGGCCCCGTCTGGGGCGGCGGCTCAATCGCGCTCTACCTCGCCGCCGGCGGTCTCGGCGCGCCGGTGTTCGCCGGGGGCTCGGCAGGGCTCGCGCCGCTCGTCGGCCCGACCGCCGGCTACCTCTGGTCGTACCCCGTCGCCGCCGTCGTCGTCGGCCTCGTCGTCCACGGCGGTATCAGCGCCGGTGACTACCGCGTGAGCACTCCCCGGCTCGTCGGCGCGATGGTCGCCGGGACCGTCGTCGTCTACGCCTTCGGCACGCTCGGCTTCGCGTACGTCAATCGCGTCGGCCTCGAATCCGCCTTCTGGACGGCCTCCGCCGCGTTCATCCCCGCCGAGGCGTTCAAAATCGCCGCCGCGGTCGGCATCGTCCGCTCCGACGCCATCGCCGCCCAGTAGATGATTCGCGTCGAGGGACTCGTCCACCGGTACGGCGACACGGTCGCGGTCAACGGGGTCGACCTCGCGATCGACGACGGCGAGTGCGTCGTCGTCGCGGGCGCGAACGGCTCCGGCAAGACCACGCTCGTCCGCCACTTCAACGGCCTGCTCGACCCCGACGAGGGAACGGTGTCGGTCAACGGCCGGACCGTCTCGGACCACCTCGTCGCCGCCCGGACCGCGGTGGCGATGGTGTTCCAGCACCCCGAAGACCAACTCGTCGCCGCGACCGTCGGCGCTGACGTGGCGTTCGGCCCGGAGAACCTCGGCCTCGACCGCGGCGACATCGACCGCCGCGTCCGCGAGTCGCTCGCCGCGGTCAACCTCGACGGCCGGGAAGACGAGCGCGTCGACTCTCTCTCCGGCGGCGAGGTCGAGCGACTCGCCATCGCCGGCGCGCTGGCGATGCGCCCCGACCACCTCGTCTTGGACGAACCGTTCACCGGCCTCGACGAACCCGCCCGGCGCTCCGTGCTCGCCCGCCTCCGCGACCTCCGCGCCGAGGGGACGAGCCTCGTCGTCGTCACCCACGACCTGCGCGACGTGGCCGAACTGGCCGACCGCGTGGTCGTCCTCGCCGACGGCGACGTCGCCCTCGACGCCGCGCCCGACGAGGCCGCAGACCGCCTCCCCGACCTCGACGTTCGCCCGCCGTGCTGACGTACGAACCGGGCGACACTCTCGCCCACCGACTCGACCCGCGGACCAAGCTTGCGGTGCAGGTCGCCTTCGCGGCGGCCGGCTTCGCGCACACGACGCCCGCCGGACTCGTCGCGCTCGGCGTCGTCGCCGCGGGCTGTCTCCGCGCCGCCGACGCGTCCCCCGTTTCGGCCCTCCGCGACCTCCGCTACGCGATTCCGCTCCTCGCGCTCGGCCCGGTCGTCGAGGCCGCCCGCCTCGGCGCGCCGTGGTTCGACCTCGAGGCGGCCGTCGAACCCGCGCTCGCCAGCGTCCGCGTGCTACTCGTCTTCTTCGTCGCGGCGGCGTACGTCAGGACGACGCCCGTACGCGAGTCCCGCGCGGCGATTCAGCTGCTCGTGCCGGGTCGGTTCGGCGTCGCCCTCGGCGTCGGCGTCGCCCTCGTCTTCCGGTTTCTCCCCTTGGTCCGCCGCGACCTGCGCCGCGTCCGCGAGGCGCAGGCGGCCCGCCTCGGGAGCGAAAGACGGCTGGACGAACGGCTCTCGCTCGTCGCCGCCGCCGGCCTCCGACGGTCGTTCGCGCGGGCCGACGCCCTCGCGCTCGCGCTCCGCGCGCGGTGTTTCGCGTGGAACCCGACGCTTCCGGAGATTCGGTTCGGCCGGCGCGACGCGCCCGGACTCGTCCTCGCCGCCGCGCTCCTCGTCAGCCTCGCGCTCTGAGGTCGCCCGGGGCGCTCGTAATCCGCCGACCGACACGCCTCGGGTGGCAAGATTTAACCCTCCGTTCTCCGGTGATTGATTATGGACTTTGCGGCACAGGCGGATGTTACGCGGGAGACGTTCTGGACGATTAGTCCGGTCGGCGAGGCGCTCTTCTACGGTCTCGCCGCCATCGCGTCGCTCGTGTTCCTCTACGGGGTGTACGAGCGGTTCGCGCGATACGCGAAAGGTGGTGAAGACCCGTTCGACCGGCTGTCCGACCTGCCGGGACGGACGGTTCGGGCGGCGAAAGTGGTGTTCTCCAACGAGAAGCAGTTCAAGCGCGACCGGTTCGCCGGCGTGATGCACGCCTTTATCATGTGGGGCTTCCTGACGCTCCTCATCGGGACGACCATCCTCGCCATCGACATCGACGTGTGGCGGCGGGTGACGGGCAGTTCCTTCTTCGTCGGCGACTTCTACCTCTCGTACTCGTTCGTCATGGACCTCATGGGGCTGTTGTTCGTCGTCGGCGTCGGGATGGCGCTGTGGCGGCGCTACGGCGTCCGACACCCGCGGCTGTGGGGCAAACACACCGGCTTCGAGGACGCCGCGTTCGTCTGGACGCTCTTTTTCCTCGGCGTCGGCGGCTACGTCCTCGAAGGCATCCGCATCGTCGGCACCGACTTTCCCGACTTCGAGACGGTGAGCTTCGTCGGCTACTTCGTCGCCCTCGTGTTCGACGCCGCGGGCATGGGACAGGGCCTCGCGCAGACGCTCTACTGGTTCGGCTGGTGGTCCCACGCGCTCCTCGCCTTGGCGTTCGTCGCGGCCGTCCCCTACGCCAAGCCCCTGCACATGCTCACCTCCTTCGCCAACGTCGTCACCGCCGACGAGAAGGCGGGCACGCGCCTCCCGAAGGTGCCCGCGGACACGCCGCCGGACGAAATCGGCTACGTCTCCGAGGACGACTTCTCGTGGAAGGCGATGCTCGACATGGACGCCTGCACGAAGTGCGGCCGCTGTACCGACGCCTGCCCGGCGAAGGCCTCCGGCCGCAACCTCGACCCGAGGGACGTGATTCTCGACCTGAAGGCCTACCGCGAGTCGGTCGACGCCGGCGGCGACTCCATCGACATCGTCGCGGACGGCGGCACCTCCGTCGTCGACGCCGAGTCGATGGAGTCCTGCATGGCCTGCATGGCCTGCATGGACGCCTGCCCGGTCGATATCGAACACCTCACGCACTTCACCGAGATGAACCGCCGGCTCACCGAGACGGGCCAACAGCAAGAGCCGGTCCAGGAGGCGATGATGAACATCTTCCAGAACGGCAACGCCTTCGGGGACCCCCAGCGCAAGCGCCCCGACTGGACCGACGACCTCGACTTCGAGGTGCCCGACGCCCGCGACGAATCGGTCGAGTTCCTCTGGTACGTCGGTGACTACCCCTCCTACGACGAGCGTAACCGCGCCGTCGCCCGCTCTTTGGCCCAGATCTTCGAGGAAGCCGGCGTCTCCTACGGCATCCTCTACGAGGACGAAGGGCACGACGGCAACGACGTGCGCCGCGTCGGCGAGGAGGGCCTCTACGAGATGCTCGTCGAGGACAACGTCGACGCGATGGCCGACTGCGAGTTCGACAAAATCGTCTGCACCGACCCGCACTCGTACAACACGTTCAAAAACGAGTACCCGGAGATGGACGACTCGTTCGACTACCCGGTGTACCACTACACCCAACTGGTCGAGCGCCTCGTCGGCGACGACCGCCTCGGCCTCGCGGGTGACGAACTCGCCGCCCAGACGGTGACGTACCACGACCCGTGTCACCTCGGCCGGTACAACGGCGAGTACGAAGCGCCCCGCGAGGTCATCCGCGCGACCGGCGTCGAACTCGCCGAGATGCCGCGCAACCGCGACCAGTCGTTCTGTTGCGGCGGCGGCGGCGGCGGCCTCTGGATGGACCACGATGAGGAGTCGAAGCCGTCCGAAGAACGCCTGCGCGAGGCGCTCGACGACACGACCGGCGGCGTCGAGCGCTTCGTCGTCGCCTGCCCGATGTGCGCGACGATGTACGAAGACGGCCGTAAGACCGGTGACTACGAGGAAGCCATCGACGTCGTGGACATCTCTGAACTCGTCGTGGAGGCGCTCGACGCGAAGGCCGCCGCGACGGGGACGGGCGCGGACACGACGCCCGCGTCTGCCGACTGAGTCGGCGGCGCGGCTATTTTACTGTAGGTCCAAGCGGTCGATAGACTCGCGGATGACGCCCGCCGACTCCCGGAGCGCCGCCGTCTCGTCCGCCGAGAGGTCGAACTCGTGGACGTCGCGGACGCCGCTTTGGTTGACGGTACACGGGAGGCTCATGTAGACGTCGTCGATGCCGTGTTCCCCCGAGACGAGCGTCGAGACGGTGAGGATGGAGTTGTCGCCGCCGAGGATGCGCTCGGTGGTCGCGGCCACCGAGCGGGCGACGCCGTAGTTCGTCCGCTCCTTACGCTCGATAATCTCGTAGGCGGCCTCGCGGACCTCCTCTTCGACGCGGGCTTTGAGCGCGTCGATGTCGTCGACGCCGTGGCTGGTGGCGTACGACTCGAACGGGATGCCGCCGAGGTTCGCCGAACTCCAGACGAGTACCTCGCTGTCGCCGTGCTCGCCGACGACGTAGGCGTGGACGTTCGCCGGGTCGAGGTCGAACTCGCGGCTGAGCGAGTGGCGGAACCGCGACGTGTCGAGGACGGTCCCCGACCCGATGACGCGCTCGGCCGGCAGGTCCGACACCTTCCACGTGACGTACGACAGCACGTCGACGGGGTTGGTGACGATGAGCATCACGGCGTCGTCGTTCAGCCCCTCGGTAATCTGCGGAATCATGTCGGCGAAGATGTCGGCGTTCCGCTCCATCAGGTCGAGGCGGGTCTCGTCGGGCTTCTGGCTGGCTCCGGCGGTGACGATGACCACGTCGGCGTCCCAGCAGTCCTCGTAGTCGCCCGTCCGCACCCGGACCGGCGACGTGAAGTACGCGCCGTGGTTGAGGTCCATCGCCTCGCCCTCGACGCGCTCTTCGGCGATATCGACGAGGATGATTTCGCCCACGAGACTGCTCTCCATCAGCGCGAACGCCGTGCTCGACCCGACTGCGCCGGCGCCGCCGACCACCGCGACCGTACCTTTGCCGCGTTCAGTGCTCATACCGGTCGTTAGAGCGACGGATTGATAAAATAAACCCCTGTTTCGAAGAACTGGGAATACTACTTTTGTGACAGATGATAATTTGTTAGATACGGGTCGATAATGACACATTTTTCGAAAAGTAGTGAATACGGAGCGCGATCGAACCCTCGTGCAGTCGCCCGTCGGTCGGCGCTCGGTGCTCGGAGGACCTATTCGCGGTCGTACTCTTTCTTGAAACCGCGGAACTCGGTCCGGTGGGCCTCCTCGTCGGCGAGGATGGTCACGGCGAGGTCCTCGGTGACGGGGTCGTTTGCCTCCTCCGCGGCGTCGATGAGCGCGCGGTAGGTCTCGATGGCGTCCTCCTCGGCCGTGAGGACGCCGTTGATGACGGCGAGCACGTCCGTGCTGTCCTCCGGGGGCTGGAGGTCGTGCTGGCGCGCCTCGAATGACGCCGAGCCCGGCGGCTGCTCGTCGAGCTGCTTCAGCCGGTTCCCGAGCTGTTCGGCGTGGGTGAGTTCCTCCTGAATGTCGGTCTGGAGGGACTCCTTAATCTCCTCGGCCCGGACGCCGTCGAGGACGATGGAGTTGGTCATGTAGTTCATCACGGTCTCGATCTCGTCCTGATAGGCGCGCTTCAACAGCGCGGTTACGTCCTCAGACATAGCGACTTCGTATTGACGCTCTGGCAACAAATACCTGTTCGCCGCGGCGAGCCCGTCGGGTGAGTGAAGCGTCGGCGTCGGCGAAAATCAGCGGCCGAGGCGAGTCGGTACCGCGGGTGAGTTCAGTCTTCGATGGAGACGAGTTCGACGACGTAGCCGTCGGGGTCCTTCACGAACGCCGCGCGGGCGTTCACCGGGTCGATGTCCACCGGCGGTTTCACGATGTCGGGCGACTGCGCCTCGACGATGTCCTCGAAGGCGCGGTCGGCGTCGGCGACTTCGACCGCGACGTGGTCGATGCCGGCGGGTTCGACGCGCGCCGCCGAGGTCGGGTCGTACTTGAACTGCAGTTCCATGTCGGTGTCGTCGCTGCCGACGTAGACGTTCCGGACGCCGTCGAGTTCGAACTCGTTGGTCCGTTCGAGGCCGAGGTCGGCGTAGAAATCGAGCGTGGCGTCGATGTCCGAGACGACGAGGGCGGTGTGGATGAGACCCATGGCCGACGCGACGCGGCGGGGAGAGATAACGTCTGGTCTTCGCGTCAGGCCTGCCGCGAGGCGTCCACGTCGATGGCGTCGACGGGACAGATGTCGACACAGAGCATGCAGTCGATACACTGGTCTTCGTTGGTCGGTTCGACCTTTTTCTCGCTCACCGGGTGGTCCGGCGTGTCGACCCACGTGAACACGTCGACGGGGCAGTTTTCGAGGCACGCGCCGTCCGCGAGACAGATGTCGTAGTCGACGGCGACGTGGGTGCCGTGGATGCCGAGTTTCTCCGGCGGTTCGACAGGTCCCCAGACGGCGACGCCGTTTTCCTCGCCCGCGCGTTCCCGGTTCTGGTCGAAGTTCGAGTCGATAGCCATCGCCGGGCGTTGGCCGTACCGCGTACTAAAACGTCCGCATCGAGACGCGAGAACTCGGAGACGGAGTCGGGGTCGAAGTCGGTGGTTGGGGCGGGGTCGGTCACCGAGACGACCGGGACGCGTCGGCGGCATCACCGGAGAACGCGGCCGCTCGAGGACCTCGGAAGCGGAAAAAGCCAGCGGGCGAGCGTCGGGCGGGCGACTAAGCCCGCGCGGCCTCGATGTGTTCGAGGACGCGCGAGATGTGGTGGTCGTCCCGGGCGGGAGCCTGTGTCCGATAGGTTCGGAGGGCGTCTACGAGATAGTCGAGTTCGGCGCTGTCGAAATCTTCGTCGCCGGCCTCGACCCGCGCGAGCAGGCCGGGGGCCGGCGTCGGCTCTTCGTCTGCATCGACCGCCCGCTCGATGGCGTCGAGCAAGGCGGCGTGGACGATCCACGTCTCTTCGCGAGACAGGTCGAGCGCCGTCGGACGGTCCTGGGCCGATGTGGTCATTGTGGGGCCTCTATCGTAACCTATGGGCGGGAAGATATAAATGTATGTGTACTGTTGTCATGAGACACGCACAACAGCGAAAGCCACGGGGGCGTCCGCTCCCGAGCCCTAGTGGAATGCTTCGATTCCCGTCAGGTCCGCGCCGAGGACGAGCGTGTGGATGTCGTCGGTCCCCTCGTAGGTGTAGACGGTCTCGATGTTCTCCATGTGGCGCATCGGCGAGTAGTCGGTCGTGATGCCGTTGCCGCCGAGCATCTCGCGGGCGGTTCGGGTCACCTCGCGGGCGACGCGGACGTTGTGGCGCTTCGCCATCGACACCTGCTGGTGTCGCAGGTCGCCGCGCTCTTTCAAGTCGGTGAGGCGGTGGGCCATCAGTTGCGCGTTCGTGATTTGGGTCGCCATCTCCGCGAGTTTGCCCTGCTGGAGTTGGAACCGCGCGATGGGGCCGCCGAACTGGTCGCGGTCCTTCGCGTACTGACGGGCGTCCTCGAAGGCGTCGCGCGCCGCGCCGACGACGCCCCACGCGATGCCGAACCGCGCCTGCGTGAGACACGACAGCGGCCCGTTCATCCCCTCGACGCCCGGGAGCACGTCTTCCTCGGGCACGCGCACGTCGTCGAGGCCGATTTCGCCCGTGACCGACGCGCGCATCGAGAGTTTGCCCTCGATTTTGTTCGTCGTCACGCCGTCGCGGTCGGTCTCGACGAGGAACCCGCGGACCGGCGACCCCTCCGCCGACACGTCGCGCGCCCAGACGACCGCCACGTCCGCGATGGGCGAGTTCGTAATCCACGTCTTCGAGCCGTTGAGGACGTAGCCGTCGGCGTCGCGCTCGGCGCGGGTTTCCATCCCCGACGGGTCCGAGCCGTGTTGCGGTTCAGTCAGGCCGAAACAGCCGACCGCCTCGCCCGACCCGAGTTTCGGAAGCCACCGCTGTTTCTGCTCGTCGGAGCCGTAGGCGTGGATAGGGTAGATGACGAGCGACCCCTGCACGCTCGCCATCGACCGGAGGCCGGAGTCGCCGGCTTCGAGTTCCTGCATCAAGAGGCCGTAGGCGCGCTCGCCGAGACCGGGGAGGCCGTAGCCGTCGAGGTTGGGCGCGTAAAAGCCGAGGTCGCCCATCTTCGGGATGAGGTCGGTCGGGAACGTCCCCGCCTCGTAGTGCTCGCCGATGTCGGGTTTGACCTGCTCGTCGACGAAGCGGCGGGCCTCGTCGCGGACGAGTTTCTCTTCGCCGGTCAGGTCGCCCTCCAATTCCAGATAATCGAGCATGATAGACCCTGCGCTCGGCGCGGTGAAAAGCGATTCGCTCGGTCGAGATTCGGGGAAGACGGACGACCGAAAAGTCGGTGACGAAAGCGGGGCAGGCGCGGCTCGGCAGCGAGAGGGGCACGACTCGACGGCGGCTCGGATGCGACTCGAAGACGGCTCGCGACCGTCGGAACGCTCAGGCCGCCGATTCGACCGAGCCCGCGTTCGTCCGGTTCACGTAGGTGACGAAGTTGTCGAACAGGCGCTTTGCCTCGCAGGCGGCGGCGTAGTTCTCCGGCGTGATACCGTCGACGACCGAGCGAATCCGCTCGTCGGGGAGGAAGTCCTTCTGGCGGGCGATGGCTTCTGCGGTGTCGGTGTCGTACTCGGGGTGGAACTGGACGCCGAAGGCGTGATTCCGGCGGAACGCGTGGACGCCGAACTCGTTTTCGGCGAGGAGGTCCGCTCCAGACGGGAGTTCCGTCACCCGGTCGCCGTGGGAGGTGAAGACGGTGAAGCGCTCACCGATGCCGGCGAGGATGTCGTTCCCGTCGTCCGGGCGAGTCCGCTCGATTTCGTTGTAGCCGAGTTCGAACGCGCCCATGTCCTCGACGGTGCCGCCGAGCGCCGCCGCGACGACCTGGTGGCCGAAACAGACGCCCAAGAGGGGGACGCCGCGCTCGTCGGCGTCGGCGACCCACGACACGAGGTTGCGAATCCACGGCTCGTCCCAGTAGACCGAGGACGACGAGCCGCTGATAACGACGCCGTCGTAGTCGAAGTGGTCGGGGAGACGGCCGTCGGTCACGTCGAACTCGACGAGGTCGGCGTCGAGTTCGCGCCTGAAGTTTCGTGACGTGCTCGAATCGCCGTGGGAGGCGTCCAAGAACGCGAGTCGCGGGCGAGTCATCGTGGAGAGACAATCGGTGCGGCTCTAAAGAAGTTGCGCCCGGAACGCTCACTGCCGGCATCTGCGACGGGGCGCGTCGGCGGCGACCGCGGGGAGAGCGCCCGACAGCGACGCTCAGTCGTCGTCGAGCGATTCGAGAAAGGAGACGAGCGCGTCGTTGACGAGCCGCGACCGCTCGACGGTGACGAGGTGGCGCGCGCCCGCGAACGACTCGAACTCGCCGCGGGGGAGACCCTCGGCCAGCGCGCGGCCACCCTCGACCGGCCAGACCGGGTCGTCGCCGCCGTGGAGGACGAGCGTCGGGACCGTCACCTCGTACAGCGGGCCGGCGTCGTAGTCGGCGACGGCGGCGGCCTGCGCGGCCCACGCCTCGGGGTCGGCGTCCTCCCGTTTGCGCCACGAGACGAGTTGCTCGACCACGTCAGGCTGTTCCGCGCGAAATTCTTCGGAGAGCGCCGGCGCGAGCGACTCGCGGAGCGCGGCCGGGTCGTCGGGCGCGGCGGAGAGCGGGTCGGGGTCGATGCCATCCCCGGAGGCGGCGGTGCCGACGAGCGTGAGGCTCCGGGCGCGGTTCGTCGTCCGCGCGGCCTCCAGCGCGACCAGCCCGCCGAGGCCGAATCCGACGAGGTGGGCCTTCCTGACGTTCGCGTCCGCGAGGACGGCCACGAGGTCGGAGACGAGCGTCGCGACCGAGTACGGCCCCGCGGGCGCGTCGGAGCGGCCGGCCCCGCGGAGGTCGGTCACGAGGCTCTCGTAGCGGCCGGCGACGGCGGCGTGCTGCCACCCCCACTGCCACGCGCCGTAGCCCGCGTCGCCGACGAAGGCGACCGTCTCGCCGTCGCCCTCGCTGTCGTAGTACAGTTCGACCCCGTCCGCGACTGCCGTGGGCATACCGGGGGCTCGGCGGGCGAGCGACTTAGGGCGTCCGTCTCGCGGACGCGAAGCAAGCGAAACCGCGAAAGCGAACGCGAACTCGTCGGCGTCGCGCGACCGACTCAGGCGTTCAGGACCGTCCGAAGCACGTCGGGAGCCTCGTCGAGCGCGCCGTCGAGCGCGTCCACGTCGGGGCCGCCGCCCTGCGCGAAGTCCGCGGGACCGCCGCCGCCGCCGCCGACCTTGCCGGCGAGTCGACCGACGACCTGCCCGGCGTTGATGCCCACGTCGTCGGGGACGCCGACGACGAACTGGGCGCTGCCGCCCGCGGCGGAGCCGAGAACGGCGACCTTCCCCTCTTCGACCAGCGCGTTCGCGGTCGCGCGGAGTTCGTCCGCGTCGCCGTCGAGGCGCTGGACGACGGCGGGCGTGCCGTCGATGTCGATTTCGTCGGCCCCCGCCGCGGCGCGCGCCTCGGCGAGTTCCGTCTTCAGGCGGTCGATGGTCTTGCCGCGCTCCTTCCACTCGGTGAAGAAGCGCTCTGCCGTCTCGGGCACGTCCGCGGGGTTCACGTCGAGCACGTCGGCCGCGCCGTACAGCGCGTCCTCGGTGCGCTGGGTGGCCTCGACGGCCGCGTCGCCCGCCGCGAAGACGACGCGCTCGACGCCGTCCTGCACGGGCTCCGTCGTCAGCACCTTGACGGCCCCGATGTCGCCGGTGCGCTTGACGTGGGTGCCGCCGCAGGCCTGCACGTCGCTGCCGACGTGGATGAGGCGAATCTGCTCGCCCGGCGGGATACCGCCCTGATAGAGGTCGAAGCCGTACTTCTTCTCGGCGTCGCGGCGGTCCGGCCACTCCTGTTTGACCGGGATGTTCCGCATCACGATTTCGTTGGCGACGCGCTCTATCTGCGTGACCTCCTCGCGGGTGATGCGGTCGTAGTGGGTCACGTCGAGCCGCGAGCGGTCGACGCCCTTCGACGCGCCGGCCTGCCGGATGTGGTCGCCGAGGACCGTCCGGATGGCGTGGCCGATGACGTGGGTCGCCGTGTGGTGGCGCATGAGCCGACGGCGGCGCTCGGCGTCGAGCTGGCCGCGGACGAACTCGCCCTTACCGGGGTCCTCGTCGGTTCGGTGGAGCACCACGTCGCCCACGATTTGCACGTCGGTCACTTCGACCGTCGTGTCGTCGGTGGCGAGCGAGCCGTGGTCGGCGGGCTGACCGCCGCCTTCGGGGTAGAACATCGTCTGGTCGAGGACCACGTCGTAGCCCTCCTCGCGCTCGAACACGTCGAGGACGACGGCCTCGAACTCGGTGCGTTCCTGGTCGTCGTAGTAGAGCTTGTCCGTCGCCGGCAGGTCGCCGAGGCGGTCGTCGCGCTCGTCGGCCTCGCCCTCGCCGTCGACCTGCTCGTGGCGGTCGGCGACGAGCGAGTAGAAGTCGTCGGGGATGTCGACGGTCGCGCCGCGCTCTTCCGCGATGTCCTGCACCATGTCGGGCTGGATGCCGTGGGAGTCGTACAGCTCGATGAGCTCGTCGAGCGGGATGGGCTCGTCCGTGTCGGCGTAGTCGTCGGCGAGCTGCTGGACCTTACGGGAGCCGCGTTCGAGCGTCTTTCTGTACTTGCGCTCCTCGCTGCGGACGATGTCGCGGATGGTGTCGCGGTTCTGGTAGTCGAGGCGCTCGGCCTGCATGTCCACGAGTTCGTCGAGCGGGGCGTCCACGCCGAGGTTGTCCACGAGGCGCTTGGTGCGCCGGAGGACCATACGGGCGAGGTAGCCCGTCCCGACGTTCGAGGGGACGATGCCGTCGCCGAACATGTACGCGAGGGTTCGGCAGTGGTCCGCGATGGCGTAGATGTCTTCGAGCGGGCGGAGCAGCGAAGTGAGTTCGGCCTCGTCGACGCCGAGTTCGCCCGCGACTTCGGCGCGCGCGGTGGCGAGGTCGTCGATTTCGTCGATGTCGAGGTGGCCCGAGAGCTTCGCCGCGCGGTGGATGAGTTCCTCCTCCTCGTCGGTGTGTTCGATGCCGACGTTGTCCTTGAGGAACTCGATCATGTCGGGGTAGACGGCCTCGTACACCGTCGGCGTCCCCTGCGACACCCACGTCCACCGTTCGAGCCCGTAGCCCGTGTCGACGATGTAGGTGTCCATCGGCGAGTAGGTGTTGCCGTCCTTGAGTTCGTAGTCGCCGTCGGGGTCCTGCTTCATCGACATGAAGACGAGGGTGGCGAGTTCGGCACCGCGGTAGAGCACCTCGAAGGCCGGACCGGCGTTGCCGCCGCCGACCCACGGGTCCTCGATGTAGGTGATTTCGGAGATGTCAGCGCCGAGCGACTCGAAGAACTCGTCGCAGAGGCGGACCGTCTCGTCCTTCCAGTAGACCTCGCCCTCGTAAGCGTACTTGTCGCCGGCCTCCTCGCGGGCGTTGAACGCGTGGTGGGCCATCATCTCGAACGCCATCGTGTGGCGACCGGTCTTGCCCACGTTGTCGATGTCCTGCATCCGGATGCAGGGTTGGGAGACGGTCAGCGGGTTGGCCGGCGGCGGCGTCTCGCCGGACGTGACGAGTGGCTGGAAGTCGTAGATAGAGGCCTGCGTCAAGAGCACGTCGTCGCGCCAGCGGTTCGCGGCGACCGGGTAGGGGTCGATGCGCTCGTGGTCGTGTTCCTCGAAGAAGGAGAGGAACTTCTCGCGCATCTCTTCGAGGGTGTACTCCTCGTCGAAGCCGGGGTTGTCGATGAAGGTGTAGTCGTCGGCGGGCGGTTCGCCGCAAGTCTCGCGGTCGGGGTCTCGTGTCCAGAAGTGGACCCCCGTCACGGGGCACTGCTTCCGGTAGAAGCCCTCCTCCTCGAAGTAGTCGAGGCGGTACTCCGCTTCGAGTTCGCTCATTGCCAAACTCTGGTCTACCGTCGGGTAAAACAGTTCCGGGAGATGGACGCAGACGCCCGATTCCCCACAATTTCGCCCGCACGGGCCGCGTCGTTCATTTCCCACCCGAGCGAACGAAGAGTATGAAACTCGCTTCGCTCCGGCGGCGACCGGCGGTCGAACTGCTCGCGTGGGTCGCCCTCGCGCAACTCGCAGGCGCGCTCGGGAGTGTCTTCACCGTCACCGACGCGGGGTCGTGGTACGCGACGCTCGCCCGCCCGTGGTTCGCCCCGCCGAACTGGGTGTTCGGCCCGGTCTGGGTGACGCTGTTTACCCTCATGGGCGTCGCCGCGTGGCTCGTCTCCCGGCGCGACCACCCCCGCCGCGAGCGGGCGCTCGCCGTCTTCGTCGGCCACCTCGTCGTCAACGTCGCGTGGTCCGCGGCGTTCTTCGGACTGCGGTCGCCCGCGGTCGGCCTCGCCGTCATCGTCGTCCTCCTCGCGGCGATTCTGGCGACGACGCGCGAGTTCGCCGCCGTCAATCGGCGCGCCGCCGCCCTCCTCGTCCCCTACCTCCTGTGGACGTGCTTCGCCGCCGCGCTCAACTACGGGTTCTGGTCGCTAAACTGAGGAATCCGGCGAGGTCAAAGCGCCGCGCCGCCGAATCGGACCGCTCGCGGCGTGTTCTTGCTCATTGAGAACATGCCGCAACGATTATAGTTCTCGTCGCCCTCCAGTAGGGGGACTGCCGTGCACGCGACGGACCCAACGGTTTTCGTGGACGACGACTTCGACGATATCGCCCTCGGCGACGGGGTCACGGTGGCGTCAGCGAGTGACGAGAACGACCCGAGCGACGCGGCGTGCGTCGTCGTCACGGACCCGGACGCCGAGATACCCCGCGACGTGCCGACGATTCTGTACACCGAGGTGTCGCCCGAGGCCGTCGAGCGGCCGGCCCGATTCGACGCCTACGTCAGCCGCGGCGACCGCTCCGGGCTCGAATCGCAGGTTCGATGGGTGCTCGCATCGACCGCCGACAGAGACGCCGAGGAGGTGGCGCTGGCCCGAAACGACGCCGAGTGGGACCGGCTCAAGCGGCTCTACGAGGGGACGACGGACCTCATCACGGCCGGGACGGTCGACGAACTCTACGAGCGCGCCATCGGCCTCACGGAGCACATCCTCGAGTTCGACAACACCTCGTTTTTCGTCCACGACGGGGACAGCTTCTACGTCGCCGCCAACAACGACGATATGGCCGGGACGGGGCCGATTCCCTCGGACACGGGCCTGCTCGGGGAGACGCACCGGACCAAACGCTCGTTTCTCGTGGACGACGTGCGCGACCACCCCGTGGCCGACCCCGACGACCCCGCGTACCGCTCGGCGGTGAGCGTCCCGCTGGGCGACGACGGCGTGTTTCAGGCCATCTCCAACGAGGTCGGCGCGTACGACGAGACCGACCTCACGCTGGCCGAACTCCTCGTGTCCTACGTCTCCGAGACGCGGAGCCGCATCGAGTCCGAAGCCGCCGTCAGAAAGAGCCGCGAGCAGATAGAGCGACTCCACCGAGGAGCCACCGAACTGGCCGCGGCGACGAGCCTCGACGAACTGTTCGAACAGACCGTCGAAATCACCGACGACATCCTCGAGTTCGACATCAGCTACGTGGGCGTCGTCGAGGACGGCTACATCGTTCCGGCGGCTATCTCGTCGGACGCGCCGGCCGACGGCGCGGAGCGCGTCCCGCTCGACGACGGCGGCATCGCGGCCGAGGTGTACCTGTCGGGGAACACGGACATCACCGACGACGTGCGCAACCACCCCGAGGCCAGGCCGGTCAAGCGGATGTACCGCGCGGTCCTGAGCGTCCCCATCGGGGACCTCGGCGTCTTTCAGGCGACCACGTTCACCCCCGGCGCGTTCGACGAGCGCGACGCCGAACTGGCCGAACTCCTCATGGCGCACGTCGCGGTCACGGCCGAGCGCATCCGCGCCGAGTCGCGGCTCCGCGAGGAGCGCGACCGCTCGACGGCGCTGTTCGAACACGTCTCCGACGCCGCCGTCGCCTACGACGTGGAAGCCGGCGCGGTCACCGTTCGCGACGTGAATCGGGCGTTCCAGTCGGCGTTCGGCTACGACGCCGACGACGTGGTCGGCAGCGACCTCCTCGGGCGAATCGTCCCGCCGGAGCCGGACCCGGACCCGGTGCCGGAACCGGGGGCCGACGAGACCATCCCCGAACTCCTCGTCGCCACCGGCGAGAGCTACCGCGGGGAGGTCCGCCGCCGGACCGACGGCGGCGTCCGCGAGTTCATCCTGAACGTCGTCCCGCTGTCGCCCGGCGAGGAGCGCGGGGCGGGGTACGCCATCTACACCGACATCACGGAGCGGAAGACCCGCGAAAGCGAGCTAGAGCGACAGAACGAGCGCCTCGAAGAGTTCGCGAACATCGTGAGCCACGACCTTCGCAACCCGCTTTCGGTCGCCCGCGGGAACCTCGAACTGGCCCGCGAGACCGGCGACGAGGTGCGGTTCGACACCGCCGAGCGGGCGCTCGAACAGATGGAAGAACTCATCGACGACCTGCTGTCGCTCGCTCGCCGCGGCCAACTGGTCGACGAGACGGAGCGCGTCGACCTCGGGGCGGTCGCCCGGCAGGCGTGGGCGACCACCGATACCGGCGACGCCGAGTTGGTCACCAGCCAGTCGGTCGTCGTCGACGCCGACGAGGACCGCCTCGCCGAACTGCTTTCCAATCTGTTTCGGAACGCCGTCGAACATGGTTCCACGGGCAACCAGACTGCGTCTGGTGACGCCGTCGAGCACGGCTCGACGGGCAGTCGGGATACTCCCGACGACGCCGTCGAACACGACGGCCGCGACGTGCGCGTCGAGGTCGGCGGCGTCGACGGCGGCTTCTACGTCGAAGACGACGGCCCCGGCATCGAGCCCGAGCGCCGCGACGAGGTGTTCGAACCGGGCGAGACGACCGGCGAGGACGGCATCGGCTACGGGCTGGCCATCGTCCAATCCATCGCCGAGGCCCACGGCTGGTCGGCCATCGTGACCTCCGGAACGGCGGGCGGCGCGCGCTTCGAGTTCCGGGCGTGACAGACGCGAAAACGAGTGGAGAGACCGGAGACCGCGGCGTCGAAACGACCGGTGCAGTGTCCTGCGTTCAGTTCTGCGAGAGCGCGAGCGACGCGAGGAGCGCTTCGAGTTGGACCTGCTCGTTCGCGCCCTCGGAGATGCGGTAGTCGGCCTCGCCGATGCGCTCCATGAGGCGGACGGCGTCGCGCTCGTCGAGGTCGAACTCCCAGACCGAGCGGTGAAGCTGGTCGATGATGTCGCCGCCGGCCATCCCGGTGTCGACGATGAGCGTCTCTAACTGCTTGCGCGCGGCCGTGAACTCGCCGTCGATGGCGGCCCGGACCATCTCCTCGATGTCCTCGGGGCGGGCCGTCGAGGTAATCATGTAGACGGCCTCCTCGTCGACGACCTCGCCGGTCGTCGCGGCGGCCTGAAGGGAGTTGATGGCGCGGCGCATGTCGCCGCCGGCGGCGTAGACCAGCGCGTCGAGGCCGTCTTCCGTGACCTCGATGTCCTCGGCGGCGGCGATGTCGCGGACCTGCTCCGCGATGGCGTCGTCGCCGAGCGGGGAAAACCGGAACACCGCGCAGCGCGACTGGATGGGGTCGATAATCTTCGAGGAGTAGTTACACGAGAGGATGAAGCGCGTGTTGTCGGAGAACTGCTCCATCGTCCGGCGGAGCGCCGACTGCGCGTCGTTCGTCAGCGAGTCGGCCTCGTCGAGGAAGATGACGCGGTAGTCGTGACCGCCGAACGACGAGCGCGCGAAGTTCTTGATGCGGTCGCGGACCACGTCGATACCGCGCTCGTCGGAGGCGTTGAGTTCGAGGAAGTTGCCGCGCCAGTCGTCGCCGTAGATGGCGCGGGCGATGGCCGTCGCGGAGGTGGTCTTGCCGACGCCCGCCGGCCCCGCGAACAGGAGGTGCGGCAGGTCGTCGCGCTCGATGTAGCTGCGCAGGCGCTCGACGATGTCGTCCTGCCCGTAGACGTCGTCGAAGGTCTGCGGTCGGTACTTCTCGATCCAGATTTCACGACCCGCCGGGGCGTCGCCCGACTCCGCGGCCTCGCTCATATCCGTTCTACCGACCGCCCCGCACATAAACCGTGCGAGACGGAGACCGCCCCCGGCCGACGCCGAGCCGACGGACTGAAACCCGCGCCCGACCCACGAGCGACCATGAACGTGACCGTCGAGGTCGTCGGCGAGGAGACCAGCGAGGTCGCCGTCGACGACGACGGGACCTACGCGGACCTCGTGCGGGCGGTGGACCTCAGCCCCCACGAGGTGACCGTCCTCGTCGACGGCCGCCCCGTCCCCGAAGACCAGTCCGTCGAAGTCGACCGCGTGAAGGTGCTCCGCCTCATCAAAGGCGGGTAGTCGGCGGTATGGAAGACACCGAGAGAGACCGTGAGACCGGCGGAGCCCGCGTCCGCGAGGGCGACCCCGACGAACTGGTGGCCGTGATGCGCGTCCTCGACGCCGGACTGCTCGAAGCCGACGCGGGCGAAATCCGCGACCGACTGGCCGCCGGCGACTGCCTCGTCGCGGAGGCGTCCGGCCGGGTCGTCGGCGCGCTGGCGCTCGACGGCGACTATATCGAGGCCGTAGCCGTCTCCCCGAGTCGCCGCGGCCGGGGGGTCGGAACCCAACTCGTCCGTGCGGCGCTCGACCGCCGGGGCCGACTCGTCGTCGACTTCGACGGGGGCGTCAAGCCGTTCTACGAGTCGCTCGGATTCGACATCGAGGACCGAAGCGACGACGAGGGGCGGTTTCGCGGCGTCCTGCGCGACGAGTGACGGCCGCGCCGCCGCGGATGTTGAGAGTTAACAATCGACACAGATTTAGCCGCCGGTCGTCAAGCGCTAGGGAGTCAAGGCCCATGGCACACCGAGACCGGAGCGACCGTATCCTGACCGACTGGGACCGCGTGTTCGACGCGCTCGCGGACCCGTCGCGCCGCTACGTGCTGGAGTACCTCCACGACCGGTCGGAGCCGGCGTCGGTCTGGGACCTCGCGGTCGCCCTCGCGGTTCGGACGACCGACCTCCCGCCCGACGAGGTCGACGTGCAGGTCGTCCAGCAGGCGGAGGTCGGCATCGTTCACGTCCACCTGCCGAAGCTTCAGGCCGCGGACCTCGTCGAGTCCGGGGGCGACGGCGTCTCGCTGACCGAGCACGCGGAGACGCTCCCGCTTTTCACGCCGGCGTACCGCGGGGTCGTCAGACCGGTCGGCGACGAAGAAGAGAGACGAGAGCCCTGAACCGCCCGCTCAGACGAGCGGTTCGACGAGTTCGCGGCCGGCTTCGAGGAGCGTCGAGACCGCGTCTTCGCTCCCGGCTTCGGCGTAGACGCGCATCTTCGGCTCCGTCCCCGAGGGGCGGACGAGGAGCCACGAACCGTCGTCTAAGAGGAGTTTGAAGCCGTCGAGCGTGACGACCTTGGCGATATCGCGGCCGGCGACCGTCTCCGGAAGTACGTCTTCGAGGTCGTCGATGACGCGCGCCTTCTCGGCGTCGGGGCAGGCGACGCTTATCTTGTCGGCGACGATGTCGCCGTGTTCGGCCTCGATGCGGTCGAGGCGGGCGTCGAAGTCCTCCTCGGCGGTCGCGGCGGCCGCGAGCAGGCCCATGAGGACGCCGTCCTTCTCGCGGACGTGCCCGCGGACCGAGAAGCCGCCGGACTCCTCGCCGCCCATGAGCGCGTCGTGTTCGCGCATGCCGTCTGCGACCCACTTGAAGCCGACCGCGGTCTCGAACACCTCCTCGCCGTGCGCCTCGGCGATGCGGTCGATGAGGAACGTGGTCGAGACGGTCCGGATGGCCGGACCGGAGTCGGATTCGAGCAGGTAGTCGTAGACGGCGGCGAAAAAGAGGTTCTCGTCGAGGACGCCGCGGTCGGGCGTGGCGATGCCGATGCGGTCGGCGTCGCCGTCGTTGGCGACCCCGAGGTCCGCGTCGTGTTCGGCCATCGCCTCGGCGAGGCCGCCGAGGTTCTCCGCGGAGGGCTCCGGCGAGATGCCGCCGAAGTCGGCGTCGCGCTCACAGCGCAGGCGGACGACCTCCGCGCCGGCGGCTTCGAGGAGCGCGTCGGTGACGCCGCGGCCGCTGCCGTGCATGGCGTCGTAGACGACCGTCAGGTCCGAGAGGTCGTCGCCGACGAGGTCCATCGCGTGGTCGGCGTGCGGCGAGACCACGTCGACGCGCTCGATGGTGCCGCGCTCGGACTCGGGGAGGAGGTCCGGTTCAGCGAGTCGCTCGGCGACCGCGTCGGTCACGTCGGGGAGCGCCGGCGCGCCGTCCGAGGGGATGAACTTCACGCCGTTGTACTCCGGCGGGTTGTGCGAGGCCGTGACCATGAGCGCCCCCGAGAGGCCGCGGTCGGCGATGGCGTAGGCGACGAGCGGGGTCGGGCAGTCGCGCTCCGGCAGGAGCACGTCGAAGCCGTTGCCGGCGACGACCTCCGCGAGCGACTCCGCGAAGCCGGGGGAGGTCTCGCGGGCGTCGTAGCCGACCAGCACCGGCGCGGTGAAGCCCTCGTCGGCGAGGTAGTCCGCGACCGCCTGTCCGACGACGCGGACCCGGTCGTCGGTGAACGTGTCCAGCGTGGCGCGCCACCCGTCGGTCCCGAATGAGATTTCGTCCATACGCGCACCACTCCGCGGTGGAGCAAAAAACTACGTTACGAGCCGACGGGGAGGAGAAGCGCTCACGACTCGACGAGTCGCTGTTTCTCCCGGCGGCGGAGCTGTTTAATCTCGTACTCGCGGGACATCGCGGCCGACTTCGAGTCGAACTCCTCGACGTGGACGAGTTCGACCGGGGTCCGACCGCGGGTGTACTTCGCTCCCTCGCCCGCGTCGTGTTCCGCGACGCGTCGCTCCACGTCGGTCGTGTAGCCGGTGTACAGCGAGCCGTCGTTACACTCGATGACGTAGACGAAGTGCACGAGAGAATGGTTCAGGGGCGCGGGTATGAACCCTGCGCCCGACCTCGCGCACGAGGAGTTGGCTTCGCGTGGTGGTCTTTTGTCGCTTCAGTGGTCATGCAGTGCGGGCACGCTGTCGAGCGACCTCCGCGATACCCGCGTTCGCCGAGCAGTTGGGACAGGCGAGAACCTGCCCGTTCTTGTCGGCGAACACGCGTGCGAAGCGCTCGGAGACGTGTGACCCGCAGTGGTCACAGACTGGCATTGTTGCGGTCCGGCAGCCACCAAGCCGGTGTGTGATACACAGTCCCCCACCCATATGAGGGCTTCGCGCGTGTGCGTACGCACGCGAAATCGCGCACGACCACGAGGGGACAGACGTGGGCGACGACGGGGGACAGACTGCGCCCGGTCAGGCGTCGTCGTCGCGGGCGTCAGCGACCGCGCGGGCGATGAGTCCGGCCTGCGCGCCGGCGATGTAGCCGGCGTCGACGTTCACCGCGGAGAGGACGGTACACGACTGGAGCATCCCGAGGACGGCCGCCTCGCCGTCGCCGCCGTGGCCGTAGCCCGTCGAGACGGGCAGGCCGATGACGGGCGTGTCGACGAGGCCGGCGACGACGGTCGGCAGCGCGCCCTCGCGGCCGGCGGCGACGACGACCACGTCGGCCTCGCGGAGCGTGTCGAGGTTGTCGAGCACGCGCCCGAGGTGGGCGACGCCCACGTCTTCGATTCGCTCGACGTCCACGCCCATCTCGCGGAGGACCGCGGCCGCCTCGCCCGCGGCCTCGGCGTCGGAGGTGCCGCCGGTGGCGATGGCGACGGTCGCGTCGAGGTCGGGGCGCTCGAACTCCGGCGCGGCCGCGACGACCGTCTTCGCCCGGGCGTCGCGGTCGATGTCGGCGTCCGGGAGCGCGTCGGCGACGGCCTCGGCGTGGGCGGTGTCGGCGCGGGTGACGAGCGCACGACCGCTGGTCTCGACCGCCGCGACGGCCAGCGTGGCCGTCTCGTCGGGCGTTTTTCCCTCCGCGAGAATCGCTTCGGGGACGCCGCGCCGCGTCTCCCTGGCGGCGTCGAACCGCCCGGCGTCGGTCGTCGCGTACCCGGAGAGTCGTACCTCGGCCTCGGCGGGCGAGAGCGAACCGTCCGCGACCGCCTCCAAGATGTCGCGCATGGCCGCACGTTGGCCCGAGGCGTACTCATACCCGTCGTTCCGAGCTCTCGGGGATAAAGCATATATAAGTGGAGATTGTTCCCGGTAAATCCGTCCTCATAGAAGCGCCATAACCCCCAAATCCGGCGGTATTAACGTCCAATATAGGAAAGTTTATTAAAGGAGAATCGGTAGGACATCCTGTATGGCAGACCTCATTGTCAAGGCAGCCGTCAAGGAAGCGCTCAAGGACAAGAACGTGGCCTCGGACTTCTACGACGCTCTCGACGAGGAAGTCAAGGAGCTTCTCGAAGACGCTGCTCGCCGCGCTGAGCAGAACGACCGTAAGACGGTCCAGCCCCGCGACCTGTAAACTCGGTCTTTAGACCTCTCGTTCTTTTATCGCCGACCGAAGAGCGCCGGTTGTGTCTCTCAGAGAAAGCGACCCGCCCCGTGAGCCGGGGCGGTCGAGGTGGGACGTTCGAGCGTCGGACCACTCGGTCTGCCGGATTCCGTTCGAGCGCCGGACCAATCGAGTCAGAGTTCAGTGACTTCCACGCCGTCGTCGGTGCCGACGTAGACCGCGTCCGCGAGGCCGACGAACAGACCGTGTTCGACCGCGCCGGGGAGCGACGCGAGATCGGTCGCGAGCGACTCGGGGTTCGGAATCGCGCCGAACTCGCAGTCGAGGACGAGATTTCCGTTGTCGGTGACGACGGGGCCGTCCTTCCGCTCGGCGCGGCGGAGCGTCGCCTCGCCGCCGAGGTCCGAGACGCCCGCCGCGACGGTCGTTCGCGCCGACGGGAGCACCTCGACGGGGACGGCGTGCGAGAGCGTTTCCGCGATTTTCGAGGGGTCGGCGACGACGAGGAACCGGTCGGCGAAGGCGTCGACCACTTTCTCGCGGGCGTGGGCCGCGCCGCCGCCCTTGACGAGCGCGCTGTCCGCGAGCGCAACCTGGTCGGCCCCGTCGATTGCGAGGTCGACAGCGTCCACCTCGTCGAGGTCGACGACGGGGATGCCGCACTCGCGGGCGAGTTCGCGGGCCGCGAAGGAGGTCGGGACGCCCCGGACGTCGAGGCCGTCGGCGACGCGGTCGCCGATGGCGCGGATGGCGAACGCGGTGGTGCTGCCGGTGCCGAGCCCGACGACGGCCCCGTCTTCGACCGCTTCGACCGCCGCCGCCGCGGCGCGGCGCTTCTGCGCGTCGGTTCCGCCGGTAGTCTTCATGGCTCATCCGACTCGGCCGGCGAGTAAAAATTGTCCTGAAACGGGGCGGGCGAGACGCCCTCAGAGGCGGTCCAAGACCGCGTCCGCGTCGTAGGCGAGCGAGATGGCGCGGGTGCGACCGCGTCCCTCGATTTCGGTGTATCGGGCCTCGATGACGCCCAGTTGGTCCAGTTTGTTCACGAGTTCGGAGTAGCGCGTGTAGCCGAGGCCGGTCGCCTCGTTGAACGCGTCGTACACCGCGCCGGCGCGCTCGCCGTCGTACTCGGCGACGACCCGGACGAGTTCGCGCTCGGGGTCCGAAAGCCCTTGCAGACACCGCGAGAGGTGGACGTACTTCGACTTGTCGTAGGCGGCCTCCACGTCCTCCATGTCGACGGTTCGGGAGGCGCGCATCTCGGCGTGGAGGCCCGCGCGACGGAGCAGGTCGATGCCGACCCGGAGGTCGCCACTATCGGCGGTGAACTCCGCGACCTGGTCGAGTTCGGGCGCGCCGATAACGTCCTCGTGGAAGCCGCGTTTCGACCGCCCGCGGAGGATATCGACGATTTCGTCCACGTCGTAGCGGGGGAAGAACACCTCCTCGGGCCGGAAGACGCTCTGGACGCGCCCGTCGAGTTCGTCGATGACGTCGAGCGAGAGGTCAGACGAGATGATGATGACGCCGATGCGCGCGCCGGAGTGCGCCTCGTGGGCGCGCAGCAGCGAGTAGAGCGTGTCGGAGGCCTCGTTCTCGTAGAACAGGTAGTTCACGTCGTCGAGCGCGACGACGAGCACCTCGTCGTCCTCGACGAGGCGGTCGGTTATCTGGCCGAACAGTTTCTTGAACGAGATGCCCGACGACGGGGGTTCGTACTCGAAGATGTGCTCGAAGACGCGCGAGAACACCGCGTAGCGCGTCGAGTCGACCTGGCAGTTCACCCGGACGGTCCGGACGCCCGACTGCGTGCCCAACTCGCCGAACAGCTTCTGGACCGCGGTGGTCTTGCCCGTCCCCGGCGGCCCACGCACCATCGTGTTCAGGGGGCGAGAGCCGCGGACCGCGGGCCGAAGCGCGTACTTCAGGCTCCGCAGTTGGCTCTCGCGGTGGTTGAACGTCTCCGGAACGTGGTCGATTTCGAAGACGTGTTCGTCGCGGAACACCGTCTCGTCCCACGACAGCATCCCCTCTTCGGGGTCCTCCCTCATCGAGTAAAGTACCACGCGCGGGGGACTTAATCGTTTACCGCGGCGGCGTCCGACGGGGGGCGGACGGGCGTCGTCGTTTCTGTGTGCCCCGTGGACCGACAGCCCATCAGGAGTTGAGCCACAATAGTTAATTTCACAACAATAGATGCGGAGCCATGGCAACTCGCGCACAGCTCACCGCGCTGCTCGTCTCGCTCGCGCTCGTCGGGGGGGGCGTGCTCGGGTTCGGTTTCGCCGCCGACGAGGACTACAGCTATCGCTACGAGCAGCAACTGTCGGAAACGCCGGAGACGGTTCCCCCGCTGTACAGCGAACTCTCGCAGTCTGAGCAGCGGGCCGTGGACCGCGCCCTCGCCGGCGAAGTGCTTCGGTTCGAAGACGACCCCGGAAATCTCCCGGGACTCGTCGAGCGTGACGGGAACTACTACGCGTTCGAGTTCGACGCGACCACCGACTACACCGCCCCGACGACGGTCGGCTCGCTCGTCGCCGTACTGCTCGGCGCGGTCGGCGTCGTCGCCACGGTTCGGTGGGAACTCGCGAGCCGATACGTCACTTACTGAAGGAGCCGGACGATTCGGTAGCCGATGGCGACGAACAGAATCAGTCCGACCGCGCCGACGCCGAGGACGACCGGCGTTCCGCCGGTCTGCGAGAGCGCACTAAGCGCCGGAAGTACGAAGACGAACAGCACGAGGAACCCGCCGAACACCAGAAATAACACGTAGACCGCGGTCCCGAGCACGTCCCAGATGGCGTTCTTCGTGGCGTGGTAGACGAGGTCGTACTGCTGTCGTTCCTCGGGGGAGAGCGAGTCGGAGGGCACGGGCGGAGTTGTCGGCGTGTTAAGATAAATCGTGTGTTGGCGCTGGCGGCCGCGTCAGTCGAACTTCTCCAGCAGTCGCCCGTAGAAACTCGTCTCGTTCTCGCCGGCCAGTTTCTCCACGATGAGTTCCGGGGTCGAACGCGCCAGATGGTCCTTCACGGGCGAGCGGTTGACGACGAGTTCGCCGTCTTCCAGTCCGACGGCCTCGATGCCGTCGACCGCGACCGACACGTCCGCCGCCTCGCGGATGCCGCCGGCGAGGTGGGAGACGAACACGGCCGCCGCGCCCTGTTCCGCGAGTTCTTCGAGGATGCCGGCGATGATTTTGGCCGACGCGCCGGGTTCGGTGATGCTCTCCAGTTCGTCCACGAGGACGAGGCGGTCGGCCGCGCCGTCGGTGAGCGCCGCGAAGTCGCGGAGGGTGCTCTCGAACGCGCCGGCGTCGAGCGTTCCCTGCGACTTGGCGTAGTAGTGGAGTTCGGAAAACCGCGAGAGGCGGACCGACTCGGCGGGGACGGGAAGCCCCATGTGCGCGAGGACGACGACGAGCCCCACGAGGTCGAGCGTCGAGGTCTTGCCCCCGCTGTTGACGCCCGAGAGGAGCGTGACGCCCGACACCTCGTAGTCCACGGGGTCGACGTCCGAGAAGTCCACGTCGAGGAGGGGCGAGCGGCCGGCCTCGATGGCGAACGAGCCGGCACCGTCGTCCCCGGCCGCGCCGGTGAACTCGGGGAAGACGCAGTCGAAATCGCGGGCGAACCGCGAGACGGCGAGGCGCACGTCGAGTTCGAGCGCGTCGCGGACCAGCGTCTCGACGGGGTCGCGCAGGTCGCCGAGGTCGGCGGCGAGGCCGGCTTTCAACTTCGCGGCGCGGCGGTCGCGGGCGGCCTTCAGTTCGGTTCGGAGGCGGCCGACCGCCTCCTCGTCGTGGCCGAGCGGGAACGACGGGTCGTCGGGAAACACCCGCTCCGTGAGGTCGGCCTCGCCGGGGCGCAGCGACAGCGACTCCACGAGGTGGTCGCGGGCGGCCGAAAGCGCCTCGTCGAACTCGTCTTCGAGTTCGCGCGACAGCAGGGAGTCGACGCGCGCGCCCTGCTCGACGAGCGACAGGAAGTCGGTCCCCTCGATGGTCACGTCGCGCTCGCGAATCACGTCGCGGAGGCGGTCGTTGGCGACCGATTCGGCGGTCGAGACGGCGGTGTCGAGGTCGTCCACCGCGTTCGAGAGGCGTTCGAGTTCGTCGTCTCCGAGGACGGTCCCGTCGTCCGCCAGTCGGGACAGGACGTCGCGGAGGGCGGCGAGGTCGCAGGGCGGGTCGAGTTCGGCCACTTCGTGGACCGCGGCGGCCGCCTCCAAGGCCTCGCGGTTCGCGGCGAAGAAGGCCAGCAGTCGCTCGGGGACGACCTCGTCGGTCCGCTCGGCGGCGTCGGGGAGGACGCGCACGTCACCGTCCACGTCGATGCCGGCGAACGACTCGTCCAACACGACCACCGTCGAGTACGACCGCGCGAGTTCGGCGATGTCGCGGCCGTCTTCGACGACCTCGATTGAGAGTTCGGGAAACGCCTCCTTGGCGGCGGCGTAGCGCTCCGCGTCGGCGGTGGCGATACAGCGCTCGCGGACGCGACGCGGCGTCGGGTCCGCGAGGGGTTCGACGCCCGACAGCGCCGCGAGCACGTCCGGGTCGGGGTCGAGGTCGGTCGCGTCGGCGGCGAACGCCCGGACCTCCTCGATGCGCGGGGCCGACCCGGTGGGAAACAGCGTCTCCAGTCGCTTCTCGGCGTACGTCGTGACCGTCCGCGCCTGCAAGAGACCGAGCGCGTCGCGGTAGATTTCCGAGGCGCGGTCGGTGGCGAGGAAGCCGCCGGGGTCGTCGTGGTCGCGGCGAATCGCGCCGCGGGCGATGGCCGCCGCCCTCCCCTCCGTGAGTCCCGGTGCCCGCGCGAGCGCCGCCACGTCGCCGTCGGTGAGCGCTCGCTCGGCGTCGTCGAGTTCCGCGAGCGCGGCGGCCGTCTTCTCGCCGACGCCCGGGATGGTCTCGAAGTCCATTCGGGCGGACCTATCGCGGCATAGGACAAAAAGTCGCGGGGTGGTGACTCCGGGACGACGGGCGGGTCGCGTCGACGCGGGAGCGCCCGTCGCGGCCGATTCGACGGCGCGTGCGCCCTTCGCGGTCGTTCGCGCCGGGGGCGAGGGGCTTTTGCCCGTCGGCCGGGAAAGGAGGCCATGAGCGAGCGAGACGTCGCGGCGAAGGCCGACGCAGTACGCGAGGCGCTCGCGGAGCGCGAGAGCGTCCTCATCGCCTTTTCGGGCGGCGTGGACTCCAGCGTGGTCGCCGCACTCGCCCACGAGGCGCTCGGTGACGACGCGGTCGCCTGCACCGCGAAAAGCGAGACCCTGCCGGACGCCGAGTTGGACGACGCGAAGCGCGTCGCCGAGGAAATCGGCATCGAACACCTGACCGTCGAGTTCTCCGAGTTGGACAACCCCGACTTCGTCGCCAACGACGACGACCGGTGTTACCACTGCCGGACGATGCGCCTCGGCCGGATGTACGAGGCCGCCCGCGACCGCGGCATCGAGGCCGTCTGCGACGGAACCAACGCCTCGGACCCCGGCGAGGGTCACCGCCCCGGCCTCCGCGCCGTCGAGGAGTTAGAGGTGCTGTCGCCGCTTTTGGCCCACGGCATCACGAAAGAGGAGGTCCGCGCCATCGCCGACGACTACGACCTGTCGGTCGCAGACAAGCCCTCGATGGCCTGTCTCTCCTCGCGGATTCCGACCGGCCTCGAAGTCACCGAGGAACGACTCTCGCGGGTCGAGCGCGCGGAGACGATTCTCCGGACGTGGGGCTTCGAGCAGTTCCGCGTCCGCGACCACGACGGCCTCGCCCGCATCGAGGTCGCGCCGGAGGAACTCGACCGCGCCCTCGACGCCGACTTCGTCCGCGCCGCCCGCGACCACCTGAAGGACGCCGGCTTCGACCACGTCACGCTCGACCTCCACGGCTACCGGACCGGGAGCGTCAGCCCCGGGGCCGAGGCGGAGACGGACGCCGACGCGGGCGACGACGACCTCCTCGTGGACGACGTGTTCGCGCAGGACTATCCGATGCGGAAGTAGCTGAGAGATAACAGTCAGAAACTCGGACCAGACCGCCGGACCGACCTACGTCGTCAGAAATCGCGTCTCGTTCTCGGCGACGACGTGGACGAGCGGTTCGTCGCCGTCGTCGCTCAGTTCGACTTCGAACTCGCAGATGCCGCCGTTGTCGAGCGGTTGCGACAGCATCGTCTCGACGATGTCGAGGCCCTTCACCTCACCGAGCGACAGCCGAATCGGCGCGCCGTGGCTGACGACGAGCACCGTCTCGTCGGCGTCGAGCGAGTCGGCGAGCCCCTCGTGAGCGTTGAGGACGCGGCGGCGGACCTCGACGAGGCTCTCGCCGCTCGGAGGGCGCTCGCGGGCGGCGGGCGCGCCGACCGCCGAGAGGAAGTACTGCGGGTACCGGTCGGTGAGTTCGTCGAATTCGAGCCCCTGAAACGACCCCACGTCGCGCTCGCGCCACGCCGAGTCGAGGACGGGTTCGAGGCCGAGTTCGCGGGCGACGGGGCGGGCGGTCTCTTGGGCGCGTTCGATGTCGGAGGAGACGAGGCGGTCGACCTCGTAGCTGTCCGCGACGTGGCGCGCGAGGGCGTCGGCCTGCTCGCGGCCGCGCTCTGTGAGCGACACAGGGACCCACCCCTGTACGCGCCCGGCGCGGTTCCACGTCGTCTCGCCGTGTCTGGCGAGAAGGAGGGTTGCCATACGTCCGTCTCTCTCCTCACCGGCAATGAACGTTCCGCGCGAGATTCACGGTCTCGGCCGCCCAACTGTTAGGTATGGCACACGAACTCGTCACGAGCATCGAGATAGACGCCCCGCCCGAGCGGGTGTGGGAGGCGCTCGTCGACTTCGACCGCTACCCCGAATGGAACCCGTTCATGCGAATCGCCGGGCGACCGAACGAGGGCGCGACGCTCACCGTCCACCTGCGACCGCCGGGCGGCCGCGAGTCGGAGTTCGAACCCGACGTAGTCTACTGCGAGAAGCACCGCGAACTGCGCTGGGTCGGCCACCTCGTGGTTCCGGGACTGTTCGACGGCGAACACCGGTTCCGCCTCGAACCGCTCGACGGCGGCGAGCGCACCCGGTTCGAACACGCGGAGACGTTCTCGGGCGTCCTCGCCGGACTCCTGTTGCGGTTCGTCGGCGAGCAAACCCGGGCGGGATTCGTCGCCATGAACGAGGGGCTGAAGACGCGCGTCGAGGGAGTGGTCGCGGCCGAGAATCGGAAGGCGACGGAGTCGTCGGACGCAGTGTGATTCCCCGCGGTCTCGGGGAGATTCGGCGCGTTACAGCGACTCGCCGCAGAAACGGCAGGTATCCCGGTCGGCTTCCTCCAGCGAGTGGCAGTTCGGACAGGAGACGGTCTCGGTACGGGCGGAAGAGATGCCGTCCGGCGACCGCGACTGACCCGCGCGGCGGCCCACCCCGGGTTCGTCGCGCCCGGGGTTGAGGTACAGCGCCAAGCCGAGAATCCCGCCGACGAACACCGAGAGGCTCCAGAGGAAGGCGTTGTGCGAACTGTGTCTGGTCGCGTCGATGCCGGCCCAGACGCTCACGGCGAACCAGAGCGGGAGGGCGACCGCAGACAGGGCGACGAGGTCGGCCATCGTGTCACGATTCCAACTATTATGACATAGGTCTTCTGAACGGGCGGCCGTCGGTGAAAGCGAGGCAGAACGACCCGGCCGAGGGAGCGACGGGAGGAAAACGAGACGCCGGTCAGTTCCCGGTCCAGCGTAAGGCCGCGAGCGTCCCCTCGAACAGGGTAATCATCGTCGCGCCGATGATGATGGGGGCCATCCCGGTCGGGTCGGGGCTGACGAGGAACGCGAGGCCGAGGAACGCGCCCCAGAACAGCAGGCGGCGGTCTTCGAGCCACCGTCGGGTGACGAGGTTCATCATGATGGCCAGTTCCACGAACAGCGGAATCTGGAAGACGACCGCCATGTAGCCCATCAGGATGAGAATGAGGTTGAACGTCTCCTTGAGGCCGAACGCGACGACCGCGGTCCCCTCGGTGTAGGAGGTGAAGTACGCGAAGATGGCCGGCAGCACCACGAAGTGGGCAAAGAGGACGCCGACGAGCGCGAGGACGAGGCTCGTCGGGACGGCCGCGAGGTAGTACTTGCGCTCTTTGGGGTAGAGACCGGGGCGCATGAACAGGTACGTCTCGTAGACGAACACGGGGAGGCCGATGACGGTCCCGGCGAGGCCGGCGACCTTCAGTTTGGTGAGGATGAGTTCGAGCGGGCCGTAGAGCCGCGGCCGGCGGTCGACGATGGTCTCCGCGCCGGGGATGTGGGAGTTCCAGAGGAAGTTGATGACGTCGGTCGCGCTCGGGATGTGGACGCCGAAGGCGGCCTGCGTGTCCACGAGCGCGTTGAGGATGTCCGCGCCGGGAAACAGCACGAGCGTAATCGCGCCGGCGACGCCGAGGACGACCGCCAACCGGCGAATCATCTCCTCGATGTGCGCGGTCAGCGGCATCTCCTGGTCGCTCTCGGGGGCCTCGCCGACGAGGCCGCCGACGTCCTCGTCGTCGAAGTCGGCGTCCTCGGCGGAGACGGACGACGGGGCCACACCGCCCATCTCGTCCTCGCCGGTCAGCGCCGGGCTCGCGCCGTCGGCCGCCGCGTCCGGGTCGACGTCGTCAGCCGACTCGTCGCTCGAATCGTCGTATGTCCCCTCGGGAACGTGCGACGTGTGTTCGTCGTCCGCGAGGAGACGCGGTTCGTCGTCAGAGTCGGCGTCGGAGTCGGTAGCTGAATCATCCGCGTCGTCGGGAGCCGCGTCGGTGTCGGAATCGGAGTCGTCGCCGTTGTCGCCCGTCTCGGCAGCAACGTCGGCAGAAGCGTCGTCGTCAGACCCATGGGTGACGGTCTCGTCTCGCGGGGTGACTCGACCGTAAACCGGACCGTCAGACGACGAAGACGCGTCGTCGGCGTCGTCGGCGTCGCCGTCGGACGAGCGCTGGTCGGTGTCGTCCGAGGCGTCCGTCTCGTCGTCGGCCGCAGAGAGCCCTGCGTCACGCTCCTCGTCCGCCATTCAGGTGTCCTACGCTTCCGGCCAGTTATAGGTCTTTTCGCATCGCCCTGAGGAGGCGCGCCGAGGGAGCCGAACTCACGCCCGCGGTGAAAAAGATTGATAACCACCAGACTGCTTTCGCCACGTACGTATGTCCAGCGCCCTCGACGAGGACACCCAACAGACCATCGCGGCGGGCCGCGAGACCGCCGGTGCGATGCTCCGAGCGGCGCAAAAAGACCTCCAGAAGGTCTTTATCGTCTTCCTCGTCGGGTTCCTCGGCACGTTCTACGCGCTCCGACTCTACGTCTGGGAGTTCTTCCGTGGCGTGACCAAGGCGCAGATGGACGCCAGCGTCTCCGGCAACGTCAGCATCATCGCCCAGACCCCCTTCGACGTGATTCTCTTGCAGGCCAAAATCGGTCTCGTCGTGGGGGTGCTGTTCGCGCTTCCGCCGTTTATCTACGTCTCGCGGGGCGCGCTGAAAGCACGGGACGCGTGGCCTAAATCGCCCGTCGCGCCGTGGAAACTCGCGCTCATCGGACTGACGATGGTCGCGCTGTTCGCCGCGGGGGTCGCCTACGGCTACTTCGTCTTCTTCCCGTTCACGTTCGCGTTCCTCGCGCAGAACGCGATTTCCGCCGGCTTCACGCCGAGTTACTCCATCGTGAAGTGGGCGCAGTTCATCTTCCTGCTCACGCTTTCGTTCGGCCTCGCGAGCCAACTCCCGCTCGCGATGACCGGGCTCTCGTACGCCGAAGTCGTCCCCTACGAGCTGTTCCGCGACAAGTGGCGGCACGCCATCGTCGGCATCTTCGCCTTCGGCGCACTGTTCACCCCGCCGGACCCGTTCACCCAAATCATGTGGGCGGTGCCCGTCATCTTGCTGTACGCCTTCAGCCTCTATCTCGCTCGCGTGGTCGTCACGGCCAAACGCGGCAGCGAGAAGATAGACGTCAAATCGACCGCGACAACCCACTGGAACCTCCTCGCGGGCGTCGGCGTCGTCGTCGGCCTCCTCGTCTACGCCTTCTACGAGTACGGCGGCGTCGAACTCGCGAACGACGGCCTCGCCGCAATCGGCAGCGACTACGTGTTCCTCGCTCCCGGTTCGGGGGTCGCGTTGGGCGCGTTCGTCGTCGCCGGCGGCTTCGTCGGCCTCGCGTTCGGACTCGCCTACCTCGTCTACCGCGACATCGAGCGACTCGAACGGACCGAAATCGGCGTCGGTGACCCGACGAAACTCGACCTCTCGGCGCTCGACGTGGCGGGCGTCCGCGCCGCGCCGCCGGAGGCGTTCGCAGACCTCGAAGAAGACGAGGTGATGGCCCTCGCGTCGGCCGCCATCGACGACGGCGACAAGGCCAAAGCGCAGGCGCTCATCGACCGATTCGACGAGGCCGAGGCGGACCGCGAGGCCGAAGCGGCCGACGCCGAAGACGAACCGGGCGAACTCGAAGACCGGACGACCCGCGCGGGCGGCGCGTTCGTCTCCGAACTGACCGAAGGCGAGACCGACGAGGACGACATCGGCGGCTACTACACCGACATCGCGTTCATCGTCGACTCGCTCACCTCGCGGGCGTTCTGGGTCGTCGGCTGGTTCATGCTCGTCCTCGCGACGACGTTCGGCTGGCTCTACACCGGCGGTATCAGGGACGTGTACGACGACTTCCTCGGCCGACTGCCAGCCGCCGTGCGACCCGAGGAAGTCCTCAACGTCGTCGCGCTCCACCCGATGGAGGCGCTCATCTTCGAGGTGAAGTTCTCGACGATTCTGGCCGTGCTGGCGACGCTCCCGCTCGTCGCGTACTTCGTGTGGCCCGCGCTCCGCGAGCGCAACATCATCCGCAAGCGTCGCCGGACGGTCTTCGTGTGGACCGGCGCGCTCGCCGGCGGCCTCCTCGGCGGCTTCGCGCTCGGCTACACCTACGTCGCGCCGACGGTCATCACGTTCCTCGTCGAAGACGCGCTCGCGGCGAACATGATAATCACCTACCGCATCACCAACTTCTTCTGGCTCATCTTCTTCACCACCGCGGGCATCGGCCTCCTCGCCGACGTGCCCATCCTGATGGTGCTTCTCAACACCGCCGGCATCAGCTACCGGATGATGCGGAATCGCTGGCGCGAGGTCACGGTGTTCATCCTCGCCATCTCGGCGGTGTTCACCCCCGCGAGCATCACGACGATGTTCATGGTGACGCTCCCGCTGATGGCGGCCTACGGCGTCGGTCTCGGCGTCCTGTTCGTGCTGACGGTCGGCGGCCGGCGCGACCTCTCGCCCGCCCGCGGCGCGGCGGAGTGAGCACGGCGCACCCGCGAGGGGCGTCACGAACCCGTCGACTCGACGACGCGAAGACGCGCCAGATATCGCCGCTGAGGCCGTTGAAAAGGCGTTAAGTATTCTCATGAGAATCCCCGAGTATGGCCAAGATAAGCGTCGAGATACCCGACGAACTGCTCGCGGACTTAGACGAGCACGTCGGCGACGACAAGAAGTTCGTGAACCGAAGCGATGCGGTTCGGGCGTCCATCCGGAAGACGCTCGACATCCTCGACGAAATCGACGACCGACACAACCGCCTCGTCGAAGATGAGTGAGGGGCGCTCGGCCATCGGACAAGTCGCCCTCGTCGGCCTGTTCGTCACCGCGCTGACGACGGCGCAGTTGACGGCGTCGAAACTGCTCTCGATTCCCCTGCCGTCGGCGGTGGGCGAACTCCCGTTCGTCGGCGCGGCCATCCTCATGCCGGGAGCGGCGCTGGCGTACGCGCTCACCTTCTTCGCGTCCGACTGTTACTCCGAACTGTACGGCCGCCGGGCGGCGCAGGTCATGGTGAACGTCGGCTTCGCCATGAACTTCGTCCTCCTCGGCCTCGTCTGGAGCACCATCGCCGCGCCCGCCGCGAACCCCGAGTTCGCCGCGCAGTTCGCCACGGTGCTCTCGTCGGGGACGAACGTCGTCGCCGGGAGCCTGCTCGCGTACCTCGTGAGTCAGAACTGGGACGTCGTCGTCTTCCACGGCATCCGCGAGCTGACCGACGGCTCGCTTCTCTGGCTCCGCAACATCGTCTCGACGGCGACGAGTCAGGCCATCGACACGGTCATCTTCGTCGGCGTCGGGTTCTACGCCGCGCCGACGGTCCTCGGCATCGGAGACGTGCTCCCGTGGAACGTCCTCGTCGGCCTCGCCGTCGGCCAGTACCTCCTGAAGCTCCTCATCGCAATCGTGGACACCCCGTTCGTCTACGGGACCGTCGCGCTCCTCCGCGGCGACGACGAGTCCTCGACCGACGGCTGGGTCGCGGACTGAGACGCCGGCCGGGGCGACGGACGGCTTATCTCTTTTGGTAGCATACCACACGATGTATGGCCGACGAGCACCACCACAGGCTCACCGAGCGAGACGGGATGGAGATGGGGATTCGCTGTCCGAACTGCGGGACCTACACGTCGTTCGGCGACATCCTCGCCACCGGGGCCTGTCGCGGCGGTTGGAAGGGCTGCCGGACGGGGCTCCGACTCGACCTCGTGGTCGTTGAGTGAAAAGATGCGACGGGGCGGCGGACCGCCAGAACGTCGAGACGGCGGGGCGACGGGTCGAACGCGGGACGTGGCTCAGGCGGCCCCGTCGGTCTCGGGCGAGTCGCTCAGATAGAGGTACGCCGCCGCGGCGCTGAAGACGGCCTCGCCGCCCTTCGAGAGAATCGCCATCTCGCTGACTCGCCCGCTCATGACGGCCCACGCCGCGATTTGAGCGAGCGCGAACGCGATGGCGACGAGGTAGAACTCGCGCCGCCAGAACTTGCTCAGGTAGACGGCGATGCCCGCGAGGAAGCCGACGCCCGCGAGGACGAACAGAATCGCCTGCGTCTGGTCGAACTGCATCAACACCGGCGCGAGAGAGAGGTGGGCGTACACGGACGCCAATGCCCCGAGGATGGCGACGTACGGAACGATACCCGACGGGAGGCCGGTGAACAACGGTTGGGACTCGGTGGTCGTCGTATCTGCTGACATGGGTGACACGAGCGGAGTCGTGTCAAACACGGATAATGGTTGCCCGAAGTTAGACACAAATTGCGGCGGGCGCGGAGCCGTCGGCGCGGTCGCGGGCGGGCACGGGACGCGCCGGACTCGACGCGGGAATCGGCGTGCGGTCGGCGCGCTCAGTCTTCGTCGTCGATTGGTTCAGCGAACGCGAACCGCGGTTTCACGTCGGTGACGCGGACCGTCGGCATGTCGCCCGCCTCCGTCCCGGAGACGAACAGCGTGAACTCCTCGACTTTGGCGATGCCGTCGCCCTCGCTCCCCACGTCGACGATTTCCACGTCGAGTTCGTCGCCCTTCCGAACCGGGGCGGTGAGGAAGTGCTTGCCGACGAGGTACTGCTCGGAGGAGCTATCGCGGGAGGCGTCGGGGCGCATCGACCGAACGTACTGGAACTCCCGTTCCATGTCGGCGCGGAGGTCCGCCACGTCGGGGCCGTCGAACACCTTCACGGCGAAGTCGCCGCCGGTCGCCAACAGCTCCTGTGCGACCTCGAACGCCTGTCGGGCGAGGTAGACGGAGCGGGCGTGGTCCAGCGAGTACTCGCCGGTCATGTTCGGTGCCATGTCGGAGACGACGGCGTCGGCTCCGCGCTCACCGATGACGGCCGTCAGTTCCTCCTTCGTCTCGTCTTCGGTCATGTCGCCGCGAATCGTCTGGACGTTGTCGCGGTCGATGCCGCGGATTCGCTGGAGGTCGACGCCGACGACCTTGCCGTGGTCACCGACTTCTTCGGAGACGACCTGGAGCCACCCGCCGGGGGCGGCACCGAGGTCGACGACGGTGTTGCCGGGGCCGAACAGACCCGCGTCGCCGTCGAGTTGCTTCAGCTTGTAGGCCGAGCGGGCGCGGTAGCCCTCCTGTTTGGCCTTGTTGTAGTAGTGGTCTTTCCGTGCCATGCTTACCTCGTTGAACTGCCCGTGATGTTCCGCGTGGGAACAGCCGGCGAATTCGCGTTCATATCGGGTGTGACGTGGTCAGCCCGGAAAGGCACATCGGATAGCGCCCGGAGACGGGGCGGCGCGGCTGCCAGCGCGGGGACCGCGGACGCGACACCGCCGAAGTCAGCCCGGAGACGACTCCGTCTGTGGACCGCGGAACGCCGACAGCGCGTCCGCATCCGCGTCCCCGCCGGCGCGGGAGAGAACCGTCACGATGTCGTCCGGCTCGATGACCGTGTCCCCGTGCGGGGTGAGTTCGCGGTCGCCCCGCTCGATGGCGATGACGAGCGTCTCGTCGTCGAGAATCCCCCGCTCGGAGGCGTCTTCGAGCGTGAGGCTGGCTATCGGCGCGTCGGACTGCACGGGGACCTCGACGACGCTCGCGTCGCCGGTGAGGCTGATGAAATCGTTGGCTTCGGGCGCGTGACCGCCGTCGTCGGGGTCGAACGGGCCGTAGGGGGCGAACAGCTCCTCTTCGAGCAGGTCTTCGTCTTCGATGTGGATGCCGATGTCGGTGAGCAACCGCGCGACGCGCCGGAGGTCGCCGGTGCTCTCGCCGACCGCGAGGACGTGGAGGTTGCGGCGACCGGTCATCAGCGTCCGGACGTTGATGACGCCCGGAATCGCCCGCGCCTCGTGGGCGAGCGCCTCTCGTTCGGTCACGGGAACGTCGCAGAGATAGAGGTTCGTGAGCTTCCCGCCGGCGAGTTCGAAATCGACCTGCGCGGTGCTGCCGCGGATGATGCCGGAGTCTTCGAGCTTGTGGATTCGGTTCCGGATAGTGGCTCCGGAGACGCCGGCCTCCGCCGCGAGCGTGCTGGCGGACGTGTTACGCGCATCGTCCATCAGGGCGTAGAGGATGCGGCGGTCAATCTCGTCGAGCCGGTGGTCGGTGTTGCGATATGGCATCGGTGACTGTGTCGCGTTTTGGTTTGCGAAGTTAGCTACCCCGCGTTTTCATATAAGGCTTGTCTGGACGACGCCCGTCTTGCGAGACGGAACTGCTCGACCGAGGAGCCGCGAGGTGAGGACGGCCCCGTACCGGCCCGTGAGGGACCGCGAAGACGAGCCAGCCCGGAGACGGATGACTCACGAGGATTTCGTTCTTAGAAATTATATTCATTTCTATTTTCGAATTCGAAGTGAAAGGGTAGAACATATATCGTTACACAACCGGGTAGCGACTATGCACGAGACGAACGTCACCGAGACGGCCGACAGCGCGGCGCTCCGACCCGAACAGCGGGTTCCGAAGCGACGGAGCGAGGGTCCCAGCACGGAGGCCAACGGATGAGCGACGAGGAACTCGCGAAGGACCTCGGCCTCCTGTCGGCGCTGACTATCGGCATCGGGACGATGATCGGCGCGGGCATCTTCGTCCTACCCGGCGTCGCGGCCAGCACCGCCGGCCCGGTCGTCGTCGCCTCGTTCGTCGTCGGGGGGCTCATCGCGCTGGTGAACGCGCTTTCGGTCTCCGAACTCGGCACCGCGATGCCGAAAGCCGGCGGCGGCTACTACGTCAACCGCGCGCTCGGGCCGCTGTTCGGCTCTATCGCCGGCCTCGGCGACTGGATGGGGCTGGCGTTCGCCTCCGCGTTTTACAGCATCGGCTTCGGGCAGTACCTCGCGACGCTCGTGCCGATGCCGGAGTTCCTCTTTCTCAACGAGGTGCAAGTCGGCGCGCTCGTCGCCGGGGCCGTCTTCGTGGGCGTCAACTACATCGGTGCCAAGGAGACCGGCGGCGTACAGACGGTCATCGTCACCGTCCTGTTGGCGATTCTGGCCCTGTTCGCGGTCCAGGGCTGGCTGTCGTTCGACGTCGCAACGCTCGTCGGTGACGGCGGTATCGCGCCGTTCGGCTACGGTGCCATCCTGCCGGGGACGGCGCTCGTGTTCGTCTCGTTTCTCGGCTACGCGAAGATTGCGACCGTCGCCGAGGAGCTGAAGAACCCCGGCCGGAACCTCCCGCTGGCGGTTATCGGGAGCGTCGCCATCGTCACCGTCCTCTACGCGATTCTCGTGAGCATCATGCTCGGCGTGGTGCCGTGGCCGGACCTGAGCCAGAGCGCGCCGCTGACGCAGGCGACGCAACTCGCGTTCCCCGGCGGGCTGGCCGGCCTCGCCGTCACCGTCGTGACGCTGGGCGCGCTCCTCGCGACCGTCTCCAGCGCGAACGCGTCGATTCTGGCGTCGGCCCGAATCAACTTCGCGATGGGCCGGGACCGAGTCGTCACCAACTGGCTCAACGAGATTCACCCGAACTACGCGACGCCCTACCGGTCGATTCTCGTCACGGGTGCCGTCATCATCCTCTTCATCGCGGCGCTCGGCCGAGACATCGAGGTGTTGGCGAAAGCCGCGAGCGTCCTCCACCTCGTCGTCTACGCGCTCATGAACGCGGCGCTCATCGTCTTCCGGGAGACTGACCCGGAGTACGACCCGGCGTTCACCGTGCCGCTGTACCCGGTTACGCCGCTCGTCGGCATGGCGCTCTCGCTCGGACTGCTGGCGTTCGTCGGCGGGGAAGAGCTCCTGCTTTCGGGGCTGTTCGTCGTCGGTGCCGTGGTCTGGTACTTCGTGTACGCACGCAACAACGCCGACAGACAGGGGCTTCTCGGTCGGCACATCCTCTCTCGGGGCGACGAGCTACCGAACACGGTCGTCGACGCCGCGGCGACGGTCGCGCCGAACGGGTCGGGTCGCATCGACGACGCGCCCGCGACGACGACGATGGTCGCGGTTTCGAACCCCCGAACCGAGCGGGCGCTCGTGACGCTCGCGGCCGCGCTCGCGAAGTTCGACGGCGGGCGGGTCCTCGCGACCCACGTCATTCAGGTCCCGGACCAAACCTCGCTGGCGGCCGCCGACGACCAACGCGACCGCATCTCGAAGGCGTCGGAACGGCTCATGGCCGACGCGCGAGCCGACGTCGAACAGTTGGACGTGCCGGTCGACACGCGGACGATTCTCTCCCACGAGGGGCTCGCGGAGGTGTTCGACGCGGCGCGCCAACACGGCGTCGACCGGGTCATCATGGGCCACAGCGGCGCGAAACTCGCCGGCGGACGGGTCGAGGGCGCGCTCGACGAACTGACGCACGACCTCCCGTGCGACGTGGTCGTCCTCGACGGGGAGGAGTTCGACCCGAGCGAGGTGCTGCTCCCGACGGCGGGCGGGCACTCGTCTGACCTCTCCGCGGAGGTCGCACGAGCGCTGCAAGCGACGACCGACGCGCACATCTCGGTGCTGCACGTCGCTGACGAGGTCGCGGCCGGTCGGGGGTTCCTCGAACAGTGGGTCGCGGAACACGACCTACACGGAGTGGAGCAACTGGTCGAGACGGGCGACGTGGAGACCGTCATCGGCGAGGCGGCGGCGGACAAGTCGCTCGTCCTCGTCGGCGCGACGGAGACCGGCCTGCTGTCCCGACTCGTCGGCGGGTCGCTGGCGCTGTCCGTGCTCGACGACCTCGAGACGACCGTGTTGCTGGCCGAGCGCCCCCGGCGACGGTCGCTCCGAGAGCGGCTGTTCGGCTAACCCGCGAGTTCGTCGAACAGCGCCGAAACGCGCCCCTCGATGTCGTCGCGAATCGCCCGGACCGCATCGAGGTCCCGGCCGTCCGGGTCGTCGAGGTCCCAGTCGCGGGCGTCGCCGCGCCACGTCATGGGACAGATGCCCTCGGCCGAACAACCCATCGTGACGACGATATCCACGTTCATAATCTCGTCCTGCTCGATTGCGCGGGGCGTCTCGTCGGCGAGGTCGAACCCCTTCTCGCCCATGACCTCGACGACCTCGTCGTGGACGTGGTCGGCGGGGTCGGTGCCGCCGGTGACGACCTCGATGCGGTCGCCGACGCCGCGCTCGTCGCGCTCCCGGCGGGCGAAGGCCGTCGCCATCTGGCTCCGGCCGGCGTTTTGGACGCAGACGAAGGCGACGCGGGTCGTAGTCGCGTCGGTGTCGGCGTCAACATCGACATCGGCGGCGTCGGTCATCGCTCGGCACCTCGTCGGCGGGCGGCTGGGTTCGTCTCCTCGTTCGCCATGGCCTGGAGTTACACAATCAGCTATTTGAGTGCTTTGAAGCCCGAAACCCTCGAAATCGTCGGGTTAGCTATGTACGAAGACAGTGACAACAACACCCATGGAGAGCCGAGGGGAACGGTGGGGTGCTCGCGGGAGCGCGCACGCGGGAGAGCGTGCGAACATCATATTGCGATGAGTCCAAATCAGGAGTATTTTTAAGACCGCTGTCGTACGACGGCACATATGTTCAAGGCCATCGTGAGCGCCGCGACGCTCCGGGACGCGCTCGACTCCGTGAGCGTCCTCGTCGACGAGTGTAAGATTCGACTCAACGAGGAGAGCCTCTCCATCCGCGCCGTCGACCCCGCGAACGTCGGCATGGTGGACCTCACGCTCGACGCGGCGGCGTTCGAATCCTACGAAGCCCACGGCGGCGTCATCGGTGTCAACCTCTCGCGCCTCGAAGAGGTCGCCGGGATGGCGGGCGCGGGCGACCTCATCCACCTCACGCTCGACGAGGAGACGCGCAAGCTCAACATCCGCATCGACGGGCTGTCGTACACGCTCGCGCTCATCGACCCCGACTCGATTCGCCAGGAGCCCGACATTCCGGACCTCGACCTCGCAGCGAACATCGTCCTCGAAGGGACGCACCTCGACCGCGGTATCAAGGCGGCCGACATGGTTTCGGACCACATCCGCCTCCGCGTCGACGGCGCCGAAGAGACGTTCCACATCGAGGCCGAAGGCGACACCGACGACGTGGACCTGTCGCTTCCCCCGGCGGACCTCATCAGCATCGAAGCCGGCGCGGCCGACTCGCTGTTCTCGCTCGATTATCTCAAAGACATGAACAAGGCGATTCCGACCGACGCCGAGGTCACCGTCGAACTCGGCGAGGAGTTCCCGGTCAAGCTTCACTACCAAATCGCTGAGGGGATGGGCACCATCACGTACATGCTCGCCCCGCGCATCCAGAGCGACTGAGCGGACGTTTCGGCGGCCGCGTCGTTGTCCGACCACCGAGCCGTCCCACTCGTTTCTCTCGATTCTCACCGGTCAGCGACCGCGCCGCCCGACTCGTCGGCCGCGATGACGCGGTTCGGTCGCGGCGTCGACTCAAGAGCGGTAGCGGTCGATGACGCGCTTGGCCGAGACGGCCTTTTCCTTCCAGCCGTAGCCCGCCTCGTAGACGTGGCGCTTCTTCTCGACGAGTTCGGCGGGCGTCGCCTCCTCGAAGCCGCCGCGGTCCCACGCGCCGGTGTCGCGGAGCCAGTTGACGACGTTTTCGCGCGTCTCGGGCCACGACAGGCCGACCATCTCGTACCACGCTATCATGGCGAAGACGGCGTTGTCGTGACAGCCGGGGACGCTCCCGTACTGGTGGAGCGTCCGCATCGGCTCCCGGGTCGGCTCCGAGACCTCCTCTCTGAACTCCTCGGCGGTGCGCAGTCGGAGGACGCCCGAATTCGCGTCCGACACCCGCTCGTCGCGCTTGAGTCGGCGGAGCGCGGCCTGTTGGAGCGGCCCCCACTCGCCCGGCGCTTCGCGGCGGAGCGTCTCCTCGTCGCACGGGCCGCCCGCGAGAACGGAGACGATGTCGACGTAGGCCCGCTCGACTTCGACCCACGGGGTCCCCTCGAAGCGGCAGTCGGCGTCGTGGAGACTGGTCGTGGCGCGGCAGTCCGGACACGGGTAATCGAAGTGCGGCACGTGAGAGCCTGAGGAAGTGGTCGGTAATAGGTTGTGTGATGCGCCGTCGTCGCGGCGGAGCGGGTGCGAGACTCGGCCGCACGGCCCACGCCGCCACCGCCGAATCCGTCGCGTTTATCGGTGGGCACCCGGAACGTGGCGGTATGCGGATGCGCCCGCTCCACGCCCGATACCCGTTTTTCGCCGCGGCCAGAGAGGCGGTCGAATCGGCGGACGTCGCCATCGCGACGCTCGTCGCAGAGGACGCCCCGGCCGTCGAGCGTGGCGTCGAGCGCGTCGAACGCGCCCTCATGGAGGGCACCGTCGAACCCGACCCCGGCGAGGCCTACCCGCGGGAGACCAAGACGGAACTGCTTTCGTACCCCATCTCGCGCATCATCGTCTCGCTCGTCGAGACGCCCGCGGCGGTGGACAAGTACGCCCGCGCCGAGGCCGACACGTCCTACGAGCGCATGCTCGCCGACTTCGACGCCGGCGACGACGACGTCCACGGTGAGGCCCGCGCGAGCCTCGACGACTTCCTCCGCGAGTTCGACCTCGACGGCGCGGTGCGGGCCGAGTCGAACCGGAACCGGAACAGCCGACGCGCGCCCGACAACTACTGGGTCGACGTGGGACCGTACCTCACCTACTCCGACACCGACTGGGGCGCGGACTGGCGGCTCGTCAACCGCTCGCTGGCCGACGGCGCGGTCCGCGTCACCCGCGAGGAGCTCTCGGAACTGCTCCGCGAGGCGGTCCGCCGCCGGGTCGCAGAGGGGCTTCCCTTCGCCGTCCGCGGCAGCGACGCGGGCGACCGACTCGCCGACGCGCTCAAACCCCACGTCGAGCGCCTGCGGAACCTGCTTTCGGACCGCGGCGCGGTCAACGTCGTCTACGTCGACGCGGTGGACCCCGACCACTTCCCGCCCTGCGTCGAGGCGCTGTTGGCGCGGGCGCGAGAGGGCGAGTCGCTCCCGAACGAGGCGGCGTTCGCGCTCGCGGCGTTCCTCGTCGGCGTCGGCCTCGACCCCGATGAGGTCGGGGGCGTCGTCGGCGACGAAACCGCCGAGGCGTTGCAGAAGCGGGCGACCGTCCTCGCGGATTCGAGCGGGTCGCAGTACGCGCCGCCGACCTGCGAGACGATGCAGGCGTACGACCTCTGTGTGAACCGCGACGACCGCTGTGACACCATCAAGCACCCGATGAACTACTTCGAGACGGCGACGAACGACGCGGACGCGGACGCCGCGGACGAAGCCGCCGACTGACGGAGTCCTTGCTGACGACGTAGCCGACCCGCGAGCGCCGCCGCTGCGTGTCGAGCGCCCGCGCGACGGCGAACCCGTCGTCGAAACCGACCAGCCGGATTAGGAAGAACGCGACAGCCAAACGCCGATACCAGCCATCACGAGGACGAACGCCGTGATAGCGCCGACGAGTGCGAGCCCGCCGGTGGAGACGAGTCCACTCTGGTTGTAGGTCGCACCGATGCCGACGATGAGGGCGATAAACACCCCGACCGCGACGATGGAGACGGCAATCTTCCGCCGCATCTCCGCTTCGATAGCCATGCGACGACGTATCCGCGGCCGTTCTAAAAGGTCTTCGATGAGCGGATGCCCGACGAGAGCCACTCACGCGCCCGATTTTCCACACGAAACGAGGGTTTAGGTCGTTCGAGAACCTACACGCAGGTGACGGAAACCGACCCCGAACGGCCGCTGGGAGGGTCGGAATCCCGCACCACCATGACGCACATCGCACACACACCCGCGTCGACTCGCCGCCCGGTGCGCCGCAAGACAACGCTTCCGTCGGACGGACTGTCCGGGCGCGCCCGCCGCGCCCGCGTCGAACCGATGGCCGTCCGGCCGCTCCGAGACGGTCGCTACGTCGTCGAGACCGACGGCGGCACCTACGTCGTCGACGTGGAGGCGCGCACCTGCACCTGTCCCGACAACGCCATCCGGCACGCCCGCTGTAAGCACCTCCGCCGGGTCGCCATCGAAATCACCCGCGGCGAGGTCCCGCCGCCGGGCCGCCGGCGCGCCACCTGCGCCGTCTGCGGCGACGAGACGTTCGTTCCGATGGACGCGACGGGGCCGCAGCTCTGTCGCGACCACGACCACCGCCCCGGCGACCTCGTCCGCGACCGCGAGAGCGGCGGCCTCCTCGTCGTCACGCGGGCGCTCGGCACCCGCGCCGACGAGACGCCGACGGAGACGGGAACCCTCGTCTCGGCGTACGAGACGAACGCCGACTACGGCGACCACGAACCGACGTTCGAGGCGGTCTATCTCGACTCGCTGCCGGTGAACGCCGGTCTCTCCGACCTCGGTGAACTGCACGCCTACCGGTTCCCCGCCTCGCGGCTCAGCCGCGTCGAGCGCGGCTTCGTGGGCGCGAACTCGCTCGGCGAGCGGCTCGCTCGGGCGTGAGCGAGCGCGGAAAATCGCGTCGCGACCTCAGTCGCCGCCGAGTTTGGTCTGCGTCGGGCCGCCGGTGAACGACTCGAAGTCCTCGCCCTCCGCCAGCGCCGTCTCCTTTTTGACGCGGTAGTTCCCGCCGTCGGTCACGTAGAGGTCGCCGGGGTGGAAGAAGTACCAGTCCTCGCGGTCGAACCGGACGGCGATGCGAGCCTTCGCGCCGAAGTTCCGCGAGAAGTAGACGAGCGCTTCGACCTCCTCGCCGCTCAGGTAGATGGGGCGGCCGCTGGAGGCCTTCGCCTCGATGGCGTAGAACACCTCGCCGTTGCCCGCGAGCACGTCGGGGAGTTCGCGCGTCGTCGCGCTCCCGGAGGCGGGCGCGCGCATGACGGCGAAGCCGGCCTCGTCGAGAGCGTTGACGAGTTCGCGCTCGCGTCGGTCTCCCTTTCTGTTCGAAGACATGGTCGGGAGTCGGCCGCGGGCGGTGATAAATGGGGCGACCGGCGTCCGGGAGCGCAGACGAGATGCGCGGCGTCACTCGAAAAGCGGGACGGCGTCCCCCCACAGCGCCCGGAACTGGCGGTCGAACTCGTCGACGACGCCCGCGTCCGTCACCACGACGACGCCGAGGCGGTCGGCGGCGGACTGCGGGTGCGGGATGTCGACCGACGCGACCGATTCGTCGACGACGTCGAACGAGACCGGCAGGTGCGGCAGGACGCGGATTCGAACCGTCTGGGGCTTCGACGCCACGAGGCCCCGAAACTCGTCGGGAAGCGAGTCGAGCACGGGGTCGCTGAGGAGCAGCGACACGCCGAGGTCGTCCCGAGCGCCCTCGAAGAACGCGTCGAACTCGGTTCTGAGCGTCTCCCACGACGCCCGCTCGTACGGCGGGCCGACCGCGGCGGAGACGGACTCGGTCGCCGCCCGGACGTGTTCGTGCATCGCCGTCCGCATCTCGTCGCCGCCGAGGCGGCCGAGCCAGACGCTCCCGTCCGCCGGCGGCGTCGGCAGGAGGTTCGACCGGACCGCGTCGGCCACGTCGCGGTATCGCGTCCACTCCTCGCGCAGTTCCGCCGCGCGCTCGGCCAGCAGTCGCTCGACCGCCGCGCCCGGGTCGACGGCGGCGTACCGCGTCGGCTGGGTCGACTGCGCGCGGACCAGTCGGCGCGACCGAAGCCCGTTGAGCACGTCGTAGACCCGGCCGTTCGGGACGCCGCTCGCGTCCGAGACGGTCGCGGCCGTCGCGGCTCCCGTGGCGAGGAGCGTCCGGTACGCCTTCTCCTCGTAGGTCGACAGGCCTAGTTCCCGAGTTCGGTCATGGGGAGGTGTCCGTCGCCCGGTGGTTAGTAAGTTGATAGTTCCTGTTGACCGGGGAGCAACGGACCGCAAGTGGCGGGCGATTGCAGAACGCTCATCCGGGTCGTGGCGGGACCGACGGACATGAACCCGTACGTGTTACTCGCCGGCGCAATCGCGTCGGAACTCGTCGGAACGACCGCGCTCAAACTGTCCGCAGGGTTTTCGAAGCCTCTCCCGAGCCTCGGCGTGGTGGCCGGCTACGGCCTCGCGTTCTACCTCGTCTCGCTGACGCTGGAAGAACTCCCCATCGGCGTGGTGTACGGGACGTGGGCCGCGCTGGGCATCGTCGGCGTCGCGGCCATCGGCGTCGTCGCGTTCGACGAACCGGTCGACCTGACGGGCGTCGTCGGCCTGCTTCTCATCCTCGCCGGGATTTACTGCGTCAACGTCCTCTCGGAGATGGCCGCGCACTAACGCCGGCGAGTGGGCCGAACGCGGTCGCTGACGCGCGGCGGCTGTGAGAAACGAGAGAGAGCGCGGGTCGGCTCACGTCCCGTGGGCCCAGCTACCCATGTACTCGCGCTGTTCGTCGGTCATCGAGTCGAACTCGATGCCCTCGGCGTCGAGCTTGATTTCGGCGACTTCGCGGTCCAGTTCGTCGGGCACGTCGTGGACGCCGGCGTCGTAGTCGTCGCCGTTTTCGACGAGTTCGCGGACGACGACGGCCTGCACGCCGAACGACTGGTCCATGACCTCGACCGGGTGGCCGAGCGCGATGGGCGACGCGAGGTTGACGAGGCGGCCCTCGGCGAGGACGTTCAGGCGGCGGCCGTCTTCGAGTTCGTAGGCGTCGACGCCGTCGCGGGCCTCGTACTCGTCGACCGCGAGGTCCGACAGCGCGTCGAGGTCGATTTCGATGTCGAAGTGGCCGGCGTTGGCGAGCAGGACGCCGTCTTTCATGTTCTCGAAGTCCTCGCGGGTGATGACGTCGCGGTTGCCGGTGGTCGTGATGAACACGTCGCCGACCTTCGCGGCCTCCTCCATCGGCATCACGTCGTAGCCCTCCATGTGGGCTTCGAGCGCGCGCCGGGGGTCGACCTCGGTGACGATGACGTTCGCGTTCTGGCCGGACGCCTTCTTGGCGACGCCCTTGCCGCAGTAGCCGTAGCCGCCGACGACGACGTTCTTGCCGGCGTACGAGAGGTTCGTCGTCATGGCGATGGTGGCCAAAGACGACTCGCCCGTGCCGTGGACGTTGTCGAACAGGCGCTTCATCGGCGTGTCGTTGACGGCGAAGACGGGGTAGTTCAGTTCGCCGTCCTCGTCCATCGCGCGGAGTCGGTGGACGCCGGTCGTGGTCTCTTCGGCCCCGCCGACGATGGTCTCGATGAGTTCGGGGTACTCCTCGTGGATGGTGAAGACCATGTCCATGCCGTCGTCGACCGTGACGGTCGGTTCGTGGGCGATGACGGCGTCGATGGCCGCGTAGTAGCCCTCCTCGTCGACGCCGCGGACGGCGTAGGAGGTGATGTCGTCGTTGGCGTCGAGCGCCGCCGACACGTCGTCGTGGGTCGAAAGCGGGTTACAGCCGGTGATGGCGACTTCCGCGCCGCCGAGCGCCAGCAGTTCGACGAGGTTCGCCGTCTTCGCCTCGACGTGCATCGCCATGCCGACGACCTCGCCGGCGAGCGGCTGTTCCGACTCGAACTGCTCGCGGAGCTCCTGCAGGATGGGCATGTGCTGGAGCGCCCAGTCCATCTTGCGTCGTCCCTCCGTCCGGGCGGCCTCGACGTCGTCGAGGTGCTCGGAGACGGGAGCGTAGTGTTCGCTCATACCCGTGGGTTCGGAGAGGGGTCCGAAAACCCTACCGAAGGCGGTCGCCGCCCCCGAATCTACAAGTGTCAACCGTGAGATTGTACCGCCGAGGGCCGATGCTCGTCATAGATAACGGCAAGACGCTCGCCGAACAGGAGTTGTTCGCCCTGATGAGCGCCCCCGCAGTTCCGGACCTCCTCCGCGTCGCCGACGAGCCGCTGACGGTCAAGGAGCTGAGCTGTCGGGCCGACGTGCCGCTGTCGACGGCCTACCGGGAGGTCAAGCGACTTCACGAGGCGTCGCTGTTCGAGAAGTCCATCATGGTCGACCACAGCGACGGCCGACACGTCGCGCAGTACCACCGGACGTTCGAGCGCATGGAGGTCAGCGTGACCGACGACGGACTGCGCATCGAGCTGGCCGGGTAGCAGGCTGGAGGGCGGTGCGACCGGACCAGACGGCGGCGAGTCGGAGGCGGCGGCGGGCCGGACGGGGGGTTCAGACGCGCTCGCGGAGCGACGCGACCGCCTCGCGGGCGCGGGCCATCACGGCGTCCTCGTCGAGCGTCAGCACCTCGCGGTCCCGCATCAGCACCCGCCCGTCACAGACCGTGTGGCGAACGTCGGAGCCGCGGGCGGCGTACGCGAGGTGGCTCACGAGGTCGTTCGCGGGCGTGAGATGCGGCGCGTCGAGGTCGACGACGGCGAGGTCGGCCGCGCCGCCGACTTCGAGCGCGCCGCCGGGGAGGTCGACGGCGGCGGCGGAGCCGGCGGTCGCCATCCGTACCACGTCGGGCGCGGCGACGGCGCTGGCGTCCTCGGCGGCGAGTTTGCCGAGCATCGCGGCGTCGCGCATCTCGTCGAACATGTCGAGGTCGTTGTTCGAGGCCGCGCCGTCGGTGCCGAGGCCGACCGTGACGCCCGCGTCGAGCAGTTTCTGGACGGGAGCCATGCCGGAGGCGAGCTTCATGTTCGACGCCGGGCAGTGGACGACGCCGGTGCCCGCGTCCGCGAGCAGGTCGATTTCCGCGTCGTCGACGTGGACGCCGTGAGCGAGGAAGTCGTCGGCGGTGAGCATGCCGAGGTCTTTCGCGTACGACAGCGGGCGCTCGCCGCGCTCGTCGACGATGGGGTCGACCTCGTCGGTCGTCTCGTTGGCGTGGTAGTGGACCGGGATGCCCTCGTCGTGGGCGTCGGCGACGAACTCGTGGAGGTACTCCTCCGCGACCGTCGTCAGCGAGTGCGGCATCGCGGCGGTCCGAATCCGGCCGTCCGCCGCGCCGTCGAACTCGCGGGCCACGTCGAGGCTCTCGTCGATGTCGGCCCGCGCGTCCGCGTCGTCCTTCCCGAGCGTGACGACGCCGTGGCCGAGGCGGGCGCGGAGGCCGGCCTCCTCGACCGCGGCGGCGATTTCGGGGACGTGGAAGTACATATCCGCGAACCCGGTGGTCCCCGACTTAATCATCTCCACGAGGCCGAGTTCCGCGCCGGCGCGCACGTCCTCGGGCGTGAGCGCGCCCTCCGCGGGCCAGATGTCCTCGCGGAGCCACGCGTCGAGCGGCTTGTCGTCGGCGTAGCCGCGCAGGAGCGTCATCGCCACGTGGCAGTGGGCGTTCACCAGACCGGGCGTGACGAGACAGCCCGCGGCGTCGAGCGTCTCGTCGGCGTCGGCGTCGAGGTCCGCGCCGATGTCGAGGATGGTTCCCTCGTCGCGGTCCACGAGTACGTCCGCGTCCTCGACCGTCGCGTCGGGGCGGAGCACCTGTCCGCCCGCGATTCGGAGCGTGTTCATGTCGCTCGTTCGGGGCGGCGGGGTGGTGAATCCACCGTCTCGCGGCCGCGAGAGATGACCGCCCGTTTCGGCGCTGAGCGGGCCGAATACCGGCGGTAGTCCGATTCCCGAAAATCGAGAACGAGCACGCCCCCTTAGGTCCGAACCCCCAGTATCGGGGGACATGGAGCCCCCGTCGAACCTCGCGCTCGTTCCGGGGCACGTCCAAGCGGGCGGTCCGTGGATGACCGCTGTCGTCGTTCTCGCGGGCGTCTCGTCGGTCACGCTGGCCGCGCTCGGCGTCGCCGTCTTCCTCCGGCGGCGGACGCGGTCGCACCTGCTCGTCGCGCTGGCGCTGTTGGCGTTCGCGTCGCGGGCGGCCGTCGCGGCGCTGACGCTCGGCGGCGTCCTCTCCGAGTTCGACCACCACGTCGTCGAACACCTCTTGGACCTCGCGATGGCCGGCCTCGTCCTCGCGGCCATCTACTACGCCCGGAGCATCGAGCGCGAGGCGGGGGTCAACGACCCATGAGTGAGACACGAACCCGCGTCGCCGACCACATCAAGCACAACCCGGGAGTCCACTTCAACGAGCTCGTTCGCGCGCTCGACCTCGCTCCCGGCCAGGTACAACACCACGTCCGCAGACTGCTCTCCGACGAGACGGTCCGCCGCTCCGAGTTCTACGGACGGACGCACTACTTCCCCCCCGAGTTCGACGCGTGGGAGCGCGGCGCGCTCGCGCTCGTCCGCCGGGAGACCGCCCGCGACATCCTCGGCCACCTCCTCGAACACGGCGACGCCCGCCCCGACGACGTGGCCGACGACATCGGCGTCGCCCGCAGCACGCTGGAGTGGCACCTCGACCACCTCGTCGAACGCGACGTGGTCCGCAAGGAGCGCGACCTGCACAACCGCGTGACGCTCGTCCTCACCCACCCCGAGCGGACGACCCGGCTGTTGGACGACGTGTCGCCGTCGCTCCCCGAGCGGTTCGTCGACCGGTTCGACCGCCTGCTCGACCACCTCGTCGAAGGATAGCGTCGGGTCCCCGGAGCGGTCCTACGCGTCCGTTTCGCCCGCGCCGGAGCCGTCTCGGAGCCGTTCGATGCGCGACGCCAGCGACGGCTCGAACGAGAGACGCGACCCCGCGCGGCCGGGGTCGACCTCGTCGGCAGTCGCGGCGAGCGCGTCGGCGACGGCCGCGCGTCCGACCCGTTCTGCCGCCGCCTCGTCGGCCCGATAGATGAGCCGCTTACTCGCGTACTCGCCGGTCACGAGGAGTATCACGCCGGTTCCGGCGAAGGCCAGAAGTGACGGGAGGAGCCCGAACGGCGACCGACCGACACCCCAGACGACGAGTCCGGCGACCGCGGTCACGGTGAACAGTCGAAGTTCGTAGACGAACCGACCGAGCCGCGCGGCGTCGACCGCCAAGAGTGCCGAAACCGTCTCGTCGTCGTAGCGGTCGAGCAGCGAGTCGGTGAGAAAGAGCGTCTTCCGACCGACCGGGCCGCGGACGAGATGGTCCGAGCGGTGGCCGCCGCCGTCGAGGAGTCGAATCCGTGAGACCGAGAGACTGGCGCGGTCGCACAGGCGGTCGAGTCGCTCGCGCGTCGCGTCGTCGGGGACCGCCGTCGTCTGCGAGACGCCCACGAGCGGTGCCGAAAAGGCGTACGCGGCGGCTGCGAACGCGAGCAGGGTGATCAGGCCGCTGGTCTCCAAGACCCGGAATTCGACGTGTAGCACGGTCACCACGCAGAAGACGAGCGCCGCGACGACGAGGTGGTAGCGGAACATCTTCGCGGCGACCGTCCCCGCGCCCATATCGGCGTCTCGCACGCGTCTCGCCACCGGGAACGCGCCCATGTACGAGACGGTCGCCACGACCGCGGCACCGACGCCGGTGAGCGCCCAGCCGAGAGCCGCCCACGGCCAGTCGGTCTGGAGGCCGACGGCCGCGAGGAGCGCTCGGTCCGCGTTCGTCCACCAGACGACGCCGACGAACAGGACGGCGGCGTAGAGCCAGTTGCTTCGCACTCGCTGTCTGAACCGCTGGACGGACACGTCTCGGCGTTCGAGGCGGCCGGCGCTGAGGCGCGACCAGCCGGCACCGAGGAGGGAGACGCCGACGAGCGCGCCGGCGAAGGTGACGGGAGCCATAGGTGACACTTCGTAGACGTGTCAAAAACCGTTCCGGCTTGCGAAAGTCAATTACCTCCGGGACGTGACGGAGAGGTATGCGAATCGCCGTGCCCAACAAGGGCCGCCTGCACGAACCGACGATAGAACTTCTGGAGCGTGCGGGGCTGCACCTCGACAACGGTGCCGAGCGCAAACTCTACGCCGGGACCGTCGACCCAGACGTGACCGTGCTGTTCGCCCGCGCCGCCGACATCCCCGAGTACGTCCGCGACGGGGCCGCCGAGGTCGGCATCACGGGACTCGACCAGGTCCGCGAGTCGGGCCACGAACTCGAAGACCTGCTCGATTTGGAGTACGGGAAGTGTCGGCTCGTCCTCGCCGCGCCCGAGGACGGCGACATCGAGACCGTCGCGGACGTGTCGGGCAAGGTCGTCGCCACCGAGTTCCCGCACATCGCGCGGACCTACTTCGAGGAGGAGGGCATCGACGCCGAGGTCGTCGAGGTCACGGGCGCGACCGAACTGACGCCGCACGTCGAGATGGCCGACGCCATCATCGATATCACGTCGACCGGGACGACCCTCCGGGTGAACCGCCTCGCAGTCATCGACGAGGTGCTGTCGTCGTCGGTCCGGCTGTTCGCCCGCCCCGACGTGGTCGACGACCCGAAGGTCCAGCAGTTGCTCATGGCGCTCGAATCCGTCCGGTCCGCGGAGGGCAAGCGCTATCTGATGATGAACGCGCCGCGCGAGAAGCTCGACGAGGTGAAGGAGGTCATCCCCGGCCTCGGCGGCCCGACCGTGATGGACGTCGCCGGCGACTCGACGGTCGCCGTCCACGCCGTCGTGAACGAACGCGACGTGTTCGAGGTCGTCAGCGACCTGAAGAACGTCGGCGCGAGCGGCATCCTCGTCACCGAAATCGAGCGGTTAGTCGAGTAATCGACGCGCCCGTCGCGCCCGTTATTCCTTCCAGCGCAGGTCCGGCACCGTGACCGACGGCTCGAACCCGAGGTCGCCGCGGCGCACCCGGACGTACGCCGCGATGCAGACCGCGCCGAGGACGATTGCGCCGACGCCGAGCAGACCGGCCTCCGGGCCGAACGCGCCGCCGGTAATCACGTCGGGGCCGCGCTCGGTCGTCTCGACGAGCGACGTGCCGAAGTCGAGGCCGCTGACCGCGAAGCCGAAGACGCCGCCCTGCACGAAGTTCCACGAGATGTGGATGCCCGTCGGGATGGCGAGGTCGCCGGTGAGCGCGTAGCCGAGGCCGAGCATGACGCCCGCGAGCGTGATGCTCGTCGTGCTGGCGAACCCCGCGTTCGGGTTCGTGTAGTGGGCGACGCCGAACACCGCCGAGGAGACGGCGAGGCCGCCGGCGACCGCCGCGTCCGGGCCGAACCGCCAGCGGAGGCCCTCGGCGACGTCGGTGAGGACGATTCCCCGAAGCAGGAGTTCCTCCGCGATGCCGACGACGACGAAGAACGCCAGAAGCGACCCGACGCCGAGCAGTCGGTCGACGCCGAGCGGGGCGGGAGAGACCGCAATCCAACCGGCCGCGACGCCGACGACGAAGACGGCGGTCATCAGGCCCGTTCCGAGCGCGAGGCCGAACCCGAGGTCGACCGCCCACTCGCGGTCGAGTCCGAGTCCGAGGTCCGCGACGGTCCGCCTATCGACGTACCGCGCGACGACGAACGCGGCGAGACCGCTCGCGCCGACCGAGACGAGCGAGACGACGAGCGACGCGAGGCGGCTCGACCCGGCGAGGCCGCCGAGCGCGGTCGAAAGCGAGAATCCGACCACCAGCGAGACGGCCACGAAGACGACGGGCGTCAAAAGCAGGCGAAACGGGGCGCGCGGCCGGCGTTCCGCGTCGTTCCAGAGGAGTCGGCGGGGAGACACGAACGGGGGTTCGGCGGCCTCAGGCAAGAAAGTACGGCGGGAACCTCAGAATGGCGCGGTCAGCAGGATGGCGGAGAGACCGAACAGGACGAGACCCAGAAGCACCGAGACGACGAAGTGGATGACGATCACGTACGCCGACAGGCGGGTCGACCGGCCGTAGAGGTACTTGACGAAGCCGAAGTCGAGGCCGAGTGCGAGCGCGAGCGCGACGAAGGAGTTCCAGCCGAAGGAGGTGAAGACGACGGCGATGGCCGCCGGGACCGGGCCGACGGCGAACGCCTTCTTGAGTTCCACGTCGCCGAGGACGTTCCGCGCGGCGATGTGGGCGGTGAGAGAGAGGAACAGCGCGAACAGCGCGAACGTTCCGGCGACGGCCGTGACCGGCGCACCGGTAGCCGTCTGCAAGGTGAGCGCGTCCATACCGGCCCGAAGGACGCGACTGACTTAGATTCGGTCGATTCGAGTCCCGGTTACGCGACGCAGTCGAGGTTCGGTGGCGTTAGAACGACCCGTTGAGGAGACCGAGTTCGGAGAGCCGCGAGATGATGACGTCGACCGCCGCCTCGGCGTCTGTCGGCTGTTTGCCGCCCGTGATAACGAGTTTGCCCGACCCGAAGAGAAGCGCGACGACGCTCGGTTCGTCGAGGCGATAGACGAGGCCGGGGAACTGCTCCGGTTCGTACTCGATGTTTTCGAGACCGAGCCCGATGGCGATGGCGTTGAGGTTCAGGTTCTCGCCGAGGTCCGCGCTCGTGACGATGTTCTGCACGGTGATTTCGGGGTCGTCGTCGACCGGAATCTGAAGCTCGCGGAGCTTGTCGAAGACGATTTCGAGGCTCTCGTGGACGTCGTCGGTCGACTTCGCGCCGGTGCAGACGATTTTCCCGGACCGGAAGATGAGCGCCGCGGACTTCGGCTCCTGCGTGCGGTAGACGAGTCCCGGAAACTGCTCGGGGTCGTAGTCGGCACCCTCGAGGTCCATCGCCACGCTCTGGAGGTCGAGCTCTTGGCCGATTCCCGTGGAGGCGACGACGTTTTCGATGTTGATTGTGTCCTTGGGGTCGGTCATACAACGATTTAAGTCACGTATTTAAGGGTTAAAAAGATTGGTGCGAGGGAATGACAGCTTACGCGCGGCGGTGAATAATCCGGGCGTTTCGAGCGGTGACGACCGCGCCGAGAACTGTCAGCGAGAGTGGAACTGCGAGTCGGGCGACCGCCGGCTTGAGCGCCCAGTAGGCCGCGAAGAACAGCGCGACCGAGACGAGCTTCAACACCGCGAACGAGCCGGGACCGGGGTCGCCGCCGGAGAGGCGTCGCACGAGGGGATTGCCTTCCTGCACGCCCGCCGTCCTGACTCCGAGGACGGTCGTGACGTAGTCACCGAGCCCGCAGGTGAGCGCCGCCGCGCCCCAGAGGATGGCGTCGTGAGAGGTCATGCGAGTGGATTCGGAGCGCCCAATATAAGTCTCGCCGTCGTCGAGGTGTCAGGATCAGCGGAGCCGCGGTCGGTCCGGGCCGGCCGACGCCCCCGCGGGCGCGACGACGACCGATACCCTCATTTCCGCGGCCCGTCAGGTCCGAGCGTGTACGGATTGGAACTCGCCGGCGAGGAAGACGCCTTCGCCGCCCGCGAGGCCGAGGCGGCCGCGACGGGCGTGACGGTCGTCGCCCCCGGCCTCGCCACCGCCCGCGGCGTCGAACCGGAGCGCGCGAGGCGACTCGCCTACACCCGGCGCGTCGTCGAACTGGTCGGGCGATGCGCCCCCGACATCGAGGCCGCCCGCGCCGTCGTCGCGGCCGCGAACGTCGACCGCGAGGGGACCGTCGCCGTCCGCGCCCGCGACGTGCGAGGACTCACCGGTATCAGCACGACCGACGCCGAGCGCGAACTCGGGTCGGCGCTCGTCGACCGCGGCTTCGGCGTCGACTTGGACGACCCCGACCACGAGCTACGGGTCTGCTTCTCCGAGGACGCCTGTCTCGTCGGCTGGACCGCCGTCGAGGCCGTCCGCGACTTCACCGACCGGAAACCGACCGACCGGCCGTTTTTCCAGCCGGGCAGCATGGCCCCCGTGGACGCCCGCGCCTTCGTCAACATGGCCGGCGCGGAGCCCGGTGCCCGAATTCTGGACCCGATGTGCGGCACCGGCGGCGTCCTCCTCGAAGCCGGCCTCGTCGGTGCCGACGTAGTCGGCGTCGACGCCCAAGCGAAGATGGTCGGCGGCGCGCGGGAGAACCTGCGTCACTACGTCGGCTCCGGCGACGTGGTCCGCGGCGACGCCACCGCGCTCCCCCTCCGCGACGATTCGATGGACGGCGCGGTGTTCGACGCCCCCTACGGCCGGCAGTCAAAAATCGCCCGCCACTCGCTTGCGGACCTCGTCGGCGGCGCGCTGGCGGAGGTCCGCCGGGTCGCCCCCGAGTGCGTGATGGTTGCCGACCGGTCGTGGGCTGAGGCGGCCGAGGACGCCGGCTGGGGGGTCGAACGAGTGTTCGAGCGACGGGTCCACCGGTCGCTGGTGCGGTACGTGCATCTGCTGCATCGGTAGTCGGAATCGGCGGCGGTGCGGCGGCTCCGACACGGCCGCAGCCGAGACGGGTTTGTTCAACCGCGCGACAAGGCTATGAGCGAGCGCGTCGAAGCGGAGGCATGTCGCGCACGGTTCGAGAGACCCTCGCCGAGGCGTACGACCCCGACCCGCGGGCGATGGCTATCGTCGCGATGGGGTCGTCGTTCCTGCTGGTGTCGCTCCTGTCGAACCCCAGTTCGAACCCGTCTTACCTGTTCGGTCTCGTGGTGGCGGTCCTCTCGCTCGTCGTCTCGGTCGTGGTGCTGGCCGTCGAGACGCGCCGGTAGCCGAGGCGACCGGAGATGACTGGAGGCGACTGAGACCGTTAGAGGACTTCCTTCTGCAGTGAGATTTCCCCGTCCGAGCCGACGCGCACCATCACGTACTCGTAGTCCTGAATCCGCCCGTCGTAGGCCACTTCGCCGTCGACGAGGAGTTCCACGTCGCAGGTCTCGGCGTCGGTCTGTCGGATGAGCGTCTCCGTCTCGCCGGGCGAGAGTTCGATGTCGCTCTCGCGGCACGCGGGGTTCAACACGACTTTGCCGGAGAAGCCACCGTCGACCCGGACGCGAACGAGCTCCGACCCCTCGCAGAACTCCGTCCGACCGCAGTCGCTCGTGGTGGTCGCGGCCCGTCCGGATTCGGTCGACTCCGACTCGGAGGTGTTGGTTCCGGTCGTGGTCGTCGTCTCGGTCGGGGATTCGGCGGGGCCGCCGAGACATCCCGAGAGGAGGGCGAGCGAGCCGAGAGACGCGAGGACCTGTCTGCGCTGCATGAGAGGTTGTTCATCTGTCACGTTAAGTGCCTTGTGTGCTCGACATCCCTCGCCGGGACGGCGCGCTGGCGGCGGTCGCCCGGCCCGACTTAGCTCATGAACAGCCGCCGGTCGGCGCGCTCGTGATTCGCGGAGAGAACGTCGATGAGTGGCGCGAACGGCGACATCTCGTCTATCCCTCGGTCGGCGCTGTCGGCGGCGGCCTCGGTCATCACCGGCTGGAGGTCGTGGAGAATCCGCTGGGCGTCGGTGTGTCCGAGCGAGAGCACCCGCTGGGCGGCCCCGACGAGTCCGGTCACGAAGCCGTGACAACAGAGCAGACACGCCTCCGAGGCGTCGATGTCCGCGCTCGCGGCGGCGACGCCGAGGACGACGGCGTAGTTCCCGGTCGCGTCGCCGGCGTCGACGGCCTCGGCGTACTCGTCGAGGAGGGGCGACTCGCGGAGCTCCCGCTGGAGCGAGAGGAGGCGGTTGCCGGACTGTCGGGCGCTCTTTCTGAACTCCTTGGACAGCGTCGCCGCGGTCAGGCGGCGGTCGGCGCGACAGACCGCGTCGAAGTCGCCGTCGCGGGCGGCGGTGTGAGCCGCCCGAAGCGCGACCAGTTCGCACGGGCCGACCTGCTGTTTGAGATACGTCGATAGCAACGCCCGGAGGTCGTCGGCGTCGGAGATCAGCTCTTCCTGAACGAACTGCTCGAGGCCGTACGAGGCGGTGTACGTCCCGACCGGGAGGAACGAATCGGCCAACCGAAAGGATTCGAGCCGAGCGCCGTCGGTCATCGCTCGTCCCCCCGAGCGGACCGGAGCAGGCCGTCGTGGCTGTGGTCGTGTCCATCATCGTGGTCGTGGCCATGACTGTGCCCGTCGTCATGGTCGTGACTGTGCTCGCCGTGGCTGTGGCCGTGTCCGCCATGCTCGTGGCTGTGGTCGTGTCCACCGTGACCGTGCCCGCCGTGGCCGTGGTCGGGTTCGTCGCCGTCGAAGAGAGCCGGCGAGACGGTCTCGCGTCGGGTCGTCACGCCCGGCGGGAGGTGGTCCGCGACGGTCGCTTCCATCCGCTCGTAGGTGTCGGGAACCGGGAACAGCGCCTCGCCGTCACGGATGGCGAGGTTCCAGTGGCGGTTGCCGAGCGCGTGACCCAGTTCCACCGCGGCGGTCGTGGACACGTCGGCGGCGCCCACGTCGACGACGAGCACGTCGATAGCCGCGAGTTCGACCACGACGAGGTCGCCAGTCTCCGTTTCGAGCACGTCGCCGTCGTCGAGTTCGCGCCCGACGACGACGCCGAGATCCCGGCCGTCTTCGGTCTCGGTTCTGACGCGCGAGCGCCGTCGGTCGTCGTCGGACAGCACCACGCGGGCGGCGTCGGCCTCGTCCAGTCTACCTCGGACCGCCGGGTCGTCCCGGTGGCCGAGGTAGGTGTCGGCGACGAGCATCAGTACTTCCTCCCGGACGGCGCGGAGGCGTCGAGTAACGCCCGCCGCGCACGGTCCCAGGCGGCGTCGCACGCGGTCCGGACGGTGTCCGCGCAGTCACCGAGCGCGCGAACCGCGACACCGGCGTCGTTCGGCAGTTCGGTCGCGCCGGCGCGGGCGTCGGTAGCCGCGACCGCCTCGTGGAGGTCGTCGCTCAACGAGGCCGCGTCTCGGCCCGGCGCGACGACGAACAGGGTCCCGTAGACCGCGTGCTCACCGAGGAGTCCCGGCGCGCTCGGGTCCGACTCGTCGGGCGCGAGATGCGTGGCGTCCTCGAACAGGAGGCCGTCCGGGCCGGTCGCGCGCAGTCGAGAGCGATAGCGGTCGAACTCGAACCGCTCGCCGCGGGCGAGTCGCCCCGAGACGACCACGTCGCCGACGATAGCCGTCGCGCCGTCTGCGACGTCGAGACGCAGGTCTTGCGTGTACCGGGCGTCCGCGTGGAGAATCGTCGGCTCCGGCACGTAGTCGAGGTGGCCGCCGGCGGCGACCGACAGCGCGGTGTCGACGCCGGCGTAGTTGCGCTCCATCGTCTGCACCTTCGTCGAACTCTGCGTCGAGACGTGCGCGATTGCGTCGGCTTCGACCGCGATGGTCAGGTCGTGGCGGTCGCCTTGGGCGACGCCGCCGGTCGGCGACTGGACGAACACCGTCTCTGCCTCGGGGTGCGGGTCGTGGCCGAGCGTTCCCGAAATATGGAACGGCACGGTCGCGTAGTCGTGGACGAGCGCCGTCCCGCGGCTGGTCCGCTCGAACGTCAGTTCGAGGACGCCGTCTTTTCCCGGTGCGCCGACCGCCGCCTGCGGGACGGGCTCCGCCGCGTACCGTTCGAACGACGGCGGGGGCGAGTCGGCGGCCATCAGGCGAACAGCACCCCTTCGCGAACGTGCGTCAGCACCTCCTCGATGCCCGTCTGAGAACGACAGTCGGTGAAGACGAACGGCCCGCTTCGGACCGCCTTCGCGTCCCGCTCCATCACGTCGAGGTCGGCGTCGACGTGCGGCGCGAGGTCGGTCTTGTTGATGACGAGCAGGTCGCAGTCGACGACGCCGGGGCCGCGCTTCCGCGGGATGTCGTCGCCCTCCGCGACGCTGATGACGTACAGCGAGTAGTCCGCGAGCTCGGGGTTGAACGTCGCCGCGAGGTTGTCGCCGCCGCTCTCTATCAGCACGATATCTAGCTCGGGGTGGTCCGCGAGGAAGTCGTCTATCTGCTGGAGGTTCATCGACGGGTCCTCCCGGATGCCCGTGTGCGGGCACGCGCCGGTCTCGACGCCCGCGACGAGGCTCTCGGGGACGACCCCGGCGAACCGCTCGCGCAACACGTCGGCGTCTTCCTGCGTGAGGATGTCGTTGGCGATGACGCCGACGTTCAACCCCCGTTCGCGAAGCTGCGGCACGAGTTCGGTCAGAAGCGACGTCTTGCCCGATCCCACGGGCCCGCCGATACCGACCGTCGCCACGTCGCGGTGCGTGAGGCTCACGCGTCGTCACCCCCGCTCGTGTCGATGTCGTCTGTGTCGCCCCCGTCGGTCGCCGCGTCCGCCGTCGAATCGGCGGTGCCGACGCTGTCGGACCTGATGGGGTCGTGGACGGTGACGAGCTTGGTGCCGTCGGGGAACATCGGTTCGACCTGAATCATGTCAATCATCTCGGGGACGCCGTCCATGACATCCTCGCGGCCGAGCAACTGCGACGCCCCGGAGCGAATCTCGGCGACGGACTGTCCGTCCCGGCCGCGCTCGATACACCAGTCGGTGATGTACGCGACCGCTTCGGGGTGGTTCAGCGGGACGCCGCGCTCCTTGCGGCGTCGAGCGACCTCTGCGGCGGTGAAGACCGTGAGCCGTTCCTGTTCTTTCGGGGTGAGTTTCATAGCGTGTACCGCTGTGCGAGGGGGAGTTCGGAAGCCGGTTCGCAGGTGACGAGTTCGCCGTCGACTTCGACCTCGAACGTCTCGGGGTCGACGTCGATGTCGTCGGGGCAGTAGTCGTTGTACAGCATGTCCTCCTTGCCGGGCGTGCGCGTGCCGCCCACCGGGACGACCCGCGAGTCGAGGCCGTACGCCTCGCCGACGTCGTTGTCGGCGGCGGCCGGGGAGACGAACGACAGCGAGAGGCCGTGTTTGGCCTTGCCGTCCGCGCCGGCCCGCTGGCGCTGGAGAATCGGTTCGCACGTCATCAACGAGCCGTTGGCCTCGCCCATCTCCGAGTGGACGGGGAAGCCGCCTTTGAATATCATCGCCGGCTTGACGCCGAAGAACGCGGGGTCCCACAGCACCACGTCCGCGAGTTTGCCGGGTTCGAGCGTGCCGACGTAGTCGTCGATACCCGCGGATATCGCGGGATTGATGGTGTACTTCGCCAGGTAGCGCTTGATGCGGTGGTTGTCCGCGCCGGTCCCCTCGTCTTCGGGGAGCGGCCCGCGTTGGGACTTCATCTTCGAGGCGGCCTGCCACGTCCGCGAGACGAGTTCGGCCTGCCGACCCATCGCCTGCGAGTCGGTCGTCATCATCGAAATCGCGCCCATGTCGTGGAGCACGTCCTCGGCGGCGATGGTCTCGGCGCGCACCCGCGATTCCGCGAACGCCACGTCCTCGGGCACGTCGGGGTTGAGATGGTGACACACCATCACCATGTCGAGGTGCTCGTCGAACGTGTTGTCCGTGTACGGCATCGAGGGGTTCGTCGACGACGGGAGCATGTTCGGCTCGCCAACCAGTTCCATGATGTCGGGGGCGTGACCGCCGCCCGCGCCCTCGATGTGGAACAGGTGCATCGTCCGGCCGTCGACGGCCGCGAACGTGTTCTCGACGAAGCCGGCCTCGTTCAGCGTGTCCGTGTGCATACACACCTGTACGTCCTCGTCTTCGGCCACGTCGAGGCAGGTGTCGATTGCCGCGGGCATCGACCCCCAGTCCTCGTGCAGTTTGAGCGCGCACGCGCCGGCTTCGACCTGCTCGATGAGGGGTTCGGGCGTGGACGCGTTCCCCTTGCCGTAGAAGCCGACGTTGACGGGCCACGCCTCGGCGGCTTGGAGGAACCGCTTGATGTTCTGCGGGCCGGTCGTGCAGGTCGTCGCGCCGCCGCCGTAGCCGCCGCCGAGCATCGTCGTGATGCCGGACGCCAGCCCGTGTTCGTGCAGTTGCGCGGAGTTCCAGTGAACGTGGATGTCGAGCGCGCCGGCGGTCGCAATCTTCCCCTCGGCCGGGTAGACGTCGGTCGCCGGGCCGACGACCATGTCCACGCCGTCCATCGTGTCGGGGTTGCCCGCCTTGCCGACGCCGACGATGTCGCCGTCGCGGATGCCGATGTCGCCGGCGACGACGCCGAGAACCGGGTCGATGACGGTCGCGTTCGTGATGACCCAGTCCAGCGCCCCGTCTGCTTGGGTCACGTCGGGGGCCATCCCCAGACCGTCGCGGAGCGTCTTCCCGCCGCCGAAGACGGCCTCGTCGCCGTGCGTCCGGAGGTCCGTCTCGACCTCGGCGAACAGTTCGGTGTCGGCCAGTCGGACGCGGTCGCCCTCCGAGGGGCCGTACAGGTCGGCGTAGGCCTCGCGGTCGATGTCCTTCGTCATTCGCTCGACCCCTCCGCGGTGCCGTGTTCGTCGTCGGGAGCGCCGGTGTCAGCGAACCCGGCCGCGCGCAGGCGCTCGACGGCGGCGCTCGGGTCGGTGTCGACGCTGCCGTTGACCATCCCGTTCATCCCGTGGGCTCGGCGCTTGCCGCCGATAGCGACCAGTTCGACCGACGTTTGGTCGCCGGGTTCGAACCGGACCGCGGTCCCCGCGGGGATGTTCAGCCGCATCCCGTAGGCCGCCTCGCGGTCGAACGACAGCGCGGCGTTCGCCTCGAAGAAATGGAAGTGAGAGCCGACCTGTATCGGCCGGTCGCCGGTGTTCCCCACCGTCACCTCGGCCGTCTCTCGCCCCTCGTTCAGCGTGATGGTCCCGTCGGCGGTGATGACCTCACCGGGAACGAACTCGCCGGTCATAGCGACACACACCGAACGGACGCGTTCGTGTCGGAATGACCAAGTGGGTATTCACACATCTTTAGCGACATATTCGAGACATTTAGGATAAATATGGCCAGGGGAACAATATTTGCCCAGTCGAGGGCCGAGGTGCTACTGGTTTGTGTATCTATCACCGATGGGCTGCGAGGCGTTCCCGAGGCTCACCGTCGAACAGAACAGCAAGGTGGGCGAGACGGCCAACGCCGACAGCGACGCTCACTCCCGCCGCGCCAACACCGTCTCGCCCGCCCGCACCGACTCACCCTTCTCGACGACCACGTCTTCGGAGCCGAACTCCGGTGGTAACAGCACGTCGGCCCGCGAGCCGAAGTCGATGTGGCCGAGTTTCTGGCCGCGGACGAGTTCGTCGCCGGGCGCGACGTACGAGTGAATCCGCCGGGCGAACGCGCCGGCGATGAGCGACACTTCGTGGTCGCCCGCGTCGGTGTCGAGTTCGATATCGACGCGCTCGTTGCGGTCGGAGTCCTTCGAGAACGCCGGTTTGTGCGCGCCGGGGCGGTGGGTGACGGTTCGGACCGAACCGGAGACGGGCGCGCGGTTGACGTGCACGTCGGTGACGTTCATGAACACGCCCACGCGGACGCGCCCGTCCTCGACGCGAATCACGGAGACGCGCCCGTCGGCGGGGGCGACGACGCCCGGTTCGTCGGGCGGCGAGCGCTCGGGGTCCCGGAAGAACCAGAGGACGAACGCGCCGACCGCGAGCAGCACGGCCCCGAGGGGCGGGAAGACGACCGCCGCGACCGCCGCGCCGACGAAGGCGGGGAGTGCGAACCGTCGGTAGCCGGGTGCGAACCGCATTATGCCTCGCCGCGGACGTCCGCGCCCCAACTCGTGAGGAGGTGGGTTATGTGCAGGCGGTCGTCGATGCCCGTCGAGATGTCGAGGTCGACCTGCCCCGCGAGTTCGTGCAGGCGGGCGAGTTCGCCGTCGGCGAAGCGCTCGGGGGTCGAGTCGGCGACGCGGAGGATGTCAGCCAGGAGCTCCTGTCCCTCGTAGCCCTCGTCGTCGAGGAGCGTCGTGAGGGTCTTGCGGGCGTCCTTGATGTCGCCCTCGCGGGCGTTGATGAGGAGCGTCTTCAGCTCGTCGTCGAAGCCCACGTCGCCGAGGGCGGCGTGGACCGTGGACATGGTGACCTCGTCGGCCTCGGTGGCCGTCCGCTGGGCCGAAAGCACGGCTTTTCGGACGTTGCCGTTCGAGGCGTCGGTGAGGAACTGGAGGCCGCCGGCGTCGTAGTCGACGCCCTCGGCGTCGAGGATGTCGGCGAGAAGCGCTTCGAGCGCCTCGTCGTCGGGCGCGGGCATGGGAACCGGGAAACACCGCGAGCGAATCGGCGGGATGAGCTTCGAGGGCTGGCGCGTGGTGATGACGAACTGCGTGGTCCGGTGGTGCTGTTCCATCACGCGGCGGAGCGCCTGCTGGAAGTCCTCGCGGATTGATTCGGCGTTGTCGAGGACGATGGTCTTGTACTCGCCTGACATCGGGGCGTAGCCGGCGGACTCCTTGAGCACGCGGTTTATCATGTCGCGTTTCGCCATGCGACTGCGGCCGTCGAGGAACTGCTCGAACCGCGGGTCGGCGCGAATCTGCTTTTTCGTCCGGTTGAAGAAGTCCGCGACGTTGAGTTCGATGAGGTCGTTTTCGGGGTCCGCGTGCGCCTCACGGGCCAGCGCGCGGACGGCGGCGGTCTTGCCGACGCCCGGCGGGCCCTGCACGACGAGGTTCATCGGTTCGTCCACGGCGCGTCGGAGGCGGTCGCGGACCTCCGGCTGTGGGAGGTCGTCGAGCCCCGGCGCGTGCGTCTCGGTCCACAGCGGCGCGTCCATTGGACTCCGGTAGCAGACGGTCGGGTAAGAATCGGTCGGTCCGGGGCGTCGGGGGGCCGCACCGCCTCGGGGCGGCGAGCGGCCGCGACGGATTCGACGCACGTTTAGTCCCGCCGCTATCATCGTGGTGCATGTCCATGCGCGCGACCTTCCTCGGGACCGGCGGGGCCGTCCCCACCACGGCGCGTGCGCCGAGCGCGTTCCTCGTGAACCGCGACGGCGAGCGCCTGTTGTTCGATTGCGGGGAGGGCACCCAACGCCAGATGATGCGCTACGGGACCGGGTTCGGCGTCAGCCACCTGTTCGTCACCCACCTCCACGGCGACCACATCCTCGGCATCCCCGGGCTGATTCAGACGCTCGACTTCAACGACCGCGACGACTCGCTTGCCATCCACGGCCCGCCGGGGAGCAAAGGTCACCTCGAACAACTCGTCCACGCCGGCGGCTACCAGCCCGGTTTCCACGTCTCCGTCCACGAGGTCCGACCGGGGAACGTCGCCTACCGCGCCGACGACTACGAGGTCCGCGCGTTCGACACCGAACACCGGACCGCCTCGGTCGGCTACGCCCTCGTCGAGGACGACCGCCCCGGCCGGTTCGACCGCGAGAAGGCCGAGGAACTCGGCGTCCCCGTCGGCCCGGCGTTCGGCCGCCTCCACGCCGGCGAGGACGTGGAACTCGAAGACGGAACCGTCGTGCGCTCCGAGCAGGTGGTCGGTGACCCCCGACCCGGCAGAACCGTCGTCTACACCGGCGACACCCGCCCGCTCAACTCGACCGTCGAGGTCGCCTGCGACGCCGACCTGCTCGTCCACGACGCGACGTTCACCGACGAGGAGGCCGAGCGGGCGAAACAGACCGCGCACTCGACCGCGCGGGAGGCCGCCCGCGTCGCCCGCGACGCAGACGTGCGGCGGTTCGCGCTGACGCACATCTCCGCCCGGTACGCCGCCGACCCGAGCCCGCTTCTCGAACAGGCCCGCGAGGTGTACGACGGCGAGGCGTTCGTCGCCGAGGACGGCCAGAAACTGGAGGTCCCGTACGCCGACAGCGACGGCGGCGGGGCGGAGACCGGGGAGTAGTCCGGGGGCCGCGGTACGGGTACGCTTTTCCCTCGCCCGCGCGCACCCGTCGATGTGCCGCAGAACGCCTTCCACACCGTCGACGCGTTCGCCACGGCGAAGTACGCCGGCAACCAACTCGCCGTCTTCGAGGACGCGGACGCGCTGCGTTCCGAGCAGATGGCCGCGCTCGCCAACGAGATGAACTACTCGGAGACGACGTTCATCGAGGGCGGGTCGCCCGACGATGGCTACGACGTTCGCATCTTCACGCCGGACGGCGAGATTCCGTTCGCCGGACACCCGACGCTCGGGACGGCCGCCGTCCTCCGCGACCACTTCGGCGCGGGCGACGAGGTGACGCTGAACCTCGGCGTCGGTCCGATTTCGGTCGAGGTCCGGGGCGACGGAAGCGACAGCGAGCAGTACTGGATGACGCAGAACGCGCCGAGGTTCGGCGCGGAACTCGACCGCGAGACGCTCGCGGAGGTGCTGTCGCTCGACGCGAACGACTTCGACGCCGACTGGCCGATACAGGTCGTCTCGACCGGCCTCCCGGCGGTGATGATTCCGCTCCGCGACCGCGACGCGCTCGCCCGGAGCGAGGTGTTTACCCCGGCGTACCGGTCGTTCTTCGACGACGTGGGCGTCGAGAACCTCTTTCTGTTCTGTCCGGACCCCCGCGACGACGCGAACGACTTCGCGGCGCGGATGTACGCGCCCGGCCACGGCGTCACCGAGGACCCCGCAACCGGGAGCGCGAACGGCTGTTTCGCTGGCTACCTCGCCCGCCATCGCTACTTCGGAGACGACGAAATCGAGGTCACGGTCGAGCAGGGCTACGAGATGGGCCGACCGTCCCAACTCCACCTCGAAGCCGAGGACCGCGGCGACGAGGTGGCGGTCCGCGTCGGCGGGCGCGTCGAGTTCGTCTCGACGGGCAGGCTCGTCTGAGCGGCCGCTGAACGGGCCATCGAGCCGAAAGACGAGGTCGGGTCAGTCGCGGTGGGCGTCGCAGACCGGGTTCTCGCCGTCGTCGAGGAGGACGACGGGAACCCCGAGGACGACCCACTCGCGGACGTAGCGCCGGCGCGCCGTCGCGGGCGACCCGCACTCGACGCAGGCGGCGTCCGCGGACTGGGCGGCCGATTCGATGATTCTCGTCCGCGGGCCGACGGCCGTCCGTGGGTACGCCGACTGTGTTGCGAGGAGCGCCACGAGCGCCGCGGCGACCGCGAGGCCGACGACCGGCAGGACGAACCGGCCGACACCGGAGCGCGCGAGGACGCCGACGATGACCAGCAACGCGACCGCGACGGCCAGTTCACGGAGGAGACGCATCGACGGCGTCAGTTGCTCGTCTCGTTTTCGGAGCCGGACGAGGTCGACGACCTCGACGACGCCGAGGTAGTGTCCGACGACGAACCGGCGGACGAACCCGACGAGGACGACCCGTCACTATCGAGCGACCGGACGAACTGCGGGTAGCCGCCGTCGCCGACCGGGATGTAGACGGTGTCCGTCTCGTCGAGTTTCCCGATGTACTTCTGGGCCAGCACCTCGTCGGACAGCGACTCCGCGAGGATGCGGTTGGCGTCCGCCTGCCCCTGCGCCTCGATGCGCTTGCGCTCGGCTTCGAGTTCCTCGACGGCGAGTTCGTCCTGCTTCTGCTGGCGGCGCTGTTCGGTGATTTCCTTCTGTTCGACCGCCTGCGCGTACTCGGCGGGGAGTTCGACGTTGCGGACCTGCACCGCTTCGAGGATGAGGCCGTCGTCGGCGAACTCCTCGGCGAGTTCACGCTCGGCGGCGGCCTTCAACTGGGTCTGACTCTCGCCGGTGTAGATGACGGTGACGGGCAGTCGGCCCGCTTCGGTCCGGAGCACCGACCGAATCGACGGGCGAATCAGGCGCTCTTCGGCGGTGGCGAGCGTCCGGTAGTTGCGGTAGAACTCGACCGCCTGTCCGGCGTCGATTCGGTAGCGGACGGTCACATCGATGTCCGTCCGGAGGCCGTCTTCGCTCAGGACGGTGATGGCGTCGTCGCCGCGCCTGTCGCCTTCGCTCGTCGACGACGACATCGTGTACGACTGCGGTCGCACCGACAGCGACGAGGTCGACTGCGAGACGGGGTTGACGAAGTGCGCGCCGGGTTCGAAGACGGTGCCGGTGGTCGCGCCCCACTTCTTGACCACCTTGACGTTCCCTTCCTCGACGGGTTCCCACGCGAGGACCCCGGCGATTGGGGCGGCGATAAGGAGGAGGGCGACGACACCGATGAGGGCGATGCGCGTCAGCGACCGGGAGGTCACCGACGGCGGGTCGGGGATGTCAGAACTTATCACTCTACTTTCAAATAGCCGAAACTTGTTTGTTTCGTGTCAATCGCGGGTCCCGGCGGCGGTGTCGTCGGTGGCAACGGCGTCGTCGGCCGAGACGGGCAAACGCGACACCCGAGGCGAGTCGGTATCCGCAACCGGCGTGGAGTATATATTCGGCGCGACCCTAGTCGCCGTCGTGAACGACCGGACGAGTGCGCTCGACTCGGTCGTCTTCGGCGTCGACATCCAGAGCGGCGATATCCGCGGCGACTCGCCGTCGTACGCGCTGGTCGTGTTGGACACCCGAGACACCGAGTCAGACGAGGTCCGAATCGAACGAGACGTGGTCTCCTTCCGCAAGTTACGCCGCCTCATCGAGCGCGACGAACCGCGCGTCGTCGCCACGGACAACATGTACGAGTTGGCGACCGACAAGGACGATTTAGTCCGCTTCCTGCGGTGGCTCCCCCACGGGACGCAGTTGGTGCAAGTGACCGGCGCGGAGCGACCGGAACCGCTCTCGCGGGTCGCCTCGCGCCACGGCGTCCCCTACGGCAAAGACCCGATGAAGGAGGCCGAGGCCGCGGCCCGGCTCGCCCTCGCCAACGTCGGCTACGAGGTCGCCGCATTCGAGAACACGACGACCGTGAAGGTCTCTCGCGGCCGCTCGACGGGTAAGGGCGGGTGGAGTCAGGACCGCTACACGCGCCGCATCCACGGGTCGGTCAAACAGCAGTCCCGCGAGGTCGAGTCCTCGCTGAAGGAGGCCAACCTCGACTACGAACGGGACGTGACCGAGAAGTACGGCGGCTACTCGCAGGCGCTGTTTACCGTCGAAGGGCGGCCCGAGGACATCCCCGTGTCCAGCCACCGCTCGGGCGACACCCGCGTCGAAATCGAGCGCGAGCGCCGCGACGGCATCGAGTTCGAACCGCTCGTGAAGCGCCGCGACCGCGTCATCGTCGGCATCGACCCCGGCACGACCACCGCCGTCGCCGTCGTCGGCCTCGACGGGCGCGTCCTCGACGTGCACTCGACGCGCACCGCCGACACCGCCGCCGTCATCGAGTGGCTCATCGAGCGCGGGCGACCGAGTCTCGTCGCCGCCGACGTGCAGCCGATGCCCGAGACGGTCGAGAAGTTCCGCCGGAGCTTCGACGCCGCCGGCTGGGCCCCCGCGAGCGACATCCCCGTGGACGAGAAGCTCCACCGAACCCGCGAGGTCGACTACGAGAACGACCACGAGCGCGACGCCCTCGCCGCGGCGCTGTTCGCCTTCGACGACCACGAAGACCAGTTCGAGCGCATCTCCCGGAAGGTGCCCGCCGACGTGGACCGCGAGGAGGTCATCGCCCGCGTCCTCGTCAGCGAGGAGTCGGTCGAGGCCGTTCTCCGCGAGATGGCCGACGACGGCGACGGGGGCGACCCCGACGACGCCGACGAGGAGGCTCACGAGGAACCCGAACTCACGCCCGAAGAACGCGAGATTCGGGAGTTGCGGTCGCGGGTCGAGCGCCTCGAATCGCACGTCGGGGACCTGAAGTCGACCATCGAGGAGAAAGACGAGACCATCGAGGAGTACAAGGAGGAACTCTCCGACGCCCGCCGCGAGGAGCGTCGCGAGGCCCGCGAGCGCCGCGAAGTCACCCGACTGGAACGCGAGAACGGTCGGTTAGAGCGGAAAGTCGAATCGCTCGAATCCGACAAGGCGGAGCTCGCAGACAAGCTCGACCAGCTGAAGTCGCTGTGGAAGCTCGACCACTCGAACTTCGCGGACGTGAACACGAACGGGATTTTCACGAGCGACAGCGAGTGGGAAGTCGCCGGAAGAGAGAGCGAAGCGAACGAATCCGGCGGAAATCTCGTGCCCGTCAAAATCGTCGAGCAGTTCACCAACGGCGCGCTCGACCACACCGTCGAGGAGTACGGCATCGCCGCGGGCGACGTGGTCTACCTCCGCGACGCCAGCGGGGCGGGGCGGACGACCGCCGAGCGCCTCGCCGAGTTCGACCCCAAGGTCGTCCTCCGGTCGGGCAACCTCTCGGAGGCCGCAGACGAGGTGCTGTTCGAGGCCGACGTGCCGGTCGCACCCGCCGGCGGCGTGACGATTCAGGAGATAGACGAACTCGCCGTGGCGAAGGAGTCCGAAGTCGAATCTGCAATTTCCGACTGGGAAGACCGGGCGGAAGAACGGCAGAAGGAACAGCGCGAGGAGATGGTCGACCAGATTATCTCCGAACACCGCGCCGAGAACCGGCGCGGATAGCGTCGAAGCGAGGGATTAGTCGGTCGCGTCGTGGCCGACGACGGCGACCACGAAGTACAGCGCCGCGCCGACGAGCGGCAGTAAGAAGGCGATGACGGCCCAGAACGTCGCGTTTCGCCCCTTGAGCGTCGCGTCCTTGTGGACTCGGTACGGCAGGTAGACGTGGAACGCGAGAAAGTAGACGGCGAAGCCGAGGATGTGCGGGAGGAGGTGGCCGCCGCGGACCGACGCCCACATGACCGCGAGCAGGCCGAAGACGACGAGGATGAGCGCGGCGAAGATGATGACGGGCGCACGCGTCGTGGTTCCTGAGTCGGACATCACCCGGAGTTGGGACCGGTGGGTGTTGTCCGTTTCGCCCGCGGGCGGCTTCCAGAAGTCATATGCCACGTCCCCGACACCGGACGTGTATGGACGCATACGACCTGATCACTCGGAACGCCTCCGAAGTGGTCACGGAGGACGAAGTGCGCGCGCTGGCCGACGACCCCGAGGGCAAGCGAGCGTACGTGGGCTACGAGCCCTCCGGCGTCCTCCACATCGGTCACATGCTCACCGCCAACAAGCTCATCGACCTCCAAGCGGCGGGCTTCGAAGTCGTCGTGCTGCTGGCGGACGTACACGCCTACCTCAACGGGAAGGGCACGTTCGAGGAGATTCGCGAGACGGCCGAGCGGATGAAAGCGCAGTTCATCGCCTACGGCCTCGACGAGAGCCAGACGGAGTTCGTCCTCGGCTCGGAGTACCAGCTCGACGAGAGCTACGTCCTCGACCTGCACGCGGTCGAACTGGAGACGACGCTCTCGCGCGCCGAGCGCGCCATGGCCGAAATCAAAAGCGGCGACGGCGTCACCGTCGCGCAGGCGGTCTACCCCATCATGCAGGCGCTCGACATCGTCTACCTCGACGTGGACCTCGCCATCGGCGGGATGGAACAGCGCAAGGTCCACATGCTCGCCCGCGACACGCTCCCGAGCATCGGCGAGGAGTCGCCGACCTGCATGCACACGCCGCTCATCGCGGACCTCGGGACGGGCATCGGCAAGATGTCCTCCTCCGAGGGCGTCACCATCTCGATGGAGGACTCCACGGAGGACATCGAAGACAAGGTCAACGGCGCGTTCTGCCCGCCGACGGCCGACCCCGAGCCGACCGACGAGGGCGAGGAGCGCGAGAACCCCGTCCTCCAGATTTTCGAGTACCACGTCTTCCCGCGCTTCGAGCGGGTCGTCGTCGAGCGCCCCGAACAGTACGGCGGGAACCTCGACTACGACGACTACGAGACGCTGGAGGCCGATCTCGAATCCGGCGAACTCCACCCGGCCGACGCGAAGGGCGCGCTCGCGGACTACCTCGACGAACTCATCGAGCCGGGTCGCGCGAAGATAGCCGAGTAATCGCCGCGCCCCGCCGGTAGTTCACCCCTTCTCGACGACCCGCTACTCGCCGTCTCCCAAACCGATAGAAGCTGCCGACCCGACGACTCGGTATGCCCCGCCCTTCCGACGTTCTCGTTCATCGAAACCGAACCGTCGCAGACCGCGAGGAGCGCACGCTGACCGCGGACGTGTACTGCCCCGAATCGCCCGCAGCGACCGAGATAGCCGAAACGACAGCGTCGCCGGCGGCCGAACCGACCCGGCCGCTCGTCGTCTACGTCTACGGCGGCGCGTGGGAGACCGGTTCGACCGGCCAGTTCGCCCGCTGGGCGCTCGACGCCGCCGACGGGGGGTTCGTCGCGGCCGAGGTGTCGTACCGACTCGGGCACGAAGCGCCGTTCCCCGCGCAAATCGAAGACGTGTGCGAGGGCATCGACTGGCTGACGGACCGCGCCGACGAGTTCGGAATCGACACGGACGCCGTCGCCGTCGTCGGTCACTCCGCGGGGGCGCACCTCGCGTTACTGGCGGCGCTTTCGGACGGCGAGTTCGGTCGCCGGACAGATATCGACGCCGCGGTCGGGGTCTCCGGCGTCTATGACCTCCGAGCCGACGACCACGAGCACGCCGGCGAGTCGCTGCCGCTGTTCGAGAACCGGCCGTCGGCCGCCGAGTTGCGCCGGTGTTCGCCGATTACCTACGTGGATGACGACACCGACGCCGATGCCGACGCGCCGCCGACGCTGTTGCTCCACGGGAGCGAGGACTCGGTCGTCGCACCGGACCAGAGCGCCCGGTTGGCGGACGCGCTCGAAGGGGCCGGAACACAGGTCGAGTACGACGCCGTCGACGCGGCCGACCACGTCTTCTTGCACTCGTCGTACCACTATCCCGCGGTGCGAAAACGGGTGTTCTCGTTCCTCCGCGAATCGCTGTGAGCCGAGGGCCGGAGTCGAAGGCCCGTCAGGCCATCCCGAACATCTTCATGACGCCCTCGGCGAGGCCGCCGGCGACGAGGCCGAGCCCGGCGACGACGAACGCGAGGCCCGCCGCGACGACGGGGGCCTGAGAGGCGACGATACCGATACCCAAGAGCAGCGAGACGACGCCGGCGATACCCTTCGTACCGAGTTTGTCGAGCATACCACGACGGCGTTTCGGGACCGCCCTAAACGCGTCGTTCCGTCGGACGCTTCCTACCGGCCGAACGTCGGCGGATTTAACCATGCCCACGTCGAACGCTCGCGCATGAGCGACGACGAGAACGAGAGCCGCCGAGACCTTCGAATGCCGAACGACGACGAAGTGTTCGCCGTCGTGACGAACATGCTCGGGGCCAATCGTATTCGCGTCCGCTGTGCCGACGGCGTCGAGCGGACCGCTCGCATTCCCGGACGGATGCAGAAGCGAATCTGGATTCGAGAGGACGACGTGGTGCTCGTCGAGCCGTGGGACTGGCAGGACGAGAAGGCCGACGTGAGCTGGCGCTACGAGAAGTCCGAAGCCGACCAGCTCCGCCGCGAAGGTCACATCCAGTAACGCGCACGTCCGAGACGGCGCGCCGTTTGTTGTTTGTTCCCCGAAGACGCCGAACCCGGAGCCTGTGCCCTTTTCATCTCGCCTCTCGTAGCCCTAGTCCAATGACTGACGAGTTCGGCATGGTCGAACCCCAGGAGGGCGAAGCGTTCGGCGACGAGTGGGAGGAGATAGACGTCTCCGACGACGAGGCGGACCGCATCGCGCGCCGCAAGGACCGCGACTTCGACGAGTTCCGGATGCGGTTGAAAGACGCCGACCAGTTCAAAGTCGAGCAGTCGGTGTTCGACGACGCGACGTTCGCCGCCATCTACAAACTCGTCCAAGACGGGCACATCGACGCGTTCGGCGGGCCGATTTCGACGGGCAAGGAGGCCAACGTCTTCGAGGCGCTCGGCGGCGACGACGCGGACGTGGCGGTCAAGATATACCGCATCAACGCCTCCGACTTCCGGCACATGCGCGACTATCTCGAAGGCGACCCGCGCTTCGAGAACATCGGCCACGACAAGGGACAGGTCGTCCGCGCGTGGGTCAGAAAGGAGTTCGCCAACCTCGAACGCGCCCAGCGCGCCGGCGTCCGCGTGCCGAAGCCCATCGCGGTCCAGCGGAACGTCCTCGTGATGGAGCTCGTCGGCGTCGTCGACGACCGGGCGCGGCGGCTCTCGGAGGTGCGCGTCGAGAACCCCCAGACAGCCTACGAAGTCGTCCGCGAGTACATGCGTCGGCTCCACCGCGCCGGCCTCGTCCACGGCGACCTCTCGGAGTACAACCTCATCATCCACGACGGCGAACTCGTCGTCATCGACCTCGGACAGGCCGTCACGGTCCACCACCCCAACGCCGAGGAGTTCCTCCGGCGGGACTGCCGCAACGTGGCCAACTTCTTCCGGCGGCAGGGGGCCGACGCCGACGGCGACTCGCTGTACGAGTTCGTCACGGGCGACGAGGGCGAGGACGGAGACGGAGACGAGTAGCAACCCAGACCCGCCGCGAGACGGGTGTGCGACCGAGACACGCGGCGACCCGCCGAGCGAACGCTTAAACCACTCCGACGGGTATCGGGTGATATGCAGCACGTCAAGGTGCCGCAGGACCGTATCGGTGTTCTCATCGGCGAAGGTGGCTCGACGCTCCGAGAGATAGAGAGTCGCGCGGAAGTCCGACTCGACGTGGACTCGGAGAACGGCAGCGTCGCCATCGACAGCGTCGGCGACCCCGTACTCGGCATGGTCGCTCCCGACGTGGTTCGAGCGGTCGGCCGCGGCTTCGCCCCGGAGGACGCGATGGCGCTCCTCGACGACGACATGATGATGTTCGAACTCATCGATATCGACCGGCACACCCGAAACAAAAACGACATGCGGCGGCAGAAGGGCCGCCTCATCGGCGAGAACGGCCGCACCCGCGAGCTCATGGAGGAGCTGACGGGGGCCGACGTAGTCATCTACGGCACGACGCTCGGCATCATCGGCCAGCCCGAAGAGGTCGAGGTCGTCCGCCGGGCCGTCGAGATGATTCTCGACGGTGCCCCCCACGGCGCGGTGTACTCCTTCCTCGAACGGAAGCACAACGAACTGACCCAGGGCTTCAACGTCCGACAGAACAACTGAGACGCCACCGCCGACGAGTCCACCCCGACGCGACACGGCACTCGCCCGCATCGTCTTTTCACCGCACCCGCTTCGGGACTGGCGAGACCGCCCGGCGAAAGCCACAGATAAACCGCCGAAATCGACCGCCGTCTCCGGGTCTCGACCACCCCACAGTGTTGCGTTTTGGCATACCAATAAACGAAGCTTTTTTATAGAATCACAAACAATCAGGCGATGACTATGAGCCAGCGAATGCAGCAGGGTCAGCCCATGATCATTCTGGGCGAAGACTCCCAGCGCACATCCGGACAGGATGCGCAGTCGATGAACATCACGGCCGGGAAGGCCGTCGCAGAGGCCGTACGCACGACGCTCGGCCCCAAAGGGATGGACAAGATGCTCGTCGACTCCGGCGGGCAGGTCGTCGTCACGAACGACGGCGTCACCATCCTCAAGGAGATGGACATCGACCACCCCGCGGCCAACATGATCGTCGAAGTCTCCGAGACCCAGGAGGACGAGGTCGGAGACGGCACGACGACGGCCGTCATCAACGCCGGTGAACTCCTCGACCAGGCCGAGGACCTCCTCGACTCCGACGTCCACGCGACGACCATCGCGCAGGGCTACCGCCAGGCCGCCGAGAAGGCCAAGGAAGTCCTCGAGGACAACGCCATCGAGGTCACGGAGGACGACCGCGAGACCCTCACGAAGATCGCCGCAACGGCGATGACCGGTAAGGGCGCGGAGTCCGCGAAGGACCTGCTCTCCGAACTCGTCGTCGACGCCGTGCTGGCCGTCAAGGACGACGACGGCATCGACACGAACAACGTCTCCATCGAGAAGGTCGTCGGCGGCACCATCGACAACTCCGAACTCGTCGAGGGCGTCATCGTCGACAAGGAACGCGTCGACGAGAACATGCCCTACGCCGTCGAGGACGCGAACATCGCCATCCTCGACGACGCGCTGGAAGTCCGCGAGACCGAAATCGACGCGGAAGTCAACGTCACGGACCCCGACCAGCTTCAGCAGTTCCTCGACCAGGAAGAAAAGCAGCTGAAAGAGATGGTCGACCAACTCGTCGAGGTCGGCGCTGACGCCGTCTTCGTCGGTGACGGCATCGACGACATGGCGCAGCACTACCTCGCCAAGGAGGGCATCCTCGCGGTCCGCCGCGCCAAGTCCTCCGACCTCAAGCGTCTCGCCCGCGCGACGGGCGGCCGCGTCGTCAGCAGTCTCGACGACATCGAGGCCGACGACCTCGGCTTCGCCGGCTCCGTCGGACAGAAGGACGTCGGCGGCGACGAGCGCATCTTCGTCGAGGACGTCGAGGACGCCAAGTCCGTCACGCTCATCCTCCGCGGTGGCACGGAACACGTCGTCGACGAGCTCGAACGCGCCATCGAGGACTCCCTCGGCGTCGTCCGCACGACGCTCGAAGACGGCAAGGTCCTCCCCGGCGGCGGCGCTCCCGAGACGGAGCTCTCCCTGCAGCTCCGCGAGTTCGCTGACTCCGTCGGCGGCCGCGAGCAGCTCGCCGTCGAGGCGTTCGCCGAGGCGCTGGACATCATCCCGCGCACCCTCGCCGAGAACGCCGGTCTCGACCCCATCGACTCCCTCGTCGACCTGCGCTCGCGCCACGACGGCGGCGAGTTCGCAGCCGGCCTCGACGCCTACACGGGCGAGGTCATCGACATGGAAGAAGAGGGCGTCGTGGAGCCCCTCCGCGTCAAGACCCAGGCTATCGAGTCCGCGACCGAAGCCGCAGTCATGATTCTCCGCATCGACGACGTCATCGCGGCTGGCGACCTCTCCGGTGGCCAGACCGGCAGCGACGACGACGACGGCGGCGCACCCGGCGGCATGGGCGGCGGCATGGGTGGCATGGGCGGTATGGGCGGCATGGGCGGCGCAATGTGAGCGTCCCAGTAGGCCACCATACACCCACACCCTGATTCGAATCGACTCGACTCGCTCGGCCAAATTCACGACGTTTTTTGCGGCTTTACACCCGTTAGCAGCTGCTTTGCCCGCGGACGCGCCGGTTTGGACGCCGTTAATCGAGCGCCCGTGCCGCGCCGTCGGCTACCGCCCCGAGGCGGCGGGCGTATCGACAACTGATTCGTGACAGAAGTTGACAAAGCACTATGAATCATCCGATGTGATTCGTGAAACGCCAGTGTCCGCTCTATACTTATCTCCCGTGCCAGCGAATCTCACATCGTATGTCCCCACCCGAGAGCCCGGCGACCAACGCCGACTCGGACGCGACCACGCCCGCGAATCGGCCGCCGCTTCTGGCCGTCGTCGCGCCCCGAATCTCCGAGGCGGCGGCGCTCGCGGGACCGCTCCTCCACGGAGCCGGCCCGCTCGTCCGCGCGCCGCACAGTTCCGCCCCGTCACAGCTTCGCGCCACCCTCGCCGCGATGCGGCGACCGGACGCCCCGCTCGTCGTGGCGACCGATAGCGCGGCCGCCGTCCGCGACGCCGACCGCGTCCACGTCGTCGACGGCGGCGTCGTGGTCGAATCCGGCGCGCCGAGCGACCTCCTCGAGGTCCCCGGCGTCTACGCCCGACGCTACGGTGCCGAACTCGGCGCGAACTTCGCCGGTCGGGGAAAAGACGTCGATGACGAGTGACGGGCCGGCCGACACTCGGCGCTCCGGTTCGCCCCAACGTTCACCACCGTTCCCGTGATAGCGGTACGTATGGGAGACAGGGCGTGTTACCGCGAGTTCTGTCCGGACTGCGACGCGCCGGTGACTATCGTCGACGGCGAGTGCCCCGACTGCGGTCGGGAGTTGACCGTCGTCTGAGACTCGACATCACTCGGGAACTCGCACGTCGATATGGTGGACCGCGTGCGGGGAGAGATACCGGCCGCCCGGCACCTCGACCCAGCCGTTGACGAGCACCCGGACCGGCCCCTCGTGGAGCGCGGACTCCATGTCGGCGTCGCCGTGGACGACCGCGTCGTCTATCGTCTGTTCGAACCGTCCCCCGAACGGGGAGTCGCGGCGTTCACGACGACCCGGAATCGCCCGCCTCGGCGCGCCGGGCGAGGAAATCGACCAGCGCCGAGACCACGAGCAGGGCCGCGACGAATTGGAGGCCGTGAGCGACGTTCAGTCCGAGCGACGCCGCGAGTCCGAACTGTTCGATGACGTAGAGCGTCGCGGCGACGACGCCCAGACACCCGAACAGGAGTCTCGCGAATCGGCCGTCGAGGCTCGTCACGAGATTGTAGGCGGCGACGCCGAAGACGACCGCCGCGGCGACGATGCCGAGAACGTCCATGCGGGGCGTTTCGCGCCGCTCGACCGAAAAATGTTGTCATCCTAACTTGTAGGTCACACGTATCCGAGGTCAAGCCCCATAGTCGTCGAGAACAGAACCCGCTCAGGACAGGAGTAGGTGGGGCCGCCGATGCCGTCGCTCGGCGGTCTACCGCAAGGAAAAGAGCGCGACGGGATTGAGCAAACGCGAAGCGTTTGCGATGTCCGTCGCGCGAGCGAGGCCTCCGGCCGAGCGAGCGCGGCGGGATTCGAACCCCAGTCGCAACAAGTTGCTCCCTGATTCGAATCCCGCGCGTGGCGTTCCCACACGTCTCGCTACCACTCGGGGGTTTCAGCAACGAAAAGAGCGCGACGGGATTGAGCAAACGCGAAGCGTTTGCGATGTCCGTCGCGCGAGCGAGGCCTCCGGCCGAGCGAGCGCGACGGGATTCGAACCCGCGACCATCGGATTAGAAGTCCGACGCTCTGTCCGACTGAGCTACGCGCCCTCGATGCCCACAAACCGTCCCTGCAAGAAAAACGAATCGGGTTCTACCCGTCGAACCGATACAGCGACGTGACCGCGGGGAGCCGGTTGAGCATCCAGATGCCGACCGGGAGGCCGACGATGGTGAGCGTGAACAGCACCGCCACGTTCGCCCAGACCCAGCTCAGCCACCAGCCGACGAACACGAAGTAGACGGCGCGGACGACGACCGACCGCTGGCCGCGGCCCGAGTCGGGGTCGAGCCGGGTTTTCGGCTCCTTCAACGAGAGCACCGTCGGCACGAGGTTGATGAGCGCGACGCCGAGCGGGATGCCGATGACGGTCGCGTTCAGGAACCACGCGACGTTGACGACGGCGGGCGTCGCCCACCAGCCGACGAAGACGAACCAGAGGGCGCGGACGACGAACGAGCGCTGAGACATAGGCGTAGTACGCGGGCCGAGGCGAAAAGCAGCGGGGTGGTCGAGGTGAGGTGGAGCGGGGTGAAGGGAACCGGCGAAACCCGCCACCCGGAGCGACGTGAAGGGAGGCTTTAACAGCGCCAACGCGGTAACACCGGCTATGAGAGTCATCGGGACGGTCGGCCTGCCGGGAAGCGGCAAGGGCGAGCTCGCCGAGGTGGCCCGCAACGCGGGCGTACCCGTCGTGACGATGGGCGACGTCATCCGCGAGGAGTGTCGCAAGCGCGGCCTCGACCCCGCGACGGACCACGGGAAGATAGCGACCGCGCTCCGCGAGGAGGAGGGCGACGACGCCATCGCGGCGCGCTCGCTGCCGATGGTCGAACAGCACCTCGAATCGAACGACGTGGTGCTCGTCGACGGGCTTCGGTCGGGCGTCGAACTCGACCGTTTCCGCGAGGCGTTCGGCGACGACTTCGTCCTCGTGAGCGTCGAAGCGCCGTTCGAGACGCGCGCCGAGCGCCTGCTCGACCGCGACCGCGACGACAGCGACACCGACGTAGAGGCGCTCAAAAAGCGCGAACGCCGCGAACTCGACTTCGGGATGGGCGACGCGATGGACCGCGCCGACGTGGTCATCCAGAACACCGGCACGCTGGCTGAGTACCGCGAAACCATCACGAAGCTGTTCGAAGAGGGGCCGGAAGCGCTCGCGGAGGCCGACGCGTGAGCATGATTTACAGCGTCGACGTCCGCATCGAGGTGCCCGTCCGCGACACCGAGGTCACCGACCGCGTCGGCGACGCCGTCGAGAACATCTTCCCCGGCGTCGAACTCGACCACGAACCCGGACAGCTCGTCGGCGAGGCCCACGAGCTGGAGCGCTTCTCCGAACGCCTCCACGAGCAGGCCATCCTCGACACCGCCCGCCGCGAGTTCGCAAAGCGCCGCGACGACGACGGCTTCTCGTTCGCGCTGAAAAAGCAGGCCGCGTTCAAGGGCGTCGTCAACTTCTCCGTCGGTAACCCCGACGAACTCGGTGACATCGAAGTGCACGTGACCGTCCGCGACCCCTCCGTCGACGAGGTCATCGACTACATCGCGCCGCCGACCGAAGAGGGGCGGCCGGTCGACCCGAACGACCGCTAACTCGGCCGACTGCGGCGGGGACGCTTCTTGCGACTCAGGCGACCAACAGCGCCACCGCGACGGCGATGAAGACGATTTTCAGCCCCGTGTTGACGGCGATGACCTTGGACCCGAACTCGGGGCCCCAGATGCCGTACTGGAAGGGAATCGACCGCTTGAACGTCGAGACGGCGAAGGAGATGATGCCGCCGATGAGCATCGTCGCCACGGCCTGTCTCGGCGTAAACGTCTCGCCGATGGCGGGCGCGATGGTCGCCGCGCCGGTCGTCGTGTCGAACGCGAAGGCGACGACGACGGGGACGGCCGCGCCCGGCAGGCCGACGAGGTTCGTCAGCGGGCTGGCGAGCGCCGCGAACGATTCGAGGTCGGTCGTCCGAAGCAGGAGCGTGACGGCCACGTAAACGACCGCCAGCCGCGGGACGATGCGCCGAAGTTTCTTCCAGGTGCTCCGGGCGGCGTCGTCGACCGTCTCGCGGAGCGAGTCGTCGCTTTCGGCCGCGTCGCCGGAGTCGCCCGCGTCGGCGGCCGAATCGGCCGCATCCACCGCGCCGCCCGAGCCGTCGGTCTCGGTGACCGCGACCGGGGTCGTGTTCCGGTCCGCGAGGAGCACCGCGCCGGCGACGACGCCGGTCGCGGTGATGGCGAGCGCGATGGCCGCCCGCGCGCCGACGTACATGAAGCCGACCTCGCGGCCGAGGATGGGGATGAGCACCGGCCAGTAGAACGTGAAGATGTGCTGGACGAAGCCGAAGAACGTGTTGATGGTGACGGCGACGAGCGTCGCCCGGTCGTCGAGGACGCCCGACTCGCGGAACTCCGCGAGCATCCCGTAGCCCGCCGTCGTCGAGGCGGCGGTGGTGACGATGGCCGTCCCCACCTCGTCGGGGAGGTTCGCGGGGCTCGTCAGATACCGCGAGAGACCGGCGATGCGCTCGACGAGGCCGAAGGCGACGACGAGGTTCGCGGCGAAGACGCCCACGGCGATGTAGGCGGCGATGCGCGCGACTCGCGGAAGCACCTCGAACAGCACCGGGAGGACGGCCGACGGCTGCACGACCGACGGTCGGTGCCGAGCGAACTAATCGGCGTCGGTCGGCGGGAGGCGTTCGAACGTCGGGGGCAGCGGGGTCAGACGAGCACCTGCGCCACCCCGAACAGGACGACGACCCCCAGCACGTCGCAGAGGTTGGTGACGACGGGGATGACCACGTCGTCGGGGTCGAGACCGAACCGATAGGCGAGGTACGTCGCGGAAAACGTCACGACGACCGCGAGGACGGCCAGCGAGATCCCGCTCGATAAGGCGACGAGGACGACCTTCTGGAGGGCCAGCGACGTGTCGCCGGAGACGAGGAGCGTGGCGACCCACGCGCCCGCGCCGATGACTGGGAAGACCGTCACCGCGAGGGCGAGCGTGGCGACGGCGTTGCCCGCGAGTTCGTCGTCGCGGGGCGAAAACGAGAGCGTCCCGAGGTGGAACGACGTGGACAGTCGCGCCGCGAGGACGCTCCCGAGGTTCCCCGCGGTCCCGATGGTGACGGGGACGAGCACGAGCAGCGACGGGTAGCGGAACAGTTGCGCCTCGAAGCTCCCGAGAACGAGGCCGCTCCCGAGTTCGACGAGCGTGAGCACGAGCAACACCGGGAGCATCGCCCGCGTGATGGCGCGGACGGTCCACTCGGTCGGCACTCAGAACACCCCCGCGACGGCGAGGACGGTTCTGACGGCGATGAGTAAAAAGAGGACGCCGAACACGTCGCCGGTAGTCGTCACGACCGGACCGACGATGGTGTCGGGGTTGCGCCCGCGGCGGTAGCCCGCGAAGACGACGCTGACGACGACGACGGTCAGGACGATACCGGAGAGCAGGCCGGCGACGATGGCGACGCCGACGAGAATCGGAAGCGGCGCGACCCGGCTGCCGAGGAACGTGAGGAGGAAGTACGCGACGACGGCGGCGAACGTGCTCGTGAGCACGCCGTTTGCGAGCGCGGCCGTCGCGGCCGCCCGAAGGCGCTCGTCGCCGCCGGTGACGCGGGGTTCGATGAGCCCCTGGTGGAGCGCGGTGGCGATGCGAGCGCCGAGCGAGCCGTAGACGTTGCCGCGGGTCGCCAACAGCGCGGGAACGAGGACGAGCAGCCCCGGGACGGCCCGGAGTTCGGCCCGCATCCCCCCGAGGACGACGCCGGCGACGAGGCCGCCGACGAGGCTGGCCGCGAGCGCGGGCAAGGCTTCCTTGTAGGCCTCGACCGCCACGTCTCGCACGGTCATTGTGGGGTGCGACGGACCCGAGCGTTAAAAGTCGGCGGTATCGCGGCGCAGCGAGGCGAGGAACTCGCGCGGGCAGGCACAGAAACCGCGGCGAAGAAATCGCGCGCGTTCAGAACGGCCCCATGCCGCCGAGACCGCCCATGCCGCCACCGCCGCCGCCACCCTGGTTCTGGAGCTTCTTCATCATCCGCTGCATGTCGCCGTCGCCCATGTTCTGGAACTGCTTGATGGTCTGTTCCATCATGCGGTGCTGTTCGAGCAGTTCCTGAATCGTCTCCTCGTCCTGTCCCGACCCCTGCGCGATGCGCCTGACGCGGGACGCGCCGACCTTCCGGGGGTTCTCCAGTTCCTCCTCAGTCATCGAGTCCATGATGACCTCGAACGAACGCATCCGGTCTTTGGTCACGTCCATCGCGTCGTCCGGAAGCTGGTCTTTGATGCCGCCGCCGAAGCCCGGAATCATGTCGAGCACCTGGTCGAGCGGCCCCATCTTGTCCATCGCCTCCATCTGTTTTTGCATGTCCTTGAGGGTGAAGTTCCCCTTCATCATCTCCTCGGGATCCCAGTCCTCGTCTTCGGCCTGGGTCTCGGACATGGCGCGTTCGACGCGCTCGGAGAGCTGTTTCAGGTCGCCCATGCCGAGCAGCCGAGAGATGAAGCCGTTCGGCTCGAAGCGCTCGATGTCCTGGACCGTCTCGCCCATGCCGAGGAAGGCGATAGACGAGTCGGTCTCGTTGACGGCGGTCAGCGCGCCGCCACCCTTCGCCGTCCCGTCGAGTTTGGTGATGACGACGCCGCCGATGCCGATGGACTCGTCGAACTGCTGGGCCTGTTCCTTCGCCCCTTGCCCGATTGCCGCGTCGAGGACGAGCAGGTTCAGGTCGGGCTGAACGACGCCCTCTATCTCCTCGATTTCGTCGATGAGGTCGTCTTCGAGCGCGTGGCGACCGGCCGTGTCGACGATGTGCACGTCGGCGTCCTCGGTCGCTTCGAGGCCCTCGCGGGCGATTTGGACCGGGTCGTCGCAGTCGGGGTCGCCGTAGAAGTCGACCTCGGCGCGCTCGCACATCTGCTTGGCCTGGTCGTACGCGCCGGGGCGGAAGGTGTCGGTCTGGATGACCGCGGGGCGAAGCCCCTTCTTCGAGAACCACCACGCCATCTTGGCGGAGGTGGTCGTCTTCCCCGACCCCTGGAGGCCGGCGAGCATGATGGTCTGCGATTCGAGCGGAATCTCCGTCGACTCACCGATGAGGTCGACGAGTTCCTCGTAGACGATTTTCAGGACGTGGTCGCGCGCGCTCGTGCCGCCCGGCGGCTCCTCTTCCAGCGCGCGGGTCTTGATAGAGTCCGAGAGGTCCATGACGAGGCTGACGTCGACGTCGGCGGAGAGCAGGGAGCGCTGAATCTCCTTGACGATCTCCTGAACGTCGTCCTCGTCGAGGCGGGACTTCCCGCGCAGTTTATCGAGACTGCCGCGGAGGGAACTCCCGAGATTGTCGAGTACCATTGTGCCTTCCTACGCCGGCGCGCCGGTAAAGGCTTTATCCGTCGCGTTCGGGGCCAACACCTATCGGCTCGGCCCCCGACAGCGCACTCGATGACGACGATTCTCGTCCTCGACCGCCCCACGCACGGCATCCCGGCGTCGGAGTACGCCGCGGCCCTCCGCGAGCGCCTTCCCGACGCGACCGTGCGCCACCCGAAGACGACCGCCGAAACGCTCGACGCCGCGACGGACGCGACCATCATCACGAGTACGTCGCTCCCCGACGAGGTGCTCGACGCCGCCGACGAACTCCGACTGTTCGCCGGGGCGGCCGCCGGCTACGACCATCTCCCGCTGGAAACGCTCCGCGAGCGCGGCGTCCGCGTCACCAACGCCTCCGGCGTCCACGGCCCCAACATCGCCGAGCACGTCATCGGCTGGCTCCTCATGATTACCCGCCGACTCGACGAAGGACTCCGCCGCCAGCGACGCCGCGAGTGGCGGCGCTTCCAGTCGTACGGCGAGTTGCAGGGGTCGACGGCCACCGTGGTCGGCCTCGGTGCCATCGGACAGGCGGTCGTCGAGCGACTCGACGCGTTCGGTGTCGAGACCGTCGGCGTCCGCTACACGCCCGAAAAGGGCGGTCCGACCGACGAGGTACTCGGGTTCGACGACCTCGAGTCGGCGCTCGTCCGCACCGACTTCCTCGTGGTCGCGTGCCCGCTGACCGACGAGACGCGCGATCTCATCGACCGGCGGGCGCTGAGCGCGCTCCCCGAACACGCCATCCTCGTCAACGTCGCCCGCGGCGGTATCGTCGACACCGACGCCCTCGTCTCGCACCTCCGAAGCAACCGACTCCGCGCCGCCGCGCTCGACGTGACCGACCCGGAGCCGTTGCCCGAAGACCACCCGCTTTGGGGCTTCGAGAACGTCTACATCACTCCGCACGTCTCCGGCCACACGCCGCACTACTGGACGCGGGTCGCCGACATCCTCGCCGAGAACGTCGGGCGACTGGCGTCGGCGTCGGACGGCGAAACGCCAACGCTCCGCAATCAGGTCGTTCCGAGTCCGAATCCCTGAGCTACTTCCCGCGACGAATCATAGGCTCGCGCGATGACGACGCTCGCGTTCGGACTCGACGCCGCGACCTACCTCGCGTTCTGCGGCGCGGCGGTCGCGCTCATCCTCGCGCCCGGTCCCGACACGATGTACGTCCTCGCCCGCGGCCTCGACGGTCGCGGGCCGGGCGTCCGGTCGGCGCTCGGCATCGCCACGGGCGTCCTCTTTCACACGCTCCTCGCGACGGTCGGCGCGGCGGCGCTCTTTCGAACCGTCCCCGAGGCCGCCGCGGCGCTCAAGTACGTCGGCGCGGCGTATCTGGGCTACCTCGGCGTCACCTCCCTCCGGAACGACGAGTTCGACCCCTCGGTCGAGACCGACGCCGGGGCGAGTTTTCGGCGCGGCGTCCTCGTCAACGCGCTCAACCCGAAAGTCGCGCTGTTCTTCCTCGCGTTCCTCCCCGGCTTCGCCGGACAGGGCGCGGGAGCCGGCGTCAGGATGGCGGGTCTGGGCGCGACCTACGCCGCCCTCACGGCCCTGTACCTCTCGGTCGTCGCGCTCGGCGCGAACCGACTCGGGTCGAGACTCGCGGAGACGCGGGTCGCGAGCGCGCTGAACTACGTCGGCGCGGGGACGATGCTACTGCTCGGAGTCGTGCTCGCACTGGAGTGAGCGTGAGGCGACCGAAAGAAACGGACGACGGACCGAGTCCGATTACTCGTCTTCACCGAGCAGGCGTTCGACCATCTGCTCGGGGTCGAACTTCTCGATGTGGTCGTAGCCCTGTCCCACGCCGAGGAACAGGATGGGCTTGCCCGTCACGTACGCGATGGAGATGGCCGCGCCGCCGTTGGAGTCGGCGTCGGCCTTCGTCAGAATCGCGCCGTCGATGGCGGCCGCGTCGTTGAACTGCCGGGCGCGTTCGACCGCGTCCTGCCCGGCGACCGCCTCGTCCACGAAGAGGGTGAGGTCGGGGCCGACGACGCGGTCTATCTTCTCCAACTGCGCCATCAGGTCGTTCGAGGTGTGGAGCCGACCGGCCGTGTCGCCGAGGACGATGTCGATGTCGTGGGCCTCGGCGTACTCGACGCCGTCGTAGATGACCGCCGCCGGGTCGCCGCCCTGCTCGTGGGCGATGAGCTTCTTGTCGAGCGCCTCAGCGTGCTCGCGAATCTGCTCGTTCGCGCCGGCGCGGTAGGTGTCGCCGTTGGCGAGCACCGTCGAATAGCCCTGCTTCTCGAAGTACTTCGCGAGTTTGGCGATGGTCGTCGTCTTCCCGACGCCGTTGATGCCGGTGAAGATGAGCGTGACCGGCTTGTCGGCCTCGGCGATGCGCTGATCGAAGTCGAACTGCCCGACGCTGATGACCTCGTACAGCGCGTCGTGGAGCGCCTCGGAGACGAGTTGGCCGGTGCTCTCGACCTGCTTTCGCGTCTCTCCGATGAGCTTCTCGCGGATGGTCTCGAGAATCTCCTCTGCGACCTGCATCTCGACGTCGCTCTGGAGGAGCGCCATCTCGAGCTCCCAGAGGGGGTCTTCGAGGTCTTCCTCCTCGATGACGACCTTCCCCGTGGCGAACGCGGCGGCGCGGCGGAGCCGCCCCGGACCGGACGAATCGTCTTCGTCTTCCTCGGTCAGCGCCGCCTTCGCGGCGTCGGAGGCGAGCGACTCGCGCGGTTCGACCTCGTCGGCCGTCGGCTCGCCGCTCGGCTCGTCGCCCGTGTCCGCGCCGGCGTCGACCTCGGAATCCGGCTCCGGGGTCGCCGCGGATTCGGATTCGGATTCGGCATCGGCTTCGACCGCCGCAGACGACGACTCGGCGTCCGCGGGAGCGTCGGCCGCGTCGACCGCGTCGGCTTCGGACCCGGCGTCCGCGTCGCCGACGGCGTCGGCGTCCGGGTCGGCAGCAGCGGGTTCGGACGCCTCGGGTTCGACCGCCGCGTTGTCCGTGTCTGCTGGTGCTGATTCCGCTTCCGCGTCGGCGTCGGATTCGGCCTCGTCGGCGGCCGCCTCGGCCTTCTCTTCGGCGGTCTCTTCAACGTCGTTACGGAAGCGGTTGAGTTTCTTCTTCAGTCCGTCGAACATCTGAATAGTAGGAGGTGGGGGTAGGGGTTACCTTACTCGTCGTCGCCGTCGTCGCCCTCGCCCTGCATCTGCTGCATCTGCTGCATCTGCTGTTGCTGCATCTGCTGTTGGGCCTGCATCGCCTGCTCTTCGATCTCGTCGCTCTCCTCTTCGAGCTCCTCGATCTGGCCGCGAACGCTCGCGATTTCCTCGTCGAGCGCGTCCTGCTTGCGTCGCAGGGTCTCGATGGCCGTGCTCTGTTCCTGCTCGGCGGCGTAGTTCGCGCCGAGGGAGACGACGACCTCGTCGATGTCCTGGACTTCGGCGCGGAGATACGCGTCGCCGCCGAGGGGCACCTGCACCGTCGAGCCCGTTTCGAGCGTCTCGATGGCCTCGACCGCCTCGTCGATCTCGTCTTTCTCGTCGTTCAGGTCGGAGACTTCGGCTTCGAGCGATTCGATTTCCTCGTCGAGCGCCTGAAGCTCCTGGGAGAGCTGCTGGAGTTGCTGCTGACCGCCGCCCATCATGCCGCGGTCACCTCGTTGAGCTCGACCTTCGTGCGCTTGATTCCGTGCTCGCTCCCGATGAGCGAAAAGGCGCGTTCCTGTGCGACGTTCTCGTTCGGCGCTTCGACAGTCTTCGTGAACTCGTGGACGACGCCACGGCTCGTGAAGCTGCCCGTGATAATGAACTGGCTCATGCACGTCGGTCGGGTGGCGAGCGGGAAAGGTCTTCCTACTCGGAGCGAAACTGAAGCGAGAAACGGGGGGACGCGAGGCCCTCAGTCGATGTAATCGAGGGCGTCTTCGATGCGACCCAGCTCCGGGCCGGTCGTGTCCTCGCCGACGACGTAGCTCTCGTCGTTGGCGACGAGGCCGGAGCCGACGAGCGGTCCGCCGTAGTTGATGGTGCCGATGTCGGCGCGAACGTCGAGCAGCGCTTCGAGCGCTTCGAGTTCGGGTTCGCGCGACTTCGGGTGACAGAGGACGCCGCGGTTGTTGGCGACGGCCGCCGTCCCGACGGTTCGAACGTCGGCGAGGTCGCCGCGTTCGACGGGGACCTCCAGCGCCTCCTCGACGGCCGCGACGGCCTCGTCGGAGAGCTCCGCGTGGACGTACGCGCCGTAGTCGTTCGCAAGCACGACGTTGCCGGCGGCGTTGATGCGACCGGGAAGCTCGTAGACCGGGAGGTCCACGGCGTCGGTGAGAGCCTCCTTCTCGCGGGACGTGGCGCGGCTCGACACGAGAAGACCGTTCTCGTTACCCGTCGCTAACGCACCGACCGTTCCCGACCCGCCGACGGTCGTCTTGACCAGCGGCACGTCGAGTTCCTCGGCCATCTGCTCGGCGAGCGAGTCGTCGGCGTCCGGGCGGACCAACAGCGCGTCGTCGGTCGCGCGAGCGAAGACGCCGATGTAGGACGAACCGGCGAAGGAGGCGCGAAGCACCGTTTACTCGGCCGGTTCCGCTTCGACGACCGACTCGCCGTCCTCGTCGAAACGCGCGGCGCGGACGCGGAACTTGCTCGGCGGGCTCTGCCGACCGTGCGCCCAGATGTCCTCGTTGATCTGCGTGTCGAGACGCACGTTCTCGGCGTCGACCTTGAAGTGCTTCGCGAGGTGCTCGCGGATGAGCGTCATCGAGCGGCCCGCGCGTTCGTGTGCCGGAACCGCCTGCACGTCTCGGAGCGGGACGGTGACGACGCGCTCCTCGAAGTCGTTTGCGCTCATTGCTTACTCGTCCGTGTTGCTCCGCCGCCAGTTGCGACGCTTGGGGTTTCGCGTGACTTCCATGTCCGTCTTGAGCATGACCCACGCGGGGACGCGACTGTTCTGGCGTTCGAGCTTCGCCAGACGCTTCTTCTTGGACTTCGACTTCTTACCCATAGTGGGCTGTACTTTCCATCCTCCGCATAAAATCTTGTTCCTTCGAGTTTCGGGCGTGTGAGGGGCGTCCGCACGCCCGAATCGGCTGAAACGCGGCTCTCCGCGGGGGTCGGCGTCGCGGGCGGCCGACCGACCGACGACTGACGCGCCTCACAGCGAGACCCGCGCCACCGTCTCGTACTCGGGGCCGTCGGGGCCGAGGTCGCTCTTCTTCAGGCGTACCTCGCGCACGCGAAACGACCCGACCGTCGGTGACTCGCCCCCGACGACGCGCCGCACGAGGACCTTCCCGCGGGCGTCGTCCATGCGGGCGAGCGTGACGTGCGGCGTGAACTCGTGGTCTTCGGGGTCGAAGCCGAGTGCCGTCGTCTCGCGCTCGATGGCCTCGTGGAGCCGCGTCAACTCGGCCGCGCCGTCGTCGACGCCGACCCAAACGACTCGAATGTAGTCCAGCGAGGGGAAGACGCCGAGTCCGCCGACCGAGGCGTCGAAGGGGCCGACGCCCGCGGCTTCGACGGCTGATTCGACCGCATCCTCCACCGCTCCGACGCGGTCCGGCGACACCTCGCCGAGGAACTTCAGGGTGACGTGCGCACTCTCGGGGTCGGTGAACCGAAGCCCGTCCGCGTCCGAGAGCCGGTCTTGTACCGCGGCGACGCCCGCCGCGAGCGAGTCGGGGAGGTCGACGGCGAGAAAGCAACGCATGGCAGGTGGTTGACCCGAACCGGACGTTAACGTTCCGCCGGGTCGCGGTCGGCGTCACCCTCGCGGGCGGCCTCCTCGGGCGTCCACGTCCGGGCGATGCTGAACGCCTCGCTGTCCACGAACGTCACCTCGTACACGTCGGGCGTCGTCAGCCCCGTCCAGAACTCGCGGCCGTAGCGGGGGTCGTAGGCGTTGAACACGAGCGCCATGAGCGTGGCGTGGGTGCCGACGACGACGTGGCGGTCGGGGTACGCCTCGACGAGGCGGTCCACGGCGGCGACGCCGCGGGCCTGCGCCTCGGCGTGGGACTCGCCGCCGGGGTGCGACGCGTTCGGGTTCGCCCAGAGATGTTCGACGGCCTCGTCGAAGTCTTCGATGGGTGAGTCAGCGAGTTCGCGTTCTCTGAGATCGTCGTCGACGATGAGCGGGGCGTCCGCCGCGTCGGCGACGCCCTCGACGGTCGCGCGGGCGCGCTCGGCGGGGCTGGTGGCGACCACGTCCGCGAGGTCCGCGAGGCGGGCGGTGACGCGCGCGGCGTCGCGGCGGCCGTGACGCGAGAGGCCGGGGGTGCGCTCGGCGTCGGAGACGGACGGGACGTGGGCGTGCCGGACGAACGACACGACCGTCGTCGGGGGCGCGGACATTCGGAGACGCTCGCCCGCGGGAGGCTAAAAAGCGGTCGGTGTCGTCCCGCTGACGCAGCGTTTAACCGCCGTGACGCCCAAGCGCGGCTATATGACCGACGACGGCAATCGACCCCACCGCTTCTCCGAGGGACAGGGGTTCGACGAGGACTACTCCGACTTCTCGCTCGACCCGCCCGAACTCTCGGTGGACCCGACGAAGGTCGACCCGGTCGACTCGCGCGTCCTGACCGACATCCTCGACCAGCGGAACATCGACCCCGAGGACGTCGACGTCGAGAAACTGCTCGACGTGGCGCTCTCGTACATGCAGATAAACCGCTTCGAGGAGGCCACGGGGGCGTTCGAACGCGTCGCTCGGTACGCCGGCGACGACGACAACATCGCCCAGGAGGCGTGGGTCAACAAGGGCGCGGCGCACGGCCAACTCGAAGAGTGGGACGAGGCCATCGGCTCCTACCGAGAGGCGCTCAAACTCGACGACGACAGCGAGCACGCCGCGACGGCCCACACCAACCTCGCGTACGCGCTCTGGGAGGCCGGCCAGACGGCCGACGCGCTCGACCACGCGGAGCGCGCCGTCGAACTCGACCCGCGCTTCCCGCAGGCGTGGTACAACCGCGGCTTCTTCCTCCACGAGCGCGGCCTCAACGAGGACGCCGTCAACGCCTTCGACAACGCCATCCGCCTCGGGATGCGCACTCCGGGCGTCCACGAGGAGAAGGCGCGCGCGCTCGAAGAACTCGGGCGCGACGAGGAAGCAGAACAGGCCCAGCAGCAGGCCGACGACCTCCGCGAGCAGGCCGAAGCGGAACTCGTCGAGGAGTATTAGATGCTCCTCCGCGAGCGGGAGACCCCCGAGGGACTCCTCGTCTCGGTCTGCGACCCCGACTGCATCGGCGAGACCTACACCGACGACGGCGTCTCGCTGGACGTGACGGAGGACTTCTACGGCGGCGGCGAGGCCGAGACCGCCGACGAAGACGCCGTCGTGGACAGCCTCACCCGCGCGACCGTCGCCAACATCGTCGGCGAGGAGTCCGTCTCGGTCGCCATCGACGCCGGCCTCGTGGACGAGGAAACCGTCCTCGAAGTCGACGGCACGCTCCACGCGCAACTGCTCTGGCTCCGCTGAGCCGCCGTCGAAAATCGGTGTGCTCCGCGCTTCCGCGCCGGTACGTTACGCCGGGCGCTCGACGCCCGTTATCTCGAAGCGAGCGCCGCCGCCCTCGGCCTCGGTGACGGCGACGTCCCAGTCGTGGGTGCGGACCGCCTGCGCGACGATTGACAGGCCGAGACCCGTCCCCTCCTCACCCGTGGAGTAACCGGCTTCGAACACCACGTCGCGCGTCTCCGTGGGGATGCCGACGCCGTCGTCCTCGACGTAGAAGCCCGCTTCGGCCGCGTCGCCATCGAGGACGCCGACCGTCACGGTCAGGTCGTCGTCGCTCGCGCCGTGCTCGGCCGAGTTCCGAAACAGGTTCTCGAACACGTGTCCCAGCAGGTTCGAGTCCGCCCGGAACTCGACGGAGTCGGCGACGACGAGCGTGGCCGTGCCGGTTTCGACGTGTTCCCACGCGGCCGCCGCGCGGGTTTCGAGGTCGACAGTCGACAGCCCTTCGACCGTGTCGTGACGGGCCAACACCAGCGCGTCGGTGATGATGTCGTCCATCCGGTCGAGCGCGCCCGCGACGCGTTCGAGTCGGTCGGAGGCGGCCGTCTCGTCGAGGAGCGATTCGACGTAGCCGACGGCGACCGAAAGCGGGTTTCTGAGGTCGTGCGAGAGCATCCGCGCGAGATTCCGGAGGCGCTCGGCCTTCTCTTCGGCCTCCAGTTCCGCGCGCTTTCGGTCGGTGATGTCGAGGTGTGCGATTTGAACGTACGTCTCGCCGTCGTCGGTGAATCGAGTCGCCCGCATGGTGAACCAGAGGCGCTCTTCGGGCGTCTCGCAGGGGTATTCGAAGGAAAACTCGTCTCTGTCGTCGTCGATGACGGCGCGGATGCCCTCGCTGGCCGTCGTCGCGTCGGCGTCGGCGCTGAGGTCGCAGACCCCGAGGTAGTTCGTGCCGACCGAACTGCTGTCGCCCTGATAGTCGTGTTCGGTTCCGAACTCCCGCCACGCGCGGTTGGTGTAGAGGATGACGCCGTCCTCGTCCAGAATCGCGAGTTGCGTCGGAAGCGCGTCGAGGCTCGAAAACGCGAGCGAGGACGAGGTGGCGTTCGACATTGGTGGATGAACGGGCGTGAGCTACTTGATTCGTTTGGGCGAGTGAGCGACACGTCGCCACCGCATCGCGATTGCGTCACCGCCACCGGCCACAGTTGCCGGCTGACGAAACCGAAATCGGTTGCAGAGCCGCGTGCGGACCGAAGACGTGTTGTGCCTACGGCGGTAACTCACACCCAATGAGAGTGCAGGAGTCGTACCCCGTCGACGTCGACGCTATCCGCGCGGATTTCCCCATCCTCGAGCGGAAGGTCGGCGGCGACATCTCGACGCCGGGTGAACACGACGACGACACCACGCCGCTGGTCTACCTCGACAACGCCGCGACGAGCCACACGCCGGAACAGGTCGTCGACGCCATCGTCGACTACTACCACGGCTACAACTCGAACGTCCACCGCGGCATCCACCATCTGAGCCAGGAGGCCTCGGTCGCCTACGAGGACGCCCACGACCGCGTCGCGGAGTTCATCGGCGCGTCCGGCGGCCGCGAGGAGGTCGTCTTCACGAAGAACACCACCGAGTCGATGAACCTCGTCGCCTACGCGTGGGGCCTCGACGAACTCGGGCCGGGCGACTCGGTCGTCATGACCGAGATGGAACACCACGCCTCGCTGGTCACGTGGCAGCAGATAGCCAAGAAGACCGGTGCCGAGGTGCGCTACATCCGCGTCGACGACGACGGCCGCCTCGACATGGAGCACGCGAAGGAACTCATCGACGACTCCACGAAGATGGTCTCGGTCGTCCACGTCTCGAACACCCTCGGAACCGTCAACCCGGTTTCCGAACTCGCGGACATGGCTCACGAGGTCGGTTCGTACATCTTCGTCGACGGTGCGCAGTCGGTCCCGACCCGCCCGGTCGACGTGGAGGACATCGACGCCGACTTCTTCGCCTTCTCGGGCCACAAGATGTGCGGCCCGACCGGCATCGGCGCGCTCTACGGCAAGCGCGACATCCTCGACGAGATGGGGCCGTACCTCTACGGCGGCGAGATGATTCGGAGCGTCACCTACGAGGACTCCACGTGGGAGGACCTCCCGTGGAAGTTCGAGGCGGGCACGCCGCCCATCGCGCAGGGCGTCGGCTTCGCCGCGGCCGTGGACTACCTCGACGACATCGGCATGGAGAACGTCCAAGCCCACGAGGAACTGCTCGCGGAGTACGCCTACGACCGCCTCACCGAGTTCGACGACATCGAGATTTACGGCCCGCCGGGCGACGACCGCGGCGGCCTCGTCTCGTTCAACCTCGACAGCGTCCACGCCCACGACCTCTCCAGCATCCTCAACGAACAGGGCGTCGCCATCCGCGCCGGCGACCACTGTACCCAGCCGCTCCACGACAAACTCGGCGTCGCCGCCTCGACGCGGGCGTCGTTCTACATCTACAACGCGAGAGAGGAAGTCGACAAACTGGTCGACGCTATCGACGCCGCTCGCGAACTGTTCGCCTGAGTACCCGGTTTTTCGCGGTGTCGGAGCGCGACCGTCCCAATACATTTGTCCCGCTGACACGTCGTCGGAGCGTATGCTCCAATCGCTGACCGGCTTTCTCGTCGAGACGCTCCGCGAAACCATCGCGGAGTTCGGGACCGCGGTGCAGGACGCCGCGCCGAAGGTGCTCACCGCGGTCGTCTTCCTCGCGCTCGCCTACGTCGGCATCAAGGCGATACTGTTCGTCGTCCGCGGCGTGCTCGACGGGCTGTACCCCGAAGAGCAGGACCTCGTGGTCGAACTCGGGGTCGCCGTCGCGGGCGTGTTCCTCTGGTTCGGCGCGGCGCTCGCGCTGTTGAACATCGTCGGGATGACGGAAATCGCGGCGAGCCTCGGTACCGCGACCGGCTTCATCGCGCTGGGCGTCTCCTACGCGCTGTCGAACATGATAGCCGACACGGTGGCCGGCGTCTACCTGCTTCGAGACCCCGATTTCAACCCCGGCGACCGCGTGAAATCGGACCCGGTGACGGGGACGGTCAGCTCCATCGAACTCCGAAAGACGCGCTTCGAGAGCGACGAGGGCGACACCGTCGTCGTGGCCAACCGCGACGTCGAAAAGAAGTGGACGAAGTACGACGCGCCGGCGGCCGAAGACGCGTCAACGGCCGACGCGACGTAAGCGACGAATTCGGCCGAATCGCCGGCCCCGGAATCCTTTTACGGCGCTCGGGCGTACTCCCGACGAACACCAATGGGCATTGGCTCAGACATGTATCGTCAGCAGATAATGGACCACTACAAGAACCCCCGGAACCACGGTCGGCTGGAGTCGCCGACGTTCACCCACACCGGGGAGAACCCCTCCTGCGGCGATACGATTACGATGGACGTGCAGCTCGCCGACGACGGCGAGACCATAGAGCGCGTCGCGTTCTCCGGCGATGGCTGCGCCATCAGTCAGGCGTCCGCGAGCATGCTCACCCAGCGACTGCCGGGCACGACGCTCTCGGAGCTGGAAGCGATGGACACCGACGACATCACCGAGATGCTCGGCGTCGACATCTCGCCGATGCGAATCAAGTGCGCCGTCCTCGCGCGACAGGTCGCACAGGACGGCGCGAAGATTCACGACGGCGAGATAGAAATCGAGAAAACGAAGACCGAAGACGGCGACGACTGAGCCGGCTTCGGCCGGCAGCGGCACGGCGAACCGAACGCGATTCGAGTTATTCTTCGTCCGTCCCCGCGCCGAGCGCCGCCGCCAGCGCGACGAGGTAGCCGAGCCCCGCTTTGACCTCGGGGTCGCGAGTGGCCCGCAGGAGGCCGACCGCGCCCACGGGCGTCGCCTCCGCCTCCTCCGCGTCGCCGACGGCGCGGAGCAGGCGCTTCATCCCGGCGACAGTGTCGGGGTCGGAAGCGTCGTCTGCGACTTCCGCGAGCGAGGTGCCGGTTCGCGCGAGCGACCGTACCATCTCGTCGTCGAGCGCGCCGACGCCGAGTTCGAGCACGTCGATGAGGTCGTTGACGAGACCCATCCGCTCGACGAGGAGCGCGACCTCCTCGGGGTTGTTCTCGATGGCCCGTACGAGTTCCTCGGGCACCTGCTGTTCTGTCGTCGTGGTTGGTTCGTGGTCCTGCATTGGTCTCACCTCAGAGCATCCCCCTGGCGGTCAGCCAGTACGATTCGTTGTACGCGTGTTTCGCCCAGTGGACGGGCTTCGACGGCTGGCGCATCGTCGCGGGCGTCTCGTAGTCGAACGAGACGAACGACGCCTCGTCGAGGCCGGTCTCGACGAAGCAGACGGTCTTGCCGTCGTAGCGCTTCGTCGGCGTGCGACCCCGGACCTCCGCGGCGATGCGCTCCGCGACCGCAAAGGCCTGGAAGTGCGCCGCGCTCCCGGCTTTCGGGATGGGCAGCGCCGCCGTGTCACCGATGGCGTACACGTCCTCGGCGGCGGTCGCGTGGAGGGTCCGCTGGTCCACGTCGACCCAGCCGGCGTCACCGAGGCCGGAGTCAGTGATGAGTTCGTCACCGCGGTGCGGCGGGATGCCGACCAACAGGTCGTAGTCCACCTCCGCGCCGCTTTCCGCCGAGACGACCCGTTCGTCCGGGTCGACGGCGTCGACGACGAAGTCGGTCTCGACGCGGACGCCCCGTGCGGCCAGAATCGGGTCGGCCCACTCCGCGACCTCGGGCTTCCCGTGGCTCCGCTCCATCGGGTAGGTGTAGACGAGGTCCGTGTCCTCGCGCAGCCCGCGGCTCCGGAGCCAGTCGTCCACGATGAACGTGAATTCGAGCGGCGCGGCCGGGCACATGTGGGGCGTCCCGACGACGCTCAACACGAGGCGACCGCCCTCGAACTCCGCGAGCGCGTCGCGGAGCCGTTCGGCCCCATCGGCGTTGTAGAAGTGGTGTGCGCCCTCCCGGAAGCCGGGAACCGCGTCGGGGTCGAGCTTCGCGCCGGTCGCGAGGACGAGCGTGTCGTAGTCGAGTTCCTCGTCGCCGTCCTGACAGTAGAGGCACTTTTCGTCGGTGTCGACCCGGCGAACGCGGTTGGTGACGATGTCCACCCGCTCGTCGACGAGGTCCCGCAGGTCGCGGACGCCGTCGTCCGGCTCCGCGACTCCGAACGGGACGTACAAGAACACCGGCTTGTAGACGTGTTTCGTATCGTCGGAGACCAGCGTTACCCCCACGTCGCCGTCGTCTATCTCCGATTCGAGTTCCTCGGCGAGACGGTTCGAAACGACCGTCCCACCCGTGCCACCGCCAACGACTACGATTCGGTGCGTCATGGAGTTCACCTACCTAAACGGTAGGCCGCCGACGAGATAGTATTGCAAGCCATTTCCAACATTATGAGAACCAAGCGGCGGTGCGGCCGCTCGGGGGACGAGACGAAGGGGAGAATGTGGTGGGGTGGGGAGGGTGGAGTGGAGTGGAGTGGAGTGGAGTGAGACGGAGGGAGTGGGGGGAACGGGGACCGCGGAGTCGTGTGAAGTCGGCCGGCCGAGCGAGTGATTGAGCGGCCGACCGAGCGACGGCTTACTCGGGCTTGAGACCGGCGTCCTGTACGCGCATGATGGCCTCGCCGTCGGCGAGGTTCGGCGCGTCCACGAGGCGGACGATACGCTTGTCGCCCTTGGACTTGCGGAGGTAGATGCGGAACGTCGAGGTGTGGCCGAGGATGTTGCCACCGATGGGCTGGGTCGGGTCGCCGAAGTAGGAGTCGGGGTTCGACGAGACCTGATTCGTCACGAGGATGCCCGTGTTGAACAGGTCACCGATGCGCATCAGGTCGTGGAGGTGCTTGTTGAGCTTCTGCTGGCGCTCTGCGAGTTCGCCGCGGCCGACGTACTCGGCGCGGAAGTGAGCTGTGAGCGAGTCAACACAGAGGAGGCGGACCGGCCACTCGGTGTCCTCGTGCTCGCCGGCGAGCTCCTTGGCCTTCTCGGCGAGAAGAATCTGGTGGTTGGAGTTGAACGCCTTCGCGACGTGAATCTTGTCGAGGAAGTCGTCGACGAGCGCCTTTATGGTCTCCTCGTCGTCGATGGAGCCCTCCATCTCGCGGTCGTCGAGCGTCGCTTCGAGCGCCTCGTCTTCGAGCCCGCGGACCATGTCGTCGATACGCTCGGGGCGGAACGTGTCCTCGGAGTCGATGAAGATACAGCCGCCGCCGAGGCCGCCCTGTTCGGGCGGAAGCTGGACGTTGACCGCGAGCTGGTGGGTTATCTGGGACTTCCCGGCACCGAACTCGCCGTACACCTCGGTGATGGACTGCGTTTCGAGACCGCCGCCGAGGAGTTCGTCCACTTCGTCGATTTGCCAACTCAGCTTGCCGATCTGTTGGCGTCGTTCGAGAACCATGGAACCGGTCTCGAAGCCGCCCACGTCGGCCGCGTCGCGGGCCGCGTTGATGATGTCGGAGGCCGTGCTGGAGCCGATGTCGGCCTTGTTCGACAGTTCGCCGGGGCTGGCGACCGCGATGGACTGGTAGCTGTCGTAACCGCTCTCGACGAGTTTGTCGGCCGTCGCCGGGCCGACGCCGGGGAGACTTTCGAGGTCGTCTTCTGCCATACCCAGTCGTTCCGCCTATACCCTCATAAACCCTCGTTAACAGCAAGATGAAAGTGAAAACGGGAGACGTGGTGGGGTCGGCAATCGGGCCGGTGCGGAGATTCAAGGGCGATATCGCGAGGACGGGGGCGGACGGGAGAGACTGGGTCGGCTCCGAACTCGGCTGAGAGCGCGGGCTGGCGCGGAAGTAGAATCGAACAGAAAGGAAAGGGGTCGGGGGCTGACGACGAGAGCGTCAGGCACGACGGGCGAGCGCGGTTAGTCCCACGGATGGCCGTTCGGCGTCGACGGCCACAGCGGGTACCAGTAGCTCTCGTCGCCCTCGATTTCCAGTTCGCCGTCGAGGACGGATTCGAGTTTGAACTCCAGACTCTGATTCCGCGTCGAGGTGCCCTGCGGGGCGAAGGGGTAGTACGCCCCGCGGCGGAACGAGTAAATCCAGTAGGCGCGGTCGCCGTCGCGCTCGAAGCCGAACAGGGCGGCGAGCAGGCGCGACCCGTAGCCGCGCTCGATGAACTCGTCGGCCGCGAAGTGGACGCTCGTCACGAGGTCCTCGGGGTCGTCGTCGGCGAGGACGACCCAGTTGTAGCCGTGGCCGTCGGTGTGGCGGCTGAACTCGGTGCCGGTCTCTTCGCTCCCGGCGGTGAGGATGTCTTCGACGGCGTCGACGGTGTCGGCGAAGTCGGTGCTGTCGACGGAGGAGAAACACAGCGCCGCCTCGTCGGCCGAGTCGAACCGGAGGTCGGCCTCCATCGTGAGGTACGCCGTGCTCATCCCGAAGAGGTCCTCGGGGTCCGCTTTCGTGGTCGCGTCGGACTCGGCGCTGATGCCGAGCATGGCGCGGAATGAATCGAACAGCCCCATCGGAACTCAGGCGGTCTCCATCTCGCGCTCCATGTCGCGGAGGCGCTCGACGCGGTTCTCGGTGGAGGGGTGGGTACTGAACAGGCGACCGATGAAGTCGGACTTGATGGGGATGATGAAGAACGCGTTCATCTCCGAGGTGTCGCGCATGTCGCGCTTCGGGACGTTGTCCATCCGGCCCGAAATCTTGAGGAGCGCGGACGCCAGCGCCGAGGGGCGGCCGGTGATGACGGCGGCCCCGCGGTCGGCGGCGTACTCGCGGTAGCGCGAGAGCGCCCGAATCAGGAGGTACGAGATAATCCAGACGACGAGCGACGCGATGATGGCGACGATGACCGGCGCGTTCTGGCGGTTGTCGTCGCCGCCGAAGAGCCAGCCCCAGCGGACGATGAGGAAGGCGATACTGGAGAGGAACGACGCGATGGTCATGACCATCACGTCGCGGTTCTTCACGTGCGCGAGCTCGTGGGCGATGACGCCCTCCAGTTCGTCGTCGTCGAGGGTCTCCATCAGGCCGGTCGTGACGCAGACGGCCGAACTCTTCTGGGAGCGCCCCGTGGCGAAGGCGTTCGGGACGCGCGTGTCGGCGATGGCGACCTTCGGTTTCGGGAGGTCCGCCTGCTGAGAGAGCCGGCCGACCATCGCGTGGAGCTTCCGCGCCTGCGGGCCGTCGTCCTCGTCGACGACGCTCGCGCCCATGCTGTACAGCGCGATTTTGTCGCTGAAGAAGAACTGCGCGAAGAGGAAGACGCCCATGAACCCGGCCATGATGAACAGGCCGTCGAAGTACCATGCCAACAGGCCTGCAAAGACGATGTAGAGGGCGAACAGGAGGAACATCGTGAGCGCCATCCGCCCGCGAAGTCCCCAGTCCGGTTTCCAGTTCATACCACGTGATTAGTAATCCGGCTAATAAACGCTGTTGGAGTGCGAAGCCCTCGCACGCGACCGCCCCAGTCGTGAAGAATCGGAATATACCGTTTTGCCGCGGGAGCGCGTAGCTCCGGGTGACATGTTCGCCGATAGGGAAGACGCGGGCCGCCGGCTGGCGGACCTGCTCGACGAGCGAGATGAGACGGCCGACCTCGTGTTGGCCATCCCGCGGGGCGGCCTCCCCGTCGGCAGGGAGGTCGCAGACCGCCTCAGAGCGCCGCTCGACGTGGTGGTCGCCTCCAAGGTCGGCGCGCCGGACAACCCCGAACTCGCCGTGGGGGCGGTCGCCGGCGACGGGAGCGCGTGGTGGAACGAGGACCTGCTTTCGTACCTCGACGTGGGCGAGGACTACCTCGACCGCGAGCGCGAGCGCGAGGCCGCGGCGGCCAGAGACAAGGTGTCGCTGTACCGCGGCGGCGACCCGCTTCCCGACGTGGCCGAAAAGCGCGTGGTCGTCGTCGACGACGGCGTCGCCACGGGCGCGACCGCCCGGGCGTGCCTGCGGCAGGTCGTCGCCGGCGGCGCGGAGCGCGTCGTTCTCGCGGTCCCGGTCGGCCCGCCGAACACCCTCTCAGAACTCGAAGCCGAGTGCGACGCGGTCGTCGCGGTCGAGTCGCCGGAGGCGTTCGGGGCCGTCGGCGCGTTCTACCGCGACTTCGCGCAGGTCTCCGACGAGGAGGCCGCGACGTACCTCCGCGACGGGGCGGGCGAGCACTGAGGCGAGTTGCTGACGGCCGAGGCTCACCGGCGCGCCGTGACGCCGAACTTAAGCGGTCGAACGGACTAGAGCCGTCAATGAGCGAATCCCGCGACTTCTGCCCTCGGTGCGGCGACCCGGTTCCGGAGCGACCGGAACCGCTCCCCGGGATGCCGCGCGAGCGCGACGACGTGCTCTGCGACTCGTGTTACTTCGAGGACTTCGACCTCGTGGACGCGCCCGACGAGGTGCAGGTCCGCGTCTGCGCGCAGTGCGGTGCGATTCACCGGGGCAACCGGTGGGTGGACGTCGGCGCGCGCGACTACACCGACATCGCCATCGAGGAGGTATCGAACTCCCTGGGCGTCCACCTCAACGCCGAGGAGGTCCGCTGGGGCGTCGAACCCGAGCAGGTCGACGAGAACAACATCCGGATGCACTGCCACTTCTCGGGCGTCGTCCGCGGCACGCCGCTGGAGGAGTCCATCGTCGTCCCGGTGAGCATCGCCCGCGAGACGTGCCAGCGCTGCGGCCGCATCGCCGGCGGCTACTTCGCCAGCCTCGTGCAGGTCCGCGCCGACGACCGGACGCCGACGACCGAGGAGGCCGAGACGGCCATCGAAATCGCCGAGTCCTACATCGCGGAACGCGAGGACAAAGGCGACCGCAACGCCTTCATCACGGAGGTGAACCGGACGCCCGACGGCCCGAACATCAAGATATCGACCAACCAGATGGGAAGCGGCGTCGCGAAGCAGATTCGCGAGCGCTTCGGCGGCACCATCGAGGAGCACCCGACGCTCGTCACGGAGGACGGCGACGGCAACGAGGTCTACCGCGTCACGTTCGTCGCCCGCCTGCCGCGGTACACCGCCGGCGACGTCATCGACCCCGAGGACGGCGACGGGCCGGTCCTCGTGCGGAGCAACCGCGGCCGACTCAAAGGAACGCGGCTCACTTCCGGCGACCTCTACGAATCGGAGTTCGAGGAGGGCGAACGACCCGAGGCCGAAGACCTCGGCTCCATCGAGGACGCGGCGGAGACCACCGTCGTCACCGTCGAGGACGAACACGCCGTACAGGTGCTCGACCCCGAGACGTACGAGGCGAAGACCATCCCGCGGCCGGACTACTTCGACCCCGACGCGTCGATGGTGCCGGTCCTCAAGAGTCCGTCGGGGCTGCACATCTTCCCCGAGGAAGTCGTCGACGACGACGAGGAGTAAGCGAGAAGCGGCGAGGAGAGAGGCAGAACACGACGAGATCGTCGTTTTCGGTTTGTACGACTCGCGGTCCGAGCCAGCGAGATCGCCCAGAGAGCGGTCGCTAAGAGACGGGCGATAATCGAACGACGAAGCAGAATCAGTCGGCGCTGGCCGGCCGGTCAGCCGAGAGGGATGCGGCCGGAGCGTCGTCTTCGTGCACGGGCACACCGTGGCGCTGGAGGGCGAGGAGCAGGTCGTCTTCGGAGTAGCCGGAGCGAGCGGCCGCCTGCGAGAGTGTGAGTGCCCCACTACGATACAGTGTCATCGCCGTGGCGAGTGCGTTGGTGTGCATGACCGATACTCCACCATTCAGGGGCATTGGTGTTAACTATTTCGTGAGAAAGCATATCAAAGACAAAGTTAGTAGAAATATAGATTTACAAACGTTGCGCTATTCTCCATCTACGCTCTCTAAACGGTTAAACGCATTAACAATCATTGAGGAAACGTGGCGGAGGCGGCGACTCTCCTGGACACTATGGCGATTTTTGCCGGACAAACGAGATGTGATGGCATGACATCGTGAGGATGGCACCGACTGTCGGGCGGGGTTATCACTCGTGGGAACCGGTTCAGAAACGTTAATTACCGGCCGACCGACCCACACCCATGGATAGACAGCAGTTCCTCGCGTTGACGCTCGTCGCGCTCATGATCGGGTCGACGCTGTTCTCCGCGGCCAGTGTCATTCTGTAATCACTCACCCCACACGTCGGAAAGCGGGTGACTGCTCCGGCCGCTGTCGTCAGCGCTCCCGTCCGAGCCACCGGTCTCGCGGCCGTCGGAACCGCCGGACGACGTACCGCCGGAGCCGCCCGCGCGACTCCCAGCGGACCTCGAACCGCGAGTCGAGTCGCGCCGCGAGTCGGAGCCGGAACCCGACGCTCCTCGCGACCGACCCGTCGAACCGCCGAGATTCGCGGTCCCGCCGGTTGCGTTGCCCGCGTTGCTCCCGCGGCCGCCCGCCACGACGGGGTCGAACTCGGGGAGGTCGGGTTTCGTCATCCGGTCGACCTGCGCCGCGAACCAGTCGGGCATGTCGGTCCGCGTCTTGTCGAACAGTTGCAGCAGACTGCTGTCGGCGACGTAGGTGTCGCCGTAGTCGTCGGGCGCGCGCACGACCCGGCCGCAGGCCTGAATCACGGTTCGGAGGGCGGCGCGGCGGTACCACGCCCACTGGCCGTCTTCGAGGCGGCGGGCGACTCTGGAGTCGTTCGTGTTGAGATACGGCGCTTTGCAGAGCACCTGCCAGCGACAGAGGTCGCCGTTCAGGTCCAGCGCCTCCTCCATCTTCACCGAGAGGAACACCTCCGGGCGGTCGGTCGCCTTCCACGTCTCCAGTTCCGCGTTTCGGTCGTCGCGGTCGTGGCCGCGGACGCGGTTGCCGAGGCCCATCTCGGCGAGTCGGCGGCGAAGCTCCGCCTGAATCGCATACGAGTGGCAGTGAATCAACCCCTTCTCGTCGGGATGTTTCGCCATCAGGCGAACGACGAGGCGGGCGATTTTGGGCAGCGTCTCGTCGCGGTGCTCGTAGGTCATCTTCCCCTGCGTCACGTCGTACAGCGGCCGGTTCTCGACGGGGAAGGTGTGTTCGACGTCCACGAGCGCGACCTTCGAGGGGTCGAGGCCGACCGAGCGGCAGAACGCCGCCTTGTTGAGGATGGTCGCAGACAGGAGCGCGAACTTGTTTCCGCGGTCCCAGACGGTGTGTTTGAGGTACTTCGCGGGGTCGAGCGGCTTGATGGCGATGGGCGACCCCTCGCCGTCGTGCTGGTCGACGACCCACGTCGTCGGGCTCTGGGGGTCGCGGTAGTCCTCCACGAACCAGTTCAGCTCGCCGATGAGCTCCTGTAAGCGGTCGCGGCGGGCGGCCTCCTCGGGCATCAGTTCGGACTTCGTCAGCAGCTCGTCTTTCTCACGCTTGCAGACGCCGACGAGCGTCTCCGCGAAGCGCGAGGCGCGCTCGACGGGGTCGCCCGCGGCCGCCACGTCGGGGACGCCGATGTCGTCCCACACCGGGACGGTCCGGGGTTTCAGGTCGATAGTCGCGTACATCTCGGCCCACTCGGCCAGTCCGTGGGCCTCGTCGACGACGACCACGTCGCGCTTTCGGAACACGTCGGAGCCGGCGGTCTGCATGAAGTACGCGAGCGTCATCGCCGCGATTTGGCGGTTCGAGGCGATGGCGCGGTCGGAGAAGTACGGACAGCGGTGCCGAACCGAGCAGTCGAAGCCGCGCTTGCGGGCGCAGGGGGCGCGGTCGACCGGCGTGTCTTCCTCGCCGCGGATGATGCAGTTGTAGTTGGACTTGCCGCGGATTATTTTGAGGTCCGAAAGCAGGTCGTCTTCGGCCACGTCGTCCAGTTGCGACACCTGCGGAGTCGTGTAGTAGGCGTCGGTCGCCTGCGCGGGCGAAGTCTCGTCCACGGTCGCCGCCGACCCCGCGATGGCGCGGGCGAGAAGCGACTTGCCGCTCCCGGTCGGCGCGCGGACCAAGACCACGTCGTTGCCGTCGGCGAAGGCGTCGCGAATGTCGCGCAGGGCCCGCTCTTGCGCGCCGCGGAAACTGGGGGCCGGAAACGAGTCGATGATGCGCGACGGGTCCACGGTCAATGGAGTCCTCGGACGGGCCTAAATCCACCGCTCCGGGGTGCGGTCGCGGCATCGACAAGGCCGAGAAATCGGAGCCTAAAGCGCCGCCACGTCCTCGGCCGTCGGTTCGCGGTCGCCCGGGAGTCGCTCCATGCAGTCGAAACAGAGGAAGTGTTCGGAGCCGTCGACGAGTTCCAGCGTCATCCCGCCGGACGAGGAGGTGGGGAAGTTCCAGAGGTCGCCGATGCCGCCGGCGATGCGGACGCCCTTCCCGCAGGCGTCGCACGGTTCGGAGGTCATGAGGGAACCGAAGAGCCGAGGCGGCAAAAGCGCCCCGCCGCGTCTGCGGAAACGTAATCGGCCGGCGCCGCCGACCCGGCGAGAGGTTCTTGTCGGTTGGCGTATAACTTTCGTTCCATGCGCGTCGACTGCGAAGGCTGTGCCGGCTGCTGTATCGACTGGCGACCGGTCGCGCCGGCCGCGCTCGACCACGAGCGTCGCGGGCCGCGCGCGCCGCTCGACGACACCTACAACCTCGTCCCGCTGACCCGCGACGAGGTTCGCGACTTCGTCGAGGCCGGGTTCGGCAATGCTCTCTCCCCGCGGCTGTGGGAAGCGCCGCCGGGCGAGGGCGTCGAAATCGACGGCGTCGAAATCGCGGCCGTCGACGGGAAGCCGGCCTTTTTCGTCGGCATGCGCAAGCCGCCGAAGCCCGTCGCGCCGTTCGGACTGGAACGGACGTGGCTCCGCGCCTGCGCGTTTCTCGACCCCGAAACCCTCCAGTGCCGCATCCACGACACCGAGTTCTATCCCGGCGAGTGCGCCGAGTACCCCGGGCACAACCTCGTCCTCGAACAGGAGACCGAGTGCGAGCGCGTCGAGCGACACCACGGCGGCGAGCGCCTGCTCGACGACGCGGCCCCGGACGACCTTCACGGCCTGCTCCTCGGCCCCCACGCCCTCGGCGCGAAACTGTTCGTCCACCCGGAGCCCGAGCGGTTGGCGGGGACTATCGACCACCTCAAACGCCGCGAACTGACGCCCGAAGACCGCGCGGAGTTCGTCGGCGTCGCGGTCGGGTCGCACCCCGGTTCGACCGAGGTCGACGGCGACCGCGCCTCGCGGGCGCGTGCGAAGACGCTCGAAAGCGAGTCGTGGGCGGGCGAAGCGGTCGCCGCGTGGGACGCGGTCGCCGGTCGCCTCGGGAGCGCGGCCGGCGACGCGCCCGACCCCGACGAGGTCGAAGTCGCTCGCGGCGCGCCCGAAACGCCCGGCTGGGACGCGGTTCGCGACGACGGCTGAGTCGCGGGCGGCGAGCGGCGGGGGAGACGGCGGTCCGCGGTCAGGTCAGCGGGCAGTCGGTGGTCGGTCGGTGGTCGGTCGGACGGGCGATACGTTAACATCGTGAGCGGCGCTACCGTATGGCATGAAAGTTCTCGTGACCGGTGCGACCGGGTTCGTCGGCCGGCACCTCGTACCCCTCCTCCTCGACGCCGACCACGACGTGGTCGTCTTCGTCCGCGACGCGGCGCGCTACGACGGTCCGCCCGGCGTGGAGGTGGTCGAGGGCGACATCTTCGAACCGGCGACGCTCGACCCCGCGATGGCGGGGGTGGACGCGGCGTACTACCTCATCCACTCGATGCACGCCGGCGGCGACTTCGAGGCGCGCGACCGGCTCGCCGCCCGCAACTTCGTGGACGCCGCCGGGTCCGCCGGCGTCGAACGACTCGTCTACCTCGGCGGCCTCGGCGAGGACCGCGACCAACTCTCGGCGCATCTGCGGTCGCGCCGCGAGGTCGAACACATTCTCGCGTCGGGCGCGCCCGCACTCACGACGCTCCGGGCGGCCATCATCGTCGGCGCGGGGAGCGCGAGCTTCGAGATGGTCCGCCAGCTCGCCACGCGCCTGCCGGTCATGGTGACGCCGCAGTGGGTCGAGACGCGGTGTCAGCCCGTCGCCATCGCGGACGTGGTCGCCTACCTCGCGGGCGTCCTCGACCACCCCGAGACGGCGGGCGAGACCTACGAAATCGGCGGCCCCGACGTGCTCACCTACCGGGAGATGCTCCAGCGCGTCGGCGCGCAGTTGGGCCACGCGCCGCGAATCGTCCCCGTGCCCGTGTTGACGCCGCGGCTCTCGTCGTACTGGATCGGCCTCGTGACCGACGTGGACACGGGCGTCGCCCGCCCGCTCATCGAGGGGCTGAAAAACCCCGTCGTCGTGGGCGACGACCGCATCCGCGACATCGTCGCGGTGGACGAGACGCCGTTCGACGCCGCGGTCGAGCGGGCACTCCGCGAGGAGCGCGAGCAGCGGGAGAAAACCGTCGAACCGGCGTCGACGACTCCGACGTGAACGGGACCCGGATCGCCCGTCCGCGCGCCTCGACCGCCCCGACCGCCCCGAGCATCCCGAGCGCGGCGGCGATTGATATACCGCGGGGCCGTAGGAGCGGGACATGAACGACGCCCCGGAGTACGGCGAGACGTGGGTGTACGAGAGCATCGTCGGCGCGCTCCCGGGCGTGAGAATCGGCGAGGCGGGCGCTATCGCCCTCCAAATCGCCGTGTTCGAGGTCGCGGTGCTCGTCTTCGCGTGGGTGTACGACCTGTGGGCCGCGGCGGTCGCGGGCACCGCGGCCATCGTCGTCGCGGCCGCGGGGAGTGTCGTGATGCTCCGCATGGGCGAGTGGACCCGCGCCGCGAGAGTGCCCGCTCCCTATCGACGCCTGCTGTTCGGGTCGAGCATCGAAGTCGTGCTGGGTGTGCTCGCGTTCGTCGCGCTCGTGACGCATCTGTTCGTCTTCGACCCGCGACAGCCGGGGACGCCGCTCATGACGACGCTGTTCGGCCCCGAGCCGCCGGTCGTGGTCGTCTACCTGACGCTGCTCGTCCTCTGGGACCTCTGTTACCGAATCGGCACGTCGTGGTGGGCGGCCGTCGTCGGCCTCTGGGGGGCCATTCGCTACCGATTCGACGGTCCGACCGCCGAGACGGTCAGGCGAGTGAACCTTCTGAACGTCGGCTTCGCGGTCGCGCAGGTGCTGTTGCTCCCGTTCGTCGCGGACCAGCCGGTGCTGTTGCTCGCAGTCGGCGGGCACGTCGTCGCCGTGACCGTCGTCTCGGTGACGGCGGCGGCGCTGACGAGGACGTGAGGGACGCAGGAACAGGAGAGGGGACGGTCAGTCGTCGGACTTCATCCGCTTGAACTGTTCGAGCAGCGCGTCGGTCGAGTCGCCGGAGTCGTACTCGACGCTGCCGTGGTACGTCTTCCGGTCGTCGTCGGTACCGGGTTCGACCTGGCTCGTCATCCGCTCGCGGCGTTCGTGTTCGGCTTCGTCGTATGCCCCCATTGACATGGTTCGACTTACCATGTGGTATAGTACCACATATAACTATCGGAGACGTTCACAATCGTGATATTCTGGAGACGGGGGACCGGAACGCCGAACCGAGCGGGGATGGAGCCGAAATTCGGGGCTGTCGCAGGAAAGCGTAAAAACAATCGCCGAACTACACCGTGTGTGGCACGCCCGCTTCGCTTTCGTTACGCCCCCGGTCGCTGGGACGAGTCGCGCATCGGCCGCGATATCTTCCAGCCGCTCGACGCCAACCTCGGTGCCGAGATGGGTGCGCCGTGGTACGCACCGCCCGACGGCTACGAGGCCCGACGGTTCGATATGGACAACGGCGACACCGCGCTGTTCGCGTGGACCGACGACCACGCCTACTGGATCGGCAACACCGAGACGCCGAGTTCGCTGTGGCGGACCGACAAGGAGGGCTTCGACGAGGCCCCCTTCGAGGTCTCCCGGTGGGCCCAGCGCGAGCTCATCGCCGAGCTGTTCGACCAGTCGCCGTGGCTGAAGCCCTATTCGCACCTCTCGTGGTTCTTCCTCCCGGTGTTCCTCTCGAAGGACGGCCGCGAGACGACCCGCGAGTTCTTCCACGACCACGCCGCGGGCTTCCCGGACGCGACCCGCAAGGAAGCCCTAGAGTTCTACGAGTCGTTTTTCGCCACGGGCGTCCTCGACGAGTACCGCGAGGTCATGGCCGGAAAGCTCGGCACCTCGGAGTACTTCGACCCGATACGGATGGCCGCGGCGATGGGCGAGTTCGACGTGGCGTACCTCCTCGACGACGCGGGCTACGACATCACGCCCGAAATCGCCGTGGCGACCGGCCACTCCATCGACTTCCGCGCCGAGAACACCCGCGCGGGCGGCGCGCTCATCGAGGTGACGCGCCCGCTGCCGCCGAACCGACGCTCCGTGAGCAACCCCGTCGCCGCCATCCGCGACACGGCTCAGACCAAGACCAACGGTGAAGGCCAACTCGCGGAACACGGCGGCGGCGTGACGCTGTTCGTCGACTGTTCGTCGTTCCCCGACGACGACTGGGCCGCCATCATGGGCGAGAAGCCCGACGTTCGGCACCGACCGGCCGTCGTCTTCCGCCTCCGGCCGTCGGGAGCGGTCGAAGGCTACTCCAAGGGGTCGGTCCCGGTGGACCTGCCGTGGCTCACCGAGTGACGGGGCGGACTCCTGTCGGCCGTCGGCTGTCGGCCGCTTCGGCCCGTGAACGGCGGTGACACGGGCGAATCAGCGAATGAACGAATCAACGAGCGGGACGCCGAGCCGACGGCTCGGGAATCGCGGGGAGAAAGAAAAATCGGAGCGAGACGAGAGCCGACCTCAGAACGAGACCATCTCTGGTCCGTTCTCACCGAGCGGGGACGGGTCGCGGTCACTGTAGTAGCGGCGACCGATTGCCTCGTGTCCGACACCGGTCAAGAGGGCGTCCCGCACGTCCTGCGGGCACGTGTACGTCTCGTCGCCGAGACGGGCCAGGATTTGTGCGACGGTCTCCTGACCGTTCTGGAGCTCGATTACTTCGTCGCCGTGACGTTGGGCGAAGTCGGTCGAGCTAATCGGGTATTCGTGGCGATCAATCGCGTCGCCGAGTCCGTTCAGGCGCATTACACCCACAACTGGACCGCCATCATTCTTAATGATTTTCCATGTATTTGATTAGTGGCATTGGAGTCCTTAATCGTCCTTAATGACGTACTGGGCGCAACGTTTGTCTCCCCCTCGCCCCGACCACGAGACATGGACGAAAGCCCGCCGGTCGCGGACCTCCATCTCCACACGACCGCCTCGGACGGCCGGCTCACTATCGACGCGCTCCCGGACGCGGCCCGCGCGGGCGGGGTGGACGTGGTGGCCGTGACGGACCACGACCGCTATCACCCGGAGCTCGACGCGCCGGTGGTCGAACGCGACGGCGTGACAGTCGTCCGCGGCATCGAACTGCGCGTCGACGCCGGCGACCGCCGGGTCGACCTCCTCGGGTACGGTCTCAGGGAGCGGCCCGCTCTCGTCGAGACGGTCGAACGACTCCAGCGGAACCGCGTCGAACGAGCGCGCGAAATCGTCGCGGCGATCGAGGAAGAAACCGGAGTTCGCCTCGAGATCGACATCCACGACGGCGTCGGCCGGCCGCACGTCGCCCGCGCAATCGACGCCAGCGAGGCACCCTACGACTACCAGGGCGCGTTCGACGAACTCATCGGCGCGGACGGTCCCTGCTACGTCGCGCGCGAACTCCCGACGTTCGACGACGGCGTGGCGGCCCTGCGAGACGCCTGCGACGTGGTCGGCCTCGCACACCCGTTTCGCTACCGCGACCCCGCCGGCGCGCTCGAACTCTGTGCCGACCTCGACGCCGTCGAACGCTACTATCCCTACGGCTTCGATGTCGAGGCGGACCTCGTCGAGGAGGCCGTCGAGCGCTACGGCCTGCTCGCCACGGGCGGGAGCGACGCCCACGACGAGACGCTCGGCCGCGCCGGGCCGCCGGAGACCGACTTCGCCCGGTTCGCCGCGGCGGTAGACGGTCTCTAACCGTGTTAGTCCGTGAATAACCCGGAACGTGCCGTGGGGCGTAGAGTTAAATCCTATCGGAACTGAAGGGGCGGTATGCAGTGTCACTACTGCGACCGTGAGGCCGCATACGCCGCGGAGAAAGACCACATTAAGGTCGGCCTCTGCGAGCGACACTTCCGCAAGCGGGTCGAGGAACTCGCCGAATCCGAGGAACTCGCCGCCCTGAAGGAAAAACTCGATATTAACCGAACAAAGTGACGGCCACCCCACAGCAGTCCCTCCACTAACGTCAGCCTACCGCCGCCGCGCCGACCCGCCTCGGTCGGCGGCGCGTCCGCTCACGCGAGCACTTGGCCGCCGAACACGTACAGCGCCGCGAGCGCGCTCTCGAACACGACGGTCCCGAGCGCCGAGAGCGCGAGGAACCGCTTTACCGACATCCCGGACAGCCCCGCCGGCACGGTGAGCATCCCGCGGGTGAACAGCATCGCGTTGCTCAGCGGAACGACGACGGGACCCCAGCGGTCGAACTAGCCGTCGAACCGGTCGAGGGAGTCTTCGCTGACGCGGAACCACGGCCGCGACAGGAGATACTCGCGGCCGCCCCGCTTGGCGACGAGAAACAGTCCGACCTGACCGACGGTCGCGCCGAGCACGGCGACGGCGAGAATCGGAAGCAGCAGTCGCTCGCCGACCAGCACCAGCGCACCGGGGACGAGGAGTTCGCTCGGCGCGACGTAGAGGAGCATCGCACCCTCCAGCACGAACACGAAAAAGAGGGCGACGAGGGCGAGGTCGGACGCGAGGAGTTCGCGGAGGAAGTCGGGGAGTTGGGCGGTGAAGGCGCTCATGTCGTATGCGTGTTTCGAGCGGAATCATGTTCATTATGGTTTGGATAACGCGGCGCGAACCGACGGGAGCGACGGCATTTTGCCGCCGCCGACCGAACCCGGCGTATGAAGTTCACCGACCGCCCCCGCAGGCTTCGAACCGACGGGATTCGGCCGCTCGTCTCGGAGACGACCCTCGACGCGACCGACCTCGTCGCGCCCGTCTTCGTGGACGCGACGACCGACGAGCGCGTCCCCATCGAATCCATCCCGGGCCACGAGCGCGTGCCGGTCGCGGAGGCGGCCGACCGCGTCGCCGAGGTGCGCGAGGCCGGCGTCAAGGCCGTCATCGTCTTCGGTATCCCCGAGTCGAAAGACCCCGAGGGGTCCCGAGCGTACGCGCGAAACGGGGTCGTACAGGAGGCCGTCCGCGCCATCACCGCCGAGACGGACGCCTACGTCATCACCGACGTCTGTCTCTGTGAGTACACCGACCACGGCCACTGCGGCGTGCTGGAGGACCACGCCGAAGACGACCCGACGCTGACGGTCGAAAACGGGCCGACGCTGGACCTGCTCGCGGAGACGGCCGTCTCCCACGCCGAGGCGGGCGCGGACATGGTCGCCCCCTCGGCCTCGATGGACGGGATGGTCGGCGCGATTCGCACGGCGCTCGACGACGCCGGTCACGACGAGATACCCATCATGTCCTACGCCGCGAAGTACGAGAGCGCCTTCTACGGCCCCTTCCGCGACGCGGCCGACGGCGCGCCGGCGTTCGGTGACCGACGGCACTACCAGATGGACCCCGCGAACGCCCGGGAGGCGCTGCGCGAGGTCGCCCTCGACGTCGAACAGGGCGCGGACGTGCTGATGGTCAAGCCGGGCCTGCCGTACCTCGACATCGTCCGCGCCATCCGCGAGGGCTACGACCACCCGGTCGCCGCCTACAACGTCTCCGGCGAGTACGCGATGCTCCACGCCGCCGCCGAGAAGGGCTGGTTGGACCTCGACGGGGTCGCTCACGAGTCGCTCCTGTCGATGAAACGGGCGGGCGCGGACCTCATCATCACGTACTTCGCAGAGCGCGTGGCGCGGCAGCTCGACTGAGGCGTCGACGGCCGAGTCGAACGCCCCGAACCCGCCAATTCGAACTCCGAACTACGTGACACGATACCGCGGTGCGCACGGCCAAAACACACTTGTCAGGCAACATTTTCCTGAACGTTCGTCCACAGAAGACCCGATAATCTCAAAATCCTTGGACGATATACAACCTTATATGCGTAATATTCTAGCCTATTTTGTGCAGTTGTGGTATTACGTCCCACTAAATTTGACAAAATAAACCCCGCACTTTATGTACTAACTCACCATGAAGCCGAACCGTGATGAAGCACCAGAATCCACACGGATACGGAGCAAAAGTAGCTGAACGGTCACTCGTGGACGCATGGGGTGGGCAGTCGTGATACCGCTCCAAGTCGACCCGAGCGTTATCGCGCAGGGGGTCAACTACGTCTGGATCCTCGTCGTCTCGTTCCTCATCTTCTTCATGCAGCCGGGCTTCGCGCTCTTAGAGGCAGGGCAGGTACGCGCGAAGAACGTGGGCAACGTACTGATGAAGAACATGACCGACTGGGCGCTCGGCGTGCTCGTCTACTTCCTCGTCGGCGCGGGGGTCGCGACAATCGTCGGCGGCCTCACGTCGCCCGGCGGCTTCGACGTCGCCGCCGCGTTCTCGTACATCGGCGACTCCGGCGCGTGGATTGACTGGCTCTTCGGAGCCGTCTTCGCCATGACCGCCGCCACCATCGTCTCCGGCGCGGTCGCAGAGCGCATGGACTTCCGCGCGTACATCGTCTTCGCGGCGACCATCACGGGGTTCATCTACCCCGTCGTGCAGGGTCTGACGTGGTCCGGTGGTCTCCTCTCGAGTGGCGGCTACATCGGTGCCGCGCTCGGCGTCGGCTACCTCGACTTCGCCGGTGCGACCGTCGTCCACATGTGCGGCGGCGTCGCCGGCCTCGTCGGCGCGAAGATGGTCGGCCCGCGTAAGGGCCGCTTCGACTCGAACGGCAACAGCCAGCCCATCCCGGGCCACTCGATGCTGCTCGCCGTCCTCGGCACGCTCATCCTCGCGTTCGGCTGGTACGGCTTCAACGTCGGCACGCAGGCGACCGTCCTCGCGGCCACCGACAGCGGCGGACTCGAGTTCATGGGTGCCGCGCTCGGTCGCGTCGCCCTCGTGACGACCCTCGGCATGGGCGCCGGCGCGGTCGCCGCGATGATCGTCTCGACGAGCTACCAAGGCAAGCCCGACCCCCTCTGGATGGCGAACGGCCTGCTCGCCGGACTCGTCGCAGTCACCGGCGCTGTCCCCCACGTCACGTGGTGGGGCGGCCTCATCCTCGGCGCGCTCGGCGGCGCAATCGTCCTACCGGCGTACCGCTGGACCGTCGACTCGCTCAAAATCGACGACGTGTGTGGCGTCTTCGCCGTCCACGGCGTCGCGGGCGCGGTCGGCACGGCGCTCATCCCGGTCTTCGCGGTGAGCGGCTTCTCCGGCACCCAGCTCGTGATGCAGGTCGTCGGCGTGGTCGTCATCGCCGCGTGGACCATCATCGCCTCGGCGGTCGTCTTCGCCATCGCGGACGCCGTCTTCGGCCTCCGCGTCTCGGAAGAAGAGGAAGAAGAGGGCCTCGACGCCGGCGAACACGGCGTCTCGGTCTACCCCGAATTCGTCGGCGACGCCGGTCCCGACGGCGCGCTCGGCTCGCCCACGGCGACCGACGGCGGCAGCGACGTCCGCACCGACGGTGGCGTCGAGCAAGACGAGACCGTCGAAGCCAACGGAGGTGACAGCCAATGAGCGACGGAGAACAGGGCATCAAGATGGTGATGGCCATCATCCGCCCCGACAAGCTCTCGGACGTGAAGACCGCGCTCGCAGAGGTCGGCGCGCCGTCGCTCACCGTCACCAACGTCTCCGGCCGCGGCTCCCAGCCCGCGAAGAAGGGGCAGTGGCGCGGCGAGGAGTACACCGTCGACCTCCACCAGAAGGTCAAAGTCGAGTGCGTCGTCGCCGACATCCCCGCCGACGACGTGGTCGACGCCATCGCCGACGCCGCCCAGACCGGCGAGAAAGGCGACGGCAAGATATTCGTGCTCCCCGTCGAGAGCGCGGTGCAGGTCCGTACCGGCAAGGAGGGCGAGACGGCGGTCTGAGCGCGCAACTGCGACCGAAGCCGACTGGAAGTCTCCTTTCGCCGCTCTCGTCGTGGTCCGCGCGAGTGCGCACCTGACCGGGGTTCGACGAACGCCCCACGTCGTTCTGTTTACTTTTCCGACACTACGTTCGTAGGGTTGTGTGGCAACATTTGTTCACTGAGTGCCAACCTTACGACCTTATACAAGACATATTTCATCTTATATCGGACATACGTCTCTCAGAACACCATTTTGTAGACGTTTGTCAACGCGAACCGTTATATGAACGTCTTGAGATAGCATCTCTCATGGTTCGCGAGACATTCGGTCGCGAATCGAGCACCAATATGAACGACTGTCCAACTTCCCAGCTCGAACCGCTCGCCGGAGGCATCGTATGTTGACACCCTTGCAGACCGACCTCGCCTCGGTCGTCGAGGGCGTGAACCTCGTGTGGGTCCTCACGGTCACGTTCCTCATCTTCTTCATGCACGCCGGCTTCGCCATGCTCGAAGCCGGGCAGGTCCGCGCGAAGAACGTCGCCAACCAACTGACCAAGAACCTGCTGACGTGGAGTATCGGCGTCATCGTGTTCTTCCTGCTCGGCGCGGCCGTGTCGTCCATCGTCGCCGCCCTCACCAGCGGCTCCGCGCTGGACATCACCGGGGCGTTCATGAGCCTCTACGCGCCCGACGCCTCGGCGACGACGGCGTGGGTCGACTGGCTGTTCGGGGCCGTCTTCGCCATGACCGCCGCCACCATCGTCTCCGGTGCCGTGGCGGGTCGCGCCCGGCTCCGCGCGTACCTCACGTACACCATCCTCATCGCGGGCGTCATCTACCCCGTCGTGGTCGGCTTCACGTGGGGCGGCGGCTTCCTCGACGCCCTCGGCTTCCACGACTTCGCCGGCGGCATGATCGTCCACGGCATGGGCGGCATCGCCGGCCTCACCGCGGCGTGGATTATCGGCCCGCGCATGGACCGCTTCAAGCCCGACGGCACCGCGAACGTCATTCCCGGTCACTCCATCACGTTCGCCGTCCTCGGTACGCTCATCCTCGCGTTCGGCTGGTACGGCTTCAACGTCGGCACCGCCGCCGCGCCGCTCGCGTACGCTGACGGCGCGGTCACGCTCGGCTCGTTCGCCTACGTCGGCCGGGTCGCCCTCGTGACGACCCTCGGCATGGCCGCGGGCGCAATCGGCGCTGGCGGCGTCGCCATGTACAAGACCGGCAAGGTCGACACGCTCTACGTCGCCAACGGCGTCCTCGCCGGCCTGGTCGGCATCACCGCCATCGCCGACGACATCGTCTGGCCGGGCGCGCTGGTCGTCGGCCTCCTCGCCGGCGCGCAGCTCCCGGTCGTCTTCGAGTTCGTCGAAAAGCGCCTCCGCATCGACGACGTGTGCGCGGTCTTCCCCGTCCACGGCTCCGCGGGCGTCCTCGGGACGCTGCTCTACCCCGTGTTCGCCGTCCCGCTGTGGCACGACGGCGCGTCGTTCGTCTCGCTGGCCGTCCCGCAGGTCATCGGCGTCGGCGTCATCGCCATCTGGACGTTCGTCGCCACCGCAGTCGTCTTCGACGGCTTCCGCGCCCTCGGACAGGTCCGCGTCTCCTCGGACCACGAGCGCGAGGGCCTCGACACGGCCGAACACGGCGTGGACACCTACCCCGAGTTCGGCTCGCCCGACCACGACACCGGCATCCGCACCGACGGCTCCGGCGTCCCGAGCGGGGATGGATTCATGACGACGGGACGGGAGGACTAACCCATGAGTGATGCAGACGCTCCGAACGACGGCGAAATCAAGATGGTGATGGCGGTCATCCGCCCCGACAAGCTCTCGGACGTGAAGACCGCGCTGGCCGAAATCGGCGCGCCGTCGCTCACCGTCACCAACGTCTCCGGCCGCGGCTCTCAGCCCGCGAAAAAGAGTCAGTGGCGCGGCGAGGAGTACACCGTCGACCTCCACCAGAAGGTCAAAATCGAGTGCGTCGTCGCCGACATCCCCGCCGACGACGTGGTCGACGCCATCGCCGACGCCGCCCAGACCGGCGAGAAAGGCGACGGGAAGGTGTTCACCCTCCCCGTCGAGAGCGCGGTGCAGGTCCGCACCGGCAAGACCGGCCGCGACGCGGTCTGAACGCCGCCGACCGCTGTTTTCGTTCGGTTCGGTCGCGCCGAGCCGTCCCCGGCGTCGTCAGCCTGACGGGCGACGGGGTTATACGCGCTCGGCCGAACGTACCGGTGACCCCCCACGGGGCGAGAGCCGAACCCACGCGAAACCGTTTTTCCCCTCCGCACCGAGCGTCGTGACGATGAGCGGTGGCTCCACGTGGTGACTGTCGCTGTCCTCGGCGGACTCGCCGTCGCGCTGTTCGGGATGGCCGCCGTCGGCCTGCTCGCCGACCGATATCTCTCGGACCCCGACGACCTCCGCGCCGACCTCCTCGTCAGCGACGCGAACAAGTGGGCCGTCTTCGCCCTCCTGTGCGGCTACGTGCTCGTCGTCGAGGGGCGGCCGCTGTCCTCGATGACCGGCCGCTCGCTTGCCCCCCTCGCGTTCGTCGCGGTGGTCGGCGGCGGCGTCTTCGTCCTGTTCGCCGCGAACGCGGTGACGACGCCCGTCTTCGACCGACTCGGCGTCGGCGGCCTCGACGAGGGGATGTCCGGGTTGGGTTCGCTGTCGGTCAGACACCGACTGTTCGTGGCCGGAACCGCCGGGATTACGGAGGAAGTGCTGTTCCACGGCTACGCCATCGAGCGACTGCTCGAACTCACCGGCAGCCCGCTTCTCGCGGGCGGCGTCTCGTTCGCCGCGTTCACCGCGAGCCACGCCGTCGGCTGGGAGCGCGGCGCGGTCGCCAGAATCGCCGTCCCCGCGCTCCTGACGACGATTATGTACCTCCTCGTGCGCGACGTGGTCGCGCTCGTCTGTATCCACGCGCTCAACGACGCGGTCGGACTGCTGTTGGCCGGGTCGGTCGAGGACGCCGGCGACGCCGACGGTGCTGACGCCGCCGCGGACGGAACGGCGCGGTAGGTCGCCGCCGCCGGAGCGAACCGATAGGTCGCCGCAGTCCCGCGACGCCGGTCGGCCGGGCATCGCCTCGTCCGCCAGTTCGACGGCGGCAGGTGCGGCCGACCCAGTAAGGTCTTTCCCGCGAGCGGCCGAACCGCCGCGCATGAACCACGACGAGTCACGGTCGCTGTACGACCGCGCGCTGTCCGTGCTCGCGGGCGGCGTGAACTCCTCCGTCCGGGCGACCCAACCGTACCCGTTCTTCGTCGAGCGCGGCGACGGCGCGCACGTCATCGACGCCGACGGGAACCGCTACGTCGACTACGTGATGGGCTACGGGCCGCTGCTGTACGGCCACGACGCGCCCGAACCCGTCCAGTCGGCGGTCCAGAAGCACGCCGCCGCGGGGCCGATGTACGGCGCGCCGACCGAAATCGAGGTCGAACACGCCGAGTTCGTCGCGCGGCACGTCCCCTCCGTCGAGATGCTGCGGTTCGTCAACTCCGGCACGGAGGCGACCGTCTCGGCCGTCCGCCTCGCCCGCGGCGTCACCGGCCGCGACAAAATCGTCGTCATGCAGGGCGGCTACCACGGCGCACAGGAGTCCACCCTCGTCGAGGGCGGCCCCGACGGCGCGAAGCCCTCGACGCCCGGCATCCCCTCGTCGTTCGCTGACCACACCATCCCCGTCCCGTTCAACGACGAGGAGACCGTCCGCGAGGTGTTCGCGGAACACGGCGAGGACATCGCGGCGGTGCTGACCGAGCCGATTCTGGCGAACACGGGCATCGTCCACCCGGTCGACGGCTACCTCGAAGCCCTCCGCGACGTGACCGAGGCACACGGCGCGCTCCTCATCTTCGACGAGGTCATCACCGGCTTCCGCGTCGGCGGCCTCCAGTGCGCGCAGGGCAAGTTCGGCGTCACGCCCGACCTCACCACGTTCGGGAAGATTATCGGCGGCGGCTTCCCCGTCGGCGCGGTCGGCGGGAAGGCCGAACTCGTCGAGCAGTTCACCCCCGGCGGCGACGTGTTCCAGTCGGGCACGTTCTCGGGCCACCCGGTCACGATGGCCGCGGGCCACGAGTACCTGAAGTACGCCGCCGAAAACGACGTGTACGGGCACGTCGACCGCCTCGGCGAGAAGCTTCGGGCGGGTATCACGGATATTCTCGAAGACCAAGCACCCGAGTACACCGTCGTCGGCACGGACTCGATGTTCAAGACGGTGTTCACGCGCCACGGCGCGGCCGAGCGCGCCGACGCCTGCGTCGACGGCTGTTCGCAGGTCGAGTCGTGTCCCAACTACGACGCCTGTCCGAAGACCGGCGCGGACGTGTCGAACACCGAGACCGACCGCTGGGAGCGCGTCTTCTGGCAGGAGATGAAAGACCGGGGCGTGTTCCTCACGGCGAACCAGTTCGAATCGCAGTTTGTCTCCTACGCCCACACCGACGAGGACATCGAGAAGACGCTGGAAGCGTACAAAGCGGCGCTATAACCAGAATCGACGATTCGCCGGTCGCGCGCTTTTTCACGACTCCGACCCGCTCGCCCGAGAGAGCCCGAAGTACACCGGCAGTCCGAAGACGGCGGCCAGTCCGGCGGTGAGGAACAGCGGGGCGATGCCGGTCGGGTCCGGCGCGAAGATGAAGCCGAGCGGGAGCGCGACGACGAACGCGACGCCGAAGGTGAGGGCGAGACGGGCGGACCTGTTCACGTCGGAGTCGTCGCCGCGGAGGCCGATAACTGTTCGGCACTTCGACACGACTGCGAGGCGGCCGAGGCGAGCGAGGACCGTCCGCCACGACTTCGACCCGGCCCGGCCCGGGCCGAACGCGCCTCACTCGACCCGCAGTCGCGCCTCGGCCGCCCGCCACAGCGGCGGGTAGGTCAGGGCGACGCCGACGCCGAGCGCGGCCGCCCACGAGACGAGGATACCGACCGGGTCTCCTTGGAGTTCGAGGAAGACCAACAGCGGAATCCAGACGGCGGTCACGACGAGGCCGACGCCCCAGACGCAGGCGACGAGTCGGAGGCGGAGGGGTCGCGCGAGGAGGAGCGCGAGCGCGACGAGCGCGGCCGCGACGAGGCCGGCGAACCACGGCGGTTCGACGCCGACCGACGAGAGAAACAGGTCGAGGGGCGCGACGACCGAGGTCAGGCCGAACAGGAGGAGGGCGACGACCACGAAGTCACCGACCTGCCGGACGGCCGAATCGAGGGCGGGCATCGTCCGGGTCGTCGCGCGGGGACCGTATCGGTCTTCCGTTCGGATTCGACCCGGCGCGCGGGAGCGAACTGGTGGGCTTTTCAACGCGGGGGCCGGACTGACGCGTATGACTACAACACTTCGCTTGGCGACGCGAGGGTCGGCGCTCGCTCGCGCGCAGGCCGCGAGCGTGCAGGGGGCGCTCGCGGGCCGCCGACTCGACGTCGAACTCGTCGAAGTCGAGACCACGGGCGACCGGATTCAGGACGAACTCATCCACCGACTGGGCAAGACCGGCGCGTTCGTCCGCGCGCTCGACGAGCGCGTCCTCGACGGCGAGGTCGACGCCGCGGTCCACTCGATGAAGGACATGCCGACCGAGAAGCCCGCCGACCTCGTCGTCGCCGGCGTGCCCGAGCGCGCGCCCGCGGGCGACGTGCTCGTGACGGCCGAGGGCCACGACATCGACGACCTCCCGGAGGGAGCCGTCGTCGGCACGTCGTCGCTCCGCCGACAGGCCCAACTGCTGAACTACCGCGACGACCTCGAAGTCGAGCCGCTCCGGGGCAACGTCGACACCCGCATCGAGAAACTGCTGGCGACGCACCTCCAGCGCGAACACGAGGCCCGCGTCGAAAACGACAAAGAGCGACAGGGCAAGAAGGGCAAGACCGACCACGACGAGGCGTTCGACGAGACCGCCGACGAGTGGTTCGAGGGGCTCACCGAACTCGAACGGCAGGCGCTCGGCCGGCAGGTCGAAACCGAGTACGACGCCATCGTCCTCGCGGAGGCCGGGCTCAAGCGCAGCGGGCTCACCGAGAAGGTGAACTACGAGCGCCTGCCGCGGACGACGTTCGTCCCCGCACCCGGACAGGGGGCCATCGCCGTGACCGCCGCGGACTCGGTGGTCATCGAACTCATCCGCGACAAACTCGACCACCCGCGGACCCGCGTCGAGACGACCGTCGAGCGGACCATCCTCGCGGAACTCGGCGGCGGCTGTATCGCCCCCGTCGGCGTCCACGCCCTCCTGCAGGGCGAACACGTCCACGTCGACGTGCAGGTGCTGGCGACCGACGGTTCGGAGTCCATCAAGACCTCTCGCGACCTCCCCGTCGGCAACCACGCCAACGCCGCCCGCGAGTTCGCGGCGGCCCTGTGCGACCGCGGTGCGGGTCAGTTAGTCGACGCCGCCCGCGAGGAGGCCGAGGAGTGAGATGACGGGCGACGACCAGCGCGCGGGAGCCGACGAGCACTCGAACGACGACGCGACCGACGACGACGGCGTCGGCACGGTCCACCTCGTCGGCAGCGGCCCGGGCGACCCGGAACTGCTGACGATGAAGGCCGCCCGCCTCATCGACGAGGCGGACGTGGTGCTCCACGACAAGCTCCCCGGCCCGGAGATTCTCGAGATGATTCCGGTCGAGAAGCGCGAGGACGTGGGCAAGCGCGCCGGCGGCGAGTGGACCCCGCAGGAGTACACGAACACCCGACTGGTCGAACTCGCCCGCGAGGGCAAGGACGTGGTCCGCCTGAAGGGCGGCGACCCGTTCGTGTTCGGCCGCGGCGGCGAGGAGATGGAACACCTCGCAGACAACGGGATTCCCTTCGAGGTCGTGCCGGGCATCACCTCGGCGGTCGCCGGGGCCGGTGCCGCGGGCATCCCCGTCACCCACCGCGACCACGTCTCGTCGGTGTCGTTCGTCACCGGCCACGAGGACCCGACGAAAGACGAGTCCGCGGTCGACTGGGACGCGCTCGCCGCGACCGGCGGGACGCTCGTCGTCCTCATGGGCGTCGGCAAGCTCCCGCTCTACACCGCCGAACTCCGCGAGGCGGGGCTGGCCGGCGACACGCCGGTCGCCCTCATCGAGCGGGCGACGTGGCCCGATATGCGCGTCGCCACCGGCACGCTCGACACCATCGTCGACGTGCGCGACGAGACCGACATCGAGCCGCCCGCGATTACCGTCATCGGCGAGGTCGCGGCGACCCGCGACCGCGTGAAGGGGTTCCTGCAAGGCGGCGGCGCGGACGCCATCGAGATGGGCGCGGACGCGAACCCGACCTCCGGAGGTGCGGGAGGGGACGAATGAGCCAGCAGGTCCGCGCGGCCGTCTTCCGCCCCGACGACGACCGCATCGAGCGCGCCGTCGAACTCCTCGACTCGCTCGGCGCGACCCCCGTCCCCGACCCGATGCTCGCAATCGAGCCGACCGGCGCGACGCCCGAACCCGGCGCGTTCGTCGTCCTGACGAGTAAGACCGGCGTCGAACTCCTCGACGAGGCCGGCTGGAACCCCGGCGACGCGGTGCTGTGCTGTATCGGCCCCGCGACCGCCGACGCCGCCCGCGACGCCGGCTGGACGGTCGACCGCGTCCCCGACGAGTACACCTCGGCCGGACTGGTCGACCACCTCGCGCCCGACGTGGACGGCGCGACGGTCGAAGTCGCCCGGAGCGACCACGGCAGTGCCGTCCTCACGGACGGCCTGCGCGACGCGGGCGCGGACGTTCACGAGACGGTGCTCTACCGGCTCGTCCGCCCCGAGGGAGCCGGCGAGTCGGCCGAGCTGGCCGCCGCCGGCGACCTCGAAGCCGCCCTGTTCACCTCGTCGCTCACGGTCGAACACTTCCTCGACGCCGCCGCCGAGCGCGGTATCCGCGAGGAGGCCATCGCCGGCCTGAACGACGCGGTCGTCGGCGCAATCGGGCCGCCGACCCGCGACACCGCGGAATCCCACGGCATCGACGTGACGGTCGTCCCCGACGAGGCGACGTTCGAAGCGCTCGCGGTCGCCGCGGTCGAGACCGCCGCGCCGACGTATCACGAGTGACGTGACGGGAAACGAAGCGGGAGAGGAGGCGAGAGTCGAGACGAGAGATGACTCGGGGGACGGCTCGTGGCGCGCCGTCGGCTCGGTCGCCGGCTGGCAGACCGCCGCGAGCCTCTGTTACTACGCCATCTTCGCGGCGACCGGCTTCGTCCGCGACGCGTTTTCGGTCTCCGAGTCGCTGGTCGGACTGTTCCTGACCGCCGGCCTGCTCGGTTACACGGTGTTTCTCTTTCCGAGCGGCGCGGCCGTCGACGGCTACGGCGAAAAGCCCGTGATGGTCGTCGGCCTGCTGGCGCTGTCGGTCGCGCTCGTCGGCGTCACGTTCGCGCCGCCGTCGTACCTCCTGTTGTTGGTGACGGTGGCGCTTCTCGGGGCGGCCTACTCGACCGCGATGCCGGCGTCGAACCGCGGCATCGTCGCGGCCGCGCCCGCCGGGAGCAAGAACCTCGCGATGGGGCTGAAGCAGGTCGGCGTCACCGTCGGCAGCGGGGCGTCGTCGCTCGTCGTCACCGGCGTCGCCGTCGTCGCCGCGTGGCAGGTGGGCTTCTGGGCCATCGCCGTCTTCGCCGCCGGCTACGCGCTCGTCTTCGCGACGCGCTACCGCGGAAACCTCGGGACAGGACGGCTCGAACGCCCCCGACTCGCCGGCCTCGGCGGCAACCGCGCCTACGTCGCGCTCGTCGCCGCCGGACTGTTCATCGGCGCGTCCATCTTCTCGATGCTCGGCTACACCGTCCTCTACGTGCAGGACGTGGTCGGAACCGGTCCCGCGCTCGCCGGGGGCGTCCTCGCGGCGACGCAGGTGACCGGAAGCGTCGGCCGCATCGGCGCGGGAAGCCTCGCGGACCGCCTCGGCGGGCCCCGCGGCGCGGCCACCGTCGCGCTCGTCCAACTGGCCGGCGCGGTTGCCCTCTTTTCGCTCCTCGTCGGAACCGGCGGCTCGTTCGCGCTCACCATCGCCGTCTTCGTGACGCTCGGCCTCACCATCCACGGCTCGACCGGCGTCTTCTACTCCTGTCTGAGCGGCGTCGTCGACGACGGCGACATCGGGGCGGCGACCGCCGGCGGCCAGACCGCGCTCAACGTCGGCGGCCTCGTCGCCCCGCCGCTTTTCGGCTTCGTCGTGGAATCGACGGGCTACGGGGCCGGCTGGGCGCTCGTCGCCGGCTCGACGGTGCTGGCGACCGTCCTCCTGTTCGTCGTCAGACGGCGAATCTGACGGCGGGAGACGAGTCTTTATCCGCGAAGCCGCGGCAAGAGCGACACGTGTTCGCCGTCGAACTGGAGTGGAAACGAAGGGGTCGCGTGGCCGGACTACCAGCGTTTATGCCGGAGAGGGCGTGAGTACCACACCAATGGACGGACCCGTCCCCGAACTCACAGAGCACGCGGCGGCCTGCGCGGCCCGCCTCCGCGACGCCGATCGGGTGCTCCTCGCCTCGCACATCGACGCCGACGGGTTGACGAGCGCCGGCATCGCCTCGACCGCGCTCGAACGCGCCGGTATCCCCTTCGAGACGGTGTTCTGCCGCCAACTCGACGAGGCCGCCGTGGCCGACATCGCGGCGACCGACTACGACACCGTGCTGTTCACGGACTTCGGCAGCGGCCAACTCGACATCATCGCCGACCACGAGGCGGCGGGCGACTTCCACCCCGTCATCGCCGACCACCACCAGCCCGCCGAGGGCGTCGAGACCGACCACCACCTCAACCCGCTCCGGTTCGGTCTCAACGGCGCGAGCGAACTCTCCGGCGCGGGCGCGAGCTACGTCCTCGCGCGGGCGCTCGAACCCGACGCTGGCGACAACCGCGACCTCGCCGCCCTCGCCGTCGTCGGCGCGGTCGGGGACATGCAGGACACGAACGGCGAACTCCGCGGGGCCAACGCGGGCATCGTCGACGAGGGCGTCGAAGTCGGCGTCGTCGAGGAGGGCACCGACCTCCGCATCTACGGCCGCCAGACCCGCGCGCTCCCGAAACTGCTCCAGTACGCGACGGACGTACGCATCCCCGGCATCTCGAACAACGAGGCCGGAGCCATCGAGTTCCTGACCGAACTCGACGTGCCCTGCCGCGACGACGACGGCGAGTGGAAGCGCTGGGTCGACCTCACCGGCGACGAGCGCCAGACGCTCGCCAGCGCCCTAATGCGCCGCGCCATCGCCAGCGGCGTTCCCGCCTCCCGCATCGACGACCTCGTGGGGACGACCTACGTGCTCTCTCGAGAGCGGGAGGGGACCGAACTCCGCGACGTGAGCGAGTTCTCGACGCTCCTGAACGCGACCGCGCGCTACGACCGCGCCGACGTGGGCCTCGCGGTCTGTCTCGGCGAGCGCGACGCGGCGCTCGACCGGGCGCGCAGGCTCCTTCGGAACCACCGCAAGAACCTCTCGAACGGCCTCCAGTGGGTGAAAGAACACGGCGTCCGCGTCGAGGACAACCTCCAGTGGTTCGACGCGGGCGACGAGATACGCGAGACCATCGTCGGCATCGTCGCCGGGATGGCCGTCGGCACCGACGCGACCCGAAACGGGATTCCCGTCCTCGCGTTCGCCGAGAAAGAAGACGGCGAAGTGAAAGTCTCCTCGCGCGGGTCGTACGTGATGGTCAGAGACGGGCTCGACCTCTCGGCGGTCATGCGCGAGGCGTCCCGTGCAGTCGGCGGCGACGGCGGCGGCCACGACGTGGCCGCGGGCGCGACGATTCCGAAGGGCGAAGTCGAGGCGTTCATCGCCGAGGCAGACCGCATCGTCGGCGAGCAGTTGGCTGAAAACGCGGACTAATCGTCGACCGGGTTCTCCCCGAACCGCGCGGGCACCCAGTTTTGGCTGTCGATTGGCGGCCGCTCGTATCCGGTGTCGTCCTGTCGCGGCGGGAGTTCGATGGGGTCGGGCGTGAGGTCCTCGTAGTCGATTTGGTCCAGCAGGTGCGAGATGCAGTTGAGCCGCGCGTGGCGCTTCACGTCGGCGTGGACGACGTGCCACGGGGCCTCGTCGATGTCGGTGTGTTCGAACATCCGGTCTTTCGCCTTCGAGTACTCGACCCACCGAGAGCGCGCTTCGAGGTCCATCAGACTCAGCTTCCACCGTCGCTTCGGGTCGTCTGTTCGTTTCTGGAACCGCCGTTCCTGTTCCTCGTCGCTGATGGAAAACCAGTACTTGACGAGGATAACGCCCGAGCGGACGAGCATCCGCTCGAACTCGGGGCAGGTCCGCAGGAACTCCTCGTACTCCTCGTCGGTGCAGAAACCCATCACCCGCTCGACGCCCGCGCGGTTGTACCAACTCCGGTCGAAAAGCACCATCTCGCCCTCTGTCGGAAGCTGTTCGACGTACCGCTGGAAGTACCACTGGCCCTGTTCGCGCTCCGTGGGTTTGCCGAGCGCGACGACCCGCGCGACCCGCGGGTTGAGCCGGCGGGTGATGCGCTTGATGACGCCGCCTTTCCCCGCGGCGTCGCGCCCCTCGAAGACGACGCAGACCCGGAGGTCGCGTTCCTTTATCCAGTACTGGAGTTTCACCAGTTCCTCCTGAAGGCGGTGCAACTCCCGTTTGTACTGTTGCTTCTTCAGGACCCCCTCGTCGTCGTAGCGGGGCTCGTCGGCGGACATACGAGAACTGCGAGCGCTGTGACCAAATAGCAAGCGGGGGCGGGCGGCGCGCTCGACGCCGGCGACGACGAACGCCGCGGGCGACGAGCGGTCTGACCATCCGCCGGAACAACGGCCTGTGTGCCAGCGCGTCGATGAGAATGCGACGGTCGTACATCAGGGGGCGCGACCTCGGGAGAGCGCCTGTCGGAGTCGTGCGGCCCGCAATCGCGACAGACCGAACTGCTCGACGGGTAGAACGTGATAAAGTACTCACTTCTAGAGGAATTGACTCGTGTCTGGGAATATATTTACGCATATATTTAGAGTCCGACAACCTATCGAGTATAAAATCGGTTGTCCTCAAACAACCCATACTGGCTATGACTCCCTCGATTCGGATACGGGAGCAATTCGATATAGCTGAATATGATTTATTATGGCCGAGGTGGGGGAAGAAACGGCCGAGTGTAGACCGCGTTCGCGTTCGCCCTCGGGGTCGAAGCCCGCGAAATCCTCATATCGGATGCTTGTGTATGTCATGGCACCGGCACGCATGCCGGAGTGGGGTGAACGATGGCGACTGCCAACTCGAACGAGGTCGAATACGACTACCCGGTCGGCTACGAACCGGAGGTACAAACAGAGACGGTCGAACTGGACCGTCGAACCGTCGAGCGACTCGACGCGCTGCGCGAGGACGACGAGTCGTACGACGAACTGATAACCGAGCTCGCGTCCATCTTCGCGGCGAGCGAACTCTCCGCCGCGCGCGTGGACAGCCCGCTCATCGAGTGACGCCCCGCGTCGCTCGATTTTCCGTATTTGAGACGCGCTAAGAGAGGAATCGCCGTTCAGAGGACGAACAGCCGATAAATGCTACGTTGCTATACAAAATCCACAATTCCGACGAACTAACCGTCCGATTTTTTGCCGGGAGCGCGAAAGCTCCGAGTATGACCGAGTTCGACCCCGAGAAGTTCGAGGACAAGTACGCCAACTACTTCCCCGAACTCCAGCGCGCGTACAAGAACGCCTTCGAGACGATGAACGACGAGTTCGACTCGTCGCTCATCCACGGGGTCGACCAGCAGATTCTCAACGAGTCCGAGCCGTTCTACGATGACGGCGACTTCTCCGTGCAGCTCCCCGACGACCCCGCGGAGCGGCTGACGGCGGTCGAAATCGACGACGACGAGCTCGACGCCGTCCTCGACCGCTACGTCGACGAGATAGAAAGCGAGCTTCGGCGGGTCTTCGGCGTCGAGGCGTAACCCCGAACCAAAGGCCTAAGCACGTTCACCTCGAAGCCGCGTGCATGAGCACGGAGACGCAGGACGGCGAGGACGACCTCAAAGAGCGTGTCGTGAACTTCCTCCGTCGGAACTTCCCGCAGATCCAGATGCACGGCGGCAGCGCGGCCATCAGAGACCTCGACCGCGAGACCGGCGAGGTCACCGTTCTCCTCGGTGGCGCTTGCTCCGGGTGCGGTATCTCCCCGATGACCATCCAGGCCATCAAGACCCGCATGGTCAAGGAGATTCCCGAGATCAACGAGGTCCACGCCGACACCGGCATGGGCGGCGACGGCGGGATGGGCGGCGACAGCCGCGGCGGCAGTCCGTCGTTCCCCGGCGACACCAGCGACGACACGACCGATATCGAGGACGACCAGGGCCCGCAAGCCCCGTTCTAACTCGGCGGTTCGGACGTTTTCGTCGCGGCGGCGGCCGAGAACAGGAGTTTTATCGGCAACTACTCCCCACCCTCGGGTATGACTGCTGAGTCGCCCGAGAACGTCCTCTTCGTCGTCATGGACACCGTCCGAAAGGACCATCTCACGCCGTACGGCTACGACCGCCCGACGACGCCGGGCCTCGACCGGTTCGCCGACGAGGCGACCGTCTTCGAGCAGGCCGTCGCGCCCGCGCCGTGGACGTTGCCGGTCCACGCCTCGCTTTTCACCGGGATGTACCCCAGCCAGCACGGGGCCAACCAGGAGAACCCCTACCTCGAAGGCGCGACGACGCTCGCCGAGACGCTCTCGGCGGCCGGCTACGACACCGCCTGTTACTCCTCGAACGCGTGGATAACGCCCTATACGCACCTGACCGACGGCTTCGCGGAGCAGGACAACTTCTTCGAGGTCATGCCCGGCGAGTTCCTGTCGGGGCCGCTGGCGAAGGCCTGGAAGACGATGAACGACAGCGACGCGCTGCGGACGCTCGCCGACAAACTCGTCAGCCTCGGCAACACCGCCCACGAGTATCTCGCCGGCGGCGAGGGCGCGGACTCGAAGACGCCCGCGGTCGTCGACCAGACCATCGACTTCATCGACGACTCCGAGGAGTTCTTCGCGTTCGTCAACCTCATGGACGCGCACCTGCCGTACCACCCGCCCGAGGAGTACAAAGAGCGCTTCGCGCCGGGTGTCGATTCGACCGAGGTCTGCCAGAACTCCAAGGAGTACAACGCCGGTGCCTACGAGATTGACGACGACGAGTGGGATGACATCCGCGGGCTCTACGACGCCGAAATCGCCCACATCGACGACCAGCTCACCCGGCTGTTCGACCACCTCAAAGAGACCGACCGCTGGGACGACACGATGGTCGTCGTCTGCGCCGACCACGGCGAACTCCACGGCGAACACGGCCTCTACGGCCACGAGTTCTGCCTGTACGACCCGCTCATCAACGTCCCGCTGATGGTCAAACACCCCGACCTCGACGCGGAGCGACGCGGCGACCAGGTCGAACTGGTCGACCTCTACCACACGGTGCTCGACTCGCTCGGCGTCGAAGGCGGCGAGCCCGCGACCCCCGGCGACGACGCGGTCGGCCTCGACCGCACGCGCTCGCTCCTGTCGGCCGATTACCGGGAGTTCGCGCAGTCGTCGAACGACGACCCCGGTCAGCGCCGCGACGGTCAGTACGCCTTCGTCGAGTACTCCCGTCCCGTGGTCGAACTCAAGCAGCTAGAAGAAAAGGCGTCGAGCGCCGGCATCACCCTACCTGAAGACTCGCGGTTCTACTCCCGGATGCGGGCGGCGCGGCGGACCGACGCCAAGTACGTCCGAATCGACCGCATCCCCGACGAAGCCTACCGCATCGACGACGACCCCGAGGAGACCGAGAACGTCGTCGACGCCGACACGGGCGACGAGGCCATCGCGGAGACCGAGGCCGCCCTCGCGGAGTTCGAAGACGCAATCGGCGGCGCGTGGACCGACGCGCTCGACACCGACGTGTCGGACGACTCGGTCGACCAGATGGACGACGAGGCGCAGGACCGACTCCGCGACCTCGGCTACCTCGAATAGCTCGCACACGGGCGTCTCGGGTCCGACGCGACTACCGAAGCCCTGCTCCCCGCTCCCACGCCCGGAGGAGCGCCGCGAGCGTCCGGTTCGTCGGCACCTCGAAGTCGTGGTCGGCGGCGATATCCACTACCGCACCGTTGATAGCGTCCACCTCGGTCCGCTTTTCGGCCGCCACGTCCTGCAACATCGACGAGCGGTTCGCGGCGGTCTTTTCGACCACGCGGTCGACCGCCTCGCGGGCGACGCGGTTCGGGAGCGACACGCGCTCTAATCGGGCGACGCGGGCCGTTTCGCGGGCCGCTCGGTGTGCGAGTTCGCCGGCGTCGTCGCCCGCGAGCGCGCCGTTTTCGACCCGCGCGAGCGCGGTGACCGCGTTGATGCCGGCGTTGACGGCGAGTTTCTCCCAGCGCCGTCGCGGCATGTCGGTCGCGACGAGCGTGTTGAGCCCCGCATCGCGGAACGCCTTCCCGACGCGCTCCGCGAGGGGGTCGGGCCCGCCGTCGAGCGCGCCCAAGACGATCCGACCGACGCCGGTGCACTCGACGCGGCCCGGCTCGACTAATCGCGCTCCGTAGGTCGCCGTTCCCGCGAGGACCGGCGCGTCGAGGCGAGAGGCGAGCGTCTCCTCGGTGAGTCCGTTCTGGAGCGACAGCACCGCGTCCACGTCGCAGTCAGCGAGCGCGTCGGCAGCGGCCGCGGTGTCGAACGACTTGACCGTGACGAGCGCGAGGTCCGCCGAATGGCCCGTGTCGGTCGTCGTCGCGGCCGGCGAGATGTGCGCCGACCCGGCACCGATGATATCGAGCCCGGCCGCCGACACCCGGGCCGCGTGCGGGTCGCGGGCGACGAGCGTCACGTCGTGGACCGACGCGAGGAGACCGCCGACGAGCGTGCCGAGGCTGCCCGCGCCGAAGACGAGAATACGCATGGCTACCCGTACTCGGCGGGCGACAAAAATAGCGAGTTTCGCGGCGCAGCGGTCGAATCGGGGCGACCCCTCAGTCCTCGGTCCAGTAGTAGAGTTGCTCGCGCTCGGCACCGCAGTTCGGGCAGGCGTCGGGCAGTTCGTCGAGGTCGCCCATTTCGCCGCAGTCGCTACACCGCCACATCAACTCGGCCTCACCGAACTCGTGGCCGGCGCGCTCGTGTTCGACGGACATCCCCGCGAGTCCCTCGCGGGTCGTCACGAAGAAGCCGTCGTCGTCGAAACCGCGGACGCTCCCGAGTTCGGTTCCGTCCGCCGCGTACACCGTCATTCCCACCGTTGGCTGTGTCTCGTCAGCCATACGCGACTAGTCGTCGCGCGAGCGGATAAAAAGGAACGGCCGAATCCGCGTCGAGGTCGAGCGAGCCCAGCAATAGGCCGGCAGTGATGTCCGCATATAAATAATAAATCAAATACCGCGATATAGAATCTCGTGGCTCGACAAAGCACTTGCCGCCACGTCATAGATCCGACAGTATGCCCCGTCTTCGGAGCCGCCGCAGATTCCTCCAACTGCTCGGAAGCGCGTCGTTCGGTGTCGCCGGCTGTCTCGGCCGCGACGGCGGGTCGTCCGGTCCTACGACGACCGAGGCGACGACCACCACCGCCGAACCGTCTACGACTTACGGTCCGACTTCCGGGCCGGACGAACGCGTGACGGCCACGCCGCCGGGCGACCCCGCGCTCTCGCCGTCGGGGGCGTGGCCGCAGTACCGCTTCGACGCGGGAAACACCGGCTACAACCCCGACGTTTCGATTCCGACCGACGCCGAGGAGTACTGGCGGCTAAACGCCGGCGGCTCACCCGTCCTCGACGGCGACCGCCTCTACAACCTCCATGGGCGCGGGCGTGACGAGCGAGCGTTCGTCCGACGCGAGCCCTCGACGATGGGTGAGCGAGCGGTAACCCCGCTTGTCGGCTATGGTGTGAACTCGCCGCCCGTCGTCGCGGGCGACCGAGTCGTCGTCACGACCTTCATCGAGGTGTTCTGTCTCGCCGCCGACCGCGACGAAGTGCTCTGGCGCGGCCCCGAGATGGACGGCATCCACGGCCCGCCCGCGGTGGGCGACGGCGTCGCCGTCGTCTCAGGCGGCGGGTTCGACGGCGTCCCGACCCAGCTTCGGGCGTTCGATCTCGCGGACGGGAGCGAACGCTGGCGCTACGACCTCGAAAGCGACGCGAAGGGCGCGCCCGCCGTCGCCGACGGGGCGGTGTTCGTCGTGACGAGCGACGTCGTCCACGCCGTCGACCTCGCGACCGGCGAGCGGCGCTTCCGCGTCGAGGTGCGAACGAGCGAATGGACGACGCCGGTGGCGACGCCCGAGGCCGCGTATCTGTCCACCCGCGACGGAGAGCTCCTCTCGCTCGCCCCGAGCGACGGCACCGAACGATGGCGGTCGCCGGGAAGCGGCGCGCCGGTCGTCACCGACGACGTGCTCCACGTCGCGGTCGACGGGGAGACCGCGACGCTGTCTCGCGACGACGGGAAAGAAGTGGCGACGCGATTCGTCGGCGCTCCGCACGCGCGCGCACGAGAAGTAGTGTTGGTTTCCGATGAGCAGGGACGACTAGCAGCGTACAACACTGATGAAGAGCGTCAGTTATGGACACACCAGACCCCGGAAGTGCAGGTGTCGGACGTGGTTTCACAGGGCGTCGCCGCCGCAGTCCCCGTCGACGGCGCGGTGTACGTCGTCGCCGCCGACGGCTTCCACGGGTTAGGGGCGGCGCAGGACTGAGACGCCGAGCGGCGGAGTCGCTCGACTCGCAAAACCTGGAGGAAAAACCGACCGCTAAACTACATGAAGTCCGCGATGCCCGACTGCTCGTTCTCCACTTTTTCCGAGTCTCGCTCCGCTCGACTCGCAAAACCTGGAGGAAAAACCGACCGCTAAACTACATGAAGTCCGCGATGCCCGACTGTTTGTTCTTGTCGTTCTCGAAGACCGATTCGAGGCTCTTTTCGAGCACTTCGAGGCGCTGTTTCGTGTAGTCGCGGCAGTCGAACTCCTCTGCCACCTGAATCGCGGTGTCCATGTACTTGTTCACGGAGCCCTGGTGGACCGTGAGGTTCACCCGGCCGCCGCACTCCCGGCAGTCGCCCGAAAGCGGCATCCGGCGGTACTTCTCGCCGCAGTCGAGACACCGCGTCTCCTGTCGGGAGAAGGCGCGGAGGTTGCCGATGAGGTCCGGCAGGAAGTGGTACTCGATGACGCGCTCGGCCACGTCCGTCTCGTCGACCGCCCGGAGCTTCCGCGCGAGGAACAGTTGGGCGTCCATCTTGTCCATCATCGACCCGAGGGTCTTGTACGCAGAGAGGTCCGGGCCGGCGGCGATGTCCGTGGTGTCGTGGGTGTGGTCGAACCCGGTGTACTCGCGGTCGGTTCCGAGGTACTCCTCGGCGATGGTGACCTCGTCTTCCCAGTCGTCGGGGTCTTCCATCCGCAGGGTCGCCTCGTAGAACTCGCGGGGGTACTGCCGCACGATGTCCATGTTGTGCGCCTCGTCGTCGATCTCCGAGGGGTCGATGCGCGAGGACATGACGAGCGGCGCGTCCATCTGCCCGCCGCGCTTGTCGGGGAGATATTTTTTCGAGAAGTTGAGAAGACCGTCCATGAGCAGCATGACGCAGTCTTCGTCTCCGTCGCAATTCCGGCGTTTCGCGGCGTGAAAGTACGGATGCGCGTATCCAACTGCTGCTGTCGTGAATCCGACAACTCTGCCGACGACCGCGGCGGAGGTGTGGGGGGCCATCCCGAAGACGAGTTCGCCGATGAGGTCGTCGCGCTCTTCGATTTCGTAGAACCGGTCGAGGCCGTAGAACTGGTCGAGGAGGTCGTCGACGAAGTCGGCGGTCTGCATCATGTGTTGCGCCGCGCCGTTCGAGAGGACGATGTCCTGGACTTTGAGTTCGACCAGTTGGTCGTCGAACCGGAGGGGTTCGCCGTCGATGTCGGTCTCGTAGCCGAGTTCGCGGAAGTGGTCGGCGGTCACGTCGAGTTCCTCGGGGCGGACCGCGGTGACGGGCAGGTCGGTCATGTCGTAGCGGACGGTGCCGTCTTTGAACGACGACACGTCGTGTTTCGCCCGCAGGACGCCTTTCTCGATGGGTTCGGGCGTCTTGTTCGCGGAGGTGAGACCTTTGACACCCTTGAGAATCTGGAACGACGACTCGCGCTCGCCGACGCGTTCGAGGGCGTCGCGGTACTCGCTGTTCAGGTCGACGTCCTGCCACTCGGCGCTCTCGACGTCCCACTCGCAGCGCTCGCAGTAGACGCGGCCCGACTCGTCGGGTTCGATGACGCTCCCGCAGTCGTCGCACTCGTAGTGGGGTTCGGTGTGACCGCCGCAGTCGGGACATTTCGATTTGAAGCCGAACGCGCCGCAGTCGGGGCACTTGCGCTGACCGAGGCGGACCGAAATCTGGCCGCGCTTGCCGGACTCGCCGCGGTGTCTGGCGGCGTCGCCAACGTCGCGTTGGCTCCCGCCGGCCTCGCCGATGGGAAACAGCGTGTGGACCGCGGGCGAGAGGTCGCGGCGCTCGGATTTCTCCGGGCGACCCATCCGGTTGCCGATGCGGGTGGGCGCGCGCTCGCGGACGTTGAACGGCGCGACCTCGTTGACGGCCTCGACGGCGTTGTCGCCGTCGTCCCACGTGCGGGCGCGTTCGGAGAGGTCATCGAGTTCCCACGTCCGCTCGCGGTCGTCGGTGAGGCCGAGGCTCCGGGCGAGCGGTCGCCAGACGGGGACGCGGAGCGCCTCGTCGGTCTGTCGGTGAGCGACGAGCAGGTGTTCGAGCGCCTCCCGAATCTCGGGCGCGTTGTCGAGGACGAGCGTCCCCTCCAGTCCGTGCTCGGGTTCGTTGTCGTGTTCGAGCGCGGCGGTCGTGCCGCCGTCGGCTTCGGCGGCGACGATTTCACCGGCCGCGACGGCGTCGGCGAGCGCGTCGAACCGCTCGACAGAGATGTCGTGCCAGAGGTAGGTGTAGACGGGATGGAGTGGGGCGTCGAACTCGGTCGCCCACGAGAGGGCCTGTTCGACCGACGGCTCTTCGAGGTCGACGGCGGGGTCGTCGCGGAGCGCCTGCACGTTGGCCTCGGTCGCCTCGAACTCCTGAATCCACCACTCGAAGACGTACGAGGCGGGCGCGAGCGGGTGGTTGTTCTCGACGAACTCCCCGAAGTTGACGAGATACTCGCCGAGGTCGAGAATCTTCTCGACGCCGTTCTGGAGTTCCTTCGCCTCCTCGGGGTCGTCGATGCGGCGCACGTCGCCGTTAGCGAGTCTGACCGTCGGTCCCTCGATGGAATCGACGGGGACGACGCCGCCGGCCTTGCCGGGACGCTCGGTCTTGATTTGGGTGCCGGTGGCGATGAAGTCGTCCACGATGTGCATCGTCGCGGGGTGGACGCCCGCGGTCGCGAAGCCGTGGTTGCGAGCGCGGCCGTAGCGCAGGCGGAAGCCGCCGGGCGCGGAGGGGTGGCCGAACACCGGGCGGCCCGCGATGAGGTCGCGGAGGAACTTGGTCGCGGGTTCGACGCGGGTCGGGCCGTCGGGGGCGTCGCTCTCGGCGTCGTCGGCCTCTGCGTCCGGGTCGGTCTCGGCCTCGGCTTCGTCGCCGTCGTCGCCCGCGTCGTCGGCGTTCGCGGCGTTGTCGTCGTCCTTGCCGATGGTGCCGTCGATGAGGTCTTGGAGCCACGGCCAGTCGACTTCGTCGAGTTGGCGGGTGTAGCGCTGAATCTTCGGGGCCTTGAGCGCGATGCCTTCGGCCATGACGAGACACATGCCGCCGCGGGCGGAGTTGGTGTCGACGCGTTCGAGGTCGCGGTAGCCCGAGACCTCCTCGTCGCCCGTGGCTTCGCCGTCGAGCATGATGGGCATGTTCTCCGCGATGAAGCGCGACTCCTTGTCCTTCGGCGAGTACTGGAGGCCGGTCTCCTTGTCGTAGAGGTTTATCTCCTCGACGTAGCGCTCGACCTCGTCGGTTCGGGCTTTGTACTCGTCGATGTCGAGCAGCGAGCGGGCGTAGTCGGCGACGAGCACGGAGAGCGCCTGTGCGGTGCCGCCCGCCGAGCGAATCGGGCCGGCGTAGTAGACGTTGACGAACTCCGTGCCGTCGTCGTTTTCGAGGATTTCGACGCGGTCGATGCCCTCGATGGGGGCGGCGACGACCCCCTCGGTGAGGAGGGCGACGGCGGTGCGGACCGCGCCCTCGACTTTGCCCTCGCGGGAGTCGTAGTCGCCGACGTTGCCGTCGACGAAGTCGGTCACGAGTTCGAGCGCGGCTTCCTCGCGGGACATCTCGCCTTCGAGTTCGCGGACGCGCTCTGCGACGCCGTCGATGCCGAGGATGTTCTCGACGCGGTCGGCCATGTCCTTGGCGACCGGAATCTCGACTTCGGTCTTCGGGTCGTACCCCGTCGCCTTCGCGGCCTCCGCGAGGTCGAACGCCTCGTCGAGGCGGGCTTCGATGCGACGGAAGTACCGGGTTTCCTCCTCGCGCACGGTTACAGCCAGAGGTCGAGGTCGGTCACCGCGTCGTGGTCGCGTTCGAGCGGTTCCTCGAAGGCGCGGAGGTTTAGTTCGCCGGCGAAGACGGTCGCAGAGTCGAGGTGTCCGGCGAGCGCCTGCCCACTACGCCGAGAAAGGATTGCGTGCGTGTGTGCGAAGGGTTCGCCGTCGAGGAGCGCGACGTTACCCACGCAGGCGGCGACTTCGAGCGGCTCGTCGAACGTCACGGACTGGTACTCCTGGTCCGTCTGGTCGTAAAACCAGAGTTCGGCGTCCTGGACGGCACCCATGGCGTTGAACCACGCGGACTCGATGTCCTTGCGCGCGCAGAACTCCTCGATCTCCTCGCGCCAGTCCGCACCGTGTTCGAGACGGGCGAGGTACTCCTCGCTCACCGTCACCGCTCGAGCGTTCATGCAGCGTACCACGAGCGAGTCGGACTAAAATGTGAATGGTCTGTCCGCCGGGCGTCCAGCGGCGGGCTTACGGGGCCGGTGCGATTACTGCCACTCGTCGAGCGCAAGCGCGTCGGCTACGTCAGCAGCGAGCCACGCGTCGTCGCGGGAGATATCCGCGATAATAAGACGCTGGCCCGTCTGAGAGCGATCCACCGAGGCCATGACCTCGGCGCCCGAGTCGTCGACGGAAGCCGTCGCATCCGGCGTCATGTATGATACATAGTGACACCCCTATATAAGTGGACCGAAACTGCGGGCCGAGAAGTGTCCCGTTGACTGATTCTGTCGCCTCGAAAGCGGGTTTAAAATGTAAAACGAGTTTTGTAGGGATTCTCGTGGCAGTTTTCGCCGCTTGGGTATGGAACTACCTCCCTTCCACGCTACACTATATCAAACAAATCGAATACGGTAAGTTTATCCACGCGCCGGGAAAATTTCGTTCTGAATGCCAGACACTAACAAACTCTCGCGTCGCCGCTTCCTGAAGGCAACGGGTGGGGCTGCCACGGCCGCCGCTCTCGCCGGTTGTACCGGCGGTGACGGTGAAGAGACGACGACGACCGAATCCGGTGGCGACGAGACCACCACCGCGACGACGACCGAAGAGGACACGGGCACGGAGCTGTCCGGTTCGGTGTTCAACCGTATCCTCTCGGGCACCATCACGACGATGGACCCCGTCGCCGCGACCGACACGTCGTCGGGCATCATCATCCAGCAGGTCTTCGACTGCTTGATGTCCTACCAGAACGCCCTCCCGACGGTCGAAAACGAACTCGCCGCGGACTACACGGTCTCCGACGACTTCACGACCTACACGTTCCAGCTCGCCGACGCGACCTACCACAACGGTGAGACGGTCACTGCGTCCGACTTCATCTACGCGTGGGAGCGCCTCGCGGCCTCCTCGAACAGCCGCCGCGCCTACTTCATCCTCGATTCCATCGGCGTGGAACACGAGACGGACGACGAAGGCAACTACGTGCCCGGTTCGCTCGGCGTCGAAGTCGGCGAGACCGAGACCGAACTCGTCGTCAACCTCTCCGAGCCGTTCCACGACACCCTCGAGATGTTCGCCTACACCTCGTTCGCCGCCCTTCCCGAGGGCATCCTCGGCGACATCGAGGGTCACGACGGCGAGATGGAGTACACCGAGTTCGCGTCGAACAACCCCATCGGTGCGGGTCCGTTCGAGTTCGCGTTCTGGGAGCAGGGCACCGCCGCGGCCGTCTCCAAGTACGACGACTACTACGGGCAGGTCGCGCAGGTCGACAACGTCCGCTGGCAGATCATCGAGGACGACACGGCTCGCTACAACTACGCGATGAACGAGAACGCGGACTACTTCGGACTGCCCACCGCGCAGTACGACCCCGGACTGGCTCAGGTGGAGTCAACCGACGAGTACGGTCGCGAAATCGGGACGTACGGTCCCGTCCGTAACGGGAAGACGCTCAACTACGTCGGCGTTCCGACCCTCTCCATCTACTACGTCGGCTTCAACATGAACAAGGTCCCGAAGGCGGTCCGTCAGGCGTTCGCCTACGTCCTGAACCAAGACCAGATGGTCTCGGAAGTGTTCAAGGGCCGCGGCTCCGCGGCGGAGTTCTTTACCCCGCCGACCATCTTCCCCGGCGGTGCGCAGGCCGCGAGCGACCTCGTCAGCTCCGACTACCCGTACAGCGCGGGCGAGACGGACATCGAGGCCGCCCGCCAGGTCATGGAGGAGGCCGGCTACGGTCCGGACAACCAGTTCGAGGTCCAGTGGACCCAGTACAACAACAACGCGTGGGAGGAGATGGCGAGCATCCTCCGCGACCAGCTCGCATCCGCCCACATCAACATGCAGATTCAGAAGGCCGACTTCTCGACGCTTCTCGAACGCGGCCGCAACGGTCAGCTCGAAGCGTACACCCTCGGCTGGATCGCCGACTGGCCGGCACCGGACAACTTCCTGCAGCTCCTGAATCCGCCGCAGACTGATACGTCCGAACAGGGCCCCATCTCGTACGTCAACTGGACGGCCGAAAACGGCGACGCCGCCCAGCAGGCGACCGACGCCTATCAGCAGGTCGTCAACAACCCCGCGCCGACCGACGAGGCCCAGCAGGTCCGCGACGAGGCCTACGTCGACATCGAGATGGCCAACTGGGAAGACGTCGCGATGCTGCCGGTCTACAACCAGAAAGAAGAGATGTTCTGGTACGACACCGTCGACATCGAACCGTTCGGTGGGATGGGTCCGAGCCGCCAGAAGCTCAACACCGTCACCCTCAACCGATAAAACCGAGGAACACGGGAACGCTTTCGCGTCCCGTCTCAATCGAAACGGCCAGATATTTTTGACAAGCGTACAATTAGTGGCCACTATATGAAATAAACTGGCAGCAGAGTTGCTGAAACTGCGATATTTGGACCTCAAAGCGCAAGACATATCCATACCACTCAGTAAAAGCTTACAACAATGTCCGCTCGAACGGTCTGCGAGGTGATGCCATGAGTCGATGGCAGTACTTCCTCCGCAGGGTACTGATGTCGATTCCTGTCGTCATCTTCGGGACGACGATTACGTTTGCCCTCATCCGCCTGGGGCCACTCGACCCCGTTTCGGCGATTCTGGGGACGCAATACAACCCACAGGCGGCAGAACAGATTCGGACGAACCTCGGGTTGAACCAGCCGCTCTGGAGTCAGTACCTCGACTTCATGTATCGGTTGTTCACCTTCCAACTCGGCCAGTCGTGGGTCATCGCACCCGGGACGACCGCGTACGAGCTCATCGAAATCTACGCGCCCCGGACGATTTGGCTCGGCTTCTGGTCGGTCGTCATCGCGCTGTTCGTCGGGATTCCGCTCGGTTTCTACGCCGGGCTGAACCCGAACACGCCCTCCGACTACGCCGCCTCCTTCGGCGGAATCGTCTGGCGCGCGATGCCGAACTTCTGGCTGGCCATCATGCTCGTCACGGCCCTCTCGCAGCTCGGGACGTGGACCAACGGCCTGTTCGCGTGGCAGACGTGGATCGTCAGGACGAACGTCGTGACGCCGCCCGCGCTCGACTTCTTCCAGTCGCCGGTCGAACAGTTCCTCGAAGACCCCGGCGGGTGGACCGAGTCGTTCGTCCGGGCGACGAAGCAGATCGCCCCGGCCGCGCTGGTCCTCGGGTCGGCGTCGATGGGGAACGAGATGCGCATCGGCCGCACCGCCGTCCTCGAGACCATCAACTCGAACTACGTCGAGACCGCCCGCGCGAAGGGCGTCTCCGGGCGCTCGCTCGTCTGGAAGCACATCTTCCGGAACGCGCTCATCCCGCTCGTGCCCATCATCACGGGCGAGGCGTTCCTGCTTCTCGGCGGGTCCGTGTTCGTCGAGACGGTCTTCGCCATTAACGGCCTCGGCTGGCTGTTCTTCAACGCAGCCATCAACGGGGACCTGCCGCTCATCGGGACGCTGATGTTTATCTTCATCCTCATCCTGGTCGGCACGAACATCCTACAGGACTTCCTGTACACGATTATCGACCCGCGCGTCGGGTACGACGGGTGAACCACAGTGAGCACGACAACCGAAACCGAAATACCGCTCCGACAACGAGTCGCTGAGAACCCCCAGCCCGCGCTGATTTGGGCCGCCGTCGGTGCAGTCCTCATCGGCGCCGAGCTGGGCGCTATCCTCCAAGTCGTCGGCGCCGTCGCCGGCGTGGTCGTCAACCTCCTTCCCGGTGACCCGGGCGCGTCCGCCGTCCAGTCGCTGCAGGCGGCGTTCGACGCGATTCCGACGCTCGTCTCCCGCGACGTGATTCCGAACCAGGGCTACTGGGACGGCACGAGCTACGAGAACACGTTCCTCGGGCTCTCGCCCGCGGTCGCGTGGGCCATCCGCGTCGCGGTCGTCTACGCGTACGCCTTCGCGGTGCTGGCGTGGGCGTGGAACGGCTATAAGCGGTTCCGCCGCCACTACCGCCGCGTCGACTGGACGCCGCGGGACGACGTGGTCAACCGCTTCCGGGGTCACTCCTGGGGCAAGTTCGGGCTCATTATCGTCATCACGTTTGTGGTCATGGCGGTATTCGCGCCCGCGCTCGGTCCGACCACGATGGAGCGGAACATCCTCCAGCCGTACGACTACGAGGTCAGCTACTGGAGCGAAGACACCCAGAGCGTCGAGACCGTCCTCGTCGGCGAGGCCAACCTCGGCTCCGGGTCGCAGGGAGCGGGTGACGAGAACGTCGCGCCGCTGACGTACGACGACTTCGGTAGATTCCATCCGTTCGGCACGGCGACAAACGGGAAGGACTTGTTCACACAGGTGGTGTTCGGGGCCAGGATATCCCTGACCATCGCCGTCGTCGCCATGGGTATCGCCGGCCTCATCGGACTCGGCTTGGCCATGATAACGGCGTACTACAAGGGGCTGGCAGACTTGGCAACGGTGTTAGTCTCCGACTCGATACAGGCGTTGCCGGTCATCATGGTCCTCATCTTGATGCTCGTCATCTTCCAGAACACCTGGGTGAGGGAGTTGTACGACGGCGCGGTGCTCATCATCCTCATCTTCAGTATCGTCTACTGGCCGTTCATCTGGCGGTCGATACGTGGGCCAGCACTCCAGGTCTCCGAGCAGGACTGGATTGACGCCGCGAAGTCGTTCGGTCAGTCGCCGTCGCAGGTCATGCGCAAGCACATGGCCCCCTACGTGTTCAGCTACATGCTCATCTACGCCTCGCTCAGTCTCGGTGGTATCATCATCAGCGTCGCCGGGCTCTCCTACCTCGGGCTCGGTATCACCGCGCCGACCCCCGAGTGGGGCCGGCTCATCGCGAACGGACAGCAGTACGTCGCGAGCCCCTCGTGGCACATCTCGCTGCTTCCCGGCCTCCTCATCACGCTCGTCGTGACCGGCCTGAACGCCTTCGGCGACGGCATCCGCGACGCCATTGACCCGCAGGCGGACACCGGTGACGAGGCCGCGGCCACCGGAGGTGGCGCATGAGCACCGAACAGGCGCGCTCGGCCCGCACCGAGGGTGAGCCGCTGCTCTCCGTCGAGAACCTCCGAACGTCGTTCTACACCGACAAGGAGGTCATCCGCGCGGTCGACGGCATCTCGTTCGACATCTTCCGCGGCGAGACCGTGGGTATCGTCGGCGAGTCCGGGTCGGGCAAGTCTGTCACGGCCCGCTCCATCATGCGGCTGGTCGAAAAGCCCGGCCGCATCGAGAACGGCCGCATCATGTACGACGGCGAGGACCTCCTCGACAAGTCGGCAAAGCAGATGCGCTCCATCCGCGGCGGCAGCATCGCGATGGTGTTCCAGGACCCGCTGACGAGTCTGAACCCCGTCTACACCGTCGGCAACCAGATTAAGGAGGCGCTTCGCCTCCACCGCGGACTGAGCGGGTCGAAGGCGACGAAAGAGGCCATCGAACTGCTCGAAGCGGTCGGGATTCCGGACGCGCACCGCCGCGTTCGCGAGTACCCCCACCAGTTCTCCGGCGGGATGCGCCAGCGCGCCGTCATCGCGATGGCGCTCGCGTGCGACCCCGAACTGCTCATCTGCGACGAGCCGACGACGGCGCTCGACGTGACCATCCAGGCGCAGATTCTGGAACTCCTCGAAGAGCTCCAAGAGGAACGCGACCTCGGCATCATGTTCATCACCCACGACATGGGCGTCATCGCCGAAATAGCGGACCGCGTCAACGTGATGTACGCGGGCGAAATCGTCGAGAGCGCACCCGTCGTCGAACTGTTCGAGTCGCCGAAACACCCCTACACGCAGGGGCTTCTCAACTCCATTCCCGGACAGGGGCTCGACGAAGACGAACGCCTCGCGACCATCGAGGGCGACGTGCCGACACCGAACGAGGACCCGACGTACTGTCGGTTCGCCCCCCGGTGCCCGAAGGCGTTCACCGAGTGCGACACGGTCCACCCAGAGCCCGTCGAAGTCGGGGACGGCACGGGCCGACACCGCGCGTCGTGCCTGCTGTACCCCGACGACCTTCCCACGGAGGAGGCGGTCGCCGTCCACCGCGAGGGCGGACAGCGCGGAGGTGACACGCGATGAGTACGACATCCACTGAAGAAGAGCGAAGCACCGAGGCGCGCGGAGACACCATCCTCGAAGTCAACGATCTCAAAACCTACTACGAGGACGGCGGCTTCCTCGGCAGCAACCCCGTGAAAGCGGTCGACGGCGTCTCGTTCGACATCCAGCGCGGCGAGACGCTCGGACTCGTCGGTGAGTCCGGCTGCGGGAAGTCCACGCTCGGGCGCACGTTGATGCGCCTCGAAGAGGCCACCGCGGGCGAGGTCAAACTCAACGGCACGGACATCACCACGCTGTCCGGCTCGGACCTCAAGCAGTTCCGCAAGGACGTACAGATGGTGTTCCAGGACCCCGATTCGAGCCTCAACGAGCGGATGACCGTGGGCGAAATCGTCCGCGAGCCGCTCGACGTGCACGACTGGAAGACGCCGTCGGAGCGCCGCGAGCGCGTCCGCGAACTGCTCGAAACCGTCGGCCTGCAGGAACAACACTACTACCGCTACCCGCACCAGTTCTCCGGCGGCCAGCGCCAGCGCATCGGCATCGCCCGCGCACTCGCGCTCGAACCGGAGTTCATCATCCTCGACGAGCCGGTGTCGGCGCTCGACGTGTCCGTGCAGGCGAAGATTCTCAACCTGCTCGAAGACCTGCAAAACGAGTTCGGGCTGACGTACCTGTTTATCGCCCACGACCTCGCGGTCGTCCGCCACATCTGCGACCGCGTCGCCGTGATGTACCTCGGCAACATGATGGAAATCGGACCGGCGGACGAGATGTTCGACCAACCGGCGAACCCGTACACGCACGCGCTGTTGTCGTCGATTCCGGAGCCGGATCCGACTATCGAGCGCGACCGCATCACCCTCCGCGGGACGCCGCCGAGCCCGCGCGACCCGCCGGCGGGCTGTCCGTTCTCGACGCGCTGTCCGGTGAAGATTCGCCCGGAGGCGTACAGAGACATGGACCCAGAGCTCTGGGAGCGCATCGAGGTCTTCCGCGAAGTTCTGCGGGAGCGCTCGCGCGCCGACCCCTCGTTGAGCGACCGCGTCCGGAAACTGCTCGGCCGCGAGAGCCACCGCGCCGGGATGGACGAAATCATCCCCGAACTGTTCGGCGACTTCGACGCGCCCTCGGACGTGATGAACCACATCCACGAGGCCGCCGACTACGCCGAAAACGACGACGAGGACGCCGCACGGACCTACCTCCACGAGGAGTTCGGCAGCGTCTGTGACCACGAGCGACCCGAACAGCTCGCGGTCGGCAACCGGGGGCGACTGAGCCTCTGTCACCGCCACGAGGCCGAGTACGAGGAGCCGGCGACCGTCTTCGAGACGCTCGTCCAATAGCCATGGAGTTCGACCCACGCCGATTCGGCGTCAAGGCCATCGACGCCGTGGTCTACGCCGTCTCCCTCACCGGCGTGGTGTTCGTCGTGACCGCCGTCGTGAGCACGCTCGCCGGCAACGGACTGCCCGGCGCGAAGTGGCTCATGTTCTTTCTCGGGTTCGCCATGTTCGGCTACGCGTCGCTCAAAGTCCGCCCGAAGGCGGCGTGGAAACACGGGGACGGAAACGACGGTGACGGCGGCAGCGACGGCGGCCTGTTCTCGGGGAGCGACGAACCGGTCGGCGTCGAAAAGCTCGTCGGGGACGCGCTCGACGCGATACTCCCGCCGCGACTGCGACCGGCGAACAGCGACGAGCGGCCGTCGAGCGGGGTGAAGCTCCTCCTCGCGTCGGTCTGTATCCTCGCGACTTCGTACGCGATGGAAGTCGTCTTCGAACTCAACTACTGACCGGCACGGGACCACCCGTGACCTTCGATGCCTTTTACCATATACGTCGTCCAGAACGGGTATGGCCGAGCTCGGAGACGACGAGACGCCCGAGGCCGAACGGATCGCGAGCGATGCGGACCGTCGCCGCGAGGCGTGGGGCGCGACGCTCGACGACATGACAGCGATGGCCGACGAGTTCGAGGACGAGGGGTGGGAGACGGTCCGAATCCCGGCGGGTGACAGCGGCCCGTTCGGCCCCTCCAGCGGCAAAGGCGGCGAGGGGGCGTTCGGCTTCGCGTACGTCATCCCCGGCGACAAGGCCGAGACCGTCGCCGACCTGTTCGAAGCGACCTCGTTCCCCGAGTACGAGGTGTACCGCGCGGAGAACGACGGCCGCGTCTACATCGTGACGGCGCTGTTCTCGCCGGAGACCGAGACCGCGGTCTTCATCGCGGGCGCGTGGGACCTCCGCGAGGCGCTCGAGTGTGCGACCGTCGCCGTCGAGGAGGGGCGGATGTACTCCTACCTCCAGAAGCTCGACGGCACCGTCGTCGGCGTCGTCGAACACGACGACCCCGAGAAGTTCTTCCCCAACCTCGACGCGATTCGGCGGTACGCGCCGAACAGCGACGGCGAGGGCGAAGGCGACGAGAACTGAGCCGAGGACCGTTCCGCTTCTGCGCCGCGTGCGCATCGTCTGTCCTCCGACCCTCGCGAGCGGCGGCGGACGCCTGTCAGCGAGGCGAAAGCGTTCGCAGAGTACATTAGGCGGGGGGAAGAAAGCGGGTGTATGAAAGTAGCCGACGCGATGACCCGCGGTGAGGAGGTCGTGACGGTGTCCCTGCCGGGCACGCGCGACGACGTGCTGGAATACCTCCAAGAGCGTGGGTTCTCTTCTGTTCCTGTGGTGAAAGAGACCGACGAGGGGACGAAGTACCGAGGGCTCATCTCTCGGGAGGACCTCATCGAACACCCCGACGAAGACCAGCTGGCGGTGCTCGTCCGCGAGGTGCCGACCGCGAGCGCCGACGACGACCTCGAAGCGGTGGCCGCGACGATGGTCTCGGAGGGCGCGCGCCGAATCCCCGTCGTCGACGGCGACGCAATCGAGGGCATCCTCACCGTTACCGACGTGGTCCGGGCCATCGCCCGCGGCGACATCGACGGCGAGACCGAGGTCGGTGACGTCGCCGCCCGCGACGTGAACACCACGTACGTCGACGTGCCGCTCCACATCGTCGAGCGCGAGATATTCTACGCGAACGTGCCCTACGCGGTCGTCCTCGACGACGAGGCCTCGCTGGCCGGCATCGTGACCGAAGTCGACATCATCGAGGTCGCCCGCGTCGTCGAAGGCGAGGCCGGCACCGGCGACTCGGTCGCCAATCAGGACGACGAGTGGATGTGGGAGGGCATCAAGGCGGTCGGCAATCGCTACATCCCGACCCGAAACGTCGAAATTCCGGCCGAACCGGTGTCGAAGTTCATGACCGACGACCTCGTGAGCGTCGCCACGCGCGCCACCGCCAAGGACGCCGCCCAGACGATGATTCGCGAGGACATCGAGCAGATTCCGCTCGTCTCCGGCGACGAACTCATCGGCGTCGTCCGCGACATCAACCTGCTGGAGGCGCTGTATGAGTGAGGGCGACGAGTCCGCCGCGCTCACCGAACTCGCCAAGCGCCGGGGCTTCTTCTTCGGCTCTTCGGAGGCCTACGGCGGCGTCGGCGGGTTCTACACCTACGGCCCCCAGGGCGCGGCCCTGAAGTCCAACGTCGAGGAGGCGTGGCGCGAGCGCTTCGCCGTCCAGGAGGGCAACCTCGAAATCGAAGCGCCGACCATCATGCCCGAGCCCGTCTTCGAGGCGTCGGGCCACCTCGACGGCTTCGACGACATGCTCGTCGAGTGCGCCGAATGCGGCGAGTCCCACCGTGCGGACCACCTCATCGAGGACAACTCCGAACTGGAGGACGCCGAGACGCTATCCCCTGAGGCGGCGGCCGAGAAAATCGCCGACCTCGGCCTCGTCTGTCCGACCTGCGGCGCGGACCTCGCCGGCCAGTCGGTCGAGGACTTCAACCTCATGTTCGAGACGAACATCGGCCCCGGCTCGTCGACGCCGGGCTACCTCCGCCCCGAGACGGCGCAGGGCATCTTCGTGGAGTTCCCGCGCATCAAGGAGTACGCGCGCAACAGCCTCCCGTTCGGCGTGACGCAGGTCGGCCGCGCCTACCGCAACGAGATTTCGCCGCGGAAGAGCATCGTCCGCACCCGCGAGTTCACGCAGGCCGAACTGGAACACTTCATCGACCCCGAGCGCGACGAGGCCGACCTTTCGGCGGTCGAGGACGTGGAGGTGCTTCTGTACCCCGCGACCGAGCAGGAGGCCGACGACGGCGACTACGTCGAGACGACCATCGGCGAGGCCGTCGATGACGGCATTATCGGCAACGCGTGGCTCGGCTACTTCCTCGGCATCGCCCAAGAGTGGTACGAGACGGTCGGCGTCGACATGGACCGCTTCCGCTTCCGCCAGCACCTCGCGGGCGAGCGCGCCCACTACTCCTCGGACTGCTGGGACGCCGAAAGCGAGGTCGACGGCGACTGGATAGAGATTGCGGGCTTCTCCTACCGGAGCGACTACGACCTCTCGAAGCACGGCGAGTACGGCGACGACGACTTCACCGTCTTCCAGCAGTACGACGAGCCGAAGACGGTCGAGCGCGCCGTCGTCGACCCCGACATGGCAACGCTCGGTCCCGAGTTCGGCGCGCAGGCCGCCGACGTGGCCGAGGCGCTGGAGACGCTCGCCGAGCGCGACCCCGACGCCTTCGACGCCGACGAGGTCACCCTCGACGTCGACGGCGAGGAAATCACCGTCGACACCGACGTGGCCAACTTCGCGGTCGAGACGCAGACCGAAGCGGGCGAGCACATCACGCCGCACGTGGTCGAGCCGTCGTTCGGTATCGACCGCACGGTGTACACGCTTCTCGCGCACGCGTACGAGACCGACGAGGTCGACGGCGAGGCGCGGAGCTACCTCTCGCTTTCGCCGTCGGTCGCGCCGACGAACGTCGGCGTCTTCCCGCTCGTGAGCAACGTCGACGGGCTGGTCGACCTCGCGGACGACGTGGCCGAAGAGCTCCGCGCGGCCGGCTTCGCGGTCGTCTACGACGACTCCGGCAGCATCGGTCGGCGCTACCGCCGACAGGACGAGGTGGGCACGCCGTTCTGCATCACCATCGACCGCGACGGGCTGGAAGGCGACGGCGCGGATACCGTCACTATCCGCGAGCGCGACAGCGGCAAGCAGGTCCGGCTGCCCGTCGACGACCTCGTCGGAACGCTCGTCGGCCTGCGCGCCGGCACCGCCTCGTTCGACGACGTGCTCGACGACAACGAGGTCGTCGAGGCGTAACCCGCCGTGGGGCGACCGAGCACCGCCGAGGTGAAACGGCGACTGGTCCACGCGAGCGGTTCGGGGATGCCGCTTTTGTACCTCCTCGGGCTGGTCGAGTGGCGTACCCTCGGGTATCTGTTCGTCTTCCTCGCGGCGGTCGTCAGCGTCCTCGAACTGCTCCGGCTGTTCGGCGGTCTCGAATGGGCGGTCTACGACGAACTCACCCGCGAGTACGAACAGGACAACGTCGCCGGCTACGCGCTGTACGTTTACAGCCAGACGGCCGTCGCGCTGGTGTTCGGCCCCCACATCGCGGTTCCGGGGATGCTCATGCTCACCATCGGTGACCCGATAAGCGGCCTGATGGGCTCCGCACCGGTGGGTGAGTTGAAGTCGGCGCGGACGCTCGCGGCGATGTTCGCGGTCTGTTTCGCCCTCGCCGCGCCGTTCGTGATTCCCGTCTCGGGGGGCGTCGCGGGCGGCCTCGCCGCGGCCGCCGGCGCTGCCGGGGCGACGCTGGCCGACGGCGCGAAGCCGGTCGTCGCCGGCTACGTCATCGACGACAACCTCTCGATTCCGCCGGTCGCCTGCACCGCCATCGCGGCGACGCTCTGGCTGCTCACCTGAGCGGAAGGCGGCTTTATTTTGCCCGCTCGCCAATCGTCGAGCCATGACTGTCTACGAGCGCGACCTTCCGGGCGTCGGGAAGAAACACGAGGTGGACCTCGGCGACGGGTCCCGGCTCGTCATCGTGACGCACAACAGCGGCAAGCGGGAGGTGTTCCGGCGCGCGAGCGCCGACGGCGACTCCGAGAAGCTGTTCGAACTCACCGACAAACTCGCCCGACAGGTGGGGACGCTCCTCGAAGGCGCGTACTTCCAGCCGGTCCAGACGGAGACCATCGAGACGCTTCTGGGCGACAACACGCTCATCGAGTGGGTCGAAGTCGGCGCGAACTCCGACATCGCGGGCAAGACGCTCGGCGAGTCCGACCTCCGGCAGGCGACCGGCGCGTCCGTCATCGCCATCGAGCGGGGCGACGAGGTCGTCACCTCGCCCGGCGGCGACGCCATGGTCGAAGCCGGCGACACGCTCGTCGTCATCGGTCCCAAGACGGCCTGCCGCGACTTCGTCGCGCTCGTCAAAGGGGCCTGATGGCGGCGGCGCTACTCGAATTCGGCTACCTGTTCGCCGTCCTCGCGGTCGTCGGAGCGGTCGCGCTCCGCCTCGGTCTGTCGGTGATTCCCCTCTACGTCGTCGGCGGCGTCGTCGCCGGGCCGTACGTCGCCGGGCGGTTCGGCCTCCCGTACGTCCCGAACGGCGAGGTCGTGACGGTTCTGGCGGAACTCGGTATCGTCCTCCTGCTGTTTTTCCTCGGCCTTGAGTTCAGCCTCGACCGGCTCCGGTCGTCGGGGGCGAAAATCGGCCGCGCGGGCGTCATCGACCTCGCGGTGAACCTCCCCATCGGCGTCGCCATCGGTCTCGTCCTCGGCTGGTCGCCGGTCGAGGCGCTCCTGCTCGGCGGCATCGTCTACATCTCGTCGTCGGCCATCGTGACGAAGACGCTCATCGACCTCGGGTGGATTGCCGACCCCGAGTCGGAGCCGATTTTGGGCACGCTCGTCTTCGAGGACCTCGCCATCGCGGTCTACCTCGCGGTCGTCACCTCGCTCGTGCTCGGCGGCGACGGCGGCGTCGCGGCCATCGGGCGGTCGCTCGCCATCGCCTTCGGCTTCCTCGGCCTGCTGTTCGTGGCCGTCCAGTACGGGACGGCGCTTTTCGCCCGCGTCCTCGACGTGGAGAACCAGGAGGCGTTCGTCCTGCGGGCGCTCGCGGTCGTCGTCCCCATCTCGGGCGCGGCGCTCGCGCTCGGGGTGAGCGAGGCCGTCGCGGCGTTCTTCGTCGGCATGGGCTTTTCGACGAGCGGCCACCGGGAACGACTCGAACACCTGCTCGTCTCCGTGCGCGACGTGTTCGCCGCGGTGTTCTTCTTCTGGATTGGGCTCGGCACCGACCCGACGCTGTTGGCGGCGGCGGCCGTCCCGCTCGCCATCGCGGTCGTCCTCTCGACGCCGTCGAAGGTTCTCTCGGGCTATCTCGGCGGTCGGGCGTACGACCTCTCGGCGCACCGGTCGCTCCGGGTCGGCGTCGGGATGGTCCCCCGCGGTGAGTTCTCGCTCGTCATCGCGGCGCTGGCCGCCGCGGGCACGACGCCGGTGATGCGCGACATCATCCCGGCGTTCGCCGTCGGCTACGTGTTCGTCATGAGCGCCCTCGGCACGGTGTTGATGCAGCGATCCGACCTCGTGGAGCGACTCGTGTTCCGCGGCGGCGCGGCAGACGGAGACGCCTCGACCGAGAGCGCCTGATTCGTCCCGGCGCGGCGTTTTCGACCCGTCGACGCCGACCGATCCGAACGGCCACAGAACACTTACCGGAGGAGCCGTCACGTTGCGGGTGCTATGACCCTTATCGAGTGGCTCATCATCGCAGTCGTCGTGGTCGCGGTTATCGCGCTCGTCCTCGCGCTCGTCGACAACGAACTGCTGGTCGAACTCGCCGGGGAGTTGCTCGACTGAGGAAACGTTTGCGTCGCCGGAAGCGTTTAATAGGGAAGCCGTCGTAGCGTCTCACAACCATGGCGACTCGCAGCACTTGCGCCACTTTTGCCCCGCTGCGAGCCGCGGCTGTCCGACCCCGACGACGGGCCCTTTAGGGCCACAATCATCATCTCCTTCGGGACACGTCGAAATCGCTCATCTCCTGTTTTCGTGCCCATAGGCGTCTCTACCTTTTAATTTCATAAACTGAATGCAAAGAATTTATCTGTGTGTCCCCGCCACAGACGAGTACATGAAGAAAGTCGCACTCGCGTTCTCGGGCGGACTCGACACGACAGTCTGCGTCCCGATTCTCGAAGAGGAGTACGGATACGACGAAGTCGTCGGCGTCACGGTCGACGTCGGCCAGCCCGAAGAGGAGTTCGAGGAGGCCTACGAGACGGCCGAGGCCCTCGGACTGGAACACTACGTAGTCGACGCGAAACAGGAGTTCGCACAGCTCTGTCTCGACTCGGTGTGCGCCAACGCGGACTATCAGGGCTACCCGCTCGGCACCGCGCTCGCGCGCCCGGTCATCGCCAAGGCCATCCTCGAACTCGCAGAGGAGCAGGACTGCGACGGCATCGCCCACGGCTGTACGGGCAAGGGTAACGACCAACTCCGCTTCGAGGCGGTCTGGCGCGCCTCCGACCTCGAAGTCATCGCGCCCGTCCGCGAGATGGGCATGACCCGCGAGTGGGAAATCGAGTACGCCGCCGAGAAAGACCTCCCGGTGCAGGGCGGCAACGAGGGCGTCTGGTCCATCGACACGAACCTCTGGAGCCGTTCCATCGAGGGCGGCAACCTCGAAGACCCCGGCTACGTCCCGCCGGAGGACATCTACGAGTGGACCGACCAGCCGTCCGACGAGACGGAACTCATCGAAATCGCGTTCGAAGACGGCTACCCGGTCGCCGTCGACGACGAGGAGTTCGAACCCCTCGAACTCATCTCGTTCCTCAACGAGAAGGCCGGCAAGCACGGCGTCGGCCGCACCGACATGATGGAAGACCGCATGCTCGGCCTCAAGGTGCGCGAGAACTACGAGCACCCGGCCGCGACGACACTCCTGAACGCCCACGAGGCGCTCGAAGGGCTCGTCCTCACGAAGGAGGAACGCGACTTCAAGGCCACCGTGGACAACGAGTGGTCCCAGAAGGCCTACGAGGGCCTCATCGACGCCCCGCTCGTGGGCGCGCTGAACGCCTTCCTCGAGAAGACCCAAGAGCGCGTCACGGGCACCGTGACCATCAAGTTCGAGGGCGGACAGGCCCGCCCGGTCGGCCGCGAGTCCGAGTACGCCGCCTACTCCGAGTCCGCCGCCTCCTTCAACACGGAGACGGTCGACGGCATCGAACAGGCCGACGCGACGGGCGTCGCCAAGTACCACGGCTTCCAGGCGCGCCTCGCCAACCAGAGCGCGAAAAAGCGGAAGCCCGAACTCGCCGCAGACGGCGGTAGCGACGAGTAAGATGGCAGGCGAGGACGGCGACTCCGAGGGCGTCATCCGCCGGAACCGCTTCAGCGGCGGCCCCGCCCGCGGGTTCATGTCGAGCCTCGCGGCCGACGAACGCATCTTCGAGGCCGACCTCGCCGTCGACCGGGCGCACGTCGTGATGCTCGCGTCGCAGGACATCATCGAGTCCGAGGTCGCGAGCGAGATTCTCGCCGCGCTGGACGAGGTCGAGGCCGCGGGCCACGACGCGCTTTCGGGCGGCGAAGACGTCCACGAGGCCATCGAGGCCGCGGTCATCGACATCGTCGGCCCCGACGGCGGGAAGATGCACACCGCCCGCTCGCGCAACGACGAGGTGGCGACCTGCATCCGCTACCGTCTGCGCGAGGACGTGCTTTCGGCCCTCGACGCCGCGCTCGCTCTGCGCGAGTCGTTACTCGAGACGGCCGCGGCACACACCGAGACGGTGATGCCCGGCTACACGCACCTCCAGCCCGCGCAACCGACGACGGTCGCGCACTTCCTTCTCTCGTACGAACGGGCGGTCGCCCGCGACTGCGCCCGCCTCATGTGCGCGTACGAGCGCATCAACCAGTCGCCGCTCGGGTCGGCGGCGTTCGCGGGCACGCCCTTCGACGTGAACCGCGAACTCGCCGCCGACCTGCTCGGCTTCGACCGCGTGATGGAAAACTCGATGGACGCCTCCGCGACCCGCGACTTCCTCGCGGAGACGTTGTCGGCGCTCACGACCCACGCGGTCACGCTCTCCGGCCTCGCCGCGGACCTCGTGATATTCTCGAACAAGGGGCTCGTCGAGCTGTCGGACGACTACTCGTCGACCTCCTCCATCATGCCGCAGAAGAAGAACCCCGATACGATGGAGCTCGTCCGCGCCGTCGCGGGCGACGCGGTCGGAGAACTCACCGGCCTCCTGACGACGCTGAAGGGGCTGCCGCGCGCGTACAACCGCGACCTCCAGCGCGCCCACAAACACGCGTTCCGCACCGTCGACGACGTGGGCGAGGCGGCCGCGGTCGCCGCCGGCGCGGTGGCGTCGGCGACGTGGCCCGAAGACGAACTCGCCGCGGCCGCGGGCGACGGCTTTTCGACCGCGACCGGCGTGGCGGACCTGCTGGCGATGGCCGGCCTGCCGTTCCGCACGGCCCACGAGGTCGTCGCGGAGGCGGCCGCCCGCTCCGAGGGAACGCCCGACGTGGCAACACTTGACGCCGTCGCTACGGACGTATTAGGTGAGTCACTCTTTACGCACGTGACAGCCGAGGCCGTCGAAGCCGCGCTCGACCCGACCGAGAGCGTGGCGAGTCGCGATTCGGTCGGCGGGCCCGCACCCGCCGCCGTGGAGGCGACGCTCTCGACGGCCCGCGACGAGCTCTCGGACGACGCCGCGGCCGTCGCCGACGCCCGCGACTCGCTCGCGGCGGCCGCCGAAGGTCTCGACGAGGAGGTTTCGAGCTATGTCTGAGTCCGAACGCGAGACGCCCGCGGGCCCGCTCCGACGACCCCGAGCGGTCGCGCCGCGACGACCGGCGGGGCTCCGACGACCCCGACCGGAACCGCGGCGACGACGACCACGACCGACGCGGGGGACGGGTCGACCGGTCCGACGACCGGTCCCGTCTCCGGCGTCGAGTGAGCGTGGCACCCAAGCTCGACGCGTCGTTCGGTCGACCCGTATCGTCGGCCGATTCGACAGATAACACCCGTTAGAGACTTCTTTGCATTAATTTTCATCGCGTAATTTTCGACGGCTTTAATACCGTCCGTCGACCAGCCACGGATGTAATGAGCGACACCATCACCGCGGAAGACCCGCTGAGCGGAGAGGAAATCGAGCTGCCGGCCGACGTCGAAGTCGGTGAAATCATCGACAGCCCCGCCACGGGCGCAGAGTTGGAAGTCGTCTCTCTCGACCCCGTGACACTCGAAGAAGCGCCCGAACTCGAAGAGGACTGGGGAGAGTAAATTGCACGTTGGACTGCTCTATTCCCGGATTCGCCGCGACGAGAAGCTGCTTCTCAACGAGCTTCGCGACCGCGGCCACGAGGTGACGAAGATAGACGTTCGGAAAGAGCAGTTCGACCTCACGGAGCCGCCGGAATCGTTCGACGGACTCGACGTGGTGGTCGACCGCTGTCTAGCGACGAGCAGGAGCATCTACATCACGCGCTTCCTGAAGTCGTACGGAATCCCGGTCGTCAACTCCCACGAGACCGCCGACATCTGCGCCGACAAGGCGAAAAACAGCCTCGCGCTCGCGGACGCGGGCGTACCCACGCCGAACACGAAAGTGGCGTTCACGGTCGACTCGGCGATGGACATCGTCGAGGAGTTCGGCTACCCCTGCGTCCTCAAGCCGGTCGTCGGCTCGTGGGGTCGCCTGATGGCGAAAATAGACTCCGAGTCGGCCGCCGAGGCCATCCTCGAACACAAGTCGACGCTCGGCAACTACGAGCACAAGGTGTTCTACATCCAGGAGTTCGTCGAGAAGCCGGGCCGCGACATCCGCGTGCTCGCCACCGACGGCGAACCCGTGGCCGCGATGGTCCGCTCGTCGGACCACTGGCTCACGAACGCCGCGAAGGGCGCGAGCGTCGACGAGTTCGAACTCGACGACCGCGCGAAGGAACTCGTCAAGCAGGCGTCCGACGCGGTCGGCGGCGGCCTGCTCGGCGTCGACCTCATGGAGACGGGTGACGACTACACCGTCCACGAGGTCAACCACACCGTCGAGTTCAAGGCGCTCAACGACGCCGTCGAGGCGGACGTTCCCGCGACGGTCGTCGACTGGCTCGAAGCGAAGGCCGACGGCGCGCAGTCGCTGGCGGAGGTCTCGGCGTGAGCGACCAACTCACCGCGGGCGTCGTCGGCGGCTCCGGCTTCACCGGCGGCGAACTGCTCCGCCTGCTCGACGGCCACCCGAACTTCGAGGTCGAACAGGCGACGAGCCGCTCCTACGAGCGCAAGACCGTCGGTCACGTCCACCCGAACCTTCGTCACCTCGACCTCCGTTTCACCTCGCCGGAGGACCTCGAATCAGTCGACGTGCTGTTCACGGCGACGCCCCACGGCGTCTCGATGGAGCACATCGACGCCTTTCAGGACGCGGCGGACACCGTCGTCGACCTCTCTGCGGACTTCCGCCTCTCCGAGGCGGCGCAGTACGACGAGTGGTACGACGGCCACGTCTGCCCCGAGTATCTGGAGAAATCGGAGTACGCGCTCCCCGAACTGAACCGCGAGAACCTCCCCGGCGCGGACCTCATCGCCGCGGGCGGCTGTAACGCGACCGCGACGATTCTCGGCCTCAAGCCGCTTTTCGACGCCGGCATCCTCGCCGGCGACGAGCAGGTCGTCGTGGACGTGAAAGTCGGCTCGTCGGAGGGCGGCGCGGGCGCGAGCAAGGCGTCGTCGCATGCCGAGCGCTCGGGCATCGTCCGCCCCTACGCGCCGACCGGCCACCGCCACGAGGCCGAAATCGAGGAGTACCTCGGCCTCTCGGTCTCGTTTACCGTCCACGCGGTCGACATGGTCCGCGGCGCGGCGGCGACCTGTCACGTCTTCCCCGACGGCCCCGTCTCGAAGGGCGACATGTGGAAAGCGTTCCGCGGCTCCTACGGCGACGAACCGTTCGTGCGCACCGTCGCCGGCGGCGGCGGCGTCTACCGCTACCCGGAACCGAAGTCGGTCGCCGGGACGAACTACGGCGAGGTCGGCTTCGAAGTCGACCCCGGAAACCGACGACTCGTCGTCTTCTCGGCCATCGACAACATGATGAAAGGCTCCGCGGGGCAGGCGGTCCACGCCGCCAACATCGCGCTCGGGTTGGACGAGACCGCCGGACTCGACTTCACCGGCTTCCACCCCGTCGGCTCGCCCTGACCGCACCGCCCCCGAACGCTCGCCCCGACCCACGATTCACGCACCATTTCGACTATGACAGGATACACACGCGAGGAACTGCTCGCGGCACACGAACAGCTCGTCGACAACGAAGACAACCTCATCGCCGACGGCGGTATCGGAATCGGAGATTCCGGTACCTCGTCAGCGCTCCGCGCTGACGGGGGCAAGGAGCCGCCGGTCGTCGTGAAAATCGGCGGCGCGAAGGCCGTCGACCCGAAGGGAGCCGTCTCCGACGTGGCCCACCTCGTCGCCAACGGCACCGACGTGGTCGTCGTCCACGGCGGCTCGACCGCCGTCGACGAGACGCTCGAAGAACTCGGTGAGGAGCCGACGTACGTCGAGTCGCCCTCGGGCGTCTCCGGCCGCTTCACCGACGAGCGCGCCATGGAGGTCTTCTCGATGGTGATGCCCGGCAAGCTCAACACCGACCTGACCGCGCTGTTCCGCGAGGCGGGCGTCGACGCGCTCGGCCTCTCGGGCGTCGACGGCGGCCTCCTGACCGGGCCGCGCAAATCGGCCGTCCGCGTCGTCGAAGACGGCAAGAAGAAAATCAAGCGCGGCGACCACTCCGGGAAGATTACCTCGGTGAACGCGACGCTCCTCGAAACCCTCCTCGACGGCGGCTACACGCCCATCGTGACCGTTCCGATGCTCGCCGACGACGGCGTGCCGGTCAACGCCGACGCCGACCGCGCCGCCGCCGCGGTCGCGGGCGCGCTCGGCGCGAAACTCGTTGTCCTCACCGACGTGAAAGGCGTCTACGCCGACCCCGACGACGAGTCCACGCTCATCGAGACGGCCGACACGCCCGAGGAGTTCTCGGCGCTCGAATCGGCCGCTGAAGGGTTCATGACCAAGAAGGTCATGGCCGCGAAGGAGGCGCTCGACGGCGGGGCCGCCGAGGTCGTCGTCGCCGACGCGAACCTGAACGACCCCATCGTGACGGCGCTCAACGGCGGCGGCACACACGTGACGCCCGGCGCGCTGGTCGAAGCCGAGGGAGCCGAACAATGAGCGGCTTCGTCTTCAACGAGAAACCCATCGCCATCGAGTCCGGCGAGGGGTCGTATCTCTACTCGGACGACGGCACCGAGTACCTCGACTTCGGCGCGAGCTACGCCGTCGCGGCGCTCGGCCACTCCCATCCCGCTGTCACCTCCGCGATTCAGGAGCAGGCCGCGAAGCTGACCTACGTGCAGGCGTCGTACCCCGTCGAGGTCCGCACGGAACTGTACGAGAAGCTGGCGACGCTCGCGCCCGGCGACATCTCGAACGTCTGGCTCTGTAACTCCGGCACCGAGGCCAACGAGGCGGCGATGAAGTTCGCCCGCTCCGCGACCGGCCGCCAGAAAATCGTCGCCACGAAGCGCGCCTTCCACGGTCGCACCCTCGGGAGCCTCGCGCTCACGTGGAAACAGAAGTACAAGAAGCCCTACGAACCGGTCGCCGGCGGCGTGGAGTTCGTCAGCTACGGCGACGAAGCGGAACTCGCCGAGGCCGTCGACGACGAGACGGCCGCCGTGTTCTTAGAGCCGATTCAGGGCGAAGGCGGCATCAACCCCGCCGCGGCGGAGTACCTCCAGACCGCCCGCGACCTGACCGACGACGCCGGCGCGGCGCTCGTCTTCGACGAGATTCAGACCGGTATCGGTCGCACCGGGGCGCTGTGGGCCTGCGAGAACGCCGGCGTCGTCCCCGACATCCTCACGAGCGCGAAGGGCATCGCCAACGGCCTGCCGCTCGGCGCGACGCTCTGTGCCGACTGGATTGCGGACGGCGCGGCCTCTCACGGCTCGACGTTCTCCGGCGGTCCCGTAGTCTGTGCGGCGGCGAACGCCACCCTCGACACCATCGTCGAAGAGGACCTGCCCGGCCACGCGGCCGCGGTGGGCGACTACCTCACGACGGAGCTCGAAGCCGCCGTCGAGGAACACGACCTGCCGGTCCGCGAGGTCCGCGGCGACGGCCTCATGGTCGGCGTCGAGGTCAAACGCGGCGCGAACCGCACGCTGAAACACCTCGCGCTGTCCGAGCAGTTGCTCGCGCTCCCCGCGGGCCGGACGGTCGTCCGGTTCCTGCCGCCGCTCGTCATCGAGGAGGAACACGCCGACCGCGCGGTCGACGCCATGACGAACGTGTTATCATGAACGCCGAAATCGACCGCGAGGGACACGACGAGTCGGAGACCGAAGCGGAGTCGGCGGCCGAGACGGCGGCCGACACCGAGGTCGACGCGGACGCCGACACCGACGCTCTCGACGAGGGCGAGTGGGTCGACGCGCGCCACCTCCTCTACGACATGGTCTCGACGCCCTCGGTGTCGGGCGACGAGGAGGCGGCCGCCGAGGTCCTGAAGGCGTTCTTCGAGGCGCACGACCGCGAGGTCTGGATAGACGAGGTCGGCAACGTCCGCGCGCCCGCCGACGACGCGGTGCTTCTCACCTCCCACGTCGACACCGTCCCCGGCGACGTGCCGGTGAAGGTAGAAGACGGCGTGCTCTGGGGTCGCGGCAGCGTCGACGCGACCGGCCCGCTCTGTACGATGGCCGCGGCGGCCGTCGAGACGGGCGTCTCGTTCGTCGGCGTCGTCGGCGAGGAGACCTCCTCGCGCGGCGCGTGGCACCTCGTGGAGGACCGCGAGGAGCCCGACGCGGTCGTCAACGGCGAGCCCTCGGGCTGGGACGGCGTCACGCTCGGCTACCGCGGGTTCCTCTCCGGGACGTACATCTCGACGAGCGAACTGGGTCACTCCTCGCGCCCCGAGGAGAACGCCATCCAGTCCGCGGTCGCGTGGTGGTCCCGCGTGGCCGACTTCTTCGACGAGGACCGCGACGGCGTCTTCGACACGGTGACGACCAAGCCCGTGACGTTCGACGGCGGCCCGACGGAAGACGGCCTCGCGGTCGAGGCGACGGTGGACGTGCAGTTCCGCGTCCCGCCACGGCTCTCCATCGACGACGTGCGCGAGGTCGCGGAAAGCGAACTCACCCGCGGCGGCGTCCACTGGAACAAGCCCATCCCGCCGGTCATGATGAGCCCCCGCACCGACGTGGCGCGGGCGTTCCGCGTCGCCATCCGCAACGTCGGCGGCGTGAAGCCCCGGCTCCTCCGCAAGACCGGGACCAGCGACATGAACATCTTCGCCGGGACGTGGGACTGCCCGATGGCGACCTACGGCCCCGGCGACTCCGACCTCGACCACGCTCCGAACGAACATCTCGACCTCGCCGAGTTCGACAGCGCAATCGACGTGCTCGTCGACGTCTGCGAGCGCCTCGCGGACGACTGAGGCGGACGGCGACGGAGGCGAACGGCGACGACGACCAGACACCCGAGACGACGAACCGACACGGAGACACGACACACGACACAATGCTCGAAACCACCCACTTCACCGACATCGACGACATCAGCGCATCGGAGTTAGACCGCGTCCTCACCCGCGCCGCCGACATCAAGTCCGGCGACGACGAGACGCAGCTCACCCGAGCGACGCTGGCGATGCTCTTCGAGAAGCCGAGTACCCGGACGCGTGTCTCCTTCGAGACGGGGATGACCGAACTGGGCGGCCACGCGCTGTTCCTCGGCCCCGAGGACATCCAGCTCGGCCACGGCGAGCCGCTTTCGGACACCGCGCGCGTGCTGGGTCGCTACGGCGACGCCATCATGGTCCGCCTATTCGACCACGAGGACCTGCTCGAAATCGCCGAACACTCCGACGCGCCGGTCATCAACGGTCTGACCGACGACGCCCATCCCTGCCAGACGCTCGCCGACCTGCTCACCATCCGCGAGCACGTCGGCGACTTCGACGAGGTGCAGGCCGCGTGGGTCGGCGACGGCAACAACGTCGGCCAGTCGTTCGTCCTCGGCTGCGCGATGGCCGGGATCGACCTCACCGTGGCGACGCCGCCGGCGTACGGCGTCGACGACGACGTGCTCGAGAAGGCGGCGGAACTCGGCTCGACGCCGACGATTACGACCGACCCCGAGGAGGCCGTCGCGGACGCGGACGTGGTCTACACCGACGTCTGGATTTCGATGGGTCAGGAGGACCAGCGCCACGAGAAACTGCAGGCGTTCGAGGGATTCCAACTCAACGAGGACCTGCTTTCGAGCACCGACGCGAAGGTCATGCACTGCCTGCCGGCCCACCGCGGCGAGGAGATTACCGGCGACGTGCTCGAAGACGAGCGCTCGCTCGTCTGGGACCAGGCGGAGAACCGCCTGCACGCCCAGAAAGGGCTCATCGTCGAACTGCTCGAAGAATAGTCCGGGTCTGCAGCGGTCGCCGCTCTTTTCAGCGTCTCAGAAGACGCCGTCGAGCGCGGGGTACGACGCCCCGAGGACGGCCCCGTAGACGACGTGGCCGACGAGGCTCGTCACGTTCACGTTCGGGAGCGGCGGGTTCGCGGGCGAGCCGACCGCACCGAGCCACACGGGCATTACCAAGACGGCGAGGACGACCCAGAGGACGACGCCGTAGCCGACGCCCGCTCCGAGCGACCTGAGCGAACCGTCGAGGTCGAAGTCGAGGGCGCTCACGAGGCCGGCGAACGCGACGCCGAGAATCGCGCCGTGGGCGACGTGGATTGTGAAGCCGGCGGCCCCGCCCGTCAAGCCGTACATCGAGGGAATGGCGACTTCGAGGACCGGCCGCATCTGGACGACCATCATCGCTCCCATGACGACGGCGGCGAGCGAGCCGGCGGCGACGCCGGTGCGCCAAGAGGTGGCCGTCGTCGATTCGAGTCGTGTCGTGGCTGTTTCAGAGGCCATGGTTAGCGTGCCAACGTCTGGCACGATAACGGTCACTCGGACGGGCGGCACCGCCGCACCGCAGGGGTACCATTATACCGGACCTGTCGAGTCCGGCGGTGTCGGGGGGTCCGAGCCTTTTAATCGGATGGCGGCCGAGATTCTCCCGTGGCCCACGCCAACGGCGCACCCGACGACGGCGACGCGGACGGAGCGTGGCGGTTCTTCCCGTACGACGAGCCGTACCCGAATCAGGAGGCGGCGATGTCCGGCATCGCCGACGCGCTCGACGACGAGCGGAACGTCCTCCTCGAAGGGGCGACCGGGACCGGGAAGACCATCTCCGCGCTCGTGCCCGCGCTCTCGTACGCCCGCGAGCACGACAAGACGGTCGTCATCACGACGAACGTCCACCAGCAGATGCGCCAGTTCGTCGAGGACGCCCGCGCCATCACCAGAGAGGAGGCCATCCGCGCGGTGGTGTTCCGCGGGAAGTCCTCGATGTGCCACATCGACGTGGGTTTTCAGGAGTGTCAGACCCTCCGCGATACGACCCGGAGCATCGTCGAAAAGGAGTCCGACAAGGCCGAACTCTCCGAGCAGACGCAGTCGCTCCTCGACGGGATCCGAGAGGGTGAGTCCGGCGCGGCCGACGCGCGAAGCGCCGTCACGGACGAACTCGACGCCATCGACGACGAGTTGGCGGAGTTGAAGGAGGGCAACTACTGCGAGCACTACTACAACAACCTCACGCGGAACACAGACGAGTTCTTCCAGTGGCTGTTCGACGACGTGCGGACGCCCGATGAGATTTTCGAGTACGCGGGCAAGCAGAACCTCTGCGGCTACGAACTGCTCAAGGAGGGCATGGAGGGCATCGACCTCGTCGTCTGCAACTACCACCACCTGCTCGACCCGATGATACGCGAGCAGTTCTTCCGGTGGTTGGACCGCGACCCCGACGACGTGATTACGGTGTTCGACGAGGCGCACAACATCGAGGGCGCGGCCCGCGACCACGCGAGTCGCGCGCTCACCGAGAACACGCTCGAAAGCGCGATGACCGAGTTGGAAGACGAAGACGACTCGCGGGCCGAGAGCGCCCGCAACGTCATCGGAACGTTCCTCGACGCGCTGCGCGACAGCTACGAATCGGCGTTCGGCTTCGGCGAGCGCGAGCAGGTCGGTGAGAACTGGTACGACCTCTCTATCGCCAGTCAGGGTCGTCGCGACGACCTGACGATGGAGTTCCTACAATCCTACGAGGGCCGCGGCATCGACGTGGAGGTCGAACTCGCGCTCCAGTTGGGCAAGCAGTTAGACGAGCAGTACGAAGACGCGTACAAGAACGGCGAGGCGACGACGCGCAAGGAGTGCCAGACGCTCCAGGCGGCGAACTTCATCGCCGACTGGACGGAGCTGGGCGACGAACTCGGCCGCCACCCGGTGCTGTCGGTCCGCCGCGACGGCGGCACCGACGAGATTTACGGCCGCGCGGAACTGTACACCTGTATCCCGCGGGAGGTCACGAAGGAGCTGTTCGAGGAGGTTCACGCGAGCATCCTGATGTCGGCGACGCTCCGCCCGTTCGACGTGACGGAAAGCACGCTCGGCCTCGACGACCCGGTGACGATGGCCTACGGCCTCGAATACCCCGAGGAGAACCGCCGGACGTTTTCGGTCTCGCTGCCCGCGCTGTTCTCCTCCGAGCGCGACGACCCCGGCACACAGGAGACGGTCGAGGAGGTGCTCGCGGACGCCGCCGGCTTCACGCCGGGGAACACGCTCGCGTTCTTCCCGTCGTACGCCGAGGCCGAGCGCTACCACGAGCGCCTGCGGGCGAACCCGAACGTCGACGCGGAGCTGTTTTTAGACGAACCGGGCGTCCGCGCCGAGGAGATGCGCCGGGAGTTCGTCGCCGAGGACGGCGCGGTGCTTCTCACCTCGCTGTGGGGGACGCTCGCGGAGGGGGTGAGCTTCGACGGCGACGACGCCCGAACGGTCGTGGTCGTCGGCGTACCCTACCCGCATCTCTCCGAGCGATTGGAGGCGGTACAGGACGCCTACGACCGCGTCTACCGTCGGAAAAAGGACGCCGGCTGGCGCTACGCCGTCGAGATTCCGACGATTCGAAAGACCCGACAGGCGCTCGGCCGGGTCATCCGCGCGCCCGACGACTTCGGTGTCCGCGTGCTGGCCGACAAGCGGTACACCCGCGAGAGCACCTCGATGGGGAAGTACGGCGTCCGCGGGTCGTTCCCGGTCGAGGAACGCTCCGAGATGGTCGATATCGCGCCGAACAAACTCAAGTTCGCGATGCTGAACTTCTACACCGACCACGACGCCTACGACGGCGACCCGCCGCGGCCCTGAGCCTGAGCGGGTCGCGCTCGGCGCGGAAAAGCCGGTCGCGACCGCCGTGCGATTCTTACCTGTTCGAACCAACACAGGGTGATGAGTGCGACCCCTCCCGGCCCGAAGGGCCTCCCGTTGTTCGGCGCGAGCAGACAGTACGCCCGCGACCCGTTTACGTTCCTAACGGCCGTCGCGGACGCCTACGGCGACGTGGTCCACTTCGACCTCGGCCCGCTCGACACGTACATGCTCACGAACCCGGCGGACGTCGAGACGGTGCTCGTGAGCGAGGCGTCGAAGTTCAGAAAGCCGCAGTTCCAAGACCGCGCCATCGGCGACCTGCTGGGCGACGGCCTGCTGATGAGCGAGGGCGCGACGTGGAAGAGACAGCGCCAGCTCGCCCAGCCGGCGTTCGACGTGCGGCGCATCTCGACGATGGCCGGCATGATGACCGACCGGACGGAGTCGATGCTGTCGTCGTGGGGCGACGGCGACGTGGTGGACGTGCAACTGGAGATGGCGCGGCTGACCGTCGAGATAATCGTCGACGCCATGTTCGGCACCGACCTCGACGACGAGCGCATCCGGCGGGTACAGGAGAACCTCGAACCGCTCGGCGCGCGGTTCGAACCCGACCCGCTTCGGTTCCTGACGCCCGACTGGGCACCGACGCGGGAGAACCGCGAGTACAAGCAGGCGCTGTCCGAACTCGAATCGCTCGTCTGGGACATCGTCGAGGAGCGCCGCGGGACCGAGTACGGCGAGACGCCGGCGTCGTCAGTGCCGGCCGACGCGACGGGCGAGGAGCGGCCGATGGACCTGCTTTCGATTCTGCTCCGCGCCTACGACGAGGGCGAGCAGACGGAAGAGAACCTCCGCGACGAGCTGATGACGATGCTCCTCGCGGGCCACGACACGACGGCGCTGACGCTGACGTACGCGTGGTATCTGCTCTCGCAACACCCCGAGGCGGAGGCGAAGCTCCACCGCGAACTGGACGAGGTGCTCGGCGGGCGGACGCCGACGTTCGAGGACGTGCGACAGCTGGAGTACACAGAGCGCGTGCTGAACGAAGCGATGCGGCTGTATCCGCCGGTGTACGTCATGTTCCGCGAGCCGAAGGTGGACGTTCGCCTCGGCGGCTACCGCGTTCCCGCGGGGTCGGCCATCATGCTCCCGCAGTGGGTCGTCCACCGCTCGGAGCGCTGGTGGGACGACCCGTTGGAGTTCGACCCGGACCGCTGGGCACCCGAGCGGGCCGGCGACCGCCCGCGCTTCGCGTACTTCCCGTTCGGCGGCGGGCCGCGCCACTGCATCGGCAAGCACCTCTCGCTGCTCGAAGGGCGGCTCATCCTCGGCACCGTCGCCCAGCGGTACGAACTCGACTACGTCCGCGACGAGCCGTTCTCGCTCCGCGGGTCGCTGACGATGCATCCGGAGGAGCCGATGGGGATGCGGCTCCGGGCGCGCGACTGACGGCGCGACCAGCGGACACGGGCGCACCGCCGACGCCGGTCGAACCCTCGCCGTCAGGCCGGGAGCGAAATCGAGGCCGTGGTCTCGCGGAACGACGAGTCGTAGATATCGAGCTGCGAGACGGTCCACTCGATGGGGTCGAGCGGTTGGCTCGCGACCGCGCGGGCGTCCGCGACGCTGCCGCCGCGAGCGAGCGTGACGTGCGGGACGTAGTCGTCGCCCTCGATTCCCTCGATAGCGCCGAAATCGTCGGTGAGCGTCCGGTGGAGGTCGAGAAGGCCGGGGCTGTCGACCGCGAGGTAGACGACCGGCGCGGCTCCGCGGGGCGGCTCCTCGAAGAATCGGACGTCAGTGACGCGGGCTTCGAACGCCGGTTGGCCGGCGAGCGCGCGCCGCAACTGTTCGCGGAGGCGGTCGAGGTCGGCGTCTTCGAACCGCTTGCAGACGAGCGTGTGCCGGTCGCGAACCCGGTCGAACGGGGCGAGATACGGAAACAGGTCGGACGCGAGGCGGGCGACCCGCCCCGGAACCGGGACGTTCAGACTGTACACGCCCGTGTCTCACGCGAGAGACACAAAGGCGTATCGTCGCCGCGGGAACGTCAGATTCGGTCGAGCAGCCAGAGGACGATGAGCGCCGCGACGACGAGTCCCAAAAGCGGCTGGAGTGGGCCGAGCAGCGCACCGAACAGCCCGAGCACCTCGCCGATGATTTCGAGGACGAGCCAGACGAGGACGAGCAGGAGGATGATTTTCAGCAGGTCCTCCACGTCGATTCGGCCGCGGTTCGTTCGCATACCGGGGCGTGGGGCGTTCGCGGACAAATAGTTGGTGGCCGGGTGAGTGGGTAGGTGAGTAGCCGGCTAGCTTTATTCCGTCTCGGTGTCACTCTCCACCATGGACAGCCTGTTCTACCAGCTCGGGAAGCTCTCGGCGTCCTCCTCGTCGTCTTCGTCGTCGGGCGCGGAGCGGGTCGACAGCGACCCCGGCCGACTCCCGCGGTGGCTCGCCCCCCTCGCGGTCGCGGTGGTCGTCTTCGGCCTCGCGGTGGTCGTCTTCCCCGTCACGCCGCTGACGCTCGCGGGCTACGTCGTCCTCGCGCTCGCCGTCGCCGCGGTGTACGATGCGGTCGAAATCGTGCAGGCGTACGAAAAGCGGACGCTCACCGTGTTCGGGGACTACAAGGGCATCCTCGAACCGGGGCTGAACGTCGTCCCGCCGTTCGTCTCGAAGACCTACCGCTTCGACATGCGGACCCAGACGCTCGACGTGCCCTCCCAAGAAGCCATCACGGAGGACAACTCGCCGGTCACGGCCGACGCGGTGGTCTACATCCGCGTGATGGACCCCGAACGCGCCTTCCTGCAAGTCGACAACTACCGCCGGGCCGTCTCGCTGCTCGCCCAGACGACGCTCCGAGCCGCCCTCGGCGACATGGAACTCGACGACACGCTGGCGCGCCGCGACCACATCAACGCGCGCATCCGCCGGGAACTCGACGAGCCGACCGACGAGTGGGGCGTCCGCGTGGAGTCCGTCGAGGTCCGCGAGGTGAAGCCCTCGAAGGACGTCGAGAACGCGATGGAACAGCAGACCTCCGCCGAGCGCCGCCGCCGGGCCATGATTCTCGAAGCGCAGGGTGAACGTCGCTCCGCCGTCGAGAAGGCGGAGGGCGACAAGCAGTCGAACATCATCCGCGCTCAGGGCGAAAAGCAGTCGCAAATCCTCGAAGCGCAGGGCGACGCCATCTCGACGGTGCTTCGGGCCCGCGCGGCGGAGTCGATGGGCGAGCGCGCCATCATCGACAAGGGCATGGAGACGCTGGCGAACATCGGCACCTCGCCGTCGACGACGTACGTCCTGCCGCAGGAGCTCACGTCGCTGCTCGGCCGCTACGGCAAGGGGCTGTCCGGCTCGGACGTACAGCAGGCGGCGGGACTCGAAAGCAAGGCGTTCGACGAGGAGACCCGCGAACTCCTCGGCCTCGACGACATCGGCGAGATACTCGGGGAGTTGGACGGCGTCGAGACGGCCGATATCTCCGCGGACGCGGTCGACATCGAAATCGAAGACGGCGGCGTCGAGTGAGCGAAAATCGAAGGCGCGAATCAGTCGGAGACCCGTCCGACGCACCGGGGGCCGGTGCAGCGTCGTGTCCGGTCTGCGGGGGCGACCGGCGCGAGTCCCGTCGTCCGACCGTCGCGGTTCGGTGAGGCGCGAGGCGGACGTGAGACGGGAGCGGCTCGGTGCGTCGACTCTCGGGTCGCGGTTGATTTCCCGCCCGTCCGGTCGAACGAGAGTCGGAACCCTCCGGGAACGTCCTCCCGAACGCGGACGAGAGACGGGCGTCGGCGTCCCACCACCGGTCTGCGGTTCGCGCAGACACCATTCGATACGCAATAAACACTATTAATTGTCTAGGTTGTCGAAACGTGCGGGCGTTCACCGACCAATCGACAACCCGAGCGATTAATCGCCTTTATTTCTATTTTTCAAGAGGTAGAATAATTTAACCACGTCCGACTCTGACGGTGTGGCATGCAACAGCAATCGTCGGTCGAGACGCGGTCGTTGTCGGCGTCTCGCGCCGAGATGAGCGAGATTCTGATGCCCAACGACACGAACAACCTCGGACGCGCCCTCGGCGGGCGGATTTTAGAGTGGATGGACGTCTGCGGGGCCATCGCCGGGCGGCGCTTCGCCGAGCGGCAGGTGGTCACGGCGTCGATGGACCACGTGGACTTCCTCGCGCCCATCGACGTGGGCGACGTGGTGACCGTCGAGGCGTACGTCTTCGACACCGGCCGCACCAGCATGGACATCAAGGTGGACGTGACCGCCGAGCGCCCGAGCGAGGGCGACCGCCGCGAGACGCTCACCTCCTTTTTCACCTTCGTCGCGCTCGACGACGACGAGAAGCCGGTTCCGGTCCCGGACCTCGTCTGCGACTCCCAAGAGGAGCGCGAACTGCGCGACGCGGCGCTCCAGAAGCGCCGCGAACACCGCGCCGCGCTGGCAGAAGAGTTCGAGTAACGCGGCCCGCGAGCGAGCCGCGGGTGTTTATTCTTCGTCCGCCGCGCGGACGGTCAACACCGGCGCGTCCGACTGCCGGACGACGCGCTCGGTGACGGAGCCGACGAGGTAGTGGTCGAGACCGGTGCGGCCGTGGGTCGCCATCACGACGAGGTCGATGTCGCCGTCGGCGGCGTAGTCGACGATAGTCGAGTGCGGCACGCCCTCCACGACGATGCGTTCGGTCTCGACGCCCTCGGGGAGCGCCTCGATTGCGGCGTCGGCCGCCGACTCCGCGCGGTCGAGTTCGGATTTTTCCCACACGTCCGGCGCGATGCCGGCCGAGGGCGACTCGAAGCGGTTGCGCGAATCGGCCACCGACAGCACGTGGACCGTCGCGCCGTAGGTCTCCGCGAAGGTCGCCGCGTGTTCGATGGTCGCGTCGGTCGCGTCGCTGCCGTCGGTCGGAAGCAGGATGTGGTCGTACATGGGTGAGCGTTCAGAATCGAGGACTGTGAAAGTGGTGCCAGTGGGGGTGGTTCGGGTGGTCGTGAGTCGTTAGATACCCAGCGCCATCAGGAACAGCGCCAGCGAGATGACGGCGAAGAGGACGCCGACGAAGTTCTTGATGACGCTGGTCTCCAGCGCGTTCGACACGTAGGGCGCGATTTGGCCGCCGAGGACCGTCGCGGGGACGGTGAAGACGACCATGTTCCACGGCGTCGTCGCGAGGCTCAGCGAGTGGCCGCCGACGAGGCCGCCGCCGAAGACGTGGACGAGCGACGCCAAGATGGCGGTCAGCGCGACCACGATGTGGTTCGTGCCGATGGCGACGCGAACGGGGACTTTCGTGCCGAGCATCGAGATGATGCCGAGTTCACCGATACCGAAGCCGGCGAGGCCCTGGAACATCCCACCGACGCTGTAATTGGCGAAGCGACGCAGGTAGCCGCCGCGGGTGTAGGTGTAGTCGTCACCGTCGCGGTCGACGCGGGTGACGGTCCCGTCGTCGGCCGTGTTGACGCCCGCGGGACCGAGCTTACCGGGGTCGTTGGGGAGGCTCGCGGAGACGGTGCCGCCGTCGGTGGCCGCGGCGTGGTCGGTGTCCGACGAGCCGGGTTCGTCGTGGCCGAGGTCGGCGTTGAACAGCAGGTAGGACGCGGCGAGCAGCGCGATTCCGAGCAGCGCGTGGAACACCACGTCGGGGATGACGAACGACAGGAGCGCGCCGCCGACGACGAACGGAATCGAGCCGCCGACGAGCGTCAGCGCCAGTCGCCGGTCGACGAGGCCGTACTGGATGAAAGCGACGGCCGAACTGGAGAGGCCGAACGCCTCGCTGATGAGGCCCACTTTCACCAGCGTCGACGAGTCGAGCGGGTGCGCGAAGATGGGGAAGATGAAGATGAGGAACGGGACGAAGAGCGCCGACCCGCTGATGCCGACCGTGTTCACGATGGTCGCGCCGGTGAGGAACACCGGGAACAGCCACCAGTACTGGAGCCAGTACTCCATGCCTACACCCGACGGCGTCGGTGCCATGGTGAACACCGAGGCGAGGAACAGCAGGGGAGCGATGAACACGAGGATGTGTTGGTACTTCAGGAACGACTTCTGGACGTGACTGAGAGACTGAGAGCTCATGGTTCTCGTTGTTATCAGTACGCAGTAGCGTTCGCTTGCACTCGCGTGGAGTGGCACGTCGAAAACAGCCCGTTCGCCGAGTCATCAGCGGCACCGACCCGCGCGTGTTCACCGTCTCCCGAGGATGCGACCGCGTCGCACGCCGGATGGGCCGGCGTGCGGTGGTCGCCCGAACTATCGAGCACTCCGTGCTCGAATCCGCGGACCATTCAGGTAATGCCTCCGTTGGGGTAGGCGTGGTGAACGGTGTGGGTTGCAGGCTCGTCCGCCGAGGTGCGGATCACGGTGGAACGGGCATAGCGAAGTCGGAGTAATAAGTCTTGATGTCGACCCACTGATTTGGGTACGGACCACACACCGACGCGCGTCGAAAAACCAGTAACATGTGTTTCTATCCAAAATCTGCGCTCACTCGTTGAGTTCGAACGCCCGTCTGACCAGCGCCCGTTCGGTCTCATAGGTAAGCCGTTGGAGGGCTTCGACCGGGGTAACCCACTGGCGCGCGTCCACCTCGGCGTCGGGCTCGAACTGGTGCTCGTCGACGACGCGCATGTGCCAGACGAACACGCCCTTCGGCCCGCTCCGTGTCCCCGCGTCGTCGGGAACGCGGTACTCGTAGCGCCCGGCGAACCGGCCGCAGTCGACCTCGCATCTCGTCTCCTCGCGGACCTCTCTGACGGCGGTCTCGACCAGCGTCTCGCCGGGTTCGAGTTTCCCCTTCGGGAGCGACCAGTCGTCGTAGCGCGGCCGGTGGACGAGACAGAGTCGGCCGTCGTCGCGGCGGAGAAGCCCGCCGGCCGCGAACGTCAGGGTCGGTGGTGAGGACACGACCGATCAGAACTCGTCCGGGGGCGTCAGGCCGTCGTCGGCCTCGCCGTCGTGTTCGTCGGGGTACTCGGGCGCGACGCCGTCTTCGAGCGCGTCCACGTCGAACTCGCGGCGGAGGTTCTGGATGCGGTCGCGGATGTCGGCGGCGAGTTCGAACTCGAGGTTGTCGGCGGCCTCCTGCATCCGGTCTTCGAGGAAGGCTATCTGTTCCACCGCCTCGTCGGCGTCGGCGGGTTCGTCGCCGGAGACGCCGCGGGTGTCGGTCTTGCTCCCCGGCAGGTTCGTCTCGCCGACCTCCTTTTCGATGGTCGTCGGCGTGTAGCCGTGTTCCTCGTTGAACTCCTGTTGGATGCGGCGGCGGCGCTGCGTCTCGGAAATGGCTGCCTCCATCGCGTCCGTCATCTCGTCGGCGTAGAGCACGACCTCGCCGTTGACGTTGCGGGCGGCGCGACCCATCGTCTGGACGAGCGTGGTCTCGGAGCGCAGGAAGCCCTGCTGGTCGGCGTCGAGGATGGCGACGAGCGAGACCTCCGGGATGTCGAGGCCCTCCCGGAGGAGGTTGATGCCGACGAGCACGTCGATGTCGCCGAGGCGGAGCGACCGGATGAGTTCGTGGCGTTCGAGCGTGTCGGTCTCGTCGTGCATGTAGGCCACGTCGACGCCGGCCTCTTCGAGGTACTCGGTGAGGTCTTCGGCCATCCGCTTCGTGAGCGTCGTGACGAGCACGCGCTCGTCGCGGTCGATGCGCTCGTCGATGCGGGCCATCAGGTCGTCGACCTGTCCGGTCGCCTCCGTCACCTCGACTTTCGGGTCCACGAGGTGGGTCGGCCGGACGATTTGCTCGACGATTTGGTCGGAGTGCTCGCGCTCGTAGTCGCCGGGCGTCGCGGAGGCGAAAAGCGTCTGCCCGACGGTCTCTTCGAACTCCTCGAAGGTGAGCGGGCGGTTGTCGTAGGCCGTCGGCAGGCGGAAGCCGTTTTCGACGAGCGAGTCCTTTCGGGACTTGTCGCCGGCGTACTGGCCCTTAATCTGCGGGAGCGTGACGTGCGACTCGTCGATGACGGTGAGGAAGTCGTCGGGGAAGTAGTCCAGAAGCGTGTAGGGCGCGTCGCCGGGTTCGCGGTCCGAGAGGTGGACCGAGTAGTTCTCGATGCCGGAGCAGTGACCCGTCTCGCGGAGCATCTCGATGTCGAAGGTGGTGCGCTCTTCGATGCGCTGGGCGGCCACGAGGTCGCCCTGTCGCTGGAAGTGCTTCACCCGCTGTTCCATCAGTTCCTCGATTTCCGAGATTGCGCCTTCGAGCTGCTCTTCGGGGATGGAGTAGTGCTCCGCCGGGTGGACGAGCACCGCCGGCTCCGACGACTTCACCTCGCCCTCCAGCGGGTCGAGCTTCAGCATGCGGTCGATTTCGTCGCCCCAGAACTCGATGCGGACGGCGTAGCGGCCGTACATCGGGAACACCTCGACAGTGTCGCCGCGGACGCGGAACGTTCCCTGCCGGAAGTCCACGTCGTTGCGCTCGTAGTTGAGGTCGACGAGGGCGCGGAGCAGTTCGTCGCGGTCCATCCCCTGGCCGACCTCCAGCCGGAGGGACATGTCGGTGTAGTTTTTCGGGTCACCGAGGCCGTAGATGGCCGACACCGAGGCGACGACGATGACGTCGTCGCGGGTGAGAAGCGACCGGGTCGCGGAGTGGCGGAGCCGGTCGATTTCCTCGTTTATCGACATGTCCTTGTCGATGTAGGTGTCGGTCTGTTCGATGTACGCCTCGGGCTGGTAGTAGTCGTAGTAGGAGACGAAGTACTCGACCGCGTTGTCGGGAAAGAGGCCCTTGAACTCCTCGTACAACTGGGCGGCGAGCGTCTTGTTGTGCGCGAGGACGAGCGTCGGCTTCTGAATCTCCTCGACCACCCACGAGACGGTGTTGGTCTTGCCGGAGCCGGTGACACCGAGCAGGGTCTGTACGTCGGCACCCTCGCGGAAGCCGCGGGCCAGCGCCTCGATTGCCTCGGGTTGGTCGCCCGCGGGGTCGAAGGGGGCGTCGACGCGGAATTCGCGGTCTGCGTCGGGTCTGTCGGCGGACAGGGGACCGGACTCGCTCATTGCCCGTCGTTGGGTCGCGGCGTACTTGAGCGAGGCGGTGCTTGTCGCCGGAGGAACGGTTTTGTGGCGGGCTATCGAACGTTCCCGTATGACGAGAGCCGAACTCGAACGCGCGAGCAACCTGCTCAAGGACGCCGCCGAGGCGACCGAGGGCGACGTGCAGGAGCGACTCTACGAACAGTCCGACCAGCTGGCGACGCTGGCGACGCGCGAGCAGGGGCCGGACCACGGGCGACTCGCCCGGCACATGACGGTCCTTCACGACCTCGCCGAGGACCTCGACGGCGACGCGGCCGAGACGGTCCGCGAGGCCCGAAGCGAAGTCCTCGAATACCGCAAGGGCGTCCCCGGCGTCTGACGACCGGCGGACATACCCCCTCGTTTCTACTGGAACTCACTCACATACGCCGCGCGTCGGTGCTGTCAGCACTGGGCGAACGAAGATACAAGTTCCGAGCATAACGCACAGCGAGCCAGGCCGAAGTCGAGTCTCGCGGCTGTTTTCCCCACCGTGAGGCGCGCTGCGTCTCACGAGCCGTCGTTCCGCTACCGTTCACGGAGACGGTTTACTCCGGGTGGGTCGCCAACGGCGACCCTCTGTGAGTGAAAAGGGGGCTTAGCAGACGTTCTTCGGCTTGACGCCCATGCCTTCCAGCGTCTCGACGTACTCGTCGTAGGCGGCTTCGACCACCGCGTCGGCGGCCTCGCGGGCGACTGCGTCGTCGTCGACGAGGTCGGAGACGGCGGCTTCGAGCGTGTCGAGTTGGTCGTTGAGATCGGATTTGAGCGTGCGGAAGTCGTTGGCGGCCATCGGGTCCGCGTCGCCGACGAAGAAGCCGACCATCTGCTCGACGGTCTTCAGCGACACGAGCGCGCGGGCGAGCGCGCCGCCGAGGCGGCCGTCGGTCGTCTCGAACTCGGCGAGCACGTCGTAGACGTTCGGCTTCGAGCCGTCGGACTCCGCGCCGACGGTTTCGGCGTGCTCCCGGGCGGTGTCGGCGAGGTCCGAAAACAGCGCGGCGGCCTCGTCGTTCGGTTCGTCGTCTGCCCACCAGTCGAACAGGTCGGCGGCGGCCGCGGCCTCGGCGGCGGCCGCGGCGCGGACCGCGTCGCCGTCCATCTCGCCGCCGGTGACGGCGTACAGCGCCTTCGAGGAGCCGAGTCGGGAAAGCGGCGTCTCGTGGTCGTCGCGGAGGGTGTCGAGGAGTTCGGACATACGCCCCGTATGTCCGTCTCGGGTTTGTACCCATCGGCGGCGGCGAGTCCGGCGCGGGTCTGTGACGACCCGACCCCAGACGACGACCGGCGTGTCGGCCGGTTCGTGACATTCTACCGAATCGAACTAGCAGGAATATTAAACATTATATATTGTATTATCATGAGGTTATCCGAGCTATGACAAACGCTATCAGGCAGGCGGCGGAGCGCAGTTCGAAACTGGTCGAACAGTACCTCCCCGACGCGTTCCTGTTCGCCATCATCCTGACCGGAGTGGCGTTCGTGCTGGCGCTGGTGTCGGTCGCGCCGGCCGAGGGGGTCGGCATGGTGGGGCACGCCGGAAACCTGCTTCTCGACGGCTGGTACGGGGGCTTCTGGAACCTGCTTTCGTTCGGGATGCAGATGACGCTCATCCTGATGACGGGCTACGCGCTCGCGCAGACGAAGCCCGTGGACTGGCTCTTGACACGACTTGCGGGCGTCCCGAACACCGAACGGGGCGCGGCCGCGATGGTTCCGGTCGTCGCCGCCGGGGCGTCGTTCGTCCACTGGGGCCTCGGCCTCGTCGTCGGGGCGCTGTTCGCCCGGAAGATAGCGACCGAGATGCGCGGCATCGACTTCCCCATCGTCGTCGCCGGGGCGTACTCCGGGTTCGTCGTCTGGCACGGCGGTCTCGCGGGGTCGATTCCGCTCCTGTTGAACACCGAGGGGAACTTCCTCATCGAGGCGGGCATCCTCGACACGACGTTCGGCACCGGCGGGACCATCTTCACGGTCGCCAACCTCGTGTTGGTCGTCGCGGTCGGCTTCCTCTTCCTGCCGGCGCTGTTCGCGCTCATGTACCCGACCGACGACGCGAAGAAGACGCCCATCGACCCCGCGGCGTTCGAGACGGCGACCGACGGCGGCGAGCAGGCGACCGGCGGGTGGGCCTCCACGGCCGTCCCCGACGACGCCTCGCTCGCGACGCGCATCGAGCACTCGCTCGGCATCGGCGTGGCAATCGGCGTCGTCGGCCTGCTCGCGGTCGCCCTGTACTTCTGGGAGGGCGTCCAGAACGGGACGATGCCGTGGAACAATCTCAACCTGAACATCGTCAACTTCGGTTTCCTCTTTCTCGGCGTGCTGTTCCACGGGACGCCCAAGGCGTACATCGAGGCCGTCGTCGAGGCCGTCGAGAACGTCTGGGGAATCATCCTCCAGTTCCCCTTCTACGCGGGCATCATGGGCATCATGGCCTACGCGCCGGAGGGCTCCGTCAGCCTCGCCACGCAAATCGCACAGGGCATGGTCGCCGTCGCGCCCGACGGGACGCTCCCGGCCTTTGCCTTCTTCACCGCCGGCCTCGTGAACTTCTTCGTCCCCTCCGGCGGGGGCGAGTGGGCCGTCATCGGCGAGACGCTCGTCACGGCCGCGAAGGCGTCCGGCGAGTCCATCCCGCGGGTCGCCGTCGCCGCCTCGTGGGGCGACGCGTGGACCAACATGATTCAGCCCTTCTGGGCCATCCCGCTGCTCTCCATCAGCGGCCTGTCGGTCCGCGACATCATGGGCTACTGCGTGATGGTGCTTCTCGGCGCGGGCGTACTCGTCGCCGTCGGCATCAGCGTCCTGCCGATGTGAACCCCAAAAAGAACCGGTCGGTCGGTATCGAAACGAACTGAGGCCGAGGCGGCTCAGTTACCCTTCTCGACGGGCGCGCCGACGAGGTTGCCCCACTCCGTCCACGAGCCGTCGTAGTTGGTGACGTTCTCGTAGCCGAGGAGTTCGTGAAGGGCGAACCACGCGATGGACGAGCGCTCGCCGATGCGGCAGTAGGCGATGGTGGACTCGTCGCCTTCGATGCCCTGGTCCGCGTAGAGGTCGCGGAGTTCGTCGGCAGACTTGAAGGTGCCGTCGTCGTTGACGGTCGCGGCCCACGAGATGTTGCTCGCGCCGGGGATGTGGCCGCCGCGCTGGGCGGTCTCCTGCAGTCCCGGGGGCGCGAGAATCTCGCCGGAGAACTCTTCGGGCGAGCGAACGTCGACGAGGGGAAGACCCTTGTCGACCGCCTTCTCGACGTCGTCGCGGTACGCGCGGATGTCCTCGAAGGGACCCTTGGCGCTGTAGTCTTGCTCCGGGAAGGACGGGATTTCGTCGGTCGTCGGATAGTCGTTGTCGACCCAGTAGTCGCGGCCGCCGTTCATCAGGTGAACGTTCTCGTGGCCGTAGTACTTGAACTGCCAATAGGTGTAGGCGGCGAACCAGTTGGAGTTGTCGCCGTAGAGGACGACCGTAGAGTCCTCGGAGATGCCGTGGGAGCCGAGGAGGTCCTCGAAGTCCTCCTTGGTCAGCACGTCACGGGTCGTCTGGTCCTGCAGCTGGGACTCCCAGTTGAACCCGATGGCACCGGGGGCGTGACTCTCGTCGTACGCCTCGGTGTCCACGTCCACTTCGACGAGTCGGTACGCCGGGTCGTCGCTCTGGAACTCGTCGAGGTGGCTCTCCACCCAGTCCGCAGAGACGAGTACGTCCTTCGCGTAATCGGAGTTTGACATCGCGTTTCACCGTACAACAGGAAGGCCCATAACTCTCACAGCGACGGCATGTACGGCCTGACCTCGGGTGATGCGGCAATATTAGCCTGAGTATGCCCCGAGAGACGACGAAAGGGATTCAGAGAACGGCCGTCTCGGTGGGTTTCAGTCCGGTATCCAACGGAACCAGCAACAACATCCGCTACCCCGGACATGGGGCGAGGGGTGCGAGGAGGGGCGGACCTAAATCCGCGGCCCGGAAACGTGGGGGCATGGTAGACGTGGTCTCTCCGACGTGGCTCGCGGACCGACTCGACGACGTGCGCGTGGTGGACGTGCGCGACGGCTGGGAGTTCGACGGCATCGGACACCTCCCCGGCGCGGTGTCGATACCCTTCGACGAGTTCCGAAGCGCCGACGGCGACGTGGGGATGCTTCCCGGCCGCGACGCGTGGACCGACCTCCTGTCGGGCGCGGGCGTCGCGGCCGACGACGACGTGGTCGCCTACGACGACACCCACGGCGTCTTCGCCGCGCGCTTTCTCGTGACCGCGCTCCTCTACGGCCACGACCCCGACAGGCTCCACCTCCTCGACGGCGACTTCAGCGCGTGGAACCGCGAGCGCGAGACGACGACCGAGGCGAGCGAGGTCGCGGGAACGGTCTACGAGATAACCGAGCCGGCCGAGACGCCGCTCGTGGATTTCGAGGCCGTCGAGGCCGCGCTCGACGACCCCGAGACCGTCATCGTGGACACCCGCGACCCCGCGGAGTATGACGAGGGGCACCTCCCCGGCGCGGTCAACCTCGACTGGCGCGAACTCGTCGACGACGAGACGCGCGGGCTGAAACCGCGGGACGAACTCGACGCGATTCTGGACGCCGTGGGCGTCACCCCGGACCGGCGGGTCGTCCTCTACTGCAACACCGCCCGGCGCATCAGCCACACCTACGTCGTGCTCTCTCACCTCGGCTACGACGACGTGGCGTTCTACGAGGGCAGCCTCACCGAGTGGGAGGAGCGCGACGGCGCGGTCGTCGAGGGCTGACGAGCGAGGTTACGGCTGACTCGGGTCGACCGAGTCGTCCGCGGACTCGTCGCGCTCGTCGCCGTCACCACCCACGTCGTCGACGCGTAACTCCGCGCCGAGCAGGTCGACCGACTCCGCGAGGAGCGCGACGACGAGCGCGGCGGCGACGACGTCGCCGACGGCGGCGTGGTAGGCGGCCATCGCCGCGAGCAGGACGCTCGGGCCGACGATGGGGATGAACTGGAGAACGGCCGCGACTGTCGCGAGCGTGACGACGTAGTCGTAGCCGAGCGCCCAGAAGACGACGAGGCCGATGGCGAACGTGCCGACGGCGGTCGCCGCCTGCAAGACGTAGATAGCGAACAGCGTCTCGCGAGCCCGCTCGTTGAGCGCCGTCGCCGCGCCCCGGTAGTCGGCCGGGACCAGCGCGGGGAGCGTCCGCCCGACCGCGTCGCCGCTGAGGAGCAGCGCGAACACGAGGAAGCCGAACAGCGTGAGTTTGATGAGGACCACGGGCGCGGCGGTGGCGGCGGTGCGGCCGACCGACCGGAGCAGACCGAGACCGACCGCGACCACGTCGTCCAGCGTCACCGTCTCGACCATCCCGAGGAACTCGATAGTCACCACGTCGGGGAGGAGCGCCGCGAGTTCGAGGATGTCACTCAGGCGGAGAAAGAGGATGACGACGAGCGGCGCGAGCACGACGCCGACGCCGACCGCCGCGACGACGGTGGCGGCGAGGCTGGCGACCCACCGGGAGGCCCCGCACGCTTCGAGGCGTCGCCTGAGCGGGACGAGCAGGTAGGCGACGGTGATGGCGAAAAACACCGTCGCCAGCACGTCTACGAGCAGGACCGCCGCGAGGAGCGCAAAGAGGGCGAACACGCCGCCGAGGACGTACGGGCGAGAAGCAGTCATCGCCCGTGATACTCTCGCTGACGGTAAAGCCGTTCTCCCGTGACAACCCTCGAAACCGACTGATTCGGCCGTTTACCCGGCCCCGCGAACATCACGCCCGTTAAGTACCACAGAGTACAACAACCGAGTAATGAGACGACGTAGCTTCCTCAGGGCCGCCGGGGCGGGAGGCGTCTCCGCGCTCCTCGCCGGCTGTACCGGGACCGGCGGCGAGCAGACGACGACCGAGGCCTCGGGCGACGCGACCGAGACGACAGCGACGACCGAAGGGACGACCGCGGGCGGCGAGTCGCGGACGCTCACCGTCGGCACCTACGGCTCGTTCGTCGACGCGCCGAGTTCGAGCCCCGGCCCGTGGCTGAAAGAGACGTTCGAGTCGGAGTTCGACGCGACGCTGGAGTGGCAGACGCCCGACTCGGGCGTGAACTACTACATCGAGCGCGGCCTCCGGGGCGTCGAGTCCGGCGCGGACCTCTACGTCGGCCTCGACGCGCAGATGCTCGTCCGCATCGACCGGGAGCTCGACGAGGCGCTGTTTTCGCCCGCCGAGGGGCTGTCCCGCATCGACGACGTAAAGGAGGGGTTGAACTTCGACCCGCAGGGCCGAGCGGTCCCCTACGACACGGGCTACATCTCGCTCGTCTACGACGAGACCTACGGCGACGGCGACTTCGTCGCCCCCGAGACGTTCGACGGCCTGCTGGACTCCGAATACGCGGGCGCGCTCCTCGCGCAGAACCCCACGTCGTCGGCGACGGGGCAGGCGTTCCTGCTCCACACCATCGACGCCAAGGGCGAGGACAGCTATCTCGACTACTGGGCGAGCCTGAAGGAAAACGACGTGCGCGTCCTCGGCAACTGGGAGGACACCTACAACGCCTACTCGAACGGGGAGGCCCCGATGGTCGTCTCGTACTCGACCGACCAGGTGTTCGCCGCCGAGTCCGGCGAGGACATGGCGAGACACCAGATTCGCTTCCTGAACGACCAGGCGTACGCCAACCCCGAGGGGATGGCCCCCTTCGCGGACGCGTCGAACCCCGACCTCGCGGTCGAGTTCATGGACTTCATGCTCCGGCCCGAGGTGCAGGCCGAAATCGCCGTCCGCAACGTCCAGTTCCCGGCGACGACCACCGCCGAACTCCCCGAGGACTTCGCGCAGTACGCCCAAGAGCCGCCGGAAGCCGTCACGTTTTCGTACGACCGGCTTCAGAACAACCTGAGTGACTGGACCGACGCGTGGGCCCGCGAGTTCGCCAGTAAGTGAGGTGAGCCGGTGAGCCGCGCCTCGGCCTCAGTTCGCCGGGTCGCCCGCGCCCTCGAACAGCGGCTGCTCACCCTCGTCGCGGCGCTCACCGCCGTCGTCCTTCTGGTCCTGTTTTACTACCCCGTCGCCACCGTCTTCGCGGACGCCGTCCTCGCCGACGGCCGGCTCACCGTCGAGCCCATCGCGGCGGTGCTGACGAGCGAGTTCTACCTCGTCGACATCATCTGGTTCACGGCGAAGCAGGCGTTCTACTCGACGCTCGCCAGCCTCGCGCTCGGCCTCCCCGCCGCGTGGCTGTTCGCCCGCTTCGAGTTCCGCGGCCGCGAGACGCTCCGCTCGCTCACCATCCTCCCGTTCGTCATGCCCTCCATCATGGTCGCCATCGGCTTCGTGGCGACGTTCGGCCGCAACGGGACGCTGAACCGCGCGCTCTCTCTCGTCGGCCTCCCGCCGGTCGAACTGCTGTTCACGCTCGAAGCCATCGTCGTCGCCCACGCGTTCTACAACGCCCCGCTCGTCGCCCGCGTCGTCACCGCCGCGTGGGAGAGTGTGGACGCCCGGACCGTCGAGACCGCCCGCTCGCTCGGCGCGAACCCGCGGCGGGCCTTCCGCGACGTGGTCCTCCCCCAACTCCTGCCGTCTATCGGCGTCGGCGCGACCCTGACGTTCATCTTCACTTTCGCGTCGTTCCCCATCGTCCTCGCGCTCGGCGGCTTCCAACTGGCGACCATCGAGGTGTTCGTCTACTCGCGGGTGCGGGACCTCGCGTACGCCGAGGCCGCCAGCCTCGCGGTCGTCGAGACGGCCGTTTCGATTACGCTGACCGCAGTCTACCTCCGGTACGAGGCCAGCCAGCGCTCGGCCGGCGGCGCAGCGAACCCGCTTCCCCGTCAGTCCGTCCTTCCCGCTGACTGGACGCCGAAATCGACGCTCCGGACGGTCGGCATCGGCGGTTACGCCCTCGTCGTCGGGCTGGTGTTCGTCGTCCCCGTCGCCAGCATGGTGCTGGCGAGCGTCACCGGCGGCGACGGCGGCCTCACCCTCGCCAACTACGCCTTCCTCGCCGAGCGGCAGGCGACCGGCGCGAGCTTTCAGGTCAAGCCCCTGCCGGCCATCCTGAACTCGCTGGGCTTCGCCGCGGGGACGCTCGTCGTGGCCGTCCCGATGGGCGTGACGATGGCCGTCCTCACGACCCGCCGGTACCGCGGGCGCGGGCTCATCGACGTGCTCTCGATGGCTCCGTTCGCCGTCTCGGGCATCGTCGTCGGCCTCGGCCTGCTCCGCGGGCTGGTGTTCGGCGTCGACGTGTTGGGCACGCGAATCCGCGTCACCGGCGCGCTCGCCATCGTCGCGGCCCACGCCGTCGGCGCGTACCCCTTCGTCACCCGGAACGTCGCGCCGCTTTTCGCCCGGCTCGACGGCCGGCTCGTGGAGTCCGCGCGCTCGCTCGGCGCGACCAGAACCCGCGCGCTCGTGGATATCGAACTCCCGCTCGTCTGGACCGGCGTCGTCGCGGGCGCGGCGTTCGCCGTCGCCATTAGCATCGGCGAGTTCGACTCGACCATCATCCTCGCGGAGGGCGCGGGAAGCTACACGATGCCCGTCGCCGTCGAGCGATTCCTCGGTCGACGGCTCGGCCCCGCGACGGCGATGGGCTGTCTCCTGCTTCTCGTCACGTCCGCCAGCTTCCTCGTCGTCGACCGCTTCGGCGGCCGGTGGGGCGAGCTATGAGGGAGATGAGGGAGCCCGGAGAACAAGACGGAGACGAACCGCGGGAAGTGAGAATTATGCCCGTCCGCCGGCGAGGGGAGCACGTGACTTCGGAGGCGAACCCGTGAGACTCGAACTCGACGCGGTGTCCAAACGCTACGGGTCGGCGACGGCGCTCGATTCCGTCTCGCTGTCGGTCGACGACGGCGAGTTCTTCACGCTCGTCGGCCCCTCCGGCTGCGGGAAGACGACCACGCTCCGCTGTATCGCCGGCTTCGAGTCCCCGACCGAGGGGACCGTCCGCTTCGACGGCGAGTCGATGGTCGGCGTCGCGCCCGAGTCGCGGGGCGTCGGCGTCGTGTTCCAGAACTACGCGCTGTTCCCGCACCTCAGCGTCGGCGAGAACGTCGCCTACGGCCTCCGCTTTACCGACCCGCCGGGCGGCGGCTCCCGCGACGACCGCGTCGCGGAACTGCTTGACCTCGTCGACCTCGCGGGGTTCGAAGACCGCGACCCCGACTCGCTATCTGGCGGCCAACAACAGCGCGTCGCGCTCGCCCGCGCTCTCGCGCCCGGCCCGGACCTGCTGCTCCTCGACGAGCCGATGTCGGCGCTGGACGCCCGACTCAGGGACCGACTCCGCCGGCAGGTAAAGCGCATCCAGTCGGACCTCGGCGTGACGACCGTCTACGTCACCCACGACCAGTCGGAGGCGCTGGCGGTCTCGGACCGGGTGGCCGTCCTCAACGGCGGCCGCGTCGAGCAGGTCGGCGACCCCCGCGACCTCTACCACCGCCCGCGGACGCGATTCGTCGCGGAGTTCCTCGGCGAGAACAACGTCCTCGACGGGGTCGTCGAGTCTCGACCGGAAACGGGGGGGATTCGCGTCGGCGTCGGCGACGCGGTGTTCACGCTGGCCGAGGGGCCGCGGGTGCTCGGGGAGGCGGGGTCGAGAGCGGGAGCCGGCGACGAACTCACCTTCTGCGTCCGCCCCGAACAACTCCGGGCCGGCGCGGGGACGAACAAAATTCGGGGGACCGTCGTCGACACCGAGTTTCAGGGGGCGACGACGCGGGTCAGACTCGACTGGGGCGGAACGGAACTCGTCGTGGCGGTCGAAGACGGCGGCGAACAGTCGGACGCGGGGTTCGAGGTCGGGGCGACGCTGGAAGTCGGATTCGCTCCGGCGTCGGCTCACGTCGTCGAATAGGTCGAGACGGTCGGTTTTTCCGCCGTCTCAGGGCGCGACGCCGACGGTCAGGAGCGTGCCGAACGTCCGGTAGCGCTCGACCATCGCCTCGCGGGTCTCCCAGTCGTCGGTCGGGAACTCGGTCGCCGCCGGGATGTCGATGTCGAGGTCGGCGATGGAGTCCTGTTCCGCGACGTGGAGGCCGGCGTCGCGGAACGCCTCGCGGTACTCCGCGTGGGACCAGCGGGTCATGTCGATGGAGATGTGCTCCTGCCACTCGTGGGAGTGGACGTTCTCCTCGTAATAATTGACCGCGCAGTAGAACGTGCCGCCCGGCTTGAGGATACGAGCGATTTCTTCGAGGGTGTGGTGCGGGTCGGCGGCGTAGTAGAACGCCTCCATCGACCAGACGTGGTCGACGCTGTCGTCGTCGAACGGGAGGTCGTCGAAGTCGCCGACGAGAAACGAGAGGTCGTCGGTGTCGGTGTACGCGCGGGCGTTCTGGACCATCTCGGGCGAGCCGTCGAGGCCGAACCCGCGGCCGATACCCTTCGTGTCGCGGAGCGCGCGGAGGGCGTAGCCGCTTCCGGTCCCGAGGTCGACGACGGTGTCGCCTTCCTCGACGGGCATCCGTGCGAGCGCGTGCTTCGCGGTGTGCCAGTGTCGGTCCTCCATGCCCTTGTCGCGGCCGTCGGCCGCCCAGGCGTCGAACTCGTCGCGGACGCTCATATCGGAGCCTCGCGCGCCGGGGTGAAAATGCGTTCGGACCGGACCGCACAGACGGGCGAGTCCGACGACGACCCGGTCGCGCCCCCCCGTCGCGCGTTTTAATTGCCGCCGTCACGACGACGGGGTATGGTCGGAGTCCGCCGTCGGTTCGCGCTCGCCGACACCGCCCAGCAGGTCGTCGGCGGCTTCCTCCTCGCGGGGCCGTTCGTCGTCACCGAGGAGGTGTGGGTGCTCGCGCGGAGCATGTCGTTCGCGCAGGCGCTTCTCACGCTCATCATCGTGCTCGCGGTCGGCTACGGCGCGCTCTACAAGGCCGACGACCGCGACCCCGACAGAGAGCGCGAGGTCGGCGGGATTCCCGTCCGATTCATCTCGCTCATCTCCGTCTCGTATCTCTCCGTGTTCATCCTCGCGCTCGCGTTCGACGCGCCGGGGACGTTCCTCTCGGACGTGTCGGGAGAAGTCCTCGTCTCCGTGCTCGGGTACGAACTCGACCTCGCGGTGCTCCGCATCACGCTCAAGGCGACGAGCGTCGGCGCGGTGTTTAGCGTCATCGGCGCGGCCACGGCCGACTCGCTGTTCTGACCTCGCCCGGCGGCGTGAACATACGTTACGATTCCGGGACGACGCCGCCCGAGCGGCATGAAGGATTAAGTCGGCAGGGTAACTGCTTGGGGTATGGATTACGAGCTCGCCATCGAAGACGCGCCCGCGACGATTCCGGGCGGCACAGGTATCTTGCTCCTTCATCCGAGCATCGGCGAGACCGACCGTATCGACACCGACTTCTTCAAGGTCGACACCGACCGCTTCCTCGTCATCTCGACGCGGACGACCGCGCGCGAGGTCGAACAGAAGCTGGAACACTACGAGGTCGACGAGTCCAGCGCCACCATCCTCGACACGCTGTCTATCGAGCGCGGCTACTCCCGGCGCAGTTCGGAGAACATCCACTACGTCGCGGCCCCCGACGACCTCGACGCCATCGTCGAGAAGACCCGGCAGTTCCTCGAACGCCACGACGGGAAGCTCCGGCTCAGCGTCGATTCGGTCACGGAGATGGCCTACTACGCCGACGAGGACCGCGCCTTCGAGGCGACGAAACAGATTCTCGAACTGCTCGACGAGTTCGACGCGGTGGGGCTGTTCCACCTCTCGAAGGAGGTCCACGACCAGGAGACGCTCGACCGCTTCCGCGAACTGTTCGACGGCGTCGTCGACCTCAACGAGGACGGCACCGTCACGACCGAGTTCTGAGGCGAAACGCGACGCGACCGACTACGCCGAGTCGGCGGCGTCGTCCGCGGTCGGGTCGGCGTCGTCGCTCGATTCCGCGTCAGCGCCATCGTCGTCGGCCGCGAGCTGCTCGAACGTCTTTTCGGCCCACTTGACCGCGTAGCTCGGGCCGTGGTCGCGGTACGCCGCGGTGTCCAGCGCCGAAAACGGCGCGGGGAGATCGCGGCCGTGTTTGACGGCCGAACACGCGAACTCGGTCGCCTCGGCGAACGAGAGTCTACCGAGCGCGACGAGCCGCGGGAGATTTTCGAGGCGGTTGTCGAGGCGGCCGCCGGCGTCGACCCACGCCTCGTGGAGGCGGTCGTGGTCGCCCTCCCACGACGCGAACGCCTCGCGGGTGTGGAGGCCGACCCAACCCTCGTAGAGGGCGGCGGCGACCTGATACGTCTCGCTCGGGCCGAGCGGCGTCGCCGCCGCGAGGTCGGCGTACTGCTCACCGAAGAAGGGGAGGAAGTGTTCGGGAATCTCGTCGTTCCCGGCCTGCACGAACGCCTCGGCGATGAGGAAATCCAGAAAGTCGTCCGGCGTCCCCTTCGCGCGGTACTTCACCAGCACGACCGGCGGGTCGGTCTGTCGGGACCACGACACGGTGCCGTCGCCGGGCATCCCGATGGTGAAATCCGACGACGCGTAGCGCCGAAGCTGTTGGGGCGCGTCGTCCGGTAGCCACTCGGCGGGGTACGCCGCCGGGGAGAGCGAGTCGACCACCAGCCCGAGGTTTTCGGCGGCCTCGGGGGGGATGGTGTCGAAGTCGCCGGCCACGTCCAACACGAGCGCGCCGGGGGCGTAGTCGTCGCGGACCGATTCGAGGTCCGACGGCAGGCTGCGCGTCTCGAACATCCGTTCAGGCGATGCTCATCCCGACGAACACGACGGCCAGCAGGGCCGACACGCCGACGGTACCGAGCACGATTTTCGTCGCTTGGCTCATAGTGGCACGATTAGGGGCCCGCCGCTTAACTGTTACACTCTATCGTCGGTCGAATCTCCAGTCGAAACGGAGGGGTTCGGGGACGCGGCCCACGGTCGGCGGTCACACGGGCCGGTCAGGTCGAAGAAGCGAGAGAAGCCGGTGGCGTCGTCGGCGTCGCGGTCAGGGAACGAGCTGTTCGCCGTCGTCGTCGAGGATGCGGATGGCCTCGACGGGGCAGACGCGGGCGGCGAACTTCGCGTCGAACTCGGCGTCCTCGGGGACCTCGCGGACGAAGACGCCGTCGTCGGTCTCCTCGCCGTCGACGAGGTCGGCCTTGCCGTCGTCGACGTTCTTCTCGAAGCCCTCCCACTCGTCGACACACTGGAACATGCCGATGCAGGTGTCGCGGTCGTACTCGACTCTCATGCGCCATCGTACCGCCGGGCCGTACAAAGCCCTGCCGACGCGGGGACGTGGGTCGGCGACCGAACCGACCCGATGGCTTAAACCGGGGGACGGTCCAAGGGAGATGCAATGCGAACTGCGGACCTGACGGGCCTGCCGACGGGGATTCCCGAGGCCCTCCGCGACGAGGGTATCGAGGAGCTGTACCCGCCGCAGGCCGAGGCCGTCGAGGCCGGCCTGACGGACGGCGAGAGCCTCGTGGCCGCCGTCCCGACGGCGAGCGGAAAGACGCTCATCGCCGAACTGGCGATGCTGTCGAGCGTCGCGCGCGGCGGGAAGGCGCTGTACATCGTCCCGCTCCGGGCGCTCGCCTCCGAGAAGAAAGCCGAGTTCGAGCGCTGGGAGGAGTACGGCATCGACGTGGGCGTCTCGACCGGCAACTACGAGTCCGACGGCGAGTGGCTCTCCTCGCGCGACATCATCGTCGCCACGAGCGAGAAGGTCGACTCGCTCGTCCGGAACAACGCGGCGTGGATGGACCAACTCACCTGCGTCGTCGCCGACGAGGTCCACCTCGTCGACGACCGCCACCGCGGGCCGACGCTGGAGGTCACGCTGGCGAAGCTCCGCCGACTCAACACGAACCTGCAAGTCGTCGCACTCTCGGCGACCGTCGGCAACGCGGGCGTCGTCTCCGACTGGCTCGACGCGGAGCTCGTCAAGTCCGACTGGCGACCCATCGACCTCAAGATGGGCGTCCACTACGGCAACGCCGTCTCCTTCGCCGACGGGAGCCAACGCGAGGTGCCGGTCGGCCGCGGGGAACGACAGACGCCCGCGCTCGTCGCCGACGCGCTGGAGGGCGACGGCGAGGGCGACCAAGGCTCCTCGCTCGTCTTCGTGAACTCGCGGCGCAACGCGGAGTCCGCGGCCCGCCGCATGGCCGACGTGACGGAGCGGTACGTCACCGGCGACGAGCGGAGCGACCTCGCGGAGCTCGCCGCCGAGATACGCGACGTGTCCGACACCGAGACCTCCGACGACCTCGCCAACGCGGTCGCCAAAGGCGCGGCGTTCCACCACGCGGGACTCGCCGCGGAACACCGAACGCTCGTGGAAGACGCCTTCCGCGACAGACTCATCAAATGCATCTGCGCGACGCCGACGCTCGCCGCCGGCGTCAACACCCCGAGCCGCCGCGTCGTCGTCCGCGACTGGCAACGCTACGACGGCGACTACGGCGGCATGAAACCGCTGGACGTGCTCGAAGTCCACCAGATGATGGGTCGGGCCGGCCGCCCCGGCCTCGACCCCTACGGCGAGGCGGTGCTGTTGGCGAAGGACGCGGACGCCCGCGACGAACTGTTCGAGCGGTACATCTGGGCCGACGCCGAGGACGTGCGGTCGAAGCTCGCGGCCGAGCCGGCCCTGCGGACGCACCTGCTCGCCACGGTCGCCTCCGGCTTCGCCCACACCCGTGAGGGACTGCTCGAATTCTTAGACCAGACACTGTATGCGACCCAGACCGACGACCCCGAGCGACTCGGACAGGTGACGGACCGCGTGCTCGACTACCTCGAAGTAAACGGGTTCGTCGAGTTCGAAGGAGAGACCATACAGGCGACGCCCGTCGGCCACACCGTCTCGCGGCTCTACCTCGACCCGATGAGCGCCGCCGAAATCATCGACGGCCTCGAATGGGCCGCGGACCACCGGACCGAGAAGCTCCGGGCGCTCGCGGGCGAGACGCCCGAGAAGCCGACGCGAGACCGAAGCGAATCCGACGAATCCGGCGGCTTCCAGCGGGCAAGCGAGATGGTCGCTGACGACGGCGACGGTGGAGGCGGCGAAGACGGGGTGGGGGCGAACGGCGACGGCGACAGCGACGACGCCGACGGGGTCGAGACGGACCGGACGTATCCGACGCCGCTCGGTCTCTATCACCTCGTCTGCCGGACGCCCGATATGTATCAGCTCTACCTGAAGTCCGGCGACCGCGAGACCTACACGGAACTGTGCTACGAGCGCGAACCGGAGTTCCTCGGGCGCGTTCCCTCGGAGTACGAGGACGTGGCGTTCGAAGACTGGCTGTCGGCGCTGAAGACCGCGAAACTCCTCGAAGACTGGGTCGGCGAGGTGGACGAAGACCGCATCACCGAGCGCTACGGGGTCGGCCCCGGCGACATCCGCGGGAAAGTCGAGACCTCCGAGTGGCTCCTCGGCGCGGCCGAGCGACTCGCCACCGAACTCGACCTCGATTCGGTGTACGCGGTCCGCGAGGCGAAAAAGCGCGTCGAGTACGGCGTCCGCGAGGAACTGCTCGACCTCGCCGGCGTCCGCGGCGTCGGCCGAAAGCGCGCCCGCCGGCTGTTCGAGGCCGGCGTCGAAACTCGGGCCGACCTCCGCGAGGCCGACAAACCGCGCGTCCTCGCCGCCCTCCGGGGTCGCAGGAAGACCGCGGAGAACATCCTCGAAGCCGCGGGGAGAAAGGACCCGTCGATGGACGCGGTGGACGAAGACGACGCGCCGGACGACGCCGTCCCCGACGACGCCGGCTTCGAGACGGCCAAAGAGCGCGCCGACCAGCAGGCCAGTCTGGGTGATTTCGAATGAGGCTCCTCGAAGCCGAGGCGACCGTCTCGGACCTCGATTCGTTCATCGCGGCCGTCGGCGACGTGGCCGACGAGACGGGCGCGACGGTGCAGGCGTTCGACGCCCGGTACGTCGTGGACCGCGAGCACCTCGAACGAGCGGTCGAGCTCGCCGACAGGGCCATCGCCCGCGGCAACGAAATCGCCCGCGACCGCGCCGTCGAAATCCTCCTCTACGCCAGCGGCCGCCGGCAGATTAACCGCGCGTTCGAAATCGGCGTCTCGGAAGGGACGCTCCCCGTCGTGGTTCTCGTCGACGGCGGCGACGAGGCCGCCGCCGAGGCCGCGCTGTTCGACCGCCTCGACTTCGAACCCGCAGAGACCCTCGGTGATTACGACGAGAGCCTCGTCCGCGACGTGTTCGACGTGGGCGAGACGGAGTTGCACGTCGTCGACGGCGACCTCCCCGCGCTGGTCAGAGAGCGAGTGGCGCTCCTCGCGGTCGACCGCTAAGCGGTTTTCGCGGCCCGTATCGGCCGTATCCGGTGGTCCCGCGAATCCGTACTCAAGAACTCCACTCGAAACAAACCCCTTGGGTTTTCGAATCCCACCCCTTCGTTTCAACTGGAGATCAGGGGGGACAGCGTAGCCTCGAAGCGCGTGAGAATCGGAGAAATAGTCCCACCAGGATTCGAACCTGGGTCGTTGCCCCCAGAAGGCAACAGGATTGGCCACTACCCCATGGGACTTCGCATCAGTTCGTACTTCGCGGGTATTTGTAAACGTTGCGTGTCGATTCCGCCGTGGGATTTCGTCGCACGGTGACGGACGGACGTGCATAAACCGCCAACTATTTCCCCCTATTCTATCCACTGTCGTGTATGTACGTCGGACGTTTCGTCGTCGTTAGTCCCGGAATCGGTGCGTATCGCGTCTCCTCTCGGTCCTTCCCGAACCGACGGGTCGTCGACCGGGACGACGCCCTGACCGTCGGGCCGACGCCCGACGCCCCCGAGACCGACAACCCCTACATCGCCTACAACTGCGTCCGCGAGGGCGGCGACTACGTCGTCGTCGGCAACGGCTCGCAGGTCGACCCCGTCGCGGAGAAACTCGACCTCGGCTACCCGCCGCGCGACGCGCTCGCGGAGATTCTGCTCGCGCTCGACTACGAGAAAGACGACTACGACACGCCCCGCATCGCTGGCGTCGTCGGCGACGACGAGGCCTACATCGGCATCGTCCGCAAGGACGCCCTCGTCGTCGAAGCTGTCACCGAACCGACGCTCGTGGCGACCTACGAGGAAGACGACCCGCGCGCGTTCGACCTCGACGCCGAGACCGCCGCCGACGCGGCCCGCGAACTGTACGACCACGAGTTCGAACACGCCGTCTGCGCCGCCGCCGCGACCGTCGGCGACGCCGTCGAAACCTCCTTCTACAACGGCGAATAACGCCGCCGCGGCCCGAGATTTTTCACCCGCGACACCGTACACCGAGCCATGCGTCTGGGCGTCATCTCGGACGTGCACGGGAACCTCCCGGCACTCGAAGCGGTGCTCGAATCGATGCCCTCGGTCGACCGACTGGTCTGCGCCGGCGACGTGGTCGGCTACAACCCGTGGCCCGAGGAGTGCGTGTCCGAACTCGCAGAACGGGACGTGCCGACCGTCTCGGGGAACCACGACCGCGCGGTCACGTCGGGGACCGGCTTCCGCTTCAACAGCATGGCGGCCGCGGGCGTCGACTACGCCCGCGACGCGCTGTCGCCGGCGTCGATGGATTGGCTCTCGGCGCTTCCGAAGAACCGGACGCTCGCCGACGGCCGAGTCAAACTCGCCCACGGCCACCCGAACCACCCCGACCGCTACACCTATCCCGACGACTTCTCGCCGTCGCTCCTCGACGACGAGGACCTGCTGGTGTTGGGCCACACCCACGTGCAGGGCTACCGAATCTACGACGACGGAATCGTGCTGAACCCCGGTAGCGTCGGCCAGCCCCGCGACGGCGACCCGCGGGCGGCCTACGCGGTCGTCGACCTCGACGCGATGGAAATCGAGGCGGAACGCGTCAACTACGACATCGACCGCGTCGCGGAGCGCGTACGCAAGGCCGGCCTGCCGGAGCGACTGGCGAGTCGGCTGTACGAGGGAAAATAGGGGAACGCGAGTGGCCGTCCTGAAGCCATCAGTTCGACACCGGTTCGAGCCGCGACGAGAAATGCCGAAGCTCCTTCATCGGCGGCTCCGCGACGATTTCGAGGCCGCCGTATTCGCCGGCCGAGGCCATCACCTTCGCGGCCGTCTCGGCGACGTGTTCGAGGTGTTCGCGGCTGTATGTGCGCCGCGGGAGCGCGAGGCGCACGAGGTCTGGCCGGTCGGTGCCGGGGAACGCGAAGCCGCCGAGTTCGACGCCGCGAACGCCGCCTTCGAGGTAGAGCGCGCAGACGAGTTCCTGTCCGGGGAACTCCTCTTTCGGGATGTGCGGGAACACCTCGCCGGCGTCGAGGTAGACCGCGTGCCCGCCGGTCGGTTGGTAGACGGGGACGCCGGCCTCGACCAGCAGGTCGCCCAGTTCGGCCACCTGCTCGACGCGGTCGGTCACGTACGGCGGTGTGACGGCCTCGCGGAGGCCGACGGCCATCGCCTCGATGTCGCGGCCCGAGAGGCCGCCGTAGGTGGGAAAGCCCTCGTAGAGGATGGCGCGCTGTTTCGCGTGTTCGAACACCGTCTCGTCGCGCATCGCGGCGAAGCCGCCGATGTTGACGAGGGCGTCCTTCTTCCCGGACATCGTGATGGCGTCTGCGTGTTCGAACTGCGCGCGGGCGATTTCGGCGACCGAGTGGTTCTCGTAGCCCGCCTCGTGGGTCTTGATGAAGTGGGCGTTCTCCGCGAACCGACAGGCGTCGATGACGAACATGGCGTCGATGTCGCGGGCGAACTCGGCGGTGGCGCGGATGTTCGCCATCGAGACCGGCTGGCCGGCGACGGAGTTGTTCGTGATGGTGAGGGCGACGACGGGAATCGCGTCGGCCCCGACCTCCTCGACGAGCGCGTAGCCCGCGTCGATGTCGAAGTTGCCCTTGAACGTCTCCGTCGAGTTGGGGTCGCGAGCGGCGGGCGACGGGCAGTCGACCGGCTCCGCGCCCTGATTGACGACGTGGGCGCGGGTCGTGTCGAAATGGGAGTTGTTCGGCACCACGTCGCCGTCCTCCAAGAGGACGCCGTAGAGGACGTTCTCAGCGCCGCGGCCCTGATGGGTCGGCACGACGTGCTCGAATCCCATCACGTCGCGGACCGACTCCGCGAGTCGGGCGAACGACTCGCTGCCGGCGTAGGCCTCGTCGCCGCGAATCATCGCGGCCCACTGCTCTGCGGACATCGTTCCCGTCCCCGAGTCGGTCAGGAGGTCGATGTACACGTCGCGAGCGTCGAGGTTGAACGCGTTGTAGCCGGCGCGTTCGAGGGCGGCCTCGCGCTCCTCGCGCGAGGGGAGTTCGATGGGCTCGACCATCTTCGCCTTGTACGATTTCATGCCCGCAATAGGTCCGCGAATGTGAAGTAATCGGCAGGCGGAAAATCGAGGGGCTACGCCCGGTTTTCGGCGCTCGTGGACTGGTGTGTGCATCGGTGTCGCCGGCTGTTCCGTTCTCGCCACGAGCCGACTTCAGCGACCGCCGACGACCACCGGTCGAGCGATGTCACTTTCGAGGACGCGAGCGCGCGAGAAACAGCTTCGAGAGCGCGACGAGAACCGGCTCAGAACTCGTCTTGGATGATGCCGAGCGTCTCCTCGCGGTCGTCCCACGCCACGAAGATGGCGACGGAGGTCGCGGAGGTGATGGCGTCGTGGATGTTGATGCCGGCCTCGGACAGCGGCTCGACGATGTCGAGGATGACGCCGGGGCGGTTCGGGAGTTCGCCGCCGGTGACGCGGACGACGGCGATGTCGTCTTCGACGGTGACCGACGACAGCGCGTCGTCGGCGACGACGCGGTCGTGGAGGACGGCCTCGGCCCGGTCGGAGTCGTCTTCGAGGACGTAGAACGTGATAGAGTCCATCCCGGAGGCGACCGAGTCGACGTTGATGTCCTCTTCTCGGAGGGCTGCCGAGAGGTCCGCGAGGATTCCCGGTCGGTTGCGAATCGCTCGCCCGGCCACCGTGAGACACGCGAGGGGCTCTTCCTGCATGTCGATGAGGTTGTGGAACTCGCCTTCGATGAGCGTCCCGCCGGTGAGCAGGTCGCCGTGCTGGTAGTGGACGACGCGAACGTCCAGCGCCGCGTCCTTGTACGACAGCGCCGACGGCGCGACGACCTCGGCCCCGCGGAACGAGAGGTTCCGAAGCTCGTCGACGGTGATGCGGCCGACGTTGCGCGCGCCTTCAACCACGCGCGGGTCGCCGGTCATGACGCCCTCCACGTCGGTCACGATGACGACCTCGTCGGCGTCCATGTAGTTGCCGAGCATCACGGCGGAGGTGTCGGAGCCGCCGCGGCCGAGCGTCGTGATTTCGCCGTCGTGGTTCTGCGCGAGGAAGCCGGTGATGACCGGGACGACGCCGTCGAGTTCGGCGGCGAGCTTCGCGGCCCGCTCTCGGGTCGCCTCGACGTCGACCTCGCCGAGGTCGTTCGTGATGACCGGCCACTCGTCGGTGCCGGGCTCGACGAACAGGGCGTTGACGCCGCGGGCGGCCAGCGCCGCCTTGAGCATGCGCACGCTGGTCCGCTCGCCCATCGAGACGATTTCGGCGCGGTCGCGGTCGTCGGCCTCGAACTTGATTTCGTCGAGGAGGTCGTCGGTCGTCGAGCCCATCGCGGAGGCGACGACGGCGATTTCGTGGCCGTGTTCGACGGCCGCGGCGATGGAGTCGGCGGCGCGGTTGATTCGGTCGCCGCTACCGAGCGAGGTGCCGCCGAACTTCGCGACTACGCGCATCGTTCCTCCGGTGCGTCGCGTCGCTTCGGGGCTTCGTTGGTAAACATGCGAGGGGCTAACGCGGGGGGACGTATAACTATGTCCTCCGATTCAACCGTTGCCGTCACCCGCGAATCCGACGCTGAGACGGCCCGTACCGACGCCTCGCGGGCGGAGATTTATCACCGAAGCCGCGGAACGTTCGGGCATGGATGTCAGAGACGCCGTTGACACCGACGCCGAGGCGCTCGCCGCCGTCGCCGACGCGCCGATACGGGCGATGCGTCGGCTGATACGCGACCGGACGGTCCGCCTCGCCACCGCCGAGACGAGTTCGGACCCCCACGCCGACGCGCCGGCCGACGACGAACCGGTGCTCGGCTTCGTCGGCTTCGACGTCCGCGACGGCGTCCTCCACGTCACCCGCCTCGGCGGCACCGAGGCGGCGGTGCGGCGACTGCTCGAAGAGCCGCTGCGCTTCGCCAGCGCCGAAGACCTGCCGGTCGAGGTGCTCGTCCTCGAATCCGAGGCCCCGCTGTGCGAGGCGGTCGAGCACGTCGGCTTCGACCGCGTCGGCCACGGCCCGCGGTTCGAAGGGTCCCCGACGCTTCGGTACGTCCTCGACGAGACGGGATAGTCGAGCCTCGCGGCCGGCGAGAACCGACGGAGGGAATACATACCTCCCGCTCGTCAGGTGGTCCATGACCGAACGACGCGAGAGACGGCCGCCGGAAGTGAGACGGCCGTGACGGCGGTCGAAGAGCTGTTCGTCTCGCTCGCCGGCTCGAACCCGGTGATGCAGGGCCTCCTCGGCGGCATCGTCATCGCCGGGATGAACATGCTCGGCGCGCTCCTCATTCTCGTCTGGCGCGACCCCTCGAAGCGCTCGCTCGACACGCTCCTCGGCTTCGCCGCCGGCGTCATGCTCGCCGCGAGTTTCACGAGCCTCATCCTCCCCGGCATCGAGGCGGCGGGCGGGAGTCCGATTCCCGTCCTCGTCGGCTTCGTCATCGGCGTCGTCGTCCTCGACCAAGCCGACCTGTGGATTCCGCACGTCCACATCCTCGTGACCGGCAAGACCCGAGCGGACGCCCCGGAGACGGACAAAAAGATGGCCTCTGTCGTCCTGTTTATCGTCGCCATCACCATCCATAACATGCCCGAGGGCCTCGCCGTCGGGGTCGGTTTCGGCTCCGGCGACCTCGGGACCGCCGTCCCGCTGATGCTCGCCATCGGCATCCAGAACATCCCCGAGGGGCTGGCCGTCTCCATCGCCGCCGTCAACGCCGGGCTTCGGAACACGACCTACGCGACGTTCGCGGGTATCCGCGCCGGCCTCGTGGAGATTCCGCTCGCCGTCTTCGGCGCGTGGGCCATCCAGTACGCCGCGGCGCTGCTTCCCTACGCGATGGGCTTCGCCGCCGGCGCGATGCTGTTCGTCATCTCCGACGAGATCGTCCCCGAGACGCACTCGAACGGCCACGAGCGCGTGGCGACGTTCGGGACGATGGTCGGCGTCGTCGTGATGCTCTACCTCGACGTGACGCTCGGGTAGTCGAATCGAGTTAGCGCGTCCGAATACGGCGACCGTCGAGGAACTGTGAAACGGGAGTTCGAGTGGAAGCGAAGGGGTTCGGTGGGTAGTTCGCAGGCGGAGAAGCCGCCGTCGAGCGCGCGTCAGTCGTCCGCGAGCGGCGGCTCGGACGGGACCTCGTGGTCCGAGAGCCCGGCGGTCGGCGCGAGGTACTTCGCCGGGTCGAACGCGTCGAGGTCGTCGCCGGCGGCCACGCGCGCCGGCCAGTCCGGGTTGGCGAGCGCGCTCGTGCCCAGCGTGAACAGGTCCGCGCCGGCGTCGACGGCGGCCCGCGCCGCGTCCGGGTCCCCGAGCCCGCCGTTGGCGATGACGACCGTGTCGTCGGTGACGTACTCGGCGGCGGCCTCAGCGAGTGTCGGACCGTCCGCGCCGAAGGTCGGAGTCGTCGCGTCGGTCTCGGTCGTGTGGACGTAGTCGGCTCCGGCCGCCGACAGCTCCTCGAAGAAGACCGCGGCCGCGTCCTCGCCCTCGGGCCACTCGTAGTCGCCGTCGGTCACTTTCTCCTGCGAGACGCGGATGCCGACGACGAACTCCTCGGGAACCGCGTCGGTGACCGCCGAAAGCACCTCGGCGGGGAATTTCACGCGGGACTCGGGACCGCCGCCGTACTCGTCGTCGCGTCGGTTCGCGTTCGCCGCGAGGAACTCGTTGAGTAGGTAGCCGTTCGCGCCGTGGAGTTCCACGCCGTCGAAGCCGGCTTCGACCGCGTTCGTCGCCGCCCGCACGAACCCCTCGCGGGCGGTTTCGAGGTCGGTCTCGTCGGCCGCCTTCGGGACCGCGAACTCGCCGCTGCCGCCGTAGGCCTCGGCCTTCTGGCCGTCGGGCTGGACCGCGGAGGGCGCGAGCGTCCGGTCGCCGTCGAGGTGGGGGTTGCCCTGCGACTGCGCCCCGGCGTGCATCAACTGCGCGAAAATCGGTGTGTCGACCTCGTGGACGGCGTCCGTGACGTTCGTCCACGCCTCGACGTGGTCGTCGGTGACGAGTCCCGGCTGGTTCAGGTATCCCTGACTGTACGCGTCGTCCGTGTAGACGCCCTCGGTGACGAGAAAGCCGAAGCCGCCGTCGGCGAACTTCCGGTAGTAGTGGGCCATCTCGTTGGTCGCCAGTCCTTCGTCGGTGGCGCTGATGCGCGTCATCGGTGCCAGCCCGACTCGGTTGGAAAGCGACAGGTCGTTCAGGCTCGTCGCGTCGAACAGCGCGTCGTCGGTCATCACCGATTCTGTGGGCGTCGCGGATAAAAAGCGACGGTGGAATGGTCTCGGTCGCCGCACATCCGGCGTGCTATCAGGGAGCATACTGGTAGGAGAGCGGTCGCTGAGTCGAACGGTCGTCAGTAGTGAAACGGTCGCCGCCTCAGGAGAACTTCCGGACCGTCATGTTCAGCGTGTCGAGGTCGACGATGGGCGCGTAGCCGGCGTCGGGGTCGATGTTGACCGATTTCTGGAAGTCGGTCTGGGCCTGCCAGCAGCCGGAGTTGACCGCGAGGACGTTGTGGTACTTGCCCCAACCGAGCTTGTGGACGTGGCCGGTGTGGAAGATGTCGGGCACGTCCTCCATGACGAGGTAGTCGAGTTCCTCGGGCGCGAGGCGGGTGTGGCCCCCGAACTGCGGCGCGACGTGACGCTTTTTCAAAAGCTGGTACATCGCCTTGTGCGGCTCGTCGTAGCTCGCCTTGTCGGCCGGCAGTTCGGCGATGACCTCGTCAAGCGAGACACCGTGGTACATGAGGACGTTGACGCCTTCGAGCGTGACCATCGAGGGATTGCTCGTGATGCGGGCGTCGTGAGCCGACATGATGTCGCGGAGTTCGTCGTCGAAGCCGGGTTGGGGCTCCGCGAGTCGGACCGCGTCGTGGTTGCCCGGAATCATCACGATTTCGAGGTCGCCGGGCACCGATTTGAGGTGCTCGGAGAACGCCTCGTACTGCTCGTAGATGTCGATGACGTCGAGTTCTTCGTCCTGATTCGGGTAGACGCCGACGCCTTCGACCATGTCGCCGGCGATGAGGAGGTACTCGATGCGCGCTGCCTCCTCGGTGTGGAGCCAGTCGGCAAAGCGGTTCCACGCGTCGGCCATGAACTCCTGACTGCCGACGTGCACGTCGGAGATGAGCGCCGCCTGCACGTCCCTGTCGGCGGTGTTGGAGCGGTGGCTCCGCGGCACGTCGGGGAAGTGCATCGAGTCGACGAAGAGGATGCCCGCGTCGCCCGACAGCGTCCCCTGCACCGCGATGCACTCGTCCATGAGGAGTTCGTCGACGTAGCCCGCGATGTCCTTGTCCTTCATCACGAGACAGGGGAACGTCCCCGTCGTGTCCTCAAGGTCGATAATCCAGTGGCCGCTCTTGGTGGAGCGCACGTCGTCGACGAGGCCGATGAGTTCGGCGTCCTCGCCGCCGGACATGTTCGAGATGGCCTTCGCGGGGCGGTGGTTGACGCGCCCGCGGAGCAGTTTCGAGAGCTTCTCGTAGCGGTCGCGGAACACCTTCACGAAGTCGTCGTACTCGCCGGTACCCGTCGACTGGCCGGTCATGTCGTTGGCGATTTCGAGGGACCGAAGCGCCGGGTCGACGTTCCGGCCGCCCGGTGTCCCCTGCGCTTCGGCTGGAGCAGACTGGTCGGTGTGGGCCGCGTTGTCGTGCGATGTTGCAGCGGAAACGGAGGGGTCTGATGCGGCGGAGGCGGCTGGGTCGGCATCCGCGGCGTTCGCAGCGTCCGCAGCGGCCGGGGGCGTCGGTTCGGTTCCCGACGGGTCCGCGGCGGGGGCGGACGCGAGCACCTCGCGGACGTGGTCGGCGGTGATGCGAAGCGCGTCGTCCGGGGCGGCTTCGACGACGCGGGCGAGGGTTCGGCCGGGGTCGTCGGAGCCGGCGATGAGGGTCACGGCCTCGCGTTCGGCGTTGTAGCCGCGACCGACGAGCGTCCGGACGATGCGCGCCGGCGTCTCCAGTGGCACACCCGGAGTGCGCGACACGCGGCAAAAAGGATGCCGAAACCCAGAACGTTGAAACCCAGTCCGGGTAAACTGGGAGTGATGAGTGACGACGATGGCCGCCCGCCCTCCCCCGACTCGCGGCGCGGTCCAACCTCCGACGAAGGCGTGCTAACTCGGCTTCGGACGGCAGAGGAGGGGCCGCTTCTGTTCGTCCGCGAACTCCTGACGAGCGCGCTCGCCGTGTTGGCCGTCGGGTTGCTCCTGTTCGCGCTGAGCGGCGTGTGGCCGCCGATGGTCGCCGTCGAAAGCGGGAGCATGGAACCGCACATGCACAAAGGCGACCTCGTGTTCATCACGGGACCGGAGCGATACGCCCCCGACTCGGCGGTCGAGGGGACCGCCGTCGTCACGGCCGAGACGGGCGCGGAGGTCGACTACCGGAAGTTCGGCGGCCCCGGGAGCGTCATCGTCTACGACGACCCCGGGTCGGCAGGTCCCCCGATTATCCACCGGGCGATGTTCTGGGTCGACGACGGAGAGAACTGGTACGACCGGGCGAACCCCGAGTACATGTCGGCCGACAACTGCCGAGAACTCGCCAACTGCCCCGCCGAGTACAGCGGCTTCATCACGAAAGGCGACAACAACCCCCGGTACGACCAAGTAAGCGGCATCGCCGACCCGGTCCGCCCCGAGTGGGTCCAAGGCGTCGCGCGAATCCGTATCCCGCTTCTCGGGTGGGTTCGGCTGACGCTCGCCAACTCGATAGCGACGACGACGCCGGTCGCGCCCGCCCCTGTCGAGTTCGTCGACGTGCCGACGATGGAAACGGCGGTTCCCGACGCGTCGACGGCAAACGCGCCGGCAGGCGACGCGCCGGGAAGCGACGCGGCGGCGACGACGGCACCGCTTCGGGTCGAAGCGGGGAACACACCGATGCGGACCGCCGCGCTCGCGGCGTGACGCGAGTGCACTAAAAGCGTCGGACTTCGGGACTTCGTTCTTCAGTTTCAGTTGTCGAACCGCGCCTGCACGAACGGCTGTGCGCTCTCGATGTCGCCGAGTCGGGAGTCCGTCAGCAGGACGGCCTCGGTCTCGTCGATGGGGACGGACAGGCTGATTTCCTTGGTCCGGCCGTAGCGACCCTTCGAGACGACGACGGCGTTGACGATGCCGAGCATGTCGAGTTCCGAGATGAGGTCGGTGACGCGGCGCTGGGTCAGCACGTCGGCGTCGATCTCCTCGCAGAGGCGCTTGTAGATGTTGAACACCTCGCCGGTGTTGATGTTGCGGACGCCGTTTTTCTCCAGGAGGATGATGGCGAAGAGGACGATTTTCGACTGCGTGGGCAGGGTGCGGACGACCTCGACCACCCGGTCGAGTTCGATTTTGTCCTGCGCCTGCCGGACGTGGGCCTCCTCGACGGTGTCGGCCTGCCCGCGCTCCGCGAGTTCGCCGGCCGTGCGGAGCAAGTCGAGCGCGCGCCGGGCGTCGCCGTGTTCCTGCGCGGCGAACGCGGCGCACAGCGGAATCACGTCGTCGGTGAGCGCGCCGGGCTTGAACGCCACGTCGGCGCGGTGCTGGAGGATGTCGCGGAGCTGGTTGGCGTCGTACGGCGGGAAGACGATTTCCTCCTCGCCGAGGCTCGACTTGACCCGGGGGTCGAGGAAGTCGGTGAACTTCAGGTCGTTCGAGATACCCATAATGGAGATGCGGGAGTTATCGAGTTCGGAGTTCATCCGCGAGAGGTTGTACAGCGTGTCGTCGCCCGACTTCTCGACCAGTTTGTCGATTTCGTCGAGCATGATGACGACCACCCGCTCTTTGTAGTCGACGGCGTCGAAGAACGTCGTGTAGACGCGGTCGGTCGGCCACCCGGTCATCGGCACCGTCTCCATCTCGTCGGCGTCGTCGTCGAGTTCCGCCGCGCGCTCGTCGATTTCGGCGATGGAGTCGTACGGCGTCTCTTCGAGGGCGTTGGGGTCTTCGGTCGCCCGCGTGCGCATCTCGTCGAGGCGCTCCTGTTCGGCCTCGATGCGCTCGACGTTCTTCTCGATGAACTTGTTCGCGAGTTGGGCGAGCACGCGGTACTGCGTGTCCGTCACCTCGCAGTTGATGTACTCGACCTCGCAGGGCACGTCGTACTTCTGGGAGGTGGATTCGAGCTCCTGGCTGACGAACTTCGCGCTCGCGGTCTTACCGGTCCCCGTCTTCCCGTAGATGAGGATGTTCGACGGCGTCTCTCCGCGCAGGGCGGAGACGAGAATCGTCGCCATCTGGTTTATCTGGTCGGTCCGGTGCGGGAGTTCGTGTGGCGTGTACGACGGGCGGAGGACTTCCTTGTTCTCGAAAATCGGCTCGCCGGCGAGAAGGTCGTCGAACAGCCCCTTCGACCCCTCGTCGTCGTTGAGAACGACTTTGTCGAGGCCGACGTCGGGGTCTTTGTGCTGGTCGAGGTCCTCGTCGGACGCGTCGGGCGCGTCGGCGTCGGGACCGATGCTCGCCTGAATGTCGATGTCTTCGGGCGACACGTCGTCCTCGACGGCGGAACTGTCGGCGGAACCGTCACCGCCGGACGCGTCGTTACTGGGTGTGTCGTCGGTGTCGGTGCCAGCATCGGCGTCGGCGTCCGCGCCGCCGTCGTCCGGCGTGCTGTTCCCGGCTTCCCCTCGTGCGCCGCCTCGCGGATTCTCTTCCTCGTCCATCGTGAATACCCCTTTGTTTCAAGTGGAATAGTCGCCCGCGGCGGCGTATAGGGTGCGTGAAGCCGGTGATAGTCGGCATTTACGCATCACGCCGAAGAAGGCGATTCCAGATGATGCAAAGGAACCAAACGAACAGTTGGTACAAAAACCTTACTTCTCCGACCCGTCCGCCGCCGTTCGACCGGAACTCGGCCGGGCGGGACCGTTTCAACACGAGAACCCGCGCGTATCAGTTTCGCTCCCCCGGCGATGTCGTC